>CAVSHI010000001.1:0-801578 GCA_963727845.1 Ignavibacteriota bacterium
ACAATAATGATGTTGGTTGCACAGGAATTGCTCCTGGCGTGGGATGATAAAACGGATATCTGGGACCTTGCCGGTGAGTGGATCGAAACTCAGAATGGCTTGTCAAATAAGACAACAAATGAATCGAATCCTATTCTGCTTTACCTGAACATTATGAAGAAGGAATTGATCAAATACGAAGAGAATAAAAAGAAGTTCGGTGGATCTACCGTCATAAATAATCTTGATGTAACTATAACGAAATGCCAAGAGGATGGCAGTGTTGGAGTGCAAGGGTTTGCAAAGGATTTTCATTCCACATTTTCGAAGGTATGCCAACTCAGAGGTTTTCAGTATTCATATAAAAGTACCATGCAGCTCTCGAAACGTCTAAAAGATGGCAAGAAAACGCTTGATGCTATTGCCCCGTTTCTTCGGACAGTGAATTAAGTTCTTTGCTTTTTTGTAATTCATAACTCTCGATCTTCATCAACGGTGTAGAGTACCCCAGCGAGGAATGCAATCTCTTTCGGTTATAGAAGATCTCGATGTAATTGAACAGCCGTTGGTGTGTGGCCTCTCGTGGCAGATATGGCTCGCCGTGAACGCACTCGGTCTTCAAGGTGTGGAAAAATGATTCCATGACCGCGTTATCGTAGCAGCTCGTCCCATGACTGGAAATGAGCGGTAGATGATGATTCCTTGCCAGGAGCTTCTCGATCATTGCACTGGTGTATTGGCTTCCTCGGTCCGAATGGAAAATGACTTCGGTTGTTGGTCTGTGAGTTACGAGAGCGCTGTTGATTGCGCGACATACCAGTTCGGCATCGATTCGAATGCCGGTTGCCCAACCGACGACCATCCGGGTGAAAAGATCCAGGACAACGGTCAGATACAGCCATCCTTCTACGGTCCAGATGTAGGTGATATCGCTCATCCACACTTGGTGAGGACGCGTGGCGATGTCAAATTGCCGTTGGAGTTTATCCGGGGAATAGCGTGCTTTTGGATCTTTACGCGTTGTCACCCGAAACCGACGATGAACACGGGCTACAATGCCCCCTTTGGCCATTAAACGAGCAATTCGATGTCTACCGCAACTCTCACCCTTGGCCTTCAACTCCCGGAATATCCGCGGGCTGCCGTAGGACTCACGGCTATCGTTATGAACGCTCCGGATCTGCTCCAGGAGTTTCTCATTGGCCATCTCGCGGGCACTCTTATCACCCCGCGCAAAACTGTAATAACCACTCCGGGATACTTTGAGTACCTTGCACATCAAAGCGACGCTATGCACCTGTGCATATTCGGCAATGAATTCGTACTTCATCCGGGCCGTCGCGAGAAGACGGCCAACGCTTTTTTTAGGATTTCGCGCTCCTCCTTCACCTGCAAGAGCTCTCGGCGCAGCTTCTCGTTCTCCATGCCTTCTGCCGTTGTTGCCTTACTGGGCTTCACAGAGCCAAATTTGTCTTGCCATCGTCGAAGCTGGTTCCCACTGACGCCTAAGTCCCGCGACAGCTCGGCGATGGTTCGACCGCCCTCTTCCACCAAACGAACTGCATCAAGCTTGAATTGGCGATCGAATCGACGACGGGCTTTCTTTTCTGTTTCCATGGTTCGGACACTCCTTTCGTTCCAGAGAATATATCATTTTTTTTGTGTCCGAAAAATCGGGGGAAGATCATGAGGATGCCGGATGGACAGTGGAAGATGATGGCAAGAATCATAGGGATGGCATTTACTATACCGCAACATACGAGATTGATAAAAGTGAGACAGTGAATTGACTGTCTCACCACTATCTCACTCACTGTCTCACGTCAAAAATGGCCAAACTAAACCAGAATAAAGAAAAAGGAGATAGTGAGATGATAATTAAGAAAATATATGTATGTATATAGGAGATTATTACTAATGAGAATACTTAGTAAGCATCTTCAGCGTATAGAGGGAGACATATATTTGAATTCACTGTCTCACTGTCTCCTTAAATGGTTCAAAATGGCTAATCCATAACAGAATCGCCAAAAATGACAGTGAGACGATGCGTGAGACAGTGATTTTGAACGTCTCACACTATCGATCATGTGAAGTGTAACCAAATGTAACCAACAGCTATCAGAGACAGCTTTCGTAGACAGCAGTTCTGCTTTTGTGTTATTATTAGTTGTTTTTGTTCAATTGGAAAGGAATTAGAAATGAAAAAACCTAAAATAGACTGGAAAAAGCTCCGTCAGATGGAAGAGAAATAGCTCTGTTTGCTCCTTTGGAAGAATGGGCACTTGGATGCACTGCAAACGACCGAGTTTACAGCAAGTTTCAATGAATGTCCCCACATCCATTTTCCTTGGCAAATTTGACTGGAAAGCTGGATGCCACACAAAGAGATTTCATCTCTAACGAGCTTAAAATGTGTCCCTACGCCACAATTATTGGGGATTCTGATCCAATTTGAAGAGGAGGGGGGTCGGTCTGAATGCATATCAAAATCCCTGAGATGGACTTTCCCCACGCATTTCATTACCTTACGACATGAGGCAGACACATCCCAACACAGCGACATGCTTTGCGGAGTGTGCAGAAGAATTACTAAGTAACCCACTACCCCTAGTTCGCCAAATTATGAAAGGAGTATTTTTATGTCACGAATCGTTCTTGGGATAATTTGCGGTTTAGCTTTTGGTGCCATAGCGGTTGCGACAATGATTCCGCTTAAAATCGAGGAGAAGAAACGAGCGATGGCTGGTGCCTTCATTCATCGATTTGGAATAGGATTCGTGATCTGTAACGTTTCTCTTCCGTGGTTTGGTTGGCTTAATGGTTTGATACTGGGGCTTGTATTGAGTTTACCCCCTGCAATAATCACGAAGAAGTATGTTCCAATTATTGTGATCGGCGCAATCGGTGGTGCTATTATTGGATATATTGCAGGCTAACATTATGTCTCACGTTAGGCAACGAGCTAACCACTCGCACAAACTGATCCCGACTAAGTAATGAACTACAACGAACAACAGATTCGTCGCCACAGCAGAGCTCCGGTGCATTAGGGAACACTAATAACATTGATTAATAGCATGCCATCAGCTCGCGAACGCGTACTCAAACATTGTCCTTCGCTATTCTCACTTGCGAATCTATCCACTGGCGAGTGGGACAAAATAGAAAGACGATTCGTCGCGAGGACCAATCACATCGACAGTACTATTAAAACCGCTAGCTCGATAACCGTTGGAACAACGATATACGATGTCATCAAATGCGCGGAGTCAGGCAACAAATCGCACATTGCCTTTCTAAGATTTATCGAATACCTCTGCGAACAGATTCTTCTTACTATTCCGAAAGTCCATCATAGCCGATTGAGAATGTCTGCAATCAATATCCTTTCAAATTTTGATCGCAAAAGGTCATTCTATCTTGATCCTGTCGGTGAATTCGTTGCCTTGCTAAACATTCTCAAAGGATCGGCATTTCGATTGACGGAAGTTGAAACGGCTCTACCTTCCGGAAAGAAGGCAGATTTTGCAATTCTTAGAGCAAGTTCTCAAACAATTCTTCAAATTGAAGTTCTGAACATACACTTTGGGGATGGCAAGATCCATAATGAAGACGATCTATACATTTTTCTGTCAAAACGCATAGAAGATAAACTCATGTCAAAAATTGGGAAATTGCATCTCGAAAAGGGAGATTCGAACTTCGCTTTGTTGCCTGTCGCATGGTGCGACTTGGATGAAGTCCAACACTTTCCGGCAACATTCATTAGAGTGGAAAAACAATATCCATCACTTCCAATCTGTATTCTGGCTCAGCAACATTCCCTTGAAGAAGACAACTATAATTACTTGTTTGCCACCGTCCCAGAAGTCTTAAGGCGCTTAGCCAAATGAAGACGTTCAAATGTTTCGGTGTGTCACCTAACCACTCGCTCAAGCTGATCGAGAACGCTAGCCGGACAAATTAATACAAGGATTCGAACAATGGGTATTCCATACTTCAATGGTCTTTCGTGGAATGATCTATCACGCGAAGAGAGGTTCTATTGTTTTATACTTTATCAAAACGCAAAAGGTAATCCCAGGCAGTTTGCGGAATTGGTCGCGGAGAAAGCCGGTTTGAGTATTGAATCAACGGATGAGTGGGATATTGGCGTTGAAGTATGTTTTTATCGAGACTACTTGTGGCACCAAGGAGAACATGTGCATAAATCCTCTTTTTCGCCGAAGCGGACTTTCGACCTTTGCCTATTCAGTCCAGACACGATTATTGTCATCGAGGCGAAAGCATATGAGCCGTTAGATGTCGAGCAAAATCAAACCTTCAAGAAAGACGCAAAAGACATCCGGGATTTGCTTAACGACCAAAACTTGAAAGTCTATCTGATCGCCTTAGCTTCATCAAAGTACTTTGAAGCTGAAACCAAACATGACAATGGATGCGCACTGCAGGTGTTCGATGGGCATATTTCATGGGCTGATACATTCGATAAATATGGAGAACGTCCTTCTAAGACAAGCCGATGATTTGTACGGATCAAAAAAGCACAAGCTCGTTCCTTTAATTGGGCAATGATTCACATTTGGGCGAAAGCTCCGGTTCGCTAAACCTGTGCGCTTTCCATCATTATAAAAGGAAACATGACACTCGCATCTCCAAATACAATGGTATGTCACTACTTCAAAATATTACGAAGACTCGTTTACAGCCTCGACAACATCAAAGACCCCGACATCATACGTCAACAAGTGGTTCTCTGCATCTTTCAAGCCGTAACGGCAGTCGAAACGTTTCTGAATTTATACTTCCGAGTAGTGGTGAGTGAAAAAGAATTCAACCGCAACGAACAATATTTCCTCGAAACGGTGGATGGCAGAAAATCGCTTGATTATAAATTAAAAAACTGGCCGAAAACTATCTTAGGTAGTGAGCTTAAATTGAATTCTGGAATAGGAAAGTCTTTTATTGGGTTGAAGGATCTTCGCAATTCATTAATACATTTTGTTAGTACTCACGAAACAATCAAAGTCCCAGGCATGGAAATTCAGGGGGCGGTCAACATAGATCACTTTGAAAAGCTTAGTATCGAAGATGGTCACCAAGCTTTAGTGATAGCGGAAGGTCTTCTTTGCGAGATTTTTCGTCTTCATGGAAAGGGAGAAGTTGATTTCAATTATATGCTGCGCCTTTGGTCAGCTAAAGCGCCAGCCTAACCCACAGCCCAACCTGACGCGCAATCATCAAACCTCACACCAACACCTTCGGAGTAGCAGTTACGATTCAAACCATGTTTGACTCTCTCTCATGAATTGATTACCTTGTGTCATCATTTCTAGCCGTTCTTTGACAACCCATTGTGCAAATGCGCGATGGGTTTTGTGTTATTCTAGAGGGCAAAGGTGAACCGTGCCCACTGTACCGCCTTTCGAGCACACTTCACGTCGTAATGCCCATCCGAACACAGTTCAGGAACATGAAATGCGTGGTTGCGATTATTAACTGCAATTGCCGTTTCAACAATTGAAAGGAGATTCGTTATGAGAACATTAGTTACAAAAATAATGATGTTGGCATTCATTACCCTTCTGTCCGCAAGTCCGTTATTTGCACAGTATTCAAATGCCACTTTGAATGGACAGTGGTTTGCGCATACCGTCCCAGTAAGTATTGGTCTGGAAGGTACAATATTCTATATCGGATTTGATGGCAACGGTACTATAACCGATTGCTGCACATTTGGTACGGTCGATGGCAGCAGTTATTCTGTCTCTGCAAGTAGTGGAGTGATTTCAGGAACATTGATAATACACAGTCTTGATGGAGGAATAGATACAACTCAGTTTTCGGGCCAACTGATTTCTGAAAATAACGCAACACTGAATCTGTTGGGAACAATTATGAGTTTTTCTAAAATACTCAGCCCTGGCGCTCTGACCGATTCATTGGTCGGCGTGTTAAATTCTCCCGTTGCCGGTCAATTAAATGTGACAATTCGTTTGGATAATCAGGGCCAGATTGTTTCGGCCACAGGATTGGTTCCCCCTGTTTCTGGAAGAGTGTATGCTGACTCAGGGATATTTGTAGGTCATATAAAGACGGGAGATACTGTCGGTCACAATGTGGATAGCTTGTGGAGTACTTGGGATGAATTTACCCTAGTTGGTACTTATGCTCATGATTCATTGAATGGTGATATCGGTTTGGATGGTCCAAGAAACCATGATCCATATGGTACAGTTCATCTTGTCAGAATGGGAATCGTAACGGGGATAGGTTCAATAGAGACGCCGAGAATCCCTGAGAGCTTCTCGCTGGCACAGAACTATCCGAATCCATTTAATCCGGGCACTACAATCAGCTATCAACTACCGACTCAAGGCCAGGTCACGCTGAAAATTCTTGATGTACTTGGAAGAGAAATTGCCACACTTATCAACGGTGAACAAACTGCCGGGGTTAAATCGATAACTTGGAATGCAGTGAATGTACCCAGTGGGATCTATTTCTACCGCCTGCAAACGAAGGCGTTCACGCAAACAAGAAAGCTTTTGCTGCTGAAATAAACCGCTCACGTTCTTATTCATCGAAACCCCGTTCAATTCGAGCGGGGTTTTCTATTTACACATGCCCAAAAACGCCCTACACTCTCAGACCTTTACGATAAAAAAAGGACAACCATTACTGGTTGTCCCCATTGCGTTTGTCTACCGACCTGAATTACTCCTCTTCCGTCTCGTCTTCGACTTCGTACGGCTCCGCCGCTTCCGCGAATTCGATTGAATCAATGTGTTTGAACATGATCCACATCGAATCCTCGTCCTCAGTCTGAAGATGTAGCTGTCCTGGACGCACTTCCAAGACCGTGCCGCCGATGTAGAAGTCTTCGTCGAAATCAAGATCGGAAAGCTCCGCGTACCTGTCCACGTCGACGATCTCGAACATTCCGAGAACGCTCAAACAAATGGTCACTTCTTCATCGACCAGAAGGTCTGAAACGACCTTCGCTTCTTGTTCAGCTGACAGCTTCGGAGAAAGCAATTTGTCAGTAGCAGTGGTTTGGTGATTGAAGACGAGATCTTGGTCTTTCGAGATTGCAAACGTAGGACCAATAGAATTGACCCCTTCCAGATCAAACTGATCGTCTGCTGCGTTAATTACAGTTATCACGTTGGTTCCTTTCAATTGTTAGAATGAATGGCCATTGGATTTGGTGCGCGCGATGAAGAGACAGGAGCAAATTGACCGGAGATCTTCTGCCTGGAATGGCACATCCTTCATGGACCTGGTGATATCAATCGCATCCTGTAAGGACTGCTGCATGATCTCCTTGAACTTGTCCGCTCCGTTGCCATTTACAGGTTTCACAGAAACCTGTCCCGGAACAGCTTCGAATACGAGTTCGCCCGTGATCTTCTTGCCGTTCTGCGCCGCCTTCTTGTGCAGGATGAACTCGGACCCAGCGTGCAACTCATGGCCGATTATCTGTTGATGAATATCGGCAGGAGCGAAGAATGACATTTCCCCGTTACCTGTCGAAACGCTGTAGAGATAGAAGGGTCCGTATGCGTTCTGGCCTTCGTAACATCTGTCCTTCAAGAGCTTGACACGGACAGATTCATTCAGCTTCAGTTCCAGCTTCGGATTGTTCTGCTTTTCCATTACCGTTTCCTTTTGTTGTGTATGAGAATTTGGATTCCGCCGGAATCAACGTAACTCCGGCCAGAAAACCGTTGGTTTTCACGTATGCCAACGTCTTTTGCATGTCAGGCTCGAATGACTCGGGGACCGTCTTCAAAAGACCGCGTTTCTCTGCAAGCTTGACGAAGGTTTCCATGTTGGTTATTTCGATCTTATCGCGGCCCATGCGTAACTTCAAGACTCCATGCGGCAGTGCAATCGATTTGCACGATGGGTCTTCAGCATTCATACTTCGTATGAATCCTTCGAGTTGCCATGCCAGCCATGATGCCTTCTTCTCGATCTTCTGAAGTTCTGACTGTCTGAATTCCTCTATTAGCTTAGTCTCTTCGTCAGCGAGATTGTTGACTTCAGTAGCTTTTGATTCCAGAACAGCTAAAGCAGCAAGAACTTGATCTGCGCGGAGCCTGGACATTTCCAGGCGGTCTTCTTTTTCCCGGACTTCAGCTTCTGCGAGTAGTTCGTCCATAAATGAAGGTGGCATCATAACCCCCTTAGAATGATTTTGAGAATGGCTTTTGCAACTTGCTTCACTTTCTGCCAGTTTATCTTCATGTGAATTCCTTTGATTGTGGAGTGTTCTATTGAGATTAAAGAAGCCGCATCAGAACAAGCGTCCCAATTGTGAGTTGGCGTGAGCGCGTCTTCTGCGGCTTCGATGTGCTTATTGTTCACCCTGATACAAGACACATTGCTTCGGATTCTTATCGGGTCGAAGTCCGCCGTATTGCGGATGTCTGATCGCGCCTGATTTCAATCGTTCCATGCCTTTGATGATGACTGCTTTTCCTATGTACTTTTCAGGTGAACGCGACATATCAGAACGGATAGAATCTGTCATACCGGATGCCTGGCCAAGCTCTCGAAGCTCACCTTTGATGTATTGTCCGAACCTGACAGCACCGATACTGGCATTGAATTTACCGGCGCCTTTGGTGAATCCAATGATGACACAGTCGAACGTCGCAGACTTCTTCTGTTTGTACCAGTTATTCGCAGGTCTTCCGCTTTGGATGTATGGGGCGTACCGATTCTTCAGCATGATGCCCTCACCATGATTCGCCATGACCTTATTATAGAGAGTCCACTTTGCTTTGGTCGAATAGGCGTAGGGCAGAATGATGATATGGTCCGATTGAAGCTTGGGCTGAAGTATTTCAAGAATGGATATCCGGCAGTCGAGATCCTGTGCTGTGAGATCGCGACGGCAATGATGCAGGACATCGAACACGAACATCTTTACGAGTCTGCTATCACCGTTCGTGTTCTTTCGATGAACAGTTCCTGCAAGTGTTGCTGAATCCTGTCCTGGCAGAAGTATCTCTGAATCCAGAACAGTCCCGATAAGCTCTGGAAATCGTAACGATGCGAGATGTGGTAATGCGCTCGTCTTTTCAAGCGGTCTGGAATAATCGTTCACACCCGCTGAACGAGAGAATATTCTCAACCCGTTCTTTGTGATGTGAGCTACTGCTCGCATGCCATCTAGCTTCTCCTGTGCCACATAGTTTGGATCTTCCATAAGTTGCTCAAAATGCTCTTCGTCTCTTACTCCCTGAGCATTCATTGCCCAGATTATCGGGACTTCACTCTTTTTTTTTCTACAGGTGCAGGCGATGATTGGCCGTTACCGACAATGATGTAGCCCTTGCGCTGTTTCTCCAACTGCTTCTTTTGCATCTCTGCAATAGCTTCCTGTTGGCTGTCGCCGTCATAGATGATAGCTTCTTTGGCTGCTTGGCCGATTGCTCCGTAGAAACCTTTCACGGTAACCCGGCCATTGTTCTTGAACAGGTCGAGTTCGTAATACTTGTTGTGCCCAGCTGTTGTACATTCAAGTCGAATCATGAATAATCCTTTGTGATTGTTAGGGAAATGAAAAAGCCGGTACCACGGAGGATACCGGCCTTACACCAGAACGGCACGAACCGTCCCGAAACTAGTTCATGGACATCTTCTGGGCAAGCTGGAAAGCTTTCAGTTTCAGCTTCTCGCCACCACCAAACCAGATGCTCTTCAGATGCTTGGATGTATCCTTGCTGTGTTGCACATGGTCTGCGAATTCAGTTACGGCGTTGTATGCGCCCCAGAGGTTGCCGCGTGATAACTCGGCACCTTGTCCGGTTTCATGCAATTCCATGATCGCTTCTCGGATGTTCTCGTTGCGCGTCTGGAATCTCGCATCCGGATTCGCAGGAACAAGAGCTTTCACGTATTCGACCAATTGCTTGTCAGTGATCTTACGCAAAGCCATACGATTGAAGATGGTGTCGAGCTGCATGAACAAGCTATTGGTCAGGCCCAAAAGCTTATGAGCTTCTTCCAGCTTATGAACCGCATTTGAAGTGTGCCGGATACGGACTTCTTGTTCGTTTCCTTCCAATGCAACCGACAACGTGTTGCTGCAAACTACCCGTACAGGCGTAAGCTTTGCACGAACCACTGCCGATCCATCGTGTGAATTTGTGAGCAAGAGATACTGGTCGACAATATCCTTTGTGCCTACACGAATGTGCGAAGGCAGTTTCGCAAGGATCCAGATTCTTTCGCCTTTTCCCAAAACGCCGGCAGTGTGATACATTGCTTCATCTGATCCGACAAGCGCATCGAAGAACGCGAAGGCATCCCGGTTCTGGATGGGCTCATAGCGCGATCCCACAACGCCCAGCACTTCATTTGTATCCGTTCGTACGGTTGCGAATGTGTTCGGAACGATCTTCTGCTTCCGGTTGATGATTGTTTTCAGTGGCTTCAGTTGCACCTTGAAATCCAGCCGTGCAGCTTCGATTGCCTGCTGAGCTGTCGCAGGATTCTGAAGATGAACTCCAAGCCTGTGCCACGGAACTTCGCCAGTATAAAACATGCTTGCTCTCCCGTTTTGCATGTAGAGATTGTCAGACATTGTTGCTCCTTGAATTGTTGTTCGTTCAGTTAATACATAAGCCGTTGGACTTCGTCTTGGATGGCTCTTTCCATGAATCGTTGACTTCGAGCAGCTTTGCGCATGATTCTTTCCCGTTCTTCATAGTCTCCAACGACAATTATCATGCCTGTGTAACTATTGCGAACCGCATACATAACTTGAGACTCGGAAGCTTCAATCACGACAGTTGAATCGCAGTGGGTTGTTTCGACAGCTTTATCGTCAGTTGTGACTACAACACATCGTTCCAGGCGTGGCATTGTCAATCTCCCACTTTCACGGGCATGATAAGCCCCACCTCGCCGTTTGAATCTCTGAGCGGCCTTACAAGAATTGATTGATCCGGTGTGCTCATCTCAAGAATTACTTGTTCAGAGCCAAGCGAATCGGCAAGATCCTTTAGAAAGGATACGTTGATGCCGAAACGAATCTTTCTCTTCTTATGTGCGTTCCGGAGTATCTTGTACAAGCTTGGCGGCTTTACATTTCGGTCTGGTCTTGTAATTGCAGTTCCATCGGACAGAATTTGCTTTCCGTCGAGCGTGATTTGAACTGCATCGAATGCCTTTGGTGTAACCTTACGGCCAAGTCTCAACGCTTCAGGTGAAAGCCAGCCTTTCTTGTCGCTTTTGTCGGAAACAACCGGCACAATTGCCAGTATATGACCGTTCGTTGCGGCTGCATGTCTGCGGGTAACGAAAATATTGGTAAGAGATGTCTGTGTTTCATCAAGTGACACGGCTTTTTCGAGTTTGTACTTCCTATTGATTTCCATTACGGGGGTTCTCCAAATGATTTACAGGATGAATGGCTTCCAATGATTGATTAGAACAATGGCAGCGCCACCTCTGTCTTATACCATATTCTATGGCTTGAAGGCGGAGGCAAACGGTGGAACCTCAATGACTTTCCATAAGCCTGTTTGTAATTCCTCCTCCGCGTACTTCTCGGCTTCTTCTTTTGAATCCCAGGTCATTATGGACCCCGATTCAGCTTCGACAACAAAACTGAATGTCATCCAATCGATGATTGCAAACATGATATCTCCTTTCTTATAGTATTCCTCGTTCAGCAAACGATGTGTAAGAGTTGCCAGCAAATATGATGTGATCGTTGACCGTTATGCCAACGATCTTGCCGGATTCAACTATCTGCTTAGTGATCTGGATATCTTCTGCGGAAGGTTCAGCATTGTCGGAAGGGTGGTTGTGGGCAAGTATTATACTGGCAGCAGTGATTACGATAGCTCCGCGGAATACTTCGCGTGGATGAACGAGGGAACTGTTCAATATTCCCTCGGAGATTACTTCAAATCCTAAGACACGGTTTGCAGAATTCAGCCAAAACACTATAAAGCGTTCACGGACATGATCCTTGAACAATGATCTGTAGTTGTCGATTACATCTTGAGGGGATCGGATCGTCAATCGTGATTTATCGGCAAGCTCTGGAATCGTTTCTTTCGATTCCTGAAAACGCCAGGTTACAGTTCGGGTGCAGTATTTCATAGGTACTCCAAGATGTTATAGAATGACATCTTGGTTCTTATGCCAGAAAAGAGGACCCAAATGGGTCCCATCGTCACTACCGCATACTGGAGTCCCTAACATCTTTCTACTCTCGATCTGAAGACGGGGTAGGCATCGAATATCCAGATAGAATGAGTGATTTCTAGAATTTTTTTAGATTTATTTATTGGCGATCCCAGAAGTTGACAATGCCCGAAATGTTTTGTAGATTCTCGAAGTAAATTTAAGGAGTGGAATTGGCAAACTTACCATCGATTCTTGCTTTACTGCTTCGACAATCAGAAGAAATGTATATGCAATATTGTGTCATTACAGATGTTATACGCAATGCGTGGCTACTGAAACTTAACCACGAACTCTCAACTTGATAGGAGGCACAATGTTAGAACACCTCAGTATAGGAAAACTTACTCTGCTGCTCGCTTTCTTATTCGTCTTTTTGTCAGCTGTTTCTGTCACAATCCGTAAGAAGTCCCCGCCGCTACTACGAATCGTTGGATTGCTGATTGCTCTCGCCGCCGTCGTTGTTGTGCTGAATTGGCAGTCGGTCTATCGTGCATTTGCCCCGCCTAATCCTGTAATTGTGGACAAAGGAGGAGATGATCTGTCATCTAAACTTTTCGATTATTCTCTAAGAGTGTGGGCCGACGTTCGCAACGATGGGGGAGATGGTACAGTTGCAATGGAAGCAAGCATCTCCCAAGGCGATAACACTTACACGCAAACCACGACACAATATTTCAAATCCCTTCAGACCGCTCGGATGCAAATAGTTTTCGAGGAACCCACCTTCCTCGGGACTCTATTTAAAGGCGGCTGGAAATACCAAGTAAGAGTGTTCGCTTATGGCAAGTAATACGGCGTGGCTATAGTGGCACACTCATTCGTTTCAAAACGTAGCCACGCACATGCGCATAGCAACCCCAAAAAAGGAAGCTCCATATTGTATATGCAAGGTGGTCGCTTCATTGCTTTCGCTCAATGACTCGATGCTTCGCAACTTTTATAGCGAACGAAAGCAACGACTTCTTTTTGGTGGACGTTATGCGCAAGCAACCACACTCATAATAACTTGAGCTAGACTAATTGTGAGAGAACCCAAAGATGATCCTGCGCTCCTTGCTGCAATCGGAAGAGTAACCGTCGAAACGGGCAGACTGGAGCAACTACTTGCAGAGATTGGTGACTTGCTTGTGAATCCAAAGGAGCCCTGGGTAGGGAAAGCCTTCACGACTGATGTTCCTCTAAATCGCCTCATAGATGCGGTGGTTTGGCTGTACAGCGAGCGACAACTCCCTGACCCAAGACGTTTCAAGAGCATCTTAGATAGCGTTTTCACACTGGCGCAGGAGCGCAATCGGGTAGTTCACTCTCGTTGGATCTTGTCGGCAGTGCTCTCAGGTTTTCCTGTTCTGCCAATTCGCACTCGAATTGAATCCAGGAATCGAAAGGGACCCACCTATAAAGTCGAGGATTTCACAGAAGGACAAATCAATCAACTGGCTGACAGAATCGCAAAGGTTACTTCCGACTTGATACCTTTCTGGAAACATGCAGTTCGACTATCAGGATTGGAAATGTAAAGAATGAAGGTGTGGTTGCCTGCGCATAACAAGTAAAAATACGACGTTGGTATGATCTCGGCCATCAAAATCCTCGTTCAACATCTTTTGCCACGGGCGATTGGTGTATGAGTGGAATCGCAGAAGTGATGAGTTGTTCGCTGATATACTATGCGTCCCTGCGTTGCCCTTATAAACTAATATTGAAAGGATGTTATCGATGAAAATCAAGTACCCACCTTTGAGATCGAACATCGGCCGTCGAGGTAAACGTAAGTCGTCAGATGGTAGGTTGGTGAGATACGTCATCGATGACGAGATAGTTCACACTCAATTTAATGCTCCTCACAAAATAATAGTGCTACAAAAGATTGTCTATGTTGATGACAATAGCAGTGAGTTCCGATTGGCCTATTACATCATTGGAAAGAAACCGAGGATGAGAGGGAAATGGGTCTTCGGTCAGTTTGCCACCTTGATCCCCCAGAGAGATTTCCGGGCAATAGTGACAGCAGCCAAACAGAAGGGCTGGATATAGATTGTAATGACGAGCTGGGAGTAGACTGACGGATCTAATAAACAGATAAAAAGCCGCACCATCGACTCTCCCACATTTGGCATGGCGATTCCGTATATTTTGGGCATATTATTTCGACTTTATCAACCATACTAAATTAGATAGTGGAACAAGCCTTTGAAATTGTAAAACAACTCGTTAAAGATTTCCAAGCCCAGGAAGCAGCCTATCTCAGTCCTACTTACCGAGAGGCACAAGTTCGACAGGATTTCATCGATAAGTTCTTCACTGCGCTTGGATGGGATGTAACGCACACGGTCCAAAAAAACCCATACCAGCAAGAAGTCAAAATTGAAAATAGAATTTCCACAAGCGGTTCCCAGCGTCGTGCTGATTATGCCTTTTTCATTGCTCCCAATTACCAAGACGTAAAATATTTCGTCGAAGCCAAAAAGCCAGCACGCGACCTTACTAATCCCGAAAACTATCACCAGGCGATACGCTATGGATGGAACGCCGGCACCCCATTAGTAATCCTTACGGACTTTGAAGAATTCCACATCCTCGATTGCCGGTATAAACCGGATATTGATACCGCATTAGATCGCAAAATCAGAGTTCTACGCTACACTGAATATTCGGACAAGGATAATTTTGCGGAAATATTTTTCTTGTTAGGGCGTGAAGCCGTAGCCGGCGGATCTATTGATAAGTATGCAGCAACATTACCTAAACCCCGCGGAAAAGCGATTCAACGTGGACTGTTCAAGGGTGGCTATCAGCCTGTTGATGAAGCATTTCTTGAAGAGCTTGATGGTTACCGCGAATCACTTGCGAAGGCATTTAAGAAAGCGAACGAGAATTTGCAGGGGGAGGAGCTTACGGAGGCTGTGCAACGGACGCTAGATCGGCTGGTCTTTATTCGGTTTCTGGAAGATAAAGGCATTGAGGAACCAGCGATAATTAATTTCAGGACTCACAAATCGGCGTGGAATGCATTTCTCGCGTTGTGCAAACGCCTGGAGCCGAAATACAACGGCCTTGTTTTCAAACCACACAAACTCCTTGATGGCAAAGAGTTCAGCCCACCGGATGATAATCTCTTTGTCGATATTTGCGATGAACTTGCAGATCCATCCTCGCCGTACGATTTCAACCAGATACCTATCTCTATCTTGGGTAGCATTTACGAACGTTTCCTTGGCAAAGTTGTCCATGCTACTGCAAAGCGGGTGAGCATTGAGGAAAAGCCGGAAGTCCGCAAAGCCGGTGGAGTTTATTACACGCCACAATATGTCGTGCGTTACATAGTGAATGAGACGGTGGGGAAACTCATTGAAGGCAAGACGCCGAAAGAAATTGTGGTGATGGCATTCGGCGACATTGCTTGCGGCTCAGGCTCATTCCTCATCGAAGTATATCAACGACTTCTGGAGTATCATACGCAGTGGTATATCGACCATCCCGACAAAAGAGGAAAGGATGATACATTTACAAGAGATGGCAAAATACATCTCACGTTGAAGAAGAAAAGGGAAATTCTTGCAAACAACATATATGGCGTGGATCTCGATTTTCAGGCAACAGAGGTGACCCAGTTATCGCTCTATCTGAAACTTCTTGAAGAAACAACACTTCAAGAAACCCATCAGCTTGGCTTATTCAAAGGGCAGATATTGCCTGACCTGAGACAAAATATTGTGTGCGGCAACTCGCTTATCGGACGGGATATTCTTGATGGCGAACTATTTGACACTACTATCGACCATGACCTGAAGCCCATGGATTTCAACGACGTCTTTCCTGCGATTATGCAAAAGGGCGGGTTCGATGCTGTGGTGGGGAATCCGCCGTATTCTCTGATTGGTTCTGATCGCCCTTTGGAGAAGAAGTATTTCACCGGTGGGAGCTTTGAAATGACAGCATACAAACTAAACACGTATATGCTGATGCTTGAACGGGGATTAAAATTGTTGAAAGCTTCTCACTGTAGATTAGGTTTCATCATTCCAAAGTCGCTCGTGTTCAATACATACTTTGCAGAGGCAAGACGCTTTCTGCTTTTGCGATATTCGATCCCACTAATCGTAGAGATACGAGACAAGGTTTTTGCAGAGGCAGAGGTGGGCGACAGCATTCTTTTTTTTGCTGAAACTACTTCGAACCCACATCACAACATTCTGTATTACAAAACAGTTGAGAATATTTTTCCAGCGGAACGGGTAATCGAAGAAAGTCAAATAAGTCAGAAAGAACTTCTCGATGATTCAGAAGTGCGGTTTGCCAAAGGTGGGCTTCGGCTCAGGGTATCGACGTTGAGATTAGACGAACTAGCATCAGTTTCAAATGGCTTGAATCCGGGAAATGTGAGACACATATTGCTCAGCAATAAGCGTGAGACGCATAGACATCGAGAGATGGTTTTAGGTAGAGACATCCAAAGATACTCGATAAAATGGTCCGGCACGTGGGTCAACTATGATCCTTCTTTAAGGAAACGAATCAAGCTGTCTGATATAAGGTCGAAGTCGGGGATGACGGCACAGAAGAAAATCGACTTCGCATTGAGGACGCCAGAAATTTATGAACGAAATAAGATCTTGATCCGAAAGACCGCTGATAAACTAGTTGCCAGCTTTGACGCCAAGGGGTTCTACTTTGACTCACTTGCGTACGGAATACAAAAGAAGGAAGACACAAGAGAAGACACCCTATTTATTCTCGGAGTTCTTAATGGACGGTTATTGAACTTCCTTCACAACGGTTTATCGCTGAATAAAGAAAAAGTCTTTGCAAAAGTACTCGCAGAAAACGTACGAAAGCTTCCAATTCGTACAATCAACTTTGACAACGCGCAGGACAAGTTCCGCCACGATCACATCGTAAAACTCGTTGAACAAATGTTGGATGCGAAAGAAAAGCTTACCAATGCCAAAACTGAAGCTGAAACCAACCGTCTCGAAATGCAATGCCAAACTATCGACCGCCGTATCGATGAAGCTGTGTATGAGTTGTATGGATTGACAGAGGATGAAATCCGAGTCTTGGAAGGATGAAACAGAATGGCCGGCTTAGATTTAGTCGGTGCAATTGCAGGACTCTGGGTAGATATCGTGTGCCCACAATGCAAAATTTCTAATAGGATTCGATTGAAAGAAATCATGATCGAATCTTCAATGATTTGTCGGGGATGCTACAAAACATTTCACCTAATTGAAGTTGACGCAAGTGGCACGCGAAGCAATCGCCAAGTCAAAAGGCTTGAAGACGAAATTAACAAGCTTTCTCAAGAAATACTCATTAACATCAAGCTCTGACGGAGAGAAACAATGCCAATGTTTGCACCTTATCTAAGAAACCTTCGAGTGAAGCTGCAGGAAAGAAAAGATGCCGTCCTAAGAGCGAACATGGACTATTTGGACAGTCATCTGAGGACATTTCTGACTTTTGTTTCTACTCAGCCACTATTTTCAGCTATCACGGCTGAATTGGATAATTTGATGCCAGAGGATGAAAGAAAAACACTCTTCGAAGATCTAGATTTAGCTCGTCATCAGATTAAACTTCCAGATGAAGAGAAGAAAATAGCTGCGCACTTACTGATAATTATGAGGTATCTTATCGACCGATCATACACAGGAGAACTTTACCAGAAAATGACGGTGATGATGAATGGCAGTAATTTCAATGAAAGTGTAAGTGAATATACCGAACAACTATTTTTGCCATTATATCACTACTATGACGAACGAATAGACGATGCGGATTTATTGCTGTATCTTCTGCTTAAATATAAGCGGGTGTGCGAATGGTTTGACAGGGACACAATTTTCAGATTGGCGATGGAGGATTCAGGAAAGAGAGAAGCGGTCCTTGATTCACATCTCCGTAGATTTTTGATGCTAGAGGGCCTCGATTATCCTTTTTCGACGCCTCATTCGCCCAAAGGAAGAGCTGATATTGTAGTTCATCTTGAAGAAAAACCTTTGCCACTTGAAATTAAGATCTTCGATGGCGAGTCATACGGAAAGAGTTACTTGAAGAAAGGATTTAACCAAGCGCTGAAATATGCCGAAGACTACAGCCAAGCGACAGGTTACTTGGTTGTCTTTAATCTTAGCGACAAGTTGCTGCAATTTGGGAAGACTTCTACAAGCGACTACTTCCCGAAAGTCGAAGTGCAAAACAAAACAATTTTCATAATTCCGGTCAACATTCAACCCGTAACTGTTTCAGCAAGCCAAGAGAAGGAGGCAAAGATCGTCATGGTCGAGGAAGAGTATCTTGTTTCTCCAGAAACCGAGAATTAGGACATTCACTAGCCTACGATTAGAGAAATGAAAAATATAGAGGGCGAAATTTGGTATCCATACAATTTTGACTTAGGGAGATATGTAACTGACTTCGAAACAATCATTGGCAAAGTATTAGATCTAGACTTTGTTCTAGCGGGGTTCGAGTCATCGGGGGAAACTTTTGCATACAAAGAAAATGGTTCGCTTATTTGGTCGAGTTTTGTTTCTTCTGAGTTTGGACCTGAAAACAAATTCGCGTTTAACAATCGACCAAAAGATAAAATAAAAGAACAAGCGATTCACTTCTTAGGTTCTCATAGACTCTCTGAAATTCATCACTTCTCTGCAAATTACCGTCGTCTTTTCCAACACTTGCATTTTAGTCTCGCTCCAATTGTCTTCAAAATCAACTTAGGAAAAGAAGAGGAATTTCTCATCCTATTGCCCTCTTTGAAGATTACTACGACGGGCGTCTTGACTGTCACATTTCGATTGAATTTTCGCGGCAGGAGTTTGGAAGACGTTATAAAATTGGAAAACTTGTATTCGTTGTGGTTAGGAGGACTAGCCCTTCCACCCGAACTTGTGGAGATCAATCAACATATCGCTGCTCTATATCACGGTGTGAAGATTAACTCTGAAGTTCAGAAGTTTTTTTTGGATCAGATAAAACCGTTTGAAGTCTATCAAGGGATCAACCTGTGCAGCATGTCTGCTGAAGGAATGCGATTCGAACACATTGCAGAAAATTACAAGTATCTTCTCATTGAAAGATTGTTTCTCCAGAGAAAACTCAGACCAAAAGACTTTCAAAGAATCGACCGTACACGCTATTGGCAATGTCGACCTTCTGTCCACGTCGTCAAATATGACGAGCAAGAAAACAGAGCTTCAGAAATCTTGAGCAAGCGCAAGGAAGACGTGGTGAAACTTTTTTGCAGAGTAGATGCTATGGTTGAGCATTCCCAACTGCAAGAGTTAAAGAATCTAAGAGCAGTTGACGATTACCTTCTTTTTGTAAATAAAGGCTTGACACTTCAGGTCTACGGCTACGAGCTAATCAAAAAAATTGAAGACCAATATCAAGGCAACCAACTGCAAAGGGAAAAACTTTGGCTAAACCTTGGAACTCGTGTCATTATGGACTATGTAGATACTAGGTTTATGAATCTGAAAATCTGGCATCGACTTGTACATTACGATAATGCAATCTCTCAGAAAAGGCTTATTAAAAAGATGGAGGACAAGCAGGAACAAGAATTTATTTTTGAAACGGACTATGTACATGCTGGTGAGTTACAAGAAGTAATCAATGTCACCAAAGGGGAAATGAAGTTTGACGAAATTGAGCAGCAAATCAAAAAGAGGATTGATCTATTAACCCTGAAAGCAAATGTTGTCAGAAGCAATAGAGTTTTTTGGTACGGCTTGTTAATTAGCGTTTCTTTCGGTTTTGCTAATTTGCAGAAGCTTTCGAGTCTATATTTTGAACCCCTTTTCAAAGTATGGAGGTGGGGTCCTGGTATTGAACATTCAATGCTTTTCTCCGCAGTAATCTTGTTGGCAACAATAGGAGTATTTGCACTTGTTATTAAGAGATTAACAAGGTTTTGAGTAGAATACTGGTCTGGCTTTCAGAGACAAAACGGCACAACGCAGTTGAGATGATCGTCATCGGTAGACGGAAGTGATTTGTTCTTCTTCCACATACACTGCATCACGATGTACAGTTGCGATTAGCCGAGCGGGCAGATCTCGAAAGGGGTTTGCCCGCCTCCCGTTTTATGCCCACCCTTGTGATTTCCTTAGTAAGATGTTATATTTCTTTAACATCTGAGGATAACAATGTCCCGTAGACTGAGTAATGATGTGACAAATGTACCGCTGGAACAGAGTGAAATTAATGCGATTGAAGAATTTCGGCGTTCGAAAAAGACCGCCGTCTTGGCAATAATCTTTACGGACATCGTTGGATCAACAGCTGCTGCCGAGAAATTAGGTGAAAACACATACAATAGGCTTAGGCACATTCATGATGAGTTATTTATAAGGATTGTTACAAGAGATAACGCCGGTGTAATAATCAAAGAAATTGGTGATTCCTTTCTGTGCGTGTTTTCTGAACCATCAACCGCAGTTCTCAGAGCGATCGAATTCCAAGACGCTATTAGAGAAAACAAAATCAATTTCAGCATACGGGGTTATACTTTAGAGGTCCGCATTGGTATCCATCTCGGCCAGGTAGCAGTTGAGGACAATTTATCTTTGGATATTTTTGGCCGTCAGGTGAACAGGGCGGCCCGAGTGATGTCGATAGCTGAAGGTGGTCAAGTACTAACAACACAATCCATTTGGGAAAATGCATCTGGATGGTTGAAAGATAATAAGAACGACATTATATATTCGCGTGCTTTTGGGAAAGCCGTATTAAAGGGAATCAAAGAAAAGGTTGAGATATTTGAATTTTATAAAAAAGCAATTGGATCAAAGGGCTATCCGAAAACTCTAAAGCGGCGTGAAATCCTTAGAATGTCTTCTATCGTTTTGTCAACCCTTCTTATTTTATTATTGATTATTTTGGCCGTTATGGAATTCAACCCGTTCCATGTTCTTAGGGAAAATGTAATAAATGATAACCATCGAAAAGGGAAATGCTATCTTCAGGTCGACTTTACTGATTCTTTGAAAGTAATGAGTGATTCAATGCGGGGAGCTTTAAAAGGGGAGGTATTATCTGGTGTAATTAAAATGTATTCTCCCGATACAGTTGTTGTAGAGGAACAAGTGGAAAGGGAATTTTATAAAATGGGCAGAAAGTATGTTCGGCATGAATTGTGGGACTTTTGGTTTTACTATGATACGCTGGGATGCCGTCATGCGATTACGCTAAATATTTCCCCAATTCTTGCTCATGACAATACATCTTATAAATTCGATGGAGTTATGAATTGGTATGGAATTAAGGATTCAATTACAGGTTATGGGGCAGTCGCGGGGTGTTGGGGTACATCGAAGCTTCCTTATTTGGTAGGGCAGTTTATTAACTGTCTCGCAAACGGGTTACAAAAAGAAAAGATCAACCCTCCCTTCACACCGAATGGAGGGGAGGTACTGTACATTAAAAATGATAAACTTGTGATTAAGTTAAGTAAATATACACCTATTCAGGTTGGTCAAGAATTAGATGTCTTCAAGGACTCCGGTGATACTACTACTATTATAAAAATGTTCGAATCTATGGTGTCATATTTCCACGAACATGGAAAATATCGCGAAAGTCTCAGGGAGATAAATAACAATTATGATAAAAGTAAGAAAGAATATATCACAAGGTGGATTCCTATCGGCATACGAGTTGGGACTGCCAGGGTGAGTGAGATATATGACTCCACGGCCATCGCGACTATCACATCAAATCATAATAATGCCTACCCTTGGCTCAAGATTGACGTTGGTAATAAGTGGCAGACTTCTGATTGATTGTGAATGCGAAGACGCATTCCGTTTATGGGTCCCATCCCTTAGTACTGTTACAGGAGATCCTACCGGATAGAGTTACAACGATGTGAAGACGGCGTGGATGCCGTCGAGAGTTGAATGGAAAGATGGTACTATTGACGTGTGAGATTCGAGTTTAGAATTTTTTTTCTGGAATTTTTTTTCGCTGTATTTGGGTTGCTCCTCCGGTTTATAAGAATAGGGTTGACTGTCTTGCCACATATTGTTATATTGCCCGCATCATTGCTTAGCTCTTGGAACCTCTCTGGTAATTCAGTCTGAAAGTTTTTGTCTTGAGAAAATCCGCATAATCAATTCAGTTTATGTGATCAACAGAAAATCCCGGGAGTGATAATGGACAACTCGGCATTGCAAGCAGAACTAAAACACATAACATCCCTTATAGAAGCAAAGCAGTATGCCAAAGCGCTCGAACGAATAGAAGAACAGCTATCCCAGAAACAGGATCTCAATAAACCCGAACCTGAACAGGCATACAAAAGGCTGCTAGAGTACAGAGTGGCGGTGAATTCTTTCCTTGGAAAAGATGATGAGTTAATTCTCGACGTAGTTCACCGTTCGAAGTATCCATCCGAACATAACTACGATGTTGAAGGTAAGGGGGCAATTTCGATCATCTCCCAGAGCTTGTTCCAGCTTCATTGTGACGCATATGTAAACACAATCCACAAAGACAAACTACTGAACTTGGAGGATAAGAGTGCATCGCAGGGATTTATTTCTTGAGTCAGCCAAGAGGAGGTTGACAGACAACTTGCTAATCAGCGCAACCGGGAATTAGGGAGCTTTCTAACTCTCCATCATGATAATCTGCAGGCCCCGGTGAGTTATCACATCATTTGTTACGAAGGAGATTATCGGATTAACTTTGATGCACTGACCTCTGGCCTGAAAAAAGTGCTTACAGAAGTCTCAAAGAAAAAGTTTGGCACTGTGGGATTTATCGCATTGGGATTTGACGCCGTTGCTGCCGTAGCCCCGGCAGAACAGGCTGAAATCGGAGGAAGAATGGCAGACAAAGTCGCCGAAACAGTGATGAACTATTTCTGGCATTCAAGCTTTAGGACGTATCCTCATTTGTATTTTGCATTTCTCAGCACATCAAGTTACGCTCTATTTGACAAAGCCTTTGGTAAGTGGACACATGTAGACAAGGATTACTTGATACTACGGCAACAACTGGACAACAAATTCCTCCGACTGACGGAGGAAGTGTATACTACGAGCGGAGAATATCTACGCGCGTTGAACCAGGTCAAAGCTGCACTGAACGATAAATCAGCTATTTTGCTGTTAGGTGAAACCGGAGTTGGTAAGTCATTTCTGGCAAAACTAATTCATCGGTATAGCATTCGAGCGAATGCCAAGTTTGTGGCCTCCAATTGTGCCCTCATGCGTCAGGAGCGAATATATACCACCCTGTTTGGCTGGCAGAAAGGTTCCTTTACAGGGGCGGATAGGGACCATGCAGGCTTGGTAGAAGAAGCCAATGGAGGAACGCTGTTCCTGGATGAAATTGGCTACATGCCAGTCGATGTTCAAGCTTCACTTTTGACATTTATCGATGAAGGCATCTTTCGCAGAAATGGCGAGGAAAAAGACAGGACTTCGGACGTTCGAATCCTCTGTGGAACGAACAAAGATCTTTTGCACATGGTCCAGCAGAAGGAATTCGAGGAGGCTCTCTACGACCGTATATCACAAGTCGAACTTACCTTGCCCTCTTTGAGAAGCCGTCCTGCTGACATCCAATTTGTAGCCAACCGTGTGGTAACGAAACTCAATGAAGAGAAAAACGCAAATATAAACCTCCAAGAGAACGCTTTTGATGCGCTTGCAACGTTTAAATGGCCAGGAAACATCCGTCAGTTAAAGACATATCTTGAGCGTATACACAACGAATGCGTTCACCAAAACGTTCTTGCCATCTCCGGCGAGAGGATAACTAAGAGCCCGCCCCGTGATGAGTTATACAGGACGGCAAACAGCATTGACTCCTTCGAGACAGATCTGCTTCTCATTCTCCAGCGATGGGATGGACAACATGGAAAACTTCTTGATGACCTGATTGAGCCCTTGCTGGCCCATATTTATCTTGACATCCTGGAGATGCCGAAAGACAAGTCAGCTGCTATTCTCGGAATCGACGGATCCCGTGGAACTGAATCCACTCTAATGAAACGCCATGCGCGCTACGCGGAAATAAAGGATCGCCTGAAGGACTTCTAACCCGAACTTCTCAGGGCACTTTCCGAAACTTCTCAGGGCTTCGAGTGAAGCCCTTTTTTATTTTCCTTCCTTTTCATCGATATCAACGTCTTTTTCTCTTCAATTTGTATGGAATGACTCTTGCTAAGAATTAACGCGTGGGAAAAGATAAAACAGAGAAGATGTTGATTATCGTTATCGAAGACTCCGAAGGACTGCAGCAAGTCGAATTGCATTACACAGGACGTGAACCTCAGAAGGTTCGAGTTCCAGAAATGGTCAATTCGTTGTTCGTAGGGCATGATGGCCGATGCATCCCCAATGGGATTCCTGCTGTAGTCAGAATTCTGCAAGAGGAGCAGGAAGAAACCTACCAAAGACCATGCAATGAAGAAATTGATTTGCTCAAGAAGGATTATGCCGAACTTCTATAAAAGAGAGAAAAAGCGAGGAAGAGAGGTGGCACCGTACGGCATTGCTAAGAAACTTGTGGACAAAAGGTATCCGACCTTTAGTTCCGGAGACAGGAGAAGATTGGCTGATGTTCTGCGGCATTCACTCCCAAAGGACTGAAAGATTCCAATGTTTCCAATTGCTTCCACACGTTTTCCAGCCGTACCTTGAGAGAGTAAATATTGTGGACTGCGCAGCGGTATCCAGCCTACCACGTAAATCCGGCTGGACATAAGAAACAACATATGAGAGAAATCATGGATGACAAACTGTTTCAGATCCAAAAGGTCCTGGGCAAACGCGACGCCCAGGATCGATGGAATAGCATCACCTACGCCAAAACCCAGAAGCTATTGAAACTTGGATTGCTACCACTTCTGCTAGAGAATGACCGCGGGTCGACGCATCAAATGATCAGGGCCCTGCTGAAGAAACACACCGACCTTCGGGCCACAGGTATTTTGATGTCGAACGGGGGAGTGGCTCTAGACGGGTTTGACGCCCACGGACACCCGATGTTCAAACCGGAGACCATCAGGGATTTTTTCGAATTTGCATGGCTGTATTCGGACAACTTTTCCGTCTCGCCACAGCATCTTTTCATGTGGTTTGACTGACGGCTCTAGGAAAATCTGAAGTTATGAATATCAAGAAAGTACCGGCCGGTACGAATAAACAAATAAACAAAACCCAATAACAAAAAGAAGGAACACCAAGATGGAACAGATTTCTGCTGTTGTAGTACTCGTGATCGGGATTTTCAATAAACTCTACCCGATGAATCCTATGAATAAGAAGCAGATCGCCGAAGGCATCCGCAACCTTGCTACTCGACACGGCGCCGAACTTGACGGAAAGGTTCGTTTTAATTCGACCGATCAGTCCGTCACTTTCAGCGTCAAGGGTGAAGAGAAGGCGAACAAGCTTCTCCCGGATTTGAAGAAGTCCGGGGTCACAGCGACCGTCGTCGGATCCGCCTGGGAGATGGCGATGGAGCGCAGGGCGACCGCAATGGGTTCTGAGACCGAAACACCGGCCTCGTAACCGATAAATGCGGGTGAGCGGCTGCCGGTGCTGATGCTGGCGCTGGCAGCTGCTCTATATTATAGAAGTGACGATCACTGCGACAAATGTTTAACAATTAGAAAAAGGGAATGCAATATGGGCGGTAATGATGATGTATTCATGAATGAAAACCTCGAGCCTGAAAACGAGGATGAACGTCAGCACCAGGCACAGCAGGAGGAGGAGGAAGCAGCGCTATTGGCAGATCCCACGACTCCGTTGAGCAAAATTGCACCCATCTCTATTCTTATGAAAGAAATGAAGTATGCGGAGGTCGAGATAGAAGTCGATTACATCCTCACCGATCAAGCCAGAGTCGTTTTCATATTCGCGAAGGAGTTCCAGGCAAAATCTCTGGAGGTGGTCGAGAACACGGTGAGTGCCCTACGAATAGGGAATCTTACTGGCATTGATCCGTATGAAGACCTAGCTGGAAAGTACGAAACGCTCTATGTAGACGTGACGTTCGAAGGAAAAACCGTTGGCGACATCGTAGGTCAGGTATATAGCTTTCTCGAAGAGCTAGCACGTCGATTGAATAACCCGACACCGGCTCCGAAAACAACAACAGTCCGTTCTTGACGACTGCAGCGCTCGCGTTGTCGTTCATCAGCATGAGGAGAATAATATGATAGAACTTGACACCGATAGAAAACCGATACAGTTCCGAGAGAAAACCATCATTCTCCTGGATGAGTCTGAGCAGACGAATTGCATAACCGTTCTGAAGATTCTCCGGCAGGGTGAGAAATTGACGACGGCCATAACGCAGTCTGTATATCCGTCGACGGATAATCGGGCATAAGAATGGGCGAGAGCACTTTTAACGACCAGGGAGAGCAGCAACGGGAGGTAATGTCTGTGCGTGACATTTCCGACTACCTGGGAGTTTCGGAAAGCAAAATACGCCAACTGATACGTCGAAATGCCATTCCATATGTGAAATTAGATGGGCAGTACAAGTTTTTCTTGCCCACTGTTCAAGAATGGCTATGGAGTATCACCGTGATACCGAAACAAGATAGCAAAGATTCACAACCCGCTCTTGCATTAGCTAACGACATCTGGAACAAGACTGCAGGAGAATAGGCATTATGGCAGTTTTAAGAAAAAGACAGACGGACAAGGGATTCACGTATGACGTTGACTTTACGTATAACGGAAAACGGTACATCAAATCTACCAAGACTTCAGACCTTAAGATTGCAAAAAGGATTCTCGCCGATATAGAGGGAAAGATCGCCCGTGGCATCTATAATCTCCCTGATCACAAGAAAAAAGACATTAGTTTGCGGGTGTTCTTCCCGGAATACTTTGTCCACGCGGAATCATTCAAGAAAGCCTCAACAATCAAAAACGAACGAGTGATAGCGCAAACCTTTTGCGCTTCTCTTGGAGGCGATCAAAATCTGCGATCAGTGGACATGCGAATGCTTGACTGGTGGAAAGCGGATCTCTTGAAACGTGTTAAGCCAACTACCTTTAACATACACAGAAGATTCATTCATGCCGCTTTCAATGTCGCTGTACGATGGGGATATTTGGATAAGAACCCGGTGACAGCTCTGTCAAAGTTGAGAGTAGACGAAACTCGTAACTTCTTAAGCAAAGAAGAGACGGGAATAATATTTGAGGCGATTGATAAAGACATCGCAGATCCGAGGAAAAAACATCTACAAGCGATCAACCGGTTGTTCCGAAAGTATCTGGAATTCCTGCTGAATACTGGACTACGAAGAAGCGAGGCAATATCTCTCCAGATCAAGAACGTTGACTTCGGAAAAAAGTTGATTTACGTGGAACTGACAAAGGGTAAGAAATACCGTGCCGTACCGTTAAACAAGAGAGCATTTGCCATCCTGTTCGAGCTGGTCCTAACCTGTTTAACAACCTCGACAAGGAGACAGCTTCCCACAAGTTCAACGATTTGATGAAAAGACTGAAGATGACGCAATTCAAACTTCATTCGCTTCGTCATACGTTTGCCACGAATTTGGTTTCCGCGGGTGTTGATATTCTTGCGGTGAAGGAGCTACTTGGTCATCAGGATATTCGTACAAGCATGGTGTACGCCAAAGCAAATACGGAAACGCTCAGGAACGCGGTTGAGCTGCTGAAGAATTAGTACCGGTCAAATCACGGTAAGATTTTGGTAAGATTTCTAGTTCGAGCGCGTTGGGAGATCAGAAAAATGGTGAATACGAGTGCGCCAGGAGAGATTTGAACTCCCAACCCTCAGCTCCGTAGGCTGATGCTCTATCCAATTGAGCTACTGGCGCGTTGTTTTAGGCACTTTTTAATCTCAGAACTACCCTTTTTAACCACATGAAGTGGTGATATCGTAATACCTATCACTGGCCGGTATCAGGTATCAGAGGATGGTACTGATTGAAGTGTATATAACGTAGTAAATTTTCAATTGATTTTCAATCCCGGCAACGCTCTATATACAAGGCGGCCCGCCGATCCTTCCATGCAAAGTGTAACTGTAACCAGTGCGATTTCTTGAATGTCATTACCGTTCAACCACTTACCGACTCGGTTACGGTTACACTTTGAAAGTCATAAGTCTTGTCTCACCATTTGACACATCGAATATGCCTCGTGATGTCCGTTTCAAGTCCCAGGGTTGTTGAAGTTTTTTTTATTGTACATCATACCTATTGACACTGTCTGGGATTCTTCATATAATCAGATTGTAGGGTCAAGATGAACGAGGATCCTGCCTAGCATCTTCAAAAATACGCATACCCGGCAATTGTCGGTGATGCGTTGCGCCTTCCAGGCCAATACTTCTTTTAATGACTCATGATCTCCGAAAGGCAGATCTGAGAATAACCTTCCTCGAAGGTTTGACCTGACCCCCCAAAAGTGATCCATTTCGTATCTTAGTTAAATGGACTCACTGGAAAGGGAACAGCATTATGAGCAAGAAACGACACACACCAGAACAGATCATTATAAAACTGCGGGAGGCAGATGTGCTGCAATCGAAGGGTCAAAGCGTCGCGGAAGCCTGCCGTCAATTGGGAGTATCAGAGCAGACATACTACACGTGGCGCAAGGAGTATGGCGGGTTGCGTGTAGACCAGGCAAAGCGTTTCAAGCAGTTGGAACAGGAGAATAATCGGTTGAGGAAGCTTGTGGCGGATTTGTCGATGGATAACGCCATCCTCAAGGAGGCAGCCCGGGGAAACTTCTGAGCCCGGCCAAGCGGCGCCGGGCCGCCGATAGCATCCAGGAAGAACTCGGGTGTTCAGAACGTCGAGTGTGCATGGCGTTGGGTCAGGCGCGGTCGACACAAAGACAAATTCCAATGGCACGGAGCGATGAACCGGCTCTACGCAAAGATGTTGTGTCGTTGGCATGCCAATACGGAAGATATGGGTATCGTCGTATCACTGTGTTGTTACGCAATGACGGATGGAGAGTGAATCATAAGCGAGTAGAGCGTATATGGCGTCAGGAAGGGTTGAAAGTGCCACAGAAACAGCCCAAACGACGAAGACTCTGGTTAAATGACGGGTCGTGCATCAGGCTTCGTCCAGAGTACAAAAATCACGTCTGGAGCTACGATTTCGTGGCAGACCGGACCAGCAATGGAAAGCCGATCAGGATGCTTACGATTATCGATGAGTTCAGCCGGGAGTGTTTAACGATCCATGTCGATCGAGCTCTCACCTCCTACGACGTGATCGAACAATTGGCGGAGTTGTTCGTTGAGCGTGGAACGCCTGATTTTATCCGTTCAGATAACGGATCGGAGTTCACAGCAGAAGTGGTCCGAGGATGGCTCGAGCGGCTCGGCGTCAAAACATTGTTCATCGAACCAGGAAGTCCGTGGGAAAACGGATACATTGAATCATTCAACGGTAAACTCAGAGACGAACTCCTCAACGGAGAGATCTTTGACACAATCTTGGAAGCAAGGGTCATCATTGAACGATGGAGAAAGCAATACAACACGAAGAGACCACACAGCTCACTGGGAAACTTACCCCCAGCGCCAGAAGCAATACTCCCTGTTCAGATAAACCAATTGGATCTGAACATGGAATTAACTAAGATTCCAGTTGGTACATAAAATGGGGGCAGGTCATTACAGAATGGAAAGAAAAGGAACTGGGTGTGAACGTCCAAGATGCATTTTCGAAGATTGCCCAAAGAGATTTCTCTGCCATTGCAGATTCGCAAAAGCCCCTCCTTACGAGTATAGATGCTGCAAACAACGAATTGATGATCTGGTACGACGAGAAAATCTATAAACGATATACAGATCTAGTTGCCAGGACCAAGATTGAATTGCAAAACATACTTCGCCAGATTGAATGGGATTTTGTTGACGAAAAATGGACAGAGTTCGGCTTTTCTTCGCTTTCAGAGACCAATGAAAAATTGCAGTATCTTGATTCTCCATGTGTGGATCTTCATGATTTTAACTCACGGGTTGAGACCTTTCAATTATGGACGAAAGAACTAAAAGATATGCTGAAGGCGTCTGAAATGGTAAAGGCGGTCTACGGTCGAGGATTAGATATTTTGCAGGGGAAGAGTAGCCTTCGTGGAAAGATCATAGCGATGTTGGGAAACAAACCCCATCCAGATGATGTCGCCTGGGCGCGGGAGACAATACTCCATGGTTTGACGAATATTAGCTCTAACAGCGAATTCAAGAGTAGATTGTTGAAAAAGGCTGGTCGCGAATGGTCCGCCGGGCAGAGAAGGACATAATCCCGATGACAATCCTATCGGCACCATGATTGGAGATGTTCAGGGGCGTCTTGATATAACCTCAGATCAAGTGATAGTAGGACTCGATCCGGTTGTTGAATTGTAGCGATATCGCCAACAAGATATAAGCTGCTATGTGCCCACCTAAAAAAACGGCCCACACTCGCAGGCCGTCCTCATCGCAGGTCGGCTTTCATTTCCCCCATCATATACGAATTAGTTTGACCTCTCAGAATCACTCCCAACCGCTAGCATTTCTGGCCCGCCAGTAGATTACACAAATCGCGTTTTCTTTCTAGACTGAGCCTAATTTGAATTCTATCTTGACTTTTGTTCAAGGGATGATTAGCTTATCAGATAAATTTGCCCGAATTAACTTCGAATGAGCACCCATACTCACTCAGGTGTCAGGTCATTTTGTCAGAACTTCAAATTTCTAAACACATAAAATTTATAATTACTTCAATTAAAATATAGAAAAATGAACGAAAGCATATTAATAACAGGAGCAAATATTGGCCTTGGCAAAGAGACTGCCCGTCAGTTAGCATTGAGAAAAGAAACAAAAAAGGTAATTCTTTTCTGCAGAAATCAAGCGAAAGCCGAGGCAGCAAAAAAAGACCTTGAAGCGGAAACGGGAAAAAAGATCTTTGAAATTATTATTGGGGATGTTGCTGATGCAGATTCCGTAAGAAAAGCAGTAGAAAAAATAAAGGGACCTATTGATGCAGTAATTCTAAATGCGGGTGGAGTAGTTGGCAAAACGGCTGCGAAAATTACGCTTTCAGGTATGAATGAATTAGCTGCTACGAATATTTTAGGTCATGTGATCTTAGTGGAGGATTTACTTAAACATGATAAGTTAAAAAAAGCAGTACTATTACCCAGTGCGGAAGCTGTACCGGGAGTAAAGATGCTCGGAATGAAACCGGTTGCCATGAAGACTTCTTCTATAGATGAGTTTGCTGCTGTTCTTGATGGATCATATTTTGGTGATAAGTTCGAAGCAATTCAAGCATACGGATATGTCAAATATGCAGCAACCATGTGGATGTTATCAATGGCAAGAAAATATCCTGACCTCAAATTTGTTGTTGTAAGTCCCGGGAACACAAAAGGAACTCAGGCACCAAACAATCTTCCCCCGGCAATGCAATTTATGTTGAAGTATTTGATGATGCCTGTTGTATTCCCATTGATGGGGGGAATGGTGCATAAACTGGAAGTAGGTGCAAAGCGCTTTGTAGATGGCATTTCGGATGAGCGATATAAAAGTGGCATTTTTTATGCAAGTAAACAGGGTAAATTATCAGGGGACGTGGTTGACCAGAGCACTTTTTATACTGATTTGAAAAATAGTACATTTCAAGATAACGCTGATAGAGCAATTCACCGTTTTATACAATAGGCTTGAAAATGCCTTATGTGATTCCACTATTAACCACGAGGGAACCTGATATGGACTCTGCATCTTCGGAGGCGGGATTTATTATTATACAAACCCAAAACACCAACACCTCCGGCGCAGGAGTTCGTATGCTTGCCGATTGAGCAATGTTGACACTCTCTTGAATTCTTGATCCGCTTGCATCTGGGTAGGCCAGAGCGTTTGGCAAAACAAATTTTACGATACACTTTTTGAATCTGGAACTTGATGACATATTGAGTGGGGTTTCCGAGGTTTGTCAACACTATGTGCCTTCAGAGGAGTTGCCGCGACCATTCAAGGGCACAAATGTACGCGCAATTCTACTTGGAACAGATCCTGGCACTTCAAATAATCAGAGATTTACCCATGTGTTTGGTCTTGAGAAACGAGAGGAGAGTCATTACTTCAGACAGTTTATTCAAAACTTGAAGTCTGTCAAACTTTCTCTCGACGATCTGTATGTCCAAAACCTCTGTCAGAATTACTTCAACTGTGATACCCAATCCCATCGAGTTCATTGGTTGAAGTGTACCGAATACTGGGTCGGACCGTTAATGAACGAATTAGATTCTCTTGATCCAATGCGCCAGTTGCCGATCCTCGTTTCAGCTTATGTCATATTAGAAGCTGTTTGTGTTAAGGAATGCGAGGAACCAGACTTCTATTACCTCAACAGAAGGTTTGTGCGAAAGGATCACAATCGACTCCAAAGAACTCTGATCCCATTCTATCGAGGTGGACACGGTAAGTATCTTCTCAACAAACCAGAATGGAGAAGCTACAAGAACAAAATTAGCCAATATGTTCTTCGCAAAAGGAGTTTGCTCTGATCGACTTGCCCCGAAATCCAGTCATCGGGGTTGAAAAAACGCCCCACACTCGCAGGCCGTCCCAACTGGCTTGAGAAAGCATCCAATCCGCCGGTCGCCGTCCTCATCGCGGGTCGGCTACAGTGTTTCCAATGCTTGCTTCGGTTGCGTTCAGAATCGCGCCTCAGAGCCCGGCATTTCTGGCGAGAGGAAGAATTGCGCAAATTCTCCCGTTTCTTGTCAAAATGGCCTGCAAATGGCGCGCCGATAAGCTGTCTGAAAACGATTGTTGACATTCTCCGTACCATTCTGTAACTTGCCGCTGGAGAGACCAGCTATGCTAGCGAGTTTCACACACCGAGGTTTGTTCTCTACACCTATGATCGACCCGCATGAAATAGCCATGGTGTTGGCCGGTGATGGTTCCCCCACTATCTATACAATAGTCCTTTAAGGAGGGCAATTTATGGCATCGAGCGGTGAAAGCCATCTCTCCCATGTTGCACAACTTGAGGAAGAAAATCAGCGGCTACGTAAAGCCGTTGACGAACTTTCGATCCTCAACGAGCTTGCCCGGGTTATCAGTTCGACGATGGATCTTGACGCGGTCATCGAGAATATCGTCAAGCGCTCAATGCGCGCCGTCCAGGCAGACCAAGGAGTGATCACGCTCGTGGATCAGCACTCGAGCGAATCCATGAAAACGCTTGTTCGTGCGATGGTCGAATCACACGAACAACAATCCTTCCATTTGAATCAAAGTTTGTTGGGGTGGATGCATCTTAACAAAAAGCCCATCCTTATCAACGATCCGAAGAACGATGATCGTTTCCGTGGTGTGAAATGGGAAGAATCGGTTCATACGCTGCTATCCGTTCCGATGATGACCAAGGGCGCACTCGTCGGTTTGCTAACTATCTACAACAAGAAGGATGCTAGGAGCTTCACGGATGACGACCAGAGATTGCTCGCGATTATTGCAGCGCAGTCTGCACAAGTCGTCGAAAATGCACGTCTCTACGAAGAAGAAAAGGCGCTGCATCAAATGAAGGAAGAGATTCGGCTTGCATCGAGAATTCAGGCCGAGCTCCTTCCGAAACACTCTCCTGCCATCAAAGGATATGACATTGCCGGAAACAGTCTGCCGGCAAAAGTTGTGGGAGGAGACTACTACGATTTCATACCGGTCGATGACCAACGTTGGGCAGTTTGTCTTGGGGATGTTTCGGGCAAAGGACTGCCCGCCTCGCTGCTCATGGCAAACCTTCAGGCCACACTTCGCGGCCAGACACTTCTGGATGTTACTCCCAGGGAATGCCTGAGGCGTTCCAACACGCTGTTGTTCCATAGTACCACGAGCGACAAGTTCGCAACGCTTTTTTACGGGATCCTGGACGTCAGCCGGCACACGCTGTGCTTTTCGAATGCCGGTCATGACAATCCGTTCCTGTTGACACAGGGCAAGGAACCGCATCGCTTGAAGACCGGCGGCACGGTCCTTTCTATCTTTGAACATTTTCCCTACGAGGAGGAAGTGATTTCTCTACGGCCCAATGATGTTCTTCTGATCTATTCTGACGGTGTGACGGAGGCGATGAATGCGACGCTCGATCAATTCGGTGAAGAGCGTCTGAAGAATCTGCTCATCGAGAATAGGAATGTCTCTGCGAATGACCTAGTGGAGAAAATCATTGCTGCGGTCAAGCAGCACGCGGGCAGTTTTCCGCAGTCGGATGACATAACGCTGGTTGTCCTCAAACGAACGGTCGAGTGGGAACCATGAGAGTACAGATAAACTGCTGTCATCCCGTTTCAAGGGTTCTCGTTGCAAGAGGGGAGATTAGAGAATGATCGGCCAGACCATATCACACTACAAAATCTTGGAGAAGCTCGGCGAAGTGCCAATCCGACCGGACTTAGCGAGCGGAGCGAGGCTAAGTCCATTTGTCGGATTGAGCATCCCGCCTTCTTTTGGCGGGAGCGGCACGTAGAGCGAGCCATGATAGGACAGACCATATCCCATTACAAAATATTGGAGAAGCTCGGCGAAGGCGGGATGGGCATCGTCTACAAGGCCGAGGACGTAAATCTGCATCGGACCGTGGTCTTGAAATTCCTGACGCGCCGCCGAAAGGATGACCCCCGGTCGACTGATCGTTTCGCGCTCGAAGCACGGGCTGCGGCCCGCATACAACATCCAAACGTCGCCGCAGTGTATGAATACGATGAAGTTGCGGAAACCTCCGGGCATGGATCTCAATCCTTCATTGCACTGGAGTACGTTGAGGGAGAGACGCTGAAAGAACGCATTCACCGCGCATCGTTCCCAATTTCCGAAGCTCTTCGTATCTTTCGACAACTCCTGCTTGGACTCCAGGCCGCCCATGCGAAGGGAATCGTTCACCGCGACATAAAGCCTGCCAATATCATGTTGATGCGAGACGGTACGGTGAAGATTCTCGACTTCGGGGTCGCGAAGCTTTCCGGCGAACCCACCATTACGGCGACCGATGCAATGATCGGCAGCATCGCGTACATGTCCCCGGAACAGATCACTGGCGCCGTCGTCGACAGGCGCTCCGATATCTGGGCGGCCGGCATTGTGCTCGGCGAAATGCTCACTCAACAACTCCCGTTTTCAGCCGAATACTCCGAGGCGATCATGTACAAAATCTTGAACGAAGCGCCGATGGATCTTCGAACTGTGCGGGATGATGTTCCGGACCATCTTCGGGAAGTGTATCTCCGGTGCCTCGAGAAAGATACTGCGAAACGATTTCAGTCAGTCGATGAATTGCTGGCCGGACTTGACGCTACATCGCTCAGTCCACCGCCTCCGCGGGTCCGGTTGACACCAAAACGCTGGGTGCAGCTGGCGCTCGTGATTCTTCTGGTTGCCGGGGGAATGCTCTTGCACTTTTTTCACAAATCTCCCGGCAGTTCTTCCGGGCAGGAAGGCGCGTTGCGTATCGGCATTGTACCCTATCGAAATCTGGCCGTACAAAACGATAGCGGTCAATGGGGATACATGGTTCAAGGGCTTCTCGTTCAGAAGCTGACGGGGACGGGAGGCCTTGGCATCATAGATCCTATGAGCTTCAACGGTTTCCTCGAAAGCTCGTTCAATGGATCGACCGTGGAACATACGACCGGTCAACTGTTCGATGCAGCCCGGTCGGTTGGGCTAAGTGATATTATTGATGGCACAATTACGGCCGTCCCAGGCCCGCCCGCCAAAAGGTACGCAATCCACAGTCAAGTCGTTGACGCGTCCACCCGCAACGTAAGCTATTCGGTCGATGCTTCCTTTTCCGGTGAGAGCGATATGTCTGCTGCGGTGGACTCCATTGCCAACGGCATCCGGAGCTATTTTCAACTCCATCAGCTCGAAGCTGGGCGCGAGACGGAACTCAACGTATGGTATCAACATGGAGTGCGCAATGTGGAAGCTCTGAAAGCGTTTCTGCAGGCAAGCCGCTACATCTACAGGATCGAACCGGGCGGCGAACCGTACCTCAGACGAGCGATCGCTCTCGATTCGGAGTTCGTATCGCCCCGTATCTGGCTTGTATCAACACTGATGGGGCATCAAAGGATTGATGAGGCACGACGGGAAGTCTCCGTTCTCAAGAAGCTGGAACCGTCCGCAAGTCCGTTCGATCAAGCGATGATCGCGTGGGCAGAGGCTTATGTTGCCGACGATCTTGCCGCCCAAATACGGACACTCCAGTATGCGCTGGAGTATTCCCCGGATAATAATATTCTTCTTTTCAGTCTCGCCATCGACCATTACAAGCTGAAAAATTATGAAGGGGCGATAACAGATCTCAAGCCGGTCATTGATATGCGGTGGCAATACTCTTCTGCCTATTATCTGCTCGGCGCTTGTTACGAGAATCTCCACGACTACCAGCACGCGCGCGATGCGCTCGAATCGTCTCTGTCTGTCAAACCCGTGTATAAAGGCAACTATGGCCTGCTGGCCGCTATAACCACACGCTTGGGTGACACCGTCGCCGCATCACGGAATGAATCGTTGTATCTCCAGCGCTCCGCGGAATTGGGAGATTCGGCATCGGAGGGATATGCAGGGATTGCGAAAATGTATGCGGACGATGACTTTTATGGAAAAGGAGAAGAATTCTACGCTAAGGCGATCCAGCTGAAATCGACCGACCCGTCATATCATCGCGGACGTGCCGATTGCCTGGCAAAACTCGGGAAGCTCGATTCCGCGATACATGAATACCTGGCGGCAATCAATTTAAATCCGAAACTCGCCGTGATCTATCCCATTCTTGGAGATCTCTACGAACGCAGTGGAGATACGCTTTCAGCAGTGAAATACTTCGAACAGTTTCTGCAAAGAGACTCCGTGAGCAGTCAAGCCAAAATAATACGAGGACACGTTTCACAAATTAATCACTTTTGAACCAATAACTATATAAGGAGAACTGATATGGCAAATTTAAGTCTTCAGCAAATTGTGGACTATTTTTTTGGAAATGCCACATCACCAGACCACCTGGACAAGCTCGGACTTGCGTTATCGGAAATGGATACGGGGACAGATCCTGTTCAAGCAATTAACGATGTCCTCACACCCGATAAAGTGGGCTCAGCAGCAGCTCCGGACATCCAAAAATTATTTTCGAATAATCCCTATAACGGCAGAATCCATATCAGGAAAACACTTGAGTATTTTCTCCAGAAACTCAATGATTATCCTCCTAAGATGATCAAAAGCAATATTCCCCCGCCCCCTCCGTGGCAAGCATAAAATCTCTTCCGAACACGCCAGGGGGTTCAACTCATCGTATCACCTTCGCCTCATCGCTTTCCGTGGATGAGCAGAAGGCATTTGCAAATTATTGGGAAAAATACTGTAGCAACCGAAGGGCGGGAGATCCGTTTCTTCTCCCGCCTCTCGAGCGTCCATACTGGATGCTGCTTCCCGAATGGCTGTTGAGGAAATCTGATGCCGGGGACGTAAAAAATACGCTCGAAGAAATCCTCACGGCGCAATACTTTCTGTTCATCGCCTTCCGCATCCATGACAACATCCTGGATGAGGAAACGCCGCATCTGCAAGCGTTGAGATCCGTTTCCAACGAGTTTCTCCGGGAGGCAGAAAGAATATTTGAGCGATTGTTCCCGAAATCGTCGGTATTCTGGGACAGGTATCCCGGATTGATTGCCGAAACAACGGATGCGATCGCCAAGTCGGATATCCTCCAGCGTGCCCCGGCTTCGTCTCCGGAGCAACTGCTCGACGAATACGCGCGCATCAATTCAGTTTTTCTTGCCGGCTCGTGGGCCGCATGCGTACTCAACGGGCGTTATGAGGAATTCGAATGCGTGAAATCATTTGCGGATCAACTCTCCTGCGGTGCACAGATGCTCGACGATTACTATGACATGACGGAAGATCTGAATCGCGGCAGGTTCAATTATGTCCTCAACGAGCTGATCTGTTCATCGCACGCGCTTAATCCGGAAGCCAGTGTCGGGGAGATACCCGCGGAATCGTTGGATAGAATTCTGCTCCTGGTTGAGGGTCATTACCGCGCCGCATATGCGAAACTCGAAGGAATGCAGATTCCCGAATCATCCCTCTATGCCGAAGAGTACATACAGCGATTGGAGACAATCCGATCCGACCTTCGCGCCCGCCAACCTGGCGTTGTCAAGAATTGACGTGCGTCGTAGTGCCGAATATCCAGAACATGAATGTTTAGAACCTGAATCGGGCCTGCTGTTATTGACCTGACCCAAAAGAAGTGATCCACTTCTGGTAAAACGGCCTCACGTTTTTCAGGTAAGCAGCACGAAAAACATCTCTTTTTTTGATGCCCGGATGGCGGAATTGACAGACGCGCTGGATTCAAGATATAGAGCGTGAAATTTGTGCTCTTTTGCTCGGATGATGACCCGCTTCATCTTCGCAACGCCGCCTTCGAAAACAGATAGTCTGGAATTTTCGCATCAAGCGTGACCGAATCCATAAGGAACTCGGTTCCTTCTCCTTCTTTCATCACATCTTTGTAGAGAACCGATTTCGCCAGCCAGTGGTTTTGAACCTTCATCACCTCACGCACGTCCATGGTCTTCAGAAGCTTGCCACTCTTCGCATAGAGATTTTCCCTGAGAAGGATGTACCGCGTCTTGTCCACCCATATCCGGCGGTGGTCATAGGCGATGTCTTCCTTCTTCGCCCTGAGATCGAGCACCCAACATTCCCGCCCGTCGAGCGTATCCTGTGAAGCATTCGTTGCGGAATACACGTTCGGTAAATGCGGATCGTCCATCATGTCTTCATACGAGAGGTCGGAACCCATCACCGATTGTCGCAGCAGATGCCCGGAGATCATGATCGTCCGGTCGGTCGAAGGGGAATATTCCCACAACATGTCCTTCAGCTTCAGCATTTTGGTGCCTCTCTCGCGCGCGGGAGCAAGGAATTCGGTATACGACTCATTCGTGCCCCGCTGCCATGACTTCGACTCCACCGTTCTCGTTTCACGCTCTCCATGGATGACCATCTTTGACTCGGCAATCTTTGCCTCCGAAAACATATTCTCATCGACTTTCTTAAGGATCTCGTCTCCCGGAGGAACCTGTGCTCGAACGGAAAACGGCAGAAAAAGAAGAACGAACCAGGCAAACCGTATCATGTTTCAAGTTCCTTGAATAATTCTGATGTTTGTCGTTTGTAGATGCCGATGCCGGACATTGCCGTCCCCAGGAACGTCGCCAGCAAACCCGGCAGGAACCCAATGACAAACGTGAAACTCGTAATCCGGGCGCGAACAACGTTGGGTAGCATCATCGTACTGTCTTTCAAGATCGAACCGATATCAAATCCGTGAACCTGCAGGTAGTAGGCAATCGCGAGCCCGATCGCCGTTCCGGCCACGGAACCGATGAAGCCGATCATCATAGATTCTGTCAGCAGGGAAAGGTAAACGTGCGCCTTGTCTTCGCCAAGCGCCAGACGGAGGCCGATTTCGCCGTAGCGACGCAGACTTCCCGTCAATCCTGCATTCCAAAGAACAATCGACATAGCGAGCAAAAAAACTCCGACGATCACGCCTGAGAAAATATCGACATAATCGATATAATCGGATAGCCCGCTCTCGGTCCGGAGCGTCCCCATGATCGGTGCAAATGAAGGAGCATTCGGTCGCGCCCCGTCCGAAGAATCCTGATGGCGGCCATTGAACTCCGCCGTTATGCTGTTCGCGCGATCTTCGTGATAGAGATCGTCCGTAAAGAACCCCAGGATTTCTCCCGCACCTCCCTGCATATCCAGCGCCTGCTGGATGTCCGAGATATCGGCAATGACCATTCCTCTGTCCATCGCGACAATCCCGAATCGAACCGTGCCCACAACGATAAAGTTCGTCACACTCATACTTCCGTACATTGTCGAGCTGATCAGCGTAACGGTGTCCCCCGGCTGGATGTCGAGTTTTGCCGCAAGTTCATCGCCGGCCAATATTTCTCCGTGGCTCCGCGGCACACGCCCTTGTACAATTGCATCCCGCATGTTGAGAATCTTCCATTCAGGACTGGCTGCGGAAAGCAAATCAACCGCCATTCCGCTGACGGGTGCCTGTGCCCTGGTTTCGTGGTGCTCGTCCGGAATATCGAGGAGTCCGCCGAACTTTATTCGCGGAGTCCACACAAGATTCGGGAAATCGTGCTTCAATCCGGCTATGACCGTATCAATTCCCAGAAGTGCGAGGTCATTCGGAACCTGCTCTGCCTCTTTCGCATAGGCTTTCGACATAACACGCACGTAGCCGGTGCGATAGTGAGCAGTCGATTGGATCATGCTCGAAATAGCCCCATTGATCCATGCCTGAAGAGACACCACCAGCATGACGCCGGCAAAAACCGTCAGGAAAGGAAACAACGACCTGGACCGGTCACGCAAGAGACCCTTGAAGAGGAACTTGATCATGACAGTTTCCCCCTCAGTGCGTCCACGGGCTTCAGGTGTGCAATCTTTCTCGTCGGCAGGAAGCTGACGATGGTTGTTACAAGGCACACGAGCATCGTTGTGCCGATGACGAGTGCGGGAGAATAGGCCGGGAAGAGTTTTTCGCCGATCGCAAATCCCATGCTGTCCGCCGCATTGGGGAGCCGAAAGCCGGTGTTTGCTGCAAAGGCAAGGAGTGGAATTCCATACAGCGCTGCAACCAACGCCGCGAGCATGCTGTGCAGTGCACCTTCCACCGTAAACAACCCGATCACCTTCGTGCGCGTCATCCCCAGCGCCATGAGTGTTCCCATCTCTTTCCTGCGGCGCCAGATGGACAGCACCTGTGTGTCGAAGATTGCCAGCATCGCAAGGAAGAGGAGAAGCAGGTACAGAATGCCTGCGCCGACACTTTTCATCCTCACGAGCGTGTGAAGATCCTGGAGAAGGAATGAAAGATCCTTGAAGTTCCAGTCGGCAATGTTCATCACCGGTGCCACGCTCTTGTCCAGCACGACGATTGTTGCTTCGTTCTCCATTCGCGTGAGCTGACGGAGCCGATCCAGGGGAATCCATATCTGCTCGTTGTCAATGTCTTGCACCGTGGACATGAAGACCGCAACAATGTACACATCCCGTACATCGAATGTGCCGTGAACGTCCCGCCATTGGACCGTTATGATGTCTCCCTTCTGTGCGCCGATGCTGCCGGCCATTCTACTCCCGATAAGAGCCGGGATTCCCTGTGCGCTGTCCCTCAAGAGAGCGGAAGGAATCGAGAGGATTGTCTGGCCCGGATCTATTCCTTTCAGCAGAACGGATCGGAATCGCCCGTGAGGGTAGATCGTCCCTCCTCGGATAAGAATGGGGGTCGCTTCCTTCCCGGCAACGAGTGACTGAAGATCCGGTGGAACGACATTGTGGGCATCCTCCAATGACAACGGGTCGTACGGATCGTACGCCCTTTGCCAGTATTGACCACCTGCATAAAGTGCGTCGATGGTTGCCCGCTCGACCTGATCGTTCAGTCCGTTATAAAATCCCTGAATGAAAATGATTGCCACGAATGAAAACGAAAGGGCCACGACACTGAGCCAGGTGCGAAGGCCCGCGCTGAGTATGTTCCGAAGAGCAAGTTTAAGGGTAAGCATGGTTCGCCTCCCGGTCAGGAGTTCTTCCCGAGGTTTTCATCCTTCGACACCCTTCCATCAACCAGAGTAACCTTCCGCCTGAGGTACGCGATGACTTTGTCATCGTGCGTCGCAAAAACGAATGTCGTGTTGAGGTCTTTGTTCAATTGCACCATCGTTTTCATGATATGGTGTGAATTCGCGGCATCAAGGTTGGCTGTGGGTTCATCGGCCAACACGAGCTCCGGTTTTTTCACCATGGCTCTCGCAATAGCAACGCGCTGACTTTGTCCGCCGGAAAGCTGCGACGGCCTCGAATCAGCCCGGTCGGCAAGACCGACCCATTCCAATGCTTCTTGAACAAGCTGCTTCCGGCGCGCCGCTTCCACATCCTGCAATAGCAGAGGGAATTCGACGTTCTCGTAGACGGTATAGACAGGAAGTAAATTGAACGTTTGAAAAATGAATCCGATGTGCTTGTTGCGGAGACCGGCCGCCTCCTTGTGCGAGAGGGATTCTACCTTGCGCCCCAGCACCTCCGCACTCCCGCTTGTCGGCACGTCCAGAGCTCCCATGATGTTGAGCAGGGTGGTCTTGCCCGAGCCGCTCGGACCGACGAGACCCACAAATTCTCCTCGATCCACAGAGAGATTGATCTGATCGAGCGCTATCAGGTCCGTCTGACCAAGTGCGTAAATTTTATCAAGGTTTTCGGTTGTTATCAGTGATGAATTCCGCATTTTTTGAAACCCGCTAATGATTGAACACCACGATAATTTGAACTCCCGTCCCCGCAAACGCATTACCCCCAGCCTGAAAGCGATAAATCTGCGCGGTCTCGGGATTCCAGAATCCGAGCAGATACATACTCCAATTGTCGTACTTCCGCTGCCAAGTGACGATCCGATACCACTCCCGGTTTCTCCAGTCCCGATAGAGAACAGTCGACACTTGATCGAGAATACCAACCGGATAATTCATCGTCAATCCGGAAAAACCCAGACCGTCCGCTGAACCGAAAGGATCCGCGGGATTCTCCATCCCAAAATATTCCGTCGCAACATATAAACCGCTGCCGACAGAGAAGGTGTAATCTCCTCCAACCGTCCATTGTCGCTGATATTTCATCCCGGGGATGGTTGTCTCCTCGTGGATGAGAGCGCCCTCGAACCAGATGCCGATGCCGAGGTTCCATTTTCCATCCAATCCAAGCCTGTCTTCCGGAATATTCGGATTCGCAATATTAGACGCGGGAGATAGAAGTGGACTCACATCTACCCGCCTGTGATGATACGTCACGCCTATTTCTCCGGTCCACAATTCTGACTGTGCTCTCCCGCCGTATTCAACCGTTCTCCTTTCCGTAGGGGCCAGCTCCCATCCCTTTGTGTCGTTGTTGCCATACAGACACCACAGCCAGATGTTGGCATTGTCCTGGAAGTAGTATCGAGTAAGGACGCCGTAGACTCCGTCCGTGAGCTGAAGCGGATCTCTCGGATCGATCCGGTCGAACCACATCAGCGGCCGGAACAAAAGCGCCGACCCAAAATTGATTTTCTGGAGACCGAACCGTGCTTCAAATCTGAGCGTTGATACCCTGAACCACGCGCGATACAGTTTGACTTCGCTTTCGTATGACGCTTGTTGATCTTTTGCGTACTGTGCCGTCTCGAAGGCGTTGAGCGACAATTCCATGTTGGCATCCAGGCCGCCCCCCAGTGATTGCATGGCTGCAAAGTCCGGAATGTAGCGAAGACCTATCTGCGAGGCGGGAGAATCTCCCGGATTGCCGAGAAGCCATCCCGAAGCCTGACCGTGAAGCTCCTCAGTTTGTGATCGGACCGTCTGTGCCATGGTTATTGCAATCACGCACAGCACAAAATATCTGGTACTGTTGGACACTCTCTTGTTGCAATATCTGTATTTTAGTCCCATCTCGAGACCAGCATATCGAGAAGATGGTCCTTGATCGCGTCGATCGGAAACAACTCAGGCGCGATGGTGTAGTTCGCTGATTGAAGTGCCTATAACGTAGTAAATTTTCAATTAATTTTCAATCCCCCCACAACGCTCTATTATATGTCGGCCCGGTGATCATTCCACGCAAAGTATGACTCGCGGGTTCTCCAAACATCGAGAAGACTCCTCGGTCAAACAGTCTCAGATCAGGGCTTTTCTTGTTCCGGTGTCACGGGCGTCCAGCATCCGGGTGAGTCATTTCTTGAATTGCTCACCATCGTAGATACGGGATAGGCCTTCATCTTGCTTGCAGGATACGGGACAAGTAGTGTCTTGAGTTCACCAGTGTCGATGTTGTCCGGGTCGAGCCAACGCGCGTAGTCTTTGTTGTGCAGTATCACCGGCATCCGATGATGGATCTCCTTGAGCAAATCATTCGGCTCGGTGGTAATGATGGTGAACGTGGGGAATTCTTCGCCTTCGTTATTCTTCCAGATGGAAAACAGCCCGGCAAACATGAATGGCTTTTCGTCCCGCATGCGGATGCACATCGGTTGTTTCTCCTTGTCCGATATTTTCTTCCATTCATAAAACGCCTCCGCGGGTATCAGACATCTGTTGCCTTTGAAATATGGACTGAAGATCTTGCTCTTCTTGAGTGTTTCCGATTTCGCATTGAACGTCGAGAAATTCACTTTCCCGTCCTTTGACCAGTGCGGTACAAGCCACCATTGCATCGGCTGCACGACCAGTTCACCGCCTCGAATATAGACAACAGGCATCATTTGTGTCGGTGAGGCATTGTAGCGGGGAAGGAGCTTAAAGGGCTGTCCTAGCTCCCGCATTTTCGTCATTTGAGTGCCGGTAAGGAAAATCTCCTTCCCGTTGACAAGAGCGTATCGTCCGCACATAAATTATCCCCGCCTTTATTGAAGAAGCTTTCGCTTCTTGTTCCAGCGCTCGCGGAGTCTTACGGAATCGAATCCCAGGTAATTTCCCTTTGAAAGCGGATTTTTTCCGACACACTCCAGGCGTATCGTGTGTTGTCCGGCGGAAAGCTTAAAGCTCCCGAGATAAACTTCTTTCACCGCCAGGTCCTTCGAATAGAAATCAAAGTCCCTCGTCTTCTGACCGGCCATGTAATCCGGAGGCTGGCCGGCGATCTGCCCGTCGAGGAATATCCGGTAAATGCCGTAATCATCCGCATAGGTAAAGCGGAAAATCAAACCGCGATATTCTTCCTTTTCGACGTTGAACTCAAGTTCGAGAAGCGGCTGTTCGCCCGCAGGCATGAAGAAGATCTGACCGTCGCCGGTCCAGTCATATCCTTTCTGGAGATCAACGACACCCGGTGAATGTTTCGCCGAGTCTATCATCGTTTTTCCCTGGATGGCGATATCGAGGTTGGGAAGAGTGCGGCCGGCCAGGGTCGGGATCGGAGCGAACCGCTTCGGTTGTCCGACCTGGTACCAGAAAGCAACGGTCGCCATGTCGTCTTCGCGCTCCACATGGCCCTCGACCTTTCCGCTCTCTGTTTCGTCATCGCTCATCCATCCTTTGTGTTCTATCTCAAAACGAAGCGATGTCGTAAACCGGACGGGGTCGGCGATGTGCCAGCGGTAAAGACAGTATTCCACGCCGAGGTCTTCAAAATCACTGCTCATGTAGGTGCATCCATAGTACGGAAAGAGAGCTTCGTTCAATCCCCAGGCCATGAGAAAATAATCCTCCGTTCCCGTACCCTGGATCGTCGGTTTTTTCTCACCGTCGACGTAGAATTTCGGATCGCCTTCGCCAAACCAGAACGGGCTTCTGGAACGAACGGACATCACGGTTCCGACGTAATGACCCTGACCCTCGGCATCGAGAATGAGATAATCCGTGCCCGTCTTTTCAGGAAACTCGTTGCGGTACTGGGCGCAGAAGTAAGGGGTTTTTTCGGGAATGCTGTCTCCCTCCGTGTAGTCGATGTGGTAATAAAAACTCCGGACGTTTTTCTGACTCTCGTTCGTGACGGTAATACGAGCGTGTTTGGCGAAAGGCATTTGCCAGTAGCAATTGTACGCGTCGCCGCCTTCAACCTGCACGGGAACGGACCGGATTTCGCTGCGGCGACCGAACCCTGCGGCGAAGAAATCTCCGAGGGGAGCTTCAACCGCCGGGTCTTTCCCGTCGTCCCAGTACATTCGAAGGACGATTTCGTCCGGACGCGCGGAGCCATTGGCTTCCAGCCAGTTGGGCCGTGCCTCGTTGAAGGTTAGCCAGATGTGCCGGATGACCGCCGGTCCCTTGATATCGGCGAGGACTTTTGTCTCGCCGGGGGTAATGTACTTGATGCGGTCCGCGTTGCTGTTGGGATCCGGATCGGCGGAGGTAACTGCCCTCGAACGGCCGGGCTGGATATGCATCAAATCGGGAAGATCCTGGGCCAATAGCAGGGATGTCTGGAGCAATACTGCTGCTAGGATCCAGAACGCTCGCGTCGTCGCAAAGGGGATGCTGAGTCTGGCAAGGATTCTTTTCATGATCAGTCTTCCTTTTCCGTATGTGGTAAGTGAACTTCACTGGATATTACGATATAAATTCATAAATGACAAACTATGCGGGAAGGAGAGGTAGTGGGGTTGAGGGTTGTGGCGGAGCAAGCTCTCGTTCCCCAATTCCATTTGGGTGCGTTAGCGACGACATTCTACCACACAGTACAAGGAAGCCAGTGTGCTTGAAAGGAGCTCCGCCCCCCGATATGCCAATCATACGCCCAACCAGACTAACCCGTCTTTGCGAGGAGTCCCGCCCTGAGTTTGTCTCCGGCAGAGGCGGATGCGCCTCCGGTGCGGAAGGGCGGGACGAAGCAATCTAGACGAGGCAAACAGAGCGCAAGGCCGTCTACGTTCAGATTGCTTCGCTCGTCCGAAAGAACGGACTTCGCTCGCAAAGACAGGTGGGCTTTTACTCGTTCCCAAATTCCATTTGGGAACGTACCGGGCAAGTGGTCGGGAGTACGCCTGTCCGCCTTCTTTCTGGCGGAACTCCCTCCCAGCTTTGCAGTTCGGAGCAGGCCAGTACGTATTCTCCCCTTGCACCATTTATGGGGAAGAGGAGGTGTAAGGGTTCACCCACCGAAGGTGGACTTGTCCACCGCAGGTGGGGGATGAGGGTTATCCCGGCCATTTGGAGATGTCCCCAGCGCTTCGGCAAAAGCAGGGTACCCTTCTTGACATTTTGATATTATTTCGCTACTATAAGAAAATTCTGTGTTTCCTTGCCGCATTTCTGGATCGAGCGCGGGCACATCCCCGATTCTGTTCGTTTCAGGATATGTTCCAATTCGATTCTTTTTTAGTGGGTAAAATCAGTATTCATTGTTGAAGGATAGATTCCATGTTGGAAAAGCCAGTTTCCTTGCGGATTCTTTTTGCCGAGGATGACGACGCTCTCAGGTCGGCTTTGAGCGCGATCCTCATCGCCGATGCAGGCCACCGCGTCGAAGGCTGTGCATCGGGAGAAGAGGCGATTGAGCTCCTCAAGCAGCAGCAATTTGATATCGTGGTCCTCGATCATAAAATGCCCGGACTCACCGGTCTCAATGTGTTGCAGTGGATGCATGAACAAAAAATGGAAACCCCGGTGGTGATGTTGACAGGTGCGGGAACGGAGGTGATTGCAGTCGAGGCGATGAAGCTCGGCGCCTACGACTACGTCAGAAAAGAACACGTCGAGATCGAACATCTCCCCATCATTCTTAACGGGGTCTACGAGCGATATCTTTTCAAGAAAGAACGCGAGTATATCACGCGCGCCGAGCAGAGGAACCTGGAGCTGATGGATACGTTCAGGGAAACGGTTTCATCCGTTACCGCCATACTGGAAAGCGTCCTGGAGACAATGTCGACAAATCTGGAGACGTACGAACGGGAGCTGGATCGCCACATTGAGACGGAAGGACATAAGCAGCTGGTCGATGCGTTCGCCAGGATAAAACAGGACCACAGCGTCATCGCGTTTGCAATGAGTCTCTCCTTCACTCGGCGACTGCCTTGTATGAAACATTCAGAACGGAGAACGTAAAGTCACGGCAGGAGATTGAGAACGTAGTCTCTCCGTAGAGGATTCCGCCTTCGTCCCTGCGGGACTTCGGCGGATTCTCAAAATGACGAACGAGTCAGCCCCCTCGACTCGCTTCGCTCGCTCGGGATCTAACTCGTGTCATTTTGGAAGTAGCCCCAACGGGAATCGAACCCGTATTTCAGCCTTGAGAGGGCTGCGTCCTAAACCGTTAGACGATGGGGCCGGTTAGTATCTCTCCCTTTTCAGTGTTTCCATCCCTAAGATAAGAGAAATCCTTGAGATAATCAAAGTCATCGGCCGGCTTTCTCCATACCGTGCGCGTCTCCGGATTGTTTCCGAGGTTGCTTCGGAAAAACAACAACCCGGCCATCGGGAGAAATGACCGGGTTGCGTCTATGAGGATGACACCCATGGAGGGGAATAGGCATCACCCTCTTCGATTACTATTTTATAAAGGAGTTCTCCGGTCTGCCCAACACCGGGCAAACCGAATCACATTGCTACATATTTTCAACAACCGGGATTTACGAATAGTTCCGGGTCCTGGCAGTTTCCGGGAGGGAATAATCGGGAGCGCCGCGCCTTCCCGATGCGGAGAATGTCGCTCCATGCGCAATTTTGCGGAACGACTCCTGATGCCCCGGCCCAGTTGAATCACGGGCCGGAGAATACTATATTAGCATCATTCAAATTGTTGAAAACGAATCTTGTCCCACGAGCTTTAGCTCGTGCGATCTGAACGCCCTTGGTCGACCATCACGATTAAAAATGAAAATTTTCATCTCCTTAGCCCTTGTACTCGCTATAAATCTATGTGCCGGCCAACCCCGGGAGTCCACATTGCCTCTTATCCCAACTCCTTCTGTCTTGAAAGCTACGCAGGGCGCCTTTGAGCTGACGCCGAAAACGCTCGTGGTTCTCCTCGACCCGCGATTGCGGTCGGATGCCGAAGTATTTGATGAGTTTCTTCAAAGTAGGTATGGATTTACACTACAGATCTCCACCGACCGGACATCGGGGGGAATCATTCTTGGCCTCTCTTCACCGGACAATGAGCATCTATCAGATGAAGGGTACCGGATGTCGGTGACGGAAGATCGCGTGACGATCACCGGCGGCGATGCCGGAGTATTCTACGGGTTGCAAACCCTCAAACAACTTCTCCCTGCTGCGCGCAGCCGCTCGCTGCGGATCCCGGGCGTGGAAATTGAAGACGCGCCCCGGTATGGCTGGCGCGGGATGCATCTCGATGCTGGCCGTCATTTCTTCCCGAAAGAGTTTGTGGAGAAGTACATCGATGAGATCGCGATGTACAAAATGAATACGTTCCACTGGCATCTTACGGAAGACCAGGGGTGGAGAATTGAGATAAAGAAATATCCGAAGCTGACGGAGGTCGGCGCCTGGAGGAACGGCTCGATGATCGGTCCCTACAGCGATCAGAAGTTCGACTCAGTACGATATGGGGGATTCTACTCACAAGAGGATGTCAGGGAAATAGTGGCGTACGCTGCAAAGCGCCATGTGACGATCGTCCCTGAGATCGAAATGCCCGGACATTCGACGGCTGCGCTCGCTTCGTATCCCTGGCTCTCCTGCACCGGAGGTCCGTTTGAGGTCGGAAAAAGCTGGGGAGTGTACGACGATGTCTACTGTCCAAAGGATGAAACATTCAAGTTCCTGGAAGACGTGCTCTCGGAGGTGTGCGATCTGTTCCCGGGCAAGTATATTCATATCGGAGGTGATGAATGTCCGAAAGAACGGTGGAAAGCGTGCCCTCACTGTCAGGCGCTCATGAAGAGAGAGGGATTGAAAGACGAAAACGAGCTGCAGAGCTATTTTATCCGGCACATCGAGAAATTTTTGAATTCAAAAGGAAAGCAGATCATCGGATGGGATGAAATTCTCGAAGGCGGTCTGGCTCCCAATGCGGCTGTTATGAGCTGGAGGGGAACCGACGGAGGCATTGCTGCGGCAAAGCAAAAGCATAACGTTGTCATGACCCCGAGCTCGCACTGTTACTTCGATTATTACCAGGGGAACCCGCAATATGAGCCGCTTGCCATCGGCAATTATACTCCACTTGAGAAAGTCTATTCCTACGACCCCACGCCGGCGGAGCTGACACCCGATGAACAGCAGTATATCCTGGGCGCGCAGGGGAATGTCTGGACGGAATATATCACATCACCGCAGCTGGTGGAATATATGGCTGTTCCCCGCATGGCCGCGCTTGCGGAAGTTGTCTGGAGTCCGAAAGATCGCCGCGATTACAAAGATTTCCAGCAGCGCCTTGTACGCAGCTTTCCACTGCTCGATTCGATGGGAGTGAATTATTCGAAGGCGCTCTACGACATCAGAACAGCGGTTAAGCCGTCCCCGGATGGAAACGGCGTACTCTTCGAACTCTCCACACCCTTCGACCAGACGGGAATCCGCTACACGCTCGACGGCTCGTTACCGACGTCAAGTGGCGTGCGTTACCAGGCTCCGATCAACATCACGAAAAACGTGGGCGTTAAAGCGGCATACTTTGACGGCGGGAAGCAGAAGGGATATACAATAGAGCAACGGTTTTTCATAACGAAATCGACAGGGAAGAAAATCACCCTGAAAACCCTACCGAATGAAAAATATTTTGGCGACGGGGCCATCACGCTCGTGGACGGAATCCGGGGCGACACTGCTCGCTATGAACGAAACTGGCTCGGATGGCAGGGGCCGGAAATGGAAGCCGTGATCGACCTGGGCGCGCGCGCGACATTTTCCAAAGTGACGATGGACGTGTTCGACGCGGAAGAAAGCTGGATCCATTTTCCGAAGGCGATCGAAGTGTTCGTGGCAGACGACACCGTGCACTTCAGGAGTGTCGGTAGACTTTCTGCCGGAGAGATCCGGACAAAGGGAAAGGTCGTTGAAATGGACATTGGTGCACATACCGCACGGTACGTAAAAGTTGTAGCGGAAACCGCCGGCAAAATTCCCGACGGCAAGCCCGGCGCGGGGAACGACGCCTGGCTGTTTGTCGATGAGATCATGGTGGAGTGATTTCATGGTATATCTTTTGCGGGAGCTTAATGCACAATGCGACGAGAATTCATGATGGAGAATAAACCCCTGATCGAAGTTGTTTGTTATTCGGTTGAATCGGCCATTGCCGCTCAACGCGGCGGGGCAGACCGCGTGGAATTATGCGCCAACCTCACCGAAGGGGGAACAACTCCGAGCTCCGGAACGATTGAAACAGCGCGCAAACACCTGACCATCGGCCTCTTTGTGATGATTCGTCCCCGTGGCGGCGATTTTCTTTACAGCGATGCCGAATTTGAAATCATGAAGCGCGACGTCGAACACTGCAAGCGCGCGGGCGTCGACGGTATCGTGCTTGGTATGCTCAACACGGATGGAAGCGTTGATAAACCTCAATGCCGCGACTTGATCCAACTCTCAACGCCGCTGCATGCGACGTTCCATCGCGCGTTCGACATGGCACGGGACCCTGTGGAAGCGTTGGAGGATATCATCGAATGCGGCTTCGGAAGAATACTCACGTCGGGACAGGAACGAACGGCCCAGGATGGCGCTTCCCTGATCGCTCGATTGATTGATGTAGCCGCCGGAAGGATCATTATCATGCCCGGATGCGGGATCCGCAAGGATAATATCCGTGACGTTTTCGACCGGACAGGCGCGCAAGAGTTTCATATCTCGGCTCTGAAAGCGGCTGCAAGTTTAATGTGTCACCGCAATCCGAAAGTCGGCATCGGATCCACGGAGACCGCTTCGGAGTATGAGCTCCTTCAGACCGATGAAACACTCGTCAGGGAGATGATTCAGCTATTCCGGGCGTGATAAAGAGTTTGGAAATAAAGGAATTCTTGGATACTTTGACATGAAAGCTTTATCGAATACAAGCCCGGCAATGAATCTTCGTGTGAATCATAATCGTCAGGCAAAACTCTCAGCCCTTCTTAAGCTCTCGCACGAGTTGGGTTGCGAAGACCGTCAGATGGCAATCCTCGGCGAGGGCAACACCTCCGCCCGCCTTGGCCAGACGACTTTTCTCATCAAAGCAAGCGGCAGCAGCCTGGGCACACTGCGGAAAAATGAGGTTGTGGAATGCAAGGCAAGTCCGCTTATCGCCCTGTTGGACAGGCGCTCAGTTACAGACGAAGAAATCGAGAAGGTGTTGCTCTCGAGCCGCGTTGACCCTGAAGGCAGGAAACCCTCCGTGGAAGCGCTGTTTCATTCTTTCTTCCTTTCGTTACCGGGCGTAGGATATGTAGGCCACGCGCATCCCATCGCGGCGAATCAGATTTTATGCTCGCCGCACGCGCGGGAGTTTGCAGAGAAACGAATTTTCCCCGATCAAATTGTCTGCTGTGGCAGCAGCTCCGTTTTCGTACCCTATACCGACCCCGGCTTCAAACTTGCAAGAGAAATTCAACGGCGCACAAATGCTTTCATCGGGCGTTACAAGCATTTACCACGCGTGATCCTGATGGAAAATCACGGCATTGTGACACTCGGTGCAACGCCGCAAGCAGTTCTGGCGGCGATGCTGATGGCGGAAAAAGCCGCCGTGGTCTGGGTCGGAGCAGCAACGCTGGGCGGCCCCGTGTTTCTTTCAAAGCGGAACGTTGACCGGATCGCCAATCGAATAGATGAGCACTACCGCCAGCGCGCGCTGAAGATATGAATAGTCATCATTACATCGCATGCGACCTTGGTGCGGAGAGCGGCAGAGTTATGCTCGGGTCGCTTGCAAATGGGAAGCTGTCGGTGGAAGAAATCCACAGATTTCCCAGCGGGCCGACGCAGATCTTCGGCTCACTCCGATGGGATTTGCTGAGAATGTTTGATGAGTTGAAGGAAGGTTTGAAGAAAGCTTCCCCCGAGGGGGTTTCCGTATCGGGCCTGAGCTGTGATTCATGGGGGGTTGACTATGTGCTGTTTTCTGCCGATGAGCCGATGCTCGCACTCCCGTACCATTACCGCGATAGCAGGACGGATGGCGCCTTCGAGCGGGCTTTCGCCGTCGTTCCTGCCGAAGAGATTTTCGCGGAAACGGGCATTCAGTTCATGCCGATCAATACGCTCTACCAGCTTCATCATGATCTTGAACATCGCGCAGCCGTTCTCGATACCGCGGATCGTTTTCTCAATATCGGCGATTACTTCAACTATTTGTTCTGTTCCGTTCCCAAAGCGGATGAATCGCTTGCAAGCACAACACAGCTGTACAATCCTCACGCAAGAAAATGGTCTGGCACGCTCATCAGGAAATTTGGATTCCCGGAGAAAATTTTTCCCGACGTTGTTCCGTCGGGGACAGTGCTCGGTCCTCTGCGACCGCCTCTCAACGCTGAAACCGCGCTTCGCGGAACAAAAGTCATCGCCGGCTGTTCTCACGACACCGGCGCGGCAGTTGCAGCCGTTCCCGCCGCCGGCAACGATTGGGCCTATCTCAGTTCGGGGACATGGTCGCTTCTCGGAATCGAGAACTCTTCTCCGATAATCAATGCGGAAAGCAGGAAGTATAACTTTACAAATGAAATAGGTTACAACGGAAGCATCCGATTCCTGAGAAATATTACGGGCCTGTGGATTCTCCAGGAATGCCGCCGCGCATGGGCAAAAGCGGGTCAGGAATACACCTACGACCAACTCACCGTGATGGCGGAAAAATCAACACCGTTGAAAACGTTCTTCGATCCCCAGGATTCCATCTTCGCGAAGCCGGACAACATGCCTCAGAAAGTTGCCGATAACTGCCGGAAGAACGGGCAACCCGTGCCGGAAAATCCTGCCGAAATAACGCGATGCATTCTCGAAAGCCTGGCTCTCTCGTATCGAAAGACGCTCGAACAACTGCGGGAGCTCACCCGGCGGCCGATATCGACCCTCCACATTGTCGGCGGCGGTTGTAAGAACCAATTGTTGAATCAGTTTGCCGCGGACGCAACCGGTTGTACAGTTCTCGCAGGTCCGGTCGAATGCACCGCGATCGGAAATGTGCTGATCCAGGCGATTACGCTCGGACATATTCCATCATTGCGATCGGGCAGGGAAATTGTTGGCCAGTCATTCCCCCTCGTCCGCTACGAGCCACAGGAACGGGCGCGATGGGGAAATGCTTACGTCAAATTCAAGGAATTCGGGCGTAGGTCATGAGTCCGTGTTACGTATCTTTGTCGGGCTGGAAAGAACTTTGCCCAGCATGAAAAGCCGACTCGCATACGGCCGGGGAATATTGGAGCTTGACCTGCAGGGTATTGATGCAGATATCATTGAGCCGCGGCACCGTTCAGGACTGCCCGACGAAAAGGAAGCCGTTGTTGCTGCGCTTCACAACCCTGTTGAAGCACGACCGTTAGAAGAGTGGTTGAGTCCGGGTTCCCACGTCTGTATCTCCTTCACCGACGGCACCCGTGCAACCCCCAATAATCGGATCATCCCGTGGCTGCTTGAATACATCCATCATCATGGAGTGCGGCGTGAAAATATTGTTCTGCTGAACCAGGTTGGAACACATCGCCCGAATACGAGAGATGAGCTCAAACAAATTCTCACCCCGGAAGTTGTCGAACAGTACCGGGTCATTAATCATGAACCGAACAACCGCGATGCCCTCGTGCAACTGGGAGTGACCCGCACGGGAGTCCCGGCGCTGGTCAACCGCCTTTTTGTGGAAGCGGATGTCCGGATCGCGACCGGCTTTATCGAGCCGCATTTGTTTGCAGGATTCAGCGGAGGGGTGAAAAATATTGTCCCCGGCCTTGCGGGACAAGAAATCGTCATGCACAATCATGGATACCAGAATCTTCTCGATCCTCAAGCAACATTCGGTATCACCGAAGGTAATCCGCTTTGGGAAGAACTGCGTGACATTGCGCTCCGGACGGGACCGGTCTTTCTCCTGAATGTTGCGCTGAATAATGACCGGGAGATCACCGGAGTTTTCGCCGGAGACCTCCTGGAAAGCCACAAAGCCGGTTGTGAGTTTGTGCGTTCATCGGCAATGCAGAGCGTGGATGAGCCGTATGATGTCGTCATCACGACAAACAGCGGCTACCCGCTCGACCAGAATCTGTACCAGAGCGTCAAAGGGATGAGCGCAGCCGCCCGCATCGTCGCGCACGGCGGTACGATCATTCTTGCCGCAGAGTGCCGCGAAGGATTCCCTTCCGGGAGCGCATATGAACGCCTGCTGCGGAATTCGGCAGGACCGGCAGAACTGCTGCAGCATTTGCGGGATGCCGAACGGCCATTTCCCGACCAATGGCAGGCACAAATTCAGGCGCTCATTCTGAACCGGGCGGAGATACTTCTGTACAGTCAAATGAGCGATGAAGATGTGCGAGCCGCGCATTTGAGTCCGTGTCATGATATAGTGCGAGAAGTTCGGAAGATTTTCGAAAGCGGAAAACCCGATGTGCGGGTGGCCATTCTGCCCCAGGGTCCGCTCACCATTCCCTATCTATCACAGGAAGTCATCATATGAATCAAAAGAAAACATACACCTTCGTCAATAATCTCTGGAACCAGAAGGAAGTGGATAAACTTGATCCTCTTGGAAAGCTTGTCTACCGCTCCAACCTGCTCGGCTCCGACCAGCGCATCACGAATACCGGTGGAGGGAATACATCCTCGAAAATTAAGGAAATAGATCCGCTCACCGGGGAATCGACCGAAGTACTCTGGGTGAAAGGCTCCGGAGGAGATCTGCGAACGTCCAGGAAAGAGAATTTTGCCTCACTGTATCTGGAAAAACTCCTCTCGCTGGAGCCGGTCTATTCCCGGGCGGAGCAGCGGGGAGCGAAGAGTCCGGTGGAGGATGCGATGGTCAATATGTATTCGCATTGCACCTTCAATCTTAATCCGCGGGCGGCATCGATCGACACGCCGCTGCATTCATTTATTCCGCATGCCCATGTTGACCATATGCATCCCAATGCGGTCATTGCGATTGCCGCGGCAAAAAATTCAAAAAAGTTAACCAGAGAAATTTACGGCGATGAGATTGTCTGGACTCCCTGGCAGCGGCCGGGATTCGACCTCGGGCTGAAGCTTCAGGAAATCTGCAAGAGCTTTCCGAAAGCGAAAGGTGTCATCCTCGGGCAGCACGGCCTGATAAACTGGGCTGACAACTGCTTCGAGTGCTATAAGCTTACGCTGGACCTTATCGAGCGCGCCGCCACGTACATTGCCGCACACGACAAGGGCGCTAAAACATTCGGCGGACAAAAGCACAAGGCGCTCGATCCGTCGAAGCGGAGAGAAGCATTTGTGCAGATTTTGCCGTGGCTTCGCGGGCAGATCGGCAGCCGGCGGCGCTTCGTGGGCACGATTCAGGATGATGACAGTATGCTGGCGTTTGTTGATAGCGTGGATGCGCCCCGCCTGGCGGAGCTCGGGACGTCCTGCCCCGACCATTTTTTGCGGACCAAGATCAAACCTCTGTACGTCAATTGGAATCCTCAACGAGAATCCCTTGAGGAGCTGAAGAAGAAGCTTGCCGCCGGTTTGACGAAGTACCGCCAGGACTACAGTGAATACTATGAAAGATGCAAACATCCTGATTCGCCGCAAATGCGAGACCCGAATCCCACCGTACTGCTTATCCCCGGTCTCGGCATGATCGCGTGGGGAAAAGACAAGAGCGAATCTCGGGTGACCGCCGAGTTTTACAACTGCGCCGTCGAAGTCATGCGGGGGGCGGAAGCGATCGATGAATATGTTTCCCTGCCGCAGCAGGAAGCCTTCGATATCGAGTACTGGCTGCTGGAAGAGGCGAAGTTGCGCCGGATGCCGCCCGAAAAGGAATTGGCGCGCCGCGTCGTTGCGGTCATCGGTGCGGGGAGTGGCATCGGCAGGAATGTCGCACAGCGAATGGCAAAAGAAGGAGCGCATATTGCATGTGTTGACGTTGACGGAGATGCTGCAAAGAGAACGACAAACGAGCTTGTTCAAAAGGTCGGAGTCGGAATTGGTGTCGGGGGGACCGGAATTTCAAACTGCGGGCCCGCTCTCGGATTGCGTGCGGATATCACCGATCGTGGAGCAATCCGTGCGATGTTCGAAGACATCGTTCTTGCGTATGGCGGGTTTGATGATGTCGTCATCACCGCCGGCGTGTTCGTTCCCCCGGATAGGGGTGGTCACATTCCGGACAATATGTGGGCGCTCACGTTTTCCGTAAACGTCATTGGTGCGTACCTGGTCGCCGATGAAGCTGCAAAATTCTGGAGAGAACAGGGGTTGAAGGGCAGTCTTGTCATGACGACGAGTGTCAATGCCGTTGTTCCGAAAAAAGGAAGTCTCGCGTACGATACGAGCAAAGCGGCGGCGAACCATCTCGTTCGCGAGCTGGCGATCGAGCTTGCGCCGTTGATCCGCGTGAACGCTGTCGCTCCGGCGACGGTTGTCGAGGGAAGCTCCATGTTCCCGCGCGATCGCGTTGTCGCTTCGCTTACGAAGTACAAAATTCCGTTTGCTGAAAGTGAATCCGATGAATCGCTGCGAGGTAAACTGGCCGCATTCTATGCCGACCGCACTCTGACCAAGCAGCCGATTACGGCCGACGACCAGGCGGAAGCGGTCTTCCTGTTCCTCAGCGACCGTCTCGGCAAAACCAGTGGCCAGGTGCTGCATGTGGACGGAGGATTGCACGAAGCGTTCTTGAGATGACAGACAGCGTCACCGAATGAACCGAGCTGCCGTAAATTCAAAATCCGATGTATTTGAAACGTAAAGATAAATTGAGGCTTTCAATTAATAAAAAAGCATGTCATGCCAGAACGCTTCTATCGGGCATCTTAGATAGATTCCCGCTTAAGACGTGCGGGAATGACATTCGAGAGGTTCTCGGATGTCTCGCGTTAGTTGCTTCTCGCCGATCATTTCCCCCAAACAATTGTTGACAAACGAAGACCTCGGTCACAAAACATGAAATGTAATCCTCTGCATGTCTTACCTATTCTCATCCTGTTCGCAATAACACAAAACAACCTTCCGGCCCAGGATTTGAAAATTGCCGTCATCCCGAAGGGAACGACCCATGTGTTCTGGAAAGCCGTTGAGGCTGGAGCGCGGGCGGCAGGGAAGGAATTGGGAGTAGAGGTTGTCTGGAAAGGTCCCATCAAAGAAAACGACCGGGCACAGCAGATCGCCATCGTTGAGCAATTTGTCAGCGAAGGCGTATCGGGCATCGTGCTCGCGCCGCTGGACCACATGGCCCTCAAACGTCCAGTGGCCGCGGCCATGCAAAAGAAAATTCCCGTGGTTATCTTCGACAGCGGGCTCGACGGTGAAGCAGGGAAGGATTTCGTGAGCTTCGTCGCAACCAACAATAAAAAAGGCGGCGAGCTCGGGGGTGAGCAACTCCTCAAACTGCTGGGCGGTAAAGGAAAAGTAGTGCTCCTGCGCTATCAGGTGGGCTCGGCGAGCACCTCGGATCGTGAAGAAGGATTTCTTGACGTCATGCACGGGAGTAAGGGAATTGAAATGCTGGTTGATAATCGTTACTCGGGACCGACGGCGGGAGACGCAAAAACTGCGAGCATGAATCTCCTCGATAAACTCAAGGACGCCGACGGCATTTTCTGCCCGAATGAGGGTTCAACCTTCGGCATGTTGCTCGCGCTCCGCCAGAGCAATCTCGCGGGCAAGAAAAAGTTTGTGGGATTCGACACGTCGCCCCCTCTTCTCGAAGCGCTCCAGAACGGTGAAATTGACGCTCTGGTAGCGCAGGACCCGGCACGCATGGGGTACGAAGCGCTGAAAACTCTCGTCGAGCGGCTTCGCGGGAAAGACGTTCCCCTGACGATCGATACGGGCGTACATCTCATTACACGGGACAATCTGAACGACCCCGAGATCAAGAAACTTCTCGGCACAAAATAATTTTCCCTTCACCCAAATGAAACAAGGAGCGAACAATGAAATGGATTATTTTCGTCATGGCAGCAACGTTAATTATCGCTGAAAGTGCTGCGGCCCAGGATTCCACGGTCACGCCCACATTCGGGGACGACCTCGCATTCCTGAAAAAATACAAAGATGTTGTCGTGCTGTCCGATTCTTCCGGCGCGATGCAAGTCGCTGTCGTGCCCGACTATCAGGGCCGGATTATGACCAGCACTGCAGACGGTTCGAATGGAACCAGCTTCGGATGGGTCAACCGCGAGCTGATTGCCTCCGGCAAAACGCAGCAGCACATCAATGTCTTCGGCGGCGAAGATCGATTCTGGATAGGCCCTGAAGGCGGACAGTTCTCGGTCTTCTTCGCGAAAGGGTCTGTGTTTGACCTGGATCACTGGTTTACACCGCCTTCAGTTGACACGGAACCGTTCAAGATGGTGAGCAACCGGGCAGATCGTGTGACGTGCCGCCAGGAGATTCACCTGACGAATTATTCAGGGACGAAATTTTCCCTGGAAGTCAGCCGTGAAATCCGGCTTCTCGACCGGAAGGGAATCAAGTACTTTGTCTCGGGTCCTCTGAGCCCGAGTCTCAAAATGGTCGGTTTTGAATCGGTGAATTCGATCAAGAATCTCGGTAAAGAACCATGGAAGAAGGAAAGCGGATTGCTCTCGATCTGGATCCTGGGTATGCTCAACGCATCACCATCCACCACGATCATTCTCCCGTTTAACAAAGGGCCGGAGAGTGAGCTGGGGCCGATTGTCAATGACGCGTATTTCGGGAAAGTACCCCCGGAGCGACTGGTGGTGAAAGATGGCCTGATGTTCTTCGCTGCCGATGCGCACTACCGGAGCAAAATCGGTTTGTCACCCCTTCGCTGCAAATCCATGCTCGGCAGTTACGATGCGCAAAACCATGTGCTGACGGTCGTTCAATTCACCCGACCGGAAGGCGTGACCGATTATGTGAATTCCATGTGGAAGATACAGGAAAATCCGTTCGGCGGTGACGTCGTCAACAGTTATAATGATGGACCGCCGGCGCCGGATAAGCCGCAGATGGGAAGATTTTATGAGCTTGAGACTTCTTCTCCGGCGCTTGCCCTGAAGTCCGGCACAATCGCCAGGCACACACAGCGCACGATACATCTCCAGGGAAGCGAAGCCGACCTTGACCCCATCGCGCGAGCAATCTTCGGAGTTGGAATCGAAGATATTAAGAATGGATTGAAAAAGTGAACGGCGTGGTCTTCCGAAATCTTCATATGCTATGAAAGCGACGGGATGAAATCCTGGCTCTCGAAACTCGCGTCGCTCGTGGGATTGGTTTTTGTCTTTGTTCTATTTACCATCCTGCAGCCGGCAAAGTTTCCGACGGCGGAGAACATGGAAATCATGCTGCTTCAGACCGCCGTTGTCGGGACGGCGGCGCTGGGGATGACGCTCGTCATCATGAGCGGTGGAATTGACCTCTCCGTCGGCTCGGTCATCGCATTGAGCACCGTTGTCATCGCTCTGTTGCTGAACGCCGGCGCGGCACCCGCAGTAGCGGCACTCGGGGGAATCGGCGTAGGAGCGTTATGCGGACTGCTGATCGGCTTTGTCATCACGCGCGCGAAGCTTCCTTCGTTCATCGTCACGCTTGGCATGTGGGGTGCGCTGCGGGGGGCTGCAAAAGGACTCGCAGGCGAGCAGATGATTGCCGCTCCCAATACCTGGCTGAACAAGTTGCTCAACACGCTCACCGACAGCCAGCGATGGATGCTGGTCCCGCCAGGGGTGTGGATGATGGCAGCGCTTGCACTGATCGTCGGCGGTATGCTTCACTTCACCCGGCGCGGCCGGTATATCGTTGCCGTCGGCTCGAACGAGGAAGCGGCCCGGCTGAGCGGAGTTTCCGTTGACCGGACAAAGCTCTCTGTGTATATCCTCGGCTCAATGTTCGCTGCAATCGCCGGTGTCCTGCAGTTTTCGTATCTGACGGTGGGCGATCCCACGACCGCGACCGGCATGGAGCTGGATGTCATTGCTGCTGTTGTGATTGGCGGCGGGAGCCTGGCCGGCGGCAGGGGAAGCGTCTTTGGCAGTCTTGTCGGTGCGCTTATCATGACCATCGTCGGAAATGGCTGCACAAAGATGGAGCTTCCCAACTGGGTACAGGAGATCGTGACCGGTCTCATTATTGTTGTCGCCGTTATGCTCGACCGGCTGCGTCACAGAAGAAGCGGATAGATTTTTTTGAATTTTGGACTTGAGACATGAAAAAAATACAAAACGGTCATCCTGAGCGGAGCGAAGGATCTGACAATACACGGATGAGATTCTTCACTTCACTTCGTTCCGTTCAGAATGACAAGCCGCTTTGATTTTCCAGATGTCACACTTTTACGCATCTAACATTGTCGTTCAAGAAAACATACGTTGAGGGGATAAAAACCCCGGCACACTGAACATACATTCTTAAAGGACATACCATGAAACAGCTTGAGAAAGACTACTCAACCGCCAGGGATCGCTACGCGGAAATCGGCGTCGACACCGATGCTGCCCTGAAACAGTTACAGACCATATCACTTTCATTGCACTGCTGGCAGGCGGATGACGTTGGCGGTTTCGAGCGTGCCGGCGCTACCCTCGAAGGTGGAGGAATCCAGGCTACGGGAAACTATCCCGGAAAAGCACGGACGATCGATGAGATGCGGAAAGACATCGAGTTCGTGTACTCGCTCCTGCCCGGAAAACACCGGCTGAGCCTCCACGCAATCTACGGTGATTTCGGAGGTAAGTTAGTTGATAGAGACAACATCGGTCCTGTTCACTTCAGGAGCTGGGTTCACTGGGCGAAGGAGCAGCACATCGGAATCGATTTCAACTCCACGTTTTTCTCCCATCCGAAAGCGGCCGACGGTTTCACGCTCGCCCATACCGACAAAGCCGTAAGGGATTTCTGGATTGAACATGCGAAGAGATGCAGAGAAATCAGTGAGTACCTGGGCAGTGAGCTGGGTACGCGATGCATCCACAATCTCTGGATTCCGGACGGCACGAAAGACACCACCGTCAACCGTTTCCGGCACAGGGAGCTGCTGACGGAATCCCTCGACAAAATCTTCAAACGAAAATACAGTCCGAAGCTCATGCGGGATTCTGTTGAAAGCAAGCTGTTCGGCATCGGCAGTGAAGCATATGTCGTCGGTTCCCATGAATTCTACATGGGGTACGCGATCAGGAACCAGGTTATGATGTGCATCGATATCGGCCATTACCATCCTTCGGAATCATGCGCCGACAAAGTTTCGTCCCTCTTCCAGTATCTCGACGAACTGCTCTTCCATATCACGAGGAGCGTGCGCTGGGACAGCGACCATGTCGTCACGCTGAACGATCCGGTGACGGAATTGATGCAGGAGATTGTGTGGGCAGGGAAGTTGAACAACGTCGCCCTCGGACTCGATTTCTTTGACGCGAGCATTAACAGAATCGGCGCGTATGTCATCGGAGCTCGGGCAACTCTGAAAGCCCTGCTTCTGGCTCTCCTCTCGCCCATAAAAAAATTGCGGGAGTATGAAAGCAAGAATCAAAATTTCGAGCGGCTGGCCATGCTCGAAGAATTCAAATCATTCCCGTTCGCTGCCGTGTGGGACCATTACTGTGCATCGAACGACGTCGCCGTCGGCCATTCGTACATTCCGATGATCCAGGACTATGAAGCGAAGGTATTGGCGAAACGAAAATAATTACAAGGATACATAAACCATGGTAGCCATTGCGGGAATAGTACTCGTGCTGCTGGGAGGTTTTTCCAGCGGCAGTTTCTACATGCCGTTCAAGAAAATCAAGAACTGGCCATGGGAGGTCTTCTGGATTGTGGGCGGAATATTTTCGTGGATCATCGCGCCATGGGTGTTTTCGCTGGCCACCGTTCCGGACCTCTTCAACGTCTTTGGCGAGGCCGGAGGTGCCGGGTTGGTCAAGCCTTTCATCTTTGGCATTCTCTGGGGGGTGGGCGGTTTGACGTTCGGATTGTCCATGCGGTATCTCGGAATGTCGCTGGGTATGGCCATTGCCCTGGGACTTACGCTTGTCTTCGGCGCGTTGATGCCGGGAGTGCTGGTCTCTCTCTGGCCTGACTACTTTTCGGGCTTGTTCCCCGGATCTCTGTCGATAGCGGGGTTATGTTCGACATCCTCGGGCATCACCACGCTCGCCGGCGTCGGGGTTTGTCTGGTTGGAATCGTCATCAACGCGAAAGCCGGTCTCATGAAAGACCGCCAGCTCACTTCGGCCCAGAAGCAGGATGGTGTGAGTGAGTACAACGTTAGAAAAGGAATCTCCGTTGCGGTCTTCTCCGGGTTTATGAGTTCAGCGTTCGCGATGGGCGTCGCCGCCGGGAAACCGATCTCCGAAATAGCGAAAGCGAACGGCGTGAATCCTGTTTTTGAAAACAATCCGACATTCATCCTGATCATGTTCGGCGGGTTCATCGTGAATCTTGTCTGGTGTGCGTACCTGCAAGCAAGAAACAAAAGCTTTGCGGATCTCGCCAAATCGCCCGTCGGCAGGAATCTTTTCCTCTGTTGTGCCGGAGGTACGTTATGGTATCTTCAGATGTTCTTCTACGGGATGGGTGAATCGATCCTCAAAGGAGTTGCCGGCTGGAGCATCCTCATGTCATCCAGCATCCTGTTCAGCACCATGTGGGGGCTTCTCACGAAAGAATGGAAAGGCGTGTCACGGAGAACGTATGTGGTTCTGGCCGCCGGCATCGCGATATTGATTATATCGACGGTAGTGTTTGGATACGCAAAGTACCTATCGTTGTAGCAGTATCGCAATGGCTAGTGAAATGGCAGCAATTGAAATTGGAATCTCCCCGGTAGATTCGCTATCTTGATGTACGGAAATCAAATCTTATGAAAAGAATCGATAATTTAAACAAGCACGTCTCTGAAGCAATCGCGCACTATTGGCTGACTCGTCGGAGGCAATCTAAGAAACAATCGACCGTCGGGCGCCCTGATCAGGGTGCTCGTAGTGCCGTCACTGGCGGTGCCCAGATGGACGGATTCACCGGGTTCTTCAACAGATGTGATCTTTGTACCACGCAAATAATCTGATGACGCCGAACAAAGAAAAGCGAAAACAACTCGGGCAATTTTTCACGCCGGAAAACGTGGCGAGAACATTGGTTCTATGGGTGATCAAGAGAGAGACAGATCAGTTGTTGGATCCGTCTTGCGGGGATGGTCAGTTCCTTGCTTGCCACCCCTCCTCGACGGGTATTGAAGTCGATTGCATCAATGCTGCCTTAGCTAGAGACCGAGTTCCAGCGGCTTCGGTTCTCGAATCAGATTTTTTCCAGTGGGCATCGCATACGCCGCTGCGGTTCGAAGCGGCGGCCGGGAATCCACCCTTCATCAGATATCAACACTTTGTCGGTGAGACACGACAATTGGCCATGGAACTTGCTGAAAAGCTTGGCGCAAGAATCAATGGCCTTGCATCGGCATGGGTGCCATTCCTGGTGGTCACAGCAGGCTTACTTAAACCTAATGGTCGGATGGCTTTCGTAGTTCCGGCTGAAATCGGCCATGCACCTTACGCTTCTCCTTTACTCACCTTCTTGTGTTCTAACTTTCACCAAGTGAGGATCGTCGCAATCCGAGAGAAATTATTTCCGGAACTATCCGAAGCTGCATGGTTGCTGTTTGCTGATGGCTTTGGAGGTCGAACTTCTGCTATCGAACTTTCACTTTTCGAGAAGTTCGACTCATTCATATGGACCGCCCGACCCAATAGGGAAGTTACGGTTTCGTCTTGGCAAGCAGCAGGTTGCCGCTTACGAAAATTCATTCTGTCAGAGGATGCTTTAGCGTTGTACCAATTCGCCGCTTCAAAAACCGGAGTCTTTCGTCTAGGTGATGTGGCAGGTACTAGCATTGGTTATGTAAGTGGCGCAAACGACTTCTTTCACCTCAGGCCGTCAGAGATCAAACGAAATCACATCCCTCGACATTTTGTGCGAGTAGCAGTCAGGCGTTCTCGGCAACTTCCAGCCGATTGCGTGGACCAAAAGACCGTCAAGAATTGGCTATCAAAAGATGAGCCGGTGATGCTGCTTGACATCGCTGATCGGTCAAGATTGCCTTCGGAAGTAATTTCATATTTAGATTCGGAGCGAGGCCGTGAGGTTCGCAATGGCTATAAGTGTCGGAACCGCGATCCTTGGTACACAATCCCAGACATTCGGGTGCCGGACGCGTTTCTATCTTATATGAGCAGTCGAAGACCTGTTCTTGTCAGAAACGAAGCCAGATGTGTTTGCACGAATTCTGTACATGGAGTCTTCTTGAAAGGTAAAGTGCCACTAGCGGCGATCCAACATGCCTGGTCACATCCATTAGTGGACCTGAGTTGTGAACTCGAAGGACATCCGCTAGGTGGTGGTTTGCTGAAGCTCGAACCACGAGAAGCATCTAACGTCTTGCTGCCATTTGATTCGCGCCAATTCTCACCGTCAGATGTGCTGCTTTTAGAAGAAGCTGTGAGTAAAATAAGAAAGTGGAGATGCTATGGCTAAGTTATTCTTTCCTGCAGAACTGACGTTGTCCAGCGCAACCAAGGCGTTTGTCGCTGCCACTTCCACTGAGAGTGGCGAACATATCAAGCCTCTGCATCGTTATCTTTGTATTCGGCTCGTCATTGAAGGCGGTTTTCTTCCTGAGGAACTTTCACCGAGGCCGCCACTTGAATCTGAGAACAGGAACGGCAAGTGGCATCTTTCATTTAATGCATCCAAGGAGAATGCAAAGGAACGGATTGTTCTGGGGGCTCTCAAGAGCAAGCGAATCGATATTGTTGTGGTGAAGCCTGGAATCGGACCGGTTCTCGCTGTTTCCGTTAAAGGAACAAGTAAAGCGTTCCGAAATTTGGTCAACCGCACTGAGGAGGCTATCGGTGATTGCGCAAACATTCATATTATGTACCCTGGGCTCGTCTACGGCTTTATTCATTTTCTTCGCGCTACCCAAGCCACTGACTCAACACTGAAATCAAATGACATTTTCCTGAACGAAGACGGAAAGGTCATTCCGTCTGCTAAAGATTATGCTAGGATACTTGAAGGGCTTACTGGCAGGAGGTTAGTCCGAAACGAGTATTCAAGATACGAATCAATAGGATTGGCTGCTCTCAGAGTTGACGCTACGAAGGGCAAACCGTCTTTGCTTACGGAATTTCCAGGAGTATCTAGCCCCCTTTCAATTGACGCGTTTTTCCAGACTCTGTATAACGTCTACGACCTTCGTTTTGCTTACCCATACAGCGATCCCGGAGTCGGGAACTTGGAGCGTGTCGTTTGGGATCAGGATTCGCAAGCCGTCCTCGCCCTCCGTGATGCGGGCTTCATGAGTGGATTGTTGGAATACGCACCGCGCATCTCTAATGGATAGAATCATCAAGAATGATGTTGAAATCGATCCGGAATATTGCAAGATGGCTGAGGAACGTTTGCGAAAGGAAAACTCAGACATGTTTTCGACGGCTACTCTCGAATTCGTTTATCCCGCCCAATCAGCCGAAGGCGGACAACCCAAACTAGCAGTGGGTGATAAACGGAAGAAATACTCGGCTCGGAAAAAGGAACATTCCAAGCACTGAGGTTAGCCGGGGTTTCACTCTCTCACCCGCCACTTCACAGAACATAGTGCACCACCGATGTTCGCTCATTTCGATAATGCATTATTACCTATACTCACACGACGCCGTTGCTATTTAATAGAAGATGATCGGTGATGCTGCGCGGTGATTCGAGTTGTGCCTGTATGTAAGGACTCACGATGAGACGCAAGAAAAGCTTCCATTTCCTATTTGCCACGCTATTCCTCTCCGGTTTCTGCTTAGGACAGGACAATGCGCCCCCCGATAGTCCGGCGCTGGTGTCGCTCGAAAATAACGAGTTCACGCTGACGTATGAAGGGAAAATGCTTTTCCGTGGATCTATCCAGACGAAGTCAGACCAGTACATATGGCATTCTGTTGTCGATGACCGGAATGGCGTTGTCAATCAGGTCGTCGTGTTCACATCTAAAGATTGGAATGTTCCGTTCATTATGAACGGAGAGATCTTTGGCAGCGCGGAGTCTTTTCCCTGTGAAGCCGACCGGCGGCCACGCGGTATTGACATCGTCCGCCACAGTTACGGGATGAGTCACAGTCTGCTCAATCGAGCGGTGTATGACCGCAATCGCGACTGGGTTGTATCGTTCGACTACTATGCGAATGTCACAGTAACACCCGATTCGGCAGAAGGAGGACAATTTCGCTTCAGTGCGAAGGGAAATGAAGTGATCCTTCGATTCCGACCGCATTATTTCCAGAAGCATCGTGGGTTGGGGTATTTTCAGCCGTGGACGTATACTATCTGGCAGAAACCCGTGGTAGGATGGTGCTCGTGGTTCGCCTATCACCAGGACATCACAGAAGAAAACGTCAAACACACCGCCGATGTCCTTTCGACAACCCTCAAACCATACGGTTACGAATATCTCCAGATCGACAACGGTTACCAGCGCGGGCAGGGCCTGCCGGAACTCTGGCTTCAGCCGAATGAAAAGTTTCCGGATGGATTGAAAGATCTCGCCGGATATATCCAGAGCAAAGGGTTAAGCCCGGGCATCTGGACGAACGTCGCATTCGACCAGCGTGACTTTGCAGAACAGCATAAAGACTGGTTCGTTCTTGACGGAAATGATTCCCTTGCAACTGGAAACTGGATCAACCTTTCCATTGACGGCTCCAACCAAAAAGCCCTCGCCGCCATTATCCGTCCGGTTTATTCCGGACTGCGCCAGATGGGATGGAGCTACTTCAAAGTCGACGCGCTGCGGCATCTTCGCTACGAAGGATACAACGCTCACATGGAGTACTTTCAAAAGAAGAATATCGACCGTGTTGAAACCTATCGTACGATCGTCAAAACGATCCGCAATGAAATCGGCCGCGATACGTACATGCTCGGTTGCTGGGGCATCCGGCCCAAACTCATTGGAATTATTGACGGTTGCAGGATCGGCGATGACGGGTTCTCATACGCCGGTCTGGCTCAGTACAACTCGTTCAATAATATTGTCTGGCGGAATGATCCCGACCATGTCGAGCTCACGGAAAAGGACGCCTACCGTTCGACAATGGTAACGTCGTTAACCGGCTCCGTGCTGATGCTGACGGATAAATCCGATAAATACGCCACGTCCCTTGTGGAGCCGGCAAAGCGTGTCGCGCCCGTTCTCTTTACGGTTCCGGGTCAGATTTTCGATGTCGACCCGTCGCGTTCGCAGATGCTCGAGCGGGTCAACTCTGAAGTCAGCGGTTCCGGGCCACGTCCGTTCGATGCCGGCTATACTCCCCGTTGCGAGCTCTACCTGCTGGAAGTGAACAAGCCGTATGAAAATTGGGTCGTTCTCGGTCGGACGGGTGGGTCGTTCGAGAAAATCGCGTTTGCCGACCTTGGGTTATCGAAGGACAGGGAATACACTGTCTTCGAGTTCTGGTCGAAAAAGGAGCTGGGCAATTTTGTGAAAGAGTTTGAACCGGGATCCATTGATCCGCAGTTTAATTGTCAGCTTTTTTGTATTCGCGAGAAGCAATCCCATCCGCAGCTCATCGCTACCAATAGACATATCAGTTGTGGTGGACTGGAAGTGGATGGGGTCAAATGGGATAACAATGTCTTATCGGGAGGAAGCCGGCTTGTTGCCGATGACCCGTATGGCCTCTACATCAGCGAGCCTGCCGGATATGATTTTGAAAAGATCTCATGCGAGGGCGCTGACGTGGTCTCTTCGGAAAACATCGGAAATCTGCGCGTCTGTCGCCTGCGTTCTGCCAAAGGCGGATTGGTCCCCTGGCAGATCGTCTTTAGGCATAAAGAACATTGATAAGAGGGGTTACGCAAAATCATCATTCTTGGCGACAAATTCTACATCGAGACATCTGAATTTCTAGCTGTGGTCAGACCTAAAGGCAAAAGCCAGTACGTCATTCCCACATGTCTTAAGTGGGAATCCAGTCTTTGGATTGGCGATTGTGGATTTCGGATTTAAGATTTGTCCCGCTTCTGGATTCCGCCGGGTAGCCGGATTCTGACAGGTGGAATTTAGGGTTCAGTGCTTCGGATTTCTGATATGCAACATTGCTTTGCGTAACGATGGATAATAATTCCGCCTTCGCTCCGGCTCACAAAAATCAGAGGAGAACCCGGAAATTCTCCGGCCATCTTCATTCCATCCAACAATCCGGCCGCGCGGCAGGATAGCGTTCTTCTTTCAGTGGCTGTCACGGTCCACACCGTGACAGAACCACAACTCGCAGCAGTTGATTGTTGTGCCGATTTTTCTTTCATTGAAGGGAATGGGTTTACAAAGGCACAAATGGGTAGCGTATCATTTTCATTCTTGAGCAGTGGTCGAAACTCCTCCTATGATCCTCCCCTGACAGGGGAGGATGTTTTGGTACGAGGCTGACCAAAAAGGAAGCCACCCCGTCATTCCGTCCCGTCCCGCGGGAGCGGGACGGGATTGTTCGAAATCCGACGCGAAGCGTCGTCCTGACATGCTTCTGGTCAGGATCTGAACCAAGCCTTCCGCAGCCGTGTTTAGATGCTGACCTGAAGAATGTCAGCATGACGTCGGGACTTTTTGGACATCCTCGTTGGAGAGTGGTTCGATTTGGGATTACGACTCAAACTCACGCACTGCCCTCGAACACACAACATGATAGTCGCACGCGACCTATTTTAAAGGAAATCCATGTTTCGCCGGAATGATCGGCAAAGTAGTCGGTGGTTAGAGAATTCAAATTCGAATAACATGAAATTCGGGTCTCTTGTCCTTTTCTTTCTCGCGATCAATTGCTGCTTTTCACAGGAGCAGGCAAAGGAAGACACGCTGAAATATGACCTGCAGGAATTCATCATCGTAGGCACGCGGACCACGGAAAAAATTCTAGACATTCCTTATTCAGTTTACAAAGTCGATAAGGAAGAATTATCCTACGGAAGGAAAGTGTCGGCCGGCGATGTGCTCGCGGATGTGCCGGGACTCTTCCTGCAGTCAATGTACGGCAACCAGGACGTAAGAATTTCTGTCAGGGGCTTTGGGACAAGGTCCAGCTCGGGAGTACGAGGAGTAAGAATCCTGCAGGATGGGATTCCGGAATCCGAGCCCGACGGTGAAACGGTGCTGGACGCAATCGATTTCACGTCGCTCGGGGGTGTGGAGGTGGTCAAGAGCAACCTCTCTTCTCTGTATGCAAATGCACCGGGCGGGGTGGTCAATTTTGTGTCCGACCTGATGTTTCCCGAAAACTTTACGACGGTTACGAATCAGGTGGGGCAGTTCGGCCTGAGAGTAGACGGCTTCAAAACCGGGTACAAGACGAATGATGAACGCTTTCTTCTTTCGTACAACTATACAAATCTCGACGGGTACCGCGCGCACAGCAATGAATACAAACATCTCGTGAACGCCGTCTACGAAGCTCACGTCGGCGTACGATCGACAATTTCGATTCTCGGAAATTATGTCAACGATTTTATGAAGCTGCCCGGCGCGCTGACACTACAGCAGTACGACGCGGATCCCTTTCAGGCCGACCCCGTTGCCGTGTCGCAGGATTACCGGAAAGGAGCACGCAAGGGAAGACTTGCGGTTCGGTTCAAAACGATCTTCGGGGAGAACGACGATTTTGAGTTGGAGGCGACCGGGTACGGGGGTTTGAAAGAACTCGAGCAGGCTGATCTCAACTATGTGACGGACGAAACGCGATACTCGCTTGGCGCGCTGGTTCGTTTGACGAATAAATCCCGGCTTTTCAATCAAACCAACCTTCTTTCTTTTGGCATGGAGTACGCCGATCAAGCCGGGCCCGTTACGGAATTCGACAATCTTTACGGCAATCGAGGACCATCCGTCGAGAATGAATACGACGGGAGCCTGAGCAACATCGGTTTCTATTGTCTCGACCATTTTAATCTGATAACCGAAAGGCTCGATTTTTTCCTTTCAGGCCGTTTCGACAGGGATGTGTTCGACCGGGACATCTACATCCCGTACGGTTTCACGGATACGTCGAGGGTATTTCAGAAATTTACTCCCAAAGCTGGACTGAATCTCAAACTGACACCGTCAGTGGCCGTCTATACGTCGTACGGATTGGGGTACGATCTTCCGGCGCTCAGCGAGCTTCCCAATACTCCATTATCCTCCAACATCAAATACTCGTTGAATCCCGACCTGAACGCGCAGCAATCCGATAATTTTGAATTCGGCATAAAGGGAGACATCATCAACCCGGAATCCGAAGTCATGAGAAAATTGTTCTTTGAAGTCACATTCTTCAATTATATCATCAAAGATGAGATTGTTCCATTCATCATCAACCAGAAAACCTACTTCAGAAACGCTGCACGAACGAACCGGACCGGAGTTGAATCCGGCATCAAGGTCAAACCGGTCGAAGGACTCGAATGCACCGCCAACTATACGTTTACAAATTTCAGGTACGATTACTATACGGCGGTTTTGTACACTCCGTCCGGTTCCACCGTGGGATCCTATGCGAACAATGTTGAACCATCGGTTCCGAGACACGATCTGAATCTTATAGTGAATTATGAGATCAAGATCTCCTCAAGCGTGTCGGGATTGCTGCAGTGGGATTGTGATTATGTGTCGTCAATGTTCGTGAACGACAGTAATTCAGTGAGTGTTCCCTCGTATTTCACCGCGAACCCCATGGCAGGGATCGATTGTTCATTCCATCACATTCACGCAACGGCGTACCTGGGGATGATGAACATGTTCGACAAGCGGTTCGTGGGGTTCATCAATATCAACGATTACTACGGAAAGTATTTTCAGGCGGGTGAACCGAGAACCTTTTATTCCGGCCTGAACATCGGTTATCAATTCTAGCATCCATCGCATGAAAAGAACTCTCATCTTTCTCGTGTTCGTCGTCAACACGCTCTCACTTGCTCAGAACAATTCGATGTTCACAAACTTCCGGATATTCCCGAGCGCAGTGACTCAAACGGAACCAGTCGTCGCGGTGAATCCGGCCAACGCGCTCATCATGTTTGCAAGCGCGGTGACGATCAACACGAACACCGGTTTCAGGAGCGAGGGAGTGTATGTTTCAACGGACGGCGGTGTGAATTGGTCCGGCAGCGACACATGCAAGGGCGCGCTCATGGAAAATCATGGGGGCGATCCGGGAGTTGCCATCTGTCCGGACGGATCGCTTCTTCTCACGCATATCGGCTCGGTGTTCCCTGGCGTCTACAGTCATTACTCGACGGATGGCGGTACGAGCTGGTCGAGCGCATACACGGTCAGCTCCGGCCAGCCCGAAGACAAAGGAAGAACAACGATCGATAACAACCCGTCGAGCGGGTTCTATGGAAGAATATACACCGCCTGGGTCGATTTTGTCTCACCGTTTCCAGTTTTCGTGTCGTCATCATCGGACGAGGGACACAGCTGGACGGCTCCGTCGACAATTTATTCTTCGTCGACTGCACCCGGCTCCGGTGGGTTCGTCAAGACCGGCTCAAACGGAAGAGCGTATGTTTGCTGGGCCGTTCTGGCCAATACGTTCCCGTATCTTGAAGATTCCGTCGGCTTCGCGGTCTCAACAGATGGCGGCGGAAGCTGGCCCGCGCCCCGGATTGTGTTTGACGTCAGTGGCATCGGCAGCACCCTTCCTTCCAAACATAATATTCGCGTCAATGGTCTGCCGGAACTTGAAATCGACAGAAGCGGCGGTCCGCGCAACGGCTGGATCTATATTGTGACGACGGAGATGAATCTTCCGCCCGCGGGAAGCGACCCGGATATCATCCTGCACCGTTCAACCGACGGCGGACAAAGCTGGTCCGGAGGGATAAGGGTGAATCAGGATTCCCTCAACAACGGCAAGATACAATACTTCCCGGCAATCAACGTCGATTCCTCCGGCGGCATCAATATAATCTACTACGATGACAGGAATACTTCTTCCGATTCGGCGGAGATCATGCTTGCGCGTTCGACCGACGGCGGGACAACATGGATGGAGAAAGTGGTGAGCGACCACAGGTTCCAGCCAAAGCCCATTCTCGGCGGCAGCTCGACGTACCAGGGTGATTTTATCTCCTTGACTTCGGCGGGCAAGAAGCTCTACGCGTACTGGATGGACAATTTCTCCGGATTGTATCAGATCTGGTCGGCGATTATAGACCTGGATGTGATGGGAGTTGCAAGCATTCCGGACAGAGTTCCGGAGAGATTTGAGCTGTATCAGAATTATCCGAATCCGTTTAATCCTACAACAGTTCTAAGTTATCAGTTGTCGGTTGACAGTTGGGTGACGTTGGAAGTGTACGACATACTTGGACAGGAAGTGGCGACGCTGGTCGATGGGAGGATGGAAGCCGGAGGATGGAAGTCGGTTGTGTGGGATGCGTCGAACAAGCCCAGTGGGATGTACTTGTATGAGCTGAAAGCAGTGAGCGCTGAGAGCCCGGCAACGACGTTTACGCAGGTCAGGAAGATGGTCCTCGTGAAATGATTTCCCGGATCGCCATAGGAAAAGGCGAGCTTCGGGGTGGAGAAGTCCGATGGGTAAAAATCAAGGCTCGCCGGCCTCAGGGGCTTTCTACCTTTGTGCTTTTTGTCATTCTCTATACTTCTGCCCTCCGGCTCGACCTTTTTCCCCAGTCGCTGTGGATACCGGTTCAGACACCGACGACGAGGAACCTTCAGAGAATGTGTTTCATCGACAGCTTGAAAGGCTGGGTCGTCGGCGACTCGGGGACGATCGTGAGGACGACCAATGGCGGCAGGAGCTGGGCAGTGCAAAATTCCGCGATAACGACTCCGATCACGGACATTTTCATGCTCAACGAGCGATTGGGGTGGGCGCTTTCAATTACGCCCTGGACCGAGCCCAATGTGTGGTATGGTACGACGATGCTCACGACCACCGACGGCGGCGACGTTTGGTCGAGTGTTCAATTCGACTCGTTGGTGTTCTATTCGATCTTCTTTCTCGATTCGTTGCACGGCTGGATGGGTGGTGATGATGGTGACCTGGTAGAGACCACCGATGGAGGGACAACCTGGATCGCCGCAAATGTTCCGCCGTCATTCAATGCGGACCAGCCCATTCACCGGCTGAAGTTTTTTTCACCTTCCGTCGGATATGCCGTCGGCGGCAGGGCGGAGCTTATCGGGGTGATCTGGAAGACGACAGACGGGGGCCAGAACTGGAACACGGCAGGCATACAGGATGAAATGCTCGGGGTCGACTTCAGCGATTCACTCCATGTCGTGTGTGTAGGGGGCGGCCCCGATGACGGAGCGGAGCTTGCCTACACGTTTGACGGAGGACAGCACTGGCAATTTAAATACCTCGGATTCCTGCGATCCTACGGGCAGGCGAAGGCAATCTCCTTCAGGACAGCTGCCGAGGCATGGGCGCCTCTCGCGTTTTCCGGGACGTGTGCAGTGACGCTCGATTCCGGGCGCACCTGGCAGCTGACGACTATCAGGAAAGGCGTCAATCTTACCGACGTGATGTTTACTGACGAACGACACGGATACATTGCAGGGGCATCCGGAACGGTGTTGCGGTACAATACGCCGTTTCTCATTCAGGTGGACGCAGGTTGGAATATCGTGTCGCTGCAATTCAGCGCGTACGATTACCGCAAGTTGATTCTCTTCCCAACGGGGGCGTCGAGCGCTTTTGCGTACACACCGGAAGGATACCAGATAAGAGATACGCTTGCAAACAACGTCGGCTATTGGCTGAAATTTCCGGACGCTGCCGTTCTCCCCATCACCGGTTCTCCCATTCTCGCAGACACATTCATTGTCAATGCCGGATGGAACTTGATCGGTTCGATCACAGGGCCGGTCGCGGCATCTTCCATCGTCGCCGTCGGAACAAATTTGATGACACCGCTGTACAACTATCGCCGGGGATACGTACTCTCGGATACCATTGAGCCGGGGAAGGGATACTGGGTGAAGTGCGATTCGTCGGGCATGTTGATACTGTCGTCCCCCGATTCGACTGCCCTGCCGGGGAAGTAGAGACGCGGGTTGAGGGGATGAAAGATGGAGGATGGGGGATTGAAGTGAGTTGTCTATGACCGAAGCGGTGTATATTGTTATCGGTTAACTGCCCGCCAGAGCGCAGCGGAAGCGCCACATCCATCCCCGTCACACTGAGCGAATTCCCGCTTGTTTTTGAGCGGGACGAAGTCGAAGTGTGTCCCTTGCCCGCATAACAGGCTCCGCTGCTCTGCACACCCTTCGTCTCCCTCGTCCGCAAACAGCGCGGACTCGGTCGCTCAGGGTGACACGTGGTTTTGCTTACCCTAACGGTCTCCCTTCCGGTATCACTGAAGGATTCTCCGGACACGCTCTGGGTCGTACCTCTTATAGATGATGTAATCGGCGCCAAGCCGCAGCGGGCGGGTTATGTCGTTGAAGTTGAGTTTGCGAAGCTCGTCCCTGATATGTTTCGGGTACTGGACGATATCGATTGTTCCGAGGAACTTGCCATGTATGCCCGACGACCCCTTCGATAAAAGCCCCGCAAGGCTGTCAAAATCAACTCCAGTTCTGAGCAGAGAGTACAATGAGTCCGCTTGATTCATGCTGGATGCTACAATCTCGGAGAGAGTTATCACAACCGGCGTTTCGGACTCCACAAGAATCCTTTCCGGAATCCAACGGCCGTTGGGTGAGCTGTCGTGAACGGCGGGAGTGAACTGCCACTGCTTCATCGATTCGGTTGCCAGCGTGTCCCAGTGCGGGTCTCCGCTCGTTCCCCGGAGCTTTACATCAGCGACCGAACCGTCGTCAAGAACGAGGAAGAATGCTTTCAACTTGAGTTCTCTCTGTGCGAGAGGGGGAAGGGATGCCATACTGATGACTTCGGGCCAACTGTCCGGAATGGTCGTTTCTTCACTCGTAGCGCATCCGATGAGAGAAACGAACAATACAACCGCGACATATTTCATACGTTGCCTCTTTTGCAGTGCGAACGCAAAACGTCCTGAACTCTCGAAGCACATCACACGCCGCTTCTGAAACCTAAGAAGAAGTTCGGCAAAATGCAAGAGTATCCTAATGATATACTCTACAGGGTCTCCCTTGAGCTTGAATTTCTGGAATATAAGAGCAGATTTTCGAGGTTTATCAAACCACCGGGCAAACTGAATAATAGGCAATCAATCGTGGGCATGTGAAGGATTGTGGTGGACATAATAAAAGCGCCGCGCACCCTGGGGGCACGCAGCGCCGGTTATTGGTGGGATGAAAGATTAGATTAACGCTTTATCTCCTGCACTACCTCTCCGCTGCTATCATGAATCCGGACAACGAGCGGCATCTGGCCCGGAAGATAATGTGTCGCACACCCGAAACACGGGTCGTACGAGCGGAACGCCATTTCGATCATGTTGAGAATACCGTCGGTGACCGCAGATCCCTTTGTGATCAATCCGCGCGCGGCCTTATTGATCGACATGGAGATCGGTGCGTAGTTGTTCGTCGTTCCGACGATGAGGTTGACCTTTGTCAGAATTCCTTTCTCGTCGGTCGTGTAATGATGGGTCAGCGTTCCACGGGGCGCTTCAACAATTCCGACTCCTTCCGTCGGTTTCTCGGTCGGTATGGTGCGAATGTGAGTGCCGGTAATTTCGGGGTCTCGCACAAGATCGAGAGCCATCTCTGAGGCACTGAGCAACTCAATAACTCGTGCCCAGTGCATGGCCAGCATCGCGTGAACAGGTTTTCCGCCGAGCGTGGAATACATTTTCTCGTACTCCGCCTGAGCGAGCGGTGTCGGCATTCCGTCCGCCGCGTTCAAGCGCGAGAGCGGAGTCGCATGGTATACGCCGCTGTCTTTTCCGTCGACAAATCCCTTCCATCCAACCTTCTTCAGGAACGGGAACTTAAGGTACGTCCATGGCTCGACGTGTTCGGCAACGTTGTCCAAGTACTCGTTCGGCGAGTACTTCACTAACTCCTTGCCGTCCGGATCTTTCACGCGCACCTTCCCGTCGTAAAAGTTTACGCGGTTTTTCTCGTCCACGAGTCCCATCGAATAGATCTTCAGGTTGTACGTGCCGGAGAGAATGAGATCGACGTACAACTTGTTTTTCAGAACAATGTCGTTGAAGACCTGCTGCGTGAACTTTCCGAACTCAACAAACCAGACGCAGTGCGCTTCAATCAACTTCCGTTCCTCCTCCGTGATGCCTTTGCTGACACCGCCCGGAAGCGATGTGACCTGGTGCGTTTGCTTCCCGCCGAGAATCTTGATGACTTCCTGCGTCCGTTTTCTCATTTCAATGACTTTTCCGCCGACCTCAAGTCCGACTTTCTTCACGACGCCGAGGATATTCCGTTCGGCGGGAGGAGCATCGGGGCCGACCACAAAATCGGGACCGCCAAGCGCATAGAAATGCGTCGTATGGTCGCCTGCAAAAAAGACGTTGTACAGCAACTGGCGAAGTTTCTTTGCCGTCGGGGGAGGGTCGACGTGGAATACGGCATCGCAGGCCTTCGCTGAGGCCATGTGGTGCGCTTCGGGGCAGACACCGCAGATACGTGTCGTTATCCGCGGCATCTCCTCCACCGGTCTACCGACGCAGAACTGCTCGAAGCCGCGAAGCTCGGGTATCTGGAAATACGTATTCGCGACCTCGCCGCCGTCGTTCAGGAAAATGTCGATCTTCCCGTGACCTTCAAGCCGTGTTATCGGATCGATCTTGATGTGTTTCATAGTTTTTCAACCCTTCGTAGGATAGAGTGTGCCATTGAAAATCTGTAGAATGTGCCCATCGGGTCTGCGATTTGATCGAGTATTTTCTCGATCTCTGCTGGCTCGGTTGCGTCGATCACCGAGCTGAGGGCGCTGACCATCTTCGCGCCCTGGTCCGCCACATTCGGTGGCGGCCCGTAGCATCCGCGGCACGGGACGTTTGCCTTCGGGCACAGGCCCCCGCACCCGTCACGCGTCGCCGGTCCCATGCAGAGAATTCCCTGGTCGAGGAGACACTGGGCCGGGTCTGTCTCGATCTCGAATGGCCGGTAAAAGTGCTTGATCTTCTTCTCCTTCCGTTCCCGCCCGCACTCGTCGCAACAGGTTTTGGTGCCGGCGCCGAGGACCGTCCCTTTGGGTGGCAACGGCTTGCCGCTGAGGATGTACTCGATGACGCTCCAGATCTGGGGTGGCTGAGGGGGACAGCCCGGAATGTAGTATTCGATATCGATCACCTGGTCAAGCGCCTTGACCGTATTCCACATTTCCGGGATTTCAGTTTCGCCTTCCGGCATGTTCGTGTGCGTTTGCGGGAAGATGCCGCCGTTCTGGCTGATCGTCGAAGGGGATCCTTTGTAGACCCACTGGAGAGTCGCATCCTTCGTCGTCAGATTCGAAAGACCCGGAATGCCGCCTTCGAGCGCGCAGGAGCCGAACGCTACAACCACTTTCGATTTCGCCCGCATGAGATGAGCAATCTCTTCATTTTCGGAATTGCGGATCGAGCCGTTGAACAGGCAGAGGTCGATGCTCTTATCCGGCATTTTCCGGACGTCGTCGTACTTGAAATCCATCGTGCAGGGCCAGAAAACAATATCGAACGCGTTCGCAACGTCGAGGATTTTCTCGTGGAGGTCGAGGACGGCGATCTCGCATCCGCCGCAGCTTGCGGCCCAGTAGAGTGCTAATTTCGGTTTTGCCATTGGTGTCTCCTTCTAATGAACTTCTGCTGTTACGGTTTCATGGCCGTTCTTCTTCATCGCGGAATGAACGGAGAGCTTGAGCGGTCCGAGCGCCCGGATTTCTTTCGTCATCTCATTCACGATCTCGGCGAAACGGTCGCCTTCGGAAGCTGAAACCCACTCGAGGCGGAGCCGCCGGGGGTCGATTCCAAAGTCCTTGATGAGCCGCTTCAGAAACGGGATGCGCCGGATGGTTTTATAGTTTCCTTCCTGGTAGTGGCAATCGCCAAGATGGCAGCCCATCACGACAACGCCGTCGGCGCCGAGTTGAAATGCCTTCAGGATGAACGACGGGTCGACTCTGCCGCTGCACATCGTCCGGACAATGCGAACATTCGGGGCCGACTTGATGCGTGAAACTCCGGCCAGATCGGCTCCGGTGTACGAGCACCAGTTACACAGGAATCCTATTATTTTCGGTTCAAATGACATGGTATGTACCTTTCAATCTTAATGCGTAATGTAACGCAATTCAATAATCGATTGTGAAAATTCTAAATCCCAATATCGAAATCCCAAACAAATCTTAAATCCTAAATCCGAAATCCACAATCCGCAATCGCCAATCCAAAGGCTGGATTCCCACTTAAAACGTGTGGGAATGACGTGAAGTCCTAAATCCCAAACAATGTTTAAATCCGAAATCATCAATCCACAATCCTCAAACCATCAGCCCATTGATCTCGGCGAGGATCTGCGCATCGGTGAAGCCCTGGCCCGTCATGGCCGACGACGGACAGGCGGCAACGCACGTGCCGCAACCTTTGCACAACGCTTCGTTCACGTGGGAGACCTTTTTGTCTTCGAGGTATTCGATGGCCGTGTATGGGCAGAGATTGTTGCAGATGCGGCACCCGCTGCAGAATTCTTCCTGAACCATCGCACGGACGGGGTCAATCTCGACTTCTCCTTTCGAGATATACGAGAGGATTCTCGCAGCGGCGGAGCTCGCCTGGGCGACCGTGTCCGGGATATCCTTCGGACCCTGCGCGCATCCCGCAATGTACACTCCATCCGTCGTTGTCGACGTCGGGTCAAGCTTCGGATGCCGTTCGAGGAAGAAGCCGTCCGGACTCTTGCTGAGTGTGAACAACCGTTTCACCGCGTCGCTATCCTTCCGCGATTCGATCGCGTTGCAGAGAATCACCATGTCTACGGGGATCTCGCGGAATTTGCCGATGAGTGTATCTTCACACCGCACCAACAGGGATTTCTCGTGATCGTCCGACCAGATGCCTTCGACAACTTCCGCCGCCTTGCCGCGAATCATCGTTATACCCTCGTCGAGAAGGCGTGAGTAGAACTCCTCGTATCCTTTCCCGAACGCACGCATGTCGATATAGAGCTGGTAAATTGCGGCCTTCGTCCGATCGTGAACGAGGTGCGCAAACTTGAGAGCGTACATGCAGCAGACGCGCGAGCAGTACGCGTGGTGATTCGTATCTCTCGAACCGATGCAATGGAGGATCGCGACGGACCGCGGTTCCTTTCCGTTCTTCATGACAACCTTGCCCCCGGTCGGTCCGGTGGAATTCAGTAACATTTCAAATTCGAGAGCGCTGTAGACATTATCGAGCGTTCCGTATCCGTACTGCGCCATTTTGCCCGCATCGAACGTATCGAAACCGGTGGAGACGAGAATCTGTCCAACGTCGATTTCAACGATTTCGTCTTTCATCTCATAGTTAATGGCGTTCGGCTCGCACACGGTGGAACAGATCTTGCATCCGTCCGTCTTGAAATGGATGCAGGAGTTTGTATCGATGACCGGTACGCGGGGGACAGCCTGCAGCGACGGGACGCTAATCGCGGTCTTGGGACCGAGCGTGAATTCCGGTTTCTTTCCACGGTAGTCTTCGAGCACCATCTTGATGTGCCCGGTCGGACAGACGGTGGCGCACGCGCCGCAGACAATGCACTTGTCGGATTGCTCTCCGAAGGGCAGAACAACCTCGCGCTTGATGCCGGTGTTGGAGAATCCGAGGACGCTGGCTTTCACAACATCGCTGCACATGTTCACGCACATTCCGCACAGGATGCAGGCGTCCGCCGCCTCGTCCCGTTCCAGGCTGACGAAGCGCGGCTTCTGGATGCCGAGCTTCTCGGCCATCTCCCGCACGACTTTCACGTTTGGCCAGCGGGAGAGCATGAGTTCCATGATGACCTTGCGGATCCATTTCACCCGCTCCGAGTTCGTGAGGATCGTCAGACCGCCGCGCACAGGGTAGTTGCATGCGGTGACGATACGGCTTCGCTTGCCGCGCACTACTTCCACGCTGCACAGCCGGCACACGCCGTACGGCTCAAAGTACTCGCAGTGGCACATTGTGGGGATCCAGATGCCGGCTTTCTCCGCCGCTTTCAGGATCGTCGTTTCTTCTATGACCTCAATGCGCGTTCCGTCGATATTTACTGTAACCATGGTATTCTCTCTTATTATTCAACGAAGATTGCATCAAATTTACAGACGTCGTAGCAGATACCGCACCTGCCGCACTTCATGACGTCGATAGCGTGCACCTGTTTGGTTTCACCCGAGATGGCGCCGTCGGGGCAGTTCTTCCGGCAGACGTCGCAGCCGTGTCCTTTATCGACGCAAATTGTCGGGTCGATAGAGTACGTGATGAGCTTGCGGCAGCTGTGCGCGGGGCACTTCTTTTCCTTCACGTGCGCTTCGTATTCTTCACGGAAATACTTCAGCGTCGTGAGCACGGGGTTCGGAGCCGAACCGCCGAGGGCACAGAGCGACAACTCGACAACCATGTTCGAGAGTTCCTCGAGGAGAACGAGGTCTTCTTCGGTTCCCTCGCCGATCGTGATCTTCTCGAGGATGTCGAGCATCCGCTTCGTTCCCTCGCGGCACGGAACGCACTTTCCGCACGATTCCGCCTGGGTGAAGGCGAGAAAATACTTCGCCATGTCGACCATGCAGTTATTTTCGTCGGTCACGACCATTCCGCCCGAGCCCATCATGGATCCGACTTTCGTCAGTTCCTCGTAGTCGACGGGGAGGTCGATGAGACTTTCCGGAATAAATCCGCCCGACGGACCGCCGGTCTGGACGGCTTTGAATTTCTTGCCGTCCTTGATTCCGCCGCCGATGTCGAAGATGATCTTGCGCAGAGTAATGCCCATCGGGACTTCGATGAGGCCGGTGTTGTTCACCTTTCCCGATAGCGAGAACACCTTCGTGCCCTTGCTCCCGCCCCAGGCGTCCGACGAAACATCACCCGTCCCGATGCTGGAAAACCACTTCGCACCTCTCAGAATAATCTGGGAAACATTCGCCCATGTCTCGACGTTGTTGAGGCAGGATGGCTTGTCCCAGAGCCCGCGCTCGACCGTATGGACATACTTCGCCCGCGGTTCACCGGGGCGTCCTTCGATGGATGCCATGAGCGCCGTCGACTCGCCGCACACAAACGCACCCGCGCCGCGAACGATTCTTATGTCGAAATCGAATCCTTTGTCGAAAATGTTCTTGCCGAGCAGGCCGTATTCACGTGCCTGCTTGATCGCGATCTTCAGCCGTTCGAGCGCTATGGGATATTCATTTCTGATATAGACGTAGCCTTCCGATGACCCGATGGCGTACGCGCCGATGCACATTCCCTCGATAACCGCATGGGGATCAGATTCGATGGTGCTGCGGTCCATGAACGCGCCCGGATCGCCTTCATCGGCGTTGCAGAGCACGTAGCGCTTATCGCCGGGGGCGTTCTTGCAGGTTTCCCATTTGATGCCCGTCGGGAATCCGCCGCCGCCGCGTCCGCGCAAACCGGATGCCTTGATCTCCTGAATGACCTGGTCGGGATTCATCGTTGTGAGCACCTTCGCCAGAGCTTCGTACGCCCCGCGCGCAATGGCCTCGTCGATGCTCTCGGGATCGATCAATCCGCGGTTGCGAAGGACGATGAGCGTCTGGTCGGCAAAAAACGGAATATCCGACATCCTGGGAATCGGTGTTTTCTCCTTTGGAGGAGTATACAGCAATTCCTTCACCGGCCGTCCTTTGATGAAATGCTCTTCCACCACATACGGGATGTCGGTTTCCTTCAGCAGCTGGTAAAATATTCCATCCGGCTGAACCACCATCAGCGGACCGACAGCGCAAAAGCCGTTGCAGCCCGTCGTGACGACGGCGACTTCGGAATCCAGTCCGCGCTTCTTGATCTCCGCTTCGAGCCTATCTTTGATTTTCATCGATTGGTTGGCGACACACCCTGTGCCCGCGCATACCATCAAATACGTTCTATACGCCATGAGTAAATCTCCTTAATGAATGCAAAACCGTTACCGTGTCCTTTCGCTGCCGACAGCAAGCGCGTACTCTTTTACCGGAATTCCTTTGACAATGTGCGACTCGACGATCTTCTTCACCTTGTCGGGGGTCAGGGAAACGTACTTTACCGGCGCCGGTTCGTTTGCGACTTCGACCGTCATCATCGGCTCCTGGCTGCACAGTCCTGCGCACCCGGAGTTTGTTACGATGACGTCGAGAAGTTTCCGGTTCTCAATCTCGGCCATGACGGATGTGAGAATTTGCCGTGCGCCTGCGGCAATGCCGCACGTTCCCATATGCACGTTGATTTTTACGCGGCCCGCGCCCTGCCGGAGGGTGGTCTGGTAGCGGGTTTTCTCTTTGATCTTTGCCAGATCGTCAATTGTAATTTTTCCCATTGCTGATTCTCCTTACTGATACTGCTTTAACATTTTAGCAACTTTCGACGTAGGAACTTTGCCGTGGAGGTTTTTGCCGACCGTCACCACGGGGGCGAGCCCGCAGCAGCCGAGGCATCGCACGCTCTCGAGGCTGAATTTTTTGTCGACAGTCGTCTCGCCTTCTTTGATATTGAGTTCCCGCTCGATCTGTTCCATGATTTTAATCGCGCCCTGAACGTGACATGCGGTTCCCGTGCATACGGCGATCGGGTGCTTGCCTTTCGGTTTCAGGCTGAATGCCTTGTAGAAGGTCGCGAGGTGATACGTCCGGCTGATCGGTACATCCAGATAGTGGGAAACGTGGTCCAGAACATCCCTCGGAACATAGTAGTACTCGTTCTGAACGTCCAGCAAGACCTGGATAATGGAACTCGGGTCTTGAGGGTGTCTCCGAAGAATCGTCTCGATTACTGGTGCGTCCATTGTTGCTCCTTAAGTGTTAATGTGCCAGATTATTCTCTTCCTGCGTCAGGTACCGCTTGATAAAACTCAGAGTTCCGACGGAGTTCACCGGCCCGTTGCCGATCATGCCCCGTACATCTTCGGTTCTGAAAATAAACTTCGAGCCATTCCGTTCATGCGTGTACGTGATGTCCGCTTCCGGCCGGCGGGCGATCACCGCGGTAATTGTTTCCGGCAGCTGGCCGAGCGGCTTGCAGTCGATGTGGCTGAGCTGAAACGTCGCTGTCACGGTGGTGCCTTTGCCGGGAGTCGACCGGATATCCAGTTTTCCGTTCGCAGCCTTCGCAGCTTCGTCGAGCAGTGCAAGTCCGAACCCGACTTTCCTTGTGGTGCGGGTGGTGGTGAACGGGTTGGTAACGCTTTTCACCATCTCGGGGTCCATTCCTTTGCCGTCATCGGTGATTTCGACGGTCAACGAATCAGTCAAGAAGTCTTCGCGCACGGCGATCCTGATGTTCTTCGCTCCCGCGTCAATCGAGTTCTCGGCAATATCCAGAATATGTAATGAAACATCTTCCATTCTCTTACTTCCATACCTCAACTCTCAAACCCCGAACCTCGGACCTGAAATCTCGAACCTCTAATCTCAAACCTCTAACCTCAGCTTCCATCCATCGCTCCACTAATTCTATTTCCAAGTTGCCCCATCGAGTCTTACGCATGCTGGTATACTACCGTCCTTCCATTCTCATTTCTCAATGCCATTCTGACCTCGGTGAACGACGGATGTTCCAGGAGGAGCTTACTCGTATTTTTTCCGATATCGTCGAGGAAATGCGCATCCGAATTCCTTATGAATGTCTGACGCCGGTATTCCTTGAACCGTTCTTTCACTTCCGCGTCGCCGGTATTTGATGAAATTTCAAGCGCGTCAAACCTTGTCGATTCCGGTATGAATCCCAACTGTCCGATCACGCTGTTACTTTCTCTGTCAATATGTGATGCAATCACCATTCCGTTCAATCGATGGATGCTCTTCTCAAGTTCGTCGAGCGACAGATCCACTGCCCCGATAAAAAATCTCTTCTGAAATCCCTCAACTTCATCGTTCTCATTGGCGACGATCTGCTCACCGAACACGTCCGGGTCGTTCTCGCCGCTCAGGTGCGCGTAGACGAGGTCCTGGAGCTCAAGAGCGGATTCCAGATTTTCAAAGATCGCGAGGACATGGATTTCTTCTCTTGTGCATACTTCCATGCCCGGGAGCACGACCACATTTTTGCCGGCAGCTGCTTTCATCACCGCCTGCGCATTTTCCGCCGAGTTATGGTCGGTGATGGCGATGATGTCAAGTGATCGTTCAAGAACACGCGCCGTGATCTTTTTCGGCGACATCAGCAGGTCACCGCACGGGGAGAGGCACGTATGCATGTGCAAATCCGCGGTGAACGCCGTGAGCATTACGTTCTGCTGCCGATTCCTAACTCATACAGCTTGCCGGCAGTTTCAAACGCCGGTTTCTTGCTTGCAAGGATCGTCACACCCTCGTCCTTTGCCCTGCGCAGCGTATCTTCTGACGGGCTCCGGCCATTCACGAGAATAACCGCCGCCAGTTCTTTCAACACGGCCACCGCTACGATGTTCACATGCACCTGCATCGTGAGCCAGACATTTCCGGCTTTGCTGTTGGCGATAACGTCGCTCAGCAAATCGCTCGCGTACCCGCCCGTCACTTCCCGGCCGGCTTTCTCTCCGCCGCAGCAAACTGTCAGGTCCAGCTTTTCAATTACCTGTTTAAGAATCATAGTCGTCCTGTGTCCCGTGTGTCTGAAATCTTTTGACTATGCCGGTGGATAGTTTCGACGAGGCTGCTTGAAAGCCCCTCAAAGTTTTTCACTGCAATGAACACACATTCATCGACGTCTGCGTTGCCCAGGATGACATCTTCCGCAAACGACGAACATGTGGGTGACCCGCATGCTCCGCAGTCGATTTTGGGGAGACGTTCATACATTTGCTGTTTCTGCTGCAATTTCTGGAGTGCCTTTGAAACATCGTCATCGAGAGGTTGAAGTGGAACCGGCGGGATTTTCCCCGGGAGCGAGAAAAAGTTCTTCCGGTACAGTCCGCGGATTTTCTCCCGGTCCTGACAGGGCTTTGACCCGAATTTCCTGACCATGCGCAGCACCCGGCCGCGGGCGATGTAGGAATTCTCCACGTTCAGGGACCCGCCGACGCAGGCCGTGGGGCACGAGTGCACTTCCACGTACTGGATGTCCTTTAACTTTCCGTTCTCGATGTCTTCGAAGATCCTGACGGCTTCGCTCAACCCGCCGATGGCTAGACAATCTTCCGCCTTAAGCGATGCAACCTGCCCGCCGAGGATAGGCCAGCCTAAACCCAGACCACGGACTTCCGGCATATCGCCGTTCTGGCTTACGCCGGGAAGGGCCTGAAGGACGGACGGGTAAATTTCTGAAATAGCGATCGTTCCGTCGACGAACGAATGTTTCTTGCGCGGCGGATGTTTGATGGCCAGCATCTTGGCGGGGCAGGGTGTCAGGTAAATGACACCGATCTCGGTATCTTTCAAACCAAGCTCTTTCATCTTCTGGTGCTTCGCCTCGCGGGCCGCGATCTCCATCGGCGATTCGATGGGAATTAAATGGTCGAGGAGATTGGGATAACGGATCTGAATCAACCGTACGATCGCCGGGCAAAACGGAGAAATCAGGGGTCGGGGAGTTCCGACAGAATCGAGATACTCCTGGATGCCGATGCTGACGGCTTCCGAAGCGCATGCAACATCGTACGCATCATCGAAACCGATCTTCTTCAATGCGCTCAAAATGGTCGAAGGGGACACATCCTTGCCGAACTGCGAGTAGAACACCGGTGACGGTATCGCGACGGTATATTTGAACTTCGAGAAATCGCTGAACGAGCTCGTCTGCGGTACAATCGCGCTGTTGGGGCACACACGGACGCACTCACCGCAGTCGATGCACCGGTCTTTCAGGAGCGATGCCTTCGAGCCGCGAACGCGGATAGCCTGTGTCGGGCAGATACGCATACACGCCATGCGCCCCTGGCAGCTTTCACGACGGATTTTTATGGATCGGAATTCTTCCCGCACGTCAGTTGATGTGCATTGTCATTTGCAATTTCGTTCCTTTTCCCACGGTCGACTCGATCTTCAATTCATCGGCGTTTTTCTTGATATTCGGAAGGCCCATGCCCGCGCCGAAACCCATTTCCCTCATCTCGGCGGTTGCCGTCGAGTATCCTTCCAGCATTGCCCGGTCGATGTCGGGAATTCCGGGGCCCCTGTCGTCGACAACGATTCTGATCACTTGCGGCGTCACCTCGAACGTGAGCACCGCTTGCCGCGCGTACATGACGACATTCATCTCGGCTTCGTATGTCGCGATTGCCACTCTCCTGATGATCATCGGGTCGATTCCCAATTGTTTGAGAAGCGATTTGATCTCGGTGGACGCCTTTCCCGCGTTGAAGAAGTTGCGTCCTTCGATCGTGAACGACTGTGAAAAAGGCATGACCATAGTTCATTTCCCGGCATGGGTGGCCATGCTTTCTCCATATTCCATGGTGGAGATTAACCCCGATTTGTAAAGAATGCCGCATGCTTCGTACATCGAGAATGCGGTTCCAAGCAGGGGAATCTTCTTCTGTTTTGCGAGGGCGACAACATCCTGGTCGGGTTTCTTGCCGCGGACGAAGACTACGGCCTGGATTTCGGCGATGAAGGCGGTCTGGACTGTTTGAATATTCACAAGCCCCGTCAGGAGCACGGCTCCGGAGCGCGAGAATGCCAGAACGTCACTCATCAGGTCGGAAGCGCAGCCATAAGCAATCCGGCCGTCCAGTTTTTCTTCTCCGGTGAAAACTTCGCAGAGAAGAAGGTCGCTAATTTCCAGCAACGACATCATGGCTGACCTTTTCGTCCTTCGCCTTTGTTGAGATTTCGTTGATAAGCTGGTCGCCAAAGTAGACCGCACGACCCTCCGGAATGCGCGTGCCGGGACAGTTGCTCCAGCATTGTCCGCATCCCGTACATTTCTCCGTATCGACGTAACGGGCTTTCTTCCGGATTTTGACTTTGAAATTGCCGATGTACCCGGAGACACTCTCAACTTCTGAGTACGAAAGGAGAGTGATATCCTTTCGATGTCCGACGGACACCATCTTCGGTGTGAGAATGCAGGCAGCGCAGTCGAGTGTCGGGAACGTTTTATCGAAGGTCGCCATGCGCCCGCCAATGGACGGTTCCCGCTCGACGAGATATACATGGTATCCCGCATTCGCGATCTCCAGCGCCGCCTGGATGCCGGCGATCCCGCCGCCGACGATCATGGTTGCCTTGTTCAAAGGTTGCCGTGTGATTTGCAGGGGCTGGTGGAGTGCCACACGCCGGACGGCCGCGTTCACGAGCGCGATCGCCTTCTTTGTCGCCGCGTCACGGTCGTCATGGACCCATGAGCAGTGTTCCCGGATGTTCGCGATCTGAACGAGATATCGGTTGAGCCCGGCCGTTTCGGCAGCGACCCGGAACGTAAGCTCGTGCATCAATGGCGAACATGCGGCAACGACAACCCGGTTCACGCCAAGTTTCTGGATATCCTGTTTGATCAGTTCCTGGCCGGGGTCGGAACACATGAACTTGTAATCACGGGCCACCGCGACGTTCGGCTGTTGTGCGATGAAATCGCGCACTTCGGCGACATTTACCGTTGCGGAAATGTTCACGCCGCAATGACAGATGTACACGCCGATGCGGACCTGTCCGTTTCCATTGGTCGGTTTGGGATTTTCAGACATAGTGGCTCTCCGTCAATGTTGAAATTTTTTGTCCCATCGGGATAAACGCCGAGTCCAGGCCGATGGTCTTTGAGGGTAACCCCAGAACAATTCCCAGGAGCTGCGTAAAATACAGAATGGGAGTGTTGAAATGGGTGTTGAACTTTTTGTTGATCCGGTCCTGGTACGATTCCAGGTTGAAATGGCAGAGGGGGCACGTTGTCACGATCACATCGGCGCCGTTGTCCTGGGCGCACGCGAGGAGTTCCTTGTTGAGTTTCAGCGCGGTCTCCTCGAACGTCGTCATGAGCATGCCGCCGCAGCAGCGAACCTTCATGGGGAAGTACACCATCTCCCCTCCGCATTTTCTGAAGAGCCTGTCCATGAGGACCGGATTTTCGTGGTCGTCGAACGTCTTGTCGGGGCGGACGATCTGGCAACCGTAATACGGTGCGATCTTCAACCCGTTGAGACTCTGTTTCTGCTTTTTGAGAATCGCGTCGATGCCGACATCATTCATGAGCACATCGAGAGGGTGACGGACGCTCGTTTTTCCGCTGTAGCTGAGTCCCCCATCCGCGAGCGCTTCGTTCACGTCCTTGTGCATCTCGGGAATCTCGTTGAGCACGCGGTTGGTCTTGGAAAGGACGGTGAAGCAGGAGCTGCATGGCGCCATGATGTCCATTCCCATTTTCTCGGCCAGGGCGAGGTTTCGTGAGGAAACGGCCAGCGAAACAGTTTCCTTGACGGACATATACACGGTCGCACCGCAGCAATTCCAGTCGTCGATCTCGATCAGTTCCTGGTCAAGCGTTTTGAAAACTTCTCTGACCGATGCGTCGTAGCCGCGCTGGGTCTTTTCGAGGCTGCATCCGGGGTAGTATGCGTACTTCACGATTGTTCTCCTTTTCGCTGTTCAAGTTTCATTTCGCCGAGGCCCCGGTAACCGACGAATTCCGGGGCATATTCAAGTTTATCTTTCATGTGGCGTATCTCGATGTCTTGCGCTTTCTTGATGATGCGTGAAAGTGAGGCGTGTGCCTTAATTTTCTTCGGGAACATCGCGAGGCGCTTGGTTTTCCACATTTTCAAGGCGAGCGGGATGAGGTCGAGAAATTTCCAAACGCCGGTCTTTGTGTAGTACTTTCGGATGAGCGTCCCTTCATGCAGGCGGCCATAACTCATCAAATTATTGATGAAGAGGCTTGCCAGAGTCTGGACCTGGGGCGCCGTCGTTTCAAGATGTTTTTCCATTGCCGTCCGCTTGAGGGCATATATCGTATCGGTGATCTTGATTCCGGAAGGACATCTCGTTGTGCACGCATAGCAAGAGGCGCAAATCCAGATGGTGCGGCTTTTCATGATACGCTCCATTTCACCGGCACGGAAGAGCGCTATCAACTCGCGCGGTGAAATATCCATCGTGTAACTCACCGGGCACGACCCGGTACACGTCCCGCACTGAATGCACCGTTTGATGCGTTCCCCGGCAGGGACCGCCTTGACCTCATCCAGAAAGATGGCGCGCAGCTCGGTTTCTGTTTTACTCATGACGCCGGGTAGATAGTTGCTTAGTTCTGCCATAGGAACTCCATTCGTTATAATTCAACAACTTCGAAATTCATGGTACTCCGCGTTCGCTGTGAACCGCGCTGCGGAAACTCCAGGGTGTGGATAGGCCCGGACCCGGGACCGTCCGGTTGCATTGCCAGATCACGCCAAACGAGATCGACCACCCGCGGCAACGCTTTCTCGACTTCAGATGTACATCCGACGGAAAAGGTCGTTATGTCGCTCACCTCTATTCCATACACCGTAATTGCCAGAGGGATATTCACGTTGAGAAGCCTGGCGAGACCGAGAACCTCCGGGAGGTTGATCTGGTGAGATGATGCAAGTTTGACCGGCTCTTCCTGCCGGCGTTGCACAAAGCGATAGATCGTCCCGGGAGGATGCGTGCCGGTCAGGACGGCGTCGATGATGAAACATCTCTGATATCCAGTAATAGCGTCAAGTATCTGAAGCCCGCCGGAGGCCATTTCCTCAATGGTGATGTCCCCGGGGAACCCGGCCACGCCTTCGCTCGCGTTGCGGTCAAGTAGAGAGATTCTGTCATTCAATTGCCGGACGGCGAAAATTCCCACACCGTCATCGCTAATGAATTCGTTTCCGAGGCCGATGATAATGAGTCTGCCCCCGGGAGGAGATGCCGGGCGGTCGCCGTTTCCGCCATTCGTTGTGGGATGTGACGTCCCGTTAATCACTTTCTACCTGTTTGGCTGACTGCGGAGTATTCCATAGCTGCCAGGCGAAACGGAGGGCTGAATCTCCGTAGAGGGATAATGCGTTGCCGATTTCGGTGTAAAGGGAGAGGATCTTCTCAGCCACCGCTTTGCCCTCATCCGTGAGAGATATTTGTTCTTTGCGGTGGTCGGCGCTGTCGAGTGTGCGTGTGACGGAACCCTGCCGCTCCAACGACAGCAGGATCTTTGAGGTACGGGTGGAGCTCAGGCCAAGGAAATCACTGAGGTTCTTAACGCAGGAAGGTCGTTCGAGAAAAAGGACGCCGAGGCAGTGCATTTCGTCGACCGTCAACTCGGTTCTGTCGGACAGATGCTTGTCGATTTCGCGACACCGCAGCGTCTGTCTGAGTAAGTCGACCCCAGTTTTCCAATAACTCAATTCCATAATAACCAGTTGACAGATTGACCCGCCATTTCATATGCAAATATTGTGCAAAGGAAACTATTGCCATAGTGTTCACCAAAAGGCAATTTCTGAGAGGTGAAAGCCAAGAAAGTGCTGAATAAATCAGCAATCTTGACAATTTCAACACAATTTAGAGAATTGGAGAGATCGCGATTAATAATGTCCACCCTGGACGTCTCCTGCAAACTCCATTCGCGCTCGGCATTTCTCTTGGTCCGGATGATCTTTGATTCGACGATGCAGACTCATCTGCGACCGTAGATGCTGCGAACTTTGTTGGAATGAAATGCCGGTGTGGAGCATTGACCGAGGAATGATGGAACGTGGGCGCCCGACGGGTGTTGGATTTTTTGTTTTCTTTTCTGCATCTTTACTGGAAGTCTTAATCTGAAATCGTCAAAGCGAAATGAGAAGAATATCCGCCAAGAGCATTCAGTCGCAGCTGATACTCTATTTTACGATTGCCATTCTGGTCCCGGCCATCATTACGAGTACCGTCGGGATGAAGTTAATTTATAATCAGATCATCACGCGTGCAGAGACAAAAACCCTCTCCGACATTAATTCTGCAATGGAGATCTATCGAAACAAGATCATGCAGATCGAGAGCATTAGCCGGCTGACAGCTGCAAGAAGTTTGGTTATCGGCGCAGTTAGTCAGCGCGACCAGAAGTTCCTGCAAAAAGATTTGGCAAAGACTCTTCGTCGTGAAAAGCTCGACATCCTGACCGTGGTTGACCAGAACGGCAACGTCATTTGCCGGGGCCGCAACCCCGGTTTGTCTGGTGACAATCTCATGGGAGACAAGTTCATTGCACATGCAGTGCGGTCGAGGCAAATCGTGTCGGGAACCGATATCGTATCACGAGAACGGCTCCTTCAGGATTCACCCGACCTGGCTGCGCAGGCCCTGATGGACGTAACACCAACACCGAAGGCAAAGCCCCGGGAGAGCCGGCAGGAAACCTCCGGGATGATGCTCAAGGCAGCTGTTCCGATTTTTGACGATGAGAACAACTTCCAGGGAGTTATGATGGGCGGCCTTCTTCTCAACCGGAACTTCGAGATTGTCGACAAGATCAAAGAGATTGTGCATGAGAAGGAAATCTACAAAGGACGTGAAATTGGAACGGCCACGATCTTCCAAAATGACCTGCGCATTTCAACGAATGTTAAGAATCAGGACGGATCGCGGGCGATCACGACGCTCGTGTCGGAGGAGGTTTTCGATGCCGTCCTCAATCGGGGTGAGAGGTTTGTGGGAGATGCGTTTGTCGTCAACGCGTGGTACATCGCCGCTTACGAACCGATACGCGACGTCGATAACGCCATTATCGGCATCCTGTACGTAGGAGTGCTGAAACAGCCCTTCGATGACGTCCTGAGGAACACGCTCATCACATTTCTGGGGATCGCCCTGGGCGGGATCATCCTCATCGTCTTGGTGTCCATCCAACTGGCGAAAAGAATATCACGCCCGCTGAAAAAACTAGAGGAGACGGCGAACAAAATTGCCGACGGTGAATACCGGCACGATTTCACGGTGCACGCGCCGAGCGAGATCGAGCACCTTGCCTCATCCCTCAGCAAGATGGCAAAGGATCTGGAAGCGGAAAAACGGGAGCTGGAAGAATGGGGGAATACGCTTGAGAAGAAAGTGGAGCAGCGCACCGAAGAGATCAGAAGGATCCACTCGCAGATGTTCCGGTCGGAGAAACTCGCATCACTCGGCAAACTCGCGGCGGGAGTTGCCCACGAAATCAACAACCCGTTGACCGGAATTCTGACCAACAGCAGTCTACTGCTGGAAGACCTTGCGGCGGACGATCCCCGCCGGGAAGATGTCGAAGTAATGGTCAATGAGACGATTCGCTGCCGCGAAATCGTGAAACGCCTCCTTGATTTCGCGAAACAATCAAAGCCGCAGAAGAAACTTACCGACATTAACTCCCTCATTGAGAACATCATCCTGCTGGTTCGGAACCAGGCATCCTTCCGGAATATCAGGATCGATAAAGACCTGGCCGCCGACATCCCCGGAATTCAGGCCGACGCCGACCAGGTTCAGCAAGTCTTCATTAATATCGTTCTGAATGCCGCTGAAGCGATGACCAAAGGAGGGATGCTGACGATTACCTCCCGGATATCGCGAAGCAAGGATTTCATAGAAATCATTTTCAAAGACAGCGGACCGGGAATTCCTGAAGCGATGAGAGAAAAAATCTTCGACCCCTTCTTCACGACCAAGGAACACGGCACAGGCCTGGGTCTTTCCATTAGTTACGGCATTATCGAACAGCATGGCGGAACAATAAGCGTTGATAGCACCCCGGGCGAAGGCTCCGTGTTTACCATCGAGCTTCCCATCAAACCCACGGATTCGGAAGAAAGATAATCATGACGGCGAATATCCTGATTGTTGACGACGAGCTGGTCATTTGCAAAAGTTGCGAGAAGATCTTTCGGAGGGTGGGTCATGAGGTGACCTACAGCACTTCCGGCAAGCATGCAATTGAGCTCCTGGGGGCGGAGACGTACGATGTTGTGTTTACCGATTTGAAAATGATGGATATCGGCGGCATGGAGGTTCTTCAAACGATAAAACAGAAGTATCCCCAGACCGTTGTCGTCGTCATCACCGGTTACGCGACCATCGCTTCTGCCATCGAGACGATGCGGTCGGGCGCGTTCGACTATCTGCCGAAACCATTTACCCCCGCCGAGCTGTTGACGGTGCTGAACAGGGCGCTGGAACGACGGAAACTGATTCAGATTTCCATGGATGAGTATCAATACTCCAACGATACGGGTTTTGAAGGCCTGATAGGAAAAAGTCCCGCCATCCAGGACGTCTATCAGTTGATTCGCAAGGTCGCCCCGACCGATTCCACCGTGCTTATCATCGGAGAAAGTGGAACGGGGAAAGACCTGACGGCAAAAGCGATCCACAACCGGAGCAAAAGGGCCGCCGAGAAGTTTTTTGCCATTGACCTTACGACACTGCAGAGCACACTCCTGGAGAGCGAGCTCTTCGGCCACGTCAAGGGGGCGTTCACCGGTGCGACGGTCGACAAGCCCGGAGTCTTCGAGGTGGCCGACCAAGGGACGATTTTCCTCGATGAGATCGGCAACCTGCCCCCCGAAACTCAGTCCCGGCTCCTGAGGGTTTTGCAGGAAAAGGAAATCCTGCCGGTCGGAGGAACGTCCGTGAAGAAGGTCGACGTGCGGCTGATCTTCGCGACGAACAAGGATCTCAAACAACTGGTGAACGCAGGCAAGTTCAGAGAGGATTTGTACTACCGGCTGAACGTGTTTCCCATCCGGCTTCCCTCACTCCGTGAACGAAGAGAAGATATTCCCGACCTTGCGCTTCATTTCTTGAAGAAATACTCTTCCCTCATGAAAAGGGGGATTCCGACGATCAAGACGGAAGCAATGGAATTGTTGATGAACTATCACTGGCCCGGAAACGTCCGGGAGCTCGAACATACCATCGAGCGATTGATCATCATTGTCGAGGGCGACGAGATCGACCCGGCGCATATTTCGGCGGCTCTGTTTCGCACGGAATCGAATATCCGTTCAATAATTCCGAAAACGAGCGATGAGCTCAAGAACCTGAAGAAACAAATCCGAGCCTCGGCAATTCATGAGATTGAAAAACTTTTCATCGAGGAAGCCCTCCTCCGGAACGATTGGAATATTTCCAAGGCAGCAAGGGAAGTTAATATGCAGAGGTCAAATTTTCAATCCCTCATGAGAAAGTACAATATCGAGAAACCGGCACCCCCTGCATAAGCGTTTGTGCACCCGTATATCATTCTTATTCACCCCTCTCCCACCAATCTCTCCATTTTCATCGATTTTCTTCCGTTTTTCGATTCTTGCCAATAAGGCAATGGAATCGCAGGCAGAAACCATGAGACATATATCATCTCTATCCCTTTGATACTTATGTGCTTGCGAATATCGGACATAACAGTCTTTTCGACTGGCATGTTCATTGTGGCATTACAGGTAGAAGTGATTCAGAAGTCTCAACAATCGAATGAAAGGAATTAAAAATGCTTACAAGTAAAATACTGGTCGTGGACGACGAAGAGAATGTGTGTCAGAGTGTCAAGAAGATACTCTCCCGAAAAGGATATGCTGTCGAAGACGCGCATGACGTTGAAAAGGCCGTAAAGAAGATCAACGAAACTGCATTCGACCTGGTGATTACCGACCTCATGATGCCGAATACGAACGGAATAGAATTGTTGCGCATCATCAGGGAAAACTACCCGGAACTTGAAGTCATCATGATCACAGGATATGCATCCATAGAATCTGCGGTGCAGGCGACAAAGCTCGGGGCGGCAGGATACCTACCGAAGCCATTTACTCCTGCGGAACTCACGGAGCTGACCGAGAAAGCCCTGGCAAACAGGAGTGTCCGGACAGAGAACAGGAAGAAGAGCGTCCCGGCGCGGGTAGCATCCGGTAGGAAGCCGGACGACATCATCGATGTCGATATGCCGTTCAGTGCGAAAGAAGTTGCCGAGCACACCGGAAAAGGGTACGTTGAATCCCTCACGCATTCCGACATCCCGATCGCGAAGAAGGCTCCCGACAAAGCGTATTGCAACACGGGCAAGCGCGAATGCCGCCGGCTGGTTCTGGAAGGGAGAGAATGCGTCGGTGAATGTCCGATTGAAAAGAAAGAAAAAGCACGGGCGAAATCGGTGAAGCGCGTAAGCGGTCCGACGGTGGAAATTATCGACGCGGACCTGCCGTTCAATCTGTCCGAGGTGGAGCGCGTAACCGGTGCGGATTATATCAACTGCCTCGACCGTGATATGCCGCGAGCGGCTCTCTGGGGCAGAGATGCAACCGCAAAACATTCCGTTCTTGTCATCGATGACGAACCGATCGTGTGCCACAGCGTCCGGCGCATACTGTCGAAGAAGAGCTGTTCGGTTGAGGAAGTGTTTGATGTCGATGCCGCACTGCAGAAGATGAAGCTCGGCAAATACGACCTTGTCATTCTGGATCTGAAGATGCCCAAGCGCTCCGGCATGGAAGTTCTCCGGGCGATCAGAACGGAATGGCCCGAAGTTCCGGTAGTGATGGTGACGGGATACGGATCCATCGATACGGCCATCGAAGCAACGAAGCTCGGCGCCATGAATTTTCTGCCAAAGCCGTTCACTCCGGCTGAGCTGACAAAGGTGGCGGAGGAAGCTCTCGTTAGCTGAGGCTGTTGTTCGAGAGATTTCACAACGTTTCAAGGTGTCAAGCCCCATCGCGGTAACAACGGGATGGGGCTTTTGTCATGTCTTTCCCGCACGAGAACGATTGGGTTTTCGGTTTGGTGATATATGATTCCCATTCACACGTGTTATGGCAGACCATAACCTCCCCTTTTATCCCGTCCTTACTAAGGAGGGGACACAGGGGTGGTAGAATGGAGTAGGTTCCAACTGAGATACTGGTCGATTTGACATTCTGTGCATGAATGAGTACCTTTTCAATCGAGTGTGTCTTTTCAAGACATAGAGAATTTAATCCCAACCGCAGTTTCGAAGAAATGCCATGGGTCTAAAACAACTTCTGTTTATTATTCTCGCGATCGTCCTGATCGGACTTGCTATTACTCTAGGGATACAGCATTTCAATTATCAGCAAGCGCTCTCCAACAAAGATGGGATAGGTGCGAGCCTTGCCAACATTGCCGTCAATGCCTACGAGTTTAAATCTCGCCCGGTCTCTATGAACGGAGGAGGCAACGTGTACGACAATTCGATGGGAGGCAAAAGCTATAGTATACCGAACGAGATGGCGGCCGATGGTTACGGGAAATACAGTCTGGTATCAGTAAGTCCGTCCTCGTGCACGATCAAGGGAATTTCAGTTATGGAAACAGCGTGGGCGGCGACGTGCACGGTCGATGAGAACGGCAAGACGTCATTTTCCTTTTCCGGGTGGTAGGATCTAAGAGATCCGGAGAATGGGAGACCCGGGGAGGGAGTGTCTTCCAAAAAGAACTTGGATGCTGTCCAAGAGTTTCAGCGTCATGCTCGGTTCAGATCCTGACCAAGAGTGAGCGCCTTTGGCGCCATCCTGCTCCGCGGGACATGTCAGGGTGACGGGTTGTCTTACTTCTTGGACCACCTTAAAAAACAAATCCCAAACTCGGTGAGTTTGGGATTTCTTCTTATTGTTACGGATAAGAAGTCGGGGGCTTGAAGCAAGCCTCTGAAAGAATATAGTGCGCACCGGATCGAATGTCAAGTCTGCCCGGGAGGAGATTCTGTGATTTATATCAACGCAGGTACCCTGAACGAGGTGGCAGAAGGTTCACAGCCAGTTATCTACGCGATAAAGAGTTTTATGTCCGAATTACCGCCTTTCACCCACGCCAATCCCTCCATGAACACTGTTTCTGATGTGAGAGCAAGAACTTCCATTTGAACCACGCAGGAGATATCATCAGCTCGCTCATCGCGTTTCCCAATCACTTGACTTTCCGCATTCGTTCCCGTAAATTATTCGAGCAATCATAACGGTCGGAATTGTGGACCGGTAGGAAATTCCCAAAGTTCACTGATCCAGACCTGAGAACGTTTCCTACTGATTGTCTCATTTCTCAAACGCTCCCATCTCTTCTTCAGCGAACAGCTTCGCTCCCGGCCAACCCGCGGTGTAACCTTCCCAAGGTTCGGGTGGAAATGACACAGAGGTAACCTTCGGAAGGTTCCTTGCGACGAACCGGCTGGAAGTAGGTGTTCGAAAACGATCTTGGAAAGTTCCGCAACTCTAACTCACAAAATCACTCACTTTCCTCATGGAGGATGTATGAGATATAAACTTTTGCTACAAACCTTGGCGGTTGGTTTGCTGGTGACGGCGCTGTATGTAACTCCCGCGCTCACCCAGTGGTCTACCAACCCAAACTTCAATAACGCCATCTGCACGGCGACAAACGATCAACGGAATCCCACAATCGTTTCAGACGGCTCGGGCGGCGCCATCATTACATGGCAAGATGGGCGCGGCTCCGACAATGACATCTATGCTCAGCGCGTGAATGCTTCGGGAGCTGTGCAGTGGACGGCTAACGGTGTTGCCATCTGCACGGCGACAGGCGATCAAACGTATCCCATTATCGTTTCAGACGGCTCGGGCGGCGCCATCATTGCATGGCAAGACCATCGCGGCAGCAACATGGACATCTATGCCCAGCGGGTGAGCGCTACCGGCGCTGTGCTGTGGACGCCGGCCAACGGTGTTGCCATCTGCACGGCGACAGGCGATCAAACGAATCCCACCATCATTTCGGATGGCTCGGGCGGCGCTATCATTACTTGGCAGGACGGGCGAAACGGAAACGGCAACCCTGACATCTATGCTCAACGCGTAAATGCATCCGGCACAGTCGAGTGGACGGCCAACGGTGTTGCCATCTGCACGGCGACGGGCAATAAAGAGTATCCCACTATCGTATCGGACGGCTCGGGCGGCGCCATCATTACATGGCAGGACGGGCGAAACGGCAACTCTGACATCTATGCTCAGCACGTGGATGCTTCCGGCACTCCGCAGTGGACGGACGGTCTCGCCATCTGCACGGCGACAGGCGATCAAACGTATCCTACAATCGTTTCAGACGGCTCGGGTGGCGCCATCATTACTTGGCAAGACCTTCGCGACGGCGGCGACTTTTACATCTATGCTCAACGTGTGAACGCTTCGGGCATGACCCTATGGGCGGACAACGGTGATTCCATCTGCACTACGACACTCAATCAAGAGGTGGCTCCCACTATTGGTCTCACTATCGTTTCAGACGGGTTCGGCGGCGCCATCATTATATGGCTCGACATCCGCAGCGACAACTGGGACATCTATGCTCAACGGGTCGATGCTTGGGGCAATATGCAATGGATGGCCGGTGGTGCCGCCATCTGCACGGCGGCAGGCGGGCCGGCGTTCCCCACCATCGTCTCAGACGGCTCGGGCGGCGGCATCATTACATGGAACGACTTCCGCAACGGCGACTCCCACATCTATGCCCAGCGCTTGAATGCTTCCGGCGTAGTGCAGTGGACAACAAACGGTGCCGCCATGTGCACGGCGACAGGCGGTCAAGATAATCCGGCCATCGCTTCAGACGGCTTGGGCGGAGCCATCATTACATGGGGGGACTGGCGAAACGGCAACGACAATGACATCTACGCTCAAAAGGTAGATGCCTACGGCTACTTAGGAAACGTAGCGCCGCAGATAGCAAAAGTGAAGGATGTTGTCAATGACCAAGGCGGGAAAGTAACCGTTTCATGGAGTCCGTCATACCTTGACGTTTATCCAAAGACGACCATCAAATCGTACTATCTCTTCCGGGGCGTCAGTCAATCTATGGCGATGAAGAACATCAAAGCTCCGGGAGACTTCTTAAAGGAGATTTCAAGCGGAAAAGACCCCGGAAGCCTACTGCTAAAAACGCCCCGCTCTGCTCAGGGCGTAGATTCATACTACTGGGAATACATTGACAGCGTGCGAGCGCTCCGGCTGTCCGGATATTCCTACACAATGCCCACAGTTTCCGATTCCGGTCCGCAGGGCACGGCAATGTGTTATGCAATGCTGATGGCGCGAACGAGTGACGAGCTGACGTACTGGTTCTCAACCGCCGACAGCGGGTACTCGATTGACAACCTGCCCCCGATTTCTCCCCAGAACCCGGCGCTCCTTCCGTTGGTGAGTGGCTACACACAACTTCATTGGAACCCCGATAAGGTCGATCCGGATGTTGGACATTTCAGCGTCTATCGCTCGACATCCAGCGGTTTCCCACTGAACGACGGCACGCGACTGCAAACCACGATCGATACAACGGTCATCGACTCTTCAGCTGAGGTCGGCCAGCAGTATTTCTACCGTATTACCGCGGTAGATATTCACGGCAACGAAAGCCAGCCAACGGCCGAGCTTCATACGGCGGCGTTGTCGGTCCAGCTTGCATCGATGACTGCCACAACGCTGACAACCGGCGTGCAATTGAATTGGACAACGGTGAGCGAAACCAACAGTCTGGGCTTCTATGTCGAGCGACGGCCACAAAACGCAGGAGCATACGCAACCGTGAGCGATCTCATCCCCGGTGCCGGGACGTCGTTGCAGCAACACCGCTACGAATGGACGGATACGAAGGTAACGGACGGGAATTACAGCTATCGGCTGAGACTCGTCGATTTGAGCGGTACCAACACATACTCGAATGCCATCGCGGTCACGGTGAGCGGTGTGACGGGAGTCAACGGGTCGTTGCCGACGGAGTTCGCTCTTCAGCAAAACTACCCTAATCCGTTCAATCCGACAACGGTTATCAGTTATCAGTTGCCGGTTGCCAGCTACGTCACGCTAAAGGTGTACGACATGCTCGGACAGGAAGTGGAAACGCTCGTGAATGGAATCCTGGACGCAGGTTACAAATCCGTGCAGTTCAGCGCGACGAATTTTCCGAGCGGCATTTACACCTATAGATTGACGGCGGGAACGTACGTCGAAGTGAAAAAGATGCTGATGCTAAAATGACGGAGTCATTTTAGCAGAAGTCCCGCATTCTTTTGCGGGATTGATAGAAACGCGGAGAAGTCACTTGAGCAGAAATCCCGTCTCGATAGCGCGGGACGGGATTTCTGTTGTTAGTTCCGTCTCTCAACCCGTCTTGCCGATACGTTTTTGATCGGCATCTGAACTTAGGGAATGAGGAGCCCCGCCCAGATCCTGACCTAAAACGTGTCAGGACGACGAGTGAATGGCCGGGAATGGTGGGACCATGACTTCGGGTATCATGAGATTGCCATGATGGGTACAATCGAGGTAATCATGTGAATGAAGCGAATCACGGTTCAGACGGTACAGCATTCGCCCAATTATCGGACGGCCTGATCAGCACGGATGAATGTCCGATTCAGAGTGTTATATCCGGATTATCGAATTCTTCCCGCCCAAATCCTTCAAGAAACCTCTGTTTTGATGTAAGTGCGAAAACCTGCGTCTGACCCTTCCCCAAAAAAGGACACCAATTCGTTCATCGCACCCCAATTTCCTTGACTTTCTACATTACGACCCGTAAATTGGTGAAGGAATCATAGCGGTCGGAATTGTGGGCCGGTGGGGATTTTCCGGATGTTCACTGATTCAGACCTGAGAACGTTTCCTATTGGTTGTCTCCCTGCTTGAACGCTCCCATCTCTCTTCTCAGCGAACAAAATGGCATGCGCATGCACCGCCGGGCGGTAAGAACGGTGATTGTGCCCTCATTCCGCCGCGATTGTCGTTATCATATCTCAAAGCTCTTTTCCACATAAGACACTCTTCCTCGCCTGTATGATCTTGAGGAAGAGAAAGGACCCATAGTACGCGGGGGTACGTCCGTGATGTCCCGGCCGTACGTCCCGGCGTCGTCATAAGATAATTTCAGGTGACAGATAGTTCTATCAGTATCTGGACACCATCTCGTAGTGAATATCTGATTGAACATTTTTCAGGAAGGGGAATGTTTCGTATGAACTACAAGACGAAGTGGTGGACGCTTTCGATACTCGCAAGCGCCCTCCTGGCCCTCCCCCTGACTGCCCGGGGACAAGTACCGCAATCAGCAACTCACCTCGATAAAGTATACTCGGTCGTTCTTCAAACAATCGAGAAAATGAAAAGCGATGGCGTGACGGCAGACAATGCACCTTTGAAAAACGTCCGGCAGCGATACGGCAGCATTGTGAACCGATTCGACAACCGAGGAAGGATCGGACTTCTCCTCGATGTGAAAGCTGTTTCACAGAATCTTATCGCCAGACTCCGGGCATTCGGGGGCGCAATCGACCTCTCGTTGCCCGAGTCAAAACTGATCTCGGTGTATGTGCCGATCGACAAGGTCGAAGATGTCGCCTTGCTGGACGAAGTGAAAATCGTTCGCCCGATGGTGGGGGGAAGCGTGAACACCGGATCAAAGACCACCGAGGGCGATAGCATTCACCATGCAATCAATGTCCGGACCGATTTCAACATCCTCGGAGACAGCGTCAACGTCGGTGTCATATCCGACGGCTGCGTCTCATGGCCGGCATCGGAGGGCTCGGGCGATCTTCCCGCGGGGTTCGGGCCGCCAAACTATACCTTCGGCGGTGTGAGCAGGGAAGGAACGGGAAACGAGGGAACCGCAATGATGGAAATCGTTCACGACCTTGCCCCGAACGCAACGTTGTTTTTCTACGGAGCGCTGTACGATACTGTCGGAAATCATCTCAGCAGCGCGGCGATGATCGATGCTATTTATCGATTGGTCAGAGAGAAGCATTGCAGGATCATCGTGGACAACCTCACATGGTACGACCAGCCGATGTTCGAAGACTGCGATGATGCAACCGCCGGCTATGTCGCGGCCGCGGCCAAGTGGGCAATAGACACCGGCGTCGTGTATATTAGCTCGGCCGGCAACTTCGGGGGTGATGGCTCGTGGGGACATACACACTTCCAGCAAGTGTACGATGACGCGAACCCTCAAAACAACATTGCGAAACCCATTCCCCCACCCTTTTCTCAGATGAACAATACCCAGCCCCTGCCGATCATGCCTGGAGTATTGAATCCGCCTCCATACACAGACTTGCACTATTATAGTACAACTCCGATAGACGATCCGGGTCTGCAAGTGGTCGTACCGGGTCATGTTCCCGGCCACGAAACCACAACTCTGACGGTCATCCTTGAATGGAACGATCCCTGGGGAGCATCGACGAGCGATTACGACCTGTACCTGTATAGTGGAGATTATATGCGTCAACTGGCCCGGAGTATCTCGCCCCAAAACGGCGGCCAGAACCCCATTGAAACAGTTACTTGGGAAAATTACGGCGCGGGGGATTCAACGCTGCAGATTGTGATCAACCTCGTGGAGTCTCCCCGGGTTCACTCGCCGAAACTGCTTGGTATGTATATCTTCGGAGTTAACTCTGTGGAGTACTACACTCCCGAGAACAGCATCTGGGGCCAGCCCGGCGTCCCATTAGTTATTACAACCGGTGCCGTTCCCTACGACAACATCAGCACCATCGAGGGATTCAGCTCTCACGGTAATTACGATGTGTATTTTCCTTCGTACGTCAGCAGACCGAAGCCGGATGTCGTTGCAATTGACAATGGCGTGATTACGGGAGCCGGTGGGTTTCGGCAACTGGGATCCTGCAACGCTCAACTGGCGATTCCTCGGTACATCTGCCGCAGCGCCGCAGGTTGCCGGCATGGCTGCGCTCTTGTTATTGAAGTTTCCAAAGCTGACGCCCGCACAGGTGCATGCCAAATTCGAGCGGACGGCAGTTGCCCTCGGCGATCAGACAATCTATGGCAGCGGTCGTACCGATATCGAGCGCGCCATGCTCGAAGTGGACACCTCCGCGAGAGCATCCGGGCCGTACACGATGGGCAGCGCTCTCAACGTCCCGGCGTTTTTCGGAACCGACAGCGGGTTTGCCGTCAGCAACATCAAAGTCACCGGCGGCGCACACCAACCGATGCAGGTCTCAAGCGGCGTGACGGTAACGGCGGGTAGTCCGTACACAAGCGCCGGAGTGGTGGACCTCGGCTGCCCATCCGTCAAGAGATGGTATCAATTGACTCAAACAGGAGGAACGAACGGGCAATTCAATGCCCAGGTCACAGCTTATGTCGCTGAGAGTGAACGGGCGGCCAGCGGTGTTGCGGCAAATAACCTGCGCCTCCTCCATTGGAACGGGTCGTACTTCGATGTCCTGCCGCAAGCGATGGCGCCCGCTCAGGTCGCAAATACGTGGAAAGTCTTTGCCACATTCAACAACGCGTCATTCTCGCCCTTCTTTGTCGGCTATCTCACGAGGGGAATTTACGTGACAACCCAGTCAAACAACAGCGGGATGCATGATAGCACCGTTTCCGTGAGCTTTTCGGTCGGGAATGCAGGAAACGGCTGGGATACTGTCAGGTCATCTGTTTCCGATAAACTCGGCTGGACGATTGCCCCCGCCGACTCCGCGTTCTCCGCGGCAGGAAGTCAACATGCTACTGTCGATGTCAACGTCACGATTCCATCTGGCGCTGCGGTCGGTACAATTGATACCATTCGACTCGTCGCGGTGTCTGTTTCCGATCCGACCTACAGGGACTCGTCAATTGCGACGGTTGAAGTGACAAGTCGTCAGGCTACTGTCGTTGCTGGGTTGACGGACAGCTGGAACATAGTTTCGCTCCCGGTGACCGTCACCAACCCTTCGGTCATGGCGGTCTATCCGACTGCGAAGTCGAACGCTTTCGGATACGCTCACGGATATTCCATCAAGACAGCACTTCAGTACGGCGTCGGATACTGGCTGAAATTTCAGGGCGCGCAGAACGACAGCATCACCGGCACGGTTCGGACGAGGGATACGTTTGCTCTTTCCCCCGGGTGGAGTATAATTGGTTCGATCTCGTATCCGGTCGACATTGACAGTATTGTCCAACTGCCGGGAGGGATTGTCACACATTACTTCGGTTACAACGGCAGCTACTACCTCGCCGATACGATCAAGCCAGGATGCGGGTATTGGGTGAAGTCAAGCAGCGGTGGTCAACTCGTGCTGAAGAAATCCGGGTCAGTTGCTTTTCCCCGAAGCAAGTCTGAAAAAGATAAGGTTCTACAGAGCATCAACTCTGTGACGGTTTCCGACGCAGGACGCGGAACGACCACACTCTACTTCGGCAAGATGGAAGCCGTCGGCTCGATGTTGCCTCAATGTGAATTGCCGCCCGTTCCGCCCGCATCCTTGTTTGATGCGCGTTTCGCTTCACAACGATTTGTGGAGGGATACACGGCCGGGTCGGCGCCTTCGAGACTGGAGATTGACGTACAATCCGAATCGTTCCCGCTCACGTTGAGCTGGAAATTAGCAGACAAAGATACGCGGTTCTGGTTGGTCGCTGGCGATCAGTCACGGCAACCGCTGACGGGCGCTGGCGGCACGGCCGTCATTCAGCGTCCCGTGAAGGAGTTGGCGATTGAGATTCAGTCTGGGCCCGAATTGCAGCCGCCGAAGGAGTTTGCTCTCGGGCAAAACTATCCCAACCCGTTCAATCCGACGACAACAGTGTCATTTGCCATAAGTCATTTGTCATTTGTGACACTCAGCGTATACGACGTATTGGGACGGCAGGTGGCAACTCTGGTGAATGGAATGCAGGAACCGGGATACAAGACGATAACGTGGGATGCATCGAGCATGCCGAGCGGTCTGTATTTTTACAAACTGACTGCGGGAACATATACATCCGTCCGGAAGATGGTTTTGATAAAGTAACATTCAAAGCAGGCTTGCCTGCGAGCTTGCCCGACAATCGGAGCGTAGAATCCGTTCCCCAGAACGGATATCCGGTAGGTCCGGTCGTCATGTTTGTAGGTCCGGTCGCTGACCGGACACGGTGCCTCCGTTCGGGTCGGGAGTATGAACTCCCTCGCAGAGAGAAGGATAGCTGGGAGGGAGCTTCGCTCCCGACCTATTCACGGCTTGGCGGCGGTGACCTCGGCAGACAAAGGTTGGATGGCAAAGAGGGTTTTTGCAAAATCGCTAAACAAACAGATACACCAATAATCATTTAACTATATCATCACTTTAAGGAGGGTTGCAATGAAGAAGATATGGATTGCTTTGTTCGCTGTTGCGTTGCTTTGCTCTATCGCTATTAGTCAGGAAAGAATCGATGTTGTCTACCTGAAGAATGGCGACATCCGCAAGGGTGTCATCATTGAGAATGTCCCAAATGACCATATAAAGATTGAAATGGCAGATGGCTCCACATTTACAATCCCGTATTCGGACATCCAAAAAATGACAAAAGAAGGGAAGGAAATAAGCCAACAATCCGGCGGGAATGCTGAAGCTTCCAAAGGTCTTATGTCCCGCCACTATGATGTCGGAATGACGCTGGCAGTTTGGGGCTCGGGAACTGTGGATTACAAGTTGGTATATTCCGCGGATGATCCCCAAAAATCAACGGGAGTGCTCTTCCATTTCTTCGTGGACGGTTACATAGCCGAACAATTGGCCATAGGCGCCTACATAAATGTTTCTCCCGTGTCATGGGACAACTATTCGGCAACATCGACGATGACCGAAATAGGGGTTGCTCTCAAAGGACGCTTTCCGATTGCCGATGGAGCCGCAGTGATAAAACCGGGGGTAGGGCTCGGTCGTCGCGGATTCTCCTCGGACGACCCAATGGGGGATAAAATTAGTGCACTGGCGGTGAATCTCAGCTGCGAAGTTCAGTTTGATATCCACAGTACGGTTGTTCCGTTTGTCGAGATAGGAGGCCTTGGTCAGCCCAGCGGCAGCAATGATTATGATCCAGCAATTACCTTTCCGCCAATACCATATTTCGGTATAGGGATTGTTTTCTAGCCTCATAGATCAAAAACGCAATGACATGGCTTTCTGACAACATCTAGCCACACTAACTTACTAACTTCATGGAGGGCTGTATGAAATTCAATCTTCTGCTTCAAATTCCTGCTGTTGGCCTCCTGCTGACGCTGCTGTATGTAACTCCCGCGCTCGCCCAGTGGTCGACCAACCCAAACACCAACAATGCCATCTGCACCGCGACAGGCAATCAACAGTCCCCTATCATCGTTTCAGACGGCTCGGGCGGCGCCATCATTACATGGTACGACTATCGTAGCGGAAACTCGGACATCTACGCTCAACGCGTGAATGCTTCGGGCCTTGTGCAGTGGACCACCAACGGTGCTGCCATTTGCACGGTGCCAAGCGATCAATATACTCCCACCATTGTTTCAGACGGCTCGGGCGGCGCCATCATTACATGGACAGACTTTCGCCTTGGCAATGCTGACGTCTATGCCCAACGCGTGGATGCCTCAGGCGATCCACTGTGGTTTGGCGAGGGTGTTCCTATCTGCACGGAGACACATCAGCAACAAAATCTCAACATCGTCTCAGACGGCTCTCACGGCGCCATTATAACATGGATGGACCCTCGCGGCAGCTACCCGCACATCTATGCCCAACGCGTCGATTCTTCGGGCGTTCCGCGGTGGACAACCAACGGTATTGCCATCGACACGGCGACAGGGGGTCAATATTCTCCCATCATCGTTTCAGACGGCTCGGGCGGCGCCATCATTACGTGGAGCGACCTTCGCAGCGGCAACTCTGACATCTATGCTCAGCGCGTGGATGCTTCCGGTGCTCCCCAGTGGATGACCGACGGTGTTCCCGTCTGCACGGAGGCACACAATCAACAGGATCTCACTATCGTTTCAGACGGCTCGGGCGGCGCCATCATTGCATGGGAAGACCAACGCAGCGGTAACTATGACATCTATGCCCAGGGCGTAAGTGCGTCCGGCACCAGATTGTGGACGACCGACGGTGTTTCCATCTGCACGGCGTCAGGCGATCAAACGTATCCCACTCTCGTTTCAGACGGCTCGGGCGGCGCCATCATTACATGGCAAGACCATCGCGGCAGTACCAATGACATCTATGCTCAGCGCATGAATGCTTCCGGCACTGTGCAGTGGACGAGCGACGGCGTTGCCATCGACACGGCAACAGGCAATCAGCTAAATCCCATTATCGTTTCAGACGGCTCGGGCGGCGCCATCATTACATGGCAAGACCATCGCGGCAGTGACTACGATATCTACGCCCAACGCGTGAATGCTTCCAGCGCTACGCAATGGACGGCGGGCGGTGTTCCCGTCTGCACGGCGGTACACGATCAATTGATTCCCACCATCGTTTCAGACGGTTCGGGGGGCGCCATCATTACATGGCTAGACACTCGCAGCAGCGACTATGACATCTACGCTCAAAAGGTAGATGTCTACGGCTACTTGGGAAACATGGCGCCGCAGATAGCCAAAGTGAAAGATGTTATCAATGACCAGGGCGGTAAAGTGACAGTTTCCTGGAGTCCATCATGCCTTGATGTTTATCCAAACACGACCATCAAATCGTACTACATCTTCCGCGGCGTCAATGAAGTCATGGGGATGAAGAACATCAAAGCTCCGGGAGACTTCTTAAAGGAGATTTCAAGCGGAAAAGACCCCGGAAGCCTACTGCTAAAAACGCCCCGCTCTGCTCAGGGCGTAGATTCATACTACTGGGAATACATTGACAGCGTGCGAGCGCTCCGGTTGCCCGGATATTCCTACACAATGCCCACAGTTTCAGATTCCGGTCCACAAGGCACGGCAATGTGTTATGTAATGGTGATGGCGCGAACAAGTGACGAGCTGACGTACTGGTTCTCAACCGCCGACAGCGGCTACTCGGTTGACAACCTACCGCCGATTACCCCGCAGAACGCCGCGCTTCTCCCGATGGTGAACGGTTCCATCAACATCCATTGGAATCCCGATAAGACCGACCCGGATGTCGGACATTTCAGCGTCTATCGCTCGACATCGAGCGGTTTCCCGCTGAACAACGGTACACGCCTGCAAACCACGGTCGACACGACCGTCACAGACTCTTCAGCCGAGGTCGGCCAGCAGTATTACTACCGGGTAACGGCGGTGGATATCCACGGCAACGAAAGCCAGCCCACGGCCGAGCTTCATACGGCGGCGCTGTCGGTCCAGCTTGCGTCGATGACTGCCACAACTCTCGCAACCGGGGTGCAAATAGAATGGACAACAGTGAGCGAAACCAACAGTCTGGGCTTCTACGTTGAACGCCGGGTACAAAACACCGGAGCTTATGCCACGGTGAGCAATTTGATCCCCGGTGCAGGAACAACCTTGCAGCAACACCATTACCAATGGACGGATACGAAGGTAACGGACGGGAACTACAACTATCGGCTGAGACTCGTCGATCTGAGTGGTACCTGCACATACTCGAACGCCATCGCGGTCACGGTGAGCGGGGTGACGGGAGTTAACGGGTCTTTGCCGACAGAGTTTGCCCTTGAGCAAAACTATCCTAATCCATTCAACCCGACAACGGTTATCAGTTATCAGTTGCCGGTTGCCAGTTACGTCACGCTAAAGGTGTACGACATGCTCGGGCAGGAAGTGGCAACACTCGTGAATGGAGCCCGAGATGCAGGTTACAAATCCGTGCAGTTCAGCGCGACGAATCTTCCGAGCGGTATTTACACCTACAGACTGACCGCCCGCCCAACAGACGGCGGGCAAGCGGGGACGTATGTGGAAGTGAAAAAAATGTTGCTCTTGAAGTGATACTCCCAGCTTCATCGTCAAATCTGAACCGTGATTTATAGGATTAAAGGATTACCATGATTAAATCAATCGAGGTAATCCTGTGAATCAAGCAAATCGTGGTTCAGACGGCAAAGAAAAATCTGAACCATGATTTATAGGATTGGAGGATTACCATGATAAAATCAATCGAGGTAATCATGTGAATCGAGCGAATCGTGGTTCAGACAGCGCTGGCGTTCCTGAAGCGCCTTGCCTGTAGATCCGGTCGCTGACCGGACACGGAGCCACCGGTCGGGTCGGGAGCGAATTTATCCGCCGATCTTCATGGCGGAGCTCCCTCCCAGCGGGGTCTATGAAGCTGGGAGGGAGTTCCTACTCCCGACCCATCATCGTTGCAGGAGGCGATCCCGGAGTTGATTTTCTCTCCGACAAAAGCTACCTTAATCCCCGACAACCATGAAGGAACAATCTTCCATGAAAGTAACACTTGAAGAAAACATCCGTATTGATACTGTCCGAACTGTGGCAGAACACATGCTTGTCGCCGCCCGAACTGCTCCCAAAGCAAGAGGGATCGACAATTTATCAATCGCAATGGTGGACAAAGAGGGAATTAAGAAACTTTCCGACAAGCTGAAGGAAATGGCCGGTCGTGCGGAAACGATGGCGCATCTCATGCGCGACGCGAACAATATCCTTGCGGCAGACCAGCTCGTGCTGATTGGAACGAGAGTGAAAAGCATCGGTCTCCGATCCTGCAATATGTGCGGGTTTCGAAATTGTGACGAGAAAGACAAACATCCGGAAGTTCCATGCGTCTTTAACCCCGGGGATCTGGGAATCGCCATCGGTTCGGCGGTGAGCGTTGCAATCGATGCGAGAGTTGACAATAGGATCATGTACAGTGTCGGACAGGCGGCGCTGGAAATGAAACTGCTGGGAGAAGATGTGAGGATCGCATTCGGCATCCCGTTGAGTGTGAGTGCGAAGAATCCCTTTTTCGACAGAAAGTGAAGGAAGTGATGTGAAGGGCAATCGAAACCCGGGTCATTGGTTTAATATTTAGAGGCAACACAATGGGGCAGATCAGAACATTAATTACCATCGTATCCTTACTCCTTGTCGGCGCCGGACTGTTCTTCGGAATCCGGATGCTGATGTTTGTTCACTCGGCTGAACATGCCAGTGGAACCGTAACCTCTGTCGGCCGACTTTCAGAGCCGGGGAGTGGGTTTCCCGCCTTGATCTCTTTTCACGACAGAAGCGGGTATCCGTACGAATTCAAAATATATACGCGATTCCGGTTGCCCGGAACAACTTTCACGGAGGGCGAGGCAGTCGATGTGCTCTACGATGCCAAAGACCCGAAGGGCTCGGCGGAGGTGAACAACATCATCAGGTTATGGGCCAGGCCGGCGATCTGCCTCCTGGTAGGTCTTTTGTTCTTGATGCTGCGCATGCGCCTGCCGGCCGGCGTCATATAATGAAAAGATCTTCTATACAGTAGGAGGTTGACCTTCTTGGATCGGGAAACCGGGACACACGATGGGAAAGGGAAAACCGTACGCGTATCGCTCGACACGAAAGGCAGAAAGGGGAAAACCGTAACCCTGATCTCCGGTCTACGGCATAATCCCGCAACCATGGAAGGCATTGCGCGAATACTGAAACAGTATTGCGGTGCGGGCGGTACGGTGAAAGAGGGAAATATTGAAATCCAGGGAGACCAGCGCGTCAAGGTGGCCGAAAAACTCCGCGGATTGCGGTATGTTGTCAAGTGAGCGCATCCTGAATGTCCTTTCTCGGTGAGTTCAGTGCGCTGCTCACTGCCTGCTTCTGGTCCGGAAGCTCGATGGCGTTCGCGTCTGCCGCCAGACGCGCGGGTGCGTTCCAGGTCAACGTCACGCGGCTGATCCTGGCGGCCGGGTATCTCGTTCTTCTGATCGGCGTGATGCGGTTCGACCTTACGATGTCTGCCACGCAAGTCATCAGCCTTTCTGCCAGCGGCATCATCGGACTTTCCCTTGGCGATACCTTCCTGTTCAAAGCCTACGAGCGGGTCGGCGCGCGCATTACGATGCTCTTCATGTCCATGGCTCCCGCCATCGCGGCGGGACTCGCTTTCTGGTTGTTGGATGAAGGAATCTCCACAACCGGCGTTTTCGGAATGCTCATCACGTTGATTGGAATCAGTATCGTCGTATTTGAGCCGGGACTGAATGCATCCCCGGGAGTCTCGCTTACCGCCGCCGGGATCGTGTATGCTCTTTTGGCGGCATTCGGCCAGGGTGCCGGGCTGGTCGTGGCGAAAATGGCTTTCCGTGAATCTGCGCTCAATGGATTTGTCGCAACGGCGGTTCGAATTCTGGCTTCGCTGGTCGTTCTTCTTCCTTTTGCGCTGTTGACCAAGCGGTACAGTCATCCGTACACGACCTTCTCGAGCGATCGGAAAGCTTTTCTCCTGACGGTGATCGGTTCCGTACTTGGACCCTTTCTCGGGATAACATCCAGTCTTATTGCCATTCAACACACCAGTGTCGGTGTCGCAGCTACGCTTATGGCGACCGTCCCCATTCTCATGCTGCCGCTGGTCAGAATCATCTATAAGGAAAAGCTGACGCGGCGGGCTATCACGGGGGCATTCATAGCGGTCGCCGGGGTTGCGGTATTGTTCCTGAGATAATGTTGCAATGGTCCGGGTAATGGCCGATTGCGTGTCTTTGTGCCTTTGTGGTTTGAAGTATTATCTCATTATCAGCCGGAGGCCGGAAGATGGGGTGGCACCGCACTCACGATTGAAATTGCTACACCATCCAGGTTTGCATATCTTGCAATCCTCGCAAATTCTTCCTACAATGTATGCCACAATTGACAACCAACCAAAAGAATTGAATCACAATTTAAATATGGCCTATGAAAAACCACATTCTCTTCCTCTTTGTTGTACTGCCCCTGGCAGCCGCGCTCATATCAAGCTGTCGTAATGCACCCATGAACGAAGATATTCTTCAAAAAAACCTTGATACGACTGTCAGTCCCGGAAAGGACTTCTTCAAGTACGCCAACGGGACATGGCTGAAACAAAATCCGATCCCCGCATCGGAAAGCCACTGGGGAATAGGCAACCTCGTGCAGGAAGAAACGTACACCCGGCTGAGAGAAATAAGCCGGAACGCCGCGAAGGACATGAATGCCAAACCCGGGACGGCGCTCCAGAAAATCGGCGACTTCTATTATACGGGAATGGATTCAGCGGGAATCGAGGAGAATGGAATCCGTCCCCTTCAACCGGAGTTCGACAGGATCAATGCAATAACCGACCTGAAAAGCCTCCTGGACGTTGTGTCGCTTTTCAAGACATACCGGATCAGCGTGATGTTCAGTCTTCCCATTTACCAGGACGAAAAGAACAGCGACAAGATGGCTATGCACATCTGGCAGGGAGGACTGGGACTGCCGAACCGGGATTACTACTTCAACAAAGACGCGAGAACCGAGAACATCCGGAAGCAGTATATAGCTCATGTGACCCGCATGATGCAGCTGCTCGGGGAGGATTCCGCGACGGCCGGCAAACACAGCGCGACAAATATGAAGATCGAGACGGACCTTGCCGCGCAGTCACGCAAACTGGAAGACCTCCGCGATCCATACAAAAACTACAACAAGATGGCGGTGAATGCACTGGGAAAACTCACGCCCTCGCTCAACTGGAAGGAATTGCTCGGTAAAGCCGGGATGAAGAACCCCGATACCGTCATCGTTGGACAACCGGAATTTTTCAAAGAACTGGAGCGCTCCCTGAAAGCCGTCAGCATCGACGACTGGAAAACATACCTGCGCTGGCATCTCGTCCACGCTTTCGCGGATAAGCTGAGCACCCCATTCGACAACGAACATTTTCGATTCTACGGTCAGGTGCTGGAAGGCAAGAAGACGCAGCGTGAGCGCTGGAAACGGGTTCTCGATAACGAAGAGAATGCCATGGGCGAGCTGCTGGGACAATTGTACGTTGAAAAGTACTTCTCCGTGGCGACGAAAAAGAGGTATGAAACTCTCGTCAACAATATCCTGGAGACGTACAAAGAACGCATTCAACAACTCGACTGGATGTCGCCTGCCACGAAGGAGAAGTCTCTTGCCAAGCTGGCCTCCGTCATGAAGAAGGTCGGCTATCCCGATAAATGGAAAGACTACTCAGCGCTGAGTATAAGCCGGGATTCCTATGTGATGAACGTCCTGAGGGCGAACGTTTGGTCGTTCAACTATGAAATGAATAAACTTGGCAAGCCCGTAGACCGGACAGAATGGGACATGACGCCGCAGACGTACAATGCCTACTACAATCCGAGCAATAACGAGATCGTGCTCCCGGCGGCAAGTTTCATCATACCGGGCGTCCCCGATTCGCTCGCGGACGACGCGCTCATTTACTCCTATGCCGGCGGATCCACCATCGGACATGAAATCACGCACGGATTTGACGATGAGGGGAGACAGTATGATGCCCAGGGAAATCTCAGGAACTGGTGGACGAAAGACGATGAGAAGAAGTTCAACGACCGGGCAGCGGTAATGGTGAAACAATTCAACGACTATGTGGTTCTGGATAGCATGCACATTAATGGCAAGGCGTGTCTCGGCGAAAATATCGCCGACCTTGGCGGTGTGATCCTGGGATATGAAGCGTTCCAGAAAACTGAACAAGCAAAATCCGGGCAACTGATCGGCGGACTGACCCCCGACCAGCGGTATTTCCTCGGCTATGCGCTCTCGTGGCTCGGCCACCAGCGTGATCAGCGGCTTGCCAGGCAGGTCATGACCGATGTGCACTCTCCCGAATTTCTACGGGTGAACGGCCCGCTTGCCAACGTACCGGAATTTTACAAAGCGTTTAATGTCAAGCCGGGCGATCCGATGTATTTGCCGGAGAATCAGAGGGTCAGGATCTGGTGATCCAATTGATTGTCATTCTGAACGGAACGAAGTGGAGTGAAGAATCTCACTCCCATTCGAACAGAGAGATGTTTCTCCCGTCGCATGAAAAACTGCGACGGGATCAACATGACAAGATAAAAGACTTTTTGGTCAGCTACTAGGGGCGATATCTTGCGTGGAGTTCTGTAGTTTAGAACTGATACGCACCGAAACATGCATTAATAAAGAACCCCGGCCATTTCTGACCGGGGTTTGCTATCTATGCTCCGTTCGGCGTCCCCGCCGAAACGTTCAAAGCAGACCAAGCCTTATAGAGAATGGCCGCTGAGCGGCGCTCCCTGGCGACTGCGTTCTATTCCTGCTTCCATTCCGGCATTCTTCCCGGTGTCCACGGTGAACCAGCCCTTTCCATCGCTTTCTCGAGCCCCGCAAGGTCGACATCCACGAGCGCGTGGAGTTTCTCAAGCTCTTTGCCGAACGACTCGGCGCTCATCGTGTAAGCGTCAATGTCCGTTTGCGTCGGGCGTGATGTTGAAGTTCGTCCATCATCAACGCTTCTGCTGATCCGGTCGCCGATGGAAACCGGCGAGTTCTCATTTCGTGAACGCAGCGTATTGTCGCCCTGCAGATTGCGGAGGATGGTTGTCAACCGGCTTTCTATTGAAAGTTCCTCGGTGATGAGGTTGTCAACAGGTGCGGCTGTTTCCTGCAACGCGCGTTTAATTGAGCCAAGCCGGGATTTTACTTCGTTTGCAACCTGAACTGCGCCGTGAAAAGCACGCTGGAGCCGGGCGGCCTTTTGCTGGAATTCAACGAGAGCTTTTCTATCCTCTGTTTGCATTGTTGCCTGTCCGGGTACGTACACGGTAAACGTTTGCGGTTCACCAAGTTGCGTGACAATCCCCGAGACCCGTTTGGCAAGGGTGACGGTATATTTCCCGGGCATCACCAGCGGACCGCCTTCGGGCGTTTCATCGCTTCCGGGGGGCGGGGCTGAAGAAAGCGTCGGTAACGGGTACCGGAGATCCCATGTCGTTCGGTGCACGCCTTTTGAGCTCGAGCCTGCGAGCCTGCGGACAACTTTTCCCTCACTGTCGGTAATCGTTAGAATGACCGACGGCGTTTCTTCTTCATCTTCCGCCCGCAGTTCCTCCGCTGTAGGATATCGAACGGGCTGCTTTTTCTTCTCGGCTTCTTTTTCAGCGTCCCGGCGGATTTCCCTCCTGGTTTTCAGAGCGTCCTTCAAATAGTACGTCACCGTGGCGCCGAAGGAAGGATTGGGTGCGGTGAAGAACGATTCGCCCTGGTCTGCTTTTCCGGATCCGCCAAGCGGCTGGGCAAGGATAAACATCGGTGCATCCTTGACCGGGAATGTCAGCGCGTCACCGGCGAGCAATTCGGGTCTGAGTGATCGCAGTGGAGTATAATCGTCTAGGACATAAAATCCTCTGCCAAATGTTGCCGCGACAAGGTCGTTTTCTCTCTTCTGAATTGCAAGGTCGCGTACGGCGATCGTAGGCAGTCCGCCTTTGAGCTGGATCCACTTCGTTCCGCCGTCGACCGTGAAGAAGAGTCCGAATTCAGTACCCGCAAATAGCAGATTCCGGTTCACATGATCCTCGGCGATCGCGAGCACAGGTCCGTTGGGAGGAAGGTTCCCCGCGACCGATTCCCAGGATTTGCCGGCGTCGGTGCTTCTCAAGACGTATGGAGCGAAATCGCTGTTCTTGTGGTTATCGAAGGCCGCGTACACTGTATTCACATCAAGCTGCGATGCCAGGAGACGGCTCACGTAGGTACGCTCGGGAACGCCGGGAAATTTCTCGATCTTGGTCCAGGTTAAACCGCCATCCTGTGTGACATGAATCAGGCCGTCATCCGTCCCGACGTAGATCAGTCCTTCTTTCATCGGAGATTCAAAGAGCGCGGTGCAGTTTCCGTACAACGAGGTCGACGCATTTTTTGCCACCGCTTCCGCTCCCCACACTTTTCCCATTACCGGGAGAGCATTCCGGTCGATCTGGCGGCTGAGGTCGTCACTGATAGCCTTCCATGTGTCTCCACGGTCGTCGCTGCGAAACAGCTTGTTTGCCGCATAATACAATCGTGTGTGACTGTGCGGGCTGACAATCAACGGCGAATCCCAATTCCACCGCAAACCCATCGCACCTTGTTCCGGCAGCGGCTGAATGCCCAGCTCTTCTCCTGTGCGGCGGTCATAACGCACGAGCCCGCCGTACTGGCTTTCACTATAGACGATATTCGGATCCTCGGGGTCGACACGCGACTGGAATCCGTCGCCGCCGGTCGTGACAAACCAGTCAGCGTTTGTAATTCCCGATGCGTTGCGGGTCCGGGAGGGTCCCCCAACGGAGGCATTGTCCTGGGTGCCACCGTAGACAAAGTAAAAGGGGGTTGAATTGTCGACGCACACGTCATAGAATTGAGTGACGGGAAGATTTGCTTTGAATGCCCATGACTGTGCGCGGTCGAAACTTTCGTACAATCCTCCATCGCATCCGACCAGGTAATGGCTGGTATTGGCCGGATCAATCCACATGGCGTGATTGTCGACGTGTTTCGATTTCTCACCCAGTCGTGAGAAGGTTTTTCCGCCGTCGTCGGTCACCATGATAAGCATATCCATCAGATAAACGCGGTCGACGTTCCTGGGGTCCGGCACGATCGTTCCGTAGTACATGGGCGCGCTTGCGACGAAGTCGTTTCGCTTTTCCCAGCTTGCTCCATAATCAAGGCTACGGAAGAAACCTCCGTTCTTCGAAGCCGCTTCGATTGTCGCGTACACGACCCGGGAGTCGACGGGCGATATTGCCAGCCCGATTCGACCGACATCATCGGAGGGCAAGCCATTTTTCAGCTTCGACCATGTTGCTCCCGCGTCGGTGGATTTGTAAATGGCCGATTCGGGACCTCCATCGATCAGTGTCCACACGTGCCGCCGGCGCTGATACGATGCGGCATAGAGGACATCAGGATTCTTCGGATCGAAGACGATATCGGTGACGCCCGTGTTCTCACTGATGAAGAGAACATTTTTCCACGACGTCCCGCCGTCCGTGCTCTTGAACAATCCGCGCTCGCCGCCCGGTCCCCAGAGCGGTCCTTGAGAAGCGACGTAGACGATGTTACTGTTCCGCGGGTCGACGAGAACGCGGGCAATGTGCTCGGATTTCTTGAGACCCATATTTTTCCAGGATTTTCCCCCGTCATCCGAACGATACACGCCATCGCCATAGCCGACGCTGCGCTGGCTGTGGTTCTCTCCCGTTCCTACCCAGACGACCATGGGATTGTTTGGGTCGATACTCACGCACCCGATGGAATACGATCCTTCATTGTCAAAGATGGGCGTCCACGTCGTTCCTGCATTCGTCGTTTTCCAGACACCGCCCGATGCGGCCGCGATATAATAGTTGGTGTTGTCGTAGGGATTCACGGCGATCGACGATATCCTTCCGGCGTTCAGAGCCGGTCCGATGGAACGCAGTTTCAGACCGCCAAATGTCTCCGTCGACATGGGGTCCTTCGATTTGGCTGCATCATCCTGCGGCGACCCCGTCTTCGGCATGTCACCGCTGATGAGCGCATGATTTAAAATCAGGCAGATGGGCATCAAAAGGATGAATCTTGAGAGGGTTTTCATATTCGTGGATTCCTTAAGAAATGAGATATACTTCTCTATTATAGAACGGTTCTTTGGAAATTGATAGGGAAATTTACACTATTGAAAATAGATTAGCAAGCCATCACTCACGCGTTCACCTTCTCAGACTGTTCCTTGCTGATCTCAACTTCGTAATCTTTTGTTACTGTGAGGTAACGTTCATCCAGCAGGATCATACCGACTTTTTCATTATGCCGGCTGGCTTTCATCCCTGTTCACGGACATAGACACCGTGTCTATGTTGGTGTCTATGTATGCTGTCCCAAAGGGCAATTGGGGAAGCGCTCTTATCTGGACACTTTGTCCAGATTTATGTCCAGATTCCACCTTTGGTCAAATCTCTTAGCGATAATCGGGTCACAATGTCCCGATTACTGAGCAGATTTTTTACGAGCGCCAGGCCCAAGCATATACTTTGACGAAGGTCCCTTACCGAGGAGATGGATGAGTTGAAGCTCCGCAAACCAGGCTAAGTGTCTTTGCGCTTTTTTATCGTTGTAATTAAAATGACCTGCATATTGTTTCTTGGTGACTTCGCCAATTGATTTAATCCACTCAAAACCCTTTAGTTCTTCGATTGACAATTTAGAGAGCGATGGCTCTCCCGAGACCCTCCTGACGGCTTCAAGACTTCTTGGAAACGTGAGGGTGAGAAAAGGGTCGTTGAAAGCATACTCAGGCGAAGGCAAACCGTATTTCTCAGTCATTTCCTTAAACGTTCTCATGCCAAATCCAGTTTCTTCCATGTATCCCATGAGATTGAACACGTATGTAAGAATCGGATTCCGACTGATTGACGGTGCCTTGAACGAATTCAACTGCTCCAATGAGATGGATGGTAAAGGTGCACCAGGACTCTTCACGACAATCTTCTCGTTGTCAATTTCAAGAGAGCATTTGGCACCTTCAATTGCGTAATCTCTATGTACCAAAGCGTTGATCACTGCCTCACGAAGCACTTCTATCGGGAAGTCGGGAACATCTTTGCGCTTGAATGAGGATGTGTCTTTATAATGCGGTAATGACTTCTTCAGCCATTCATTTACGAGATCGGGGATTAGAACCAATGGCTGGTCAAAATCCTCTGGTTCGATCTTACCGCTACCATAGTTAACGTGTGCTTTCAGTACCGCTTGCTTGAACTTCACCCGTGGGTCCTTACCAAAAAGGAGAAGACCCGCACCGGTGGGACAGTACGTATTTCCTTTCTCGTCCAATTCCATTGACCCAAGATCCGCAAGGTAACTTTGGAAGTCACTGTCATTGAGGCGAAAATTGAGCTTGGCCTCTTTGACAAACTTTTGCAGAGCTTCCTCAGAGAATTGGGCGAAGTCGTACCTTGCAATTGGCTGCTTCAAGAAAGCAACTCCTCCTCTGCGTTTTGCCTCCTTGGCTCTTTGCTGGGCTTGTCTTAGATACTTCATATTCTCCTTCTCGATGATCTTCTGGTATTCACGGTCGAACATGAGAACTTTGGCGCCTCGGTTCTCCATGAATTCAATCCCTTCACCTGCGACGGTTGGATCACGGTCCTGTATTCCCACGTAGACAGTCCTGATACGAGCGTTTGTCACTCTTTTGCAACAACCTTTCTTCGGCAGATTCCTTTTTACACATGGCTCCAGCGTTGTAAAAAGGATGCAATTGTCCAGTTTTTTGTTGTGCAGCTTCCTTTCCAGCAGAGTATACTCAGCGTGATCGCCCTCCCTGAGTTCACCCCTATAAGCTGTTTCATGGGTGCCGTCGGCATGAACCAGCACGGCGCCAACCTTTGGGCTGATCTTGCCATCATCTCTCTGCTCAGGCACGGATTTCTTCATTTCTTCCACGGCGATCTTCATGAACCTCTGTGGTTCGAACGTGGTGCTTCTTCTAGCCATTTTCGTGAATTGGTTGCGATAGAATGTGGTTTCAGTACTCAAAATTTGTAATTGTCTTTATCTTCATCGTAATGCCGGTCGTCATCATCCTGGTCATGATCGTCCTCGTCACTGGGCCCATTGTCGCCCCCCACCGCCGCCGTCTGTCGTTGTCTTCACTGCTGACGGCCGCATCATGCAAAAGCAAACGTGTGAATATCGGGAGGCAGGTTTTTGAGAGGGTTTTCATATTCCTTGATCCTTGAGAAATGAAAGATGGTTCTTTATTATAGATGAGATTTCTTGGAAATTGATAGGGAAATCTACACTATTGAAAATAGATTAGCAAACCATCACTCACACTTTTGCCTTCTCGTACTCCACGTTGTCCATTTCAAATCTCGGGTCGCCCTGGACAATTGTGCACTCGGGGCGAAAGTCGACCACCCGGTTGCCTGTAACGCCGAGGTAAAATTTCGTCAAAATAAGCTTTCGTCGGAAGCCCTTTTTTTGTCCCTCGCTAGTTTGAGGGCATCGATAACGACCGCCATTTGCCTCCTTAAGCGGGTATCAACGATGCGTAGTATTCCTTGGGATTGATACCCCTTTTTATCAGAGACCGCCTTGTCTGTGCATTGTCGATCGCAAGCTCAAGTTCTTCGGCGTCGTCCTGATCAAGACCGACGATTTTCACTTTTTGGTGGAACACATCCGCGTGCCAATCGAGATCGATGCACAACTGACCGAAGGCATGGTTGAGGAACGCGCTCGACAAAAACTCGTAATCTGTAAAGTCTACCGAAATAGTTTTTGTTGATGCTAACACCTTTCTGATTTCATCTGCCAATAACTTGCCCTTCTCAGGTGCGAGCAAGCGCGGTGTTTCCAGCAGCTTTACGACGAGGATGTTTCTCATAACTTTTCGCCTTTCATCGTGGTAAGGTTGCCATCGCAGTTTGCTAAAGACCAAAGATGATTCTCACAAGTATCCCAATTCCTAATGCGGTCATGATGCTTCCAGAAGTACCCAAGAGATAGTACTCAGCAAAGTCCTTGCTCTGTTCAAGTTCCTTGAAGCGGGCTATTGATTTGGCCGTCAGCACGAACGCAATTGCAGTGAAATTACCCGTGAGTACCAGTGTCAGGGTGATAATGCGCTCAAGTATCCCAATCCACTCTCCGACGTTTTCCTCGTTCTTTTTATCATCGCTGACGTTGCATGTGGTATCGCCTGCGCCGGCGCTCGTGGCGGTGGTCGTCGTCGTGGTCTCCGTCCTCGTTGTCACGTTGTTTATTATCGCGGTGCTGATGCTCGTTGTGGTTGTCGTATCGCTCTTTCCATTACTTAGGTTTTCGATGACCCGGCTGTAGAGTCCTGGAAATTTAGCGAGAATTCCCCGAACTATGAGCGTCCCGCCGTCGATGATGAAGAGATAGGCCGTGGTAATTGCGAGGAAGAGTGTGAATCTATCTCTGAGCATCACGGCGAGCTTCCCTGTTCCGGAAAGCACATAGGTTTCAGCGTCGACATACCAATCGTGTGGCGTAACGGGTAAGGCATATCGCCACAAAGTGTAAATCAATACACCCATGAGAAGTTGTTTCGTCAGGAACACTTCGAGCGACTTCTGTGCGAATACATCCTTTGTCGGTTTTTTACCTGCCAAGTCGTAGAGTATGCAGACTGCGCCAATTGCGATATAGCCCGCAACGAGCTTGAGAGACAAAAACCCCAGTGTCCCCACCGTTAGTATGGCTAACAGCAGTGCCGCGCGGGCGATTATATTCCTGCTAGATAGGTTGTTTGATGGTGTCCAGATTGCACGCTTGAGGAAAAACTCATTCAGCGAGTACAAACAGACAAGTACAGCCAAGTATGTAAGATCGTGTTCGGTCATGCAAGATGCCTCGATGCAACCAGGTAATGTTGATTTAGCTGATTCAACCTTTTAAGGTTGAATCTTGGAAAACAACCTTTTAAGGTTGAATCTCGAAAAACAACCCTTTGGGGTTAATTGACTGTTGCGAGGAGTTGTCGCAGCACTTCAGATGCTTCCTCCACCTCCACAACCGCCGACGACCGCTTTGCCTTTGAGATTGCCTGAACAGAGATCCGTAAACGACGGGCAACTTCCTTCGGGCTTTGCTCTTTCAAGAGTTGGTTGATCTGCCGCTGTCGTGGTGTGAGCCGGGACCATTCCCGATCCATCAGGGCAACAAGGGCATTGGCCACTCGTTCCTTGTCAGAGTCAAAGGAGTAGCAGAGAGTTCGCTTCAGGCGTTTTGCGTCACTCAAAGCTTGGCGCGCACGATGAAATGCCTCGCCGTCCATACCCAGAGCTGAGTCTTTTTTCAGCGGTGTAGAGAGTGAGCCTATCCCGACCCCGAATGCAAACGGTATCGGCTCCATGAGATCCTCAAACCGCCGCACCAGATCGTAGCTCTCCTCCGGCGTATTGAGCAGCCCCTGGAACTCGTCTCCAAGCGTAACGAGAAATTTTGAGGCGATTGACCTCTTGAACTCTTCATTGATCGTTTCTATGGCAGCAGCAAAATTCCGCTGAACCTTTGCCCGCTCAAGAAGTGACCGAGAACGATTGATATCGCCGATGATGGCACAGTATGTTTTCTGTCTCATATAAATCTCTGTAGTTTGAATTTTTATAATTTCTTGGTTAACCCTTCACTCTGTCCGCCACCCACTTTGTCAGGTTCTGTCCTTCGAGTTTCGGAGATTGGTTCCCCTCTCTCACGAACACCTCATCGTCAAGGAGAACAATCTCCGGCTTTGCGACTGGAGTGAACCTCACGACACCTACCGTTCCCTCCGGCAGTTCCTCAAAAGTAACGTCGACTGAGCCCAACGGTTGAGGTTTGAAGCGCGATGAGATCATCGCTCTAAGCTTCAACTCAAACCCATCCTTGTCGTGCTTATTGCAAAGCTTGTAATCTCCTCCCAGCCCTTTTACTTCGCCGGAATCTGAGACGCCAATTAGTAATGTTCCTCCATTCGTGTTCAGAAAAGCACAGATGGTCTTGAGTGACGAGTGAACGACATCCTTCACCGTCTCTGCGTACCTTTGATTAATTTGGGCTTCAGGAACATGTTTAGCGCGAAGCGGTTGCTTGTACGCTTCCTGATCCACGTATTCGAGCGTTTCCTTAAACTCAAGTTGCGCTCCTTCGCCTTGTGATATCAGCATGAGTATGGGATGCGATTTCCAGTAGCCGGGCGGTTTCGACAGGATCATCTCACAGCGGGCCAGATGCGCTGCATATCTTTCTCCTACCGCATTCAGCACCCCTTGCGCCTCGGCAAGCTTTGGATATCGGCGGCAAAACCAAAGCTCAATCTCTTTGATATCTTCCTCAATCAACCCGTACAATTCGTAGATAAGATGATCTATTTCAGCTTGCTCATTGAGATGATAGCGATACGCCGGCTCCTTCTTTTGTTTCTCAACTATCGCGCCCACGAGTCTGCTTATTGTCTCGCTATGTTTTTCTGAGGAAAGTGCCAAGCCAAAATCCAGTACGTCGCCTTCTTGTGTGTGAACGGTGTGGTTATGATAAACCTTGAAGAGGTGTCTCGCCAAGAGAGAACATAGACACCCCAACAAGTATTCGTAACCAAGAATTTCAGTGAAAATTCCCGATCCGGTGTTCTGGAAAACAGACTCAGCGTTTAATCTGAAACTCGGACTATATTGGCCTGTCGGTGAAAACGAGATTCCACGTGTGAACCAGAAATCCTCATTGCGCAGTGCGGAGGCAAGTTTCTTATCGTCGCCATCTCTGATTTTTCCCTTTTCTCCATAGTATCTTTTTCTGTCAGAAATCGTCAGAGACTTCATCCTCTTTATTGATTTGTATGACCAGTCTATGAAGTAGTCACAGGGGACGTAGTAGTTTGGCAACCAGCCGACTTCCGTGTCCGCTTCACCCCCCTTGTCGAACGGGACAAAGTGTTTTCCACCAAACCTGCTTGTAGGAATCCCATTGAGTTGCTCCTCTTCAGTGAGATCTCGGAGTTCTCTCTGTGTCAGAATGAGTTTTGCATCGACCTGTTCGTAACTTCCACCGATACCTTCTCGTTTGCGAACGTAGTACTCATTATCACCGGTTGAGATACCCTGGACGATAGATGCAATATCACCAAAACGTACAATCTCCACAGATTTACCGTTGATTTGGAGATTGCGGGCATCAACCGCTTTTTTTTCTATGAGGCCAACTTCTTTCTTCTTCTTATTCACTTGCTTGTCATCCATTGTCAGCGCAAAGAGCTTCGGGCTACCAATGAAGAACGGAAGGTTAGAGTTACGACCAACCAAGGCCTGTGCGTAAGTGTATCGCGCATAAGTTGCTGTTTGAAGGTCAACGCCGTGTGCTGCTACAGCGCCAAGGTTTGCATCAAGCGTGGTCCAGTCACCTGCTGGCAATGAGTGGAGATCGCCAGCAACTATATAATGCTTCTCATGGGCTCGCTCGTTTCTAAGTGAGAGGATGCAGGTGTTTACGGTCGCCTTGAAGATCCATGAAGGCAGATCGAGCACGTGCAAGACAGTCTTGGTCAGGAGATGTTTTCTCAGAGGTTTGTGCGTGCGAATGGTTCGCCAAGTGTCAGACACGATGAATGTGAAGAATCCTCCGGGCTTGAGCAGTTGGAGAGCACGGGCCATGAATAGCCCGTAGCTGTCCTTGCTTTGCGGAACTTCTCCCTTCACCTTGGGAAAATACTGGAACCGGAGCGGGTCTTCACACGCAACGCCGTATGGCGGGTTTGCAAGTACAACATTGAAGCCGTCATGCCTGAATACCTCCGCAAACTTCACCCGCCAATCAAAAGAGTCCTTCGGTGCAGGACTATCCCTGAGCGCTTTAGTAAGTTGTTCCTCCTCTTTGAGAATCTCAGCAGCGCGTTGTTTTTTCACTTCATGGTGTGCGCGCATGTGCTCGCCTTTTAGCACGGCAATCTTGTCGGCGTGTTCAAGCAACACCTGCCGAAACAGATCAGGAATATCTTGTGGGTTTGGGGCAGTAAGGCTGTCACCAACTTCAATCTTGAAATCGAGATTCGGAAGTGGCGGTGGATCGTTGCCCTCAAAATCCACGGCGAGAGAAAGCCAAAGCCGCAGACGCGCAATGTTGGTTGCAAATGGATCGATGTCTACGCCGTACAGAGTGTTCTGGATGATATTGAGTTTTCGTTCGTAATCATCCTTTGCCGAGGGTTTATCCGTCCGGGTGTCGAGCAACCGGGTGATGTCATGTAACTCATGCAGCATGCCGAGCAGGTAAGCGCCGCTGCCGCAGGCCGGGTCAACTACGGTAATCTTCGCGATTTGGGTAAGCAACTCACGCGCTTGCGGAACGATGATCCCACTCGCATCCCGTTCCTCGATGAGTTTCTCCCAGCCACCGAGGTATCCTTTGAGCGCCTCCCGGCACATGAAGGACACAATAGTGCGGGGTGTGTAGTAACTGCCGGTCTCGTGGCGGCCAGTTACCAGTTCCTCGAAGATCCGTCCAAGCATTTCCGGGTCAACAGCGACAGTGACATCGAGCGGCGTACTCTCGGTGACTGTGAAGTTAAAATGATAGAACAGCTCTGTGAATGCCGGTTCAATAGCCTTGTCGGGAACAATGATCTTATCGTCCTGATCGGTTTCGTCTTGTTCGAATAGCCCGCCGTTCAGATATGGCACTCTGCCGATCACCTTCGCAAGGAATCCTCCACGGTTGATGCCGATCTGATTGACTTCATTGGGGGCATTCAAGCCGGAGAAGAACAGAAGACGCAGACGATCACGATAGAAGCTGCTTTCCTTTGTCGCCTCCTTCTTGTAGTCTTCCCAGAGTGAACGCAAATAATCAGTGCGGTCGTTCAACTTTAGCCAATCCTTCTTTTCAAGAAACCTCACAAAAAGAAGTCGATTGAAAAGCTTTTGTGTGAAGAGCCGCTTTTCGTCGCCCTTGACGCCGCGAATGAGATCCTCTGCGTTCTCGAAAACGCGTCTGTATTCTCTGAAGAACTCCGCAGTAACCTTTTCTACATCAAATGCAGTTGACCAAAGGTGAAGCCAGTTTGAAGGATCAATGCCAATCAGATTTTCTTCGGGCCATCCAAGCGCGGGGAGGTTGAACTCACACAAAGTACGAACCGGCTCTTCAGGCGACCACGAGAAGCGCGCCAGCTTTGCCCGTTCGGGTTTCTCGCCACGGAAGTGAGCGAACGTGAACTCTTGATTGGCGGTCATGCAGATAAAGAGGAGGTTTTCATGCTGCCAGCCGGGGAGCTTTGCATCTCGGCGGCGTTTTGGCACAAGTCCGCGCAGGACTTGTCGCAGGGCAGTTTTGTACACCTGGCCGTCGGTGAAGTTTACGAGGAAGATTCCCCAGGGTTGACCGTCTACCATCGGACGCAATTGTTTGATTGATCCATGGGCAAGGCGCTGCTGAGCGGCCGTACTCAACCGGAGATCTGCCGCTGTCCACTCAAATGTGACATCGTCAATGACAGGGTTTTCCGGCAAAGGCCAGTGAAGCTCATGCTCAAAAAACTCCAGAAGTGTTTTCTGGTCCCTGATTCTTCGGACAGCTTCTTCAGTAATCGCCATCAGGAAACCTCCGATACCTTGACGGAGTGGAGGCGCTCGATGTCTGAGGGTTTCATGACGGTCGGGCCTGTTTCTTTTCCGGGATTCCACGCTGTGCAAGCCGCTCGCGCGCAGCAACAACCGCCCGGTGCAGTTTCTTCTCAAGAAGTTTCCGTGGCGGCAGCTCGGTCATGTACTCCGCTACGCGGATGCTGCTCTTTTCAAGTTGCAGCAGCTCTACTTGCTCGGTGGATTTGCCGGCACAGAGAATCAAGCCGACGGGTGAGTCTTCACCGTCTTGTTGCTCATGCTTCTCCAGCCAGCGGAGGTATAGCTCCATCTGCCCTTTGTCGGCGGCTCTGAACGCGCCAAGCTTCAGGTCAACCACGACGAGCCTGTGCAACTTGCGATGGTAGAAGAGAAGGTCGATATAGTAGTCCTCGTTGTCAACGGTGATCCGCTTCTGTCGGGCGACAAAGCTGAACCCCACGCCAAGCTCAAGGATGAATGACTCCATCTCCCGGAGGATCGCGGCTTCGAGGTCTTTTTCGCTGTAGGCATCCTTGAGGCCGAGGAAGTCAAGAAAGTAAGGATCACGGAAAACAAGATCTGGCGTGAGCTTGTCTTCATTGCGCAGGGATTTCAGTTCCTGCTTGATCAGCTTGTCCGGTTTCTTTGAGATGGCGGTGCGCTCATAGAGCATGCTTCCAATCTTCTCACGGAGTGTACGAACGCTCCACCGTTCGATGCGGCACATTTCGGCGTAGAAATCCCTTTTGAGTGTGTCCTCAACTGTGATTAACTCGATGAAGTGGCTCCACCCCAATTGTTGCGACAGTGTCGCAACAATCTTCAGTCGGGGGAACATTTCAGAAAATGTAATCATGCGCGTAAGAGCGCTATATGAGAAACCCTTCCCGTATTCCTGCATTAATTGTGCAGACAGTGTCTGCACAATCTGACGACCATATTCTGCACGCTTTTCACCGAGTACGTCCTTGTGAATCCGTGCCCCGATCTGCCAGTAGAGCATAGAGGTTGTTGAGTTTACTGCGACCGCAAAATGTTGGCGTACAGTATTAACGAGTTCCCGGATTTCACCGAATAGCCGCACAGCAACCTCGTTTGTCTTCTCCTGCCTAACGATGAGCGAAACGACTCTTCTCTTCTTCATCAACTTAACTCCATCCACGCTTTGAGTTTTGCCTTAACCCCTATCGGCGCCTGGACACTCTTGAAATATGTGTTCTGGATATACCGTTCCACTTTGGCGCGAATCTCAGTGAGTGATTTTTTCTCCATAGCGCAGTGTCGCGGAGTCTTAGGAGTGCATCTGATCAGCTTAATGATCTCACTTGGTTCTTCAACCACCCTCTCACCGGCAAGATCAAAAAGATACCAGCGAGAAGAGCCTGCGTCTTCCGTCCAAACCATCGCATCGGTTTTCCCTTTATCACTGTCCTCAGCTTTTGGCGCAGGCAGCGAGTAACAAAGGAACACTGCGCGTGAACCTTTGCATTCATGCTCCTTACCACTAAAGACTTTTCCGGGCAAAGCGTCAAGCCTGGCAACCAATCCTGCATCGTCCTGCAGAAGCTTGTTATATTCGAGCCGCATAGCTTCGAGCTCGCTCGTGGTCCCTTCGAGTTCATGCGTAAACTCTTTCAAAGCATCAAAATCGTCCTTTGGTGTGAGGAGCTTCTTTCCTTCAATGCCGAAAACTTTGGAGATCCTAAGCGTCTTATGCGATACTTTTGCGTACAGATTGAGCAGCCGATCAAGTTCGTCGGGCGGAAGGAAGTTCCAGTATGCCACAGTCCGGCGGACGTCCTTCTGATCTGGGTGATCCAAAAGTATGCGTTCTTCAATGTCTGGGTTTAATCGTCGGTCCACGCGTCCAATACGCTGCATCAGCCGGACAGGATTCCAATGCAAGTCGTAGTTGATAAGCCGGGTGGCATCCTGCAGGTTGAGTCCTTCGGAAAGAACGTCCGTTGAAACTAAAACCCGAGTTTCTGACAACCCCTCACTGGCAAGTTCTTTTGAAGACGATCCGTTGTAGTACGGAGAGAACTGACGTATAGTCTTGCCTCTGTCCTTGTCCACCGCGCTATCAACTTCGTCGATGTTCTCAATACCTGCGCGCTCGAGCTCGCCTCGAAGATAGCGCGCGGTTGCCATGTACTCTGAGAAAATTAGCACCTTATGACGCTTGAGTACAGGATCGTCCTTGAGCAACTGGATGAGCCTCTTCAACTTGTCATCGTTCGAAACTTTGAACTTCTTCAGTTCTACGAGAAACTCAGCTATTTGGTCAAGATCCTGGTAGGTCTCGTTCATGATCTCTTCAACCTTATACTCCTGACGCGAGAGAGACTCAATGTCGTCCAGCATCTCGTCGGTGATTACGTCCTCATCAATCTCCTGCTCTGGATCAGACCCGAACAACTCGAGCTGGTGTTTCTTCAAGCTTCCGATAACCTCTGCATGCTTCAGCTTCCAATGATCCAGTTTATCCTTCTCCGCTGGAGTGATGCTTTGTTTTTCAATCCACGCCAGGAGCCTCAGAAGAAGGCTTTCGCAGGACATCTCGAATGCCTTCGCAGAACTTTCAAAACGCTTAAGAAACTGGGTGCGGATAAGTCCGACGACCTGTTTCTGTCGTCCCTTCTCAAAAGGATCGACTTTCGTGTCGGGACCTTTGTAGTAAGCCAGGGGGAAGTAGACAGCGAGTGAGAAGAGTGGCTTCTCTTTGGAGAAGGCCGTTTCGATCATCTCGAGCAACCGGCCGTATGTTTTCTTTACAGAGTAGTCGGCGACAATCGGATCCTGGCGAACTGGAAAAATGGCAAGGCGACCGCCATGCTGAAGCTGATTTGCCTTAACATACGCGCGGCTACGCTGGACCACGAGTGCCCTGAAGAGGTTATCGCTGAACAAGACCTTCTCAGCTTCGGCTTGGTTGGTCTCGAACTCCATCTCAACCTGAGGATTATCCTTGCCGCCCAGAAATTTTTCAAGAACGTTTTCCATTTTCCTAAAATGACCGGACAGCGAGTGAATGCCCAGTGGGGCGACCTTGAAATAGTCTGGCCTTTCACGACGGGAAAACAACTCAATCATGTGTTGCAAATCTCTGAGACTGTTGTTGATCGGCGTGGCAGTCAACATGAAAAGGGTCTTACCCTCTGCGATTTCGTAGAGCTTCCAGTAACGGGACTTCTCTTTGACGCCGGGGTTCCGGAAGTGGTGTGCCTCGTCGATCACGATCACATCGGCTTGCTCTGTCATCCTCTTCATCTCATCCGCATACTCGCCACCTCGCATGAGATCAGTGTGGCTGAAAATACGTAGGTTAGTGAAGCCACCACCGAGATCAGGGAGATAACGATCCAAAGACATTTGCCAAACGGGCTTCAAGGCAGCCTTCGGTACCAACAGCATCACACGCTTGCGTTCGTACTTTATGAGACGTTCAATCAACATCATACCGATAAAGGTCTTGCCCAGGCCTACTCCGTCGCAAAGCAAAGCCCCTCCCCATTTATCCCCGATTTTCATCAAAGCCTGGTATCCCTCGCGTTGATATCGATCCAACTGTGGAAAAACCTTCGAATGCGTCAACTCCCACTCTCCAACCGTCATCTCATGTCCGCGAAAGAACTCCTGAAGAGCTTTCGCGTACACTTCGAACGGTGAATAATCTCGTGTGTGCCGTTCAATGACTTTCAAGATGTCATCCGTGATGTCCTCCGCTTGGTTCCAATGACGGTCGAACCATTCTTGAAGAATCTCGACCTCACGTCGAATCTGGACGTTAAGTTCGACGTTCTTTGTCAAACCCGGAAATGTGAAGTTGCTTGATCCTACCAGAGCAGATGACCCAACAACAGCAGACTTTGCATGAGTAATGTACGCCTTCGCGTGGAACTTGTCTTTGGTGTATACCTTACAGAGCATTGTTTTCTTTTGAAGGGCATCAACAATGCCCGGTACACCGGCAAGGAAGTCGTTCGTTTCTTTTTCTCTCTCAATGCTTGCATCGAGAACAGCCTTCACATGCTCGACGCCTTCGAGGAGAGCTTTCTTGGTTCTCCGGGAGACCTCATCACCCATGAGGATCCGAAGTTTGTCGAGTTTCTGCCATTGACCATCAAGAGCGAGCAGTGCACCGATCTCAAAGTAGCCCGTCGCAATGTCGAACGAATTGGCGATGTCAGTCCATTCGTGGAGGTAGTTCAGGACTTTCCAGTCAGAGTCGCTGTTGTCAACGATGAAGAGTTCTGAGCCAGCCTTGTTGGGTTTAGTCATCAATGCTGAAGATAAGTGGTAATAGTCACATGCCAACCTTTGCAAAACAAAGAGCCCGTAGAGTATCGGGATGCTTGCTGGATGCCACCCTACGGTTTCAGTTGTTCATTCCGTCGAATGGAGGTTCTCAAATCCTTGCTTGGAGACCAGCAAACTTCGCAGGGAATATACGAAAAAAAGAAGAAACAATGAAGGGCACTCATCTCTTGGCTAGTCCCGGTGTAGATCCACCAAGGTCAATCCCGGGTGAGTTTGTCTTTCTTCCTTTCCCGAAAATATCGTATCTTCCTATAATTCGAGGCAGCTCAAAAATCCCAATAGCTTGTCATGCCCGAATGTTCCGCTTTTCAGAATCCCGCCTACGTAAGCGGAATCCAGATGCCGGGACTTTAGTCGGACATCTTAATTGGATTCCCGCTTAAGACGTGCGGGAATGGCAAGCGTGTTGACCCGATCATGCGAAGCATGAATTAACAATTCAGAAGTCTCATTTTTGAAATTCCACTATCATCACTTTCTCGTGTCCATAAAAAGTACGCTTCTGATTCTTGCACTGCTTCTCGCCGGGTGCAGTCGTAACCCGATGGAAAAGAAACCCATCACGCTCGACGAGCTGATGATCGAGGTCAAAGCCCCGTCGCGGGAAATTGCCTATACGAACAAACAGGCGGGCTATTTCTATACGGAAACGAACGGCGATCTTCGCACCGGTTGGCAGGGATGGCATATCATGTCGACAAAGATGATGGACGATTACATCCTGACGATTGACGGCAAGCCGCTGATAAAAAAAGAAGCCCGGCTTGCGCGCGTATTTCCGCACCAATTGATTCGCGTGTACCCGGATGAAGTGCTGGAAACCGTTACGCTGCTTGATTCCATCGACGCGCTCGTTGTTGAGCTTGACGGCACAAAAGGGAAGGATCTGACCGTTGCCCCTCTGTTCGGAGATTCACATCTCTCCGGCGATTATGTTACCAGATTGGAAGAGAACGTCCTTCTCATCGCTAAGAGTCGCCACCTTCGTCGCACCGCGAAAGAGAACTATCCGGTCTGGATCGGACTGACGGCCGCTCTGACAACTTCCAATTCCCGCGCCCGGTTCGATTCATTGAATTTCGGCGCCAGGTTCAGTCCGGCACAATTTTCTGCCGAGATCTCCAATTCCTCGGCGGCGATGATTTTAGTCGCCGGGGATTCCGCCTCTCAGGTTGTCAGCGCCGCGCATGAGGTTGCGGCAAGCTACAGGCAGTTGATTCAAAAACGAAAAGACCGGATGGAGCGCCTTCTCAACAGGTCGTATCTCCGGACAGACAATGAACGGTTCACCAAGGCCATCAATTGGGCAAAGATCTCCATGGATGCTCTCATCATGAATCAGATGAAGAAAGGCATCTACGCCGGCCTTCCGTGGTTTGACGATTACTGGGGAAGGGATTCGTACATCTCGCTCACAGGTGCAACGCTGGTGACGGGGGATTTTGCCGTCGCAAAGCAAATCCTGCAATCGTTCTCCGACTGGCAGGACCGGAATGCCGGCAGCCCGACGTTCGGAAGAATCCCGAATCTCGTGACGACCAACTCCATCGTGTACAACACGGCCGACGGCACGCCCCGGTTTAGTATCGCGCTCAACGATTACATAAAGTATTCCAACGATACGGCCTTCGCGCGCGAGATGTATCCAACGATGTACGTTGCCATCGAAGGGGCAATCTCTAATCATACCGATATGCACGGGTTCCTGATGCACGGCGATGCCGAAACATGGATGGATGCCGTCGGTCCCGACGGAGCGTGGAGCCCGCGGGGAAACCGGGCGAACGACATTCAGGCGTTGTGGTACCGGCAATTGCAGGTTGGCGTCTGGCTGGCGACACTTGAAGGGGATCGTCAGACGGTGGTGCGCTGGGACGGCTACGCGCAGACACTCATTTCCAGTTTCAACAGGTATTTTGTCAATGGCGATTCGGGTTTCGTATACGACCATCTCATGCCCGATGGAACGCCGGACCGGCAGATGCGCCCGAATCAACTCTTCACATTGAATATGATACTTGACCCGGATGTGAAGGCGAAAGTCTTCCGGACGGTAACCGAGCGGCTCGTTTATCCGCACGGTGTCGCGTCGCTCTGGCAGGAAGATCGGAATTTTCATCCCTATCATCATCACGAGCCGTACTACGTTCAGGATGCGGCATATCATAACGGCATCGTCTGGACATGGCTCGCCGGGCGATGGGTCGATGCGGCGACCGGCTATGGATTGTCCGATCTCGCATTCACCGTGAGCGACAACATGGCGACTCAGATGCTCGACCGTGGCGCGGTTGGGACGCTCTCGGAGCTTCTTGACGCGGCTCCGCATCCCGGAGAGTCGGAGCCGCGCCTCTCGGGCGCATTCTCGCAGGCCTGGAGTCTTGCGGAATTCGTCCGCTCGTTCTACCAGTCGTATCTTGGAGTCACCGTCGATGCCGCCGCTCCGCGAATCTACCTCCGCCCCCGTCTTCCATCGTCAATACAGCAAGCGGACTTCACTGTTCCGGTTGGCCAGTTCTGCGTCGAGGTGCATTATCACATTGAAAAAAGTGATGGGGAAATCGTTTTGAAATCACCGTCCGACGCTCGCGACGTTGAGGTCCAGCTTGAGTGGCCGTTTCCGGATGGAGCCGCCAGGGTCTTTATGGCACGATTGCGCCCGAACAATCCTGTGACTCTTGAAATCAACCATCGTGGCGTGATGGAAAAAACCGCGACTTTTTCACAACAGCTCGATACGACGTTCCGAAAGCCCATGGAATCCGTTTCGGCGCTTCAAGGGATCTGCCTCGCAACGCCGGTGGTTCATCCCGATCTCAAAGCCCTTCAGCAACCAACACACCGGATTTTGACAAACGCAGAGGTGAAAAGTCCGTCCTCCGGCACCTCGGTCCTCTATGAAATAACAGATCCGGTCGGAGATGACAAAGGGACGGGGTCATACACCTACCCACTCACACCGAACCTGAAACCGGGGAGTCTGGACATCACGTATTTCAAAGTCTCAGCCGATGAGAAAAATGTTCACTTCTTGTTGCGATTCAGGAATCTCTCCAATCCCGGCTGGCATCCGGAATATGGTTTTCAACTGACGTTCGGAGCCATCGCAATCGATAAAGATGGAATACCGGGCTCCGGCCAGACACTGGTCGGTCGAAATGCGCGATATGTTCTGAACAGATCGCATGCTTTCGAGAACATCATATATTTCGGGGGCGGGGTAAGCGTTGAGGATGCGAAGGGGAATATCCTGGCCGAATACCGTCCAGTCCCAGGCGATGAACGAAATCCTTTGGGAAGTGTCGACACCAAAACGGTGTCTTTTGCGATTCCCGTCGAGATTCTTGGGATGCCGAAATCGAGCTGGAGATACACGGTCCTCATCGGCGCCCAGGACGACCATGGGGGAGCGGGAATTGGAGAGTTCCGGAATGTCGGCTTTGAGGCAGGCGAGTGGGTCGGCGGAGGGAAGAGGAAGTCCGATGATCCGAACGTATACGATGTTATTCTACCCCGGAGATAGCAAATGGGTTGTAGGTGGTAGGTGATAGGTAGTAGAAACTGGATGTGGCAAACAAAGGGAGTTGATATGATTGATTCCATTATGCATGGCCAACCTATTCCCTATTTCCTACCACCTATTACCTGGAAGATCCCCCGATGTCTGGCAGACCGACAGAAACATCATATGGAAGTAAGAGGATCAAATTGAGGATTTTTCCGTGCATTGAGTCGACACAAAGCGCGAGCGGCTGCAATCGCCGGCCGCAATTTGAATCTCACCCCCGCCTTTCGTATCTTTTCTGAAACAAAAATTGTGAAAAGGTGAGATTTTATGGTTGCCGATCATTTAAAACTGGCCGATAAATACATTCTTCAGAACGAATTTGATGCCGCGGAGGAAGAAGTAAACCAAGCCGTCGATCTCGACCCGGGAAATATCTACGCTCTCGCATATCTGGAACGTGTCAAGCTCTACAGGGTTCAATATGAGAAAAAGAAGCGCGAAGGGGATCAGCCGCGCGGAGCCGGTCAACAACATCTCCCGGGGCCGGCCAAGGCTTCAGGCAAGGTAAAGGAACCGGGCACTGCTTCAAAAATCATTGTTATCGACGACGAGTCGGACTACCGTGAGATACTCGGGTTGTTGCTTTCGGGAGCGGGATACAAGGTGGAGTCGGCTTCATCGCCCGAAGAGGCAATCGAGAAATTGAAATCATTTGTTCCGGACCTCATTCTGTGCGACATTCATTTTGATAACTCCGGCATGGACGGTTTCTCTCTCTACAGCCATGTTCGCAAAACTCCCAGTCTCGTAGCCGTTCCCTTCATCTTCATCACGGGAGTAAAAGACGAAAAGATACATCAATCGAGCCTGGAAATCGGCGTGGATGATTTCATCGCCAAGCCGTTTAGCGGCAGCACGTTGTTGGCCGCGGTCGGGGGGAAAATCAAGAGATTCAGTGAATTGAGGAAAACGGGTAAGGGGCCATCCTAGGAAAACACCCGGTCGCATTTCTTCTCTGCAAGGAAATCTGGCCATGCGATGATCGTGCCGAGGTGAGTACCGTCCCGATCAATGAATATATTTATCAGAACAGCTCCCGGATCAACCTCCCCCAATGAAAGCCATATGACCCGGCATCGGGTTTCCGTTCATCTTGACAATCTTTGAAAATCTGCCTATCTTTTGACGGCTGCTTGTTCTTTTGAAGAGCGCAGAATTCGCCGCATAATCAAAAACGCACGGCGTGCAAATCTTTGACATTTCATACTGAGGAAATCAATCCCATGGATCATTTTTGGGGAATTGCGAAGAAGCAGAAGAAGAACGGAGAAATCAAAGAACTCCTTCGGGGCATTCCGCTGTTTGAACAACTCACCGACCGTGAATTATCCGGCGTTGAACGAATACTGCATGAACGCGTTTACACACCGAAAGAAGTGATTTTTCGACAAGGTGAGCCGGGGATCGCTATGTATATTATGGAGAGCGGCTCGGTTCTAATTGAAGTCGGGAGCGACGGGAAAGTCCTGGCGGAATTACAGGAAGGAGAGTTTTTTGGCGAACTGGCGCTGTTGGACGAATCCCCTCGGTCGGCAAGCGCAATCGCGAAAACCGAATCTAAGATATTCGCTTTTTCACAGCCCGACCTCTTTTCAATGATAGAACGAAATCCCCGCCTCGGGATAAAGATTATCGTGTCCCTGGCTCGTATTATCGGCGATCGTTTGAAGCACATGAACGAACAACTCCATGAGTTAACGAAGGAGAAGACGTAGTATGTCTGATCTTTCCACTCGGTATACGAAAATATTTTTCATTCTGCTCTTGCTGACGGCGGCTGGATTCTTTCTTTTTGCCATCGGTGAAATCGTCCGTCTCTTGATTATCGCGGCGCTGCTTGCGTACATTCTTGACCCAATCGCAACCGGACTGGAATCACGGGGCCTGAGCCGCCTGGCCGCCACCGGGATAGTTTTTGTGGGAATAGGTCTTGCGATATACGCCTTTGGCTTCTTCGTCGTGCCGGCGCTTATTCGTGAAATCCAAAACCTTCAGGCAAGCGCCTCGATGAATCAAACGAGCGCGATCGTCTCTGAACTTCAGACATACATTAATCAGAAACTTGCATTCTTCGGGATGCAGGGGATTGATTTGGCCGAGAGAATCCGGGAAGCGAAAAGCGGGGTCAGTGAACGGCTTCTCGGCTATGTCGTGGCCCAGGCCGTGCCATTTGTCACGCAGGCGGTGGCTCTTCCATTTGTGATTTTCTTCCTGCTGAAAGACGGCAGGGAAATGAAAAAGACGCTCCTGGCTGTTGTCCCGAACAGGTACTTCGAGTTCTCTCTCAATCTCATCTACAAAATGGACATGCAGTTGGGTTCATACTTGCGCGGGCAGTTTCTCGATGCGTTCATCTTCGGTATCCTCTCAACTCTCGCCATGTGGATACTGGATGTGAAGTACTTCTTTTTCATCGGCATCTTTGCCGGGCTGGCAAATTTGATCCCCTATGTCGGCCCGCTGGCCGGCGGAATCCTGGCGAGCGTCATGACCATCCTCACCACCGGCGATCTCTCTCGCCTTCTGTACGTTGTCCTCGCATTCATCATTGTAAAGCTTGTCGACGATTCGATTATCCAGCCGATCGTCATCGCGAAGAGCGTTGACATGCACCCGCTCCTTGTGCTCCTGGTCGTGATCATCGGCGGAGAATTCTTCGGGGTCATGGGAATGCTGCTCTCCGTGCCTGTGGCGGGTTTTGCGAAGGTTGTGATCCGGGAGAGCAGAATCGTTTTGCGTCGCTACAGGTTTGTTTGATTCCCGCGTTGCAGGCCTGGGGGGGTCGTCTACGAAAAAGTGCCATTGAAGAAAATGCCCCAAAATGCCCGGATTCGCGAATTTTCGAGCATTCTAAGCTTTTCCAGGCCATTATTTTTGATCGCCAGTTGACAATCCACGACACTCTTATTATATTTGAGTTATCGCTATGTCGAGATGCTCTTAGATTCCCGAGAGAACCCTGTACATGTTTCTATCCTGGAAATGTGTCGGTGGGTTCCTCTCCCCCATTTTAGAGAAAACTAACTTCACACAAATCGCGGATTTTTTTCCTGAACAATTCAAACGAAAGGAGCAAAGTCGTTATGAAGAGAATATACCTTTTGCTATGCGTTTTTTTGTTGGGCAGCTTTGCGGTTGCTCAGCAAGAGCGAATGCTCGTTGGGATCAACGGCGACGTCGTTCGCTTGAAGAAAGGAGAAAGCGCATCACACGCGCTGCAGCAATTTCAAAAAGAAAAGGGGCTGAGGCAAATCTCGGAGGCCACGTGCACCAACCCGTTGCAGTTTGGCTATGACCCCGCCGATTATCCACCAAGCGGTACTGTCTGGGTCTCCTCTTTCAAAGACATGTTCGGAGAGTGGTTCACCGTGCCCTCCGATGGCGTGATAGATACGTTTTATATGTATAATCCCGGAACTTACATGAATCAAGATTCAACGCTCGCGCTGCGATTGATGGAATCCCGTCTAAATGACAGCACGGGACCGGGGTACGGTGCCTTGGCGCCTTACGCTCCGGGTCCGGCTGATCCTACCCTTGGCTATGGTCCCCGTTGCTGGGGGTACTTCACGAACACTAATGACCTGGAAGGTCAGGAATACAACATTAGCCCGCAAATTGGCGGCGTCGCCGCATTCGTTACGGACGCGACCCCGCCGGACACAACCGCCTGGGTTTCGACGCTGCAAAAACAATTTCCGAATGCACCGCTGACGGTATCTCCGGCAGGAGACGAGATCTGGGGACTTGGAGGATATCCGTTCCGGCATCTTCAAGTCAATGCAGTTAACAAGTTCAATTTACATATCATTGGCGCACCGGCGGTCCATGCGGGTCAAGCGGTCCTCCTAGCGCTTATCGTTCCGGGTGCTCACCCGGTGGGGACTGATAATACAGTAACAGGGGTTTACGATTGGCCTTCTCAGGCTGACGCCAATGGATTCTACCATACGCATGCCTGGAAATTCTATGAACACAACAGTACGTGCGGCATTCCTGGATGGGTCGACCGCGGATACTGGGAAGTCAATATCTGGTACTCGATGACGGTATCGGGCAACACACCGCCGCGCGTAACGAGTATCACCAACCTGGGAACAACGCTTGGCGGATCTCCCCGCGATGTACTTGTCAATCTCGAGGATTGTGACTTTGCTAATGAAGCTGCGGCCGGCGTCGCCTCGGCGCACATGGCGTACTCCGTCGATGGAGGACCGTTCCAGGTGCTTCCCTTGGACTTCTTCGGCGGGACCACGTACCACGGCCAGATTCCGGCTATCGCTCCGACGACCGGCCGGCCGTATTCGCGTACCGTCCAATTCTATGTGGCGGCAGCCGATTCTCAAGGATTGGTGATGGATAGCGGCGTCGTGCATTCGTATAAAATTATCTCGTTCGGCGATGAGTGGTATTATCCTGATACGGCGGTTGCGTGCGTTCCCCAGAGTATCAAGGATACGCCGGGCTATCAGCAACTTGATACGACGAGCACACTGGGGGTTCACGTCCACCCGACATGGTTCGAGCCTCCATACTCGGGATCCGGTAGCGCTCCCAAGGATGATGGGACTGCAGGGCCGTTCGCGCTCGGTGGACCGTTCATTTACTTCGGGGATACGGTGAACTACGCCTGGATCGGGATGAACGGTGCGATGTCGCTCTCCAAATTCGCGAACGATACAATCGATGTGAGCGACAACGGATTTTATACCGACTATGATTATTATTATCAAGAGGCTGAGCATCTCGGACGCGGAGATACGGCAGGTGCAGGCAACATACCGAGGAACTTTATCGCGACGCTATGGTACGACCTCATCTACGTCGATACAAGCAACGTCCAGTATGGCCGCATCTGCTGGAAGAGCGATAGTTGCCGTTTCATCTCAGAGTTCGACTCCATCGGCATCAACTATGACGTAGGAACGGGGGAAACCGGGGCCTTTTTACAGTCTCCGACGACGTTCCGCACGATACTGAACAAGTGCGATGGCACGATCCAAATGCAATGGGACAATGTTCAGGAGTCTGGCGCTCCTGTGGATTCGATTTCGAGTGTGGGCCTCACGGGGAACTATGGAAGGATTATCCGGCCTGATTCGGTGGCAACGCAGGTGGGTTCAAATCCCGGCTTCCTGAAGTTTTTCCGCGGGTCCGAGAACGGCCCTTATCAGCTCAAACCTCGCGACGGATGGTGCGTCGAGTTCCATCCGACCGCCGGCTCCGTGGCGGCGAGCGGCTGGAATATCCTGTCGTTGCCTGTGACGCCGCAAGGGAACAATAACGCGAAGACGACTTTGTATCCGTCGGCAGTTTCGCAGGCGTTCACGTACCGAGGCGGATATGTGCAGAGCGGGACGCTGGCGCCGGGGATGGGTTACTGGCTGAAATTCCCCGCTGCGAATACGTACGCAACGGCGGGATTGCCTGTCTACAACGGAGTCGACAGTGTGAAGACTGACTGGAACCTCGTGGGATCGATTGTGAAACCGGTCCTGACGTCGGCGATCGTTCAGTCCCCGACGAATATCGTAACGTCGAATTACTACGGTTACAACCACGGGTACGTCATTGCGACAGAGATCGACCCGGGCAAAGGATACTGGGTGAAGTCGAACCAGACAGGCGCCCTGCAGTTGACGGCGAGCTCGATCCCGAAGGCAACGCCGGGAATCACGGACCTGACGGTTCTGAACAAGATCACGGTGAGCGACGCTGCGAAATACCAGCAGCCGTTGTACGTTGGCAGTGAAAGCCAGCTCAAGACGCCGGCGAGCTTCTATGAACTTCCGCCGACGGTACCCGACGGCGTGTTCGATGTGCGGTTTGCGTCGCAGCGGATGCTGGAGACGTATCCGGACAATATGGCAGCCGGGAAGGTGTACGAGTACCCGATCAGTCTGCAGTCGAGTTCGTATCCAGTGACGGTTCAGTGGGATATCAAGAACACGAACGGCCGGACGCTGACATTGACAGACGGACTGGGTGGTCGGATAGTGAACAACGTGGTGTTGAACAACACGGGATCGATCCAAATAACGAACGCGAGCGTGAAGTCGCTGGTGCTGAGACTGGTGGACGGAGTGGCGGTGCCGAAGGAGTTCGCGTTGAGTCAGAACTATCCGAACCCGTTCAACCCGACGACGCGGTTCAATGTGGATGTACCGAAGACGACGAACGTCGACGTAATCGTGTACAACATACTGGGCCAGAAGGTGGCAACGTTGATGACCGGGCTGCAATCGGCCGGTTACCACACGGTGGAATGGGACGGTCGAGACGCGCATGGATTGGTGGTGCCGAGCGGGATGTACTTTGTTCGGATGTCTGCCGACCAGTTCTCGTCAGTTCGCAAGGCCATGATGCTGAAATAGCTTCTGTGTCAGAGAGGTCTGTAACGGGACAGCCCCAACCGGAGATGGTTGGGGCTGTTTCATTTGAGATTGGAACCGGTGTTTGCAGCTTCTTCAATTAGAACGAGCAGCCACGCTCCTCCAACGCACGCGCAAAAAAAACGAGATACCTCTGGAAAACTAACTTACAGCTTTCTTAATCGCGAAAATATGCTCGGGGGTCGTCCCGCAACAGCCGCCGATAATTTTCACGCCGAGCTTTTTCAGCGCCAGACTTTTTTCTGCCATGAATTCCGGCGATTCCGGGAAAACGGACATCCCGTCTTTCAATGCAGGTATCCCAGCGTTTGATTGGATAATGATGGGCAGCGTTGTGTGCTTTGCGAATTCTTCCGCTATCTTCACCATATTCAGGATCCCGTTTCCGCAATTCGACCCGACAACGCCGGCACCAGCTGCGGCAAGCCCTTCCGCTGCCTGCGCGACGGTCGTTCCCATCACAGTATAAAATCCACGGGGAGTGCTGTCGAAAGTCATTGTCGCGAGGACCGGAATGGAGGACGAAATCGACCTTGCGGCCTTGACCGCCAGCGTCGCCTCGTTCAAATCTGTCATGGTTTCAACGCAAATAACATCTATGCCCTCGTCGACAAGTACCTTCAATTGCCTCCTGAAAGAGTCGAACACTTCCTCCGGTGCGGTGTCGCCGTACGGTTGAAGGATTCTACCGCACGGGCCACACGATGCAGATACATAGGCGCGGTCTCCGACAGCTTTTCTGACAGAATGAATAGCCCGGGCGTTGATCTCCTCGGTCTTGCTCTCCAGACCGTAGGACGAGAGCTTCAGCGGTGAACCGCCGAAGGTGTTTGTTTGAATGATTTCCGCCCCCGCATAGAGGTACAGGCCGGCGATTGCCTCGAGTACTTCGAGATGGTCAAGGTTCATCCTCTCCGGACATTCACCCGGGTTCAATCCCCGCTGAAAGAGCATCGTTCCCATCGCCCCGTCGGCAATGATGACTCCGGGCATCCCGAGTCGTTCCCTGAATGGCCGCATCAGGTTCTCTTGACGAATTTCTTCACGCAATCAACGGCGCTGACACCGTCGAAACAATACGAATCCGCTCCGATTTCCCGGGCATATTCCATCGACAACGGAGCGCCGCCCACAATGATCCTGGTTTTTCCATACAGCCGACGTTCCTTTGCCAGCTCGACGACCTTTTTCATGACCGGCATTGTCGTTGTCAGCAGCGCCGACATCCCGATGACGTTCCGCATGTTCCTTCTCGGCAGTTTCGATGAATTGCTGCGGCGATACGTCATTGCCGAGATCGATCACTTCGAAGCCGGCGCCCTTGAGCATGATGGCGACGAGATTCTTGCCGATGTCGTGGAGGTCGCCCTGGACGGTGCCTATTACCACCTTGCCGATCGTTTTCACTCCATCTCTGATAAGAAGCGGTTTCAGCAAATCCATGCCTGCGTACATTGCTTTGGCGGCAAGAAGAACCTCCGGTAAGAATATTTCGTGGTGTTTAAACTGCTCTCCCACAATCGACATTCCCGCGATAAGCCCGTCGTCCAAGATTATCCTTGGCTCGAGTCCTTTTCCGATCGCGAGTTGGGTGGCCTCTGCAGTTTTCTTTACATCGCCGCTCCGGAGACTGCCGGCTAATTGTTCAAGAATTTCCATTGTCTCTTGCTTGTCTATTGTTCTATGACGGACTTAATTCTTTCCCGGCAACTATGCGTTGTGCAATCTCTGCAGAAGGGGAAAGTATCCTCGAATGAAAAAATTTCCTTCTTCCCGGAAATGATCACACCGCTGATTGATTTCAGAGGTTGCATGAGAAAACTTTCGTTGAGCGTTATTCCGATGTCAGCCGGGGTGAGATGTGCAAAGAGTCGTTTTTGTCCGCTGATGTCCCAACCGCAGTAGCCGGGACTAAACCGGAGTATGCCAGTGTTGTGGTCGTGCCGGTGTGACTCGTTCAGCGATCGGCGATAGACGTTTTGAACGGCCTGGGCTGCCATCTCGGCGCCTTCGGAAGCCGTCGAGTCGAGCATGGAGCCAAGAGCAAAGTCGTTCGACTGGAAAAGTCGAGAAATTTCATCTGAAACGCTCTTGCCGAGAGTAGCTGCATACAGGGCAAGAGTTCCCGATGCCCCGGCGATGGGTTTGACGGGCGATGCGTCATCGTTCAGACCTTCGCCTTCAAAAACATTCCTGAAATCCCCCGGGGAGATTTCAACGTACATTCCCGCTGGTTGGGCATGTTGCCTGTAAATAGAGATTGCGTCCCGTGCGAGTTGCAGGATATGCTCGCCCGGCTGACGCCAGGCAGGGATCCCCTGGGCTTCAAGAACGGCGCTCACGCCAGGAATAACATCTGCAACCGGTATTTCGAGAATACGTTTCACGATAGATTCTCGGGCAATCGTGCCATTCCGTAACGCCGCGCTTCAGTTTCTATGAGCTTCGTAAGATCCCTTTTGATTTCTTTTGGAAGAGCGGTGGGCCGGTAAGAACCGAGCAGACCTTCAATTTGCTGCCGGGCCCGATCCTGGAGCCCCGAGCTTCCTTCTTCTTCCCATCGTGCCCTGTTGGCGCGGTTGATGACGGGCCCTGGAAAATAATCCTCCTGTTTCAGATATTTGCGTGTATGGTCGGCGATGAGGAGATGCTTTTCCCGAAGAAGTTCATCGAAGATCGGCCGAGCCGGGAAATCTTCCTTCGGCTCAATTCCTCTGATCATCCGGAAAGTCATGCCGCAGATCTCATTATCGACGACCAGCTTTTCAAGGCTGAAGCAACTTTCAAAATCGAGCATCCCCGGCCCTGAGATGTTGTTGATCCCGGAAAGCGCCGCAAGAGTTGCTCCCATCGAGGATTCAAGACCGGCCTGCGCGTCGAGAGACTTTGAATCGCTCAACCCGATGTATGCCTGTGTCGGCAGGCCCAGGTATTTCCCGATTTCATTGTATGCACAATCGATCATCATCGTGCCGATGGCGCCCATGGGCGTGGTTTCGTATCGGACGTTCGAAGAATGCGGGCGACCCGCCGTACAGAACCGGCGTGCCCGGATTTGTAAGCTGGCTCATCACCAGCCCGCTGAGGGTCTCAGCCGTGTGCTGGACGAGCGAGCCGACAAGCGTCACCGGAGACATGAAACCCGAAAGCGGCATTGAGATGTATTCGACAGGGATTGAGTATCGTGCGCAATCGATAAGGTTTTGCGATGTGACATCGCTCCACTTCAGCGGCGAAGTGGGACAGCACGAAAATATCGTCAATGGCCGCGATGCAAGATTCTCCTTCGAGCCCCGCACCGCAAGCTGCAGCTCTTTCATAATTTCGAACGCTTCGATGGTAAACGCGCCCGTCACAACGGGTTTTTCACAATACGACAGGCTGAGGTACAGGCGGTAGCTGTCGGATATCCGCTCATGAACATCCGCCGGAATCATTGCCGTTGATTGTGAAGCGATGTTGTTCATACCCGACATCAGCTTTGCGTATCTGATGTAGTCAGCGGTGGTCGGTTTTCGAATCTTGTTCGTCGTGCCGTCCAGGACGTTGATTGCCGCCGAGCCGGGAGTGAAATTCACGGTGAAACCGGAAAGGTCGACGGCCTCCTCGCCCAGAACGTCAAAAAGCTTAAACGCATGGGGCGCTGCGGCCAATGCGTTATCGATCAAACTTTGTGTGAAATAAACACGCCGGGTACTTTTGTCGATGCGCGCACCGGAGTCCGACAGCATGGAGAGAGCGGTATCATTGTGAATCTCCATGCCGAGGCTGCACAAGAGATCTCTTCCTTCTCCGACGATTCTCTCAATAAGGTCATCGCTGAGAAATTTTACAACGGGTCTCACATGAAATTCCTTTCAACTTTACAGATTGCATCTAATATGTGAATATTTCAAATGTATTTCAATCTGTGGAATATAAGGCTCTTTTCTTCCAATAAAAATATGCCGGCAATCCCAAAAGAATAATCCCGAGTCCGATGACGGCATCTCTCGGGTCTTCAACGATCGTCGTGATCACGAGATAAAGCGAAAACAGGATAAAAATAACCGGCGTAAACGGATATCCCCATGTTCTGTACGACCTGGGAAGCTCCGGCGACCGCCTACGCAGCACCATCACAGCCCCCGCCGCCATTGCGTAAAATATCCAGGAAGCGAAAATGGCATAGGTGAACAGTTGATTGAAAGTGCTCGTGACGACAAGGAAACTCGCCCAGAGTCCCTGGCCGACCAGTGACGGCACGGGCGTATGGTACTTCGGGTGGATCCTGGCGAACGACTTGAAGAACACTTTCTCCGACGCCATAGCGTAGTAGATGCGCGCGCCCGTCAGGATAAATCCGTTGTTGCATCCCACCATGGCGATGATGACACCGATGACCGCCATCGTGGCGCCGATGGGTCCAACGATCGCCGTCGCGGCATCGGCGGCAACGAGCGTTGATTTTGAGATTGCATCGAGCGAGAGAACCGAAATGTACGTGAAATTGGTCAAGGCGTAAATGACGATGACGATGAATGTCGAGAGAATCACCGACCTCGGAATGTTCCTCTGAGGGTTCTTCACCTCGCCCGCGACGTAGGTGATCTCGATCCACCCGTCATACGCCCAGAGCACGGCCACCAGCGCCAGACCGAGCGGCCCCGCAATACCTGATAATGCCGGAAAACTCGTGAGAGTTGGCCAGCCGACAGAGTTCACGGCATGAAGGAAAAAACCGAGAATGACAAGGAGAAGAAGCGCCGCCATTTTTGAAAACGTGAAGATATTCTGGACCAGAGCACCCGCCTTCACGCCAAAACAATTGATGGCGGTGAGCGTTGCGATGGAAGCAATGGCAACGATCTTTATTCCCGCAGGCGAAAGCGGGACAAAATAGCCGAGGTAGGTGGCGAATCCCACTGCGACCGCAGAGATCGAAGCGCCCATGATCACCGCGAACGCAGTCCAACCGTAGAGGAATCCCCACAGTTGTCCGTAAGCGTCCGAGAGGTACACATACTGACCGCCCGCCTTCGGGTACATTGCTCCCAGCTCGGCAACTGAAAGCGCACCCAGGAGGCTCACGCCGCCCCCGATGATCCATACAAATATCACCAGAGAAGACGAGTGAAGATAAAGCGCTATGGTTGCCGGGACCAGAAAAATGCCCGAGCCGATAATGCTTCCGACGTTGACCATCGTCGAATCCAGCAACGATAGTTCGCGCCGGAGCTCCGGCCGGCTTTCCAAGGGCTGCGTATGTTCTGCAGTCTGATTCAATCAGGTTCTACTTGGTGTCGAGAATGACCGGCAAACCATCCTTTCCGCTTCCGACGATGACGACCTTCGCATTGGTGGACTCCGCGATCTTCATCGTCGCTTCAATTCCCTTCCATCGGAGGAGGTTATCGCTGATACTCTGCGCCACGATCTTCTGGAAATCGGAGATACCCTGAGCCTCAATGCGTTTCCTGCTGGCTTCCTGGCTCTCCTTGGTGAGAATGAATTGCATCCTCTGGCTTTCCTGCTCGGCGCGCAGTTTTTCCTCGATCGCCGCCGTCAGCCCGGAAGGAAGTCCGACCTTTCGTAGAGGAGTCGATTCGATGACAACACCGCGGGGCGCCACGATTTCGATCAGATCCTTCATGATCACCTGTGCAAGGACTTCGCGCTCGGAAGTGTAGAGTGCCTTTGCTTCGTACGAGGCCGTCACGCCACGGCTCACGGACCGGAATTGTGGCTCGAGGATGACCTCGACATACTCCTCCCCGACGGTTTTGTAAATCTGGGATGCACGCTCGGGGTCGAGGTGATATAACACGCTGATCTCCATCTCCACCGTCAATCCCTCCTTCGATGGGACATCCATGACCTCCTTGAGCTCTTGCGTTTTGATCGACATTTTTGTGACGACCGCAAGGGGATTCACACCGTTGATTCCCGCCTTCAGGGTCATTTCGGACACCGTTCCGAATACATCTATGACGCCAACGTGGCCGGCCGGTATGACTGTCAGACATTGAGACAGGGCTATGACGATGGCAAGCAGCGCGATCGCTCCGCTCACGGTCATCGCGCTCCGATACGTAACGTTATGCTGGCCGACGAACTTTTTCCGCGCCGCCCACCAGCTCATGGAGGCGGCGATTGCAACGAGCACAAAGAATATGAATATCATGGCAGATCCTTTCTATAATTGTAGGATAAGAATCAGAAACGAAGGTGAGTTAGGCAGCTTTAAGGTAGTGAAGCTCTGTATGAGTTCCAAGGGAGAGAAAATGTGCACAAATGATGTCCTCCTGACCGTTATTTCACGCCCGCCGACTGAATTCGACAGCGTTTGTCGCTATCGTGAATTTTTCGTACTTTCTTCCCAGTGAATACCTGTCAGGATGGCAAGTGGGTTAGAGTTTCCCCGCGAGAGGCGGGTGCGCCTCTGGCGCAGATATTTGGATTTGGGAATCGCATTAACTGATGAAGACATTCAAGCTAATGCCACCGGACCAACACCAAAGAACCACCAGCCAATAGCCAGAACTGATGACGAATAACCAATGATTAATGAACAATGACAACGAACTGACAACTAAGAACCAACAACCAAGAACTAAGAACAAGGAACAACATCATGAAAAACACCCTCTGTTTTCTCATCCTCCTGATAAGCACTCTCTCCCGCGCTCAAGAATCCCGGGACGTTTTCACGCTCTTCCCCGACCATCCTAAATTCGGGGAAACAATCTCCGTCGTGTATAATGCGGAAAGTCCGAAGGCTGTCCTGCGGGATACAAAGGAAGTAACTCTGGATGTGTTCATGTATTCGGGAGATTTTACGAAGGATTACCTCAGCGAGCTTCCGATGAAGAGCGATGGGAAAGTTTGGAAAACTTCATTCGTTTTGGACAACCCGAAAGTGAAGCTATTACTGTTCCGGTTTGTGTCGGGTGAGAAGGTTGACGATAACGACGACAACGTCTGGGCTTCGATGGTTTATGCGAACGACGGCCTGCCGGTGAAGGGAGCCCACCCCGGGCTATCACAACTCTACCGGTACGGAATCAGGTCGTTCAAACGCACGCGCGATGAGAATGCTGCGAGAGCAGAACTACTCGCCGAGAAGGAACGGTTTCCCGACGATTGGGATGCCGCCTCCACTCTGTGGGATATGACATTGCAAAAAGATCCGTCCGATTCGTCAAAGGCGCGGATAAAGGCCGAGCTGAATGTATTCTATGAAAGAGATAAGATGAACGACTCGCTTCTCTCCAGATACGTGGCCTGGTACAACGCTGTGGGCGACTCGGGCAAAGCACGGGAGATCCGCGAGACCGGAATTGCCCGCAACCCCAAGGGGTTTCTCGCGCGATCCATGCGATGGAGTGACATGAGGAAGGAAGCGACACCGCAGAAAAAGGTGGATTTCGCCGAGAAGTACTTCGCGGAATTCCCGGTTCTCGACAGCGCGGACAATCAAAATAAACTCTCCACCGTCTTCTATTATTGTATCCAGGCAAATGATGTCGACAAAGCGATAAAGATCGTTTCCCAGATGACGAAGCCGACGGCGTACAACTATTCCCAGATCGTTACGAAACTCATGGCGAAGGATGACCGTCTGCGCGAAGCAGTGGTCTTTGCGAAGAAGGCTGTTGATGTGAGCAATGCTGTCGACACCTCTTCCCGTTCGTACTACAAAACCAGGAAGGAATGGAACGAAAGCGTCGAGGAAGAAAGAGCAACGAGCTATGATAAATACGGTCAGGCTCTTTTGAAATCTGGCGATGTGACGGGGGCAGAGGTGAGTTTCGGGGAGGCATACAAGCTTTCTCAGGGAGATGACGTCGACCTCGACGCACGATATCTCGGATGCCTGGTAAGCGACAAGAAGTTCGGTATGGCAATGGAGGTCGGTCGTAGCTGCATTGTCAAAGGAAAGAGCAACGACAACCTGGTGAACTATTTCAAGGAAGCCTTTGCGAACAAGGAGGGAGCGAAGGAAGGTTTCGAAAAGTTACCAGCCGATAAACAGAAAGAGTTCGACGGAATCATGGCTGATGCCCACAACGAGATGGTGGCTGCGATGAAGAAGAAGGTCGGCGAGAGCAGAATCAGCAAGCCTTCGATCGATTTCACGCTCAAGGATCTCGACGGGACGCCGGCGGTATTGTCTGCCCTGAAAGGGAAGGTGGTCATCCTCGACTTCTGGGCGACGTGGTGCGGGCCGTGCAAAATGTCGTTCCCGTTCCTACAGAAAGTTTACGACAAGTACAAGACCAATCCCAAAGTGGTTTTTCTGGCGATCAATACGTGGGAGCGCCAGAAAGATTACGACGCAACGGTTGCGAATGCAAAGAAGTTCATCGTGGATAACAAATATAGTTTTCCGGTCTTTATCGACGCAGACAACAGTGTTATCGACAAATACGGCGTGGAGGGTATTCCCACGAAATTCGTTATTGACGCGAAGAGCACCATTGCTTTTAAAACTGTCGGATTTGACGGACCGGAAATGGAAGAAGAGCTGACACAACAGATAGAATTGCTTCTTGCGGAAGCGGTCAATTGATGCGATACTTCATTATTGCAGCAATTCTATTGTCGGCAGGCATTCTCGCCCCGGCACAAACCGTTCCATCTCAATCCCCGCCGGACACGGTACAACTTCAAAATGTTCCGGTACCGGTCCCGGAGCCAACCCAGAAGGCGCTCGACTATCATGCTGGCGGCGACATCCTCTGGATGGTCGATGTGGTCTGGGGACTTCTGCTGCCGGCGGTTTTTCTCTTCACGGGCTTCTCATCGAAGATTCGAGGATGGGCAGAGAAAATGGGCAGGCACTGGTTCTTTACGATCGGCATCTATTTCATTATTTTCTCCGCGATCTTTTTCGTTATTAACCTTCCTTTAAGCTACTACGAAGACTTCGTCAGGCAGCATGCGTACGACCTCTCCAACCAGACATTCGGCAAATGGTTCAATGACGCTCTTAAGGGGCTGATGGTCGGGATCATCATCGGGTTTTTCTTCCTGTGGATTCCCTACCTCCTCCTGAAAAAGAGCCCAAAACGCTGGTGGCTGTACGTGGGGATTCTCATGATACCGTTTACCATCCTCGCGATGATCGTCTCGCCCATTTGGATCGCGCCGCTGTTTAACGACTTCGGTCCGATGAAAAATAAAGTTCTCGAGGCAAAGATTCTTGCCCTCGCAGACCGTGCCGGGATCGAGGGGGGCCGCGTGTTTGAGGTGAATAAGAGTGTCGACACAAAAAAGGTGAACGCCTACGTCACCGGATTCATGGGGTCGAAACGAATTGTCCTATGGGACAATACCATTAACAAGCTTAATGAGAAGGAAGTGCTCTTCGTTATGGCCCACGAGATGGGGCACTACGTGCTCGGCCACGTCTGGAAACTCATCGCTTTCATCTCGCTCATCAGTATGCTGACGCTGTACCTCGCTTACCTGACAGCCGGAGCGTTCGTCAACCGGTTCAAGCAGCGTTTCGGTTTCGACCGGCTTTCGGATATTGCGTCGCTGCCGCTTATTCTTTTGCTCATCAATTTCTTCGGATTTCTCATCACGCCATTTGCCAACTGGTACTCACGCTCCATCGAGCACGAAGCCGACCGCTTCGGCCTTGAGATTACGCGGAGCAATCACGATGCCGCAACCGCATTCGTGAAGCTCCAGATGGAAAATCTCAGCGTTCCCCGGCCGGGCACGTTGTACAAGCTCTGGCAAGCGGACCATCCCGTTCTCGGAGACCGGATCGATTTTGCGAATGAATATAAGCCGTGGGAAAAAGGTGAACCTCTCATGTACGGCGAATACTTCAAACCGTAAATTCTCGCTGGACAATATTCAGCACGGCTGTCGTGATGTATCAGATATTCAGTGACGTAATGTTCCGGCCTTTTACCCTCACCTCTTCAATTCCCCTCTCCCACTGGGAGAGGGGAAAGGGGTGAGGGTAGGGAATGCATCTTAAGGATGTGAAACGGCCCACGATTCCAGGAATTTATTCAACAGAGTTGAGGTGCAGAACACTATACCGTCAGCTCTCAAATATATTTCACGTGATGAAACAGGACAACATGAAGATCAAACTCAAACAACAATCCTTGCCGTGGATATCGGCAGCATTTTTCTTTCTCCTTCAATCTGCCCTCAAGGCGCAGGTCGGAGACACGCTTCTTCTGCGGGAAGGTCTCGCGCTTTCGTTACCCAAGGGCTACCTGGAAACATTTGTAGTTACCAATCCTGTTGAGGCAAATCTCATTCTGGGGAAATGGAAGGCGCCGAAGCTGCATGAAAAAGTCGCGTTCCGGGGTGCCGCGGAGAAAGAATGGCAATCCATCAAGGCTGATGAGAAAGGGTGGTTTGAGGATTCCGTTTTGAGCAGCTGCTACGTGTATCTTCCCGTTGAAATGAAAATGAAAACCGTAATGCTTCTGCAAGGAATGGGAGACGAGATGGCGTATGTCAACGGAGCGCCCCGTTCGGGAAACCCCTATGGGCTGAGCGATGTGACCGAGGCCTGGCAGCCGGGCTTCGATTATTCCTGGCTTCCGGTTCAACTCGAACGGGGAACAAATGACTTCCTTTTCCGATGCGCCCGCGGAAGGTTGAAGGTGAAGTTGTGCCCTCCCCGGCAGCCGATAATGTTCAATCCAAGAGATATTACAATTCCGGACTTTGTCGCCGGTGAAAAGATCGATACGTGGAGTTCGATTGTTGTCGTCAACTCCACAAATGAACCGCAGAAGGCTTTGTTCATAAACGCATCGATTGGAAATGCGGAAGGGGGATGGATTCCGGTTCCTCTCATCCAGCCGTTGAGCGTCAGAAAAGTGAAGTTCCACTTGTTGGGCGCGGCGATCAACGAGAAATCGAAGTTCGGCGTAAAGGTGTCTCTCTTCCAAAAGATCCGGGGCACGATGAGTACGGTGGATACGATCTCGATTCCGTTTCGTGTCGTAGGCCGGGAAGAAAACCGGAAGGAAACATTCATCAGCGGGATAGACGGGAGCGTTCAATACTATGCCATCAATCCGGCAATAGGATACAGCAAGGATGCGCCCGCAGCATTGTTTCTGTCATTGCACGGCGCCGGCGTTGAGGCGCTCAATCAATCGGCTTCGTACTATCCAAAAACATGGGGACATGTCGTCGCTCCGACCAACAGACGGCCGTATGGATTCAACTGGGAAGACTGGGGGCGCCTCGACGCTCTGGAGGCGATGGATGCTGTCAGAGGCCGGTATGCGATCGATGAGAACAGAATTTATCTGACCGGCCATTCCATGGGCGGGCACGGGGTGTGGCACGTCGGGGCCATGTTTCCGGACAAGTTTGCCGCCATTGGACCGAGCGCGGGCTGGATAAGTTTCTGGACGTACCGGTTCCGGGGTCAGAATATCGTCGATAGCTCGGACATTCGCAGGATGATCAGGAGGTCGACCACACCGAGCGAAACGTTCCAGTACGTTGACAACTACAAGCAACTGGGTGTATATGTTCTGCAGGGTTTCGGCAGACGACAACGTGCCGCCCGATGAAGCGCGTTCAATGGTGGAACATCTGAAGGGATCGCACAAGGATTTCATCTATGACGAGGAACCGGGAATGGGACACTGGTGGGACAAGTCCGACGAGCCGGGCGCCGATTGCGTCGACTGGCCTCCGATGTTCGACTTCTTTGCACGCCATGCCAGACCGGGGAAGGAACGAATCCGCGAGATCAATTTCCTGACATCGAACCCCGGAGTCTCTTCAACGAATAACTGGGCCACCGTCGACGCTCAGGTTGAGCAACTCAAAATGAGCTCTGTCGATATTCGATTCGATCCCGGATTGAAAAGGTTTGTAGGTACGACGAAGAATGTCGCACGCATGGCATTCGACCTTGATATTCTGCGTTCCAGCGATACTGTTTCCCTCATGCTGGATAGTCAGAAATTGAGCGGCATACGGTTATCCTCCGGTCAAAAACAGCTATGGATGGAGCAAAACGATGGGAAATGGTCGGTGGGCCGGGAACCATCGCCGGATCTCAAGAATGCCCGCCGCTACGGAACATTCAAGGATGTTTTTCGAAACAATATGGTATTTGTCTTCGGTACGAAAGGTTCGAAAGAGGAAAATGCATGGGCCTTCGGGAAGGCACGGTGCGATGCAGAAAAATTCTGGTATCAGGGAAACGGTTCCATAGAAGTTGTCGCCGATGTTGATTTCAATCCGTCTGAAAACCCGGACCGGAATGTCGTACTTTTTGGAAATAAGAATACGAACGCGGCCTGGAATGACCTGTTGTCCGGAAGTCCGGTACAAGTTGGCGATGGTTATGTGAAAATCGGCAAACAGAAATTCTCCGGCGACGGCGTCGCCTGTCTTTTCGTGCGGCCTAGGGCCGGAAGCGAGACGGCATGCGTTGGAGTTATCGCAGGAACCGGAATCGTGGGAATGAGAATGAACAATCGTCTGCCGTATCTCAACCCTGGTTTCGGCTTGCCTGATTGTACTGTCTTGAATACGGAAGTCCTGACGAGAGGAGACGAAGGCATTCTCATGACCGGCTTCTTTGGACTCGATTGGAGTGTTGAACATGGTGAGTTTGTTCGCGCACAATGAGTGCCGGAACTGATTCGTGGGGAAGGCATCGTTGAAAATTGTGCGCCGCATTTTTCGGGTTCTCATCTTTTCCATCATCGCCTTTGCTCCGGGAGTAGCCCAGTTTCATGGTGAGAGGAATTGCCTGCGCGAGAATTCCATCGTGCAGGCGGAAACCCAGGCGTTCCAAAATCGTCATCATTCTTACAATGTAAAAAGCGCGGCAAGCGCCTGGTTCAATGCGACCTATTATGGTTTGAACCTGCGCATTTCAACGTCGCCTTTCTATTTGTCGGGAATTGTCACCATCCGGGGAACGTGCCTGCAGGCTGGTCCTCAGCTTCTGACTCTTGACCTCACGAACACGATGCACGTCGATTCCGTGCAAGTCAACGGCAGGCCGGCCGCATTTTACCAGCAGCCGTCCTCGTTCACGGTCTCACTCGATTCCGGTTACCACGCCGGAGACGTCCTTGCCCTAACAGTGTCTTACGGAGGTGTGCCACAGGCGACGGGCATGGGCAGTTTCGTTCTGGATTCACATTCCAGAACGCCGTGGGTATGGTCGCTGAGTGAGCCGTACGGCGCGCGGGATTGGTGGCCCTGCAAGGATGAACCCGGCGACAAAGCCGATTCGGTCGATGTTATCGTGACCGCCGATTCTTCATATAAAGTCGGATCAAATGGCAGTCTAGTCTCGATTGCAACGAACCTGGATGGGACGAAGACAACCCACTGGAAGGAACGCTATCCTATCGCGACATACCTTGTGTCAGTCGCGATTACCAATTTCGCCGAGTTTACGAATTGGTTTCGCTATTCCCCCACGGATTCTCTCGAAGTACTGAATTATGTGCTGCCCGAAAGTCTGTCTGCCGCCCAGACGCAACTTCCACGGGCTGTTGATGGGCTGGGAATCTTCTCGGGGTTGTTCGGTCTCTACCCGTTTGTCAAAGAAAAGTATGGGCATTCGGAGTTCGGGTCGGGAGCGATGGAACATCAAACCATGACATCCACATCGACGTTTGACGAAGACGTCATTATCCATGAGCTGGCGCATCAGTGGTTTGGCGACATGATCACCCCCGCGAGCTGGTCGCATCTCTGGTTAAATGAGGGTTTCGCGACGTATTGCACCGCGCTGTACCACGAAATGAAATATGGCACTGCATCCTATTTCAATTTCATGGATCCGCAAATGGACCTGGCAAAAACAGCGGTGGGCTCCGTGTTCGCGGTGGATACAAGCGACGTTCACGAGCTGTTTAACGGTCCTCGTGTGTATTCGAAGGGAGCATCCGTCCTGCACATGCTTCGGCACGTGCTGGGAGACAGCATCTTCTTCCGCTCGATGCGTGCGTATGCGAACCGACCGTCATTAATGTACGGGACGGCGACCACCGAGGATCTCCGGGCTGTTTTTGAAGAAACCACCGGAAGGGATCTGGGGTACTTCTTCAACGAATGGATTTACGGTGAAAGCTACCCGCACTATTTGTATTCGTGGGATGTGAAGGATTCATCCGGGATGAAACTCGTGACGGTCAGTGTAAATCAATCAACCGGCACTACGAATCCATCATTTTTCATCCTGCCCGTAGACTTTAAGCTTATCAGCGATCCCTGGGACTCGACGGTAACGGTCGTCGATAGTTTGCCGTTGCAGGTGTTCTCATTTTCTACGCGCCAGCCAGTCGACTCCGTGCAATTTGACCCCGGTGGTTGGATTCTCAAATCCCTTATTCAAGTCCCTGCCGTCCCCGTACCATCTGATTTTGTGCTTTCGCAGAACTATCCGAATCCGTTCAATTCTTCGACAATTATCGGGTATACGTTGCCACTTCGTGCGGACGTGCAATTGAGTATTTTCAACGTACTTGGTGAAAGGGTCGCGGTGCTGGAGAACGGGGCGCAGTTCAGGGGAGTGCATGTCTCACAATGGAATCCCTCCGGTGTCGCAAGCGGAATCTACTTCTATGAGTTGAGAGCTGTGAGCACGGAGAGTCCGGGAACGACGTTTACGCAGGCCAGGAAGATGGTGCTGACCAAGTGACTATTTGGTACTTCGTTCTTGGTTGTTGGTTCATTGTCATTGGTAACTGGTCATTAGTCATTGGTTCTTTGTCATTTGTTCTTGGTTCTGGCTCTGAGCTTTTGGCCGTTAGCCATTGGCTTTTAGCTATCAATTAAAAATTCAAAAGTTGACCGCTGATAAAAGATGATGAATATAATGAAAGCCTGTCTAAAAATCTCATCATCTCAGCCCTGCCACTGCCCGTCTTTCTCATTATCTCGCCAGCGCTATTACCCGCCTATCTCATCATCTCAACCTTGCCATTACCTGTCTATCTCATAATCTCAAATACTACGTCACTCCATCACTCCATTAATCCATTACTCCATTCATTCCTCGCCCCGTCACCGTTTCGCCCTTCTCCCGATCGCCCCTTCACCCATTCGCCGTTTCACCCTGTTTCCTTCTCACCAACTCTCAATTAAAAAGTCAAAATGAAAAATTACAAAATGTTTTGGCTTCCGTATTCTGACTTCTGAATTCTGCCTTCTTCCCTCACTTCCTGCTCAGCTTCACTCCGAACACGACTACCCCTACCAACACACCTACTAGCAATAGAATCAAAATCGCTGTTCCGAGAATATTCGTGCTCGACGCAATGTGAATGCGAATCTTCTTGTCCTCGCTATCGACCTTGCGATTGTTCGCGAATGACTCTGTCTTGATGGTCACTTCGTAGTCGCCGACGTTGACGTCCGCCGGGGGGACGATGGAAACGGCAACCGCTCCCTCTTTGCCGGGGGACAGGCTTGAGAGCAGGTCGGGGGTAATGGCGGCGGTCCAGTTCAACGGCACATCCGCGCTCACTTTGATGTTGTCAAGCCGCCGGGTACCATCATTATAAATTGTCAGATTCATCTGGACTTTCTCACCCGGTTTGATTTCCTGGTAGAAGTTGGTCGCCCTGACCTGGATGCGTCCGACGCCGCGTGGAACAAGCTCGAGGCGGAGATAGCTGATGTTCATCCGGTCGAGTTCTTCGGCGGTGTACATCCTTTCTGAAATTTTGTCGGCTTCGGCTTGAGGCACGACGGCGGCAAAAAACTCCATCGGCCGGTCGATCACGACCGTACTGCTGTCGTACCGGTCGGGCAGATAGACGGCCAGCGAGACTTTGCGCGTGTTGACGTCCTGGGAGAATTTCACTTGCGAGAGCCGCGCATTCGTCGTCGCGTCAAGAAAATCGGAGGAGATCTGGTGGGGAAGATTCAGCACGGCGAACTTGTAGACGTTGTCCATGCTCGAGAAAAGCTCCAGCGTCAGGTCATAGGTCGCACGGGTTCCGAGGTCCGCTTCCTGGGAGAATTCTGCCGAGGTGAGAAGCACCCGGTTGGCGCTCACGTCCTTTTGCAGGAAAATCGTCTTCTCCTCGGACTTGTCGCCATAGACGCACCGCACGGTGACATTGTCGAGGTCCTGGAGGAGAAGGAAGTCCACGTCGATCGGTTCATTCTGCTGCATGGAAGGGATCTTTATTTCGTACGGCTGGCTGATAATTGAATGCTGGGCATCCAGCAGAGAGACGTACACATTCGAGATCTGGTCAAAGTGAATTCCCTGTATATCTTCCAGTTCGACCTTCTTTCCTTCGATCAATCCGCCCGTGGTATTGATGAGCGTCAGTTTGACTCTCTTCTTTCCGTCTCTCGCCTGATATTTTACCGCCTTTTCGATCGTGATATGCGGTTGTTCGAAGGCGAGCGAGAGGACGGCCTGCTGGTAGGTCACTTGGGCATTCTTGAAAATATCCTCCGATTGGCCAAACTCCGCGTTCGAAATGAGGCCTTTATCGTGAAGCATTTTCTGCCGCTCGAATTGTTGTTTCTGGTACCTGTAGTCACTCAAGACTTTCTCCAGGTAGAGCGACTTGAACCGCTCATCGTTGGGATTGTAGAGCATCTGGCTGGAGGCAATGCCGGTCCAGAGTAATAGTATGATTGCAATTATTCGATACATGGCTGTCAGTTCGTGGTGGTTGGTTGTTGGTTCTTAGTTGTTGGTTGTCAGTTCGTTGTTATTGTTCATTACTCATTAGTCATTGGTCATTAGTTCTTTGTTCTGGCTTCGGGCTTTTGGCCTTTGGCTTTTAGCTACCAATTCAAAATTCAAAAGTAAAAAGCATTGTAGCGCATCTCATCGTGTCAGCGCCGTCACTACCCGTCTTTCTCATTATCTCGCCAGCGCCATTACCCGTCTATCTCATCAATCAATTCAAAAGTAAAAATGAAAAATTAAAAAACCTTCTGGCCTCTCTTTATCTCAACCACCCAACTATTCAACTATCTAACCACTCAACTACCTAACCACTCCATTTCTCCCCTTCACCGTTTCGCCCATTCTCCCCCTCATTTTCTCATAATCTTATTATCTCAACTACGTCCTTTCTGTCTTCTGACTTCTGTATTCTGCCTTCTTGCCTCTTGCTTCATCGTACATCATACCGTGTGAATGCTTTCATGGCCATGACGAGAAAGAAGACGGCATAGATCAGGATGAACATCGAATGCGGAGCCGACGCACCGATGCGCAACGCAATACCTTCTTCTACATACTCAAACCGTGGTCGATCCCGGATGTCGAGAACGGTTTCTCCCGTATAGTGTGGATCGAATCGTTTTGCCTCCGCCACTTTTCGAGGCAGGTAATCACTGAAAAATGAATTTTCGTAATCGCTCGCTTTCGATGTAAAATAGACCTGGTTGAGAACTCCTGTAGCCGTCAGCTCTGCCCCCGCGAGGGCATAACTTGAAAAGGGGGAGAGGAAGTGGATCAATGCGGTAATTAGTTCATACGTTGCGGCCTGAGTAAGGACGGACTGTTCTATCGTGTGTCTGCTCTTGCTATAGTCAGAATTTATTTTCTCTATCTCTGTTTTCAACGTTTCTTCGATTGCCGGGCTCTGCATTCCCCTCGCGAGATACGGTGCTTCGATTGATTTGATGGCTGTTTTTCTCTCTTGTTCGAACCTGAAAAGCGTCTCGTACTGGATTCTTGCAGAAGATGGTTTCGGGTAGACCATTTCAGCGATATATGGAGGGACTGTGGGGAGAATGAGGGTGAACAAGATCCAAAACACGAGGGAAAGTATAATAGAGTCAGAAGGACTCTTCGTTTTGGCCGAAACGTAGAGTCCAAGCGAGAAGAAGGAGATGCAGTAGAGAATGCTGAGGATAAAAAGGAAGGCAATTGCAGTCCACTCGATACTTGTCCAATGCGATTGTGAGAGTGTAAGTGCAATGAGTACTGACCCCGAGAGAGCAAGGGTCAGAATGAGCAGCACAGACAGAATACCGCCCATCCATTTCCCCAGCAAAATCTTTACTCTCGGGTAATCTCCAAGCATGAGCATTTTGAGGGTGCCGGTTTCCTTTTCACCCGATATACGATCGTACGAGAGGGTGAGCGAGGCGATACTCATAATAATACCGATGACGAACAGGATATCCATGAAGGGGAACAACGTCGGCACAGGATTTTCGTCTATTGATCCGGTCGCTATCCAGTCCCCCAGGACTCCCCGGGCCAGAGACGACAGGATGGAAGGCGGTTTAAGCGGCCTGACGATAAGCCCGCCCGCGCTGCTGACATTGAAATATCCGTCGAGCATCTGATCTTTGAAATTGGCCCTTTTGTAATAATCGTGTACGGCATCATTGTAATTCATGGTGAGTACGCATGTACTTGTCCAACAAATCAACGACGCCAGAATTGTCGAGACGATGAATTTCCTGTCGAGCAGGCTTTCCAGGAATTCTTTTTTGACTATTGTCCAGACCATTTTCGAACCTGATTGTATCTCCGGCGTACGCTATCGTACGTCATACGAAATAAAGCTGAGGGTTGAAAGAGCAGCAAGAATTATGAGAAGCAAAAACATCACCAGTGCATCCACTGTCACGTTATGGAGAGATTCTGCGAGACCGAGTGTAGTATAGGCAAAATTGACCTCGCCGGCTTTGGCCGGATTCTGAAAAATGGCGTCACGGTATTGAATAACGTGCTGCTTTAAAAATCGCTCATCCTCGAAACCGCTCTTTGTGAGACTTGAAGAGAAGAATACAAATGATGATGCGGGGGAAAGTCTGGAGACCTGTTGAGTGATATCGACATATCGATTCAATGCGTTGCGGTATTCATTCTCCTCATGACGCAACCGTTCGGCGATGGACCGGTTTTCCGATTCTTCTTTTGGCCGGCGCGGTGTGAGGTTGTAGACGAGCAGCTTTTCTTCCTCCAGTGCCTGCGCCGAAGGAAGCGGAGAAATCGCCCGGGCAATCGTTCCGCTCAGATTGGGAATTCCGAAAACAAGAATAGCCCATAAAAAGAGACAGGTGACAAGACTGCTGCCGGGCATGGCCGTCCGGGCAGAAACGGTTGTTGCAAGGAACAGGAAAATCAGAAGGTAGACGACCGAGCCGGCATAAAAGAATCCGATTCGTATGAATTCCTCTGAGGTAATGGGAAATTTCCCAATCACCGAAATGAGAAGCAAGCCAAGCAAAAACGCAAATGTGAATGGTATCATAAGAGCGATGATATTACCGCAGATCTTGCCGGCCACTACCCGTGTCCGGGAGACTCCATTTGACAGGAGTAACCGGAGGGTTCCACGGACCTTTTCTCCGCAGATTGAGTCGAACGCGATGAGCATGGCAAGAAGACTCAAAAGGATCCGAACGAGATAACACACATCCGGAACTGGAAAGCGAAACGAGATGAATCCGGGGTTGTACAAGCTTCCGCCCGGGATCATCATCAAAGTGCCGGGTTGAATATCGAATCCTCTCCCCATATTGTCCGAAAGTCCCACACAGTAGAGACGTAAAATGGATGGCTTGATGATCGCCCTTGCCTCACCCTCCTTCGGGACATTGAGCGCGTAGTCGTCCATTCTCCGTTGATAGTCTGCCAGGAGGATAAGATTGCTCGTGATGATAACACCTATGCAGAGCAAGCTCACGATTCTGAATTTCAGGGAATAGAACTGTTCAAGCAATTCCCGTTTTGCAATCATCCAGATCATGTCAGTTCGTAGTCATTGGTTCTTTGTTCTTGGTTGACAGTTCTTAGTTGTCGGTTCTCAGTTGTCAGTTCGGTGTCATTGTTCATTAATCATTCTTCATTAGTCACTGGTCATTCGTCATTAGTTCTCTGTCCTGGCTCCGAGCTTTTGGCCGTTAGCCATTGGCTTTTAGCTATCAATTAAAAACTCAAAAGTTGATCGCTGATAAAAGATGATGAATCTGATGAAAGCCTGTCTAAAAATCTCATCATCTCAGCCCCGCCACTGCCCGTCTTTCTCATCATCTCGCCAGCGCCACTACCCGTCTATCTCATCAATCAATTCAAAATTAAAAATGAAAAATTAAAAAACGTTCTGACATCTCTTTATCTCAACCTTGCCATTACCTGCCTATCTCATAATCTCCACTACTCCATCGATCATCTCACCCTTTCTCCGTCTCTCCGATTCTCCCCGTCACCGTTTCACCCTTCTCCCATTCTGTCTTCTGAATTCTGACTCCTGTATTCTGTTTTCATCTTACGTCGTACTTCAAGAAACTTACGACTGCCGCCGCGAGAAAAAGAAAAACAAACCCCATGAGCAGCTCGAACGGCAACGACACCAATGCGAAGCGCTCAACGATTCCCGGCGGCTGGTAGTGAAACCGGGGACGATCCTTCAGATCGAGATAGTCGTCGCTCGTAAAGGCCGGGTTCTTTTGCTTTTCCGATTCATACTTCTTGTCTGTGAAGCTTTGAATCTCCGTCGTGTATGCCGACGCAAGCGATCCCCAGCGGTCGTCTGCGTCGATCCCGGTTTCGGTAAGATCCGTGGCAATAAAAACATAATTCGAAAATGGAGAAAACGAGGCAAAGATTCTTGCCAGCTTTTCCTGATAGCTGGAGCGATTGGCAAAATCGTCCTGAATTTTGTTCGCCTGTTGTTGCTGCTCCTTGTTTACTTGAACAATCATTTCGTCATACGCCTTTGAATACTGACTATACCGTTCCCTAAAAGCAGGATCAGTGTTCAGTTTTGACTGCAATTCCTGCTGATTCAAACCACGGGCGACGGCGACATCGGGATATTCCTTCTGAAGCATAATCTGCTGCCGCTGGTTAATAATCTTGTCGCGCTCTACATCGGTGATGCGAAAAACGTCCTGGTCTATCTGCGTCGCCGATGGAATGCTGTACAGTTGCGCGGCAATCGGGGGGCTGATATTGGGAATCAGCAGGACGAAAAGGATCCAAACGAAAAGTGATTTTAGCACGGCTTCGTTCGAAGTTTGAGAGCGCGTGGAACAAAAAAGTGACGCTGCGTAGAACGCCGAAATGTACAGAAACGAGGCGATCAGAAGCAGGAGAAACACACCGAGATCGGTGGTCTGAAGCTGCAAGCCGGGATTCAGTGCGATATACACCAGCCCGCACAGCACGCCGATGGTAAATGGTACCAGAAGACTGATATTTCCGCCGATAAACTTGCCGAGAATGATCGTGCCGCGGGATACCGATGTGGAGAGCATAAGCTTCAACAGTCCGTCTTCGCGCTCGCCGCTGATGGCGTTATACGAAAAGAGAATCGCCATGAGGCTTACGATGATGGTGACGATGGCGACAAAGTCGAGACGCGGCAAAAGCGCGGGTACCGGATTGCTCACGAAGTTCTGTTGCGCCGCCTCGTGGTCGATGCCCGCGACCAATGGACGGTAACGGGACGGTTCGCGCATCAATTGCGACATCCAGCCGATACGGTTTGAGTGCCCGTACTGATCGATGAACTGATCCTGCGTGATGACCCGGTTCTGGTAGTCCCTGATCTCCCCGGTATAACTTTCGGACAACACAACAATGGATGAGATGATGAGAACGATCGAAACAAGGCACGCTCCGACAAATCTGACATTCAAGACGTTGTCGTGGATTTCTTTCCTGATGATAAGGTAAAGCATGTGAACGGTTAATTGGTTAGATCGTTAAATAGTTAGTTCGTTGAATCATTGTCCATTGCTTATTACTCATTGCTCATCATTCATTGATCATCGCGGGTCGTAGCGTAGGAGACCGACAATGGCAAAGGCCAGGATCGTGATGGTGAACAACACGAGAATGACTGCATCGCTGAAGGATGTCTCGGAAAAGACTTCGTCGAGCGATGCACGGCGGTACTGAAAAGCCTCGACGGGACCCCGTTCAAGCCCGACGATCCTGTTCAGATTCCGGTCAGCGTACAACCTAATCTCGTCCTTGAGCCGTAGTTCTTCATAGATACCCGTATTCGCGGCATCGGTGATGAGAAACGTGAGCGCGCCGGCGGGGGAAAGTCGGACGATATTTCTTGTCATTGCAATCAGCCTGTTGAGCTTAGGACGATACGACTCAAAGAGCTGCCTGTTCGCGTCTTTGATTTGCTGTACCATCCGGACTAAATCTTCCATGCTTCCGCTCCCGTCCTTTTCAGACCGAACCTTTTCGAAAATTGCCTGAATTGCAGACAACCGGCCTTCCATTTCAACCCGGTCGCTTGGCGGGACGTCGGCTACCCAGGTACCGACCGTCGCACCCATCTGAGGGATCACAAAAACCAGCAGCACCCAGAAAGAGAGACTGATCACAAGAGACGTGGGGCTCCGGTGCGTCAAGGTGGATGACAGCACACCGAGAGAAATGAAGATCAGCACATACACGGCCGAGAGCAGCATGATCGAAATCAGGCTGTAGAATATGTGGCTGTCCATCTGGACGGAGGGGAGCAGTGATACGACAATGACGCTCGCAAGGAAGAAAAAGGCGAACGGCACATAAACGAGTGAAAACCTTCCCAGGATTTTTCCTGCAAGCAGAGCAGTTTTTTGAGCTCCGTTGGTGAGCATGAGTTTCAATGTTCCGCGTTCCTTCTCACCCGTGATTGTGTCGAATGACATGAGCAAGGCGATCAGGGAGAGAACGATTTTGATCGTGAAGAGCATATCGGGAACGGCGAAGAGAGCAAAAAGGCGGTTTACCGACTGTTGATTCTGATTGACCTCGATGCCGAGCTCGGTTTCCTGATAAAGTCTTCCCATGTTCGCATCGAGCCCTTTTGCAAAAATGGAGAGTGGCGTCGGAGGGATGATCATCTTTGCGGAATTGGGCTCTTTCGGCCGCAGCAGGTTGTAGTTTTCCATCCGTAGGCGGTAATCGCTGCACGAAACGACGAAGCTGACGGTCATGAGCAGAAACAACACGCCCGTGAGAACGGCAAACCTGTAGCTCGTCAGGTTCTCAAGTATTTCTTTTCGTGCAATTGTCCAGGTCATTGGTTGACAGTTCGTGGTTGACGGTTCTTAGTTGTTGGTTTGTGGTTATTAGTTGTGAGTTCTTAGTTGCTAGTTCGTTGTCATTGGTCATTCGTTCTTCGTCATTTGTTCTTTGTCATTTGTTCTTTGTACTGGCCTGGGGCTTTTGGCCGTTAGCCATTGGCTTTTAGCTATCAATTAAAAATTCAAAAGTTAACCGCTGATAAAAGATGATGAAAATGATAGGGAAGTTGAATAGTTCAATAGTGCTATAGTAGTTGACAAAAATATAGAATCAAAGAAAGAGTTTAACTTATCTCAACTATCTAACTACATAACTATTCAACCACCTAACTACTCCATCAATCCATTTCTCCATTTCACCGTTTCACCCATTCTCCGTTTCATAGTCTCAACTACTTCAATTCTGTCTTCTGAATTCTGACTCCTGTATTCTGTCCCATCACCGTACATCGTACTTCAGGAAACTCATGAACGCTATCGCCAGAAAAAGGAGATTCATAAAGATCAGTATCCCGAGATGGGGGAGGATCAGCCCGATTTTCTCAGTGATTTCCTGGGGGACGTACTGAAACCGCGGCCTGTCGCTCATGTCGACATGGTCCTCGTACGTGTATCCAGGATTCCTGGCGATTTCTTTCTGAATTTTCACCTGAGCATAATTGTCCATCGCTTCCCACCACTGGCGGAGCTCATTCTGGTGGTGGTCGTCGGTCGGAATCCCCGCATCCGCCAGGTCCGACGCCGTGAAAACGTAGTTTGCAAACGGGGAGACGGAGGCGAAGATCGTGGCAAGCTTCTCCTGGTATTTTTCGCGGTTGCTGTAGTCCTTTTCTATCTTACCGATCTTATCCCCGGATTCCCTGTCGATCGTCCCCATGGCTTCCTGCCAATCCTTCATGAACTCGTCGTAGCGTTTCTTGAACAGAGGGTCGGAAGCAGACCTCTCCTGGATTTTGCTCGGGACCTGGCCGACGACATGGCCGATATCTACCACCACGCCGGCAATATCGACGTACTTTGTCTTCAGCAATTCATTCGTGCGCAACGGCTGGAGCTTGAATCGCTCCTGCCGGATTTCCGATTCCTGGTAGCCGATGATGGTCTTCGAGGGGATGCGGTAGAGTTGTGCGGCGAGGAACGGACTGATGTTAGGAAGAATCAATACCAGGATTACCCAGGCAAATAATGACTTCAACACGGCGACATTCGAAGTCTGGGAACGGGCGGAAAAAAGGAGGCCGAGCCCGTAGAAAGCCGTAATATAGAGCCATGAAGCGGCAAGCAACAGTAGAAACACGGTCGGTTCCATGCTCTGAAGCTGCAGGGATGAATTCAAGCTGGCGTAGATTAGCCCGCTCAGCAATCCGATTGTGAACGGAACGATCAGGCTGATGCAGCCGCCCACGAATTTTCCGAGAATAATCGTGCTTCGGGAAGCCGAGGTTGAGAGCATCTGTTTCAAAAGACCCGCCTCGCGCTCGCCGCTAATGGAATTGTAGGAGAAAAGAATTGCCATCAGACTCATGACGATTGTGACGATCGTGACGAGGTCGAACGGCGAGAAGAATAACGGTATCGGATTGCTCGAAAAACTTGTCTCAAAGACCTCGGGGTCCAAACCGGTCACGAGCGGCCGGTACGGAGACGGACCGCGCGTGGGCGCAGACATGCCGCCCCAACGATTCATATGGCCATACTTGGTAATGAACTCATCCTGCGTTCTGATGCGCGCCTGGTAGTCTTCCACCTGAGCTTTATAACTTTCACTGAGAATTACGACGGAAGAAACGATGAGGATGATCGAAACAAGACAAGCCACGACAAACCGTGCGTTGAGAAGGTTGTCGCGGAGTTCTTTTCTTATAATAAGATAAAGCACGTTGATTAGTTGATTCGTTTATTAGTTAAATAGTTGAATCGTTGGTTCGTTGACTCATTGCTCATTATTCATTGATCATTGTTCACCGTGGATCGTATCGTGCAAATGCAGCCATCCCGAGCGCGGCGAATCCAAGACCGAAGAGAACGAGAACAACCAGGTCGGAAATTCCCGATTGTGAGAGCACTTCACCCATAGACGCACGCTCGTAGTCAAAGGCATCTACATTGCCTTCGACAGCGCCGCTGAGGGCGTTGAAGTTCCGGTCCATGTACAGCCAGAGGTTGTCCTTCAATCGCAGTTCCTCGTACAAACCGGTGTTCAGCACATCGGTGACGAGAAACGTCAGACTTCCTGCGGGCGAGGTTCTGGCGAGCTCTTTCGTCAGATGCAGGAGCACATTCAGTTTTTGTCGATACGACTCGTTGATCTGCTTGTAGCTGTCCCGCGTATCCTGTATCTGCATGGTGCGGCCGGGCTCCTGGCCGGAAGACCGTTCTCTCAGAACCTGCTCGTACTCGAGACGGACTGAGGTGAGCCTCTGTTCCAACTCAATCCGTTCGGCAGGGGGAACTCCGGCGAGCGCTGTCGCAACTGAAGCCCCTGCTTGCGGAAGGATGAAAATGAACAGCACCCACGCAACCAGGCAAAACGCCAATGACGTTGAGCTACGGTGTGCCAGGAGTGAAAGGAGCAATCCGAGAGCGATGAAAACTGCGCTGTAGACGGCGGAAAGAAGTAGTATCACAAAGATCCGAAGCCAGTACGAGTTGCCTGCCTGGACGTTCGGAAGCAACGAGACAACGAGAGCGGCTGCGAGGAAAAGGATTGCAAATGGAAGGATGACAAGAGTCAATCTCCCGGTCAATTTCCCGAACAGGAGGGAAGTCCGCCGGGTTCCGGTCGCAAGTGTGAGCTTCATCGTTCCATTTTCCTTTTCGTCCGTAATGGCATCGAACGAAAACAGCAACGCAATGAGCGACAGTACCACTTTAACTATGAACAACATATCCGGCACGGTGAAAAGAGAAAACAGTCGATTGATGGACTGCTCGCTCGACTCGACCTCGATGTTGCCGGCATGAACCCAGTACAGCCGCCCGATGTTTGCCTCAGCGCCTTTGGCAAAAATCGCCAGGGGATTGGGCGGCAGCATCACATTTGAAGAGTTCGGGCCGGGTCGCGTGAGGTTGTAATGTTCCATCCGCAGCTCGTAGTCGCCGTAGGATACGATGACGCTTACCGCGATGAGAACACAGAGTAATCCCATGAGGATGAAGAACCTGTAGCTTCTGAGATTCTCGAGGATCTCTTTTCGCGCGATGTGCCAGATCATTGGATGACAGTTCTTAGTTGACAGTTCGTGGTTGACGGTTCTTGGTTGTTAGTTCCTGGTTCTTTGTTCCAGGTGCTGGCTTCGGGCTTTTGGCCTTTAGCTAACAATTAAAAATGGGAAATTAAGAAACCTTCTGGCATCTCTTTATCTCAACTACTTAACTACCCAACTATTCAACTATCTAACTACTCAACTTACCTCCATATACTTCAGGTACAGCTTTTCCAGGTCTTCCTGTTCGAGGTCCTGTTTGGTTTTCTCGCTTATCAAGATGCCTTCCTTCATGATGCCCACACGGTCGGCGATTTCCTTGGCGCGAAAAATATCGTGTGTCGACATCAGAATCGCCTTACCCTCGTTCTTCAGTTTCAGCAGAAGGTCGACGAAATCGGCCGCCGCCTTCGGGTCGAGCCCGGATGTCGGTTCGTCCAGGAGGAGGGCGGAGGCCTGCTTGAGGATCGCAATAGCGATTCCGAGCTTCTGCCGCATGCCCTTGGAGAATGTTTTCACGCGTTGTTCAAATGCTCGTTCCGGAAGTCCGACTTGCCGCATGACCATGTGGTAATCTTCTTTCTTGAGTTCTTTTCTGCCGGCAAGTTTCGTAAAGAAGTCGAGATTTTGCCGGGCGGTGAAATTACCGTACAGCATGACGTTTTCCGAAACGTAGGCAGCATGCTTCTTGGCGTCGAGAGGATTCTTCGAACAATCGATGCCGTTGATTTTCGCCGTACCGCTCGTCGGCTCGATGAAGTTGAAGAACAGGTTAATGGTTGTGGTTTTTCCCGCACCGTTGGCGCCGAGCAACGCGTAGATCTGTCCCGGCTGGATGTCGAGGTTGAGATGGTCCAGGGCGAGCAGCCCATCTTCGTAGCGTTTGGTGAGGTCGATTGCTTGGATCATGGCAGTGGTACTCCTTGGTTGTTGTTAGTTCTTGGTTGTTGGTTCCTGGTTCTTTGTCGTTGGTTATTGGTCATTCGTCATTAGTAACTGGTCATTAGTTCTTTGTTGTGGCCGTTAGCTTTTAGCCATTGGCTATTGGCTAACAATTCAAAATTAAAAATGAAAAATTAAAAAACGTTTTGGCATTTCATTATCTCAACTACTTAACTACCTAACTATTCAACTATCTAACCACATAACTACTCAACTACCTAACTACTCCATCACTCCCCTCACCGTTTCACCCCTTTACCCCTTCTCCCATTCACTGTCACAGCTACCGTACGTCATAACGTAGAAAACGTACGTACGCCACTGCAAACGGAACTATGAGCCAGAACAAAAGTGAAACGATGCTTGCCCAGTTCAACTTGAGCGTTTCAGACATCGATGCGTGGTTGACGGAAAAACTCGGCAATGACTTGAAGTCAATGGGCTCGGCGCTGAAGGTCATCCCGACCTGCCCGTTGGGGAAGGCTATCATGGTACGCCGCACCTTGCTGAACAATTCACCGTCGAGCGCCTGCTGGTGCGCCTTGACGGCTTCGACATACTTGGCCTTCTCGATCTCGCCCGTTCCGCAGATGTCGGTCATCAATCTCGAAAAAGCGGCGCTCGGTGAAATAAGCGAGAGATTCGTCCCTATGTTCTGCTGGATTTTTTTCTCCCGGTGGTACATGTCATCAATCTCGTTGAGCCGTTGAGCCTTCTGGTCTCCATATTTCTGCTCGATTTCTCTCTTCGCGGTCTCCCAGGTGTCCCCTTGCGGCGAAGGCTCCGGCCTGCCGGAGAAAGGATGATTTTGTCCGAAGATTGCCACATACTGCCGGCCTAATTCTTTTGCCTTTTCGTCATCGAGAGAATTGGCGATGAGCGATTTTTCCAATGAAACTTCCGTCTCCGTGCGAACGGGGTGAATCACGCCGGCTATCATGTCGCTGACCTTAGGCACGATCAACTGGAGAAACGCCCACGTGAGAAGGATCACGACAAGAGACGTCCGCGTTTTGTCGGAACTCACCGAGACCATCACACCGATGGTGAAGTAGGTAATAAGGAACAATGAGGTGCCAAGGAAAATGAAAAGTACTTTCACCGGGGTGTCTCCCGCGAAAAGAGGAAATGAGGCGAGGATCAGGACAAGAAGCCCGATCAGGAAAGCGATGACAAAGACAATCCAGATCGTCAGATAGCCGCCGACGGCCTTTGCGAGGATGAGTGAATCCCGCGGAACGCAATTGGAAAAAATTCCCCGCAGCGTTCCCGACTCTTTCTCGCCGGATATAACATCGGATGCAAAAAGCAGAACGATGAGGCTCACCACCATCTGAATGATGAAGACAAAATCCAGTTTTCCCATAACCGAAAGGATCGACTCGTCGCCGATCGAAGTTTCACCCTGTTTGTATCCGTCGAACTTGAAGTCGTAAAACAGCGGCAGCGCGTTCTCAAATCCTTGCGCGAAAACGGAAAGCAACGACGGCGCGCGGAAGCCCTTCAACGTGAGAGTGCCCGACATGACATCCCCCATCTGCGCGGTTTTCACGGCTTCGTTGGACAGCCGGTTCCGCTCGTCGTAATCGCGGAGCCGCTTGGCGTAGTCGAGGTTGTTGACGTAAATTCCTAACGGAATGAGAGAGATGCAAATGAGGAGAAAGAGCGGGAAGCGGAAACTCAATATGTTTTCGAGAATTTCCTTCTTAATGATGGTTGTCAGCATAAAATGTTATTGGTTATTTGTTCTTGGTTCTTTGTAATTTGTTATTCGTTCTTTGTCGGCCGTACCGGCGTATCCCTTCCGCGTGATTGCTTTCCAACAGCGCAATTACTGTGCCGCCGAAGTAATCCGGGAAAATCGGAAGAGAATGGAACAGCAATGAAGGAAACGGGTAATCGGCTACACACCTGTGAGAAAGGAATTACTCAGATGGAAGAAGTGATAGAAAAAGAACGGCAAAAACCAAAGCTGCTATTGCTTGGAGGGAGCCCCATGTTCCGCAGCTTCAAGACCGTACTCCTGCATCTTGTTGAAGAGCGTCTTCCTGCTGATTTTGAGTTTTGCTGCTGCCTCGGTCCTGTTCCAGTGAGTTTCTTCGAGCGTTTTTATGATGAGTTCCCGTTCGGTCCGTTCAGTCAACGACTTGATGAACGGCTCGAGACCTTGTACCGGGCTGAGCCCGGGCGGGATGATTCCGCTCTCCGATGTCATGAACTCGATGTCCTCTATGCCGATTGAAGGCCTCATCGTGTTAAGCAACGCGCGCTGAATTGCATTTTCAAGCTCGCGGACGTTGCCTTTCCAATCGCAGCGCCTAAAAAGCCGCAATGCCTCGGAACTGATGCTGGCCGTGCTTTTTCCGAACGCGGCTTTGTACCTCCGGAGAAAATGATCGACGTACAAAGGAATATCGTCCGGATGTTCGCGGAGCGCCGGCATGCGAAGCTTGAGGACATTCAGTCGATAGTAAAGATCCTCGCGAAACTTTCCATTTGTGACCTGAATTTCCAGATTTTTGTTTGTAGCCGTGATGACTCGCACATCGACTTTGATGGAAAGGGTTCCGCCAAGCCGGGCGAATTCCTTTTCCTGAAGTACTCTCAGAAGTTTTGTTTGCGCTTCGAGAGGAAGTTCTCCGATTTCGTCGAGGAAAATGGTTCCGGAGTCGGCTTCTTCGAACCGCCCGATTTTCCGCTCGCGGGCATCCGTGAACGCTCCTCGTTCATGGCCGAAGAACTCGCTCTCAATGAGATTTGTAGGAATCGAGGTGCAGTCAATGATCGTAAGAGGATTATTCTTCCTCTTGCTTTCGAAGTGGATCGCGCGTGCGGCGAGCTCTTTTCCCGTCCCGCTCTCGCCTTCAATGAGAACGGTCGCATCGGTCTGGGCAATCTGGAGAATGCGATGTTTCACATCCTGGAGGACGGGACTTTCTCCGAGGATGTTCCCAATACCGTATTTTTTCTGAAGTTCCTTCTTGAGCTCATCGACTTCTTCCGTCAGCCGGAACACGTCGAGCGCGCGCTTCACGACGAGAAGAAGCTGCTCGTTGTCAAAGGGCTTGGTGATATAATCGTACACCCCTCCCTTGATTGCCTGAACCGCGGATTGAATCGTTCCGTGGGCGGTAAGGATGATGCCGACCGCCTGCGGATGACGCTCCTTGATTCTCATAATCGTTTCGATCCCGTCCAGCCGCGGCATTTGAAGGTCGACAATGAGCAGCTGGGGGCTGAACGATGCTGATTTCTCCAGGGCTTCGAGTCCATCCTTTGCCGTCTCGATCGTGTAGCCCGCATCTTTCAGGATGACTGCGAGGATGGTGCGGATCTTTTCCTCATCATCGACAATGAGAACTCTGGACGTTTTCGAATCAGCCTGCATCAGTGAATCCCCCGGGTAATAGGTGGTAGGAAATAGGGAATAGGGTGGCGATGTGTAGGTGCCTTCCCCATGTCAATGGAGAAATTCAGTATTCTTCGCACGATGTTCTTCGAGGGACCTCTCCAATCCCTTTAACATTCTACCGCACTCATTGTATCGTCCCTTGAGGTTCTCATAAACCTCTTCGGATATATATGATTTCTTGAAGCAGACATGAACGTGATGTTGAGTTTCTCTCAGCTCTCCGAGGGCCCTGTTGATTCCTTCAAGATACATGTTGATGTGTTTATTGTTCCAACCTTCGGCTATGTTGGCGGGAATAGAATTTGACGCTCGCCTTAATTGAGAACCAAGCTCGTATAACTCGAACTTAGGGAACATCATGGTGAGTTCATGGACTTCAAAATGCAATTGTAAGGATTTCTGATACACTTCCAAATCTTCAAATGATTGAATTTTTCTGCTTGCCATCTTCACCTCCCAAATGTATAACTTCCATTGCCTATCTCCTACTACCTACCACCTACCACCTACAACCTACAACCTATCACCTACTACCTAGCCCCTTATGGGAAGTCGAATCGTCACCGTCGTACCTCGTTCGTTTCCATCGGTGTTGCTTCGGATCTCGATCTCACCCTCGTGTCTGCTGACAATTCCATACGAGATCGAAAGTCCCAACCCTGTGCCCGATTCCTTTGTCGTGAAGAAAGGGTCGAATACTTTCGGGAGATCCTGATCTGGGATACCGTGTCCGGTGTCGGTGATCCCTATGCACACGATATTCTTCCCGCGAGCGCCATCGGCAGCCGTTGGAAGGCCGGACACTCCGATCGTAATGATGCCACCGTCCGGCATGGCCTGCAAACTGTTGAGGAGAATATTCAGAAACAATTGTTTGAGGTTGGCGGCATCGCCGGTGATGCGCATGTCATTCGTTGCGTAATTTCTGCGGACTTCGATCCCGCGATTGCGCAGCTCGGAATCCAGGAGAAGGAGCGTCTGGTCGAGCACGTCCTGGATGTCGACGGGGGTCATGTGCAGCTCGGACGCTTTACTGAATGACAAAAGGCCGCGGATAACCTGGTCGATCCTGTCGACCTCTCCGATGATTCCATCGACAAGATGCTTCTTGTCTTCCGGCAGATCTTTTTGAATATATTGAATAGTGCTCCGCACCGAGGTCAGCGGATTGCGGATTTCATGGGCAGCGCCGGCGGCCAGCTCGCCGACGGTTGCGAGTTTGTCCGCATGGAATATTCTTCTTAACCGGTCTTCCTGAAACTGATACATGAGGGCATGTTCGATGGCAAGGGCGCTTTGACTTGCAAGCGTTGAAAGCATCTCCATGTCGGCCGGTGAGTAGCCGCTGCCGTTCGCCCGGGCGCCCAGAAAAATGGCTCCCGTCAATCTGTTCAATACGATGAGAGGAACGGCAAGGACGATATTCGTTGCGTCCAAAAGCTCCCGCTCCTGCGCTGATAGAAATCGTATGACCTCGTCATTGCGTGTGACGTCAAGGGCACACCGGTTGACAGTCAGCCATTTGACCAGGTTGTCCGAACGGGAAAAATTCAAATTTGTGACCAGCCCTGGGTTGACGCCTTTTGCTATCTTCCCGACATACCGATTCGTGATTGGCTCGTAGAGAACGATGTACACCGCGGCGGCGTCGAAGAGCTCCTTGAGCTTGGCGGTGAAATTGTCCAGGAGTTGGTCAAGCCCCACGATCGAGTTCAACGACCTGAGAAATTCCTCAAGCGGATTGTAGGAAATCGCTGCCGGTTGCATTCGCAACCATTTGCGTGCTTTCGGGATGAGGGCATTCATGTCGCTAATGTAACCAATTCGATCTTTTCCACCAACTTTCCTCGTGCGACATGAAATTGGGTGATACCTGTCACCTCGAAATGCTTTTCCCTTATGACGATCTGATCTCCAGACAGGAAACGAGCAGAAAAGAGAGTTCTCTCGGAGTGAAAAGTGTGATTTCACGTCCCGAGAACGACAATTCAGTTTGATTCTTGGCGCAGATCTTCATACATTAACAACATCATTTTATACCGGCGTTCTTTCACTAATTCCCTTTTAGCCTTTGCTGTCCGGTATTATCTTGCCGGAAAATATAAATGTGCAGTGTGCTTGTTTGCTGCGACACCCGACAAGTAAACTGCATGCATTACATTCATCAATCAAGGAGTTTCGCCATGACAAGAATCATTTGTTTCCTTTCCGTCATCATTCTGATAGTGCAAAGCGGCTATGGACAGGTTGCCCGCAGAGACCAGGGGGTCTTTGTTGAGCCGAAGAGCGAGTTTATGGATTCCGTCAGAAGAGAAGTCGATCGATTCAACAAGAAAGAAGAGAAACCCAATAAGCAGTTTCGAGTGGATTTCACCGGCATCCAGAAACCTCAATCCCCGGATGAATTTACAAAGTACTGGCACAATTCCCCCGTTCCGCAGGCGCTCACCGGCACGTGCTGGTGTTTCTCAACAACATCTTTTTATGAGTCGGAAATTTACAGGCTTACAAAACGAGAGATCAAGCTCTCCGAGATCTACACCGTGTACTGGGAGTACGTGGAAAAAGCGCGAAGGTTCATACAGGAAAGAGGCAATTCCGCTTTCGGCGAAGGCTCGGAATCGGATGCGGTCGCGCGCGTCTGGAAGAAGTACGGTATCGTGCCGGAGGATGCGTACACCGGGCTGCTGCCAGGACAGAAATTCCACGACCATGGCAAGCTGTTCGGTGAAATGAACAATTATCTGACCTCTCTGAAGACCTCAAATGCATGGGATGAAGAGGGTGCGATTACGACCATCAAAGCGATTCTTAACCATTATCTCGGTGAGCCTCCGAAGACCGTGCAGGTGAACGGGAAGAATATGACACCGAAGGAGTATCTCGACAAGGTCGTGAAGCTGAACCTGGACGATTATGTTTCCCTGATGTCGTTGATGGAAAAACCGTACAATCAATTCGTCGAGTATGAGGTGGCCGACAACTGGTGGCACAGCAAAACATACTACAATGTTCCGCTGGATGATTTCATGAAAGCGTTGAAGACTGCCATTCGACGGGGATATACGATTGCGCTGGGCGGGGACGTTTCCGAGCCGGGCTATGATGGACATGCAGGGATTGCGGTGATTCCGACATTTGACATTCCATCTGAATATATCGACGAAAATGCCCGCCAGATGCGTTTCAGCAATGGCACGACCGGTGACGATCACGGGATCCACATCGTCGGCTATCTGGAGAAAGACGGGAAGGATTGGTACCTGATAAAGGATTCCGCCGCGGGGTCGCGCAACAACAACCACCCCGGCTATTACTTTTATCAGGAGGACTATGTGAAGCTGAAAATGCTGGATTTCATGGTCCACAAGGATGCCCTCAAGGATATCGTGAAGATCTCTCAGAAATAAATGAGACGTTGAAAACCGAAATCGATTTTTTCTTGCTCCACGCTCTATCGCCAGGTGCAGTGCGGGTCCGGCGAGCGACTGGCGGCTTTGGCGTAGCCGATCCATGATCTTTTATGGAACTCGTTCATCTGCACGCAAGAAATTGATTCAAAAACTGATGTGAAACTGCGAACATTATTGAGGAGAACCTCCATGACGAAACGATTAGCTACAGTTTTCTTCTTCTTCCTTCTTGCTCCGCTGATGGCGGCTGGCCAGACGAATCTTTCCGGGACCATCGCAACAGATTCAACGTTGACGCTGGCAGGTAGTCCTTACATTGTTTCTGGCGGGGCTCTGACTGTTCAATCTCCCCACACGCTGACCATTGACTCCGGTGTCGTGGTCAGGTTTCAGAGTAGTTGTTTTCTGGAACTCAGTGGCAATCTGCATGCAAGGTGGGCCACCTTCACATCGAACGCTGACACTGTCGGCGGAACTCCGACCGCTGGGTACTGGTATGGAATCCTCATCGGACGTTACAGTGTCACCGCTACTGCGTTGCTTGATACATGCCAGATACAATTTGCCGGTGAAGGCAGCTATGGCAACGTTGATATATCCAATGGCAATGTCACGATTGCCGGTGGTTTGGTATCGAACGCAGGATCTGCATGTGCGCACCTGAGAAGCGGTACTCTGACCGTCGCCAATTCCGCTCTTTCTCTTGCCCCCAATGCCGGCCTTATGGTCGATGGGGGCACTGTGAATTTCACTTCATCGAGCATTTCCAACTGTCTCTGGCCGATCATGTATGACGGAACGGCATCGCTGGTGTTTAACGGGACCAACAGTTTTACCTTGAATACGAACAACGAGATCTATTTGAACTTCAATTATGCCGGCTCGATGGTTCTCGACACCGCATCGATACCGTATGTTATCGCGGGCGGTTTCAATGTCAGCAACGGTTCGACCTTCACAATGTCTCCAGGGATATTCATATTGAACGGAAGTTTCTCTGTTAACGACAGCTCGAAGCTCAAGATCCAACCCGGATCCATATTGAAAATGTACTCGGGATCCCGGATGTATGTGTACGGTTCGTTGTCTGCGGTCGGAACAGCGACTCAGAATATCTACTTCACGTCATGGCGCGATGACAACCTCGGCGGGGACACGAATGGCGATGGGACGGCAACCAGCCCGGCGGTCAATGACTGGGGAGGCGTGGTCTTTGCAGATGAAAGCCGTGACTCTCTCTGCGTCATGAGAAATTGTTCCGTGGCCTTCGCCGGTTCCGGTAACATCGGCGGCATTACAATGTACAATGCAAGTCCGACGATCGATAGCTGCAAGATGGCAAATAACTACTATGGAGCAATGATCCAGGGAACGTCAAGCCCCGTGTTTACCAACAACACGATCGGGTCCAGCCAGCTCGTGCCGATTGCCATGTCGTTCTCGGCAAACCCGGTCTTCAACAATAATGCTTTTTCATTCTCCGACAATCAGTACGATGCAATCGGTTTGATCGGCGAGACCCTTCCTGCGAATGCAGTTCTCCCGATTCGGTCGGTGACCACGAGTCCCAACGTCACATACTTGCTGCTGGGAACTGTTGTTGTCCAGCCCGGGAATACGCTGACGATAAATAAAGGAATCGTGATCAAGGGAAGTTTTTACGACCAGCATATTGCTGTTCAGGGTAAGCTCGTTGCCCAGGGTACACAGGACAGCATGATTGTGATGACGTCGTCAAAGGATGACAACTACGGGAATCCACACGACACCAATAAAGACGGAAATGCCACCACGCCGCAGGTTGGAGATTGGTCCGGTATCGTGTTCGAACCGGGAAGCGATTCGGCTTCGATACTAAACTATTGCAGGGTCACGTATGCGAGTATGCAGCCATACTATATCTATCAGTACAATAATACGTACTACTACACCGGTGAGGTGACAACCCTGAATGCAAGTCCGACGATTTCTAATTGCCAGATCGGGAATTCTGTCTATGGCATATACGCAGCATTATCCTCAAAGCCAAAGATACTCAACACTTCGATTTTCAATTCCCAATATACGCCGATTGCAATGTCGGTTTCTGCCAACCCGGTATTCAGCGGAATTACGTTTACAAATACAGGTTGGACGGCGCTTGGTCTGATTGGCGAGAACGTTGCTCTTAACGCTGAGCTGAAACAAAGAACGGTGGGCGGTTATTCGAACATCACGTACGTTTTGCTTGGCGACATAACGATCAATTCGGGCACATATGTCACGGTTGATGCAGGAATCGTTGTGAAATCGGGAGGTCCCGGAGCTTATAATGGATCAACGGGACCCGGAATTTACGTGAATGGCGGATTCCAAGCCAAAGGTACTGTTGCCGGCGGACAAATCGTTTTCACATCTCTCAAGGACGACAATTACGGACATCCAAACGACACGAACGGCGATGGCGCAGCAACATCTCCCAGTGGAGGGGATTGGAGCACCATCCGGTTCCAGGCAACGAGTGACGATGCGTTTTGCATCATGGACAGTTGCCTCGTCAAGTTTGGGGGATATAACAACTGGGGTCTCGTGACATTTACGGACGCCGGCGGTACGCTCTCTCATTCCAATCTCTCGGATTCATACAGCTTCGGGGTGAGGTGCGAAAATAGTTCAACACCGACAGTAAATGGGGTCTCGATTGCCAACTGCCGCCTGGATCCCATAGGGATGTCTCTCCTGTCCAATCCCGTATTCACGAATATCACCTTCACGGCAAACGGGAGCAATGGAATCCGAATCCTTGAAGGAACGCTCTCTTCAAATGCGAATCTGGCGTCGCGGAATATCGCGGGCATTACCAACGTCGCTTACATCATCGACCAGCTTACCGTTGGTCCGAGCGCCGTTCTGACGATTCAGCCCGGCGTCGTAATCAAGTTCTTGCTTTCACCGTACGGTTACTCTCACGTGATCACGGTTCAGGGAGCACTCAAGGCCGACGGTACCGCCACTCAGCCGATCATTTTCACGTCAATCAAGGATGATTCCTATGGAGGTGATACGAACAATGATGGCAACTCAAGCACCCCGGGTCGCGGCGATTGGGCTTCCGTGGATTTCACCGCTTCAAGCCTTGATAGCCTCAACTCAATCACGAACTGCGACTTCCGTTACGGCGGTCCACAGTACTGGTGGGACGGCGCCACGTATGAATGGGCGTTAGTCCGGGTCTTTGACGCACAAGTCAATATCAACCACTGTACATTTGAACAATCGAGCACGGCCGGGCTCGGGATTTTTGGAAGCGCGCACCCGGCGGTTCTCAATAGCAACATTTACAATATTGCATCCACGCCCATTGTGATGAGCATGTTCTCCAATCCGTCATTCGTCTCTGACACTGCTCTTAACGTTGGATACATGGCTCTTGGCATCGTGCCCGAAACGTATTCGGTCAACGCGAGTGTTGCGCTGAGAAATTTCGGGGGGTATACCAACATTACCTATTATCTCTACAGCACATGCACTATCAACACGGGGACGACAATAGCCATTCCCGCCGGTGCTGTTTTCAAAGGGGGAAGCTGGGTTGTCAATGGTGGGCTTGCAGTGCAGGGATCATCGTCTCAGCCGGTTGTTTTCACCGATCCGGCTGATGATGCGTACGGCCACCCCGGCGACACAAACGGTGACGGGTCAGCGACCCAGCCGTCGATTCAATCATCCCTCAACAGGGTAACGTTCAACGATGTGAGCATCGACAGCCTGAGTACGTTGCACCATGCAGTGTTTCGTTATTCCGACGGCGGGATCTATCTGCAGCAAGCGGCGCCGGTAATCAACAATTGCACATTCGACCATGACAATTGGGGAGTATACCTGAGTGGAGTTTCCACGCCTGCCCTCGACTCCTGCTCGTTCAGCAATCTCACATTTGCGCCGTTCCAAACCTCGCTGGTGTCGTATCCAAGGTCGACACTGTCGAATTCTATTTCGGGAACGACATACAAGGCGATCGGTGTGATGAACGAAACACTTGCGCAGGATGTGACGCTGCAGAACAGAGATTTTGGCGGCATTCACCACATCCCGTATTTCTTCAACAATTACACAATAGCGAGTAATGCAATTCTCACCATCGCGCCGGGAGTCGTCTTGAAATTTGCACCCCTTACCGGAATAACGGTTAACAAGGGGCTGATTGCAGCCGGCGGCTCCACGGTGGACAGCACAATTGTCTTCACCGATATTCGGGACGATTTCTATGGCGGCGATACAAATGCCGATAGCACTGCAACCAAACCGTCAGACTACTGGTGGCTCGGTAACTGTTGTGGTTACGCGGGGTGGAACGGGATCACTTTTGCCGATCAGTCGCTGGATCCCCTGTGCCGCCTGAGCCATTGCGTTATCAAGTATGCCGGGATCCAGATGAACTGGTACAACAGTATCTGGATGTACGGCGCGGGCATCTGGACGAACAATGCCAGCCCGTCGATTACATATTGTTCATTGACAGGGAACGGAATTGGTGTCGTCGCGTGGGGAGCGTCGAATCCGACCGTGAATTATTGTGACATCTATAACAACCTTCAGTATGGAATCGATAACGTTAATCAATCGTTTAACGTTGACGCGAGATGGAACTGGTGGGGCAGCAACACCGGCCCAACCCACAGCGGCAATCCGGGCGGCACGGGTCAGGCAGTGACGGACTCCGTGAACTACACGCCATTCTTTTCCACTGGGTCGATGAATCCTCTGCTGGGCGACGTCAGTCTCAACGGCGTTGTTCAGGCATACGATGCCTCACTGATACTGAAGTTTGTGGTCGATTCAGTTGGCAACCCCCTGAGTCCCGTCCAGGAGCGAGTAGCCGACGTTAGCGGCGCGATGGGTATTACTGCTTACGATGCGTCGCTTATATTGCAGTATGTCGTCGGTAACATCCTTTCCTTCCCCGCTGATACCGCCCCGAAGAATACGCCTCTGGTTCTGCCAAAGGTCGTGGCCGCGGGTATCGGAATCCAGAATGCAAGCACCGCGCGCGGGACCGAAATCGTTGTTCCAATACGCGTTAATCATCTGCAGAACCTGGCATCGGTGGATATACGCTTGACGTTTGATGATAAGCTGCTCACGGCGAAGGAAGTGCGGTTTGCACCCGGAGTTTCCTCGATGACGTCATTCTCGAAAATCTCAAAGGGTCAGATCATAATTGCGATGGCCGGCGGAACGCCCTGCAATGTCGACGGCGACCTGGCATATCTCACACTCGATGTTTCAAAAGATGTTCGCGGGACCGTGAAATCCACCATATCGTTCTCACGATTGCTTCTGAATGAAAAGAACTTCAACTCATCTTCTTCGGCCGGGCAACTCACGATCATCGGCAAGCCGACACAATATGCACTCAATCAAAACTATCCGAATCCATTCAACCCCACAACCACCATCTCATACCAGCTTCCTGATGACAACACGCTGGTGCGCCTCGTTGTCTATAACTTCAACGGTCAGATGGTGAGGACGCTGGTCGACGGACTGCAGGATGCGGGCGTGTACAGCGTGACCTGGGACGGCAGGAATGACCGCGGCATCCCGGTGAGCAGCGGCGTGTACCTTTACAGGATTTCCACTGACAAGTTCGCACAGGTCAAGAAACTCATGATGATGAAATAATCATGTGGGGTGGACCCTGGAGTACTAAAAAACGGTTCGCGTTCTGCAATAACGAATTGAATGGAATGTTATGCGAAAGATAATTAAGTGCTTGACTGTCTTGAGCCTGCTCTTTTCAACGGCGGAAGCTTCCGTGGTCGGACTATCGATTCACGATACGACGGCCGTCCAGGGAAAGATGCTGCTCCTGCCGGTCTATGTCGATAGCAGCTTAACCGGCCAGAACGTCACTTCGTTCCAACTGCAGCTTGGGTTCAGCGGCAGCATCCTCTCAGTTGATAGCATCATAGGCAACGGCACGCTGAGCCAATCGTTGGGAAACCTGACGTTCAATGACGCCAATCCAAATCAAGTATCAATTGCTGTTGCAGGTTCGACCCCCTTGAGCGGCACGGGAGTGCTTGTGGTTGTGCGCTTCCGTGTGGTCGGAGCAGGCAACGCTAGCGTGGCATTCTCCGATTCGGCTGACAATTTGTTGAATGAAGGTGTGCCCGCCGTAACGTTGCGCAACGGAACGGTGAATGTGCAGTCGGCCCCGTCGATAAACATCTACCCAAACACTGCAGTGCTCACCGTTGGCGACAGCCTGCAATTCAACGCATATAGCGGCACGGCTCCTTATCATTTGGCGGTGACTAACGGGGCCATCGCGAGCATCGACTCCAACGGCTGGCTGAAGGCTCTTCACCGTGGATTCACGCAGGTTGTCGCGGTGGACAACGCCGGAACTGTCGATACATCGGGGATTGTTGAAATCCGTGCGTTTGGCCTTTCAATTCACGATACATCCATGCTGCAAGGGAAAACGTTCGACCTTCCGGTGTACACTTCCGACTTGACAGGCTTAACCGTTACCGCAGGGACGATGCAAATCACGTTCGACCACAACATCCTGACGCCGGACTCGATCATACAAACTGGTAGTTTGCTCGCGGCGTATCCTGCGTTGGCTTTCAATGCCAAAACTGCCGGGCAGATGAACGTATCATTTGCAGGCACGAATCCCCTTGCCGGAAAAGGCGTTCTTTTCTACGTCAGGTTTGTTGTTTCCTCTACAAACAACTACGGCATGACAATATCCGTGAATAGTGTCGTCTTCAACGAGAACATCTCCGGCAACACAAGGAACGGAAACTTTGAGGTAATCGGTCTGGGAAGCCTCTACATCTCGCCGCCGACGGCCAGTCTGATCGTCGGAGACACGCTGAGGTTCTCCGCCTATAACGGGACGCCGCCGTATACGTGGGCGACAACGGATACGACAATTGCCTCGATAGATGCGTACGGATTGATGACCGCACGCCGCAGCGGCACCGTACGCGCAGTTGCGCATGATTCCGTCGGCGCATCGGGGACAACGAGTGACATCTCCATCTATGACGTGCGCGTTACTGTTCCGGAAGTGTACGGTAAGATGGCGGGAATTGTTGATGTGCCCATTAGTGTGGATAGATTTACCGGCAGTAATTCTGTTCTGTCGGTGCAGATGAGTTTTGTCTACGACACTACGATCATGCACGCCGTTGGCATCGTTACGACTGGGACTCTCATCGACGGGTGGAGTGCGACAATAGGTTTGCCGGGCAATCAGTTCGTTCTTGCCGCAGCGACCGCAGCGGGTTTCCAATCAACGGGGACGCTTGTGAAGTTGCGCTTTCGGGTGGACAGCAGCCTCTCGTATGGTCAAAATGCGTATATCAACTTCCAGCAGGTTTTGTTTAATGAGGGGAAACCAGCGGCGCTGGGCATTAATGGCGGCGTCACGGCAGTTTCCCCGCCGGCGATTCCGCAGCTGACTTTACCTGCCAATGGTGCGATAAATCAGCCGACGGATCTCTGGGTGTACTGGACGACGCCATTGAACGCGAACACATTCCGCCTGCAGGTCGCTACTGATTCGATGTTCACTGCCATCGTATGGGACGATTCAACGCTTACCAGCACGACGGATCATCTCACGACTCTTGCCAATAACACGCTGTACTATTGGCGGGTCAATGCGGCAAATCCCGCAGGATCGGGGGGATGGTCGGCCGTATGGAGTTTCACTACCATTGTCGCGCCTCCGAATCCCCCGGCACTCATGGCTCCGCTTTCCGGGGCGATCAATCAGCCTACGTCCATTGTGTTATTGTGGCACCCGGCGAACAGCATGATGGGGAAAAAACTCATGGCTGCTGCACGAATCGCCCGACGCGGACGTCATGTCGCGGATGGCGGGATTACATATCACGTGCAGCTTGCGACGGATTCGAGCTTCGTGAGCGGGATGATGCTTGATACTTCGGGAGTTGTCGACACTTCTGTGGCAGCGAGCGGATTAAACAACAATACGACATTATACTGGCGCGTGAGCGCATCGAATATTGGAGGAACCGGCGCGTGGTCGGGATTCTGGGATTTCACCACGATCGTCGCGCCTCCCGCCGCTCCGATCCTTGGAGTACCTCCCGGCGGTTCGACAAACCAACCCACGTCGATTACGCTCATGTGGATTTCGTCACCGGGCACAGCCGCTAATAAACTGCGGGCTGCCGCTCGACTGGATTTCAAAAGCCGGATTATCTCAGGAGCGGGAATCACATACCGTGTACAACTCGGGACCGATTCCGGTTTCGTGAATGGCATCGTGGCCGACACATCCGTTGTTGATACGTTTCTGGCGGTGACGGGACTTGCAAACAACACCGCATACTACTGGCATGTGAATGCAACGAATATTGGAGGAACCGGCGCATGGTCGGGGGTTTTGAATTTCACGACAATCAGCTTGGCTCCTCCGGCTCCGGCGCTTCTTTCGCCGCCCGACCGGTCGGTCGACCAAACCAACTTGCTCAGATTGTACTGGAACTCGGTGCCGGGCGCGGCAACGCATACTCTCCGCGCGATCGCCGGCCAGCTCCCCGGGAAACGACACCTCGCAGCGGGGGGAATCACCTACGAGGCACAACTTGCTGCCGATTCGGAATTTGTCTCCGTTTTCTTCGATTCGACGGGGATTGTGGATACTTCCGCCCTGGTGAGTGGACTAGCAAACAATGTGACGTACTACTGGCGCGTGAATGCGACAAATGCAGGTGGGACGAGTCCCTGGTCGGCTGTGTGGCTGTTCACGACGGTGCTCACCGGAGTGAATAATGTTGATCTCCTGCCGGCAGAGTACAAGCTCGCACAGAATTATCCGAATCCCTTCAATCCTTCGACGGTGATTGAGTACCAGCTACCCGTGGAAAGTAAAGTTACGTTGAAAGTATACGATATGCTGGGACGCGTCGTTACAACCCTTGCTGACGGTGTCCAGCAAGCCGGGTATAAATCCGTTGAATGGAACGGTCTCGACGCTACGAGCGGGGTCTCCTCCAGGGGCGGATACACCTCCGGTGTATATTTCTACCGCCTCGAAGCGGTGAGCGTCGCCGGTCCGGCCAAGTCGTTCATGCACATTGGCAAGATGCTGTTGATCAAATAAAGTTTAACCACGGATAACACAGAAATAACGCGGATGAGCACGGATTGTCTTATCCGCGTTTTTTCAGCGTGCATCCATGTCATCCGCGGTTAAAGTTGTCAGAAGGGAAAATCCTTATTGATGTCGAACGTGTTTTCTTGTTTTTTCACGGGCGGTTTCTTTGCTACAAGATGCACCGGATTTGCCCTGACATAAATTGCTTTTCGGGGGGTTGTCGGACAGGCGTGCTCGCAGGCGCCGCAGCCGACGCAGATATCGTTGTCAAGTTGCGGTATGAATAGCTTTCCTTCGTAAGGCACTGTGCTGACAGCCTTGGTCGGGCAATGTTCCGAACAGGCGGCACAGTCCATCTTCTTTGAGACGACAATGCAATCTTCTTTGACAAATACCGACCTGCCGATTTGAATTAACTTCTTGGATTCGACGCTAGCCGGGAGAATTGCGCCGGTAGGGCACACCCGACCGCACGCTGTACAATCATAATTGCAGTAGCCGGCGTCGTAATTCATTCTCGGCTGGAAAACACCCATGAAGCCGTAGTCGAGAAATGCGGGGGCGAGAACCTGCGATGGGCATGCGCTCACGCAAAGGTGACATGCCGTGCAACGGTCTGAAAAATGCCGGATGCTTTTTGAACCCGGAGGTGTAACCGGGTGATTCCGGTTTTCATGGTAACCGTCGGTGGCTGCTGAAGCTCTGTCGCCGGACAGGAACGCAGGCAGCGTGAAAGCGATTGTGGGAGCGAGTACTCCCTTGAAAAAGTTTCGCCTGTCCGGGTTGTACTCCTGAGGAGATTGTTGTGGAAACGCAGATCGCTGGCGCGAATAAATCACTCCGTCCGTCGGGCAGGATTTGATGCAGTTGAAACAAGCGACACACGCCCCGAAATCGATTCGCTTCGACCCGCTGTCGATGCAATTTGCCTTACACACTTTTTCGCAAGCGCCACAATCGTTGCAGGCAGACCGGTCGATGACGATCTTCAAAATGGAAAACCTCGATATGAGGCCAAGGAGAGCGCCTGCCGGACAGAGCGAATTGCAGAATAGCCGCCCGTGCCTGTACGACATGGTCACGACAAGACCGAAAAGCAGAAGGGAAAATATCAGAACGCTGGCACCGACTTCTCTCAGCGGTATATTATAGAGAGCATAGATCTGAAACTTCGCCAGAATGCCCGCGATTCCATTGTTGAGAAGCGTTGCAAGGGGTTCGGCCGCATCTGTAACTATTCTTCCATAAATGCTGAACGGCTCCAGTATGTTCAGCAGTGTCATACTCCCCAGACACACAAAAAGTCCTGTCAGAACCAGAACGGAATAATGGAATGCGAAAGGCGGTTTCCCGTATGCGAATCGTTTCCGGCGGTGGATCTTCTTTTCAATGTGGATAACGATATCCTGGAGAGTGCCCAGCGGGCAGAGGAAGGAACAGTAAACCCTGCCAAATGCAACGGTCAGGGCAAGGACCACGAAGAGTCCCACGGCCGTGAGGTCGAAATACGTGATAACCCTCAGGAGAGACGGGGCGAATTGCAGCGAGAGAAAGAAACGACTTACCGGAGGCGGGATGCTGTGTCTCGCATCCAGAAAGAGCACACTTATCGAAGCAAGAAAAATCAGCGAAACAGCGACGCGGACTTTCTTCAGCTTCTCGCCGCTCACACGGAGATCCGCTTGATATTCAGTTTATCCAGATCCATCCGTCCCACGTTCATTTCGGATGCAATCTTGATGTGGCGGATGTCTTCCGGCTTCACGCCGAAAAGCTTTGCCCCGGCGGCATCGGCGGTGACGATATCGGTAGATATCAACTGTGCCTTCATCGTCACAACGTCTTCCACGGAAACACCCCGTGGTCCGTTTGATTTCATGACGTAGTACGCGTCGACAATATTCAGGTCGGGTTTCCGGTAGGTCGCGAAATCTGCGATGCACTGATGCAGGTCGGTTCTGTGCCAGAATTGCCTGTCCCACACGTTGCCCATAAGATTTTTCATGGCAATTGTCAACGAAGCGCCGCTGTGGCATTTGAGAATCGGCACATTGATGAACACATCGGAGCCAAGGATCAGCTCGTGTTCCTTTGCGGCCGTCAGCGATTTCCCCTTGGGGATGACGACGTCGTGGTAGTAACTTTCACTAGCACCGGGGGCGGTTTTCCCGCCGGCATCTTTGACCGCTTTCTCAATTCCGCTGCTGCTGTAGCACCGCTGCCACTCGTCGCACGGATGGTCCACAACATACACTTCCTTGGCGCCTGCATTGATGCAATGCTGGACAATCCTCGAGATAAGTTTTGGATTTGTATTTCCGCCGCGCTCGGGCGATACATCCCAGCCGATGTTCGGCTTCACGACAACCTTCTGTCCCGGCTTAACGAAGGCTTTCATTCCGCCTAGCGTCTCGATACCCTTGTCAAACATGACGTCGGGTTCTCCGCCTTTGATCGCTACGAGGTCGAATGGAGTTTGTGCGAAGGCGAAAACGTTGGAGTACTTATCCAGAGCGAAATAGGCTCCGGCGGCAATTGATGCCGCGGCGCTTCTTCTGAAAAACGTTCGGCGGTCCATGGTGTTCTCCGTTGTGGTAAAGATAGTTCTTAAATCTTCCGGCGTGCCAGAGTTCACACATTTCCGGCACGGCGTAAAGCATGGATTCTCCTGCAATATGCAGATGCCGGAATTGAAATGCAATTATTATGCCTTCCGCCGCCATCAAAACCGCGGGAAAATTCTGTAATCTGAAAGAGCCCTTTCAAAATTGATTCCGCGATTTTTGGTCATTCTCATTCTTGAGACGTCATGGTTTACTCTGAAAGGTCGGGAGCACAGCTCCCTCCCAGCGGGCAGGCTGAGAGTGTTCTCAAATAGGAATTGAATCACTGTCATGCCGATCATATGCCCCGTCTGAACGTGTCATGAATACCATGTGTCCTTTTGCGTGTCTTTGTGCTCTTTGTGGTTCAATATCTTATCTTGCTGCCGTGGAGCACGAAACAGGGTGACCCACCACTCAAAACTGCATATGGTGGATATCCTTGATAATCACGCGCAGGAGTGATATATTCTGCTCATGAAACTCCACACATTGAAGGAATGAACCCAATGAAAAAGAAATTACTCTCCCTCTCTCTTTTCTTTCTTACTGCCGCTTTTCTGCTTAACGCAGGTGCCCTCATCTGTCAGGAGAAACAAAATCTCACTCTCGACAACATGAGCAATCCCACGCTCATGCAGGCATTCTCCACGCCCCGCACCTGGTGGCTGGCCGATAATACCGTTATCATCTATGATACGCGAAAGCCCGACTCGGTGAGAACACTTGAACGCCTCGACCCGGTCAGCGGTGAGCGAACACAATTCCTCGACAGAAAGAGAGCAAAGGAAAGTCTTGCAAGTCTCTTCCCGGAAGGAAAGTCTCCTCGTTTCTCACCCGTTCCCAACCAGATTTCGGTTGCGGGAAGATACGGATGTTATCTTATCAAGGGAGACATTTTTCTGCTCGATATTCCGAACGCTTCATTCTCACGGGTCACCGACACCAAGGAGGAGGAGCAGTCCGTCAATTTCTCCCCGGATGGAAACAAGCTCGCATTTGTTCGTGACCACGACCTGTACGTGTACGATATCGCAGAGAAAAAAGAGATGCGGCTCACCAACGACGGGAACGATTCACTGCTCAATGGCACACTCTCGTGGGTCTACTGGGAGGAAATATTCGGCCGCTCGGATGCCGGATACCGGTGGTCTCCGGATTCCAAATCAATAGCGTACCTGCAAACAGATGAATCGGGCGTGAGCATTCAGCACTACGTCGATGAATCCCCGTGGACGCCTACCGTGACGACACAGCGTTATCCCAAAGTGGGAGAGAAAAATCCCAGGGTCCGGGTGGGCATGATCGAAGTCGGTTCGAATAAAACGACATGGGTACATATTGATACGAGCACATACGAATATATCATCCGGATCGACTGGCTGCCGGACAGCAGGAATCTCTGCGTTCGCACAATGAATCGTCTGCAAACCGAGCTTGATTTTTACTTCGCCGATCGCTCGACAGGAACGGCCAGGTATGTCATGAAGGATACAGACGAGGGGTGGATAAACGAGTCGGACGATCTGTACTTCCTCCAGGATGGAAAACATTTCATCATTTCATCGGAGCGGGACGGGTATAATCACCTCTACCGGTTCACGATGGACGGCAAGCTCGTCAATCAAATCACGAAAGGGGATTGGTCGATCCGTTCTTCAGGTGGCGGAGCCTTCTGGGTTCAAAAAGCGGTCACGGGAATCGACGAGAAAAATGGATGGATCTATTTTACCGCCCTGGAAAAGTCCTCTTTGGAAAAGCATCTCTACCGGATCAAAATGGACGGCGGAGGTATGAAGCGGCTGACCGAAGCGGAAGGAACCCATACAATCACAATGAGTCCCAATGCACGGTACTATTTTGACCGGTATTCCGACATATCCACGCCTCCCTCGCTTGCTCTCTACAAGTCGGACGGGTCGGAGACTCCAGAAGCTCGCCGAATCCAATCCGGCGGGATTCAAAACATTCGACATTCAGTATGCCCAGTTGATGCATGTTCCCGCCAGGGATGGATTTCTGCTCCCGGTTTCGATTACCAGGCCGAAGGATCTCGACCCGAAGAAAAAATATCCGGTGATTGTGTCGGTGTACGGCGGACCTTCCGCACCGCAGGTTGCAAATTCATTCCAGTACGGCGCGATCTGGGATAATGTTCTGCTGAACAACGGCTACATCTGCATGACCATCGACAATCGTGCCGCGACCGCGATCAGCAAGAAACTGGAAAATCTCATCGTGAAACGGTCGCCGGGCGATATCGAACTGAACGACTTGGTCGATGCCGTTCGGTGGATGAAACAACAGTCCTATGTCGACTCAAACCGAATCGGCATATGGGGATGGAGCGGCGGTGGTACGAACACGGTTCTTGCCATGACCCGCTCGACGGAGTTCAAAGCTGGCATCGCGGGCGGAACGGTCACGGATTTTCGTTTCTACGACTCGAAATGGGGCGAAGCGCTCATGAAAACGGAGAAGGAAAACCTCGACGGTTACGAGCAGAACTCCCTCCTGAAATATGCCAAGGACCTTCACGGCAAACTGCTGCTCATTCACGGAACGCACGACAATAACGTGCATATTCAGAACATCTGGCGCTTCATCGACGAGCTCATCAAAGCGGACAAGCTGTTTGAGCTGATGGTGTATCCCATGCGGGGGCACGGCGTCGGCGACGCGGCCGGAAGCAAGCACCTCAACCATCTCATGCTCGACTTCTGGAACAGGAATCTATGAGGGACTCCTTCGGAAAGATATCAAGATCTGGAACATCTGAATTATTAGCTGTGGTCAGACACAAAGGCAAGAGCCAATACGTCATTCCCGCATGCTTTAAGCGGGAATCCAGTCTTTGGATTGGCGATTGTGGATTTCGGATTTATTTCTAATGGAGGATCGCAATGAAGAAGACCAGAACCATCCGAAAGGTTATTGCAAGTAAACCCACAATCGAGGGAGCGGGCGTTCACCTCAATCGTGCATTCGGTTTCCATGAAGTGCCTGCATTCGATCCGTTCCTGCTCCTCGACGATTTTCGCTCGGACGATCCGCAGCATTATATCAAAGGATTCCCGTGGCATCCGCATCGCGGTATCGAAACCATCACGTACATCCTCCGCGGCAACGTCGAACACGGCGACAGCATGGGGAACAATGGCGTGATCGGTCCGGGGGACGTGCAGTGGATGACCGCCGGCAGCGGCATTATTCACCAGGAAATGCCGAAAGGCGATGAGAACGGATACAATTGGGGGTTCCAACTGTGGGCAAACCTTCCCCGCTCTCACAAGATGATGGCTCCCCGCTATCGTGATGTGAAAAACGAACAGATTCCCGTTATTGTCACCGCAGGCGGAGCAACGGTCGGTATTGTTTGCGGTGAAGTGCAGGGTGCAAAAGGGCCGGCACGCGACATTGTCATCGACCCGGAGTACCTCGACGTGACCGTTCCCGCAAAAAAGGAATTCATTCATCCAACCAAACCCGGGCACACAGTTTTCGCGTATGTGATTGAAGGGAAGGGATATTTCTGTGAGGAAAAGAATCCCTTCAACTACGAGGTCGAAGGGGCAAACTACTTCGATATGCAAAGAAATCCCTTTCTCTCGAACGGGCATCTCGCTCTGTTCGACGATGGAGAACAAATAATCGTGTCCACCGAGGACGAGCCGGTCCGATTTCTCCTCATCTCCGGTAAGCCCATCGGTGAACCGGTCGCCTGGTACGGTCCCATCGTGATGAACACGCAGGGGGAATTGAAAATCGCCATCGAAGAGTACAATAACGGGACTTTCATCAAGCAGGGGAATAGATGAGTTCCCCGAATATCATGAAGTGATGTTACGCAGGATTGATATCGATGTACAAAATCGGAAGAACGAAATCATAGATAAATTCAAAGCACCAATCTCAAAACCCTAAACAAAACCGGCTTGTCCTTTATACTTTGGTCGGTATTTTTCAGATGTCTCAAATTATTAGGAGAGGGTATATTGGCTGGCGCATAAACGTCCGGAGCCATTACATCCTCTCCTCTGGGGGAGAGGATTAGAGGTGAGGTCTGAACTTTGTGACCCTCGGGACGGTATGACACTTGATATTTTTTTCGATGTCTCGATGTAGGAATTCGGAATTGGTGTTTTTCACTAAGATTGATGGCACTTTGAAACATCAGGCATGAACTTGCGTCTATAAGGTATCGGCACGCGTTATTCCACAAGGAGAAGATACTATGAATCTCGGTCCAATTATTTGGGTTGTTTCCCTCGCCTGGCTCGTTTCGGAGATCGTGCTGTCGAGAGTGAAGCACTCCGATGCCAAAAAATCAAAGCTAGATGCGTCCTCGCTGAGGATTTTGTGGACCACCATAGCCGTCAGTATCTCTGCCGGAATATTTCTGGGGCTCCGTGGCATTGGGTTTATCGAGATGGGGAGCTACTTCATTTCACTGTGCGGCCTGTCGCTGATCGTGATCGGGTTGATTGTGCGGTGGATAGCCATTCTAACGTTGCGAAAGTACTTTACGGTTGATGTTGCGATCGTCAGCGACCATCGTATCGTCACACATGGTCTCTATCGGTGGGTGCGCCATCCTTCGTATGCCGGCAGTCTGTTGTCGTTTCTTGGGGTAGGAATCTGCTTTTCGTGCTGGGTGTCCGCACTTGTGGTTTTCCTTCCTATTCTGGCTGCCTTCATCTACAGAATCCATGTTGAAGAAAGAGCTCTGGCGGCGTATCTGGGGGATGAATATGGACAATATTCCTCGACAACGAAACGCTTGATTCCCGGTGTGTATTGACGCCCAATCTGAGACCATTTTCCCTTGTTCTGGCCGTACGGAACGTTCTTTCGACGAAGTTGGGCCGAAACAACCATTCCTGTCGTGCGTACTATGAAGCAGTCCCCAACCGATTTCAATTTGGCAAAGTCTAACATGTAATGAAATTCTCAGCATTCGTTCTATTGACCCTTGCCTGCAATGCCTTGGCACAGGGTCCCCAAGTTTCGTATTACTACAATCCTTCAACGGAACTTTCTTGGGCACAATGTTATGTATATCAGGAAGGTGGCTCGCGGCAAAAGATACAATTCCTGCCTGCAGTCGCCCGTGACCGCTCGCCGTTAGGAACGCTGAAGTATGCCAAAGACATAAATGTCAACGGAACGATCGTGTTCGTAGGAGACGGCATCGTGAGCGACAGCGACCGGAACAGCTACGTTGGGCGGAGAGCCGACTACTCGTCCGGGGAGATAGACTTGACAGGGAAGATCGCAATGTTTTGTTATGATTATCCCGATAGTATAGAGCCTCGACTCGGTATCGCATATCCGCTGGAACGTCGAATAGCCATGGCCGCCGCTCAAAGAGCATCGGCTGTCGTGCTTTTTTCTCACCGGAAACAATACCCTTTTCTCTGCCTTGATTATCCCCCGGACTCTACCGTGCCGGATATCCCGGTCATCACGATTACTGAGAGTTCGGCGGCGGCCATACTCGAAAGTGCGGGGATAAACAGCGAAGAACTCATGAAGGAATGGGAAAAATCGGGACACCCGCCGGAATCGCAAGTGCTCATCTCTAAACTCAACCTTGCTGTTAAAGGAGTCTTTCAAAAAGTTGAGACCCCGCACTTTTCCTTCCACTTCCGAAAGGAGGAGTTCTCAAAGAGGGGAATGGAGCAGATAGCCGCTGTCAATGAAAAAGCACACGGATTTATAACGACTCGGTTCAAAGGTGTTGACCTTGACAGCAAGAAACTGTTTATCGTCTACTTTCGCGATTATGATTCGAAGGTATTCTACACGCATCATTGGGGAAAAGGATTAGCCGCCGATGCCGGTATTTTCAATGTTCTCGAGGGAGAAGTCCCGAGTTTTGGTCTTGCCGTGCACGAAAATACGCATCTGTTGTGGGGTACGAATTCGACATCGTTTCTGGATGAAGGAATCGCAATGTATACAGAAGCGCTCCCAACCGATAAGAACAAAAACAATCGCGAGACCTTGGAGTTTATGAATGCAAAGAAGCTTTTCCCCCTTCAGGAGATGATGGGTTTTCAGATAGGCAAGCCAGGTCTGCAAACAGACATCGGATATCCGGCATCCGGTTCTTTCGTGGACTTTCTCATTCGGTCCTACGGTCTCAAACTGTTTCACAATGTCTTTCTTTTCGAGGGTCGGCCTGAAGTGGAGACCAAGGGAGACGATCCTTGGCAGAGGATATATAAGAAGTCCGTGCCCGAGCTTGAGGAGCAGTGGCATGAATGGCTATCGCAGGGATCATGGAACAAATGATGAACTCTTTCGCGATGCGTGGTCATCGAGCATTTAGATACTCTTGAGAGGAGTTGTCACTACATGAGGTATTCTCATCGTTCACCTTCCGTCGTTCTTTTCTTCATGGTTATTCTCGTTCTTTTGATATTCCCGGCCGAATCCTTCGGACAACAACCGAAAATACTGTACAAGCTGGGCATGTCGAAACCCGCGACACATTTTTTCGAAGTGGAAATGTTGCTGGAATCGCTCCCGCCGGGGCAATGCCTCGATTTCCTGCTTCCGGTCTGGCGGCCAGGGATGTACACGATCCTGGATTTCGCGAGCGGTGTTCAGGATTTTGGTGCGTTCGACGGTGACGATAAGCCGCTGAAATGGGAAAAGGTGGAGAAATCCAAATGGCATGTCGAAACAAACGGAGCCATAGATGTCCGGGTCCGGTACAAGGTGTACGCGGATGAATTCTACCAGCGCACACGCGGCCTCAATGACGAACATGGCTTCGTCGATGGAACTTCGGTCTTCATGTATCTTGAAGAGTACCGGAATGTCCCGCTGGCGCTGGAGGTGCATCCCTATGCCGACTGGCATGTCACGACCGGGCTGGAAGGCGGCGGCAAGCACTTTTCGGCTCCCTCCTATGATTACCTCATCGACTGTCCCCTTGAAATTGGCACGCAGAAGGATTTCACTTTCGAAGTGGATGGAGTCCCGCACGTCCTCAGCATCGCCGGTGAAGGTAACTGGACTGCCGATACGCTCGTCAGAGACATCGCGAAGGTCGTGAAGGGACAGAAGGATTTTTGGGGAGAATTTCCGTACACGCGATACGTTTTTCTCGTTGAATGCCTGCCGAACGCCGGGGGAGCGACAGAGCATATCAATTCGACCATCATTCAAACGCCGCCCTTCATTTTCAAGAATCAGGGATACTACAGGGGATTTCTCGGAACCGTGTCCCATGAATATTTTCACACGTGGAATGTAAAACAGCTTCGTCCGAAGGGCCTGCATCCCTACAACTTTTCGCGGGAGAATTATACGCGAGAGCTGTGGGTCGCAGAAGGGACGACATCGTACTACGACCAATTGATCATGGAACGCATCGGTTTTACGAAAGCCGACAAGTATATCGAAGGCCTCGGCGACGTGATCCAATGGGACCGCCAGCGCCCCGGCGATACCGTTCAGCCGGTGAGCGAGGCGAGCTTCGACGCATGGGTGAGCCGCGGCACGGAACAATCCTACAACGTTGAATCCGATATCTATCAGAAAGGCGCGAACGTCAGCTGTCTGCTCGATCTCCAGATCAGAAAACTTTCGTCGAATAAATACTCGCTGGATGATGTCATGAGGGCGATGATCAAACGGTTCCCTCTTTCCGGTCAGGGCTACACGCTGAAAGACCTCCAAAATGTATCGGAAGAATTCGCGGGCGCGAGTCTTCAGAAGTTCTTCGATGATTACGTCTTTGGCCCCCGACCGCTGCCGTGGGAAGAGTCGCTGTTAGCGGCAGGGATCGAGATCACTCCGAAAGACAGCGTCAAGAAACCCTGGGCGGGTGTCGGAATGTACGATTCGGGGGATAGAACGAAAATAAGAAGTGTCATTGCAGGATCCCCGGCAGAGGAAGCAGGGCTTGAGGTCGGTGACGATGTGCTGGCGATGAACGGCTTTCGTGTCAGAGCGTCGGATTTCAGCGAACGCATCGGCGAAACGAAGGTCGGTGATGAGTTCACTCTGACGGTTTTCCGGAATGATAAGCTCCGCGAAATCCATGTCAGGGCCGGCGCTGCTCCTGTGCCGGCCTATACGGCCTCAAAGGTGAAAAATCCAACTCCCGACCAGAAAGCGATTTTTGAGAGCTGGCTGAATACGAAATGGTAATCATGCAAAATTCCCCGTTGCTGTTCGTTCCCCAGCTCCTGCTTGGGACCGGACCTGGAAACCCTCATCCCCTCTGCCTCCCCTTCCCCCATAAATGGTGGAAGGGGAGAATGAGTAATTTCCTGGATTGGAATGCCGGCATCCGGACTGGCTTGCTCCGAACTGCGTGGCTGGGAGGGAGTTTTACTCCCGACCACTCGCCCGGAACGATCCCAGATTGAATTCAAAACAGTGCCTACCGATCATATGCCCCGTCCGAGGGTATCATGATTATCAGCGGTCCCTTTGCGTGACTTCGTGCCTTTGTGGTTTGATTTCTTGTCTTTTTCCATGCCTTGACAATCGACACAAACTGTTGTACCTTACTTCCAACGCGAAGACCCATGCAATGGCTGTAGCTCCATAATGCATTACTCCCATCCAGCACCCGCATCCCATATCCACATTAATCCAGAGGATACCATGAAGAAATGTACTCTCGTTATCATTCTTTTGATACTCATGTTCCCGCTGCTTGCTATGAGCCAGGAAACAGTGAAGGAACCTTCCACGGGCAAGGTCTTCCCGGCAGAAGTGAAATTCACCCATGAAGGGAGAGAGTATGTCCTCGCTGCCACGGGTCTTACGGTGCGGAAGAAAGTGATCTTCAAAGTTTACGGAATGATACACTACATGGAAGGCATCCCACAAGTAGCGAACGAGGATGAAGCATTCAGCGCCGTTCTGACTGACGGGAAGGCAAAACAAATTACCCTTGATTTTGCCCGCGATGTTGATGCGGCAAAGATCAAGGAAGCATATGCAGACGGTTTCAAACAACACGTTTCACCCGAAGACTTGAAGAAGATCCAGCCTTTGATAGATCAATTCGTCGGCTTTTTCTCGAAGGATGTGAAAGAAAACGAGCAGTTCGTTTTCCGCTGGCTGCCCGGCGGTTCGATTCTCGCAATCGTTCAGGGTGAAGAGAAACCCGTGATTACGAATGCTCTTTTTGCACAAGCGCTCTGGTCGATCTGGTTCGGAAAGGATTCGATTGTCGACAGGAGTGATTTGATCGACAGAATGCTCAAGAAGTGAATTTTGCAGGATCGTTGCAAATTGAGGCGGAGCCGTATGCTGTGGATTTCCAAACGGAGAGATTCATGAACGAAAATCTCGAAAGGATGATCAAACTCGCCGATGAGTTTTTCGAGACGAAGAAAGATCCTTCACAAATCTCCGTTACCGAAGAGACAATGGCCAGGCTCCGGCAGATTCATCCGAGTACGATGAATGAAAAAGAAGATGCGAACGGCCCCATCGCCTGGGTTTTGGTCATTCCCACGACGAAAGACATCATGGAACAATTCATCGCGCAAAAAATCGGCGAGCGCGAGCTGCTGGATGCAACTCCTCTACGCGGGAAATACGATGCCCTGTACTTATGCTCGGCTCTCGTACTGCCCGAGCATCGGTGGAAAGGACTGGCAAAGAGTTTGACGCTCGAGGCAATCGCGTCCATTTGCAAAGACCATCCGATACAATATCTTTTCTCCTGGGCATTCAGCAATGAAGGGAGGAATCTGGCTGCCTCCGTCGCGAAAGTGGCCGGCATGCCATTGTACTCGAGGCCGGAAAAAATCAGTTGAGGGGATTCGTGTCCTTGAATTCGCCGAAGCGCTGCGTCATAGCTCGTGGCGATTGGTGTATGGGTAAAAAGTCAGAATCAGAATTCACAGAATTATGGGATTTCCAGAATTTGAGGAGGAACTATTCTGTTAATTCTGAAATCTTGAAAATTCTGATTCAGACAATGAGGATGGACGCCAACTAAAGTTCGTTCCGCAGTCGGATGGTCCATGAAAGGGCACTTCGATGAGTTCAGATAATGATATTTTGAAAAAGGCAATAGTTCGGACGCTTGTGATCGCCGGTCTTGTTTTCGTACCCGGTCTCATTGTGTTTGGGACATCTGTTTTCAACCCCCTGCTGACGCGTTTTGAGTTTGTCGCGAATGGCGTCACCATTGCAATTGGCTATGCAGCATTCAAGGCACGTAGAGCCCGGGATGGCTTTGCTGCCCTGCTTGTCTGGTATGTGGTCCTGACGTTGATCATTTTTTCACCGATTTACGCGTGGAGTTTCATAATGGAAGCTTCGTACGTCGTCGGGCTCACAGCGTCAGTCTACTTCTATCTTTGGGTGATCAGGAAGAGGTTTGCGAATAACCGGGTTCAACGGATCATAGCAGCGGCGCTAATCCTTGGACTCGCACATGGAGTGATCGTCATCTTCCTTGAAGCAGTGTCTTTACGAATGCTCGCCCACCCGGTGAAAACTTTCACGTGGAGTTATATGAATCTAAGGAATGGAACAGTCATCGGTAGCCTCTCGGCAGTGGGAATGGAGTTGTCGGATTATCTGGTCAATTTGCTTTTTGCCCACGCCGAGGTTGCCGGCCAAATCGATGCTCCACATTACGGATGAATATGACAGAGAACCACGAAAGTTCAGCATATGCTTCATTCGTCTAATTTAGATTACGTGGCACGGGCCGATACACAACTACGGAGATAGTCATGCCTTCTAAAATGTGGTTACAAGCTTTGCTCGTCATTCTATTGCTTTGTCACATTACTGCTGCTCCTGTCGCGAAGAGAGTCTATGTCGGCGTGTATGCCGGGAACAAGATGAAAGACCTGGGGGACCTATCGGCTGTCAAAAGCTTCGAGCGGGATGCCGGCAAGAACGTGGCGATCATTCATATCTTCCAGGCTTGGGGCACGCCCGACGGCATGAATCGGTTTGATCCCAATGCCATGACCGCCATCCGCGAACACGGATCGCTCCCGCTTCTCACCTGGGCGCCGCGCGCACCCCGGGAGGCCGTGAACCAGCCGGAATTTGCTCTCCGAAATATTATCGATGGAAAATTCGACGACTACATCACACAGTACGCATTGGACATCAAGAGGTGGGGCCACCCGCTGTTCCTCCGTTTTGCCCACGAAATGAACGGTACCTGGTATCCATGGTCGGAATCGGTAAACGGAAATCGTCCCGGCGACTATGTAAAGGCCTGGCGCCATGTCCATGATATCTTCAAGCATCATGAGGTCACGAACGTGACGTGGGTGTGGTGTCCCAGCCGGAAAGGAACCAAGCCCCAGAAGCTGCGCGCGCTGTACCCGGGCGATCAATACGTCGACTGGCTGGGCATGGATGGATACAACGACACACGACAAAAGAGATGGCAAACCATGGAAGAGATATTCGGGGATCTATACCGGGAACTCAACGAGATGTCGGCAAAGCCAATGATGATTGTGGAATTTTCTACGACGGAAAAGGGGGGAAGCAAGGCCGGGTGGATCGTGCAGGCGTTTCATGAGATCATTCCGGGACGTTTTCCACGGATAGGTGCGGTCGTCTGGTTCAACCGTCGGTTCAGTCCTGAATTGGACTGGCGCATAGAATTGTCGCCGTCAGCGCGGAAGGCATTCGAAGACGCCGTGGCCTCACCAATCTACCTGGACAATCGGTTCGGTTCGATCAACGAATCCCCGATACCGGAACAATAGGTGGAAGAAGGTTACCTTCTGCTCAGCAAGTGCAACGCTGAAGGTAACCTTCGGCCGTGATGGCGAAAATGTGTCTGAACCGTGATTCATGGAATTATAGGATTCCCATGATTGAGATAATCGGTGTAATCATGTGAATTGTGGTTCAGACGGTGGAGGTGGATAAACGTCGAAGTGCTCGCAAGATCCTATTGGGACTTCTTTCTGAAAACGACAAATGGCAATCTGCCCTGGCGGACCGCCCTTCTTTGCTGCCCGGCTAGTTCCAATCCGACATGACTTATCATCTTCGTCATGTAGGAGCGGATAAGTCATAGGTCGGATTGAGAATCCCGCTACAGCGGGAGGTTTGAAAACAAAAGGGCAATCCAGAATATGGACTGCCCTTTCATGCTGCCCGGCTAGGATTTGAACCTAGACTTCCCTGATCCAGAGACAGCAAACATGCTTCTATCGATACTGTTCTGGCCACTTTTTGGTTACTCGGAGCGTAAAATTTCATGAGGGATGTTACGTTTTGGTTACTCGGAGTAGCCGCTGGTAACGACTGGTAAATTCTATGGTGACGCTATGGTTACTTGGACGCTCCACGCCTCCTCTATATAATAGAGCAAGCCCCGGCAGTCGTAGTCGGGGCTTCACGCTTCGCTCCCGACAGTTGCCGTTCTGCTAGTGTTTTGGCGATGCGATAAAAAAAGCCCGACTAGCAATAGTCGGGCTTCGATCTCTCTCTTCGCTCATCAGAAGTTACTTCATCAAGAGCATTTTCTTCACGTCGGAAAAATTCCCTACCTGCAGATGGTAGAAATATACGCCGCTGGGTAAGCTGCTCGCATTGAATTCAGCTGACCTAAAACCTGCTTCCTGATAGCTATTTACCAGTACCGCAACTTCGCGTCCGATCACGTCGTACACTTTCAACACGACGTACGCATTGGTCGGAAGGTTATAGCTTATGCGCGTTGTCGGGTTAAACGGATTCGGATAGCTCTGTGACAAGACAACGGTCTTAGCATTATTCTGCTTGTCGCTAACGGAGGGTGGTTGGCTGGACGAGTGCGAAACTGGATTTCTGTCGGCAACTGCTAACAGTTCCTCCAGGTTGGCTGTTTCATTCGGATCGATGCTTTTTGCACGCGCACTGAAAGTTGAATAGAATGCCGTGGCGCCAGCCAAATCTCCCTTACCAAGAAGAGCGGAGAGTTTCTCTGATTGACAATAGTACCATAGTCTATCGCTCGGCCCTGTGGCCAGTGTTTTTTGTATTAGGGTGATCGCCGCATCATAATCTTGGATGTCCATTTTTTCCTGAATGAGATACGCGCTTGCAATCTCAGCAAGCCGATGGGATGTTGTGGTGCCGGCTATAACCGTGAGCCACAAATCCCAAGGTTCTCCCAACAGACTTGCGTACTGTCCCCCAGGCCCTAGAAATGCAGCGAGATGAGGAATCGCATCGCAGGCGCTATCTGGAGAGTCGCTTATTAGTGAATTGTAGTACTTAATTAAGCCAATGACTTTGGCCGTGTCAATTGAAGGGCGCATCGCCAGGGGGGATAATACAGACGCCTTCGCAGCAACATCTGAGCAAGACAAGTAGTTCGACCGGTCCACAGGTCCACTGAAGTCCGCAGAAGGCGGCGGGCAAGTATGCCACCAGGTGTATTGAGCTGCAAGCGTGTTCGAGTTATTATTGTTCACCCAGTATGGATTTCCATAGATCGTGTTGTATCCGGCATAGGATGAGTACTGCCAATAGCAAGGAGGGTTGCATGCGGTCGAAAGGATATCCAGCGTTGACTTGAAGGATTCATCATCGCACACGCACTGCCTGATGGAATTGCCAATGAGTGCACCTGCGCCGGACTCCACGTCTACCTGGCCTTGCGTGTTATGATATACTTGATTGTATCCTGCCGAAGAGCCGTCAGGTGAGAAATAGGCGTAGCCAGTTGAGCCGCTCACCATTACCCCGAAATTGGCATTCCCTGTGTCGTTGGATTGGTACATGTAAACATTGGCATTGATCAACGAGATGCCATTGCCGTTGGTGGTTCGTGAGATCAGCGTTTGCTGGAGGTCTGCACGGCCATTGTTAACAGCAAGGCCAGTGTAGTCTTGCGAAAGCGTGCATCCAATGAGACTTAATGCCCCTTGTGTCTTTGGTGTGTTGTAGGCATAAACTCCACAGTAGCTGGCGTTTTGAACAGTGCAATTCTGCAGCTGATTCGTCGAGCTATTGTAGTCCACGATTCCATATTGAGGATAATAGATGTTGCAGTAGGTAAGAGCGTTGGGCCCACCATCAAGGGTGATCCCGTACCAGTCGCCAGGTGCCGGTGTCGCGCTCTTTGAGGTAAATGTGATTGGATTCGACGCAGTACCAGCAGCACTGAGCGTACCATTGACTGTTAGGGAAGTGCCGCTCGCTAACGCTGTGTAAGCGCCGGGACAGACAGTCAACGTGGCTCCCGTGCCTACAGTCTGACTGCTCAAAACGTACGCCCATTCATTTGGTACAAACGTGGAGCGCAACGCGTCTGTGATTGGTCGAAACGATGGAATCAATCTTGCAAAGCAAGTGTCTGATGTCACTGTTCCGGTGATATTCCCATATGATTCAATATTGCACTGGCCAAATGCGATTTTGAAGTATCCTTTGGCAGTTGAGTCCGTAGCTCCCCAGTGAGGCTGTCCGTCCTCCCGTTCGCCCCAACCCGTGCCCCAACTATTCTTGCAAATCCACCAATCGTTAACAGTATCACAACCGACTATGACGACAGCATGTGATGCCAAATAATATCCCCAAGTATGCTGATAGACTCCGCTGGCATAAGATTGAAAATCCTGATAAACGTCCATACCTGCAAGAACCGGGCTGAAATGCAGTGCATACTTAATCGCAGCAATGGAAGCGGTGTTGTCCGAATAAGAAGAAACCGTGAAATATCCATGATCGTAATTAGGAAATTGATTATCTCCCTGCTCAGTCTCGACTTTATTAGTGTAGATGTAACTTAATCCGCAGTCTAAGTAATTTGTGCCATTGCATCCACTAGCGCAAGTTGCATGGTTAGATATATCTAGTTCGTTAAGAGTGATCATCACATTGGACCCGTAGTAGCTATGTAACAACCCGATGGTAACCCCTGCGGCTGCATGCGCCCAGCAATCGCCGCACAATCCTTGATCCCTGATTTTCCCCATCCACGGAAGCCAGGGTGCCCAAGGCGCGGTGCTAAGAGGTTTCAACAACTTCTGTTTGCTGAGAGCCTTGTATTGTTGGTACATGCTGTCTTCTTTTTGCTGCCGGGCCTGCAAGCCCGAAGTGTCTGGGTGAAATCCACAGAGGTTTTTCATCTGCTCCTCGGTCAGATACGACTGAGGTGTGATATCTGCCTTCCACTGGTATCCCATCTCCTTAATTTTGTCGTTAATCAAATTTACTGTGTTCTGCACAGCAGCCTTCGCAGAATCTGATACGCCCTGAGAGAGGGAGGACTGAGGTAAAGATATTGCTGCAATGCATATGGCAAAGAATAACTTTTTCATCGCAGTTCCTTTCCAAATTAACGTGGTTGATTTTGTCCAGTGATCTATGTATTTTACACACAGGTAAACACAACGGCGCACGGCCGCTCTGTGGCGGTAGTGCAAGCTAACCCCGTTTGGTTACCTATTTGCGTGAGCGGCAGTGGCGTAAACACCGCCGCTCACTTGTTTTTGCAGCATCGCATCTTGTCGTCCATTATTCACCTCCCTTCAAGATTTATGTTCAATTGGTTCATAATTTCATCATTTGTTGTTTCGTCTTAGGAATACGCTTGCTGTCTTCCCGGATTATGCTTCAATGTCAGTGGGCCATCGAAGGGTTCCATAGGGGCGACTGCCCGATGTCAATGTACGTCACCTGCTTTGTTTCCAACTCCACAACACAGAGATATGTAATCCACCAAACCATTTGGCCTGGTTGATCTACATCTCTTACAAATGCGAAATATCTGTCATCCTTCGAGAACGCGAATGGGTTAAAATTTAGGGATTGGTATTTACCTGTAGAATCTTTACCTGGAAACTCTACTAACGTTGTTTTTGTCCCCGTTCCTAGATCAATCAATGATATCCCATATGAGTAAGTGCTAGTATCTGAAAAATGAACTGCGGTAAATGCGATTGTCTTGAAATCGCTCGAGAACTTGGGCGTATAATACTTCCAGCCGGTATCCGAAACCGCGATTGTATCAAGACGCCGTTGTGTAATATCGTATTTCGCTATCGAGTTCGGAAGAGCTGTACTCGGATCATCGAAAGCAAGAAGAAGAAAATTCCCAATGGGGTCAAAATCCCAGACGTTCACGCCACCGGTCGGCGTGGCCACAAGTGGACCAAGATCAACAATCAACTCATTCGTTGTCCCATCGAGATTTGAATGACAGATTGTTTGGCCACGCATAGAATCAGTACCGTAGTAAAGAGTGTTATAATCGTCGGGGTATAAGTAACTGACGGGATATTTCAGTGGCCGGTTATTCTTTCCATCAAGATCAATAATATATGTGCCCCCGTGTCCCGTAACATGGCTGTAGTGAGCATAGATAATCTTCTTGCTGTCAAATGTCCAAATCGGCTCGGCATCACTACTCGTGTCGGATGCCAGGAAAGCAATCAAGCTGTCCGCGTAGACATCATATAAAAATAGGTCCGCGTCATCGACAATTAAGCTACCGGCTGCGACGGACTTCCAACGTGTATAGGCAATGTATTTCCCATCAGGAGACCACATGGGGTTATTGCAATCAAGCATCCAGTTTGTAATATTCTTGGAATTGGTCCCCTGGATGTTGTTCACGTGTATCTGCCATACCGGATAATAATACTCTCCGTCCGGTTGCTTCATGGAATCTCCTTTCGAGTAGCACAGCGAAAGGTCGAAGTTATTAACATCGAAATTCAATGCCGTATCTCGTTGAGCTAGCGCGCAATCGAACCGGGTACATAGTATGAGAGGTTGGGTGCTATCAGTATTTGTTATCCTAACACAATAACCCCTGATCGATGAGGCGATCGTGCCAACCTTGCCGGACGAGATATGGGATTCTGCGGACGAGGATGCCGTGCGGTTAAGATCGGGTTTATTGAGAACGATTTGACCGTTACCGCCTGCCCATCCGAACAGCATTTTCTGTGCTTGAATCTTATTGGCAGCTATCAGCTCATAAAAGTACACTCCCGGTGTTACTCTCCTTCCCAAATTATCATTGCCGTCCCAAACAACTGAGTGCGCACCGGAATACTGCGTCCCCAGCTTGAATTCTCTCACCATCTGTCCGAGGATATTGTATATTTTGATGGAAATGTCTGACTGCTCGGCTAGTGCATAGGGAATCGATGTAGATGAAATAAACGGATTCGGGTAGTTTTGTTCTAATTCGAATTTAAGCGGCAGATTGTCGTGGCTTTTTACTGATGTGACTATGTCGAGTGAGTAGCGCCCCACGGTGTCCGTCAACGCAGAAAATCTTTTTGTGCTGTCGCCGTTGTCATAAAATGTAACCACGGCGTATTTGACGGGACCAGCTGTTGTCGATACGCTGCCTCTCACTGCAAAAGGTTGACTACGAAGAAATGAATCAGTTGAAATGATAACGAGAATAATAATAAAGTATCTCATGGTTTCATCCTTCCTGTAGAATCTGGGAAAGCGGCTAGCCTAGCAAAACGAAGTCTTGGTACTTCATCCAAAAGCGCAAAAACCCGCTGCATCCCTTTGAATAAGGACAACGCGGGTTTTCAGAAAACTGAATCTACTGATGCCAATTGCTCGATTGAAACGAGAATCATCTTAATCACCTCGCTTCTTGCCAACTCTGCCTACCCCATTCCCAGAGATTACTTGAAATCTAATAAACAGATTTCAGAAAGTCAAGTCAATCGAGAGGATTTTGTGCCGACTTTTCTCCTCAAAATGGCGTTATTCAGATTTTTCCCTTCAATATGAGTGCCAAACGCAACTTGCGAGCCAATTCTAAGATATTGACCCGAGAGCCGGTCTCCTCATTTCAACCCACCATCACCTCTATAACTTTCAATATCTTCTTCTGCAATCCACGCGTTAGTTTGTGTCCAAGGCGGCGGGTGAGATCAATGATTTCGTCAGCAAACTTCTCGTACTCTCTTGAGCGTGGATTACCAGGACTGGCAACTCGATGCAAAACAATCTGATTGTCCCGAAATCTCACCGAATATCCACACCCTTGTGCGAACCCTATTATGGTCTTCTTTCTTACTTTTCGCCCGTTTTTGGTGTCTTTCCTATTCAGTATCGCATAGATTGCTGCCGGAGTTACGCCTGATCTCTTGGCAAGGTCATAAAGCGAGATTTGCAGCGTGTTTTCGAGATGCTTAATGAGTCTTTTGACGCCGTCGAGGGTGTATTCCGTTGTGAATGAGGATTTCATGGGGGGCTCCGTAGCTAAATTTATTTTTATAATATAGTACTAATAGTTGATTTTGTCAAGAATATTTCGTATAATAATAATGGAGCCTGTGCCAAACAGGCTCAGCGAAAATACGGAAACTTGTTTCCGTCCGCAGTTAAGCACTTCAATAATGGCGCAGCAATCAGTTGATTCTGCGCATCTGATTCAAGAATCCAGCTTTCTAATGAACTCGTGCTGCAATTGCAGCCACCGAGGTTAAACCCCAGATCATTAACAATCGAAGGTTATGATTATGAAGTATTAAAACTAATGGAGATTACTATTTATGAGAGAGATATATTACGGGAGAATTCCCGCAAACCGATTCCGCAGTATTTATGGAGAAGCTTTCGTAGCGCTCCACCAATCTTACCATAACGCTGTACTCATCACTGAACAAGCCATCCTCGCCGGAAACCCAGATTACAAGAAGATCGCCAAGGACGCATATAAAGCTTATCATTGGACGTACAAGTTAGCAATGGAATTTGTCCATATAAAGCTTTATCCGGAAGGATACTTCGAAGAAAACAAATTCCCATTTAACGTTACGCTGGAAACAATTTTTGATAGTATCTGTGAAGAGGCAAGACAAAAACGTCTCTTCTTAGATGCACAGTAAAGGACGAAAACAATGACCAACGATTATATCACAAAAGATTTTCCGTGCGCAGCATTCTTGCTGGCAACCGATAACAAACTGAAGTCTTACACTAAAGCTGACGGAATAACCAGATTCGTATTCGCAGGTTCAAAGACACTTGATGAACTCGTCAGACAATTTTATACTCAGACTGCCACCGTAAATGTGACGGCATTCTGTTATGCACAACGAACGCTCAAAGGTATTATATATGATGCAGGAAATATGAAGGATAAAACGAATGTCGAACAATCAGAATCAAACAAATGAACAGCTAATTGAAACCGTAGTACCTCCAGAAGTAAACAATAACCTTGGTGGGGAATTCCCACAGGTATTTTACGATCTGTATAAAGGCCGGACCGACACTATTGGATTGGCCGGTACGATGTCAACGAAAATAAAAAGTGAAGAAGAAATTCTTCTCTCCGTTAAGAACCACCTCGCTGGGATAGAACGCCTGGGATTCTATAATCTCCTTCCAGATCTAAAGAGTCCTTGGGCCATGGTCGAATTTGAAGACCACGGCAAACCAGGTGATCTGCAAAACACTCCTGAATTATCGCTCCAGCTTATCAATCATCTAAAGGCAGAGAACATCCACGCATACCGTGAATTAAGCAAGAATCCCAACGGCAAATGCTATCACGTATGGATGTTCTTTGAACATCCGATTTCAGCTGAAAAAGCACACCTTGGCTTAACATCATTTGTTCGAAATGTCATGAAAATCAAGACAGAAGTGTTTCCAAAGGGATATGGACAGGGTTCAGTTGGCAACTTTGTATGGCTGCCACTCTTTGGCGGTAAAGACCGTTGGGGATTAGGCATTCATGAAGGCCGGACGGTATTTATCGATGACGCTGGTAAAGCGTATCCGGACCAATATGAGTTTGTTCGAAATATTCAGAAGGTATGTGAAGAGGACTTTGACCGTTTCATCAAAGAACATGTGGGCGAAGTTAAGAAGGAAATAGGCAATGCTAAAGCGAAACCAGCATCGGGAGACATTGTAGATGGATTAGACAAGGTGCGGCAATGCTCCTTTATGAAACACTGCGAACAGAATGCTGCAACACTCTCAGAACCTCTGTGGTACGCATGGATAACCAATGCAGTCCGTTGTAACGGTGGGCAGGACTATATACACGAATTTAGCTCGAAATATCCCCGATACAGCAAAGAAGAGACAGACGAGAAGATCCTTCATGCGTTAGAAGACACCGGGCCTATGACTCATGTGCAGATCGAAGAATTGGGATTTGAATGTGACTGCCCTAAGAAATTCAAATCGCCGATCTCGCGGGCAAGGTATAAAGACATGGCTGAAGAAATCAAACGTATCAAGAACATCCAGAGCGTGGAAGAGAAATTAACTGAGCTTCAGATTCTCCTGAAATACTGGTCCAAACTTGAGAGCTTAGACAAGAGTTTCTACAAAGGCATGATCAAGAAAGCATTCAACCTGGATGATTCAGCCTTCGTAGATTATAAGTATAAGCAAGCAGTTGATCTTGTTAAAGATTTAAAGCTAATCCTTGGTGAACATGCGAGAGACCCATATGAGCAACAGGGTGAACTCGTATATTCATGGATGAAAGACAGAGACATCAAGTTCTTTTTGGACAGGCAACATACCGCGTATCTCTTTGCCAACAAGAAACTGATGACGATATCAAAATTAGATAGAGAGTTTGAATCATATTTTTATGATATCACAGGAAAGACCACCGCAACAAAAGACGGGGAAGTATGTCTGAAGGTTCTCCAGGCCGTCACAGAACGCGACGGCAAGAGGATCGATGCGGATACATGGATACACACTGACCGCGAACAATGCATCGTTTATTTCAATCTCAATAACGACGAGCGTCAACTTGTTAAGATCTTACCAGGCAAAGTATGCGTGATTGAGAACGGTTCGAACGATGAACAGGTTCTATTACAAACTTCAGCAAAGATTTTGCCGATAAAGTATAACGCCTTGGATCCGCAACAATACAAAACGGCATTGTGTAATCTGAAAACTCTCGTCATTGATAATCTTGCTTGCAAAGAATCCGACCGGATTTTCAGCTATTCATGGAAGATTGCCGGGATGTTCTTCGATTTCACGAGAACAACACCGCATCTTCGATTTGAAGGGGATTCGTCAAGCGGGAAATCCACGGCTATGGAGCTAATTTCATATCCATTGTACGGTGACAACCAAAAGAAGATCGGTACGATTGCCAGCAACTATTCGGATGGTGCGATAAATCCGCTCGTTCTACTGGATAATATAGAGGTTCACAATATGACCCAGGCGCTGCAGGATTTCATCATTACATCCGTCACCGGCATGACTAAAGAGAAAAGAAAGCAAGGCACGGACCGTGAAGTTGTTCAGGAACGCACCAAGTGCCTTATATGCAGCACTGGTATTGAAAATCTTTCATTGAATGAAATGATCAATAGGACGTATCTCATAGAATTCGACCGGTCAAAGTATGGGACAGAATTCACCGATAGCGTATTTATTGACATAGCAAAGCATAGAAACGACATGATGAGCGCTGAATTTCAACTTGTTTCCAAGGTGTTGCAGAAGATTCAAGACGGAACATGGTCTAAGTATATCAAGAAGCTTGGCGCTGAATTCGGGAACCATTCAAAAGAACGTGCCAATGCATTTCTGATGTTGATTTCGTCTGAAGTTGCCCAATATTCCGCGCCAAATTGCCCACCCGAAGTTAGTCATTTATTTATACTTTTCAAACGGAAGCTCTTCCCGCTGATCAGGAACGGATAGGAGTGATGCAGTAACCGGTCCAAGATCGCTGCGGCTACGACTTCATCGTTAAAGATCTCTCCCCACTGCTCGAACGGTTTATTGGAGGTCACGATGATGGATCCTTTCTCGTACCGCTTGGATACAAGCTGGAAGAAGAGCTTCGCAGTTTGTTTCGTCAGGGAGAGATACCCGAGCTCATCGATGATCAACAGATCAATCCGGGTCATGATATCGAGCATTTTGTTCAGGCGGCCGGAGACCTCAGCGGCTGCCAGTTCCTGCGTCAGTTGCTCGGCGGTGTAGAACAGCACGCGCTTGCGGGCCTGCGCGGCCTTCAGCCCCAGGCTGATGGCAAGATGTGTTTTGCCGACCCCCGGAGCTCCGATGAACAGTATATTCTTTGCCGTGTTCATGAACTCCAGCGTGGCCAGCTCCCGGATCAGCTTCTCGTTGATCTTCGGCTGGAAGGTGAAGTCAAACTCCTCCAGGCGCTTGACTTGCGGGAAGCACGCACGCTGGGTCTTCGCATTGACTGAGCGTTCAATCTTCGAGAGCACCTGCTGCTCCAGCAGCCGGTGCAGGTAGTCCTGATACGAGAGCTTCGTGTTCGCCGCGTTCTCCGCCTCCTGCAAATAGATCTCCCTGATCCTGTGCAGCGAGAGCATCTTCAGGTAACTCTCGATCTGTGTCTGTTCCATGGATAGTATCTCCTTGTGGTTGTTCTGGTAGTTTGTACTCACTCAGATCCCGCGTGACGGGCTCCTTTGTGAGGTGGTAGTGCAATGGCTCATGCGGCAGAGTCACACTCTGCCGGAAGTTCTTCTCAAGGAAGCCTGAGATGAACGTGGCATTGAAGACGTTATATTCTATGCACACATTTATTGCTTTGAGCATGTCCTCGTTCTGGTAGAGCTTGGCAAGCTCCAGGATCCGGTAGAGATGCGACTTTGCGTTGGTGCGTTTTTGCGCTTGGAGCTTTTCCACGAACAGTTCGTTGCCCGGAAAGGCCTCAGAGAACAACTCCCGCAGACGATCGAAGCTCCCGGTCCTGTCACTGCTGGTGCGGTAGTGAGCCTTCTCCATCACAACAGAACCCTTTACCGTCGCTAAAACGTGTCTGGCAATGAGTTTGTTGGCCCCTGAGTATACCTCAAGAGAGTATCCCCGGCTGGCCTTTACCCAGACCTCCTTGCCGGCAAAATACCACGGCACACTATAGCGGCTGCCCCCGAACGACAGAAGGCAGTCCGATGTGACCTTCCTGATCTCTTCCTTGATGCCAACGTACCTGGTCGCCGGAAGCGGCAAGAACACCTCGCGATCCTTCGCCATGAGCTCTTCCGGTGTGGCCTTGGTGACCGAGTGCTTTGTTGTCGCCACTCTGTCCTGAAAGGCCTTGAGCTTCTTCCTAAAGTCCTCGAAGTCCACGAACTCCCCACCGGCGATAAAATGATCCTCCAGATACTGAAAGGGTTTTTCCACCTTCCCCTTGCTCCAGGGATGACCGGGAAGAGACCGTGTGGGCTCAAAGCCGTAATGAGCACAAAAGTGCAGATACCGCGGGTTCCACTGAAAGTTGTTCTTCGAAGCATTCTGAACAAACGCCTTTGCGTTGTCGGTCTGGATACGGGAAGGTACACCACCGGACTCTATGATGCCGTTCTCCATTGCTTCAAGGATTGAACCCTGTGTGTCCGACAGAGATCCGTCGAAGATCTGACACCGGCTGAACGCATTGATGTAGGAAAATGCTATCACTTCCGCCAGAACTCCTCCCAAAACCACTGTGTACGGGCTCCAGTCAAATTGCGACTGTTCACCCGGGGCTGTCTCGTACGGAGTATAATGCTTCTGAGACTCGATCTTGATCCTCTTCAGGTATGCGTAAAACGCCGTCTTACCGCCGCGATAGCCTTTGGACCGTATCTCCTGGAAGATCCTCGACCCCCGGAAGTGTTTCACGTTCGCCATCTCGAAGATCACGTCCTTCAGCGGCCTGAGTTTCTCATTCTCCCTGACCGACCTCTCAGGCGGACTCTCCCGCTCCAGCGCACTCTTGGCCGTGTGATGACTGATACCGAGTACTTCTCCGATCGCCCGGAGGCTCATCGTCGGGTTCTTGGCCCTCAAATGCTTGATTGTCACCCAGTCTTCCATGGTAATCACTTTCCTTGCTCCTGTCCGAATGTGAGAACAAGTCTCCCTTCGGGGAGCAATATCTGTAGATCTTCTTTAAATAGGTTTGGTAGGGAAAAACCAGCAGCCCTGCTGCTTTTTCACCCTACGGTGTGGGCAATTTCAGGCGGAAAAATGGGCAGTTTCAAAGCGGAAAAAACATCTGACAATAATGATGTTGGTTGCACAGGAATTGCTCCTGGCGTGGGATGATAAAACGGATATCTGGGACCTTGCCGGTGAGTGGATCGAAACTCAGAATGGCTTGTCAAATAAGACAACAAATGAATCGAATCCTATTCTGCTTTACCTGAACATTATGAAGAAGGAATTGATCAAATACGAAGAGAATAAAAAGAAGTTCGGTGGATCTACCGTCATAAATAATCTTGATGTAACTATAACGAAATGCCAAGAGGATGGCAGTGTTGGAGTGCAAGGGTTTGCAAAGGATTTTCATTCCACATTTTCGAAGGTATGCCAACTCAGAGGTTTTCAGTATTCATATAAAAGTACCATGCAGCTCTCGAAACGTCTAAAAGATGGCAAGAAAACGCTTGAAGATGCCGGATGGACAGTGGAAGATGATGGCAAGAATCATAGGGATGGCATTTACTATACCGCAACATACGAGATTGATAAAAGTGAGACAGTGAAATGACTGTCTCACCACTATCTCACCCACTGTCTCACGTCAAAAATGGCCAAACTAAACCAGAATAAAGAAAAAGGAGATAGTGAGATGATAATTAAGAAAATATATGTATGTATACGGGAGATTATTGCTAATGAGAATATTTAGTAAGCATCTTCAGCGTATAGAGGGAGACACATATTTGAATTCACCGTCTCACTGTCTCCCTAAGTGGTTCAAAATGGCTAATCCATATCAGAATCGCCAAAAATGACAGTGAGACGATGCGTGAGACAGTGATTTTGAACGTCTCACACTATCGATCATGTGAAGTGTAACCAAGCTGTCTCTGACAGCTTCCGTAGACAGCAGTTCTGCTGTCTTGTTATTATTATTTGTTTTTTTGTTCAATTAGAAGGGAATTAGAATTGAAAAAACCTAAAATAGACTGGAAAAAGCTCCGTCAGATGGGAGAGAAATAGCCTTCTTCACTCCTTTGGAAGAATAGACACTTGGATGCGCTGCAATAGATCGTGATTGCAGCGAGTTTCAATTAAGGTCCCCACTGTTCAAATTCCTTAGCAAATTTGACTGGAAGGCTGGATCCCACATCAACAAGCTCCGCTTCTAGCAGGTTCAAAATGTGTCCCCGTGTCACAATAATTGGGGATTCTGACCCAATTTAAGGATGACAGGGTCGGTCTGAATAGCACTCAGGACAGGGATTTCTGGCAGAAGAGGAAACCGCATGAATTCCCAGCTATTCGCTCGAGCGAGGGAAGGCGTATTTGATTTTCTGAAAACTGCTCGTTACCTTTCAATGAGATCAATCTAGGGCGAATCATGAGGTTATTACATCTATCCGATGGTAAACCCGTGAGTTCGAAAAGAACCCGCTAGTGCATTATATAGCACGGCGGGTTTTGCCTTTTGAATAAAGGCTGCACAATTGAAAGCATCAAGGAGATTTTCTGTTGAAGTGAAGAATGAAATGATCGTGCGACTTCATCTTTTGCTCTGGCTACTATTTCTTAGCGGCTGCTTCTACGTCGGGAAGGACACGTATGATGATTTGGTGAAGCAATCACCCGACACATGGTCAACCAGAGACTGTCTCACCATTGTCATGGCAGCCACAAAGAATAACTTCACCGATCAGAGTTGCCCGAATATTAAAGTTGCTGCGACGGTTTACTCCCCAAAAGTGATCATGGCAAATTATCGCAGGGCCCACATCCTTGGGCGCCATCACGAAACCTCTCAACTGTCTCTCCCTGAATTGCCCTCCGGTGAATCTCTGGAGAGCATAGCAGACTCGCAATACATTTCATCACTCGACATCCTGATGCAGGAGGAAACTGGCCTCTATTACGATTGGCAGACGGACAGGTATGTCGATTCCAGAGGGAATTACGTAAGGAGCTATACCCAACTCGACTCATTAACTTTCTTCATCGCCATCGAGAACAAGTCATGGCCATGCGTACCCGTGCTAATTATGCCACAGGAGCTACAGCTGCCACCTACCCGAATAATAATACAGATACCAATGCACACCTTAACCAAACTTGATTATGACCCATGCTACCTCCCGGACATCAGCAATCTTGAAAACGAAATCTACCTTGTGAACGACCAGAATAAATTCATCAGACCTCTGATGGTATGGGGCAAGCAGCAGAATCTGTTGATGGCGACTGAAAATCTTATAGTCAAGTTCCGGGTTCGCAAAGATGATTATCATTTTCTTGAGCATTCTGATTATATGCGTTTGGTGATTGACGGATTCGACAGCAAGATCATGCTGGATTATCCGGTAGCGGTGCTACGCTAGCAAGGACAAAGTTTACGCGGTTGATATCGGGTAACTCTGTCAAAATTTCTTAGTAGGCTTTCTCTAAAGGCAAAACGGCGATGTTTCTCATACTGAACGCCAACAACTCCAACTTTCTATGAGGACAACCATGAACTATTATCGCTTCATTTTTCCCTTGATCCTTGTGCTAGCGATATCGCCGGCGTACGGACAAATCCTTAACGCAGGATTCGAGAATTGGACAAATGGGACTCCGGATGATTGGTTGACGAACGACTATGGGGGCATCAATCCGATTACTCAATCGACAAGCTCCCATTCCGGCTCGTATGCGGTGAAAGGGACCATACTATCTCAAGCCGTGCCGGTGCTCTTGTCTGGCGCGGATGGGAATGGCTTTGCCATCAACACCCGGCCCGAGGCATTGCACGGGTTCTATATGCTGGTGCCGGCTACCAGCTCTGCTGAGACTCTCGTTATCGGCATCACGGTTTCAAAGCAAGACACAGTCATAGGTGTGGACACCCTTTATCTCGGGAGAATCAATCAGTCTTACCAGGAATTCGTGGCGAACATTCATTACTTTGCCAGTGGAACTCCGGACATTGTCAACATTTCGGTGACCACTGGGCGGTTTGGCCAAGGGTTTATCGGGACGTACTACTTGCTGGACGACCTTTCCTTTGGGCCGGCAGTGGGTGTCGATGATCCCAGAATAATACTTCCGACCAGTTTCGAGTTGTCACAGAACTATCCAAACCCATTCAACCCGACAACGTCCATTAGCTTTGCCTTGCCAAAGGCGAGTTATGTTTCACTCAAAATCTTCAACCTCCTGGGACAAGAAGTTGCGGGGCTTATGAATGGAGAATCGCAAGCCGGGTATCACGAGGCAGTGTGGGACGCGAGCCAAATGCCTAGCGGGATGTATTTTTATCAGCTCCAAACCAAGGAGTTTACACAAACAAGAAAACTTATGCTGTTGAAGTAAAACGCTCTACGTTGTGCGCATCTAGACCCCGTTCAATCCGAGCGGGGTTTTTGATTTATCATACGCTAAAAAAAGACGATCCCAACGACTGATCGTCTCGCTTACCCACTTCATCGCAAATACGCCATCGCTTTGTCCTGCACCGCCTGTTTCACCTGAAGAAACTGCGGTCTTGAGACGTTAAGTGACTGCATGATTTCCCTGGCATTGTAACCGGCAACCATTGCATCTGCGACACGTTCTTCTTTCTCGTCAAGTGCATTTTCAAAGTCATTGACGATGCACAGGCCTAACGGATTATACGAGCAACATGTGAGCGTGTCGCCAATCGTAAACCCTGACTTGGAATTGAAGATCGCACTGATGGAAATTGGCCGGCTATGCCATGCATCTTTAATGCTCTTGCCTGAGAACTTCGCGCCGAAAGCACAGCGCTTGTTAAGCTCACGGGCTCGCAGTTTCATGAAGTTGATGAGCAGCGGGATCTCGACTTTCCCGAGACGCGCTGATTCTTTCCATGCCATCAAAACCAATTCCATTCTATCATCGGGATCTCGGGTAAGCTTTTCTGTGAAGTGGAACAACGTGTTGAATGTTGATTCGTCCATGGGTAAGATCCTTTCTGGTTTAAGGTGTGCCTCTCTACTCTTATTCCAGAAAAGAGGATCCAAATGGGTCCCATCATTTTAAGCCATACCATCAGTACCTACTACGTCAGAAGGTTCGATGTGAAGGCGGGGTGGATGCCGACGAGAGTTGTAGGGAAAGATAGTACTAGTGACGTAGGTAAAAGAGTTTCGGAATTTTTTTTTCTGGAAATTTAATTTCATTCCCTGAATTCATTAATATGTCGTATCTGAAACTCGTTGCCAACTGTGGCATGAAGAAGAATGTAATCTGCGAGCAAACAACAAAATCACAGTTATTCAGCTGGGAATAGCATGCATCGACCAAAGTATACCCCTCTCTCTCCTGAAATTGATAAACATTTTGACTACCTAATGGGTAAAGCTCTTCGCGACTTAGAGAAACTTGAAGATGCTTCAAGTTCGGTTGTTGCAATGGTGCGATTGCTCGAAGGGGAAAGGGGCCTTATTGGGCAAATTGCAGTTGCCAATAACTACAAATTCAAATCGACCCTTTTCTCTGATCAGATAGCCGAACTTAGTGAAAAGAGGTTCATACCGAAGAACATCAAAAACAACCTTAACTTTGTCAGATCACAAGAAAACATCGTCAAACATCCTGATGATAGGCTAAACAATTTCAAATTGGAAGATGCGATTCAAATTCGTGAGCAGGTATTATCAATTATGAAATGGTTCTATTGTGAATGCGACAAGGGACCCAAGCATAAACATTTCTTCCTGCCGACCCTGGTCGTAGCAGCTCAAGTTGGTCACCGAAGGACAATTCTCGGATTATCAGAAATCGATGATAACGACAATATCGAAATCAGAAAAATGAAAGTCCTTGATAGTGATGATTTCTTGCGGGAGCGAGGACGGGATCTATTTCGCTGTGCGTTATCCATATTTACTAATAGCTCAAGTCCAAGCGGGTATGCCATTAGTTTGTCGTGTCCTACCGATAGGGACGGACGTCTCCTTAAGTTGTCAGAGTTCAACTATTGGCCTTCGGATATCGTTACAGATATGAAGCTTAATCCAAAAACACTCGTGTTGAATGACGCCGTAGCCTTTGCATTTGCCGAGGACATAAATCAGAACTATCAACCCACACTCGTTTTAACGTTGGGATCTGGTGTCGGGTGTGCCGTTGCGAGAATTGATCAGGGGCTTCCATTGATAAAACCGATTGAACTGGGTGAAACGAGATATACAATGGATAAAAACAGTGGATCGGCACACCAACTACTTGGATGGAAGTATTTTGTGGATCTTCATAAAGACCCGAGTTACGATTATAGTAAGATAGTGTCCACATACACTGGAAGGGTTGCAGAACTTATTTATATTCTCAAGAAAACCCTCTTGTTCGATTCAGTTTTGCTCGGTGGCGGTCGAAGCGTGTATGTTTCTTCAGACATCCTAAAGCGAGATATTCGTTTGGCAGGTATGCCGATTCACATCCTGAGCGATGAAGAACATATTATCAGAGCTTTAGCCAAAGCTTGGACATTCAAATTTCAAGAGAACCATAATTTCTATGACACGCGATGAAAAAAGTATTGGTTTCCTTTGTTGGCACAAATGACCGAGGCGATCTTCCAGGTCACGGCGATGGAGCTATTCTAACCGTGTTCAAGGAAAGACAATTCGACGAGACTCATTTGTTATGGTGCCACTCTGACAGGAAGGACATTGATTACAAGAAGATTGCCGAAACGGTTCGGGATCGATTACTGCAGCGACGAAACTGCAGGAAAGTTAAAATCCATCACTTTCCCTGCAGGAACGTCACCGACCACAATGAAATATATCGGAAACTGCAGAGCATGTGCAAAAAACAATTTGGATACCCGCCCCAGGATGATATCACTGCAGCAATCGCATCTGGCACACCTTCGATGCAAGCATGCTGGATACTGCTGGCCGAATCGGGAGATTTCCCGCTTGCACTGATCAGAAGTAACGAAGCACAATTTGGAAGACCGCGTGTGAAACAGGTAACGTTGGGAACTTCTTTGCCAAGAATCATCAGCCTTGACAGAGAGAACACGGTTCTGAAGAAGGAAAATGCCGATCTTAACAAGACGATTGAGAAGTCTCTTCCGCAATTGACGATGTGGGCCAGAAAGGGAATAGTGAAAATAGGAAAACAAGAGGTTCATCTGGCCCCAATGGAGTTTGCATACTACCGATATTTCCTGGCTCGCGCTCTGCGAGAAGATAAACCTGTAGAGATTCGCAGCGACGGAATTGAGAAAGTTATGTCCGATGAAATATTGAATTACCATAAAGAAGCTTTTATGCGGCTCGAATTGCCCAGACAGCGTGCACAGGAAGTACTTGAAGACCGAGACATTAGTGTCAAGACATTGCGGGCACATGCTTCACGGATAAGCAAGAAAATCAGGTCCGCGTCGGAAAGTAAACTGGCAGGGCTTTATTTTCAAATCTCTGTGGAAGGGAGTCGTGGAGCGAAAACCTATTGTGTCAAAGCACCGAAAGAAAGAATCAAAATCATCGAGTCAGACCTTACCCCTAGTCGAAACTAATCTTAGACCCTCTAGCTTCCATTTAACATTGCGCAGTATTTCCGCGCGATAAGTTCTCTAACCCAATTTCCTTCCATATCAGGCTTGTAAAGCCCGCCTGCTTCCGGCAATGCTCCTACGTTACCGGAGATCCGTTGTGGCAACGTTGTGACAATCGGTCTCCATGTAGGTCTTCCTATCTTTATTCCCAGACATATGAACAATCATGTCATACATAATCTGGTTAAATCAACTGATGTCAAACTTCTGCTCCACGGTGCCGTTACTGCCAGCGGATACCGAGGGCGCTCATTCTATTCGTCCGAAAGGAGGTGATACTCATGGACATGCTACAGATTAAGGGGTTTCTCCCTGATACTGCAAAGAACGCCGAACATCCGCGAGCGATGCAGCTGAAACAACTTGTCGAAACCGCCGCGGCCGAGAACGATAGTCAACTGATTTCTTTCGAGGTCGAAGACGGAATCGCAACTTTTCAGGTTAAAGGAGACAATCCTACGCAGGTCATCATCGAGCAGTTCAAGAAATTGGACGGCGTCGATGTGAAAACGCTTTCTGCTTTCGAAGCCCAGCTCCAACGGAACAAGGCCGCGCAAGCGAAAGTTGACAAGATGCGTGAAAACAAGAAGAAAAGGGGTCAATAATGACCCTTTGCAACAACGGTGCCGGCTGATTTCAGGTCGGCACCATTTAATAAACTAATCATGAACTATTAGAAAGCTTACATATGAATACGAATCATGTTAAATCAGTTGAGCTGTACGCCGTCACCATGTTCGGTAACAGCCTTGCAACAATCACTTGCAGCCGTAGGTCTGACTTGACCCACACGGGTACCAAGACTTGGTTGTCATTGCTGACGATACTGGACGAGGTGCTTCGTGATCGATTTTATATTGAAGCCTCGATCAAGATTACCGATTTCGACTTGACAGTGTTCTTCAGTATAACATCGACCGTTGCTGATTTCGTCGCGGCGGAGAATCTTGCGAAATACATGCTGAACGAAATCGGCACCGTCGTGGACGAAGTCGTTTCTCTTTTTTCCACCGGGTTCCGAGCAAGCAATCATTCAGTAAAGGAAGCGGCATAAGTGACCGACTGGCTCGGGCGACTATAGCGCCTGGGCTGGTTGGTTTGCTGATGTCGGATCCTGGTAGCTCGTATATAATAGAGCACGCATTAGCCGGTCATCAACATCACGGGCCGGCGTTACGAAGAACAAGGAGAAAAAAATGATAGAACTAGACACAGACATATTGAACACGAGCGATCATCAAAGGACCATCATTCTTCTGGATGAGTCTGAGCGGACGAATTGCATAACTGTTATGAAGATCCTCCGCCGAGGTGAGAAATTGACAACCGTAGTAACGCAGTCTGTATTTCCGCCGACGGATAATCGGGCATAAGAATGGGCGAGAGCAATTGCATCAACCACCAAGACGTTCTTTCGGTACGAGACGTTGCAGATTATATGGGTTTGTCGGAGAGCAAGGTACGCCAACTGATCCGTCGCAATGCCATTCCGTATGTGAAATTGGATGGACAGTACAAGTTTTTCTTGCCTACTGTTCAGGAATGGCTACGAAGTATTACAGTGATACCGAAACTGGGAAGCAGCGATTCAAAACCTGCTCTTGCATTAGCTAACGACATCTGGAACAAGACTGCAGGAGCGTAAACATTATGGTTGTTCTGCGAAAAAGGATCATAAGAAAGGGGTTCGTCTATGTAGTCGATTTTCGGTACCGGGGAAAGCGGTGCGTAGTATCAACGGGGACCTCAAATTTTCAACTAGCCCAAAAAGTGCGGCTCGAAATTGAAAAAAAGGTCATCACCGGAACCTTCGATCTAACGGGTCAGGATAGGAAAGGGGAGCAGAAGGATATCTTGTTGGAATCCTTTGCTCAACGATACCTGGAGAATGGTAAAGCATTTAAACGACCGTCTACGATCAACCTTGAAAGTTACTTGTTGCAATCACTTCGGCGCATTGTTGGAAACATCAGTCTTCGGAGCGTTGATAGTGAGGTTCTGGATAAATGGACGGGAGAATTCTCAAAAAAAGTGAGCCCTTCAACGTTCAATATCGCCCTTAGAACGTTTCGGGCGGCATTCAATGTAGCTCGCAGATGGGGATACGTTGACTGTAATCCCTTCACTGATATTCCCCGGATGCGTGTTCAAGAGAGGCGGATTTTCTTGACCGATTCAGAGCTTATTCGCCTGTTTCGGGTCATTGATGACGATATTGTGGCAGGAGATGAGAATAAGTATCTGACAAAAGCCCAAAGGGATGCGAGAAGGCGGAACAAAAGGTACTTTGAATTCTTGTTGAATACCGGGCTGCGCCGTGAAGAAGCCATCAATCTTAGGCAAGAGGACGTGCAACTTGAAAAGAGGTTGATCTACGTGGCCAATAAAACGAAGAGTTATCGATCACGCATCGTACCTTTGAATGAACGTGCGTTAGATGTTCTAGAGGCTGCGGGACCTGATCTCTTTTCCAAGATAAACAAGGAGACTGCAACTCAGAAGTTCTGCGAATACCTAACTCGAGCAGGCCTGAAGGGTTTCAAACTACATTCGTTGCGGCATACCTTTGCCACAAACCTTATCGATAGGGGAGTGGATATCTATACGGTGAGCAAGATCCTGGGCCACTCGGACATCAAGACAACAATGGTGTATGCAAAGGTAAATGTCGCAGTTCTGCATGATGCTGTCGGGAAACTGAATAAGGATGGTTACGTTTTGGTTACTCCGCGAGGTGAAAATGAAAATGGGCAGTGATAACTGCCCATTCCAAGCTGCCCGGCTAGGATTTGAACCTAGACTTCCCTGATCCAGAGACAGCAAACATGCTTCTAATGATACTGTTCTGGCCACTTTTTGGTTACTCGGAGCTTAAAATTTCATGAGGCATGTTACGTATTGGTTACGCGGAGTAACCACTGTTAGCCAGTGGTAAATTCTTTGGTGACGCTATTGTTACGTGGACTATCCATGCCTCCTCTATATAATAGAGCGAGCCCCGGCAGTCGTTGTCGGGGCTTCGCCAGCACATTCGACCGCTGTTCCACGATGCGATAAAAAAAGCCCGACTGCGATAGCCGGGCTTTGATTTTTGCTTACTGTGTCGACGAGATATTACTTCATCAATACGAGCTTCTTCGTCGTCGCATACAGTTGCTTGCCTGATTGATCTGAAACCGTCATTCTCACATAGTAGATTCCGCTTGGCGAGCTTGCAGCATTCCAGGCAGTACTGTAATAGCCGGCATCCTGCTGACTTTGCACAAGCTGAGCTACTTCCTCTCCCAGAATGTTGTATACGACCATGGAGACATAACCGGGTGCGGCAAGCTGATAGTCCATGGTCGTTGTTGGGTTGAACGGATTTGGATAGTTCTGGCCCAGCAAGAAGGTTTTGGGCTTCTCGATTGCCGAAGCATCCGCGAGGTGTTCATAATGTCCACGGGAGACAAGGATGAAACTTCTCGTTAATGCCGGATCGAGCGGAGGCGCCGAGAACTGCAACCGTATCGATTCTCCCGGCACCAGTGTTGCGTAACTTCCGTCTGCGTTCGCTAGAGCTGACGTGACACTCCCTTGCGTCGAATGCACTGCGGATACCAATTGAAGGTTCTGCGTCGAATAGTTATCGGGAACCTGAGTTGCAAGATTCAAGTAATCGATCTGGATCTTGTCCCCGATGTCTATCGTAACGGTGTTCTTCAGTTCTTTGAGCGGAACATATACCAAGGTCGGGCGTTCACGGAAAGTAAACGACTGTAATCCACCTTCAATGGCAGATGGTCCGCCCCCGCTGGATGCAGAACCAACCACTTTATCCTTCGGTTGACACTGCACGGGGCCATATCCATGTGCCAACCAACCGCCTATGAGAACACCTCCGTGCTCCGCACTGGAGAACGTCGTGAACGCATCAGAGTTTTGTTTGACTTTAAGATTAAATTTCTTTCCATCGTATGCTCCATACGTAATACCATCCATCCAGTTGAATATGTACATCAGAATCGTATCACCGGATAGTATGTCCGCCAATCGGAATGGAGTACGGTATTGGATGATGCTGCCATCCGAAGAGACGGCGATGCTGTCGGTTAACGGATGGTCGATGGCGAGCAATTGCAGCTGATCCAGGAACGAGCGTTCATGCTCAAACTCCTTCAGCTCCAATTCATAGTGTCCATTTTTAAGCGTAGGCGGCTTGAGCAATTTGTAGTAATCGCTGACATCTTTTCCTTTATTTCCCGGATCTTCGCTTTGCGGGAGAATATTGTTTTCTTCATTCAGCGAAGTGTCACCCTGGACATAGATGTACGGGCAACATCCCCCGCCGCCACCGCCTCCTCCTCCGGGAGGTGCAGAAGCGGTAGTGAAGGACCAAGCTGATGACCACGGGCTTGTTTGGGATCCATATTTTGTGCGCACATGCCACCAGTATGTTGTACTGTAGTTCAGACTTGGATACCAGGTTGTATAGAGAACGCCATTCTCAATTGTGCTTGCCACAGTTACCGAGTCAGAGAAATTCGCATGCGTCGCGGTTTGGAGAGAGTAATCCGTGGCACCAGATGCGGCATTCCAAACCACTGCCGAGCCGGTACTTACGCCTGTTGCGTTGTTAGTAGGCGAAGACAGAGCAGGCGCAAGTAGTCCCTGGGTAGTGAACGCACGAATGGGCGACCACGTTTCCTCGCCGTCCGTGAAAGTCGAGCCGACATGCCAATAATACTTTGTGCTATAGTTAAGTTGTGAAACCACTATTTGAGCGTAGGGTTGCGCCCAACTATTCACAATTGTGTCTGTGAGGATGCCTCCCTCGTAGGTTGAATCGGTTCCGATTTGCACCTCGTAGGACTGAATGCCAAAAACTGAAGACCATGACAACGTTTCCGTTGTGGGTACTCCTTGAGCGTTATTGGCAGGACTGGACAAGCTCGGTGCCGCAAGTGCAGGCGCGGGTGTCGGTATCGTGGCGTGTATGAGATTGTAGGGGGCGGATCCCACATTCTTGACATAATATGCGTTCAGATTTCCTGATCCGTACGGGTACATGGCATCTGCAACAACTCCTGTCCCCTGGGCATCCATGACAAAGGGAGGGCTCCAACTGTTCCACTTGACTCCAGCGATAACGCCATCGGTGGGAGTACTCCAGACGAGTGCCGTGTAATCAGTACGAGCTGCAATGGAGGGACCCGAGGGAGATCCATCTCCAGGAGGCATCAGATATTGGAAAAATGTCCCCGCGGCTCTTCCTTGCGAATTTCGTTGCTCAAAATCGACGCCCCATTGCCCCACACTGCTATTGAACTGTTGCCATGCGAGAGAAAATGCGTTTTCCCATACGATCGTTGGTTTAGAATGAGTTACGGTGGCAGTATTCGTAAAGTCTGTGGTGTCTGCCGCAGAAGACCATGTAATGTCGCTTGCAGCAGGCTGACTCTTGGTGAACGTCGTGTTACGGAATCTCAATCCCCCATTCACTCCGGGCTCCTCCCACACGAGATCGAAGGTATAGTAAGGTTGGTTGTAGCTGGTCGAACGTCGTACCGGCAATGGTTGGGTTCGTAGATGCGCCATCCGATCCAGGGACAGCCAGGCTACCGCCCAATAATTGCCAGGAGCCATTCTGATACCATGCGGGCATGTAAACAAGATGTTGTGCTGTTCGGAAGACAATAATGGCGACTGAAGTGAGGCCATTACCTTGAAGCGCTACACCAACCACGGGCTTCGCATGAAAACTGCTATCTGTCAGACCCAGGTCATAAATTGACAACGGCTGTAGCTCGCCGTCACACATCACGGTGTGAGATTGATTGATGATAATTTGCTCCCACACTTCAAAACATTTTGTTCCCGCAGAGTCGGTGAACAATGACGGGCTTCGGTTGATCACCGTCGATGAAGGAATACCGCCCAGGATTGCAATGTTGTCTGCGCTGCCATCAAGACCAGTCTTACTTTGGCGAAAACTGCCGCCCGCACTTTCATAGGCAATATAACCACCGGCATTTAACATGAAGATCGCTTTCTGTTGGCTATTGTTGTCAAAGGCCACTGTAGTTGAAGAAATACCACTGCCCTTGAATCGAGCCCTGACAGTATCGACCGCACTGGTGAATACGACAGGACTTGTGAGCGAGGCCTGTGAACTAGCCTGAGAAGTCCACGTGAGAAACTGGGCATTGTTCCACGCGCTGCCGTAGACCGAAGGATAGTTGTCCACGCCAACGGAATAGTAGGGCACATTGTTTCGCGGATTTTGATTCAAGAATACTCCTTGGTACACATCGCCGCTAAAGGAGGTTGTCAAATCAGGATGGAACGGCGATGAGCGTTCTTTGAGTGGAGCGCTCATGCCGCGGTTGCGCGTGCCGTACCCGTCGGTGGTATCTCTCAGCCATGGGTCGCTGAACTGCACCGTGCTACCCGATGTATAGTTGGGCGCATCGATCAGCTCCGCTTTGATGACATTCCCGGAGTTGGTGGGCACGAGATCAGAAGTCAACTGGCTGGTTTGAGAAGTAATGCCGAAAAGATGATGATTCGTTACATCAGTTTGAACGACACTATTTGAGCTCCAGTTGTTGTACTTCTGACTTGAAATGATTCTTAATGTTCCGCGCAGCACCTCGTTGGTTCCTACAGAAAACGAGAACGTTGTGTCTGCTGGGTGTCGGACAAAACTGCTTGATTGCCAACGGTCTATGCTATCGACAGTGGTCGTGCCGTCGTGCAGCTTTTGATCCACTGTGACATTGACCGTCTGTGCCAATATTGGTGTTGACAATAATATCGTCGCTATGACAGCAACGATAAGCTGTATCGCTTTCATGGTTCATTCTCCTTTAAGTGAGAAGTTGAAAAATCCGTGGATTATTCGTACCATGAAGGTGCAAGCAAAAAGGCGTACGAGCAGTTGACAAGACTGCAAAGACAGTAAATGGCCCTATGCCTGCATCTTTTCCCGTTCCGGTGGTACGAACACCGGGACGGGATTTTTATTTTTGAATGGTCGAAACCCCCTTTCTAATATTTATCGTCTGCCAATAAGCACTACTGCTTTATCAAAATCTTGACCAACGGCAATCATCAAATTCTCCTCTATTCTGACGGCACCCCAGGATCCAGATGCGAGGCCGGTTTGGCTTTGATAATTTCGCCACGACGATCCGTTATAATGCAACGCAACCCCAAAAGCCCCCACAATGGCCACATCATTTATCCCAGCAGCCTGAATTGCACCCGTGTAGTAGGTTGTTAGACCTTGGTGAAGCGAACGCCATGGTTGATTGAGAGATCTTTCAAAGAAGATACCATCGCCGACTATGTAATAAGCCTGGTTTGTAGAAAACCAGATTCCAGTGAGACTCCAGGGCAATCCGCTATCCGGGATCGCTGTAGCAGTATTGCTGTTGATCCTCAAAACTTCTTTTCCATTGTTTAGATCAATATTGGATGCCACCGCGATAATTTCCCAATCATTCGCCTTCTGGTTACGTGACCCCCAGATGTCTTCAATATCGAGTGTCGTCCCACTATAAATCTCCTGCCACGTGTGACCGTCGTAGTGGGCAATGCCTCCCGCAGTGGCAACCGCGTAAAGGTCTGTGCTCGAAGTTCCCCAGAGCTTCACAGCCCCCCCCCAGAGGATCGCATTCGGATTGCCTGGAAAAGAGTTGATCCAGTATGGTGTAACCGTTTGAGATTGTCCATCCCAATGGAATACACCACCCCCCGCAAGCCAAACGTCTGTGGGCGAAAACGCGAACACTCCTGTGAGCGGTACTAGGAGGGCGGGATTCGTTCCCAGTGCAGGCAATGTGGCATACAAACGCTTTAGCTCCCACGTTCTTCCATTCCACTTCGCAATACTGTAGGGGGTTAGATCGACAGATCCTGTGCTATCGAATACATATACTTGCCCAACAGCTATAACGGTTGTGTCATTAATAATGACCACGTCGTTGAACATGCTCGAAGACGCCCCGCCAAGCGTATCAATTTCCCAGGTGAAATTATGGCTCGTTGTATCCATTGTAGTGAGAACGACTGCTGCGCTCGAATCAATTGGAGTGCTGCCCGTGAGTCGATATGCTTTGTATCGATAGTGGTGCGCTGGAAGAAGTGCCGTGTCAATAATTGTCGTGTCAATGCTCAGAATCGTTTTGGAGAACACTGAAACGCTATCGCGATATAATTGAACAACACCCAGGTGCGTTGAATCCCTCGTACTCACCTGGAAAACGACGGCAGCCGGCTCAATGCTCAGGGTATCGAGAAGGATACTCTGCGTATACGGCGGCGGACAGCTGAGGCATGGCCCGTTGTCGTTGTGGCAAGCAGAAGCGAGTAACAACAACAATACGACTGGAAGGATTTTTTTCATATTGGTATCGTCCCTAAGATTTTATTCTGCCTGTTGCTCGAATTTGGTATGGCATCTCGAACAAATGCAAAAACCCGCACCATCCCATTAACCGGGACAACGCGGGTTCTCAGAAAACCTGAATCTACTATTACTAATTGCCTATCGAAACGAGACAACATATTGTTTACCTCGCTTCTTAACAAGTCTCCACAGCCCAGTAATTACTTGAAATCTAACAAACGGTTATCGGAAAGTCAAGTCTATCAAAAGGATTTTGTGCCGAATTTTCGCTTTAAAATGGCGTTATTCAGACTTTTTGCCTTCAATACATGCACCAAACGCAATATCCGACCCGATTCAAACGTATTGACCGGAGCGCGGGCTTCTTCATTTCAGCTCACCATCACCTCTATCACCTTCAATATTTTCTTCTGCAATCCACGCGTTAGTTTGTGCCGGCTTTATCATTTTGATAATAGCATACTGAACTCTTATATTCCACAAACATTTATTTACGCAACCAGATGCCAGCGAAGAAAATCAAAGACTTAGAAATCGAGATCGAGGACGCGGAATTACAGCTTCTCGATGCCAAAGACGCGCTTCGCAGGTCCCGATCTCTATCAAAACCGGACCCGTTTGCCCAAATGTCTCAATCCGAAGAAGCACCCAGAGCGGAATTAGAAAAGCGGGTAGAACTCCTTCAAGGAAAACTCACTCGGCTGAAGGATGAGCTTAAGGCATTGACAGAAACCGAACCATCAGCGACGGGCAATAGATTTGGCCCTGGCAAACTTAAAGCCGAAATCGAGCGGCTGTCGAAAAGGGATGGTTTCAAGTCCGGCCAAACAGTAAGTGGCAAAACCAGAAAAAAGTGGCTTAAGGAAATCGCGGATGGAGGCAAGGTCACAAGCGACGCTGTGATCAGAGCTATTCTCTCCGAGTTGACTATAACAAAGGAGAGGAAGCAAAAGAAATAGAAGTTGCAGCAAGAAGTTGCAACGTTTGCAACGTTGCAAGCACTTTTTGTGCTTATAATGTATATATGGACATCGTCATCCCTATTGACAACGTGCTCAAAATTGTTTAGAATTTAGTTGTAGTGCTAATGACCAGTGTTCTCCAAAGCGGAGGAGCTGGAATAAACCACGAATGTATCACGATACAGAAAAGGTTTTGAGACAATGTAGCAAATTTAGCGAAGGACAAATTTAGATATGCTATTCAAAAGACTTCTTCACCCCGAACGCTTCGAGAACATAACACACCTTCAGTACATCTTCGAAGAACTCCTCAAGAACACGTTTCATCTCGCAGTAAATCAAGCCAAAGATGCGATAGCTCACCACGGGAGAAATCCCAAAGCTGATGCTTCAAAGGTATGGGATTTTTACTGCAATGTGTACGTCGCAGCTATCCTCCTCAGAAAACTCGGTATTCCGCTAGAACACAGCGAATACGAGAATCTCTATCTGACCGATATCCCAAAGTTTCTAACAGACCAGGAAAAACAGATATGGAACGAATCATGAACAAAGAAACATTTTATTCGAGTCAAGATTTTTATATGTCCGCCTATTTGATGGCAAGAGGTATAAGCTTGCAAACATACCGCCGTGACAGCGGACTGACAACTTTCGTCTTTGTGAGTTCACAGGAACTGGAAGAAAACGTCAGGGAATATTACGCAATGGAAGCGCGGGTTAATCCCGTTCTCTACGCGAATGCACTTCGTAATCTGAAGTCGATCATTCATTCGGATACAAAACCAAATACAAACTATGTCAAACAATCTAACAGCACACGATGAACAACTAATAGATGTAACAATCAGCGGCCTCCAGGCCAATGATTCAATTAAAGAACAGCAGACCACTGCTGTTGTTGTTTACAATCCTCAGAACACACTTACCAAGACCATCACAGAACTCGCATCCGAGTACTTGAAGGCCGGTCTTTCTGTAATTGCTGTCGACACGGGAAAAATACCCTTCGGCAAATGGAAGAAATACCAAATATCCCCCGCAACCATTACAGAGGTGCAAAGTTGGCATCTCGATCAAGGAAAGAACATTGCCGTTCTTTGCGGTAAAGTTTCAGGTAATGTCGAAGCGGTCGATTTGGACGAAAAGTACAATCTGGACAAGGAATCAATATTAGATAGATGGAAACCACTTGTGGAGAATCAATCGCCAGGCCTTTTAGATAGGCTGGTAATCCAGAAGACTATGAAAAATGGATGGCACTTCATTTATAAATGTAAAGCGATTGATGGAAGCAAGAAACTCGCTGAACGGGAAGCTACAAAAGACGAACTAACAGCTGAGCCAGACAGCAAAACACGGACCCTGATCGAAACACGAGGAGATGGCGGATATATATTGGTTTTCCCGTCTACAGGTTACAAAATTGTGCAAGGAAGTCTCACGGATATACCCGAAATCACTATCGAAGAGCGAGAAATTCTATTGTCCAGTGCTCGGGCTCTGAATCAATATTTTACAACGAGTTCCGTCGTAAAGACAACATCCCGCGGCGCATCGAATCTACCGGGAGACGAATTCGATAGACGCGGAGAAGTTCGTCCTGTATTGGAAAAGCATAATTGGAAATTTGTTTATGCGCAGGGAGAAAACGAACACTGGAGAAGACCAGGCAAGAGCGATGGAGTAAGCGCAACATTTTCGGAACAACGCGGACTATTCTATGTTTTCAGTAGCAATGCTGGTCCATTCGAGCCTAACAAAGCGTATTCGAAGTTTGCTGTATATAGTCTGCTTGAGCATGATGGAGATTTCAAAAAAGCCGCCAGGGCTTTATCCGAGCAGGGGTATGGAGCGCTATCTGCATCGGGTCCGCAAACAAAGATCGAACTAGTCGAGGATGACATTAACAGTCGCTATGAATTCAGAAAGAACCTTGTTAAGCAACGGATAGAATTCCGTGTAAAAGGTGAGAATGTAGTTAAAACATTGGATGATGTCGAACTGAATTCGCTGTATCGGGAACTTCAACATAACTCGATACCAGTCAATATCGATGCTCTCAGTAGAATATTGAATTCTGATTTCTCCGAATCGTATGACCCGTTCAAACAGTATTTTGAAAGTCTAAACGAATGGGATGGAAAAACAGACCATATCGCTCAACTCGCAGATACGGTTGTATTGGAAAATGAATTGCACAAAGACGCTTTTCGAGATTGCCTGAAAAGATGGATTGTCGGAAGCGTAGCGTGCGCTGTCATCGACGCTGCAGTTAACCAGACGGCTATAATCCTTGTAGGAGAACAAGGTATAGGAAAGTCTACTTGGCTGAATCGTCTTATACCGCCGGTTCTTTCGTCGTACAAGTTTGTCGGGACAATCAATCCAGAGAACAAGGATACGCTCATCTATTTGTCTGAATGTTATCTCATCAATCTGGATGAACTCGAAACGCTGCGCAAAGCCGAAATAGGGGCACTCAAAACTGTGATGACGATGCAAGACATTAAAGTCAGGCGCCCATACGACAGGTATCCACAGAACTTGGTCCGGAGAGCATCGTTCGTAGGTTCGATCAACAACAGAGAGTTTCTGAATGATCCAACAGGTTCAAGACGGTTCCTAGTGTTTGAGGTAAAGTCGATTGACCTGAATAAGCAGATTGATTTTGATGCAGTATTTGCCCAGGCATACAGCCTGTACAAGGCAGGAGAACAGTGGTGGTTTACTGAAGCAGAAACAGCTGCAATCAATGAGCGAAATATACAGTATTCAGTGTCCACCTATGAAGAAGAAATGGTTACTCGATATTGTTCAGTTGGGGATGTATCGAAGAATGATGGAGTATGGATGTCTTCTACAGACATAGCCAACAAAATCAAGGAACGAGACGATGATTTTAAGGTTGACAACGGATCTGTCCGGAATATCGGCGTAGCTTTAAAGAAAAATAAGTATCCATTGAAGAAACCGCACAATGTTTCTGAGTATTACGTCAGGTTAGGGTAGGTTAGCATAGGTTAGGGTCAGAATCAGCATCGACCCTAACCTTTTTTTATTGAATATAGCTTGTATTAAGTAATTATTATATAGGTTAGGGTAGGTTAGGGTATATATTATAAAAAGACATACGAGAGCAGCGGTAGATAGCAGCTACAATGGTACACCGTACCATACGCTGTATATATATTGCCTAACTCTTTGGAATATACTCCACCACCCACCCCACCCTAACCAATAGCTGTCTCTGACAGCTTCCGTAGACAGCTTTCGTAGACAGCAGTTCTGCTTTTGTGTTATTATTATTTGTTTTTTTGTTGCTTTAGAAAGGAATTAGAAATGAACAAACCTAAAATAGATTGGAAAAAGCTCCGTCAAATGGAAGAGAAACAGCCCTGTTTACTCCTTTGGAAGAAAGGACACTTGGATGCGCTGCAATAGATTGTGATTACATCGAGTTTTAATTATGGTCCCCACTGTTCAAATTCCTTAGCAAATTTGACTGGAAAGCTGGATCCGGCACAACGAGACTTCATTTCTAGCGGGCTTGAAATATGTCCCTACGCCACAATTATTGGGGATTCTGATCCAATTTTAACGATGACGTGGTCGGGTTTCACGGCCCAGTTCTCTATCACTGGGGACTGTTGCTATTGATTGTAACCTAACTTATATTTGCTAAAATACTCGACCATTTAGAAGGGTATGAAATTTACATATGAGGACGCATAAGATGAAACTACATTTATGTTTCTTTCCATTAGCTATGCTGGCATTCCTGTTTTTCAATGGTTGTGCAAGTCAATCGTCCAACATCAGCGACTTTGGTCCTCGGTGGGCTGATTATAACGAATGGCGTGACCTACATCTTGGCATGACTCCAAAAGAGGTCGCTGATACCCTCGGCGAACCATTCATGACAAGTGAGGGTTACTATCAAAATGCTAAAGAAATTGAGATCATTGTGTTTAAGTTGAGACCCAAGTACTTTGTCGTGAGGGAGCAGAAGGTTGTAAGGGATCTTATGACAAGAGAGTTCATTGGTGAATCCGGTGCTGTAACAAAACCACCCAAGACAATTCAAGACGCTATGGTTTGGGGTGACTATTACAATCTGTATTGTTTTTTTGAAAACAGTAAACTTATTCGATGGCGTACAACCGAGGCGATACAGACACCAAGCGATTCAACTCAAGGAAAAAGCGGCCGCTGAAGGTATCAAAGCATCTTTTCAGAGGCTTACAAAAATTTTCCAGGTAATCTACTCCGCCCGACATAATCGTTGTGGACAGTTAGTCCTGCTTTCTGATTACAGAATTCGTTCCATGGAAGAGTTGAAAGAACAATATAACGCGGGACTGAAGCCGTTGGAACTTTGGTGCAGTAATTGTTCGGAACAATTACAGCCGACTCATGCCGAAGCATTTGCGGTTGAAGGGTTGAAGCTTAGGTATGTCTTGAGTGAATGTACGATGGAGGAGTTTTTGCAGAGGATACCGAGTTTGGTCTGAATGCAGAGCTACATTCCAGAGATGGACTTTTCGTACGTTTTCTGTGCCTTAACCGCACTCATAGCGTCAATCAGCCTGGCAGATCTTCTTATTGTAATTTATTAAATTCGATGAAGTCGTATTCAGGCGAACTTTCAAGTAATTGTCTTAAAATTGAAACGTGCCCATTTCCAATAATTACCAAAATTCTGTCATTCTTATTTTGTGTAATTTGCTGCAAGTTCCTAAATATTCGCAGATTCCTATCATACCACCAAATGGATAGAATGTCAGCCCCTCTATGATTATCGAGTTTAAAATCACCGACTAAATAAGCACCATGACCAAGTTTATGAACCTCTACTGAATTCAGGTGTTTGAAATACTCAAGCAAATTCATTCTGGAAGGTAGTTCATTTTCATAGTCATACCATTTCTTATACATAGTATCGTAAATGTCATCACTTTTGAAATCATAATCTTTGAAAAGTCTTTGTAAATACACTGAATCCACTTTCATTAGATCGTCATCAAGCGATCCTGCGTCAATGCTATAAAGAGTATCTAGGTTCAGTTCATTCGCTAATCGCATCCCAAGTTGAAACCGTTCGTCTCTCTGTTTTCGATATTCACCGGCCTTGTATTTTCTTAATTTCTCTGTTGCATTCCACTTTGGGAATGCTTCAAGTGCTATTTTGGTCGGTTTAAACTTCTTGATATAATTTACCAATTCTGTCACCTCGGACTTTTTGGGCTCGGTTAATACGTCAATTTTATCTTTATCTTCTATTTTATTGGCGTCTAGGTTAGGATAATCAAAATGGAATGTACCGACCACCAAGACCTTTACTTTTTCTTTCGGGAAGAATGAATAGGGAGATTCAATACTGTCCTTGTTTTGTCCGAACACTATTGAAGTGCTGAGTGATAGTACGGCCAAGACAAATATGTTTTTCATTTTCAATCTTGTTTGATGTTTGCGTCTGTCAACTAGTGTAACTACGAAAGATTCCGCCTTAAGTTTCAGTAGTCGAATGATCAACATACTTAGGTCAGAGGCATTTTAATGACGTGACCTGTGTCGTGCACCGGCTGGGGTCTTCTGGTACACCCTCCTAAAAAAACGCCCCCACACTCTCAGACCTCTCACGATAAAAAAGGACAACCCATGTTACAGGTTGTCCCCGCTACGTTTAGTCTACCGACTTCAAGTTACTCTTCTTCGACTTCTTCCTCGATTTCATACGGTTCTGCGGATTCTGCAAACTCAATTGAATCAATGTGCTTGAACATGATCCATTCGGATTCGTCTTCGTCCGTCTGAAGATGTAGCTGTCCTGGACGTACTTCGAGAACGGTTCCTGAGACGTAGAAGTCTTCGTCGAAATCGAGGTCCGAAATCTCCGAATAACTGTCTACATCGACAATCTCGAACATCCCCAAGACGCTCAAACAAATGGTCACTTCTTCATCGACGAGAAGGTCTGAAACGACCTTCGCTTCTTGTTCAGCCGTCAGCTTCGGAGAAAGCAATTTGTCCGTGCTGGTCGTTTGATGATTAAAGACGACACTGTCGTCTTTCGAGATTGCCAGCGTGGGACCAATAGACTTGACCCCTTCGAGATCGAATTGATCATCTGCGGCATTGATTACGGTTATCACGTTGGTTCCTTTCAGTTGTTAGAATGAATGACCATTGGACTTGGTGCGTGCAATGAAGAGACAGGAGCATATCGACCGCAAATCTTCGGCCTGGAATGGCACATCCTTCATGGACCTGGTGATATCAATCGCATCCTGCAGACTCTGCTGCATGATCTCCTTGAACTTGTCCGCACCGTTGCCATTCACAGGTTTCGAAGAAACCTGTCCAGGAACAGCTTCGAATACGAGTTCGCCCGTGATCTTCTTGCCATTCTGCGATGCTTTCTTGTGCAGGATGAACTCGCACCCAGCGTGCAACTCATGGCCGATTATCTGTTGATGAATCTCAGCAGGAGCAAAGAAGGACATTTCACCGTTACCGGTCGATACGCTGTAGAGATAGAATGGTCCGTAGGCATTGTTGCCTTGGTAACACTGATCACGTAAGAGTTTTACTCTTACGGATTCATTCAACTTCAGTTCCAGCTTCGGTGGATTGGTCTTTTCCATTTCCGTTTCCTTTTGTTGTGTATGAGAATTTGGATTGTGCAGGTATCAGTGTGACGCCCGCTAGAAAGCCGTTGGTCTTCACGTAAGCAAGGGTCTTCTGCATATCGGGCTCGAATGATTCGGGGATTGTTTTCAACAATCCTCGTTTCTCCGCGAGCTTCACGAATGTTTCCATGTTCGTGATTTCGATCTTGTCACGGCCCATTCGTAGCTTCAGAACTCCATGCGGCAATGCAATCGATTTGCAGGAGGGATCTTCTTGATTGATCGCACGAATGAATGATTCGAGTTGCCATGCAAGCCACGAAGCCTTCTTCTCGATCTTCTGAAGTTCCGATTGCCTGAATTCCTCAATTAGCTTGGTTTCTTCATCAGCCAGATTGTTCACTTCGGCGGCCTTTGTTTCCAGAACGGCCAACGCTGCAAGAACTTGATCTGCCCTTAATCGGGACATCTCGAGCCGGTCTTCTTTTTCTCGGATTTCAGCCTCTGCCAATAATTCGTCCATGAATGATGGTGGCATTATAACCCCCGTAGAATGATTTTGAGAATCGCTTTTGCAACTTGTTTGACCTTGTTCCAGTTCACTTTCATGTGGGTCCCTTCGATAGTGGAATGTTCTATTGAGATTAAAGAAGCCGCATCGGATCATCGTCCCAATCGTAAGTTGGCGTGAGCGCGTCTTCTGCGGCTTCGATGTTCTTACTGTTCACCCTGATACAAGACACACTGCTTTGGATTCTTATCGGGTCGAAGTCCGCCGTATTGCGGATGTCTGATCGCGCCTGATTTCAATCGTTCCATGCCTTTGATGATGACTGCTTTTCCTATGTACTTTTCAGGTGAACGCGACATATCAGAACGGATAGAATCTGTCATACCGGATGCCTGGCCTAGTTCTCGAAGCTCACCTTTGATGTATTGTCCGAACCTGACAGCACCGATACTGGCATTGAATTTACCGGCGCCTTTGGTGAATCCAATGATGACACAATCGAACGTCGCAGACTTCTTCTGTTTGTACCAGTTATTCGCAGGTCTTCCGCTTTGGATGTATGGGGCGTACCGATTCTTCAGCATGATGCCCTCACCATGATTCGCCATGACCTTATTATAGAGAGTCCACTTTGCTTTGGTCGAATAGGCGTAGGGCAGAATGATGATATGGTCCGATTGAAGCTTGGGCTGAAGTATTTCAAGAATGGATATCCGGCAGTCGAGATCCTGTGCTGTGAGATCGCGACGGCAATGATGCAGGACATCGAACACGAACATCTTTACGAGCCTGCTGTCTCCGTTTGCATTCTTCCGATGCACGGTACCTGCAAGTGTTGCAGAATCCTGTCCAGGCAGAAGTATTTCGGAATCGAGAACTGTCCCGATAAGTTCAGGAAATCGTAGCGACGCGAGATGCGGCAATGCACTTGTCTTTTCCAGCGGTTTTGAATAGTCATTCACACCCGCAGAACGGGAGAATATGCGTAACCCGTTCTTTGTGATGTGAACAACTGCTCTCACACCGTCTAATTTCTCCTGGGCCACATAGTTTGGATCTTCCATTAGGCTCTCAAAGTGTTCTTCATTCCGAACACCTTGGGCATTCATTGCCCAGATTATCGGGACTTCACTCTTTTTTTTTCTGCGGGTGCATGCGAAGATTGTCCGTTACCAACGATGATGTAACCTTTCCTTTGCTTCTCCAACTGCTTCTTTACCACCTCTACAATAGCCTCATGTTCGCTGTTGCCATCATAGATGGTGGTTTCTTTAGGAGCTTGTCCGATTGCTCCGTAGAAGCCCTTCACGGTTACACGGCCATTGGTTTTGAACACATCGAGTTCGTAATACTTGTTATGGCCCCCCGTTGTACATTCAAGTCGAATCATTGATATGCCTTTGTGATTGTTAGGAAATGAAAAAGCCGGCATCTATGATAAGACGCCGGCTCTACACCAGGACGTTAAGAGTCCCGACTAATTCATGGACATCTTCTGAGCAAGCTGGAAAGCTTTCAATTTCAGCTTTTCGCCGCCGCCGAACCAGATGCTCTTCAGATGCTTGGATGTATCCTTGCTGTGTTGGACATGGTCAGCGAATTCTGTTACGGCATTGTATCCGCCCCAAAGTGTGCCACGGCTCATTTCGGCGCCTTGTCCAGACTCATGCAATTCCAGTATCGCTTCACGGATGTTTTCGTTGCGTGTCTGGAATCGTGCATCCGGATTGGCCGGTATGAGAGCTTTTACGTATTCGATGAGCTGCTTGTCGATGATCTTACGCGAAGCCATGCGATTGAAGATCGTATCCAGTTGCAGGTACAGGTGGTTGGTAAGTCCTAGCAATTTGTGGGCTTCTTCCAGCTTGTGTACTGCATTCGCCGTGTGCCGAATACGGACTTCTTGTTCATTTTCCTGAAGTGCAATGGACAGGGTGTTGCTGCAAACGACGCGGACTGGCGTCAGTTTTGCACGTACAACTGCACTTCCATCATGCGAATTTGTCAGCAGAAGATACTTGTTGACGATATCCTGCTTGCCGACTTTGATGTATCCCGGAAGCTTTGCAAGGATCCAGATTCTTTCGCCTTTCCCGAGAACTCCGGCAGTGTGATACATTGCTTCATCGGATCCGACAAGCGCATCAAAGAACGCGAATGCATCTCGATTCTGTATGGGCTCATATCGTGATCCGACAACGCCAAGAACTTCATTCGTATCCGTTCGTACTGTTGCGAACGTATTTGGAACGACTCTTTGCTTGCGGTTAATGACAGTCTTCAGTGGCTTCAGTTGCACCTTGAAATCCAAGTGTGCAGCTTCGATAGCTTCCTGAGCTGTAGCAGGATTTTGAAGATGTACTCCAAGCCTGTGCCAGGGAACTTCCCCGGTGTAAAACATGCTTGCTCTCCCGTTTTGCATGTAGAGATTGTCAGACATTGTTGCTCCTTGAATTGTTGTTCGTTCAGTTAATACATAAGCCGTTGGACTTCGTCTTGGATGGCTCTTTCCATGAATCGTTGACTTCGAGCCGCCTTGCCCATGATTTTTTCCCGCTCCTCATAGTCTCCAACGACGATTATCATGCCGTTGTAGCTATTGCGTACCGCATATGTGACATGAGAGCTGGAAGCTTGAATCACGACACTTGAATTGCAGTGGGTCGTTTCGACAGCCTTATCCTCAGTTGTGATTACGACACATCGTTCAAGGCGTGGCATTGTCAATCTCTCACTTTCACTGGCATGATAAGCCCAATCTCGCCGTTTGAATCTCTGAGCGGCCTTACAAGAATTGATTGATCCGGTGTGCTCATCTCCAGAATCACTTGTTCAGAACCAAGCGAATCGGCAAGATCCTTTAGAAAGGATACGTTGATGCCGAAACGAATCTTTCTCTTCTTATGTGCGTTCCGGAGTATCTTGTACAAGCTTGGCGGCTTTACATTTCGGTCTGGTCTTGTAATTGCAGTTCCATCGGACAGAATTTGCTTTCCGTCGAGCGTGATTTGAACTGCATCGAATGCCTTTGGTGTAACCTTACGGCCAAGTCTCAACGCTTCAGGTGAAAGCCAGCCTTTCTTGTCGCTTTTGTCGGAAACAACCGGCACAATTACGAGAATGTGGCCGTTGCTTGCTGCTGCATGTCTGCGCGTAACGAAAATGTTCGTAAGTGATGTCCGAGTTTCATCGGGCGACACAGCTTTTTCGAGTTTGTACTTCCTGTTGATTTCCATTACAGGGGTTCTCCAAATTATTTACAGGATGAATGGCTTTCAATGATTGATTAGAACAATGGCAGCGCCACCTCTGTCTTATACCATATTCTATGGCTTGAAGGCGGAGGCAAACGGTGGAACCTGAATGACTTTCCATAAGCCTGTTTGTAATTCCTCCTCAGCGTACTTCTCGGCTTCTTCTTTTGAATCCCAGGTCATTATGGACCCCGATTCTGATTCGACAACAAAACTGAATGTCATCCAATCGATGATTGCAAACATGAAAATTCTCCTTTCTTATAGTATTCCTCGTTCAGCAAACGATGTGTAAGAGTTGCCAGCAAATATGATGTGATCGTTGACCGTTATGCCAACGATCTTGCCGGATTCAACTATCTGCTTAGTGATCTGGATATCTTCTGCGGAAGGTTCAGCATTGTCGGAAGGGTGGTTGTGGGCAAGTATTATACTGGCAGCAGTGATTACGATAGCTCCGCGGAATACTTCGCGTGGATGAACGAGGGAACTGTTCAATATTCCCTCGGAGATTACTTCAAATCCTAAGACACGGTTTGCAGAATTCAACCAGAAGACTATGAATCGTTCTCTAACTTGATCTTTGAACAATGACACGTAGTTGTCGACCAAATCTTGAGGTGATCGGACCGTTAAACGTGACTTATCAGCAAGCTCTGGAATCGTTTCCTTCGATTCCTGAAAACGCCAGGTTACAGTTCGGGTGCAATATTTCATAGGTACTCCAAGATGTTATTGAAGATTCATCTTGTCTTATACCAAAAAGGGAAGGCGAAATGGGTCCCAAGCTTTTAAGACTTACCTAGGGACTCCAACATCTTTCTACTCTTGATCTGAAGACGGGGTAGGCATCGAATATCCAGGTTGAAATGCGGTTTATGAATTTTTTTATTGATTTTGTTGGGACCTCCTTTAGTAATTTTTCTTCGTTTGACACTCAATGGAATCTTTTGTATATTCGCCAGACAATATAAAGGCATGGGAATTGGCATACTCACCATCAGTTTCGACACGTCAGCATCGGCAATCACAGGAAAATTAATCGCAATAATAGTAAAAGGATTCCCCAATGAATGACCAAATCTATGTTTTTATCGACAATTCATTTTTGTACCTAGAAGGCTACAAGCGCGTTAACAGAGCTGGCAAACTGCCGGCCTCCAAACACCCGTATGTTGATTATCCGGCATTGAAACGATTCTTACAGAAGCACGGGGATCTGAAGCGTGCAGTAATCGTTGGTTCCAACTTACCCGGAAGCATGACAGCAACATGCCAATCTGCAGGATTTCTTGTCCTTACTTTTCCGAAATATCCGGACTTCAAAACGGGTACTCTTAAGGAAAAAGGCGTTGACCATAGAATCGTATGGGAAATTGCAAAGACGATCTTCACAAACAAGGATCCATTGCCCAACAAAAAAGTCATTCTCTGTACGGGCGACAAAGATTTCATCAGCATCTTGCCAGAAATCCAAACGAGCAACTGGGCCCTCGAAGTATGGCTATGGGCAAACTCATTTTCCCCTAAGATTGCTGAGGCTGTAAAAGTGTTTGGCACTATCAAAGTTCTCAATTCCGAATGGACTCAGTTTATCAAGATCGGGAATAAGCCAATTTCTAAAACACCATAGGTGCGAGTTACCACTTCACATAACGTTGGCAACAAAGATTCTGTAAACGACTTGGTATACACCGCCTAATTGAAGGTCGGTTTTCCATAAGGAGCAGATATGAATATTCTTCTGTATGCTGAAACAAATCTGCACGTTGATTTGGAGATTATTTCAAATCATCTCAATACGATTTGTAAGCAACTGAAATTCCATACGGATACTACCACTTTTGAGATCAGGTCTCGTCAAATATCCCATCCCTCAAGCTATGAGTCGCTCGACCCTGCAGTCATCAGAAAAACCCAGAAGGTGGACCTAACGTTTTTCTTTTCGAGCAAGCAGTATGACAATAATTATTTTTTTGAAAGTTATGGAAACAAGGTTATTGTGTCTTTTTGGGGGTGGCAACGCTTAACAACGCTTAGCAAGAACAATGGGATTGTGTATTTTATTGCTGACTTGATTGCACTCAAGATCGACAACACCGTACGCCATGATGATATAACTGGATGTATTTATGATTTTGGATGGGACAAAAGGGGGATAGATCTTGAGATGAGAAATGCCTTTGTTTGCCCAACCTGCTTAAGAAGAATATCACATAAGCCATCAAAACAAAAAAGCAAACTATTTGGGGACTTGAGAGCCATGCTTGATGTTCTGGGTAACACATCAAAGTGGAATAAAGATATTGTTGCATATTGGAATAGTCTTCGCAACTCAAGCAAGAAGGGTCCTGCCAGTAGAAAGAGTTTGAATAGGGGAAAGAAAAAAAAACCTTCCACTGATAATCACGATGTTTTCCTAGCCCACAATTCATCAGATAAACCTTTTGTAAAGATCATCAATTCACGATTAAAAAGACGAGGTCTGCGACCGTGGTTAGATAAGGAGGAGTTGCCACCCGGACGCCGGTTCCAAGATGTAGTTCAAGATACTATAAGGAAAATATCATCGGCGGCAATTTTTATAGGCAAGAAAGGCATGGGCCGTTGGCAAGTTCTCGAATTGCATTCTTTCATTAGCCAATGTGTTGAAAGGAATATTCCTGTTATCCCCGTACTTCTTCCAGGTGTACGCAGATTGCCTCGGAAATTGGTATTCCTAAATGTATTCAGTTGGATCCGATTCAGAAGAACCGCAAATGAAGATGTTGCTTTTGAAGAGCTTGTTTGGGGGATTACCGGAAAACGGCCAAGACATTCTTAGTAAGTAGATTTTGGATATTTGTATTTGAGTGATTTATGTACGGCAGATGACGCAGAAGTTACATTTCGCACATTATGGATCGGCTATTGACCGCGACAAAACGCAATGACCCATCACCTCTCACACAAGAGTTCGCCACGCAACGGCCTTGCTGTTCCGGGGACTATGCGTCATTCCTTTGGGGCAAAAAAACTGAAAAATTATATCCATGGAAATGAAGCCATTTCGTGAAGGCGATACCTTCGCAACGTTTTCGAGCAGAGTTGAAAAGGTCAAAGGCGACATCCTGTCTCTCGATAATGAATATGTTCTCAAAGCGTCGAGGACTGAACTCGAAGAGTATTATGTCGACAAGGTTACAATAGAGCCCCTTGTTCTTCATGCTGACCAATGCTATATTCACAATCAATCTGGCACCCAAGTAGATGTCACGCACGATTTCCGACGAATCGTTTTTCCAGACAAGAGAGCGGTTGTTAGAGGAACCCAGCTTGACATAGCTATTCCATTCGAAGGTGATCCGATGCTTTGGAGAATCAGGGCTTCAACATACAGCCTGAGTGGCTATCCCTCGATCGATGTTCAGAATGGCTATGTGCTTATCAAGATCACTTTCCCCGACGATTCTGCTAATCCTGACCTGTTGAAATCCGAAATCAATAGTAAGGTTGGTTCTCTTCAAGACGCAGTAGAAAATCTCCGAAGAGATGTGGAAGTGCACAACAACTCAACACCTCAAACTATCCGTGATACTATTCAACGGAAGATTGCCTTGGCCGAGGCAACAGTTGGAGCGGTCGCCGCTCTTGGTATTCCAATCAAACGACGAGACCAGCCGCTCACATACACCGTGCCCGCGAAAAGGCGACAGTCACCTGTCAAGCCAAGAGTCCCAACTGAGCCGTACAAGCACGATCCTGTGCTGAGTCCCGAAGAGTACGAACATATTTTGAACATAATGCGCAGTATGTCTTTGGTCATCGAAAGAAGTCCAGGTTCCTTTGCCACCCTTGACGAAGAAGCGATCCGGACTCATTTCCTTCTCCAACTTAATGGGCACTACGAGGGAACGGCAACTGGTGAAACTTTCAACGCTTCGGGCAAAACAGATATTCTCATCAGGGTAGACAATAGGAACGTATTCATTGCTGAATGCAAGTTTTGGAAAGGGCCGAAATATTTCAATGAGGCCATAGATCAATTACTCCGATATCTCTCCTGGCGTGATACGAAATGTGCAATCCTTGTATTCAACAAAACGAAAGATACTAGTGCAGTCAGCCAGAAGATGCACGAACTGATACAGGGACGCGGAGAAAACAAGAGGGTCATCTTCCACAAGTCTGACAGCGATTCCCGTTACATCTTTGTCAAAGATTCAGATCCGGGCAAGGAGATTGTCATTACGACTCAATTGTATGATCTACCATCTCAATAAAACAGAGTGCCCCGCGATGCAAAGCAACGAACACATAACGGTATCCAACTCCGCCGGAATGTCATGTTAGAAACTCGTTCAGCTCATTTTGCTCGGGGCGATTTGTCTATGAGTAGATTCACAAAACTACCGCACCGTTCTTCGAGCCGTCATATCCAACTACCATTCTCTACAAGTCGTGAAATTAATGAAGACCCAAACTTGGGCAACATCCGACATACTTAGTCTAATAGCGATTATCCTGTCAATAGTTTTCTCTTTCCTGACTATCGTTCTGAATGCTAGAGAGGATCCTACTTTGATGCCATACGCGCAAAATGTTTATGGCAATCGCTTAGTGCTGGACTTCAACAATTTCAGTGAAATGAATTTGTATGAACGTTCTCGATCCTGATTTCTGGCTTCGACTCCAGACTTGACACACTTTCATCTTTGCATTTCGAGGACAAGTTTCTCTTTACCATTAGTTCCAAGTCTACCTTCAACTACGGTTTTAACGTCGGTCAATGGGCGTTAAGCGATTTCTATCTTAGGGTGAGACTTAAGGGTAAGTACAATTCCCGGTTTCCGATTTTCTCCACACGCAAATACGAACAGGTAATCTGGTATTCTGGCAGTGTGCAAGAGCAAATAGGCGATACGATCAAGATTCTTCTCTCGACAACTCATAAGGATCAGATCGACAGCTTGCAAGCCAAATTCAAATCAGCATTTGAAGAGAGTGACAGACGCATCGACCAGAGATTTCAAAATTAACATCGCCCAGCATCAGATGAATGGCGGGTAGGTGGACTCACAATGACCATGTTCAATTTGAAAAGACTTGACTTTGTACATAGCAGCCGCCACCTTAGAAAGGTTTAGTACAATATGGACAACAAGAATACGCCATTGAGTAACAGACTGCCTGAACGTCTGAGTAACGCCGCCCTCACTCATATAGAAGCAGCTCTGCATCTTATACCTCACATCGGTGGTACTCTGGCAACTTACTTTGGGACAATTCGGGAGCAACGTGTCGAGGAACGCATGCTTCAGTATTTCCGCTATTTCACCGAAAGAATCAATGCAATCGACCAAGGCAAATTAGACCACGTTTATCTCAAGAGTGAAGAATTCGCCGAACTGTTTGCAAAAGGCGCTGAACAAGCATCAAGGTCGGCCACACACCAAAAAATTTATCGCTTCGCCAATATTCTTGCTAACAATGCTGTTATAAATTCTACTGAAAGAGACAGGACAGAGAGTATCATTTCATTCGTAGATCGACTAACAGATCTGGATTCGTTTGTTCTTCTATCATTTGGCGATCCCAATGGACGATCGTTTCGTGCCAAGACGAAAGCGGAATTGATCGATTTAGTCCAAAGACTTTCTGATTATCTCCACGTTAGTCTTCCTGATCCCGCCAAGGTCATTGAGTCAGTAATCTATCTTGATAATCTCGGCCTCTCTTGGATTAATGAGAAGACGACTGATTCGAATGCTGAAAAGGGGGACTCTCTTGTCTTGAAAGAATTTTCGTCATTTAGAACCCCGCTTGGTGATGCGATTGTGAAGGTTATATTGCCTCCAGACTTTTTCGTCCCAGTCAAATTACGGAAACAACAACCTATATGGCCAGCAGATTTCATTAATGCAGAATTTCTACATCAAACTTCTTTCTAAGGCGGCGGCTAACAGCAGTAGCAACGACGCTGGAAATGTCATCGTTGAAACTCACGCAGGGCTTGGTCTATGAATAGACTCACAAAACTGTTGCGTCCTTTTGTGAACCGTTAGTTAAGTATTGTATTGCGCCCTTATTTAAGAGATGAGTTTGAACAGGAAAAAGACCATCAGGACTTACGTGCAAGAATCCGATAAGCTCCAATCGAAACAATCGAAGCGTGGAGGAACCAACATATGGCGCTGGGTTGCCGGATTTCTAACTACAGCCGCAACTTTATTGGGACTGTACCTCGCGCTCTCGCCCTCGATCTCAGTGCGTGTCGGCAATAATCTAAATTCTTTCGACCCCTTTCAAACGACATTTATTCTCCGAAATAATTATTGGTTTTTCACGATCAGGAACACCAACCTGTCATACTTGGGGAATCAATTCGTTTGGTCCGACGGCAGCGAGATTCATGCTCGAGAAATTCGTGTACCAGGTGCAGTAATAATATCTATCGATCCTCAAAAGGAATACACCTTCACTCTCAATATGAACTTCCAATTTCCTGCAAGGTCAGTCATCTCCGCCGAAACCTCCATCGAAATTGTTTATCACATTCTCATTTTTACAAGACATGACTCCTTTCGGTTTAAAGTATTCAAGAATTCCTCTGGAGCCTACGAATGGTCGCCAATATCGTAGCACACAAAAACAGCCTCAGCAGATATTTTCATCTCTCGGCCAATTTTGTGATACTCCAACAGTCCAACTAATAGTATAGGTAGAAGGATTGATTATGAATCAAACTAATAATCACACCTCGTACGAGAAGGTAAATACAATATCAATAGTTGCGACTGCTGTTGCAGCGGTTTTGACGTTGATCATTTTTTGGCTGATCAATTTAAGTGCGCTTCCACAATGGTTCATTATTGTTCCCATTGCTTTTCTCCTTACCGTACTGATAATCCCATTAAAGAACTGGTGGACAAAATATAGATTGCGGCGATTGGAAGAGGCCCTAGCAAGGACAAACTTCCCTACTCTCATAACACTCTCAAAGCAGTTCAGTGATCTTACTAGTTTGAGGAAAAATGATACAGTGGTTTTTGCCCTCGGAAACATTCAAAAATCGGAGATGAACCTTCAAAATAGAGAATTAGCTGATTTGGTGGAATGGATGACGGGTAATCTTATAACCAGGCTAGAAAATTGTCACAGAGGATTCACTGAATTCAAAAGTGGTGTGCAAGACCTTCACGCACTGACCCATTCTTTCCATCGCACATATTTCTTTGAAAGTATCAAGAAGCTAAGGTCTATCGATAGCTCCAAAGTAGCTGAGGATGACAAAAAGACCATTGAAGTATCCAGAGAGAGTTTCACGCGCTATTTAGAAAGGTTTCAAACTCACTGCATTGAGACCAATGAAAAACTCAACAGGAAAGAGTTCGATTACCATTTTGAGAAAGCTAGGCCCTTGTAAGCAACAATCAATTAGGCCGCTGATATTCGACCGGCAAGTAGTAAGCTCGCCTAGTGACATCTGTTCGGTAATGTCTGTGATATCATAAGAACCAGAGCATTAAATGAAACAAGCATTCAAGCTCGTAACCCAATTAGTAAAAGATTTCAAAGCCCAAGAATCCGCTTATCTTTCTCCGTCCTATCAAGAAAGTCAGATTCGGCAGGATTTCATCGATAAGTTCTTTACTGCGCTTGGTTGGGATGTCACTCATAACATCCAAAAGAATCCTTACCAGCAGGAAGTCCATATTGAGAACAAAGTGCATATGGCGGGATCACAACGGCGTGCTGATTATGCATTCTTCCTTGCGCCAAATTTCCGCGATCCGAAATTCTTCGTTGAAGCCAAGAAACCATCTCGTTCTCTCCCTAACCCCGATGATTACTATCAAACAATTCGATACGGTTGGAATGCGGGAACACCCTTAGCCATCCTCACCGATTTCGAAGAACTCCATATCCTTGATTGCCGACATAAGCCGGCCATCAAAGATGCTATAAATCATAAAATCGAAGTCTTCCATTACAGCGATTATGCGAATGAGGAAAAGTTCGCACGGATCTATTGGCTCTTCTCACACGAAGCAGTCGCAGGCGGTTCCATTGAAAAACGTATTGCCGAGTTGCCAAAACTGCGGGGAAAAGCAATCAAAGGTGGTTTATCCAGGGGCGGTTATCAACCCGTTGATGAAGCATTCCTGGGTGAGCTGGACGGATACAGAGAAGTATTGGCGAAAGCGTTTAAGAAATCCAATCCCGATCTCCAAAGTGAAGAGCTGACGGAAGCAGTTCAAAGGACCATAGACCGTTTGGTCTTCATTCGATTCCTTGAAGACAAACAAATCGAAGAGCCGGAAATCATCAATTTGCGGTCAAAGAAATCTGCCTGGAAAGGATTTCTTGTCCTGAGCAGTCAACTTGAGCCCAAATATAACGGACTTGTCTTCAAGCCGCATAGATTACTCGACGGCAAAGATTTCAACGCTCCCGATGATGAAGAATTTGTTCGTATCTGCAATGAGCTGGCGGATCCAAGCTCGCCGTATAATTTCGATCAGATTCCCATTTCTATTCTTGGCAGCATTTACGAGCGATTCCTTGGAAAGGTGGTGCACGCAACAGACAAACGCGTGAAGGTAGAAGAGAAACCGGAAGTGCGAAAAGCCGGTGGCGTGTATTACACCCCTTCGTATATTGTCCGATATATCGTGAACGAAACAGTAGGAAAGCTCATAGAAGGGAAAACCCCAAAAGAAATTGCAGAGATGGCATTTGCCGACATCGCCTGCGGCAGCGGTTCCTTTCTTATTGAGGTGTATGCACAGTTGCTCAATTATCACATTCGCTACTACAACGCCAACCCTGACAAGCGAAAGGAAACGGATGTCTTTGAACGGGATGGCAAACTGCACCTGACTCTACAGAAGAAAAAGGAAATACTGCTGAACAATCTGTACGGAGTGGATATTGACTTCCAGGCAACGGAAGTAACGCAGCTTTCCCTCTATCTTAAATTGTTAGAAGATGTAACGATGTATGATGCACATCAATTCGGGTTGTTCAAAGAAACGATCTTGCCCGACTTGCGGAAAAACATTATCAACGGCAACTCGCTCATAAGTCGCGATATCATGGATGGTCAGCTCTTTGCTGAGGTGGATGAAAATAAGCTCAAGCCAATGAACTTTGAGGAATGCGTTTCCCAGCATTATGAAGAACGGAGGGTTCGATGCCGTAGTCGGGAATCCGCCGTATGGATTCCACCAAATACATTCCGTTGCATCAAAACCATATTTTAAGAAAACTTATGTGGTATCCCAGGGTAGTTTTGAACACTATTTTTTGTTTTATGAGAAATCGCTGAGGGTCTTAAGAGCTAATGGACTTCAAGGGTTTATAGTACCTGTGACATGGCTAACCATCCCATCTGCCTTTGCATTGCGAAAATTCATTCTAGATTCCTTTTCACTGATTGAGGTATCTTGGCTACCAGAATTGGTTTTTAAGACCGCGCAAGTAAACACATTAATCTCGGTCATTAAACGGGCCAAAGGAAAAGACTCGTCGATAAAAATATATGATACTTTGGGATTTAGCAAAGCACCTATTCAAGAGAAAATAATTACGCAGTCTAAATTTATTGATTCCGGGTACTATATTGGTATCTTCGAAAATGTAAATGAAGCATCCATTTTTGAAAAATTTAAACATGACTGTCAACCTTTGGGAAATTTGACTCATCCTTGTTCGGGATATAATCCTTACGAAGTTGGAAAGGGTCAAGATGAACGTGGGAAACCACAATCCGATGACACCGTGAAAGAGCGCCCATACCACTCTAATAAGAAATTGGGTCCAGAGTGGAAACAAGAGATTGGAGGTCGAAACCTGACCAGATATCATACCGATATCTCAGGCAATAGATGGGTTAAATACGGACCTTGGTTAGCTGCTGCGAGAGACCCGAATAATTTCATAGGAAAACGAATTCTGGTTCAAGAAATAACTGGCGGGACAGATCGCAGAATCATTGCAACCTACTTCGATGGGGAACTCTATCATAGTCGCGATGTTATTCCGATCAAGATCGACAGTGTACTTCCACATCCATTCTATTTTCTTAGCATTATAAATTCTCAATTAATTACCTGGTATCACCACAGGAAGAATCCGAAAGCACAAAAAGGACTATTTCCCAAGGTTTTGGTTTCTGACCTCGCAAAAATACCAATCCACACAATCAACGTGTCCGACCCCGCCGATAAAGCGCGCCACGATCACATCGTTAACCTTGTCGGGCAAATGTTGGAGGCAAAAGAGAAACTCGCCAATGCCAAAACTGAAGCTGAAACCAACCGTCTCGAAATGCAATGCCAAACTATCGACCGCCGTATCGATGAAGCTGTGTATGAGTTGTATGGATTGACAGAGGATGAAATCCGAGTCTTGGAAGGATGAAACAGAATGGCCGGCTTAGATTTAGTCGGTGCAATTGCAGGACTCTGGGTAGATATCGTGTGCCCACAATGCAAAATTTCTAATAGGATTCGATTGAAAGAAATCATGATCGAATCTTCAATGATTTGTCGGGGATGCTACAAAACATTTCACCTAATTGAAGTTGACGCAAGTGGCACGCGAAGCAATCGCCAAGTCAAAAGGCTTGAAGACGAAATTAACAAGCTTTCTCAAGAAATACTCATTAACATCAAGCTCTGACGGAGAGAAACAATGCCAATGTTTGCACCTTATCTAAGAAACCTTCGAGTGAAGCTGCAGGAAAGAAAAGATGCCGTCCTAAGAGCGAACATGGACTATTTGGACAGTCATCTGAGGACATTTCTGACTTTTGTTTCTACTCAGCCACTATTTTCAGCTATCACGGCTGAATTGGATAATTTGATGCCAGAGGATGAAAGAAAAACACTCTTCGAAGATCTAGATTTAGCTCGTCATCAGATTAAACTTCCAGATGAAGAGAAGAAAATAGCTGCGCACTTACTGATAATTATGAGGTATCTTATCGACCGATCATACACAGGAGAACTTTACCAGAAAATGACGGTGATGATGAATGGCAGTAATTTCAATGAAAGTGTAAGTGAATATACCGAACAACTATTTTTGCCATTATATCACTACTATGACGAACGAATAGACAATGCGGATTTATTGCTGTATCTTCTGCTTAAATATAAGCGGGTGTGCGAATGGTTTGACAGGGACACAATTTTCAGATTGGCGATGGAGGATTCAGGAAAGAGAGAAGCGGTCCTTGATTCACATCTCCGTAGATTTTTGATGCTAGAGGGCCTCGATTATCCTTTTTCGACGCCTCATTCGCCCAAAGGAAGAGCTGATATTGTAGTTCATCTTGAAGAAAAACCTTTGCCACTTGAAATTAAGATCTTCGATGGCGAGTCATACGGAAAGAGTTACTTGAAGAAAGGATTTAACCAAGCGCTGAAATATGCCGAAGACTACAGCCAAGCGACAGGTTACTTGGTTGTCTTTAATCTTAGCGACAAGTTGCTGCAATTTGGGAAGACTTCTACAAGCGACTACTTCCCGAAAGTCGAAGTGCAAAACAAAACAATTTTCATAATTCCGGTCAACATTCAACCCGTAACTGTTTCAGCAAGCCAAGAGAAGGAGGCAAAGATCGTCATGGTCGAGGAAGAGTATCTTGTTTCTCCAGAAACCGAGAATTAGGACATTCACTAGCCTACGATTAGAGAAATGAAAAATATAGAGGGCGAAATTTGGTATCCATACAATTTTGACTTAGGGAGAATATGTAACTGACTTCGAAACAATCATTGGCAAAGTATTAGATCTAGACTTTGTTCTAGCGGGGTTCGAGTCATCGGGGGAAACTTTTGCATACAAAGAAAATGGTTCGCTTATTTGGTCGAGTTTTGTTTCTTCTGAGTTCGGACCTGAAAACAAATTCGCGTTTAACAATCGACCAAAAGATAAAATAAAAGAACAAGCGATTCACTTCTTAGGTTCTCATAGACTCTCTGAAATTCATCACTTCTCTGCAAATTACCGTCGTCTTTTCCAACACTTGCATTTTAGTCTCGCTCCAATTGTCTTCAAAATCAACTTAGGAAAAGAAGAGGAATTTCTCATCCTATTGCCCTCTTTGAAGATTACTACGACGGGCGTCTTGACTGTCACATTTCGATTGAATTTTCGCGGCAGGAGTTTGGAAGACGTTATAAAATTGGAAAACTTGTATTCGTTGTGGTTAGGAGGACTAGCCCTTCCACCCGAACTTGTGGAGATCAATCAACATATCGCTGCTCTATATCACGGTGTGAAGATTAACTCTGAAGTTCAGAAGTTTTTTTTGGATCAGATAAAACCGTTTGAAGTCTATCAAGGGATCAACCTGTGCAGCATGTCTGCTGAAGGAATGCGATTCGAACACATTGCAGAAAATTACAAGTATCTTCTCATTGAAAGATTGTTTCTCCAGAGAAAACTCAGACCAAAAGACTTTCAAAGAATCGACCGTACACGCTATTGGCAATGTCGACCTTCTGTCCACGTCGTCAAATATGACGAGCAAGAAAACAGAGCTTCAGAAATCTTGAGCAAGCGCAAGGAAGACGTGGTGAAACTTTTTTGCAGAGTAGATGCTATGGTTGAGCATTCCCAACTGCAAGAGTTAAAGAATCTAAGAGCAGTTGACAATTACCTTCTTTTTGTAAATAAAGGCTTGACACTTCAGGTCTACGGCTACGAGCTAATCAAAAAAATTGAAGACCAATATCAAGGCAACCAACTGCAAAGGGAAAAACTTTGGCTAAACCTTGGAACTCGTGTCATTATGGACTATGTAGATACTAGGTTTATGAATCTGAAAATCTGGCATCGACTTGTACATTACGATAATGCAATCTCTCAGAAAAGGCTTATTAAAAAGATGGAGGACAAGCAGGAACAAGAATTTATTTTTGAAACGGACTATGTACATGCTGGTGAGTTACAAGAAGTAATCAATGTCACCAAAGGGGAAATGAAGTTTGACGAAATTGAGCAGCAAATCAAAAAGAGGATTGATCTATTAACCCTGAAAGCAAATGTTGTCAGAAGCAATAGAGTTTTTTGGTACGGCTTGTTAATTAGCGTTTCTTTCGGTTTTGCTAATTTGCAGAAGCTTTCGAGTCTATATTTTGAACCCCTTTTCAAAGTATGGAGGTGGGGTCCTGGTATTGAACATTCAATGCTTTTCTCCGCAGTAATCTTGTTGGCAACAATAGGAGTATTTGCACTTGTTATTAAGAGATTAACAAGGTTTTGAGTAGAATACTGGTCTGGCTTTCAGAGACAAAACGGCACAACGCAGTTGAGATGATCGTCATCGGTAGACGGAAGTGATTTGTTCTTCTTCCACATACACTGCATCACGATGTACAGTTGCGATTAGCCGAGCGGCTGGATCTCGTAAGGGATTCAGCCGCCTCCCGTTTACGGTGTTGACACTCTCCCAAACTATCGTTAGATTTGGGTCCCATCCGTTAGTACTGTTACAGGAGATCCTACCGTACAGAGTTACAACGATCTGAAGACGGCGTGGATGCCGGAAGAGTTGTATGGGAAGATAGTACTATTGGAGCTGGGGGATCGAGGCTGGGATTTTTTTTATTTTTTCAAATAGTCTCTTCTAGGGGTTTTACCTAGCCCCAAAGAAGAAGATCCAACGGGGAAAAATTCAAGGAAGTTTAGAATGATTGCAGCAGATTTTTAATGTCGCTTTATTTGGGCGAAGAAGTAGTAGGAGTTGGAACACTTCCGCCTACGCCTATCGTCCATCTTTCGTAATCTCCCGTACCACCTGTGCAGTTTATCATGGTCTTCTCCTTTAGGCATTCTTTTTATTAATCACTATACAATGTAATAAATTCTTCCGAGAAATTCAAGGGGCTCACATGACCGAAGAATGACCTGCATCCCGTTTTATGGATGAGGGTCCCGAGACTTCGAACATATGCTCGCCAGAGTAACTGCGGCGCTGGATTGTTAGAAGGTCTCATTAGGGTTTGCATATTTTTTGAATTTTTTGTATATTATGTCGCGATTATAAAATCCAAGATTGAGATAGAGTCAGTTGAGAAACTCATTCTTGGATGGAAGTATCTGAGTTTGGTCGACTTCATGTCGGCCAACGTGCTCGCAGAAACCAAAGGGTGCTCGAATACATACACGCCCGAGGTTTCACCTGCGAAAAATTGACATGGTTTGAGTTACCCTCGTAAGCAGGGAAACCGACCTCGAATTCATGCTATCGTACACATCACCGCGTTTCAAGAGCGGGGATGTCTAACGTGCCATGTTTGGAGTTCGGTTTCCCTTTTTTGTTGCCCTCCAGCATCCCCACGAAGACGCCCCGCCCAACCAATAAACCATTTTGGAGACACAATGCAACAACCATTTTTCATTGCGCTCGAAGGCGTTGATGGATCCGGCAAAACCACAACTGCCGCCCATCTTGCCGAAAGGCTGAATGGCGTTTATGTGAAGACCCCATCGAAACGCTTTCAACAGATATGGGAAAGTTTCGATCAACCTTTAAAATCCAACGTCGCCCGTTTTTTCTTCTACACAACCTCCTTGTGCGAAACAGCGGAGGAAATCCGACGAAGGCTTAACGATGGATTGACTGTCGTCGCAGATCGATGGTATGCGAGTACATTGCTCTACCATGAGCAACTCCTCGGCATGAACCTGTCGACCACGATTGGTGAACTTTTATTGCCACATCCCGATTTCACTTTTATTCTTCAGCCCCCACTTCCGACAATTCTTCACAGACTAGCCATGCGAGAACGAGGACACGACTACACGCTGGAGCAAGATCCAACTTTCATTGCCGCCATATATGAAAAATACAGAGCCTTCAACGGAGGGATTCACATCGACCCCGGAGATCAATCTGTTAATGAAGTCGTAAGCGGTCTAATTCAGACATATTTGTTTCCATCATCAATAGCCGAGGCAAAATATGCCTAGCATCCAAGAAGCAGTAACTGTCATCGAACCTGCCCGCGACATTCGAATCAAGGAAACGAATCGATGTCCGTGGGATTGTAAGTGGTGTCATCATGAGGGATCTTGCCTCGATCAAGACCTTCAGTTAAACTCCAGGCTCATGCACTTTCTCTCAACCATGAAAGCCGAGTTAGGAGTTGATTCCCTTCATCTGACGGGGGGCGAACCCACGCTCCATCCCAAACTTGCCGGACATATACATACATACGCTCAGATGGGGTTTGCAACAAGTGTTACAAGCAATGGGAACGGTAAGGTGAGCTGGCCCGTGCTCCACGATTCGGGCTTGAAGGGAGTAAATTTTAGTTTACATACACTCGACCCGGTCAGGTTCGCAGCCTTTCATAAAACGCCTCGAACGGAGCGATGGGCGACAAAAGCATTGCGGAATACCCTTGAATCCATCAAGGCTGGACAGCGGGCTGGTTTGCTTGTAAAAGTAAACGTGACGGTTTCGGATTCATCCACGGATTGGAAACCAGTATATGAATTTTGCAAAGAGAATGGAATTCAATTAAGGCTCCAAAATGAATTGAATTCGCCCGATGCATTACCTGCCATCGAAGGCATAATTCGCAGCGTCGACGGAAGACTCCTCAGAATTGTCAGAAAAGGTTCAACATCACGGATCAGTCGCGATTATATTGATGCGGATGGTTTTTCTTTTCGAATCAAATTAATTGCACCCTCGGGACTTAAGAATCTCTGCTCCGCCTGTAGGGTCAAAGATCAGTGCACGGAGGGGTTCTACACTATAAGATTAGAACCTGCTTTGACGAAAGACATGTTTCAAATCAGGTTATGCCTTCACCGGTCTGACCCCGGATCAGTCTTTTCTCCGACCGAGTTCGAGCATTCCCCGGTCTTCCATGAAATTAAAAGACTCTACAATGGCCAACGCCATATCCTAAACGTTAATTAAAGGAACAAATCAAATGACCAAGAAAATCGAAGTCATCGAAGAAGTATTGAAGCACATAGAAAACGCGCTCTCTGATGTGGATAAAGCTTTGGTTGGACGTATGGAGGCTGCCCGGGAGGCAGAGACACGCAACCAAAGCCGGTATGACACAAAAGGTTGGGAAGCAGCGCGCGAGGCCGAAGGAGTATTCAAGATTCACGAAGTGCTCGAACAACAAAAGAAATACTTCCATCAAGCTCTACAAAAAACGAGAGTCCACAATAACGCCGAGAATCCCAAGAACGTCTCAGTTGGTTCCATGGTACGGCTTCAGAAAGAGTCGGGGGATTCTCAATGGTTTTATTTTGTCGGTTGCCCCGGTGGTATTGAAATTCAAGAGGTTATTGTAGTTTCCGCAACCGCCCCTATCGCTCAGCGGGTTCTAGGTTTACCAATTGGGACAAAAGTTTGCCTTCCGGACGGCCGATACGCTGTGTCGGAAATCTTATGACATATCGTACGTGCAATTGCATTCGCCAAGAATTAGGCCAATAAATACAACTATGCTAAAAGGAAGAATAGAGCCGGGCCGTATTCGTAGCACTCAATATCGTAAACCAATGCCTGCATGAACGCTTGTTAACCATGCCAGAGACCATTCTCATACTACCCGGAGTGCCCAGCCGCATCGTGGTACACTATGCTGGCCGACCTACAATCGAAGTCGAGCCGATCCCTGAGAGTGGTGCGTTGCGGATTGCCGAAGATGGGAAGGTGCACCCTGCTGAAATGGAAAAGAATGTCATCATTCTTCGGGAAGAAGAGCTGGTGGAGAAGGGATGGATGCTAGATAAAGAAACTCGCAAGACATTAATAGAGAAAACGGTGGAGGAGCGTCGTCGTAACGGCACTCGGCATGGACCGAGATGTTATAGCATCGCCCACCGTCTAGTCAACAAAATGTTCCCATCCATGACAACTAGCCAGTCGGAAGCCGCCGCCAGGGATATCCAGAAAGCTGCCGAGCGTGCTCTGAAGCATATATATAATAGAGGGCGGCAGTAAAAATATTTTTCATCCAATGAAAGCCCAATTGCAGTCCAACTCAGTCCAACCCTATCTTATTAGTGTAGTTCTAAATAAATAAATTCATCAAACATATTCAAGGAGTTCTATCATGAAGAAGGTAGAGAACTTTTTCGCAAGAACCGTACGACGGGACGACGATTCAGCCGTCGAATCGGCTCGGCAACAATTTAATCTGACTGCTCAATCCAAAGGAGGCGAGCTTGTCAGTCTGGAAATCATCGAGCCCGGGGTAGCCGTTCTAAATATAAAGGGCGATGATGCTGAAGCTTTTGTTGCCGCAGAGCTAGGCAAGCTTGATGGCGTGAAAGTCAGCACCATCTCTCCATTCCAGCTCGACTACGAACGGAACCGTGCCAGGCAGATCAGGGCGGACAAAATGAGTGCCACCCGTAAGAAAGAGAAGTAGAACTCACCCTGAGGATCCGACTGGCTCATGCGGTCGCAAACGCTTGGGCCGGTCGGATTCCGAAGGTTGTCCCCTGTAGTTCTATAACAAACTGTACAAACAACGATTCCAATTCAAAACCTTGAAAGGAAACAAAACCATGAACTCTCAATTCACTTTGCAGCGGTCACATGGAAAAATAACTTCCGCCTCACTTGATGGTAATCAACTTCTCAAAATGCCTGAGCCCAATCATTTTGCGGTAACGAGGGATATGATTCTCGGACTGCCTTTGAAGGATTTGCCTGAGGATCTCCATCTCATGGTCGTTAAAATCGAAAATGGAAAGACATATGAAAACCCCCTTGGGTATTGCGTATGTCAGCACGATGGCATACACGCGGAGCTGCTTTACCATTTACAGTGCCCCAGAAATCTCAATTGGGGATGTGTTAGCCCTGCTGAGTATGCAATGCTTGCAAGGCAAATTGTACTGAACCTTCCCAGTGAGTCGGGAATAAGTAAAGTGGGGGATGTAATGGGAAATGACCGAAAATTCTTCTTCACCTTTACTCAGACGTTCGCAGCATCAACGTTGGACAACGTACTGAATATCGCCGACCAATTAAGGAACCTGATTGACACAATAGCTCATAGCATAGTGGATTCGATGCAGAAAGAGATTGAGAACCCACGGAAGAAGCCGAGGAGCAGAAAAAACACTCGGACAAAAGAAGGAAGGTCGTAATTCGATGGATGGCAACCTGAGCGACTGCAGCGCCCGGGTTGTTGTTCATTAGAAAAAGGAGAACAATATGATAGAGCTTGACACCGATAGAATACCGATACACTCCCACGAGAAAACCATCATCCTGCTGGACGAATCTGAACGGACGAATTGCATCACCGTTCTGAAGATTCTCCGCCAAGGTGAGACATTGACAACAGCCATAACGCAGTCTGTATACCCGTCGACGGATAATCGGGCATAAGAATGGGCGAGAGCACTTTCAACAACCAGCGCGACGTTCTTTCGGTGCGGGACCTTGCAGATTATCTGGGTTTGTCGGAGAGCAAGGTACGCCAACTGATACGTCGAAATGCCATTCCATATGTGAAATTAGATGGACAGTACAAGTTCTTCTTGCCTACTGTTCAGGAATGGCTACGAAGTATTACAGTGATACCGAAACTGGGAAGCAGCGATTCAAAACCTGCTCTTGCATTAGCTAACGACATCTGGAACAAGACTGCAGGAGCGTAAATCTTATGGCTGTCATCCGAAAGCGAAAATATAAGAATGATTGGAACTACGTCATTGATTTCGTCTATAGGGGACGAAGACATACAAAATCGACAGGGACGAAGGATCGAAAACTCGCTCTAGAAATTCTCGGCGAAGTTCAAGCGCAGATATCGCGCGGGACATTTTCCATTGAGAAATCAAAGAAGAAGGATATTCGTTTGGTCGGTTTCATTACTGAATTCTTGAAGTATTCGGAGGGGCACAAGAGTCAATCAACGATCTCCTTGGAGCGAATGTACTTCCATCGAGTTGCCGGTAAATTGGGCAATGTCCCGCTCCGGAACATTGATCGGCACCTGATAGATACCTGGCGCGCACAGTTTTCAAAGGAGGTCAGTCCGTCCACATTCAACATCGTTCTCCGTAGTCTCCACGCAGCCTTTAACGTTGCTAAGGTATGGGGGTACGTTGATTCGAATCCTTTCAAAGATATCGAGCAGCTGAAAGTTCAGGAACGGAGATTGTATCTCTTTGACCGGGAACTCGAAGCTATATTCAGATTGATCGACGAGGATATCGCCAAAGCCGAGGGGCCTGGTGGGAGACCAAATGTGATCACATTTCGAAAGAGCTTCAGGTTGTATGTCGAATTCCTATTGAATACGGGGCTTCGAAGAGAAGAGGCTTTGAATCTAAGGCATGAAAACATCGACCTGATCCACAATGTCATCTATGTCGAGAAAACAAAGACTCGCCAAATGCGTGCAATTCCTTTGAATGGTCGTTCTCGAAGGATTATAGAGGTTCTTGGTGAAACACTTTTCAGCAAGCTCAACAAGCATGATGTCACGAACAAGTTTCGATTCTACCTGAAACAAGCTGGTCTCAAAGGCTTCAAGCTCCATTCACTACGGCACACGTTTGCAACGAGATTGCTCGCATTGGGCGTAGACATCTATACTATAAGCAGGCTGCTGGGACACACGGACATAAAGACAAGCATGATCTATGCGAAGACAAACGTCGAGTCATTGAGATCTGTCGTGGAAAAACTCAATACATCATGTTACGCTATTGTGACGTGGGATGGTAAAAAAGAAAATGGGCAGTGATAACTGCCCATTCCAAGCTGCCCGGCTAGGATTTGAACCTAGACTTCCCTGATCCAGAGTCAGGTGTGTTGCCAATTACACCACCGGGCAATGATGCAAAACTCTCTTTAATATACCGAAATGTCCCAGGATTTGCAATCGAATGGCGGGGCGTTATCCACCTTGAACACATGGTTTCCCCTTCGCTGCTTGTAGACCTGCCTGCCGGACTAACCTCACGATTTTGCAGTCCCGTGAAGTTCGGTAGGTAGGGAAGGGGGCAGGGGATGAGTACGGCGTGGATTGGAGCCTTCGCAAGGTTTTCCAGGAAAGTACAATGGTCAACCTTGCGAAGGTTTACCCCGATAGGTCGGGAGCACACCTGTCCGCCGAAGCGACGCGTAGGCGGAGCTCCATCCCAGCAGGCAGGCTACGTTCAGATTGCTTCGCTCGTCCGAAAAGCGCGGACTTCGCTCGCAAAGACGGGGTGGCTTCTTGCCGCCCACCGTGTTGTCGACATGCGCCCAACATGAAACCTGAAACGTGAAACCTGAAACTCAAAACCCAATCCTCCATCCTCAATCCTCAAACCCCGATCACCCATCACTTACTCCCACAGGATGTGACGCGCGTGTTTGACTTTCTACCTTAATTTTGCTATCATTGCATCACGTTGATCACATTATCAGACTTATGAAGCAACATCTGCACTCTTCACCCGCCGACAAGCGCAATCCTGCGGTGAAAAATTCAAAACGCGAACTTCTGTTCGATGGAAAAGAAACACAACCAACTTCCATCGACCACGAGGAGTTCGTTGCGTATAAGTTTAAAGACGACGGGTCTCCCGATGGGAAGCGAACTGGCAAAAGAAGGGGCACCGGAGCCATTAAGAATAATATTTCGAGCTATCTCTTCGATTACCTCGCCGGTTTTCATATCCCCACGCACTTTGTTCGCAAGGAATCCGGCGATGAAATGATGGTGCGCCGGCTGGAGATGATCCCGCTCGTCGTCTCGGTCTATAATTTTGCCTTTGGCGAATTCGCGGCCCGGTTCAGTCTGCATGAAGGAACGCCCCTCGTTTTCCCGGTTATCGAGTACTATCACCCAAATGCTCACCCCGGGATGCAGTGGCTGAATGAATATCACATGTATGCTTTCAAGATCGCAACACCCGAAGAGTTCAGACAGATGAACCGGCTTGCCTCCAAAGTGAATGCGGTTCTCCGGAGCCTGTGCGACAGGCGAAAGCTCACGCTTGCCGGACTTCAGCTTGAATTCGGTCGTTTCCATGAACAGCTGTACGTCGGCGGGGAATTCTCTCCGTCGAGATGCTTCATCTGGGATACTACGGGCGATAATGGGGGCAAAAGGAACCGCTTCGTCCTGCGGGAAGGGTCCGGGGAAGAGGTCTACAAGGAACTATTCGACCGTCTCACGGTGAAAGTCTGAGAAAGGCGCCGCTGTGCTCAGCAAATACGGCCTAGAAGTCCTGCTCAAATTCTTCGGACTCGCCGCTCTCATCGTCGTGTGTTGTTTCACCGTCATTGATCAGGAGGTTGTGAGGGGCGTGCTTCTTGCAATTGTGGGACTATCCTCGGCGTTTGTGCTTACGTTCTTTCGGGATCCCGACCGCACGACGCCACAGCAGGAAAATGCCGTCATCTCGCCGGCGGATGGAAAGGTCGTTCTAATCAAGGAACTGTTTGAGCCGGAGTACCTCAAAGGTGAGGCAATCCAGGTGAGCATCTTCATGTCTCCCCTGAATGTGCACGTCAACCGATTCCCCATTTCTGGTATTGTGAAATATTTTCGCTATATTCGTGGTGAGTATATTGTTGCCTTTAACGAAAAATCCTCCGATCGAAACGAACGAACGCATATTGGGATGGAGAATAGTGGCCATAAGGTCCTTTTCAAGCAAATTGCCGGCGCTGTCGCACGGAGAATTGTGGCCCGCGTGAACGTCGGTCAAACAGCGACGGCGGGGGAGCGGTTCGGGATGATTAAATTCGGCTCCCGCGTCGATGTTATCATGCCGAAAGGCACGGAAATTGTCGCCCGGTTACATGAGAACGTCCGTGCGGGCGAGACGATCCTCGCCAACTTTTCATCGGGTTTCATTTCCCCGGAAATGAAATGAGCATGAACCAAACCTGCGACGGAGGACTGGAATGAGAATTACGCGGGCTGTCGTTCCCAGCTTGTTCACCGTGCTCAACATGTTTTGTGGATTTCTTTCCATCATTCATACTGCACAGAACGACTTCTCGACGGCAGCGTGGTTCATAATCCTGGCCGGGATTTGCGACGTTCTCGACGGCATGATGGCGCGTGTGACAAGATCGTTTAGCGACTTCGGCGTTGAGTTTGATTCCCTGTCGGACGTCATCTCCTTCGGAGCCGCGCCCTCATTTCTCGTATACACGATTCACCTCCACTCGCTGGAAGGTATCGGGGTCCTCATCAGCTCGTTTCCGCTGGTGTTCGGAGCGATGCGGTTGGCGCGATTCAACGTCCAGCTCGTTGGTTACGACAAGGATTATTTCAAAGGTCTTCCGATCCCGGCGGCAGGGATCATGATCAGCGCATATGTGTTAACGTACTACACGGCGGCAAGCGGGTTTGGCGACCTCGAGGCGTGGCTGCTGCTCTTCCTTGTTCTCGTCGTTTCGTTGCTCATGGTGAGCAGTATCAAGTACGACAACTTTCCGAAAATCTCGCGCCGGGGAATTATGCAGCACCCGTTGCGATTCACCGTCGGCGTTGTGGCCCTGACCGCGATCGTACTCACGCAGGGACGGGCGCTCTTCCCGTGCTTCGTCTTTTACATCGCGACGGGTCCGATACGCTATATTGTGCAATCTATTCAACATGCACTCCATCCGCCTGTGAGCAATGCGGATGAGAAGGAAACCGAAATAACGAGTGTTGATGTTTAGAAGGGCATGGGATTTTGTATCTGGCTAAGGTAACGGTCACGCTTCGGCAATCGATTCTTGATCCCCAGGGGAAAGCGGTGTACCACGCCGTGGAAAGTCTCGGAATGAGTGCGGTTCGGGAAATCCGCATGGGCAAGTATATCGAGATGAAAATCGATTGTCCGGGTAAGGAGGAAGCCGAGCGTATCACACGCGAAGCTTGTGCAAAATTGCTGGCAAATCCTGTGATGGAAGATTACACATTCTCGATTGAAAGGATGTGAATCCGCCGATGATGCGTGGCTCGACGGTAAACAACAGCGACATATCTCAGAGTCCCGGGCAGGGCAATGAAAAAGCCTAGGTTCGGCGTGGTCGTCTTCCCCGGGTCGAATTGCGACCATGATGCGCAGTACGTCCTCAAAGATATTTTTCATCATGACGTACGTTTTCTCTGGCACAAAGATTCGGATCTTGAGAACGTCGACGTGGTCATTCTCCCCGGGGGATTTTCCTACGGGGATTATCTGCGCTGTGGCGCCATAGCTCGGTTTTCGCCAATCATGAAAGAAGTGGTTTCCTTCGCGCATCGCGGGGGCGTCGTCTTTGGAATTTGCAATGGATTCCAGATATTGTGCGAGGCAGGTTTGCTGCCCGGCGCGCTGCTGCGGAATGATTGCCTGACGTTTGTTTGCAAGTATGTTCACCTCCGTGTGGAAAATCCGGGGACGCGCCTGACCTCCCGGTGCCGGAATGGAGAAGTGTTGCGCGTGCCCGTCGCACACGGCGATGGGAATTATATCGTGGACGATGCAACTCTTCGCACGATGGAAGAAAACGGCCAGATTCTGCTCCGGTACTGTGATCCCGACGGAAAGATTACCGATGCGGCAAATCCAAACGGATCAATGTCGAACATCGCCGGGATCATGAACGAGCGCGGAAACGTTTTAGGAATGATGCCCCATCCGGAACGCGCATCGGATCCGCTGCTGGGGCAGACAGACGGGCAGAAAATTTTCAATTCATTGACCGATAGTTTTTTTATTGAAGAACACATTAACGAACAGATGGAAGCAGAAAGGAGTTAAGCCATGGGTAATTTAGGTGCACCCGAAATAATGTTGATTGCTCTCGTGATTCTGGTATTATTCGGCGCAAAGAAGATTCCGGAATTCATGCAGGGACTGGGGAAAGGTATCCGTGAGTTCAAGAAAGCTTCACGGGACATCCAGGACGAGCTTGAGAAGCCTCTTGAAGATAAGAAAGTAGAGCAAAAGAAACCCGAGTAAAAATTCATGTCATGCGTCGCGAAAATAAACCACGGATGACGCAGTAACTACACGGATCTGCACGGTTGGAAATGGCATGATCCGAGTCATTTCCGTGCTTTTTCAGTATTATCCGTGGTTTGAAATAAGCTGGATGCATTTTTCATTTTTCCCTGAATTCCCATGAGTATACTTGTCGATAGAAACACCCGTCTCGTCGTCCAGGGAATTACCGGCGGCGAAGGGACATTCCATACTCAACAAATGATCGCGTATGGAACGAACGTCGTTGCAGGGGTCACTCCCGGCAAGGGCGGGTTATCGTACGGCGGGAACGAGCAGTATCCTTTCGCGCGACCCGTTCCGGTTTTCAATACGGTTGCCGATGCCGTCGCACGCGAGGGTGCCAACACCGCGGCGATCTTCGTGCCGGCGTCGTTCGCGGCCGAGGCGATTATGGAAGCGGCAGAAGCCGGAGTCAAACTCGTCGTTACGATTACCGAGGGTATTCCGGCCCGCGACATGGTCAAGGTCTACGAATACCTTCAGCGGACGGGTGCGCGACTGATCGGTCCGAACTGTCCCGGTATCATCACGCCGGGCCAGTGTAAAATCGGGATCATGCCCGGATTCATTCATCGTCCCGGTACGGTTGGCGTCATCTCCCGCAGCGGAACACTGACGTACGAAGCAGTGTGGCAGGTGACCGAGCTCGGACTTGGCCAGTCCACCTGCGTCGGCATCGGCGGCGACCCGGTCGTCGGAACCCGCTTCATCGATTTGCTGAAACTCTTCAAGGACGACGACGGGACGGATGCCGTCATCATGATCGGAGAAATCGGCGGGACCGCTGAGGAAGAAGCGGCGGAGTACGTCAAGCAACATTTCAAGAAACCTGTTATCGGGTTTGTCGCAGGACGTACCGCACCTCCGGGCAGGCGTATGGGACACGCGGGCGCGATCATCTCCGGCGGGAAAGGAACCGCCGCCGAAAAAATGCTGGCGATGCGCGAGGCCGGGATCCATGTCGTGGAGAGTCCCGCGCTGATCGGGGAAACGGTGAAAAAGGTTCTGGGAAAGAGCACTCGCAAGACAACTGTCGTTGTGTCGAAAAGAAAACGAAAAACACATCCTTCCAAAAAACGCCGACCGCGGCGTCGAAGCGGGAAAAAGAAGAAGTAAGCACCAAGAATCATCCTCCATCGCCGGCTACAACGGCCCGAAGGCTCAATGATTCGAAAGTGAAGAGAACTCACAATTTCATCGTGGCCGCCACCGTCGTGGTTCTCCTCGGCGCAATATGGTGGCCCAAATTCCTGCCTCTTCAGGATTATGCTGAATGGCTCTTCCAGGCACACATCATTCGCGACATTCTGAGCGGTAGCCCTGCGCTCGCGGGACATTTCACCCTCTCCTGGTTTCCCATTCCTCCCAACGTTCTCACGCCGATTTTTCTGGCATCGCTTGGATTTCTGGTCCCGATCCAGATTGCGGGCAAGATTTTCCTCTCAGCGTACACGCTTCTTTTTATTCTTGGCTGGAGGTATTTGTTCAAACGGACAGATAACCGTCATCCTTTCCGATGGCTGGGCCTGTTGTTTGCATTCAACTACTTTTTCTTCATGGGTTTTCTGAATTATATCTTCGGATTGGCAGCCGTTTTTTTTGCAGCCGGTTGGTTGTATTCTTCCAAACGGGAGATTACGGTTATGCTCGCCGGTATCCTGGCAATCATTTTCGTATTCCTGTACCTCACGCATGGCGTCGCGTATATCTTGTTCCTCATAGTCTTTTGTTTTTGGATTTCCTCGGAAAAGAATAGCAAAACGACGCTCCCTCAAAAGGCGCTTTTGGCTGCTTCCCTGATTCCCTCAATGATGCTGCTCGCCGCGTGCCTTTTGAGCAATAATGCATCTTCGACCATAGAGTTCACGCGCTTCCCGTATATCCAACTCACCGTGTGGCGATATGCCATGTGGTTCTTTCATCGCCTTTTGCCATTTCCTCAGTCGTTTCCAGTTTCCTACTTGAATATCGCAGTTTGGCTCATCATTGCTTACCTGCTTGTACGCCACCGCTCTCAAGTTTTTGCTCGATCATTGGCCGGCTGCCGGGGAAAGTACCTGGGGGCGGCATTTGTTTTTGCGGCCCTGGTTGTGTTATTGCCGCTAAACAAAATAGGGGAGTTCTATACTCCCGGTCCGCGCTTTCTCATCCCGGCGATTGCCTTTTTCTTCGCATCGCTTGCACCGGGCGCAAAGAATATGAAGACAGAAATTCTCATCGCATCGACGGCATTCCTGATGTCCGTGGTTTACTTGATTCAGATGTCGTCCTGGAACTTTGAAGCCGCGGCGATCTACGAAAAAGCCCGGCCGATCTATGAAAGGGCACAGATGCCATTAGTGATTCGTCGGGGATTCGCCGAAGAAGTCGACAAGACGGTTCCGCAGATCCTTTCAGGGGAGATTAGCACGATGCGCCATTTTCATCGTTATTTTGACCTTGAGAAGCCGACACGCATGCTTTCCAGCTTTGAGACAGGAATTGTTCGGATGAAGAGAGCGCCCGGTGATTCTGTTGCGATCGCACTTGACAGCCTCATCGACACGCGGCATTACGTCGGCGAGGCGCGGGACACCATTCGGAACCGGTTATTTGACATTCGTTCCACATTCGATTATATTTTTGTGTTTGCAGAAGATACGGTTGCCACGACGATGGCTGCAGTGCTGTCTCAGGAGTACGATGTCGAAGCACGCAATACCCAACTTCTCGTCCTTCGGCGCAAAGAACATCATTAATCGGTCCAAATCATGGAACACTCTGCGGCATTTCTCAGGTTGGTAAACGATGCAAAAACACGCATCAAAGAAACTTCTCCGGAGGATGTGAAATCACGACTCGACCGGAGAGATGATTTCTTGCTCATCGATATCCGGGAGGACCATGAATGGGAAAAAGGGCATATCGTTCGGGCGATTCATCTCGGAAGAGGAATTATCGAGCGTGACATTGAAAAACTCGTTTCCTCCAAGGACAGAGAAATCATCCTTTACTGCGGAGGCGGTTACCGTACGGCGCTCACGGCGGATAATCTTCAGAAAATGGGATACACGAATGTTGTCTCGATGGATGGAGGGTGGAGAAGGTGGAATGAGTTGGGATATCCGACGGAAGAAGCAAGTTCGAAGCACTGAATCAGATAATGAAACAAATCTTAAAGAAACTCAAAATACTAATTTGAGACGTCTGAAAAATCAAAGAGGCTGTCATTCTGAGGAGCGAAGCGACGAAGAATCTCGCTTTTTGCCTCATTTTGTCTGGGATTCAGGATTTGCTTTAGATGCAATCAACCATAATCGTCAAGAACGAATGTCAATGGAGACACTGTGATCGAACGTACACTTGCAATACTAAAACCGGATTGTGTCAGGAAAAAACTTGTTGGCGAGGTTATTGCCCGCATTGAAAAAGGGGGGTTCACGGTCGTTGCATTGAAGAAGACCCGGCTCACGAAGGAAACCGCCGGCGGATTCTACGCCGTGCACAAAGGAAGGCCGTTCTATGACGGGCTCGTGGAGTTCATGAGTTCCGGTCCCTGCGTTCCGATCGCACTGGAAAAGGAAAACGCTGTGGCGGACTTCCGGACGCTGATCGGAGCCACCGACCCCAAAGATGCTGCCCCGGGAACAATCCGGAAGCTGTATGCCGGCAACAAGGGGGAGAATATCGTCCATGGATCGGATTCGCCCGAAAATGCGAAGATCGAGATTAATTTCTTCTTTGCGAGCAAGGATCTGATCGAAGTTCAATAGACCTCCCGGCGGTCTTTCTCTCCTGGAGGCACACCCCGAGACTCTGTCACCCGGTCTTGAGACCGGTAACCTCGGCGAGATTCCTGATGATTGCTGCCGTAGCGCCCCAGATGAGATATTTCTCGTATTGATAGAACCAGACCCTCGTCTGAGAACCATTTCTTTCCCTCTTTTCCCATCTGCCGTTCTTTTCATCCAGGAAGAATGAGAGAGGAGCGGAGAAAACCTCCGCCACCTCCGACGTATTCAACATGAGTCGCGGTTTCTTTTGAAGACAACCGACAGCCGGAGTAATGATAAATCCTGTCGGTGTGCTGAGGTCGTCGAGGATGCCAATGACTTCGATGTGTTTCGGGTTGATGCCGAGTTCTTCCTCTGTTTCTCGAAGAGCCGTGTGGATGGCATCCCCGTCAGTTTCATCGCGCATGCCACCCGGAAAAGAAATCTGTCCTTTGTGCGTCTCTACATCGTGAGTCCGGACCGTGAACAGCACGGAAAGTTCATCGTTCATCGGAAACAACGGGATGAGAACAGCAGCCCTTGAGAAATCGGAATTCTGTTCCCGGGAAATTTCAATCCTTTTGTACCCGAAAAGTGCTTGCTCTATCCGTTCTCTCGTGAGCGTCATACGTGCGACGATCGCTGTCTGAAAATATCGTACAAAAGCACCGCACTCGCGCTCGCGACATTGAGGGAGTCAATTCCGCCGGTCATAGGGATTGCAATATTCCCGGTGCACACATCGAGGATTTTCTGAGAAACTCCATCCCCTTCATTCCCGAGCACAAGGCAGACGTTTCCGGAAAGGTCTGCTTCGTGAATGGATGACCGGCCATGGGGGAGTGTTGCAAGCACCGTTGTTTGATGCCGTCCGGCAAGGTCCCGGAGTGACGCTGCAAGGTCGCCCGCATGGATGACCGGGATTTGAAATACTGCTCCCATTGAATTCCGGACTGCCCGGCGTAAGTACGGACTGCTTGAGGTTTCTCCGACGAGAAGAGCGTCAACGCCGAAGGCAGCGCAGTTGCGCACAATGACGCCGACGTTCTCCGAATTCACCAATCCGTCCAGCGCAACGAGCAGATACGGTTTCGAGACACCATCCAGAAGTGCGTCAAGGGTGGGTTCCTTCGGCACCTTTGCTACAGCCATGATTCCCTGGTGGAGGTTATACCCGACAATTGTCTCAAGAATTTTTTTTTCGGCCAGAAAAACGGTAAACGTACCGCGTCGAGAAATCTCCTGTGCGCGTTTAAGCTGGTCAAACCGCTCGGGTGTGATGAGTAATGAAAGTACGGTGAGCTGCGAAGCGAGAAGACGGCGGACAACTTTCTCTCCCTCGGCGACGAAAATCCCCTGTTCCATGTGCTCGATGGACCTGCGTAAGGTTCGATACGGTCGGAGCTCTGGCGAATCGAGCGATGTAATCGATTGTACGTTGGTTCCTTTGTTCATTGCGACCGTAAGATAAATCGTTCCCGGGTGAGAATCAAACAGACCGGGCAATCGAGGGTGGCAACTCTCACCAATTTTTCCTATTTTCTATCACCATGATCAACACGGAAGCAACAAATTTCCTCGGTTCGGGGTTCACCGGGAGTCACAGTTATAAAATTTCTTATCCGTCTGTCGGGTATTCCGAAGTGAGCGGAGTCTAATCCGTGCACATCCCCGATGGATTCCTGGATACGAAGACTGTAGTAACAACCACGGCGTTATCGCTCACCGGCGTCGGCATTGCACTTCGGAATCTGAAGAAACAAATGGCGCCTCGTCGCGTGCCTCTGATGGGGCTGACGGCCGCGTTTGTTTTTGCGGCGCAGATGATCAATTTTCCGGTTGCGGGCGGTACCTCCGGGCATCTTATCGGCGCCGTACTTGCATCGGCGCTGCTCGGCCCGTCTGCGGCTGTTGTGGTGATAACGGCAGTTCTTGTCGTGCAGTGTTTCTTGTTTGCCGATGGGGGTGTGCTTGCGCTGGGGGCGAATATTTTCAATATGGCGATCGTCGGGTCGATCGGCGGTTACATCATCTATCGTGCAGTGACGAAACTGTTCGCCGGTGAGCAAGGGAGACTCCTCGGTATCGGTTTTGCCTCCTGGTGCTCCACCGTCGTTGCGTCGGTTGTGTGCGCCGGTGAGCTCGCGTGGTCGGGTACGGTCGTTTGGTCGGCGGCGTTTCCTGCAATGACAGGAGTTCATATTCTCATAGGAGCCGGAGAGGCCCTGATCACGATGATCGTCATTGCTGCAATCGTTCGTGTCAAACCTGCGCTCATGGATGCAGCAGATCCGCATTCAATGGGTCATACGGGATTAGAAACTTTCGTTTACGGTTCACTCATTGTGCTCGGATTGGTCGTCTTTGTCGTACCGTTTGCATCTCCCTGGCCCGATGGATTGGAGCGGGTGGCTGCAACGCTGGGATTCGAACACAAAGCAGTGACACAACCGACGTTCTTTTCACCCATCGCCGGCTACATTTTTCCCGGAATCGGCTCGCCGGTGCTGGCGACAGTTCTGGCCGGCGCCGTTGGTGCTGTAGTGGCGTTTCTGCTTGCATTCATCCTTGCACGCTCGCTCACAATGAAATCCGCAAGTATTTCTGCTCAGACAAACGGCTCTTGACGATCTATGCGGCATGACTTCATTGACCGGTACAGCAGGCTTTCCAGTCCGATCCACGGCATTCCCACCAGCATCAAGCTGATCGCTGCGGTAGTCCTGATCGTTGCTGTCGTTTGGGCGAGGGTGCCCCTCAGCTGGTTTCATCTTGCGACAGCGATTGTCCTCATCGGTATCGCCGCTCTGAGCCGTATTCCGCCAATGTTTCTCGTGCGGCGCCTCATATTGCTTGAGCCTTTTGTGCTCGGCGTGGCTTTGCTGACCCTTCTTCAGCCGAATGGTACGACGGTATTTCTTTCCGTCGTTGTCAAGAGCACGCTTTGTCTCTTTACAATCGTTCTTCTTTCAAACACGACGCCTTTTTCAACTATTCTCGCACTGCTCAAACGCGTCGGCACACCCGCGGTGTTTGTTTCAGTGCTTGCATTGCTCTTCCGCTATCTATTTGTTCTCATCGATGAAGCAGAACGGATGCAGCGGGCGCGAAGGTGCCGCACGGTTGACAGACACCGACTCAACAGGTGGAAACTTTTGGGGACGGTGATCGGGCAACTCTTCGTTCGTTCGACGGATCGAGCTGAGAGAATCTACGCTGCAATGTGCGCGCGGGGGTGGAAGTGAATCCGGCGATTGAGGTCACTAACCTCTGCTTCCGTTACCACGACGGAGTCGAGGCTTTGCGCGGCGTGAGCTTTACGGTAAACGAGGGAGAATGCGTGGGACTCATAGGCCCGAACGGTGCGGGAAAGTCAACGCTGCTTTTGCACCTCAACGGGATCCTGCCCGATGAGTTGAGCGGTGTGCCATCCGTACGCATCTGTGGAACCCCGGTTACGCGTGATACGCTTGAGACCATTCGGCGCGAGGTCGGACTGCTGTTCCAGGATCCGGACGACCAGTTGTTCTGTCCGACCGTGTACGAAGATGTTGCATTCGGTCCGCAGCAATTCGGTATGAGTGATGAGCAAGTCCGCCGGGTGGTTCGCGATGCTTTGGTTAAGGTTGGGCTTGATGGGTTTGACCACCGCTCTCCACATCATTTGAGCGGCGGGGAGAAACAGCGCGTCTGCCTTGCGGGCGTGCTCGCATGCCAGCCGAAAGCCCTGGTACTCGATGAACCCACAAGCGACCTGGATCCGCGGGGGAAGCGGGAATTGAAGGAACTCCTGAAGAATATCCCATCGACAAAGATCATCGCTTCGCACGACCTGGAATTGATCGTCGAACTCTGCTCACGCGTGATTGTGCTCGATGGCGGTGTCGTCGTTGCGCAAGGATCGACAATTGAGCTTCTCTCCGATCAACAATTGATGCTCGCGCACGGATTGGAGAAACCTCACATCCTCCAGCATCGGCATCCGCACTTCTGATCTCAGTCGTACATTGCCCTGTTGTAGAATGGCGCGAAAGCAGCCGTCAGAGCGATCTCAAAGGATTGTTGTCTCGTGAGCAAATCGCGCGTCAGAATTCCCCACGTTCCTTGTTTGCTGCGAACATCGGTCTGGCGGGTGGCTTCATCGATGACATTGCTCAGGTCTCTTCCATGTTCCATGACTTCTCTGACGATTCGTTCAGGGACAAGGATATTACCTGAGCTGCCGAAATGACCGACAGCACCGTTACTCACGTACGCCCAGCTCTGAAGAAAAGTCAGGTTCGCGCCGTCGTGGTAAACCGTGTGGAATCCCCCTTCCATGCCGACGAGGTAATCAGTCTTCCGTTGTTGTAGTTGCATTGCCTCGAGAAGGTTTGCGACCCGCTGCTGTGCGCCACGGAGAAGTTCATCGAGTGTTCGCGGCATGTCGACGCCGCCGTCGACTCCGAATGTCAGATATTCAATGGGTGAGGGATCGCTCGTGAGGAAATGCTTGAGTTTATTGGAGACAGCTTTTGCAGCCTCGACTTTTGGACCTCGTTTGCTGGCAATGGCAATGAGCATATTTGAGATAGAAGATTGAAGATGGAAGAGGGATGCCTTCGGCATAAGGGCGGCTTGAACACACGCACTCTCGTGGACGCTGTAGGGTTCGAACCTACGACCTCCGCCTTGTAAGGGCGGCGCTCTGAACCAGCTGAGCTAAGCGTCCTGTTGCAATGCATTGTTCAGAGCGGGAGACGGGGATCGAACCCGCGACGTTCAGCTTGGGAAGCTGACATTCTACCGCTGAATTACTCCCGCGTCGAAAAACCCCACAAAGTATCATCAATTTCTGCATTTTGGTGATTTTATTCTGCTTTGAGGGACGAAAAAGGGACAAAATCCAGTCCTTCTTCCGCTGTAATATAGCATACATGAGTTGAAGTTACAAGGTTGCACACGGGTGGTAAGCCACAAAGCCGAGGGCACGAATCCCAGCGGAGATTTACCACCGACTATTCATCTGTTGAAAGCTTTTGTCCAGCTCCGCCCGGGACGCTTTGATCGAACCTTCAGTCATCCCGTAGCCTATTTCGAATACGTCATTCTTCAAGCCGTTCATTGCTGAGGCCACAAATTCTCCGGGCTTCAGGTCCACTTTGAAATTGCCTCTCCTGGCTCTTCCCTCCTGGTTCAGTTCCGTATCAACCGCCGGCGGAACCACTTCAAAAACTTTGATCCCGAGTTTTGAGAGTTGCCATCTGAGCGCCATGGAAAAAGCGTGGATTCCAGCTTTTGTCGCACTATATACCGGCATTCGGGCGGCAGGCACAAAACCCAATCCGGATGAAACATTGATGATTGCAGCCTCTTTCTTTCCGCTCAAGAACGGAATGAGGAGCCCGGACAGAATTACCGGGGCTTCCAAATTAGTTCTGATTTCACTTTCTCCGGAGAGAAATTCGCCAATACCTTTCGTGAAATCGATATCCCTTTGCACGCCGGCATTGTTAACCAGAATGTTCAAATTACTGAAGTTGGCAGTTACCCATTTCACCAATGTCCTTCGATCCGCATCTTCAGCGACATTACACACTTTGATATGTAAGTCAGGATGTCTTGTTTGAGCTTCAAGAAGTCTGTCCTTCCTGCGCCCACAAATAATGACGTCATTTCTCGCTTCCAGGAAGGCTTCGGCCATTGCATAACCGATACCCGTCGCCCCACCCGTAATCAATACTGTATTTCCTGAAATCTCCATTTGAAATCTCCTCGACTATTTTTTTACGGGATAACCCACTGTCTGGCCAAAGAGCACCCGCTGTTCATCACGCAATTTTAGTTTTGCTGTAAGGCCGGGTTTGTTGCAATTATGAAACCATGATGCCAATCCTTGCGAAGCGGCGAACAAATACACGTTACCCGCAATGAGACCGGTGTCAACATAATAATACGATTTTTGAATTTCAGCATCTTGCAATCCGGGTTCCTGATAACCGGATGTATGCGTGAGTTTATCAACATCCGCAATGTAGATGATCTGCACCGGAGCTTTTGCCATGGAATTCGCCTGGCCGGGACCGATTGCCAGGGCGCGCACGTCACCCGCAACAACTGGAACCAGTCGATGCTGAAATGCATCATAAAATTGGACTCCTTGCTCCATGGCGACATAAAGATCGATCTCCTGTGAGTTGCTTGCTGAGGCGGCGGTTCTTCCGGGAGTTTCAAATGGACCATTCTTGCGATTTACTTCGCAGGCAGCCCAAAGGAGATTTGAAAGCACCTGTATGGAGAGTTTTCTATCACTTATTTCACGGATAGTTTTTCTCTTCTGTAATGCTTTTGATACTGAAGTACCACGGCCCTGTGTCGGTTTCGGCAGATCGATCGGCAGTAGATTCTGCGAAGTAGCAGTTCGAGGGTCTCTTTTGTTTCTTTTTTGAATCATCGGATTTCCTTTCGCAGGAACGGTACGTCAACAGATAAACGAAGCCTTCTTAACGGCAGACGGTGATGTAAATTAAGACATAGTTCCCGACAAAGTCAAAAGTGTCCGTCGGCAGAACCTTTTTGATGCCATTGGAGTTTAATTAATGGAGAAATTCCCAGATATTCAAATTGCAGGTTGATGATTGCAGATGATTGTTTAGTTTTGCCCCATATTTCGCACGTTTTTCCTCATTGCGGGGGTTTCTTCTTGACATGCAAGTTTTTGGGACAATTTATTCACCTGAGTAATCATCGCCATGGAGAATTTCAATCATGCGATAAATGGTGCCTTAGGATTAATTAAAAATAAATATGATATTCATACTTCTTATACTTCCGTAATGTCGATATGAAGAGAGTAGCACGATTATTTTCAATAGTCATATTTTCAGTGTCGCCTATTATTTCTCAAGCCCAGGATTCATCGGATTCCCACCTTCAAAAGGCCACACTCGAAGATTGTGTGCGATATGCGCTTGCACATCAGCCATCTGTGCAACAATCTCTGATGAACGAACAGATCGCAAATGAAGAGATAAGAAGCAAGCTTGCGGATTGGTTTCCCCAGGTAGGGTTTAATTTCAATGTTGTTCATGATTACAAATTACCGATCACTATATTTCAGGGCAACGGAGTTCAAGTCGGAGTAAATAATACTTCGAGCGGTCTGTTTTCTGTAACCCAAACTATTTTCAGCAGAGATGTGCTTCTGGCAAGCAGCACCGCCGGTGATGTGCGCAAACGGGCAGAGCAAACGACAGCCGGAAATAGGATCAATGTAATTGTCAATGTCAGCAAAGCATATTATTCAGTGCTGTTAACACAAAATCAAATAGATTTAGCGAACGAGGACATTGCTCGCCTGGAGCTGAGTTTGAAGGATTCTTACAGTCAATACAAAGGCGGAGTAGTAGGTAAAACGGACTACATGCAGGCTACTATTGCTCTGAACAATGCCAGAGCCGCGGTGAGACAGGACCAGGAGCAATTGAAAACAAGCTATGCAAATTTAAAAGAGCAAATGGGTTATCCTCCCAAGGATGCGATATATTTGAATTATGATAAGACAAAGATGGAGGATGATATTCGTGTTGATACCTCTGAAACGTTGAACTATCAGAACAGAATTGAGTACAAGTTATTGCAAACGCAAAAGCGACTTGAGGAAGCTAATCTTGATTATTCCGTCTGGAGCTTTCTTCCGTCGTTGTCTGCTTTCGGGGAATACAATTTAAATTATCAGAACAATCAATTCTCAAATCTCTATAGCCAGAATTTCCCGAATTCATATATAGGTTTGCAGTTGTCTTTTCCTCTTTTCCAGGGGGGGAAAAGGATACAGCAAATTGAAGAGGCAGAGTCGGAGCTGAAGCTGGTTGATTACGTCCAGTCGGCATTACAAAGCTCAATTAATACAGAATACACGCAAGCATTGGGGAATTACAAAAGCAACCTAAATAATTTCCAGGTTCAGAAGGATAATCTTACGCTGGCGAAGGAAGTGTATGACATAATAGAACTTCAATATAAGTCGGGCATCAAAACGTATTTGGATGTTATTACAGCAGAAACAAATTTAAGGGCAACCCAGGTTAGTTACCTCAATGCGCTGTACCAGGCTTTGATCAGTAAAATGGATTTACAGAAAGCGTTTGGGACGATCAATTATTGATTATTTAGACCAGACATGATCTGCGTTGCTTCAAAAGTCCCTCTAGACAGCATTCGCAAGGAATGTGCCATATGAATCAGTTCGTGCATCATTATTTGTCAATCAGGAAACATAACCCGATGAAAATCCGAATATATTTATTAGGCTGTGCATGCATACTGGCTGCTTTATTTGCTTCCTGCACTGGGAATAAAAGCGGTGTTCAAAAATTTCCAGCTACGCCGGTTACTGCCTATACGGTGAAATCAGAAAAAGCATCCTACTACATCAGTTATCCCGCTACGGTAATTGCTCTCAATCAGGTCGAATTAAGGCCCGAGGTCTCCGGTTACCTCACCGGGATATATTTTGAAGATGGACAGCATGTTACCAGTGGAATGAAATTATACTCAATTGATCAGCAGCAATATAAAGCCGCTTATGATGTCGCAAAAGCGAACCTCAATAAAGCCCAGCAGGATTACGATACGTACAAAGAACTGGCGATAAGCGATGCGGTTGCCAAGCAAGTACTGGATCATTCTCTGGCCGATCTGAAAGCAGCCGAAAGTAATTTGAATGAACTGGAAACCAATCTGCGTAATTCAGTCATATATGCGCCATTCGGCGGCACGATCGGTATCTCCCAGGTAAAATTAGGCTCTGCGGTAACTGCCGGACAGACTTTGATGAATACTCTCTCATCCGATGATCCAATGGCTGTGGATTTTGCGGTGGATGAGAAACAAATAAATGGTTTCGCAGAGTTGTTAAACAAAAAAGCTCATGCAAAAGACTCAACCTTTACCATCATTCTTCCCGATCAATCGATGTACCCGTACCCAGGTCATCTACAATTATTGGACCGTGCTGTTGATCCGCAAACAGGAACAATAACAGCCAGATTAATATTTCCAAATCCAAAGAATGTATTGAGACCCGGACTTACGTGCAATGTTCGGGTGTTAAACAACGGCACATCAAACAGCATCATTATTCCGTACGAAGCGGTGGTTGTTCAGATGGGAGAATATTTTGTCTTTGTAATAAGCGGGAACAAAGTCCTACAGAAAAAAATCGATCTTGGCAGAACAATAAACAACAATATGGTTATTGTGAACGACGGACTTGCTCCGGGCGAACAAATTGTTACTCGGGGTGTTCAGAAACTGAGGGATAATTCTCCGATTATTCTAAGCTCTAAGGATGAATAGTCATCCTCTCAAACTGCGGAAGTTGAATAACACTTTATCAGGATAAGAAATGATTGCTGATACATTTATCAAAAGACCGGTAACGGCCATCGTAGTATCAATCGTGATTATATTAGTTGGTGTTCTTGCTATATTCAGCTTACCGATAAGTCAGTATCCGGATATAACGCCTCCCACTGTCCAAATATCAGCAGCATTTACAGGAGCCGATGCAACAACCGTAGAGCAAACCGTAACCACACCGATAGAAACGCAAGTAAACGGTACGCCGGGAATGGCGTATATGACAAGTAATAGCACAAGCAGCGGAACGTCATCCATAAATGTGGTGCTTAATGTGGGAACAAATCCCGATCTGGCAACGCTTGATATTCAGAACAGGGTAGGGATAGCAACGCCTCAATTACCGGATCTTGTAAAACGACTTGGTATCACAACAAGAAAAAGAACTTCCAGCATCTTACTGATCGTGGCGCTCTACTCGCCAAAGGGTACTCATAACATAAGTTTCCTGGATAATTACACCAATATCTTTATTAAGGATGCATTGTTACGCGTACCCGGAGTGGGTGATATCTTTGGCCGTGCCGACGATTTTAGCATGCGTGTTTGGCTGCAACCCGATAAGTTAGCTCAGCTCGGACTCACAGCTACAGATGTTACCAATGCAATAACTCAGCAAAATTTACAAATTGCAGCCGGCACAGTAGGGGCTCCCCCGCAAAGTAAGACCCAAACGTTTGAATATACAATCTTTACTAATAGTCGTTTGAGCTCGACGGAACAATTTGGAAATATTATCATTCGTGCAAATCCTGCCAAAGGTTCTGCAGTTTATTTGAAGGACGTCGCCCGAATTCAATTGGGTAAGGTTAGTTACGCAAGCACCTCCTATGTAGATGGTGCACCGTCATCCTTCTTGCTGGTATTCCAGGCACCCGGGAGCAATGCATTGGCGGTAGCAAAAGGTATATATAATCAGATGAATGAGATAAAAAAATCTTTTCCTGAAGATGTGGAATACAATGTACCTTTTGAAGCAGTTTCGGTGGTTGATACTTCTATCAACGAGGTTGTCATAACCTTACTGGAAGCTCTGGGACTTGTAGTACTAGTCGTATTCTTATTCCTTCAGAATTGGCGGGCCACGGTAATTCCTATCCTGGCAATACCGGTTTCGATTATCGGAACATTTGCATTCTTCGTCCCGCTTGGTTTTACAATCAATACGCTTACGATGTTCGGATTTGTGCTGGCAATCGGAATCGTGGTCGACGATGCCATAATTGTTGTGGAGGCGGCGCAGCATTATATCGACAATGGAAAACTACCGCCCGGAGAAGCGACGAAGAGGGCTATGAATGACATCTCGGGACCCGTTGTGGCAATCGCTTTAATTTTAACGTCCGTATTCATACCGGTAGGGTTCATACCGGGTATTGTTGGGAGACTCTATCAGCAATTTGCTATTACAATTGCCGTCTCTGTATTGATTTCAGCTTTTGTGGCATTGTCGCTTACCCCGGCATTGTGTTCCCTTATTCTCAAGCCGACTAATTCTGGTCAGAGTTCAAAAGGACTTAATAAGTTCTTTTTCAACTTTAATAATTGGTTTGGAAAAGCAACAGAGTCGTATTCTTCGGGCGTTAAGAAAAGCATCAAGATCGCACCCTATTTTCTTATAGTTCTCATACTTGTTTATGCCGGCACTGTGGGATTGTTCGCCAATAAACCGACAGGATTCATTCCATCGGAAGACGAGGGCAGATTGTTCGTGACATTTGAATTACCCGAAGCTTCATCCACAACAAATTCGCTAAAAGTATTAACGAACATGATGTCCACGCTAAAACAAACGCCTGGAGTCGCACATTTTGCGGCCGTCAGCGGATTGAACGTTGTTACCTTTGCCGCTAAATCCAACAGTGGAACTATTTTCGTTCAGCTGAAACCCTGGGATCAAAGGAAAAGTGAGTCTCTTCAACTGAGCTCTATCATAGCTACGCTCCAAAGAAAATTTGCTGCGATTAAGAACGCAAATGTCGTTGTAATTTCACCGCCGGCAATCCCGGGTTTAGGTGCGACAGGCGGCTTCACGTTCGAGTTAGAGCAGCAGGAAAGCACAAACGACATTCTGCAGTTTTCAGAAGTCGTACGTAATTTTGTTGTTGCGGCAAACCAACGCCCCGAATTGAGCCGCGTCTTTTCATTTTTTACTGCAAACACCCCCGGTTACACGTTGGATGTTGACAGGAAAAAATGTGCCAAGATGGGTGTTAATGTTGCCGATGTGTTTGGTACTCTACAAACATATCTCGGCAGCAGTTATGTCAATGACTTTACTATCTACGGCCGCGATTTTCATGTGGTAGCCCAAGCGGATACCGGCTATCGTTCAACCATCCAGGATCTCGGCAGATACTACGTTAAGAATTCATCGGGTGGAATGGTTCCTTTAAGCACGCTCATTAGCTATACAGTCACGGAAAACGCTCCATTGATTACGCATTATAATATGTTCCGTTCGGCTGAGGTAGACGGCAATGCAGCACCCGGGTATAGCAGCGGGCAAGCCATAGCAGCTCTAAGAGAAGTTGCTGAACAAGCGCTGCCGGGCGGATATGGTTATGGTTTTTCGGGGTTAAGCCGTGAAGAAATAAATGCCGGAAGCAGCACGTTTGCCATTTTTGCTCTCTCACTTGTTTTTGTATTCCTGTTTCTTTCCGCTTTATATGAAAGCTGGTCGGTTCCGTTTTCTGTCCTTTTTGCTATCCCCATCGGCGCGTTCGGAGCCATAGTAGCGCTGACCTTTTTACCACATCTGAGCGACAACGTTTATGCACAAATCGGTCTGGTTGCGCTGATAGGTTTAGCTGCGAAGAATGCAATATTAATAGTCGAATATGCAAAGGTGCGTGTGGACGATGGCATGCCCCTTCTTAACGCCGTCATAGCTGCAGTAAAGCTCCGTTTGCGCCCAATCCTTATGACTTCCATGGCATTTATATTGGGTGTCTCACCGTTGGCTTTCGCAACAGGTGCGGGGGCACAGGCAAGACAGACAATCGGCTGGACGGTAATCGGCGGCATGCTTGCTGCAACAATGCTTGCGATATTTATCGTGCCCGTGTTATTTGTAACTATTACCAAATTTGCATACGGCAAAAAGAAATTAGAGGAATTGGAATCCGGGAAAATCCAGGGAGATGAAATTGTACCCGATTAGTACTCGCTCGTGCCCCTACAACTAAATGAATATACATGAACGGGGCACAGTGCGCGTTCCAACAAGCTTTTGCTATTGTCTTGAGTACGATCATTTTGTTGGAACGGCACTAGTTACTCCTCTACGCGATTTGTGAAAACACAAAAAGGGGAGGAGAATTTCAGAAACACGGCATTTTCTCCGTTTGTTTCATATAGTGAAACCACATGCACAAAGGCGAAGATATAACCCTGACGATCGAGTCCCTCACGGGAGACGGAAAGACCGTCGCCCGGCATGACGGTATGGTGTTTTTTGTGGAAAATGCCGTTCCGGGAGACGTCGTTCGCGCGCGATTCTGGAAACTTAAAAAGAACTACGCCGAAGCGCGGGCGATGGAGATTCTCAGCCCGTCGCCATTACGGATGGAAGCAAAGTGTGTACACTTCGGCGTGTGCGGGGGATGCAGCTGGCAAAACCTCTCGTATGAAGCCCAACTCAAGTTCAAGCATCAGAATGTGGTTGATGCCTTTCAACGAATCGGAGCATTCGACAGTGTCGAAGTAGAGCCCGTGCTCGGTTGCGATGAGCAATTTTTCTATCGCAACAAAATGGAGTTTACTTTCTCGCGAAACCGGTGGCTGACGACGGAGGAAATGCAGTCTCACGAAGAAGTCGCGGAAGAAGTCGCTCTCGGTTTGCACATCCCCCGGCGCTACGACAAGGTTCTCAATATTGAGGAATGCTGGCTCCAGTCGGAAGTGAGTTCGGCAATTCTCACCACCGTCCGCGAAATTTGCCGCGTATGGAATCTTTCCGTCTATTCGACCAAAACCCACGATGGATATCTGCGCCATCTTGTGGTCCGGGACGGGAAGAGGTCGGGCGAGGTCATGGTTAATCTCGTGACGACCTACGACTGGCCCGAAGCGATGCAGAGCATGACTAACCTGCTCATCAAACAATTTCCGGGCATTACGACGATCGTCAATAACATCACCGACCGGAAATCGATGGTGGCGTTTGGCGACCGGGAGAAAATATACCACGGCACCGGTTTTATCACGGAACAGCTCGGCCGGTTCGTCTTTCACATCTCGGCGAATTCGTTTTTCCAGACGAATACAATCCAGGCAGAAAAACTGTACGAAATTGCCGGCAGGTTTGCCGGCCTCAAACCAACTGACGTTCTCTATGATCTTTACAGCGGCACGGGGACTATCGCATGTTTCCTTTCCGATGCTGTCGGGCGTGTGGTCGGTATCGAGGTCGTTCAAAGTGCAATCACCGATGCGCAACGGAATGCCAAGCTGAACGGAATATCCAATTGTACCTTTTTGCTGGGAGACCTCAAAGAGAAACTCACGAAAGACAATTCCTGGCTGAAAGATCATCCCCGCGCAACGGTCATGATCGTTGATCCGCCGCGAAGCGGCATGCATCCCAAGGTCGTTCAAAAAATTGCCGGACTTGCGCCCGAACGCATCGTCTACGTCAGTTGCAACCCATCCACGCAGGCGCGGGATGCGCGGCTTCTTGCAGATTCAGGATATGAGCTGAAGGCTGTTCAGCCCGTGGATATGTTCCCCCACACCGACCATATCGAGGCTGTTGCGTTGCTCGTAAGAAAGTGAAACGCTACTTTCTTCCCGTGTAGATGGTGGCGATTCCGAATGTCAGGAGTGAAGCAGATGGTTCTGTGAAACCCGCCTTCTCCATTAAAGAAAGGAACTCTTCGTCTGCCGGAAACTCCGAGATCGAGGTCGGTAGATAGCTGTAAGCGAGGTTGTGGCGTGAAATGATCTTTCCGATCATCGGAAGAATCGATTTTGAATAGAGAGTGTAGAGATGTGCGATGACCGGAACCTTCGGAGTCGTGAGCTCGAGGATCAGACAAACCCCGCCGGGCCTGAGCACGCGCAGCATTTCCTTCAGTCCGAGAAGCCGGTCGCTGAAGTTTCTGACGCCGAAGGCGACCATCGTAACGTCGAATGTGTCAGCGGTGAATGGCAGGTGCAACGCATCGCAGGTGGTGAGATGAATGGGATTCGTTATTTTGCGATCGTTGAGCTTATTCCGAAATACGCCGAGCATGTTCGCGGCGAAATCCGTGGCAACGATCGATTGCGGTTGTAACCGGATTGCTTCGATGGACAAATCGCCGCTTCCCGCCGCGATGTCGAGAAAATTTCCATTGCGCTTTTCTTCCGCGAAATTCAATGCCCGCTTACGCCACCGCATATCCAATCCGAAGCTGAGCAGATGATTCAGCATGTCGTACTTCGGGGCAATGGCATTGAACATTGCCTGGATATTGAGGGGGTTCTGAACGACCGCTTGCCGCAATCTATCCGTGTCCATATCAACAAATGTCTAAAATTGTGTGACAAAACGCAAGTCACCACAAAAAAATGGCGAATGTAAGCGTAATCTTCTTGCTTTTTAATTTTTCTTCTCTTATGTTTAAAGAACTTTGTATGAAGAGGGGAAAACATATCTTAATGTGGTCCCTGTTGGTTGGAGGTGCGTTGCTTTTCGTGCCCGGCAGGTTTTTGGGTGGAACATCGGGGAAGCATATCACGGCGGTACGTGTATCATCCGCCCCCACTATTGACGGAAGACTCACAGAAAATCAATGGACGCTGGCTGAACCTGCCGGCGAATTTCAGCAATATGATCCTGTGGAAGGAGCCGAAGCCACGGAGCGAACTTCGGTTCGAGTTCTCTACGATGATAATGCGCTGTATGTCGGAGTAATGTGTTACGATTCCAATCCCGAGGGGATCGTTCAGCAAATGACCCGGCGAGACCGGTCGGCCCAATCCGATAGAATTGCCGTTATCATCGATTCCTACCATGACCACACCACTGCGTTCCTGTTCAGCGGGAGCGTCTCCGGCGTGCAATCGGACGGGGCACTGTCGCACGACGGGCTTGTGTATGATATCCAATGGGACGCCGTTTGGGAATTCAACGCGCAGGTGGTTGCAGACGGGTGGTCCGCAGAATTCAAAATCCCCTTCAGCGCGCTGCGTTTCGTCCCGCTGAAACAGGGAGATAGCGGATATGTCTGGGGAATAAATTTCCGGCGGTATATAGCCCGCAAGAATGAAACGGATGAATGGGTGATGGTTTCGCGGAAAGAAGTACCCCCGGGCACACTTTCATCGGTGTCGAGAATGGGACACCTCCTCGGCATCAAGGATATTCACCCGCCCCTCCATCTCGAAGTGTTACCATACGAATCGTCAAAACTGGATTATATTTCCCAGCCGGATCCGTTCCAGTTGCAAAAGGATTTCAAGGAAAATGTCGGACTTGACCTCAAGTACGGCGTCAGCAACAATTTTACACTCGACGCTGCGGTCAATCCGGACTTTGGACAAGTGGAAGTCGATCAGGCTATCCTCAACCTGACAGTATTCGAGACGTTCTATCCTGAGAAGCGGCCATTCTTCCTCGAAGGCGCCCCGATTTTTTCGTTCGGCACAATGTTCGATAATCAAGAACTGAGATTATTTTACTCTCGCCGTATCGGGAAAAAACCGGGCGGGTATGACACGGTAAGTATTGGTTCCAATCAAACCTACTCGGACATGCCGGAATTGACAACGATTTTGGCGGCGGCCAAACTCACCGGGAGGACGGAACACGGTCTTACCCTCGGGGTTTTATCGGCGGTCACGAGCGAAGAGGATGCGACAGTACAGAACCTGAATGGAACTACTAATCCCGCCGTGTTGGTCGAGCCGAGGGCGGGCTACAATGTGCTTCGTCTGAAACAGGATGTGTTTGACAACTCATGGGTTGGGTTGATGGCGACCAATTCCGCGAAAGAATACAATTCTCCCGCGCTCAGCGGCGGAGTCGATTGGAATCTCCGCTTCGACGACAACACTTATGCGATTGACGGTTACCTCGCCGGCTCACAAGCAGTATTTAATCCACTCTATCCGCAGGGTGGCCGGGTCACCGGCGATGCCGGCAGGATTGGATTCGGGAAATTGCAGGGTGAACACTGGCTCATGTTTTCACTCTATGATTTCACGTCAAAGAATTTTTGGATCGATGACCTCGGATTTTACAGCCAGCCGCGCGAGCACGGCGGCTTCACCCAACTGTCGTACAAAGAGGACCGCGCGAACACAGCGATCGTGCAACGCTATGCCCTGACGGCGGAAACCGATTACCGCTGGGATTGGGACGGGGCAAAAACGGTGAGCCAGCTTGAATTCGAGCCCCAGTTCCAATTCACTAATTTCTGGTCGTTGACCCTCGACTACCTGCGCCTGCTCCCGGCGTACGACGACGCAAACCGCGGCATCATCGGCCTCTACCATCGCCCGGCGGGCGACCGCCTCCTGGCTTCACTTCAGACCGATGCCAGGCAGCTTGTGGTGCTGGCGTTGAATGCCGGTTACCAGAACTCCACGAAGGGAATGAGTATGTTGTATTCCACATTTCAGTTCACGTTGCGTCCCTCGACATGGATGGAAATATCTCCAAGCATCACGCTGTATAGAACGAGAGATGAAGAAGCCTGGGCCACAAGCACGCATTCCCCATATTACTATTACGATTCCACGAATCAGCATAATTTGTTTGGCGACCGCGACATTGATCAATATGACCTCTCTCTTCGGGGGACCATAACGTTCACAAGGAGCATGAGCGTACAGTTTTTCACGCAGGTGCTCATGGCGAAGGCACGCTATACCCATTACAGTGTGCTCATGGGAGCAGACGAGCTTGAGCCGTATAACTTTCAGCCGACTCCTACCGACAACCCCGATTTCAACCAGAAGACTATCAACGCGAACGTTGTGTTCCGCTGGGAGTACATGCCGGGAAGCGCGATCTACCTTGTATGGACGCAGGCACGGGTCGGGGAAAATGACCTCTATACAGCCTCATTCGGAAATGATTTTCGCGACGCGTTCAAACTGCCAATGGACAATGTGCTTCTGGCGAAAATCACGTACTGGTGGAGCAGATAGCCGGGCTCACCGGTTATCACGAAATACAACAAATGTGCCTTCCTTCCGTAAATTCTATAGACACAGCTGTCAACCGAATGGTTGATACGACTGTCTAAACTTCAGAACATCACAATAAGGGACTCCCTGCATGTCTGCTGCCGACGAGCAGCAACTGATTGTTCAGGCGAAAAACGGCAACGTCCGGGCGTTCCGTGATTTGGTTGAGCGATATATGAAGCACGCATATAATGTTGCGCATAGTTTCGTCGGCAGTCACGACAATGCCGAGGACATTGCGCAGGAAGCGTTTGTGCGCGTTCACCGGTCGCTCTCCTCGTTTCGCGGCGACGCGGAGTTCTCCACGTGGTTGTACCGGATCACCATGAACCTGTCGCTCAACCGGTTGAACGAAAAAAAGAAAAAAATGCAGCGCGAAATAAACATCATGGAAAGCATCCAGGAATCGGCCAACCCGGGTGCGGAATCTACGGATGGTGCCAACGTCCAGATGCACATTGAACGCGCGCTACACCGTCTGCCGACACTCCAGAGGGCTGTTGTGATACTGCGGCACCTCAACGGCCTATCGACTCGCGAGGTGAGTACTATACTCCAGTGCTCGGAAGGAACGGTGAAAACGCACTTGCATCGCGGCTTGAACAAAATGAGGGTCATGCTGGAGTTCCTTGAGGAAGGACGCCCATGAGCAGACATACCAAAATCCGGAACCTGCTGTATGAGTTTCTGCGTGATGAGCTGAATCCGCACGACAGGGAGGTGGTTGAAGAACATCTTAGATCCTGTGACCGGTGCTCTGCTCAATTGAAAGATCTGGAATCGGCATTGCATTCGCTTGACCGGTCGAGCCCGAATGCGAGCAGCAACCGTTCTGAGGAGTTTTGGAATAGTTTCGCTCTCAGGGTGGAGCAAAGAATCCTGAGCCGGCGGGCGGCGAAGCGATTTGGCGCCTTGGAGTATCTTGAGACGTTCTTTGTGTTTCATCGCCCCCTCACATTTTCCCTGGGCGGCGCATTGGTTCTGGCATTTCTTGCAGTCGGCATTTGGAATCTTTCGATCGACCGGGAGCGGAGAACCCTGCCGATGCCCGGTGTTGAAGCTGCGTCCCAGAGTGATTCCGTCCGCCAGGAAATGAGCCGATACTTCCGCAAATCGAAGATCCTGCTTGTCGGTTTGACGAACATGAAATTTCCGGAGGATCGGCAAGTCGACCTGACGGTTGAACGGCGGGCGTCGAGGGAGCTTGTACAGCAGGCCCGGTATCTTCGAAACCAACCCATCGATGCGCGCTCGGCCAGGCTCATCGAAGAGATGGAAAAAATCTTGATCGAGCTGGCGAACATGAAGGAAGAAAATAACATGCCGAACGTGGAGATCGTCCGGGCGGGAATTCACCAGGAGAATTTGCTTTTTAAGATTCGGATGGCGGAAACGCTGTACGATACGGCCCGGTTCGTCCGGGTACAAGAGAGTTTTTGAAAGGAGCGTTACCATGAAAATGCGACTGTTTTTGTTCGGGGTCATTGCTTTCCTGTTGCTCGGCACATTCGCAAGATCGCAGGATGTCCGTTCCTCATATGCTCCGCCTGCCGTTGCGTGGGGAGAGCCATCGTTTACGGTAATGGAAGGGGAACAGGACAACTCCGCGTACAAGGCCTACAAATCAGGATATAATCTCATCATAAGCGAGAAGTGGGTGGAAGCCCGAAAAGCATTTTCCGCGCTGCTGACGAAATATCCGGAGAGCAGTTACGTGGATGATGCGGCCTACTGGTCGGCGTATGCACTGAAACATATTGATAAAAAGAAGGCGGCAAAAGCGTACGAAAAATTCATCTCGACGTATCCCAATAGCCAGTATTACGATGATGCTGTAGCTGACTTGAGCCAGCTCAAGGAGGATGAGGGCAATGTATATTCGGGGGTAGGTGGGAACAACATCCACGTCAAAGAGGGCCAACGGGCATTGGTAACACCGGAAGGAACGGTTGTCGGGAGAGCCGATGGCAGGTTGCTCGGATATGGTTTTGATCGCAGCATGCGTCGTCTACAGAGCCAACTGCGCGGCCTGACGGTTGCAGCTCCCCGGCCAAGCCCGCAGCCATGGGGAATTATCTCTTCCGATGAGAAGCTCGACCCGGAGACGAAGCTGAAAATGGATGCACTTTATGCGATCGGCGAAACAAAGGAAGATTCCACTTCTTACAAGACTTTGCGGGATGTGGCGCTGGATCGCTCACAACCGCATCAACTCCGCGAAGCTGCCATGGACGCTCTCTCCGATTTTCGGAGGTTTGACGTTCTGCCAATTTTCATTGAAGTGGCCAAAACCGATACGAGCGAGTACATGCAAAATACAGCCATCGAGTTCGTCGGCCAGCATTCAAGAGACAAAAACCGTTCTGTTGAAACGCTGATGGAATTGTTTTCTGCAATTCCCAAATACCGGGAAGAACAGCTTGGAACAGTGCTGTATGCAATCGCCGATCTTGGGAACGACAAAGCCGTTGATTTTCTGGCCAGGGTCGCCCGGACGAACGAGAATTACAACCTCCGTAGCGACGCCGTTTACTATCTTGGCAACATCGGCGGTGAGAAAGCGCGCGCAGCGCTGTATGAGATTCTGAGAGCGAAATGAACGAAGATAAATCCTAAATTATCAAACGAACTTTCATGTTGAGCGGATCAGAACAAACAAAAGTAGTCGTCATTCTGGATGTTAGGCGAAAATGCGGGCACGCCAGCTTATGCACAAAAGGAGAATTGCAATGAAGCGAGTTATCTTATTGACGATTTTGCTGATGAGCTCTGCCTGTCCGTCGAGGGAGGCTACATCAAATCTTAAGGTTCGTGCAATCCTCCGAGTTGTCCAGGACAGCATCAGGGCGACTCGATCACTGTCGTACCAAGCCACTTACTACGATGTAAACCCAGGCACTGAGGATTCCGTTTACCGTACTGAAGGACGCGTGTGGCTATACAGGATCCCAAACGATTCCATTTTCGGTTGTCGGTTCCGCCTCTCTGGCAAAGACAACCGCGAGCCATTCGAGTATTTTTACGACGGTCAGAACAGCTATGAAATTCGCCGTGATACGATCACAACCTTTAACCCTTACATGCACCCAAATACACCTAACAATCCGGCGAGAGCCCGAATGGCGCTACTTCCTTTTGTTAACCTTCTCATCGACACGAACATTGTCCAGAATCTTCTTAACAGTGTGACCGATGTGTCGCTGGTGAGCAAGAAGTCGCAACGAATCTTAACGTTCAAGTACGCCGAAGACAAATGGGGGGCAATAGTCACAAGAAGGATTTATATGGACGTGACTAGACCGCAAATCAGAGAGGTTCAGACCGATGTTTTGTTCCGAGGAATAATCACCAAGACAACCATAAAGATTCGTTCGATTCAAAGGAATCATGGAATAGGAGAGGCTGACATAGCTTTACCTGAGCGATGTGCCAGCTACCCAATCATAAAATGGGAGGCTTCGAAACCTTCCGCCTCATTACAGAAAGATACTCTGCTCGGATTGGAAGCTCCGGATTTTTCATATGCCGACCTCTCGGGAGATACTGTTTCACTCAGCAAACTTAGAGGAAGGGTAGTACTCCTTGACTTCTGGGAATCATGGTGTGGATATTGTTTGCTCGCGCTGCCAAAAGTCAGCGAACTTCAAACGCAGTATCGGAAGGATGGTTTAGTCATCATCGGTGTAACAGTAGACAATCCCGACCAAATCAAGAAGCTGGTAAGAGTGAACGGTCTTAAGTATCGTAATGTGCTTGCTTCGCCCGCCGTTCTGAAGCAATACAACGCTGAAGCGAGGCCGACTTACGTTCTCATCGACCGGGCTGGCATCATTCAACGAGTTTCCCTCGGCGACTTGGACACTATTAAAAGCAAAATCGCCGAGATAATTAAATAGTGACATTGACGCGCCGCCACTTTGCCTAACAATGCTAAATACGAATACCTAAATGCTAAACAAATCCCAAATCGTCAATCCGGAATTGTCATAACGATTTGATGACCCTGATCACCTTCCAGATGAACGCGACATCTCGCTTACGCACGGTCACGGGTTCAAAAGTCGTGTTGAGCGGGATGAGGTGAACATAGTTCTCCTCGATCTTTACCTTCTTCAGCGTATCTTCATTGTTGATTCTCACCACACAAATATCGCCGCTCTTTGCTTCGCGCTGAGGGCTGATGACAACAATATCTCCATTTTCTATCTTCGGCGACATGCTGTTTCCCCTCACGACGAGCGCGAAGGCATTCGGGTCGTTCACCGAATCGACGGTGACGTACCGCTCGGCATGGTCTGGATGAAAAATTTCCGCGAGTTTTCCGGCGGGAACCGAGGAAAACAGGGGGATCATTTCGAGATGGACTTTCTTGAGTATCGACATCTGGTCGATGGGAATGATTTTTCCGCGAGGCGTGGGCGCGGGATACATTTCTCCTTCGCCTGTGAGCAGCCATTCGGGCCGCACACCCGTGTGTTTTGCGAGTGCAACGAGATAGTCCCCGTCGGGAACCTGTTCTCCCTTTTCCCAGCGCTGCAGCGTACGCGACGTGACGTCAATCTTCGCCGCGAGGCTCGTCTGGTCAATGTCTTTGTTTTCGCGCGCGACACGAAGGCGGTCGGCTACGGTTGTTTTCATGATGTTCTGCCGGTTTGTGTTATGATAGTTTTGTCGAATAAATAATCGATAGACGACAAATTTGTCGTTATGCAAAGATACGGTTTTTTCTGACGGTTGTCAAGAAAGACCGCTGAAAAGCGTTTCATACACCGGGATCGATTGTGCGCGGCGATGCGGCGCCCGCCTGCGCGGCTGGAGCACGTTAAAATACTCTTTCAGACGGTCGGCATCGTATCCGAATGGCAACAGCAGGGTTTCTGCCGCTTTGAGCGTTAACTCGGTGTATTTTTCGATGTCGTAGCCGTCTTCGAATGCATAGAGGGCGAGCGGCCGTGCTTTGTACGGCTGTTTCTTCCCCGTGGAGTCAATGAGGATGTACTCGATGCGCTCGCCCGCCGACAGGTGGACGCCGGCTTCTTCGATCGCTTTCGCGACCGATGCGTTGACGCTGTTGTTGCTATACTCTTCCGCTTCCTGCGAAATGTTCCGCCGGATCACAAGCTCCATGGGGTGAGCGTTTCCACTGCGTAATGTTGCGACGAAGTTGCCGGCAATTTCCAGTAATTCCGGGACTGCCTGTTCAAGTTCTGCGATCGTCCCGGCGCGCGACATTCGTTCGAGCATCGTTTCCTGCATCCTTTTGATGAACTTTGGGGTATCCCGCCTGCGGGTTTCGATTCCGCGTATCTTCATCTCGCCGTGGCGATACCACCCGACGTAACGGTTGGCCGTCGGGAGGACGGGGTCCATTTTTGATGACGGGAATAATATCCAGCGGTAGATTCCCTCCAGCGAGATGTCGATGCCGATGCGCGCGTCGATTTCCCGGCAGAGCGCGTCGTAGTCGGCGTCCGTCGCTCCTTCTTTTTTTAGCCAGAGGCAGTCGATAATGGCATGCACCAGCCGGAATCCCCTTGCTTCGGCGATTTCTTTTGCCGTAAGGATTATGTCACGCGAGAAAGCATTGACCGATTCGTGCGCTTCGATCCTGCCGAACCGCGCATTCTTGTAGCCAAGATATCCAAAGCAGCTGACAAGCATCCACTTCAGCGCATTCTGCCGCTGGTCGTAACGGCGGAACAATGTTTCATCTTTTCCTTTCCACTCCTTTTTCTTCTTTTTATAGTACGCGCGCTTGTCGATTACCATGCGAAGCGTTGCCGGAATAATGCCCTCCCGTTTTTCGCAGATGGTATATCCCAGTTCCGGGACCCCGGTGTTGCTGCAGCACCGGCAGTTGATTGTTTCCGGCGACACATTACGCCTGACCATAATAGACGGGTACATTGACACAAAGTCGAGCTCGGCAATATTTTCGTGAAGCCCGGGGGTCGGTTGAAAAATCAACCCGCCGCGGTCCGCGAGCAGCAGGGTAGCGGCGGATTTGAATTCTTCGGGTTCCCTTTTTTTCGCCGGGATCAGAATGTCATTCCTGTACGCCCACGAAAGCTGCAGCGACGACATGCTCGTCCCGATGCTCGCGCGTGCCTGATGCTGTCCGCACGTTTGCGTAATGCGGACAATTTCAAAGAGTCCATCGAGGTCCGATTCGACAACGGTGAACGAGTTTTCCACATCGATATGCCAGCGGCCGGCAAGCTCGAAGGCGCCGTCTTTATGAACAATTTTTCCGTACTGAAAGAAACTCGATTCCCGCGTTGTCAAATATCCCACCTCGGGGTCCCGGTTCAGCAACAACGGAGTTTTGTACCGCCGTGCCAGCGAGGTAAGGGTGGGCAGCAGGAACGAATCGCCATGGTCCGTGAGGATGATATCGGGGTCGCAGCGGTGAAGATGCCAGTTGAGCGTTTCGAGGATGTCGATGGGAGTTTCCTGTTCCAGCGAATAAGTCTCGCCGTCGTACGAAAGCTCGAGTTGAAGATGGCTTTGATATTTCGGCGGGAGAAAATCGTTGGCGTTTCGCATTTTCATGATCGACAGCGGCGGAAGGGCGTACTCCGTCCGTTCACGCGAATCCTTCAGCGACCAGTGAACGAGTTTGCCGCTTTCGTCAAGCTCGTACTCGCCGAAAGCCAGCGGGAAAAGTTGCGTGTCGTACAGGAACAAATGCTCCGGCACAATGTCGGAATTGAAGAACACAAAATGCGGGAAGAATCGCTCGTAGTACCGGACGACATGTTTAAAGCGCGTGGTGTCATGCACGCTGACGCGCAGTACGTCGACCGGTGCGCCGGAGTAGATTTCCGTTTGCCGCGCGCGCGCGACCGAAAGGGGAACAGGGCACTGGGCGGCTAAAACTTCGGCGCGCTTCATGTCCGCACCGTTCAGGTGAAGATAAAACGAAGGATGGAAGGGGTAGGAACCGCACTGCTTCGTTCCGTTCTGGTCGATGAACCAGAGTGTGATGCCCTTCGATGATGGATAGACATCAAACAGCCAGCCGGCGATCGTTGTTGACATTGCTTGTGCCGTTTCTAACAATAGACCTTGTCGTGTATGGAGTACTCCGCCCGCAATTGGGGTGGGATGAAATCAGAATATTAAACGGCGGGAACGGTAGCCGCCTTCAATCGTTCGAGCTCCTTCTCGATGCGTGCAATACGTTTGTGCTGTTCAAGCAGCATGGAAACTGTGATGCTCTCGAACGGAATAGTCCGCATGGCGTAGAAATTTTCCGCAAGATGAATCTTTGCCGCGCGGAAGAGGTCGTCAAACAGTTCCTGGTCTTCTTTCCGCAGGCCGCGGCGGAACTTCGACCAGCTTGCCAGCTCGCTCTCGATGATATTGGTGAACGTCGGTACTGTTCGTCCCATTGCTCAGTCCCCGTTGTTGTTCGAAAAACAGTTGTGGCTTAATCGGTGCGTCGTGTTCCAGCCGGTACACATGGTCGACACTTGTTTTCAGAGTCGCGAAAAGCTGGTTGCGTTCCTCGGGGCGAACGTTCCATGCCTGGCTGGTGAGAAGGATGGAAACGCCCTGCGATTTCATGGAATACAACGCGGCAACAATGCGGTCGAGCATCTGCCGGACTTCCCTCAACGGCGCCTGCTCGTCGTAGAACGTGTCGAGCAGGCCGAAAATAAAAGCAGCATGTGAATTGATGCGCCAGAGCATCGGCGACAGGCGGTTCGTAATGGCGGCTTCCATCTGGTAACACGTGAAGCCGCGGGAAACAAAAATGCGATTGAGAAGGGAATCGGGATCGATCTTGCGCCGGCGCGCAAACTGCGCTATCGCGTGAGGGTCAAACCGGTTACAGCCGTCCACGACGGCAACTGGCATGTTGCAGGCCAGCGTCCGGGATGCAATTGCAAGCGATAACCGGAAAACCAGCGGGTCGCCGTAAAGAAGGTATAACTTCCCCGGTGGATTTGTAAAACGGTTGGATAAAGCGCCGAATGTCACGGGTAGCTTTTCATCGCAGGAGGGTCTGTTGGAAGTTGTCGGGGCCATGGGAATTCTCTTTTTGGAAGATACGACATTTTTGTCGTATTGTCAAGAGCGGATGACAAAAATAGTGCCTGTCCCCTTGAGTAAGCGGGGGCGTCTCTATTCGACCCCAGAGATGCGCATGTTGCCCAATGGCTTGGGAAACCAGATAAACCCTCTGCGCACTTTGCGCTTCCTTTGCGATCTTTGCGTTTAAAGATTTAACGCAAAGGACGCAGACGGGATTGGTCGCAGGGCTTGTTCAACTTTGTATGATAGGCGCTGTTTACCGTGATTGTCTGAATCAGAATTTTCAGGATTTCAGAATTCCCAGAATTGTTATTGCTCAAATTCTGAAAATTCCATAATTCTGTGAATTCCGATCCATTCAGGGAATTCTATCGCATTTCCTCGGATACAATTTCTTGAGCCGACAAAATCTTTGTAACCGGATACGGCAAAAATGAACCACCCCATTGCGGAGCAAGATACTTGTCCCAAAAGTTCCAATACAGCAGACCGTCATCCGTTTCCGGTTCAAGCAAGTACGCAACAAGGTTGCCAAGGGGCTGAGCAGTTCTGATTATCAACGTACCGGCGGGGATTTCCTTCTTCTCGTCGATGTATTCGACTTTTATCGAATCACAGTAATGACCTTGATTCAGCCTGGAAGAGGGCTTCAATTCCTTTATGTTGATTGTCTGCACACTCAAAGTTGCGGCTTCCTTCGTCTTCTCTATTCTTACTCCATGCTCTTTCAACAAAGTAATGACATTTGGATCAGGATAAGCCATCAAATACGCGAAAGGAAACCTGACGTTCCGTTTTGGTATCCAGTTAGCATAGTACGGCACCGTGACCGGCGTAACCTTCTCGGTTGGGCGAATTCTGTCTCTTCCGTTTTCATCCTTATAGGGCTCAACTTCAAAAGCATTGACTGTAATTGGTTTAGCGGTTGGAGTATTTTCAAACTCAACGGCAAAAGAGTCTTTTTCCGCAGGATGTGTACCCCGCGCTATGGTTTTGGCATCGGTTTCTTTCAATAATTTCTTGATGGTGTCCGTGTTTGCACAGACATAATCGAGAATTGACTTTAGCAAATTGTAGCATCCCGCAACACGCGTCTTAAAATCGGCATAGACATAATTCTCGTTCAATATTGACAGGCGATTTCTTAACCCGACATAATTTGTAATGTACCTCGGTTCAAATGCGTATGATTCAAATCCTTTTTCGGGATGCTGCATGTCCGAAAACTCGCCATAGAAGCAATTAAGCGTCTTGTACTTGTTAGTCAGGTTGGCATTGACCCACGGCATCATGTCATCGCGCATAAATCTGACAAGTGATGCATCGGTGTTTGCATTCATCATCCACGTAAATGTCGGAGATTCTTTGTGGAACGAACCATCTGTTGTATGGAGGTCAATGAACAACGCCGGATCCCACTTCTTGAGTATTTGTACCAATGCGGCCACTTCCGGAGTTTCAAGTTTCATCGCGTCCCGATTGAGGTCAAGAAGTTGCCCATTATGACGGACACCCACTCCGTTCACGGGTCCGTTTTGATGGGTTCTGTTCTCTTTGCTGATTTTTTCGTTTCCATCCGCGTTAAATACAGGGCAAATAATCAAGAGAACGTTCTTAAGATAGTCATCGGTTTCTTTCAGCAGGATATCACGCATAAGCATTTGAATTGCTTCTTTTCCTTCCACCTCCCCGGCGTGAATATTGGCCTGAACGTAAACGACGGCACGCTTATCATTCTTGAGATTGTCCGGTGATTGAGGAATCGGTTTTCCCAGGAAAACCAATGGAATGTCTCTTCCTTCCACGGATCTTGTAAGAGTTTCAACCCTGATGTTTTTGGGATAGTCTCTCTTCAGCGTGCTAATGAAGTTCACCACGTCGGCCAGGCGGGAGGTAGAGGCGAAATCAGTTTTTTCGGCAACTGTTAAAAGCTTAGTCTTATTCCCGGAGAAAACAGTAACCGAACATATCGTTAACAGAACGCAGGTGAAAATTAATTTGCTCTTCATAATCGCTTTCTGGTGATTTGATTTGACATTTATTGTCTGAATCAGAATTTTCAGGATTTCAGAATTAGCAGAATTGTTGTCGCTAGCAATAGTTGTTTTCTCGACTCTTAACCTGACATCTTTGCCGTGCACAAATCACGTCTCTGGCTCTCTTGATGAGCGATAAGCACGTCCCTTACAGTCGTCCAATGAATAGCAGGATAGCGATTGTTGTCAAGCACATCTACCTTTGATCGTTCGTCTATCATGTTATGCATATATTGCATTCCTTGCCATGCAGGATAAAGGTCCTTCTTTCCAGGAGCAACCTTTCGTGCAATTTGTATAATCATGCCGAGCATTCCCGGACCACCTGCGCGGAATAGGTGAAATGTTTTTCCGGTCACTTCACTCACTACTGCTTTTATTTCTCGAGCGCTGAGCTGATCACCGGCTATTCGGAGAAATCGAGGGGTGGAAGGGTCAAGAGCTGCTTCCGCTGTGAATGCGGCCGTATCGTCAATTGTAGTGAAGCCCATTCTATGGTCAGCGTTTCCCCAATAAAGGACTAGTTTCTGTTTGAAGAGAATGAGTGGCATTTGACCGGTTAGCAAATCGGCAAAGGCGCCATTGAAAATTGTTGTTGATGAAACGGACGACGTATCAAGGTATTGATGAAATTCCCGTCTCAGATCTAAGTTACGGTTTTCACCGGCTGAAAATTTGGTAAAGTCCAATGAATAATCTGATGGAATAAAGCGATGGACACCGGCCGCTGCAGCCGCATCCAACAATATTCTTTGGGTATCTATGATGACTTCTCGTAAACCTGACAATGCAGACACTACACAAGAAGCGCCTATGCAAGCTGTCGATATATCCTGCACATTCGACATGTTCACCTTGAATACTTTCACGCCGAGCTTCTCAAGCTTATTCACTTTTTCCATGTCACTGCTTGGGCGAGCAACAACGCGGACTTGAGCGCCTCTGTCGAGTAGAGCGTTCACAACTCTTTTGCCTAGATTGCCCGTTCCACCTGCCACCAATATTGTCTTTTTCATCTTTCCTTGCTGTCTGAATCAGAACTTTCAGGATTTCAGAATTCCCAGAATAGTAAGTTTGCCAATTTCCAATAGCCATAATTTCCCTCGCAAATCTACACAACTTTTCCGGCATTGTCAACTTCGAGTTGGGCTTTGATTTCAGGCTTTGATTTCAGGCTTTTATGTAAGGCCTCGGTTCGAAGTCGTATTGTCCACCTTGGCCTCTTACGACCAAAAGATTTAACGCAAAGGACGCAGAGAAGGGATTCGCAAAGAGACGTGCAATACCCGGTCTCACTGAACTTGATTTCTTCCTAAAAGAAATTAAATTATGTATGAATAAACGATACGACCATGAAAATAGTAGCCCTGACAGATATTCACGGCGCGTACAAGAAGGCCGAAGAGATTATCCGGAAAGCGCAGGCGGATGTCGTGATCATCGGCGGTGATTTGACGACCGTCGGATCGGTCAGAGAAGCCGAAGAAGCGGTCGCGCGATTTCAGTCGTTCACCGGCAGCGTTCTTTGCATCGCCGGCAACATGGATCTGCCCGCGCACGACGATCTCTTTGTTCGCCTCGGCGTCTCGATCAACGGACGGGGGGTCATTATCGATGGTGTAGGCTTCTTTGGTGTTTCGGCCGGCCCACATTCTCCGCTGCACACCCCGTACGAGATTTCCGAAGAAGAAATCTCTCTTCGCCTTGCTGCCGGTCATGCGCAGGTCGAACGGTGTGGTGTGAAAATTCTCGTGCCGCATGCACCTCCCTACGGAACGAAAGTGGATATCGTGCATGCCGGTTTTCACGTCGGCAGCACAGCTGTGCGCGAATTTATCGAAAATGAAGAACCGGACGTCGTGGTCTGCGGCCATATTCATGAAGCCCGAGGCAAGGACGCAATCGACAAGACTGTCATCGTGAACTGTGGAGCGGCCAGTCAAGGTCATTTTGCCAATCTCGAAATCATTGTGGGGGAAATTACCGTAACAAACAGCTCGCTCCCGGCTTTCCAGGTGTAGAAAGCCTGCTGTTGGGTTGGAGTCGTAGTTTTCATCTTTCCCTCCGAACAGCATTCTTTTCCCCACTCTTGTTTCCAATCATCCCACTTTTGAAATACCCAAAATCATGCTGTTTTGATGGATTTTCCACAGAAGAGACTGCTTCAACCTTCCCAAACCCTCCCGAATACTCATTTTCTTCACAAAAAACTTGACTTTCATCAAAAATCATGTAAATTTAAAACTCACAGTGGGGGAAAGTGGGGAATTATGGAGCGTGAAATTCGTATGGTTTGAGGGATTTCAAACATCGGATGAAATTGCGTAAAACCACATTGGACAGTGCAAATTCTAGATTCAAATATCGAAAATCGTCACTTGTAGTATTCTTGACTAATTCTTAGAGCAAAAAAGTGTCATCATTCAAGGGTTCATATAATTATTCCGTCGACAACAAGGGACGACTGAATCTTCCTGCGAAGCTGCGGAAATACGTTTCGCCGGAAGCAAACGACACATTTGTGCTCACCCGTGGTTTTGAAAAATGTCTGTACGTTTATCCCCTCGACGAGTGGAATAAGCTGGAAGAGCATTTACGCAAGCTCTCCTCGTACAATGCGGAGCATCGCCAGTTCATGAGGGAAATCCTTGAACTCGCGCAGGAAAGTCAGCTTGATTCCCAGTCCCGTCTCATGATTCCGCAGGATCTTCGGGAGTACGCCGATATTCAGAATGAGGTGCGCATTCTCGGCACCCTCGACAAAATCGAAGTGTGGAATCCCAAAGTGTACGAGGAATACAAGAAGGCTCATCCGGAATCGTATGAAGCCGTCGCAGAAAAAGTAATGCGTCCGACCTGACGGTAATGCCGGCAACTCACATGCCGGCGACATGGAAATACACCAGGATGACTGATGACTATCACATTCCGGTACTTGTCGACGAAGTGATCGAATACCTGCGGCCGGAGCCGGAGGGCATGTATGTCGATGGGACGCTCGGCGGTGGCGGACACGCCGAGGTTATTCTGAAATGCTTGTCGCCTCGCGGGAAAGTCATCGGTTTTGATGTGGACATCGATGCGCTGAATCATGCGAAAGCGCGGTTAGCGGAATATGCAAACCGGGTAGTGTTCGTTCACGACAATTTTTTTAACCTCCGCAGGCGGCTGAAGGCTATCGGTATCGACCGCGTGCGGGGAATCTTGCTGGATCTCGGCGTCTCGTCGAGGCAGCTCGAGAATACGGAACGTGGATTCAGTTTTCAATCCGACAGCCGGCTTGATATGCGCATGGACGCATCCCAATCGCTCGACGCCTGGACCGTTATCAATACCTATGACGAGTGGCGGCTGGCGGATGTTTTGTGGAGATATGGTGAAGAGCGAAACAGCAGGCGCATTGCAAAAAAGATCGTGACGATGCGAAAAGAAGAACCGATCAATACCACCAACCAGCTCGCCTTGATCACGGAAACTGCTGTCGGGCCCCGATGGTTGATGAAATCCCTTGCAAGGGTGTTTCAGGCGATCCGGATTGAAGTCAACAACGAGCTGGAGAACCTGCGGGCAGTTCTCACCGACGCGGTCGACCTACTGGAACACGGCGGTCGCATTGTAGTCGTTTCGTATCACTCTCTTGAGGATCGTGCGGTCAAACAGGCATTCAGGGCGGAATCGCAACGGCTGGCCTTTTCCGGGAACAAACTCATACCCGACAGGGAATTGGAACAGCGATTGACGGTTCTAACGAAGAAGCCAATCCTGGCATCGCCGGCGGAACTTGCCCGCAATGGCCGGGCGCGAAGCGCAAAACTCAGGGCTGCGGAAAGGACGTAGAATGGCGAAGGATATTGCGGAGAAGATCGGGTCAACTTTTGATGTGGAAAGCGCCGACCGCCGGATTGTTTACAACGGCGAGTTTGTGAAGCAAGCTTCCGGCACCGGGACCCGCACCAACCGGCCGGTGAAACGTCGAAAACGCTCGCCCGTTTCGCTGGTTTTCATCGTTATGACCGTCTCGTTTCTTACTGTGTCGTACATCTGGAACAAGATTACCGTCATCCGGTTGGCTGAAGAAGTTAATAATCTGCAGATGCAACATCAAAAAATTCTCAGTGCGAATGAAATTCTGCGCGCGGAGATCAGCCAGAAGTCAAAGCTGGAACGCATCGGGAAAATTGCCACGGAGCAATTGGGGCTCATCTATCCCAGGGAGCAGCCGGTGTGGCTCGATGTCGACCCGGATCGTCTCCGGGAATTTCAAGAAGAGTAGCTGAAGCTTCCCACCAGGAAGAAAATTTAAGATCGCGCTCGTTGCAGGAATGACAGGTATCGATACCATAAGTGTTGCTTGATGAATTATTCAGAACACAATATTGCCTTTGCCCCGCAGGCGCCGGCGGTGAAGCCGGACTACTTCCGGATGAAGCTCTTGAAGGCGGTGTTGTGCGTGTTGTTCGTCGTTCTGTGTGCCCGCCTGGTACAGATTCAGATTGTCGACGCTTCGCGCTATCGTGAGTTAGCCGATAAGCAGTATCAATCGAAGATCGTTCTGCCGGCAGCGCGGGGCACATTGTTCGATTGCAACGGGAACATCCTGGCATCCAACTCGATGTCGGTCTCGTTTGCTGCGGATCCCCAGCTTGCGGCCGATGAAGTCAAATCGATCGCGTCGACATTCTCACACGTGTTCGGGAAACCGCAGGAGTACTATCTGCAGAAACTCAACTCGGATTCACGCTTCGTGTGGCTGGAGCGCCAGGTTCAAAGCGATTATCTGGGCAAAGTGAAGCCGGAAACCTTCACCGGCATCGTTGTGCGGTACGAGCCCAAACGGTTGTATCCCAATGAGTCTGTTGCGGGACAACTGATCGGTTCCACCAACGTGGATTACGAAGGAGATGCCGGCATCGAATGGGAATTCAATAATGAACTCCGGGGCACCGAAGGTTATGTCGTGTTCCAGCGCGACGGCAAAGGCCACGCGCGCCCGGCCGTCGATTATCCCCGCGTCGAACCGGTCAAGGGGCAAGATGTTTATCTCACGATCGACCTGGCGGTTCAGTCGATTGCCGAGGAGGAATTGCGAAAAGGTGTCGAAGCCAACAGGGCGGACGCCGGTATTGTCGTGATTCTTCAGCCGATGACAGGTGAAGTCCTGGCAATCGCGCAGTACCCTTCGGTGAACTCAAATGCATTTTCGCGTTCGGAGCTGAAAGACCAGCGACTCCGTGCCGTGACTGATGTTTTCGAGCCGGGCTCGGTCTTCAAACTGGTTACTGCTTCGGCAGCGCTCGAGGCCGGCCTCGTGAAGCCCGAGCAGAAATTTTTTGCCGAGCAGGGCGTTTATCTGGTGCCTATCGGCAGTGGAAAAAAACGGAAAATCGAAGATACCCATCCGTACGGTTGGATCAGCTTCCGGGAAGCCATGGAGTTTTCAAGCAATATTGTCATGGCGAAGATCAGCGATATAATCGGAGCCGAGCGGTTATACAAGATGGCACGGGATTACGGATTCGGCATGCCGACCAACGTCGAACTTCCCGGCGAAGTGAGAGGAACGTTGAAAAAGCCGGTGGATTGGTACAGCACAACCTTGAATACGATGGCGTTCGGTTATGAGGTGGGAGTAACGCCCATGCAGCTCTGCGCGGCGTATGCTGCCGTTGCAAATGGAGGGCTGATTATGAGACCGCATATCATAAAAAAAGAAGTCGATGCGATCGGCCAGGTGGTCCGTGAATCAAGAATTGAAGTGATCAGAAAAGTCGTGTCGCCTTCAACGGTGCAGATGCTGAATGAATTCTTTGTCGGGGTCGTAGAACATGGAACGGGAAAACCCGCGAGGATTCAGGGAGTGCAAATCGCAGGGAAAACCGGGACGTCAAGGAAATATGTCGAAGGCGGCTACGAACCGAAAAGCTACACTGCATCGTTTATCGGGTTTCTTCCCGCAGACAATCCCAAATTCTTATGTCTGGTGATGATGGACAATCCGCGGGGCGCGAATTACACAGGGGGGGCAACAAGCGCGCCAGTGTTTCATGCGATAGCGGAACGTGTTCTCAACACTACGCAAATGCTGGTACCGGTCGAATCGGCGACAGCTCTGCATGCGGACAACGGTCGGCAGACGACGCCGTCAACGGATGACCCAAATCCACCCGGTGCCACGGCGGGAGTGACCGATAAGAGGCTAATGGCTACAACCTCCGATACGCTCGTTCCCGACGTGAGAGGATTCAGCGCCCGGCGCGCCGTAAGTCTGTTGACGTTGGAACAGTTCGAACCGGTCGTGAGCGGCTCAGGAGTTGTCGTGCGGCAGCAGCCCCCGGCGGGGATGCATTCGCATTCGAAAATGAAGATCATCCTGACATGTGAACCCAGGTCGTTTACCGGCGGGAACAAGAATTGAAATCATCGGGGCAGCGAACTCAAAGCAACGCATGAGAGAATGAATGTTGGTGATCAGATTTGCTGGACTTATTGCGGCGACAATGTGTGCGGGTCTCTTGCTCGCGCAGGGACAACCGAAACTTCTGAAGAAGGAAATTCAAACCGGCTACGTTCCCGTCGAGGGCGGAAAGCTCCAACCCGATCAGTCTCAGGTCGTAACGCTCTATGATCGTGAGGGAAAAGTGCTCGAAGTATCCGACCGGCGTTTGTGGCCGAAGGAAAAGAAGGTTTCCGTATATACCAAGCGAAATTGGTACGGCATCAAAAGCAGGCTCGATTCGACGATCACGTTTTCGAACGGGATACGCTCTTTGAAACTGGAAATGCTGTTTGATTCGGCCGGACGCGAAATCGGAATACAGGAATTCACAAATGACGGAAAGAAAAGTTTTAAAACATTGTATGTGTACGACTTCTCCGGCAGCAAAGTCCGCCAGGAAATGTACGACCGCGACGGTAAACTGTTCAACTTCAGGAATTTCAAGTACGACAAGCAGGGGAATGTGACGGATGAAAACGGAAGCGAACAGAATGTCCCCCGGTATCGTTGGGTGTCGGCGTATGATTCCCATAATCGGAAAACGACGCGGCGGGATTATTCCGGGGATGGGAAGTTCATCCGGAAGCATCTCTATGTCTACAATGCCGACGGACGGGTTGTGAAAGAAACGGTTCTTGACAGCCGGGGAAAAGTCGAAACGGTAGTAAGGCACGAATATGAATACTATTGACCATCCTGTTCAATCGGACCGGATGGTATCGTACCAATAAATTGCATTCGCAGTTGGAACAGATCCGGATTCAATGACGCTCTCAAAGATCCTTGCGGGAATCACCGTCAGCAAAATGGTTAACCAGAGATATGGACAGTTTCTCGTGACGCAGGAGATAGAAATTCGACGCCTCCAGTACGATTCGCGAAAGGTCGATCGGAACGATCTATTCGTTGCGATTCACGGAACGTCGAAAGACGGAAACAAATTTATCATCGACGCCGTCGACCGGGGTGCATGCGTTGTTGTGACAGATGATGACCGTGCGCTGCCTGATTCATATTTCATGCATGCAGGCGTCGTGAAAGTCGTGGTTCCCGACACGAGGATTGCCCTGGCCCGGATGTCATCGGCATATTTTGGCAATCCCTCCCGTGCACTGACAATGATCGGCGTGACGGGAACAAACGGAAAAACCACCACGACCCATTTATTGAAATCGCTTTTTGAAGCGCAGGGAAAAACTGCGGGATTGATTGGAACGATAGAATACGTTTTTGGAAAGGATCGGATTCCTGCCACCCACACAACTCCGGAGTCCCTGGAGCTGAATGAAATGCTGGCAAGGATGGTCGACGAGGGATGCTCTTCTGCGGTAATGGAAGTTTCTTCCCACGCGCTCCACCAGCATCGGGTGGAAGGAATCGAGTTCGACAGCGCGGTGTTTACGAACCTGACCCAGGATCATCTCGACTACCACGGTTCGATGGAAGAATATTTCAGAGCAAAGCGAATACTGTTCGACACCCTCTCCCCGGACGCCTGGGCAGTCATTAACGTTGACGACGAATGGGGAAAGCGGTTGTACGGCGGCGTCGCTGGCAGGAAAATATCGTACGGAGTAGATTCGCCGGCAACCGTGCGGGCAAAGAACATCTCCTTGTCGCTGCAGAACGTGCGATTTATTGTCGAGCATGGATCGGAAGAGACCGAAATCCAATCGCCGCTTGTCGGCCGATTCAACGTCTCGAATATCCTTGCCGCCTTCTCGACGGGGATTTCTCTCGGTATTCCCAAATCGACCATGCAGCAGGCATTAATGTCGGCGCCGGGTGTTCGGGGGAGATTTGAACGGATCGTTTCTCCCCGCGGCTGGATAGCCGTTATCGACTACGCGCACACTCCCGATGCACTTGAAAAGGCTATAAAAGCCGTCCGTGATGTGCTCGGAACGACGAAGGATGGTAAAATCGTGACAGTTTTTGGATGTGGCGGTAACCGTGACGCAAAAAAACGTCCTATGATGGGACGCATCGCCTCGGAGTTGAGTGATGTTACCGTCGTGACTTCCGACAACCCGCGATACGAAGACGCCGGCGCCATCATCGATGAAATCATGACCGGTGTAAGGCCGGGTTCGAGAGTCCACCGGGAATCGAACCGCGAGAAAGCGATCACGGCGGCGCTGGACATGATGGAACCCGGCGACGTTGCTTTGATTGCCGGCAAAGGACACGAAGACTATCAGGTCATCGGGGATACAAAAGTCCATTTCAGCGATCGTGAGATTGTTGAAGAATTTCTGCGCACGCATGCATGAAAATAACGGTCAAAGATCTGCTCGCCATCGAGCATCTTCAGCTGCACAGACCCGGGACCTTGACTGGGGTGACCATCCGGGGAGTGTCGACGGACACCCGGACCATCAGGCAAGGCGACCTTTTTTTCGCGATTCGTGGAGAGAACTTTGACGGGCATGATTTCATCTCCGACGCCGCTGCGAAAGGAGTTGCATGCGCAATTGTCGACCGGCGTTTCAACTGTTCGTCTACAGACCTTCCATTGGTGATCGTCGAGGACACCGTGAAGGCCCTGGGCGAATTGGCGCGTCAGTACAGGAGAAAGTTTGATATTCCGCTGGTTGCTATCACGGGCAGCAGCGGAAAGACGACGACAAAAGAAATGGTAAAAAACGTACTCAAATATCGTCACTCGGTACTCGGCACCGAAGGCAATCTCAACAATCACATCGGAGTGCCGATGACGTTGTTTCGCCTTAATCGTGGCCACGACCTTGCGGTCGTCGAAATGGGGATGAACCATGAGGGTGAAATTGCAAACCTATGCGCCATCGCGGAACCAACCCATGGCGTCATCACCAATATCGGTAAAGCTCATCTTGGATTCTTTGGTTCGCTCGATCGAATCGCGGCCGCTAAGGGGGAGTTGTTTGATTGGCTGGCCCTTGACCGTTCACGCGTCGGCTTTGTCAACGCGGATGACGGGTATGTTGTCGCACAGTCCAAGAAGTTGAAGCAGAAAAGAACTTATGGCCTGGGCGCGGCGAGGGTGCAGGTGCGGGGAAAGCTGTTGGGCGTCGATCGATACGGTTGTCCCAGATTCTCCATTGCACGGTTGGGATCGGATCGCCCTCTCATCGTTCAAAGCCGGATTGCCGGTCACCGGAATGTCTCCAACGCGCTCGCCGCGGCGGCAATCGGATTCGAGTTCGGTGTTTCCGGCCGGGATATCAAATCCGCGTTGGAGTCCTTTCAGGCAATGAAGAATCGGATGCAGACTGCTGTCGTTGCCGGAGTCACGATTCTCAACGATACCTACAACGCGAACCCTGACTCGGTGGCTTCGGCGCTCGAGGCGTTGCAGGCCATGACCTGCCCCGGGAAAAAGATTGTCATTCTGGGTGACATGCTGGAGCTTGGTGAGCACGGGCAGGAAGAGCATGAGAAAATTGCGGAGATCATCAACCGTCTCGGTTTCGGGTGCGTGCTTACGTACGGCGCAATGGCAGCAAGCATTGCGGCGAAGCTGCGATGCGAGGTGAACCTTCATTATGATCAAAAAAACATCCTGTCGGAATACGCCGCAGAGCTGGCGGCTCCCGGCGATATTGTTCTTGTCAAAGGCTCTCGCGGGATGAAAATGGACGACGTCGTGGCGTTCTTGCAGGAACGGTTAAGGAGAAAAATTTCGTGAAACGCGTGCTGTTGGTATTCATTTTCTGTCTGCTGTTCATGGGTCTCCAGAAACACAGCCCGGGTCTCGTAGGCAAATGGTGGCTCGACCTCAACAAGAGCGAGAACCTTCCACCCTCCTTCAAGTCTGTCGACCGGTACTTGATGGAAATACAACAGGTCCGCGATTCGATGACGGTTCTGGTTGAGTTAATAGGATCCGGCCAGGACGTGAAGTTTCCTTCGAGTGTCTACAAATTCAACGGTGCAGAGATGTTCCGTGAAGACACACTTCGCGGCGTTAAGAGGTGGTTCAAAGCGAGGTGGATTGAGCGTGGCAACAAATTCACCGTGGCCGCGCGTGTCGAGCAACGCAATATGAGAGGCGCTCAGCTATTTCGACAAAACGACGTGTGGGAAATGCTTGACGATAGCACTCTGCGGGTTAGCATAACGCAGAAATTTTTTCCGCGTGATTCAACGGTTTCGCAGCGCCGGTACTTTCACCGGGTGAAGTGATGCTGTACTATCTTCTCGACTATATTCGCGTCAAACTTCATCCACCCGGGTTCGGACTGTTTCGTTACATCACGTTCCGGGCGGGTGCGGCGACGGTTACAGCCCTGGTGATTTCGTTCTGGTTGGGACCAAAGATCATCCGGGCGCTGAAGGAAAGACAGGTCGGTGAAGCGGCGAAGCTGGAAGCGCCCAAGACCCATTTGAGCAAAGCCGGAACGCCGACGATGGGCGGGTTGATCATCTTGTTCGCGACGCTCATTCCCGTCCTCCTCTGGGCCGATATCAAGAACGGCTACGTGATTTTGATCATGTTTGTGACGGCGTGGCTGGGTGCAGTCGGATTTCTGGACGATTATCTCAAGGTCGTGAGAAAAAAATCGAAGGGACTGGTCGGTCGCTATAAGATTGTAGGACAAGTGATCGCGGGTTTGGTCATCGGGTTCGTGATTTACTTTCACCCTGAATGGATTGATACGAGTCTCAAACGATACGCTTCTTCCACAACGGTTCCGTTTTTCAAGAATCTCGAATTTGATTTTGGAATATTCTATATCCCGATGGTGATCTTCGTCATCACGGCGACGAGCAACGCGGTGAATTTGACTGACGGACTCGACGGTCTGGCGGCAGGGACGGTCGGTATCGTTGCCGTCACGCTGGCCATTATGAGCTATGTTTCGGGGCACGCGGAGTTGAGCCAGTACCTCACCATTCCGTTCCTGCGAGGAAACGGCGAGCTCAGTGTCTATTGTTCGGGGCTGGCCGGAGCGACAATTGGCTTTCTCTGGTTCAATGCCTACCCGGCACAGGTGTTCATGGGTGACACCGGTTCGCTTGCGCTCGGAGGCGCACTCGGCGCGCTATGCGTGCTCATCAAGAAAGAGTTGTTACTGCCGACCCTCGGGGGTATTTTCCTGCTGGAGACGCTCTCGGTAATTATTCAGAGGTTGTATTTCAAATACACAAAAAGAAAGTACGGCGAAGGCAGGCGGGTGTTTAAAATGGCGCCGCTGCACCATCATTTTGAAATGCTCGGCTGGCCCGAGCCGAAGATCGTCACGCGTTTTTACATCGTTGCAATTCTCATGATGATCCTGAGTCTTGCGACATTCAAGGTCAGATAGCAACGTCCTCGCATGATTCCATGGATTGCGGCTAACGCACGTGGAATACAGGTGAAAGTTCAAAGCAGTTGTGTCGCATGGAACGTAATGCACTTCAGGGAAAGAGAATCTCGGTTATTGGCGCGGCACGAAGCGGTGTGGCCGTGGCGCACCTGCTTGCATCGAAGGGCGCGCGCGTGTTCGTAAGCGACCGGCAAACCGGCGACAAACTTCAGTCGCAGATTTCGATGCTTCAATCCCTCGGGATTGACCATGAACTCGGGAACCATACCGAACGGGTCTACCAGGCGGACTTGTTCGTGACCAGCCCCGGTGTTCCGACGAATTCCTCGGTGCTGCAGGAAGCGGCGCGGCGCGGGCTGAATATTGTCAGCGAGCTTGAGGTCGCGAGCTGGTTTTGTCCTGCGCCGATCATCGCGGTCACAGGAAGCAACGGCAAAACAACCACAACAGCTTTGCTGGGCAGGATGTTCGGCGATGCCGCACGAGACCATATCGTCGCCGGGAACATCGGCACGCCGTTCTCTTCAATGGTGGATGGTCTGGCGCCGACCGCTGTGGCCATCGTCGAAGTGAGCAGTTTTCAGCTCGACTATATCGAGTTGTTTCATCCGAAGGTCTCGGTTATTCTCAATATTACCCCGGACCATCTTGACCGTTACAATCATTCTTTTGAACAGTACGCAGCATCGAAGTGCAGGATTTTTGAGAATCAGACGCCGGATGACTATCTGATTTATAATGATGATGATGAACAAACCCGCGACTATGTGCTCGGTATGGCGCGGCCGCATGTGCACCTGATTCCCCTGGGACTCCAGCCCAGGTTTGACGAAGGAGCGTTCGTTCAGGATGGAAAACTTGTCACATTGCTCGGCGCGGACCGACACGATATTGTGCCGGCAGACCAGATCAGCATTCGCGGTGTCCATAACCTTTACAACGCGATGGCGGCTACGCTCTCGGCCCAACTCCTGGGAATTAAAGTTCCGTCGATCCGGGCGACTCTAAGAAATTTCAAGGGGGTGGAGCATCGTCTGGAGTTTGTTCGGGAAGTCAACGGTATCAGGTATATCAACGACTCGAAAGCGACGAATGTGGCGTCGGTCTGGTATGCGCTTCAATCGTACGACCGGCCCATCGTTCTCTTGCTCGGCGGGCGGGATAAGGGAAATGATTACACTCAATTGTACGAGCTTGTTGAACGGCACGTGAAAGCCATCGTTGCGATCGGTGAGTCCGCGGACACGGTTGTGAGAGAATTCTCGTCGAAAACGAACGTTGTCCGGGCGCCTTCGATGGAAGCGGCCGTGACCCAGGCGTGCGCTCTCGCACGTTCCGGCGACATCGTGCTGCTCTCGCCTGCATGCGCATCGTTTGATTGGTTTGAAAACTATGAACACCGCGGAAAGGTGTTCAAGCAATGCGTGGAGAAGCTATGACGGTACTTTGTGAATGATCGGAATGCCGAGGACGGATCGAAACCATATTGACATGGTGATTTTCATTGCAGTGATCATACTCATGTTCATGAGCCTCGGGATTGTGTACAGCGCGTCTGCGTCATGGGCCCAGGCCAAGTACGGTGAAAGTGAAAGGATGTTGATCAGTCACGCCATCAAAGTGTTTCTGGGATTGATTGCGCTGTTTATCGGGATAAGGATCAATTATCAAAAGTTGGAGCGTTTCACAAAACTGGCGCTCATCGCGGCTGTGTGCCTTCTTGCGGCTACGTTGGTCATGGGCGGCGAAGCGAAGGGTGCCTCACGATGGTTACGGTATGGCAGTCTCGGCATCCAGCCGTCTGAGTTCGCCAAGTACGCGCTCCTTTTCCATCTTTCTGCTCTCATTGCAGTTAAAGGTGAGCTTCTCCGCAACTTCAAGCACGGGTTCATCCCGGCTATCATCTGGATCGGGCTGGTGACCGGGCTTGTCATGTTGCAGCCGAATTTCAGCATGGGGACAATGATTTTCGGGCTGGGCTTGTTGATGCTGTTTGTTGGTCGTGCCAAATTCTCGCACGTGTTGTTGTTATTTGCAATTGTCGTTCCACTGCTGGCATTGTACATGTGGAGCGCCCCGTACCGTCGAGTACGCATGATGGATTTTCTGCATCTCCAGCATGGCGCTTCCGGCACTCATAATTATCAGCTCCAGCAGGGAATTTTTGGTTTTGCGAACGGAGGTATCTTTGGTGTTGGTCCCGGAGAAAGTAAACAACGCGACCTCTTTCTGCCGGAGTCGTACGGCGATTTTGTTTTCTCCATCGTGGGGGAGGAGTACGGTTTCCTGGGGACGATGTTCGTCATGGTGTTATTTCTTGTGATCATGATTCGCGGACTTGAAGTCGCCCGTCATGCGTCGGATATGTTTGGCCGCAATCTGGCGATTGCCATTACGTGTGCGATCACGCTGTACGCGCTTGTCAATGCCGGCGTGACGCTCGGTATGCTTCCGACCACCGGTCTTCCCATGCCGTTTGTAAGTTACGGGGGGTCGTCGATGGTTTTCTCAGCCTTTGCCGTCGGTGTGCTGCTGAATATTTCTTCACAAACGGACTTACACCCGCGGGCTTCAGAGCTTCCGGTGGTGGGTGAAATAGATGTGGACGATATGAGCGTAGGAAAGGTCTATTGATGTGCCGAGTCTACGAATTATCTTCGCCGGCGGTGGGACGGGTGGGCATTTGTTTCCGGCCCTTGCCGTGGCCGACGAAATCAAGAAACTCGAGCCGGCGGCAGAAATTGTCTTCGTGGGTACCCGGGACAAACTCGAAGCGCATGTCGTCCCGCAGCAAGGATATGAGTTCCGTTCGATTTGGATCAGCGGGTTTCATCGCCGCCGTTTGTTCAAGAATGCATTGTTTCCAGTGAAATTGATTGTATCAATAATGCAAGCGCGCTCAATCATACGACAGGTAAGGCCGGCGGTTGCTGTAGGAACGGGCGGGTATGTGTCGGGACCGGTGGTGTATGCTGCCACTCTTTCGCATATCCCGACGGTCATACTGGATCAAAATGCATACCCGGGCATAACGACGAGGTTGCTGGGAAATCGTGTAAATGAAGTGCATCTCACTTTCGAGGCGGCAAAAAGGTACTTGAAGCGGAATGACAATGTCTCGATCACCGGCAACCCGACCAGAAGTTCTCTGGACACCGTCGACATGACAGCAGCGTGTTCATACTTTGGTTTCGGCGCCGGAGAAAAAAAACGCACGGTTCTCGTCTTCGGTGGAAGTCTCGGCGCACGGTCGATTAATCAGGCCGTACGCAAGAATCTGGAAGAACTTGTGCGGTCCGGCATCCGGCTGATCTGGCAAACCGGCAGGGATGAATATCAAGCGATCAGAGACGAATGTGCAAGGATGGCCACCGCGCCGATCTGGGTGAAGCCGTTCATCGACCGGATGGATTACGCGTATGCCGTCAGCGACCTTGTAGTGTGCAGGGCAGGGGCGACGACGATTGCCGAGCTAACCCGCATCGGCAAGCCGGCAATTCTTGTTCCGTATCCCCATGCGGCTGCAAATCATCAGGTGCATAACGCCCTGGAGCTGGCAGAAGCCGGCGCGGCCAGGCTTTTGTATGACCATGAAGTGTCTGATGGATTGTCCGCGGTTCTCACCGCACTTATCAACGATGAAGGACAGCTTCGTCGAATGAGTGAATCAAGCCGGAAATTCGGGAAACCCGATGCCGGACGGGTGATTGCAGAACATATTTTGAAGTTGGCGGAAAAGAAAACTGTATGACGAGCGAACCGAATCGTGTGGAAAGCGCCCGGACGGAACAGAACGCAAGAATGTTCAGGTATAAGCTCGATTTCTATTACCAGCAGGCGCTTTTGTATCTCACGACGCTTTTGCTGTATGCGGGTGTCCGCGGAACACTGACTATTGAGCGGTTGCCGTCGTTGGGCACAGACCCGTTGTTATACGTCATCATTGTTTTCGTATTGATTTCGATTACCGTGTTGATCTTGAACAAACTCCGTGACCGGAAATTGATCCTTGGAGTCGACAAGATAGTGTTTCACCACAAATACCGCGACCGTGAAGTTCCGTTCTCAACCATCGAATGGCTGTACATCGGACGCGAGCGGTCGGTGCAGACAGCCGGGCTTTCGCAGGTGATCCTTTTCAAGACGAAAGGCCGCAGGCGTCTGTTCCGCATCAGAGTCGGGCGGTACGAACGGGAAAAGGACCTGATCGCGGAAATGCAGCGTGTTGCCGAGCTTGTACCGAAAGCGAAACGTCCGGCATTCGGGCTTCGCACGTCAAAGCTGTCATAACGTGTTCAATAGAAAGGAACGAACAGATGGAGAATCTACCATACGTCATCCTCGGGCTTGCGGGTGGAGTGCTGAGCGGTCTCCTTGGAATCGGCGGAGCGACATTCATCGTGCCGGTGCTCGTCTACATGTTTAGCTGGGATCAACATATGGCGCAGGGAACGACGATGGCAATGCTCATCCCGCCCGTTGGATTGTTGGCCGCATGGCAATACTATCAGGTCGGCCATGTGAACATCAAGATCGCGGCAATTATGTGCGTCGGACTCTTCGTCGGTGGATACTTTGGCGGGATGATTGCCAATAATATTTCCTCGGATGCATTGCGCAGGGTGTTCGGGGTTGCGATGTTCCTGATTTCACTGAGAATGATCATCGGAAAATAACGGGCCACGCAGACGGCCAACATAATCAAGAGTGATCATATTCGCTGATAACAATACCAATAATCCCAATAATTCCAAGTCATGTTTAGCTCAATAAAGAAATTGCATTTTGTCGGTCTCGGCGGTATCGGAATGAGCGGCATCGCTGAAATCCTGCTGGATCAAGGATTTAAAGTGAGCGGCTCGGACAAGGCGTTAAGCGAGGTCACAGAACGGTTGCAGTCGCTCGGGGCGGAGATCTTTGAAGGCCACCGTGCGGGCAATGTCAGGGATGACGTCGACGCGCTCGTGTATTCCTCCGCCGTACCGCTGGATAACCCCGAAGTTATCGAAGCACAGCGGCGGAAAATTCCAGTTATCCGCCGCGCGGAGATGCTTGCCGAGGTCATGCGCCTGAAATACGGTATCGGTGTAGCGGGAACGCATGGAAAGACGACGACAACATCGATGATCAGTCTCGTGTTGATGGAAGGAGGTCTCGACCCCACCGTGATCGTAGGTGGAAAACTCAGCGGCCTCGGCGGAACAAATGCCAGGCTGGGACATGGTGAGTTTATCGTGGTGGAAGCGGATGAGTTCGACCGTTCGTTTCTCTCGATCACGCCGACCGTTGCCGTGCTGACGACGCTGGAAACAGACCATCTCGATTGCTACCGCGATCTTGACGATCTCAAAGGCGCGTTCGTGCAATTCGGAAGCAAAGTCCCGTTCTACGGGTTTATCATTTTGTGCCTCGACGAACCGGCGCTCCAGGACATCATGCCGATGTTCAACAAGAAAAAAATCGTTACCTATGGCTTGAACCCGCAGGCGGACATCGAAGCGGTCGATATTTCTCACAAGCAGGACACGGCGACATTCGCAGTATTGCAAAATGATGTCGAGCTTGGCTCGGTGACGTTGCAGGTACCGGGGAATCACAATGTGCAGAACGCTCTTGCCGCGATCGCTGTGGGTCTGGAGCTCAACATCCCGTTCGACAAGGCGAAAGCCGGCATCGAAAAGTTTGCAGGCGTCTACCGTCGATGGGAGAAAAAAGGCGAAGTCGGCGGGATTACCGTTTACGATGATTATGCACATCATCCGACGGAATGCAGGGCAACGCTCTCGGGAGCGAAAGCCGGATGGCGGCGGCGTCTGGTCTGTGTCTTTCAGCCGCATCTCTTTTCGCGGACGCGCGATTTCTACGAGGAATTCGCCAAGGCCTTCCTGCAGGCCGACGTTCTCGTTGTAACGGATATTTATCCCGCGCGTGAGGAACCAATCCAGGGGGTGACGGGAGAATTGATCGCCAATGCCGCGAGACAATACGGTCATAAGGAAGTGTACTACGTCGAGGACAAGCGCACCGTGGCGGGTTTCCTCAAAGGTATCGTAAAGAAAGGTGATGTTGTTATCACGATGGGTGCGGGGGACATCTGGAAGTACGGTGAAGTGTTTCTGAAAGAATATAAAACGAAAAATTAAACACGATTCAGGATTCTTGCGTTGGTGGACATCGAAGACCTAAAAAGGAACTATCGCGGACGAGTGTTTTTGAGCGAACCATTGGAAAAATATACCTCCTTTCGAATCGGAGGTCCGGCGGACTATTTTCTTGAGCCGCTTGACAAAAATGACCTCGGAAGTCTCCTCGCGTATTTTAAAACGCACGACGTTCCGTTTATCGTGATAGGGGCCGGGAGTAATTTTCTCGTGAGTGACCAGGGAATTCGCTGTGCCGTTGTCAATCTGGCTGGTGCACTCAACAAAATCTGGACGGAAGAGGAAATGATTGTTGCCGAAGCCGGGGTCCGGATGGCAAAGTTCGTCGATTTCTGCATCCAGCAAGGCCGGCAGGGAGTTGAAATGCTGGCCGGTATTCCGGGAACCATCGGCGGCGCCGTCGTGATGAATGCGGGCGCTTACGGCGGTGAGATTTCCGACCGCCTGAAGGAAGCGGAAGTGTACCGCGACGGGAGAATTGTGAAAGTGGAAAAAGCCGATGCCGGATTTGGATATCGGCAGTCCGGTTTCGTGAAAGATGTCGTCCTGTCTGCTTCGTTCGCTCTGCCTGTCGGTAACAAATCCGAGTTGATGAAAAAGCGGAGGGAGCTGCTCGTCAAGCGAAATCAGTCTCAACCGTTGAACCTTCCGAATTCCGGGAGTATCTTCAAGAATCCGCCCGGGTTGTTTGCCGGAAAGCTCGTCGAGGATGCCGGGCTCAAAGGGACGCGCAAAGGAAAAGCTCAAATATCCGATAAGCATGGAAATTTCATTGTTAATACCGGCGGTGCGACAGCAATCGATGTTCTGGATCTCATCCGCCTTGCCCGAACGACAGTGCAAAAAAAATGTGGTGTCACACTGGAACCGGAAGTAAAATTGGTGGGTTTCCCCGAAAGTATTCGCAAGGAGTTTTATAACTGATGGAAGAAACCGTTACACAGGCCCGACCACGACAGCAATCACCGCGATCCAGCGTCGGAGTGTGGCTGCTCGTCCCGCTGGTGATAGGCTTCCTGATGATTTTCATCCTATCGATGCAGTGGAAGGAAACGCTGATCGTGCAGCGGGTTGTCGTCGAAGGTGCGCGCATCATGTCCGCGAAGGAACTTGTCGCTCTGGCAAACATCCAGCCGCAGGCGCTGATGTATCAAACCGACCTGTTCGCTGTCCGCCAGCGCCTGTATTCTCAGCCGATGATAAAATCGGCGATTGTCAGCCGGCAACTTCCAAACGCCCTGTACATCAGTATCGTCGAACGCGACCCGATTGCGGCTTTGAGCGGTAGCCAGTTGTACTGCATCGATGCGGAAGGAATGGTGCTCCCGCATCGCGTTTCGACGACGACGTTCGACCTTCCATTGGTCGACGGAGTAGCGGGCGCAGAGAGCGTCCGGGTCGGTACCGCCATGAATCAGACCGATGTATTTGAAGCGATTGACATTCTTCAGATTGCGCAGCGCACCGACCTTTATCATGCTATATCCGAAGTCAACATGAACAAGGGCGGTGAAGTGGTTCTCTACTCGACTGAAGGAGGAATCCCCATCACGTTGGGACGGGGGGATTTCGGCAAGAAGCTTGTACTGTTTCAATCCTTCATGAATGGCTATGGGAAACCAGAAATGTTGCGACAACTCCGGGCTGTGGATTTGCGATATGATGGACAGGTTGTCGCGAAGTGGGATCGACAAAAGGAATCGTTGAAAAAGATTCCGTCGTAATATTTCAAAAAGGAAAGAGCATGGAACATAATATTGTTGTCGGGCTGGATATAGGCACGACGAAAGTCTGCGCCGTCGTCGCAGCGGTCGATGACGGCGGGCGGTTCAACGTTCTCGGGATCGGAAAGAGTGCCTCGGGTGGACTGACGCGCGGAGTCGTGACGAATATCGATAAGACGGTTCGGTCAATTCAGGTCGCGATTTCGGAAGCCGAAGCCCGATCGGGCATCAAAATTCAGTCGGTGATTGTCGGCATTGCCGGCGACCATATCCAGAGTTTTCAAAGTCGCGGCGTGATTGCCGTTAGCGGGACGGAGCACGAAATAACACAGGCCGACGTCAACCGCCTCATCGAAGATACGAAACGCGTGGCGCTTCCCTCCGACCGAAGGATCATTCATGTGATTCCGCAGGAGTTTATTATCGACGGCCAGGACGGCGTGTTCGACCCCGTCGGAATGTCCGGTGTTCGCCTGGAAGCCAATGTCCACATTATCACGGGGTTAGTGACCGCGGCACAGAATATCTGCAAATGCGTCCAGCGTACAGGACTCCAGATACGCGACATGGTGCTCGAACCGCTGGCATCCAGTTACGCCGTGCTCGACGAAGAGGAAAAAGAAGTCGGCATCGCGCTCCTCGACGTCGGCGGTGGGACGACCGATCTGGCAGTGTTCGAGGATCGGACGATCCGTCACACGGCGGTGATTCCTATCGCCGGCAACCAGGTGACGAACGATATCCGCAAAGGCCTGGGTGTTCTTACCGAACAGGCTGAGAGACTGAAATGCCAGCACGGCTTCTCGTATCTTCCCAGCGTTGTCGATGACGAGCCCATCACGCTCCCGGGCATCGGCGGGCGACCGCCGCTGGATATCGACAAACGATTGCTCGCGCAGATCATCCAGCCGCGGATGGAGGAGATTTTTGAGATCGCGGCGATCGAGATCAAGCGTTCGGGGTACTCGCGCCATCTTTCTGCGGGCGTCGTGCTGACGGGCGGCGGCTCGCTCATCAAGGGATCGGCGGAACTCGCGCGTGAGGTGCTGGGCATGCCGGTCAAGATCGGAGTGCCGTCGGGATTCAACGCCGGATTGGTCCGCGAAATCGAAAACCCGATGTATGCAACCTGCGTCGGTCTCGTCCTGCACGGATTGCGCAACAAGGATGGCGCTCCGTTGACATTCAACAACGGAAAAGGGGGTCATTCGTTGAAGAATATCTTCAGCAAAATGAAAAGCTGGTTTGACGAGTTGTAAGAAGAGAAAGATCGGGAAGTCAAAGATTGGAAATTAAGACTACATAACTAACTAATAACCATTAATCAACAACTATCAACATTAGAGGAGAAACGATAGTGATAGAACTGGATAATTACTTCGACCACGGGGCAAAAATTCGTGTGGTAGGAGTCGGCGGTGGCGGCGGAAACGCCATCAACAGCATGATTGACAAAGGATTGCAGGGTGTGGACTTCTTTGCGATCAATTGCGACATGCAGGCGCTGGAACGAAACAAGGCGCCGAACAAGATTCAAATAGGGAAAAATCTAACGCGCGGTTTGGGCGCCGGGGCCGACCCGACCATCGGTCAGCGTGCCGTGGAAGAGGACAGGGATGAAATCGCCCGCTCGCTTGCAGGCAGCGACATGGTGTTCGTCACCGCCGGCATGGGCGGCGGAACCGGAACCGGCGGAGGACCCGTCGTCGCCAACGTGGCCAAAAGTATCGGTGCGCTGGTCGTCGGCGTCGTCACCCGACCCTTCAGCTGTGAAGGCAAGAAAAGGATGGGACAGGCCGACTCCGGTATCGAAGAGATGAAAAAACATGTCGACACTCTCATCGTCATTCCGAATCAAAAATTGCTCTCGATCGTTGAACGGAATACGCCGCTCCAGGAAGCGTTCGACAAGGCCAACGACGTGCTGCACAATGCGACGCGCGGCATTTCAGAGCTGATCACGGTCCCCGGTCTTATCAACGTGGATTTCGCCGATGTTCGCACGATCATGCGCGAGATGGGCGATGCCCTGATGGGTTCGGGGGTTGCAACCGGTGAGAACCGTGCGGTCGAAGCCGCGCAGGCGGCGATTTCAAGTCCGCTGCTCGAAGGCGTTTCGATCTCCGGTGCGCAGGGCGTGCTGGTGAACGTGACCGGCGGTCCGTCGATGTCCCTCGTGGAAGTCGACGAAGCGGTGAGCATAATCCATGAAGCAGCCGGTGAAGACGCGAACGTGATTATGGGCGCCGTCATCAACGAAAACCTCGGCGAGGAAATGATGGTGACCGTCATCGCGACCGGGTTCAACAAGCGCGGAATCGGTACGGTGCGCGTAGCAAAGCCCGCGTCGAAAGCAATAGACCGGATTCCGGCGGGACTGCATGACCTGCAGAAGCTCGACGAGCCGGCCTATATGCGCAAAGGGATTGATATCCCCCTCAATCCGTTCCGTTCACAGGAGCCAGAGCCGCCGGCAAGAGCAGAAGAAATCGATGCCGACAAGCCCGCGTTCCTGCGCAAGATCATGGATTAATTGTAAAATCGTTCTCTCCTCTACGGCCTCGTGGAGAGGTCGTTAATGATACAGGATGGCGTGCACATGCTGCACGCTATCCTGATATCTTTTGCGCAAACGAGCTGCGCATCGACCCTCAGAGACGAGGTAGCAATCAAGTCTCTCTGTTGTCGAGTTGTATCTCGCCGGCCAGACCAGGATGCATTTCTTGCATCTTCGTCTCCTATTTCATACCTTTTCTTATATGAAAAAGCTGTTTCTCCTCTTCTGTGTGCTCATCTTCGCCTTTGTCGAAACTTCAGCTCAGACTGCGAAGTTCAGCAGCTCGTTCAAGATCGCCCGCCTCAAGTATGTTGGCGGCGGTGATTGGTACAACGACCCGCTCGAGGAAGTGAACCTTCTTCAGTTCGTTCAGCAGAACACCGGCATCGAAGTCGACCCCAATTACCAGTTCGTCGAAATCTCCAGCGACAAATTCTTTACCTATCCGTTCATATTTATGACCGGTCATGGGAATCTCGCATTCAACGATGAGGAAGTGAAACGATTGAGGACGTATCTTGAAAATGGCGGATTCCTGTATGCAGACGACGACTACGGCATGGACAAGGCGTTTCGCCGTGAGATAAAAAAGATCTTTCCGGAACAGGAATTGCGCGAACTGCCGTTTTCATACGGCCTGTATCATTGCTTCTATGAATTCCCCGGCGGTCCTCCCAAAACGCACGAACATAACGGAAAACCGCCGCAGGGATTCGGATTATTCCACAACGGCCGGCTCGTTGTCTATTATACATATGAATCCAACCCGAGCGACGGCTGGGATCCTCCCGAAGTGCATGGCGACCCGCCGGAGAAACGAGAAGAGGCGCTCCGTTTCGGAACAAATCTTGTCGTTTGGACGTTGACCCATTAATGGAAAAAGAATTGCAGTCTTCCGATTATGTCGATCTCACGCGGGTGACGATACCCGGCCGCTTCCAGAGTCCGGCCGGAGGGCGGGGAAAGGCGTTTGTCGGTTGAAAGCCGGCCAGCAAAATAGTTCGCCGTTCTATTCGGAGATACTTCAGCGCCTCAATGCGGTGAGAAGGAAGGAGAATCGGCTCTCTCTTCTCTATGGCAGTCTGGCTACAATCCTTGTAGCAATTTCCGTTGTCCTTCCCGGCATTCTGCTCGAAGAAATATTCTCTTTGGGAGTAGCGGAAAGAACGGTTCTCTTCGTCGCGGTCATCCTGTGCATCGGCGGTTGCGCCGGATGGTTTGTTCTCCGTCCGCTCCTGCGTTCCCTGGGCTTCTTGAAGATAGATACCGAGATGTCAATTGCGCTCAAAGTCGGCGCGCATTTCCCGTCTATCCGGGACCGCCTTGTGGACGCTCTTCAGATCTACGAGGCGCGCGATGCCCTTCAACAGATTTATTCTCCCGCCCTCATCGATGCGTCATTCACCGATCTCTATCAGCAGATTCAACCGCTTGATTTCACGGGGGCGGTCAGCGATGTGCGGGTGAAAAGATTTCGGAAATTTGTCGTGTACGCGTTTGGTGTATTTCTTCTTGTCTTCGTCGTTTCGCCATCGGGATTTCTTGGGTCGATGGTTCGCATCGCAAACTATAATACTTCGTACGCGGTCACACAGGAAATCCGGTTCGTCGTAGAGCCGGGGAACGCGGAAGTTGTGCGGGGCGAGAGCGTTCCGGTCACCGTCCGCGTGCTCGGCGCATCCAGCCGAAAGCTCTCTCTGATGATGCGCCCGGAAGGTCAGCTGGAATTTGACGCTCAGGTACTCCAGGCCGGAACCGACGGCACATTTCACACGGAATTGGGAAACCTCAAGTCGACCACGGAGTACTTCGCATCGGTTGAGGAGAGCAAGAGCGATAAATTCAAGATTACCGTCGTTGACCGTCCGCTCGTTCGGTCGTTTCAGCTAAGGGTGACGCCTCCTACCTACACGCGCCTGACTTCCAGGCTTCTCGACGAGAATGTCGGAGATGTCAGCGCATATCCGGGGTCGAGAGTCGATGTGGAGTTGACAGCAAGCGAGGAGCTTTCGGAAGCATCGATGGTATTCAACGACAGCACGAACGTGCCGTTGAGGTGTGGGGGAGGCAGGGCCGCCGGAAGTATCAGCATTAAACGGGACAGGACGTATCATTTCCAGATTGTTGGACGAAATGGACTGACGAACATTGCGCCGGTGGAATACACAATCAAAGCGCTTCCGGATGAATATCCAACCGCCGAGATACTTGCGCCCGCGAAAAATGTCGATCTGACGGAAGAAATGAAACTCAACCTCTTCATCCGTATTAAAGACGATTTTGGTTTTTCACAACTCCGGCTTGCCTATAAATTGGTCCAGTCTCGCTACGAACAGCCCGATACCGCATCGAGGTACATCGACATTCCTCTCGCGCGAAACGATCAGATCGTGATGGAAGTGCCATATGCCTGGGATGTCTCTCCCATGCATCTCGTTCCCGAAGATGCCGTTTCATACTACGTCGAAGTTTTTGATAACGACGTCGTCAACGGACCCAAGGCGGGCAAGAGTGAAACATACCTGCTCAGGCTGCCGTCATTAGAGGAGGTTTTTTCCAGCGTTTCGCACGACCAGGTTCAATCGATGGAGTCGATGAAAGACGTCGCCAAGCAGGCGGAGGATTTGAAACATGATGTTGAGGACCTGCAGCGCGAGTTAAAAAAACCAAATCGGCAAAAAATGGATTGGCAGCAGCAAAACAAGGCCGATCAGATGTTGCAGCGATTCGATTCCATGAAGAAGAAGCTGGAAGATGCTTCTCAAAAACTCGATGAATCGGTGAAAAAGATGGAAGAGAACAAAGTTCTCTCCGATGAAACGCTTGAAAAGTACCTTGAGCTTCAGAAACTCATGGATCAATTGAAATCGCCGGAGTTACAGGAAGCGCTCAAGAAATTGAGGGAGTCGACGAAGCAATTATCTCCGGAGCAAATGAAACAGGCGACGGAACAATTGAAGTTCTCCGAGGAGCAGTTTAGACAGAGTCTGGAGCGAACCATCGAACTACTGAAGCGCATCGCAATCGAGCAGAAGATCGACGAGCTTCTCAAACGCGCGGAAGAGCTGAAAAAGCAGCAGGAGGCGCTCCAGCAGCAGGCGTCAAAAACGAATCCCTCGGATCAGCAAAAACGAAACGACCTCGCCCGGCAGCAACAAGACCTGCAGCAACAGGCGGATTCACTCCAGAAGGAGACGAAGGATCTGAAGGATAAGATGGACGAGTTTCCGAAAGAGATGCCGTTGCAGGAGATGTCGAAAGCACAGCAACAATTGCAGAACCAACAGCTCCAGCAGAAGATGAATTCCGCTGCGCAGCAGATGAAATCAGGGGACATGCAGCAAGCTCAGGGAAACCAGCAGCAGGCGATGGACGGTCTGAATCAGTTCGAGGAACAGATGCAGGAAGTCAAGAAGGCTCTGAACGACAAGCAGATGAAGGAAGTTGTAAACAAGATGCGGAAACAAATTGAGAACATCCTTGAGCTTTCAAAACGCGAGGAGGCTCTCAAGACGCAAACTCAGAATCTTGAGCCCAATTCGCGACGGTTCAGGGAAGCGGCAGAAGGGCAAAACGAAGAGATGAGCAATCTCGGCAACGTCGCCAATGAGATGGCAGAGCTTTCAAAGAAATCGTTCGCAATAAGTCCTGAGATGGGAAAAGAAATCGGCGACGCGATGCGGCAGATGGGAGATGCGATGCAGGGTCTGGAGAGCCGCAATCCACTCGGAACCTCGGCGAAACAGGGCGAGGCCATGGGGTCGCTGAACCGCGCAGCAATGATGATGCAGAACGCGCTCAACGGGATGATGCAGGCCGGGCAGGGCGGCATGAGCATGGCAGGTTTGATGGGGCGATTAGGACAGATGGCGGGCGCTCAGGGGACGATCAATCAAGGAACACAGTCGGCCTTCGGAAGGGGCCAAAGTCTGACCCAGGAGCAAATGGCGGAGTACCAGCGTCTTGCAGGCCAGCAGGGAGCCGTCCAGAAATCACTCGAAGAACTTTCACGCGAAGCCAAGAACGCGGGTGAGTATAGCAGGCTTCTGGGCGACATTGACCGGGTGGCGCAGGACATGAAGGAAGTGCAAACCGACCTTGAGCAGAACCAAGTCAATCCCGAAACTGTAAGAAAACAGGATCGGATTCTCTCGCGACTTCTTGATTCGCAGCGCTCCGTTCGCGAGCGCGATTACGAGAAACGCCGCAAAGCAGAAGCCGGGAATTCAATCCCGCATGCAAGCCCGTCGGACTTCGACGTCACGACACAGGAAGGCAAGAACAGGCTGCGCGAAGAACTTCTCAAGGCCCTTGAAGGAAAATACTCGAAGGACTATGAGGAGCTGATCAAGAAGTACTTCGAGCAGCTGGAAAAGGAAGACCAGCTCCACTGATTTCCACGGTCAACGGGAGCCGGAGAAAGCAACGGATGGTTCCCTCCCCGGTATCGGGAGTGATCGGAGGCTTATCGTGACCCATCGGCATGGATGGGCATAAAAACGTTTTTCCCCACAACGCACTCCCGGCAACGTTCTTCCGCACAATAGAATTTGTACAGTTGCAATGCGCCTTGCTGGAACATCGCCGATTCGAGCTCGCACTTTCCCTTCGTCAGTTGACCCTCCATCGTCCGAATTATGGCGTTGTGGCAGAGCGGGGGATATCCCTCACAAATCTTCAGGGCCGCCTGCCTGACACTCTTGTCTTTGAAAATCCGTGCGTACAATAAGCATATCGGAAGCACAATGTTCACGATAATATCATCTGAACGGCTCTTCCCGATGAGGAGCGTTAAGAGTCGTCCCGATTCCTCGCCAAATCGAAAATGACGCTGCCAGAATCCGTCGAAGGCGATGATGAATGTCGACCTCAGTGGGTTGAGTTTTTCCGCAGTATCCGTCCCCGCGTCCTTAACTGCCTGGACCAGAGTCTTGAAAAAATCCTCCGTGAGCATCCTGGAAATCAGTCGCGCCGCGGCTGCAAGTCGGACCGTCGGGAAATTTTCGGGGCGCAACCGGAAAAACTGCCAGTCGGCTTCGGTTAATCTCTCATTTCGGTACAGCGGTTTCATTTTTCTCCAAACACGACGCAGGTCCCGCACATATTTCCTGCTGGCGCGTTCTTCGAGGCTCCCGGCCGGCGGAAGCAAGCCTGCAACGCCGAAAAGGATCCCCTCGATTTGTACGACATCGCGAGGCGGAATATTGTGGTCTTTGAAGAACTGGAGCTTCAGGTTCCTGGCGAGCTTCAGGAACGAATCCTGGTTTTTTGAAAAGCCCAGCGCTTCCATGCATCCCTCATATAAGAGCTGTTCCCACAGCTGGATTTTCCCGAAATCCCGCGGCGAGTACCGGTGAACCGGTGGAGGCAGGTCTTCGGGATTGAGGCCAAACGGTGTTTCTTCATAGAAGGCCGGCGGCTCTTTCACCGAGAGCCTCTGGCCATCTACCAGCTCCTTCAGCCGCTCCTCGAACCGCCGTACCTTTAGCTCAAAACGTTCGTTGGCAAGTTTTCGAAGCCACTGCTGGAGGAGAGCAGGGTCGACATCGTCGTTGAGGGAACAGCATTTGATGGTCGCAAGCCGCTCCGAGCGTTCATCGCGTATCATCTTGTCCCATAGCGCATGATGGGTGGAGACGAGGTGAGGCTCAAGGACGAGAACGGGAATGCTCCTCCTGCTCTTCGTGAAGGTGGAAGTCTCCGAAGCATCCCGCCGAAAAACGACGTGAAGAATCACGCTGTTATATTTCGGGTCGAGGTGGTGTTCGTGTTGGCTCCAGTCGATGCAGTTTTGGTGCAACTCGACGTCGCCGCGGTACAACACCCCGCCGACCCGGATCCGCGCGTCGGTAAAATCCGGACCTCCGTCGGGATTGGATTTGCCGGGTGAGATAATGACAATCGGCTGTCCGTCGGCGGTCTGCAAGACCGGAGTTGCGAAATGCCGGTGCTTCCATATCTGTCTCAGGAAGCGTTCAGGGACATGAAATGAATTGGTATGCCTCCGCATAGTACCTCCCAGTACTTATTCTTAAATTGTGGGTATTAGGTTATAGGTAATAGGTTTCAGGATTTAGTTCGGATTTATGCTTTCTCAATTTCAGGACTTTTCAAAAGGACAACATGCCTCACGGAGAACGACTTACCAATATACTAAAATACTGATTTTCTCGCCTGAAAATATTTCCTTCGGTGAGCCTCCATCTGTTCCCGGTACTTCTGTGCCATTTTCCGCACGTTTTCAGCAAAATTCCTGCCGCAGGAGGCGTAGATGATGCTTCGCCCGATGTTGATGACAGCAAGTTCGCCCTTTGAATCGCACCCATAACGAACTGCACTTTCCAGATCGCCCTTCTGTGCGCCGATCCCCGGAATGAGGATGGGCAACTCCGGCGCTAATGAACGGATGCGTTTCAGCTCAACCGGATGAGTTGCACCGACGACCAACCCGACATTCCTTTTCTTATTCCATGTACCGGCTGCCCGTGCAACATGCTCGTACAATGGTCTGCCGTTCGCCCTGAGATACTGAAAATCTCTTGAACCTGTGTTGGATGTGAGCGCAAGAACGAAAGCGCACCGGTCGCGATTTGTGAGAAACGGTTCCACCGAATCATACCCCATGTACGGGCTGATCGTTGTGGCGTCGAACTTCCAATCGTCAAAGATGAGAGACGCATAGCGTCCGGCGGTGTTTCCGATGTCGCCGCGTTTGCCGTCGGCGATCGTCACTATCTTTTGCGGGATGACGGCAAGCGTGCGGTGAATTGTCCGGTAACCGGCGTCGCCCATCGATTCATAAAACGCAAGATTCAACTTGTACGCACAAACGAGGTCCTGTGTTGCCTCGATGAGGAGCCGGTTGAATTCGTACACCGGGTTCCGGAACCTCCGGAGGAACCGGGGAATCTTCGCCGCGTCCGTGTCGAGTCCGATACAGAGAAGCGATTCGTTCTTACGCTGGATATGACGTAGTTTCTTAGTAAAGTCCATATCAAGATCAAATATCAAAGAGTAGTTGAGATCATGAGATAGACTGGTACTGGCACAGTTGAGATTGTGAGACGCAAGAAACCAAAAGCCAAGGGCCAAGAGCTAAAGGCCAGCACGTTTGTCTATTTTGCATTTCGATATTTACTTTTTGAGATAACTTTCCAGCCATTCGAAAACAGTCTTATGCCAGAGGGCGCTGTTTCCCGGTTTCAGAATCAAGTGCCCTTCGTCGGGGAAGTAGAGGAATTTTGACGGAATTCCCTTTCGCTGGAGCGTTGTGAAAAGCTGCTGGCCTTCATTCAACGGTACGCGGTAATCCAGCTCGCTGTGAATGATGAGCATGGGCGTCTTGAAATTGGCGGCATATTTGTGAGGGGAGAATTTCTCAAAGTCAGGAGTTTCCCACGGGATTCCATGCTCCCATTCGTCAAACCAGGTTTCTTCGGTCGCTCCGTACATGCTGGTGAAGTTGAATACGCCGTCGTGTGTGATGATGGTCTTGAACTTGTCCGTGTGTCCCTCAAACCAGTCCATCATGTAGCCGCCGAACGAAGCGCCGGCCGCTGCCATGCGGGTAGAATCGACATACGGGAGTTGTTGCGCGGTCGAAAGCCCGTCCATCAGGTCGGTGAAGACTTTTCCACCCCAATCGCCGCTGATTTCATCCACAAACTTCTGTCCGAAGCCGGTGCTGCCGCGGGGATTCGGCAGCGCAAGAACGTAACCTTGCGCAGCCCACAGTTGGGCATTCCACCGGTATGACCACGAATTCAAGAATGCTCCCTGCGGACCGCCGTGAGCCCAAAAAACAAGCGGATACTTTGTCTGCGGATCAAAATTCGGCGGTTTGACTATCCACATGTGCACCTTAGCACCTCCGGCACCCGTGAACCATACAACTTCCGGTACAGAGAAACTTATCTGTGAGAACAACTCGTCGTTCAAATGCGTGATCTGGCGCATATTTTTCCCGTCTGAAGCAACCGAGTAGATTTCAGCAGGACGCGAGAGCGACTGGTGGGTGAAGATCAACATTTTCCCGTTCTGAGAGACATCCACCTCTTCATTGGCGGCATCATCAACGACCTTTCGTAGGTCATTTCCCTTGATTGAAACAGACCACAGCGGCTTGTTTGCTTTTTCTTCAGCTTCAAAGTAGAGCATTCTGCTGTCGCCAGCCCACGTGAATGCCTCCACCCACGAGTCGAGAGCATCCGTGAGGCTTCTGGTTTTCTCGGTTGCCCGGTCATAGAGCATGAGTCGCCATCGGTCGGATTCGAAATTCGGACGCGACTGCGCACGATACGCGATATACTTTCCATCGGGAGAATAGCGCGGGAATCCATCCGCTGCCGGATTCGTAGTTATCTGTTTTCGTTCTGCCGTCGAGAGATTTACGGTGTAGATGTCGTGATTGGTACTCCAGGACTCTTCGTGCGGCGGTGTGGGAGTTGCCGTATAGGCGAGTTCCTTCCCGTCCGGAGAGAAACAGAAATCGTCCCCCGCAGAAAATGTTGTGGCCGTTGGGACTGCATCGCGGTCTCCCGGTGTAACGTCGCGCGGGTCTCCGCCGTCGATGGGAATGACGAAGATGTGCTGGCGCTTGTCGTCAACCCAGCTATCCCAGTGGCGGTACAGTAGTTTCGTGAAGACCCGTGCTTTCACTTTACTCTTGTCGCGGTCATCCTGTTTCTGCTTGTTGAGCACGTCGCTCTCTTTGTAAGGTTTGTCCGAGAACTCGGGAAAAACGGCGGAGACGAATGCGAGATATTTTCCATCGGGCGACCATATCGCCTGGGAAGCTTCGGTGGAAATATCTGTAAGTTGTTTGGGCTCTCCTCCGTCGGGGCTTGTAAGGTAGATTTGATACGAACTGCTCCGATTCGACTCAAATGCAATCCATTTGCCGTCTGGCGACCAGCGCGGATGGCGGTCGTGTTTATGTGCATTCGTCAGTCGCACGGGGTCGCCGCCGGTCGACGGAATAAGCCAGATATCGCTGCTGGATTTGTTGTTCGGCTTGTCCATTTCCGTGATAACAAATGCGATCCGTTTGCCGTCGGGTGACAGCTGAGGATCGCTAACGCGTTTGATCCGGGAGAGGTCATCAATCTGCATCGGGCGTTTGGGTTGAGCAAGGAGCACGGAGCATAGAGCAAGTAGCAGCGCGCACACGTTGAAGGCTGTTCGCTTCATAAAACTGGGTTTCATGTAAATGTCCTTTCGATAAACCGTTGAATGGATATATACCAGGCTTTTCTCAGCGTCTCAACTTCGGTGGCTCATTGTGCTTCGTTCTTGGTTCTGGCCGCGGGCCTTTAGCCTCTAGCTTTTAGCTCTTGGCTACTGCGTTTCACAATCTCAACCCTGCCATTACCAGTCTATCTCATAATCTCAACTTCTCAAAATCTCATCATCTCGGAAGTTCTTTGTCATTGGTAATCGGTCATTCGTCATTAGTTCTTGGTTCTGCCACGGGGTCAGGGAAAATTCTCCATTAATTTAGCAAAATTTTGGGAAGAAGCAACAAGGACCGCTGATGTTCATGATGCGTTCGGACAAGGCAAATGATCGGTATGACGCCGTTTCAACCGAGAACCTCGCTTAGGTGTTGGGAATCCATCGCGGACATTACGTATTCTCCCCTTCCCCCGAAGTTGGGGGAAGGGGAGGCAGAGGGGTTGAGGGTTGTCGTGCCCTTTGCGTTAAAGCTTTTTTAAACGGAGAGAGCGCATTGGGAATGAGGCGAAACACTCAAAAAAGGTTCGCAATGCTCATGGTGAAGAAGAATCTCGTGGGAGCCATGAAACGGTATGTGACGTCCATCCGGAGAAGGTCGAGGATTCGACCTACCCCGAAACCCGCTTCAGAATACCAGCCGCCCGAGGTTGACGCCGTGCCGTACCATGTTTGAGCGACCGAGCCATGAACGATGAATTCGATGCCGTTCCGGTAGAACGAGGGTATGTTCAGCAAGAGGAACGGGAGGCTCCGGAAGTTGTGTTCGAGATTGAGCATGATGAATCTGTCGCCGACGAATTCCTTGATGGTTGATCCGCGGAGAACTCCGAACGGTGCGTAACCGCTTGACCGCGAGTCGAGGACGAACATCTCTTGCGGTGGGAGCGACCCGAGTCCAATGCCGCTCGTCAACCGAATCCGGAGTGTGGGCGGGAAAAGGAGGTTTCTGGAAAATGTCGTGACGTTCCAGGTCAAGAGCTCATGATAGCGGGTAAACTCGAAATCGCTGTTGGCGATGGCCGGCGAGGTGTGCTCCGCGGAGATTTCCAAAGCGTTGCGGGAAATGATATCGAGCGGGGATTCCTCCGGCCCGAATCGCAGGTCGAGCCGGATGCTCCGGAGCTTTCCTTCTTTGATCGGCGGATTTGGCCGGTACGCGCTCATGCTTGAGAAGAGGCTGTAGTAGGAGATCGCTTCCATCGAAGATTGGTTTTCGGAAATAAAGCTGAGCGTAGAGTGAAGCGTCCGCATCGGATCGGCGGTCGCGAACAGTCTCCACCCGGTGGCAAGGTAGTAATCCCGGTAGTCGTTCTGGTCGATAAGCGCCATGAGCGAAATTATTAGTGGTCCGTAAAAACCTTCATCAGGAAAATTGTCAAGCTTCGAATAGACTTCTCCGCCGGCGCCAAGACGGTGGTCCTTCGATGTGAAGGCTGTTGCGCCCAATTCGTACTCGAACCGTTGGTCGGAAATGCCGACGCCGGCCGCGGCGTTCACATCGAGGTAAGACGAAATCCCCTTGAATTCATTATGGGCGCCGAAGAAGAATCCTTCCACCCGGTTGAACCGGAAATCAACGATGTCAAGAAATGTTTCGGTCCCTTTTTCGCCAAGCATGGCAAGCGGTCCTTTGGGCTCGAATTGTTTTTCGAGAGTTTGCGTGCTGTCGAGCGTGGTGTAGGCTCTCTGTTCCTCGGAAGTGAGGGGAAGCACCTGGTTGCTCGACCAGAATGTCGAGTCATACGCCGTAGCGCTGGAGTCGACCACGAGTCGCGGTTTATTGAGAATGCTATCGGGGATTGTCGGATTGATCGAGTAGTCGTAGATCGTGGATACGAGGTTGATTTTGATCCCCGGCATTGACAGCCCGACAAGGCTTATGCTGAAACCGCCGTCGACTCGCATATCCGCGGGCATCCAGTACGTCGAATCGTAGAGAGCAAACTGCTGGCGGTACCGGAGGTCGACATTCTTCACAAACGGGAATGTCAGCGCCTCATTCGGCTTTACGTCCACTCCGACGACGGCATACGTCCCGCCGGCGATGGAAATTGTGCCGTCGAAAAGAGGCTGGAGGCGCGATTTCGGCACCATTCGGATATTGTAGATTTCGACGCCATGCATTTCCAACGTCTCCAACAGTTTGTAATCATAATTATCAAGGGCCGCGGGGGCAGTCGGACCCGTAAACGTATAATTTCTGGTGATGCCGGCCCCGCCCGGAGAATTGACGCTGTAAGAAAACAGGTTGATTTCGTCTTCATTGAAATTTACAATTCGCCTGACCGCGGCAAAGTTTTCGGCGGATGGAATGTTCTGGGTCTGGCGGCGCTGTTTCACAACTTCCCGGAGCGTGTCTCCCGATTTCATGAAGCCGGTTGTGTATGCTTCGGTGATGCTGGCAATTGTTGTATCACGCCAGAGGACTTGCCGGGTAAAGGCATCGAAGCGGTACGATTTCAACTTCTCCATCCATGTATGTTTATTGGCAATTGCTTTGCGGATGATATCGACGGCAGGGTCCTCCGCCAGCACGAGAACTTCCGGTATCTGAATCGGGGAAGGCTGAAGTTGAATATCGCGGAGTAAGGACTCCTGGATGGAAATTTTCAAGGTATCCGGCTGGTAGGCGAGGTAGCTGAAGACGATCGTGTGCTCGCCCGGATCGAGTGAGATCGAATAGCTGCCTCTCGCATTCGAGATCGTTCCCCTCGATGTGCCGAGAACGCGGATGTTCGCTGCCGCGAGCGGTTCGCCGGATGCCGCGTCCGTGACGGTACCGTGGAGGAGAAAAGAGCCCTGGGAAAATGCCTGGGCGACAGAGAGTAGCATGATCGCTGCCGTGAATATATTTGAGACACATGTCGGTCTGCGACACGTGTGGATGTCAGTCGAACGATCTGAAAAACTAATTCGCAAAGGGATGGCTACTTCAATAGGAGCATCTTCTTGATGTCTGTGAATCCGTGTCCTGAGCTCGCCGATGGATTGCCTGCCTGCAATCTGTAGAAATAAACGCCGCTTGAAAAATTACTACCGTCAAACTGCACAGATTTGAATCCCGCCTCTTCCATTTCGTTGACGAGCGTTGCCACCTCTTGTCCGAGAATGTTGTACACTTTCAGAGTCACGACACTATTCACCGGTAACTGATAGCGGATAACAGCCACCGGATTAAACGGATTCGGATAGTTCTGCTCAAGCGAAAATATCCGGGGAATGGAGGCTGCCGGACGCGCTTTGAGTGCAAGCGATTGTGCTGAGTGTAGGACTACCGAGCCCTTGGTCCGCAACTGAAACTCCTTTTGGCCAACATCGAGGAAAATTTCTTTTGAGGACGATTGCAGTTCCCAACTTACGTTGACCGGGTACGCTGCCGACGACACCAGGATGGAATACTCCTTGCCCGAGCCATTCTCATCGACTTCCGCCATCCGACCCGATGCAAACCGCACATCGAAAACTCCGACCGGCGGCGTTGGAGGAAGCTCATATCGCTCCAGTGAAATCCCCGTCGAGCGATCACCGAAATATAGCGCTTGTTTATTGCCGTTTGCATCCTGAACGACTATTTTGTTGAACCCGTTCAAGCCAGCGTGAGCAGCATTCATTAGAGCCGATTTCGGAACGTTCGACCCGGCAGAAATTACCAACTGTCCTGCAGTACCGACTTTCACCCAATAGGCTTTCCCCGGCTGCATGGTATCGGCCGGCTGATACCCGTGTTCAAAACCGAAGTATTCAGACGTTACCGACGTGCCAATCGGTACAATGGACGATGCTGGGACCGGCGTTGCGATCGAAGCCACAACGTTCCACCCTGGCAAGACGACGGCCGTATCCCCAAAAACTGGCGTGCCCACGATACCTATCGTATCGATTGTGCCGAACTTAAGCCAGTATCCGTTGCCATGGTTGATTGTATCGCAGGATTGATACATCTGGCTCTGGTAGCCGAAGGCCTGGGACACCGATGTCGGGAACAAACGCCCTCGCGTCACACCGGTTGTCCAATATGGGACTGAAAGAAGATTCCACGCTGCGTCAACCGGCATCACATAGGTCGTGTCCAAAGTTGTAGTGAATCTCCTGATTCCAGAGAAAGGACTCCATCCAGCGGCGTTACCTGCGCTTACCCGCCAGTAATACGTGGCTCCTCTGGCCAGTGAGCCAAGCCTCCGAGCGGTTCCCGTCAGCCCAGAATCATCCACAAGGCAGTGGACAAAACTGCTATCCGTCGCACACTGGACATGGTACGTCCGTGCCGTGAACGACTGACTCCACATGACCGACATGGTAGCAGGAAGACCCGTATCCTGGTTCATCGGCTGGACGAGCGCCGGAGGTATTTTCGGAGCGGAAAGATAAAAGAAAAATGCCGGCTCCAGTTTGTAATCAAGGACGTTGCCCGACCCATCCACGGCCCGCAGTCTCATCGATGTGTAACCTTCTGGCAGATCCGGAAGATCCTGAACGATAAATCCATTGCCCTGGCGGGTCGCAGTGCCTTCAGCCCAATCCGTACCGCCCAGCGGCTGGAAAAAGACTCTCGTGGATTCAACGCCGACATCATCCGCAACTTCGAACTCTATGTGAGTTGAATCCCGGCGAAAAGTGTCGGCCGTCGGATTTGCAGGTTGAACGAGTTTCAAGCGATTGATGTACGGCGGGTTCGGGTCCGGTTTCCGTGTATCAAATTCAATCCTCGCCGTCGCCAATCCCATCGTGTCGACAATCCTGTATTCGGTATAGTACGCCTCCAACGCGTAGCTCCCGGAAAAACCTTGCCATTGATTCCAGTAATGAAAATCGTCCAGAAGCATCTTCCCGCCGGAAAACAGCTTGTACGTGAACATATCAAAGTTCTGTGCCCACATCGGATGGGCAAAGAACGATACGTTCACCGGACTTCCTGGCGGGCAGTCCGGGTTCCACAGACTGATGTCAAAAAACTGATTGTTGGTTCGCCCAGTCCAGCGGGGGATTCCGTGTCCCACGTTCAGCGTAATCCGGTTCGCGGTCGTCGAGTAACCGATGCTATCTCCGTACCACATCGGGTCGAACTGGATCGTATCCGGTGAAACGACGCACATGCGCGGGGTCGACATCGATGTATTATTGTAGTCTCCGCCAACCGGCGAAATACTGTAGACTGGGCCATTATGGTAGTACCTATAACCGTAGTTTGGCGATGGAGGTGGCAGATAGTACCCTGTTAGTGTAAACGGGGAAGATATACTCCAATGCTGCCCCACCGTGGGCCCCAGATATCCATCAATTAGCGGACCAAAATCAGCCCAAGAATAGGCTGCCAGGGTGCCTCCACCGTTCGGCGGGGGCAAGTAAGAGTAATCCACCCGCTTGAACTTTGCCGGGTCGGTTTCCAGCGTCCTCGATGAGCTTAACCCCCCTGCTATCTCAAAAGGAAAATAATAAAGATCTCCTTCATGTGGATATACCTGATACGTTATGTCGACTGTCCATATGGAATCCAGATCTGGAAGATAGAACTCATCGATGGGCCAGAGAGTGTCATAGACACAGCCGCTCCACAACCCGCACGCCAGAGTATATGTGGGGTCAGCATCATTCTTGAACACTGTTTGTGCCCATGCGCCTGGATACTCCGTAACGGGGTTTCCCAGATGATCGAGACGGTGCATGCGAATCGTGTCCTTTGCGTCTGATTTTCGCATGTACACTGTGTTCACTCCATTATTCGGGACGTTGCTCTTGATGATCTTGGTCATTCGGTCGAAGGATTCGCCTATGATGTCCTCGGAGTAATAAGGGGCCCACCATTCTTTAATATTGATTGTGTCGTTTTGTATTAGTCCATCGTATTGCCACCAGTCTGCTTGAGAAAAGTCTAACCACCACGGCGTTTCGTCTGCGATCAGCCTGTCTATATAGGAGTAAAGGAAGAAGTATGGCACCTTTATCGTGTCCGACGAACTCGTTGCCACAAATTCACCGACGAATCTTCGTGGGTCCTCGTAAGCGAGCTCCTCGTTATTCTGGTCGAGACTGAGAGTGCACAATACGGAAGCAGTGTCTCCCGCAGGCACAGTAACTTGAGAAGGATTGACCGTGAGCGTTATCCCATATCGAGGCGCAAAGTAGTACACCAAATTTATATCGAACGTTTGATCCAGCGTGTCGCTATTCGTAAACTCGAGGTTCGCCGTCGATGTCCAGATACCATGTGACAAAGAATCAAGGCCGAAGTTCACGCTCCCCGGGCAGACTACGATCTTCTGGCGCGCTGCGTTGGCGACGGAAACCCGGCCGCTGCCTTGACTCCAGGCGTCCACCCCGATATCGCGTGCAGTCTCCATGAGCACGGCTTTGATCTGTTCGGCTGTCCAGTCGGGATGGAGCTGGCGCACGAGGGCGGCGGCCCCTGCCACCTGAGGCGTCGCCATGGAAGTGCCGCTCAATACTTCGTAGCCTCCTCCCAGCCAGGCCGACTTAATGCCAACCCCTGGAGCGACTATGTCGGGCTTGATTCCTGATTTTTCTCCAAGAGTACGATACTCGGATCCGTGGCTCGAGAAATCGGCGATCACGTCGGCGTCCGTCGTAGCTCCGACTGTCAGCGCCAACCGGGCGCAGCCCGGCACAGGAACGGTGTAATTATTGGGGCCCCAGTTGCCCGCAGCGACGGCACATACGATGCCGCTCCTGGCGGCGTTATCGACCGCACGCGCAAGAGGATCAAGGGGACTGCCCAGATCGAAGATATCACTATACCCGAGACTCAAATTGATTACTCCGATCGGCGTAGGCGTGGATGGATCCTGGTCGGGATCCATGGCCCGCTCTATGCCCGCAATTACCCACGAGGAGTACCCACCTCCTTGAGCATCGAGGACCTTAAATGCCCACAGCTGCGCCTTGTACGCGACTCCGTGCAATGTTTTGCCTGCATCGCCTGCCGCGATTCCCGCCACGTGTGTTCCGTGTCCATTATCATCCATGGGATCGGCGTCATCGTTCACGAAATCGTAGCCGCCCACCACCTTGCTGTTCGGAAACGGGGCTCCCCCAAGGGCCGGATGTAGGTAATCAATGCCAGAGTCAATTATGCCGATGTCGATGCCTTCTCCGTGCACATCGTAGGTGCTCCAAACCGTCGGCGCGCCGATGACCGCATTGCTCGCGTCGTCGAGCGCCACCACGGGTCTGTCGTCGGCCACTCTCCAGACGTACGGCAATTTCTCAATCTCTTCTCCGATCCAGCGCTTCGTCGTTATGGCAACTGCATTGAGGGCTTCGGTGTACTCCATGTGGATTTGTGTCCCTGCCGACGCAGCTTGAGGAGACCTTCGCGACCGATACGCCGCATCGATCTTGGCGATATCCGATCTGAATCTTTCATGTTCTGATTGAATTGCATCGAGTGCAGGCTGGAACTCCCGGCTCTTAAGGCCTTTTCGCATGTTGCCAACCACAGCAAGTGGCGGACTCTTGAACTGGACGATGAGTCGCACGTCGTCTTTCAATTCCAGTGATCGGGTTGCAATTACGCTATCCCCTCGGATGATCGTCAACTGTGTCCCACAACCGGTTGATGATTGTTGGGCAGAGGAAGGCAATGGCATCCCCACGGATTGAGGTTGCCCGCTTTTGTCAGCTGCCGCTTGAGGTCGTACTGGAAGGAAATGCTTCTGGCCTGTCCCTGTTATCGTCTGGGAGATGAGTGCTGTCGTCCAAACTGACACAAGAACCAGTACCGACATGACAGTTTTCATCTGGCTATCTCCAGACGCACCCTAAAATCGCCAAAACGCAACAACCCACCGCATCTCTGACACCTGAGACATGGAGGGTTTTCTTTGGAAATCCAACGTTCGTCCTTGAGCATGATCCCCACATTCATATCTGATATGAACCATGTGTGACGTCGTCCATACTATCGTTTGCAACTGTCGCTTTTCTCCAAACACCACGGATCTGCTCCGATGGTCTATAAGTAATTTACAACTTTTATCCTCCAATAACAATCCAACAAACGGCCACTCCTCGGAAACTGGCGGTCAGCGGACCCTTCTGCAACACTTTGACCCATGCGCCGCGTTGCCCCGCCGGACAAAAGGAGATATGAAAAAGATAAAGAAACCCCATGCCGTTGAACTGGAATGGGGTTTCCCGCCTTGAATCACGCTATCTCAGGAGTAGCATCTTCTTTATGTCTCGGTACCGGCCGGCCTGCAACATGTAAAAATAAATCCCACTCGAAAGTCGGCTTGCGTCGAATTCCGCCGATTTATAGCCTGCCTGCTGATAGCCATCCACCAATCTGGCCACTTCTCGACCAAGGATGTCGTAAACCTTTAAGGTTACAAACGCATCCTCCGGAATAGCATACTTCAAGACTGTCGTGGGGTTGAATGGGTTCGGGTAATTCTGTTCCAGCGTGAAGATCCGCGGGAACTCATTCTGAAAGTCCGCCACCGACATGCTCAGTCCCGCATTGACCCACGCTGTGTACCAGATACTGGCGAGAGCGACAGTCGCACGCTGGATCTGGTCCAGTGTGAGCGGTCCCACCCTCGCCCAGAGGTCGGCATAATATGCCGTGGGAGCACTTCCGGTTCCATCCCATCCGGATGAAACCTCCGAATTTCTGTCGGCCATCGCCAATGTGTTGACCAGCGAATTCGAATGGTAGATACAATCAAAAACAAAATCGAGCGGCGAGCTGACGTATTGAATGGAATCCTGATGCACCGCGAGCTGTGCTTGGTACATGTCGATCATTGTCGTTTCGTACCGGGAGTGCATGCCATTCGGGTTGTAGTTTGCGGTGCAGTGGAGCGGCTGATGGGCATCGCCAACGTAGTGTCCCAGGTCGCTCGCCGTCTGCCGCGCAGCGGGGTCATGGCGGGCAAGCTGCGCGGTAAGAGAATCCATGACCATGACAATTGCCCACGGAAGGGTTCCGTTTGATTTTACATCTTCCCATCCATACAGCGCAACGACGGAATCCAGGTGGTGGGGGAGGCGCTGGAAGTTTGGATAAATGTCGATATCAATGTAATGCCTCAGATATTCGGCGAAGAAGGCAGTGTCGCTGTAGTTCTTCCTATAATCCGCGTCGCTCGCATGCGCCTGATAGAAAAGACTGTCCGCCTTGAATGAACTCATCGAACCCGGAAGGTTATAGACGGCCTTGAGATTGATGAACTTGTGTGCCGTGGCTCCCCAGCCAAAGGTGGCCGTCGTGCAAAACACAGTCAGCAAAAGCAGCAAAACAGAAAACGTGATAGTTCGCATCATAGAACTAGTCCCTCGGTCCGGAAAGCTCTTTCCAGTGCATCGCATATTCAACAAGCGTTCGATCGACAAGAAAATGCACGGAATCTTTTTCAAAGCGACCATTGTTCATCCGTCTGCCCGCCTTCTTTCCCATGAGAATCTCGATGCCTTCGTCGATGGTTTTGATCGCGTAAATGTGAAATTGTTCTTTTTCGACGGCTTCAATGACGTCGTGCCGTAGCATCAGGTCTTTGATATTCTGGCTGGGAATCATGACGCCCTGCCTGCCGGTAAGTTTGCGCTCCCTGCAAACATCGAAGAAGCCCTCGATTTTCTGGTTGACACCGCCGATCGGCTGGATTTCCCCTTTTTGATTGACCGACCCGGTTACGGCAATGTCCTGGCGAATTGGAATGTTCGCAAGGCTTGAAAGGACGGCATACACTTCGGTTGAGGATGCACTGTCGCCGTCAACGCCGCTGTAGGACTGCTCAAAGGCAATGCTCGCGCTTACCACGAGCGGTTTCGTACGCGCGTACATGCTTCGCAGGTACCCGCCGAGAATAAGAACGCCCTTGTTGTGGGTTGGACCGCTCAGATCTGCTTCTCTCTCGATGTTAATGATGCCGGCCCGTCCGACAGACGTTTGCGCCGTAATGCGCGTCGGTTTTCCGAACATGTATTCCCCCATGTCATAGACCGAAAGCCCATTGACCTGTCCCACCGCCGATCCGCTGGAATCGATCATGATGGTTCCGTCGATGATCATTTCTTGAATCTTTTCCTCGATCATTCTCACCCGCTCAATGCGCTCCTCGATCGCTTTTTTGACATGGGCTGCGGTCACGCACTTATTTCCCTCCTTCAGCGCCCAGTAGTTTGACTCGCGGAGAACGTTGGCGATAACGTTGAATCGCGTCGAGAGCTTGTTCTAACGTCCCGCGAGCCGGGCGCCAAACTCGACCACCGCGGCAATTCCCGACCGGTCAAACGACATCAGGGAGCCCTCATCGCAAATCGCCCTGATGAAAGAAATGTATCGTTCGATGGATTGCGGTTTTTTGGGCATCTCGACATCGAAATCGGCGCGGACCTTAAAGACCTTCTTAAAATCATCATCCGCTTCGTACAGAATCGAATAAATGGATGCATCGCCGACCATGATTACCTTGACGTTGATCTTTACCGGCTCCGGTTTCAGGGCCGAGCTTGCCCCGAAGAGCCCTGCTTCCAAAGGCTGGATTTCCAGCAGGCCGTTTCGAAGCGTCCTTTTCAACGTTTGCCAGACTCCCGGCTCGACGAGGGCGTCGAGCGCGTTGACGACGACGAAACCTCCGTCGGCCTGAAGCAGGGAACCGGGTTTGATCATCGTGAAATCGGTTCTCCAGACGCCGTTGCGGTCGACTTCGCGCTCAATCGTGCCAAAGAGATTCTTGAATTTCGGATTTGTCTCGATGATGATGGGGATCCCCTTCACCGCGGAGTTGTCGAGAATCACGTTCACCTGAAACTCGATAAAGTCGTCCTCGTCGGGCTGGGATCCCGCGGAGGGATGCTCATCTCTCGGCCTGAACCGGTGGAGATTCTCGGCGATATCTTCCTCGAGATCGTTGAGAAACAGGCGAACCTTCTCATCGGAATATTTTTCCCGCACTTCTTCGATATGTTCCTTAATGATCGGAGAAATGAATCGATGCGTGAGCTCTTCCAACGATTCACTGGCTTTGCGCTCGATATTCCGCATCTCCCGCATGACGATCTCCATCGCGCTCTCCAGCGAGATCCTGTCGGCGGACATTTTCTCGAGTTGTTCTTTGGAGATTATCCCCTGCTGCATGAGGGAATTCAGTTGTTCGAAGCTCACCGGCTGGTTGTTCACTACCGGAACGATATCGGGACGTACGGCAGCGCCAAGTTGGACCTGAATGACCTCGAATCCTTTTTCTTTCACCCGTTTTTCGAATTCCTTCAGCACGCTTCGCTGTCGATCCTGAAAATGGTCCATTACCCGCTTCCGTTCGTCCTGGAAGCGCTTGCTTTCAAATGCCGACGGTATGATCTTCAGTAGCTCTCTCAGGAGCGAATCCATATCAGCCCGGAATTTTCTTCCCTGGCCGACCGGGAGCGTGATCAATACCGGCTGATCCGTATTCCTGAAATTATGCACATAGCAACGGTCTTTCAATTCGATTTTCTTCTCCTGAAACTCGGAAAGAAGCCGTTTGATTGTCGTCATTCTTCCCGTCCCCGAGTAGCCGGTCACAAATACATTGTACCCTGCATGTTTCATCTCGAGGCCGAGGCGCAGTGCGCGCAACGCCCGTTCCTGACCGATCGTATCCTTGATCGGCGTTGCTTCGTCAGTCGATTCTATCTTGAGACTTTTGGGGTCGCAGGTCCATCGGAGCTTGCCGGCGGGAACTTCCCACTTTATTTTTGTATTTGCCATGATTGTGCGGGCGGTTGTGGTTAATATTCTTTTCTGTTGGCATACATATTGAGCAGCAATCCGACCATGAGCATGTTCGTGATCAGATTTGATCCCCCGTAACTAATGAATGGTAACGGCACACCGATGACGGGAACCATTCCCATCGCCATGCCGATATTAATAACAGTGTGTATTGCAAATGAAGCGACGACACCGATCGCTACAAGACTCGCATACCGGCTTTTCACCATGCCGGCAATCTGTACGCCCCGGTACAGCAATACGGTGAGTAGAAACAGAATGAGAAACGCACCGATGAACCCGAACTCTTCACTGGGAACGCAATAAATAAAATCCGTCCATTGCGCGGGAATAAAATTCAATTGCGTTTGAGTGCCCCGGAGGTAACCCTTACCGAAAAGTCCGCCCGAACCGATGGCAATTTTTGATTGCAAAACATTGTACCCGGCGCCGAGCGGGTCCGCGTCGGGATTCATGAACGTAAGAATGCGCTTCTGCTGGTGAGGGGCGAGTTTTCCAAAAATGAACTGGACGGACACGCCGACGAGCACTGTGAGCGAAAACACGATCGAAGAGACAAATCGGTTTTCCCGAAGAATGAGAAGGGTGACCAGCGAAACCAGGACAACGATGGCGAACGGGGTCGTTCCAAATAGCGAGGCGATTGCCGCAGCCGCCGGTGCAAGAACAGTGAGCAGGAGAAAATTCGACGCGCCCGCCCAGTACATGACGAGCAGCAATATGCCGAAAAAGATGACGGTCGTGCCCAGGTCGGGCTCCAGCAAGATCAGCATGACGGGCACGAGAACCAGCGCGACCGCGATCATAATATCCTTGAGGCGGTTTACGTTTACATGGCGGCCGGACAGGAATGCCGCAAGCGCAAGCACGGTTGCGGCCTTCGCGAACTCAGAGGGCTGAAGTCCAAGTCCGCGAACGCCAAACCAGCTTTTCGAGCCGGCTACCATTTTCCCCGCAACGAGAACACCGATGAGCGCGAGAATGGAAAGTCCGTACAATACATACGATAGAAGTTGTATCGAACGGAACGGCGTCAACATCACTACGAGCATCCCGATGATGCCCAGGGCTACCCACAGAAGCTGGCGGTAGAAGATGGCGGATGCGCCGGCGTCGTACGTTGCGCTGTACACCGATACAACTCCAATCAATGAAAGGAGAAGAGCCGACACGATCGTCGTGACATCGATCTGATCCTTAGACCATTCTTCCATGCCGTAGGTCCTGCATTTCAGTGAGTAATGCTTTTCATCGCGATTGTCTGCTGGGTTTTGTTGTACCGGATAAGATTTCCGTACAGATATTTTTCGATGCACAACCCGGCGATGGGGGCAGAGACCGCGCCGCCGAACCCGGCATTCTCCACCAGCACGCAAATCGCGATCCTGGGGTTGTCAGCCGGGGCATAACCGATGAACCACGCGTGATCTTTTCCATGAGGATTTTCGGCCGTTCCGGTTTTGCCGGCGACGATCACTCCCTGAACCTTCGCCGCCATACCTGTTCCGCCGGGGACGTTGACACACCGGTAGAGCCCGTCCCGGACAACGTCCCATACTTCGCCGGAGACATTGAGAGTTCGCGTTTGAACCGGCGTATCGAGAATCCTTCCGGTTTCCTTCTCGTGGATACTGCGAACGATGTGCGGTGTGTGCATTTTACCCCTGTTTCCGATTGCCATCGCATAGCACGCCATCTGCAGGGGAGACACACCGACTTCCCCCTGCCCGATTCCAAGACTTACCAGAAATCCCTGTGTCCAATGCCCCTTGCCGTAGACCCGGTCGAAGTATTCCTCCGAGGGCAGCAGACCGGGATCCTCTTCAAGAATATCGATACCGGTCGGTGATCCAAAACCGAACTGACGGCCATAGAAATTCCATCGTTCAAGCCCGGTCTTGAGCATCACCTGGTAGAAGAATACATTGCATGACCGTTGAAGTGCTTCGACAACATTCGTCGAACCGTGCACATGCAGGTCCTTGAATACTTTGTTCCCGAACCGAAACCCGCCGGCACAATTTACACGCCAGCTTGTTGATATGATGCCTTCCTGCAGCGCTGCCGTTGCCAGAACCATTTTGAAAGTGGATCCCGGGGGATACCGTGTCAGAGTCGCGCGGTTGAAGAGCGGCTTTCGCTCGTCGGTGTTCAGCTCATTCCATGCCGATACCGGTGTAAAGCCGCTGAGGACAGATGGGTCGTAATCGGGTTTGCTCGCCAATGCCAGCACACCGCCGTCTTCCGGGTCAACGGCGACGATTGCTCCCTGTTTCCCGTCGAGCAGAGATTCTGCGTAAGCCTGCAAATCGATGTCAAGGGCCAGGTGGAGATCGTCGCCTTCTTTGACAGGAACGTCGTTCTTGCCGTCGTTGTAAGCACGGACAACCTGCCCTTTCGCATTGACGGTAACAAACTCAAATCCTCTCATGCCGCGCAGAGCGCGTTCGTACGCCGCCTCCAAGCCTGTGGCGCCGATATCGTCTCCAAGCCGGTATTCCTGCGACATTTCTTCCAGCTGGTGTTCGGAGATTTCCTTTGTATAACCCAGCAGGTGAGCCGTCCGCGCTTTTGTGGGATAGAATCGCTTTGTTTCGATCTGATAATCAACTCCGGGGAGACGATCTCTGTTCTCTTCGAGCGCCGAGAGAGTGGCAAAATCGATATCCCGCTTGATTTTTACCGGAGCAAACCGGTTGTACCGTTGACCTTTTCTGACACGGTCAAGGATAAACTGGGGGTCGAGTTTCAGGAGCGAAGCGAGGTAGTCGACCGTTTTAACATGGAATTCGGCAGGGGTAATGGTCAGAGAATACGACGGGCGATTGTCGACGATGAGTTTGCCATTGCGGTCGAAGATATAACCGCGAATGGGTTCCTGTGCTATCGGACGGATGCTGTTTTCTTCCGATTTTTTTCCATAAACATCCTGGTAAAGAATTTGGAGCTGTACGAGGCGGCCGAGGAAAAACATGAACATGACTGCGATTCCCGCGATGAAATATTTTTGTCGTATCGGGACTTCGAATTGCTCTGCCATGTCAGGTCAGCGATTGACGCGAGAACTTGAAAATAGGTATGAGCGACAACGTCCCGGTGTAGAGCGTTGTCGTAAATCCGAATCGCACCACTGCCTGAAGCAAGCCGATATCCGTCCCGCGCGTGAAAATGATGAAATATGCCGTATCTTGAATAAGCGATGCGAGCAGAACGATGAGGAGAAATCGGTAGCTTCCCAGGGTTAACCGCGTCCTCGTTTCATTGAAAAAATAACCCGCAACGAATCCGGTCATCGTCTTTGTGAGCGCCGATAATCCGATGAAGTTTCCCGTCACCAGGTCAAAAGTGAGCCCGATCGCAAATCCCCAGATGGTCGCGTTCATCTGGCCTTCGGACAGAGCGAGGTAGACCACCCAGATGGCAAGAATGTCGGGCGTTATCTCTTCCAGGGTCACGAGATGCATGACCGTCGCCTGGAGCATGATCAACAGAAATGAAATGAAAGAGTATTTGAAAATGTGACGCATCAGCGGGCGAGCGTTTTTTGTTCGAGTGAAACTCGCTCGGGGTCGGGGGTGATCAGCAGGACAAATACCTGCTCGAGAGTGGTGAAGTTGGCCGCCGGCGTGATTTCGATGTCCTTAAGAAGGCTTCCGGGTTTTTCTGAAGTGCCCGAGACGACTCCGACGCGGATGCCGCGGGGAAAGAGATTACTGTATTCGGAAGTCACGACAATATCGCCGACCTGGACGTCCTGCTTTTTACCTACGTTTCTCAAATGGACGATATCCTCGCCATTCCATCCGATGATCCCATCAACGCCGCTCCGGAGCACTTTCGCGCTCGCCCGGAAATCCCTGTTGAACATGAGCTGCCCGACGGAGTAATGTGGGCTGGTAGTGATGACCTTACCCACGAGACCGGATTCCGAAATAATCGGCATATCCGGTTTCACGCCATCTGCCTCGCCGGCGTTCAACGTAATCGTGTTGCGCAACAGGTAGAGGTTCTTTGCGACCACATCCGCCGCTACGACGTGGAAAGGACTTCGCTCCCTCAATCCAAGCATTGTTCGTAGACGGAGGTTCTCGAGCCGTGCGTCACGCAGGCGGCTCACCTCGTCAGAAAGATTGACATTCAATTGGCGAAGGACCGCATTTTCGTTCTTCAATTCAAATACATTGGGAATGACCGAGAGGGCTTGCTGTATGGCCCCGACAAATCCGACGGTAAAGGAGCGAATCGCCCGCACCTGACGGTTGTTATTGGAGCTCAAAAGGAGTAAAGACATGATCACCAGCAGTCCAAGAACGAAGTACTCCTTGAAAAGCCGGATTATGTTAAGAAGTCTCTGCATTTTAACAATGAGCAATGAACAATGAGTAATGAGTAATGAATGATGAGCGGCGAGGTCGTATCAAGCATCCGACACCACGCTCAAAGCTCACTGCTCAGTATCTTCTGCTCTTGATCAACACTTTGGAGTAATGGCTAAGGTTTTCGAGCGCTTTCCCCGTTCCACGCACAACGGCAGTCAGGGGATCTTCTGCGACGTGGACGGGTAAACTTGTTTCCAGCCGCAGCCGTTCATCCAATTGCTTCAACAGGGCGCCGCCCCCGGAGAGCATGATGCCCCGGTCGAGAATGTCCGCGGCAAGCTCCGGGGGTGTTCGTTCGAGCGTGAGCTTGACGGCATCGACGATCTGCTGAATCGGCTCGTGCAGCGACTCGCGGATTTCCGCCGAGCTGGCTTCGGTGGTCTTGGGAATGCCGTTCACCAGGTCTCTCCCTTTTACCTGGATCGTAATTTCCTCCTTCAGCGGCATTGCCGACCCCACCTCGCATTTGATGGCTTCCGCCGTCCGCTCGCCGATGAGCAGGTTGTGGTTCTTCTTGAAGAACTGGATGATCGAATCATTCATCTCGTCGCCGGCGATGCGAATAGATTCTCCGTTAACGATTCCCGAAAGGGCAATGACGGCGATTTCCGTCGTTCCGCCCCCGATATCCACCACCATGTTGCCAACCGGCGCATCCACGTCGAGTCCGATTCCGATGGCAGTTGCCATGGGCTCGGCGATAAGATGAACTTCCTTGGCGCCGGCATGCTCGGCGGAATCGCGGACGGCGCGTTTCTCAACTTCGGTAACGCCGCTTGGCACGCACACGACGATCCGCCGGCTCGGCAGCCAGCCGACGTGAATTTTCTTGATGAATTCCCGGAGCATTCCTTCGGCTATCTCGAAATCTGCGATAACGCCATCCTTCATCGGACGAATGGTTCGAATGTCCCGATGCGTGCGCCCCAACATTTCGCGTGCTTCGTTACCGATGGCGACAATTTTTTTTGTGTTCCGGTCGAATGCCACAATCGACGGCTCGTTGAGCACGATGCCTTTGCCTTTCATATAGATCAGCGTGTTGGCCGTGCCCAGGTCGATCGCAAGGTCCGCGGAGAAGAATGACAAGAAACTCATAGGAAGTTAGCTCGCTGTAGAAAGAGTATTTGATTAGTGTTTGAAATGTCTGATTCCGGTAAATACCATCGCAACGTCATGCTCGTTCGCCGCGGTGATGACTTCTTCATCACGGATCGAACCGCCCGGCTGGATCGCCGCCGTCGCACCTACCTTGACGGCTTCCAGCAATCCGTCGGCGAACGGGAAAAACGCATCGGATGCAACGGCAGTGCCCCGCAGCTCAAGTCCGGCCTCCCGCGCTTTGAAGGCTGCAATGCGGGAAGAATCAACCCGTGACATCTGTCCCGCACCGACACCGACCGTCCGGTCGGGGCGGGCGTACACAATCGCGTTCGATTTTGTGTGCTTTGCGACGCGCCAGCCGAACATCATCGCGGCGAGTTCCTGTTCAGTCGGCGTTCGCTTCGTGACGACCTTGAAATGCTGTTCATTGACGGTGACATCATCCGGTGTTTGCGCGAGCAAACCGCCTGCAATGCTCTTGACGATAAATCTTTTTTCGGTGTGCAGAGTCGTTCGCTGCCGGATCAGGCGACGGTCCTTTTTCTTTTGAAGAAGCGCGAGCGCGTCATCTGTGAATTCCGGTGCGACGATAACTTCGGTAAAAATCTTGTCGATGAGCGCCGCCGCATTGAGATCGAGAGGTTTGTTGACGCAAACGATGCCGCCGAAGGCAGATTTCGGGTCCGTCGCGAGAGCCTTTTCGTACGCTTCACGAAGCGATGTTCCGGAACCGACGCCGCACGGATTGGTGTGTTTCACAATAACCGCCGTGGAGTCGCCGAACTCTGCTGCAAGTTCTGCCGCCGATTGAATATCCACAATATTATTGAACGACAGCTCCTTGCCATGGAGTTTCTCAAAGAAACGATCAAAGTAGCCGTAGAGTCCTGCCTGCTGGTGTGGATTCTCTCCGTAGCGCAGGTTCTGGATTTTCGGAAGTGAGAACGATAGAATTTCCGGCAGCATCTGAACGGGTACATGTCCGCTCGAATCTTCAAGGTACGCCGAAATCACGGCATCGTAGCGGGAAGTCAAGAGAAACACTTCCTTCGCGAGGGCGAAACGGAGTTCCTCGGAAATCGCCCCCTTGTTTTCTTCCAGCTCGCGTATCACAGAATCATAACGTGCCGGATTCACAACCACCGTTTTGTATTTAAAATTTTTTGCTGCCGATCGAAGCATGGTGGGACCGCCGATGTCAATCTGCTCCAAAGCTTCGTCGAGAGAAACGTTCTGCTTCGCTACCGTTTGTTCAAAGGGATATAGATTGACAACGACCATATCGATTGGGTCAATATCGAGATCTTGAAGTTGCCTGACATGATCCACCACCGACGGCACGGCGAGCAAAGCCGCGTGAATACTCGGATGAAGCGTTTTCACTCTCCCGTCCAGAATTTCAGGGAAACCGGTGACATCCGAAACCGATATTGCTTGTATGCCGGCATCGAGAAGAGTCTTGAGCGTACCGCCCGTCGAGATGATTTCAATGGTCCACCGTCGCAAGTGCCTGGCGAATTCAACGATGCCCGACTTGTCGGAAACACTTATCAGCGCTCGTTTGATCTGAGCGGGATTTTTCATGTCGATGCAATTATGATATTTTGACCGTTCACTGTCACCCGGCCTTCGGCAAAAAGCCGGATTGCTTCAGGGTAGAGTTGATGTTCAATCTCCAGAACTTTTGCGGCGAGGCTTTCCGGCGTATCGTTCGTGGCGACTTCGACCTGTCGTTGCAGAACGATCGGTCCGCGGTCATATTCTTCGTCGACAAGATGGACCGTGGCGCCGCTCACGCGTTCTTTGTTCGCAATGACCGCCTCATGGACATGAATTCCGTACATTCCTTTTCCGCCGAACTTCGGCAAGAGAGCAGGGTGGATGTTCACAACGCGATTCTTGAACTGTCTGATAATTGAGCTATCCAGCATTTTCATGTATCCGGCGAGCGCCACAAAATTGATTTTCGAGTCCTTCAGCGTTTGCAATAATGCAATGGTAAAAGATTCATCCGAGCCGAATTGCTGCCTGCTCATGTGGAGGACGGGAATCCGGTTGTTTCGCGCGATTTCCAGCGCGCCGGCATTACTGTTATTGCTGATGACGAGTGCGATCCGTGCATTGGGAATTTCCCCCGCTTTGATCGCGTCGAGAATTGCCTGGAAGTTTGACCCTTTCCCCGAAGCAAAGACGGCAATGTTGAGCAAATCCGGCACCGCGTAATGGTACAAAATGACGTAAGAATTTAACGATTATTTGAGGAATAGTCAATAAGTAGTTGAGATGATGAGATAGACGGGTGATAGCCTGGATAAGATCATGAGATGTTGAGAAAGGAAAGGCAAGAAGCCAAAAGCCAAGAGCTAAGAGCCGAGGCCAATGAGAGTAAGTAGTTGAGATGTTGAGAAAGAAGGGATGAGAAGCAAGAAGCCAGAAGTCAGAAGACAGAATTCAGAAGGCAGAACCTAACGGTTATCAGCCTTCGGATGTCGATGCGAGCGGGATTGTTCGGGAACCTTGGGGTTTCAGGGTACAGGTTTCCGGTATTTTGTAATTAAATCGCTGATAATATCAAACCAAGGGATACAATCACCTAATTCCCGCTCGACAACTTCTATTTCTTTGAGAGTAAGACCTCTTCCTAATTCTTCATTAGCAACAGTTTGAATGTCTTCAACATTTAATGAGTATACAATTCTTTCTGTGTCAATCATATGAAAGCTCCCTTATCACGTTTCTGAAAAGTGGAAAGTGTTGTTCCGATGGCAAATAATTTCATTAATTCATCTAAACCGCTTGAAATATTCGTCAACTTCATCGCGTAATGCTATCCCTGCTCTTTCAAAGCAGTCTAAGAGTTCGCTATACGCACCTTGCCCGCCAAGGAAATCCCAGAATTCTTCTGCCACCTTCAACTCATGCTCAAGGTCGAGCATCCCTTTTAGTGTCCATCGTTCATATGGTTTCGGTTCGTAAGGATTATATGGAATCGCAATAAGGGTATTGATCCTCACTTTCGGATTTTGAGTCAAAGCAATCCCCACCCACTCAAGAAGCGTTCTCTTGAAATCTTTAAAATTGCTAATGTTTGGCTTCGCCGTTTTCAAATCAACAAGATATACTTGAGCGTCGGCAGTCTCAAGATACAGATCCACTTTCACTGTTTTCAAAGCATTGATTTTACCTTTTCCAACCGCCTTTCTAATTGCTTGTATTTCTTCAAGCTTATTGGGATTACTCCCGAGTGTCAGGTCATTCATAAGATTTTGAATAACCTGCTGACATCCTTGGCCGATGGTATTTCCAACGACGTACTGAGCCTCGGCTTTCTTGAAACGATTCCTTGCGAGCGCAACAGCAACAGGCTCAAAAATAGAAGTCCCGAACGTTGTATTTAATGATTGGATAAAGGAATACAGAGCCATTCTGTCTTTGCCAAGAAGGCGAAAATGGAATGGCATGTTGCTCGATTCAGGATTGTAGTTCTGAAATTTATCGCGTAAACAGTTAGCGATCACATCCTCGATAAATTTTATTTGCTGCTTCGATAATGCCATCACTTTTCAGTAAGAGTTTCGATTCCTTCTATCGCTGGAACTTGGGCGAAAAAATCCACCGTGTGATGTTGAAAAATATCTATCGGCCTTCTCCTATAAGAGTAGGTTGCACCAATAACGCATTTCGCATGATAATGTCTATCGTTCATAGATTGTAAGGGTTGACCATTAAAATTAACGCCATCAACGCGTCCGTAATAATTTGAGAATTTGCAATTTCCATTGTCAAACATACGGCATTCGTTACAAAAAATACGTTTTTGTCCGTTACGTTCTGTCAATTCATCCTCGAGTGTGCCATTAATGTACTTATCTATGACCATGTCACAATATAGAATGTTCTGTCCGCACTTAGGACATCTGTTATGCATATGATTTCTTAGATCGACCGCAAAGGTCGGGATCGAGGTTCTTATTGAAAATTCTCTGCTTTGGAGCTCTTTGTCGTATCCAACTTCTATACCGTAGATTTCCTTGTTGCTTTTTAGAATTAAAAAGTCAGGTGGGGCGATTGGATTTCTAGTGCCAAAAATTTTCTGAATGAGCAGCAAGGGAATGATAATCCCAATCCGCAGCCGAATTAATTCCGCAAATACTACCAACTCCTTAGGTGCGCCCAATGTCTTCGGGAGGATTGAGTCGACAAAAGCCCCTACTGCCGGAGTCCAACCTTCCTGCCAAATCATCACATCGCTTCCCTTAATTTCATTGGCTACATTCTCGTCTCCTGGCTTTTCATAGAGCATGTCTCTTGGGATATTCTCCTCCAGTTTTTCAATGTAGAATCTTCTTAACTGTGGATTGACGGTAATTGTGTCGTAGAGTAACATTTGGTTTACAGAGTAAAAAATCAGCTTGTAGAAACTTTTTAAGTTGTCACTGGACTTAGCCGCAAAATAGTATGCTCTCCCGGAAAAAATGTACTCTAAAACATCACCTAATATCATTTGGCGATTCAATTTGATTCGACTATTCTTCCCTGTTTTACCCCCAGCGTAAATTTCTTTCGCAATTTCTTCATAGACAGGTTTGAAATCGTCGGAATTCAAAATCGCGTCAATTCTCTGATATTCGTCGTTGTGCTCAAGAAAAACTTCATCCAGGCACATAAGATGTTCGACAGATATTCCTAATTTGCTGAGTAATAACTTCATTTCTTTTTCATGTGAAATATGCTTTCAGAATACGCGCCCTTGTCCTTCTCCGTTCTGTTCAATACGGGGCGCTTGAATTGCTGCACAATCGTTAGTCCACATCTTTCAGCAATCAAGGGATAAGCGTTGTACTTGTCGTTTGCGACGAGAAGAATCTCAAAGTCATCCGCTAGATAACGTTTGCAATTGTTCAAGACTGAAACTATCCCATCGATGTAAGATTCTTTTGCCTCCCGACCGGTTCCCTTCTGCATCCGGCCAATCTCCAGCTCATCCTTTCTCTCAAAGCCAAAAAGATCGTATGCATAGGCGTGTTGTTCATGGTAATCTATCAACCCCACATATGGGGGACTTGAAAATATTCCTTTGATCCTGTTGCGGCTCACAAGTTTAGCTAGCTCCGGATGATGTTCTTCAAGCGTAGCCGTGATGTCGATCGTTCTAGAATCTCCCGTCAAGCAGTATTGCAGAGTGTTCGTCTTCAGTTTTTCGAATTGTGCAAGCCGCGAAATGGTATCCCCGCAGTAGCGCTCCCACCAACTGAGAATGGAAAACAAAGGTTTGCAAATCTTTCCGTGTTTGCTGCAATAGTAGGTGGTTGAAATGGGCTCCAGAAGAGTCGCAAGGTCTGCATGAGTCGTCGCCCGGCAAGAACGAATCGTTCTGCTCAGAATAATGCTCAGTATCTTCTTGGTAGAAGTATTTCGAACTTTTCTTAGACGCAGGAACACAAACTCTATCTCTTTTCGGATATGCCGCAAATACCATTTGTCGAGGAAGCGGTCTGCCTGTTCCTGCTTTACTTCGATGTCGTACTTCTTCACCAAATCCCGATAACGAGGAAGGAATTCTCTCTCTTTTTCAGTGCCATATGTATCTTCATCGACTTTTCCTTGATGCACTCTTCGCTTGTACTCAGGCGATGGAAAATATTCATCGTTGAACTTCTTCAGTTCCGCCAAGAGCTCGTTCTCAAACGTCACTGTTTTTGAGTCAACAATGAATGTCTTAAGTTCGAGCGTGATCCGCTGGACTTCTTTCTGGAGGTCAACCAAGTCGTATTTCCCGATCTTAGCATTGCTGATTAATGCATTGAAGGCAGAGACCTCAATTCCGACGGCATGCATTCCGAGCTCGTTTGCCTGCACAAGTGTTGTTCCGCTGCCACAGAATGGATCTAGAACCACATCGCCGGGCTTGAAATATACATGCTTCTTGAACTCATCGGTGTGGCTGTCCAGAAAATATTCAACAAGTTGAGGAATGAATTTCCCTTTGTACGGATGCAGGCGATGGACATGTTTGGTGGTATCCGCCTCTTTTAGAAAATCGAAAGATAAGCGCCAATCGATATCTTGTCCAAGCTGTTCCTTCCATTCGACTTCTCTTCTTCCATAGAACGAGTGGTAATAGCGAATCAATTCATCTTTCTTGATGAGCGTTGAGCCGTTCGACGAGTGTTTCTTCACCTTTCCATATTGGATGAGATAAGAAATATTCGACGCGGTGACATTCTTGCCCAAGTAGCCTGTCGCCCATTCACTCGCTTGCTGGATTGTCAACAGTCCATCTTCTTCTATGAGAGCAAGCTGCTCGATGGGTTGCGCAATCTTAGATTGACGGAGGTAGGGAACCTCGGCTTCGGCGACCCTTTTGCTTCTCGCCTTTTTCTTCTTGGATGCGTTTTTTTTCATTTTTTGTCCTCCCGAATTTGTTAAGTACTGAAATAATTTACTATAGACCTCCGGTTCTTAATATACGATCAATGAACAAATGAATCAATATCTCAATTTCTTACCATCTCAACTACTCACCATCTCATGCTATCTCCCTATCTCCGTCTCTCCGATTCACCCATTCTCAATTCAAAAAGCAAAATTCAAAAATGTCCTGCTATGTCTCAACATCTCATCTTCTCAATTCAAAATGAAAAATTCAAAATTAAAAAACGTTCTTGCTCATCTCAATCTCAACTACTTAACTAATTAACCATTTAACTACTCCCTTCAAACTTTCGCCAGTTCGTTTTTCAGGTAGTCAATCACCCTCACGGGCGTCGGGTCGATGCCGTTCAGGATTGCCAGGTAGTAGCTTGTCCAATCGCCAAGATGAATCAGGGAAAACATCCTTGCCATGAGCGATGTGCCCTCGCTGTGCATTTCAACCACGTCGTTTGCGTATTCGCCGACAATTTCCATCGTGATCTTCATGCGCCGCTGAACCCGATCGTAGTCGGATTCATCCCGCAGGAAAATGGTCACCATGTTGCTCATCTGCCGCTTCAGCACTTTCCATCCGACCAGCTCGTTGTGGTTCATCTCCGGCAGTACGTGGCCGAAGGCCAGCACTTTGGCGTTTTCCGCAAACTGTCCGCGCCATCGAAGGTTCACAATATCGAACTTATCGGCAGCAGAGTACACGATCGGCACCTTGCCGTAAAGCTTTTGCGCCAGCTTGAATGCTTTATTCTTCTTCGAATCGGGGGAAGCGTATAGCTTTGACTTCTCCTTCAGCAGCGAAACCGTTTCGCGGATATCCTTGTCGCGGGTCTTGATAAGTTTCATTTTGGTGAGAGCCACCAGCACCGGGAAGAAAGAATACCCCAGCGCGGCGCGCGGTGGAAGACCTTTCGGGATGGTAATCAGCGGCTGGTGATATTTTTTCGCAAGCCGTTCGGTTTCGCCGTTTGAGCTGATGCAGAGCACCTTGGCGTCGCGTTTTGTTGCGTCCTTGTGCGAAGCAATAGTTTCCTCGGTGTTGCCGGAATAACTTGAGACGACGACAAGGCTGTTCTTGTCGACGAAGGCGGGCAAAAAGTAATGCCGGTTGACGAAGAAAGGAATGTGCAATTCTTCCTGGAGATACGAGCGAAGCAGATCTCCGCCGATCGCCGAGCCACCGAGTCCTGTCACCACGATGTTGTTGATGGAACCCGACGCGTACGGCGCCGGACTCTTCCTGCCGATGCGCACGGCGTCTTCGACCTGGCCGGGAAATTCCACCAGCAGGCGCCGCATATTGGATTTGTCAACCTGGGCTATATCCATTTCAGTCATACATTCCTCCTATTGAATGTTGTTTTTATCATCAAGCGGAATATCGGGACAATTGGTTTTCATAAATTCTCGTGCCGTTGATTCCACCTCGACGGCGGATGCGAGGGTCATCGCCTTGCGCGAGAGATCCTGGGCCTCCTTGTACGAGATTGAGCGAATGATCTTCTTTATTTCCGGCAGCATGGACGGAATGACGCTGAGCTCGTCGATGCCCAGGCCCAGGAGCACCGGCACGGCGAGCGGTGTGCTTGCCATTTCGCCGCAGATACCGACCCATTTCTTATTTTTGTGGCCGCCGTCGATGATGTGCTTGAGTGTTTTCAGAACGACAGGGTTGAGTTCCTGGTACAAATCGGCTACCAGGCTATTGCCGCGGTCGATTGCCAGGAGATACTGTGTCAGGTCGTTTGAACCGATGCTAAGAAAATCAACTTCAGCGGCGATCTCTTCGGCGGCGAGGGCTGCCGCAGGAACTTCGATCATTACCCCAACCTGAATTTTGGGGTCAAACTTTATTTTCTTCGCCTGGAGTTCCGCTTTTGCTCGCTCGACGAGTTCCTTCGCTTTATAAATCTCCTGAATCGTCGTAACCATCGGAAACATGATGGCTATGTTCTTCCGCGTGCTCGCCCGGAGCATTGCGCGCAGCTGGTCGAGGAACAAGTCCGGGCGGTCGAGCATCATACGAATGCCGCGCCAGCCAAGGAATGGGTTCGCTTCTTCCGCCATCTCGGGGGCGATCTTGTCGCCGCCGACGTCGAATGTTCGCATGATGACGCGGTTCGGATAAATGTGGCCGGCGATTTTCTTGTATTCGCGGTACTGTTCCTCCTCCGACGGAAAATCGTCGCGGTCGAGGAGAATGCTTTCGCTGCGGTACAACCCGATGCCCTGAGAGCCTTGAACGACAACGTATTCGATTTCTTCCTGAAACTCGATGTTCGCGGAAAGCTCTATCGTGTGACCGTCGGTCGTTGTTGCGGGCAGGTTCTTCAGCTCGACAAGTTTGGATTCAAACTCGAGAAATTCCTCGCGCTTTCGTTCGGCATCGGCGAGGCTTTCCGGCGTCGGATGAATGGTGATTGTTCCGCTGTAGCCGTCAAGAATAACCAGGTCGCCCGTTATGACGGAGCGGCTGGCCTCACCCAGGCCGACGGCGGCGGGAATCTTGAGCGCGCGTGAAAGCAGGGCCGCGTGGGAAGTAACGCCGCCCATGTCGGTGGCATAGCCGAGCACGTTATTTCTGCTGAGAATCATCGTATCTGCGGGTGTGAGGTTGTGCGCGACGATGACCGCCGATTCATCCAGCCGCGAGAAGAGCTTCTCCTGCTGAAGATTCCGTACGACGCGGTTCTTCAGGTCGTCGACATCGTGCGCCCGTTCGTGCATGTAATCATCGTGCGCCGCGAGCATGAGTCTCGCGTACTTTCCGATCTCATCGTTGACAATGAACTCCGCGTTCCTCTTTTCCTCCCGGACTCTATTTCTGATTGCATCAAGGAGGACCTGATCCTGGAGGACCATGATCTGCGCCTCAAAGATCTTGGCTTTTGCGTCCCCAATCTTCTGCTGTGCAAAGGCAAGAATCTTGTTCAGCTCCTTCTCCGACTTTGCGACAGCCCGGTCCAATCGTTCGAGCTCTTGCCCTATGCCGTCATCGCCGAGGCTCCAGGCTTCAACAACCGGGATTACTTTCTTGAACAAGTACGCATGGCCGATGGCAATGCCGGGCGCGGCCGCGACGCCTTTCATGACGACTTCTTTCTTCAAGGCGCCAATCTCGTCCGTCATCATGATTGCTCCTCGAAACCGCTTTCAAAGAGTGTGACGACTGCTTCAGCCGCCGCCAGCTCGTCTTCACCGGTGAACTGGAGAAGAAGTTTCGAGCCTTGTTCCGCCGCAAGAGTCATCACGCCGATGATGCTCTTTCCGTTTATCTGCATTCCATCCTTCACGATAAAAAAATCCGACTTGAACCTGGCGGCAGTCTTAACGAGCATCGCCGCCGGACGCGTATGCAAACCCGTGCGATTCCGTATCGTAACTTCGCGTTCTGCCATGTCGCTCTCAGGAATCTCTCTCGAGCAACCGGCTTGAAAGCCACATCAGTGTGGATTTCGCTTTGCCGGGTTTCAGAACAGAAAGCTCCTTTTCCGCCAGGCGCGTACGGCGGGCGATTTCATTCCGCGCATCATCCAGAACGCATTCACGCGCATAGATGTCAAGGATAGCGCGAAGTGCGCGCTTGTTCATGCCATTGTTCGGCACAACTTTCCGCAGAAGTTTCCTGTCTTCGCCCCTCACCCGTTCGAGAGCCTTCACAAGCAGGAAAGTCTTCTTGCCTTCTTTGATATCGCCGCCAATGATCTTCCCGACCTTTTCCTCGTCGCCGGCAATGTCGAGGAGATCATCTTTGATCTGAAAAGCCATCCCCAGGTACTCGCCGAACCTTCGAAGCGCTCCCACTTCCCGGGCTGTTCCGTTGCCGATCACTGCACCAATTTCAGCTGCCGCGGATATCATTCGAGCCGTCTTCTTGTTGATCATCATAAAATAATCTTCGACCGTCACATCCTGCCGCCGCTCGAATTCCTTGTCGAAGCCCTGTCCCTCGCAGACCCGAATGAACGCATCCGTGAACACGGCGAGGATTTCATCGACCCGGGGTGAATTTGTTTGCAATAAGAAACGGTATGCGTGTGCCGTCATTTCATCGCCGGAGAGAATCGCGACATCCTGGTTCCATTTCTTGTGGACGGTGGGTTGTCCCCGGCGCATGTCGGCATTGTCCATAACGTTGTCATGGATCAACGTGAAATTGTGGAGAAGCTCGACGGCGACCGCGGCATCGAGAGCCGCTCGGGCCAAGCCTCCGACTGCCTCGCATGCCAGCAGAACCAGGAGCGAACGGACGCGCTTGCCACCCGAACCCAATACATACCGGATTGGATCGTACACAAGCCTCGGTTCTTTGAAGTCTCTGAGGACGGCAAGCCGGCGCTCGACGCTCGTCGTGTGCCTTTTCATTATCGCCCGATAATTCCGTTCTTGTACCCCTGCTGACATGCGCAAATTGTCGCCAGAAATGTAAGGGAAACTCGTATTCTTTTACGATAATAAGAAAACCGGCGGTGAGAAGCAAACAGCCTTCCATCTGTTGTTTCAGGCAATTTTTTTGTATCTTAGAGGCGCCAGAATATGGATTACCGTCGCATAATCTCAATAGCATTATTTGTCTCATTATTATTCTCATCCTGTATGCATAAACAACAACGCATCAGCACGAAAACCGAACTTGTGAAATTCCTCGATTCACTCGAGCAGCGATATGAGGGAGCCTGCGGGCACACGGGCGTTGCCAACTGGAACAGCTATTCCAAAGAAGGCCCCTATGATCTCGATGCCGCTAAACAGGAGTTTGCGAATATTTTTTCTGATACGGCGACCCGAAAAATCATCGACAACTGGAGGGCACAATCCAGTTCGCTCGCCGACCCACTGCTCGCACGCCGCCTTGAGCTCTGGCACCGGTGTTTCATCGGCGGCGCAATTTATGCCGACCCCGATGTGGCCAAGCTGGAGAACGTTCTCCAGCAGCGCATCACGAATTTCAAGTTCACGTATGACGGATCCCCGACGACACGAGCGAAGGTTAATATCGCACTCCGCGAAGAACAGAGCCAGGCGGTTCGCAGAAAGCTGTGGGCCGTTCCCGGCAAGCTGTCCGCCGCCGCAGCAGGCGACCTGATCAAACTGGTCAAACTCCGCAACAAGAAAGCGAAGTCCCTCGGATTTTCGAATTACTATTCTCTTGCCCTTTCCCTGCAGGGCATCGATGAAGAATGGCTCCTCACCACGCTCAATGCTCTGGAGGAAAAAACCCGTCCGCAATTTGAGCAGTTCATCACGACGTTCAAGAAGAAAATCCGGGTGAAACGGTTGGGAGCGTGGGATTTCGAGTACGCTTTGCGCGAGGGAGCGTCACTTCCCGACAAGTATTTCCCGTCCGATTCGGTGTTCAAGATAATTCACCGATTCCAGAAAGGTATTGGTTTTGCGGTTGATTCCCTCCCGATCAAGGAGGTCGTAAAGGATATACCGTACAATGGGCTCAGCCTGGCCATTCACATTCCCTCCGATTCGCGGTTTCTTCTTAATCCGACAAAAGGGAAAGGATTTTACGGCGTTGCATTTCATGAGTACGGCCATGCGTTGAAAGCAGTGCATACCGACGTGGAGTACCCGATCCTGAAAGGTTACGAATGGATTCCCGGGGCGCAGTGCGCGGCATACGAAGAGGGAATCGCCGACATGCACGCGGAGTTCACGGACGATTCACTCTGGCTGACAAGGTTCACAAAAGCAAGATCGAAGGAAATTGAGCATTATGTCCAGGAACGTGGATTACCCAGTCTCTACCGGTTGCGGCGGTTGTTGAAGGATTTCTTCATAGAGTATGAAATGTACCGCGACCCGGGACAGGATATGGCCGCAGTGGAACGAGCTATGTACAAGAAGTATTTGCTCGTTGACCCCGGCAAGAACGAGCCGCACCAGTACGCCGCTTCGATGTGGTACACGTCGTATCCGTGTTACTACCAGAACTATGTGCTTTCGACAATGATCGCAACGCAGCTCCAGGAGGCGCTCTCGAGCAAATTCGGGAGTGAAAAACTGAAGAATCCAAAGGTTGCAGCCTGGATTATCCAATATCTCTATTCCGGCGGTGAAACCGAAGAATGGACGTCCCGCATCCGCACTGCGACGGGAAAGTCTCTCGAGCCGGGACCGTACCTGCGGAAACTCGGAATCGAGTCAATGCGTTTAATCTCAAGAAACTGATTAACAATAAAGGTATGCTTTCCATGAAACGATGTGGTTTTGTTGTCGCTGTCCTGTTCGTCGTCCTCAGAAGCAGTCTCTGCGCGCAGGACTTCAATTTGATGTGGTTCTATCCGCATGTCGATTCCGTCATACGGTTTCCGAGCGCGCAATACAAGCTCACAATAATGTGTTCCAAGAAAATCGACAAGCGCTATGTGACGTTCGTCGGGACAAAGGGATCCGACAAAGCTCTCCTCGCCGCGATCACGCTGAAACCGGTCACTGATGTGTCGGATACCAGTATCTCGCTTACGGTCAATTTTTATGGCGTCAAACCGGTTGTGGGAAAAGTATCGACGTGGGCATACATCTTCGACCGCAATCATGATGGGAAGATCGACTATATGGCGTTGCTGGCAGGAGCCGGCCCGGTGAAAACGGACGATGTCCCCGAGAATTTTCCCAAGCGCGGCAAGCCACTAAGCCGACAGAACCTTGAAATATTTGTAAGCCATTGCGCGCTCATCTTTGATCATTGGGCAGACGACAATTTTGACGACACGCTCGATGCCGTTATCCATCATGACATGGATCCCCTGCGCGATTGGGTACAGCGGCAAATCGTCGTTCGCAGCACGAATTTTGACGGAAAGTTCGACAGCGTTTCGACCTTCCGTCTGCAGCCGGGCGACCTGGAGGGAGATACTCTTGCTTATACTTCAGGATGGGTTCCGTATTATCCAATTGCCCAATCCGCCCCCGATGCCATCACGCCCAAGTCGTTCATAGAGATGACGGAGTATCTTCACCTGGTGAATCGTGCGGCGAAGCTGTGCGGGCTGACAAGCAACAATTTCTATCCGCTCGTCCCCGAAGAGTAGCGCACCCGATCCCGGGCCTTCATGCGTGAAACAAGGCTGACGAAGTTGCGGTGTGTGGGGACGGGCGAGGCGTTGCTTCATCATCCGGATGCGCGCAGAGATCACCGTCTACTTCAGGAGTCTCCTCAACGGTAATCATTCAAGGCAACCCGGGTTCTACAAAGATGACTTTCTCCCGTTCCAGCAGTACAGCCCCTTCTGCGGATTTCTTGGGTTTACGGACGTACTTTCTCTCACAGTAGGCGACCGCGACATTGCCGGCTTTTCGCATTTTGCTGTAGTAGGCTGCGATGCTTGCCGCCTGGTGTATTGCTTTCTGCGGCGGCGGAGTTTTTGTCTGTGATTTTAAAACAGTGTGAGATCCGCTCGCTCCCCGCGCGTGGAACCAGAGGTCATTCGGTTTTGCATAGTGGGTGGTGAGCAGGTCGTTGTTTGCTGCACTCTTGCCGACCCAGACTTCGAATCCCCCGTCGACGACAAACACCCGAAACGGAATCGCCTCTTTCCCATCCTCCCGTTTGATGATTCCGAGCGAGCGTAATTCTTGTTCGTGCAGGGTTTTGAATTCCTTTATCTGCTCCGCGGTCTGGCAGTTGTCGAGATGGAGCAATAACGTCTTGAGCCCGGATGTTTTGTGTCTCAACTCCTTCAATCTCTTTTCGTCTTCCTCATGCGCGAGCTTGGCTTTCTTTGCCTTCTCAAAATACCGGGCGGCATTCTGAACGGGAGTCAGTTTTGGGTCGAGGGTTATGTGCAACGGCCGCTCCGCGTCGAAAACGTCGGGCACGTCGATTCCCTTCGTTCCTTTGGTGAGATGCTGCAGGTTCGCCATGATGACGTTGCCGATGTGCTCGTATTCGTTCGCCCGCCCTGACTCAAGAAGCTGGCGATTCGTCATCTCGGCGCTGCGTCGCGTGTCTCCAAGTATCTTCTGCACGTGTTTGAGCAACCTGTTCTTCTCTGAATCGATTTTCTGGTGACGAAATGATTGAGCAATGAAGGCATGCACCGCCTGGCTCACGCCGGTAAATGCTTCGGTTCTCGACCCGGCCAGGTGGTGTAACGGTATCACCGACAGGATTTTCGGCACGTCGCCCCGGTAGTAGATTGTCGGCTGCGGGCGCTCCAGCTCGTTGTGGATGGTTTCGATATATGAGCCCAGTCTCTGAATGTCGGCCGGGGTGCAGTCAGTGGTTTTTCGTTTCTCATCTATCCGGGACCGGTGAAGAACTTCACGGGCAATCGTTGATCCGAGAAGCGGAAGCGCGGTCTTGAGACAGGCGAAGATGTTATCGGAAGGGATTGACCGAAGGAGTGTCCCGAAGCCGGTCGGGTCACCCCGGAATCTGCTGTCGGATGACCGGGGGGCTGTCACCATCTGTCCCTTTACAGCCTTGCCATGTTTAAATGCGTCCTCCACAAATCCCTCCTTGCGAACGAGAACAATATTACTCTCCGAAGTGTTATACAGATGGGCCTGGATTGTCAGATCGCTCTCCAGGTGTATCTGCATGATCCGGTCGTGCGGATGCAGCACGACGCCGGCAATACTTTTCTGCAGTACCTGTGGGAATATATCAACTGTGTTCTTTCTTGCGCGAGAAACCGTATCCCGCAGGTACATATAATTCAACGCAGGCTCGATGGAAATGGTCAGGCACATCTCCCGTGAGTCGCGACGGATGGTTATCAGCAATTCATTCTTGTGCTGTGTATAGATTTCCTGGATGATCCCATCCCGCAGATGTTCATCCAGTTCTTTCGAGAGCGCATGAAGGGTAAAATAGTGCGTGACCATGATTGATGGATTTCCAATAAGTTTTCCACAAAAATATATCCAAAACCGGCATGAAGTACAATTCGGGGGTATTCATGTTGATAACCTGTTGAAATCCCGGTGAAAAAGATGTGGAAACCTTTTCCTTGACCGTGGGGTGAATTTTTTGTACCTTGTTCTTACAATTCCCCCGAAATCTCACTCAATTTGCGGATTCTTGATGATTTCCAGCATGACTGGTTATGGACGAGGCGAAGTTTCCTCTCACGGCATTACAGCAGTAGCCGAAATCCGCAGCGTCAACAGCCGCTTTCTTGAAATAGCGACGCGGTTGCCTCACTCCCTCGCGCTGCGTGAAAACGAGGTGAAGGAAATGGTGCGGAAGCGGATTACAAGGGGAAAGATCAACCTTTCAATATCCATTACCCATGAAGACCGGGAAGATATTCCATTAAGGATTAATCGGCCGGCTGCGAAGGCGTACTATCATATGTTGATGGAGCTACGGAAGGTAGTGAAAATCCGGAGCCAGGTGTCGCTCGAACATCTGCTGCAATTCCCGGACATTCTGGAACCGCAGGAATCCGACCCGAGCGGCGGAAAAGAATGGTCGATCGCGGAAAAGGCGATTGTGAAATCGGTCGAGGACTTACAGACGATGCGATCGAGGGAAGGCGAGGAGCTGAAGCTGGACCTCATGGCCCGGGTTCGCGTGATTGCGCGCTTAGTCGACGAGATCGCACAGGAAAGCAAGGAACATGTTCCTGAAGAGCACGCCCGGTTGCGCGAGCGAGTACAGCAATTGCTGGCAGACCAGTCTCCCGTCGATGAGGGACGGTTGGAACTGGAGCTCGCATTGCTGGCGGATAAGCTCGATGTAACGGAAGAATGTGTGCGATTCAGAAGTCATAATAAATTTTTCCTCGACGCGATGTCGAACGATGATTCGATCGGACGCAAATTGAATTTTTTGTTGCAGGAAATGAATCGCGAAGCAAACACGATCGGGTCGAAATCGTTCGACGCAGAGATCGCCCATAAGGTCATAGCGATCAAGGAAGAGCTGGAGAAGATACGAGAGCAATTGCAGAACATAGAATGACGGTGGCAGCGGACGGTGTCGTCGTTCTTACCGGTGTCCACCGGCGGATATTTCTGCAAGTGACAATCCATACCGTTTGACTACCGTAATGGCAGCTTCGAAGCTCCTGGTGATTTCTGCGCCAAGTGGCTGCGGAAAGACGACGATCGTGCGGGAAATAATGCGTCGGCATCCGGAGTTAAGATTCTCGGTTTCGGCGACCACCCGGAAACAACGTGTGAATGAGGTCCATGGCAAGGATTATTTCTTCCTGGCGAAGGAGGATTTTGAACAAAAGATTCAGCGGGGTGAGCTTGTTGAGTGGGAACGCATCTACGACAATTACTATGGCACGCTGAAAAGCGAAGTCGAGAGTGCTCTGCATTCGTACACGTCGATGCTGTTTGATATCGATGTGAAAGGCGCGCTGTCCGTCAGAAGGTGCTATCCACAGGATACGGTCTTGATTTTCATCGAGCCGCCGAGCATTGAAGTCTTGCGCGAGCGTCTCATTCACCGGCGCACGGAGAGCGAGGACGTCATTCGCAAACGGCTTGAGCGGGTTCCCATGGAGCTCGAAATGGGCAAAGAATTTGACAATCGTGTTGTTAACGATGTTCTGGATAAGGCAACAAATGAGGTTGACGCCATTGTCAGAAAAGCTGTCGGAACGGCGGCAACGTAAACCACAGGCTTTCATCATTCATCATATCACACTATCAGGAGAATAACGTAATGGCTCTGAAACCACTTGACCTCCAGAAAATGGCGAGCAAAGCCGACAATGTCTATGAAGCCATTGTCGTCACATCGAAACGCGCGCGCCAGATCAACGAGGAGCTAAAGATCGAATTCAATCAACGTATCGAAGCGCTGCAAACGCGTACGTATGATCCGGAGGAAGAGACGGAACAACCGCAGACGAATCCCGACCAGATTCTTATCGCCATGGATTTCGAGCGACGATCGAAGCCGACGGATGTCTCGATCAACGAAATGATGGACGACAAACTCGAGTTCCGGTATAAAGGAGATGAACCCGAGACTCCGGTTGTCTGAGATTGACGCTTCCTTTGCGAACCCATGCTGAAGAACCGGCATATCGTCCTTGGCATCACCGGCGGAATAGCGGCGTATAAACTGCCTCTGCTGGTCCGGGAGTTAAAAAAGGCCGGCGCCCAGGTGCGCGTGGTTATGACGGACTCGGCAAAAGCATTCGTCACACCGATGACCCTTTCCACACTCTCCGGCCATGAGGTGGTTGCCGGGATGTTCCCCGACCAGGATGCCGCGACAGTCAAGGCCGGGACGTGGCACATCGAGCTGGCACAATGGGCAGAGTTGATGTTCATCGCCCCCGCGACGGCAAACACTATTGCCAAGCTCGCGCACGGGTACGCGGACAACGCCGTGACTGCGCTTGCGCTGGCCCTCCGCTGTCCGCTGGTCATTGCCCCGGCCATGGATGCGGACATGTGGATGCATCCGGCGACGCAGGGCAATATCACGAAGCTTGGGGAAATGGGATACACGGTTCTTCCGCCGGCGGAAGGAGAGCTCGCGAGCGGGCTTGTCGGTCCCGGGAGATTGCCGGAGATCGATGCACTCGTTGAGACAGCAGAAAGGATCCTGGCTGGAGCGCACTTCGATTTACGGGGGAAGAAAATTCTCGTCACGGCTGGCCCAACCCATGAGGCAATTGATCCCGTGCGGTTCGTGGGCAATCGGTCGTCAGGGAAGATGGGTTTCGCGATCGCCAATGCAGCCTCCCAGCGCGGGGCGGAAGTGATGTTGATATCCGGGCCGGTTTCGTTAGCGACCCCGAGAAACGTACGGCGCGTCGATGTGGAATCTGCACACGAAATGCATGCAGCGGTCATGAAACATTTCCCCAAAGTCGATGCAGTTGTGATGGCTGCTGCCGTCGCCGATTTCACTCCTGTAACCCCGTCTCCTCAGAAAATAAAGAAGGAGAAAATGAAATCGGATTCATTCTCACTTGAACTCACGCCGACGAAGGACATCCTCCAGGCCCTGGGGACGAAAAAGAAAGGTGCGGTTCTTGTGGGATTTGCTCTCGAAACAGAGCACGGCATTGCAAGTGGAAAGAAAAAACTTAAACAGAAGAATCTCGACCTGGTCGTGCTCAACAAACCGTTGCAGGATGGAGCCGGCATCGGAACGGATGAGAGCATCGTGACGCTGATTTCAAAAAATGGAAAAATTGAGAAACTGCCGAAAATGGCGAAGTTCGATGTCGCCAACCAGATTTTGACTCGAATGAAGAAGTTTCTGTCCTAGGGTCGCATGTCCGATATCAATTCAGAATTTAACGATTTGATCGAAACCACCAAGAGATACTTCGTGCAGCAAAAGGACTTGTTCGGAAATATCGTGTACACGGAATCGAAGAAGAATGAAACGGGTGAGATCATCTACCCCGACGAACCGTGGGTGAAATCCTCCTCGCTCGAAGAATTGAACTCTCAAAGTTGTGCCTGTCTCAAGTGTTCCCTCGGGCACACGAGAACGAATTTTGTTTTTGGGGTTGGTAACCCAAGTTCGAAAGTAATGTTTGTCGGCGAGGCGCCCGGCGCGGATGAAGATGCCCAGGGAGAGCCTTTCGTGGGTAGAGCCGGGCAGTTATTGAACAAGATCATCGAGGCGGTCGGGATGAAACGACCGGAAGTGTATATTTGCAACATCTTGAAATGCCGTCCCCCAAACAACCGGGACCCGCTGCCGGCGGAAATGGAAACGTGCTCGCCGTACCTCGCAAAGCAAATTGACCTGATGAAACCGAAATTTATCATCTGCCTTGGCCGCATTTCCGCGCAGTGGCTGCTGAGAACCACCGACAGCCTGACGACGATGCGAAGCAAGGTTCATGACTATCACGGCGCAAAACTGATCGTCACGTATCACCCCGCAGCGCTTCTCCGCAATCCGAACTGGAAGCGCCCGGCGTGGGAAGACATGAAAATGTTCAGGAAATTGTACGATGAGGAGAAGGTGGCCGGTTGACCATGCCCGAACCCAGGAAAATACCCGATATCCGGCTCTCCGGCGATGAAACATCCGGGCGAGTTCCGCCCCAGGCGCTCGAAGTTGAGCGGGCGGTTCTTGGAGCGATGCTCATTGAAAAGGAAGCTGTTCCAAAAGTCATAGAGCTTCTCGACGAAACAAGTTTTTACAGCCCCGCTCACGAGAAAATTTTCAAGGCAATGGTTTCTCTTTTTGAGAAAGGAGAGCCGATTGATTCCGTAACGGTTGTGGAAGAATTGAAGCGGGCCGGGAAGCTGGATTCCGCCGATGATCCCCTCTATATCACGCAGCTCACCATGAACGTGACCTCTTCAGCCAATGTGGAATATCATGCCCGCATTGTGCTGGAAAAAGCGCTCATGCGCAGTCTGATCTCGGCGTCATCCGAGGTGGCAACGCGGGCGTACAGCAGCACCGAAGATGCGCTGGATTTGCTCGATGAAGCTGAAGCGAAAATCTTCCAGATTTCCGAACGCCGCCTGAAGAAGTCCTCCAAGCCGATGAAAACGCTCGTGCATGACGCGATCGAGGCTCTGCAGGAGATTCATGGCAAGCATGGCGGCGTTACAGGGGTTCCAACGGGGTTCACCGAGCTGGATACGCTGACCGGAGGTTTTCAAAAATCCGATCTGATCATTATTGCGGGCCGGCCAAGCCATGGGAAAACGGCCCTTGCACTTTCGCTCGCCCGGAATGCTGCGCTGCACAAGGAGAAACCTACACCGGTCGCGATCTTCAGCCTCGAAATGTCCGAATTGCAGCTTGTCATACGCCTCCTTTCGATGGAAGCAAAGGTAAAGGCACAGGATTTACGTACCGGACGGCTGCGCGACGAAGAATGGCGGAGCATCCCCCGCGCTGCTGACAAGCTGAGCGCCGCAAAGATTTTCATCGATGATTCAGCCACTCTGACTATTCTTGAGCTTCGTGCAAAGGCCAGAAGACTAAAGGCGGAGCACGGCATCGGGATGCTCATTGTCGATTATCTCCAGCTTGTCCAGGGACCAAAGAACTCCGAGCGCAGGGAGCAGGAGATCTCGATGATTTCCCGCTCACTGAAAGCGCTTGCAAAAGAGCTGGAGATTCCGGTGGTTGCTCTTTCGCAATTGAATCGCGCCGTCGAAAGCAGAACCGACCGTCGCCCCGCGCTCGCCGACCTTCGGGAATCCGGAGCGATCGAACAGGATGCCGATGTGGTGATGTTTGTCCACAGACCTGAACTGTTTGGTTTTCTTACGGTCAAGGAAGAGGAAGGCCAGGAAATTGAAACCGCGGGGAAAGCGGAGATCATTATTGGTAAACAACGAAACGGTCCCCCGGGAAGAATCTGGCTGGCTTTCAACAAGGATCACATCGGATTCGAGCGCCTCGAACGAGTTATGCCGGAAGCCTTGATGCCTCCGCCATCCGTTCCACTCGAAATTGAGCCGCCATTCTAGAACCTGTCCATCGAATAGGGTTAATAATTCCTTGGATCGTCATGTCACTCGCAACCCTCTCCTCTTCAATTCCCCTCTCCCGCAAGCGGGAGAGGGGACAGGGGTGAGGGTCAAAAGCCTCAAGACTTAATCAATCCATTTCCGAGACAGGACACCAGAACATTTAGCAAAAGAATGATTTCGCCCGTTAGTCCCGCCCGTCCTCGGAACAATAACTTGTTTCAACGATTCGCATCCATGGATGTTGCTGTTGCCGGTGAGGAATGCAGGGGAGGTCGACCAAAGACATTCTTTCTTTTCCTTCTCATCCTTTGTTGCGCGTATTCCGTTGTTGCTCAGGACGGGGAAATATGCAGCCGGGTCTTCGCATTCGCCTCGAGCAACAAACTCATCGAAAAGCCCATCGGAGAAGTCGTCGCGCTGATCGGTAAACATTTTCTTGGTACGCCCTACAAGCCCAATACGCTGGAACAGCCAGGCGAGGAACGCCTGGTAATGAATCTCCGTGCCTTTGATTGCGTGACGTTCGTGGAAAATTCCCTGGCGCTCGCCCGGTGTGTGAAGAAAAATCAGATGTCCTTTGATGCATTCCGGCAGGAAATTGAACGCATCCGATATCGAAAGGGCCGGGCCGCCGGGTATGCAAGCCGGCTGCACTATTTTACGGATTGGATCTCCGACAATCAGAACAAAGGAATTGTGAAAGACGTGACGCAACAACTCGGCGGCAAACCGCATCGCAAAGCAATAAACTTTATGACGAACCACAAGAAACTCTATCACAAGCTGGCAATTGACTCAACCTTCAGCCAGGTGAAGGCAGTGGAAGAATCACTTTCCTTGCGGTCATGGTTTTTCATACCCCGATCCTCAATCCCCAATCCGCAATCCGAAATCGAAACCGGCGACATTATTGCGTTCACGACACAACGAGAGGGGCTCGACGTCGCCCACACCGCCATCGCCATCAGGTTGGATGACGGTTCCTTGCACTGCCTGCACGCACCGGACGTCAAAGGGAAGGTGAGAATAACCGACGAGAGTCTTTCCGGGTACCTTTCAAAACATAGTTCATTTACGGGAATCATAGTCGTACGGCCAATCGAGCCGCAGCGATAACACCGCTTCAACCCGAAATTGTGCGGGAAGAAAAATGGCACTCGTGGGAAAAGCGGCTATCCTGCAAAATCCCCCATTTTCCGCAAATTTGGCGGTTTGATCCGCAAAATCTTACAATAGTTCTAAAAAAACTTGACTCTTGCAAGAACGATTCGTAAATTTTAGTGAGAATCGAGTGAAACATTGTTTGCGGAAATTTGACGACGGCCTCTCCGCCCTTGGTAATACGGTGAGCGAGGCCGGTTGCACTTTGTCTCAACAGCTTGACTCCACCTTCACCATGACAGCTTTCGCTTTTTATTTCTCATTCCGTGTTGTCGCGAAACAATACTCCCATGCCTTACGGGCAGAGTTCACGTTAATCACTGATAATTACCTGGCAAGGAATAGGCAACATCCGACGACGACTAACCAACAACCACAGACAAGACAATGAAAAACTCATTACACACTACTCACTGCTCATTGCTCATTACCCGTTGCTCATTGTTCATTGTTCATTGCTCATTGCCCGCGCTCATTGCGTTTGTTGTTGTGCAGGATGGAAACGCACAGTTGCCCCCGGCGCAGAGCCGGCAAACCCTGTACAAGCTGGAGCAGGGAAAAGTTTCTCACACGACCGATGGAGGCAGCAAATGGAAGGAATCGGTACCTTTGTCCGAGGAGGTGTCATTCGTTGTCTGGAATCACTCCATGCCCGAGCATGTCATTGCAGTTGGAAAGGACGCAGTGTACATCTCGTTTCGGAGCGGCCGGGAATGGATGGCACCCTGGCAGTTGCCGCCAAGTTTTGTGCCGACGGCGGTGGCGATCTCGAGGAGCAATTCTAACATTGTTTACCTTACGGGAACGGTCAAGATGGGCGACGGTTCTCGCCGGTCTGCGGCGTGGGTGAGCAAGAATAAGGGGATGCGGTGGCACGACATGCACGTTGCCGAGACAGCGTTGGCAGCGCTGGCCGATAGCTCGAAGTTCTGGTTTGGGGTGCCGAACACAACGACCGAGCACTTGGAGAAACATCAATAAAGACCATCCGGTCTTGCTTAGCTGCAGTTCTTGCTCCGGCAAAATGTACTGTCAGGACCTCTGTCCTAACGCAAGGGGGTAACGTCAAAAGATAGCTCTTGATGTCACAGAGACTATGTGAGGAGACGACAATGAAAACTATATTGCTTTGCCTGGTTGCCGTTCTTGCTACGGCACAAGGTAGTCGTGCCCAGGACACTTCTTGCGGGATTGTGTGGTTGCCGCCTTTGCAATTGTCGCCGGATTCTGATAAATATGCGGGCATTCCATCGGTTGCCGTGCAGGGAGACACTGTTCACGTCACTTGGTGGGCATCTAGTGCTTCGAATTTCCCATACATGCGGAGTGTAAACGGTGGAAAAACCTTTGAGCCTTTAAGGGGGATCGCTCCTGACAGCGTTGGGCGAGCAGATCCTTGCTACCTTGTTTCTGCGGGAAAGCGATTGCACGCTTTGTTCTCTGCGACCAAAGACAGCGGCACCTACTGGACCACCTATAGCATGTACAGCGATGACAGGGGAACTACATGGTCGCAACCCAGGGGACTTGCTTTTTTTGCTTTCCCATGGTCTCGCGCAGCTCGCGGAGATACCGCGGTGTTCATGGCGAATGCCGGCGGTCACCCGGTCGTGCATACAACGGATGGTGGCAATTCATGGGTACAGGCTGCGACACTTCTCTGGGGACGCAATCTCTATGTTACTATGGCTAGTGAGGCAGTGCATTTTACCCTGGGCCCCGACTATTGGCCTTCCGCCTACCCGACACCATTTGCAATTCAGTACAAAAGGAGCACGGATCTCGGAAACACGTGGCCGGATTCTCTCTGGCTTTCCAGTGTTAGCTCGTTATGGTCGGATGAATCAGTGATTGCCGCGGATGATCAGGCAGATTCGAGCATCGTGCTGACGGCCTGGCAAGATGCAGAGTATGGGTGTATGACGAATGTCGGCTGCAGCCAGATTGCAAGATGGAGCTTCGACAATGGCCGAACATTTCAGCCCGAGTTTCGACTTGACCAGCAACCGGCAGGTTATGCCACAGTAGCGGTTGTCCGTGAAAGCACAATGGCAGTTGCATGGCTCGATGACCTCTCGGATAACGGAGACATTTGTTTGAGTACAGACAGAGGTGTCCACTGGTGTTCTCCCTTTGCGACAAGCGATAGCTCGACAGGAATTACAGTGGCTTTATCGGCAAGCGGGACAATCCACGCCGCATTCGAGGAATACGGAGACATAAACCTCGGCAACTTTCACATTGTTTACCGTCGAGGTATTATCCTGTCCGCCCAGCGTCCCGGCTTTTCCGTAGCACCGTCGAGTCTCTCGTTTGGAGAGACGATGGTCTCATGCAGAACCATCCAAAGCGTCACTGTCAAGAACACAGGCGGAGCGACGCTCCTTGTCCAATCAGCGGTGTCGGGCGACTCGAGTTTTGCAGTCACACCCGCAAGCGGCTCCGTCAATCCATACGATAGCTTGAGATTCTTCGCAACGTTCAGTCCTGCCAACGCCGGAGTGAAATCAGCAAGCATCGTCTTTACCCACAACGCTCAAGGCTCACCCGATACCGTTAGTGTTAACGGCACCGGGACGGGATCCAGCGCTACGGCGGTGGTCACAAATCCCTGGGCAAACGGCTGGCAGCTTGTCTCGCTGCCGGTCACCGTGCTTTGCCCCTACACTGCCGGCAGTTTGTTTGCATTTGCTTCGGGTTACGTGCCAAGAGATACGATGGTTGTCGGCACGGGCTACTGGCTGAAGCTGGGTGCACCGAACCTGCGCTTTGTCGGATTTTCGGTTACGAGTGATACAGTTCAGGTTCGCAGCAAGTGGAATATCGTCGGCTCGATCTCCGTTCCGGTAGCGGTTGCCGACATTGGGTCTGATCCGCCCGGTATGGTCACGTCGCAGTTCTTTGGATACGCCGGCACTTATGTCGTTGCCGATACCATTCAGCCGGGGAAAGCGTACTGGGTGAAAGTGAACCAAAGCGGCGAGTTGATTCTCTCTTCCTCACCGGGCATGGCGAAGGCAGGGGAAAGGATTCAGATTGTCGCGACGGATGAGTTACCGCCTCCGCCGCCAGGAGGTGAAGTGAATCCCAATAATCCAATAACGCCCGGTGAATTTTTGCTCGAACAGAACTATCCAAACCCGTTCAACCCGAGCACGGTAATAAGTTATCAGTTAATGGCTAAAAGCTATGTAACGTTGATAGTTTTCAACATGCTTGGTCAAGAGGTGGCAACGCTTGTCAACGGGTATCAAGACGCAGGATACAGATCCGTTAAATGGGACGCGAGCAAGCTGCCGACCGGAGTGTACTTCTACAGACTGACGGCAGGAGCATCCATGCAGACGCGAAAACTTTTGTTGATACGATGAGATGAATGAAAGCAGATGGATGATGGAAGATCGAGGATGGATGCAGTCAAGGACGTATCAAAAGGATCGAGGTAAGAAGCCAGAAACCGGCGCCAGGCGCCAAAAGCCAACGGCTAACAGCCAAATGCGCATAGCCATAAACTGGGAATCCCAAACTCAAAACCGTCAACCGGCCAACTGACAAGAAACAACGACTATGAAAGGAGGTTATCAAAGGAAAACGATTGCCGATGTAGAGGAAAACAATAAGGGGTGGCGCTGAACACGCCACCCCTCAAACCCGCCTGTCGATTTCTCAACAGGCGGTCGGGTGAGGATAACAGCGGCAGCAATCATTACGGTGCACCGCTGTCACCTCATCTCCATGATACGGAAAAACCAAAACACTATCAACAACCAATTATGGAGATAACAATGTATGACCTGACCCCCCAAAAGTGATCCATTTCGTATCTTAGTTAAATGGACTCACTGGAAAGGGAACAGCATTATGAGCAAGAAACGACACACACCAGAACAGATCATTATAAAACTGCGGGAGGCAGATGTGCTGCAATCGAAGGGTCAAAGCGTCGCGGAAGCCTGCCGTCAATTGGGAGTATCAGAGCAGACATACTACACGTGGCGCAAGGAGTATGGCGGGTTGCGTGTAGACCAGGCAAAGCGTTTCAAGCAGTTGGAACAGGAGAATAATCGGTTGAGGAAGCTTGTGGCGGATTTGTCGATGGATAACGCCATCCTCAAGGAGGCAGCCCGGGGAAACTTCTGAGCCCGGCCAAGCGGCGCCGGGCCGCCGATAGCATCCAGGAAGAACTCGGGTGTTCAGAACGTCGAGTGTGCATGGCGTTGGGTCAGGCGCGGTCGACACAAAGACAAATTCCAATGGCACGGAGCGATGAACCGGCTCTACGCAAAGATGTTGTGTCGTTGGCATGCCAATACGGAAGATATGGGTATCGTCGTATCACTGTGTTGTTACGCAATGACGGATGGAGAGTGAATCATAAGCGAGTAGAGCGTATATGGCGTCAGGAAGGGTTGAAAGTGCCACAGAAACAGCCCAAACGACGAAGACTCTGGTTAAATGACGGGTCGTGCATCAGGCTTCGTCCAGAGTACAAAAATCACGTCTGGAGCTACGATTTCGTGGCAGACCGGACCAGCAATGGAAAGCCGATCAGGATGCTTACGATTATCGATGAGTTCAGCCGGGAGTGTTTAACGATCCATGTCGATCGAGCTCTCACCTCCTACGACGTGATCGAACAATTGGCGGAGTTGTTCGTTGAGCGTGGAACGCCTGATTTTATCCGTTCAGATAACGGATCGGAGTTCACAGCAGAAGTGGTCCGAGGATGGCTCGAGCGGCTCGGCGTCAAAACATTGTTCATCGAACCAGGAAGTCCGTGGGAAAACGGATACATTGAATCATTCAACGGTAAACTCAGAGACGAACTCCTCAACGGAGAGATCTTTGACACAATCTTGGAAGCAAGGGTCATCATTGAACGATGGAGAAAGCAATACAACACGAAGAGACCACACAGCTCACTGGGAAACTTACCCCCAGCGCCAGAAGCAATACTCCCTGTTCAGATAAACCAATTGGATCTGAACATGGAATTAACTAAACTTCCAGTTGGTACATAAAATGGGGGCAGGTCAGGAGGCCGGAGTTCTTCTTCAGAAAGCATGGCGAAATTCCGCCCGGGCAGGATCGCCGCTTTGCTTTTGCCGCGAATTGTTTTCCTTCCATTATTTCCTTACCTTTTATGCAACATTCTGCCCCGTTTCATGGGGCAATGTCTTTTTATGGCCAAAATGAAGAACATCTGCATACTCGGTTCCACCGGATCGATCGGACAAAGCAGCCTGGAGGTAATCTCGAATCTCCCCGGGAAATTCAAGGTAAAGTATCTGACCGCCAACAGGAATGTCGATTTGCTGCTGCGGCAGATCGAGCTCTATCAGCCCGATGCAGTGGCCGTCCTCGATGAGAATTGCGCGTCCCGGCTGAGAAAATCGGTCAACGGCTCACTCGAGTTGCTCGTCGGTGAAAAGGGCCTGCAAGATCTCGCTTGCCGGAACGATGTCAACGTCGTGATCAGCTCCCTTGTCGGGTTTGCCGGCCTGAAACCGACCATTGAAGCAATCAAGTGCGGGAAAACTGTTGCGCTGGCAAACAAAGAAACGCTCGTCGTCGCGGGCGAAATCATCATGGCGCTTGTAAAGAAACACGGCGCGACACTCATTCCAATCGATAGCGAGCACAGCGCGATACTTCAATGTTTGATGGGCGAGGAACACGCGAACATCGTACGGCTCATCCTCACTGCCTCCGGCGGTCCGTTTCTCTTGAAAGACAAAAAGGACTTTGCGAACATCACAGTCGACGAAGCGTTAAAGCATCCGAACTGGAAAATGGGACACAAAATCACCGTCGATTCCGCAACATTGATGAACAAGGGACTGGAAGTGATCGAAGCCCACTGGCTTTTCGATCTGCCGCCGGGGAAAATTGATGTTGTTATCCATCCCCAGTCAATCATCCATTCGATGGTGGAATTCGTTGATGGGTCGGTCAAGGCCCAGCTTGGCATACCCGACATGAAGATTCCCATCCAGTATGCGCTGACACATCCCGACCGGGTCGGTTCATCCTACAAGCGGGTAAATTTTGCCGAGCTGCGGCAGATGACTTTTTTTGCCCCGGATTTCGAAAAGTTTGAATGCCTCGGATTGGCATACGAGGCGCTCCGGAATGGAGGCACGGCCCCGGCAATTCTGAACGCTGCGAATGAAATCGCGGTCGACAGCTTCGTACAAAAGAGAATTGCCTTTCATCAGATTCCACGCATCGTCCGGCATGCGCTGGATCATTTTGCGGCTAAGGCCTCTCCGACCATCGAAGATATTATCGACGCCGACATAAATAGTCGCGCGCAGGCTACACAGTATATTAACGGTTTGAAGTAAGGATACTCTCCACATGCAAGTTCTCAATATGGTTTTCTACGCGGCCCTTACGCTCGGCATCCTGGTGATGATTCACGAGCTGGGTCATTTCCTCGCGGCGAAACTTACCGGCATGCGTGTCGACCGATTTTCGATTGGGTTTCCGCCGCGCGCTTTCGGCAAGAAAGTCGGTGATACTGATTATTGCGTTTCCTGGATCCCCATCGGCGGTTACGTGAAAATCTCCGGAATGATAGATGAAAGTTTTGACACGGAGTTTCTGAGCCGGGAACCGCAGCCGTGGGAATTCCGCGCGAAATCCATGTCGGCAAGAATGTTCGTCATCTCTGCCGGCGTCATCATGAATATCCTCCTCGCAATCGGCATCTTCTGGGGAATTCATTACTCGGTCGGACGGGATCTGAAAGAGACGAACGAAATCGGTTATGTGATTGAGGGGAGTGCGGCCGACAAATCCGGGTTGCGGGTCGGTGACAAGATCATTGCCGTGAACGGCAAGCAGGTAGCACATTGGGATGAGATTCTCAGTCTAATGTACATCGAAAATCTCGGGAACGATGTCACGCTGGACCTGGAACGAAACGGGGAACACAAACAGCTATTCATCGCGCGCAAGAATATTCCTCCAATCTCCGATACATCATTCGGTATCGTGGAAGCTCATACGCAGGCGGATATCGAGGGTATCGAACCCTCGATGCCGGCTGACAAACTGGGGATGAAAGCGGGAGATATCATCGTCGCGCTCGATAGCGTTTTTATCGTGAACGATGTGCAGGTTGTCAAGATCATTCATGCGCATGCCGGTAAATCGTTGAGCATCTCGTGGAAACACAACGGGCAGACGCAAAACGGCATAGCGATGGTCACCGAAGCCGGACGCATCGGTATCAAGATCGCCACCGAGTATACGGGACCATACAGACATCTCGACTACTCGTTGTTCGAAGCGCTGCCGGAGGGCCTCAAGGACATAGAGCAGGCAACGGCCTTGTTCTACCGGTCAATTGCCCGACTGGTTGCCGGAAAGGTCTCCTTCAAGGAATCTTTCGGGGGACCGATCAAGATTGCCCAGATCGCCACCCAGAGCGCTGAAATGGGGCTGGCAAGCTACCTTGTTTTCATGGGCTTGCTGAGCATCAGTCTCGCTATTCTCAACATTCTCCCGTTTCCCGCACTTGACGGCGGGCACCTCGTCATGCTGATCTACGAGAAGGTCTTCCGCCGGGAAATTCCGCATCGCGTCAAGCTTGCCATCCAACAGGCCGGATTTGTGCTGCTTCTGGCTTTCATGGCATTTGTTATTTACAACGATATCGCGAATTTTTAACGCCCGACGTGATCACCGTCACACCAATGCTCCAAATCACTTCCCCGTATTGGTGAAAATGCGTATTTTGATTTAGTAGCGGAAAATGTTTACTTTACTGATGAAAGGAGTTCCGGCGATGAAAAATTCCAATTTGAAGGCGTTTGTGATGGTATGTGCAATGGCGATCCTCTTGCTGTCGTCGGGGACGAATGCTCAATACCGCCATAGGCTTGACTTCCCTCAACCTACACATGTTCCACTTGAACAGCTATCGATCGGGGATATCGACTTCCAACATTTCACTAGTAATCATTTGTATTTTACACTTATGCTGTCGTCCGATACAAACCTGACAGTTCAACTCAAGGCGAACATTGACATTATCCTTGCAGATGGCACAGCCTATCCGAGTGCCGCGAATTTGATCACACAACCTTTTCAACTTTCAACAAAAGTGCTTCCGACAAATGTGCCTTATGTAAGGACGATCACGAATCTTGATCTCGGGAAGAATTCCGATATCAAGACTCAAGATTTTACTTACAGCGATCTGGCAAAAAACACGCTTCAGAAGTTTGCTCTAGCAACGGGAAAGCTTCCTGCGGGGACGTATACATTCACTTTGACGGTCATAGACGTTAACAATCTTACGCCCCCCATACCGCCCCAGGTGATCACGCTGACGCTCTCCAACATCTCCCGGCTGGATTTGATCTCTCCCGGTGACGGGAGTACTGTGCCGACCCCATTTCCGATGTTCCAGTGGATTTACGACGGCGACTCGGTGCAGGTGTCGGTCTATGCCATGTTGCCGTGGCAGCATACGAAGGAAGAAGCGGCTTCCGGCACAGCGCAGCTCGTTGTGCTTTCGGGCAACCCGGGCCTTCCCGTCGGAAGCAAGTCGTTTCAATACCCGACATCGGGGACGCGTCCGCTCGAGCCGGGAAAAACATATGTTTGGACCGTTCAAGGCTTGACGAACGGAACCGGAGGTCCGGGAGTCGGAATCAGCAGCGAAATCTGGCAATTCTCGGTCGCTTCTTCGAGCGGCTTGACGCCAAACCAGCAGAATTTTGTGAATCAACTTCAGCTGCTCCTGGGGGGAAACACGGATATCCTGAATCAGCTTGCAGGCGGCAATCTCCAGCTCACCGGGATTGTGACCGTGGATGGCGTGCAAGTCACAGCTGCCGATATTGAACGCATACTTAACGACCTCGCCGCAAATCCCGACAAGGTTGTCAGCATTGAAGTTGTAAACGAATGAGAAAAACGTCTGCGATCAGGAATGTCAAAAGAGATGCAAGGAGATTTATGAGAACTAAAGTTGTGATACTTACGGCTTGTATGCTTGCCACTGTCCTTGCTACGGGATTTTACGCGCCGGGCACGGAGTCGAACACCATCGCGCTTGCGGTAAAAGTGATCTTCGACGTGTCCAAAAAATCGCCGACTGTTGATTGGGCAAAAGCGAAAAAAGGCGACATGCTGTATTCCGGCGATGAGATCCGCACCGGCGAGCGCTCGATCGCTATTGTGAAGTTCAAGGATAATAGCATGCTTCGCGTGCGGGAGAAGTCGGAGCTTAAGGTCTACGGTGAACAGAAGGAAGGAGTGTTCTCAAAAACTGTCCACGTTACGCGCGGCGAGTTCAGTTTCGACATCCAGAAACAGCAGGACGAGCAATTTACGTTCAGCTCTCCGACCTCGGTAGCCGCCATCCGCGGCACGCAGGGAGATATGCAGCATCTCGATAACGGGGATCTTGTGACCGTGCTGGAAGGCGTTGTGAACCTGCTGAATGTACTCTCTAATACGTCGGTGACGTTGAACGCCGGTGAAACGGGGTTCTCCGGAACGGACGGCTCGATTAACAAACACCACTCAACGCCCGGTGAGCACGACAATGCGCAAAACTCGCTTAATTCAGCCAATGAATCAGGGCAGATCAAAACGCTGCAAATCGAGCTTCAGGATCCCCAGGGAAACAAAAAATTGATGAAAATCAGGTATCGCGAATAAGCCTGAACCGCGACGCATCCGGGAAACGTCTCTTCCCTGATTGATTATTGTTGTCGAATCCTCATAGACTTTGGGTGAGGAATCAGTAAACAATCCAAAGCATTCCCAAGTCAACAGACAATTTGTGTGCTATGAAGCCAGGAAGAATCCCATACTTGCGTTTTCTCCGTCATGTGACGGGACTCACACTTCTCTGCGCCGTCGCCGTTTTTGGCCAGGCGAGCGACAAGATTATTTCTGTCGGACCCAATGAAGCAAAAGAGGGTGAGCCCCTGACGATCCAGGCTGACCTGGCGAAAGCGGGCATCATTACTCAAATGCTGCTGGCGTACCGGCCTTTCGGTGCGAGCGAGTACAAGCAAGTGGAAATGACGATTAACGGGAACACTGCATCCGCGACTATTCCCGGCCGTGAGGTCGTCCCATCCGCACTCGACTACTATCTTCTCATCGCCGTCCGGGGTGTGGATACGCTTCAAACGTATCCGATGGAGAACCCTCAAGGCCAGCCGCTACAGGTGCAGGTTCGAACCGAGAACCCGAAAGACAAGATGGTCATTTTCCTCAGTCCGGAACCCAATGCCAGTGTACGAAGCGACGATTTACTGATCTCAATTTCCCTCTATCGAACACCGTCGTCAGTCAACAGGAAAGCGACGAAGATCTATATCGATGACCGCGACGTCACATCCTCCGCCGGTTTCATCGAGGATATCATAACGCTCTCCCCGGAGAACATCAAACCCCCGCTTTCGGACGGGCCGCACAACATAAAGGTCGAATTGTTCGACAACGACGGCAAGCTCTATTATTCTTCCGGTATGAGCTTTGCTCAGATGAACATCACCGAAGCGGAAGCGCAGACAACAAAACTCAACTACAAAGTCTCGGGGCAGCTTGAATCGCGGAATGAAACCATCAGCAACGTCTCAACGCCCTATAACCGCGGTACACTGAACCTGACGTCGGACTACGGTCCGTTGAACGTCAACGGTCATGTGTATCTCACCAATGAGGACCGGGATGACCGACAACCCCAGGATCGTTATTCCATTGAAGCGCTGACATCGTGGCTGCGGGTCGGGTACGGCGACGCGTATCCCACATTCCCGAGCCTGATCATGAGCGGCAAACGCTTGCGCGGGCTGACCTCGAACCTCAAGCTCGGGTTTTTCAACCTTGATATTGCAACGGGGGAAACGGTCAGAAAAATCGAGGGAGACACCGTATACACTTTTCCGAAGGACAGCCTGATAAGTCAGGAGAACCGGAATAGCAGCGGCCCGTACGGACCCGTGTCTTCCGACACGAGCCGGTATGCTCTCTACCGTTATGGAACATTTACCCGCAACCTGACAGTGATCCGACCGAGTTTCGGCAGCGGCCAGAACTTCCAGTGGGGATTCAGCTATCTGAAGGCAAAGGATGACACAAACTCGATAGTCTATGGATTCAAACCGGAGGAGAACGTCGCACTCGGTACCGACCTTTTTGCCGGTTTCGACAACAGGCACATCGAGTTGACCGCCCAGGGAGCCGCCAGCGTCATCAATCAGGATATTTCACCGGGGAATCTCACCGACGCACAAATCGATTCGCTTTATAACACCGATGCCGACTCGGTGAAAAAGCGACAGGATCTTAAAGACCTTCGCGACAAAATTTCAAAGTTCATCACGGTGAACCAGAACCTGATCCCACTTTCAGTCGACAAACTCAGCTCTGTGATGGCCTATGAAGGCGCGCTTGCATTAAACTACTTCGACAATTATTTGAAGGGGTCGTATATTTTCCGCGGCAGTGAGTACAACTCGTTCGGGCAAACGTATATCCGCAACGACGTTCAGGGATACAACGTGTTTGACCGTATTCGAGTGATGGAAAACCAGCTTTTCTTTTCTGTTGGAATAGAAAATCTGCAGGATAATACCGATGGGAACAAGATCGCGACGACAACGTTTATTAACGATAACGCGACCGTTTCATATTTTCCCCGCACGAATTTTCCGAATATCACGGTCGGGTACAGCCTCAACAAGAACTCGAACGGATTGATGGGCACGGATACGTCGAAGGCGAGCTACGTCACAAATGGTGTTCTCGACTCCTCGGCATATCAAAGTTCGCCTCAACGGTACCAGGCAATGATCGACGACAAGACCGACCGGTTCTTCATCCAGCTGGGATACGCATTTACTGCCGGACTGCGGCACAATGCTTCGTTGACTGTCAGCACTTCCGACCGGACGGACGAGACGTTCCATCACAACGGTGCGAAAAACACGTTCATCTCCGGCTCGCTGAACACGACCTGGAATAGTCCGTTACAAACGTCGTTCGGATTTTCGGTCAATTTGAACCAACTTCCCAAACTCGACCCGAATGATTCGACGCATCAATCGTTTATCCTGTCTGATTTCAACTATTCCTCGATTTTTCTCAATGCCCGGTATCCTCTCCTGGAGAACAAGCTGATGTTGTCCGGCACGATCTCCCCGACCTTTGGGGACTTCAGCAGGATGGTCTGGGATATGGGTGCGGACTACGCCATCAGGAAGGACCTTGTCGCTTCGTTCCAGTTGAGTCTGTTCCAAAATTCCGGTTCATCGACGGACGTAATCGGAAGCCTGACGTTAAAGTATAACATGTAATTTCCCGCTCCGCAATGTCCCAGGGTCTCGGCAACAGCAGTCGGCAGACTCAGTCGGATGCGAAAAGGAAAACATCCGTCGGGAGCTGGCTAACACGGCTCGGCCTCGGCTGCTCCCTCGCAGTTCTCGTCATCCTTCTGACGCAGAACATTATTTTTGAAATCAGTCCCCTCCGGCGGCTCGAACTGTCGACGATAGACTACCGATTCCGCGAGCGCGGACCTCTTGCCATCGCAAAAGATTCAGCGAAAATCATCATTGTCGAGCTGTCTCAAGAGTCATTCAAATCCCTTCCCCACAAATATCCCTGGCCGCACTCATATTATGCCCGACTGGTGCGTAACCTCAAACGGGCCGGCGCGCTTGCCGTCGGTTTCGATTTGATTTTTGAACAGCCGGATACCGAGGATTCGACAAGTGATGAGGATTTTCGTAAAGCCATTCGCGAAACCGGATTTGTCGTGCTGGCCGGGAAGGTCGAAGAAACCGCCGAACAATACACCGTTCGAAACATGGAGGAAAATTATGGCAATATCTTTTTCGGCGTGGACAGTTCCATCGGAATCGCACACGTGCCGAATGATGAAGACGCTATCTACCGGAGATACCGGCCATTCACGTACGACCGGGCGGCTCAACGGCGCCTGCCGTCGCTGTCTTTCGGCGTTTTGAACAAGGTTTTCCACAAATCCCCTTTTTATACGCCCGAGAACACTCCCGATGAATTTGTGTACGCGGGACGGCACATCCCCAAATTCGACGATCTCTCAATTCTCGTGAACTACTACGGACCCGACAAAAGTTTCCGCATCATCAAATTTGCCGATGTCATCGATGACCATGAATTCACAACGGTTGAGGAGGCGGAAACTGGCCAGGAAATTAATACGTTCGACGATCCCGATTTCGGTTATTTGTACGATGGCACATTCAAGAACAAAGTTGTTCTTGTGGGTTCAAGAATGCCGGAAGACAAGGACATGTTCCCGGTCTCGATGGCTCTGGGAAAACAGGCGGGGGATAACCAGATGTACGGCGTCGAAATCCACGCGAATATGATTCAAGACGTGCTCGACGGGAATTTCCTGTGGAAGGAACCGCAGTGGGTTGACATACTTGTCATTCTGCTGTTTTCTCTTCTGACATTCCTTGCGACATCCTGGTTCAAGGAACTCAAGCTCAGAGTCCACGCGTTCACCGAGTTGCTGAGCATGTTCTTCGTTCTCGCGGAGCTTGCATTCATCGGTTTTGCGTCGCTCAAGCTCTTCAAGGATTACAATTATGTCGCGACCATGAGCAGCCCCGCGCTGGCCGTGGTATTCGGCTACGTGGGTGTCACGGTCTACAACTATGTCACGGAACGGAAACAGAAAGCTCAGATCAAGGGAATGTTCAGCCGCTACGTAAGCCCGACGGTCGTCAATGAGCTGGTTGAGAATCCGGACAAACTCCGGCTGGGAGGCGAACGAAGAGAACTAACGGTCATGTTCAGCGACATTGAGGGATTTACGAGCATCTCCGAGAGCATGAAGCCGGAAAACCTTGTGCTCCTTCTCAATGAATATCTTACCATTATGTCGGCGATCATCCTCAAACACGCCGGCACGCTTGATAAGTATGAAGGCGATGCGATCATGGCGTTCTGGGGGGCGCCGATTCCGCAGGAAGACCATGCACTCCGGGCATCCCGTGCTTCGGTGGAAATGCTTCTGTCGTTGAAGGACCTGAGGGAACAATGGAAGAAGGAGGGGAAGCCGAGCCTGAATATCCGCATCGGTTTGAATACCGGCGACATGATCGTCGGAAACATGGGAGGTGTCGAACGATTTGAGTACACGGTGATCGGCGACAGCGTCAACCTCGGCTCACGTCTTGAGAGCGCCAACAAGCAGTATCATACGAGGCTTATGATGAGTGAACAGACGTATAAGAAGGTTGCCGACCACGTTATTGCGCGCGAGCTCGACATGATCGTCGTCATGGGAAAGACGGAGCCGATCAAAGTGTACGAGCTGATCGGGATGATCGAGGGAAAAGGCCCGGCGGAGCAGTACGAATTTCTTGAGGTGTACGCTCGGGGGTTAGCTCTTTATCGAAAGCGGGATTGGGCGGGAGCGGTTGAACAGTTTGACAAAGTGTTGAAGATGAAGCCTGATGATTATCCCAGCCAGATCTACATCGAACGTTCACGATTGTACCAGGCCGTTCCGCCCCCCGATGACTGGAACGGAGTGTTCATTCTCCGCTCCAAGTGATTCAATAGACGATCGAGAAAAGAAGGGCTTGCTGGGCCGTGAAGAGTTTCATGGTATCGTCCTGCTGCCATTGACCCTTGAGAGGGATTGCCTCGCTCTCGTAGTACTTTCCACCGGCTGAGAATACAACGATGCGTTCCTGCCGGTCGCCGTTGTGCACTTCATAGCCACAAAACCTCCTGTCATGCATTGAATATTCCTTCGGAAGAACCACGATCTCCGTCATCGATGAATCGCTGTGGTGCATTGCCATGCTGATGCGGGCAAGCAGTTCCAGCCCTTCTTTTTCCACACGCTTCGAAGAAAGTTGATCCAGCTGAAGTTCGCGCAGGGTGAGGACTGCGGAGAAGTCTTCTTTTACGAGCCACGCCGAAAGGGCAGGGGCAAGAGAATCTCCGGTTGAGGCGAACCACCCCTGCGGCACGAGCCCGTAGAACGATCCGTCCCGGGAAAAAAAGGTCTCGTTCGTCAGTGGATAGTCGTACGAATACGGAAGTTTGGAGGCACAGGAAACAAATAGAAGGGAAAGAAGGAGAATGGCCGTGAGGCGCGTATCGGGGAACCGGTACTTCAAAGCCGCCTACTCGGAACTTCTGAGGTATTGTTCGGCCTGGAGGATGAACCTCAGCGAAATCCGGTGCGTGTTGCCGAGCTGGTCGGTGTCGTCAAACTTCGCAAAACAATAATCGATGTCGAACTTTGGAAGGTGGATTCCGGCGCCAAGATTGAGGGAGCCGATATCGCTGTAGCCGACGCGCAACGCGACGACCTTTCTGTAATCGAATTCCAGACCGCCGTGAAAATCGAAGCTCACCAACCCGAGGTGGGCGTTCGAAGCAAACTCGCGGTTTTCAAAACGGACATCGACATCCATAACGGGAGCAAATCGCCCGTCGAACGCATCGATAAAGTACGTTGTGCCAAGCTTCAGCGTCGGGGAGATGAGTTCGTTGGTGCCGGTGCTCCAGGCGACGAGAGTGGTCGTAACGTCCTGGAAGTTCGCGCCCACGGCAAATTTTTCGTTTATGAGGTACTGTGCTGCAAGGTCGAACCCGATCCCTGTCGCGGAAGCAACGCCGAGTTCCCGACGGATGATTTTAAGATTTGCCCCGTAGGAAAGATTCTCCGTCGATTTTTTCGCGTAGGAGACATAAAATGCCCAATCGGCAGAGTTGAAGTACGTGACCTTGCTGGAATCGATACTGATAGGGCCGTTGCTTCCGAGTTGTCCCGGGGGCAGCGGGTTTCCATTCGCGTCGACACCCGCATTCTGTGTATTTGCAATGTTATCCACCCCGAGGCGAATGACGCTGAAGGCAAGGGTCGTCGTCGCTCCGACGGGAAGCGCGACGGCAGCATAATCGTAGTTCTCCAACCCGGCAAATCGTTCGTCATGCATCAACGTAATTTCAGGATAGGAGATCCTCGAAAGTCCTGCCGGGTTCCAGTAGCCCGCCGTCACATCGTTGGCGAGCGCGGTATATGCTCCTCCGAGTCCGAGCGCCCGACCGCCGACACCGATGGCCATAAACTCACCGGCGTATTTTGCCGTGCTCTGTGAGTTCCCCATCTCCGGGATGGAAACGATCAGGAGTGCGGCCAGGAGGAAAAAACGCTGTGTTCGGGAAAACGTCATGCGGCTGTCAAGGGATTACTGTCGTTAAGTAATAAAAAGAATATCGGGAATAAAGTCAAATGGCACCGGGAAGCCGTTATTCAACCGGCTCAGCGCCAAATTCTCGTATCAATGCCTGGATGACAGGGTGTTGAATGGTTCCCTTTTTCTCCGGCTCGTTGCGGTTTTTTTCAACGGGGCCCGGGGGGACAGAGGAGAGGATGGCTTCGAGTTTCACTTTTCCGCCGTAAATCTTCTGCGCGAGCTGGGAAATATATTCACGGTTTCGTTTGAAAGTGTCAAGATGAAAATTGTCCGGGCATCCGATCTGAAGCTTGTCTCCATGGACCTCAATCGGTCTGGACTCGCCGAGGAATGCCCAGAGGTCGATGCGCTCTTTCCGAGTCTGGTCAATGAGGGACGACCATTTTATATGCACGTCCTCGAGCGAGAGCCGTGGCGACTCCTCTGCCGTCGACGGGATCGGGGCCGGGTCACTGTCGGATGGGCGAAGTGAACGGCTCTGTTGATGCCTCGGGGGCACATCGGCAAGCATCAGCCGTGGTGATACGATCTGGTCCGGTCTCAGCGTCGGCGGAGTCGCTTTCACGCTGCCCCGGATGGGAGTTTCAGTCTTTTCCTCGCGGGCGAGGAGCGCTGTTTCGGAAATGTCCGGTTTACCGCCGACCCTTTTTTTCAAATCTTCGAGCCTGGACAGAAGTTGCTGGATATCGATACTGCTGTCCATCTTAATCATTTGCAGCAGGCCGATTTCCAGCGTATAACGGGGCTGCTGATTCCAACGAAGGGCCGAGGCAGTCTCAGTCGTAACAGTGATGAGCCGCAGCAAATCGGATTCTGAAAATGACTTTGCGTATTCCTGGTAGCGTTTTTTCTGCACATCGGGCGCTTCGATGAGCGCTGTCGCGCCGGTCGAGTTGACGACCAGCATGTTGCGGAAATGCTCGCTCAAGCCGTTAAGGAATTCCCGCAAATCGTAACCGTGGCTCATGATTTCTTCGACGAGCGTCAGGATGCCCTTGGTGTCCTTTGTCCGGATGAAATCGGTTGTGCGGAAAAAAAACTCCTGGTCGACGAGGTTGAGAACCTGAATAATCTGCTTCGCCGTGATTTTGTCACCGCAGAAGGACACAAGCTGGTCGAAGATGCTCTGAGCGTCGCGCATCGAGCCGTCGGCCTTTTTCGCGATAATGAACAGGGTGTCATCATCGATCGCAATGCTCTCTTCCCCGGCGATGAACCGGAGACGGGACACGATTTCCTCAATGTTCATCCGGCGGAAATCGAAGCGCTGGCAACGGGAGAGGATTGTGAGCGGGACTTTGTGAACTTCCGTGGTGGCGAAGATGAAAAGGATGTACGGAGGCGGTTCTTCCAACGTCTTCAAGAGCGCGTTGAAGGCCTCTTTCGTGAGCATGTGGACTTCGTCGATGATGTAGACCTTGTATTTCCCCCTGGCCGGTCCGTAGCGCACCGCTTCACGCAAGTTGCGAACGTCTTCGACCCCGCGGTTGGACGCGCCGTCGATCTCAAAGACATTGACGCTGCGTCCATCGGTGATTTCCTTGCAGAGCTCGCACTCGTTGTCGGGATCGAAATCTTTGGGATGGAGACAATTAATGGCCTTCGCGAGGATGCGCGCGGTAGTCGTTTTTCCGACGCCGCGCGCGCCGCTGAAAAGATAAGCGTGCGACAATCTGTTGGAGGCGATCGCATTCCGCAATGTAGTGGTCACGTGCGATTGTCCCACAACGTCTTCAAATACCATCGGCCGCCACTTGCGGGCGGTGACAACATACGTTAAGCTCATCGACTCAATTTCTAGTGAGACCTTTCAAATGCCGGTTGAAGAATTCTTCAATCCGGGAATATTCATCAAACCAGCTTTCTGGCTCATGAAAGGAATGCGATTCATCCGGATAGACCATCACTTCAAATTGCTTCCTCGCTTTTTGAAGTTTCGCGATCAGCTGAACGGCATCCTGAAAAAAAACGTTATCGTCGACCATCCCGTGAAGGATCAGCAGCGGTTTCCTGAGGCTATCGGCATACGTAATCGGCGAACTTATTTTATATGCCTCGGGATTATCTTCCGGCCTGCCGAGTCTCGGCTCGGTATACCACCGGCTGTGCCGGTAGTAGTTTTCCCAGCTCGTAACGGCACGCAAAGCAACACCGCAGGCATATTTGTCGGAGAGAAACAAACCCATCAAAGCCATGAATCCGCCGTAACTGCCGCCATAGATTCCCAGATGGTCAGAATCAATATAACCCAATTGTTTCAAATATTCAATACCGTCAAGCTCATCGTCAAGATCCTTTCCGCCGAGGTGCAGGTAAACGTCGGTCCGGTAATCTCGGCCGTAGCCGGCACTTCCCCGGTAATCCACCTCAAAAACGATGTATCCGAGCTGGGTTAACCGGTGGTGGAACATGTACTCCTCGTGGTAATAACTCCATCCGCGGTAGACATTTTGGACGTAGCCCGCACCGTGGACAAAGACCACAACCGGATACTTTCTATCGGGAGAGAAGTCGTGCGGCTTGTAAATCATGGCAGGAATAGACTTCCCGTCTCTGCTCTTGAAATGGACGATTTCGGGGACGGTCCAGTCTATGCGCTTGAATTCATCCGGGAGAGTGTACGTTAGTTGCTTTTCAGTTCCGGGCGCTGAAGCCGGGACGCGAATCAGCTCCGGCGGTTTCGCAAAGTCCGAGTAACTTGCCACGATGAAATCACCGGTTTTTGAAAGCACGGGCTCTTCGTATGACCCCTCCCTTGATGAGAGTTTGGAAACCGTTTTCGAATTCAGATCAAGGATAAACAATTGCCATTGATGGTGGTCGTCTTTGTTTGCCTGGAAGAAGATTTTGTCACCGCCGGGAGCGACGGCGAACCAGTGAATCTCCCAATCACCATCGGTCAGTTGCCGGATCTCCTTTCCCTCCGGTGTCATCATGTATAGATGATTCCAACCGCTTTTCTCGGATGTTGTGAGAATGTGTTTGCCGTCCGGCATCCATCGTGTCGAACACAATCCGCTTTCAATCCAGGCTTTGTCGGTCTCTTCGTAGATCAGTTGTGCCTTACCGCTGTCGGTGTCGGCGACAAACATTTCCCGTTTCTTGCTGCCCATCGAGAAACGTTCAAGGAGTATGGATTTCCCATCCGGTGCAACGGACATATGGCTGAGAGAGTATGGCTGGTCGCCGGGGAGTTTGACCCAGACGGTCGATCCCGTGTCGACCGGTGCGATGCCGATTTTGGGTTTGCCTATGCCGCTCTTGACCGACCGCGTTACGACATCTTTCCCCGTATAGGACGGTATCAAAAACTCCTCCTGTCCTTCCTGTTCGTATTGGACGAACACTGCACGTTTGCCGTCGGGGGTGAAGGCGATAAGATGAATGGATGCATTCTTCGAGGAAGCCGAGGCGATGTCGACGATTTCCGGTTTGTCGACGTTCATCGCCATGAGCTTGTTATCTGAACTGAACTCCAGTATCTTTCCATCGGGAGACCAGTGGAGACTGTGCTCGTACGCATCGGTCTTCGTGAGGCGTTTGAAGGACTGAAAGACTGTATCGGTAAGGAACACATCGCCTTTTTTCGTGCATGCGACGGTCTTGGAATCCGGCGACCATTGGATTTCGCCGAGGAGGGTGTCGCCGATAACGTGCATCGCCGATCCGTCGGAGTGCATGAGCCAGCGACGGTAGTTACCGCGTGCCGTGCTGTCCCACTGGAAGAGAAGAACGTTCCCATCCGGAGAAAGCTCCGGGCCGGTGGGTTCCGATCCGGGGAGATAGGGTTTAAAGAAAATACGCTCCAGCGAGAGAACGGAATCCTGTTTCTGCTGGGCAAGCGCTGCCGATGTCAACAAAGGGCTGCCAAGTAATAAAAGGGAGAAGAGAAGCCTCCGGGCAGTTTTCTCGAAGGAACTGGCTGTCCTATTGATCAAGTGTGAGTCCTCATTGAATAACGATTGAACAACAATATACGGAGAGAGAAATAGACTTCCAATGATCTCAGACACAGAGTAGTGGGTCAGTTTGATCTGACATTGTACGTCAGACCGACATGGCAAAGATGCGACGAGATTACGTCCCCTCTCGAGAGGGGACTACAGGGGTGTGTTAAAGATCGGTCTCATTCTGGATTTGTAGGTGAGGGTGAATCCCCCGTTACCCACCCCGTCGACACCCCTCCAAAGAGGGGACATCCTTCTACCCGCAATTCAAACTGGCCCAGTACTAGACACAACCTAAAACGGAAATGAGCTCGTTTTCTGACGTTCGCAGGAAACCTGCCGGAGGTTGTGTCCTACGATGCCCCGAATTTTTTCCTTCGGTTACGGATGTAATCCACAAAAACAAACTCGCCGAGGTTTTGAAGCGTCGAATAATACGCCCGGCCTTGGTTGGCTTTGGTGAGCTCTTCCACGAAATTGATAAGGTAGGGGTCGCGGGCAACCATAAACGTGCTGATCACGACTTTCTCGCGCCGGCACGCGACGGCTTCGTCGAGCGTCTTATTCACGATGCGAGGGTCGAGCCCGAGGGAATTTTTGTACAGCCGGCCGCTGCCGTCGAACATGGCGGAGGGCTTGCCGTCGGTTACCATGAAAATCTGCTTATTGGCATTGCCGCGCCGGCGAAGAAGCGTCCGCGCCAATTGTAAACCGGCGCGCGTATTGGTGTGGTACGGTCCGACCTGCAGGAAAGGTAATTCACTCAAGCTCATGAGTTTTGCGTCGTCGCCGAAGACAACGAGCGCCAGGTAGTCTTTTGGGAATTTCTGCATGATAAGCTCGGAGAGCGCCAGCGCAACCTGCTTGGCGGGTGTGATACGGTCTTCGCCGTAGAGAATCATCGAATGGGAAATGTCGAGCATGAGGACGGTGGCGCAGGAAGACATATGCTCCGTCTCGTAGACTTCGATGTCCTCTTCCTTCAGGGAAAAATCATCGATGCCGTTGCGCTTGAAGGCGTTCGTGAGCGTCGAGGTGAGGTCGATGTTTGTCGGCTGGTCGCCGAACGCCCATTTTTTGGTCTCGCTCAGCCGGTTAACGCCCGAACCCGTCTGGGGGGTCTCGTGCGAGCCGATGTTTCCCTTTCTCAGAGAGGAAAAGACTTCCTTCAATGCATCCTGCCGGATGCGCTGAACGCCCCTTGCAGTCAGTTGAAGGGTATCGTTGATATCCTCGATGACTCCCATTTCCCGGAGTTTGTCGATAAGATCGTCCATGGAGAGGGTTTCATCGAAAATGCCGTATTCCTCGGCTAACTGGCGCAGCCACTCCAGCGCTTCTTCCACATCGCCGCTGGTCTGGATCATCAGATAACTGAAGAGCGACACGAGGCTTTCCAGCCTCTGCTCATCGGTTTTCGACCCCGGGGTCCATTTGGTGTATTGGAAACGCACTGTTCAGTCTTCTTCCTCGCCCTGTCCGTGGCCGATGAAGATGCTGCCGACGAGGTCCTTGTATGAGGTCACGCGGTCCACCTCGTCTTTGGCGATTTTTGAGAACTGGTGCAGGCCGTCGAGCGTAAACTCCATCGCCGATGCGAGCTCGGTCTTGTTCGATTCGGTGATGTTCATATGTTTCCGTGTGATGTCCCGAAGAGTGCTCACGCGGTTTAACTCGTCGAAGTATTTGTCGAACGGCATGTTGTCCGCGATCTCAATGAGATTTCCCGATTCGAACCAGCCGGTGATCTTCGCATATTCTGAATCGTCGACGGGGTTGCGCATATCGTTGGTGCGGGCCCGTGCCGGCTTTTTCTGAAGCGGGTCGGGGAAATATCTCCTGAACGTATCCCTGACCGCTTTGCCGATCAATGCTTTGCTGACTTTGATTGGACCTTCCTGTTCGCCTTCGAACACCAACTCGATTTTACCGGTCATGCCCGGCAGGACGTGCGGCAGGTCGCAGATTCGGGGTGTGACAACCCTGTCTCCGGTGAGCATCGCTCGGCGTTCGGCATTGCTGACGAGACTTTCCATCGCCGCGATTGTCAAACGCGCGCTGACACCCGATTTCTGATCGACGAATTCACTCTTGCGGGCCTCGAAGGCAATTTGTTCTATGATTTCCTTAAAGAAATGCGGAATGACGATCTCAAATTCCTCCCGCGCAATCCAGGACTCCTGCTCGGTGATCCGGATGGCGTCTTCGATAGTGCGGGGATAGTGCGTCAGGATTTGGGAATCGATTCTGTCTTTCAACGGCGTGATGATATTGCCGCGGTTCGTGTAGTCTTCGGGATTTGCAGTGAATACCATCATGATGTCGAGCGGAATCCGGACATTAAAGCCCCGGATTTGGATATCCTTCTCTTCCATAATGTTGAACAAGCCGACCTGAATGCGCGGTTGCAGATCGGGCAGCTCGTTGATGGCGAAAATGCCCCTGTTGGTGCGGGGAATAATTCCAAAATGGATTGCGCCTTCGTGGGAGTAATGCAAGCGTTGTGACGCGGCTTTGATCGGGTCGATGTCTCCTATCAGATCGGCAATTGTCACATCCGGGGTCGCGAGTTTTTCTCCCAACCTCGCGTCGCGGTGCAACCACTCAATTTCCACATTGTCGCCGTGCTCCCTGACCATGTCGACGCACCTTTTGCAGACGGGTTTGAACGGGTTGTCGTTGATCTCACAACCCTTGATCAGCGGAATGTATTCGTCGAGCAATGACGGCAGCAATCGGACAATCCGCGTTTTTGCCTGCCCGCGCAATCCCAGGAACATAATATCATGCTTCGCGAGGATGGCATTGACAATTGACGGCACAACTGTCTGCCCGAAACCGATGATCCCGGGGAAAAGTTGATCCTTCCGTTTGATCTTCTCGATGAGGTTTCTTCGGACTTCGTCCTTTACCGGCATGACTTTATAGCCGGACTTTTTAAGCTCACCGATCGTGGTCGCTTTTTGCATCCTTTCTCCTAACAATAAGGTGTGGACATGGTATGATCATGTATAACAAATCCAACGAACAGTTCGTTTCGTGGATTATCATCAATCTACATGCTTTTTGCTCATATCGCAATGCGCCAAATCACTTGTTTGTCTTTGACCAAATCAGTATATTGGCCGACAGGAATGATGGAACACGCTATGGTCCGCTCTCTATTGGTTCTGGTTGTTGTCTTTGTCGTTGGAATCGGTGCAGTTCAGGCACAGGGCTCGGCGGGGACGAATGCCAACATCGAGCCGCGAGAACTGATCGATGTGCCCACCGCCGGAATGCTCCCACAGCGAAATATCGGAGTCGACTTGAACTTCTTCCAGTCGGGAGGAGTCCTTGCGGGTTTCTCCGTCGCCATCATCGACAGGCTTCTCATCGGCGTATCGTATGGCGGCACGTCACTCCTCGGGACGTTAAAGGAATCATGGAACCCCCGCCCGGGTTTCAATCTTAAAGTGCGATTGTTGAATGAATCGTATATTATTCCGGCGATTGCCGTTGGGTTCGATTGCCAGGGTAAGGAAGCGTATATCGATTCACTCAATCGCTATACCATCAAATCGCTCGGATGGTACGCCGTCGGAAGCAAGAATTACCAGCTACTCGGATATTTCAGTATCCACGGAGGATTGAACTACAGTCTAGAGCAGGCAGACAATAACAGAAACGTCAATGTCTTCTGTGGCGTTGAAAAGTCGGTAGGACCGTTTGCGACAATCATGGCGGAGTATAACTTCGCCCTCAACGACGATATCCGGAGGAATTCAGGGAACGAGAAGGGGTATCTGAATGCCGGAGTCCGCATTTCGATCGGGAACGGATACACCCTCGGCTTCAACTTCAAAGACATCTCACACAGTTTCAACAATATCTCGGTTGGGAACCGGACGATGCAGGTCGAATACATCTGTCCCTTCTAAGGAATGATCCGGGAATTTCCGCCCCGGCACCGAGTGGTGAGTCTCCAACCCCTGATTGTGCTAAAAAATCAACGATTTTGTGCCCATTGTCCAAACCAACAGACAAAACGGGCATTTTTGATTCCCCTTCAAAAAAAATGCCACTTCCTGGTACGATTCTGGCCAGTTTTGGCTTCCGCAAATGAATCTTTTTGGCATTGATATTGTTTATCTATCAAGGAGAACTAATAGAAAGTGAGACTGATTATGAACACGAAATTGACGTCCTCGATATTCTTCAGCACAGCAGCGCTCCTCCTGCTCGCTTTGCCGGGGTGTTACACACGGTTAGTGACTGAGCGAGAAGATCGGCCGTGGCATGACGAAGCGTATACCACCCAGCAAGCACCGGGTGATTCCGTATACGCCGATCAGACTGATTCCAACTACGTCGACGACAATCCAGCCGTCGTCAACGATGACTACGGTTATGGTTGGCATCCGTCATGCGGAGTCGGATTCGATTACTATTATCCATCGTACTACTGGCCCTCTTACGCGTTTGCGGCGGCGTGGTATGATCCGTGGTTTTATGATTCCTATTGGGCATACAACCCGTGGTGGTGTGGGACGGGGTTCCTGCGTTATCCTTATTATGGATATGGATACTACGGGCATGCTCCCTTTTATGGCGGCTATTACGGCGGAGGTTATGGAGGCCGTCGCTACGATGGTTATGGGGCCGTCAGGAATAATGTCCCGAGAGATTTTGGATCGACGCGTGGCGGAAGCACTCGCGGAATTACGAGCGCGCAGGGTTACGGCGGAACCAATGCCGGAAGAAGCAGCAGCGGTCTTCCCACGGGAATGTCGAATGGCCGCTCGATCGGTTCTCAAAGGCGAACGACTCCCACGGTTAACAACGGCTCGCGCCAGGCAGTGACTGCGCCTCGTGGGTCCAGAGCGATCGCACGCTCCGGCAGTGTGCAAAGCCGATCCGCGACACGCAGCGGCAGCACGAGGGGATATGCGCCGAGCAGTCGCGGGAGCAGTGCACCGAGATATTCTTCGCCGTCGCGTGGCGGCTACTCGGGCGGCGGTTACCGTGGCGGTGGTGTATCGCGCGGCGGCGGCGGCGGTGGACGCAGCGGCGGTGGTGGACACGGTGGTGGTGGTCGTCGTTAAATAATTCCATACAACGTCAAGGATCGAAAGTATATGAAAAAATTTTTCTCCATCCCGGTTCTCTGCGCAGCTTTCCTGGTTGTTACAATAAATGCCAGGGCTCAATATAGCCAGTATCTCGATGATGCTCTTCGATATTCCACCCCCGGCCTGGGAGTCAGCGCGCGCTCACTCGGTATGGGCACGGCATACACGGGCGTGGCGAATGATTTCTCGGCCGCCTTCTCAAACCCGGCGGGTCTGGGGCAGATGCGCATGAGCGAAGTCACGCTGGGGATGTCAAACGTCTCCTACGGCAACACCAGCACATTTTTCAATAATTCACAATCCCTGACAAACAGCGCCACGAGTCTCAATAACCTCGGACTGGTGTATTCCCTCCCGGTGCAACAGGGAAGCATGGTGATTGCAATCGGGTACGGCAGGACTGCGGATTACACGTCGGGACTTTCGTTTCAGGGGTATAATCCGCAGAGCAGTATCGTGCAGTCGTGGGCACCGAACGGTCAACCACTATCGCCAAATATCTCGATCGCAGAATATCTCGGGCTTGCCGTTGCCGATACGATTACCAACAAGTTCGTCAGCCCGATCAATGGAAAGTTGACGGAAGGCGGGACCGTGCTGGAGAGCGGCGGGCAGAATTATTTTACGGTCTCAGGTGCGGTTGAAGCCTCGAAAAATTTCTTCGTTGGTGTAACGCTGGACTTCATCTCCGGTTCTTACAACTATGTGAGGAACTATCAGGAACAGGATCTTGCGAACAACTACACCGCTGCAAATACCGTAACTCTTTACAATAACAACAAAGACACAACATTTTTTGATTTGAACTATCTGACGGATAATCAGACCCTTGAGCACGATATCAGCGGATTCTCGATGAAGTTCGGCATACTGTATAAATTCGGGCCGGGGAGCAGACTCGGAATTGCCATCAAAACGCCGTCATGGATCACCGTCCATGAAACCTATTCCGAGCAGGCTTCCAGTACCTTCGACAACGGCGACCACTACACCATTCCCGCCAGCGGGTCGAGTTACGACTATGACATCACATCGCCGTACGTTTTCTCCGCCGGTCTTTCGCACTCCATCGGGGATTTGATGCTCGCCGCCGATGTCGAATATACCGACTGGACACAAATGCAGTTCAGCAATGCCAGCGCCGAGCTCATGAGTCTCAATACAACATTCAAGACCGAATTTCGGCCGACAACAAACCTCCGTCTCGGCGGAGAATACGACTTCAGCAGCATTGGCTTCCGCTTGAGAGGTGGATTTGCATATCTGCCTTCACCCTATAGCGGTGATCCGTCATCGTACGCACAGAAATATATTACGGGAGGAGTTGGTTTCATCATAGCGGAAGCTTTTTCGATCGACCTTGGCTATGCCCATGGCTATTGGGATACCGAACACGCACAGCTCTTAGACATAAACGGGAATCCCACGGCCACGACTACCGAAAAAATTTCGACGGACAACCTGATTGGAACGATTTCCTACAGGTTCTAGTGTTGATATAGACTAACGAATCCTGTATATTATCCCGTCCCGGGCCGACTATGTCGGCGGGACGGGATTTTCTTTTCCTCTCGATTCACCGGCATTTGTGCTTTTCCACGACAAAAGAAGGATGACGAGTGTCAAGAGCTGCAAAACTCACAATAGGAATCGGGTGCACGCTCGCGGTCATTCTTGTCGCATTAGTCCTGTTCCTTCGATCGCTCGTCGTAAAATCATTCCCGCTCACCGACGGCAGCATTGCCGTTAATGGTATTCACCAGCCTGTCGAAATTTACCGCGATGAGTTCGGCGTCCCTCATATTCTGGCCAAGGATGAACACGACCTGATGTTCGCCGTCGGGTACGTCCATGCGCAGGATCGGCTCTGGCAAATGGAGTTGAGCCGCAGGATCGGGGAAGGAAGACTCTCGGAAATCTTTGACACGACTACGTTGAAGTTCGACAAGATGTTCAGGACGCTCGGATTCCCGCAACTTGCCGAATCTCTTCAGGAACATCTTCATCCTGAATCCCGGAAATTACTGGAGGACTATGCCGCCGGAGTGAATGAATTCATCTCGACACACAAAGGGAAATTTCCGATCGAATTTGACATGCTGAATTTCGACCCGGAGCCGTGGCAGGTCAAACACAGCCTGCTCGTGTCGCGATTGATGGCATGGGAGCTGAATTTCGCCTGGTGGGTCGACCTCACCTATGCAGAAATTGCCGCGAAGGTCCCGCCAAAGAAATTCCGGGAAATTGTTCCGTCGTGGCCAGAGAACGTACCAGCAATCATTCCGCGATCGCAATTGAAGGCGTCCGTCTCCGGTATCCGCGAGTACCTTGACGTCGTTCGCAATTACCGGAATACATTCCGGATGGGACCGTTCTCCGCAGGCAGCAACGCATGGGCCGTCAATGCGTCGAAGTCGATGACGGGCAAGCCGCTTCTTGCCAACGATCCTCACCTGAGAGTTTCGGTTCCGTCGAGATGGTATGAGATACATTGTTCCACGCCGGGCTCGAATGTTGCCGGAGTTTCGATCCCCGGAATACCGGCCGTTGTGATCGGGCACAACGATTCGCTCGCATGGGGAATGACGAACGCGATGATCGACGACGCGGATTTCTACTTCGAGCAGAGAGACTCAACACGTGAGGATTATTACCGGGTCAGGAGCGCGTCACTCCGGATGCTGGCGCGGGATGAAAAGATCTACATAGGTAAATCCGACAGCGTGGGAATCACTGTCCGCTCGACTCTCCATGGACCGGTGGTCAACGACATTCATCCCTCCGGCGACCATTCTCCTTTCGATACGGCGATGCATCGAACGCCGATTTCCATGCGATGGACCGGTTTCGAGATGAGCGATGAGTTTTATGGTTTCTATCTCATGAATCGATCGAGGAACAGGAATGAATTCGAGCAGGGCCTGAAAGAACTTGCCGTGCCTGCCCAGTGCGTCGTGTATGCGGATGCGCGCGGCAACATCGGCCTTTGGACGGCAGGACGGGTTCCAATCCGTGGAAACTATGAAGCGATGCTTCCCCAGCCGGGCTGGACGGGAGAGGCCGAGTGGCGGGGATTTATTCCCTTCGACCAGCTGCCGAAAGTCTGGAATCCTCCCGATGGGATGGTCATCTCGGCAAATCAAAAAATCACCGACAACTCGTATCCCTACTATCTTTCCAATCTCTGGGAGCCGCCGTCGCGATTTCAGCGAATCAGGGAACTTCTCACTTCGACGGAAAAATTCACGGCGAACGATTTCAAGGAACTTCAACAGGACGTCTTCTCCGGCTATAACCGTGACCTCACGCAGCATATCTTGCACGCTTTCAGCTCGGACACGTCCAAAAGCGCCTCCGTGACAAGCGCTCTGGAATATCTTCGCAGCTGGGATTTCCGGTGCACATCCACCGATGTTGCGACTTCGATTGTCAATGAATTTCTGGTCAAGTTGCTGCACAACACGTACGAAGACGAAATGGGTCCGGAAGTATTCAACGATTTTGTGTATTTCTCCGCGATTCCGTATCGTGTTACGGACCAATTGCTGGCGGCCGATAGCTCGGACTGGTTCAATGATGTGACAACGGGAAAGAGAGAGTCGCGCGACGATATAATCCGGAAAAGCTTTCTCGATGCCATCGATGAATTGAAGAGTACGGTCGGTGGAGAGATGAAAACCTGGCAATGGGGTGAAATCCACCGGGTCCTCTTCGAGCATCCCTTTGGGAAACGAAAACCGCTCGACAGGGTTTTCAACGTGGGTCCCTTCTCGATTGGCGGGAACGCGACGACAATCAACAAGGCCGATTTTCCGCTTGCGTCGCCGTTCTTCTTCTCCGCGGGTCCGTCGATGCGACAGGTCGTCGATCTCGCCGACCCCCGGTCGGCGTTTTCAGTCATCACGCTGGGGGAGTCGGGTCAACCGCTCAATAAGCATTATGATGACCAGACGGCGCTGTGGCTGAACGGAGGGTATCATGCGGTAACCACTGACTGGAACGAAATCAAGAGAAGTCATTGGGAGCGACTGGAGCTTAAGCAACAATGATGCTATGTTCTCGTCCCGCCTGAAATCCAAGCTAAAGGAGGCTGCCTCCGTCGTTGCCTTCACCGGGGCGGGGATGTCGGCAGAGAGCGGCGTCCCGACTTTTCGCGGTGAAGAAGGAATCTGGAAAAAATTCAAACCGGAGGAACTTGCGAACTTTGATGCATTTATCCGGAATCCCGGCGTGGTATGGGAATGGTACAAGTACCGCAAGCAGTTAATATTGTCCATTCAACCGAATCCGGGGCATTTCGCGCTTGCCGAGATGGAAAAAATATTCCCGCAGTTTGCCGTCATCACGCAAAACATCGATAATCTCCATCGGCGCGCCGGGAGCAGGTCGGTCCATGAACTTCACGGCAATATTGAACGAAATTATTGTATCGGATGCGGAGTGAAATACCCCGACGAAAAGATTACTGCATACAACGGAGCCCCACGCTGCGGGCAATGCGGCGATTTGATCCGGCCGGATGTTGTATGGTTTGGTGAACTTTTGCCGGTGGAGGAGTGGAATGCAAGCGTGGCTGCGGCGGAGCGTGCCGATGTATTTTTTTCGATTGGGACATCAGCCGTGGTGCATCCTGCCGCATCGCTGCCTATCGCTGCAAGACGTGCGGGGGCGTATGTCGTGGAAGTAAACATCGAACCGACCGACCTGTCGGATCGGATGGATGAAGTCCTTCTGGGAAAGTCAGGCGAAATCCTTCCGCGGCTCGTTGATGTTCTCAAACATTCTGTCGTGAGGTAATCACACCTATGGCATCGAATAAACAAGTATTCTCAAAAACAAAAATAGTTTGCACGATCGGGCCCGCCTCGCAATCGCTGGAGGTACTCAAGGGTCTTATCCGCGCCGGAATGGACGTTACCCGGCTGAATTTTTCTCACGGCACGCGCGAGGAGCATGCGAGAATTCTCGAAAACATCCGGATTGCGACAACGTTCACCGGTGAACCGCTAACGATCATGCAGGACCTCGGGGGTCCAAAGATCCGCATCGGTAATCTCGCATCCCCATCGGTGGAGCTCATACCCAGATCAACCATCGTCATAACAACGGAAGCTATCGACGGGACGGCCCAGCGCGTGTCGACAACGTACGAGAATCTGCCGAAAGATGTGCGGCCGGGGAATACGATCCTGCTCGATGATGGAAAGCTTCAGCTCCAGGTTGAGCGTGTGGAAAAAAACGACACGTTCTGCAAAGTGGTGCGGGGCGGTACGCTCCTCCCGCACAAAGGAATGAATCTTCCCGGCGTTGCAGTCAGCGTTCCCTCGATGACGGAGAAAGACAAGGAGGACCTCATCTTCGGAATGGGACAGGATATCGATTATGTCGCGCTTTCATTCGTGCGCACTGCCCATGACATAACGTACCTTCGCGAATTCATTATTGAGCACGGGAAAAAGGGGAAGAAAATTCCCATCATCGCGAAAATTGAAAAGCCGGAGGCAATCAAGAACATCGACTCGATTATCGAAGAAGCAGACGGTGTGATGGTCGCTCGCGGGGACCTGGGGGTAGAGCTCCCGGCGGAGGAAGTACCTCTCCTTCAAAAAATGATTGTCCGCAAATGCAACCAGCTCGGCAAACCGGTGATCATCGCTACGCAGATGCTTGAATCAATGATCGGCAGTGCGACTCCGACACGCGCCGAGGCAAACAACGTCGCCAATGCCGTGCTCGACGGCGCGGACGCGGTCATGTTGAGCGCAGAGACCTCGATAGGAAAATATCCGGTGCAGGCCGTCGAGGTGATGGACAGAATAATCCGGGGAACGGAGCAGCATGCGGGCGAGTTCCAGCGGTGCAATCCCGAATCCATTCCGTCAATTCACGCGTATGACCCGCTGAGCCGGGCTGCGTGCCTGTTAGCCGACCAGGTGAGAGCGTCGGCGATCGTGGCGTTGACCCATTCCGGCTCAACGGCAGCGCACGTGGCGAAATTCAGACCGACGGCACGCATCATCGCCGTGACGGATCATGAAAAAATCATGCGCCGCCTTAACCTCATCTGGGGTATCCGTGGATTAATTGTGGAGAATCTCAAAAAGGACACCGACGCCACATTCAAGATGATCGAAGAACGTCTTCTTCATGAAGGTTTTATCCACAAAGGGGATACCGTCGTTATGCTTGCCGGGATACCGTTGTTCGAAGGGCATCCGACGAATACGATCAAGGTGGACAAAGTGTAGCGGACTTCAAACACGAAGGACTGCATCCCATTTCAGGAGAACTCATCCCCCGCTGCGAGTGGTTATCTCCACTTAATCGTGCATCCTATTGAAAATGTTTCGGGGGTTTTCACCTCTTTGCCGGCCAGCAATGCGTCCAAGGCATCGCGAAGATACGATTCTTTGACCGCGGTGGAGTCCTTCCAGTTGTCGTCCATCTTGCCGCTGTAGCGGAGCTTACGCTTTTCGTCGAAGACGAAGAATTGCGGCGTGTGTGTCGCGCCGAACGCTTCCGCCGCCGACTGGTTTTCATCCCGCACGTACGGAAAGTTGAATCCTCTCTGCTTCGCGCGCTTCACCATTTCATCATAATTGTCTTCGGGATAATTCTGCGTCTCGTTTGAATTGATTGCAACGAGCTGGACGCCTTTCTTATCATACTGTCCCTGCAAAGCAATCATGCGGTCTTCATACGCCTGGACGTAGGGACAATGGTTGCACGAGAATACGATGACCAGAATCATCCTGTCGGAAAAATTTTTCGTGGAGTAATGCTTGCCGTCCGTGCCCGGGAGATTCTCAAATTCCGGCATCGGGTCGTTAATGCTGAGCCTCTTGCTTGCCATTGTTTAATCCTTTCAAATGTTCTGTCTCGGAAGTGGATTGATTCGCTTTTGGAACTCTTAACCCTCACCCCTTTCCCCTCTCCCAATGGGAGAGGGGAAAGGGGTGAGGGTGAGGAATGACATCTCAATCCAAGGAATTACTAAAACTATTTGAGTGACGCAATACTTAATCACTGTGAGAATTCGATAATTGTCTCGGACAATTCCTTCGGTTTTTCCAGTGGAACGGAGTGTCCGCATTCAGCAAAGAACTTCAAGGTCGAGTTAGGAATGTTTTGGTGAAATTGAGTCGCCGCATCCTTCGGTACCGTCCGGTCATTCTCTCCCCATACGATAAGTGTTGGAACGCGGATCAACGAGAGATCGGTCTGAAAAGTATCATCCGGGGAATAAACATTCCTTAATCCGTTCAGCCATGCCTCCCGTTTTCCGGGCCGGGAAAGTTGGCGGAAGAACTCCTCGCAAAGATCCGGGGGACGGGAACGAATATCATGGAAGGAGCGTCGCGCAAGCATGCACATGAGCGACTTGTTCCGAAGAGCTGTGGTTTTTGCAATGGCGGAAAATGTTGGCCAGAAACTCTTGAACCTGAGAAGGCGGCTTTCAGCGGAGAGTCCGGTGCTGCAAATGAGCACGAGCGTTTCGATTTTGTCGGGATTCCTTCCTACGGCGGTTGCAGCAATCTGACCCCCGTAGGAAATACCTACAAGCATTGCCTTCTGGAGGCCGAGGTGATCAAGAAGCCGGACGCAAAAATCAGCATACATGCAGGTAGAGTATGGAAGCGGTGGACATTCCGATTCTCCCCATCCGGGCAAGTCGAGAACGATGACATGAAATTGATTCGCGAGAGGATCGATCACCCGCTGCCACATAAGCGGGCCGCCCAGGCCGTGGATGAGAACCAGAGGGTTTCCGGCACCCGATTCGGCAATATGTGTCCGGATGCCGCCGACAACGATGAAATGCCGGTTAATGTTCACTTCCTCGCCCAGCCGTCGAATAGTTTTATCAACTGGCTTTTTGTCAACGATGATTTCTTATACAATGCGGCGGCTTCACGCTGGCGAAATGCCTCGTAGAGCGTAACGGCGCATGCCACGGACACGTTGAGACTCTGAATCATCCCGACCATCGGAATCTGGAAGTTTGTGTCGGCGAGATTTGCCGCCTCCTCGGAAACGCCGCGATGTTCATTGCCAAAGACGATTGCAATTTTCCGTGTCAGGTCAAGCTCATACAACGATTTCGATTCTTTGCCGAGATGAGTCGCGCAGATGTGAAAACCCTCTTCATGGAGTTTTCGATAACACTCCTCGATCGACCTGAATGCACGCCTTGAAACCCACTTCGTGGCGCTCGCCGAGCTCTTCTTGCCGAGTTTCGGGAATTGCTCATCGGTATAGATAAGCTGTACTTCAAGCACGCCGACAGCGTCCGCTGAACGCAGGATCGCGCTGACGTTGTGAGGGTTGTGAATATTCTCCATCACAATCGTCAACGTGGGCTGGCGATGCCGCAGCACCGAGAGCATTTTCTTTTCCCGCCGTTCGGTCACGGTTTACCGTTCCACATGGACGGAAGTTGTGGTTACTTCATACGCCTCCTGCACCGGATCCTTTTTTCTTTGCAGGATGATGATGGCAGAAATGACGAGAACCGCGCCCAGGATTTGCACCGGCGTTAAGATCTCGTTGAGGAAAACGTATGCCATGAGGATAGCAATGACGGGCTCGAAGGTGGCCGTGATGATCGCCTGCGAGGCGGTCAGGTACCGGATTCCCATGAAGTAAAAGGAATGAGGGATCAGGATGGAGATCATCGCAAAGCCGAAGAACAGCCACCATGTTTTCCCCGAATATCCGGCGGCAATGATATCGGACGGGGAATTGACGCATAACCAGAACGCCGAACCGAAGGCAAACGCGTAAACGAGCATGGTCCACGAGCTGTACTCCCGCACGAGCCGGCGCAGCCAGATGTTTGAGAATGCCCACGTACATGCCGCACCAAGGCCCGTAAGCAGTCCGAGCTGACTTATGTGTACGAGAGAAAATTCCTTTCCCGCCACCGCAAGAAAACAACCCACGAGGGAAACGCCCCCGGCAACAAGTTTTGTGGCGTTGAGCTCCTCTTCGCGTGAGATCGCCGCGTACGCCAGCACCAGAAGGGGTGCCAGGTACTGAAGAAGAATCGCCGTGGCGACATTCGTTTCCTTAATTGTAACATAGTACAGGAAGTTCGACCCGGCCGCGCCGACGATCCCAAGCAATGCAAAACGATACAGATCCTTCACTTTGACGCGAAGAACATCGCGGCGGAAAAGAAGAAACACGGCCAGCAGGACAAGGAAGGAAAACGTCATGCGCGTTTGGACGAGAATGAGGGGTTTGATCTCGAGTGTAAAGAGAAATCTCGCCAGCGCCGCTGAGACGCCCCAAAAGGTTACTGCGGCAAGAATGAAAACGTAACCCTTCAGCGACTTCATTCTTCTGACGGAGGCTCTTGATCCGGAGTGCGGCTATCTTGCGCCAGGCGCCGATAATATCCGCTCATCTCGTCGTTGCCGTTCATATCATAGAATTCCGAGAGGCGCCGGCAGAGAATCTTCGGATCAGCGATGCGCTCAACGCCCTGCTTGAGGAATTCTATGAGGACGCCAAGCGGAGGGATATTGAGATCCGGCTCAAAACAATCAGCCGCTGACAAGTAAGGATCGAGCATGTCGGGATGAACTGATGCCGCCTTCTTATAGTATTCGAGCGCAAGTTCATGATTGTCGATCATCGAATACGTTACTTCAAATACGTTCGCCAGCCACATGAAAGTATCGTAGGCGACGTGTGGGAATTCTTTCGCAAGCTTCTCTCCGAACAGACACAATTCATGCGGGGCGAGTGAGGGGTTCCAGAAGAGCTGTCTGTAGAGCTCCATGTCATCGATGCGTTGTTTGAGCGCTTGCTCGAACGCGTCGAACGTTTCATTGAACTCATTCGATGTCTGAAAGCGTCTGCGAATTTCTTCGCGTGTCAATTCCGGCATTTTCGCCCGGATGTGTGTTTCTTGATTCCAGTCATGTATCATGGAAAAATAGCAAAGGAAGACATGAAAAGCAATAGCATTGGAAATCCCTCCGTCATTTCTTATATTATCGATTATTTTTGTTCACCGTCGCCCCGATCAAGGAATAGATGAAATCTTCTGCACTCCGACAAGAGGAAGCTAAAGGCCTCAGGCGAACTTTCCGTGCTTTGCGTTTTCGAAATTACCGACTTTTCTTCGGCGGGCAGCTTATTTCGCTCATCGGAACCTGGATGCAACAGATCGCGGTGACGTGGCTTGTCTATCGTTTGACCAACTCGGCGTTTCTCCTGGGCACCGTAGGATTTGCGGCCCAGATGCCGCTGTTCATTATAAGTCCGTTTGCCGGAGTATTGGCCGACCGGCTCAACCGGCATCGCATCCTCGTTGCGACTCAAACCCTCGCCATGGTTCAAGCGACGGTACTTGCCGTTCTCACCCTCACCGGGCACATTCAGATTATCCATATTATTCTGTTGAGCATTTTCCTGGGTCTGGTTAATGCATTTGACGTCCCCACCCGCCAGTCGTTCGTGCTGGAAATGATCGAGAACAAAGAAGATCTGGGCAATGCCATAGCGCTCAATTCCTCCATGTTTAACGGTGCGAGACTCCTGGGTCCGTCAATCGCGGGTATTGTCATTGCCGCGATCGGGGAAGGATTGTGTTTTCTCCTGAACGCGCTAAGTTTTGTCGCTGTGATTATTGCATTACTTGCAATGCGAATCGCCCCACGGGAACGAAAAGTGGAATCGCGCGGAGTCTTGGAGGGATTCAAAGAAGGATTCAAATACGCATTCGGTTTCGCTCCGATCAAATACATTCTCCTGCTTCTTGCACTGGTGAGCGTCATGGGAATGCCCTATGCCGTTCTCATGCCGATTTTTGCCCGGGACATTCTCCATGGAGGTCCGCGCACACTGGGTTTCCTGATGGGCGCGACGGGGATGGGAGCGCTCACGGGAGCCATGTTCCTTGCTTCACGCAAGAGTGTTGCCGGACTAAGCCGGTGGATACCGGCTGCGGCTTCGATTTTTGGAGCAGGACTTATCGCATTTTCATTCTCGCGCTCCTTGTGGCTATCGATGGGCTTGCTCTACGTCGTGGGCTTCGGCATGATGGTACAAATGGCCTCGAGCAATTCGATCCTGCAGACAATTTCTGATGACGACAAACGAGGGCGCGTTATGAGTTTCTATGCTATGTCCTTCATGGGGATGGCGCCCTTCGGCAGTTTACTCGCCGGTAGCTTTGCCAGTGTCATCGGCGCTCCTACGACCCTGATGATCAGTGGAATCTGCTGTATCATCGGTGCCGCAGTTTTTGCAGCCAAACTCCCAAAGTTGCACGAGATCATTCATCCAATTTTCATGAAAATAGGCATAATCCCGGAGGTTTCTTCTGGAATCCAGGCGGCTGCCCAGCTAACAGTCCCACCGGAAGACTAGAAGGATGTAACTTCTCACATCGGGCCTCGTAAAGAAAGATGAATGTAAACTCTTAGCGAGGTAAGCATGAAATTCACAGGTTTAGTTGTTCAGACAATACTCTGTGCGCTTCTCTTCAGTACGGCATCGGTTCTCGCACAGGAGATGCGCGAGGTCAAGAAAACCGTTGAGTTGAATAAGACCGGAGAAGTGACCATCGATACATATAAGGGAAGCATCACAATAGAGACCTGGGACAAACCGCAGGTGGAGATCTATGCAAAGATCGAGCCCGACGGGTGGGATCGGCATGATAGGGAGAAGGTGCGTGACACAGAAATCAGAATCCATGATTCGCCGGAGCACGTCAGCATCGAAACTGATTATGACGCGCTTAAATCACATTCCTCATGGTTCTTCGGCTTGTTCGGCGACGATGAGGGAAGCCTTCCCTTCGTACACTACACTATCACCATGCCTTCAACGGCGCGTCTGCACATCAAAGATTACAAATCCGAGTCGAAAATCTCCGACCTCAACGCATCGATGGAGATGAACACCTATAAAGGGAAAGTTTCGATCAGGAACTTTGAGGGTTCGATCGACCTTGAAACGTACAAGGGGGAGATACGGACTGATTTCGCGAAACTCACGGGAGATTCACGATTTGAAACGTACAAAGGCAGCATCGACATTACGTTGCCAAAAGGTGCGGGTTTTGAATTCGCCGGCGATATCGGGCGGCGAGCGGATTTCAACTCGGATTTCGATCTATCCGTCAAAGGAAGGCATCGCAGTGCAGAGCGCTACAGCGGGCCGGTCAACGGCGGCGGACCCCTTCTGCGGGTGAATACCGAAAAAGGGGTAGTCAGGCTGAAAGAGAAGTAGTCTCTTTCGGTGGAGATTCGCGAAAAGCGCAGAGCGATCCGTCCATATAGTATAATGGCCGGCACTCCTTGTTTCCAGACCGTGGTTGACCGGTGAACCGAACTACCCGTGCGAGCGGGGGTTCACACGATATTGAGGCTTCTTCATCTTGTTTGCCATCTCTTCAATGCTTCTCGCTTTCAGCATGTCAACGATAGAATCGCGGGACTCTCTCCATTGGTCATGCAGAGCGCAAGGGTCGGTCTTTGAGCACTCCGGAAACCCGAGAATGCAACCCTGCGTAAAACTGGCACCGTCGATTGCCTCAATGATCTGGAGGAGATTGATCTTTTCGGAGGGTAATGCCAGCGCGAATCCACCGCTGGGGCCCTTGAGCGATTTTAGCAACCCCTTGTGCGTGAGATTTTGCAGGATTTTTCCCAGGAAGTGATAGGGAGTGTCCAGCTTCTGCGTCAGCTCCTTGATGGATGTCATTTCATCCTCCGGTTTCAAGGCAAGATACATCACCGCCTGTAAAGCATATTCGCATTGACGACTAAAAATTATGCTCATGAGATTTTCCGCTATGATTAGTGAATGTCATGATGATTTTATTGTTCTTAAAAGAGAACTCTTGCATTCCAGGCACGGAGTTGCCCGCTTTAGGTCGATTTCCTCAACATAGGTGGATGAATGCATGACGCAGTCAAACCGGCGGCAATGATACAGACCGAACGTGTGGCCGAGTTCATGGATCATTTCCTTTTCCACCCTTTCCAGAAAAATCCTGTCGTCCTGCGGTATTCCATAAAACTGGTTCGCGAGCCGGTGAGTTGAGACGATCGCGGCCGATCCGTTGAATTGCGCTTCTCCATAGACAAATGTCAGGACCGGGACGTACAGATCAACATCCACGACGGCGATCCATTTTTCACCGTTCGGAGATACAGTTGCAAGGATTTGTGCGAGCAAAGCTGTCGAATTATACTGTCCACGGGAACTATCAAATGCCTTCTGAATATCGAGCGGACTCGGTTCGAGCCGGACCGGATGTTCGAAAATGCTTCCCGCCGAGGAAAGGAGCTGTTCGAACTTCTGCGCCGATACAGATGAACCATTGAGAACATGAATCACGGTCGTCACGCAGGCTTCTGTAACCCATACTTCTCAATTTTGTGGTATAAAGTGACCCTGTCAATATCGAGTATGTCGGCGGACCGGGAGATATTCCAGTGGTTCTGTTCCAGAATCTCCATGATGTGCTCCTTTTCCATTTCTGCAAGCGATCCACAGGCGGGCTTCTTCTTTTTCTCGCTCAATTGGAACGGCAGGTCCTCCGGACGGATGCTCGGTGGCGTGCCGATGACCATCGCACGCTCGAGGGCGTTTTCCAATTCCCTCACATTCCCAGGCCAGTCATACCGGACCAGGATGTCCATCGCATCCGATGAGATGTCGGTAATGGGCTTTCCGATCGCCTGCGCGTATTTTCCTGCAAAATAATTTGCGAGGAGGGGAATGTCGGATTTCCGTTCCCGCAGCGGGGGCACGACGATGGTGAAAACATTGAGGCGGTAGTAGAGGTCTTCCCGGAAGTCGCCGTCCTGCATTGCCTTTTCCAGGTCTTTGTTTGTCGCGCAGATTATCCGGAAATCCACGTTGATGATATTGTTGCCCCCGACTCTCGTGAATTGCTTCGTTTCCAGAACCCGGAGCAGGTCCATCTGAGTCTTCACGTCGATGTTGCCCACCTCGTCCAGGAAAAGTGTGCCCCCGTCGGCAAGCTCGAGCTTGCCTTTTCTCCGGTACTGCGCGCCTGTGAATGCCCCGCGTTCGTGGCCGAAAAGCTCGCTTTCGAGAATTCCTGGCGGCAGCGCGCCGCAGTTCACCGTTACCAGTGGAAAATAGCGTCGCTGGCTGTTGCTGTGGATGGCGCGGGCAATGATCTCCTTGCCGGTTCCGCTTTCCCCCCGGATCATGACGGTCGTATCCGTTCCCGCGACCGTCTGGATCATTTCGTACACCTTCTTCATTTGCGGTGAATCCCCGATAATGTCGTTCACCTTCGAGACCTCCGAAAACTGTTCCTTCAGTTTGGTATTCTCATTGGAGAGCGCTCGTTGCTTCAAGGCATTGGTAATGAGATGCGAGAGATGATCGGGGTCGACGGGCTTCGTCACGTAATCGAATGCACCGCTCTTGAGCGCCTGGACGGCCGTGTCCACCGAAGCGTGCGCGGTGATAAAGATAATGGTGACAGTGGAGTCGATCTCCCTGATGCGCTGCTGGAGTTCCATCCCGTCCATTCCGGGCATTTTGATGTCCAGCAGAATAATGTCCCATCTCCGGGATTGGAGCTGACGCAGCCCCGCGGCGGCATTCTCGGCCGTGCCGACAAGGAAACCGTCTTCGTTGAACCACTTTGAGAGGGAATCTCTCACGATGCTTTCATCGTCGATGATCAGGATGGAATTCTTGCCGTTCATATTGTGTCCTTTGCGAGTAGTGATTCTACGCTCTTCGTCTGGTGAGGGATGATGCTCATGTGGGGAAACGTCAGCGTGAAGGTTGTGCCTTTACCCGGGGTCGAGGTGACGGCAATTTTGCCGCCATGTCGCTCAACGATCCCATAGACTACGGACAGGCCGAGACCGACCCCCTTCACCTCTTTCTTCGTGGAAAAGAAAGGCTCGAAGATATGGGGAATGTCTTCCGGCAAAATGCCCGCGCCGGTGTCGGAGACCGTAATGGTAACTTCTCCGTCGGGTCCAGCCTGGGCGACATCAAGATGAATTGTTCCGCCTTCCGGCATCGATTCCACTGCGTTGACCAGGAGCGCCACGAGCGCCTGTTGAATCTGATTCTCGTCGCACACCAGCATGATTGTGCCACTCTGGAAACCGGTTTGGAGATTGACGTTTGAAATCGTGAGATGATGCTGTACGAGTTGTGTCGCTCGTTCGACGATCTCCTTCACCTGGGCAACGTTGAATTCTCCGACCTGTTTTCTGGAGAACAGAAGTAAATTTTTGACGATGTTTCCGCATCGGTCGGTTTCTCGCGCGATAATCTCGATGTCTTCGAGCGCCTGGCGGTCTATCGCGGTTGGTGATTCAATTTTTCTGATGCGCCGGGCAATCAACTTTGCATAGGTGAGGATTGCCTCAAGCGGATTGTTCAGCTCGTGCGCAACGGTGGCTGAGAGTTTGCCAAGAGATGCCATCTTTTCAATTTGAAGAATTTGCGCGTGGATTGATGTGAGCTCGTCTGTCTTCTCGCGAATTCGTTCCTGGAGTGTTGCGGCCCATCGTCGGTTCTCTTCTTTCTCGTGTTGAAGCGACATCGTCATTTCGTTGAACGCCTGGGCGAGTTTCCCCAGCTCATCCCTCGAACGGATCAGAATTTGGTGGTCAAGGTTGCCCGACGAAATCTGTTTTACACCGAGCATCAGTTTCCTGACCGGTTTGGTAACCGTAGTTGAGAGGAAGATGATGGAAATGAAAGCCACGACCGCGATGCTGCCGACCGCATAGGAAATCATTGTCTGCCGGGCTTGCGCGATGCCCCTGTCGACCTGTTCCAACGACATCCGGACGTCGAGGACGCCGAGAACGGTTTTATCGGCCGGATGAGCGTGGCAATCTGCGTCCGAGCACGAAGTTTCATTGTGAATGGGATCGATTAATCCGAAAACACGATAACCCCTCGGGGATGTGTAAATCCTCGAGCGATTGCTCGTTGGCAGCGATTCAAACGGCTTTGCCTGGTCGTGGCAAATGTAACAGGCCTCCGCGTGCATGTCGACGACCGTATGTTCCTCCTGCTTTTCAGTCGAGAACATGATCTCGCCGCGCTTGTTGTAAATGCGGATTCCTTCAACTCCCGGCTCTTTTCCGATCGTCGTGATAATTTGATACACATCTTCTTTTCGATTCAGCAGCATGCCGTAGTGTGTCGATTTCTTTATGACGTCGCTCATGCCGTTAGCGCTCTCCAATCGTGAGCTCAGCAATTGCTCAGTATGAAATTGGATGGCGAAATACGAATAGAACCCGAAGAGCACAAGAAGGACGACAAGTGATCCCACGAGGACACGAAAGCTCAGCGTATGGAAGTAAGATGTACTCATACCAGAGTACTCTAAAGGGCAAACTTTATGCCATGAAGAGACCTGGAAGGGGGTGAAACTTGGTGCTTATTTGCGCGCCATTATCACAGGTGCAAAACAGAGGGAATGGTATTATTAGTTTTGAGAAAGGGGAAAAGTCGTGGGACCGCGGACCCTGGACGGAATTCGATCAATCGTACTTCATCCGAACACTTCCCGGATCAATTCAAAGTACCGGCGGACGCCGAGCATGGCGGAGACGTTCTGCAATTTTTGTCCCCCGTCTGCCATCGTCATTCCAACGGCGCTGTCGGGTGCTTTGAGCGCGCCGGCTACGAGGCTGTGAAACCGCGACATGTCTTCTGAATACAAGTCTCGCAGTTGTTCCTTGCTCAGTAAATTTTCCGTCCGGTGCTCGTCATTCCGGGTTTCGAGTTCAAAAAGCCATCCCGCATTTTCCGGATCGAGGCAGACGATGTGCGGTTCTTCTGCGATCCGGGGATTGATCTTTCGCACGACTCCGTCGCTGGGAGATTTCACCGGGATGGTTCCGCCTTCGAGGACGATCCAGAAACAACATTCGTTTTGTCTGACGCTGTCCTCGGTCGCGGGAAGCACGATAGCTTTCGGCGACAGTAGAATCGAAGCAAACTCGGGTTCGAGTCCGACGCGCATGACCGTATCGCCGACGGCCTGAATCCAGCAATGATTTCGGCTATAGAGAAACCCCGGCAGTACCGGTTCCGTGGGGCGGAGGGATCCGTCGGGACGAGCGACCCCGGCCTGGTTTCTGTTCTTCGAAAACATCGTTTGCAGCGCCTGGTCGAGTTCACAGCGATCGCATTCAAAATTGCGGTCGCAAAGCTGGTACGTGAGTACACCCGCGGTCATCCACACGCAGCGGAATTGCGGAGAGGTGAACATGTGATGTCTGCTATCTTCCGATGAGAATTTCATTGGTCTGTTCCTGATTGCTTTGTTCTGAAACTTGATAGAGGTCTTCACTGAGGTCATGGAAACCGGCCGTCTCCACGGGATGTTCATGACCGAAGAGCGGGAGATACCGTGCCGCAAGCGAGAATACTCCGAATCCCACCGTAACGATTGCCATGGTAATCGTTATTTCCATCCAGGAGGGGAAGTAGGATACGCCGGCCCAGGCTTCCATTCCCGTGATGCTGATGTTCATGCGGTTCAGGATAAATCCGATAATGATCATGACGGCGCCCGCGAAGAGTCCGCGCGGATGCTCTCTGATCCGTGCGATGCTCAGCAAGACGAGAGGGCCAATGACGCCGACAACGATTTCGAGCCAGTAAAGGTACGTTTCGATTCTGGGCACGAAGAGAAGGGGAAAAGCTGAGCGCGTTGACAGATCCATGATCTTCATCGTCAGGTAGACTGCAAGCATGACCACCCCGAAACGGGCAACGTCGGCCAGCAAGGGAAGTTCCAGTCCCTTCTTGAATGATCGTGCGCTGAGGAAGGATTCAAAGATGATCATTGCGCAGCCGACGCATATTGCTGAAACATAAAAAAACAACGGGAGATACGGCGAATACCACAGTCCGTACAGTTTCTCCGGGACGATGAGGTACAAAGAGCCGAGAGACGACTGGTGAAGCGTGGAGAGCAGAACGCCGAGAATGATCAGGGGCACCGTCACTCGTTTCAGGGCTTTTTGTAATCCGGTGAGCTTGAATTTTTCCAGGATTATGGGTGAAAGCTCCAATGAGAGTACGGTTGTATACAACATGACGCACCATGCAACTTCGAACATGACGGAATGGGGGTTCCACATGATGATGGCGTGCCAGATCTGCAGCGGCCTGCCGAGGTCGAACATGAGAGCGACGATGACAAGAACATACCCCAGGAACGCCGTCAGGATTGTGGGGCGGAGAATTGGTTCAAAACGCTTGAGGTTGAATATGTGAACCATCGCGACGAGTGTGAATCCACCTGCGGCCAAACCTACTCCGCACAGCACATCGAAGCCGATCCATAATCCCCAGGGAAATTGGTCGCTCAGGTGTGTGGCAGCGCCCAGGCCCTTGACGAAGCGGATGTAGGTCACGTATGCGGCGGCGACAAGAATGATGCCCGCAAAAACCCTCCAGAAAGTGAGATGCTTGAGATATTTTTTCATGGCCGGTTACTTCAGTCTTTTACTGTCGATGTTTTTTTCTTTGCCGGAGGTGTGCTCCAGGTCGTGAAGTTTCTTTTCATAATCCTGAACTTCCTTCCTGCGGTTGGTGATCCACCAGATTCCGTACAGGAACACTCCGCCGACCGTGACAACGGACGGAATTTTCTGAGAGGGCGTTCCAGGTGAGCATCGGGAGCGCAGTACTTTCGAGTTGCGTCTTGAATCCGAGCTGTTCGAACGGGACACTCGACAAATAGAGGATGGACGTCCCGCCGACCTGTTCGATTCCATAGATGCGGTCGATGTATTTCCCCGGCTCTGCCTTGATTCTCTCGTAGGCTTCCCGTATCAGGTCGTCGCGGTCGCCGAATTTCGTCGCGCCTGTCGGACAGGCTTCAGCGCACGCGGTTTGCAGTCCCTGTTTAATACGGTCGTAACAGAAACGGCATTTCTGGACGCGGGGATAATTGCTCGTCCACTCGTACCTCGGCACCTGGAACGGGCACGCCTGGATACAATAGCGGCAACCGATGCATTTTGCCTCATCATAGAGCACCGGTCCTCCGGCGTTTTGGTGAACGCACCGACCGGGCACACGGAAGCGCACGTCGGGTCGTTGCAATGCTGGCACATCCGCCGGACGTACGTTCCATCGTATTCATCAAGCGTTGTATAGGCGGTGGCAGAGAGCTTCTTTTCCTGACCACCGGAGAGGTTGAACTCTTTCTTGCACGCATCCTGACAGGAATAGCATCCGATGCAAAGAGTCGTATCGATCAACATTGCCTTTTTCTTCAGCATCAACGTCTCGCTGCGATTTATTGGATTGATAGAAATTCGTGCTCAACGGACTGCCAGGCTTCGTCGTCCATGCTGTCCAGAACACCGACTGTCGGAAGTCCTCCGTCCTGCAGGTAAGCCGGGGCAACGGCCCCCGGGGTCGCGAGCTCGGCGAGCCGATCCCGGAGTCGTTTGAATTCGTTCCGGATCCATGTTCGGGCTTCGCTGCCGAGCAGCATTTCCTTTATTTCCGTTGACCGCCGTGGTTTGATCTCGTAACCCCATCCGTTGTCAAACAGACTCTGCTGCAGGAATTCCGAGTGAGCGGCAAGCTCTTCGTTGGCTGTGAGAACCTCACCATCGAGAGGGGACGAAATGGTAAGTGTATGCTTCGCCGACTTCAGCTGCATGAGTGGATCGCCTTTTCTAATCGAATCACCGGGTTTTTTCAGGAGTGTCACCTCCGGCGTCCTCAGAAGGCGCCCGACGAAATCGTCTACGCCGAGGCGGATTTTACCGGACGGGAAGAGGTTGACCCAAGTGTGGGATTTCGCAAAGAAAATTCCTTCAGGGATTCGCACGGGGTAGTGCTGGTTCTGAACCGGTCCCACCGCGGGTAACAGGGCTTCTCCCCTTACTTTCCGAACGGCGAAATCAATAATGAAAAAGAGAATGATTGTTCCAACGACAAACAGGACTGTCATGATCGTGCTCCTTTGTCTGATTCATTGAAATGTGTATTATAGGTTATACTCGGGAAAAACTCGTGTGTCAGTCGTATCCATTCTTCGTCGCTCAGCGTATCGCTGATGTTATCGACAAATTCTCCTCCGTCCTGCAAAACGGTTCCCAGCGAAGGCGTAAACCACCGGATCAAATGGATTCGAACGGCTTCCTCCCAGCGCTCTGCGATAAGTCCTTTCAGGAGGCTGCTCACTTCGAGTTGAAAGTTGGCCGGTTTGATCACCGCAACCCATCCCTGGTCGTATGGTGAATTATTGACGAGGCCGGGTGTGGAAGCGAGCTTTTCATTGACCTTCTCTATTGTTCCGGTAACCGGTGCAACCTGGGTGAGGGATTTTCTGCCCCGGCGAAGAGTGATAAATGGCGCACCCTGTTTAATACGTGATCCCGCGGGAGGGATCTCCACGGAATCGAGGTGACCGATGAGCCGTTGCGCAAGGTCGTCGACGCCGGCGGTTACGGATTCCTTCTCTCCCACCATAATCCAGCAATGACCGGGATGAAGGTATCGGTCGAGCACTCGGGGCTGAAACGTGGGGATTGGCCGGTCGGCGGGGACGGCTTTCCGTCTCGTGAGTCGAATCCAGTCAATGATGACCAGAATGGAGATTGTCAATATCGCAAGGAAGAAGACCATTTCGTTTAGCTGATATCTGTGTCACATCCTTGCTTATCCTACATGGGAATTCTATGCCAGGGATTATCGGAAGTGAAGAAAAAATCGCCACTGTAACTAACGGTGGGAGAAGGAGTTAGAAGATCGGCTTGACCGCCGGTGGGTGAGTAGGGAAGGGTGAAGATGAATTTATCAACACAGATAGAGTGAATTGCCGCATAAGAGTGTAAATTTTCTCGCCATCGAGATATTTGTCGGTGGTGAAATTATCAACAGCGGTTGTTGAGTATCTTGACAGGGAGGCAATAGACCGTTGCCAGTAACATATCGAGCCACTGGGTAATCATAGCATCAACCTGTGAAAACTACCTTGCCATCCGGTACGTATTGAGTGATTTCATGTAATTTGCCCGCTCAAAGGCCGATGGGTCTGCTACCGATTTTTGGCTCAGGCTGCCTTTCATTTGCTGGACGGATACGTACTCCCGCTCCACCATCCATTGTTCCAGATCCTTCAGTACCTGCGTGATGTGCTGGGGTCCGTTTTTCAGCAACGCAGAACACATCATTGTCACGTCTGCCCCTGCCATCAACATCTTCAGCACATCCTGCGCGGTATGGATACCGCTCGTCGCTGCAAGACTTGCCTTGATCCTGCCGTGGAGAATAGCAACCCACCGGAGCGGAATTCGCAATGCATGTGACGAGCTCAGGATGACGTTCGGAGTGACCTCCAGGTTTTCAAGGTCGATATCCGGTTGGTAAAAGCGATTAAACAAAACGAGACCATTCGCGCCCGCGCTGTCAAGGCGTTTCGCAATGTTTGCGAATGAACTGAAGAAAGGGCTTAGCTTCATCGCGACGGGTATGCGCACCGTTCGCTTCACTGCGAGAAGAGCTTCCAGGTAACGGTCCTCCACCTCCGTGCCGGGAAGAAGCGGATCGGTGGGAATATAATAGACATTCAGCTCCAATGCGTCTGCTCCGGCTTCCTCAATCTTCTTTGCAAAATTCATCCACCCTCCGACGGAGATTCCGTTAAGGCTTCCAATAAGGGGGATTCTCAGCGCTTGCTTTGCTTTGTGGACCAGCTCTACGTACTCCTCGGGTCCCAGATTATACTGCTTGAGGTCGGGGAAATATGTCAGTGATTCGGCAAAACTCTCCGTCCCGTAGGAGAGGTAATGCTGAAGTTCCGACGCTTCGTGTGCGATCTGTTCTTCGAACAAAGAATACATGACGATCGCGGCGGCGCCCGCATCCTCGAGGCGTTTCATGCCGTCGAGCGTGTACGAAAGCGGTCCGGCAGAAGGAACGATAGGATTGTTCAGTTTGAGTCCGAGATAGGTGGTTGAGAGATCCATTGTGATTCCTTTTGTTTGGGTTCTGCGAAACAGTTACGAAACGTGGTCCTATGCGTCGGCCTTTGTTTCTTTTCCGTTGCCGGATTGTGCAAGGTGCTCATAGGTTTTCCACCGGACATTGACATCTTCCTGTGCCAGCGCACCCAGGAGTTTTGCCCTTTCGGGATAGCTCTTTTCCAGCATCTTGAACCGCGTCTCAAGTTGTGAAAAGTCGCTCAGCGGGCCCTTCGGCGCCTTGGAGTCCAGCTTGAACGGATTTTTTCCTTCTTTTTCGAGGAGTGGATGAAATCTGAAGAGGGGCCAGTAGCCCGTGTCGACTGCGAGTTTCTGATTGTGCATGCCTCGTCCCATGTCGATCCCATGCGCTATGCAATGGGAATAGGCGATGATAATGGATGGTCCGTCGTAGGCCTCGGCTTCAAGGAAAGCGCGAACAGTTTGCGCGTCGTTCGCGCCCATTGCCACCCGTGCCACATACACGTTTCCGTATGCCATCGCGAGGAGCCCGAGGTCCTTCTTTGCCGATGGTTTTCCTGACGCGGCGAACTTGGCGATTGCCGAGCGAGGGGTGGATTTCGACATCTGACCGCCCGTGTTGGAGTACACCTCTGTATCCAGCACGAGTACGTTCACATTCTTGCCGGAAGCCAGTACATGGTCGAGGCCGCCGTAGCCGATATCATAAGCCCAACCGTCGCCGCCCATGATCCAGACGCTCCGCTTCACGAGGTTATCGCTGAGGCTCAAAAGACTTCTTGCCTGGGCAAGTGTCTCCGAACCGGAAGCGGATCCGGCAGAGAGAATTTGCCGGAGTTTATCTTTCAGCTGGCCGACACGGAGCCGTTGTTCGTAAATACCGGGTTCGTCGGATTGGTTCGCGTTGAGAAGGGCGTCTGCGAGTTCTTTGCCGACCATCGGCGAAAATTTCTGCACGAGTTCGCGCGCCATTTCGGTATGCTTGTCGATTGTCAAACGCATTCCTAATCCGAATTCGGCGTTGTCCTCGAAGAGGGAGTTCGACCACGCGGGTCCGCGTCCGTCGGCGTTGACGGTCCAGGGTGTGGTCGGCAGGTTCCCGCCGTAGATGGAAGAGCAGCCCGTCGCGTTTGCGACGATCGTCCGGTCTCCGAAAAGCTGGCTGACAAGTTTGACGTACGGCGTCTCGCCGCAGCCCGAGCACGCACCGGAGAATTCAAATAACGGCTGGAGAAACTGCGAACCCTTGACGGTTTCCACCTTCACGGTTCGCCGGTCGACGTCCGGAATGCGCAGGAAGAATTCGAAATTTGCCCGTTCCGGTTCCCGTATCGGCTGTTGCTGTTTCATATTGATCGCCTTGATCTTCGCTTCCGACTTACTCTTGGCGGGGCAAACATCGACGCACAGCTCACACCCCGTACAATCCTCCGGAGCGACCTGGATGGAATACTTCATTCCCTTGTATTCCAACCCTTTGTAATCCATCGACTTGAATGTCGGGGGCGCATTGTTCAGCCGGTTTGGCTCGTACACCTTCACGCGAATTGCTGCATGCGGGCAGACGAGTGCGCATTTGTTGCATTGGATGCAAATTTCCTGAATCCAGACAGGAATTTCCATCGCGATATTGCGTTTCTCCCATTGCGCTGTCGCCGTCGGGAATGTTCCATCCACCGGCATCGCGCTGACGGGAAGGCTATCGCCGTTGCCGGCGATGATTTGTCCGAGCACGTTCCGGATGTACTCCGGGGCCAGATCTGAGACCGGCGGCGGCATTTCAATCGTGCTCGTCACCTTGTTCGGGACCTTTACCTCGAAGAGGTTTGCGAGAGTCTGATCAACAGCCGTGAAATTCTGCTTGACGATCTCCTCGCCTTTTTTGCCGTATGTTTTCTTGATTGAATTTTTGATTGCCGCGATCGCGTCCTCTCTCGGTAAAACTCCGGAGATCGCGAAGAAGCATGTCTGCATAATCGTGTTAATTCTTCCGCCCATGCCGGTTTTCCGTGCGACTTCATACGCGTCAATCACGTACACCTTGAGGTGTTTATCGATAACCTGCTTCTGAATGTGACGCGGGAGTTTATCCCAAACATCATTGGGACCATAGATGCTGTTGAGAAGGAATGTCGCGCCGGTCTTGGCCCTTTGCAGGACATCGAATTTCTCCAGGAAGAACCACTGGTGGCAGGCAATGAAGCTCGCCCTCTCGATGAGATAGGTGGAATGGATCGGTTTCGGGCCGAAGCGCAAATGGGAGGTCGTCGTGGAGCCGGATTTCTTTGAATCGTAGACAAAATATCCCTGCGCGTAATTATCCGTGTCCTCGCCGATGATCTTGATGGAATTCTTGTTCGCGCTGACGGTGCCATCGGCTCCGAGGCCGTAGAAGATTCCGCGAACGACTTCATCCGGCTCGGTCGTAAACGATGCATCGTAGTCCAGGCTCAGGTGAGAGACGTCGTCGAGGATCCCGACGGTGAAATGGTTTCGCGGCACGCTCTTCTTCAGCTCGTCGAAAACCGATTTCACCATCGCGGGCGTAAATTCCTTGGATGAGAGCCCGTATCTCCCCCCGACGATTCTGGGGAACGATTTGAGCGTCGACTTGCCGGCAGAGAATGTTTCACTCAATGCACCGACCACATCGAGATAGAGCGGCTCGCCCAACGCTCCCGGCTCTTTGGTCCGGTCAAGAATTGCTATGGATTTTACGGAGGGCGGAAGCTCCTTGATGAAATGATCGATGGAAAAAGGCCGGAAGAGGCGCACTTTCAACAGTCCGACCTTTTCGCCGTGCGCATTGAGGTACTCCACTGTTTCGTGGGCCGTCTCGGCGCCCGAGCCCATCATGATAATGACACGCTCGGCATCCGGAGACTCCGACATATTGAAATATCCTGTATTTTCTTCCGACCACCGACGCGAACTTGTCCATCACGCGCTGAACGATCGCCGGGCAGTCGTCGTAGTAATGATTCACGGTTTCACGAGCCTGGAAAAACACATCCGGGTTCTGAGCCGAACCGCGCAGCACCGGGCGCTCGGGGGACAATCCTCTGGTGCGGTGGGCAAGAACGAGTTCATCGCTGATCATTGCCCGCAAATCGCCGTCGCTTAATTGCTCGATTTTCATGACTTCGTGCGATGTTCTGAATCCGTCAAAGAAATGAACGAAGGGAACACGCGCCTCGAGTGTCGCTGCCTGCGCAATGAGCGCGAAATCCATGACTTCCTGAAGAGAGTTTGATGAGAGCATTCCCCATCCTGTGGAGCGCGTTGCCATGACGTCGCTGTGGTCCCCGAAAATCGAGAGGGCGTGGGTTGCGACTGTTCTTGCCGCGACATGAAAGACCGTGGATGTAAGCTCTCCGGCAATTTTGAACATGTTGGGAATCATGAGAAGGAGTCCCTGCGAGGACGTGAACGTGGTGGAAAGCGCGCCGGCCTGCAATGCTCCATGGACCGCTCCCGAGGCTCCGCCTTCGCTCTGCATTTCGATGACGAGGGGAATGGTCCCCCACAGATTCTTCTGCCCCAGTGCGGACCATTCGTCCGACCACTCGCCCATCGGCGATGATGGAGTGATGGGATAAATCGCGATCACTTCATTGAGTTTGTGAGCAACGTACGCTGCCGCTTCGTTGCCGTCGATGGTCACCATCTTGCGGCTTGTTTTGGTTTGGTCTTTCGCCAGGGGAGAAGTGCTATCGGTCATGGTCGTCAAAATCTCTTGTGGATAATGTGATATTCGGGGTCATTCAGTGCAACAATCATTCCAGTTCATTGGCGGGAAATGCCTCCGGAATTACGAGAATTGGGGAGAAAAAGATGCCTTTCTTATCAGATTTGAGAGCGCGGAGAGCGATTTTTGCAGACTTGAAAGATGAACAGCTTCGCTGAAAAACCGGACGCCATCCATGCATTATTCAGTAACCGGACCTCGCCCGGATCTGGCAAGGCACAGAGGTTTCAGCAGATGCGTGGAAGTTGCTCGCCCGACAACATGTCCACAACGCGATGACCGCCGATCCTGGTTTCCATCACGACCATGCCGGGATGATCGGCGACAACCCGGCCTATGACGGTAGCCTCCCGACCTAGAACATGCGCCTTCATTGCTTCCAGGACTTTCTGCGTCTCATCCGGAGGAACAAACGCCAGCAATTTTCCTTCGTTGGCCACATAGAGCGGGTCAAGGCCGAGGATTTCACAGCCACCCTTGACGGATTCACCTATCGGTATAGAGCTTTCTGTGATCGAGATCCCGACCCTTGCCAGTCCGGCAATCTCGTTGAGAGTGCTGGCGACGCCTCCGCGCGTCGGGTCGCGAAGGACGTGAATGTTTCTGCTCGCCGACAGCATCTGCGCGACGAGCCCGTTCAGCGGCGCCGTGTCACTTTCGATTTTCGTTTCAAACTCCAATCCTTCCCGGACGGACATGATGGCGATACCATGTTCCGCGATCGGTCCGCTAAGGATGATCGTGTCGCCGGCGGCCGCACGTTTCGGGTTGATGGTAACGCCGGGTTCGATGATCCCGATCCCCGAAGTGTTGATGAAAATCTTGTCTCCCTTTCCACGGTCTACGACCTTCGTATCCCCGGTGACGATTTTCACGTTCGCATTTCCTGCCGCTTTCTGCATCGAGAGGACCACGCGCCAGAGATCCTCGATGGGAAGTCCCTCTTCGATGATCAGGGCGGCCGAAAGGTACAGGGGGACGGATCCGCACATCGCAAGGTCGTTTACTGTGCCGTTCACTGCAAGCTGTCCGATATCGCCCCCGGGGAAGAAAATAGGATTCACGACATACGAATCGGTAGTAAAAGCGAGGTGTCCTCCTTTGATAGGGAAGATTGCACCGTCATGGAGCTGGTCAAGGAATTCGTTTTGAAACTGGGACACGAACAGTTCCTGAATCATTTGCTGTGTGAGCTTCCCGCCGCCTCCATGAGCGAGAAGAACTTTCTGATAATGCTGGATGGGCACCGGGCACGACATTCCACCATCGGTATCGAAATCTGACCCCGTACTCATACGTTACGTTGTATCCTATCCATCATTCTTGGCATCTTTATAGATTTCTGGATACAGCTTGCGCGCGCAATCGGGGCAGACCCCGTGGCTGAAGGTTGCTTCTGAATGACTCATGATGTATTTTTCCACCTGTGTCCAGTATCCCTTGTCGTCGCGAATCTTTTTGCACGAGGCGCATATCGGGAGCAACCCGCCGAGTTGTTTTACGCGGGTAAGGGCTTCCTGCAGCTCATCAATGAGTTTTTCCCGTTCTTCCTGTGCACGTTTGCGTTCCGTAATGTCGCGGATAATTCCCCGGTAGGCAACAATTTCTCCCTTGTCATTACGCACGGCGCTGGCAGTCTCGAGGACCGTTATTCTCGAGCCATCCTTTCTTTTCAAGGGCAATTCGTAATCCTTCACAAACCCCTGCTGTTTGATTGCTTCGAGAAAGGTTGGGCGGTCAGAGGGAGTCCAGTAGAGATCGTGCTCAATATTGAGTCGGAGCATTTCGTCTTTCGAGGGATAGCCGAATAACTCCACGCCGGCAGGGTTGATGTCGACAATTTTTCCGCCGATAGTGTTAACGAAAACACAATCTTTTGATTCTTCGAAGAGGGAACGGAATCGTTCTTCTGATTGACGCAAGGAGTACTCCGCCTGTTTGCGCTCTGTGATGTCCCGGGCCATACCAACAAGAGCGACGGGATTTCCCTCGTCATCCTTGACAACCGAAGTCCAGAGTTCAACCGGGAATTCACTTCCGTCTTTGCGATGGTTGAGGATCTCGCCGTGCCAGCCGCCGGACAGAGTTCCGGGGAGGATCTTGTGGCCCATGACTGCGTCACCGGAGAGTCTGGCGATTATGGATATCTGTTTTCCGAGAACTTCTTCCTCTGCGAATCCGTACGTTTCAAGAAATGCGGCATTCACATAGAGAATATTGTCGTGCATGTCGGTGATGGAAATGCAATCTCGCGCACTCGCAATTGTCTGCGCCATGAGTCTGAGTTCCCGCTCTCCCTGTACTCGCTCGGTGACGTCGCGTTGGACTGCGAGGAACCCGGTAATGTTTCCCTGCGCATCGAGGATCGGATTGGCGGACCCTTCAACATGTATCAAGCGACCGTCCTTGGTTCGATTGACCAACCCCAATTTAGCAACCTGCTTGTCCATAAGGGTTTGCCAGAACCCGGTGTACGTTTCCAGCGGCACTACCCCCGATTTCAGTTTACGAGGCGTTGTTATTCCGATCACTTCCTCCGGTTGGTAACCATAGAGTCTGGTGAACTCGGGGTTGACGAATGTGATGATTCCGTCTTTGTCGGTCATGAAAATTACTTCGCCCGACGCTGTGACTGCTTTGTTCAGCCGGACCAGCGCTTCCTCCGAACGAACACGGTCTGTAATGTCGCGGGAAATGCCTAACGCCGCGCTCACGTGTCCTGCTGGGTTCCGGATAGGAGTCAGCTGCGTTCCTATCCATCTGCTCTGACGTCCGATTTTCAATTCGTTTTCCGAATAGAAAGATTCTCCATGTTCGAAAACCCTTGAGAAATTTGTCCGCTCAGTCGTCTCGATCCCACCGGGAAAAATCTCATCGAGTCTTTTGCCTATGATATTTTCTTTCGCCAGTCCGGTCTGCTCCAGAGCGACATTGTTGACATATTGAATGTGCCCGTCAGCATTGAGAATAAAAATAATATCGTGTGCAGCTTCAGCCAAAGTCCTGTATCGCTCCTCGCTATCTCGGAGCAGAGCGGTGCTGCGGCGTTTTCGTATGAACATGCCGCCCAACAAAAACAAGATCACGAAGGCTGCGCCTACGAGGGGAAGGTAAAATGCCGGACGGCGATAGAACGGCGGCTCGACGTTGAAATCTATACTCCGACCTTGTTCGTCATAATTTCCGGCCAGTCCCTTTGCCTGGACCCGAAAATGATGTTCGCCGGAGGACACCTTCCCCAGTGTCTTCTCCCGCTCTTTGCTCCAGGGCGACCATGCCCCATTGTCGAGCTGAAAACGGGTTTCTATCTCCTGAGATGAGAGTTCACCCCAATGCGCGAACGCGTTCCAACGCAGCAACACGGTGCCTTCACCAAAGACAGGAGATGCCAGTACCGCCAGTGGATTGAGTCTGCTGTCGGCATTGAGATTGAGGATGGCGACGCCGTCATTGGTTCCCACGAAGACTTTGCCGTTCACGGGAAGAACCGGCCAGATCCGGGTATTGATCAATCCTGCGGACGCGTCGAACGTCGCCCAGGTTCCCTTGAAGTAGCTGGATAGTCCGTTGTGCGTACCGATCCAGAGTTTGTCCGTCGAGTCGATATTGACGTCCCAGATGATATTACTTACCAGACCATCCGCAGTCGTAAGGTAATGTGGCCGGCCATTTTCGAAGTATCCGAGACCATTCAGCTGGTCCGCGAACCAGACGTTGTTTTCGTTATCGACGGCGAGGGCGAAGACCCGGTCTGATTTCAATCCTTGTTTGGTGGTCCAGTGGGTCCAGGTTCCCTTTTTCCAGCGACTGAGACCGCCGTTCGTGCCGAACCAAAGTGCGCTGTCGGGACCTTCTGCAAAAGCGTAGACGCGTCCATTGAGGAGACCTTCTTTGGTTCCCCAGTGTGTAAATTTTCCCTGAGAATACAGGTAAGCGCCCGGTTCCGTCAGGCCCTGCTCGGCCCCAAAGAAGGTAATCGATACTCCCAGAAACCAGAGCCGGCCTTCCCGATCTTTCCTGATCTTGTGAATGTTGTCGGATGCGAATCCTTCACGCTCACCAAAGTGTTTCCACGCAGTTCCGTCCCAACGAAACGCGCCGACAGCAGAAATGCCGCCTGAAATCCAAATATTGCCGTCGGTGTCTTCCCCGATGCCCGTTATACCGATGAGATCGACGCCGTCGACCCTGCTGACAGCTTCGACGCTCCCGTTCGGTCTCCGGATTTCTATTCCGCCGTCCGTGGCCATCCAGATCGATCCATCCCGTGTTTGCAGGATCTCGTTGATGAAATTTCTTGAATCCGAAGTCTCGCTTTTCCAAAATGTCCACCGTTCGGACGAACGGTTTTGCAAATACAGCCCATTTTCCGTTCCGACCCAGAGGTCTCCGTTATCGCGATACCTGGCGAACAGGATGTTGTTAACTTGCGGCGGCCGCGGCTGAAGTGAAGTCCACGCCGGACCTTTGCGTGTCCGAATCGCGCCATTATTCTGGACAACGATAGCCTCGTTTTCTGGCCCCACATCGAGACACTGAACAAAATGCTCCCGCTCTGTATCGTTGCGTCTCGGCGCTGCGTCGCTGTTCCATTCCCATATTCCGTCATCCTCGACGGGACCGGAGACGCAAGCGAGACCATTGCCCGATATATCTTCCGCTATCTGGCTGACATTCAGGGGAATTGTATGACTGGGAATTTTGAGAGACCAGCGGTTCAACTCCCACCGGTAGAGACCCTCGAATGTGTTTATCCAAATTCCACGCCCTCTTGTCGACCACATACGGAGTACGCGTCGTGGTACAGCTCCCGGCGGAAAATCAGCGATGCGAATGATGCCGTCACGCAGGATGTAGAAATCATGATCGCTCAAGAGGAGAAACCCTCCACCCGGAAAGCGGGCTGCACTCGTCACCTTTTTGTTCTGCCCATTCACCACAAAGGGAATTGGGCGGAAATCGTTCTTGCCGCCGTAGTAAAGAACACCATCGAGAATGACGAGGACGCTGTCATTTTCACCGGCGACGACACCCGGCGGGTTTACTCCCACCAATCCATTCACTGTGTTTGCGGGAATCCAGTAGTATCCATTGAACCATGCGATGCCGGATTGGGTGATCGCCCAAACCGTACCTTCGGGAGTTTCGACGACGTCCGATACGCGGTCGGAAGGGAGACCCGACGCCGTTGTGAAGTGAGCCCAGCGCCAGGAATCATAAAACTTCTCTGTTTGGGAGCGAAGTTGCGGATGCTGAAGGATGCAACTCAGCAGGAAAAAGAAGCCAAACTTCGTCGATATTCGATGGAAAAAAATCTGCATACTCTCCTTATCCCCTCCGCTGATGTCAGAATTGCCCATGCTATTTGTAATCTAAGCTTTTGGCCCGTGAATTCCCAGAATAAGAATAGTATGCTGCACATGCACCCTCGGACGATACCATCGGCGCCCCAAGCGGATGCTCCGGAGTGCAGAGTGAACCAAAAGCGGGGCATTCATGAGGTTTTTTTATGCCTTGAAGGACGAGACCGGCGATACAATGTTCTGATTCTTCAACATGTATGTCTTCGAGTTTGAATATCTTCTCCGCATCGAAGTCGGTGAATTCATTCTTCAACCGGAATCCACTGTGCGGTATCTCGCCGATGCCCCGCCAGTGACGGTCCGTTGTCTCAAAAACTTCGGTGAGTAGTTTCTTGGCTGGAAGATTTCCCTCGCGGCGCACCGTCCGGCTGTACTGATTCTCTACAACCGACCTTCCTTCTTCGAGTTGTCTGACGGTCATGTAAATTCCCTGAAGGATGTCAACCGGCTCGAATCCCGTGACGACGATCGGAACCTTGTATCTCGCGGCGAGTGGGATGTATTCTTCGTATCCCATGACGGCGCAGACATGTCCGGCAGCGAGGAATCCCTGCACGAGGTTCGTCGGTGACGATAGAATCAATTCCATCGCCGGCGGAACAAGAACGTGGGAACACAGGATTGAAAAATTCCTGAGCCCGAGCCGCCGGGCCTGCCAGACCGCCATTGCATTCGCAGGGGCGGTTGTCTCGAAGCCGACGGCGAAAAACACAACCTTCTTAGAGGGAAATTGCTGTGCTATTTTGACGGCATCAAGCGGCGAGTATACAACTCGGATCGCAGCGCCATCGGCTCTTACAGACAGCAAATCTCTCGTGCTGCCCGGAACGCGAAGCATATCGCCGAACGAAGTGAAAATGACCTCCGGTTGCGATGCTATGGCAATTGCCTTGTCAATCATCTCCAGCGGAGTAACGCACACCGGACAGCCGGGACCGTGAACAAGCGAGATTTCTTTCGGCAGGAGAGACTCAATTCCTGACTTTACGATGGTATGTGTCTGCCCTCCGCAGATTTCCATGATTGTCCACGGTTGCGTCGTGCTACCGGTGATCAAGTCCGCGAACTTCCGGGCCGTTGTGCCGTCCCGGTATTCATCGATAAACTTCACGACGCGGTCTCCCCATCGACGTTCGGCCCATCGAGGTCGTCCAATCCACCTGCCATTTGTTCCAACATGCGAAGGGTCTCGAGTGCGTCCTGTTCGTCCATCGTGCTGATGGCAAAACCGACGTGCACGATGACATAATCACCGATGGAAACGTCGGGTGTCCATTCGAGACATACCTGTTTCCTGATTTCTCCAAAACTCACGGTTCCCATTAATGGACGGGATGCCACATCCAACGAGATGACTTTACCTGGAATCGCCAGACACATTTTCTTTTTCCTTAGAAGATGAAGAATCAATTTTCGATAGGGCGACACCCGCAACAACCAAAACCTTGTCGCCAATGTTCACTGTGGCTTCGAGTAGATTCATACGGCCAGCTCTTTCGTTGAAATGCCGCGCGGGAATGAATCCAGCCGGGCACGATTTCTCCTCGATGCCGCGGCGACCTGTCCGAGCGCAATTCCGCCGTCATTGGGTGGAATGCGCTGATGCCAATAAGGCCGAAATCCTTCTTCTTCAAGTCTGTGAACGGTTCGTTCAGTCAAATACCTGTTCTGGAAACAGCCGCCCGAAAGAACGACCCGCCGTTCGCCGACCAGCCTCGCAACAGCGATAATCATCTCGGTAAGCGTGTTGTGAAATTTTGCAGCGATCAGCTTGCCGGACAAATTGTTCTCTCTGTCCCCGAGAATTCCGCATATCAGCGGTTCCCAATCGATGATGGTGAGAGAATGGTCCCCGACAGAGGAACGTCTTTCTTCCTGCACTCCAACCGGGGGGCTTGCGGGTCGGCCATCGACAATTGAAAAATCATAAGATTCCTGCGTGCTCGAATTCGCTATGAGGAACTCCAGCTCCATTGCGGCCTGTCCCTCGAACGATACGATCTGACGGAGTCCGGTCAGAGAAGCAACGGCGTCGAAGAGACGTCCAACACTCGATGTCAGTGGAGAATTCAGGCCGCGGGCGAGCATCGTTTGCAGGATATTGAGTTCGGAAGTCCGGAATGACTGCAACGGCGCCAGGCCGCTGCGGCCAAAAGTCTCCTGACCGAATAGCTCGTAAAGCAATCCCAGGGCGGTCCGGCGGGGTTCCCGGATCGCAAGCTCGCCGCCGGGAAGCCGGAACGGTCGCATCGAGGCAACACGCTCGAAGGACGCCCCGGACACCAGGAAAAATTCTCCTCCCCAGATCGTTCCGTCTGTTCCGTAACCCGTGCCGTCCCACGCGATGCCGAGAGCCGGAGCGTCGAGTTCATTTTCCGCCATGCATGAAGCGACGTGGGCATAGTGATGCTGAACCTGTTCGACAGGAATGCCGGATTCCTGAGCGTACTGCGTGGACAGATATCCGGGATGCATGTCGGCAATAATTTTTGCCGGCCGGATGTTGTACAATTTTTTGAGACTGGCCGTTACGTTGACAAACGCCTGATAGGCCTCGTGTGTTTCCAGGTCTCCGATGTGCTGACTTACAAAAACATTGTCTCCCGAGGTCACCGCAACGGTGTTTTTCAGATGTGCGCCCACGGCAAGCAGGGAGGATTCAAGAACTCCTTCCATCCGGATGGGCAACGGCGCGTACCCCCGGGCCCGCCGCAGAACCAGCTCTCGTCCCATCATCACCCGGACGATAGAATCATCTACATGTCGTGTGATGGGACGATTGTGGACGAGGAACGCATCGGTGACTGAGCCCAGCCGGTGCAGGGCTTCGTGCTCGTCGGTGCAGATTGGTTCATCGGAGAGATTGCCGCTGGTAGCGACGACCGGAAAGTCCAGCTCGCGCATAAGGAGATGGTGGAGCGGCGTATATGGTAGCATCACGCCGAGATAGGGATTTGCGGGCGCCACCGACGATGCAAGATCGGCATTCCGACCCGGGAGTTGTGATGCACGTCCGAGAAGAACGATGGGGGACTCGGGGGAGAGTAAAAGGCGTTCTTCAAGCTCGGAGACTTCGCAATGCCCCTTGACGGCTTTCAGCGAAGGGTACATCAACGCGAGAGGTTTTTCCTCGCGGTGTTTCCGGGCGCGTAAGCGAACGACGGCATCCTCATTTCGCGCATCCACCAAGATATGAAATCCGCCGAGTCCTTTGATTGCAATGATTTTTCCCGTCCGGATGTCTTCTGCCGCAAGCAACAAAGCTTCATGACGCCGGGCAATGGTTTTTCCGTCGGGACTCCAGTATTCAAGACTTGGTCCGCATTTCGGACAGGCGTTTGGCTGCGCATGGAATCGCCTGTCGAGAGGGTTTTCGTATTCACGACGGCAGTCATCGCACATCCCGAAGTTTGCCATTGAAGTATTGGCCCGGTCGTAGGGGAGCAACTCGATAATGGAAAAGCGCGGGCCGCAGTTCGTGCAGTTCGTGAATGGGTAGAGGTAGCGGCGGTTTGATGCGTCAAGAATATCCTGTAGACACTCCGGGCAGGTTGCGATGTCCGGCAATACAATCGCAGTGGGTTCTCCGCGTGCCTCGCTTTGCCGGATTTCGAAATTCGAGTAGCCGATGACATCGAGAAACGAAGACTCAAGACTCTGTATGAATGACCGTTGGGGTTTTTCCTTCTCAATGCGGAGCAGAAATGAATCGAGTTCTTCTTTCTCTCCTTCAACTTCGATGAATACGCCTTCGGACGAGTTCAACACCCATCCGGCGAGCTTAAGCTCAGCCGCAAGTCGATAGATGAATGGACGAAAACCGACGCCCTGTACCGCTCCCCGAATGGCGATATGCAGTCGCGTGTTCATCCGTGTTTCCGGAGTTGACCGACCAGCCAATCACACCACGCGTCGATGCCCGAACACGTGGTGCAGGAGGTTTCAAAGATCTTCAATCGCGGGTTAACGCCTAAGGCGTTCTGCTTCAGCGTGTCGATATTGCAGTTCACGTACGCGAGCAGATCGATCTTGTTGACGATGAGCACCGATGCCCTGTGAAACATCTCCGGATACTTCAGCGGTTTGTCGTCTCCTTCAGTGGTACTCGCGATGACAACCTTGCATGCTTCTCCCAGGTCGTAGTTGGCCGGACAGACGAGGTTGCCGACGTTCTCGATGACGAGAAGCTGGATGGATTTCAGGTCAATTTTTTGAAGTGCATCATGTACCAGATTTGCTTCGAGGTGACAACCGCCGCGAGTCACAATCTGCACGACGGGGATATCGTATCGTGCCACACGCTGGGCATCGAGATCGGTTTGCACGTCTCCTTCGATGACGCCGGTCTTGACCCTCCCCTTGAGATGCTCGAGCGTTCTTTCGAGGATACTTGTTTTCCCCGAGCCCGGCGAGCTGACAAGATTGATGACGAAAATACCGTGCCGGTCAAAGAGAGCCCTGTTCTGACCGGCTATTGCATCGTTCTTTGCGAGAATTTTCCGCTCAATGGTGATGACACTCATAACGAATCCTCTTGTTTGTCCTGCAGCATGATCTCGACGACCTGCAACTCCATCCCAGAAAGGATATCGACATCGCTGCTCTTGCACGAAGGGCACACAAAGATGGGCATGTCCGGTCTGGATGTGCCGTCGCAGCTCTTGCAGTGGATCGTGAGCGGAATGTGTTCTATGTCCAGCTTCGCGTCATGGAAAGATGTCCCATCGGCGAGGACGGAAAAGCAGAACTCCAACGATTCCGGGACAACGCCTGCCAGGTCGCCAATTCGCAGCTTGACCGTTCGCACATCCCGAGCTTCATGAACCGGCACGTATTGCTGCATTATCTCGAAAATATTTTGTGCAACCGACATTTCGTGCATATTCTACGACTATGTTTTTGACAAGAAGTGAGCCACTTCTTCCGGTCTCAGACCAGCCCATCCGATAAAGAATTTGACAATTTTCCAATGTAGGGTTTCAGTCCTGTAAAAGACCCGAAAGAACATTATCAGGGTTGATAAGAAATGCGATGGCACGTTCGTTCCTGCAGTTGCCGCCTTTCTCCCAACTTTATCATCATCGGTGCGTTTGTCTGATCACGAAGTCTGAGAAGGCCTCGCGAGGCAACACAAGGTTTTTGATCCTAAAGAGCAGGAAGTTCTTGAAGAAGTCTTCCGAATGTCAATGAGTTGAGGATATTTTTCCCACGTCACATTGATACTATTTGAGCAAAAGGAGTTTTTTGACGTCGGTAAATCCGCCTCCGGACAGACGATAGAAATAGACGCCACTCGGGAGAGTCGCAGCGTTAAATAGTACTTCGTGTCTTCCGGCTTCTCGTTCTTCGTTCACGAGTGTTGCCACTTCTTGTCCGAGGCCATTATAGACCTTGAGGCTTACGAATGATTCCCTGGACAGCTCAAAGGTGATCGTACTGCTCGGGTTGAACGGATTCGGACAATTTTGCATCAATCTGAACGAAGTCGGGGCATAAGGGGTCGGTTTTGCCTGAACTCCAGCGACCATTTCCGACAATGGACGATGCCACACGCCCGACCCGTTCACGGCGGCATAGAGATCATTTCCATAGATGAGTATAGCGTTGACATACATACCCGGAAGTCCAGCCTGCGTCCAATCTCTACCGGAATCGGCAGAATAGTACACACCCGAACCGGTTGTTCCTGCAAACACGTTGGCGCCGCTTGACGCGAATGTAAGCACCGCACCTGGGACGCTGGTGATAGGAGAACTCCACTGTGCCCCATTATTGGTCGATACGAGGATACCTCGATCGCTGCCGGCAAGCACAGAATGCAATACCACATGCAATGCAGTCATCGTGGTTGGCATCGGGATTCCGGTATTGGTAGCCTTCCAAGTTGTGCCATAGTCAGTCGATGTGAAGATTCCAGAATCATACTGTGAAACATAAAATGTTGTTACCCCGCTGACGGTAGCCGGAGAAACACCTATGGCATAGCCCCACCCGGTGGGAGTCAAGGAATCGGCCTTTACCCATGTCGCTCCGCTGTCTGTTGAGCGGTAGACACCGTCGCTGCCGAGACTTAAGACCCTGCCGTCCGCGCATGCGAATGAATAGACTGGATTATACGTCAGGAAACCTGTGTTCGCCTCAACCCACGTGGCTCCGCCGTTGGAAGAACGGTACGCCCCCCCATTATCTCCTTCATAGAGAGTTGCACTGTCAGTCGCGAGAGTGTATGATATTTGACCCGCCATCCCATTGCTTCTTGCTGTCCAATCCATGCCATTCGTTGAAAGAAACACCCCGCCGTATAACAAAGCGGCGTACAGGTTGGCGCCAATCGATGCAAGACCTGCAACGTCGTCGGCTATGATACCGGTATTCACAAGGGTCCAGGTTTTTCCAGTGTCTGCGGAGATATGAACGCCAACCCGCGTCCCGACGTACAAGTTTGTGCCGTCTACAGAAACTGCGTGAACATCACCCATTGGCAGTGGCGCTGTTGATGTCCAGTGTGCCCCGTTATCGGTGGTGAAAAAGAGTCCATCGTTTCCTGTTCCTGCGTAAAGCGTCGAGCCGCTGGCATACATAGTCATCACAATCTCACCGGACAGGCCCGCCGATGTCCACAGTGATCCATTGTTCGTCGAGCGAAACACCCCCCCGCCCCAAGTTCCAACGAATATGTCTGGGGACTTCACCGTGAAACATGTCGCATTTGTATTTGTCAACCCAGTATTCGACTGCGTCCAGTTCTTCCCGCTGTCGGACGAAACGTAAACGCCGCCGTTCACGCTGGCAAAGAAATCCCCGCCGATGATTGCAAGTGCCTGGACGGTAGTGTTCGAGAGTCCGTTGTTGACCGGTGTCCAGTTCGCTCCGCTGTCTGTCGAAAGAAACACTCCGTCGTCATACGACCCTGACAGGGCAATTGTGCCAGCCGCCGCCAGCGAAAGAACATAATGCCCGCTATTTGCAGAACTCCATGTTGCGCCGTAATCGGTTGACATGTAGACGGCGTTTGCCGTGCCGGCGTACAGTATTTCACTCATAGCGAATGCATTAATTGCTGTGGTGTTGATGCCCGTGTTTGAAGCACTCCATCCGGTCCCGCTGTTTGTCGAACGGAACACACCGTTTCCGGTTCCTGCCAGAACGCTCCCGCCGGCATTCGCGAGTGCATAGACCCATGCACCGTAAGGACCGTTTGTCTGAAGCCATTGAGCATTCCCTATGGAGATTGACAAGAAGATTACGGCTGTAAGCGCAATGGCAATCTGGAGGGTTTTCACGGATGCTTTCAGAGCAAAATGAAATTGCTTCATGGGTACTCCTCACGATTGAAAACCTATACTGATCGTTTATGTGTGAGGCAACGCTTGATGGGGGCGATCCAGCCGAAAGACTCAACATCTACATATCGTGTGCACGAATTGCCGGTGACGAAGGGATCGGCTACCAACATCACATGCTGTCTCAATCGAGCGTATATATATGAAAACTTCACACGATTATCAAGGAGAAACCGCGCGAGAAAGAAGTTAGCAGACACGCCGGTCCGATATAAAGCTTCTGTCGCGCTCACGACTCAGGCGAGAGATCCGGGCAAAAAAAATCCCTTCTCTCAACTACAGAGAGAAGGGAATGGCGAAGTGAGAAGTGCTGCTAACCGCGCTTTTCGATCGGAACGAAGTTTCGGGTGTCATAGCCAAGGTACACTTGGCGTGGACGCGCGATTTTCTGCTCCGGGTCGAGTAACAGTTCCTGCCATTGAGCGATCCATCCCGATGTGCGTGGGATGGCAAACAGAACTGTGAACGCGTCGGACGGGAAGCCCATTGCCTGATAAATAATGCCCGAATAGAAGTCGACATTGGGATAGAGTTTTCGCTTGACGAAATAGTCATCCTGCAACGCAATGCGCTCCAGCTCGATGGCAATATCCAGCAGCGGGTTTCGGCCGGTGACTTCGAACACCTGCTCGGCAGCTTGCTTGATGATCTTCGCGCGCGGGTCGTAGTTCTTATACACGCGGTGGCCGAATCCCATAAGCCGCTTTTCGCCCTTGCCTTCCTTTACTTCTTTGATGAAGGCGGGGACCTTATCTTTGGAGCCGATCTCCTTCAACATGACGAGCACCTGTTCATTCGCGCCGCCGTGGAGCGGTCCGTACAAAGCGGCTGCGGCACCCGCCATCGAGACAAACGGATCCGCCTGCGAGCTGCCGATGCTTCGCATGACATTCGCACTGCAATTCTGTTCGTGGTCTGCGTGGAGAATGAAGAGAATGTCCAGCGCCCGCTCAAGAACAGGATTCACCTTGTACTTCAACTCGGTCATTTTATAGAGCATGTTCAAAAAGTTTCCTGCATAACTGAGCTCGTTATCAGGATAAACATAGGGCAATCCAAGCCTGTGACGATATCCGTAGGCGCCGATCGTCGGCATCTTTCCGATAAGACGATAGATCTGAAGTTTGCGCGACTCAGCATTAAAAATGTTCTTTGCGTCGGGATAGAATGTCGAAAGGGCTCCCATCGTGCTCACGAGCATTCCCATGGGGTGAGCGTCGGGATGGAATCCCTCCATGAACTTCTTGACATTCTCGTGAAGCATTGTGTGGTGCACAATGTTGTGTGTCCATTCGGCAAGCTGGGATTTTGTAGGAAGCTCACCGTGAATCACAAGGTACGCCACTTCGAGATACGTACACTTCTCCGCAAGCTGCTCGATGGGATAACCGCGGTAACGTAGAATTCCCTTGTCGCCGTCAATGTACGTGATCTTACTCTGGCACGAGGCGGTGTTCATGAACGCCGGGTCGTACGTCATCATTCCAAAATCATCGTCTTTGACCTTGATCTGGCGCAGATCCATCGCTTTGATGGTATCGTGAGTAATCGGGATGTCAAACTTTTTCCCGGTTCGATTATCGGTAATGGTAAAAGTGTCTGGCATAGAACTGTCCTTTCAGAAATCGACGTTAGGATAAGAGAGAATTAGTTATCAATGCTGGTTTTTCCAAGTTCTCGCGCGGATGGTTTGCTGCCGAATTACCGGTTGGTAATTCCCAATGTGTGAATCTTGACTGAATGAAAGAATTCACCGCCGGGAAAAGGATCAATTTTGATGCCATTCTTTTCTGTCCGAAATGTGACTATTTCTTGGACAATATCGATGGAGGGAAGTCTAATTTATCACATGTGATAATTCTCTGGGTTAATTCACTCAGAGTTCCTATCAGCGAGCGTAAAATGGAATGAAAACAACGATGAAAGGAAACAGCAGCGAATGGAGCTACGCCGGGGTCAGGTGTTCCTGGAGAATCCGGTTGAGCACTTCATTCCCGGCATTTTCCACCTCAGGGGTAAGCGCCGAACCAGCGTTGAAATTTTTTCCTTCGATTCCATAGACAAAGAGCGTCCCGGGGAGCCGGTTCAGTACGCGCGCGAGTTCAATGGCCTCCGCAAGGCTGAACGCATGCGTGGAATAATGGAAAAACTTTGAAGGAATCTGTTGCACGGCGGCATCGAAAGAATGGACTGTGCCGGGCTTCGATCCCGATGAAACTGCGTCAATAATGATGACGGTGTCTCTGTCCTTCCACGCATCAATGAGCGATGTTCCTTCCCCCGACTCCTCAATGGTTTGAACTCCCGGTATCCTCCGCTTTTGTATCTCGCGTGCCGCAATAATGCCGACGCCATCATCGCCGCGGAAGACATTGCCGATGCCGATAATGAGAATTGCGGATTGCGGATTGGGGATTTCGGATTGAGCCATTCGTAACCAAGAGCTAAGAGCTAATAGCCAAGAGCCAACAACCGATACCAACTTGAATCATGAACCTATCCGTTCTCAACAGTCAGCGTTAAGAAGTGTGTGGCGCATGATATGCACGGGTCGTAATTCCTTACCGCCTGCTCACACTGCCACGTGAGCTGATCGTGAGGAAGGTTCATACGCGCCGGGACGAACTCCCGGAGGTCCTGTTCGATGGTCTTCTGGTTTTGCGATGTCGGAGGAATGATCTTCGCGTCGAGGATTATTCCCTTGTCGTCGATGTGATAGCGGTGGTAGAGAATGCCGCGCGGCGCTTCGGTGCAACCATATCCCGTTGCCGCATGCGGTTCGACGTTCACAGAGGGTCGATCCGGCGGATCGTACATTTTGATGATGCGCAGGGCTTCCTCGATTGCATACACAGTTTCAACGCTCCGGACTATGATGCTCTTGAACGGATTGTTGCACGTCGGGCCGAGACCGGCCTCTTTCGCCACCTGCTTCGCAAGGGGAGTAAGCCTGTCGAAATTCAAACTATACCGCGCCAGCGGTCCTACGTGGTAGGCACCCCGCCGGCGAAGAACGGAATGCAGGGCGTTGGAATAGGAAACATGCTCTTCGACAAAATGATTATCGTAATCGCTGACGGGAATATCGAGTCCCTTATTTGAAACGAGCCTGCCTTCATTGAACGGATACTCATCGGGATGGCGAAGTGCGACGAATTCGTAATCGCGCTCAAACTCGGGAAATGTAAATTTCGAAACCAAACGGACCGTTTCGATAGCCGCTTCCTGCGCCCACTTGAGTCGTTCGGCAAGCGGCTGCAGGTCATGTTTCGACGGAACCTTGTAGAACCCGCCGACCCGCGCATTGATGGGATGAATTTCTCTTCCACCGAGGAGCGTAACAATCTCATTGCCGATCTTTTTGAGTTGCAGAGCACGCTGCACCACATCCGGATAATCCTTTGCCAGCCGGATGGCATCCTGGTAGCCCAGGAAGTCGGGCGCGTGGAGCATGTACACGTGCAGAACATGGCTTTCAATCCACTCGCCGCAATACATCAGTCTGCGGAGTGCGCGGAGCATTCCGTCAATTTTCACTCCCAGCGCGTTCTCCATCGCATGGATGGCGCTCATCTGGTAAGCAATGGGGCAGATTCCGCAGATGCGGGCGGCGATGTCCGGCGCTTCCGTGAATTTGCGACCGCGCAGGAATGCTTCAAAAAATCTCGGCGGCTCAAAAATAATGAACTGAACGTCTGCAACGTTCTTTCCCTTCATTTTGATGTGAAGTCCGCCTTCTCCTTCGACGCGGGCGAGAAAATCCACCTTGATTGAATTCCCCCGCAACTTTTCACTCGTTGTCTTACCGTTCATGAGCTTCGCTTTCTTTACGGAATGGCTCGGCGGATGCGTTGAAACTTCGGAAGGCCCGGAGGATGTCATCATCCTTCATTCCGAGCAGTGTCCACCAGGAGCTCAATGATTCAGTATTGGGAGTTTCCTTGGGGCCAAAACACCCGTAACAGCCGCGGTTATAGGCCGGACAGATTGCGCCGCAACCGGCATGAGTGACTGGGCCCAGGCACGGGGTTCCGTGAGCGGCCATAACGCAGACCGTGCCGCGCATTTTGCACTCCGCGCAAACACTTTGCGGTGAAACGTTGGGCTTTCGACCGTTCAGGAAGGCGTTGAGCACTTCCACGAGCTGGAGTTTATTGATCGGACAGCCGCGCAGTTCATAGTCGACGTGCACATGGTCGGCAATCGGGGTCGATTTCTTCAGCGTCTCAATATACTCCGGTGAAGCATAAACGATGGAGGTGAATTCCTTCACGTCCTTGAAATTCCTGAGAGCCTGTATCCCGCCGGCGGTGGCGCATGCGCCGATCGTGATGAGAAGTTTCGACGAGCGGCGGACCTGGTGGATTCGTTCCGCGTCGTGCGGGGTCGTGATGGATCCTTCGACGAGGGAAATATCGTACGGTCCTTTGGCAACTTCACGGGATGCTTCGGGAAAGTTCGCGATGTCAACTGCGCCGGCAACGGCGAGGAGCTCATCCTCACAATCAAGGAGACTGAGCTGACATCCATCGCATGAAGCGAATTTCCAGACGGCGAGTTTGGGTTTTCGATTGCTTTTCATATCACAGCTCACGTATCAGGAAGAGGTCTTTGATCCGGTCGTACGAAAACACAGGGCCGTCTTTGCAGATGAACGTGGGTCCGTATTGACAATGCCCGCAGATGCCGATGCCGCATTTCATATTCCGCTCCATCGAAACGTAAATATCATTCAATCCCAACCCTCGTTTCTGAAGTGCCTGGATCGTGAATCGCATCATGACTTCCGGTCCGCAGACCATGGCGACAGTGTTTGCGGGGTCGAAGACGACTTTGGGAATGAGTGTTGTCACAACTCCGACATTCGCCCGCCATCCGGCCAGCGCGCGGTCGACAGTAATCTGGACTTCCAAATCGAATCGTGACCGCCACTGTTCGAGTTCGCGGCGGAACAGAATATCGGCCGGAGTTCGGGTTCCATACAGGAAAATTATCTTTCCATATCGTTCGCGTTCTGCAAGAATCCGGTAGATGACCGGACGAAGCGGTGCGAGCCCGATACCTCCCGCGACGATGATGACATCGTTGCCGACGGCTTCGGCGACCGGCCAGGTGGTGCCGAAGGGTCCCCGGACACCGAGAACGTCCCCGCGCTTTAACGCGCGCATCGCCTTTGTCACCGCACCGACAGCCCGCGTCGTATGAATGAGGACGTGCGAGTCAGCCGGGTCGCCGCTGATGGAGATCGGTACTTCGCCGACACCGAGGACGTACAGCATGTTGAATTGGCCGGGTGCAAAAGTGAACACCTTTTTCTCAGCCGGCGGATCAAGCTCGAGTGTAAAAGTGTCATAGGTTTCCTGGCGAATCCGCTGGATCCGGAAAAGCGCCGGAACCATCGGTTCGGTGGAACCCGTCATTGTTTCCGTGCCTGTTTCAGGAGCGTTCGCCATACATATCCAATAATTGCATGCGTGTTGCCTCGAGGCGCGCTTCAATGATGTGGGCGAAGCGTTTCAGCAGCTCGTAGCCGAGCTCATGATCTTCTTCGCATTTTTTCCTCAGGCATTTTCCGTCCAGAGCAATCGCGCGCGTCAATTCGATGGCTTTGGCATCCAGATGCCATTCGTACGGGGGAATAAGCCACGACCAGCCAAGAATATCGCCCTCCCCGAGCGTTTCCACGATGAGCGACCCTCGGTTGGGCGCGAATATTTCCAGTGCGATTTTTCCATGACGGACGATGTAAAACTGATTCGCTTCTTCTCCCTCGTGAAAGATCGTTTGTCCCGCGTCGAAGCGGACATTCGAAGCGCATCCGACGATGAGCTGGATGTGTTGCGGCGCAAGACCTTCCAAAAAAGGATGCGCTCTGAGAATTGGTTCAAGAGTTTCCATGGTTGTTTACCTTGATAAGGTTGTTTGGGTCTTTTCTGGCTCTCTGATAGCCTTCGCTTCCTTGGTAATGTCGATGCCGACAGGGCACCATGTGATACAACGCCCGCAGCCGACGCAGCCCGACGAGTCGAACTGGTCGATCCAGGCAGCAAGTTTGTGCACCATCCACTGGCGATAACGGGCTCTGGCCGATGTCCGGACACTTCCACCGTGGATATAAGAAAAATCCACCGTGAAACAGGAGTCCCACTTGCGCGACCGCTCGATGTGTTGTCCGGTTAGGTCCGTCACGTCTTCCACCGTTGTACAGAAACACGTGGGGCAGACCATTGTACAGTTGGTGCAATTGAGGCACCGGCTTGCCACATCGTTCCAGCGCGGATGTTCGTAATTATGGTACAGCAAATTCTTGATGTCGGTCGTGTCAAGCGTTCTTCCCATCTGCGAAGTGGTCCTGGCAGCGATGCTGTCCACCTTGTTCCCGTGCTCTTCGCGGGCGGCTTGGTGTGGAACTGCGCGGAGTACTTTGTCCCCGCGGTCGGAACCGACTTCGGCGATGAAGTAGTGATGATTGTTTTCAATAACCTCCGTCAACACAAGGTCGAAACCGGACGATGCACGCGGGCCGGTATTCATTGAAGCGCAGAAGCACGTCCCGCCCGCCTGCGCGCAATTCACGGCGACGATAAATATCTTCTTTCTCCGTGACTCATAGATGCGGTCGGTGAAACTTCCGTTCATGAAAATCTTGTCCTGTATGGCAATAGCGTGCAACTCGCACGGCCGTACTCCGATGAAGGCGCGAGTTTCATTTTTTTCTTCCTCAATTTGGATTCCCCGCCCATCGCGCTTTCCATGCCAGAGACGGATGGCTGGAGGATGGAGGAATTTTTTCCAGGAATGAGGGCCTACGACGTAACCGAAAAGCGCTTTGTCAGTTCTCTTCTTGAGGCGATACGTTCCGCCGTCCTGCTGGTCAGTCCAACCGATTGGGAGCTGATTGGAAGAAGCTATTTCTTCCAGGTGGATCGCGCCGTCATGAACCGTCGGTCCAATGAGTTCGTACTTGCGCTCTGCCAGTGCTGTAAAGAGGGAATCGATGTGCTCACGTTCAATGATGAACATGGATCGATTTTTCCCGGCGGGCTCTTGGGACTTTTTGTTATTGGGCATTTTGTATACGGGCGGGGAGGCCGGGTGTTTGCATTCTTTTCCTTTTGTCAACAGCGTTCGGCGCTGGTTAATCTTGATTGTTTAGGATGAAATACTCCAGTTGCTATGGCAAGAATCATTCCATAAGAAAGATGACATTTTCAGAATGAATTCGATTGATTTTCCCGTTTTCGATGTGTGGAAATTTTCAGGGATGAGAAGGATGACCGCATTCTTTTTCAAGAAAGAGAAAGAGCGCAGGGGCTCGAGGTTCGGGTTTTGGGAATAGGGGAGAGGGATAAGTTTGATGGTTGCCATCAACCAGGATCAGTTCAGCGCGTAACATCATCGACTAATATTGTCCCTCTTCTCCAGGAGTGACTTTTCCCCGGAACGAACGGTACAGATATGTAAAATATCCTGCGGCGAGAAGGATCCCAAGAGTCCACCAGACAAGCCCGATGCCCAGACCGTATTCAGATGCAGAGGCATTCTGGACCGTGATGGAATACTTTTCATCGGTCGAAGCAGGGAGCAGATTAGGATACAAACCGAAGGCAGTTGCACTCAGCATCGAAACGATGAAAAGGGATGACGAGAAAAACGCGTACAGATCTTTTCCGCGTCGGTGGAACAGATACATGCCCGCCACTCCCGCTGCGCCTCCGGCAGGGAAGATGAACCCCCAAGGGTGAGCCGCATAATTGTCCCACGTCTCAGGACGGATAGACGACGTCGCGATGAGAGCGAGAACTGATGTTAGGATAACACCCCACCATGCTTTCCGGGCAATGGACCGTGCCCGCTGCTGAACCTGCCCGTCGGTTTTTACGCAGACGTACGTCGCCCCATGAAAAGTCAGGGTGAACATTGCCACAACACCCATCAATGTTGTAAACCAGTCGAGAATGCCGGCTTCTGGTATGACCGTGAATGTTGTCCACAGCGGTTCGAAGAAATAGTGGTCTCCGCCGAGGGGTACGCCCCGGACCACATTTCCCAGCGCCGCGCCGAAGAAAATCGCGAGCAGCAAACTGGACAATGAAAACAGGACATCCCAGAACGCTTTCCACATGGGGTGATGAATCTGGTGTCGAAACTCGATCCCGAGTCCCCGCAGCATGAGGAGCCAGAGCACGATCATGAGTGGAAGGTAAAATCCGCTGAAGCTTGAAGCATAAAGGAGTGGAAATGCACAGTACAAAGTCCCTCCCGCCGCGAGCAACCACACCTCGTTGCCGTCCCACACCGGACCGATTGCCCGGAGAATCATTCGCCGCTCATCCTCGTTCTTCGCGACGATCAGATGAACAATTCCGGCGCCGAGATCGAATCCGTCCAGAAGAACGTACACAGCGATCATAAACGCAACGAGGATGAACCAGAGTGTTCCCATGATTATGTCACTCGTGTAATTGACACACCCCTAAATCCCCTCTGCCCAAGAGCCGGCGGACAGGTCTCAAGATGGGACTTTCCGGATTCCCCTCCTCCGGAGGGGGCAGGGGTGGGTTTGATGATTGAATGTGAATATTTTTTCATCAGGTTGTGGCTAGATTCATTCTGCTTTGAAACCCTCACCCCGTCGTGCCAGCCAAGTGGCACCCCTCTCCCCAAGCTTGTCCTGAGCGAAGTCGAAGGACGGGAGAGGGGTGGGGTGAGGGTAATCCAGTTTCATCCTCATGACGCTCTACGAATGTTCAACGGTACCGCTGCTCATCTTCCGGACCACCAGAAACAAAAACAAAACTCCAAGCACAAAATACATCCCGAGAAATCCGAGGAAGGTGAAAAGCCCGTTACCTGCGGATACCATGTGAGAGGTTCCTTCTGCCGTACGCATGAGTCCGTACGCCAGCCAGGGTTGCCGGCCCAGCTCTGCGGTGAACCATCCCGCCGTGTTCGCGATGTACGGAAAAGGGAAGCTGAGCATGAGAATCCAGAGCGCCCATCGTGCCGAAAAAAGTGTTCGCCTCCACAACAGGAAAGCACACATCAACATGATAGCGATGAAAATCGTGCCCAGGCCGACCATGATATGGTAGGCGTAATACAGCAGCGGAATGTTTGTGGGCCATTGGTCCCGGGAGTATGCGTTAAGACCTTTGACTTCCGCCGACCACCGATAGTATGTCAGAAAACTCAGGAGCTTGGGGATAAGAAGCGGATTGTCGATCTTGAGCTTCTCCATATCGGGTTGACCGATGAGGACAAGTTCGGCGCCTTCTTTAGTTTCGAACAATCCTTCCATGGCGGCGAGTGTCACGGGTTGGTACCCTGCGATGTTTTTCCCCTGAGAGTCTCCGGTTGGAAACAGAACGAGGACGGACGCCAGCAATCCAGCAATGATTCCCACGCGGACGAAGAGTTTTCCATCTTCTTCCATGCGGTGTGAGAGCAGGAAATACGCTCCAACGGCTGCTATGACGAACGCCGCGGTGACAACCGCTCCGGCCATGGTGTGAGCATACTGGGAGAGAACCCAGGGATTCAACAGCAGCCCCCAGAAGCTCGTGAGCTGGACCGATCCGTCGGCGGCAAATTCGTAGGCGACCGGATGCTGCATCCAGGCGTTTGTTGCAACGATGAGAAAGCCGGAGATCCACGAACCGAGAAACACCAGAAAAGCCGAAACGAAATGACCGGTCCGTCCAAGCTTCTTCTCTCCGAAGAGGAAAAGTCCAAGAAAGCTCGACTCGAGGAAGAACGCGAACACACCTTCCATCGCGAGAGTCTGGCCTATAACCCCGCCGGCGAATCTCGAGAACCTTGCCCAGTTCGTTCCAAACTGGAATTCCATGGGAATACCAGTCACAACGCCGAGCGCGAAATTGATGGCGAAGATTTTTCCCCAGAATCGTGCGGCGTTGTTGTACCGCTCATCTTTCTTAATGATCGCGAGGGTTTTGAGGATCACAATGAGCAAGCCCAACCCCATTGTGAGCTGGGGGAAGATGTAGTGATAGGAGATGGTAAAGGCGAACTGCAGCCTGTGAACTAAGAGAGCATCGTCCACGATTTTTTAGCCGTGTGAATTCGTTGAGCTTATCCGGCCGATAATTTACTCAAGTTCAGAATAAATTGCAAGGTCTAACCTGTCATTCCCGCACGTCTTAAGCGGGAATCTATCGAGGGATGCCCATTTAAATGAATGCATAAACATCCATTGTAATGCTTGGTATCGAGCAGGTTAGGGGTTCGAGATTCGGGGAAGGAGGTTCATCGAGGATTGGTTGGTAGCACCATTCATGGTGCTTTATTCGAAACGAAAAAAAGGACATGAATCTCCCTGATAGAATCACACACCCCTATGGTCCCCTCTCAAGAGGGGACGCAATGGCGCTCGATTCACTCGATTACCTTGATTGAGTTAATCATGGTAATCTCGTAATCCTAAAAATCCTGGTTCGGACACATCTCCGCCGCCTGCATCCAGCCTCGTTCATTCATTTACCATGGATGATAAACGTTACTAGTCCGTTGTACCCGACAATAAACGTCTCGACATTGTTTGTCCATACTCCGGTAAGGATTTTGTTTTGATCTTCTATCTCGGTCCAACGTTTCCAATCAGTTCCGTTCCATTGAAAGACTCTACCGACATCTCCGACGGCGAATATATTTTGTTCACTACTGCCAGACATGCGCAAAGGCCAATCATTTGCAAGTACTTGGCTCCACAGACCGTTGTTGAGCAAGTATACTCCATAGTTAGCAGAATATAAGGTTCCATGAGGGCTTGCCCAGAGTGACAGGCCAAATTTCCAGGTGTTTTCAGACGGATTTATTGCAAAAGAATCGACCGGTGTCCAGCTTTGGCCGTCATAGTGGTACAAAAGATAGAATGAGGAATCATAGGGCTGTGAGAAATCGACTTCTCTATCGCACGTTGCATAGACATTTGAAGCTGAAAAACCGGCTATATACTCGAATCCAGTTAATGAGTCAAACGAGGTTTTTTTTATGGACACTCCGTCATAATGATAAAGTGTGCCATAACTTCCTCCGAACCAGACATCGGTTGGCGATGCACCCCAGACGGAAGCCAAGTAAGATCCCCTTTCCGGCAATTGCATCTCTCTCCACTGACTTCCATCAAAGTGGATAATGAGGCTTGAGTCAAGGGAATTGGGTGGCGGAGTGGGATTGTCGTAGCTATAAAGACCAACAGCGTAAATGTCGTTTGAAGCAAAGCCATAGATGGCGAACAGATCGAAACCCTGATTAATTGTTCCGCCTTGGTTTGCAAGGAGAGACACGGGAGTCCATTTCGATCCATCGAAATGGTACATGGTACCCCAACCCGCTTGATCGTTATGCCCAACCACATAGACATCTTTTGGAGAGCTCGCCCAAATACCTATCATCAGTGTCTGGAAGCTGCCCGGGTATGCAAGAGTGTCGACTGTCCAAGTGTAGTCTCGTTTGCCGGGTGTGGAGCCCTGCGGCGGTTCTGTGCCTTTGTCTCGACAACCGAGGGAGAGAAAACACAGAAGGATCAACAAACTCCAATAACCCGGTCTCATGTTTTTTCTTCTGCACATAGCCAGCAAAAAGCAAAAACCCGCTCCATCCCAGCAACTAGGACAACGCGCGTTTTCAAAAGATTTCAAACTGCCACCATAAGAAAAGTCGATCGAAATGACAAGCACTACAATAATGACCTGCGCCTACATCATACTCCCAACAGGCTATAACAGAACCTAATAAATGCGATTACCAAAGTCAAACTTTTTCCTTCCGGCCTGATTGCCTGGGCTAACAGGCTGTGGAAAAAGGGAAATGTACGGTCCCGTTCATAACCGGACGAGACGAATGCAAAAGGGATTTTCGATCATGTCCGATTGCGAATCGGACTCTACGACCCCGATTTCGATTTTTTCAGTGCAACGAGATGCTGGGCTTTCGCGGCGATGTGCTCTCCGCTGCATTCGAACTCTTTGACGAGCTCCCACGGAGCGCCCGAATCGCCGAACCGATCCTTGACACCAATGTAACCAGTGATGACGGGTACATTATAGAGCTCCTCGCTGCAGGTGATGACGCTGCTGACGCGCCATGCGAGAGCGCCGATCTGATGCTCTTCAGCGGTAACGACAACTCCGGTTTCCTTCGCGGCTCTGATGATCGCCTGCTCGTCGATCGGTTTGAGAGTGTGCATGTTCACGACGCGCGCCTCGTATCCAAAATCCTTTTTCAGAATGTACGCGGCCCGCATCGCTTCGGGAACCATCGGACCGCACGCGATGATCGTGAGGTCTTCCTTCTCAGTCTTGTACTCGCCGGAGAGAACGGTGTCGAAAGCGTCGACGAAGTTCTCAGATTCACGGCGCATGCGGATCGTGTTGGATTTTCCGAACACGAACGGTGTTTGCAAAGTACTCACGATGGGCGTGGCTTCGCGCGCAAACCGGATGTATTTCGGACCGGAATGCTGGAGGAGGAGATACGATGTCGCCTTTTTCGTTTCGATGGAGTCGGCGGGAACCGAAACAACCATATTCGGCAGGCCGCACATTGCGAACAGGTCTTCGAGGGCCTGGTGGGTCGCACCGTCCGGTCCCACGGAGATACCGCCATGCGCCCCGGCGATCAGGACGTTGAAATTGCCGTAGCACACAGAGACTCTGATCTGGTCGAGGTTCCTTGCCGCTGCGAATGTCCCGTACGTTCCAAGCACCGGGATTTTTCCCTCGCGTGCCAGGCCGGCGGCGACCGATGTTGCGGATTGTTCCGCGATACCCATGCTCAGCCAGCGGTTTTTCCGCTCGGGCTTGCTCGTGTAGAAATCGCTGATGGTGATGGAACCGGAAATGTCTAAGCCCAGGCAAACGATCCGTTTGTCGTCGCCAAGCTCGGCGAGGGCAAGCCCGAAGCCCTTCCTTGTCGGCTCCATCTTTGCCTTCATCGTTTGGCCGGCGTTCCACCAGTAGTTCTTTTTGAACTTTGGCATCTTCGCTTCGAGTTTCTTATCCACGTCGTCCTGGTACTGCTTCGCCCGGTCGAGGAGGCGCTGGTAGGGAATCTTGTCTTTCAAACCAAGCTCATCGAGGGCTTTCATGAGTTCCTCGAACGTGGGCGTTCTGCCGTGCCAGCCCGCGACGTTCTCCATGAAGCTGACGCCTTTGCCTTTGACGGTCTCGGCAATAATTGCAACGGGTTTTCCGGTGCCGGCCCTTGCTTTGCTCAGACCATCGACAACCTGCTTCATGTCATGCCCGTCGATGGAGATGACGTCCCAACCGAAACTCCTGTACTTTTCGGCGAGTGGCTCGACGTTCATTACTTCTGAGACCTTTCCGTCGATCTGTAAACGGTTGCAGTCGATGATTTGTACAAGATTGTCGAGTTTGTAGTGGGAAGCTTCCATGGCCGCTTCCCAGATTTGTCCTTCCTGCTGTTCGCCGTCGCCGTTGATGCTGAAGACTTTGTAGTTTTTCCCGTCCAGGCGTGCCGCCAGCGCAAGACCGACCGCGACGCTGAGCCCCTGACCGAGGGAACCCGTCGATGCTTCCACGCCCGCGAGTTTCAGCCAGTGCGGGTGTCCCTGGAACGCACTCCAGAGCTTTCTGAGAAGAACGACATCCTCGGGGCTGTAGAATCCGGCAAAAGCAAGTCCAAGGTAAAGACTCGGAGCCTTATGGCCGGTGGACCAGATAATTCTGTCACGGTCAGACCAGTTTGGATTTTTAGGGTCGTGGTTGGCAATTTTCAGGTACAGTGCCGCGGTGAGGTCCATGATGGAAAGCGTCCCGCCGGAATGTCCCGAGCCAGCCGCGCATAGCGCCACGAGGTTGTATCCGCGCATCAGATTGGCGGCTTCTTTGAGCTCATTGACCGAATAGTCTTTTACCGTTTTGCCTGTTTTGGAATCGATGATTGCCATGATTTTTCCTAATTATTATGTAATGTTATTCAGCGTCATTAATATTAATGAAAATCTCTAAACTCGAATATCGAAACACTAAACAAATCCAAAATTCGAATAGTTAAAAACGCCATTCTTAAGAAGGTTTAGAATTTATAACATTGGAATTTGTTTCGGATTTCGAATTTAGTGCTTCGGATTTTGGATATCGAGAATGGTTTTGCGCAACGCCACTTATTATTTCTCAAGAGTGTTGACCTGATTGTATCAGGATGAATTGTTTAAACATTTGGTGCATTAATTTTCGAGAGTGTCTCAATTCGTATCAATTCCCTCTTGTATTGTCTCTGCCATTTCTCGTTCCCAAGCTCCTGCTTGGGAACGAGCGCAACGTTCTGGGAGGGAGTTCCTACTCCCGACCATTGCTTGATGGCGATGTTTCCGGGCAGGTCGGGAGCGCAGCTCCCTCCCAGCGGGAATGTCGGAGAACGAGAAGCTCTACTTCGCATCCGGTTCTTTTGATTTTTCGATACGGTACGAATGAGTAATCTTAACGCTTGCTTTCAGCATTGCGGAGACGGCGCAGTACCGTGTTGTGGATAATTCGATTGCGCGCTCGATGTCCTGGGGGTCGAGCCCGTCTCCGAAGAAAACATATTCGATGTGAATGTCGGTGAAGACCTGCGGATGTTCTTCGCGGACTTCGCCGGTCAGATGAATTTCAAACCCCTGCAATGGAGCTCGCCTTTTCTGCAGCATGGAAATGACGTCGCTCCCCGTGCAGCCGCCGAGTGCGAAGAGGAGGAGTTCTTTCGGCCGGGGGCCGGCGTTGCTTCCTCCGAATGTTTCCGGCCCATCCATGACGACCCAATGGTTCGAATCGCTCTTCGCGGCGAGAGTGATTCCCCGGATTTGTTTAACGATCGCTTTCTTTGTTGCCATGGAAGATAAACCTTTTGTGTTCTCCGATTGTCTCTCTAAAAGTATGCCATCAAAAGATACAGTTTGGGCAGCATGGATTCAAATATGGGGAAGGATACCTCAAAATTGCTTCTCAAAGGTGAAACTCCCCCTCTATCGATTTCTCAACCGTGAGAGGCTTTTTAGGGGTCCGGTTCAAATACCTACCTTTAAATTCGATTTGATGGGGGGGCATCTGGCATACATATTGACAATTTTTAGGAATCACGGATGAAATATTCCGATAGAATGATTCTTAAACGAGTTTCAAAAGTATTCGAGCGTTGTGGCAATTGTTGTCAGTTTAAGTGCGAGTAACTAATCATGTTCACCAATCACAAGGAGAAATAAATGTCTAAGTCAACGTACGTAGCAGAATTCATGGCACGAGTGAAGGCAAAGAATCCGGCCGAACCAGAATTCCATCAAGCGGTGGAAGAAGTCGTCGAATCTTTGTCGCTGGTGCTGGAACGGTATCCGGAATATCGTGCGGCTAAAATTCTCGAGCGGATGGTCGAACCCGAGAGAGTACTCATGTTCCGCGTTCCGTGGACGGATGATCGCGGTGAGATCCAGGTCAACCGTGGTTTCAGAATTGAAATGAGCAGTGCGATCGGTCCGTACAAGGGCGGTTTGCGGTTCCATCCCTCCGTGAATCTTGGCATTCTGAAGTTCCTCGCGTTCGAGCAGGTTCTGAAGAACAGTCTCACGACGCTTCCCATGGGCGGCGGCAAGGGCGGATCGGATTTCGACCCGAAGGGCAAGAGCGATAATGAAGTCATGCGATTCTGCCAGAGCTTCATGACCGAACTCTATCGCCACATCGGCCCGAACACCGACGTTCCCGCAGGCGATATCGGAGTCGGCGGACGAGAAATCGGATTTCTCTTTGGACAGTACAAAAGATTGAAGAACGAATTCACCGGCGTCCTGACAGGAAAAGGATTGAACTGGGGCGGCTCGTTGATTCGTCCGGAAGCAACGGGTTACGGCGCAGTGTACTTCGCCGCAGAAATGCTCGGGACACGAAACCAGACCCTGAAAGGCAAAACGTGTCTCGTCTCCGGCAGCGGAAACGTTGCACAGTATACCATCGAGAAGATCAACCAGCTCGGCGGCAAAGCGCTCACGATTTCCGATTCCAGCGGCTACATTTACGATGAAGCCGGAATCGATGACAAGAAACTGAAGTTCGTCATGGACCTGAAGAACGTCCGTCGCGGAAGGATCAAGGAGTATGCCGATAAATTCAAGGGCACTGTCTATACCGCGATCGACCCGAAGCACGACTACAACCCGCTGTGGAACCACAAAGCGGATTGTGCATTCCCCAGCGCCACGCAGAATGAAATCAACGGCAAGGATGCGCAAAACCTCGTGAAGAACGGCGTGTACGTCGTGTCCGAAGGCGCGAATATGCCGACGAACCTCGACGGCGTGAAGGTCTTCTTGGATGCAAAGATCCTTTACGGCCCCGGCAAGGCAGCGAACGCCGGCGGCGTCGCCACATCGGGACTCGAAATGTCACAGAATAGTCTGCGACTCCAGTGGACGCGCGAGGAAGTTGACAGCCGTCTGCATGGCATCATGAAGAGCATCCACAAGGCAGCCTTCGAAACGGCAGAACGATTCGGAACACCGGGCAATTATGTGAACGGTGCGAATATTGCCGGATTCCTGAAGGTCGCGGATGCGATGATGGATCAGGGACTCGTGTAAAGTACTGGAGTCTGCTGTAACAAGACCGGGCAGCGCTTCTGTTTGATTGGTCTGCCTTGTTTTTGCCCCCCCCTCTTGTATTCTCCCCCTTGAAAAAGGGGGAGAAGTTTCCTTCCCTTACCAAGGGAAGGACGGAAAGCGGGGTTATCACAGGACTCAGGTAACTAAGCGATGCATTTCCAAGAATCGGAGTGGATTTTTCCACTCCGATTTTTTTTGTATACTTACCTATGGTCGTCCCGGTACCAACGTTAAGGCCGGGAATTGATATTTGCTCTTGCAACGTGGAAACTGCATAGGTGCTTTGAAATATGAAACCATCTGAACAACTCTGGGTTGAAGACGGCTACGGAACACGCTTTCAGGGGTTCCACAACCTGATGCGCCGCCGGATCCGGGACGTCCTGCTCGTCTCAAGCTTGTACGACTCGTACATCTTCGAAGAGGACGGAAGGCTCTATGAACTCATACGCAATGAGTATTCGGATTTGAACCTGAGTCACTCGCCCGAGTTAACTAGGGTTTCCAACGGGCACGAGGCCATCACGCTCGCGATAGAGGAGAAGCGCTTCGATCTCATCATCACCACGATGCACATCGAAGACATGCATCCGCTCCAGCTTGCGCAGGAAGTGCGGGAAGCCGGTCTGAGCATTCCCATCGTCCTCCTGGCGTTCGATAACAGGGAGCTTGCAGACCTGCTCGCGCATCACGATACGTCCATCTTCGACCGCATATTCATCTGGCAGGGCGATTTCCGTCTCATCACAGCGGTCATCAAACATCTTGAAGACCGCATGAACGTCGAGCATGATTCAAATCAGGCGGGCGTCCAGTCGATCATTCTTGTCGAGGACAACATCCGTTTTTATTCTTCGTTCCTTCCCCTGATTTATTCCGAGGTTCTGAAACATTCGAGGAGGTTGATTTCCGAAGGGGTCAATCTTTCCCACCGGTTCCTGCGGATGAGGGCGCGCCCGAAAATCCTCCTGTGCACAACATACGAAGAAGCGTGGGAGTACTTCCAAAAATACCGGGACCATATTCTGGGAATTATATCGGATGTTGATTTTCAGCGCGGCGGCAAGCAGGATCCGGAAGCGGGTCTGAAATTCGCGAAGAATGTGAAAGCCGAACTCTCCGATATACCGATTCTCTTGCAGTCAAACATGCGCGAGAATGAAGCAAAGGCACGCGAGGTCCGCGCGCAGTTCGTTTTGAAAGACTCTCCGACGCTCCTGAATCAGGTGAAGAGATTCATGAATACCTACATGAGTTTCGGGGACTTTATTTTTCGCACGCCCGACGGAAAGGAGATCGGGAGAGCAAAGGATTTAAAATCGCTGGAAGACCAGCTCCGCGTGGTGCCCGATGAGAGCATTCGCTATCATGGCGAGCGGAACCACTTCTCGAACTGGTTGAAAGCGCGAACCGAATTCTGGCTTGCCTACCAGCTGCGGCCCAGAAAAGTCTCGGATTTTCCCTCGCTCCATGATCTGCGCGAGTTGCTGATTTCATCTCTCCGCTCGTATCGACAACTTCAGCAGCGCGGTCTTATCACGGATTTTGTGAAAGAGACCTTCGACCCGACCAGCAGTTTCGCGCGCATCGGGGGCGGCTCGCTGGGCGGGAAAGCCCGCGGGCTGGCATTTCTGAACCTCCTCATAAATACGTACAATGTTCGCGACAGATTCGACGGTGTTCATATCCACGTTCCTTCCAGCGCAGTTGTCGGGACCGACGTGTTCGACCAGTTTGTCGATGAGAATGACCTGCGCTCGTTCGCGATCAGCTCTGCTGACAATGATGCGATAACAGAAAAATTTGTGCAAGCGGAAAAACTGCCTCAGGAGGTTCTCGACAACCTTTCGGCGTTCCTCGATGTTATTCGCGAGCCGCTGGCGGTGCGGTCGTCAAGTCTCCTGGAAGACTCGCAGTATCAGCCGTTTGCGGGCGTGTACGAAACGTACATGATTCCCAACAACAATCCCGACCCGGCCGTCCGGCTGCGTGAACTTCTCGCTACGATCAAGCGTGTGTACGCTTCGACGTTCTACCAGCGGGCGAAAAACTACATCAAGGTAACGTCGTACCGGCTCGAAGAAGAAAAAATGGCGGTGATTGTCCAGAAGCTCGTGGGCTTGCGGCACGAGCAGCGGTTCTATCCCGATTTTGCCGGTGTCGCGAAATCGTACAATTTCTATCCTGCGCCTCCGCAGACTTCTGCCGACGGCATTGTATCGGTCGCGCTAGGACTCGGCAAGATGGTCGTCGATGGAGGAGTCTCGGTGAAGTTTTCCCCTAAATATCCGAATCATCTTCCGCAGCTTTCGACAATCCAGAGCACGCTCGCGAACAATCAGCACCAGTTCTTTGCCCTGGACATGAGTGAATCGCTCGGCGACGGGACCCAGACGCACGACACGCACACAAAGCTCTACGAGCTGGACGTGGCGGAACGGGACGGGACACTTGGCTATGTCGGCTCAACGTATTCGCATGAAAACGACGCTGTGTATGACGGCATCTCGCGGAAAGGCATGCGGCTCGTGACCTTCTCGCCGGTCCTGAAAAACAAACTGCTTCCCCTCTCGGAGATCCTCGACGAGTTGCTGGAAATGGGTAGCTGGGGGATGGGAACCTCCGTCGAAATTGAGTTCGCGGTGAATATGTCCCTGCCGCCGGACAAGCCCAAAGAGTTCGGACTGCTTCAGATGCGCCCGCTGGTTATCAGTCGCGAATTTGAAGAGTTGCGGCTGGAGAAAATCGACACAAAGGAAATGATCTGTGAAAGCCCGCAAGTGCTGGGCAACGGCATTATCCGCGACATCTACGACATCGTGGTGGTAGATGTGCATCGATTCGACAGGGCGAAGAGTCATGAAGTTGCGATGGAAGTCGGTCAGCTCAACGCACGCCTGGTAGATGAAGGCCGCCCGTATCTCTTGATCGGCGTCGGTCGGTGGGGAACGCTCGATCCCTGGCTCGGCATACCGGTGACGTGGGATCAGATTTCCGGGGCGAAGGCCATCGTTGAAACGGGATTCAAGGACTTTGCCGTCACACCGTCACAGGGTTCGCATTTCTTCCAGAACCTCACCGCCTTCATGGTCGGCTATTTTACGGTCGACCCGGCAAGCAATCAGGGATTTGTCGATTGGGACTGGCTCTCGCAGCAGCCGGCCGTGGAGGAGAGAGAATACACAAAGCACCTCCGCTTTTCTTCACCCGTGGTGGTTCGCATGAATGGACACAAGCATAAAGGTATCATCTTGAAGCCCGGATGATTCGGCAAAAAAAAATGCTATCCGCTCTCCGAGTAAATTCTCCGGAATCTTTTTCAGATTCCTTCAGAAGACAATTTCGACACTTCTCACCTTTGACAACCTAACCTCGAGTGATTCTCATATTTGAGAGTTTTTGAGGCATTTTCCCGGAATTATCCTTGTTCTCAAATCAATCCTGCCTTTTCATCTGGCACGTAAATTGACGTTTTCTCCAGGAGAAAACTACCCGACCCCGATCAAAAAAGAAAACATTTTTTCAAGTGCAACATGGTTATTAGCATTCTCAAAGAAGATCCTGCCCATGAGCGGCGTGTGGCGCTGACCCCCGCCGGTGTGCGGTCGTTGGTGCACGCGGGGAACCAGGTGTACATCGAAAAGGAGGCGGGACTTGCGTCTCATTTTTCCGATGAGGAATACCAGGGGGTCGGGGCAAAAATTGTTTACACGAGCGATGAGGCTTACGGCCGGTCGGATATTCTTCTCAAGGTTTCTTCTCCCCAGGAGGCAGATTGTGAGCGGCTGATAGAGTCACAAACTTTTGTCTCGTTTCTTCACCTGGCGGTTGCACGAACGAAGACGATGGAATTATTGCTGCGCAAGCGGATCTGCGCGCTCGGCTACGAGCTGATCGAGGATAAGGACGGCGATTTGCCAATTCTTCAGGTGATGAGCGAAATCGCCGGGCAGATGTCAATCCACATTGCCGCACGTTTTCTCGAGAGCAGCCACAACGGGCGCGGTATCGTCATGGGAGGGATTACGGGAATTCCGCCGGCGACGGTCGTAATCATCGGCGCCGGGACGGTAGGACAGGCCGCGACTCGCATGGCGCTCGGCTCCGGGGCGGAAGTGATCGTCCTCGACAATGACCTGAGGCGTTTGCGTTCCATCGAGAATCAATTCCAATTCCGCGTCACTACCTCCATAGCGAACGAATACAACATCGAAAAAGCCATCCGGTTTGCCGACGTGGTGGTCGGGGCCGTTCTGATCAAGGCGGAACGTGCGCCGCACATCGTTACCAAGGAGATGGTACAACGGATGAAGCCGGGTTCCATCATCATCGATGTTTCAATCGACCAGGGCGGCTGTATAGAAACGAGCCGCCCGACAACTCTGGAGAATCCCACGTACATCCTGCACGACGTCGTCCACTACTGCGTTCCCAATATCCCGGCGAACGCCGCCCGAACCGCGACCTATGGTTTAACGAACGCTTTTCTCCCGTACCTTCTTGAGATCACACAAAAGGGATTCGACCGGGCGGTCAGGGAGAACGAAGGACTTGCCCGCGGAGTTTGTTCGTACAACGGAATGTGTACCAATGATGCGATTGCCCGCCGCTTCGAAATGCAATCGCGGGATATTCGATCGCTGCTCAAGTCGGCCGATTGATATGCATTGGCTCGAACGCTACAAATCGAAATTGCGGACCGCGAATGAAGCGGTCAAGGATATCAAATCCGGACAGCGTGTCTATGTCCACCCGGGGTGCGCCGTTCCGGAAATTCTCGTTGATGCAATGTGCGGCCGTTACCTCGAGCTGGACAATGTCGAGGTAGTCCACCTTCTCACCGCCGGCAAACTCCGGTATGCGCTCCCCGAAATGGAAGGGCATTTCCGGCATAACGCCCTGTTCATCGGCAGAAACGTACGTGAAGCGGTCAATGACGGGAGAGCTGATTTCACACCTATATTCCTGTCGGAGATTCCCGGGCTGTTCTATCGCGGCATTCTCCCTATCGATGTCGCACTTATCCACGTCTCACCGCCCGACGAACACGGCTTCTGCAGCTTTGGCGTCGGCGTCGAGTGTACGAAACCGGCGACGGAGGTTGCGAAGGTCATTATCGCACAGGTCAATCCGAACATGCCCCGCACACTGGGGGATTGTTTCATTCATGTCGACAAGTTCACATCATGCGTCGAGACGGATGTTCCGATAAAAGAATTTCCGCAGGTGGATGTAAACACAACTGCCGCCGAAGCAGAAGTGTATGAGAAAATCGGAAAGAATATTTCCGAGCTCATTGAAGACGGGTCGACGCTTCAACTTGGCATCGGCGCAATCCCGGATGCGGTGTTGCGGTTCATTCACGGAAAAAAGCATCTCGGTATGCACACGGAAATGTTCGCCGACGGCGTCGTGAAGCTTGTGGAGGACGGTGTAATAACGAACGAAAAGAAGACGTTGCATCCCGGGAAAATGATCGCCTCCTTCGTTCTCGCGACAAGACCGCTGTTTGATTTCATCGATAACAATCCGGTCGTTGAGTTTCACCCGTCCGATTACGTTAACGATCCGTTTATCATTTCAAGAAATGATAAGATGGTGGCGATCAACTCGGCAATTGAGGTCGATATAACGGGTCAGGTATGTGCTGATTCGATCGGAAGATCTTTCTATAGCGGGTTTGGGGGACAGGTCGATTTCATCCGCGGGGCGGCTCGAAGCAAGGGCGGCAAACCGATTATCGCCCTGCCGTCGACGGCAAAGGATGGCCAGCGATCGAGAATTGTCCCGATGCTCGCAGAAGGCGCCGGCGTAACGACATCGCGCGGCGACGTGCATTATGTTGTAACGGAATATGGGGTTGCGTATTTGTATGGCAAAACAGTCCGGCAGCGTGTGAAGGCTTTGATAGACGTTGCTCATCCGTCATTCCGCGAGGAACTGGAGCGATACGCAACCGACCGAAAATATCTGGATGCTCGGATGGATCCGGCATCCCGGTGTCCGGTGACGGCGAAACTAAAAGAACACCCGTCTGTGGTCTGACGGCAATCGAGACTGAAAGGTATGTATGCTGGCAAACGAATCATGTACGCTCTGCGAAAAGATTGCTGTAACGTTCAAAGCAAGGCAACGTCTTTCGACGCTCTTCGACCTGCCCAACACGTATGACCTGGCGACGAAGGAATTTACTTGGAAACATCACGACCTCCTGGAGTACGCCCTCATTCCCCGCAAACTTGACGGGACGCTCGGCGAAGTGGAGTTGTGTATTTGTATAGATGAGGATGAACTGGACGACATCGATCTGACAGAGTACATCGGGGAATTCCTTCAAAAGGAAGTGCTTCCGGCGTGGGGAAAATTCAGCGTCGAGAAAGTCCTGCCGGCCTTGCTCTCGCCGCCCCAGGATATTGAATGTCTCCACTGTGGGAGTGAACATAAGAAAAAGATTTCGTGATCCGCTGAATCGTGAAAGCCTCGATCCGGCGCTGTAGGCCTGAAATGTGCGTGAGGAAATTGTTGACAAAACAAGATTGCATCTTTACCGTCGAATGACCGCGAACGGGAGAAAGTACCGGCGGCCATATCGGTCGGATGAGAAATACGAGATAATTACTCAATATTATAAGAAGGGAAACAAGTTATGATCGGCAAACAAGAAGCACTGGACTATCACTCGATAGGACGCAGGGGAAAGATTGAAGTCGTTGCCAGCAAACCATGTCAGACACAGAGGGACCTTTCGCTCGCCTACACGCCGGGGGTTGCCACACCCTGCCTCGAGATCGAAAAGAACCCGGAAGATGCCTACCTCTACACAGCAAAAGGCAATCTTGTTGCCGTGGTATCCAACGGCACGGCGGTGCTCGGGCTCGGAGACATCGGAGCCATGGCAGGGAAACCCGTGATGGAAGGCAAAGGAAACCTCTTTAAAAGGTTCGCCGACATTGACGTCTTCGATATCGAGCTGAATACACACGATGCCGATGAGATTATCAAAACAGTGCAATTGCTTGAGCCGACATTTGGCGGCGTCAACCTTGAAGATATCAAAGCCCCGGAGTGTTTCTATATTGAGGAAACGCTGAAGAAAACCATGAACATTCCTGTCTTCCACGATGACCAGCATGGAACCGCGATCATCAGCGGCGCCGCGCTGATCAACGCGCTCGAAATCGTTGGCAAGAAAATCAAGGATGTCAGGGTCGTGTTCAGCGGCGCCGGCGCGGCGGGAATCGCTTGCGCAAAATTCTATGAACGGCTCGGCGTGCAGCGGAAGAACATCATGCTGGTCGATACAAAAGGAGTTGTGTACAAAGGCCGCAAAGAAGGCATGAACCCGTACAAAGACATTTTTGCCGTCGATACGAACGCGCGATCGCTCGCCGACGCGATGAAGGGGGCGGATGTATTCTGCGGCGTTTCAGCGAAAGATATCGTAACGAAGGAGATGCTGAAATCGATGGCGGACAAGCCGATCGTGTTCGCGATGGCGAACCCCGACCCGGAAGTGACCTATGATACCGCCGTGGCGGCCCGTGATGATATCATTATGGCTACGGGACGGTCCGACTATCCGAACCAGGTGAACAACGTTCTTGGATTTCCGTTCATCTTCCGCGGCGCTCTCGATGTTCGCGCCAGCGCAATCAACGATGAGATGAAAGTCGCCGCGTCGAATGCTCTGGCAAAACTCACGAAGGAAGATGTGCCCGACTCCGTGATTCGGGCCTACGGCGGCAAACGCATTGAGTTCGGAAAAGAGTACATCATTCCCAAGCCCTTCGACCCGCGCGTGTTGCTATGGGAAGCAACGGCGGTCGCGAAAGCGGCAATCGACACGGGCGTGGCGCGCAAACCTTTCAAGGATATTGAAGCGTACAAAGACTCGTTGGAAGCGCGGCTCGGGAAATCACGCGAAGTCATGCGGTCATTTGTCCACAAAGCTCAGGCAGAGCCGAAGCGTATTGTGTTCCCTGAAGGTGAAGAGGAAAAGATTCTCCGCGCTGCGGCGATTATTGTCGACGAGAAGATCGCCCAACCGATCCTTCTCGGAAGCCGGACGTTGATACACCAGCGTATCAAGGATTTGGGGCTGGATCTGGAAGGGGTCGAGATTATCAATCCTTCCAAGTCGCCCAAGCTCGATGACTACATTACAGGATATTATAAGGAGCGCCAGCGGAAAGGGACTACCCGCTTCGATGCCGAACGCCATCTGAAGATGCACAACATCTTCGGAATGGTGATGGTCGAACGGGGAGATGCGGACGGTCTGATTTCCGGATTGACGCAGCATTACCCGGATACAGTCCGCCCGGCTCTGCAAATCATCGGAAAGAAGGAAGGGGTGAGCAAGATCGCCGGTCTCTATATGCTCATTTTCAAGAACCAGACGATCTTTGTGGCCGATGCAACGGTCAATATCGAGCCCACGGCGGATGAGCTGGCTGAAATTGCCATCCTTGCAGCAGAAAAAGTGAAGCAGCTTTCCATTGAGCCCCGTATCGCGATGCTCTCGTTCAGCAACTTCGGCAGCACAAAGCATCCGCTCGTGGAGAAAGTCCAGCAAGCCGTGAAGCTGGTACGGCAGCGTGCACCCCATCTCGTCATCGACGGTGAGATGCAGGCGGATACCGCGGTGGTGCCTGAAATCGTCAATGAGTTCTATCCCTTTAGCACGGTGAAAGGAGATGCGAATGTGCTTATTTGCCCCGACCTTACCTCGGCAAATATCACCTACAAACTGCTCTCCCGTCTCGGCGGTGCGACGGCGATCGGCCCCATCCTGGTCGGCATTCGTAAGCCGGTGTACCTCCTCATCCCGAGCAACGATGTTAGTGATATCGTCAACATCACGGCTATGGCGGTGTTCGAGGCGCAGCTGGAAACGAAGCAGGGCGCTGCGGCTGGAACTATGAAGAAGAAGAACGATTCGAAAACAAGGAACCGGTAGCATCATAGAATACTCCAGGGCGAGCGATGCATATAAAGATAGTAGGATTTCCGTGCGCAAGAGTTGAGCAGACGCTCATGAATGCCCATGCCGCGGTTGGTGAATTTGCAATGAAACTCAAAGTCCATTGGATCGGAGACATCCTCGAGGTCGCACGGATGGGAGGCGTTTCAACTCCGACCGTGATCGTCAACGAGAAGCTCAAATCATCCGGACGTATTCCCAGTGTATATGAAATCGCCTGCTGGATTGAAGAGGAGCTGGCCGGTCAACTGCGGCCGGATGAAGTTGAGGAAGGAGTTGCAGCGTAGGAGTCGAAGGAAATAATCGCGCGGCCGGTACCCGGGCCGCGAGTGGAATGAGTTCCACGAGTGGAATAAATGACATAACGAGCGATGTAACATTTTAGGTGAATGATATGGCAAAAGTGCAGGGAACAATCAGTATAAGCATCGATACGTGCAAGGGCTGCGAGCTCTGCATCGGCGCTTGTCCGCAGGAGAGCCTCGCAATGTCGAAGGACATCAACGCTCTCGGATACCACTACGCAGTTCTCGTGCAGGACAATTGCACGGGGTGTGTGAACTGTGCTCTGGTCTGTCCCGATGCGGTCATCACGGTGTACCGGACAAAAAAGAGCTCATCGGCGGCGAAAGCCGGTGCGCGAGAACCGGTTGCCGTCATCAGCAACGTGAAAGGGAATATCAGGGTCAGTGTGGATGAAGTCCCGGAAGGGAGGGTGGATGTATGAGTGACACTCGATTAATGAAAGGGAACGAAGCGCTGGCAGAAGCCGTCATCCGCTCCGGTTGTCAGGGATATTTCGGCTACCCGATTACTCCCCAATCGGAGATTCTGGAATACCTGGCGGATGAGGGCAGAAAACGCGGCATGGTCGTCATGCAGGTCGAAAGTGAACTCGCGGCCATCAACATGATCTACGGCGGCGCCGGGGCCGGGGCCCGTGTCATGACGTCATCCTCAAGTCCCGGCATAAGTTTGATGCAGGAAGGTCTCTCGTACATTGCCTGTGCCGAATTGCCCTGTCTCGTTGTCAACGTGAACCGCGGAGGGCCCGGACTCGGAACAATCCAGCCCTCGCAGGGAGATTATTTTCAATCAACAAAAGGCGGCGGACACGGTGATTATCATCTCATCGTGCTGGCGCCGGCCAGTGTGCAGGAAATGGCGGATTTTGTGTACGATGCCTTCGACCTCGCCGACAAGTATCGAAACCCCGTGATGATACTCGCCGACGGGGCGCTCGGACAGATGATGGAGAAGGTTACTTTCAAGACGTACGACCCGAAGGAACATGCGGTCGCCAAGCCCTGGGCTACTACCGGCAAACCCCCGACCCGCGAACGGAACATTGTGACATCGCTTCACATCCAGCCGGAAAAAATGGAAGCGATCAACCTGCATCTGCAGGAAAAATATGACCGGGTGCGTCGTGAAGAAGTCAGATACCAGCTCGTCTCCGCAGATGACGCAGAGATCCTGGTGGTCGGGTACGGCCTTTCCGCGCGCATTTGTCATCGTGCCGTCGAGCTTGCGCGTCATCGCGGATTGCCGGTCGGCATGATGCGGCCAATTACTCTGTTCCCGTATCCTTACAATGTTCTTCGCGAGATGCGGAAACGACTGAGCGGAGTCCTGGTGGTGGAATTGAATTCGGGTCAGATGGTGGAAGATGTCCGTCTCGCAATCGAGGGTCACGTGCCCGTGGAATTCTTCGGCCGGATGGGCGGTATTATCCCCTCGCCGGAGGACGTGCTTGAGAAAATTGTTCAAATGATGGACCGTGTGAATGTCAAACAAGTCGAGGAAGAATCCCATGCCTGATACAATGGTCACACAGAATGGTCTTGAGGTTGTCTGGGAAAAGCCGGAGACGTTGACCGAGACAAAGTTGCACTATTGCCCGGGCTGCAGCCACGGTGTCGTTCACAAGATCCTTATGGAAGTCGTTCAGGACTTGAACATCCAAAGCGATACGATTGGCGTCGCCCCGGTAGGGTGTTCGGTTTTCGCCTACCAGTATCTGGATGTTGATATGCAGGAAGCAGCGCACGGGCGCGCCGCCGCTGTTGCAACAGGGATTAAACGGATGCTTCCCCACAAATATGTTTTTTCGTATCAGGGTGACGGTGACCTGGCGGCAATCGGAACCGGGGAAACAATCCACGCTGCAAATCGCGGAGAAAATATCCTGGTCATCTTCATCAACAACGCGATTTACGGCATGACCGGCGGACAGATGGCCCCCACGACAATTCTGGGGATGAAAACGAGCACAACCCCTGAAGGTCGCAACACGGAGACGCAGGGATTTCCGTTTAGAATCACTGAGTTGATTGCCATGTTGCCCGGGGCGCATTTTGTTACCCGGCAGGCTGTTCATACGCCGAACACCGTACGGCAATTCAAAAAAGCGGTCACGAAGTCGTTCCAGTATCAGAAGGAGAAAAAAGGGTACTGCCTCATTGAAGTCGTTTCAAACTGTCCGTCCGGATGGAAAATGACACCTCCGGAGGCAAACAAGTGGATGGAACAGAATATGTTCCCGGTCTATCCGCTTGGCGATCTGAAAGTTGACGGAAAGCTGGTGGAAAAGCGTCCACCCGCGCCGGCAGCCAAGAACTAAGAACCGACAACCAAGAACCAACAACCAACAACCAAGAACCCAAAAATGACACACGAAATCTTATTCGCCGGATTTGGAGGCCAGGGCGTTCTCTCGATGGGAATGACGCTCGCGTATGCAGGAATGTTGGAAAACAAGGAAATTTCCTGGATGCCCTCATATGGACCGGAGATGCGCGGGGGTACGGCAAACTGTGTCGTGATCATCTCCAAGTCGGCAATTAGCTCGCCGATTGTCACGCGATTCGACGCGGTGGTGGCGTTGAACCAGCCGTCGGTGGACAAGTTCGAAAAAGCCGTCAAGCCGAACGGCATACTGATCTACGAGAGCGGAAACGTGATCATTCCCCCTTCGCGCACTGATCTGACGATCGTGCCGGTTCCCGCGGAACTCGAAGCGCTGAAGCTAAAGAATTCGAAAGTAAAAAACATGATCATGCTCGGCGCATTCCTCAATGTTTGCCAGGTTGTGAGCATCGCATCGGTCGTCAAAGCCCTTGAGGAAGTGCTCCCTGAACGGTATCATCATTTGCTGGAAGTCAACCGGCGGGCCCTCGAATGCGGTGAGCAGCTTGTTGTCGAGGCGGCAACGCCCATAGCATGATGGGGAAGACCACGCGCCGGGCGAATACGTGAACAACGAATTTATGCAATTGTCAGGAATCGATGTTGATTAGGTACATCCGAGGAGAATGATATGCTCAAGCCACCGACAGTCTGCACGCACACGTGCAAAGAGTACTGCACAGCGCTCGAACTCGCCGCGCTCCGTGAGAAGGAAGCAATTCTCGAATACGGGGCCCTTCGTGACGAGTGCAGTTATCCGGACATCAAAACCATGCTCAACGAGCTGATCATTGAACGGAAGAAATCCATCGAGCTGCTTGAACGGACAAAAGAAGCGATCCGGACGAAATTCGATGTCCTCGACCAGGTCCGCGAGGGATTTGAGACGTGAACGAATGATGTGATTACAGGCCGGATGTTCTCCCGGCAGGCTGAAGCAGTCGCAGGCGTGAACCTGCGTTCCGGACAGAAGTGAGTAACGGGCTTTAAACAATCAACCGATTTGTTCTTTGCGTGAATAATTGATTTGATGGGGTGTCCATGAACATCAAAAATGAATATTCCGGAGATGAATTTCGCCCGCGTCTGTTGCTGTGGCAACTTACGCCGGATCATAGCGAAGTCCCTGTCCCCGGACGTGCGGGACTCTCCGAACAACCCACCGATGGCATCCTTTCCACCAGCGAATGCCTGTTAATCCTCGAGAACATCGCCTACACAGCCAAGCCGATCATCGTTTTTACCGGTCCGGATATTCTCCGGCGGCCGGATTTGTTTGGCATTGTGGAGTACGGAATTGCTCTCGGATTAAAGATCATCATTGAAACATCTCCGCACGACGTTACCGACTCATTAATACGCAAGTTCTCGGTTTTCGGACCCAAGGTCTTCCGCATCCTCCTCGACGGCTGCATCGTCGAAAATGCGGATACGAGATACAATCACACGCCGGAATTTGTTGCTCTCGGGGAAAAAATCCGGCGGTTGCGGGATGAGGGATTCGAGATTCATCTCGGTGTCACGATCCATCGACCGGATATCAGGGAACTCGCCTTCGATTGGGACTACGCATTCCGTATGGCGGCGAACGGCCTGTATGCCCATCTCTCATTTGATGAAGATGTGGATTCGAAAAAGTACCGCGAAGCAAACCTGGAAACTCCGGACGAATTAATTCAGACGATTGCGCGGATGAAACAGTTCAGCCCCGAAAAAATGTACATCTCACCTCAATGCATAAAGTATGGCATCGTGCGCGATGACCAGGAGGAACTGTTCGGCGATAGCCAGAACGGTGCATTCGAATGGAAACATTCGTGCCTGGCAGGGAAAACCTTTGCATACATAAATCATGAAGGACAGGTCCAGGTCTGTTCCGGCATGAGCATTGAGTGCGGAAACCTCAGGACGAACAACTACGATTTCAAAAAGATTTGGTGTGAGTCGGACGTATTCAGGCAGATCAGGCAGTCCACGCTCTTATGTTCTGAGATGCGGGCAGAGTTTAAATCATTCCGTGTCGACAACCCCGTACGAATGGAGGGCCGGCGATGAAAAAGAAAAGCAAACGTCATAGTACGTATTCATTGCAGACGAGACTGATTTATGGAAAGCCCGTAAGCAAGAGCTGGGACTACGCTCATCATGTTATTCCCCCCATTTCATCCTCGTCGACATTCCGCCTCGACACGGCAAAACGCGGAGCGCAGGGCTTTGCCGACTTTGCCCATCACGGCGATGGTACGCTGCCCGGGTCCCGCGCTCCCATTCACATATACGACCGTCTGGGCGAGCCCAACAAGGAACTGCTGGAAGAGAATCTCGCAGCCGCGGAAAACGGAGAGATGGCCGTGACATTCTGCACCGGCATGGCGGCGATTTCTGCCGTCCTTGGCGCTTTGAGCGCAACAGGGGACGAAATTATCGCGCATAAGATTCTCTACGGGTGCACGTATTCGCTTCTCACCAACTGGTATCCACGCTACAAGATCAGCACCAAATTCATCGACCTCAAGAGTGCCGACGCACTTCGCGGCCACATCACCGACCGGACGCGGATTGTGTATTTCGAAACCCCCGTCAACCCGACACTCGATTTGATCGACATCGCTGCCGTGGTCGATATCGTCAAGGAGGCAAACAAACGGAGAACGCCGGCGAGAAGAATTTTCGTTGTTATCGATAATACGTTTGCCAGTCCATTCTGTCAACGCCCGCTGGAACTCGGAGCGGATTTTTCCGTCAGCTCACTCACAAAAGCGATCTGCGGATTCGGGACCGACATGGGCGGCGTTGTCGTCGGACCACAATGGGCTAACGACATCATCATGCTGTATCGGAAGGATTTCGGCGGTGCGCTCGCAGCGAAAAGCGCCTGGCCAATCATGGTCTACGGGCTGGCGAGTCTCCCGACGCGGGTCAGACAGCAAATGACTTCAGCGGCGGAGATCGCGACGTTTCTCGAAAACGACCCGCGTGTCAAGTTTGTTAGCTATCCAGGATTGCAGTCTTTTCCCCAGCGCGAACTTGCCCAGCGGCAGATGCGGGATTTTGACGGAAACTTTGCCCCGGGAAGCCTTCTCTATTTTGCCCTGAATGGGAAGACGCCGAAATTGAGACACGACAACGGAGAGAGGTTCATTGACTATCTGGCGAAGCATGCCTATGCCGTCACTCTCGCCGTCAGTCTAGGCCACATTCGTACCCTCGTGGAGCATCCAAGCTCGATGACGCATTCTGCGATTCCGTTAGAGGAACAAGTGAAGAGCGGCATGGACCCCGGCGGCATCCGGCTCTCCATCGGCCTAGAGGCGCCGAGCGATTTGCTCCATGATATTTCAGAAGCGTTGGAACATCTTTGATGTTGCTATTGTGCCCGGTGGCCTCGTTCCCAAATTCCATTTGGGAACGTTCAATGCAGTCTCGCAGGTCTGACGGATCGCTGGGTAGGCGGGTTGCCGTCCACGAAGGCTTGGTCCGTTCCCAAGCGGGAGCTTGGGAACGAGCGGTGGTCGGGGGAATACAATTATGGGGATACTCATGAATAATACGAAGACATATTCGATTGATGAGAGCTGGGAAGAAATCAGTTCCAGGATTTGTTCGAAGTGTATTGACGGTGACGGACACGGGAATTGCCGTCTTGCCTCAGGTCAGAGATGCGAGCTGAAAGAACGGTTTCCACGGATCGTTGAGACCATCGCTTCCGTCCAGAGCGACAACATGGAACCGTATATTGAAGCGTTAAGAAAAAATATCTGCGCTGAATGTGTTCGCCGGATGCCCGATGGAGCCTGCCGGTTTCGTACTACCCTTGAATGCGGACTCGACCGTTATTTTCCGCTGATCGTGGAGGTTATCGAAGGAATGTCGGTCCTGCAAAAATGAATGGAATGAGCGGGGGTGGATGCCCACGAGGATGTTCACGGGTATTGGCCCCGGGATCGAGAACGGAATTTGTCGAATCGAGAATTAACAGGAGAGAATGGCATGCAAACCACCAAGGTCATTGACCACCGCCAGCTTTACCGTTTGCCGTGGACGCTTCCGGATAACGCAATCTCCTGGCTTGAGCCGACCTCGGCATGCAACCTTGCCTGCGACGGCTGTTACAGGGAAAATGTTGCCAACAGCCATAAGTCGCTGGATGCTGTGCGGGACGAGGTCGAGACCTTCATCCGCCTGAGAAATTCCGACGGTATCTCCATTGCCGGGGGAGATCCGCTGTTGCATCCCCAAATTGTGGAAATTGTCAGGATGATCGCGGAGAAAGGGGTCAAACCGGTCGTCAACACCAACGGCGCTTCGCTCACGCTGGATCTTCTGCGCGAGCTGAAGAAAGCGGGTGTGTACGGTTTCACTTTTCATATCGACAGCAAGCAGGGGCGGCCGAAATGGAAGAACAAGAACGAGGTCGAACTGAATGAACTGCGCCTGCAGTTTGCCAAAATGCTGGCCGAGGTCGGAGGCATCTCCTGCGCTTTCAATTCGACCGTGTACGAAGATACGCTGCATGAAACGCCGGAGCTCGTCGAGTGGGCGGCAAATCATATCGATATCGTTCACGTTATGGTGTTTATTCTCTACCGCTCGGCAATTCCGCAGCTCCCTTTCGACTGGTATGCGGGCGGCAAGAAAGTTGATATGAACGACCTCGTGTATTCCGAGACGGCTGGACGAAAGGTGGATATGAAATCTACCGATGTGGTCGCCGAGATCCGGAAACGTTTTCCCGAATTTACCCCCTGCGCCTATCTCAACGGAACAGAGAAAGCAGACTACTTCAAATGGCTTCTTACCGGTCGTGTCGGCACGAATGGAAAAATCTACGGATATGTCGGTCCCAAATTCATGGAGGTGATGCAGGCGATGCATCATCTCGGTACGGGAAAGTATCTTGCGTACGAAGAACCCGCGTTGACAAAGAAGGGACGCGCGATGATGCTTTTGTCGCCGCTCGATCGTGGTATAAGAAAAGCAGCGGGACGTTACCTGTTGTCCGTGCTTCACAACCCCGTTCGCCTCTTTGAAGGGTTGCACTACCAATCCGTCATGATTATTCAACCGGTCGATTTCCTGGAAAATGGATACCAAAACATGTGCGACGGTTGCCCGGATATGACATTGTGGAACGGAGAACTCGTTTGGTCGTGTCGCCTCGAAGAACTAAAACATTTCGGCTGCTGGGCGCGAACCGTTCCACGATCGACAATCTAGCGGGCTGTTGAAGCAGACAAGATTCGCGTCGTAGAGTCCGATTCGCAATCGGACATGACCGAAAATCCCCAGGTATCCGTGTTGTCCGGTTACGAACCGGACTCTGCAATTTCCATTTTCAACATCCTGCTAGTGTGATTTCTCAAGCTTGAGAATCCACTCTGCACTCACATTTCGTTCTTGAGAATCCCCTGCTTTTCATGGAAGAATTGCAGGGGGAAAACCATCCTATCGAGAGATTCCAGTCCTTTATGTGGCACAAAACTTGCCTTTTTAGCGGGAAAGAAGAAATCAACCAGCACAAAAAATGACGCCTCCCAAGCATACGATGCCGTTATTCTCTTCGACTGCCGGGCAGTGGTTGAGAATCATCTCCATGCCCGGGGGTGTACTGCATGCTCAGTTCGTGCGCGTAGGCATCGGTGAAGGGGAGAAAGTGCGCTGCCTTGAGCGACTCCCCGGAGGCACGGTCATCATTCAGAAGAACAGACAGCAAATCGCCATCGGTCATCAACTGGCGCGGAAAATTGTTGTGCTCGTTCTGGGAGAAGGGGAGAAATGACGATACGTGATGATACTCCCATGAAGAACGTCAACCACGTCGAGAAGCACCGTCATGCCGATCTTTCATTTCTCGAAAAACGGATCGGCAAACCGACGATCGTTCTCGCAGGAAATCCCAATGTCGGGAAATCTCTTCTCTTCAACGAGCTGAGCGGGATGAATGTGGATGTCTCCAACTACCCGGGGACAACGGTTGAGATCATCAAAGGCCGTTATGGTGACTACGAGGTGTACGACACTCCCGGCATTTACGGCGTTTCTTCATTCAACGATGAGGAAATCGTCGCGCGTGACATCATTCTTGAAGCGGACCTCGTCATCAATGTTGTCGATGCGACACACCTCGAGCGCGATCTCTTTCTTACCCAGCAGCTTATCGATATGGGGAAGAAAACCGTTGTCTTGCTGAATTTTATGGATGAAGTGAAAAAGCTCAACATCAGGATTGATATCAAGAAGCTATCCGATTTTCTCGGGGTTGAAATTCTTCCGGTGGTGGCGGTAAAGGGCACCGGTTTCGAGAACCTACCCGGTGCGATCGAGCGGGCGCATGAAGGGATTCAGCGGGACGAGCTGCATTCCTCGCTGCATGGGATGTTGAAGATGGTTGGATCGCAGGCTGAAGCGCTCCTCGTGCTAGAAGGAGATGGCGTCGTCTCAGCACGGCACGGCGTATCGCCCGCCGGCGAGCGCGATGAAATCTACATCGGGCGCCGCAACCGGGTGAACTACATTGTCAATCAAATTCTGAACGACACTTCGACCGCCACGCGCTTCTCGGAAAAACTCGGCCTGTGGTCGGTAAAACCAATCAGCGGATTGCTGATCTTTGTGCTGGGGATGTACCTCGCGTACCTCTTTGTCGGGAAATTGGTCGCACAGGATATTGTGAATTTTACGGAACAAGAGCTTGGCAAGAATCTTTGGGAACCATGGATACGTGGTCGTGTCATCTCCCTCCTTCCCGAATCCCCTTGGTGGAACTCCATACTTGTTGGTGAGTTTGGAGTTATCACTATGACGACCACGTATCTCCTTTTTTTGCTGCTGCCGCTCGTGACCGCGTTCTACATCGTTCTCTCACTGATGGAGGACAGCGGCTACCTGCCGCGTCTCGCGACGATGGTCGACAGGCTATTGAGCGGTCTCGGGCTCAACGGCAGAGCGGTGATTCCGCTCATACTGGGATTCGGCTGTGTGACATCGGCGACAATAACGACCCGGCTCCTCAGCTCGGAGCGCGAGAAGACTATTGCGACCGCGATCCTGCAATTCGCTATTCCGTGTTCGGCACAGCTTGCGGTCATCGCCGCGCTACTGGCCGGGGCCGGATTCGCGCCGATGTTCGTGTATACCGTTGTGATTCTCGCTGTGCTCATCTCCATCGGCACGATACTCAACAAAGTACTGAAAGGAGAATCGGCTCCATTGCTTCTGGATTTGCCGCCGATGCGTTTGCCCCGGTTACAGAATGTGGCCCGGAAGACCGCAATCAGGACATTCCACTTCATGAAGGAAGCCTCCGGATGGTTCTTCGTCGGCGCGCTCGCCGTCGGGATTGCGCAGAGCACCGGTGCGCTCCAGGTTATGGAACGGATGTTGATTCCAATGACAACGCACTGGCTCCAGCTTCCGCCCGAGGCGGCGACGGCGTTCATCATGGGCGTGGTGAGACGCGATTTCGGCGCGGCAGGATTGTACCACATGTCGTTAACCCCGATGCAGGTTACCGTCGCTCTCATCACCATTACACTGTTCGTTCCCTGCATCGCCTCGCTGATCGTTATGATGAAGGAACGGGGATTGAAAGAGGGGCTGATCATATGGATCGGAACATGGGTTGCGGCGTTTGCAATAGGCGGTCTTGTTTCACAGATTGTAATTTGATGCACTATGATAGCGGTGGAGAATAAGGATTTTACGCTTATTGAAAAGCTGAAAGCGGAAGCGCGCGTTTGCCCTGTCTGCGACCTCGGAATTCGCAATCCTTTTGTCGAGCGTTGTCCGCGATGTTACGCACAGCTGCCGCCATTCCAGACCGACTGCCGCGGCTGCGTTCATCGTTTGATGTGCCCTGTGATTGAGCCGGCACCGAAGGAATTGATTTCAAAGGAGTGAGGGTGAAAGCTGAAAGACCTATTCAATAACGTTTCGCGGGACAAGACTAGAAACCGACAGAGGAAACTTGTCATGCCCGAATGTCTTAGTCGGGCATCCATACTTGGCTTCCCGCTTGAAACATACATCAGTAGATCCCTTTAAGAATGATCAGCATGACAGGTTCGCTTAGGGTTTAGAATTTGTTTCGGATTTCGGATTTAATAATTCAGATTCATCAGGATTCACACCATAAATCGGAGTATTCTATGGCTCGCGTAAAAGTAATCATCATGGGAGCAGCGGGGAGAGATTTCCATAATTTCAATACCGTGTTCAGGGATAATGAAGCGTATGAGGTTGTCGCGTTTACCGCCACACAAATCCCGAACATTGACGGAAGGAAATACCCCGCTGAGCTTGCGGGGAAATTGTATCCCGGAGGCATTCCGATTCACCCCGAATCGGAGTTGACAAATCTCATAAAAAAACACGCGATTGAGGAGGTAGTTTTTTCGTACTCGGACGTTCTCGTTCAACTACGTCATGACGAAAGCGTGCCAGACCGTCGCAGCCGGGGCTGATTTCAAACTTCTGGGGGCCCGGGAGACGATGCTTCAGAGTAAAGTGCCGGTCATTGCAATCGTTGCCGTTCGCACGGGCTCGGGGAAAAGTCAGACATCGCGGAAGGTGTGCGACCTTCTTCGCGCAATGGGAAAACGTGTCGTCGCGATTCGCCACCCGATGCCGTACGGCGACCTCGTGAAACAGAAAGTCCAACGTTACCAGACGCTCGACGATCTGGTCAGGTTTGAGTGCACGGTCGAGGAGATGGAAGAGTATGAACCGCATATCGTCAACGGAACGATCATCTATGCCGGTGTGGATTATGAAGCGATTCTCCGGCAGGCCGAGAAAGAAGCCGACGTGATCGTATGGGACGGCGGAAACAATGACATGTCGTTCTACAAACCGGATCTTACCATTACCGTCGCGGACCCCCACCGGCCCGGCCATGAACTCACGTATTACCCGGGGGCAGCCAATGTCCTTGCCGCAGATGTCGTCGTCATCAACAAAGTCGAGTCGGCAACCAGAGAACATATTGATATCGTACGGAATAATGTTCATTCGGTAAACCCTACTGCCACTGTGATTGAAGCCGCGTCACCGATTACGGTTGAGGACGAAACCGTGATCCGTGGAAAGAGAGTCCTGGTTGTTGAAGACGGACCGACCCTGACGCACGGAGAAATGCTGTACGGCGCCGGCGTGATTGCCGCCCGAAAATTCGGCGCCGCCGAGCTGGTCGACCCGCGCCCCTGGGTTGTCGATTCGATCGCGGAGACGTTCAAGAAATACCCGAAGATTGGTACGCTACTGCCAGCCATGGGCTACGGGGGAAAGCAGGTGAAGGACCTGGAAACGACCATCAACAATGTGGAGTGCGACAGCGTTATTATCGGAACCCCCATCGACCTCCGACGCATCATTAAAATCAACAAGCCGTCCGTCAGGGTGAAGTACGACCTTGCAGAAATAGCCAAACCGGACTTGAAGGATATTCTTCGACCGGTTCTTCAATAAATTGAAACATTAGAGGAAGAGAGAATGAAACGAGATTTCTTGAGTATCGCAGATTGGTCATCAAAGGAACTGAAGGGGATCCTCGATCTTTCGGGAAAGATCAAGAAGACCCCGGCAAAATACGCCCGCCGGCTCCAGGGGCGGTCCATTGCAATGATTTTTGAAAAGCAATCGCTCCGGACACATGTGACTTTCGACGTCGGTATCGTGCAACTCGGCGCTCATCCCGTGTATTTGACGCCTGCGGATATCAGCCTCGGAAAGCGTGAATCGGTCTATGATACGGCGAAGAATCTCGAGCGATGGGTTGATGGTGTCGTCGTTCGTACGTTTGCCCATGCGACCTGCGTCGAGCTTGCAAAAGCGATGAAAGTCCCCGTTGTCAACGCGCTGACGGACCACGAGCATCCGTGCCAGGCTGTCGGCGATTTTCTCACGGTGAAGGAACACCTCGGATCATTCAAAAAGAAGAAGTTCGTTTTCGTCGGCGACGGGAACAATGTTTGTCACTCCCTGATGCTGATGGCCGCCAAAGTGGGGATGGATTTTGTGGCGGCGACCCCGAACGGATACGCCCCCGACGCGGAAGTCTTCAAGATGGCCGAGAAGGCCGCGAAAACTACCGGTGCATCAATCGGTATTAGTCATGATCCGAAGGAAGCGGTGAAGAACGCCAACGTCGTATACACCGACGTGTGGACAAGCATGGGACAGGAGACCGAGCAGCAGCGGCGGCGTGAGGCGTTCAAGGATTTTCAGGTCAATGCGAAGCTCATGTCGTTGGCGAAAAGTAAAGCTCTCTTCATGCACTGCCTGCCTGCGCACCGAGGCGAAGAAGTGACCGACGAGGTCATCGATTCCCGCAATTCCGTCGTGTTCGACGAAGCCGAAAACAGGCTGCATACGCAGAAGGCAATTCTTGTCACTCTGTTCAAGTAGGAGGCAAGAAGCAGGAAGACAGAAGTCAGGATTCAGAAGCCAGTAGCTAATAGCCAAAGGCTAGCAGCGTGCTGTCATCCTGAGTCCGCCGAAGTCCCGAAGGGACGCAGGCGGACGAAGGATCTGTCAGTTCAATTTCAAGCAAGAGACCAAGAGCCAGAATTCAGGAGTCAGGAGCCAGAAGTCAGAATTCAGAAGCCAGATGCCAACAGCCAACAGCAAAAGGCCAAAAGCTAAGAGCTAATGGATTGCTAAATCATAAACCTGCGAGGAGCTATCCTATGTTTTCACGTTACAAGTCCTCGGGCTTTCTAACGGTTTTACTCCTGGTATTTACTTGTACAATCACGTTCAGCCAGGATTCGGTTCTGACAATATCCGGAGAAATCAAACACCCTATGACGCTTTCCTGGAAAATGTTCAAATCGTTGCCCCGGACGAGTGTTGTCGCAACAGATCCAAAAGGTCGGATTAATACGTACGAGGGTGTTGCCCTGTTTGAATTGCTTCAGAAGGCCGGCGCTCCTTCCGGTGACAGCATTCATGGAAAGAAGTTGATGCTCTATGTTGAAGCAGAGGCGCTGGACGGCTATAAAGTAGTCTATGCCTTGCCTGAGATTGATACTTCATTCACCGACAAAACAATTCTGGTAGCCGATCGGAAGAACGGTGGCCCGTTAGATGCTAAGGAGGCGCCGCTCCAAATCATTATACCGGCTGAGAAGCAACATACGCGTTGGATCCGGCAGTTGAGCGCTCTGAAGATTCTTCGCAGCAAGGAGTAAATAATGGCCATTGAATCTCTTGTTCTTCTCTGCGCCGCAATTCTCGTCATTGCCTTCCTGTATTCTTCCGTTGGACATGCAGGCGCATCCGGCTACATTGCCGTGATGACATTCTTTAGTCTCGCTCCATCTGTCATTAAACCGGCTGCTTTGGTGCTGAATATTCTTGTGGCCTGCCTCGCGACATGGCAATTCTGGAAAGCAGGATATTTTTCATGGAAACTCTTTTGGCCCTTCGCGATTTCATCCGTTCCCTTCGCCTTTCTCGGAGGCTACATCAGCTTGCCGACACAGGTGTTCAAAATTGTCCTCGGAATTCTCCTCCTGTACTCGGCTGCACGGTTCCTCGTTCGACCCAGGGCAGATGAGGAGCCGCACTTACCGACGAAGCCGGTTGCCATATCGGTTGGCGCGGGTCTTGGGCTCATTTCCGGCCTGACCGGCGTTGGCGGCGGAATTTTCCTGACGCCATTAGTGATCTTCATGCGTTGGGCACGAACCAAAACAGCCTCGGCAGTATCGGCGGTTTTCATCTTGGCTAATTCGATTTCCGGGCTACTCGGAAGCATTACAAGCACCAGGCAGCTACCGTTCTTTGCCCTGCCTCTGGCAATAGCTGCCGTCGCCGGTGGTTCGGTAGGTTCCTATCTGGGAAGCCGCCATTTTTCTCCCATTGTCATCAAGAGGATTCTTGGAATTGTATTGCTTATTGCGGGTGTCAAGATGTTGTTTTCATGACGGTGGCCTGAAGGCACAACATATTGGAATTTGACGGTTTTCTTTGTACTATGGCGGTATGGTTTAAGGCGGTTCCATTGACGTACTAGGCAAACGATGGACATATCCAATCGCTACAATCCTTCCAGAAGCATCGCCCATTATGTGCGGCGTTACCCCCCGATTGCGATGTCAATCCTTATTCTACTAAGCATCATCGAGATTCACGTTGCGAGAGCACAAGATGCTTCATGGCTGGCAATCATGGATACGGCAGAGACACTTTTACATCAAGGCAATTACCAGGAGGCCTTACCGAAATCCCAGGAAGCTCTCCGAATTGCAAAAGAAACCTATGGCCTCAATCATCCGAATTATACGGCCTCAATTGTCTTCTTAGCGAACCTACGTTCTCAGCTTGGATACGAAAATGCAGAATCACTGTACCAGCGCGCACTGGAGATTGATCAGAGGGTGAGGGGAAAGGACAATCCGACGGTTGCACGGGATTTGGACGGAATCGGGCAAGTGTATTGTTCCCTGGACAATTTCTGTCTCGCTGAATCAGCGTTTACTCGCGCGTTGCAAATTCAAAAAAAGTCTAATGATACTGCGGGCACAATTATTGGAACTGTGCATATTGCCGACCTGCTCCGTCAGGAAAAGAAATACAAGCAATCAGAGCAATTATTTCTCAGTGTATTACCAGAGCAAGTCGAGATTCTTGGCGACCGTCATTTGCATGTGGGGCTCACTCTGGTTCAATTGGGAAAACTCTATTATGACTGGGGGAAATACAGAATCGCTGACTCACTCCTTACTCTTTCGTCAGACATCCTCATCGAGGAATACGGGGTCGAACATCCTATTGTTGCGTCGGTTGTCGGAAACATGGCCGAAGTATCTGAGGCGAAAGGAAATTATGAAACGGCTGTTGTTCTCTACCAGCAGGCGATTAATTCTCTGACCCATGCCCTCGGCCCCGAGCATCTGAGCGTTGCAATGCTCCATCATTATCTTGCGTCGACATTTCTTGCAATGGACAAGGAACACGAGGCCGAATCGCACTTTCGGGAGGCACTGCGTGTTTACGAAAGACATCCCAATTTAACTCGTTCACTTGCCCGGACGGCATTGATCGACTTGATCCTGCATTATCTGATGCCGAGTTCTCCACATGAAAAAGTCGATACGCTGTTTCTTCGATACAGCTGGGCAATCGACAAAAACAGTTTTCATAAATATGCACAGCCCGTGACGCATGAGGAGGCCACAAGTTCGGAAGAAGAGCTGTTGGCCAATGTGAAGCATCAGCACCAATTGGATAGGCAGTTCAATGATAGCGCTGCGGAATCTCTCGCATTCGTCAATCTGAATCGATTTGAAAATAACGACTCGATTGCTCCTCATTTTCGCTTTGCCATGCTAGTTAACATTGGTAAAAGGCGCGAGTGGGACCATGCGTACGACAAGGCAGAACCTTACTTTGGGCGAGCACTCGTGATTCTTGTAAACATGTATGGGCAGCACTTCTCCGAAGTCGACTGGTTACGAGATAAACTGCGGCGTTGCTATTTCGATGAAGGCCATGCTCATGAGATAAACGTATTGTTCGACAAAAGGGAGTGAAGTTGAATACAAAACCCCACTCAGTGGCCATCTCAACCGCACGCCTGCATGTAGGGATTCTCGTTTTTCTTATGCTGTCTTTGAGTTCTTGCTCTACGAAACGCCACCACACTGTCGAAACAGCCTTTTACTATTGGCGTACGACGTTCGACCCGACAACATCGGAGATGGAGTACTTGCGCGAACTTGGCGCCAGGAAACTCTATATAAAGTTATTTGAAGTAGATTGGGATTTCGCTCTTGGGAGGGCAATTCCTCAAGCATCGGCGGAGATCAAGCAGGATAGCCTTCCGGGATTTGAGATCATACCCACGATATTCATCACAAACCGGACGCTTACGAACATCGCGGAGAATGACCTTGATCAGTTAGCAGCCCATATAGCGGGTGAAATCCGAACGCAAAGTGCATTGTTCAAGGGTGTGACTATTCGAGAAATACAGCTCAATTGTGATTGGACCGAAAAGACACGTTCAAAGTACTTTAGTCTCATTCAAGCACTTCGTGCGTGTCCCGGCACTGAACATATGAAAATCTCCACGACAATTCGACTTCATCAGGTGAAGTACCGCGAACTGACGGGCGTTCCTCCCGTAGATAAGGGCGTTCTCATGTTCTATAATATGGGATCCCTGGAGGATTCGAAATCCGAGAATTCGATTTTCGATCTTAAGGTCGCGAAAAGCTACCTCAAACGAATTGATGGATACCCGTTGCCGCTGGACGTTGCATTGCCGCTTTATTCATGGGGTGTAGTCCTGCGCAGGGGAAAGGCGGTTGGGCTCCTGAATAATGTGGCGAAGGATCAATTTGAAGATAGTACGAGGTTTGTCATTCAACCCGATCATGTTGAAGTTATGAAAAGTACGTACTTCGATTATTTCTATTTGTACCGGGGCGACAAGATCAGACTTGAACATGTGTCCGGCGATCAATTGCGGCAAGCGGTCGACTTGCTCACAACGGAGTTGTCCGCGCCCAGCATTTCCGTCATCTTTTTCCACCTTGATCCTCACATCATTAAGGATTATTCCAGTGAAGAACTTAAAAATCTTTGCATGGCTTTTCACTAGCACGCTGGTTATAATAGCTCCGATTCAAGAATCAAAAAGTTGTTACGGCGGGGATGAAGAGGAACCGAACGAAGAGTACTTCTTCGACCAGACAATTATCAATACGACAGAGTACGAGCCGCTGCTATATACCCAACACCAGTTTTACTCGAATCTGTGGTATGTCAATGATTCTGAGCAGATCCGGGATAACGTCGAGGAGTGGAAGGGATTCTGTCGGGGGATCCCGGCAAGTCAAGATGTGGAAGAGATCGTTTACAAGACGCCCGTCGAAGAACTTGAAACGCATAAGAAACTCTCTCATCCACACCGGCTCAGAGACGGATTCGAGTGAGAATGCAAACTCACTTGTTCAATTTTGGAAAATGCATGATGCTCCCGAGATGGTCGATTATCTGATTTTCGCAAAACAGTGTGAGCCTTACGTCTCAGGATATGAGGATTGGTCTGACAATGAAAGGACGCAACGACTCGAGCGGACCAAACGGAACATGGATACTTTGTTAGTCGAGGGCAGAAAACGTTATCGAGAGTCTAAATCAGAGCATCCTTAGGTTAAGGTACGCCTATCAGCTCGTCCGTTTAGCTCATTACTCAAACCAGAACGCGCTCTGCGTGGATCTGTATGACTCGCTCGTAGCTCCGCTTGACAAAGAGAGCATCATTCACTACTGGGCAATGGGAAACAAAGCCGGTGCGTTATGGAATCTCAATAGGAATGCCGAATCGGCTTATCTGTTTTCGGCGGTTTTTGATCGATGCGAAGACAGGCGTTTCAGTTCGTTCGTCAGCTTTAGGATTAAAAGCGACAGTGTTTTTCAGGAATGCCTCAAACTGTGTAAATCCGACCATGAGAGATCGACGTTGTATTTTCTGAGAGGCATAAGCCCGAGCAGCAATGCTCTCGAAGAGATGAGTGAGATGTACAAACTAGAACCAGCTTCCGAGCAGCTCGAGGTGCTGCTTGTACGGGAGATAGTGAAGCTGGAAAGTGAACTGGTCAACATATATTCCGAGGATCGTCCGGATCGGAGAGGTCGCAATGACGCGGTGACAGGGACACAAAATTATCTGATTCAGCTTCACGAATTTATTGACAACTGTTTACTCGAAAACAAAGTGCGAACTCCCGATGCATGGCGACTTTCGCTTGGCTATACTTTCTTTATGGGAGGCCAGTATGCCAACGCATTGAAAGTTTTTGAGAATATCCTGAACAAACATCCGGATCCTGATATAACTCATCAGGCCAACCTGTTAAGGGAAGCCGCGAGAATTGCTCTCCTACAGCACATAGATAGCAAGACGGAGGATGAGATTCCAGTCGAGGTGACATCATTGACGCACGCATATCTCTACGAGTACATGGTCAATCGATTTCATACATTATATGCAAGTCAGGGAGATTCGCTAAAGGCGTATCTATGCGAAAATAATATTCAGGATGTCCAAAACAAGCCACAGCGTGAAATGATCGACCGCTGTCTCCAGTTAGCCCAAAAGAAGAACAAGACTCAATTTGAGGAACATCTTCTCTCCTCAATGCGCCCCGAGCTTGGCAATGAATATGATTGGAACTCCATGGTTTATGGACCGAAATCGCCAGTTGATTTCCTTAACGAGGTAAAAGCCACTATTCTACTTAGTGAGGATAAGCTAGAAGAGGCGGTTGCCATATTTAAGGAACTTCCCCCGGATATGTTGGATGAACTGGTGGCCGACCCGTTCATCGCGCAAATTAGTGATTGCAGGGATTGTGCATTCAAGGAAAATCCGGGGCAAGGCTGGAACAAAAGGACTCTCGCGCAGCGGATGATCGATCTGAAGAAGAAAATTGAGAGTGACCCTGCAAATGCAGCTCAGTATCATTTTCTCCTGGGGAGCGCCTACTACAGTATGACCCATTTCGGCGTTGCTGCAGAAGCCATCGACTATCATCGGAACCCCGATTTCGATTTCTTTTGGCGCAGTGCCGGGTCCGCTACAGACACAGAGTATGTTGATTGTTCTCGTGCGCTGCAACATTTCGACCTGGGTATGAAATTGGCTGAGAATATTGGCAACAATGAACTTGCCGCCCAATGCTGCTTCATGGCTTCGAAATGTGAACAGAATAAGTACTATTTTAGTGGGGTGATCGATAGGGATGGAAAGCTCAAGAACTTGCTGTACCGAACCTATTTCAGGCTCATGAGAAAGAAATATGATCAGACGAAGTACTATCAGGAAGTGTTGAATGAATGCAAGTACTTCAAGTATTTCGTGACCCATCATTGAACATAATTAGCTAGAGTTGCTCTTCCAACGCCGGATTCAGCACACGCGAGGGCGAATTTAACCACTTATTGGGGTCAGTTCAGCCATCCCAATTACTATTTTTTCTTAAAAAGTGCTTGCGAATAAATAGGGAATTTCATAAATTTTGGCCAGTATAAATCTCAGCCAGTCCCCCTGACAACAATCTTCCGGCAACCGATATGCATCTAGAGCTCATCGATTGGCTCATTGTAGCAGGATCCCTTCTCATTTCTTTTGCCCCTGCGTTATTCTTCGGCAAGCGCTCGGGGAAGAATACAACTGAATTTTTCGCCTCGGGCCGGTCTGTCCCGTGGTGGCTGGCAGGACTTTCCATGGTGGCGACAACGTTCAGCAGCGACACGCCGAACCTTGTAACCGACATCGTACGCCGCCAAGGGGTCGCGGGCAACTGGGTGTGGTGGGCGTTTACGCTCACCGGCGTCGCGACGGTGTTCTTCTACGCGCGGCTCTGGAGGCGTTCGGGCGTCATGACGGATCTCGAATTCTACGAGACTCCGTTACTCCGGCAAGGCCGCAAGCTTCGTTCGCGGTTTCCGTTCGGTCTACCTCGGATTCTTCTTCAACTGCATCATCATGGCGACGGTCAGCCTGGCGGCCTGCAAGATTGCGGGTATCCTGTTCGGCCTGGAACGATGGCAAACTCTCCTCATCTGCGGCGTACTCAATGTTATTTTCGCAGCACACTCCGGCCTTTGGGGTGTGCTCGTCATCGACATGGTTCAGTTCTTCATCAAAATGACGGCCGTCATAGCGGCCGCGTATTTTGCCGTAAAGCTTCCGCAGGTCGGCGGACTCAGCGGACTTGTCGAAAAACTTTCTGCGATCAAAGGCCCGCACGGAATTAACTACCTGAACATGCTTCCGGATTTTTCTAATAACTGGGATATCGCCGTCGCTGTTTTCATCATGCCGATTGCCGTCCAGTGGTGGGCGGTTTGGTATCCCGGCGCCGAGCCCGGCGGCGGCAGCTACATCGCCCAGCGCATGCTCGCATCAAAGTCGGAGAAGGATTCGCTCGGCTCGGTGTTGTTCTTCAACATCGCGCATTACGTTCTGCGCCCTTGGCCTTGGATCATTGTCGGGTTGGCGTCACTGCTGGTGTACCCGCAATTATCCGACATCCAGAAAGCGTTTCCTAATCTCGACCCGCGTCTGCTAGGCCATGATATTGCCTTTCCGGCGATGCTCAAGTTTTTGCCGACCGGCTTTATCGGGCTTATGATCGGCGGTCTCATCGCGGCCAATTCATCCACGATCCTTACCCATTTGAACTGGGGCGCATCCTATCTGGTTCACGATTTCTATCGCCGTTTCATTCGCAAAGACCGGGATGAAAAACACTATGTCCTGGTCGGGCGCCTCACGACAATTGTTCTTTTCTTTTCTGCATCGGGTCTGGTTTTCGTTCTCAGCAGCGCCAAAGACGCGTTCGATATCATTTTGCAGGTGGGCGCGGGCACCGGCTTGCTCTATCTCGTCAGGTGGTTCTGGTGGAGAGTCAACGCCTGGTCGGAAGTCGTCGCTATGACGAGCTCGTTCGTTGTATCGGTGGGACTTCTCATTCTCAACAGAAATGGAATGCAATTCAGCACACACGTCTCGTTGCTGATCACCATAGCCGTTACGACCGTCTGCTGGGTGGTGACGGCGTTTGTGGGGCCCGAAACCGACCGCCGGACGCTTATCGAGTTCTACAAGAAAGTCCGTCCGTCCGGGCCGGGCTGGAGGAAAATTCGACTGGAGGCGGGCATTTCGGAAGCGCAAGGCCGCGCCACGCAGGATAATATTCCACTCGCACTCCTTGGCTGGGTCGCAGGCTGCACCGTGATATGGTCGTCGTTGTTCATGGTCGGTAATTTTCTATACGGCCGTCTCGACTATGCGATAGGGCTCTTCGCCATGGTCATCGTGAGCGGATTGGCATTGCTGTACGTCGTTCACAGACTGTGGACGGTGGACATGGTTCAGGGGGAAAAGTGACCGGGCCGGAGGTGAAGTTGGCGACGACGGGGAAAGCGATCAACAGTCTGCGTGTTTCCGCGCCGGGACGCGTATGTCTTTTCGGCGAGCATCAGGATTACCTCGGGTTGCCCGTCATTCCTTGCGCTATCTCACTGCGCATTTCCATTGATGGAAACCGGCGGAGCGATTCTTTCATCAGCCTCAGTTTGCCGGATATCAAATCACACGAGGGATTTTCCGTAGAGGAATCGCACTTGTATGTTCGGGAGAGAGACTATTACCGGAGTGCGATGAACGTCCTGAAACGAAAAGGCTTCACCTTTTCAACGGGATTTGATTGTGAAGTCCGGAGCACGATTCCCATTAATGCCGGCACGTCGAGCTCCTCCGCGTTGATCGTCGCGTGGGTAAATTTTCTCACGCAGATGAGCGACCAGGAATGTCGACTATCGCCGGCTGAAATCGCCAGGTATGCTCACGAAGCAGAGGTTTTGGAATTCAAGGAACCGGGTGGAATGATGGACCAGTACTCAACGGCATTCGGCGGGATTCTCGCGCTGGATTTTCATCCGGAGGTGAGGGTCGATCCGATTGAAGCGGATGTGAAATCATTTGTCCTCGGCGATTCCGGGGAACCGAAAGACACAAAATACGTTCTTGCCCACGTCAAGAATCAGGTGATCGAAATCGTTCGCCAATTGTCGGCGAAGCATGCAGATTTTTCCCTTCACACTGCGACACGCGAAACATTGCACCAGTTTAGAAGCGAATTGAACGAAGAACAATTCGGCCTGCTCGTCGGGACTATCCGTAATCGTGATATCACGGTCGAAGCTCGAAAGATTTTCAGGCAACATCCGCTCGACCATCGCCGCATCGGGGCTTTGCTGACGGAACATCAGGCCATCCTTCGTGATGTATTGAAAATATCGACGCCGAAAATCGATCGTATGATTGATTTCGCGCTCAAGGAAGGAGCCTATGGCGGAAAAATCAACGGCTCGGGCGGCGGGGGATGCATGTTCGTTTATGCGCCCGACGAACCTGATCGGGTTGCCCGCGCAATCGGGCAAGCCGGAGGGAGAGCCTATGTTGTTCACCCGGATGAGGGTGTGAGAAATGACAATGGTGTGGTGAAAAAATAATGGAACCGAATATTGTCATACTGGCGGGCGGCATTTCTTCCAGGATGAAGAAATCGGCCCCTCCGACTGTTAACATCGATGCTACGCTTCTCAAGGATGCTCAGGAGAAATCGAAAGCGATGATCGGCGTGGGGGAGCGGCATCGCCCGTTTCTCAATTACCTCCTCTATAATATTCGGGAATCGGGGTATCGCGATGTCGTGATAGTTGTCGGTGAGCGGGATCATACGCTCCGCGAGTACTACGGGAAAGCCGACCGCGACAACGATTTCCACGGATTAAGCATATCCTACGCGATTCAAACCATTCCCGAAGGAAGAACCAAACCTATCGGGACCGTCGACGCACTGCTGCAGGCTCTTTTGCTTCGAACTGACTGGCGCGGAAGGAAGTTCACGGTGTGCAACAGCGACAACCTGTATACGCAGCGAGCTCTCGGGTTGCTGCTCACGACGCCGCACAAAGGCGCGATGATAGATTACGACCGGCGTGCACTCCTGTTCGACCAGGCTCGCATTGAGCAATTTGCCGTCACAAAGAAAAATGCAGACGGATTTTTGATAAATATCATTGAGAAGCCGTCGCGCGATGAAATTGCGGGAGCGACCGACTCGACCGGAAGAATAGGCGTTAGCATGAACATCTTCCGGCTGTCGTACGATCTCATTCTGCCTGTTCTCCGCCGTGTTCCCTTCCATCCGATACGTCAGGAAAAGGAATTGCCGATCGCGGTAGCGATGATGGCTGCCGAAGATCCCACCTCGATGATGACGATTCCGCTGTCGGAACACGTGCCGGATCTGACGCATCCGGCGGACATCGCGCCGGTCCAGGAATTTTTGAAGCGCGAATTTTCGGATTTTTCGTGGGATACACGGTGAGCAAAGTCGTCGCCAAATATCAGATCCGGAAAAAAAGAATTCTGAGAGCGCTTCTCGAACGGGGCGAGCTGTCGTTGACAAATCTCTCCCGCACGACGGGCATGAGTCTTCCTATGGTTTCGAGCGTGGTGGCATCGCTGAAGCATGACCAGTTTGTCCACAAATTCCGCGGACAGAAAAGCGACGGTGTCGGACGTCCGCCGTTCGTCGCGAAATTGAACGGGGAAGCCGGATTTGTCCTCGGTATCGATATTGGCCATCTCAATACAAATATTGTCCTGTTGAACCTCGAACAAAAAGTTGTCGCGGAAGTTCACCATACTTCTCTCTCCCTTGAAAAGAGCAAAGAGATCATCGATAGTCTCAGCGAGGATATCAACGGCATCGTCAAAAGCGCGGGGATCAATACAGGCCGGCTGCTCGGGATCGGACTTTCCGTCCCCGGGATTGTCAGAGGTCGTGAAGGTTTCAGCGAGACGTATTTGAACTTCGGCGAGGATTCAGTCCGCAATGTTCTCCAGGACCGCTGGAAGAAGCCGGTCGTGATCGAGCACGATGCGAAAGCCATGGCACTGGGCGAGCGATGGTTCGGCAGGGCAAGGCATGTGCAGAACGCTCTGTGTCTTAATATCGGATGGGGTCTCGGCCTGGGCGTCATCCTCGACGGAAAGATCTACTACGGTCGTGACGGTTACGCCGGAGAGTTCGGCCATCTCCAGGTTGTTCGCGGCGGACAGCTCTGTCAATGTGGCAAACTCGGATGTCTCGAAACGGTGGCATCGGGGAGGGCTATTGCGGCACTGGCGGAAAAACGTTTGCTGGAAGGAGCGGCATCAAAGCTCTCTGAAGCCGTGAAACCTGGAGGAGCAGGCATCGATGCAGAACAGGTGATAAACTCCGCGATCGAGGGAGACCAGTTTGCCATCGAGATTCTCGAGGAAGCGGGTCGCTATCTCGGCGGCGGCGTCGCCATCCTGATTAATCTCTTCAATCCGGAACTTGTGATCCTCGGCGGCAGAGTGTCCGGCGCGAAACATTTTCTCCTCGATGTGATTCGTACAACGGCGCTCAAACAATCTCTCGTTCAGTTGAATCATGACGTTCGGTTTGTGGTATCCGAGCTCGGAACGAACGCCGGGGCGCTCGGTGTAGCCATGCTCGCCGCAAAAGACATTTTTGAAGTTGAACATCTGAATCCGTCGGCGTATGTGTAGCAACTTTGCCAAATCCCAAAACACAAATCTCAAACCAATCTGTCATCCTGAGCGGAGCGAAGGATCTGACAACACTGAGATGAGATTCTTCATCCGCCTCCCGTCAGGGAGACGGCGGGCAGGTCGGCGGATTCAGAATGACAAGTTTCTTGGTCTTTCGGATATCTCGTTTATCAAGACTGAAAATGCAAGATTAAGCATGGGGAGTATCAAATGAAGAATCACGCATACGGACGTTTTTTCCTGTTGTGCTGTACCGTTCTTGTATTGTCGATGAGTCTGTTCGGTCAAAGATTCACGATTGGGAACGGTCAGTTTCTTCTCGACGGCAAACCGTTCCAGATCATCGCCGGTGAAATGCACTACGCCCGTATTCCTCCGGAATACTGGCGCGACAGGTTGTTGAAAGCGCGTGCGATGGGGTTGAATACGGTTGCCACGTACGTCTTCTGGAATTTCCACGAGCCACGACGGGGAGAATTCAACTTTGCCGGCGGGGCTGACGTAGCGCGATTTGTGAAAATTGCACAGGATGTCGGACTGCAGGTCATTCTCCGGCCCGGACCTTACTCATGTGCCGAGTGGGAATTTGGCGGTTATCCTTCGTGGCTGCTCAAAGAACACGACCTGAAGGTCCGTGGCAGGGATTCACGTTTCCTCCGGGAGTGTGACGAGTACATCCGCCATCTCGGCAAGGAACTTGTACCGCTGCAAAATACGCACGGAGGACCGATCATTATGGTCCAGGTCGAAAATGAATACGGCTCATTCGGGAAAGATACCGTATATGAGGGAGCGATTCGAGACATGATCCGGAATGCAGGATTTGATGTCCCGCTGTTTACCGCCGACGGTCCCAGCCAGTGCAAGAATGCCCATCTCGCCGGTGTCCTGCCGGCTATCAACGGAGACGACAATCCGCAGTCGATCAAGGACACCGTCGACAAATACAACGGGGGGGAAGGACCGTACTTCTCACCTGAATTTTATCCCGGATGGCTGGATCACTGGGGCGAACCACATTCCGTTTCTCCGGTCAACGAATTTATCGGCCGGTACGATACGTTGCTCATGAAGGGAATTTCGGTGAGTTTGTACATGTTCCACGGCGGAACGAATTTCGGTTTCATGAACGGAGCGAACCATGGCGGCCACTATCAACCGCAGCCAACAAGCTACGACTACGATGCCCCGCTCGACGAAGCCGGCTGGCCCACGCCTAAGTACTACAAATTTAGGGCGGTCATCGCGAAGTATCTGACCGGCGGCAGCCGGCTTCCCGATGTGCCGCGGTCACCTTCAACGATCGGGATATCGCCGATCGCCCTCACCGACAGCACGAGCGTTTTCAATAATCTCCCCGATGCCATCCATTCGGAAGAGCCGCTCTCGATGGAGGATGTCGGTCAATCGTACGGGTATATCCTCTACCGGACAAAAATCACCTCACGCGAAAGCGGAAACCTGGTTATCAATGACCTGCGTGATTATGGAATCGTCCTCCTCGATGGAAAAAAGGTTGCTTCGCTCGACCGGCGTAACAAACAGAATAAAGTTGTCCTCAACGTGACCACCGTTCCGGCAACGCTCGATCTGTTCATCGAGAACGGCGGGAGAATCAACTACGGCCATGAAATGTTGGACAACCGGAAGGGAATCACCGAATCTGTGATGTTCAACGGAAAGGAACTCACCGGTTGGGAGATTTTTCCGTTTCCGCTCGAGAACATCTCCTCCGTCCAATTTACGGCAAAGAATGTCGGCGCAGCGCCGATGTTCTATCGCGGAGCGTTTCGACTTGACCGGCCCGGAGACACATTCCTCGATATGCAGGGTTGGGGAAAGGGATGCGTATGGGTCAACGGACATAACCTGGGCCGATACTGGTACATCGGCCCGCAGCAGACGCTTTATCTTCCGGGTGTCTGGCTGAAGAAAGGGGACAACCAGATTGTGGTTCTGGAATTGGAAGATCATTCCGCGTCTTCGGTACGTGGGGTGAAAGATCCGATCCTGAATCAACTCGAGCCCGATCGTTTGAAGCCGGCCATTCCTCCGCGGCTTCGGGGAAAGATTCGGCTCCAGACTGCGGATGTTGTGAAGGCAGGGATGTTTGCCGACGGGGATGGGCCGCAGGATTTCATGTTCGCTCCTCTGACAGGGCGCTACATTTGTCTGCAATCACTTTCGTCACAAAGAAACGATCCGTTTGCCTCAGTTGCGGAGCTGTACGTACTGGATGAAAATGGAAAACCTTTCCCCCGCGAGAAATGGAAGGTTGTTGCCGTCGACTGTGAGGAGATTCTCGCCGAGGACGGTCACGCCGAGAATGCGTTTGACGATGACCCTCAAACGATCTGGCATACAACGTGGGGAAGCAGCAAGCCTTCCCATCCGCACTACATCGTGATCGACATCGGAGGAGAGGAAACAATCGGCGGTTTCAGGTATCTATCCCGAAGCGGCGATGCGCCGGGAAAAATCAAGGAGTTCAAATTTTATATCCGGCAACAACCGTTTGAGTCAATGAATTAATTTCCCATGTTCCCGTTGATAGAGAATCTCATGCATATGGCAGTATTGAAGGCTATAAGAAGAATCCGATGGGTTATTATATCCATCCTGACGGGCTGTTCCATCGTCTTTGGACAGGTTTCGGAAAAGGATAACCTGCATTTCAATGCGCTTGCGACGACGTGGGACGAGGGGATTCCGTTGGGGAACGGACTCATCGGCGCGCTCGTCTGGCAGAAAGGGAGCCATCTGCGCTTTTCGCTTGACCGGTCGGACCTATGGGATTTGCGGCCTGTCAAGGAATTTGAGCGGCCGGAATTCCGGTACTCCTGGGTTCGCGACCAGGTACTCAAGAAAGACTACAAACCGGTTCAGGACCTTTTCGACCGGCCGTATGACCGCGACCCGGCGCCGACGAAAATTCCGGCAGGGGCGCTTGAGTTTGATGTCTCGGCGCTGGGCGAAGTTGCATCAGTGGAACTCTCTCTTGAGGATGCCGTCTGTACCGTAAAGTGGAAAAGCGGCGCGCGCCTCACAACATTTATTCACTCCGGCAGATCCCTCGGTTGGTTTCATTTTGAGAATCTTCCAACAATGTTAAAGCCCGTACTCGTTCCGCCGCCATACGGCACTGCGCACGATTCCGCAACGACAGAGGTGAATTCACTGAACACATCCGAACTGCAGCGGCTGGGATACGCCGCGCCTGACGTGAAGTATCTGGAAACCTCCTCGTCATACCATCAAGAGTGCTATGGGAGATTGTCCTACGATGTGAGCGTGAGATGGATTCAAGTGAACGCCAGCACCCTCGACGGCGTCTGGAGTATCTCCTCAATGGGCTCACCGTATTCAGCGGCAGTGAACGCCGATCGAATGACTGCGAGCGCGATAGCCCGGTCCTATTCCAGTGAATTCAAATCGCACGCCGAATGGTGGAAGAATTACTGGAGTATGTTGTCGGTTTCCCTTCCGGACCCGGTACTGGAACGGCAATGGTATCTTGAAATGTACAAGTTTCGGGGCTGCGGCGCGAAGAGGCGCACCGCCCATCACGCTCCAGGCTGTGTGGACCGCCGATAACGGAAAGCTACCTCCGTGGAAAGGGGACTACCACAACGACCTCAACACGGAATTGAGTTACTGGCCGTCGTATGCCGGGAATCATCTGGAAGAAGAACGCTCATTTGTCGATTGGCTCTGGCTGAACAAACCCGAATTCCAGCAATATACACGAACGTTTTTTGGGTCAAGCGGATTAAACGTTCCGGGCGTGTGCACGCTGACCGGACAACCGATGGGTGGATGGATCCAGTATTCCTTTTCGCCGACGATGTCGGCATGGCTGGCACAGCATTTCTACTGGCACTGGCGCTACAGCATGGACAGGGACTTTCTCGAGACGCGCGCCTACCCGTGGATCAAGGCAGTTGCTACCCACCTCGACGAAATTTCCTTCAAAGACGCAGACGGGAAACGAAAACTGCCCCTGAGCTCGTCACCGGAAATCAACGACAATGATATCACCGCGTGGTTTCAGGAAACCACAAATTATGACCTTGCTTTGATCCGGAACCTCTACGCTTCCGCCGCCGAACTTGCCGCGGAGCTGGGAAAAAATGCGGAAGCTCAGAAGTGGAGGGCGATTCTGTCGCAATGGCCGCAACTCTCTGTTTCGGAAGATGATGGACGTTTGCTTGTTGCTCCGGGCATACCTCTCAAGGAATCCCACCGGCATTTTTCACATCTGATGGCCATTTATCCGCTGGGAATCGTGGACTGGGGAAACGGAGATGCCGACCGGAGAACAATTCAGTCGAGCATCGCCGAGTTGAAACGTCTCGGACCCGACTGGTGGTGCGGATACTCGTACAGTTGGTTTCGGGTGTCTCGCCGCCTGTGCACGGGATGGGGAAACCGCTGCCGAAGCCCTTCGGACTTTTGCCACCTGTTTTTGTCTGCCGAACAGTTTTCACGCGAACGGCGACCAGTCCGGCACCGGAAAATCAAAGATGACGTATCGACCGTTCACTCTTGAAGGCAATTTCGCTTTCGCCCAGGGAATAGAGGAGATGCTTCTCCAGAGCAACAACAAGGTGGTCAGGATTTTCCCTGCGGTACCCGAAAGTTGGGGGGAAATTTCCTTCAGCCATCTGCGTGCGGAAGGAGCGTTTCTCATCTCCGCGCGTAAAGAGAAAGGGAAAATAGTCCGGGTCGACATCTACCCCGAACAGGGTGGAGCGGTGCGATTAGAGAACCCGTTCGGCTTGCGAAAATACTCTGTTGAAGGTATCCCGTCGATGGAGATCAAAACCGTTGACAATGTTCTCGAGTTCAGGACAAGCAAGGACAAAGAAATCCATTTCAAATCAAAGTCGGAGTAGCCCCGGTATGACTCATAAACTATCGTTTCTTCTCGTTGCGTTTTGTTGTGTCGCCGTGCCAGTGGCGGCTCCTGCCCAGTTGAGCGAGCATCTCGGAAATTTCAAACAATTCCAGAAGACTGAACACGGGGTGCTCATCACCGCCGAAAACGCGAAAATGCTTTTGACCGTGTATTCACCGGATATTATTCGCGTACGGGTTGTTCGCGGAGAATTTGCGAGAGATTTTTCATATGCAGTGGTCGAAAACGCAAACGGAAAGTTTTCCAGTGTCGAAGAAAATTCGACCGGACTTGTCGTATCCACTACGACATTAAAAATTTCAGTGGCGAAAAACCCGCTGAGACTCCGTTTTCTTACGAAGGAGGGAAAACCAATCAACGAAGATGATGCCGGGCTGGGGATAGCCTGGCAGGGAACGGACGTGACCTGCTACAAGAAGCTTTTTTCCGATGAGCGGTTCATCGGATTGGGCGAGAAGACTGGCCGGCTCGACCGCCGCGGAAGTTCGTATGTCAATTGGAATACCGACCACTACGCCTACACCCCCAAGGATGATCCACTGTACACCTCGACACCGTTTTACATCGGACTCCACGATCGCCTGACGTACGGAATTTTCTTCGATAACACCTACCGGACAACATTCGATTTTGGAGCTTCGTCCGATAACCACACTTCGAGTTTCTCGGCGGTCGACGGCGAAATGAACTACTATTTCCTCGGCGGGCAGTCGGTGGCAAAAATCGTGGAGGAATACACGTACCTCACGGGCAGAATGAACATGCCTCCGTATTGGAGCCTCGGGTACCAGCAATGCCGGTGGAGCTATTATCCGGACGCCGAAGTGCTGAACCTCGCCCGAACCTTTCGCCAGAAAAAGATTCCCGCCGACGTTATCTATCTCGACATTCACTATATGGATGAATACAAAATCTTCACATGGAATCCCGAACGATTTCCCCATCCAAAGGAAATGATCGACACGTTGAAGTCGCTGGGATTTCACGTCGTGACGATTGTCGACCCGGGGATCAAGATTGAAAACGGTTACTTCGCGTACGATGAAGGTGTGAAGAACGATTATTTTATAAAGTATCCCACCGGTCAGCCGTACATCGGGAGCGTTTGGCCCGGGAGATGCAATTTCCCCGATTTCACGAGACCGGAAGTCCGGGAATGGTGGGGGAAGTCGTTTGCTCGTTTGATCGAGCCCGGCGTTGAGGGATTCTGGAATGACATGAACGAGCCCGCAGTCTGGGGACAACACGTTCCCGATCTCGTTCAGGCCAGTTACGATGGCAACGAGACCACCATGCGGCAGGCTCACAACGTTTATGGAATGCAGATGGCGCGCGGGACGTTCGAGGGGACGGAATCGCTATTTCATGGCGCCCGGACATTTGTACTCACGCGCGCTGCCTATTCGGGCATCCAGAGATATGCTGCGGTCTGGACGGGGGACAATGCTCCGACCGACGACCACATGCTGCTCGCCGTTCGCCTCGTGAACAGCATGGGATTGGCCGGCATCGCTTTCGCGGGGCCGGACATCGGCGGGTTTTCGGGTGATGCAACGCCGGAATTATTCCAGCGGTGGCTCTCCGTCGGGGTGTACACTCCGTTTTTCCGGAATCATAAACAGAATGGAATGAAGCGGCAGGAACCGTGGTCGTTTGGAGAGGACGTTGAGGAGGTGTCCCGGGCAGCGATCAATCATCGCTATGAAATGCTACCCTATCTTTATTCGGCATTTTATCAGTCCAGCCAAAGCGGATTGCCGGTAGTAAGAACGCTTGCCATCGATTACTCGTTCGATGAACATGTTTATTGGGATCAGTACCAGAATGAATACCTCTTCGGCGACAATCTGCTTATTGCACCGGATGCCAGTACAGAAAAATACGTGAGAGTATATTTTCCGGAAGGTGAGTGGTACCGCTACGGAAGCGACAACCTCTATGAGGGAAGCACGTCGGCAGTGGTCGAGTCGCCGTTGAACGATCTGCCGGTTTTTGTTAAAGCCGGTGGAATTCTTCCTTTGCAATCGGTCATCCAGTGTACGCAGGAAACGCCTTCGGATACTCTGCATCTGCATGTTTTTTCCGGCAAGACAGGCACCTCATTCACGTATTACGAGGACGACGGCAAAACGCTCGATTACAAAAAGGGTGTTTATTACAAGAGACTCATCTCATTCGACCCCGGTCAAAACAAAATTGTTCTTACCGAAACTGAAGGCAGCTTCATTACGAAATTCAAAGACATTGATTTGATTCTCCACAATTTCAAAAGTGTCGATCGGATTGCAGTCTCGGGAAAAAAGATGAGTTTGGATGCGGACAAACAGAATGAGAACGTCAAGCATGCAGTATTTGAAAATTCAGTCAAGGAGATTGTGGTGAAATGGTGAGAAAGCACTTGAATTTCCTCATCAGATAGTGCGTCATTTTCAATTTAAGTGCAGTCCAGACCTCACCTATAATCCTCTCCTAAGAGGAGAGGATGTCTTGGCTCTCTCTCCTGATAGGGGAGAGTCGGAGAGGGGTTCAGACAAAACGAAACGATTCAAACTGAGTCATTCCCATTCAGCGAGAAACAGAAAGGATCTTCGATCATGAAAAAGCGTAGCTCACTATCAGTGATCATCTTCATCGCTTTGAGCATTTTATCGATTCAGTGCTCTTTAAGAGCCCAAATGCTGGATCCGGCGATTGACAAAAGCGATGAGCCATTCTGCTATTACAGCCGCCCGACGGATGTCATCGGTGTGATGGACGGACGGTGGGGGACGCTCGTCTCCCCGGAAGGTTATCTCTACACCGGGTTCGGAGAACTGATGTTCTTCACGGGTAATCCGCCGGAGCCCGTCAACCAGAGGGTCAAAACGTTGTACAAAGGCTATCTTCCCGTCATCGAATACAAATTTGAGCGCGATGGTGTGAACTATCAATTCACGATGTTCGCGGCGACGCTGGACGGGAAACCGGAAAGTCCGCTGATGAATTTCATCCGGGTGAGTCTGAAGAATGAAAGCAAATTGCGACGGACCGCACATCTAAGTGTCGGTGTGCGGTATCAAAATGAGTCGAACACGTTGTGGGGAACCGGAGATAACAGGTTTAGCAGGCCCCGGAAGTCGAAATATCCCGGTGGATATGACCAGGCAGGCGTCGAGTTCAGCAAAGACTGGGTGTACGGATTTTCTGGAGACGCCTTTCTGCGCGACGGCAAAGTGTTTTACCTTTTCCCGCCCGCGCCGGAGGAAATGATGACACTGAAGACGGGCTACAATGATGTGCAGGATCTGACCGCGAGAAAGCTCTCCGTGCTCCCGACGACAACGGTTGGAATCGCTCATTACCGTCTCCTGTTGCAACCGGGACAGGGAAAGGTTCTCGATTTCAAGATGCCGTACGAACCGCTGCCGGCGGACACTTCGCTCGTCGCCCGGCTCCGTGACGCAAACTTTGACGACTACTTCAAACAGACCGTCGATTTCTGGGAAAGTATCTTTGACCGCGGCATCGAAATTTCCCTGCCCGAGGAAAAAGTTGTCAACACATTCAAGGCGAATCTCGTGTACGACCTCATCGCGCGCAATAAGCTGGATAGTTCCTACGTTCAAACGGTGAACGATTTCCACTACCATGCATTCTGGCTGCGGGATGGATCGTACATCATCCGAATGTATGATCTGTCCGGTTACCATGACATTGCGCGCCAGTGCCTTGATTTCTTCCCGCGCTGGCAGAAGGATGACGGAAACTTCGTGTCGCAGGGCGGTCAGTTCGACGGCTGGGGGCAGGCGATGTGGGCATACGGTCAGCATTACCGCATCACACACGACAAAGCTTTTGCCGAAAACGTCTTTCCCTCAATTCAGAAAGCCGTCGCATGGCTGCACAAAGCCCGGCAGGATGACCCGCTGCATATAATGCCGGCGACGAGTCCGGGGGATAACGAGGATATTACCGGACATGTTACCGGTCATAATTTTTGGGCGCTTGCCGGCCTGAAGAATATTATCGCGCTTGCGGAAGGAATCGGCAAAACCGAGGACGCGACCACGTTCCAGAAAGAATATGACGACTACCGAGTAACGCTGGTGGATGTTCTTCACGGGGTCACATCAAAAACGGGGGGCTACATGCCGCCGGGGCTTGATTCGCCGGGCGGACAGGATTGGGGAAACATGCTTTCGGTCTATCCCGAAATCGATCCTCGACCCGAACGATCCGATGGTGACTGCGACGCTCGACGCGACCCGGGCCAAGTACAAGGAAGGCATCATGACCTACGGGAATGGCAGATGGTTGCACCATTACCTCACGATGAAGAACACCGAGACGGAAGTCATCCGCGGAGATCAGCAGACGGCAATCGATGAGCTTTACGCACTGCTCGTCCACACAAGTGCCACGCATGCCGGTTTCGAATTCTGCATCCTGCCGTGGAGCACGCGGGATTTCGAGATGAATTTGACTCCTCACGGCTGGTTCGCGGCGAAGTACCGCGCTCTCATCCGCAATATGATGGTGCGCGAGCAGGGGAAACAGTTGCACCTTTTCTCCTGCCTGTCTCCTGAGTGGATCCACGATGGGGCCACAATCTCGGTTCACCGGGCACCGACGAATTTCGGCACAGTGAATGCCGCGCTAAAATGCACCTCGGGCAAAGCGGTACTGACCTTCAATAACGAATTCTCCGATGCTCCCGAAGCGATAGTTCTCCATCTGCCCTGGTTTATGCATGTCGGTTCAATCCATGCCGATGGCAAGGCAGTCCTCGAAAAAGCTTCGGCGGTCACATTGCCGGCCGGTACAAGGCGGGTCGAGATCGCGTGGTCGAAGAAACCGGAATCCCCATCGCTCAGTTATGCGAAGGCGGTTGAGGAATATAAGAAAGAGTATAGAAAGCGCTATGAAGAGTTTCTAAGAACGGGAAAATAAGAGATCGAAGGATAGTCGAACATGAGCAAACTCAGGATATCACGAGCGCTGCACCTGGTCACGGTTATTTCCGTCGCGGCGTTGGTTCTTTCGTACGGAATAGCACAACCGGAGCGGTCGAGGGATCAAAGGGTTGCCTGCATAGGAAACAGTATCACGTATGGCGCTGGCATCAAGGATAGAGAGAGGAATTCTTATCCCGCTCAGTTGCAGAGAATGCTCGGCCGGGGGTGGAAAGTGAAGAACTTTGGGAGCAGCGGCAGGACGCTTCTCAAGAAGGGCGATTATCCCTACTGGAAAGAAAAGGAGTTTACGGATGCTAAAAATTTCAATCCTGATGTCGTCATCATTGAACTCGGGACCAATGATACGAAACCCTGGAATTGGAAATACAAGGATGATTTTGTTTCCGACTATGAGAGTTCCATACATGAGATTGGAAATTATCCCCTCATCTATATTTGCATTCCCCCTCCTGCTTTTCCCGGTGACTGGGGGATCAGGGACTCGGTGATCAAGACGGATGAAATTCCGTTCATAAGAAAAATCGCGGGCCACACAAATGCGCGCATTATCGACCTTTATTCAGCGTTCGCCGGGAAACCCGGGTTCTTTCCTGATAAAGTCCATCCCAACGAAGACGGCGCAAAAGAGATGGCCCGGGTTATCTATAACACTCTCGTCAATGATTTCAATCTGACAAAGGCGCCCGAACCGCTTACCCCCATTCCTTCCGTTCGCCAGCTTGCGTGGCAGAACATGGAGTATGAAGGATTTTTCCATTTCAGCATGAACACATTTACCGACAAGGAATGGGGTTACGGCGATGAACCTGAATCGAAGTTCAACCCGACTGATTTCAATGCGGACGAAATCGTTCGAACCGCAAGGGATGTCGGCATGAAAGGAATTGTCGTGACGTGCAAACACCACGATGGATTTTGTCTCTGGCCGTCCAAGTTCACCGAGCATTCCGTGAAGAACAGTCCGTGGAAGAACGGCAAGGGCGATATCGTCGCAGAGTTTTCGGAAGCCTGCCGCAAATACGGAATGAGGTTCGGCGTGTATCTTTCGCCGTGGGATCGCAATAATAAAGACTACGGGAAGCCGGAATATATCGCATACTATCGCAACCAGCTCCGCGAGTTGTTGACGAACTACGGCGATATCTCGGAAGTCTGGTTTGACGGTGCGAATGGCGGCGACGGCTATTACGGCGGTGCGCGGGAAACCCGCACCATCGACCGGAAAACCTATTACGGTTGGGACAGCACCTGGGCGCTGGTGAGGAAGCTGCAACCGAACACAGTAATGTTCAGCGATATCGGTCCGGATATACGGTGGGTCGGCAACGAGAGCGGGTATGCCGGCGAGACCTGCTGGTCGATGTACAGCCCGAAGGGAGAAAAGGGTGATGCACCTGCGCCGGGATACACGAAGTACGATGAAGCGGTCGAAGGACATCGTGACGGCACCTCGTGGCTTCCGCCGGAATGCGATGTTTCCGTCCGTCCGGGATGGTTCTACCATGCGAGGGAAGATACACTAGTGAAATCGCCTGCACAGTTGTTTGAGCTATACTTTCAATCGGTGGGCCGGAATGGCGTGCTGCTGCTCAACGTTCCGCCCGATCGGCACGGACGCCTGCACGAAAATGATGTGAAGGCGTTAATGAGATTCAAGAAACTGCTGGAGGAGACGTTTGCACGTAATCTTGCAGACGGTTCGACTGCATCCGCGTCCGATGTCCGGGGTAATGATGACCACTTCGACGCCCATAATGCACTTGACGGAGATCAGGACACATACTGGGCCACCAACGATAGTGTTCGTTCAGCGTCGCTTACTCTTGACCTGAAAGAGTCGAAGGAATTCAATGTGGTTATGATTCAAGAATACGTTTCGCTGGGGCAGAGAGTCGAGCAATTCTCAATTGAAGTATGGAATGATAGAGGATGGAAAAAAGTGGCTGACGGTACGACAATCGGTTACAAGCGATTGCTGAGATTTCCAACGGTCAGGACGGACAAGGTTCGATTGAATATATTGAAATCGCGGGCGTGTCCGACGATTTCGGAATTTGGATTGTACAAATCTCCGGAGATGAAGTTGAAGCCGTGAAATTGGGATTTGAGACATCTGAAAAATCAAAAGGACTTGTCATTCTGAGGAGCGAAGCGACGAAGAATCTCGTTTCTTGCTTCGTATTGAATAGTCAGATTCTTCGCTCCGCTCAGAATGACATTTTGATTCATATTTTTCAGATGTCTCGATTTGGAATTTGTTTAAGATTTCTCCGCCCGAGGCTGAGCCTGAGGCTCATCAGCCTCTGGCTGAGGATGCGCCTCTGGCGCAGGATTTCGTGCTTTGGACATTAAAAGTAGTCTTACGTAACATGAGTTATTTATGAAGATAAATTGCTTTTGAGGTTCATGACCGGCACAATCTTTAACATACAGCGATTCTCCGTGAATGACGGACCGGGCATCCGCACGACGGTGTTCCTGAAAGGATGTCCGCTTCACTGTGCGTGGTGCCACAATCCTGAGTCGATCTCTCCGGAGAAAGATCTCATGCTGCATGAAGACCGGTGCATCCGCTGCGGTGACTGCGTTGCCGTGTGCGAGCAGCATGCGATCCGGTCTGACAACGGCGGCTTTGTCACCGACCGGGAAAAGTGCATCCGTTGCGGACGCTGCCTGGATGTTTGCTATGCCGAAGCACGGGTTCTCATGGGCAAAGAGGTAACAGCGGATGAGGTCATGGCAGAGATTGTCAAGGACACGGTGTTCTTCGACCAGTCATCGGGGGGCGTGACATTTTCGGGCGGGGAGCCTCTTCTGCAGCATCAGTTTTTAACCTCACTCCTCGAAGCGTGCAAGAAAAAAGCCATCCACACCGCCGTCGATACTTCCGGCCACATACCGGCGGATATTCTCCGGGATGTCAGCCGGTCTGTGGATCTTTTCCTCTATGATGTGAAGACGCTTGACGATGCTGTTCACCAAAAGTTCGCCGGCGTTTCCAACCGGCGTATTCTTGAGAATCTCCGCCTGCTAATTGACTTGGGGAAGGAGATCATCGTCCGCGTGCCCATCATTCCCGAAATTAACGACAATCTCGAGGAGTCTCCGACGTATCGGTGTTTTTGTTGGATCTCTCAAAAATATTCAGGAAATTCACCTGTTGCCGTACCATCGGTCGGGAACAGAAAAATACCGGCGTCTTGGCGGGGAATATCCACTCGGCGAAGTGCAGCCGCCGTCCGCTGAGAAATTAGCGCTGATTGCAGGTGAATTACGGCAATTTGTTCCCAAGGTGACCGTGGGCGGATAGTGCGATTGTTCAAGGAAAATGATTGGTGGGAAATTATTAGAGGACCATATGACAGACCGTGTAAAGCAACTGCGTGACCAAAGTCTAGCCGCCGTTCCGGCCGTTTCGCCGGAGCGCGCAAAGCTGGTGACGGATTTCTACAGGAATGCGGGGACTTTCTCAGCGCCGGTGACTCGTGCGCATGCATTCAGAACGATCATGGAGAACAAAACCATATGTATCAACGAGAGTGAATTGATCGTCGGTGAACGCGGTCCGGCGCCCAAAGCAACCTGCACTTATCCGGAAATCTGCTGCCACAGCCTGGAGGATTTATCTATCCTCAACGGACGCGAGAAGACGCCGTTCAAGGTCGACAATGAAACCCGCAAACTCTACGGGGAAGAATTCATTCCATTTTGGAGCGGGAAGACTCAACGTGACAAAATTTTTTCCGAGATGACGGATGAATGGAAAGTCGCGTACGAGGCCGGCATCTTCACAGAGTTCATGGAGCAGCGAGCACCAGGGCACACCGTCCTTGACGATAAAATCTACCGAAAGGGGATGCTTGATTTCAAAGAGGATGCTGCAAAACGGTTGAACTCACTTGATTATCTCAACGACCCTGAAGCGTACAGGAAGCAGGAAGAGCTGAAGGCAATGATGATCTGTGCCGACGCGATCGTTACCCTTGCCAATCGTCACGCCGACAAATTACACAACCTTGCAGCGCGTGAGAAAAAAGCGGAACGAAAAAAGGAATTGGAGATCATGGAGCGCATTTGCCGGTACGTCCCCGCACATGCTCCACGGAACTTCTGGGAAGCGCTGCAATCCTACTGGTTTGTTCACCTTGGAGTCGTGACGGAGCTGAACCCATGGGATGCGTTCAACCCCGGCCGGTTCGACCAGCACCTCTTTCCATTTTACAAGAAAGGGCTGGAAGATGGTTCTCTCACGCGTGAAAGGGCCAAAGAGTTGCTGCAATGCTTTTGGATTAAATTCAACAACCAGCCGGCGCCGCCGAAAGTCGGTATCACTGCCGCTGAAAGCGGGACGTATACCGACTTCGCAACCATCAATTCAGGCGGACTCAGGGCGGACGGCAGCGACGGCGTCAATGAATTAACGTATCTTGTCCTGGATGTCATCGACGAAATGCGACTCGTGCAGCCGAGCTCGAACATTCAGCTCAGCAAAAAGAACCCGGATGAATTCCTGAAGCACGCATGCAAAATCATCCGGAAGGGATGGGGACAGCCTTCCGTTTTCAATGCGGATATCGTTGTGGAAGAACTTTTGCGACAGGGCAAGTCGATTGAAGATGCTCGCATGGGCGGGACGAGCGGATGCGTTGAAACAGGAGCGTTTGGTAAAGAAAGCTATATCCTCACCGGCTACTTCAACCTTCCGAAAGTGCTGGAAATTACACTTCATAATGGAGTCGATCCGCGCACAAAGAAAAAATGCGGCATCGAGACAGGCAACCCGGCAATGTTCCGGTCTTTTGAGGAATTGATGGACGCTTTCAAACGACAGTTGAAATACTTCATCGACATCAAGGTGAGAGGGAACAACGTGATCGAGAGACTGTACGCGGAGTATCTGCCGGTCCCGTTTCTTTCGGTTCTCATTGATGATTGCATAGCGAACGGGAAGGATTACAATGACGGCGGCGCCAGGTACAATACGAATTACATCCAGGGAGTCGGTATCGGAACGATCACGGATTGCCTGTCGTCGATTCAATGTCACGTGTTCGAGGACAGGAAGATATCGATAACCGACATGCTGAAGATGCTCGCGGTGGATTTCGATGGATACGAAAAAACAAGGTTGCTTTTCCTCAACAAGACTCCCAAGTACGGCAACGACGACGAAGACGCCGATGATCTGATGCGGCGTGTCTTCGATTTGTACTACGACGAAGTGAACGGGAGACCCAACACCAAAGGAGGCGTCTACCGCATCAATATGCTGCCGACCACGTGTCATGTGTACTTCGGGTCAGTTACCGGCGCTACGCCCGATGGACGCAAAGCTGGAACGCCGCTTTCCGAAGGGATATCGCCGGTCCAGGGCGCCGACAGGAAAGGTCCGACTGCCGTACTGAAATCTGCCGGCAAGATGGATCACGTGCGGACGGGCGGAACGCTGCTCAATCAGAAATTCACTCCATCGATTCTCGACGGGGAAAAAGGCATCGACAATCTTTCCCACCTGGTGCGATCCTATTTCACGCTCGGCGGGCATCATATTCAATTCAATGTGGTCACCGCCCAGACCCTGCGGGAAGCTCAGGCCTCTCCGGAGAAGTACCGTGACCTCATTGTGCGTGTCGCAGGCTACAGCGATTATTTCTGCGACCTGAGCAAGACGTTGCAGGACGAGATCATTGCAAGGACGGAGCACCAGGCGATATGAGAAGCCAGAAGTCAGAATGCAGAAGTCAGAACAAAGAACAAAGAACTATGTAGTCAGAAGCCAGAAGTAAATTGCCGGCAGTTATTGTGTACACTTCCGGAATGATTCCAAACTCGAACACATATGTCCATTCAAGAAGACCTGTTCCCATGCTCGTCATCGTTAAGAAGAATTAGGATGAAGTAAGTAACGATACTTTCGCCCATCCGGTCGCGCTATGTGACCGCATTACAGCGTTGAAAACAAAATCACATTCAGGATGTTGAATGAAACCATCGTTCATGGTACCCGAAGTCATTGAGAAAAGGATTCTTCTCATCAGAGGACAGAAGGTGATGCTGGATTTTCACCTTGCTGAGTTGTATCAGGTGGAGACAAAAGCGCTGAAGCGGGCGGTGAAGAGGAATAGGGAACGATTCCCGGAAGATTTCTGCTTTGAACTTTCCGGAGAGGAACTTGAAAACTTGAGGTACCATTTTGGCACCTCAAGTTGGGGAGGAAGAAGGTATTCATCCTATGCGTTCACGGACCAAGGCGTTGCCATGCTATCGAGTGTTCTGCATAGCAAGCGGGCGGTTCAGGTCAATATTGCAATCATACGGGCCTTTGTTCGGCTGCGGGAACTCCTTTCCACGCATAAAGACCTTGCACGTATGTTGGAGGAGCTTGAAAAAAAATACGACAGCCAGTTCCGTGTGGTGTTTGAGGCAATCCGGAAACTCATGACGCTGCCGGAGCCGCCCAAGAAACGCATCGGCTTTGAAGTGAAAGAACCGAAGGTCCGCTACATTATGGAGAGGAGGAAGCCGTAGCAATGCCCACTCCTCTCAATCAGCGCCCGCTCTGTTTGATTTTGCTACACGAGTTTGATTTCAGCAAGTTTGACGATTTGCGGAACAGATTCCGGGACCCTGATTTGACATTTGTCAACCGGTGGTGGTAACACTGCGCCAATCGGAAACGGCATGTGGGATCCACTCGACATTGCATAACTTGGAATGAAATGCTTATTTAGAGGAACTCCGCTCCATTTGAATTCCTCGAAAATTCTTCCTAACTTTTCGCAGTAGCACAATCGTTGGCGATGACAGGAATTTGGAAAGGTCTGATGGTACATGCCGCTAGGGCTCTCAGGGTACCCCAATGGGAATCATTCTAAAGGAAATAGAAACGCAGTATTGCGTACTTGCGCGCAACGTTATACGCCATTTGCAGCTGCAAGATTGTAGGTAACATTATGGGAACAATGAACTTCAGAAGACCAAGATGTTCTAACTGTAATCAAGAAATTGAAGAGTCACCACATTTACAGATAGATCAGCGTCGCGCATGCCCGTCGTGCGGGTCCGCGGGAAGGAACCAGTTTGCAGACCGGAATGCCACTTTGGAACCGCATGGTTCACTAAGAGGTCGGGGAAGACATGAAGGTATTAGACACTGGTTCGTAGAAATTCTTTCCGGTGCCAATTTTTCGCATCGCTTGGGGAAATGGGTGAGGAAACTCCGACTAATTGATAGAGACGGAGATAATTATGAAGAGGAAGTTATTGACCCATCCACTGGAGAAGTGATTCACAAAACAAAAGAGAAACTCAGCGCCCACACTGGGCATGGGTCAGCCAAAAAGAAAACCGTTTGAAGTTGCTGCAAACGGTGTATAACAAGCAAAATAACGTCGCTGGGAAATAAAGCCAATGACAATAAAAACTCGCTCAGCGCTTCCGCTCACATGAATGAGAATTATAGTTCGCTTCTGCGTTGCGTTATTTTGCAGGACGTTACAGGCGTAATGCGCCCCCTTGTTTTCACTGACTAAACCATTGGAGAAATGAAAATGAAGAAACATCTAGGCTTCATGGTAGTACTCATTCTTCTAATTGGAACTTGCAGGCTTTCAGAAGCACAAAACAGCTCCACCCGAAGTGTCACGTCTCTTGTCGCACCTATATATCCACATGAAGATGAAAACGGTGAGTCCTTGGATGCATCCCTAAACCGAGAGGGCATCCTTGATATTACTTTTTCATGCAGTTTCCTAGACGCCATTGCAATAATGCCTACCGCTGCCCCGACGGGTATGGCACGTCTCAGCACAGTTCTGGGAAAGGTATTTGGTGGGAGTGAGATGAAGGAGATTCTACAAAAGATACCACAAGTGAAACGCATTCGCATTTTCTTCAAATGTACCGAGCCTCAAGTGGACAGGTTCGGCAATGAAACATCCACAAAAGCTGTGATCAGGTGCCGCATGGAAATGAAGCGAGAAACGATTAAAAAAATAAACTGGGAATATGCGAATCGAGCCTTAACAGCTTTTCAGATAAGTGGAAACTCAGAAAAACTTCTCAAGATGCTCGACAGTCATTATTTCGATCCAGAATATTTCGGTTACTAATCGTTTTATACTTTGTAGGTCTTACGTCTTTTCGAATTTATGAAGAAAATATCGAAAGATGAACTTGCTGTCAAGAATTGTCTCGCTTCCTACAATCTTTAGGCTGAGTAGTTTGAGGGTACACAAATGCAAGAAAGCAGAACACCCGATTTCAAGGGCACATCACTCCCAGATGGATTCTTCTTCTTTTGCGAAGTGAAATCTCTTGAAACAAAGATCGGCAGCAATGGCATTCTGCACACTCGTGTGTTCAATATCTTTACCGCAACTATCCATGACGCCTTCGGTCAGTTCCAAGCTGTTAACTCCCAGCACATTGTTCCCAATGTCATCGCCTATGTGACTCACAATTTCCAAATCGATTGGAAGAGCTTCGAGGATTTCCTTCAGGGCTACATTGATATTCCTGAGTTTGCAGGTCGGGCGTCTGCGATTTCCCTTAAGAGAGTTAGTAACAGTCCCTTGGATATGAACTCAAAAAAATTGACCTTTTTGTCTTCATTCAAGGTAGTAAGCCAGATTTCTTCTTCAATGGTTATGAAGACAATTTCATCACGAAGTTAGCCAGGATATTTCGCATCGATCTGACCGACATTCCGAAACTGTCGATTGGCTAAATGACGCGGGGCGCACTATGCCTAACAATTCGAGCCTGACTGAATAAGATGTAGCTGATCCATGATACCTGAACAATTTGTTGAAATAAGAATAAGTGATAAAAAAAAGATCACTTTCTACAAGAGAAGAGGATATGAATTCAACAATTTAGTAATCGGAGACACATTTAAGATCAAGTTGAAAGACTTACCCAAAGGTAGCAGTACCAAGATAATCTATCACTGCGACAATTGCGGTAAGGAAGGAAAGACATTCTATTTTACTCTTTCACGGAAGCGTCGACATTTGTGCAGAAGCTGTTCTCGCCTAGGCAAGGAACCCGTAAACAAGATTCCTCTAACAACATGCCAGATTGATTTTATCGACAAATGCTACTCCGAAGACTTGATTGCTCTAAGAACGATAGGTCGGATAATTGGTTATTCTCAACCTGTCATTGCCAGAGTCTTGAAAGCGAAGGGGGTTCCAATAAAGAGACGCTGGAAAAAACCCAATATCACCTGCCCCGTCTGCAAGAAGAAGTTTAGATTAGGAGCCGCGGAAATCAAAGAAGTAAATTTTTGTTCAAAAAAATGCCGTGGATATTACTCACAGAAATGGGTTTCACTTACATGTTTACAATGTAGCAAGCCTTTTCAAGTCAAGCCACATCAAGACGACAGAAAATTCTGTTCGGTTAATTGCGCAAATGAATACAGCAAGAAAGGGATGCTCACTGCATGCACGACTTGCGGCAAAGAAATATGGAGTACACCGTCACAACCCAGAATGTTCTGTTCTCAAAAATGTTCTGGTGATGTAAAAAAAACCGGAAATCTTATGAAATGTACTTATTGTGGGGGTCTAATATACAGACCAAGATGTCACCTGAGGAATGAACTGTATTTCTGCTCTGAGGAATGTTCTTTCAAGTATAGACAATCGAATGAAGAATATTATGCGAAAATTCTCAAGAAGAGCTCTAATGCTCATAAAAAAAAATGGCACGAAGAATTAGACTGGGCGCGTGAAAGAAGGAAAGCGCTTTCTATAAGCGCAATAAAGACTCTAAAAAAATACAATTATGGTGGTAGTAAAATCGAGGATAAAGTCTGTCAATTATTAAGAGATTTGAAAATCGTTTTTTTTCGACAAAAAGAAGTTGTTTCAGAAAATTATGGTGTAAAAAAGGTATTTGATATTTACCTGCCTAGTACCGATGTGTTTATAGAAGTTCACGGCACCTACTGGCATGCAGATCCAAGATCTTATTATGACAAAGAGGGGTTAACCCCAACACAAATAGATGATGTCGAGAATGATAAAATCAAAAGGGACATCATAGAAAATGAACTAAACAAAAAATTATACATTCTTTGGGAACACGATATACTAAATAATGTTGCCTTGGTGAAATCATTGCTTGTCAAGTGGAACACTATTCCTGATGATAATAATTTAGTACCAATGAGTCAACCTTAAGTTTGATTTTTTGGGGAATTTCCGGTTTGCTTCTCGGACTGGCTATTGGGGCGTTAACACGCATCCTTGCCCCATAAGCAGTTATCAAAGTGCATGAGATCGAGCAAGGTGGTTCAAGGTAAATAATGTTCTGCGACGGCACATAACGCAAGAATACGACGCAGAAAGTCTCAGGGGAAAACACTTGCTCAATTCTTCCGCTCATCTGCCTTCGGCGGACTCGGCATTGCACGTCTTTGCGAGATGTTTGTAACACTCATTCAAAAGGGAATTGCATGCTCGTTATCGTCATGAAACAGAATAATGCGGAAGTCAGAACCAGAACCAATGACGAATGACCAACGACAAAGAACGAAGAACTAATAACCAATAATTGTCAACCACGAACCGTCAACTAAGAACCAACAACCACGAACTGACAACTTGGAACCGACAACCAAACCGGGAGTATCTATGAAACGAATCACCAGTATTCTTCTGACGGCGTGCCTCCTTCTCGTCACGCAAGGACTTCTTTCGCAGGACTACCTCCACGAATCCAAAGCCGACCGCGATGCACGCATGGAATGGTGGCGCGAAGCACGATTCGGATTGTTTATCCATTGGGGACTGTATTGCATCCCTGCGGGTGAATGGAAAGGGAAAACTGATTATGGAGAGTGGATCCGTACGTCGGCACAAATTCCCCTTGAAGAGTATGACAAGTTCGTCGATCAGTTCAATCCTGTCAAGTTCAACCCGGACGAATGGGTGCGGATGGCGAAAGATGCGGGGATGAAGTACATCGTCATCACTTCAAAGCATCATGACGGTTTTTGTCTGTTCGACTCGAAGTACACGGACTTCAACGTCATGCATACGCCGTTCAAACGGGATATTCTCAAGGAACTTTCGGATGCGTGCCATAAAGCGGGCATCAAGATGTGTTTCTACCATTCCATCATGGACTGGCATTATCCCGATTACTTGCCGCGGAGGGGTTGGGAAACAACGCGGTCGACGGAAGGTGCGAAATTCGACCGGTACGTCCGGCACATGAAAGACCAGTTGAGAGAATTGCTGACGCACTACGGGGATATCGGCGTGCTCTGGTTTGACGGTGAGTGGGAATCGACCTGGAATCCCGATTACGGCAACGATCTCTACAACTATGTCCGGAGCCTGCAGCCGAGCATCATCATTAACAACCGGGTCGGCGCGGGCCGGTCGGGAATGGAAGGTATGACGAAAGGCGCCGAATTTGCGGGCGACTTCGGCACGCCGGAACAGGAAATTCCCGCCACCGGCATCCCGGACGCCGATTGGGAAACCTGCATGACGATGAATGACCATTGGGGGTACAACCGGGCGGATATGAATTTCAAGTCAACAAAGGAACTGCTCCGGATGGTTGCCGATATCGCCTCAAAAGGTGGAAATTTTCTGCTGAACATAGGCCCGACATCTGAAGGACTGTTCCCTCCGACGAGCGTTCAACGACTGAAAGAAATCGGAAGCTGGATGAAGGTCAACGGCGAGGCAATCTATGCGACGAAAGCGAGTCCGTTCAAACATCTCGATTGGGGACGATGCACGCAGAGATCCGTCGACGGCGGGACACGCCTCTATTTACATGTCTTCGACTGGCCCGCCGACGGGAAGCTTGTGGTACCGGGAATCTTCAACGAAGTGAAGAAGGCATATCTGCTCGCGGACGGGCAGAGGACCGCCCTGGATGTCGCGCGCAATGAAGATGCCCTTGTCGTCAGCGTTCCGGCGAAGGCGCCCGACACAATCAATACCGTGATTGTCATGGATGTTCAAGGCAAGGCCGACGTGAGCAATCCACCCACAATATCCGCCGATTTTGACATCTTTGTCGACAATCTTCCTGTCTCACTGAAATCCGAACGTGAGAATGTCGAGATCCGGTGCACGCTGGATGGAACTGTCCCTTCGAGCAGCTCGCCGTCGGTAAGCGGGCCGGTACAACTGATGACGACAACGGTTGTCTCGGCGCGGTGCTTCCGCGGCGGCAAGCCGGTGAGCGGCACATCGCAAATGAAATTCACGAAGGTCTTGACACGTCCGGCCGTGGAGATTGGCGGGTTGGGTGGCGGCATCAAGTATGCGTACTATGAAGGGACTTGGGATAGCCTGCCCGATTTTGGAAGTTTGAAGTCTCTCAAGGAGGGCATTCTTTCCGGTTTTGATTTATCCCCCAAAAGGCAGCCCGAGTATTTTGGGTTTGTGTATACCGGTTACGTTAGAATTCCGAAGGATGGGGTTTACGCCTTCTTCACAGCTTCAGACGATGGCAGCCGGCTGTACATCGGAGACTCGCTGGTGGTCAACAACGACGGTCTGCATGGGATGGATGAACGCGAAGGTGTGATTGCTCTGGCCGCCGGTCTTCATCCTCTTCGCGTCCTGTTCTTCCAGCAAACCGGCGGAGTCGGGCTCAATGTTTCCTATATGGGACCGGGGATTGAAAAGCAGATCATACCGAGCGGAGTTTTGTTTTACCAAAAATGAAGATGGCCCAGGTGTTGTTACATTCGATTCCCCTCTCCCGAATTTGGGAGAGGGGGAAGGGGTGAGGGTCATACATCATCCTAAAATATGTCTTGAAAACAAAAAGGACGTGTAAAATGAAACGAATACATTTTTTCCTCCCAACAACTCTGATAGTGTTACTATCGTTCACCCAACGCTCAGGACTTGCCCAAAGTCCGTCACCGGTCCCCAAGAGTGATGTGCCCGCCAGGGAACAACTCCTGCTTGATGCCGGTTGGAGGTTCCATCTCGGCGATGCTTCTTCTCCAGTTGATGATTTTGGGTACGGTCTGGAGACCGCTTTTGGAAAGGCGGGCGAAGCTCCGGGGGCGGCTCAAATGGATTTCAACGATAGCGCGTGGCGGAAGCTCAATATTCCGCACGACTGGGCGGTCGAACTTGATTTTGTGCATGCAATGGAAGACAACGTCAAGGACCATGGCTTTAAACCGGTTGGCAGACAGTTTCCTAAATCCACGATCGGTTGGTATCGCCGGACGTTCACAATTCCGGCAAGCGACTCAGGAAGACGGCTGACGGTGAAATTCGACGGTGTTTTCCGCGATTGCGTCGTCTGGTTTAACGGACATTTTCTCGGAAGAAATCTGAGCGGTTACAGCGAATTCAATTTTGATGTAACGAACTATGTCCTCTTTGGAAAGAAAAACGTGCTCGTCGTTCGTGCAGATGCCAGTCAATATGAAGGATGGTTTTATGAAGGCGCGGGAATTTACCGGCACGTGTGGTTGCTGAAATACAATCCCCTGCACATTCCCCTATACGGGACGTTCGTCTGGACTGAAGTGGATGATCCGGCTGCCGGGAAGAATGCCCATGTGAATATCGAGACTAAGCTCGTCAATCAATCCGCCGTTCAGATGAGAGGAATCCTGCGCTCTATTATAACAGATGAAACCGGCAAATCCGTGGGTTCTATGTCAACAGAAACGCAGAATTTCAATGGATTTGAGGAGAAGACCATCCGCCTGGCAATCCAAATCCCGAGCCCCAAGCTGTGGTCCCTTGAAACTCCCCATCTTTATAGAGTCAGGTGCGAGGTGCTCTCCGAAGAGAAAATTGTCGATCAAACCGAAACGACATTCGGTATTCGGACAATTCGTTTCGACAAGGACAACGGTCTCTTCCTCAACGGCAAGCGCGTCGAAATCCAGGGTGTCTGTTGCCATCAGGACCATGCGGGAGTCGGATCGGCGCTGCCCGACCGGTTGCAGTACTATCGCATCGAGCGACTCAAAGAAATGGGATGCAACGCCTACCGCACGAGCCACAATCCACCAACGACCGAGCTGCTCGACGCGTGCGACCGGCTCGGGATGCTCGTCATGGACGAAAACAGGCTCATGGGAACCACGCCGGAATTTCGTGGTCAATTCAAAACGCAGATTCTCCGCGACAGGAACCATCCGTCGGTATTCGTCTGGTCTCTCGGGAATGAGGAATGGCAGATTCAGGACGATCGAATAGGCACGGACATCGCGCAGGATCTGAAGCGCCTCCAGAAGGAACTCGACCCGAGCCGGCTTTGCACCTACGCCGGCAATAATGGGAATCATTACGACGGCATCAACAGCGTGGTGGATGTTCGCGGCATCAATTACATCGTTCTCGGCGACCCGGATAAATATCACCGGGATCATCCCGACCAGCCGGTGATGGGAAGCGAGGAAGCCAGTACGTTGTGCACGCGGGGAATATACATGAACGATACGATCAACGGTTTCATGAGCGATTATGATGTGAACGCACCGGGCTGGGGCTCGATTGCGGAAAAGTGGTGGAGGTTCTATGCAGTGCGGCCATGGCTCGCCGGCGCCTTTGTCTGGACCGGCTTCGACTACCGCGGCGAGCCGACGCCGTACAGCTGGCCGTGCATCAACTCGCACTTCGGCATCCTCGATGTGTGCGGTTTCCCTAAGAATAATTTCTATTACTACCAGTCATGGTGGACTGACAAAACCGTGCTTCATCTCGCTCCACATTGGAACTGGAAAGGGATGGAAGGGCAGCCGATTAATATTTGGTGCCAGAGCAACTGCGATAGCGTGGAGCTGTTTCTGAATGGGAAGAGCCTTGGAACAAAAGTGATGGAAAGAAATTCTCATCTTGAGTGGAAAGTCCCGTATGAAGCGGGCACACTCGAAGCCCATGGCTGGCGCAACGGCAAGAAAGTATCGACCAAAGTCGAGACGACTGACGATCCCATCACGATCGTTCTCACACCGGACCGGCAGTCAATCCACGCCGACGGTGAGGATCTGTGCGTCGTTAATGTCACCGCGCTTGACGGGCACGGGAGAGAAGTCCTGGTTGCCGACAATCTGATCCGGTTCGAAATCAGCGGCAGTGGGAAGATCATCGGAGTCGGGAACGGAAATCCCAGCAGTCACGAGCCGGACAAATATCTGGACGGCAATTATCAACGGAAGCTGTTTAACGGAAAGTGTCAGATTATCGTACAAGCCGGTCGTCAAGCGGGTGAAATCCGGTTGCTGGCATCTTCTGACGGCTTGAAAACAGCGAAAATCGTTATCAAAACCCAGGAATCCCCTGCGCGCCCGTCCGTGGAAGAGTAGCCGGAACCTTCAGGTTCCGCTCTAAGCATTTTTTTGAAGGGAAGGGAGGCAGTGAGGCATGATACGTGAGAAGCCACACCGTTTGCCGGCCAGCTGTTATATCGGCAGGGTAAGGGCATCGTTCACGATTTGTACTAAAGACCGCAAGCCATTGTTAACGAATGACGAAATATTCGAGAAGTTTGAGGCAATTTTGGAAGAAGAAGTGTCGAATGGTGGTTGTGAAGCTCCAGTCTATCTTTTTATGCCGGATCACCTGCATCTGTTGTTGGAAGGCACGCACGCGGATTCAAACGTATTGACTGTCGTGAAAAGATTCAAACAAAAGACGGGATTTTGGTTCTCGAAGAACTTTGGTGGAACGTGCTGGCACAAGAATTTCTACGACCATGTTGTGCGAGATGATGTGGATGAAAGAAAGCAAATTTTGTATATTTTGGACAATCCGGTCAAGAAAGGACTGATAGAGGATTGGAAACAATACAAGTTCAGAGGATCGACTGTATACAATTTCGAGCAATGGTGACAGGGTTTACCCTTTTGCAGAGTACGCAGACATGAAGTCTGCGGTTACCGGTGCGCCTCTGCCCTGAAGGGCGTGCCAGCTTTAGAAACTTCATTGCGACCGCAGCCTTCAAGCTGCGGTCCGTTCATCGTTCGGTATTCATTCTAAGGAGCTTGCCATGAAACCATATATGTATGTATTCCTTTTTGTGGTCAGTTGTACTTTTCTGTTTGCTCAGGAGACCCCGCTCTACAAGAATCCTTCGGCTCCGGTCGAGCAGCGTGTAAAGGATCTCTTGCCGCGGATGATGCTCGAGGAGAAGATCGATATGATCGGCGGCTTTGAGGATTTTTATATCCGGCCGAGCGAGCGGCTTGGAATTCCGAGAATCAAAATGGCGGATGGACCTCTCGGCGTCCGGAATTATGGGGACGCGACGGCATTTCCCGCCGGCATCTGCCGAGCAGCGACATGGAATGTAGGCCTCGAAAACCGGCTTGGGGTCGCGGTTGGAAAGGAAGCGCGGGCGAAAGGGGTTCACATCATGCTCGCGCCCGGCGTCAACATTTACCGCGCTCCGATGGCCGGAAGAAACTTCGAGTATTTCGGTGAAGATCCGTATCTCGCCGGCCGCATGGCGGCGGCATATGTGAAGGGTGTCCAGAGCCAGGGTGTTGTCACAACCGTGAAGCACTTCGCGGCAAACGACCAGGAGTACGACCGCCATGGAACAAGCTCGGACATGGACGAACGAACGCTTCAGGAGATTTACCTCCCCGCGTTCAAAGCGGCAATCGTTGAAGGCGGGAGCGGTTCAATCATGACGGCATACAATCCGTTGAATGGAATCCACTGTACCCAAAACGAACATCTCCTCCGGGATATCTTGAAAGGCCAGTGGAAATTCGACGGTTTTGTTATGTCCGACTGGATGGCTACGTACGATGGCGTTGCAGCAGCAAACGGCGGTCTCGACCTTGAAATGCCGTCGGGTGAATACATGAACAGGGATACCCTGCTTCCCGCCATCAAAGCGGGAAAAGTGAAGGAATCCACCATCGACGATAAAGTGCGGCGCATGCTGCGCGTGATGTTCCGGTTTGGCTTCTTCGACCGGCAACAGCAGGATACATCACTCCCGCGCTACAATCCGGATTCTCGCCTGGTTGCTCTCCAGGCCGCGCGTGAAGGAATCGTGCTTCTGAAAAATAAAACGAATTTGCTTCCACTCGACCGCTCAAAGATAAAATCCGTCGCGGTGATTGGTCCCAACGCGAATCCGGCTGTCACAGGCGGCGGCGGCAGCTCCATCATCCAACCGTTTCGAGCGGTGAGCGTTCTGGATGGAATGGTCCAGGTTGCATCGAATAATGTTAAGGTGTACTACAACGAGGGATTAAAGTGGAATGTTGATGAACTTTTTGGCACCTCGACCTTTAGGTCGAACGGGAATCCCGGACTAACAGGCGATTATTTTTCCAACATGAGTCTTGAAGGGAAGCCCGCCTTTACACGCACCGACGAGAAAGTCGATTTCAACTGGAGTCAGGGGCCGGCGAAAGATTTTCCGGCGGTCCACTATTCCGTTCGATGGACCGGAACGATTCATGCGGAGAAGGACGGCCGGTACGATTTTGTCGTCCGTGGCGATGACGGATTCAGACTGTTTGTCGATAACTACCTGATCATCAATCAGTGGAAAGACCAGAGTGCAACTACTGAAACGGCGGAGCTGCGCTTTGCAGCCAATAGCGATCACGAAATCAAACTCGAATACTACCAGAATGAAGGGGATGCCGTCATCTCGTTCGGGTGGGGGTTGTATGAGCCGCGGTTGGATCAGGAAGGGCTCCGCCTGGCATCAAGGTCGGATGTGGCGGTGGTGTGCATCGGTTTCGATCCGTCGACTGAAGGAGAAGGATTTGACCGGACGTTCGAACTTCCCGTCGGCCAGGAGCAATTGATCAATGCAGTGGCCGGCGCGAACCCCAATACCATTGTCGTTCTCAACGCAGGCGGAAACGTCTCAATGACCGGCTGGATTGATCATGTCGCCGGACTTATCCATTCCTGGTATCCCGGACAGGAAGGCGGGACTGCCGTGGCCGAAATTATCTTCGGTGATGTAAACCCGTCCGGTAAACTCCCTGCGTCATTTGAAAAAAAGTGGGAGGACAACGCCTGCTTCAACAGCTACTACGGTCACGACAAACGTGTGAATTATTCCGAGGGAGTCTTCGTCGGCTACCGGCATTTTGACAAGACGGGCATCGAGCCGATGTTTCCTTTTGGATTTGGACTATCGTATACAGCATTCAAATATGACAACCTGAAATTGAGCGCGGACAGAATTGGCAAGAAGGATAGCCTTAAAATGAGCTTCGACGTCACGAATACCGGAACGCGCGAAGGCGCGGAAGTCGCGCAGCTTTACATCCACGACGAAAAATCGAGCGAGCCTCGTCCAATCAAAGAACTGAAAGCCTTTGCGAAAGTGTCATTGAAACCCGGGGAATCAAAAACAATCGAGCTCGCCATCGATCAAAGCGCGCTTTCGTTCTTCAGCTCAAAGAAAAATAAATGGGTTGCCGAACCGGGTATGTTTGAAATAATGATCGGGAGCTCATCGAAAGACATTCGCTTGACGAAAACGTTTACCCTGGAGTAAAAAATGCGCCGTTTCCTGTTGATAGTGTTAACGTTCTTTTCTTTTCATGGGAAAGGAGACATGTGCGGCGCCGCAGCGCAAGAGGACATAATAGTACGACGCATTAGGCTCCTGCCAAAACTGGCCGAGAAAACGAAAACACCCCGGCAGTCCGACTGGCTCATTAATCCGGATGAATACAAATCGGGAATCTACCGGACAGGCAAACCTTTTGAAATTGCCCTCACCAATGGACTCATCAGACGTACGTTTCGATTGTCTCCTAATGCAGCGGCGGTCGCATTTGACAATCTCATGACAGGGGCGTCGATGCTTCGAGCGGTCGAACCGGAAGCAAGGGTCACGATAAGCGGCAAACAGTGGGACATCGGCGGTCTTGTGGGCCAGATAGAGAGGGGGTATCTTCTTCCGGAATGGATTGATAGTCTCACGAGCGACCCTCATTCCCTGCAGATCAACAGTTTCGATGTCGGTCCGACACGGGAACGCTTTCCCTGGAAGCCCAAGCGATGGTCGGCAAACCTTCCCTGGCCGCCGCCGGGTGTTTCTCTGACGTTGAATTTTGAAACACCGCAAACAGATTCGCCCCGCGTCAAGGTTGCCGTTCATTACGAGATGTATGACGGGATTCCGCTCCTGGCTAAATGGTTGTCGATTTCAAATCTGGACGGCCGGTCCATCCATCTGAACTCATTCACCAACGAAATTCTTGCCGCGGTCGAACAGCAGTCATCGGTCGGCGGTTCACTGCAGGAGTTGCCGAAGCCTCAGTACCTGTATGTCGAGAGTGAATATGCCTGTAACGGGTCGATGGAAGCAGGACTCTCGGATCGTACCATGCACTGGCGGACCGACACATCGTACACATCGCAGGTAAATTACGGGCTGCAGACTCCCTGTCTGCTGGAAGTCAAGCCGGATATCGGACCGGACGTTGAATTGCGGCCGCAGGAAACCTTCGATGGATTCCGGACATTCGAGCTCGTCTACGATAGCTACGACCGTGAACGCAGGGGGATGGCGAAGCGACACATGTGCCGCACGCTCGCACCGTGGGCGACGGAAAATCCGATTTTTCTGCATCTCACTTCGACGGATCCCGATGTCGTCAAACGAGCCGTTGACCAGTGTGTCGCAACGGGGTTTGAAATGATCATCCTCAGTTTCGGAAGCGGTCTGAACATGGAGGATGAAAGTCCGGCAAACATTGAAAAATTCCGTTCCCTTGCCGAATATGCGCATTCCAAGGGAATTGAAATCGGCGGCTACTCTCTTCTGGCAAGCCGGAGAATAAGCGACAGTGACGATGTGATCAATCCGGCTACCGGCAAAACCGGAGGAGCCATCTTTGGCGATTCGCCATGCCTCGGCAGCCGCTGGGGACAGGAGTATTTTCGAAAGTTGAAATCCTTCTATGAGAAGACCGGCTTCGATGTGCTCGAGCATGACGGCTCGTACCCGGGAGATGTGTGTGCTTCGACGGTCCATCCCGGGCACGCAGGATTGAACGATTCAGAGTGGAAGCAGTGGAAAATTATCATCGAGTTCTATCATTGGTGCCGCGTGCGGGATATCTATCTCAACGTTCCCGATTGGTATTTTATGAACGGCTCGAACAAGACCGGCATCGGATATCGCGAAGTGAACTGGTCATTGCCGCGGGAACGGCAAATCATTCTTGGCCGGCAGAATATCTTTGATGGAACGTGGGAGAAAACGCCCAGTATGGGCTGGACGTTTGTCCCGCTCGTTGAATATCAAGGAGGAGGAGCTGCTGCCACACTGGAGCCGTTGTCGGAGCATCTCAAGGAGTATGAAGCGCATCTGGCGCAGAACTTCGGCTCGGGTGTCCAGGCATGTTACCGCGGTCCTCGAATCTACGACACCGATGAAACAAAAACCCTGGTCAAAAAATGGGTGGATCTGTACAAGCAGTACCGGGAAATCCTCAACTCCGATATCGTTCATGTCCGCCGCGCCGACGGCAAAGACCTTGATTGCATGCTCCACGTGAATCCACGTCTAAAGGAAAAGGGATTCGCGTTTGTCTACAACCCGACAAATGAAACCATCCGAAAAAGTATTATATTGCCACTCGAACTCGCGGGAATAACCGGATCCGCTCTGGTTCGTGAGAAAGAAGGAATTCTGAAACGGTTCGAAACAGACAGAAAATTTGAATTGGAGCTCCCCGTAGAAGTTCCGGCAAAAAGTTGCACGTGGTTTGTTGTCGAACAGGGAGCGAAATCCAAATGATTCGGCTCAAGCAGCCCAATGTGAGTGGACCCAAGGTTGAACCTCTCTCGTATCAATCAGGAGATTGTCTCAATGTTTAAGAAATCAGCATACCTTTTTTTGTCAGCGGTTCTTTTCATGTGGTGCGGCGCGAAAACAATCGCACTTTCGAAAGGAGATGACCGTTCAGAACGAGAAGTTTCTGGATCGAGCTTCGTTGGCCAGTCGGAAAACCTTCCAACCGATTCGCTCGACGGCGTGCCAGCGGACGTTTCCCACAGCGAACTACGGGAAATGATTGAGCGCTTCAATTCCGACATCTGGAGCCTGCGCCGATTGTATCCGATTGAAGTGTCCCCGGCCCGCCAGGTGCGTATGAAACGTTTCTACAGCGACGCGTTTGACAAACTAAAGCGAACGAACTTTGATGCATTGAGTCAGGATGGTCGCGTCGACTACGTGCTTTTCCGGAACTACCTTACCCATAGATTGCGCCAATCGGACCTCCAGGGAAAAGCGCGCCAGGAAGAAGCGCCGTTGATGCCGTTCGCACAGAATATCATCGATTTGAGGGAATCGCTCCAGAGCATGCAATTCGTCGACCCCGCGAAAACTGCGACGGCGCTCAATGAGCTGACCAAACAAATCAGAGCGACGCAAAACACAATTGACGCAACGCTGAAGGATTCGAAACCGGCCAAATACAAAAAAACGGTTGCTAACCGCTCGAGCGGAATAATCAGAGACCTCAGGGAATCACTCAAGGAATGGTTCAATTTTTACAACGGATACGACCCTGCCTTTTCGTGGTGGGTCGGAGAACCGTACAAATCCGTCGATTCAGCCCTCAAAGACTATTCAACATTTTTGCGTGAAAAGGTTGCCGGAGTGAGAGTTGATGACGAGAACACCATCATCGGCGATCCCATCGGACGCGACGCATTAATGGATGAGCTCGCGTATGAGATGATCCCGTATACGCCGGAGGAATTGATTGCAATCGCTAATAAGGAATTCGCGTGGTGCGAAAAGGAAATGAAGCGGGCATCGAACGACCTCGGCTACGGCGATGATTGGCATAAGGCGCTGGAGTATGTCAAGACGCTGTACGTCGAGCCGGGGAAACAGCCGGAGCTCATTCGCGACCTGGCGCGGGAGGCGATTAAATTTGTCGATGACCATGACCTTGTGACGGTCCCCCAGCTCGCGCGGGATACGTGGCGGATGGAAATGCTGTCGCCCGAGCAACAGAAGTACAGTCCCTTTTTCCTTGGCGGAGAGGTCATTCAGGTATCGTATCCGACGAACACCATGGGACACGAGCAGAAAATGATGAGCATGCGCGGGAACAATATCCATTTCGCGCGCGCGACGGTTTTCCATGAATTGATCCCGGGTCATCATTTGCAGGAATTCATGATGGACCGGTACAAGCAGTATCGCGGCCTGTTCGGGACGCCGTTCTGGGTGGAAGGAGGCGCATTGTATTGGGAAATGCTCTTCTGGGACCTTGGCTTTCCAAAAACGCCCGAGAACCGCATCGGCATGCTTTTCTGGCGCATGCACCGCTGCGCCCGGATCATCTTTTCCCTCAGTTTTCATCTGGAAAAAATGACGCCTCAGGAGTGTATCGACTTCTTGGTCGATCGAGTGGGACATGAACGCGACAACGCCACCGCGGAGGTTCGTCGATCCGTTATGGGTGGTTACGGTCCGCTCTACCAGTGCGCCTACATGCTCGGCGGGCTCCAGCTCCGGGCGCTTCACCACGAAGTTGTCGACTCCGGGAAGATGACAAATCGGGAATTTCACGACGCCGTTCTCCATGAAAATAGTATTCCCATCGAAATGGTCCGTGCTGGCCTGACGAAGCAGCCGCTCAGTCCCGACTTCAAGTCAAGCTGGAAGTTCTACGAAGAGATTCCGGCAGGACGATGATTGCGAAACACCGGCATGTTCATGTGATCGATTCGCATACCGGCGGAGAGCCGACCCGCCTTGTCGTCGGCGGCGGGCCCGATGTGGGCAAGGGTTCGATGGCTGAGCGATTGGAAATATTCAGGAGCCATTTCGATCATTTTCGATCAGCGGTAGTCAACGAGCCCCGCGGTTCGGATGTTGTTGTGGGCGCGCTGCTCTGCAAACCCGTCGACCCTTCCTGCGCGGCCGGAGTGATTTTCTTCAACAACGTCGGCTACCTGGGGATGTGCGGACATGGAACGATCGGTCTCGTTGTAACGCTCGCTTATATGAACAGAATCAAGGCCGGCAAACATCGCATTGAGACTCCTGTCGGAGTTGTCGATGCCCTTCTCGATGAATCCGGAACTGTGAGCGTCAGGAATGTGCCGAGCTATCGGTTTGCACAAAGCGTGAAAGTGACGGTGCCCGGGATTGGCGACGTTGCAGGCGACGTGGCATGGGGCGGAAACTGGTTCTTTTTGGTTACGCACCACGGTCAGGAACTGATGCCGGAAAACACGGAACATCTCACGGAATATACCTGGAAGATTCGGCAGGCTCTCACTGCTCAAAGGATAACCGGGGAGCATGGACAGGAGATCGATCACATCGAATTGTCCGGACCGTCGCAGCTTCCCGGCGTCGATGGCAAAAACTTCGTTCTCTGCCCGGGAAAGAGTTATGACCGCTCACCGTGCGGAACGGGTACCAGCGCGAAACTGGCCTGCCTTTATGCCGACGGCAAACTGAAAGAGGGACAGACATGGCGGCAGGAAAGCATTATCGGCAGTGTGTTCGAAGGAACAGTTGCTATTGTCGACGGGAAAGTCATCCCCACGATCAGAGGAACGGCATTTGTCAATGCTGAAGCAGACTTGATCCTCAACGAGCAAGATCCCTTTTGCTGGGGGATTCGGAAGTAACTCCGTGAATCGTTTGCGTGGGGCTGGAAGACGAGAGCCCACACTGGGTTATGAGCACGGTGGTTGAAAGGGGGACTAGAGAACCAATAATAAGACTGTCATGCCCGAATGTTCCGCTTTCAGAATCCCGCCAACGTAAGCGGAATCCAAAGGGCGGGAATTTTATCGGGCATCCAGAGATGGATTCCCGCTAGAAACATGCGGGAATGACCGGTGGGTTTTTCCACCCCGAACATCGGAAACCGAATATCTGATATCGTTTGTATTTAAGTATGTCACATCCCCGGTCAAATAGTATTGTCGTTCGTCCGGCAACTGCCGGAGATGCTGAACGGGTTGCCCCACTTTCAACTCAACTGGGATATCCCGCGTCGGAAACGGAAATGGAGCGTCGGATACGTCGCACGCAGCAGGATCGTGACCAGGCACTCTTTGTTGCGGAGGCGGATGGCGTCGTCGCCGGATGGATCCAGGTTTTCGTCCGAGTGCTGTTGATGCATGATTCCGAAGCTGAGGTCGGCGGACTTGTCATTGAGGACAACTGCCGCCGGAGAGGAATCGGACGACTCCTCATGCAGAAGGCGGAGCAATGGGCCCATGAAAAAGGATGCAAAACGGTTTACCTTCGCACAAATGTGATTCGAAAGGAGGCACATGTCTTTTATGAAAAGCTCGGCTACAAGGTTGTCAAAACCCAAACAGCGTTCCGCAAAATCGTATAGTCTGAAAGGAATTCTCGTGAAGTCATTTTTTTGTCGTTTTCTGAATTCGCTCATAATCCTGGGAGCTTTCACTCTATCCGTCTTCTCTCAGAATAGTGAGAAGGGAATTGTCGTCAACGTTGTTCAGAAAAGTCCGGATCGGGCATCGACTGTCCAAACGCCGGAATTTTATCTCAACGGATATCGCAAGGCGCTCAATGGACAGGTGTTGATGTACCATTCCTCGCATCCCGACGCTCAGGCAGCTCTGCTCGTCAGGGCGCAGAGGGAGACCCAATCCATTTCATGGGAAACGGATACATTGCGGGCGCCGGTTGCGGGCGATTTCTACAACCTCATCTGGCTTGCAGGTCTGGAGCAGGCAGGGTGGGGAGAAAATAAGCCAAGTCACAAATTCGAACTTTCGATCAACGGGGAACATTGGTTCACATTCAAGAATTACAGGGATTCGACTGCAAAGAACTGGACCGTCGCAGGGAAGAATGGTGCGGAACTCTCGTTTAAAGCCAGCACGGTCGATAAATACGGGGACCTGTTCGGCTACATGTATCTGAAGCTCCCTGTAAAAGATTTTAAACCCGGGAGCCCGCTTGTTATGCGCATCGACGGTGAGGATGCCGGGAGCATGGACTGGTACATGGCGTTCGAGTATGCGTTTAACTTCACGCCGCGGCTCCGCGTCGAGCCGGTATTGTTGAAGGGGCCAGGGCACTCAAAGCAAGTGCTCAGATTGAGTCTTGATAACCTCAACGACGGACGCACGGTCGAAATTCTCCCGCCAACGGGGAATGCGATTCGTGATTCGCTGAAAATTGGGGCGAATATTTTCATGCTGCCGATCGATGAAGTCGACAAAGAGAAAGACCTGTCGATTGAGTTTCGTATCAACGGCAAAACAATCTCCCACAATACAGTACGCGAGAAACCCGTGACGCACCGCGATGTCTACCTGCTCCCGTATTCACACAATGATATCGGATACACAGATGTTCAGCCGAATGTAGAACGAACGCAATGGAAAAATCTTGAAACCTCCCTGGGTTTGATCAAAGCTACGCATGATTACCCGCCGGAAGCGCAGTTCAAATGGAATATTGAAATTCTCTGGCCGCTCGACGGTTACCTGCGACAGGCATCGCAGGAAAAGAAGGATGAAGTGATTGCCGCCATCAAAGACGGCCACATCGGAGTTCAAGCCCTATATGCGAATCCGCTTACGGGGCTCGCGACGGCGGCTGAAATGAGCCACTTTACCGATTTCGCCCGTCGACTCCGAACGGACTTCTCGATACCGGTCACAACGGCGCTCGTCTCCGACGTTCCCGGATTTACCTGGGGGATCGTCTCGGCCCTGGCGCAAAGCGGCGTGAAATATTTTGCCAGCGCACCGAATAACGGTGATCGCATCGGCTATATCATCGACCAGTGGGGAGATAAGCCTTTCTACTGGACATCGCAATCCGGCGAAGAAAAAGTGCTGTTCTTTGTTGCAGCGGCGAGCTATTCCATGTTCCACGAGGGAGACCTCTCGCGGCTCGGGGATGAGAAGATGCTGAAATTCATCCGGCAACTCGACGAACAGGGCTACCCGTATGAAATGGTCTATCTACCCTACACGCTCGGCGATAACGGCGCCCCAGACCCCCGCCTCTCCGATTTTGTCCGGAATTGGAACGCACGGTATTCATCACCGCGGCTTATCATCTCCACGCATCAGCAAATGTTCGAAGAATTTGAGAAACACTATGGCGAAACACTTCCATCCTTCAAGGGTGATCTCACGCCATACTGGGAAGACGGCGCCGCCTCGACGGCGTTTGAGACGGCGTTGAACCGTCAGGCCACAGACCGGCTGATTCAATGCGAAGCGCTCTGTTCCATGCCGGGGGCGATGTCGTATCCAAAAGAGATGTTCGATGAGGCATGGCGCGACGTTGTGTTATGGGATGAACATACCTGGGGCGCCTCGAACAGTGTTGAAGAGCCCGACAGTCCCAATGTGAGCGCGCAGTGGAAGATCAAGCAAAAATTCGCGCTGGATGCGGATAGCCTATCGCGCGAAATTCTAAGGGGCGTCCTGCCGTCTGCCAAAACACACGGAACGAAAGAATTTGCCGTCGATGTCTATAATACATGCTCATGGCCGCGCACCGACATTGTGCTGCTGACAAAAGAACAGAGTACTCCCGGGGACATCGTCGTTGACGAACACGGGCATCGTGTCCCGTCGCAGCGGCTGACCACCGGACAGCTTGCCATACTGGCCAAGAATGTCCCTCCGTTTTCTGCCCGTCGGTTCCGAGTGAAAAAGGGGTCCGCCCCCGTTAAAGGAAGCGCGCGTGTTTCTGGAATGACATTGGGAAACGACTTTCTTTCCGTTACACTCAATGAACAAAGCGGCGCGATTCAAAGTCTTCAGCTGAAAAAGGACGGTGCGCAGTTCGTCGACACGGCACAATCCCTGGCGCTGAATCAATATTTGTATGTTCGGGGCAAGAATCCCGACTCAGCGCAGAGTCTTTCGAATGTGAAAGTGAAAATTGGAGAACAGGGCGGCCTGCTCTCTTCTCTCATCGTCGATGCCGATGCGCCCGGTTGCAAGCACTATTCGTCGGAAATCCGGATTGTCGATGGAATCGACCGTGTTGACATTATCGACCGGCTGGACAAACAATCCGTGCGCGATAAGGAAGCGGTGCACATCGCGTTTCCGTTCAACGTTCCCGGCGGCCAGCTCCGCTACGATGTTGCCGATGGAATTGTTCGTCCCGAGATCGACCAGTTGAAAGGTGCGTGCAAGAATTTCGTTTCGGTGCAGGGCTGGGTCGACGTTTCGAATGACAACGGGGGTCTCACATGGACAACCGCCGATGCTCCGGAGGTCGAAATCGGCGCTATGAATGCCGAGCAGCCGTGGATGAAGTCCATCGAGCCGTCGACGAAGGTTTTTTCGTATGCGATGAACAATTACTGGCACACGAACTACAAGGCCGACCAGGAAGGGCCCGTAACATTCCATTATTCCATCACCCTTCATGGCGGATTCAAGCCCGAAGATGCTACGAAATTCGGAATCGAGCAGCGACAGCCGCTTATTGTCGCAGATGCAGACCTTTCCCGGCACGTGCCGGGCACGATTGTTCATGTTGATCCCCAGGATGTCCTGGTGACGTCGTTAAAACCAATCGAAAGAGGGAATACATGGCTCATTCGACTCTACAATCCATCTGCTCATGAGCAAAACGTCACGCTGCAATGGAACAAGTTAATCCCGGCAGCATTTTCTTTCAGCGATAATTTTGGAAGTTCAAAGCTGCAGGTTGTCGGGCCGGTCACAATGCCGGCATATGCGACGAGGTTGATACGGGTGGATAGGCAAGGCGACCGCTGAATTGAATGTCATCCAGAGTCCGCCGACTTGCCCGCCGTTTCCCTGGCGGGAGGCGGACGAAGGATCTGACATGAGGAGGAATGGTGAAGCAGTATTACGTTTACATTGTGACCAACAGGGAAAACGGTGTGCTATACACTGGCATTACAAATGACCTTGAGCGCCGCGTCCATGAACACAAGCACAAAATTGTTCAAGGATTTACGAGCAAATATAACTGCACTCGATTGGTCTATTACGATTCAACTCCTGACGTGAGGGCGGCCATTGCGAAGGAGAAACAAATCAAGGGCTGGTCGAGAAGAAAGAAAATTGCATTGATTGATTCTATGAATCCAGAGTGGAAAGACTTGAGTGAGGGATGGTACGAATAGTATGCTTAACAAGGTCTCGGCCAGTAAGGGTCAAATCGTGAAAGACCCTTCGAAGCAACATTTCATGCCCTGTAGAAAAGAAGATTCTTCACTCCACTTCGTTCCGTTCAGAATGACAATGACCTTTTTTGTCATCCAGAGCAGAGCGAAGAACCTAACAAAACAAACATGAGATTGTCATCTCCGCCAAAGGCGGATCCCCTGAATGACAAGTTTCTTAATTTCGCGGACATCCAAGAAAGGAACAAACATGCATTCTCGACATTGCTCAATTGAAGCTCAGAGAAACCACCTGACCGCACGTCTTTGGATTTCAATATTCCCACTGGCAGCGATCCTTTTTCTCGTTACCGCGCTCGCATCTGGTCAGTACGTCAAGGGTGGGGAGCTCACCGACGGAAGCAAGACCAAGCTGACCCTGTCAAACGATCAGATTGAATTTTCCATGGTTATTGATTCCGGCAAGATTTTCTCTGATAGGTTGATCGGACAATCCGGCTGGACGAAACGCTTCGGGACGCATCCCTCACCGATCGAAACCGACGGGGATTTTGGAGCGGAAATCATGTGGACCGAATGGCAGGCGCCCAATTTTGTCAACAATGCCGAGAACCCGGCGAGGTTGAACAAGAATAATTTCAGAATTCAGGGTCATGAATTCAAAGAACTTGAGGGCGGGAAAAAAGAACTCATACTGTCACTTAAAGGGGATGATTTTCCGATGCTAGCACAGGTCGTCTACGAGGTTGAACCAGCATCCTTTTATGTCCGGAGAAAACTCATCGTGGCAGATACAACCCGTGGCGGCCACTTCCTCCAGAAAATCTTCCCTTGCGATGTTGTCGTGATGGGTTCTCCAACGATTATCAAGGAAGGCGGTTTCGGGCAGCCCGTTGCGTTTCAGACAGCAGAATGCGGAGGGTTCTTCGGGCTGGAGTATCCCGCCGCGGATAACACGGTTCAGTCATCGGCCCACGGTGTGCGCATTTCGTGCGGACAGGAAATCGGAGAGAAAATCGGCAAAACAGGAATTGAGAGCGAGTGGGTCGTCGAAGGCATCACGCCCAATGCCTACGTCAAATGGTGGTTTATGAAATACGTAGATGATATTCGCGTCGCTCCGCTCAAACCCTACACGCTCTATAATAGCTGGTACGACCTGCGTTCGCCGGAATATCCCCGGGTCCCGGAGGGGAATTGGATGAATGAAAAGAATATTTTCCACATCATCGACCTTATTAAGAAAAACATGATCGAAAAGCACGACATCAAGCTGGACGCATTTGTGCTCGATGACGGTTGGGATGTGTACCAAAGCGATTGGGTGTTGCGGCAGAAGGAGTTTCCCCACGGTTTGAAGCCCATATCCGATGAACTGAGAAAGACCAACACCAGTCTGGGGCTGTGGTTCGGGCCTATCGGCGGGTATTCGTTCCGTTCGAAGCGAACAGGATGGATGAAGGAACACGGATATGAGATGGTCGGCGACCAGATGTGCGTTGCGGGCAAGAACTATAGCGCTCTTCTGAAGAAGAGGGTGACGGATTTCACCGCGGATGAGGGGGTCGGCTACTTCAAATGGGACGGAATCCAGTTCTCCTGCAGCGAACCCGACCACGGTCATCCGGTGGGGATTTATTCGCGCCGCGCGGTGATGGAAAAAATTATCGACATGGCCCGCTCTGTCCGGTCGAAGAATCCAGATATGTTCCTCAACATCACTTCGGGTACCTGGCTGAGCCCCTGGTGGGTGAAGTATGCAAACACGATCTGGATGCAGGGCGCGGATTACGGCTATGCCGATGTTCCGTCCATCAGCCCGCGGGATGCGGCAATCACGTACCGCGATTTTGTGCTGTACGACGATTTCAAGAATCAACAGATGTGGTTCCCAATCGCCAACCTGATGACGCACGGCATCATCAAGGGAAATCTCGAGTGGCTGGGCGGAAAGGAAGAGCCTCTCGACAAATTCACGAATGAAGTCCTGCTGTATTTCGCGCGGGGAGTTGCGATGTGGGAACTGTATATCTCGCCGGATATTCTCACCGACGGAGAGTGGAACGCGCTCGGACAGGCGATGCACTGGGCGAAAGACCGTTTTCCGATTCTCTCGACAACCGAGATGGTCGGCGGCGACCCCACGAAGCGAGAAACATATGGATATGTTCACATGAAAGGTAAAAGGGGAGTTATCGCCGCCCGCAATCCGTGGATCGAGCCGAATGCGTTGACAGTGAAACTGGATCCTTCGTTCGGCATCGACCCCGACGCCTCCTCTCTCGTCGTTGAAAAGGTCTATCCATCGCGATGGATATCGCCAAAACTTTATTCAGCCGGTTCATCGATTGACCTGCCGCTCAACGGATACGAGATGGCAATGTACGAAGTCTATCCGTTGTCGGAAGCGGACAGGCCGCTCATCGCGGGAGCCAGGTTCGGTGTCGACAGGGAAGACGGCCGGAGCAACACATTGACGATGTATGAGACGAGCGGAGAAACCCGCGTACTGAATCCCGAGATGCTGAAGACGCTTCTTGTGGATGGGAAGGAGACGCGCCTTGTCGATATTGTTTTTAGCACTCCCCAGCAGCCGGAGCCGCTGGAGAAGAAATCACTCACATCGCCGGATAGAACTGAAGTGAATCTGGAATTTACCCTCAACGATTCTGTCAGCGACGCTTCGCTTGAGGTGCTCCTGACGCCTGTTGCAGGCGCCGCTGCGAAGAAATTGCCGAAGGTGCTTTTCACTGTAGGCGGGAAAGTCGACACCGTTAACAGCGGGCCGACCGAAGGCGCTTCCGCCTGGTACACGTTCCGGGTTCCGGCGGGCACGCATGCGGCGCGCATCCGGGCCGTATCAAAAGAAAACTCCGGTAGCTGGCATGCTTCGGTTTGGATGGTTTGCCGTCAAAAGCAGCGGGGCGAGCCGGTCATCGTTATTTCATCACAGAATTCGGTTCAACGGCCAATGCCTCCGATGCCCCTCCCGCCCGGCGAGGTTGTTCGGAATGTGAAGCTGGGTGAAGCAAATATTGAATCTTCCGGGGGAAAGTAATATATTCCAGCATGTCATCCAGAGTCCGCCGACTTGTCCGCCGTTTCTCTGGCGGGAGGCGGACGAAGGATCTGACAAGGGGAGGCAGGGTAAAGCAATATTACGTGTACATAATGACCAAAAGGAAGAACGGCGTACGATACATTGGTGTTACAAACGGCCTTGAGCGACGTGTCTGCGAACATAAGCACAAAGTGATTCTAGGATTTACGAGCCAATACAACTGTATACGAGAAGTATCCGACCCGAAAAGTCATGTCGCGAGGGACCCCTCGGAGACGGATCTCAAGCCCCATAGAAAAGAAGATTCTTCACTCCACTTCGTTGCGTTCAGAATGACAAGCTGTTTTTTATTTTTCAGATATTCGGATTTATGGTTCTTGGTAGGATGCCTTGCTGGTAAATCATCATTAATAAAATTCTTGAGGGTGCTATGAAAAACATAATCGCATTTACAATCATCTTTCTGGTCGTCTCATTGAGTCAGGCGTTTTCGCAGACTCTCTGGCTGGATGAATTCGACCTGTCGTCCATGGAATCGGGATGGGGAACTCCTCATGCGAAGAAATCGGTGGAAGGGAACCCGTTGTCCATCCACGGACAAGCGTTCGACAGGGGAATCGGTACGCACGCCGTCAGCACATTCCTGATCAACCTTGACGGAAAAGGTAAGCGTTTCACCGCTTTCGTAGGCGTCGACGACGAGGTCAAGGAGGACAAGGCAACCATTGATTTCTATGTGCTCGGCGATAAGAAAGTTCTGTGGGAAAGCGGTGTAATGAAGAAGGGCGACGCGCCGAAAAAATTGGATATCGATATTTCAGGCATCAAACTGCTCGGACTGCTGGCCGGCGATGCCGGCGACGGAAACGATTGGGACCACGCAGATTGGGCCGACGCAAAAATTGAACTTACTGAAAACCGTGTGCCGGCGGAAATGGTGACGACGACAATTCCCGAGTTGTATATCCTCACTCCGAGACCGTCGGCAGAACCGAGGATAACCGGAGCCCGAGTGTTCGGCGTCAGACCGGGGCATCCATTTCTCTACACCATTTCGGCCGCCGGAGCGCACCCCATGACTTTTGAAGCGCGCGACCTGCCCGACGGCTTGACGCTCGACCCTGCCTCGGGCCAGATCACCGGTACCATCAACAAACGAGGCAACTACAAAGTTACGCTTGTAGCGAAGAATGCCCGCGGTGAAACAAGCCGTGACTTCCGAATTTCCGTGGGCGACAGAATTTGCCTCACCCCGCCGATGGGCTGGAACAGCTGGAACTGCTGGGCATGCGCTGTCGACGACCAGAAGGTTCGCGCCTCCGCCGATGCAATGGTGTCGTCGGGGCTTGCGAATCACGGCTGGACGTACATCAACATCGACGATTGCTGGGAAGTGAAACCCGATGCGAAAGATTCCATTCTCCAGGGCGAGAAGCGCACCGGGGACGGCAAGATCAACACCAACAAAAAATTCCCGGACATGAAGGCGCTGAGCGACTATGTTCACTCAAAAGGGCTGAAGCTGGGAATCTATTCCGGTCCGGGGCCGCTTACGTGCGCGGGCTTCACGGCAAGCTACCAGTTTGAACAGCAGGATGCGATGCGCTACTCGGACTGGGGTATCGATTATTTGAAATACGATTGGTGCTCCTACGACCGGATTGCGAAGGACAAGAGTCTCCCCGAACTTAAAAAGCCGTACGCGGTGATGCGCCGGGCGCTCGACAAAGTTCCCCGGGACATCGTGTACAGTTTGTGCCAGTACGGGATGGGATTCGTCTGGGAATGGGGGGCGGAAGTCGGCGGCAATTGCTGGCGGACGACGGACGATATCAGCGACAACTGGGAAAGCATGTCGTCAATCGGCTTCGGGCAGGCAGGACATGAAAAGTACGCCGAACCAGGGCACTGGAACGACCCGGATATGCTCGTGGTGGGGCTCGTGGGCTGGGGTCCGCAGCTTCATCCTTCCCATCTGACTCCGGACGAACAATACACTCACATCAGCCTGTGGAGTTTGCTGTCCGCTCCGCTGCTCATCGGTTGCGACCTGGCGCGGCTCGACGAGTTTACGCTGAACCTGCTGACAAACGACGAGGTAATCGACGTCAGCCAGGACCCGCTCGGGAAACAGGCAAGGCGCGTGTCTGCGGCGGGCGGCAGCCAGATCTGGGTGAAGGAGATGGAAGACGGATCAAAGGCAGTCGGGCTGTTCTTCCCCGACATCGCGGAGAAGAAAACCCCCGCGGATTACATCAGTTGGGGGCCGAAGGAAAAAGCTCGTGTCGTTCTGAAAGCATCCGACATCGGCATCAACGGCAAATTCAAGGTACGGGATGTCTGGCGGCAGCAAGATCTCGGAACTTTCGAAAAGGAATTTGCGGCCGATGTGCCGTATCACGGCGTTGTGCTGGTGCGCGTGACGCCCGAGGAGTAGCCACTTTCGCAAGTCAAAGTCCCCTCTTGCGCATGGCATTTCTTTGTACGAGAGGGGATTTAGGGGTGTGTAGCGCGGCCTGTCTTCCAGTTCATTTCTTTAGCGCAAAGGTTGATCAGACCGGGGACATCGGTGGCAGGGGGAAATTCTAAAGAAGCAGACATCTGAATTATTAACTGTGGTCAGCCATAAAGGCAAGAGCCAACACGTCATTCCCGCACGTTTTAAGCGGGAATCCATTAGGGATAGCCATGACAGGCTGTTTTGATTTTTCAGCTGTCTGAAAGAAGAGAAATGCAGAGCGCTTCCCCCACGATTTCATGTTTCAGCTCACCCCGGAAGAATTTCAAAACTTGAAATCACAAATTGTGACTTCAAGATGGGGGGGTCTCCGCCGGGCGACACCGTACGCATTTACTGAACGAGGGGAATCATTCGCGAGCTTCGGGAGAATCCGAGTCAACAGCAAAATCCGAATGCTTAAAACTCAAAACCTGAAACCTGGAACCTACAACCTATCACCTACCACCTCTCATCGTAACGTGGTTAGACTTTTCCTTCGTTTGACACTCGTCGAAATCTTTTATATATTCGCCAAGTACATTTAAGGTGCGGCAATTGGCAAACTTTCCATTGGATTTAACAAATCTTGTTCGGCAGTCAAAGGAAATAGGAATGCCCAGATATGCGTCTTTACGCTTCCCGTCAATTGCCATAACGAATTACGTTATTGCAGGAGTTATGCGCTATTGCCCTTTGGTGTTTTGGGCAAGCGCAATTTGACTTTGACGATTAATTGTATATATTAGCAATATACAAATCGACGGCTTAATTCGTGCAGATTTTCTCAAAATTTGAAGGCTTTGATTGGGATGAAGCCAATCGGAACAAGAACTGGAGCCGACATAAGGTGCAATGGTGGGAATGCGAAGAGTTGTTTTTCAATCAACCACTCTATGTTTATTCAGATCAACGGCATTCCATGACCGAGGATCGCTTCTATGCGCTAGGGAAAACAAATCAATCGCGCCAGCTGTTCATTGTCTTCACCCGCCGCAAGAATAATATCCGGATCATCTCAGCACGCGACATGCACAAGAAAGAAAGGAAGGTGTATTTTGAAAAAGCTCAAAAAGATTCCAATATTTAAGTCCTTGGCGGCAGAAGAGAGATTCTGGACAACTCACGACTCTACCGATTACATTGACTATTCAAGGGTCGATATTGGGTTCTTGCCAGAATTGAAGCCATCGAGTCGGACGATTTCCATCAGGCTTCCGGAATCACTTGTCGAAGCGATTAAACTTTTGGCAAACAGAGAGGATATCCCATATCAATCTATGCTCAAGACTCTTCTGATAGACAAGGTTCGAGAATCGTTGAATCTTAGACTTCCAAAGGGCAACAGCGCCTAACAGCCGTAAAAATGACGCTGGAAATGTCGGGGGTTAATAAAGCCTCGCTCAATGCCGTTGCTTCGCGAATGAAATTTATTCATCGTAGCTCGCAACGGCAATGCATTTTTACGGCAGACGTTATGTGCCACGCAACCGACCTGTTAATTAGGCCGCACGACCAGAGGGTTTAATGTCAGACATTCTTTTCATGGTGAGACGTAGGCAGCTTTCTACAATCGCTGGCGAGTACTATCAGTGCACGGAGTGTAGGATCGCTGACCAGTTTAGGCGCAACTTGGCCGGTACCATTTGCCCGACTTGCCAAAAGCAATCGGATCATGGCCTTTCATTCTTTGACCTCTCGGTGCTTGCGATGATCGACCTGCTTCAAGAAGCATATCGAGCTATTCCCAAACAATCAAAGGACGATCCGGACCAACTTGAAGGTGTCGACTCTCACAGCGCATCAGTTCTGATTTTCTATTGCATTATCCGAGAGCTGTTGCTGATTCGGTTCACCACTGCCTTGATGGTGGCCCTTGATCTACCGTTGTCAGTACAAGAGCGTTTGCAGGCGGATAGTGACACACATACTGCCCGCTTGTTCAAGCTGTTCCCTGCTCTTACGGGCATCAAGTGGGAAGAAGCCCTCAAAGCCCTTCCTAGCCGCGGCGGCCAGGATTGGCTTGCGCTGAATCAATTTCTCAAGGAGGTCTCTGAGAAGAGAAACAAATTCATGCATGATGGCTTGTTCTTTAAGGCTGGACGAAACGATGCTGATGACTGCATCAAAAACCTATTTCCCCTACTGGAGTTGTTCATTGAGCTAAACAACGTATTCGTGCATCCGCTTTGTATCTGAAACGTTGTCACGTGCATCCCAGCTCTAGCTCCTGATAAAAACAATACGGTTGCGCGGCGCATAACAAGCGCCACGCAGCGGAACTGTATACAATCCATGAGGATCAATACTATGGGTTTCCTCAAGCAACTGTTTAACCTCAACAAGAAGTTACCCGGGTCACATGTCGACAGGAAGCCTCGGGGGCCATACGTTGACAACGGCTTGGAACTAGTCGGTAGACTCACAACGACACTAGGTCTGACGGACTGGAAAGGCTCCTCGCCGATCTGTTATACTGATGTTGAGTTGACAGCAATAAACAGCCGTATATCAGGATTCCAACAGCAGGCTAACCAGGCTGGCGGAGAAGGAAAAGTATTTGTCGTTCGTTCTGAATTTGCATCAGAGATGCAAGGTATGTTCGCCGCTTCGGCATTGCAGGATCTTGCTAGTGATTCTTGGAAGTACTCCGATAATCTTCCTGTCAATTGGAAGGAGTTCGTTTCATCATACCTGAAATCTTGGGTTGCAGGGTACGATCCTATGTGTCTTATAGATCTCGGCGATCTTCTCATCAAAGCAGATCACAATACGGAAGCGAGGGAAGTCTTCAAACTGCTTCTCCTTTTCCCGACTCATGCTCCATCAAGTCGCAGTTGGCAAAGCATTTCCGATCAAGTTACAGCCACAGCTAAGAAGCGATTGGAAAATTTATCATAAAGTTTAGGTTTTGCACCGAGAGCACGAACTGAGCCGCTGCACGGCGCATAACAGTGGTAACAACGCCGCACGGTTTGATGAAGCCTCACTCATCGCTTTTGCTCATGGGCAATTGGTTTATGAATGACCTGCCTACGTGCCGAAGGCACTTCGGCGGGCAGATTTACAAAATTATTGCGTTATTTTACGAGCCGTTATATGCGCCAGAAAGTGAATATGAGGGCGGGTATTTGTATCAAATGACAAAGAAGAAATCTACCCTCATGCCCCGAGTGAGCACAGATAATCGTCGGGCGATCAAGCAGGTACTGGAAGATCTCCTTGCGAAGAAGTCGGTCAGCTCAACAGAGCGTTTCTTCGACATCGATTCATTTGCAATCCATCCGGACGGAAGAAATCGCGGCAAGTATAAATCTGGGCAATAATTCTCACAATGCAAGTCATGGAAGTCAACAATGTGGAATTGATATACGAAGAATCCCACATCCTGGATTTGAGAACAACGGAAATTAGTGGTAAATTTGTTAAGCATATTGCAAACCAACAATCACCCGGGGTGCTTTAAGATGAACGCTGATTTATCAAATAAGATGAAGAAAACGCTGGGGCTCGAAAGCTCCCCAATTGCCATTTCGTTTTCCATCGAAGCCCCGGAAGGCGTCGAAAAGATGCAAGGCAGAGCAAGACTGTGTCAAATGCTCGATAAAGTGCGGCTTGAAGGTGAATCGTTCTCTACAGTCTCTGAGTGCCACGAGTGTGATGGCGGAGCCAGCAGCTGCGGATTGAAAATGATGAGTGAAAGCCGGAAGACGGGTGAGTTTCTCGTCAAACTCGGTCTTTTTGAGTCCCAAAGAGCCGCGAGAAGGTTCCTTAGCTCGAATCCGAGAATAGAATTCGGGACAGTTCGAACCGTTTCATTTTCTCCCCTGGAGAAGGCAAAATTGGAACCGGATGTTGTCGTCCTCGTGTGCAATGCGAAGCAAGGGATGCAAATAGCGGAGGCCTTTGCGTACAAATCCGGGAAGAGGACAACGGGAATGACTGGCCCACCGATATGTTCCGCCGTTGTCGCAGCTCCCTTTTTGACGGGTGAAGTTGTTTATAGCCTGGGCGACGCCGGCGCGAGGAAGTACATGAAACTCAACAACGAGGACATTTTTGTCGGCATCCCGGCAGAGCTATTACCTGATATCGTCGAAAATCTTGGGGTTGGTATCAAATGACGAAGAAGAAATTTACCCTCTTGGCCCATGTGAGCACAGATAATCGTCGGGCGATCAAGCAGGTTCCGGAAGATTTCTTCCCGAAGAAATCAGTCAGTTCAACAGAGAGTTTCTTCGACTAAGTGCCTGGGGGTCTGCGAAAAGAGTGATGCACGCACGGATCCGCCGTGGCGAGATGCAGGAGCGAATTCTTGCCATACTTCCCGTTAACGCCATTTCGCCCAAGCTCCACTTCTGCATTTGGAATTGAAACGATTGTTGAATATTATTATTCTATCAGCCAATTATTGCCAAACTCCAAATGATTAGCCGACCCATTTCCGTCGTCTTGCTGCTCTTTGCTCTTTTTCTTTCCCGGTCCGAAGCACAGGTGGCGTTTTCCCCCAAATCGTACGTTTGCTACAAAGCCGATGAAGCTCTCACCATTGATGGAAACATCAATAAATCGAGCTGGCAAAAGGCCAAATGGACGGATGATTTTATAGATATCGAAGGCGCTGCCAAACCGACACCCCGTTTCCGCACGCGTGCGAAAATGCTGTGGGACGAGACCTATCTTTACGTCGCGGCGGAAATCGAAGAACCGGATGTGTGGGCCACGCTGACAGAACGGGATGCCGTCATCTTCCACGACAACGACTTTGAAATCTTTATCGACCCCGACGGTGACACGCACGAATACTACGAATTCGAGATGAACGCACTCAACACGGTGTGGGACCTCCTCCTCATCAAACCCTATCGCGACGGCGGCCCGGCAGTGAATGGGTGGGATATCAAAGGTCTCAAATCGGCCGTGAAAGTCGATGGCACCATCAACACTCCCGGCGACAAGGATAAGGGATGGACGGTAGAGGTCGCTTTTCCGTGGGCCGCTCTCAGGGAATGTGCCCACAGAGAGACTCCGCCGAAAGCCGGCGACCAGTGGCGCATAAATTTTTCACGGGTGGAATGGAAAGTTGAGGCGAAGGATGGAAAATACCAGAAAGTTGTCGATCCTGCGACGGGGAAATCGTATCCTGAGGATAACTGGCTCTGGTCCCCACAGGGATTGATCAACGTGCATTATCCCGAGATGTGGGGATTTGTCCAGTTCTCCGATAAGCCCGCCGGTACCGGTGAAGACGTTTACATTTTTCATCCGGAGGAAAATGCCAAGTGGGTGTTGCGGCAGATCTACTATGCGGAGAAGAAGTACTGTGAAGACAACAAGCATTACAGCGACAACCTGAACGATCTCAACGTCGGCATCCTGAAAGCCGATGGGTATTCTTCGCCCGTTATTCAGCACACGAACGATTGCTACGAGGCAACAATCGAGAGCATCAACGGGAAAGAGAAATGGCACATTATGCAGGATGGGAGAACGTGGAGGGATTAATTCTTAGAGCAAATCCGAAATCCGAGGGACATGTATTGATCAAGTCTTTCGGCTTTTTACCCTCACCCCTTTCCCCTCTCCCAAATTTGGGAGAGGGGAATTGAAGGGGAGAGGGTAGTGAGTGGTATAAAGATCCAAGATCTCATTCAAGCCATATGACCATCAATCGCAGAAAGTTCATCAGAACCGCCGGAGGACTCGCTCTGGCCACCGTCACGGGAAGCATTCCTTCACTCGGAAGCTGGAAAGAAACCGGATCGCCGGACCGAAAGCTTCGGGTCGCGGTTTTCCATGACCCGGCCTTTCCCACTGTTGATTTTACGCCCATCCCAAAGGAAACGCTTAAGAAGGCTCTGGACGGTTATGACGTCTCATTCTTATCATCAGTGGAAATTGCTGCCGGTCTCAGCGTCAGCAGTTACGATGTTTTCATCAATCCGTTCGGCTCGGCATTTCCAAAAGGTGCATTCGTCGCGATATCGAAATTTCTGACACAGGGCGGGAATTTTGTGAATCTCGGCGGAATTCCCTTTGCCGTTCCGGTCGACAAGGAAGGAACCGTCTGGCGGCAGGAGGTGCGACAGACTACACATCACAAGAAATTTGGAATTACACAGGCATTTCGTGTCCCGAAGGATGCCATCAATTCTTATATCCCCGACGAGCGGGTTGACGGCGCAAGGGAGCTGTCGAAAGAATTCACCGCCGAGGAAATATACGAGTTGTACGTTCGTTTTGCATCAACGAAGGATTTTCCCGCCGAAGACGGAAGCGCCGGGGAGCGTGACGCGGTGCTACGGCCCGTTGTGGTCGGCATTGGGAGCGAGAAACGCAGGCTCGCAGCTCCCATTGTTCAAATCGACTGGTTTCAGGGTGACTGTGCCGGCGGCCGGTGGATGCTTGCCAATTTTAAGGGAACAATAACCGCGAAAGGAATCCGCACTCTCGTCGAAATCGCCTCGCTGGGTGCAATGCAGTTGATTGTGCGCTCTTCCTTTGCCTGCTATCATGAGGGCGAACTCCCGTCATTCACGATTCAATTCAGATGCCCGAAAGGGAATGCCCAGTTACTTATCGACGACGATTGCCGCATCGAAATTCTGGATGGGCACGGGAAATCAATTGCGGCAGAGAGTGTGAAATTGGTGGGCGAAGGCCCGCTTGCTACCGGAAACAATGTGCATGTGGAACTATCAACGGCTCTTGCCCCGGGCTTGTACCGGGTGAATGCCAGGCTCAGGTTGAAATCGCCTCACATGGATAAGCCGAACACTTTAACGTATACAACAGGATTCTGGGTATTCGACAAAGCTCTTCTTGGCCGTGGAAAGCCGCTGACTCTCGACCGCAATTATTTCCTCCGGGATGGAATACCGTATCCCGTTACAGGGACGACATACATGGCTTCGGATGTTCACAGGAAATTCCTGTTCGAGCCCAATCCGTACATCTGGAATGAGGATTTCGCGGAGATGAAGAATGCCGGAATCAACATGGTTCGAACAGGGATATGGACTGGCTGGAAGAATTATATGCTTGATGTCGGCGCGCCCAACGAGTCTGCGCTCCGGAGTCTGGATGCATTCATTCTCACCGCCCGGAAATTCGATATCCCGGTCATTTTCACATTTTTCGCATTTCTCCCCGAAAGCTGGGGCGGCGCAAACGCATATCTCGATCCACGATCCGTGAACGCGCAGAAGGAATTCATTACCGCGATCGCTTCACGTTATGGAGCAGTAAACGACATCATATGGGATCTCATTAACGAGCCGTCATTCTGCAGTCCCCAGCATTTGTGGAGTTGCCGTCCGAATTACGACAACTACGAATCGTCGGCATGGAACACGTGGTTGCAGCAACGGATGCATGCAGTATCCGATGACGAGCGGTTTGCCCGACTGCAGGAGCAATATCGTGCCGTAGCCGGGGAATCCATCGGCCTGCCCGTCCCGGAGGATTTTGAGAATGTCAATATTTTTACCGACCGTCTCCCGATAAAGGTCACCGATTACAAATTATTTGCTCAGGAGATGTTCGCCGGTTGGGTGAAGGATGTCAAGTCCGCGATTCGCAATAACGGAAACGTTCACCAGTTGATTACCGTCGGCCAGGATGAGGCGGGTACCGGCGATAGTCCGAGTCCGCACTTCTTCGGCGACGCCGTCGATTTCACCTGTATTCATAACTGGTGGCTGAACGACGATCTCGTGTGGGACAATGTGATGACGAAGACGCCCGACAGGCCGAACCTTGTCGAAGAAACCGGCGTCATGTTCTACGAAAAGATGGACGGGAGCGCCTGGCGCACCGAGGAAGAAGCGCGCAATCTGCTGGAGCGCAAGCTCGCGATTTCCATCGGCGCGGGCGGAGCGGGTTTCCTGGAATGGATCTGGAATACGAATCCCTACATGCAATCGGACAATGAAGCGGCAATCGGGTTGTACAGGGTGGACGGAACGGCGAAACCCGAACTCGGGCCGGTCGTTGACCTTGCCCGGTTCTTTGCCGCCAACAAGCAGCTGATGGTAGGGCGGAAAGATGAAGACGTTGTAATGGTCATTCCGCATTCACAACAATTCTCCCCCCGCAACTTCGCTTCCGAAGCAACCAAACGCTGCGTTCGTATCATGTATTATCATCTGGGCATGCCGGTCGCGTCGGTTTCGGAATACAGGCCCGACAAAATCCGGTCGGTTCCGAAGTTGATTGTGCTGCCTTCGCCCAGGACATTGAACGATCTGGCGTGGGAAAAAGCACTTTCGCTGGTCGAGAAGGGCTCGACCCTTCTGATCACTGGAATCATCGATACAGATGACCACTGGCTGCCTGTCAACCGGCTCAAACAACTCGGACTTAGTGCGGACAACAAGCCTGTTGCCGAGGAGGAATTCCTTATGATCGATGGCCGTGAGTATCAGGTGAGTTATCGCGGCGACAAGATCCAGCGCCTGGAGAAGGCCGTTGTCGACGAAGACGATCCCCTGGAGGTGATGACCATGCCTCGCGGCAAAGGAATGATTTTCTGGTCGCCCCTTCCCGTCGAGGTTTCTGATTCTGTTGAACCCACTGTTGCGTTCTATGAATACGCAATGAAGGGGGCACAACTTTCGCCGGTGTTCACTCTCGAAAAAAAGGATCCATCGATCTTGATTTTGCCGACCGTATTCAATGAAGCGATTTTGTACACGGTTGTTTCCGAAGCCGACAGGGACGAAGAGATTCACGTGCTGGACAAGGAGACGAAATCAACGTTCACCGTGAATATTCGGGCACAACGGGCTGCGTTCGTATTCCTGAGCCGGAAAGACGGAAAGATTCTGGCAAAGCTTGGGTGAGAATCCGATAGTGTCTTGATTCAAGTCCAATGGTAAAAGGTTGAGACGCAGAGAATTTATTGTCCATCATTTCCGGAGAACGAACATGAAATACATACTGTTGTTGACCATTGCTCTCCTGGCGCTCGTTAATGTTGCGAGAGCCCAGGGCCCGAGTCCTGTACCTTCACGTTACGATAAGAGTTTTTTCCAGCATGAGATGGCTCGGTACAAAACGCTATTTCAAAAGCGCCCAGCGGAGCTCGCCTCTGGCCAGAACATCGATGTGACGTATTATGGCCTTGCCCTACGTATCACCACATCTCCTCAGTACCTTCGGGGGGACGTGACGATGAAGGCGCTCAGCATCCAGGATGGCGTCAATCAGATCACTCTTGACCTGATGCAGAGCATGACGATCGACTCGGTGAAAGTCGGCGGAGTATTGGCCGGCTTCAGTCAGCAACCCAGCACCTTCAATGTTACACTCGACCGTTCCTACAATACCGGCGATTTGATGACGGTGGAAATATTCTATGAAGGAATTCCGGGAAGCAGCGGATTCGGCAGTTTTGAGTTCTCCTCCCATGCTTCGACGCCGTGGGTATGGTCCTTGAGCGAGCCCTACGGCGCCAAGGATTGGTGGCCCTGCAAAGACCATCCCTCCGACAAGGCGGACTCCACGGACATGCGCGTCACGTGCGATACCGCATTCAGAGTGGGGTCAAATGGCAAGCTCATTTCAATCACCGACAACGGAGACGGAACCCACATGTATCACTGGCACGAAGGACATCCTATTTCCACGTACCTGGTATCGGTGGCAATCACGAACTACGCGCAGTTCTCCAACTGGTTCAAATACACATCGACCGACTCGATGCAAATACTCAACTATGTGCTGCCGGAGCATCTTTCTGACGCTCAGGCTCAGTCGGGTTTGCCGCTCGTTGTGGGAGAACTCCAAATCTATTCAAGCCTTTTCGGCCTCTATCCGTTTATTGACGAAAAGTACGGACACTCGGAGTTCGGGTGGGGTGGAGGAATGGAGCATCAGACGATGACGTCGCTCGACGGATTTGGCGACTGGCTGACGGCTCACGAGCTTGCCCACCAGTGGTTCGGCGACATGATCACGCTGCGCACATGGCCCGATATCTGGCTCAATGAAGGTTTTGCCACGTTCTGTGAGCTCGTGTACGAAGAACATAAGTACGGCGAGGGGAATTACTGGGGCGGCATCAACAGCGATATGGCAAGCGCAAAACAGGCGACTGCCAGTCTCTATGTGATCGATTCTTCGAGCGTCAACTCCCTGTTCGACTGGAATCGTGTGTACGCAAAAGGCGCGGTCGTACTCCACATGTTACGGCACGTGCTGGGCGACAGCACGTTTTTCCACTCGATGTACAACTACGCGAACAACCCGGCGTTGCGATTCAGCACTGCGGCAACGGCGGATTTCCAGGCGGCGTGCGAAGGCACGTCCGGGAAAGGCCTGAGTTATTTTTTCAACGAATGGGTTTACGGAACTCTGTACCCATCATATTCGTTTGCATGGTCTGTGCAGCCGCATTCAGGACTGTACACAGTCAAGATCTCGCTCGGTCAATCCACCGGCACTTCGAACCCGCAATTCTTTTCGATGCCCATTGATTTCAATATCGCAGGTGCGAGCTGGGATACAACAGTCACGGTGTACGATGATTCGCTCACGCAAACATTCTCGTTTGATGTTACACATCCGCCGACCTCAGTCCAGCTCGATCCACAGGGATGGATTCTCAAAGATGTCCCCGTAGCCTTTTCCGTGTCCACTCCTGCCATCAGTTTTGGAACCGTAGATCTCGGATTCAGCACTTTGGACAGTGTCTTTGTGACGAACCAGGGATCGACGAGCATAAACATCTCGGCGGCGGTCTCGAATGATAGCGATTTCAGTGTCACGCCAGCGAGCGCTTCGGTTCCCATCGGGATGAGCCAGGCGTTCTACGTGATTTTTCATCCGACACGTGTGGCACCGAGGGATGGTCAAATCATTTTCACATATAACGGGTCGAATTCTCTCTATCAGATCGATGTGAACGGTACCGGCGGACCGGTGCCCTATATCCTATCCCGGAATTGGAATATCGTATCAGTGCCCTCTGCCGTCGCGGATTTCAGCAAGGATGTGCTCTTCCCGACTGGAATTTCAAATGCTTATCGATACGCTAATGACTCCGGGTACATAGCGAGTGATACGCTACAAAATGGTCTCGGCTATTGGCTGGAGTTCAGTACTGATACGGCCATGTCGATCGCCGGCGCGCCTCGTTACGTGGATAGTATTGCAGTACATGCGGGATGGAACCTGATCGGCTCAATCTCCGGCCTCGTTCCAACATCCTCTATCGTTCCCCTGGGAACATCACTACATTCACAGTTCTTCGGCTACAGTCATGGGTATAAAGTCTCGGACACAATCCAAGCAGGGAGAGGATACTGGATAAAAGTCGATGCGCAGGGGAGACTGGTATTGAATTCACAGGGGGAGGGACCCAAACAAGCTTTGAAGTCCGGTATCGCTGAATCACCGCACAGTCAGATTACGATCATGGACAATGCGGGCAACCAGCAGGTTCTTTATTTTGACAGTGACTCAAGCGCCGGGTCCGACCTCAACCGGTATGAGATGCCGCCCGCCGCTCCGGCCGGCATCTTTGACGCACGGTACGCTTCCAATCGTATGTTCGAATTCATAAAGGCGGGAACGGCGGAAGAGTTTCCTATTCTGATCTCATCGGCCGCATTTCCCCTACGGGTGAGCTGGGAGCTGCGATCACCGATCGATGCCGCTTTGAAAATTGGGACGCGGAAAGTTCCGCTGAGTCAAACGGGTGCAACTCAAATTTCAGATCCGGTATCTCAAATCTCTCTGGATCTCGCGGGGCAATCCGCGGTTCCATCAATGTTCGCTCTTGAACAGAACTATCCGAACCCATTCAATCCTACAACAGTTCTAAGTTATCAGTTGCCGGTTGACAGTTGGGTGACGTTGAAAGTGTACGACATTCTTGGGCAGGAAGTGGCGACGCTGGTGAATGGGATGGAGGATGGAGGATTGAAGTCGGTGGTGTGGGACGCGTCGAATGTCCCGAGCGGCATTTACTTTTGCCGCCTGACCGCCAGCCCAATCCCGACAGGTCGGGCCGGGCAGGCCGGGAAATTCACCGATACAAAGAAACTTTTGTTGCTCAAATGAATTCGCAACGTCCTTCTCAACTTTGAGAATGTCGTAGTGCAACTCCGACTAAATCCCACTAAATTGTCCGAATTTGGGCAGAAACAAACTCCCGTTTTGGAGCAATCCTGGAATGATCTTTGCGGCTGCCTCACAGAACTCCATCGTACCAAGGCGTAGGTCACAGGGCACCTCTCAATCTTGACATTTAAGAGGTAAAAGTATAATTTATACCATAAAATCATCTTCAAAAATAAATAGGAGTGAAGTATGAAAAGAACATTGCTACTTGCGATAACGGCGGTTGTCGGAGTTTGTCTCTTCTCCGAGAGGGGTTACAGTATCCCTGCGTTTGCACGCAAGTACAAAACGAGCTGTCAAACGTGCCATAATGGTTTTCCAAAACTGAATGCATTCGGTGAGGCGTTCCGGAGGAACGGGTACCAATTTCCTGCCGGGACTGATCCCGAGTACATCAAAGAAGAACCCGTGAGCCTGGGCTCTGACGGGAACAAGAAAGCTTTCCCCGATGCAATCTGGCCCGGAAGTCTCCCCGGTTCGTCTCCGATCTCATTATTTTTTAATAGTGAGGTTGATTACAATCCGAAGGTTGATCCCCGGTTTACATTTGGCGGACTTGGTAATAGCATCGAGGCGGTTGCAGCTGGGACATTGGGCGAAGATCTCTCCTTCTGGGGACATGCAATCCTGGACGGCAGCGGTCAGGTCGAGCTCAATCGAATGTTCTTGATCTTCAGCAATTTAGTAGGCAACGACATGAATCTAAACCTGAAGGTTGGCGTTTTTGAACCGGGCTTGTTTTCGTTCTCTACTCACCGTGCCTGGATGGAAGGATATTGGCTCACAACTCGAAACCTGAATGGCGATGATAGCCAGAACCCGGCGAATGGAATGGGTTGGACGATTGAAGAAACGCAAAAGGGAGCGGAAGTTAACGGCATTCTGCAAGGACGATTCGGTTATAACGCCGGGATTGTTGAGGGTTTTGGCAATCCTCATGCGCAAAAAGATTTTTATGGACATGTTACCTATAAGATTGATGGGCTGCCACTCGACGGCGTTACGGAAGGCGGTCCCGCAATCAATAATTCTCAACCGTACATTGATAACTCGCTCACCATCGGAGCATTTGTGTATCATGGTAATGCAAGCCTGGGCCCCGATTCTTCATCCCAGGCGAATAGTTTCACGATGGGCGGCGGCGATGTAAATATGTCTTATGACCGGTTCAACCTCTTCGGCGGCGTAGGATTGAGACATGACGAGCATCCGTTTATCGATCCTGCAAGCGCGGGTTTGGGCGCAAACACGACGATTTGGTTCGCCGAGCTGGATGTGGTCGCATTCCCGTGGCTCCTGCCCGGCATCCGCTATGAATCGTGGAACAGTGATGCAGCCAATGGACTCGGTGGAACGGCAACGTACGCCGACCGGCAGATCGTTCCGGGAGTTGTTGCGCTCATCCGGCCGAATTTGAAAATGACACTGCGCACGAGTATCGGCAAACTTGAGTCGAACGGCGACACAAAATACGACATCAGTCAGGTTATGCTGTTGATTGCTCTCGGGATCTGAGATTTTGAAATAGCCAGAAAATACTTCATACCATAAAAAGGAACCTCAATGAAACGTATCATCATGCAGGTATTCGCTGCGGCCATCGTTCTTTCAATCGTCAACCTGGCAGTCGCCGGAAACATCACGGGTAAAGTGAAAGCGAAAGGTGCAAAAAATGGCGGCGACGCAGTCATCTATATCGACAAAATTGAAGGCAAAACCTTCGCACCCCCGAAAGAGCACGGGAGGATGGATCAGAAAAACCTCTCCTTCAAACCGCACGTTCTCCCGGTGGTCGCCGGTACGACAGTGGATTTTCTGAACAGTGACGACGTCCTGCATAATGTTTATTCTCCGGATCAATGCACGGGCAAGTTCAATCTTGGCTCATGGCCCAAGGGTCAGACAAAATCCTTCACTTTCAAAGAACCCGGCTGCACGGCCACCATGTTGTGCAACGTCCACCCTGAGATGGAAGGATTCATTGTTGTCCTGGAAACGCCGTATTTTGCCGTGAGCGATAAAGACGGGGCGTACGTGATCAAGGATGTCCCTGCCGGGAAATACACCCTGAAAATCTGGCACGAGAAACTTAAAGGAAAGGACACGCCGGTAGAAGTGTCCGACAAAGGAGATGTAACTGTAGATTTCGACATTCACAAGTAATCACACACCGGTCTTCCGATGGCCGAACAACTGAAATTTGTCGACCTCGCGTGGCTTGATTCGAACTTCCCGTGCATGGCGGCCTGCCCGGTGCACACCGAATCCGGGCGATACGTCGCGCTCATTGAGGAAGGGAAATACAAGGAGGCGTATCACGTTGCCCGCCGCCCGAATCCATTCGCCTCGATCTGTGGACGCGTGTGCGCGGCGCCGTGTGAGACTTCATGCCGACGGGGTACGATCGACCAGCCGATTGCCATTCGTGCGCTGAAACGATTCGTTACCGAACGCTTTGGCGTTGAGAGCATGATGGATCTCAAGCGGCTGAAGGAGGTTTTTGGTAAGTCGGTAAAGACTAACGGAATCAAGGCGGCGGTCATCGGGGGCGGTCCGGCCGGACTGTCGTGCGCCCATGATCTCGCGCTTCTCGGTTATGAGGTTACTGTCTTTGAAGCGCAGTCGGTTGCGGGCGGGATGCTCAGGCTCGGAATTCCCGAGTACCGCCTTCCGCGCGAGCTGATCCGGCTTGAAATCAACGCGATCCTTAGTCTCGGCGTGGAAATGAAATTGAATACAGCCATCGGCCGGGATTTTGTGATCGGCGACCTCAAGAAGCAGGGGTACGAAGTTGTTTTTATCGCCATCGGCGCGCACAGGAGCCGGGATCTCCGGATCGAGGGTGTTGAACTGGATGGCGTGTTCAGGGCAGTGGATTTTCTCCTCAACGTGAATCTCGGATACCGTGTTGAGCTTGGTGAAAAGGTTGTCGTCATCGGCGGCGGCAACGTTGCCATCGATGTCGCGCGCACCGCAGTTCGCCAGGAGAAAATTGACGTTGGCCACGTCACCGAGGTAGCTGAAGCGCTGGATGTAGCCCGATCGGCAGTGCGCTTCGGTGCGAAAGAGGTTCACATGGTGTGCCTCGAAGACTGGAATGAAATGCCCGCATCCAGGGAAGAAATCAATGATGCGCTGGAAGAGCACATTCATATCCATCCGCGCAAGGGTCCGAATAGAATCGTCGGGAGAGACGGGAAGGTCGCCGGGTTCGAAACCGTAGATTGCATTTCTGTGTTTGACGAACAGAAGAAATTCAATCCGAAGTTCGCAGCCGGAACGGAAACCATCCTCGAGGCAGACACCGTCATTATGGCGATCGGTCAAACTTCCGACCTTTCATGGATCAAGCCGGAAGACGGAATAGAAGTAACCCCGCGCAACACGATCAGGATCGAACCGGCAACGCTGGCCACGACCGCTCCGGGAATATTCGCGGGCGGCGATGTTTCCTTCGGTCCCCGCAATCTCATCGACGCCGTTGCCAACGGCAAGAAAGCCGCGCAATCCATCCATCATTACATATCCGGTGAAGCCGGGAAAACGGTGGAGGTTGCATTTCACGACCGCGACGTTGAGATCATCGTTGCGAACACGAAAGAGTACAAGCGCATCTGGGGTTACGAAAAGGAAAATCGTGTAGCGATTCCCTGCCAGCCGATTGAACGCCGTATAGGCGTGTCACAAATCGAGCTCGGGTATACTGAAGAGCAGGCCCGCCGGGAAGCCTCGCGATGTCTCCATTGCTGGGAAAACACAATCTTCAACGAAAAGGGCGAAGACTCCGGCAGCGAATGCATTCTCTGCGGCGGCTGCGTGGATATTTGTCCGGAATCTTGCATTGACCTCGTCGCACTAGATCGTGTCGAATTCGATGAGTCCATGGTCAATGAGATTTCAACGCACTACGACCTCGTCATCAACGGAGAGACGAAAGAACTGGTAGGGTCGGTCATGATCAAAGATGAGGACCGGTGCATACGGTGCGGGCTGTGCGCCATGCGGTGCCCCGTGGCGTGCATCACGATGGAAGGATATACGGTTTCAGAAGCAATGGCAATTTAACACCGAAAGTGTCGAGGATAACGAATGAGTGAAGAAAGCAAAAAAGGCGGGAAACTTGAAGGCGGATTGGTTTCCCGCCGGTATTTTCTTGAAGTGATCGGAGCGGGAGCCATCGGCGCTTCTGTGATTGGCGGCGTCGTGTTGAGCGGGTTGTATCTCTCGCCGAATGTCGTAAAAGAACCGCCGACGAAGTTCAAAGCGGGCCCTCCGGAGAATTATCCGCCCGGCAGCGTGACACTCGATAAAGAACAAAAGGTGTTTATCGTGCGCGCGAAGGAAGGTTACTTTTATGCACTTTCCGCCGTCTGCACACACCTCGGATGCATTACCAATTGGAAACCGGAGGATGGTATTATCGCCTGCCCGTGTCATGGAAGCAAATTTGACAAGGAAGGGAGCAAGATCGCAGGACCTGCGCCGCGCTCGCTTCCGCGGTTTGCGATGTCGCTGGACGACCAGCGGCAACTGGTCATTGACAAGTCAGTCATCGTTGGCGAAGACATCACGCTCAAGGTTTGAGAAGAGGAGATTGAAGTGAAGAAATATTTTGAAGCGCTGTACCACACGCAAATCTGGCGTTCCATTTTTCGCCACGGACTTCCCGAATCCAACCGGACGCGGGCGGAAACGGTGTTCTATAATTTCTTTCTTCACGTTCATCCGACAAAGGTGCGGAAACGGTCGCTCAGGTTCACCTACACTTTCGGACTCGGCGGACTGTCGGCAGGATTGTTCATCGTTTTGACCCTTACCGGGGCGCTGCTGATGTTGTATTACCGGCCTTCGGTTCACCAGGCCTACGGGGATATGAAGGATCTCCAATTTGTTGTGTCGTCAGGACAGTTCTTACGCAATATGCACCGCTGGGCGGCCCATGCGATGGTGGCGGTTGTCTTCCTTCATATGCTGCGGGTCTTTTATACCGGATCGTACCGTCCGCCGAAGGAATTCAACTGGGTTATCGGGGTTATTCTGCTGGTTGTCACCATCCTGCTGAGCTATACGGGCTATTTGCTGCCGTGGGACCAGCTGGCATTCTGGGGAATTTCCGTCGGCACGAGCATGGCGCGCGCTGTTCCGTTCGGGCTGGGAGATAAGATCTCGTTCCTCCTGCTCGGTGGAAATGTGGTCGGTGAAAATGCCCTCGTCAGGTTTTACGTCCTCCACTGCTTCATCATCCCCGTCGCGGCAATGGTGCTGATGGGAATTCATTTTTGGAGGGTCAGAAAAGATGGAGGAGTATAAAGGATTGCGGATTTCGGATTGTCGATTTCGGATTGAAGGAAGTGGCAGGGGAATGAAGGGATTGGGGATTGAGAATTGGGGATTGCGGATTGAAGGAAATGGCAAAGGAATGAAAGGATTGTGGATTGGGGATTGTGGCATAGGGTTTTTTAATTTTGACTTTTTAATTTTTCATTTACACCAACATGGCTCAATCAGATAACGAAAAAGATTTTGGAACGACGAAATCTTCCGACGCGAAGATAGTGTCGAAGCGCATCGCATTCATCAAGGGAAGAGTGGCAGCGAGGGTTAAGAAGGAAGACGAAGAAATGGTGATGACCGTGCCGCACCTCGTGGCACGGGAAATCATTGCTTTTGAGGTCATGGTGATTGTGCTGGCGATCATCTCCCTGCTCTTCAACGCTCCCCTCGAATGGATCGCGAATCCGGAGCATACGCCGAATCCTGCAAAAGCTCCCTGGTATTTTCTTGGACTCCAGGAACTGTTGCATTATTTCCCCCCAATCGTCGCCGGTGTCATCCTCCCGACCCTCGTGATTATTGCGCTGATTGTCATCCCGTATTTCCCGATCAATCTCAAGCGTCAGGGACTCTGGAAAGAACATCCAAAGCAAACTCTTATTTTCATTCTCGTTTCAGTCGGGATTGTTTCCCTTGTACTCTTATTGTACGGTGTGTATGCCATGGTCATTCCGACCTGGATTGTCACCGCATTCATGCTCGTTCCGTATTTCTCACGGAGAGAAACGGGGCTGGCAGGGTGGCTCGGCTCCCGTCCTCCTGCCTGGTGGGTCATGACGTGGTTTGTATGTGTCGTTTTCGTGCTTACCGCGATCGGTACGCTCTTTCGTGGTCCTGAATGGAGCTGGACCTGGCCGTGGAAGGAAATCTACTAAATGAAGACCACAAATCTCCGGAAATATTTCGCGCTGGCGAGCCTCGTTTTCCTCGCCGTTCTCGCCGTGGCCCCGTTCAAGGACTTCTTCCGTGAATGGAAACTGTATCAGTACAAATATAACAGAATTGTCGCCGACCTGCCGCAGAAAGTGAAACCCGCAGACATCGGTCTCAAACAGATCTGGGCCCAGAAACTGGACCGCGTTGACCGTTGCGTGACGTGCCACCAGGGATTGAAGGTAGAAGCGCTGAGCGCCGCAGAGCAGCCCTACAGAACGCATCCGCATATCTATCATGATTTCGAGGACTTCGGCTGCACCATTTGCCATGAAGGGCAGGGCGCTGCGACCGAGTTTAAAGAGTCCGTCGGAAAAGTGAAGTACTGGGACAAGCCGATCTTCCCGAAAGAATATATGGAAGCGTCGTGTGCGAAGTGCCACAAGGAAGAAGATGTCCCCCATGCACCGACGGTGAACCTTGGCCGTAAACTCATCAAGGAATCAAATTGCGTCGGCTGTCATAAGATCGGAGGCTACGAGAAACAGTGGGTGCCGCGCCTCGACGGCATCGGGTCGAAGGTGAACAGTCAGTGGCTCGTGAGCTGGCTGAAGAACCCGAGGGCGTATTATTCCGGGACGAAAATGCCCAATTTCATGCTGCCCGAGGAAGAGGCCGGCACGCTTGCCGATTTCCTGTTGTCATTTTCCTCGTTCTCGAACGACGTACAACTTGAGCCCCTACCTGCCCAATTGGTCTCTGCCAATGAGGCGGAGAAGGCCAAGCTGGTCGAGCTGGGTTCGACGCGGTTCAAAGAAGCACGCTGCATCAGCTGCCATCCCATCAGCGGCAAAGGCGGACACATTGCGCCGGACCTCGGAAAGGTTGCCAGCAAGGTGAGTGCCCAATGGTTGTTCAATTACGTGAAGAACCCGAAGCGATTCTCGCCGGAAGTTGAGATGCCGAGATACCGTTTCAGCGAGCAGGAATTGATTGCGGTGGTCGCCTACATGGAGAGCGAGTTTGTCGATTACGACCTTGAACCGCCGCCGCCCCACACGCCCGACCCCGCGTTCTACGAAAAAGGTCTTGCACTGTTCAAAAAATACAATTGCAGCGGGTGCCATGAGCTTGGCAATATGAACAAGGCGGAGGAGATGGCACCCGAACTGACGTCCATCGGCGGCAAGAAGATCTATGAAATTGACTTCGGCAAGTCGGGGATTGAGCAGTCGCTTCCGTCCTACCTCTACACGAAACTCACCGACCCCCGAGTGTTTTCAGCAACCATGAAAATGCCGAAGTTTGAGTTCTCCAGGGAGGAAGCGCAGGCGATCACGGTGGCACTGCTGGGCAACACGGATGAGAAGATTCCCGAAGAATTTATCGTTCACGGTCAACCGAGGAGCGCGTTTGCTCCGCAGGGCGAATTCGGAAAACTTGTCAACGACCTGGCATGCCTGGGATGTCATAAGATGGAAGGTCGTGGGAGGCTGGTTGCAACCGACCTCTCGCTCGAAGCGAGCCAGGCACAACAGAAGTGGATTGAGGGGTATTTCAAGATTCCATATTCACTTCGACCGATTTTGACCGAGCGGATGCCAAACCTCTTCCTGTCAGATGCGGAGATCAAAACTATCGTCGACTACATGGAAAAGGTGTTCGTTGCCGACAGTCTTGAACGGAATGTGAAAATGGATGAAATGACCGTCGCCAAGGGCAAGGGACTGTATTTTGAAAAGTACGGGTGCCAGGCGTGCCACCAGATCAACAGCAAGGGGGGATACGTTGGACCACCCCTCGACAAGGCAAGCGCACGACTTAAACCCGGCTGGGTATTTCACTGGTTGAAGAATCCGCAGGGGTTCAGGCCGGAATCCATCGAGCCGAACAACAATCTCTCGGACAATGACGCCGAAGCGCTGACTGCATTTCTGATGACGTTGAAGTGAAGAGGACTTGGTATGAAACGGATGAAACGGATTGTTAACACATTGTTGAACAATACCCTGAAGGAACTTCAGACTATCGCGTTCAGGGGGAGAAGAAAAAAGGGGGTCTTGCGTGAGATCCCCGTTGTGTTTGCTCTCTCGATTTTCCTGGCCGGTTGTTCCCGTCAGCCATCGGCCCAACCGGCAGCTGGGTCGGCGAAGGATAGCACGACTTTGGCGCAAAGCTCAACGCAAACAGCGGGGGGGACTGACGTTTCATTGACGTATGAACAGCGCCAGGGGAAATACGTCTACATGAAGTACTGCGCTGTGTGCCACGGCGAGCAGGGCAAAGGCGATGGCTTCAACGCGTTCAACCTTGATCCGAAACCGAGAGATTTCACCGATTCCACATACATGAGTTCTCTGACGGACGAGCGCATTGAGCAAACGATCAGCGGCGGGGGAAGAAGCGTCAACAAATCCTCTTCCATGCCGTCGTGGGGCGGAAGACTGCAGAAGGAGGATTTGCGTTACGTCGTTGCTTACGTACGTCTGTTCTCTTCTTCAAAATAGAACGCAGGCGGCGCTAACATGGAGGCCCCGCTCCGGGACATTCCGGATCGGGAATGCATGAAGGGATGATCGATTGCCGGCGCAGGGTCGGTGTGTGATTGTGGTTTTACTGACCGGGCGATATCACCAGATCAAATTCAAACACGAACGGGTATTCATTCTGATGGCCTGCAGCAAATTCACACTTGCCACGAAGTCCGCCGAGTTCCCCCGTGCCTGAATTCTGAACGACGGTCTGTGAAGACTGACGTTGCTTTCATTCCTCGTCCTTCCGCCAGGTAGTTCGGGTTTCACTACGGGTTTATAAAATTCCACGTCAATCCCACATTGAGGCCTCGCCGGGTTCCGTAGAATGCATTCGCAGTGAGATTATCGGACACATCCACCCCAATCGTGCCGGTCCATCCGCCCAGCGTCGCATCGTTCCGCAGATAGCTCTTGCTGTTGTCGAAGGGATTGATGTAATAGTCGTAGCGGTGGTCCAACACCAGGTCGAACATACCTCCGACGGCGAACGGCTTGATGGTGTACCTCATTCCCATCCCGATGCCGATGGTATAATCCTTGCTGTCTACAGGGGGTGTGCCGACATACTCGTCGGCTGTCATCGCAGGGGTGTTATCGGTGGAGAATGGGAACGTATACTTCGGCGTCCACAGCGAAATGAGCAAATCGGCACCCCGGTCGGCCTCGCCCGAAACCCTTTCCCTCTTTCCATAGCTAAAATCGATTGCGTAACCCTGGCCCACGGAGGCGCCGAGGGACAGTATGTGATACTCTTCCTGGCATTCCGCCACGTTCACGATCGCGACCACCAGTATTCCATTAAGAAGAAGACTAATCCATTTCATTGAGTTTCGTCGCAGTCATTGTTGACTATGTAACAATGTCGAAAGCATGTTTCGTTCCATGAAGCGGAGAGGGACAACGTCTCCGTGGGAAGAGATCCGGAAGAAGGTTACCTTCTCCGAAGCGAGGACGGAGCTGAAGGTAACCTTCGCCCCAAGCTCTCGCGGCCGCTCGAAAACAGTGAAGCGGCCACCGGCTGATAATATACAACTGACGACGTGTAATGTCAAACCACATCAAGCATTCTACGGAATCAGGATAATCATGTGAATCGAGCGAATCGCGGTTCAGACGACGGGGCGCAGCAAAATGAAAGCCCCACCCCGATACTATCGAGGCAGGGCCTCCGCAAACATTAGATAATCTCTGGCGGACTTTCCCGCCATTGCCGATTGCGCTTTACCTGCTTGCACCCAATCTCCAACGGAGCGAGCCTCCGGTAGGGAATTCTGTAATAGATTATCGCATCAATAAAATTTTTTTTGTTTCTGTAAACGCGCCCGCGCTTAGCCGGGCAAAATACACTCCACTCGAAAGTTGTGCTGCGTCCCATCGTACGGAATACTCCCCCGGCTGCTTCACCTCATTTACCAGCGTTGCCACTTCTCTGCCGAGCACGTCGTAGACTTTCAGTGTTACCAATGACGAAGAACCAATGACAAATGACAATGTCGTCGACGGATTGAACGGGTTGGGATAATTCTGCAAGAGCTCGAACCGGGCCGGTGGATCGACAATAATTCTGAGCTTTTTCTCCGGGCGCTCACCGGTCGGCGTCGAGACGGCAACGGTTACCTCCCCATACTTCCCAACCGGAGCCGTCTCATCGACCGACACATCAAACCGAACACACGCCGGTCCATCAGCGGTGTCCCGGTTCTCTGTGGTTTGACTGTAATCTGCAATATGCATCCAGGACTGAGCGCTGAGCAATGCAATCCTCGCGTCCTTTGAAAAGCCCGCCTCTTTAGCATCAATGAAAAACTCTATCCGGTTTCCAGTTGATCCAAGAGGAATGTGATATGTGCTCTCCGCTTCCATCGACCAAACCCTTGACCGGGACGTTTTCATCCGGTGTGTATTTTTCACCTGCGGAAGCACATGATCTTCGGTGGGCTCGTTCTTCGGGTCATAATGAAACACCGGGGCAAGGTGGTTCTTTCTCCATTCCTTCATGGCCAGGATGATGCGCCGGCGAGCCTCAATGTTCTTGGCAGTGCGCAATTGCCGGACGAAGCGCGCCATCATATCCTTATCGGCTGTCGGCGTGGGAAAAGGTGCCTGCTTTGCATTTTGTCCGCTTGCATACGCATTCTGTGCTGCTATCCGTTGATCTTCCCTTGCGCGCGGTGCATTCACTTCGCCGCTGAAAACGCGCTGTGCCGTCAGACATGCAGCAGATGCCGCCAGAAAGAGTATCATTCTGCCGATGACCGCTTTTCCCAAACTGTGCGTGCTATGCATCGCTGTCTCCCGTGGCTATCTTATTGCTCTCGGCATGGCTGACTTGCCCGCGCCCGGATTTCAAGGATGCCCGCTGTCAAAGTATCAATCTGCTTACTCGTGGCATCCGTGAGCTCCACGTCAGGCTGGCCCGGGCTTAGAAGCCAGTACCGCATCTCGTTTTGTGAATTCTTGTCCACGGTCAGCGTCAGGGGATAGGTTGCTCCCTGGATCCGAACCTGCAAAACTGCGCCCGGCTCGCCGGGAGAAACGCTCTCGACCAACTGCCCTGATTGAAATCCGGCGGACAATGATCCCGCGCCGGCTTGCGATGCGAGCGAACTGTCATTTACTCCTGCCGCAAACGAACGATCGGCGTTCCGGATGAGCAACGTCTTCCGGTTCCCGTTTGCGCCTGTCAGTGTAAGCCGGTCAACCGATGCCGGCGCGTCGATGCAGCACGGAGGCAGGCAGGGAGCGGAGATGAAGCTTGCCGAGATAGTATGGCTGGAGACGATTTTGGTGAACGTGTATGAACGCATTGCGCCCCGGGAAACCCCATCGACGATCACTCTGCCTAGTGTGTATCCGGGGGCCGGCGCGATCGTGAAGGATTTACTGGCTCCGGAAATTACGATCAAGGCTCCGGCTGGATCGATCGTTCCGCCCGCTCCCGCCGACGCTGTGATAGTATACGTATCGGATCTAAAATCGGCTACGATCGTGTGATTCGATGTTATGTTGGCGAAAGTATACGTTGAAGCCGCGGGCCGAGCGGTTCCATCGACCATCAGGCCTCTCACGGCATAGCCTGAATTTGCCTCCGCGGCGAAGGATTGAGCGGCTCCGTAATCCACAAACACGGTATCATGGGGGTCGATTCTTCCCCCGTCTCCCGCGCCGGCAATGATCCGGTACCGGTTGACCGCGAAAAATGCGGTGATTACGTGATTGGCCGTCACGTTGCTGAATGTGTATATCGAATCCGTCCCTGCGGAGCTATCCGCGTTGTCGATGAACAGCCCTGCGATGTGATATCCGGGCGCCGGCCTGATCGTGAAAGTGAGAGCACTTCCATCGCCGACGATATTGTTACCCTGCGGCTGGATCGACCCGTGGACACCGGCGGATGACGTTATCGTATGGCTTACCGGCGCCGGAGACATTTGCGTCAGCAGATATTGCGCATTGAAATAAATGAGCGCGTACGCTTCACTCGACAGCACGGCGGCACTGTCGGCGATCGCATGCTGCATGACGGTATCGATCTCGCGGCGGGCCGATACGGAATCATAGCGTTGAAGTTGTGCCTTCGCGGAGTCGATGAGCCGAGCGTAGGCATCGGCGCTCGATTGATCCATAATCCACCCCAGCGAGTGCGATTGCCCGACGTAGGATTTGAGGGAGTCGAGGAAGTCGGAACCGTCAAAGGGTGTCCTCCATAAATGTGGACTGAGAGCGGGCTTGAGCAGAGAGTTGGTGAAAATATCATTCGACCATCCAGCAGTGTCGTAGGGTGACAGGTCAAAACGATAATTCTCTCCCTGAATGAGGCTATTTACTATCCGGGGAGGGCAGTCGCAGTTGTAAGAGAACGAAGAATCCGTATCACCTCTCTTCATAACGCACGCGGAAAGATTAAGCCAACCGATCAGATTCCCCTTGTAATAATCGAAATGCCATCCAATTCTCCCTGTAGCATCGGTGAGTGTGAAGTCGCCGTCATATGCTATATAGAGTCTGTCAATTTTTTGAAGGCTTGTGGGAAAATTATAAACAACATACTGGTAATGAAATTTATTTCCGACGTTGTCCACCTTTGTTCTGATCGTTCCGGAGATTTTGTTGCGTGGCGGGTACGAAGGTATTGTCTTGTCGGGAGAATTGACATATTTTTGTCCATCCCATCTGAAAACCACAACACTGTCTTCATCGGGCCAACGCCCTTCGATCTCCCAGACGCCGTCCCCATCGGTATCAAGAACATTCACATAATCAGCGAAGGAAACCAATGAGGAAATCCCGCTCGCACTCGTATCGCTAATGAGCTTGCCCGTTGAACCATCCCACGAAAATATCCAAAGATATTCTACCATTTCTCTGTCCCCAGCATCCCAAGAACTTATAATGTCCACTTTCCCGTCATTCGAGAGATTCATAGTGGATTTTATATTACCATCGCTGAGTGATAAGCAATCGACCAGTGTGTCCGAATGCCAGATGATATTTCCACCCTTATAAATGCCCACGAGCCCTTTTGGGGAACTCTCACCTAACAAACTACTTGGAGTGGCTGCAAAGACAACGCATCCGCGGAGCGTGCCGTAAGGGTCTTCATATATACGGTGTTCGTCGAAAGGGCAACGCCTGCCAGTCAACGTGTCGATATTGATCCCCGAGATCCACCGATAAGTTCCAGCGCGATAAAGCGCATTTACCTGACTCAGAATCGAGTCATAAACAGTATCGGTGATTCCGTCCTGAGAACGGGCAGCGGACCCAAAAACGAAGATCATCAAAAATAGAACCAAACGTTTGATTTTCATGGTGACTCCAGACTAGCGCACTGGCTTGAACAATTGTGATTTGTTGAGAACCTCCTGAGGATAGCTCCCCTTGGTGTTCCATTTCGCATACACATATTTTTCAAAGACATTTTCAAAACCTTCATCCCAGTCAAAAAAGGGACCAATAGCTTTATACAGAAGGCCGGATTGATTTCTGATTGCGAGATTCAGGCTAACGTCCGTCGCGTTGAGGTCCTCAGGCGTATGACCTACGCGACCATTTGCTGCGCGGACGTCACCTTGATATCCAATCTTTATGGCTGTTTCATATGTTAGTTGAAGCAGTCCATAGCTGCCTGCAATTCTTGTCTGTGCATTTATGTTGTCCATCCCAACATCACCCCAACTTGTGCGAAGATAGTTTATGAAATTCGCATTCGCTTCTTGTACCCTTGCGGGGATAGTGGGCACAGTGGCCGCTTCGAGAATAGGTTTCAAATATGTCTTAACATACTCGCGCTGAAGTGTTTTATAGGGTCCCAAATCTATTGTTCCATCGGCTTGGATGGCGCCATAGGTCGCATCCGTGTTATCAGCGTTGGCGAGTTGAGAGTGCGCAGAGACAAAATCCCAGATCGATTGAGCAGATGTCGGATATGACATTGGGAAAACATTCCAATGTACCGGTGGGCAGGTTGAACTCGGCACGCATGGTGAACCCATGTTTCCATCGTCAGTGACATAATAAGCGTTATTGTTCCATTTTCGGCTCGTTACTCCTAGTTGAGTGGTATATGGCTCGTATCTATAACTGGGCGCAAAACCTGAGAATCCCGGGAATTCGTGCGTTTGCGATTCCTGTAACATTTCTCCTTTTATAAACTGAGGAGGAATTCCGAATTTGCCACCGTAGAAGATGCAAATGCTGTCAATGTTGATGGTGCTGTCGGCAATATTCTTCGATTTAGAATAGGAGGGTGCTTGATGTGGACTGAGAAGCCTCGTTGGCCTCTTCACCTCTATCACAATCGCCGCCGTGTCGAAATAGATGGCTCTCAACCTCACCCTGTAGATCGAATCTTGCTGCCAGTAGCGGCCTACAAGCCGGATCTGGTCGGTGGGCAGGGCATCGCCCGTCGAGTCTTTGTATTCATAGTACACTCCGAGCTTGTTGCCGGAAACCGTGTCAACATGGAACTCCACGCCGCTGATGCCGCTGTCCTGCGGGGTGCTGTATTCTTTTATAACGGTACTGTAATCGAATGGATCCATCGTCGCCTGATAATACTTTGTTTCGCCAAGCAGGATGTCGTTGTTCTTTATCGTCACTACCCCGGTTGCACGCACGGTGTCGAGTCCGTCGTACGGGTAAAGATACGAGGGCTGCCGCGGGTAGATTGTGCAGCAATCCCCCGTTTTTTCAACCATGAAGTGCACCTGCACACTGTCCGCGGGCGATTGTTTGTTCGCCAGGAATTTCAGCGCCCTTCCAAGCGGAGCATCCGGTCCGTCGATGATGACGTCGCACAGCGAATCCCCGGTCTCGGAAAAGTATCCCCAGAAATCGCCGTACCACAGGTTTCCGTACTGCGTGCTGTCTGTAATGCGAAGACGCGCGTACGGAAATAACAATGGAGAGTACGGCGCTCCGGCGGCATCCACCAATTGAAGCGTGAGACTTGCTTTCTCTCCGACCGGAACGACGGGAGGGTCGACGAGCACGGATATATGGTACGGTTTGACGACGACCGACGTCGTGCGCGTGATCCCGTTGCCGGTCGCTTCGAGCACCACCGTCGTGCCCGAATCGGGCGGCAAATGCCCGTCCGCCACGAGAATGAAATTGCTGACCTTTGCAGCAAGAACGGTGATAACGGGACCGTTAATTTTGTCCCGCGCAGTGGTGTGCCAGGAGACGTAATTAGCGCCGGATACGATTTGAATACTGACCGAATCTTTCGCCGGATCCCACGAGTCGTAACTGCAATCGCTCTCGTTAGTGATACTCAAGGTCAGGGGGTTCTCATAGAGCATGGTTGATCCGACACCGAGCTTGAACCTTGAAGGAAGGGGATTGGCATACGGCGGCAGATTCCAGGGAGTGTACAGCGATCCCTGATTTCCGTTATTACCGAAAGTGGTGGATTGATTGATCACGGTATCGGCGCCGATGCTTGCCTTGAAATATGCAGGGAAGCTTTGTCCCAGCGGGACGTCCACCGATATCTGGAAATTGAACTCGTATTCTCCCGCATACAGCGGTACGTCGCCCGACAGGCTCGAGTTGCCCGCGAACGACCACGAGTCGCATTGCTCGTAATACGGCACGAGCGTCCGGTACACGTACAGTTGAGCGAATGAGGACGAGCCCCAGTACGCGCTGATGTGCATCGTTCGCGAAGAAGCTACTGCCCGGACAGTATGCGGTGTCAGCGTAGTTGTCCCCTTCAATGTCACCTGCCCGATGAGGACAGGAGCGGTAAATAAGAAAAGATTTGTAATTAGTACCCCCTCGATACACCATGCGCGCCTACGCATTGCAGCTCCCTTTACAAAATAGATTTCCCGGCCTCCCTATGAACATCGAGCGTTCCCTCCGGCGCGAACAATTCAGCAACTCGTGCCCTTACGGCGTTCGTTCCAACATGACATGACGAACTACTGACGTCAAGTCATTTTGTTGGAACGGCACGAGTATGCTCGGGGAAGAACGATCAATGATGCTTGAGGTAGATCACAGCGTGCCTCTCCGTCTACTCAAGCCTGGGCCTCAGGGTGATTCAGTGAGAAGATAAAACTTTTTTGAAACAATGTCAAGTATTATTTCGAATATTTTTGTTAATTTCTGGACAATAAACTCTGATTATTTGCGGCAGGCGGGGCTGTCGCTGGAAGGAATCGCAAACCCACGGCTTGGAAGAAGGTTACCTTCTCCAAAGCAGGGACGAAGCTGAAGGTAACCTTCGCCCCGGGCTCTCGGATGAAACCGCTGAAGCGGTTGAGGGCTCTTCGCTATGTTTGCTTCCATCCCACGACTAAAGTCGTGGGTAAGCGCGCAGATGTCAACGGAGCATGTTCCTTCTTTCATCCAGAACGTGCTGACAGCGGGAGGCCGTAGTCTAACGAGCTGACGCCGGAAGAGCGTTCACTCATATAGCAGGCGGGGCTGTCGCTGGAAGGAATCGCAAACCCACGGCTTGGAAGAAGGTTACCTTCTCCAAAGCAGGGACGAAGCTGAAGGTAACCTTCGCCCCGGGCTCTCGGATGAAACCGCTGAAGCGGTTGCGGGCTCTTCGCTATGTTTGCTTCCATCCCACGACTAAAGTCGTGGGTAAGCGGGCGAACATGGCGTCTGCTGACACGATTTTAGTCAGCATCTGGACAGAGCAGGTCACGCATAGATCCTGACCAAAAGCATCCTTCGACTTCGCTCAGGACAAGTGTCAGGAAGACGCTTTGCGTCGGATCCTGACTAGCAGGTTTTTGAAAAAGACGGCATTTCGGTGGCATCCAGCCTGCTAGTGCTTACCCAAGTATTATTTGCGCTTATTGTCCCGCCAAAAAGCGGCGGGATGCTCATTCCAACAATAATTTTACCTGCACGTTGTTTGGTAAAATTAGTTGGAATGGCACTAGTTCGAGATAAGAATGTTGACCGAATTGAACTGTGTACTTGCCAGCGGACTATTCCATTCATCGGTTGAGTACGTACTGTGACTTATCCGAATGTCCAGATGGTTCACGATATACCCGATGAGATTATCGGAGGTCAATGGAAGTCCTGCTGCCCTGAGGAGCCTGATCAGTCCACCGAACCGCACGGAATAGCCCGACGTGCTGAAGCGCCGGTTGCCGCGGTTGTAATCTTCTTCAAACCTTCCCCCTCGTGCAAAAATGAAATCGAGCAGTCCCACCTCCCATCCCTTTTTCTTGATCGTCTCGGTATTTGTTTTGCCTAAGATGACCTCGTTAAAGAAATCAATGTCTCCCAGTCCGCCCCGGTATTCCCAATGGCCCGGCGTCAAGACATTTCCCGATGAATCAACAACATCGCCATAACGGCGGACCAGGAGATCGTTAGCTTCTATGGTCCACTTGAAGGAGAACGGCTTCCACAGCACATCATCCCGCTTGTAGACTATTCCTACATCAAATCCGATGCCGACGCGGGCATAACGGGGGAGGGGATCTGCCTGCGACGTGTCGATGTAAATCACTTTTTCATTGCCAAGATTATTCTGTGCAAATCCGATATTGAAATCCAGGAACGGGGATAGATGGGGCAAGACTTCATTTGGTTTCTCCCGTATGCGAGAGAGTACTTCCATCAGAGGCACCTGCAGGAACAAACCAAGATCATAGGAATTGACCCGCGCTATACCCGGCCTTCCTGTCCCCTCGACATTAAATGGAGCAAGAGTTGAAACGATCTGTTTGAAGGTTGCGCCTGCCGATGCTTTTACCCAGGAGTTGAGTCCGACACCCAGCGTATACTGATCGGATGTCTCATCGGCATTAAATGTGCCGATAGGAGTCGGACCGCTGGGACCCGTTTCGATAAATTCTCCCAGGTTGAGATAAATGCGTGAATACCCGAACGCGATCGCCAGGTCCGGCGCGTTGGGTGAGAGCTTCCTGAGATTAACGCCGGCATTGAACGCAAATGTTTTGACCCAGAGGTTGTTCACATTGAGATCCGGGAGCCAGTTTGAAAAATTGTATCCGTAGGAAAAGTAGTTTTCCAGACTGAGCATGCCCAGCTGAGCGGGATTCGTCATTGGTGCAAGGGGGTCATCGGTGAGGATCGCTACCGAAGTTTCTCCCATCCCATTCGCCTCTGCACTCGGTGAGATGAGCAGGAAGGGCACCGCAGTTTCTCCCTGAGCAAGACAATCAGCCGTAAGAATGGAATAACTACAGAAAAATGCCAAAAGTAGTGATCTTACCATGGCTGCTTCCTTTCATTTTAGAAGTAAAAGTTTCCTGGTGTAGCTGCTGCCATTCACTTGCAGTCGATAGAAATAGACTCCACTTGGCAGAGCTCTTCCATCAAGGATGACATCGTAGGTGCCGGGCTGTTTCAGTTCGTTGACCAGCAGGGCAACTTCCCTTCCGAGAATATCATACACTCTGAGAGATGCGTGCGCCTTCTCGGCAAGGATGTACCGTATCGTTGTCGTTGGATTAAACGGATTCGGATAGTTCTGAATCAATGAAAACGATTTCGGAATCATGCGGTCACGCCCTTTCACGGAGACCACTGTCTGGTTACTTCGCACGACCCCGGATCCATCGGTTCCCGCATAAAGATATCCCTGGGGATCAGTTGTAAAGCTCAGTATGCGACTCGACATCCCGGTTTCAACCTGTTCCCACGTGGTGCCGTTATCGGTCGAGTGAAGAACACCCGCATCGGATACCGCGGCAAAAATATCGCCACCGGGTGTGACGCAAATGGCGGAAATCTCGCTCCCCGCCCAATCGGAATTCACGGTGATCCAGTCGCCTCCACTGCCGGTCGAGCGGCAAATGGCGCCGAGGCTTGTCCCTACAAAGACAGCCCCATGCAAGCCAACGGCGACAGAAATAATGTTTGAGTCGGCTAGTCCTGCGTTCGCCGATGCCCAGTGCACGCCGCGGTCTGTTGAAAGGAATATTCCATTTTCCCCCGCCGTGAATACCGTATCAGTTCCTTTCACGACGATGGCTGCCAGTGCCGACGGAATCAACCCGGTGTCGGACAATGTCCAGTGGTTTCCATCATCCATCGAGCGGAGGATTCCGGAGTCACTGGATGTGTAGATGGTTCCATCCGGAGAAATGGCGAGTTGCCCGGGCCCGAAGTGATCGGAAATGGAATCGAGCCTGGTCCATCCATCACCGCCATGTTCGGAACGGTATATGCCGCTGTTACTGACCGAGTTGGTTGACAGGACGGCAAATGCGTCTCCATTCGGATGAACTGCAAATGACCGTGCATTCAGACTGCTGGGTGGGCCTGGAAGGCCTGCCGCACTCCTCAACCAGGTGTTCCCCCGGTCGGTGGAGTGGAATATGCCACCCGGAGCGGCCCCGGCAAATAGATGTCCGCCCGAGTCAGTTGCGAGCGCGACAATTGTGGTAACGATGAATCCTTGTTTTTCCCAGGTCGTTCCGGCATCCAGGGAGCGGTAGATCCCGTCATGCGAGGTACCGGCAAAAATCGTCTGGTTATCCTCAGCATTGAGAGTATATATCGGGTCGAGGGATGTAAACCCTGCATCCTTTTGCGTCCATGTCGCACCCCTATCTGTCGAAATGTAGAAAGCGCCGGAATCTGTGCCGCCAAGAATATTCCCTCCCGGCGTTGAAGCAAATGTTGTAAATCCGTAGTGCGCGAGATTGCTGTCAAGGATCCAATTCGTGCCGTTGTTTGTCGAATGACAGACCCCCGCAATGGTTCTGGAAATGAGGAAATTGTCTCCGTCCGCAGTGAGAGTTAGCGGGTAGGAGTACAATCCCGTCAGGCCGGAATCGATCGGTAACCAGCTGTCGCCGTGATCGGTTGATCGGAAGAATCCGTTACCGTACCTGGATGCAATCACATTTCCGCCGGCGTTAACTGCGAGCGCTTCAACGAATCCGGATCCTCCCGAGAGTACTGCGGTCCAGGTATCGCCATTGTCGGTCGATCGATACACGTTTTCGTCCGACCCGGCGTAAACGTAACCAATGGAATCAACCGCAAGTGAAAACACCGAGGTGTTGGTTAACGGGAGCGGCGTGAAAGTGTTTCCGGAATTAGTGGATCGTGACAGGCCGCCAACTCCGCCGGCAAAAATATCTCCGAGAGTATTATGAGTCAAAGCGTAGATTGTGTTGCTGAGAAGTCCCGGTGGGAGTTGTTTCCACTGAGCGCCGCCGTCGGACGACGTAAATATGCCAAAGCCGTCTGTGCCGGCTACGACAGTATTGCCCTTACCGAACGTGATAGCCCGGACCCCGCCCGAATATGGTCCATTGGTTTGAAACCAGAAATCACTCTGGGAGTGCGCAGCACAACAGGCAAGAACGGTGAGGCCAACGAAGAGTGGGAATTCTCGCAGTGCGTGATGCATGGATTCTTCCTTTCTCAAGACTTTGCCGGATATTGCAGATTACCATGGCAATAAGCGCAGATCCAAAACAGAATTGCCAGGAAGCCGTGCTTCATTTCAATGACTCATGGGATATGTTCCCCTCGCCGGGTGGAAATGCGGCATGCGTCGCTCCCGACGGTACCTTCTCGACAATATACCAGTACGGTTGTAAAATGTCAACTCCTCGTCTTGCCGTCCCGTCCCGCCCAGAATGAAGGTAACCTTCTCCAGGGTCCTGACAAAGTCGAAGGTTACCTTCTACTATCCAAGCGTCGTCCTACAATCAAGGTAATCCTGTAATCATGTAAATCCTGGTTCAGACACTTCTCGGAACGAAGCAAGCCCTCGATTGCCGCGCAATTTCGAAACCGAATCAGACTTTTTTCTCCGCATTGATATTAATTTTTTCTAACAATCTCTTCCTTTGTTGCAAAAGTCTCACTGAATTCATACAATGTTAGCAGATTACTTTGCGGCTCGAAGCAGGATGGGGAGCCAAGAAGGATCCCTATCTCGTTCCTGCCGCCTGAATGCCGAGTCCCTAGCAAACGTTTGATACAACTACTCAAATCCTAAGCACGAAATCCGAAATCCTAAATTCCGCGTCTCAGAATCCCGCTTCTCCAATTCGAATTTTGAATTGTTGTCATTCTGAACGGAACGCAGTGGAGCGAAGAATCTCATCCATGTATTGTCAGATCCTTCGTCCCGCTGAAGCGGGACTCAGGATGACCCCTTTGAATTTTTTAGTAATTGCTCCACAGACAACCAACAACGCCACAAACATATAGGAGATAGAGTCATGAAATTCTCTTCTTGTTTCTTGCTCGCCATCGTCCTCCTGATGATTGCGTTACTTTCCCAGGTTGCGATGTCTAATAACATCCAGGTGACCACCCCGGTACTCACGGGGCAGAATACCGGCACTCATTATACGCAGGTACAGTTTACCGTTACCTGGGACAACTCGTGGCGCGACGTCGTGAATTGGGATGCCGCCTGGGTGTTCGTGAAGTACAAAGGCAACGACGGTGTATGGCACCATGCCACGCTCTCTGCGACGGCCAGCGATCATACAGCGCCCTCCGGTTCCACAATTACTCCATCATCGGACGGCAAGGGTGTATTCATTTACCGAAGCTCAAACGGCAGCGGCTCCAACACCTTTGCGGGTGCAAAGCTCCACTGGAATTACGGCACCGACGGTGTGGGCGATAATGATCTGGTTACAGTGAAGGTTTTTGCTATTGAAGTGGTCTACGTACCGCAGGCGAGTTTTTATGTGGGGGATGGAACCACCAGCAATGTAGCAGGCCAATTCGCCGCTGGCTCAGGGACATCTCCTTTTCAGATAACTGGAGAGGCGCAGTTCACACTCGGTGGTGGCGGCGGCGGCAGCTTAGGCAACAACAATGCGAGTAACATGAATCTCGCTGATGATTTCAATAGCAGCGCAAGTCAGACTCTGCCTGCAAGTTTTCCAAAGGGTTATAATGCGTTTTATTGCATGAAGTATGAAATCAGCTAAGGACAGTATGCCGATTTCTTGAACACACTTACGGGCACGCAAGTTGGTTACCGATACCCTGGCCTGAGTGGATGGCGACACACAATCTCTGTAAGCGGGAGTGTGTACTCCGCCTCCAGGCCCGACCGGGCATGTAACTATTTGTCGTGGGGTGACGATGCGGCGTATGCGGATTGGTCGGCATTGCGACCAATGACGGAGATGGAGTTCGAGAAAGCCTGCCGCGGCGATCAGTCACCCGTAGCGAATGAATATGCATGGGGAACGACAAATATTACCGGTGCGGATGCTATCAGTGGCACAGAGGATGGTACCGAAACGTTCCTAACGAATGAAAATTGTTGCTTCAACAACACGACGTTCAGTGGCGGTGACGGTGGGGTGGGACCTGTTCGCTGCGGCATTTTTGCCAAGAATGCTACTACGCGCGAGCAGGCGGGTGCCTCTTATTACGGAGTCATGGAAATGAGTGGCAATTTGTATGAAAGAGCGGTTAGTGTAGGCAATTCGACGGGCAGATCATTTGCCGGAGCCCACGGCGACGGGGCGCTTCGACGGGAACGGTGATGCTAATGTTTCTAACTGGCCGGGGACAAACGCCGTTGGTACTGGATATCGTGGAGGGGCTTGGGATGATGAGTCAAACACCATCCCATGCCTCCGCACGTCGGATCGCTACGATGCGGGCTACTGGATCGGGAGTCGTCAGACAGACGCCGGTTTCCGCTGCGTTCGTACTGATCCCAACGGGCCGAGCAAGCTACAACCCAAAGCCGGACGGTGAGGGCGCTTGAGGATCTAGCATGTTGTTGAAAAAAACAAAAGGCCTGTCTTTGCGAGTCCCGATTTATCAGGACGAAGCAATCTCACCCCCGAATCTAATGCAGAAAGTCGGATTGCTTCGTCGTCCCGCCAGGCGGGACTCCTCGCAAAGACGGCTGGAAATGTTTTTCATCTGCCTGCTAGGTGATAGGAGATGGGTGGTAGGTGTGGAGACATAGGATTGAATAGAGAATACTCTATGAAGAGCGTCGCAAACTATTTGAGCATATTGCTTGTCCTCTCCGGCATGACTTTCTTTGCTGGAGGAATAGCGTTTCCGCAGTCGGCTTCGAGCTATAGCGTGAGCCGCTCGACCGGCATCACATACAACTCGATCTCTGGTACTGGAAATAGTTTCGCATCGTGGCTGGACTACTCGAGTACCGATGATAACCGTAGCGCGCCGACCGATATCGGGTTTACGTTCTCCTACATGGGAAATTCTTATACCCAGTTCAGCATTTCAACGAACGGGTATTTGGATTTTTCATCGAGCACGGCAGACGGGGAAACGGTCGGGCCTTATGGATTTGAGAACTCTCAGTTCAGTGCGACTTCCGGAACTTTGCTCGCCATCGCACCTTTATACGATGACTTGCTCGGGAAACTGAGCATCAATAGCAGTTTCAAGTACCTGGTAACCGGTTCCGCGCCGAATCGCGTCCTGACGGTTGAGTGGATTAGTGTCAAACAATCTTCTGACAACAGTACAGCCGACCTGAATTTTCAGGTGAAGTTGTTTGAAACGACTAATGGGATTGAAATCGTCTATGGGTCAATGAGCGGCAATCCGTCGGTTTATACATATACCGTCGGCATCAATAATTCAACGATGTCGGCTTCTCCCCTGCCGTCGGAACTGTTGACCCAGCAGACGCCAAACACGGGAACATTCTCGAACTCACCACAGAATAATCTATCGACGTTGCCCGAGTCATACAGCATGATCACATTTATCGTTCCGAACCAGGCAAAATACTACGGCGGGAGCTTTGATGGATACGATGGGAAGAATTCGACTCCGTCAAACCTAGACGGCGTTTCTCCCAATTTTGCAAAGTTCTACGGCGGCAGCTATGATGGATATGCGCTAAGCGTTACTCCACTCGCAAATTTAAGTGGAGGTACAATGACCGCATTGAAATATCATGGGGGGAGCTACGATGGATATGGCGTAGTCGGCACACTGCTATGCAATCTCAACGGAGCCACGCTAACGCTATCGAAATACTATGGCGGGAGTTACGATGGGTACGGAATGTTCGCAACCCTGCTGACCAATCTTAGCGGCTTGACGACAGCCGTATCGAAATATTACGGCGGCAGCTTTGACGGCTTCGCCGGCATCCTTACACCAAGAACAAGCCTGGGGAATGGAATCGTGACGGATTCGAAGTTCTACGGCGGTAGTTACGATGGATACGGAATGTTCGCAACCCTGCTGACCAATCTCAGCGGCTCCACGACAGCCATCTCGAAATACTTCGGCGGCAGCTATGACGGGTATGCAAGCGGGTCGGGGTCAACGCTTGCGATGTACTTCACCGGCGCACGGTATCTCGGCGGCAGCTTCGACGGCAATGCGGAGACCCCAACACTTCTGACAAACTTCAACGGCCTGACGCTTCTGCTCGCGAAGTATTTTGGCGGTTCGTACGATGGATATGATGCTTTGCCATCGTCGGAGACCGGCGCATTGACTATTCAGCTCGCCGCATTTACCGCGAGGCCGAACCCTGCGGGCAAAGGGATATTGCTTGAATGGTCCACGATATCCGAAGAAAACAACTACGGCTTCTATGTCGAGCGTCGAAAAGAAAATGATTCCGCGTTTGTCGACGTGCCCAACAGCTTCGTCGCAGGTCACGGCACGACTCTGCAGAAAGAGAGCTACTCGTTTGTCGATAGTACGATCACCGGGTTAGGAAGATACTATTATTGCCTGAGGCAGGTCGACCTCGACGGCACAACGCACACCACCGCGCCGGTGATGTTCGATGTCTCAGTTCTCTCCGTCATTGAGCGGGCGCCGATCGAGTTCCGGGTTTATCAGAACTATCCGAATCCTTTCAATCCCACAACGACAATTTCCTTCACGGTAGACAAAACGGAATGGGCAAAAGTGGCGGTGTACAACATCCTCGGACAGGAAGTGGCACGGTTGTTTGACGGCATGGCTGAACCGGGCCAATACTACAGATTTAACTTTCCCCCATCGGGCGGATGCGCTTCAGGTATGTACTTCTACCGCGTCGCGACGAGCAATCACGTTGTCGTAAAAAAGATGCTGCTTCTCAGGTAGGCTGAGTGAACCTTGGGAAGGTTTCAAACCTTCACAAGGTTTACGCTAGAGTGCGATCTCCGGCACAGAGCCGAAGCGATTCCAGAGCGAAGAAGACCCCACCGTCATCGAAACCTTCCGTCTGCTCTCGCGTTTTTAGCGTTGCCCGACTTACCGTCAAGCCATCCTATCCTATCAACTTTTCGATTATCAAATTCCGGGACGTAGGGTTTGATGTCCAGAAGCGGTGACCCATCGATGATATCAACGTCTTCAATGTGAATGATATTGGATTCGACTTTCACGAGCCGGACGACGGATAATCCAATTGGGTTGGGTCGCTTTGGCGCTCTTGTGGAAAATACGCCGTGGAGTTTATCGTCCAGGAACGGCTTTACCATCAGCGAAAAGTCATTCGAGAGATGGAAATGGTACAGCAAAATAATATGAGAGAAGCCTTCAAGATCTTTCAATCCGTCCGTGTATCCGGGAAACAGCTCCACAGTCCCGGCAACGCCCGCAGCGCCGGATGGCTGGATGGGCGTTCCCTCGGCGTTTTGAAACGGAGAATGAATTGTTCCGATCGGTTTGTAGTGAATATCATTCATGATTTCTCCTTTGTGTTCGTACAACTTCGCGGTACGATGCGATGCCCTCACCCCTTTCCCCTCTCCCAATGGGAGAGGGGAATCGAAGGGGTGAGGGTCTGTGGTGACATGACGATCGAGGTTCTTAAGAAAACTAATTGATTAGCACAATGTTAAAACATCGGCGTCGGCACCGATCCCCATCCGCTTCCCCCGGGCGAGTCCCTAACCTGAAGAATCTCGGCCGTGTGCAGGTGAACATCCACAAAAAACAGAGGTGTCCGTTGGACGTTTATGTCGAAATCATCAAACGGTGATGTGAGCTCGTCTGCGCCGGAGGATACCTCAAGAAAGATGACTCTCCGTTTCATTGCCGGGAGAGCATACATTTCCGGACCGTGCTTCATGCTCGCCATATGGTGAGCGTGGCCGCCCGTCAAGTGCGCAAACGGATGAAGAATGTACTCGGTGATCATGCCAATAGTCTTGTGCTGTTCAAAAAGTTTCCACTCGTCGCCCGTGTTCGCTATCATTCCTTGCATCACATAGTCGATGGGGATGAAATAGGCAAGAAGACGATGACGGGGGGTAAGCGCTACCGAAGCCAGCCTGGACGCTACGGCGCTGTCCTGAAGAACTGCAGGCAGCAAATCATGAACAGTGGTAGAATCTTCGGATGATATTGTGATAACGTCGACGTTCCCAATTTCAATCAATGGGAGATGATGAACTGTGTATGCACGAAGGATAAATCCGCTTCCCACGATGACGAAAAGAAGTGCCAGGAACCAGATACAAACTTTCCCGATCCCGGGACACTGCTGCGCTTTCGACTCTTTCTTGAAGAGTCTTTCGATTGAACGAGGGAGAAACATGCCGGTTCGATTCATGTAAGCACTGTAACTATCTCCGAAACGATTCATCATCCTGCGTTCTTCATCCCTGGCGAGAATGTAATAGAGGATGAGCATGACGGTCAGAAGAGCAAGCGTCAAAAGTCTTGGCCACATAATTGCAAGCCCCAGCGCCGCGAATGCAAGGGCGACGTATTGCGGATGGCGTACCAGCGCGTAGAGCCCTCGCGTAGCCGTTCCCTTCCTGAAGAGCTTTCCCGCGTAGACTTGTGCGGCACAACAGAGGAATACTGCAATACCCGCGAGGAAAAACACGGAACCAAGAACGCGAATGACGATCAGGACTTGATCCGGAGGAACAATCATGTGGGGAAGAAAGAAGGCCGTCAGCCACCGTGTGGCTGTTGACTGATTGAGTGCAAGCAAGAACGGATTAAATACCGCATAGAAATAGAAGGCGAACGGGCTGATCATAATAACAATTTCCAGCGCAACGACAAATGAGAGTACAACGGCCCCGCTGGCCGTCCAGCGCTTGATCGGTTTGCTGCGTGAGTTTTCCTGTTGTGTCATTCTCGAGTATTCCTCGTTTGTTCTTTCTCGGAAACAGGTTGATTAAGTCCACTTGCGCCTTTTAACCCTCACCCCTTTCCCCTCTCCCGCTTGCGGGAGAGGGGAATTGAAGGAGAGAGGGTAACGAGTGACATAACGATCGAAGGATCTATTAAAACGACTTGAGTAACACGATACCAACGATGAACCGTCGGGTGATACGGATCCTGCAAGACAATCGTCCTGCCTCATTGAATGATTGTACTAAGAATTTGGAATAATGTCAATAAAGAGGAAGGGATACCCATCAATCCCTCCGGTCGGGCTCATCAAATCCATGTTTGAGACAGCTGAATTATTAACTCAGGTTAGGAGGGGGTGTCTTGGCCTGTGCTTGAACGTACGGAGCAATTACGAGGCCGTCCAAAAAGTGAGCCAACGCGTCATTCCGTCCCGTCCCGCTCCCGCGGGACGGGATTGTTCGGAATCCGACGCGAAGCGTCGTCCTGACACTTGTCCTGAGCGAAGTCGAAGGATGCTTTAGGTCAGGATCTACTCGTTGCCAACGTTCAGATGCTGACCTGAAGTGAGCGCCCCCAGCGCCATCCCGCTCCGCGGGAAATGTCAGCATGAACGTCGGGACTTTTTGGACAACCTCTAGAGAGCCTGTCCTGAGTCCTTCGTCCGCCCAGAGGCGGACTCAGGATAAACTCCGCGAAGGGTGAGGTCTCGAAGGGAGGCACGTCGAACACATGAGACCCCATCCCCGCCTGCCCAAAGCACTGCTTTGGTGCGGCGGGCAGGCTAGCCTTCCCCTAAGAGGGGAAGGGACGTTGATCACTGCAATTGAGAATTTTTCCGATGTCTCTTTTCAGGATTTCAAGAGGCTGGGGGGAAGTTTTCAAAATGCATACAGAAAATTCAAGCTGAATGTGGGTTGACTGTCAACCCACCCGCTTCCTTTCTGGAAAACACTCCGGTCGGAAGAGTCCACCCGGAAATCTCCACGGAGAACAAAGTGTTCCGCCGGGCGGTACTCCGGGGTGATCGTCACTTCCCGGAGTTTCTGAGCGACGCCCGTTCGGATTCCATCCTTGTCCTCGAATTGCTCTACCCGGAGCGAGACCGAAAATTCGCTGAGGAGATTGGCCCGCAGGTAACCCGCAAATCCCACCCACGTCGCGGTGCCTCCATTCGCAGCAGAATGTTGTTCATCCCCGTAGTCCCCGTTTACACCGACGGAGATCGTTGTATTCACTGCGTATGTCCCAACAATATCAAGGAGGCCTCGGTTGTCGGAATTGTTGTTTGTCTTCTCCGGCCCGTACATGCAGGTCGCGTACAAATTCATCCCGGTCAATGGGTTCGCGCCAATCTGGCCGCAGACACTCTTGGAGCTATTGTTGTCAATAGAGTTGTCCCAACCGTTGACGATCGTCAACACTCCCGAGATTTCGTCGTCAAAAGAGTACGATGCCTTGATGCCGGTATGAGTATAGGGAATGGCATAACCGAACAGGAATGAACGGGAGTAATTGTCATTGTAGTTGTCGTAACCTTCAATGACTTCGTACCCCATGCTCGTAATGAATTTCCCGAAATCCAACCGCACACCTTTGCCAAGAGGTGCAATGTAACTCAGGAACAGCTGGTGAAAGTCAATGTCGCCCGCTTCAAATCCCGCCGATCGGGCAACGCGCGGAATGGACGAACCCGCAGTCATATCGACGCGGAAGCCAACATCAGCCGGCTTCGCTACAGTTCTCTGAATCGCAAGCTCGAAGACATCGACCTTGAAGCTGTTGTCGCTGAAGTCAAATACGCGGAACTGATTTATCATCGTATCCGGCCTGTTGAAGTTATACGTGTAGCCGGAAGAAATGAAGGCGTCGATGGAGATTGATTCGTACCACGGACGCACCCCTGTTGTGTCGTGAGCGCTTTGAGCAAAGACGGCCGCGGGAATAACCATGGCGCGGCCCAGCAGCAATGGAACACCGGGCCTCGCCAAAAATTCCCTACAGCGCATAGGTTTCTTTTCCTTCGCCGAGATAGGCGTGCTCGCCGTGTAACGATTCGTCGAGGCCTAGCTCTTCTTCCTCAGGGCTCACCCGTACCGGCGTCACTTTGTCGATGATCCAGAGCATGACGTAGGTGAATAGGAATGAGTAGAGAGCTGCGCAACTCACGGCAACGACTTCTTTGAAGAAGAAAAGGCTGTCTCCGAGGAGCAAACCGTTGGAACCGGACGGGTTCATCGAGAGGTCGGCAAAAATCCCCAAGGCCACAACGCCAAGACATCCGCCGACACCGTGAACTCCCCAAACGTCGAGAGCATCGTCCCATTGGAGCTTGTTCTTGAGAGAAATGGCAAAGTAGCAGACGATGCTTGCCACAATGCCGATGATGACCGCGCTGGTTGTCGATACATATCCGGCCGCCGGGGTCACCGCAGCGAGACCGGCAATCGAACCGGTTAACAGTCCGACGAATTTCGGTTTCTTCTCGAAGATCCATGCCATGACCAACCAGGTGATGGCCGCGAACGATGCAGCAACGTCCGTATTGAGGAATGCGAGAGCAGTGATCGCATCGACGCGGAGCTCACTGCCGGCGTTGAATCCGTACCAACCGAACCAGAGCAGACCGGTACCAAGCGCGACGAGCGGAATACTGTGCGGTCCGCGATCCTGGACGCGTCTTTTTCCGATAAAGAAAACAGCCGCCAGAGCGGAAAATCCGGCGATGGCGTGAACAACAATGCCGCCTGCGAAGTCAAGTACGCCCCATTTTGCGAGCAAGCCGCCGCCCCAAATCATGTGCGCGACGGGAAAGTACATGAAGAGAAGCCACAGGACCAGGAACGCGAGGTATGGACCGAATTTCACTCTGTTGCTGAATGCACCCGTGATGAGCGCGGGAGTTATTTGAGCGAACATCATCTGGTATGCCATGAAAACCCACAGTGGAATGCTGTTGGACCCGGTGAACGCCGTATGGAGGTCGACTCCGCTCAGGAAAGCGTAACGAAAATCGCCGATGATGCCGCCCTCACCGCCGCTGAAGCACAGTGAGTATCCGCATACGAACCACAGCACGGTCGTTACTCCCATGGAAACGAAGCTCTGGATCATGATGGCGAGGACGTTTTTTCTGCCTACTAATCCGCCATAGAAAAATGCCAGCCCCGGGGTCATAAGCATAACAAGGCTTGTCGCAACAAGCATGAAGCCGGTATTGCCAGTATCGAAGTTCATGTTGCCATTCCTTATGTTGTTGGTGAGAAAAAGAAAAACACTCTGCCGCTTTGTACTACACTGTTCGTCGTCTCGAAAGTCGCAGCAGCTTTGAAGCTGGGAAACATAGGTCGAGCAATATTGTACCTTAAATCCTTGTCAGATAACAGTCTTCAAATCCTGATATTTCCGTAGGAATTCTCAGATTGTGCTTGTAGGTAATTCCCTACATCGGTTGGTAAATTGAGAGATATCTGAGAAAGCCATTGTCGCTATAGCCAGAAGGCTGCTTGTCCGGGCCCGTCGCGTCGTCCTGGACCGAACACCTTACGTGCTCGGTAAAGCAGCATAAGTCACGTGAACAATCAAAACCGACAACAAACGAGCTTGGTCAAGGGCGATCGTCCCCCTGTGGTGAGTGTGCAAGTTCATTCAGCCATGTTTAGAGAGTGTGCCCCAGACCATTGTGTGAAATCTCGAATAAATTACATGTGGCCCTGCTTGTTCAAGGGACCACGGATAGCAGGCTGGTTTGAATTCACCATTAACTGTTTGAGCTAGTGACCTCGACTTGCTTTTGTACATAGCAGGGGAAGGGACGTTGATCGCTGCAATTGAGTATTTTTCAGATGCCTCAAATTCCAGAATTGGAGAAAAAGAGAAGGGAGGGAAAAAAGAAACGGAGAAGAAGAGAGGGGTGGGGAATTGGAGCGGTTCAGGGGAGAAGTTTGTTTTCGATAACGTAGTGCGTGAGCTCGACGTTATTGCGAAGGTTCAATTTTTCGAGGATGCGCGCACGGTACGTCGTGATGGTTTTTTCGCTGAGAGAAAGCTCCTCGGCGATTTCTTTGAGTGACTTTCCCGAAGCGAGCATACTCATCACCTGGAATTCCCGGTTCGACAACAGCTGGTGGGGCAGCTTATCCGAGTGCCGGTCTAATGCGTAGGCAATCTTTTCGGCGAGGGCCGGACTTACGTACTTTCCGCCGGAGGCGACTTTCCGTATGGCCAGAATCAACTCTTCGGGCACACTTTCCTTGGAAATGTACCCTGAAGCTCCTGCTTTCAACATCCGTATGGCATACTGGTCTTCGGGGTGCATGCTGAGGATGAGAACGGGAAGTCCGGGATTTTCAAGTTTTATTTCCTTAAGGATGTCCCATCCACTCCGGCCCGGCATCGAAATATCCAGCACAACAACGTCGTATCCATCGCTGCGGACGCTCTGAAGCGCATCAGTGCCATTGCCTACCTCACCGGCAACATTCATATCTCTGTGCTTGGCGAGGATTTGCTTCAATCCCTCCCGGAACATTACATGGTCATCGACGATGAGAATCCGGATCATGGGAGAACCTCTGCGTGCAGCGGAAAGCGCACGGCGATCACTGTTCCATGACTGTGCGATCCCTTGATCTCAACATTTCCGCCCCAATAGTACGCGCGCTCTCGGATGCCGATCAATCCAAAAGATTTTGGGTCGTTCAATTGATCGTTGGTAATCCCTTTGCCGTTATCGCTTACGAGGAGCTCCAGCTCTCCGTCGTTTTGCATCAGGCTAACGTCGACAATGGTTGCATTCGAATGTCGGGCAACGTTGGTCAGCGTTTCCTGTAATATGCGGAAGATCGCGGTTGAGCGTTCCGGGTCAACGTTGATGTTGTCGGGGCCGATGGAAACGTTGCACGCTATGCCGGTTCGTTGCTGGAATTCATCGGATTGCCATTCTATCGCGGCGGAGAGGCCCAGGTCGTCGAGCAGGCGAGGGCGCAATGCGGTGATCATTCGCTTGACGGATTTGATCGTGGCATCGATCAAGTCAACCATTGATGAAATCTTCTTACCAATTTGTGGATTGGCAAACCCGGCATCATCCTTGAGCAAGGCAAGATTCAACTTAAGAGTCGTGAGGGCCTGCCCGAGTTCGTCATGGATTTCTCGTGCGATGCCTTTTCGTTCCTCTTCCCGCACCGTCTGCAAGTGGGCGGAGAGGTTTCGCAGTCGTTCGCGCGATGTTGTGACTTCGTTTTCCGCGCGCCTGCGTTCGATAATTTCGCGCTGGAGCTGCGCGGTGTTCTGCATGGTGTTTTCGGCCATTCGATTGAATGTTTCCGCGAGGAGGCCGATCTCATCGTCGGATTCAGCGCTCGCCCGATAGGAGAGATCTCCCTTCCCAAACTTCTCTGTCGCCCTGGCCAGGGAAAGAATTGGTTTTGAGATGGTTCGTGAGATCACAACGCCGACGACCGCAGCAACAAGAAGAATCGTAAGACCCAGGAGAATCAGCCGCTCCCGGAGCAGATGGACGGAGCTGAATGCTTCGCTCGTGTCGATCTCCGCGAGGATGACCCACTGCACTCCGGGTATTGTGAGCGGCGTGTAGGAACTCAGCACCGGGATGCCCCGGTAGTCGTTAATAATTCTTGTGGCGGTTTTTCCCTGAAGTGCATCAATCGTTGCGGATGTATGAACTTCCTGGAGCAGAATCGATGTCGCCTGCGACTTAATCTGACGGATGATGCTGCTGTCAGTTCCGGTTTTGAGCAGTCGCCGGAAGTATTCATCGGGTTCCTGGATGAAGAAACGGGAATCGTTTCGCATCTTGTAATCTGCCCCCACAATATACGTTTCCCCGGTCTCTCCCAATCCCTCATCCCTCCAATGATTATCGGAGGTCATGACCTGGTTAATAAGTTTTATGGACATCTGGAAAACGAGCACCCCGATTTTGTTCTTGCCGTCAAAGATCGGAGACGCGATGAACGATGCGGGGACGTTGCCCGATGGAGCGTAGGGAGCGAAGTCAGCGATTCTGGCAAAACCCGGGCCGGGCGACTGTTGAGCCTCGCTAAAAACCCGGGCAATATTCGTCTGCCGGTAAGGTCCGCTGATGAGGCTGGTCGCGAAGTCAGATTTTTTCATGACGGAGTAAACAATGTTCCCCGTTTCCGCATCCACAATGAGGATATCCTCGTATCCAAAACGCCGGAGAAAATTCTCCAGGATAGAATGGTAGTGCGAATGAATGTGAAAATACTCGGAGTGTGGAGATTGTCTCGAAATGAGGGAAAAAAGTTCTTTGGAGTTGCCGGCCGGAGAATGACTTCCCGTGATCTGTCGAAACGCCGGGATGAACTTTCTCGTCGCCTCGATAATCATACGGTCTTCCGAGAACGTGATGACCTGATTCCTGATCTGCTCGAAGTGTGATTCGATTTGCCTTTTCTTCATCTCCCGCAGTGATGTCAGCCGGTCGGAGGTAAGCGTTTCCAACGCGTTACGGGCGGTCTCGAACGTTTGCCAGCCGGTGACGCTGATCGAAAGTAATCCGATAAGCAGGAAGGAAAGCTGGAGCTTCGTCTTCAACGTCAGGGAATGCCGCGCGATCGTGTTCTTCTTCATCTAATTCCACACGAGGTAAAGTGCTCCCGTCAAGAGAATGACGGAAATGGAATCCAGGATGAAGACAGCGTACATAACTCTCGTTCCTTTTCTGCTTTCTGAAGCTGTTCAACGTTCACCCACCGCAGCGTATAGCTGCTGGCTTTTCTCATCGAATTACTGATCATTTAATCCCTTTCCATTCAGAATTTGCTGCCTGCATTTTTCAACCCTTGATTCCCGAGTTTTGGACAGTTTAGGTTGAGAAAAATAAAATATGTATGCTCTTTGCCGACCTGGCGTCAACGCACCAAAAGCAGTTTTCAAGGCAGGGATTCCATCCAGTTTATTTTGAAATTCTTTGGGAATGATGAATTCCGAGGTCTTTTTAAAATTCACTTTCAAACCGGCTTTTTCCACTTTAATGGCGTCATGAATATAGGTTTTCATGATGGTTTGCATTTTGACTATTTCTCGAACATTGGTGAACCGAAACTGGCGCGCCGCCTGCACATTCTCCGTTTGTTGGATTAGAATACCACTGGCATCCTTTAACAAGGCGCCTTTGAAAAATAAAAGCGCACAGTATTCTTTAAATCCATGTATTAAAACTATGTTTTTCTTCTGAAATGTGTAACAAGGACAACCCCACTTTAATTCTTCGGCCAGCCCACAGTCAAGAATGATCTTTCTCAATTTCTTAAATTCTTCCTGCCACTTTGTGGCTTTACTAAAATAGAAGTCAACCTTAGGATTCATTCTATTTGATGATGTTTGTTCAGTAGATTTTTCATTTGTCAAAAAATCCTCCCGATGAAGTTTTCCGAAACTTCATATAATTAATATGCTATTCACCATATGTATACTTCCGCCTGAAGATCTTGCAGTTAACTCCGGTAACGACGCAATGCGTCGTTACATCCGGCGGGCACATGAAACAAAAATGTACGAAAGATTCCGTCGAGTATCAACTACAGGATAATTTGCCTTCCGTAGACTAAATTTTACCTCCCAACAAATCCTAAGCACCAAATCCGAAATCCTGGACAAACTCAAAATACTAATTTCGAAACCCTAAACCGTTTCGTCAACTCCACATCATTCCGTGAAATTGAGCCGATTCCCCATTTTAGCATCCAAATATATGAAAATAATGCCACTACTAGTGGCCTCTTGAGGCGACGAGTTTCACAGCAAGGATTACATTGCCCGGAGAGTTCCGGGTTGGAAATTCTTGCCCATTTTTGCTATATTTGGTCAGGAATCTGACCGTGGAACACACTCTTTTTCTATTGTGGATCATCAACTTTACAGGAGTTTCCTCGTACACAAAGTAAATGTCTCTCTCTTTGAACCAGACCGGAGGGCTATCAGCATTTTCCTCCTCTAGATACTTGCGCCCGTTGCTGTTAGGTTCTTCTGCCAAAGCCGTCGGTGCGCACGCAAAGGATGAAGGTTATTCCGACTAATCTATGCTTTCTAATCCAACACATCATTCACAACCCGGGAGTTTACCCATGAGAAACACTGTCATTAGTTTCCTGCTGATCTTTTCTTTCGTGCAGCTGCATGCCCAGCAGGAAGCACGACTTCTGCGTTTTCCGGCAATTCACGCGAACCAGATCGTGTTCACGTACGCCGGAGACCTCTACACCGTCAATGCCACCGGCGGGATAGCACGCAAGCTTACCAATGACGCAGGGTTCGAAATGTTTCCGCACTTCTCGCACGACGGCAAGTGGATCGCCTTCACGGGACAGTACGACGGCAATACCGAAGTGTACGTCATGCCTGCGGAAGGCGGCGTGCCGAAGCGTCTCACATATACCGCAACACTCGGTCGCGATGACGTGTCCGACCGGATGGGCCCGAACAATATCGTGATGGGCTGGAAACACGACGACCAGCACATCATCTTCCGTTCGCGCATGCACGAGTTTAACGATTTCAAAGGGAAACTCTACCTTGCTTCACTCGACGGCGACCTTCAGGAAGAACTGCCGCTGCCACGAGGAGGGTTTTGTTCCTATTCACCCGACGACAAGAAGCTCGCGTACAACAGGATCTTCCGTGAGTTCCGCACCTGGAAGCGCTATCGCGGTGGAATGACGGACGATGTCTGGATCTATGACTCTGAGACGAAAAAGACCGAGAACATTACCAACAACCCGGCGGGCGACATCTTCCCTATGTGGAGTGGCGACAAAATCTACTTCCTGTCCGACCGCGATTCTCTTAAACGAATGAATCTCTACGTCTATGACCTCGCCACAAAAGGCACCAGGAAGCTGACTACCTTCACAGACTTCGATATAAAATTCCCGTCCATCGGCGATAACGCGATCGTTTTCGAGAACGGCGGCTATATCTATCGATTCGACCTGGCGACGGAGAAATCGGAGAAAGTTCCGATCTACATTAATGAAGACCTCGTCGGCGGAAGAGGCGGCATCATGAAAGTCGCCGACTTCGTCACAAACTATGAGATATCTCCCGACGGTAAGCGCGCATTGCTGGGTGCACGCGGCGACGTGTTCACCGTGCCCGCGAAGTACGGCCCGACGAGAAATCTCACCGGTACCCCCGGCATTCACGAGCGCAACTCGAAGTGGTCCCCGAATGGCAAGTCGATCGCGTACATTTCCGACGCGACCGGTGAGGATGAGATCTATATCCAGCCGCAGGACGGCAGCGCGCCAGCAGCTCAGATCACGAAAGGTGAGGATACATACAAATACCAGATCTACTGGTCGCCGGATAGCAAAAAGATCCTGTGGGCGGACAAGAAGCTTCGCCTGCGGTACGTCGATATCGACTCAAAGGAGATCACGGAAGTGGCACAGGCCAAGGCATGGGAATTTGATAACTACGGCTGGTCGCCGGACAGCAAGTGGATCACCTATGCCAAGCCGGAAATGGAGATGATGACAAAGATTTATGTCTACTCCATCGAGAACGGTCAGACAATCGAAGTGACCGACGGTTGGTACGGCGTTTCCCAGCCGGTGTTCAGCTCGGACGGGAAATACCTGTTCTTCGAGTCCAGCAGGGACTTTAACCCGACGTTCAGCCAGACGGAGTTCGACCAGTCTTACCAGGATATGTCGCGCATCTACCTTGTCACCCTCTCGAAGAGCACCGACTCGCCCTTTAAGCCGAAAAGTGACGAAGTGGCTGTGAGCGAAGAAAAATCGAAGGCAGATGAGTCGAAAGGCAAGAAGGAAGATGAAAAGAAAGAAAAGAAAGAAACGGCTGTCGAAGTCAAGATTGACGCCGACGGTCTGAAAAGCCGTATCGTCGGACTGCCGATCCAGGCTTCCGGGTACCGCGATATCGGATCGGTAGGAAGTTCGCTCTATTATATCCGGCAGGGGAGTAAGGATGAAAAGGCACAGTTCTTCCTGTACGACCTCTCCGAATTGAAAGAAACGAATCTCGGGGAGATCGACGGCTACGAGATTTCCGCCGACATGAAGAAGATGCTCGTGGGGAAGGACCGCGGCTTCTACATCATCGATGTCCCAAAAGGGAAGGTCGACCTGAAAGACCGGCTGGATTTGTCCGGCATGGAAATCACCCTCGACAAACGCCAGGAGTGGAAACAAATCTATACCGAATGCTGGCGCCAGATGCGGGAGTTCTTCTATGACCCGAATATGCACGGAGTTGACTGGGAAGGAGTCAGGAAAAAGTATGAACCGCTCGTTGCGTTCGTCAACCACAGGGCCGATCTCACGTACATCATCGGAGAAATGATCGGCGAGCTCAGCGTCGGACATACGTACGTCGGCGGAGGAGACATGCCCCGGGCGAAGAGGATTCAAACCGGCCTCCTCGGCGCCCAGATCGAGCGGGATCCTCAATCGAAGTACTATCGCATCAAGAAAATTCTCAAAGGAGAAAACTGGGACAAAAGCCGGCGGAGTCCTTTAACGGAAATCGGCGTTAACGCAAACGAAGGGGATTACATTCTCGCGGTGAACGGGAAACCGACCAACACGATGGCGAATATCTATGAGTCGCTGGTCAATATGGTCGATAAGCAGGTAAAACTGAAGCTCAACTCCCAGCCGCAGGAGAAAGGAAGCCGCGACGTTGTAGTGGTCCCGACCGGCGATGAACTGGAGCTGTACTACTACAACTGGGTTGAGGATAACATCCGGAAAGTCAGCGAAGCGACCGGCGGAAAGGTGGGATACATTCACATCCCGGATATGGGAGTCGGTGGTCTCAATGAATTCGTGAAACATTTCTATCCTCAATTGCAGAAGAAAGCCGTCATCATTGATGTTCGCGGGAACGGCGGAGGATTCGTTTCACAGCTGGTCGTTGAGCGGCTCCGCCGCGAGATTGCCATGATCGGCATGTCGCGAAACACTTCCCCGGCGACCAATCCGCAGGAAATGATCTACGGTCCGAAGGTCTGTTTGATCGACGAGTTCTCCGCGTCGGACGGGGACATTTTCCCGTACCGTTTCAAGAAATATGACCTCGGCAAGATCATCGGCAAGCGCACGTGGGGCGGCGTGCACGGCATCCGCGGAACGCTGCCGCTGCTCGACGGCGGATTCCTGGACAGACCGGAGTTCGGCATCTACGACGCGGATGGAAAGGGATGGATCGTCGAAGGACACGGCGTTGACCCGGATATCGTGGTGGATAATGACCCCGCGAAGGAATATATGGGTGTCGATGAACAGCTGAACAAGGCAGTCGAAGTTATTCTCGACGAATTGAAAACGAAGGAAACGACCATTCCGCCGGTTCCGCCCGGACCGGTCCGGTAGTCGAAACAAATCGATCAGCAGGAAGTAAGAAGAGACCCCGGCCTAACAAAGCCGGGGTCTTGATTTTTTGAATTCTTGTGCCTACCTTTCACCTTCTCCTTTGCGGTTATCTATGTCTTCAGAGCGCACGCAACGGCGTGCAAAGAAGAATAGAGTGTGCGAATATATCGCAAACCGCCCAATTTTCAATATCCATATGGAGCAATCTTATGCGAAACCTCAAATCCATCAGGCAAATCATTCTATTCTCCACTATTGTCATCCTTGCATTTGCCGTTACCCTCCCGGCACAGGAAAAGAAGAAGCTCACCTTTGAGCAAATTTTCAGGGGGGCCGAGCCGAAATTAACGACGAGCCTGCCGGACATCGTCGGTTGGGCCGACAACGACCATTATCTCGAATCGAAGAAGAAGACCGGCGAAGAAAAAACGAAGGTCTACTCGGTCGATGTGCGAAGCGGCAAGGAAAAGCTCTACAGGGATATGGATGAATATAAACAGCTCGTCGGTCCCGACATCGACCCCGGAAGTCCGGCATCCCACACAGAAGCGTACGACAAACTTATCTATGTAAAAGATAAAGACCTGTATTTTCTCGACACGAAGAAGAAGGAATTCAAGCGTTTGACCCAAACCGTTGCGGAAGAAAAAAATCCCACCATTTCCCCGAACGGAAACTACGTGGCGTTCACAAGAGACAATAACCTCTTCGCAATCGACCTTGCATCGGGGAAAGAATATCAATACACCAACGACGCAACCAACGTCGTCTACAACGGATGGGCGGCATGGGTGTATTATGAGGAGATTCTTGGACGAGGGTCGCGGTACCGCGCGTTCTGGTGGTCGCCCGACAGCAAAACCATTGCATTCTACCGGTTTGATGAAACGAACGTCCCGATGTTTCCCATTTACCATTCGGAGGGTGAGCACGGCACTCTTGAAAAGACCCGCTATCCCGAAGCCGGGGACCCGAATCCGGAAGTGAGAGTCGGATTCGTTCCGGTCACGGGCGGCAATGTCGTGTGGGCCGACTTCAACCAGAAAGACGACCAGTACTTCGGCGCTCCTTTCTGGACGCCCGACGGCAACCGGCTCATCGTCCAGTGGATGAACAGGGAGCAAGATACGTTGAAGCTTCTTTCTGTCGATCCTTCTACCGGGGTGAAATCGATATTCTATGTCGAGCACCAACCGTCGTGGGTTGAATGGTTCGGATCCGTCCATTTCCTGAAGGACAACAAGGGATGCATCCTGCAGAGCGACAAGGACGGCTGGAGCCACCTCTATCGTTATGGCCAGGACGGAACTTTCGTGAACCAGATAACGCAAGGAAAGTGGGCGGTGGCGGATATCCTCAACGTGGATGAAGACCACGAGCTTGTCTACTTCACGGCGAAGAAAGAAGCATCGACGAACACGGATTTCTACAAGGTCGGGTTTGATGGCTCGCATCTGACCCGGTTGACCTCCGGAGATTACACGCATCACATCCAGCTTTCGCCGCACGGAAAATATTTTACCGATTCATACTCCAACATTTCGCAACCCTCAAAGATGGATCTGTACGCCGGCGCGGGGAAACTGGTGAAGGAACTCGGCGACAGCAAGACGAAGGAATTCGCGAGCTACATGCTGGCGAAACCGGAATTATTCCGCGTGACAACTCCAGACGGCTATGCCCTGCCCGTGATCTGGACACTTCCCATGGATTTCAATGAGAGCAAAAAATATCCGGTTCTCATCAACATCTATGGAGGGCCGGCTTCGCCAACCGTGGCCAATTCGTGGAGGGGCATCGGGGAGCAATGGCTGGCAATGGAAGGGGTTATCCAGGTGACAATGGACCATCGAGGATCCGGGCATTTCGGGAAGGAAGGAGTTGCGCTGATGCGCCGGAACCTCGGCAAGTGGGAAATGAACGATTACATCGAAGTGGCGAAATGGTTGCGAGCCAAACCGTTTGTCGATACAACGAAGATCTGCATCGCGGGCGGCAGCTACGGCGGGTACACAACATGCATGGCGCTGACGTTTGGCGCGGATTACTTCACCCATGGCATTGCGAGTTTTTCCGTCACCGACTGGGCATTGTACGACTCTCATTACACGGAGCGTTACATGGACACGCCGGAAAGGAATCCGGAAGGTTACAAGAACAGTTCCGTCATGACGTATGTCGACAGGTACAAGGGACTGCTCAGAATTGTGCACGGAACGATCGACGATAACGTCCATATGCAGAACAGCCTCCAGCTCGTGAACGCGTTCGAGGACAAAGGGAAGCACTTTGAGTTCATGGTGTACCCCGGCGGACGGCATGGGTGGGGTGGCCCAAAGCGACTCATTCCAGGAATGAAGCGTACAGATTCTACTACAAGTATCTTCTTGAGAAGGAATTTCCCGAAGCGTTGTTCATTCAGAAGTGAAGGGCAGCGGGATCTACTTCCGCGTTCTCATCTTGGCGCGTCGGAGCTTGCCTTCGATAACTGCCAGCAGCAGGTCGAAATCGATCGGTTTGGTCAGGTAATCGTCGGCGCCGAGCTGCATGCCGGAGCGCACGATAACGTCGTCGTTGAGCGCGCTGAGGAAGATGAAGGGGATCTGGCGGAGTTCCGGCTGTTCCTGAACCAGTTTAAAGAATTTGAAGCCATCCGGCTCGCGGGGAAGAAAACTTATGTCGCTCACGATGATGTCGACCGGCTCTTTCTTGAGTTTATCGAGAGCGACGTTGACACTTTCGGCCTCGACGGCCTGATATCCCCGCGCTTCGAGTTCCTCCTTGATCGCCTCCCGGATTTGCTGTTCGTCATCGGCAACGAGGATTCGGCCTTTGACGGCAAGGCGCTGGATTCTCGAGAGGATGTATGGTTCCAGCCGCGACGCCTCTTCGGGCGTAATCCGGAATTTTTCCTTAAGAGCTTCAAGCTTGCCGGCATCTTTCAGGTTCAAGTCGCCTGATATGATCCCTTTTTCCACATCCTGAACGTATATTTCCAACCGGACGTCGGTTTCGACCTTCAGATGGTCGTCATAGGTCAGCTCTAAGAGTCTCCTTTAATTCCATGAGCTTTTCCGCTTCGTCGACGCCCGGCTCGCCGTTATTGTAGGAAATTGCGAGTTTCTCCCGGTAGAGCGCAATGCACTCTTCCTTGCTCTTGGGAATCGTGAATCCAAGGAGTTCCATCCTTCGCTCGTAATCGACGGAGAGCTGCTCCAATCGCGTCATGAGGTTCTTTTCCATCTCGGCCCGAAGGTCGGTCCGCACTTTCTCCAGCTTTTCATTCTCGGCGGCGAGCATCGATTCGCGCTCTTGTTGCAGTTTTTTTCTTTCGGCTTCGATCGCTCCATCCGCTTCTGCCTGGACGAGCCGTCGTTCCGCGACCAGTTGTTCCTGGTACTTTCGCTGATGCTCGGCTTCGAGGTCCTGGACAAGCTTCACGCGCTTTTTCTCGAAGTCCTGTGCCTCGCGTTTACGAACCTGTTCGACCTGGTCATGGATCTGGCGCTGATACTCTTCTTCCAGTTTTTTCCGCTCCCGCTCCGTAGACTCCTTCAGCTTTTCGAGTTTTTCATCGGAGTGCTTCTTCAGACTCTCGCGTTCGCTGGAGAGTTTATTTTCCAATTCCTTTTCGAAATTTTCACGGATTTTTTGCTGTTCAAGCTGCTGCTGCTGGAGGCCCTGTTCGCGGAATACGGTTTCTGTTTTGCGGAGGCTTTCGAGGAGCTTCTTGTTGAACTCTTCCCGCATTTTGCGCTCTTTCTCTTCGACCGCGGTGCGTTCCTTTTCCAGAAGCTCGGCTTGCTCCCGTTTCAGCCGTTCCTCCAGCTCATTCTGCTGTTTCGAATGATGCTCGACCAGCCGCGCCTTGATCTCGCCTTCAAAGAACGATTGTTCTTTTTCAAACTGCTGTTTCAAGCGTTCCTCGGAGAGACGAACCTCCTCATCCAGTTTTTTCTTGTATTCGCCCTCGAGGCGCTTATGCAATTCTCCTGCACGCTGCTCGTACTGTGTTTTCAAGACGGCCTGTTGCCGTTCAAGCTTGGTGCGTTCCTGCTCGAGAGTCTTGGCGGCGTTTGCTTCTGCGCGGTGAATTTCCTCGGTGAGCCGATGTTTGTATTCCTGTTCCACCTGCTCCCGCACTTTCTTTTCCAGTGCGTCATGGTTGGCGGGCGGATGCTCGGTTTTGTGAGCGGGGGACGGTGCGGTGTGCGGCGCCGCTTCGGGCGCGGTGGATGCTGCCGGAGCTTCCTGGGCCGTGGGCGTTTTTTCCAGTGGAGTCGCGACTGCGGGGTGTTTCCCTTCCTTCAATCTTTTTTCAAAGAGTTTGATGCGCTCTTCGAATGCCACGATGTATGGACTGCTGGGGTTGACCCGCTTCGCATCGGCGAGGCGTAATCGTGCCTCGTCAAAATTGCCCTGTTTGATGAGGGTGTCGACATCCCTCATGTGCTGATTGAAGAGATTCTGATTGTCGGTTAAGCTCAACTCTTGGTTCCTCTCTGATTAAGCGTGGAATGCTTGAGATTGATGACCTCTGTTTTCGTAGTTCGGTCGATCATGAGAAAGAACTCTTATCCCTGCTTCGCAACATCGAGCACTCCCCGTATTCTGTTGAGAATTTCCTCCGGGACGTAGGGTTTCTGGACGAAGTCCTTTGCGCCTTCCTTGAGCCTTTCCGACCTTGTGTGCGGGTCGAGATAGCCGCTGCACAATACGACCCGTACCCTGGAGTCGGTTTCCTTCATTTTCTTGAATGCATCCCATCCGTTGAGTTTGGGCAGGCCAAGGTCCATCAGAACCAGCGCAATTTCTTCGCGGTGTGCCTTGAACATCTCGACGGCTTCCACGCCGTCTCTGGCGGTCAGAACCTTATATCCCTTCGTTTCGAGGAGCGATTTAAGCAAATCCCGGAGTACTTCTTCGTCCTCGGCAAAAAGGATTGTTTCGGTTCCGCCGGGGGCTTCCGCCGGCTGCTCTTTCTTCATGACGAAATCTTCAAGATCCTGCGGCTGGACCGGCAGATAGATGTGGAATTTCGTTCCGCGGCCGACTTCGCTTTCAACATCGATGAAGCCATGATGGCTTTTTATGATCCCGTAAACCACCGCGAGGCCTAATCCCGTTCCCTGTCCGACTTCCTTCGTCGTGAAGAACGGTTCGAAGATCTTCTCGAGAGTTTGCTTGTCCATTCCCGTGCCGGTGTCGGAGACCGTGACGCACACGTAATTTCGTTCGCGAGCATCCGGAAAGCGTCCGCTCAACCGGGACCCGGGCGCGGTACTTGTCACGATCGATAGCGTTCCGCCTCCCGGCATTGCGTCTCTGGCATTCACACAGAGGTTGAGGAGCACCTGATGGAACTGTGTCTGATCTGCGACGACCGACGGCAAACCGGGCTCGAGGTCGACTTTGACGTCGACGGTCTCGGGAAACGTCTGAACCAGTATCTTTTTGAGTTCATCGATCGTGGCATTGATATTCAACGATTGGAACACGATCTCCGTCTTTCGGGCAAACGTAAGCAACTGGCGGACCAAACCGGCGCCACGCTGTACGCTCCTGTTGATCATATCGATTGCTCTTGTCAGAGCCTCCGGGTCACTCTGGGTGCGTTTGAACTTGACCGTGTTCATGAGAATGATCTGGAGGATATTGTTGAAGTCGTGCGCTATACCCCCGGCGAGCATACCGATGCTTTCCATTTTTTGCGTGTGCCGGAGCTGCTCTTCGAGACTCTTCAGTTCGGTAATGTCTGTAAGCGCCCCTTCAAAATACTGGGTCGCCCCGCGTTCGTTCTGGACTGCGTGGACATTCCCCAGTGCGATGAGCGGTTTTTCGTCTTTCTTCTTCAGCGTGATTTCGAGATTGCGGGTGTCTCCGTTTTTCACGAATTCCTGCAACAATGCCTTCTCACCATTTTCGTCAAAGGAGAGGTCCCGCCCGAGATTGAGATGAAGGAGGTCTTCGGGTGAATCATACCCGAGCATGTGCGCGAACGAGGGGTTTGCCGTGATGATCCTGCCGTCGGGAGTGATCTGAAAAACGCCGTCGGGCACGTTCTCGAAGAGCGATCGGAATTTTGTCTCCGAGACGCGCAGCGCCTGTTCGGACCGTCTGACTCCGTCGTGTCTCTGCCCACGCCGACGAAGCCGCGCAGTTCATCCTGCACAAACATGGGCGTGAACGAGAAGTTCATCGGCACGGGGTCGGCATTCTTTTTCATCGTCTGCGCGTCGAAATTGCTCTCCTTCATTTTTCCGCCGAGCACGAAATTCCTGTACTCGTCGAGCATATCGCCCTCTTCGATGAATTCCTTGAATGATTGACCGATCCATTCCTTCTCCGTAAAGCCCAGGAGGGGCGTCAAACCTCCGCGCACCATTTGAATCTGGAAGTGATCATCGGTAGTGATAAACACGTCCTTCATCACCCCGAGCGCAGATTTCAGCGCGTCATAGACGGTGTTGACGATGATTTTATGCCGGAAGACGAAATAGGTGGCAACGATGACGGCGAGAGTCGAGAAAATGTAGTAAAAATCCACATGGATGTGGAAGATCCCGATCAGCACCGACTCCGTGAATGGACCGGGCAGTGCAAGCAAAAGAAGCGCGAATCCGCCGATCAGAAGATTCGCCCGCTCAATTCTCTCATAGAATCCCCGCGTCGATTCATACAACATCGCGATCCCGATGATGAAGAAAATGGACATCCAGGTTATGTAGAAAATATCTCCCGTTTGCGTCATCATACCGACCGCCGTGATCGGCCGAGGGAGAAATCCCAGCAGGATCATCGTGTAGCTGAAAAGGCCTGCGAAATAGATGGCGGCTATGACATTCTTTGAGTTAAGAATGTCGTAACGGCGGGCGAAAACGAGAATGAAGTGTAGAAAGAAAAACGGGGAGAGCGCGAACAGGAAAATGACCGTGTGTTCGAGGATTACGCGAACAGTGTCGTTCGACACGTGGTCGGCAAAATAAGCGGCGACCCCAAAAGTCACCAGGGAGACAACACAAAAAAAGTAAAATTTTGTGATGAGATGGCGTCTCGACTTGATGTAAATGAAGAGAGCGAGTAAGAAATTGGCAACCGTGTATCCTACAGAGACTTCGAATATCATGAGAGGCTCACTTCGATAGAGTGTTTTTGGTCCTTAGAGAACAAGCAGATGGCCCGAATGTGTGGTAAACAGAAGAAATATGTAAGTTGTTGTGAACATTGAGGCCGCCATGCCGGAAGAATCATGACGTAATATACGCCACAGAAGGGAAAATATCAAGTAACGAAAATCGGCCTTTTTGGAGTGTTTTCCACTGTGAAGGAGCTGCACTGACCTGCCGGGTTCGCATCCTGCCCCCCCGGAAGTCGGGCAGACAATTCCTAGAGGCTGTCGTCTGCCGTTACGCTCGCGATTTCTTCCAAAGTCGACGTTCCCTGGCGCACAAGATCCAGCCCGGCCTCGCGCAGCGTCTTCATCCCCTGCGCCACCGCCAGCTTGCGGATCTCATCCTCGTTGATCGAATTCCCGGCCTCCATGATGAGTTTGCGGATTTCCTTCGTGAAATAGAGCACTTCGTGAATAGCTTTGCGGCCTTTATAGCCGTTCACGCAGTGGATGCATCCAACGGGGCGATAGAACGTTGTTTTTTCAATCTCATCTTTTGGAAATCCTACCTTTTCGAAGGAAATTGGAAGGATGTCTTTGTCTACCGCCTTGCAGCGTTCGCACAATTTTCGAACGAGGCGCTGTGCAACAATAATGTTGATTGCGTAAGCCAACAGGAAGGGCTCGATGTCCATTTTATACAATCGGGCAATGACGCCGACAGCGTCATTGGTGTGAACGGTTGAGAATGTCAAGTGGCCCGTGTTCGCAAGCTTGACGGCCATATCGGCGGTAATGCGGTCGCGCATCTCGCCCACCATCACGATATCGGGGTCGTGCCGCAGGATTGCCCTCAGCGCGCCCTCAAAATCCAGCTTGGGATTTAGTTTCACCTGCCGCGCTCCATCGATGAGGTACTCGACGGGATCTTCGACGGTCAGCACATTCAGGCTCGGGTTCATGACTGCCCGGAGTGCCACCAGAAGTGTCGTGCTTTTCCCGCTTCCTGTCGGTCCTGTCAGCACGATGAGACCGGTTGGCTTTTCGATCGCCTTCTTGAACCTCTCGAGGGCGTAGGGCTGGAAGCCAAGGTTCTCGAGGGTCATGTTGTCTTCGGGGTCGACGAGCACACGAATGACGATTGATTCGAATTTGACCTTTAGTTCTCTTCCGACGATAGGAATGATGGACAAACGAAATCGTGTCAACTTGTTGTCGGTGATCCGTTGGGCGAAACCGTCCTGGGCCATATTCCTCTCGAACCGGTCCGTGCCCTTCGCGATGTCCTTAACGACCGCCGCGATCGCGTCCGTCCGCGTGTCGTCGATCGTCCGCCACAACGTGAGGCGCCCGTCGATTCGGAAATAGATCTCGCTTTTTCGGGCGGCTCTTGGAATAATGTGGACATCGCTCGCGTTCAGCCGGACGGCATCTCCGAGGATATTGTCGATAACTTCGCCAAGATGTCCTTTGAGGATTTCCTCGTCAAGTTCCAGCAAGGCTACATCGGAGTCCTCCTCCATGAATCCCAGACCCTCATCGCCGGGGAGCCCCTGCTGGTCGAGCGTCATCTGGCGATAGATCTCGTCGTACGTGTTCAGGGCGATATAGCAGACTTCGTACTTTGGATAGGGGAACGTGCGTGCGACGACGTGCAGGGCGGCGTTTGTCGGCTCCGGAGTCCCGACGTACAGTTTCTGCGGGTCGTTTTCGGTAACCTGGAGGGGAAGAATTCTATGCTTTGTCGCGAGTTCTTTGAAGTGCTGGGGAAGAGTATCCAGCATCCTTTTGATGAACCGGAATTTTTCAGAATTGAGGTTGAGCTCCTCGAATTCGAAAGTCTTGAAGGAGTAGTACTTGGCGAACGCCTGGAGAACCTGCTCACGTTTGGCGCCGCACTCCTCGTAGAGGATTTGAAACAGGAGGCGTTTGTCCTGGCCGTCGTGGGTGCGTTTCCATTCTACAGCTTGGTTGACCATCGGCTGCGTGACAATTCCCTGAACAACGAGCCATTCAATGAAGCCTGAAACACCTTGAGTGGAAAAAGGTTGTTTTCGATCGGGAACTGTGCCGGTCGGGGATTTCGTTTTGCTCATCAAATTACGTTCTTCTCACCCATTCCTTTATCGGGGAACGAATGTATTCATGGACCGGCCTGCTCGTACCATTGACTTATGCTGTTGATAATGTACTTGTTAAGTTTGACCAGGTTCTGGATAGATTGCAAGGTTGTACTGCTATACAGGATTTTGGCGCTGGACTCAAGGTCGAGTTCGCTGGAAGGATTCCCCACAAACACCAGCGACCCGAGGATTTCGGAAGTCCCGTCGAGCGTGAACTGGTTGCTGGCCCCTGACGCCGTGTAGGAAATTACAAGCCCGTTCCAGCGCATATTTCCCGGGAACCAGACATTTCCGCGCACGACCAGAACTCCCCAGCCGACATACTGGCTGTCGAACATGGCGTAGGAGTAACTGCCGGCGTCAACATAGACAATGACAGGGTTATTCTTCGAACCCCAGTTCCCGGACGGGATATGAAGCGGTGTCGTTCCGGCCGCCCGGTACACGTAATCTGCGTTTGCTGCCAGCGTGTCCACATACGATGAGGGTGTCACAGTGGGGTCGACCTTTATTCTCAAGGAAGACTTTGGAGAATTTGCCGATGCAAGTCTATTCCAATCAAAGTACCAGTACTGCGAGGAGCGATTGTTGATATTCGCACTGTCGCTGGCTGAAACTACCGTCACGTCGACACCGTCGGTTATTCTCGAGGCAGTCAATACGCCCGACGTGTCATGGTCGCGTCCGTCAATAGTGTTTGCAGAAGGTTGCCAGAAGAGCCACGCCGGAGTTGCCTGCAGGTGTATGGCCGATTGGTAGAGGGCAGCGGGCAGATACTTCACATGGTGGAAGAGACCCGCCTGTGCGGTATAGGATGTGCTCTGGTACGTTCCCGTAGATTGCACCTTGATCGTGTCGCCGTGCGGAATTGCAGTAACCGTGAAACTGCCACCACCGATGTCGCCGGAAATGCTGAAAGAATCGACGGCGGCGAAACTGGAATCGATTCTCAGTCGGGCAACGCTGAGTCCGTCGTAAGCAATTTCACGGGCGGCATCATTCACAACATAGGACGCGATATTCTGCGACAACTGTGCGTTCTTTGAGTTGAGAGTCGTGTTAATAATGCCAAAGAATACCATCAACCCGAGTACCGAAAGTATCGCGTTATTCCCCATCTCTTCCCCTCAGTTCTGGATATAAAATGTTTTGGTCCAGAACAACGATGGAGCTGTTGTCGTTGTCTTTCCGGGATTTGTCAGTTCAACCATCACGTTGACGGATCTGATTGATGCAAGAGTCAGTGTCGGCAGGCCAGTGGAATCGAAATACGCAAAATTCAGTTTTGATAAGTGCATGTCGGAGATGATTGACGGTTCTCCGCTCACCGTCCGGGAAATTCCAAAGTCCTGAGTTGTGTCGCTCGGCGTCTGGAATCCGGCCGGTATGATTGTCTTCGAGTACTGCACCGTCTTAACTACTCCGGTATTCTGAAGGTCGGCAAGAAAAGAGAAGACCGAATCAGCCCTCAGAATCGACGGCTTCGGCGCGTTGTATCCGATCTTGTTGAGATCGTTTTCAATAACCGATGCGATAGTCACAAGGTTCGTCTCAAGGATGACGGAAGAGGTCTTCTCATACGTTGACTGGTGCAGATTGCCGACAAAACCCAGGATTGCGAGGGTAATCAGGCCGACAATAAGCGCTTGTAATGTGATTTCTATGATCGTATCCATTCGGATCCGGTTCTTGTCAGGACCTTGTATATACCACGACGGACTTGAGGACCAGCGGCGTCGACATATTCTGGTGACTCACTGTTACAACGATCATTTTATACCATGTCTGTGTCAACGAAATAATCTCGGGATTCGTCTCTTGAACGTAGCACACACTGTCCTGGATAGTAAAATTGCTGAGATTCTGTGTTTGCACCGTCCGTGTGTAGCCGTTATAATCATCGACATCATTGTATTTTTGTTGTGACAGGAAAACGGTCTGGCTCACAGGGACAATCTCGTTCGTGATGGTCGTGTCGAAGGGATCGGGGCCGAGGGACGACGCCGGAGTGAGCTGCGACCGGTTGTAAATCATGTTGTTCCTCGTTACATCGTCGAATGCCTTGGTCCTGATTTCGCCGATCATGAGATTGCCGAGAGTGGTTGCTTCGAGCGTTGCCTCGTTTTCCAGCGAGGATACGGATTCGGACAGGATCGAGGCGTTGATGGACATCTGCATGATCATCAGCATCGTCAATGCCAGCACGAGAAGCGGAACCTGACCTAAACTTATCATACGTTTATCAGTTGAGTAAAGATGGAGATTGATTGTCCATCGCGGCTTCCATCTCCTTGATTACCGCAGTGATCTTGTGGAATTCCGTCGACTTGTCAAAAAAATAATCTGCTCCCGCCTCGAAACATCTCCTGCGAAAGGCTTCGTACGGGAAATTTGTCAACATCACGACGACGGTGTTTCCATCGCGTTGCTTGATCTTCGTGAGAACATCAATGCCGTTGCCGTCCGGCAACTGAATGTCCAGAATCACGATATTGGGTTTCTCCCTCTCGAATGTAGAAAGTGCTGTCACAATGTCCCCCACATTGCCTACGATCTCGACCCTTCCGGGATTCGAAAGCCTTGCAGCGAGCCGTTCGCGAACAACGGATGAATCGTCAACTATGAGCGACCGTATCATACGCATTCCTGATATTTTTTTAGGGGAGGTGAATTCCTTATCCACGCCATATACAATTTAACAGGGGGGGGTGAGAAAAACAATTGGGAATAGACTCTTTCTTTTGTAGTCCGGCAGCCAGTCGGTTGTAGTCCTCAGACTACAGCGATAACTCTTTAAAAATCTAGCCGTTAAGGGCTACGATGCGAGCCCTTGGGAGTAAAACAAGAGGTCCAGCCGGGCCGGTACGTGATCCAAAGCACATTCTTGCTGCCCAGATCTTACGGAATTCAGTGGCCCGGGCGACTTTCCCTCCACCTCATCACAGAGCACTACCCCTTCCGTTTCCGGGGCGATCGGGAGTGCACTGCGCAGAGGGCTTAACTCCTTGAAGACTCAATGAGTTTGTGCTCAATTGCGTAGTGAGAGAGCTCGACATCGTTCTTCATGGCCAATTTCTCCAGAATACGCTGTCGATAGGTGCGCACAGTTTTGACGCTGAGAGCGAGTTCCTCTGCGATTTCGTTTGCTGCTTTGCCGGCTGCAAGCATCAGGAACACTTGATACTCCCGGTCGGAAAGTTCCTCGTGGGGCAACGCTTTCACGTCGAGTTCCAGACCGTATGCCAGTTTCTCTGCGAGAGAAGGGGTGATGAATTTTCCTCCCGTATACACTTTTCGAATGGCGTTCACCAGTTCTTTCGGTGTGCTTTCCTTGTTGAGGTACCCCGAAGCGCCCGCCCTGAGGACGCGAACTCCGACCTGGTCCTCCGGGTGTACGCTGAGAACAAGGACCGGAAGGCGGTTGTAGTCGCGCTTGAGTTCTTTGAGAATTTCAAATCCACCCCTACCGGGCATATTGATGTCGAGCACGACAACGTCGAATTCTTGTTCGCGCACTCTGTCGATGACCTCCTGGCCATTGACCGCCTCGGCGCCGACGGTCATGTCGGATGCCTTGGAAATGATGTGTTTCAATCCTTCACGCACAACCACATGGTCGTCGGCAATAAGTACTTTTATCATAATCGGTATTATGTTGTTGGGATTCTCACGGTAACGCTCGTTCCTCCGCCGGGGAGTTTCTGGGCGTCGATGCTTCCTCCAAACGGAAGTACACGTTCTTTCATGCCGAGGATCCCGAACGAGCCCACTTTGTGCGAAGCCTCTTCGGAAATACCCTTGCCGTTATCCCGCACATCCAGGATGATCGCGCCCGACTCTTTCTTGAGCACAATACTCACTTTGCTTGCCTGGGCGTGGCGTGCGACGTTGGTCAATGATTCCTGGAGGATCCGGAAAATGGCCGTGGAGCGATGTGAGTCTATCTCACGGCCTTCAACCTGACATGAAAAGGAGCACCTTGTGCCAGTCCTGCGCTGGAATTCTTCCGCCTGCCATTCGATGGCGGCGACGAGGCCGAGACTGTCGAGAACGGCGGGGCGCAGCTCGGTAATGGTCTTTCGCATGGACGTTATGGCCCCGTCGACAAGTGAGGACATCGCGTTGATTCTTTCGATCAGCCTTTCTTTCGACCCGGGACCCTGCTGTTCGCCCAGTTCTTCGGCGAAGAAAGAAAGGTCCATTTTTATGCCCGTTAATGCTTGTCCGAGATCGTCGTGAATTTCCCGGGCGATCCTCAGGCTCTCTTCCTCGCGTATGATCTGCAGCCGCGAGGCGAGGAGGCGCAACTGCTCGTAGGATTCCTTCAATTGTTCGTCCGCGCGTTTGCGTTCGCTGATATCCTGCGCAATGCCCAGGTAACCGATGGGTTTCCCTTCCTTGTCGCGAATCACGGACGTGTTAAGGAAAATTGGAAAATCCGTACCGTCTTTCTTCCGATTGTAGAGCTCGCCCGACCAGCTGTCGCGTCGCGTGTGTTCAAAAATCTTCTCGTGAATATCCGGGGCATTGAGCGGTGACGCGAAAAAGTCCGTGCCCTTGCCGAGAATCTCCTCTTCCTGGCATCCGTACGTCTGGAGAAAGCTCTTGTTGACGAATACGAGCCGGTTGTCGAGGCCGGTCAGCGAGATAAGCTCGGTCGTGCCTTCGAAGGCGTGAGCGAAAATGCGGAGTTGCTCTTCCGTGCGCTTCCGCTCAATAGCGAGTGCAACTTCGTTGCCGATCGAAGCCAGGAATTCGAGGTCACGCTGGGTGTACGCTTCGGGGTCTTCGTAATGTTGGACAACCAGGACACCGATGGTCTCGGTTGTCGACTTCAGAGGTACTCCCAGCCAGGAGGGCGAATTTGTTCCAACCAGTTCAACTTCTCCCTCTTTTACCAGTTGTTCGAAACGATCCTGTGTGAGGAGAAGCGGCTTGCCTGTCCGAAAAACATAGGCAGTGCAGCTCTTCCCCAGTTGTTGAGGCTCGAAGGGACGGTCGAACTTGTCGACGAAGAAGGTCGTGTCGAACATTCCGGTGGTCTTGTTGTGAAGGAGGATGAAACAATTCTCGGCGTAGACCACTTTTTTGAGCGACTGGTGAATGCGGTGAAGCAGTTTGTCGAGGTTTTCCGCCGAGCTCACTCCTTGAATGATCTCAAACATCACCTGCCGTTCCGACTCCGCTCTCCTGCGCTGGCTGATGTCGAGAACAAAGCAGAAGCCCCGATCCTTGCGCCCCTCAAGAAGGGCGGCTCCGAGGAGTATCGGCACACGGGTTCCGTCTTTGCGAAGGTATTCTGTCTCGAAGGGAAGGCAGGCTCCGGTGGCGGCCATTTCCTGAAGCGCACGTTCGTTCAGGAGAATATATTCGAGAGGCTTCACATCGTTGAGAAATTCGTTTTCGGGAAGAATAGCCTCTTCGCTGTACCCGGCAATTTTTAGGAACGCTTTGTTCGCCTCCGTAACCTTGCCGCCGATGTCCCAGAAAACGATGCCGAGCATGTCGGACTTGAAAAGATTTCTCATCCGTGCTTCGCTTTCCTTCAGGGTTTCTTCAGCGTGCCTGCGTTCGGTGATGTCGCGGAAGTTAACCACGATCGCCTGAACGTACGGGTCTGCCAGCAAGTTCATTGCCACACCCTCAACCCACTTCCACGATCCGTCTTTATGGACCACGCGGCACTTAAAAGGTACCAGGCCCTTCGGCCGGTACGACAATTCATTGAATAACACCTCGATATCCGGTCGATCGTCCGGATGCACGAGTTCGAAAACGTCATGGGCGATGAGTTCTTCGGGGGCATAGCCCAGCACTCTTCTGATCGAAGGACTTACATAAGAGCTGTTGCCGCGGGCATCAACGAGCGAGACGGTGTCCGAACTATTTTCGATGAGCGCACGGAATCGATTCTGATTTCGCAGCAGGGCCTCACTTGCCCGTTTGCGTTCAGTGATGTCGATGTATATACGGTACGCTCCTGCGGGCTGGCCGTCGATAACAACGGGAATTTCATACACGCTGACATGAACCGGCTCCCCATCTTTGCGCTTCCTCACCGTATCGGTAAAAACTGTCCCACCGGCAGGTATTTCGCGCAGCCGTTTCTCAACCTCCACCTTCAGATCGTCCGGAAGGATGAGATCGCTGAGAGTCTTTGCCCGCGCCTCCTCAAGTGAAAACTGGAAGATATTCTGAAAACCGCGGTTGAGGTTGACTATTTTACCGCTGCTGTCCAGTTCGACAATACCATTAGGGCTATTATCGAAAAGCTGTCGGAGGCGTTCCTTCTCCAGCGTCATTTTGTCCCCGGCCCGTTTTTGGTCGTCGATGTTTCTTCCAACGAAGACGAATCCGATGACACTTTCCCTCTCAACGATGGGCGAGATCGAGAAATTTGCATTCATCCGTCCGCCGCTCTTACAGACGATCTTCAAGTCGAGAAGGAGTTCCTCTCGGCGGCCCCGGTGGACACTCTCGCAATACTTCTCAATCGCCTCCCGCTCTTCGGCAATATCGGTAAATGTGCGCCCAATGAGATCCTGCTCGGAGTATCCCCACTGCGCAATCGTCGCGTGGTTCACGGTTTCAATCCGGAGTTGTTGATTGGTTCTGATGAACACGTCGTGCATCGCGGCCAGGGCCGAAGCGTGTGAATGCACAGCCTTTTCAGGTCCGGCGTTTTGACGAAACAAGGACACCGTCACGGCAAAGAGGGCGATGGCCGAGAGAAGAGAAGACCATGCGCCATCGGGGTGTGAAATGGCAAAAGTGTGAAGGGGGAAAGGATGAGCGCGAAAAATAAGTGCGGGAAGCGCGAACCCGGAAAAATATGCTCCGGGCCTCGTGCAGTCCCTAAAAAACCGGCGAATGAGTGAATTAATTTGTGCGATTCCGATACCAGAGAAGATGAACATCCTGCCAAATCCCTGCTTTACAAAATATAAACATCCACTTTGGCAAACGCAAGTATGACTGTTTTCGCGGAAATCTCGCCGCTGGAGGGGTTGTGGGGCTTTTTGGAACACACCATCACTCACCCGGGAGATATGCCCCAATCGCCCTTTCCATAGCATACCCGCTGAGAACTTGCTGGTACAACGCTTCGAGGTTCAGGAGCTCTGCCTGTGCGAGAGCCGTTTCGGCGTCGATCAGGTCGAGGTTCGTTATGACGCCGCTTTCATAGCGGACGGTGGCAATCGAGAGCGCCTCCTTGGCCTCGTCCACCTGCACCGCAGAGGTCTTGAGCTTCTCGGTACTCGTCTTCACGTCGGATGCAGCCTGCTGCACCTCGGTAAAGATGGAACGTTCCAGATCGCGTGTGTGCGCCTCCGATGCACGAAGATTCGCCCGGGCTTCCTGCTCCTCGCTCCGCGTTAGATATCCATTGAAAATAGGGACTGATGCTTCAACGGCCGCGACCCAGTTTCCACGGAGAACGTCGAGGTTGGGGAAGTACCCGTTTTTCAAGCCGTAGGTAAGATCGACCTTCAGTGCGGGCATATCGTGCAACGATGCGACATGTTGCTGCAACTCCGCGCTTCTCTCTGCTTCATGCGCTTGCACGAGCTCCACGCGTTGTTTTTGTGCGATGGCGGTAAGCGAGTCGGTGTTTATGCCGACGGAAACAGGAATGAAATCCCCCCGCAACCGGATGTCTGCAACTACGGGAAGGCTCAGCAGCCGGCGCATGGTGGCCTCTTGTTTTTGCATTCCGTTTTGCAAGTCGAATTTCTTATTCTGTGCGGCAGCGATGCGTACCTGCGTCGTCAGCACATCGAAATCGGTAGCCGTTTCCGCACGGACCTTTTTTTGCGCCATCAGAAGGTGCTGGTTCAAGACGTCAATCTGGCGATCCTGAACCTGGATGCTCTGCCGGAGAAACAGAATTGAGTAAAACGTTTGAACGGTAAAATATGCGAGGTTGGTTTTGATGACGTCAACCGCCGTGGTCGCGGATTGAACGTTCGCGAGACTCACATCGAGTGCTGCAGAGGTTTTCCCGAAGTCGTACACCGTTTGCCGCACCGATACGTGTTCATCATAATTGTTTTCAGGGAACAGCTGGAAAAGACCGAGACCGGGGAATCCCATTTCCGAGATTGGGTCGAGCCTCACATAACCCAGCTCCGCCTCGCTGACCGGGTAGTAGCCGCTGCGGCTTTGCTCGACGCGCGCAAGAGAGGCCTGGAGCGCTTCCGACGACTGCTCGACCAACGGATGTCGCGCGATTACCTGCCGGACCGCTTGTTCAACCGTCAGGGAATCGGAAGTTTGTGATTGTACGGGCCGGACTGTCAGGATGAGAAGGAGCGCCGGCGTGAGATACATTGATCTTTTCATAACTGTATTTAACCTCTGCTGAATACCGTATATCTATTCTATCGCGGCCATTTCGGTTTTCTGTTTCCGCGTTCGTGTCCTCAGAAAAAATATCGGAACGACCCCGATGATTGTGATGATGGCCGCTATCAGGAAATCGTCGTTGATCGCATCCACAAATGCCTGTGCCACAATGTGAGAACCAAGCATCGACTGTACCCGCAGCGACGCCTCCGTGATCGAGCCTCCGACAGTCTGCAGGACAAATCGCTGCAGCATGGAAGACGTGTGCCGGAACGCGGGTGAGTACGAATTTACCATCTGGCCGTACGATGTCGTGTGAAATATTGTCCGCTGCGTGAGCAGTGTGCCAAGAATCGCCACCCCAAAGCTTCCGCCAACCTGCCGGATGACGTTGAACAACCCGGACGCCTGCGCCATTTTATTCTTCGGGATTTCCGAAAGCGCGATTGTGCTCAGCGGCGCAAAAACCAGACCCATCCCGAAGCCGCGGATATACAGGGGCAGCATGATCTGAGCGTGCTCGCTGAAAAGCGAAAGGGAGCTGTTAAGATACAGACTGAGCGCAAGGAGGCTGATTCCGATGACGGCCGGTATTTTCGGGCTGACCTTGTCGGAGAGTATCCCCGCGATCGGTGCCAGCATGCCCTGTATGATTCCAACAGGAAGAAAAACCGACCCGGCCTGAAAGGCGGTATAACCGAGGGAGTTCTGGAGATAGAGCGGCAGCAGAAACGTGCTTCCGAACATCCCAAGTCCAAAAATAAAGAGAATAGCATTGGAGACCGCGAAATTGAAACTCTTGAAAAGTTTCAGCTCTATCAAAGGGTGTCTGACCGTGAATTCCGTGATCAGGAAAACGAGCAGACCGAGGCCGGAGACCGCGAAGCAGGTGAGAATGAACGGCGACGACCATCCTCCGGCATTCCATGCCGCGTTGGCATCGGAAAGAGCGAGGAGGAGGGATGTAAGGAATGCAGCCAGGGAGAGGAAACCCACAAGGTCGAATGACCGGACGTGCTCGGTTTTGTATTCCCGCTGGATGATGAGTGTTGCGAACATGCCCACGATTCCGACCGGCACGTTGACGTCGAAGATCGCCTGCCAGTCGAAATTGTCGATCAGGTATCCGCCAATGAGCGGACCAAGGGAAACCGAGGCGGCCGCCGCTATCGTCCAGAATCCCAGGGCTATTCCGCGCTGGTGGGGTGGGAACTCTCTCGTGACGATTGCCATTCCAACCGGCATCATAAAACCCGCTCCCGCACCCTGAATGATCCGGAAGACGATGAGTGCATTCTCATCCCACGAGAGCCCGCAAAGGAATGAACCGATGGTGAACAGCATCAGTGCGAAGAAATATGTCCGCTTGTACCCGAAATGATCCGCGACCCAGCCGGAGGTGGGAAGCATGACGGCAAACACAAGCAGGTAAGCCGTCAACACCCATTCGACTTTGTCGACACTGACCCCGAAGGCTGCCATGAGCTTCGGCAGACCGACATTGACGATTGTCGCGTCCAGCACCGCCATGAACGTCCCGATCATGACGTTGGCAAGCACCCACCATTTGTACGACGCGTGCTCGTGGTGGAGCGACTCGTACCGGCCGATGAGCTGCGAGCGGATAAAGTGATGCGGCGATCGCGCCATGTCTTATTTCACCTTGACCTTGACTTCCACCGACATTCCCGGAAGGAGCGGCATTGACGCCAGTGAGTCGGGAGCGGGATCCATGGAGATTTTTATGGGGACCCGCTGCGTCACCTTCGTGAAGTTCCCCGAAGCGTTATTGGGTGGAATGAGCGAGAATTGTGAGGCGGTGTTCGACCCGAGCTGGATGACTTTCCCGTGGAATCGATACTCCGAATAGGAATCGACGGAGATTTCGACGGGGTCGCCGAGGTGGATCGAGGAGAGCTTGGTTTCTTCAAAGTTGGCCGTTATCCAGACAGTGTCGAGGTTGTAGATGCTGAAAATCGGCTGGGCAGGTTGCACAACATCGCCGGCAAGCGCCCATCGTTTGGATACGACGCCGCCCATGGGCGAAACGATAATTGTGTTCTGAAGGTTCGTTTGCGCTACTCCGAGCTGTGCCTTCGCCGAGCCAACCTGCGCGACCGCGATGGACAGCTGGGCTCCGGCAACATCCCGGGCCTTCTGCGCATGGTCGAATTGCTCCTTCGGGATGACAGTGTCTTTGTATTGCTTTTCCGCCCGCTGATAATCTTCATCGGCCTTTGCCAGGTTAACTTTCGCGAGCTCGACGTTTTGTTCCGCGGAAACGAGCGCGGCTTTCGCCAGTTGTTCCTGTGCCCGCACATCGGAGTCGTCCAATCGAACGAGCAGCTGTCCGGCTTTAACCGTGTCGCCTTCATCGACCGTTAATAGTATGATACGGCCGAGCATTTTCGAGCTGATCGCGACGCGGTCGGCGTCGATGTACGCGTCGTCAGTGGAATTGTAGGCTCGGAAATTCGTGTACCAGTACCAGACCGCCCAGGCTGTGACGATGACGAGCAGGAAAAACGGGATGAGAACCCGTTTCTTGCGGTACAGCGGAACCGTTTCCACATCTTCGCTGTCGTTGTCTTCGACGGGCCGTTCGGGCAGTGGGGGCGAAATTGTTGTGTTTCCGTTATCTGTTTTCATGTTTAGCGCTTTTCTCCTTCTTTATGATCCTGATGCCGCATAGGAAGACTTCGGCAAAAAGCTTTACTTCGCAATCCAGCTGAGAATTTGTCCTCTCCTCGGTGTGCATGTTGTTTGCATCTCTTATCGTTCTGAGGTAGAGCCCCTGCAATGCGTGAAGCAGGAGGTTCGCCATGCGGCGTGAGTCGCAAGGTGTGAACTCACCCGACGTTTGGCCTTCCTGGAAGACCTGCTGCAAGAAAACAAGCTCCTGTTGTTCAAAATTCCTGAATAGCTCGTGCAGCGCGGATCTGATTCTCGCCCAGGATTGATGGTCGAGCCGGCTCATATTCAGCAGGTTCCTAAAAAACTGCCGCCGCTTTTCAATATAGCGGCGTATCAAGCCGGCGTACGAACCCTCCGACTCGGAAAGGTCGCTGATTTCATGCGCAAACTTCTTCTGCTCTTCCCGGATGACGGCGCCAAAGAGATTCTCCTTCGTCGGAAAGTAGTAATAAATGGACCCCTTGACAACGCCTACATCCTCCGCGACTTCTTCCATCGTCACCTTTAAGAAACCATAACGTTCTATGCGCCTGCGGGCCGCTTCGAGAATCATCTTCTCTTTTTCCCCGTAGGGGTGTGCCTGCGCGAGGCTCAACGATTTGACTTTCAGCGTCATTTAGTCAAATTTAAGAATAAAACCGTTGAGATGCAAATACGGACGGTGTATCATGCTAAAAATGTATCATGCTAAAAATGTTTCATGTCGAAAATTATCGGAAACGATCCGGGTAGATCAAACCCTCACCCTCGGTCCCATTCCCAATGGGAGAGGGCAACGGGATCATGACGAGCCAGAACATCCTCTCCTTTGAGGAGAGAGGATTACAGGTGAGGTCTCGAAAACATGCACTCAAACCATCTTCGAAAAAAGCAGCACGAGGAGTACCGCGCCCAGGAAAACCCGGTAGGCCACAAACACATAGGTCGAGTGGGTCTTGAGATAGCGGAGGAGGAATGCAATGGTCGCATAGCCGACCAACCCCGAGATGATCGTAGAAACGATCAGCGGGGCGATACCGAGGTTGGAGAGATAATGACGCGCCTCGTAGAGTTCAAAAAATCCGCTGGCGATGACTGCGGGGATACTCAAGAGAAACGAAAACCTCGCAGCCGTTTCACGGGTTAGGCCGAGAAAGAGCCCGGCGGTGATTGTCGTCCCGGAACGGGATGAGCCGGGAATGAGCGCGCACGCCTGCGCCGCTCCGATAACCAGCGCATCCCGCCAGGTGGTCCGTTCCTCGGTGCGGTCACGTTTGCCGGCCTTTTCCGCCCACAGCAAAAAGAGTGCGACGACGATTTGAGCTGCCGCTATCGTGCTGATTTCCTTCGTGAACGTGCCTTCGATGATGTGCTTGAACGCGAGTCCGATAACCGCAACCGGCAGTGTCCCGATGATAATTCTCCCCGCGAGGAGCGACTGACGGCTCCATACGATCTTTCCCGATTGTTGACGATCGCCCAGATCGCGAAAGATACTCCTTACCATCCCGATGAGATCGCGGGAGAAATACACAATGACCGCCGCGACCGTTCCTAACTGGATGATCGCGATGAAAGCTGTCCAATCTTCCGGACGGGCCGGGTCGATCAAACCGAAGAGCTTTCCTGCAAGCGTCAAATGTGCGGTACTGCTAATCGGGAGAAATTCCGTCAATCCCTGGATGATTCCTAAGAGAATAGCGTAAAGAATATTCATTGTGCATACTCCAAACTAGTTTGGAACATCTGAACTATGAAAATGTTGTCTGTCGATGATACTTGTTTTGACACTTGGGGGGAATCAAACTAAACACCAAGTCCGAAATCCTATTCCGAACCTTGAAACATGTCATCTGAAACCTACCGCCATTAACCTACCACCTACTTCCTTGATTAGATCCTAAACAAGCCCCAATCCCAAACCTGAAACCTGAAACCTCAAACCTTCACAATCAACTCCAACACCCACGTCCTACCACTTCAAACCCTACAGGATAACAGTCCTTGTTGCAATTTACGAGCTTGAATGTCAGGAATAAATTGCTGAATATCAAATACATACTCGTTGCGCAACGATGATCAAGCAGTGCGGTGGATCGGGTTGTCGGCGGTGACCTTGCCGCCGCAAGCATTTCATTCACCAATTCCATATCTTGTTCTGCAAAGAGTTCTGACGGTCTGTCGATGTTGAGGGACGAGATATGTCCATGCAATCTTCCCGAGCCGGCGGTCGTCAATCTTGGAATGACCTTTTACCCAATGTCAGTCTTGAATCAGGATAAATATCAGAAGTCGGCGGTCATCCTTCTCCTGGTGGTTGCTGCATTTGCCGCCTTTGCCCAGGTTCTTGATTGTGGTTTCATCAACTTCGATGACCCCGGGTACGTCACGAACAATGTTCATATTCGTGACGGCCTCTCTCCCAAAGCCATCCTGTGGTCGTTTACCTCGACAGCGCAATCGAACTGGCATCCGCTCACGTGGATATCCCATGCTCTCGATTGCTCGCTCTTTGGATTGAATCCGGCCTTTCATCATGCGATGAGTCTGTGCCTCCATCTCCTGAGCAGCATAGTACTTTTCCTGGTTCTGGACCGGGTAACCCGCGCACGATGGCAGAGTGCGTTCGTGGCGCTTGTGTTCGCGATCCATCCGCTTCACGTCGAATCGGTCGCCTGGATATCCGAACGGAAAGATGTCCTCAGTGGTCTGTTTTGGATGCTGACTATCGGTGCGTACGCCCGATACCGGCGATCGCCGGGCGCTGGAAGCTACCTCCTCACTCTTGGTACGTTCGCGGCAGGATTATTGGCAAAACCGATGATGGTCACCTTGCCTTTTGTCCTTATTCTTCTGGACTATTGGCCATTCCGGATCATTCAACCCGCTTCCACGTCCTCAGTTTCCGGGAAGGCAACTCTGCGCAGACAGCTCCAACAAAGCGTCTACGAAAAAATTCCGTTCTTCGTGCTTTCGCTGGGATCGAGCGTCGTGACCTACATGGTCCAGCGGCAGGGGGGAAGCATGGCCTCGTCGGATGCTCTCGCTTTTTCCGACCGCGCTGCAAATGCGCTGACTTCGTACGGCACGTACATCTGGAAGTCTCTTGTACCGACCGACCTCGCGATTTTCTATCCTTATCCGGATGCCGGCGTACCCATGCGGGAGCTGGTGCTTGCTGTGGTTGTGCTGGCTGTTCTGACGATTATTGTCTGGAGAGAGAGGGTCAGGGCCCCGTATCTCATTGTCGGCTGGCTCTGGTTCCTCGGCACACTTGTCCCGGTCATAGGGCTCGTGCAGGTGGGTTTGCAAGCGATGGCAGATCGGTACATGTACCTGCCAATCATCGGATTGTCAATCATGGCAGCGTGGGGGGTTCCGGCTCTTGTACGGCAGGTGAAGATTTACCCGCAGATTCCGGGGGCCGCATTCACATTGATCGTCGTGGGCATGATTCTTGGGACGCGGGCGCAAGTCCCGTACTGGAGGGATAGCAGTACACTTTTTGAGCATGCCGTTGAAGTCACGTCAGGCAACCATCTAGCTCTCAATAACCTTGGCGCAGCTTTGGCCGATTCGGGAAATCACGAGGGGGCCGTTAGACGAATCAGGGAAGCTCTGCGCCTCAGGCCGGATGAAATTCTCATTCACAAGAATCTAGCGCGTTCGTTGGCGGCGCTCGGAGAATTCCCGGAGGCGCTGGAGCAATATACATGGATTCTTACGCACGACCCTTCTGACCCCGTCCTCCAGGCGAGAGCCGCAGACATCCTCGCCGATCTCGGCAAGACGAACGAAGCTGTCGGTCACTACCTCGAGGCGATCCGCCTCGACCCCGCGGACGCCTTCTCCCATTGCAGGCTCGGTGAATTGTATGCGCAGGAGGGGAAATTCGAGGAGGCCCGGAACGAGTGCGGCATCGCACTGAAACTTAAGCAGACAAACTCCAAGGCTCACGATGTTCTCGGGATCATAGCGGGAAAACAGGGCAAGCTTGATGAAGCGGTAAAGGAATTTCTGGAAGCAATTCGATGCGATTCATCGAATGCGGATGCCTACAACGACTTCGGAATTCTGTATAACCGGATGGGGAACGGTGACGAGGCCATGAGGATGTACGAAAGCGCAGTCCGGGTGAATCCTCTGCTCAGGAACGCACACTTCAATTTGGGCAGCGCACTTGCATCGCGCGGCCGGTTTGCTGAAGCGGAAACTCACTGGCTCAGGGCGGTCGAATTGAACCCCGCGGCGTCGGCAGACGCACGTGTAAACCTCGGCAAGCTCTATTCCATGCAGGGGAAGTCGAGCGAGGCGATAAGGCAATTGAAAGAGGCGCTACGCATCGACCCAAACAATTCTCAGGCGCACTACGCCATCGGCAATGTGCTTGTCCGTCAAGGCAACCTTGCAGAGGCAGAAGTGCATTACACCGAGGTTTTACGGCTTGCGCCATCATTCAAGGCGGCACAAACCGCACTTGAAAAGCTACGGACGATGCAAAATCATTGACCCTCGGTGGGCAAGCGATTTTCCCGGAGGTCTTAATCGCCATCGATTGCAAGATCGCCGATGCAATGAAGTAGTATATATTCTACGTTCTCCGGGTAAATAAATACTTCAGGGCAGTCATAACCGTCCCGATTCCATAACGGATGCTCCTGCCGAAATTGATGCTTGAGCTCTCCGGGAGATAGCGGACCGGTACCGGAATCTCGCCGATGCGAAATCCTTTGGCGACGATTTGGAAGAGGACCTGGCTGTCGAAAACGAAATCGTCGGAGTTCTTCATAAAGTCAATGCTCTCCAGCACCTCTCTCTTGTACGCCCGCATGCCGGTGTGCCATTCCGACAGATTTTGACCTGTGACAATATTTTGAAATAAACTGAGGACGCGGTTTGCAAAGTACTTATACCTGGGCATACCGCCGGCCAGAGCCTCCTTGCGCGAACGGATCCGCGTTCCCAGCATAACATCAAAATAATCGTCAGAGATATAGTCGACGAAATACCGAATCAACCTGGGATCGTACTGGTAGTCGGGATGGAGCATCACGATAATGCCGGCTCCCCGTTCCAGGGCCAGCTGATAACATGTTTTCTGATTGCCGCCGTAGCCCGTGTTCTTTTCATGCCGGTGAACCGTCAGACCCAGGCGCCGGGCAACGGCGACCGTCTGGTCACTGCTGCAATCATCCACAAGAATCATTTCGTGAACGATGTCCTTCGGGACATCCATGACGGTTTGTTCGAGAGTTTTCTCCGCGAAGTATGCGGGGAACACGACGATGACCTTCAAATTCTTCATTTCTGAATGGAGAGTGGTTTTCTCTTGAGAGACCAATCGAAAGTACCAAACTGTGCGTTCAATGTCAACCCGGCGGGGAAAAACACTCCCACGATGTATTTTTGCGAGGGGTGTGCCCTATTCTCCGGAATAGCCGTCTGCCTGTGACAAAACGGGAGCGGCGATTGTGAAGGCAAAGAGACCGATTTGCTTGCCTGATTATGAAGTTGGAAACTCGGGAATTGCTTTCCTCGGCAGATAATCGGCGCTTTTTCCATTTTTCCCGCTATCGTCGTTCCCGGATTGGATATGCCAAACATTCGCAAAAAGTGACCACTATCACACAAAAAAACATTCACTCTCTTGACTCTGTGCCGCCAATTCTCTACCTTTGGGTCGATATTTGTCGGTACATTTAATAGGAGGCCGGTCCCGAAAAATGGAATTTTTGAGGCCGTACCATTTCTGAAATTATGAGGTAATCTAAATCAGCCGAGTCCGAACATGACGCTCGGCGTTTTTTTTAGTAGGATAAGCTTTCTTCTCCGAAGCATCTGTACGTTCTCGAACGTCCGTGGTCGAAGGCAGGAAGAAACGAAATGAAGAGTGAACACATAGAGACATCAAGGTTAGCCGATGAGGTGCAGCCGTATCGGTTGCTGTTCGAATCAAACCCTCAACCGATGTGGGTATACGACCTCAACACACTTGCCTTCCTTGCGGTCAATGACGCTGCCGTAAGTCACTATGGATTTTCGAGGGATGAATTTCTTACAATGACGATCAGAGAGGTTCGACCTGAAGAAGACATCCCCCTGCTTGATGAAGCCGTAAAAAAAGGCACAGGAGTATTACGGAAATCCGGCCCGTGGAGACACAGGAAGAAAGACGGCGAGATTATCGATGTGAGCCTTACAACCCACGATCTGAAGTTCGACGGCAAATCCGCGAGACTCGTTCTTATCGAGGACATCACAGAACGCAGGCGGGCGGAGGAGGCCTCATCGGAAAGCGAGAAACGGTTCCGTTCGTTGTTCGAGAATATGGTCGAAGGGTTCGCCTACTGCCGGATCCTGTATGAAAACGGCAAGCCGGAGGACTTCATATATCTCCAGGTGAACAAAGCGTTCGAAAAATTGTCGGGGCTGAAGAACGTTGTCGGCAGAAAGGTCTCCGAAGTCATTCCCGGTTTCAAGGAATCCTCCCCCGCGTTATTCGATATGTATGGGAGAGTGGCATTGACGGGCCGGCTGGAACGGATGGAAACCTACGTTGAAGCCTTGAAAATTTGGTTCTCGATTTCCGTCTATAGCACTGAAAAGGAGTACTTCATTGCCATCTTTGACAATATCAGCGACCGGAAGCGGGCGGAGAATGAATTACGCACGTTGTCGCGCGCAGTCAAGCAAAGCCCCGCCTCCATCGTTATCACGGACACGGCCGGCGCGATCGAATATGTTAATCCTGGATTTGAGCAGTTGACTGGATATTCTTTTGAGGAAGTGAAAGGGAAGAATCCACGTGTACTGAAAAGCGGAACGACGACGCCGGAGGAATACAAGCGACTCTGGGATACGATCACTTCAGGCGGGGAATGGCGCGGAGAGTTTCGCAACAAGAAAAAGAACGGAGATATCTACTGGGAAAGTGCATCCATTTCACCCGTCACCGACGAGGCCGGAGTCATCACCCACTTTCTTGCCGTCAAGGAAGACATCACCGGGCTCAAGCAGGCTGACAGAGAACGGGAGGAGGTAATTTCCCTGTTGCGGGCCACGCTCCACTCGACGGCGGATGGTATTTTGGTGGTCGACCGGTCAGGGAAAATCACCGACTATAACGAACGGTTTACTCAATTGTGGCGCATCCCCGACTCCATCATGGCCTCGCATGATGACCTTCAGGCAATAAACTTTGTGCTTGAACAGTTGATTGACCCCGAAGAGTTTGTCGCGAAGGTCAATGAGCTATATTCGCATCCGGAGGAAGAAAGCTTCGATGTGCTGAGATTCAAGGACGGACGATGTTTCGAGCGCTATTCGCGCCCCCAGCGACTTCTGGGGAACCCGGCCGGGAGAGTCTGGAGTTTTCGCGATATCACGGAACGGAGGCGGGCGGAAGAATCCCTGAGGGAGTCCGAGGACAAATTCCGTACTCTCGCCGAGCAGTCGCCCAACATGATCTTTATCAATAAGGGCGGAAAGGTGGTGTACGCGAATTCAAAATGCGTGGAAATCATGGGGTACACGAAAGAAGAATTCTACTCTTCCGATTTCAACTTCCTGAAGCTGACTGCACGCGAGGACATGGAAAAGGTAAAGGGAAATTTTGCCAGACATTTGAAAGGGGAAGAAGTCATTCCCTACGAATACTCCATCGTCACGAAGAGCGGAAAACAGATCGACGCGATCATCACGACGAAGCTGATACCCTATGAGCATGGAAGTGCCATTCTCGGCACTGTTACCGACATCGCTGAGCTGAAACGGTCGGAGGAAGCGCTGCGCAAATCCGAGGAGAAGTATCGTACGCTTTTTGAAGAGTCGAAGGATATGGTTTTCACGGCCGCCATCGAGGGGAAAATCCTGGATGTCAATCCTGCCGGGTTGAAGTTATTCGGTTATTCAAACAAGGAAGAAATGCAGAAGCTCGACCTCGCAGGAGCCCTCTATTGGAATCCGGAGGACCGCGGCAGTTTCATAGAACTCATGCAGCGCCAGGGTTTCGTGCAGGACTATGAATTGGATTTGAAGACAAAAGACGGCAAGAGGATCACCGTTCTTGAAACCGCTACCGCGGTGCGAGATGACGGTGGAAATGTCGTGGCACACCGCGGCATCATCCGGGACATCACGACGCAAAAACATCTCGAGAAGCAATTCCTGCGCGCCCAGAGGATGGAAAGCATCGGAACGCTGGCAGGCGGGATCGCGCATGACCTTAACAACGTGCTGGGGCCAATCGTCACGGCCATCGATGTACTCCAGGATAGACTTGAGGACGAGGGTAGCAAGCGGATTCTCGAAGCCCTTGCGGCCAGCGCCCAGCGGGGGGCGGAAATCGTGAATCAAATACTTGCCTTCGGGCGGGGTGTCGAGAGCAAACGCATTCTTTTCCAGCCCAAGCATATCATTCGGGAAATTGAGAAAATGGTCCATGAGACCTTCCCGAAATCGATTCAAATGAAGACTATCGTTCCAAGAAATCTCTGGACTATCCTTGGAGACCCGACACAGATCCATCAGGTGTTGTTGAATATCTGCGTCAACGCGAGAGATGCGATGCAGGAGGGTGGAGTCCTGACCGTCCTGGCCGAGAATTTTCATATCGATGAGTATCAGGCTAAGATGAATATTGAAGCGAGAGAAGGACCGTATGTTGTCGTAACGGTTGCCGACACCGGAACGGGTATCCCTCAAAATATCATGGATCAAATATTCGACCCGTTTTTCACGACAAAAGAAATCGGGAAGGGAACAGGGCTTGGTCTGTCGACGGCGTTGGGCATCGTACGAAGTCACGGCGGATTCATCCATGTGTACAGTGAGGAGGGGAAAGGAACAAGCTTCAAGGTTTACCTGCCGGCGCAGATGAAGGAGCAGGAAGCCGTTAAAGCCGAAGTGCGCCCGGAGCTTCCTCCGGGACGGGGCGAACTTATTCTTGTCGTCGATGACGAGGCATCCATCCGTGAAATAACAAAAGTGACGCTGGAGAACAACGGGTACAAGGTCATAACCGCAAATGACGGCGTGGAGGCAGTGTCGAAGTATGCCAAAGATGAAGGCGCCATCAAGGCGATTATCATGGACATGGTGATGCCGGGGATGGACGGGATTGCTGCCATCAAAGCCCTGCAACTGATGAAAGTAACGGCGAAGATCATTGCCACGAGTGGCGGTGCGGCAGGCGAGGGCATGACAATGAATTCGATTCCCGGGATGCATGGTTTTTTTAAGAAACCCTACACGACGGAGGTTCTGCTCACCACACTGCGTCACGTGCTCGATACCTGACATGCCCCGATCTTCCCTCGTCGAATTTCAGACTTGGGACAGCTGAGTTATTAAGTGATGTCTTGCAGAGATATAATTCTTAGTGAAAATTCTAAATCCGAATACCTAATATCTAAACAAATCCTAAATCTCAATATCTAAATTCGAAAGCACCAACTCCTAGCATTTATACGAAGGCGTCCCCAAGATCAAGAAGCTTGATGTTTTGATTAGTGTTTGATTTTTGGATTTAGCGCTTGTAACTTGTCCCGCTTCTGGATTCCGCTAGGTAGCGGGATTCTGAGAGGCGGAATTTAGTATTTCGGATTTCGTGTTTAGGATTTGTCCATGATTTCGTGCTTCGGATTTTGGACGTTCGGACATTGTTAGGTTTCGAATTCCCCGATTTCTTCTGTCGCTCAAATTGCGGTCTTCCTTTCCCGTCCCGCTTGCAATTCCCCGTGCGGTTCGGTAAATTCGTACCATCACACAGGAGATCCTATTATGAAAAAGCGCTTACTGCTCGGCACATTCTTTCTTTTTGTCTGCAATTTGCTGCTGAATGCACAGACGGCAAATTCGCTCACACCGGAACAACAATCGTGGCTCGCCAGGGCGAACCGGCATGAGAAAAATGGATGGATCTATCTCCACATCGAAGGTGCACCGAGAGAGCGAGGATTCCAGCATGGCTATCTCCTCTCCGGTGAGATCAAAGAGGCGTTCCGTATTTTGGGTGAGGAATGGAAATACAAAAGTGCTCTCGAGTGGTCATGGTTTGTCGGGAAAGCAGGGGAGATACTGACGCCGAAAGTGGACACGGAGAATTTAGCCGAGCTCGACGGCATGGTTGAAGGCATGAAAGCGGCCGGCGTTTTGACAACACGGGATGAGCTTGTAGCTCTGAACGGCTATATGGAACTGATGTGGTACTGGTGGCCGCAGGTCAGAGACTCGATGAAAATCAATTCGCCCGAGCCGAAGAAACAGTCGTGCAGCTCGTTCATCGCGACGGGCAGCATGACTGCCGACGGCAAGATCGTGCTCGGACACAATTCTATGGTCGGATACGCGGACCCCTTCTGTAACATTATTCTGGATATTTTGCCGGAGAAAGGGCATCGCATTCTTATGCAGGCGTTCACCGGTTTTATTCACAGCGGAACGGATTTCTTCGTCACCGATGCAGGCCTTGTCGGGTCGGAAACGACCATCGGTGGATTTTTTCCGTTCGATTCGAAAGGGGCTCCGGAATTTTCGCGCATGCGGCACGCAACTCAGTACGCGTCTTCGATCGATGAGTGGTGCGAAATGATGAAGAAGAATAACAACGGCGCTTACGCTAACGCCTGGCTCCTGGGAGACATCAAAACAAATGAAATTGCCCGGCTTGAACTGGGTTTGAAGTGTGTAGGATATGAAAAGAAGAAAGACGGTTATTTCGTCGGCTCGAATGTTCCGGAAGACGTAAAACTTCTTCGCTTTGAGACGAAGGCCGATGAGACGAATATTAAACACTCCTCCGTTGCCCGCCGGGTGCGATGGAAGCAATTAATGAGAGAAAATGTCGGAAAGATTAACCTTGATCTCGCAAAGTCGTTTGAAGCCGACCACTATGATGCGTATCTGAAGACGAACGCTCTGAGCGGAAGGTCGCTCTGCGCCCACTACGAATTTGATCCGATGTTGTCGGGCTCGGATACTCCATTCGATCCGGGTGGAACGCTCGACGGCAAGGTCATTGATGCGAACATGGCAAAACAGATGTCATTCGAGGCGCGCTGGGGTGCCGCGTGCGGATTGCCGTTCGATGCGAAGAAATTCCTGGAAGACCATCCGCAATTTGACTGGATGACCGGCATCCTGAAGGACCGGCCATCGCAGCCATGGACGGTGTTTAGTGTCGGAGAAAAATGATTCGGTAGGATTGGGGATTGAGGATTGTTGATTGTGGAATTCGGATTTGAGACATCTGAAGAATTAACTGTGGTCAGACATATAAGTAGAAGCCAATACGTCATTCCCACACGTCTTAAGTGGGAATCCAGTCTCTGGACTGGGGATCGAGGAGTTGGATGAAAAAGTCGACTATCTGGACGATCTTTTTCGGCGGATCCGTTTTTGGATTTGTGCTCTGCTTCGTCATGCAACAGGATGCGCCGGTGACATTAGCCCGGTTGGTACCGGCTGTGGCTTTTTGTGTCGCAATTTTTCTTCTACTATGGGTGGAAGAATGGACCCATGCTGAACGCTTTGCCCGGTGGGAGATTATTCGCCGGCGGGGTAAGTGGTTTTTTATTGTATCCCGGTATGTTCTCTTGCGGGGACTGGTACTTATCATTGTGTATGAAGCCCCGGCATATTTCTCAACCGGTTTAAATGCCGTCGCATTGGTTTCCATCATCGTGCTCGTCGTTATCACCATTCTTGGACACCAGGAATGGACTGATTGTGAGAACCAATATCGCATCGACGAACTCCGCAAATCGGCCGCTATCCTCAAGGCGATTCAGAACTAATTGTCAGGTGGCAGGTTGTAGGATTTACGATATGTGATTGGGGAATGAGGATTTGAACAAAGAATTAGGTTGGAGGTTAGAGATTACTGGTGTTTCGTTTGGGATTTTCTGCAGGATGTCATTCAAAAGTCTTTCATATGACTCAAAATATGGTTCCAGTGTATGAACTTGCAATGGTGAAACTATGAAACGCATCGCATGGAGTTTCCTCGCTCTTATGATTTTCCTTCCCCGGTCGCTGTTGTGCCAGACAGGGGTGGATGTCACGTCCACGAAAGGGTGGCCCAACGGCAAATTCTGGGTTCTTCTTGACAAGCAAGGGAAAGCCAACTTTCTCTCAGGCTTGCAGGGAGGCGTCAATCTGCTGGCGAATGAAATGATGAAGGAGACTGCTTCCGAAAATGAGTGGGACCGTCTCGATGAACGCAGAAACAGCCTCGTCCTATCCGGTTTCACGATGGCCGACATTGTCCACCAAGTGGAAGTGTTTTTTGCCGATCGCCTGAATGAACGAATACCGGTCGCCTACGCCTATCTCTATTCCATCAGGAAAATGTCGGGCGAGAGCCCGGATCAACTGGGAGTATTTCTCGACGGGCTCCGTAGAGAATGGAGCACGTAGGCCGGGCATTAGTTCCATCGCCGGCATGGATGGATTCTCAGAAGATTTTTGCTATATTTCCCTTGGTCGGGCCGGCAGCCCGAAGGTACATGCAGGCTTTTCGCGTGGTGTAGCGTCCTGTTTCGGCCAATTCGTTTTAAATCGGGCTACTCCGGCTCGGCATCCGGTTTTTTCATTTTACCTAAAATCGAATCAACTTGAAGGGAATCGTATTATGCCATTACCAAAACACGCTTTCTTTAAAGACCGTATCGTCCCCTATGAAGATGCGAAGGTCGGCCTCCTGACTCACGCGCTGAACTACGGCACCGCCGTCTTTGGCGGCATAAGGGGGTATTGGAATGAGGAGGAATGTCAACTGCACGTCTTTCGGCTGCAGGATCACTGCCGCCGATTCCTCCAGTCGGGAAAGCTGCTCAGCATGGATCTCCCGTTTGACGAGCAGAGCCTCTTCGGAGCGTTCATGGACCTTCTGCGTGTTGAACAGTTTCATGAAGATTGCTACATACGTCCGCTCGCGTTCTACAGCGATGAAATTATCGGAGTCCGTCTTCACAACCTTCATCCGGTGCTCGGGATCGTGGCGATCCCGTTCGGGAGATATGTCGAGAAAGAAGAAGGAACGCACGTCACCGTGTCTTCGTGGCGCAGAGTGGATGACAACATGATTCCGCCGAGGGGAAAGATCGCGGGCGCATATGTCAATTCCGCATTTATCAAGACGGATGCTCAACGCGCCGGCTTCGATGAGGCCATCGTGCTCAACCAGGATGGACATGTTGCGGAAGGTTCAGCGGAGAATCTGTTCATGGTGAAAAACGGCGTTGCCGTTACTCCGGGAGTGACCGACAACATTCTCGAAGGAATCACGCGGCGGAGCATTATCACGCTTCTTCAGGATGAACTTCATTTAACGGTTGTCGAACGCCCGATCGACAGGTCGGAATTGTACCTGGCAGACGAAATTTTCTTCGTCGGAACGGGGGTGCAAATTGCTTCCGTGATCATGATAGACTACAGGCCGATCGGCACCGGAAAGATGGGGAATATCACGAAGAACCTGCGCGACCTGTATTTTAACGTTGTCCGCGGTCGTGTGCAGAAGTACCGCCACTGGTGCTGTCCGGTGTATAAAGAGGAACCTGTTGGACAGCGATGATCGCGCGTTAAACGCCTTTATAATAAATCAGATGAAAAACAGTAAATATTTACACGAAAGGTAAATGTATGCTAAGCAAAGCAGTTCAAGATGCAATCAATGAGCAAATCAAGAACGAGATGTTCTCCTCGTATCTCTATCTCTCCATGGCGACGTACTGTGAAGAAGCGAACCTGCCGGGGTTTGCACAATGGCTTCGCGTTCAAAGCGCCGAGGAGAACGAGCATGCAATGAAATTTTATTCCTACGTTCATGACCAGGGAAGTCACGTAGAGCTGCATGCCATCGAGAAGCCCGCGACGAAGTTCAAGTCGCCGAAGGATGTGTTCACACATGTTCTCGAGCATGAGCAGAAGGTCACTGCGATGATAACGAAGCTGTACGAGCTCGCGGTGAAAGGGAAGGACTATCCGACCCAGTTCCTGCTCCAGTGGTTCATTACGGAACAGGTTGAGGAAGAGCGAAATGCGGCTGCAATCATCGAGAAGATTGACGTGGTTGGAGAACATGGCCCGGCGCTGTTGATGCTCGACAGGGAGTTGGGGTCCCGCAAAGGGGATTGAACAGCGACGTAATTCAGTGTCCTGTTTCGGAAATGGACCGATTAAGTCTTACGGTTTTTGACCCTCACCCCTCTCCCGCTCCACCTGAGGCGGAGGGAGAAGAGAATTGAAGAGGCGAGGGTAGCGAGTGACATGACGATCCAAGGACTTATCGGGACTATTTGAATGGCCCGATATTGGTTCCGAATTAAAGAGCCCCGTCCAGATGAAATCTGGACGGGGCTTCTTGTGAATACCCGGGTTGATGCTCGGGCGCCGGAAGTCGCGCCTACTTTATGAGCATCAGTTTCTTCACGCTTTGAAAAGTTTGAGACGCTCCGTTGCTCCCCGCCGAAAGCGCGGTCACGCGGTAGAAGTACATGCCGCTCGGCAGCCCGCTCCCGTCGAACTGAACCGATTTGTAGCCCGCGGGTTGACTCCCGTCCACCAAGGTCTTCACTTCCTGGCCCAGAACATCGTACACCTTCAGCGTCACGTAGCTGTTCGCCGGCAGGTCATAGCTGATAACAGTCGTCGGGTTGAACGGATTCGGATAATTCTGATGAACCGCATATTCAGCTGGCAGGAGGTTGTCCCTGGCCTTCACACCGGTCACCGTCTGCGTGTGGAATACAAACACTTCGAGCGACGCCACAGTAGCCATACCATCCGTCACCGATACGTTCCATGTGTATGTGAAATTCGAGTGTAGCCCCGGAAACGTAACGGTCGCCGTCGTGTCGGCTATTCCTGTTACTGTCGTGTCGACGTCCGGTCCCGTCACGTGAAGCGAGTACGTCAACATATCCCCGGCATCCGGATCCACGGAACTCTGCCATGTAAACACAATCGTATTCACCGTAATGGTCGAATCGCCGTTGGCAGGCGTCAGGAGGTTGAATGCGCCGGGCGGATGATTGTTTGAGAGATTCACCGTCCGCAGTGAGCCCGGCCCCGGAGGATTCGGGAACGCCGTACCGATGAAGATCGGCGCATCGCCCCGCATCCTGGCGATGATCGTATCTCCGCCGTAAATGATTCGAAACACCACAGCGTCGCTGTCCTTGAATCCGTCCCGCACGTACGCGTTTACGGCATACCAGCCGGTGTCGGGACTATACATCGCGGTGCGGACCAAGCTCATATTCCCGTTCAGTAGCTGAACCACGGGCGTGTCGGTTGCAACGCTTGGAATTGCGCCGTCAATCCGGACCGTCCCGCTGAAGATGCACTCCCCGTCCTGCGCAACTGCCCGCGAAGCGCATACCGACAGCGCAATAAACATCACCCACGCCGCCGGACTCAGTCCGCGGTAGTGTCCATTGTTCGTCCTTGTACATACGTTCATGTCGTTTTCCCTTAGATGTGTCGTTGTGATCGATCCTCAATCCCGCATCCCGGCACTCCCGGGATGCGGGATTCGTATTTTCTTTACTTCATCAAGATCATCTTATGCGTCTGCACGAAGCTCTTCGTGTCGCTGCTCGCCGTCATCCGGTATGTGTAGATGCCGCTGGCGACCGACGTTCCGGCGTTGTTCCGGCCGTCCCACACTACCTGGTAGAAGCCCGCGCCCTGTGTCTCCGAAACGAGCGTGCGGACTTCCGCGCCCAGCAAGTTGTAGATCTTCAGCGTCACGCTTGCCGACCGGGGCAGCTCGTAGGCAATCGACGTTGTCGGGTTGAATGGGTTCGGGTAATTCTGGCGTAGTGCGAAGTCCTTCGGCAATTCACTGCCGAGCGTAACGTTCGTCACCGACAGGTTACCGTCGAGCTGCGGCGTGTCGCCGAACTCCGTCCACTCCACCCGCTGCGACACCAGCTTGTTCGCGATGTAGATGTTTACCATTTCACCCGGCGATGCTCCTTCGTTTTTTGCAGTCTGCGGGTCGTCGCCGTAGATGGCCATCCCGAACACACCGTCGGCCGCAAACTTCGCCTTTCCGCAGACCACGCCGTCTTTATCCACGGCCTTGATCTCCGTTCCGGCTGGCACCGGCTTGCCGTCCACCTGTACATGCAGTCCGTACGCGAAGACCGCGCGCGGAACGCTGCTGGCGGCGCCGGATGCATGGCGCGCTTTCACGCTGGCTGTCTTCATGCGCGATGGCAACGCCTTCGGTGTTGGCGGGCCCGGATAGACCAGCACATCGGGACTATTCAGATTCAGGAAATATCCTTCTCCCGGTGTCATGATACTGAAATCACCGTCCGGATAGGCGTGGAATCCCAGCGAGGACACACCGTCGTTTGCCCACCGCAGGGCGATGTTCAGATTGCCCGGCATCAGCGAGCCCAGCGCGTGGTAAACCGAATCCGGCTTCTCCGGCAGATAGGACACAAAGTTATACGTGCTGTCCAGAGGGATGGGGAGGTTTGGACAGAGCGGCAGTCCGGCCACCGTCATCGAATCGGGAGAGACATCCGTTCTCAGCATGACGAAATAGCCCTTCTTGAATTGCGTCATCTGGAACGGGTTGTACTGTCCAAGGGCCGGCAGGTAGAAGTCGAATCCCGGCGCTTGAACGTCGTTTATGTAATCCAGGATGATCTTCACCTTCCCCGAAGCGAGAATTCCGCTGAAGACAGTGGCGACCTTCGGATCGGGCGGCTGAACGTTCCACGATACGGCATTGTATCCCGACCGCAACTTGTCTGTGATGGAATGCGGATGCACTCCGTCAAGGTTGAGCTGCAGATACCCGCTGTCGGTCGGCCCGCCCGGCGCGAACGCAAAGAACGGTTCACAGTAGCGAACCGGCAGCGACTCGCACTGGAGCGTTAGAACTCTGAAGACGATCGTGTCGCCGGCAGCAATCCCCGCCTGGCCATTCATGACCTTCAACGAGTAATTGGATCCGCGAACCGCCGCGGTCTCCGGAATAACCTGCACCATGCTTTCCATGATCAGATCTCCGCTTGCCCTGTACGCGCCTACTACCGTGTAGAGTGGAGCGATGGCGCCGTCGACGGTCAGAAGGCCGGTGTAGATTTGTTGCCCCGGACCGGTGGAGCTAAGTTCACCCTGTCCGGTGAGATAAATCATATGGACGACATCGTTACTGTAAATCGTGAGAGTATCCTGGAACGTCCCTTGTCGATTCGGAATGAACCGGATGTGGAATATCGTCGCGTTCCCGGGTACAACACTGTCTCCCGGACCGTCGAGGGCGGTGAACGATGCGTTCGATGTGACGATGCTGTCGACAAACAACGTATCATTGCCGGTATTCGAAACGTGGAGGGGAAGAATAAGCGTGTCGCCGACCGGCAGGGTTGCGAAATTGAGACACATCCTGTCAAAGATGCTGGTAGGATGTATCGCCAGTACTTCAACATCCTGAGAGGCGAGGTTGTTCACCTTGTTCCACTCTGCGACCTGGTTGTTGGCATCCAGGTAGACGTAGAAATGACGTATGCCGGCCCTGAACCGCGGCGGGAGCGCAACGTCTGTCTGAACAGTGTCAACAGCGCTCACCGGGAGGTCGACAAAGAAATCTCCGCCCAGCTGGTTCCCGACTGTGAGAGGATTATCGTCGTAGAACCGGAGGAGCACATGCGTCGCTCCTGTATTCGACGAATCGTTATTCTTCACGATCGCAAAGAGGTGGATTGTCTGACCCTGATAGAGAGTGTCCGGGGTCGCTGTGAACTTCGACACGAACAAGTCCGTTTTCGAGGCGACAATATTGAGGTACGCAACGTTGCTGCTCGAATCGCCATGTGTGTCATAGACGCGCAGACCAACCTGGCCGTTGTACGGCGTGTGGAACACTACAGTGACGGTGTCCCTTGCCACATCCGTCGAGTCGTAGTAGTTGCCGTTCCCATTCAGGTCCCATCTCCATTGAACGACGGAGTCCTTGGGATAATCCGGAGAGTACGACGCGCTGCCGTCGAGGAATATGGGGTCGCCGACTTTGCCTGCATACCCCGAGCCACGATTCGGCGGAATTGCAACAGCAACCGGAGGATGATGATTCAAGGTTATGTGAACATTTGCCGTCGCCACCGAGTACAACGGAGGGACGCTGTTATCCTTGACGCGCAGGGTAATTGTATAAACTCCGGTATCGGCGTACCCTGGATTCGTCGGCTTCGGTCCGGTAGCATCGGGATGATTCCAGTTGATGCCGTCTGATGCATTCCAGTCCCAGAGCCATTCGACGATGGATTTTGTCGGATCCTGGTGGAAGGAACTCGATCCGTCGACCTGGAATGACGTTTTAGGCGGAAGAGCACCGATGGGCTCGATCACTGCGACCGGGGGTTGCACCACGACTCCTCTGGTCAGCACGAGAATGGCGAGAGAAGAATTCAATGGATCGCCCATATAGGCGGTTGGAGCACTCGAGCTGCCGGGGCCACGAACCGTCAGCATTTTGCCCGTATGTCGGATCGTTAAGCAGATGGTCGACGTACTCTGCGTACCAATCGTGCGCTCCAATTAATTGATTGCCGGCACGATGATTGATGAGGCGCATGCCTTTTGCCACGCCATACATCGCATACGTGTTTCCGGTCAATGGCTCCGCCCAGCCGTCAACATCGGTGGTGACGTTCCATTGGCCATTGATAAAGTTTATGGCATTGGCAACAGGTATTGAATCCGTGGTATACCCGAGAAATGCGTACGATCCAATCCCTGCGGCTGTCTTTGTAATATTGTCCCAGTAATTCGGACCGGTGTAACCAAAGCCGCCGGATGCATCCTGGCTGTACTGTAGCCAGTAGATGAGCTCGTTTTTGACGAACTGTGGGATTGCAATGCCCCACGAATTCTGGGCCGCCTCTAAGTTGAGTGTCGCCCACTGGGTTGTGGAATTGTCGGCATCGCCGGAATTGGCAGTAGAAACACCATATCGCCATCCTCCTCTTCCGCTATAACCGGAGTCGGTCTGGCTGTATGCCCATTCGTCCATACCATCGACAATGAAGTCGTAGAAGTTTGTCCCGGTATAGGAGCCTACCGGAATCGTGTCCAGCTTCGCGCTGTCCGGGTTTGAATAAGCGCCGATGACGGCCAGCATCCCGAGTCCGTTAGGATAGCTCTCGTCGTAGAAATAGGCACCGTAGCCGTTCCCGTTTGCGTCGGGATTTCCGGCAGGCTGAACAGAGATTGGATGTTTGTAGGCCGCCGAGAAGAGGTAATTCAGACCTGATCGGACGTACTCGGCGTAGATGTCGACGGCAATGTTGTTCGAGGGCTTGTGGCCGTTTTCTTCGAAGGAGAGCAGTGCACCTCCCGTCGAAGCGATGGGATTTGAGTTATCAGCCCAATGGCCGTCGGGATATTGATTGAGATAGAGGAAGAGGAGCCCCTTTTCAATCGCCATGTTCGTGAGTATTTGTGTGGATGACGCGGCATAGACTTTTACGACGGATTCGTTTGTGCCGACATTGCTGTTAGCATCAACGACAGTCAGGGTCATCGTTTTGGGGCCGGCCGTCGAGTATGTGTGCATCGAGCCGATGAACCGGCGATTCGTCACGATGCCGGAATCGATGTTCCCGTCTCCATAATCAAGCGTGTAGTGCAGGGGTACGAGCCCGCCGTGAACATTTCCCCACACTGCGAGAGGCACACCAGCAAGAGCGTTCGCGTAGGTGGAACTGACGGTGCTGCTGGGCATCGCGTCGACCCGAATCGGGCCCGGCTGAGGCAAGTAGTTTCCAAAATTAATGCTCCCGACGGTGTCCCCGCCGACGTATGGCTGCCAGTAGCCTCCTGCAGGATATGTATTCACCCAATCTAATTGTGGATCCTCATACACACGATAATAATGAACCCAGGAGAGATTGTAGAATGCATAGTTGCCGAGCGAGTCCGTGACAGTCGTAAGTGTATCTTGTGTATCCTGATTGATTGCATGGATTGTCCAACCGGCAAGTCCCGGTTCGCTGTCGTCCGAGCCGTTGTCGTTAAGGTCGTTGAACACCGTTCCTTGGATAGAGCTGGGAGAAACAAACCAGTTGCCGAAGTCCCAGCCCGTCGCCGTGTCTCCCGCGAGGTATTGGTCGTAATAAGCACTCTGAGATCGCCACGGACGAGTTTCCAGCCAACCTGCCTGGTTCACTTCAACTGCCTCATAATATGAAGCGTATCCGCTGTCGGTGAAAGCGTACATGCCGTTCGAGTCAGTCTGCACCTGGAACCACGTGCCGGTGGCGGACCGGAGGATATTAATGGTCCATCCGGGAAGTCCAGGCTCCCCTGCGTCTCTCTGGCCATTATCGTTCAGGTCGTTGAATATCGTTCCCGTGATCATGATCGGGGGCATGTGCCAGTTGCCGAAGTTCTGTCCTGTGATCGTATCGCCGGCGAGGTAATAGTCGTAGTACGCACTCTGGGATCGGTATGGAAACGTAGTCAACCAATCGGCCTGGTTCTGTTCAGTCACCTCATAATAGCAAGCGTATCCGCTGTCGGTGAAAGCGTACATGCCGTTCGAGTCAGTCTGCACCGAGAACCACGTGCCGGTGGCGGACCGGTAAAAATTGATGGTCCATCCGGGAATCCCCACTTCGCCGGAGTCCTTGATGCCATTGCCGTTCGCATCGTTGAATTTCATCCCCTGGATTGATACGGGCGGCATATGCCAGTTGCCGAAGTCTTGTGCCGTGACTGAATCGTAGTACAGGGTGAAATAATAATAACTTGATGGAACGGTCCCCAGCCAGTCGAATTGATGGGTCTCATAAACCTCATATGCACTCACCAGCATCAGACTATCAAATTCATAGTGTCCATTTGAGTCCGATGTGGTGGTGTACGTTTTATAGCCGTTGTATTCATACAGATTGATAGTCCACCCTGCAAGGGGCGGCTCGAGGCTGTCGCGCACTCCATTGTGGTTAAGGTCGTTGAACACTGTCCCGGAAATCGACCGGGGGACGATTTGCCATTCTCCAAAATTGGCGCTTATCGTATCTCCCTGAACGAGGTAACGGTAACCGCCCCCGTTGGACGTCGTGTACCAGCCCGCAACGCTGTTTATATAAGGGTCATAGTAGTCGGTGACGGAGTCGACGAACGAATAGTTACCGAGGGAATCTGTTGTCGTGCTGAGCGTCCTGCCGCGGTAATATTCGTACATGTAGACCGTGAATCCTGAAATCCCGGTCTCGGCGGAATCCTGGACGCCGTCATGATTCACGTCGTTCCAGACCGTTCCCTGGATATAGATATATTGCGAGTTGGCGACCTTTTTCTCTTTGGAGAACTGGCCTGTCTTCGCCAAGCGGTCCTTCTCAATCTGTGCCTCGGCCTGGCGTTTCAGGTCTTCCGGCGAGGACTTGCCAGGCGTCATTCCTTTCTTTGCGTCATCCTGCTGTGCCCGCGCGATAAATTCCTTTCGCATATCGTCCGCACTGAGCTGGCTCGGAAGTTTGAGTCCTCGTTTTGCAAGCTTCGCTGCCGGTGTCTTTCCCGCAAGCTCGTCCTTTTGAATGCTTGCTTCGAGCAACTGCTTCATTTCTTCGCGGGTAGGATTGACCGCCGGATAACGTCCGCGGGGTGACGTCGGCACTTTGTTGAGGCGGGCGTCCTCTTTGATCTGATCTTCAAGCCTCTTTTTCATGTCCGCGGGTGTCAGAGGTGTGGAGGCTTCAGCGAGTTGCTTGCGGATCTGCTCGCTGAGTCCCTTTTTGTGGTACTGGTTTGTTGTGGGAACAGCAGGCTGGGATCCGGATCCGGCCAATCTTTTCGTTTTCGACTGATGCTGCTTTGTGTAGGCGCTTTTCCATGCCTGTTCGGGCGTTTCTGTCTCAGGCAGGTTCAACTGCTTCGGGGGCTGGTATCCCTGGAGCATTTTATTCGCCTTCGTCATTATTTTATCCTGTTTCTTCTGCCCGAGAGAACTGCCGGCAGAAAATAAGCAGAGTCCAACCAGGACAAATAAAGAGGTGCGTAAAAATGTTTTCATAAGATTCCCTTCGTACGATGAGATGTTTGTTGAAAATTCTTGTTCATGAAAATTACTTAAGCACATTTTCCATTGCGAGAACAGTATACGCCGTCACCAGCTCCTTTTTGTTTTCCCACCATCGGTTGTTCTTGTTTATCCAGAAGCCTTCACCGTCCTGAATGCTGACGAGCTTCTCCAGCATTTCTTTCCGCCAGTTATGCGCCGTTCCTGAAGAGTCGGTGACGAAATTCTCTCCGTAGGCGTCCAGCGCTTTTGCCATCGTTTGGTAGTAGTAGAACAATCCCTGCTCGCCCATCTCAGGATTATTCCCAACCGTGAAGTGGTTCCGTATCCAGTTGTAAGCGGCTTGCACGCGCTTGTCGTTCTTGTCGACTCCCGCATACAGAAAACTCTTCATCCCGGCATAGGTCATGCTTCCGTAGGAGGTGCGGGCGCCGGCCTTGCTTTGAGTGGGATTGTAAATGAACCCGCCGTCGTTTTCCGTAGAGTCGAGGTCGTTCGTGCCTTTGAGATTCTGGCAGCGCTGAAGGAAGACAATGGCTCTTTCCCAAAAAAGATCTTTGCTCATTGCGGCTGCATGTCCCTCTGTCGTTCCGGAGTATTCATGTGCCGCACCGCTCGCCTCGCTGAGTTTGCGCTGATCCTCGGATTCTTTGAGCGCTTCGATTGCCCACTGAAGATTTGACAGGTCCGGCCGTTCCTTCTCTTTATAGCCGATGCCTCCGTAGCGGACGTCCGATTTTTCCACTCCGGTATTTTCGTCGAATTGCAGTGAAAGCAGAAAATCGCGCGCGCGCCTGATGGCATCGGTGTAATTCGGATTTTTCGTCGCGACGAGAGCCATGAGGCAGATCGCCGTATTGTAGCCGGCGAGGTCTTCGACGTAGATTCCGCCATCCTTCTGCTGGCAGCCGAGAATGAATTCCATGGCATGGCCAAGCGCGTAGTTATTTTGTTCCGTATAGCCCTTCGGGCTTTTCAAGAAAGCAGTCGCTGCCAGGGCCGTGATTGCAGGATAGTTGGCCCAGGATCCGTTGGGCTGCTGGTTCTGCTCAAGCCATTTCAATCCGAAATCGACGGAGTGTTCGGATTCCTTTCGCAACGAGAGGTCTATGACGTTCCTGAGAAAAAACATTGGTGATGGTGAAAGAAAGTATGAAAAAAATTGGTATTCCGATGATCTTGTTCACGTAAGCTGATTCCTTTAGTTATTGTCCAGGGAAAAGAGGATGTGCTGCGAACCCAAAAGATACCTAAATCTCTGAAATTATTTCACGAAAGTCAAGTGACACACAAACCAACATCAAATGACCCTCACAAATCAAAAAAATGCACATTTACCCGCGGTACGTCAGTGATTCGAGACGGAAACATACCCCTAAATTCTACAAATATTCCATATTGGGAGTTGTGACCCATCGCACAAAAATCACAAATCCCAGCCAAAAACGACAAACATGTTGAGTTGTCTTGATTCGCTTGTCAGTCCAAAGAGCGGCTCAACGTCCAGGTGCGCCTTTCCTGTCGGACGCCATTGAATGGATGGACCCGCCAGGACTTCCTTCTCCTCGGTCCCGATTCCCCCGCTCCTGTCAATTTCGTGAGTGTAGCTGAACGATGGTCCCAGTGAAAAGCCCTGATCGGCGAGTGAATACGAGATGACACCGGTAACGTTGTATTCCTCGTCCCGATTCTCGGCCGGGGCAAGTCCGCGCTCCGTCACGAGGTTTAAACCCCAGTGCCAGCGGGTTGCCAACTCGCCTCCGAGCAGCAATTTCGGTTCTATCTTATCATAACCTTTCCCCTCATCGCCGTTCGCCGAATCGAAGACCGAGTATTCCAGATAGAGAGTCGGATTCCCGGGCAGCACTCCCCAGTCGGCAAAGGCCCATCGCATTTCAACCGACCAGCCGCGCAAGTTGAACGAAGAGGCGGAGCCATCCCACTGCCGGAGAGTGTTGAGATAGATATCCAGTTGAGTGCGCTGCCCCAATCCAAATTCAAGTTCCTCGCTGAAGCGGGCCAGACTCTTCTCATCCGAGTTCTTCGAAGGAATGCGGGTTTCCATCCACTGCTCGAATTCCGCCTCTCCGGGCATCGTCTGAATATAGACTCGGGTCGAGGGGAATCTCCTGTGGAGCGTCCATTCCGGCTGCTTGTAAGGTCCGACAGCTTGTTCCTCCTTTGGACGTTCGCCGGTGACGAGGACTTCTTTTTGACGGTACACCGTACCGGTGTCGGCTCTGGTGGTATCCACCTGCGATCGCGCTGTGGATGCGATACATACGAAGAGCATGAGCGGCAAGAGATGTTCGAGTGCAACTTTCATAGTGGTATTCCTTCAGATAGTTAGGCAATCATAGGCAATCAAAAATCAACGGTCAGTCCGCCACGAAGGGATCTTCCCGAAGCGGGGGAAAGGAATGTGCTGCCGTAGAGGAGGTAACCCGTTGAACTAAACCGGCTGTCGAGCACATTATCGACCGCCAGAGAAAATGTCAGGGGAGAGACAAAATAGGAGATTTTCAACTTCCCAAAGTTGTAGTTGGGGAGTGTCGCCGTGTTTGCATCGTCGAGAAACATGTCGTTAACGAAATTCCATGTCATGCTGGCCCCGAGCCCGCTTGCGTGCTCATAGGACGCGCCGACAACAAACACGTTGCGCGGAATCGCCTTCAGGTAATTGCCGTCGTTGGGGCCCGAGGTGAATTTCACGCTCGACCACGTATAGCTCGCGAACCCCATCAGGCCCGGAGTCGAATAGAGTCGCAGTCCAAGTTCCGCGCCCTGATGCCGGCTCTGCTGAATATTGAGATACTTGAATGTGTTCAGGTCAAAATCGATCTCGTCCGTCATATCCATCTGGTACAGCGAAATTGCTATCTCGCTGGAAAGATTATTGGACAGTCTGAAACGCTGATAGGAACCGATTTCGTAACTTGATCCTTTCTGCGGCCGCAACAACGAATTTGAGAATGGGGGAAAGTCCGATGTGAAGAAGCTGTATCTGCCGCCTCCGATGGGCGTGAAGAGCCCGGCGGTGATGGGACGCTGGTCTGAAAGCTGGTCGAGAGTCGGCGCCTTGAACGACCGGTTGAAGGTCGCGTACGCACTTCCGGAAAAGTTTTCATTTTCTGCGAATTGAAGGTTCAAGCCGGCTTTGGGACTGAATGCCGTGTGGTTTGCCAAGATGCTTGTATCATTGGGGAATGTGCCGTCATAGCCGTCATCTATCCCATCAAATCGCACTCCGACATTTAGCCTGAGTGGATCGAGCAATTGTACCTCGTCGTTAACGTAAAAGGCGTACTTGTCCCTCTTTGCAATTCCGTCAGCCACCATCGCGCCGCGCGCAAATCCCTGGAGTACATAATCCTCTTCAAATCCGCTGAACTGTTTATAGTATGTCGATTGCACGCGGCCGGAGGTGCCGTCGAAACCGACGAGAAGGCGATTCTTCATACTCGATATGAGACTTGAATAGTCATACTGAATGTTGACTCCCCCGTCATTGCTGCGCAAGTCCCGTTCCTTCGTATCTCCATAGAAGCTCGTATCGTAGAGTCCGATGACCGAGAAGGAGGGGACGAACGCGACAACCTCTGCGGGCGTGACATATGTCCCGATATCGTTGGCGTCCTTTCTATTATAGTAGAGCTTGCCCGTCAATTCCGCCCCGTTGGAGAAGGAAGTGGTGTAATCGGCCGCGAGATGGTATCGTTTGTCATCTTTTCCGTCGGCTTTGTAGTAGGCATCCGATGCTGTGCGGCTGACGTTGAGTTCTTCCTGCGTCAGCGGACCGGGATCGTCGGATTTGGTCCATTGGTCCATTGTGGAAAGCCGCAATTTTGAAAATTCGCTCAACTGAAACGAGATGTCGCCGTTGACAGATCCGCCCTGCCAGCTGCTGTGGGAACGATATCCCGTTGTGCGTTCATCCGACACAAAGAGCTGGTAAGGATTGCTCCCCCACAAACCCCCGGTGCCAAGGCCGGCATTGAACAGCCCGTAGTTTCCACCTTCGATGGAAGCATGCGTTCGCGTCGTATCTGCAGCTCGCGTGATCACGTTGACCACTCCGCCGAGCGAGGCATCGCCGTACAATGGTGACGCCGCGCCCCGGGAAACCTCGACCGTACGGATGCTGTTGAGCGGGACAAGACTCCAGTTTGCCAGTCCCGACTCCAGGTCGTTGACTTGCTTTCCGTTGACCTGAAGGAGGATGTAGTCCGCTTCGCCCCCGCCGTAGAATCCGCGCGTGCTGACGATGGGAGTTCTCCCCATGCCGTCCGTATTGAAAATGAAGAAACCCGGAATATCCTCGAGAACATCGGACAATGTCGCTACGGGCAGGCGCTGAATTTCCTTGGAATCCATGACCGAGGCGGAGGATGTTGTTTGGGCAATTTTGTTCTGAAACCGGTCGGCGGTGATGACCACCGTTTCCATGATGAAATGAGGAAGTGTGTCCGGTGCGGCGGCCGGCTGCTGGCAGAACAATTGGGAATTCAGCAAGCAGGTCAGCAATGTTCCCGCGAGGGAATGAAATGCAGTACGGGTGAAAGAATGTCGGTGTGGGCTCATTTTTCTTTTGAAAGCGCCTTGATCCTGACCTCCACCGGTGTACCCTTTGCCGGGACGAGGTCCTCGTTGACGCGGTACAGCGTGTCGTCGCCTCCGGCTATCAGGGGATTATCCAGAATTGTCAAAGGGTCATGGTATGTTGTGATGAGTGATTTCTCGACGTCGGCCATGAATTTCCCATCGCTCATCATTGATCCCACAAATACCCACGGAGTGTGCTCCATGTGCTGGTTCCTGGGAATATCCCATACAAGGTCTTCGCCGCGAACGGTCGTGTCCCGGTCGCCATTTTTCCATGTTACCCAAACTTCGACGGAGTCTCCCTTGGGAGTATGAGGATCACCCTGATAGGCAAGACCGCCGACGTATTGCAAGCCCAGCAGCAGGAGCGCAACCTGCAGATGGTACGGCGCAACGTCGAGAACCAGCACGCTCTCGTGGGTCTTGCCGCCCGGACCGCAGGCGAGGAGCTCAATCATGCCTTTGTGCATGTTCACCTTTCCCGGAATCGTTATTTCCCGCAGTTCGCTATCGATCGTGAGATTGCCCAGTTTGTAGGTGTGGTCGCCCACTTTGGCGATCTGGCTCTGGGACAAGTCGTTCGCCGCAGCGCCGAGCGTGTCGGATCTGGCCTGCGTGTCCTTCTGTTGTCCGCGAGTGGGCATGATGGAAAGAGCGATCATGCTTACCGCGAGAATGATGAATTTTCTAGACATTACGTGATTTACCCGAAGAGATTTTTAATCACTGTGAACTGTTATCGGCGAGAATCCCGGCGCTGTGCGAAGACAAAATACGCATTTTTCCTTCGCATGTCAAGGAAACATAGCGGATGGTCGAATCCTGTTAGGCCTGAAGCAGAGAACGGAGGAGGGGGATGTGAAGGTTTCTTGAGCCGCGGTGGGCGGATACCGATTCATCGCTGTGTGAGTTTGACGACACCTTTTGACCACTTTTCCCGAAATAGTGTCTTTCAATTTGCGCCGGCAGGCAAGACCTATTTTTCTACTGGTTTGTTTTAAAACGTAAGAAAGCCCGGCTAGCGGTAGCCGGGCTTCGAATTTTACCGACTGTTTCAAAGAGATATTACTTCATCAACATGAGCTTCTTCGTCGTCGCGTACAGTTGCTTGCCTGATTGGCCTGAGACGGTCATTCTCACGTAGTAGATTCCGCTTGGCGAGCTCGCAGCATTCCAGGCAGTACTGTAATAGCCGGCATCCTGCTGAGTTTGAACAAGCCGAGCTACTTCCTCTCCCAGAATGTTATATACGACCACGCTGACATAACCAGGTGAAGCAAGCTGATAGTCCATTGTCGTTGTCGGGTTGAATGGATTCGGGTAGTTCTGGCCCAGCAAGAAGGTTTTCGGCTTTTCGATTGCCGAAGCATCCGCGAGGTGTTCATAATTGACAAGACTGCAAAGACAGTAAATAGCCCAATGCCTGCATCTTTTCCCGTTCCGGTGGTACGAACACCGGGACGGGATTTTTTTTCTAAGGTCTAAATCATTGTCCTCCTTTCTACGATAGTCAATTCCGTTTACCTCGTGCGACGACGGCGCGAGGATTATCTTCGCCAACGGCGAAAACTTCATTTCCAGAAACAGCGATTGAAACATACTGCCCACTGGAAAGATTCGTCTCGGAACGATAGCTATGCCAGCTTACTCCGTTAAAGTGGAATAAATCTCCATATGCACCGCAGAAGAAAATATCGTTGATTTCGGTTCCTCTGATCCTGTTCGTAGTGTAGGTCGTTATAACATTTGGTCCACCGTTCCAACGCAGTGCATTGATATTTGGGCGCTTCTCCCATAATCCAGTCCCAACAACCCAATATTGTTTCCCCGGAGAAAACCAAAGCCCGTTAAGTGCCCAGTTAATGCCGCTGTCAGATAATGCCGTTGCAGTTGTTCCTGTGATTTGAAGGATTTTCCGTTCGTTGTTGACATAATAGTTGCCGGCCACGGCCAGGATCTCCCACTCACCAGTCTTCTGGTTACGTGACCCCCAGATATCTTGTATATCGAGTGTCGTCCCGCTATAAATCTCTTGCCATGCATGACCGTCGTAGTGGGCAATGCCTCCCGCAGTGGCAACCGCGTAAAGGTCTGTGCTCGAAGTTCCCCAAAGCTTCACAGCTCCTCCCCAGAGAATCGGATTGGGATTGCCTGGAAAGCTGTTGATCCAGTATGGAGTAACGGTTTGAGATTGTCCATTCCAATGGAAAACACCACCCCCCGCAAGCCAAACATCTGTGGGCGAAAACGCGAACAGTCCTCTGAGCGGTGCTAGGATGGAAGCAGCGCTTCCCGGTGTAGGTCCAGGGGCATGCAATTGCTCTAATTGCCACGTTCTTCCGTTCCAAACTGCCACTCCATATGGCGCCGTCTCAAATAGTCCGCTGGAATCCTGTTTGTAAATCTCTCCCACAGCATACGTGAGTGTATCATTAACAATTGCGACATCGTTGAGTACACTGCTGTTCCCATCCCCCAGCGTATCAATCTCCCACGTGAAGTTGTGACTCGTTGTATCCATCGTAGTGAGAACGATTGCAGCGCTGGAGTCAATTGGCGTGTTGCCCGTGAGCCGAAATGCTTTGTATCGATAGTGGTGCGCCGGCAGAAGTACTGTGTCAATGATCGTTGTGTCAATGCTCAGAATCGTTTTGGAGAACACTGAAACGCTATCACGATACAATTGGACAGCACCCAGGTGCGTTGAATCCATCGTGCTTACCTGAAAAACGACGGCAGCCGACTCAATGCTCAATGTATCGAGGAGGATACTCTGCGTATACGGCGGCGGACAGGTAAGGCAGGGCCCGTTATCCTTGTGGCACGAAATGCCAAGCAGGATGGTCAATAAAATTGTTGTGCTAAGTAGATGTTTCATTCTTTGTCCTCTGTTACTCCTCGTTCTTGTCGCTTCAAGCGGCCGTTTTGTTTGGATCTTTTCCCGTTCCGGTAGTACGAACACCGGAACGGGATTTTGTTCTCTAATTTCTACGTCACCGCTCTCCTTTCCACAATCATTTGGCTGGATTACGTTTTCCTATTGCGATGGCACCGCGGGGAGAATCTTCGCCGACGGCCACTATGAGGTTCCCCCTAATAGCCACGCTATAATAATTGCCATATCCTAACCGCGTGCTGGCAAAATAACTCGTCCACGTGCTTCCATTGAAATGGACGATTTCACCTTGACCTCCAGTTGCTACCAAATCATTGATGTCATTGCCGCGTACGCCAAAAGTGTAGTGGGTGGTCACGATATTCGCTCCGCCTTGCCAAGGTATTGTTGCTATTGAGAATCTCTTGCGGTATACTCCATCACCAACGACCCAATAGTATTTACCGGGGAGAAACCAAATTCCGCTCAAACTCCATGGGAGCCCGTTATCGGATATTACACCGGCACTGCCACCGCTAATTCTCAGAAGCTCCATTCCACTGTTTGTGTATTTGTTCGACACGACACAAATAATCTGTTGGTCGCCTGTTTTCGTGTCGGTTGCGCCCCAGATATCTTGTATATCAAGTGTCGTTCCACTTGCAATGGTTTGCCAATTCATGCCATCCCAGTGCAGGATACTCCCCTGCAATCCAACACCATACAAATCGTTTACTGAGGTTCCCCACATCCTGTACACGCTTCCGATCAGAATATTTCCTTGTGAATGGTACAAGTAATCAAGATTCGTCCAGTGTTGTCCATTCCAATGCATTACGCTCGCACCGGCACTTACGAGAACGTCTGTGGGCCCGAAAGCATACACCGCCACGGCTTGAGCGTACCCTGTCCCATAATCGTAAATAAAGTTTAGTGTGGATAAGTTCCAAGCATGACCGTCCCATCGGGCAATGTTGTACGGCTGTCCCGCAACATATATTTCTCCGACAGCATAGGCGAGTGTATCATTAATAATCGCCACATCGTTGAGCCAACTGGACTCAACCTCTCCAAGCGTATCAATTTCCCATGTGAAGTTATGGCTTGTCGTGTCCATCGTCGTGAGAACGATTGCGGCGCTGGAGTCAATTGGCGTGTTGCCCATGAGCCGAAATGCTTTGTATCGATAGTGGTGTAGCGGCAAAAGGGATGTATCAATAATGGTCGTGTCAATGCTCACAATCGTTTTGGAGAACACTGAAACGCTATCGCGATATAACTGAACAGCACCCAGGTGCGTCGAATCCCTCGTGCTTACCTGGAAAACAACGGCAGCCGGCTCAATGCTCAGGGTATCGAGGAGGATACTCTGCGTATACGGCGGCGGACACGTTAGGCAGGGTCCGTTATCCTTGTGGCACGCAGAGGCGAGTAATACTATCAATACAACTGGAAGGATTCTTTTCACATCCATATAGATATCGTCCCGGAGATTCTATTATGCTTAAGTGCTTGAATTTGGCATTACGTCTCGAAAAAATGCAAAACCCGCAACATCCCAATAATCCGGGACAATGAGGGTTCTCATGAAATCACAAAATCCTATGACTGATAACTCAATCGAAATGAGGAACATTGCTATTACCTCGAATTCAATCATGCCCCCACAAGTTACGATGGAACGTAATAAATGTCTACAAGAGAGTCAAGCGATTCAAGAGAAAATTCTTTCGCACTTTCTACCCCCAAAGGGACTATTCCACCCTTTTGCGGTCGTTCTGTGCACCAAACGCAACTTGCGAGCCAATTCAGAAATACTGGCCAGAGTGTTGGCCTTTTCAAATCACCTTCAATATCTTCTTCTGCAATCCCCGCTTTGCGGGTCAGGATGATTTGATGCTTTCAACGGAGCACCTATGAACATGTCCTCTGCCCTACTTACCGCCGCGAATGTTGATGTTGCATTTTCAATGGATTATCTGTAAAATTGGAGGAATTCCTCTCCCGAGGATTCTGCGGATAGAAGAATAGATCGAAAGGTCCTCTATGGCACAGAGCATTGAATTCAAACTCAACGGCAAGCCTCAAAGGCTGGATGTGAACGGCGACCGCGCACTTCTCTGGGTTCTGCGTGTCGACCTCGGACTCACGGGCGCGAAATACGGCTGCGGCGAAGGTCTCTGCGGCGCCTGCACAGTCCTCGTCAACGACGAAGCGGTGCGATCCTGCAGTACTGCTGTGAAGGATATCCAGGGGAAAAACGTTCTCACTATCGAGGGCCTTGCCGAGAATGGAAATCTGCACCCTTTACAGAAAGCATTCATGGAAAACGACGCGCTTCAATGCGGGTACTGCACTCCCGGAATGATTCTCAACGCCTACTCGTTGCTGAAAAAGAAGCCCCACCCGTCCTCTTCGGAGATCGTCTCCGGCATGGAGGATAACTTGTGCCGTTGCGGCGCGCATAAGCGGATCATCCGTGCGATTGAGGCCGCGGCAAAAGAAATGGAAGGAGGACGATGAGATGAAAAATCACCCAGATGCAGAGCTTGCAGATAATTTCACCGCCAGCGAATCCGGGATGAACCGGCGACAGTTTCTCAAATTAACCGGCGGAGGAATTTTCCTTTTCTTCACGATAGGGGACCTGGAGACGCTCGCCCAGCAGAGGCAGGGAAGAAGCCTTCCATCGGATTTTAACGCATTTCTCAGGATTGGAGAAGATGGCCGCGTCACCTGCTACACGGGGAAAATTGAAATGGGGCAGGGCGTTTGCACGTCGCTGCCGCAAATGCTGGCGGACGAACTGGACGTATCCGTCGATTCCGTCGATATCGTCATGGGAGATACCGAACTCTGCCCGTGGGATATGGGAACGTTCGGTTCGATGTCGACACGATTGTTCGGGCAGGCGCTGAGGTCTGCCGGAGCCGAAGCCAGAGGCGTTCTGGTTCAGCTTGCCTCCGAGCATCTCGGAATTCCGGAGAAGAATCTCGCGGTCGAAAACGGTGTTGTGTTTGATACGAAGGACGAGCAAAGGAAGGTAAGCTACGGTGAGCTTGCCAAAGGGAAGAAAATCGAGCGACATCTTTCCGAAAAACAAGCCGTGAAAAAGCCGTCACAGTTCAAAGTCATGACGAAGCCGCTCGTGCACGCCGATGGAAGGGACAAGGTTACCGGCAAAGCGAAATACGCCGGCGACATTCAGCTCCCTGGAATGCTCTACGCAAAGATCCTCCGCCCCCCGGCTCATGGCTCAAAGCTCATAGATGTCGACCTCTCCGGCGCAAAAGCGATGGAGGGTCTGGAAGTTATCCGGGACGGTGATTTTGTTGCCGTTCTGCACAAGAGTCCCGATCTCGCCGAGCTCGGTTTATCGAAGATCAAAGCAAAGTTCGACAGGCCGCAATCCGACCTTGACGATAAGAACATCTTCGACCACCTGCTCAAAGTGGCGCCGGAAGGCAACGTTGTGGCGAAGAATGGCGACCTCGAAAGCGGGGCACGCGAATCTCTGACGGTCGTCGAAGAGACATATCTTGACGGCTACAAGGCACATGCACCGATAGAACCCCATACCGCCGTCGTGAACATCGAGGGTGGTAAAACCACCGTTTGGTCTTCGTCCCAGACCCCGTTCAGCCTCAAGGAGGAAGTGGCGAAGGAGCTCGGATGCGCGCCGGAGAATGTTCATGTCATCTCGCCGTTTGTGGGCGGCGGGTTCGGCGGCAAATCGAGAAACCAGCAGGCAGTGGAAGCCGCCCGCCTTGCCAAACGAACGGGGAAGCCGGTTCAGGTTGCCTGGACGCGCAGAGAAGAGTTTTTTTATGATTCGTTCAGGCCTGCTGCTATCGTGAAAATAAAATCCGGTGTCACGGGCAATGGCCGGATAAGTTTGTGGGATTATCACGTGTATTATGCCGGAGAGCGGGGCGCACAGCAGTTCTATGATGTTCCACACCATGCGACAACGGTGCACAACTCAAGCTGGACAGGCGCCGAGGGTTCCCATCCGTTTTCCACCGGGCCCTGGCGCGCGCCGGGGAATAGCACGAACACGTTTGCCAGAGAATCCCAGATCGACATCATGGCATCGAAGGCGCAGGTCGATCCGTTGGAATTCCGGATCGGGAACCTGTCGGACAAAAAGATGCAGCGTGTGCTTACGGCCGCGGCCGGGAAATTCGGATGGAAGCCGGCAAAAGCGCCATCCGGAAGAGGCTATGGTATAGCCTGCGGAATGGATGCGGGCGCGTACGTCGCTGCGTTCGCAGAAGTTGATGTTGACAAGGCGTCGGGAAATGTCCACGTAAAGCGGGTCGTGTGCGCACAGGATATGGGACTGGCGGTCAACCCGGAAGGCGCCGCGATACAAATGGAAGGCTGCATCACGATGGGGTTGGGATATGCGTTGCGTGAGCATATCCGTTTCAAAGCCGGAGAAATTTTCGATGTCAATTTTGACAGTTATGAAATTCCCCGGTTTTCGTGGCTGCCGGAGATAGAAACCATTATTATAGAGGATAATGATTCAGCTCCCCAGGGCGGGGGTGAACCGGCAATCATTACCATGGGCGCGGTGGTCGCAAATGCCGTTTTTGATGCAACCGGCATCCGGATGTTTGAACTTCCCCTGAGTCCGGAGAAGATCAAGGAGGCGGTTAAGAAAGGATGACCGTGGCTGGGTTACCCTCACCCCAGCCGCGTAATGGTCGGGTCCCCTCTCCCATTGGGAGAGGGGTTTGGGGTGAGGGTTGCGAGTGGTAGAATCGTAGTACGATTTTCGATACGCATTTCCGTTTTATATGAACAAACACTACCCTGGACATATTATCAATGTTGCGCGACAGTTAAGGAGGCGATCCACACCATCCGAATCGATGTTATGGTCTCGACTTAGAAATCGGAACCTGAATGGGATGAAATTTGTGAGACAATATCCCATAGGTAGATACGTCGCAGATTTCTACTGCCATGAAGTGAATCTCATAGTGGAACTTGAAGGAAGCATTCATGACAGCGTTGATCAAAGGAAGTACGACAACGCAAGATTCGAAGAACTCTTGGGCCAGGGGTTCAGGGTCTTACGAATACGGAATGAGGCTGTGCTCAACGATATCGAATCAGTACTTGAGATGATATTAGAAGCGATCGCCCCGGAAAACCCTCACCCCAGCCGCGAAATGATCTGGTCCCCTCTCCCATTGGGAGAGGGGTTTCGGGGTGAGGGTCACAAATGATGCAACGATCCAATAACTCAATCCAACAATTTAGTGGACACACCATGAACATACATCCGATGCTTTTTATTTCAATCGCTGCGCTCGCAGCAGCTTTTCAAACCGCCGACGCAAGGAAGATCGAGAAAGACGTTTTCGAGACCCCTTCGGGGGAGCTGTCGATCTATTTTATCGGTCACGGATCGCTCATGTTCGATTTCAACGGCACTACCGTTCATGTCGACCCCTGGAGCCGGCTTGCCGATTACGGCAGCCTTCCCAAAGCGGACCTCATCCTGATCACCCACGAACATTCCGACCATCTGGATTCGGCTGCAATCGCGGCTGTTTCGAAGGATGGCGTACACATCATTCTCACCGGAGCCGCGTATGAAATCTTGAAAAAAGGCACGGTGATGAAGAACGGCGATACGGTTACGGTGGAAGGAATCAGGATTGAAGCCGTGCCGGCATACAATACGACGGAGGGACGCGATCGGTATCATCCAAAGGGGAGAGGCAACGGATACATCATCACAATTGCCGGGAAAAGGATTTACATCGCGGGGGATACCGAGAGTATCCCCGAGATGGCGAATTTCAAGAATATCGACATCGCCTTCCTGCCGATGAATCAACCCTACACGATGGTGCCGGAGCAGCTTGCGGACGCCGCGAAGAAAATTCGTCCGCGGATCCTGTATCCCTATCATTACGGCGATACGGATCCATCGAAACTGGAAAAACTTCTCTCCGGGAACAAGGATATTGAAGTCCGGATAAGGCAGCTCCGGTAGGTCATCTCAATCCCGCGCGCTCGATGAGCCGGCCCCCATTTCCGGGGCCGGCCCATCGCGGCAGACTCACCGTCGTTTTCCCTTCTTAAGACCCCCTCGCGGGATGAGTCTCTTCGAACGTTCTACTTCGCGGTCTTTGGAGTCAGATGGAACTTCTTCAAGCGGTACCGGAGATTCGCCTCCGATAGGTCCAGTATCCGTGCGGCACGGGTCTGGTTGTACCCGCTCGATTCAAGAGCTCTTTCGATAAGGGTTCGCTCGAGATTCGCGAGTGACTTGTCGAAGGAGAAAGTTCTTTTCCCCCTGATGAACCCTAGTATGCCCTGGAGTTGTGCCTGCTCGTCGCGGACGTATTCAGGCAGCTCGACGACCTGCCCGTCGGAAGTGAGAACGGCCCGTTCAACCATGGATTTCAGCTCGCAGACATTTTCTTTCCATTCGCGGCGCGTCAGAAAATCGAGAGCGTTGATGTCGATGGCTCTGAGCTGCGTCCCGATGCTGTCGCACGCCCGCTTGATGAAATTTTCCACCATGAGGGGAATGTCTTCCTGTCGTTGCTTCAGAGGAGGGACCTGGATTGTGTCGAAGCCGGCGAGTATCTGGGAAAGATTTTCGATAAGATTCTCTTCCGGGGTTTCGCTGAGCTTCTTCCCGATGCTGACGATTATTCTGGTGAACGGTTTCTTGGGAATTTGCCGGAGTGCCTTCTGTATCTCGGCCTGCAGGACGAAAGAAAAGTCATCCACATCGCGGATAAATAATGTCGAAATCTTCGCCTGCTTCTGTTCCAGCGCTTCTTTGACTTCGGCTTCGGTCGATGAGTGGGGGTCAAGGACGAAGAGAATCCCTTTCGCTCCCGATAGCTGGTGAATCAGTCTCGCCGCGGTCGCTTTTCCGGTACCTCGGTCTCCGATGAGCAGGATATTTCTGTCGAGTTTGGCGAAACGTGTGATCTCTTTTCGCAGTTCTTGAATCTGACTGCTTTTTCCGATCAATGATGATTCGAGGTCCATCGTGTAAGTCTCCATGTAGTGTAAGTTGCTTGATTTTGTGATTCGGGCCATCTGTGGTGCGAGCCCGCTGTTCTTATAAGAAGTTCGATGAGTTTTCTTTCTGTGCTTTGTTATGACCGGTGAGAGGAAGCACAGTGGAAGCTACACGCTCGAGGCGATCAGCGCCGCCTCATCCACGGGCCCGTGCGGTGACAGGGATGACGATCGAGTTATGGCAACCGGCAGCAGCCGGCACAGAAAAATTTTCAGCTTGAATTTTAGTCATCGCGACCCGGGATCTCATTTCAAAATACGTTTTTCTTGAAAGAATTGCAAGTGTTTGTCTTCTTTCGGAGGTTATATTTTTCGTTTTGAATTGGCCGAATTTTGCTATTAGTCGCAGACACCTTGACTTTTATCACTCTGATTACTATATTAGGCCGAAATAAGGGGCAAGTCCGCTTTCGGGGTAATTGACAACCAAGCCTATCTGAGATGAGGGAAAAATTTTCGTGGAGCTGTGATTCATACTTGCACCGGATACTTTCCGATCTCTATCCATACCCGCACATCATGCGAACGTGGGCAAATAATTATATGACGTATCTCAACTATTACGGAAGGGAAAATCATGGACATATCAACGATGTTCGCCGTGCTCTACATCCTCTCCCAGGCAGTCGAGAGGGTGGTCGAGCTCATCAGTGATTTTGCGATCTGGGGCGATCCCCGCTCGAAGGAGCCTGCGGTAGTTCACCGAAGGGCTATCAGCCTGTGGTGTGTTGCGACGCTCCTCGGGATGGGAGTGTGTTCGCTCTTCTGCATTGACTTCTTCAGGGGCCTCCAGCCCGCTGCCGCGTGCGACCCCGGCCCGGTATTCAAATTCATCATCAACGGAATCATCGTGGGCAGCGGCACGAAGCCGGTGCACGACGTCATTGCCGGGCTTGAGAAGTTTGCGAAAGCAAAATAATCCTGTGCAATTGAATCACCTGCGGGGAATGCATCTCTAAGATCTGAGCCACACTTCAAAGAAATCAACAATCATGAATTGTGGCTCACGTTTTATGGTAATCTCAACGAAATGTGCTTTTTGCATTTTTCCCGTGCCCATAGCTGCAACTGCCATCAAACTAACCGAGGAACGACTTATGAAAAACATCATTACAGCTTGCCTGCTTATTTTCATATTCCACCAATTAGACGCTCAGGTGGACACAGTACAAATCCATGAATACTCAATGCGATTGGATTCACTGACTCGTCAGAAACAAGAGTTTGCAAAACCTGAAAATGATACACTAAAGTCCTCCTCGACATATAAGAATGAAATCAATGAAATCAGGCTTCGCATTTTGAACGTGACCAACGATGCTCAGATCAAGGACGAGGAACGTGAAAAGAAGATTAAGGACCTCCAAAATCAAATAGAACCTCTTTTGAAGTCCGCGGACTTGGCTAAGAAACGTGAGGAGGAGATCCTCTCCCTTACCAAGCAAGTGAACGATTTGGACAGGGAACTTGGCGAATTTAAAAAATACAAAGAATTAACTGAAACCGAAGCGAAGAAAGCGGAACTCCTGATTCAAGCAGCAAACAAACAAAATGAGGAGTCGATCAAGTTTGAGGCAGACAACTTCGTTGGAAATGTAGAAGCTTGGAGCACTTTTGTCTCATTCTACGTAAATCTTGCAAAAACATCTGAGAGCATTTTGATCTTCGACGAGAAAGATGCAGACAAATTCTGGGGTTATCTGAAATCTATTGGATCCGATGTCGGCACTGTTGCATTGGGCGGAGCTGCGGTGTTCCAATTCACAAAGGACAAGAATACGGAGGGCGGCTGGCTTACTTTGGCAACGGTACTAGTAAATGCATTGCCGAAATTCCTCACCAGCAACACAACAATGGAAAATATTACGCGTAATATTGCCTTCTCCGATGAAATCAGATCCATATCTGCCGTTTCCGGAAAGCTCGAAGAAAATCTAGAGAAGCTCAAGCAAATCATGCCTTTGACAAAACCCGAGAAGATGGATTTTTACGAGACCTATACTGAGCAACATCTTCAAAGCTATTCTTTGATTATCGGACAACTCGACCAACTCCATGCCATAAATTTTACTCTTGTTGACAAAGCGAATTACTTGTTAAAGCTTGGCAAGAAAAGGGACGTGCTTACTCAGGAAGGTGAAACCACGTTAAAAAATCTCATTGATACGTATGATAAAAATATCAAAGATTGGGATACGGATAAACCTCTCTATATCGAAAGATACAATCTGTTGATGAATGAACTCAGAGACAGAGAAAAACGGCAAACAAGTCCATAATAGAGAATGGAAACCGAGGTGAACAGATCACGCATGGTCAACCCGTATCTAAGTTTCGGCATCAACAAGAATGCCTTCGAGGCCGTCCTCGGCGGCCTGGCAGGATTGTTCAAGTAAGGAATTACGCATGCCCAACGAACTAACGAGCCAACTAACCAACGATTGAACGAACCAACGAACTAACAACCACGAACTAATTAACTATCTAACTACTTAACTAATTAATGAATAGGGAACTGCTATGAAACGACATAACGCCCATCACCGCTTCGGCTGGCTGCCGGATATTCCCGACCACCGCGATCATCTCTATGCCGCGCCGGTCGAATGGCTCGCGAAACTGCCGGCGAAAGTCGACCTGAGTCCGAAATGCCCGCCGGTCTACGACCAGGGTCAATTGGGGAGCTGCACGGCGAATGCCATCGCTGCGGCTATTGAATTTGACCTGATGAAGCAAAAGGATAAGGCATTCGTTCCCTCGCGGCTGTTCATCTATTATAATGAGCGCGCGATGGAAGGGACGGTCAATTCCGACAGCGGCGCCCAGATCCGCGACGGCATAAAAAGCGTGGCAACACAGGGCGAATGTCTGGAATCCGAATGGCCGTACGTCATCGCCGAGTTCGCCGTGAAGCCGCCTCCAAAATGCTACAAAGACGCACTCATGTGCGAAGTACTTTCGTACCAGCGCGTCGCGCAGAATCCGGCTCAGATGAAGGGCTGTCTTGCCTCCGGCTACCCGTTTGTGTTTGGATTTTCCGTGTACGAAAGCTTCGAGAGCCCGGCGGTGGCGAAATCGGGACATGCTTCAATGCCGAAGCCCAACGAGCGGCTTCTCGGCGGGCATGCCGTGGTTGCGGTCGGCTACGACGATGCCAATCAATGGTTCATCGTGCGAAACTCCTGGGGATCGGGTTGGGGGATGAAGGGATATTTCACGCTGCCATATGCATATTTGATCGACCAGAACCTCGCCGATGATTTCTGGACGATCCGGGCGGTGTGGTAGGTCGAGTCGCCGACTCGACACGGCGAGACGGCGTCTCGCCCTACAAGTTAACCTTCTCCGCTGTAGGCGGGAAGAAGGTTACCTTCTGCCAGGCAAGGACGAAGTTGAAGGTAACCTTCGATCATCCACTCTTCGTATCCGCCGAATTCCCCCTATGAGTTTGTCGAAGTGCGGGACGACGAAGCAATCTGATAACTCGGGAACGACGGAGTCATGTAACGTGTAGGTCGAGTCGCTGACTCGACACGGCGAGACGGCGTCTCGCCCTACAAAGTAACCTTCTCCGCTGTAGGCGGGAAGAAGGTTACCTTCTGCCAGGCAAGGACGAAGTTGAAGGTAACCTTCGATCATGACGGCGAAAGAAAGTCTGAACCATGATTTTTGGGATTATGGGATTACCATGATTAGAATAATCGGGGTAATCATGTGAATCAAGCGAATCGCGGTTCAGACGGCGAGCGAGTGTCAGGTGCCGACCAAGGATGCTATTTCTTCCCGTCCGGCATTCCCGCCAATATAAGCTGTACCCTCTCCAGGAGCTTCCCGAGGGGTTGTTCCATGGCTTTCGTTTTCTTCAGCAGCGCCGTTTGATTCTTCGGCAGCTTCTTTCCGATGGATGCAAGATCGCTTTTGAAAGAGGCGAGCGTGCGCTGCAGTTCGGCATTGATCGCTTTCGTGATTCGGGCGGTTTCCTCCTTCCGGACGGATTGAAGGCGTAGATTCAAACCGCGAAGTTCTTCGTTCGATTTTCTCAGGTCCTCTTCCGCCCGTTTGCGCTCCGTTATGTCGGTGTAAATGCCGACCCTGCCAATGACCTTTCCCGCAACATCGTACACCGGTATGCTGCTGATTTCAACCCAGATGATGCCGCCGGATTTTGTGCGCATCTTGATTTCGTAACGATCGGCAATACTAGCCCGTATTCGCCGGTTCTTCTTTTTCAAAACCTCGAGGTCGCTCTCGGCGAAAAACAATTCACCAGCCGCCTCTCCGAGTATTTCTTCCCGGGAGTATCCCAGCAGCTTGAGAAACTGGTCGTTGGCAAATTGAATGATATCGTTGTTGTCCACGAACAGAAAGCCCTCATTCATGCGCTCGACAAGAGTCCGGTATCTCATTTCGCTTTCCTGCAGCGACTCGACGGCATGCTTCCATGCGGTGATATCCTCGAAGATCGCCATGATCCCCTTGATGTTTTTGTGTTTGTCGCGCAGCGGTGCGCTGGACATGCTGACCTCGATAGGGGATCCGTCTTTCTTCCGGCAGCCGATCTCCGTTCCCGAAAATTCTTCTCCCTTGAGGACGCGGTTCCACAGCGTGCGGAATTCGGTCTGCTTGTCGCCGGGAATCATGGGAGGATAGTCTCCCACCACTTCCGGTTCTCCCCAGCCGAACATCCGCCGGGCGGCGGGACTCCAGAGAATAATCTTCGTTTCCCGGTTAACTGCAATCAACGCCAGCGGTGATGCTTCGATGAGCGCCTGGAAGGTCTCATGTGTTTCCAACCCCTTCTTCGCAAGCATGAGCTTGGCTGCGGTTACTTCCGTTCTGATGTCTTTATCGAAAAGTTTCATAGACCCCTCTAAAAGTTTGTGGATGTGTCGAAATTTTAGCCTAGCACTTGTCCTCTAACCTGCAACCTAATCCCTGATCCAGATCCCAAATCCGAAACCCGAAACAAGCTCTAAATCCGAATTCCAAAATCCCAAACAGATCCGAAATCCCCAATCCGAAATCCCAAATCCACAATCTACTGTACCACCGTTTCCCCTATGAACCTTCTCACGGAAATCGAACTGCCTAACAATCCGAGGAACAAGCCGACCGCCAGCGTGAAAACATAGAAGAGCGCGTCGACCTGGAGAAACTCTGCAAGCTCGTCGGACAGCAGCCGTGCCGCGAGCGTCATCATGTAGTACAGGAGGCCCGTTGCGACAAGCCCGCCGATGATCCCTTGCGCGACTCCCTCGATAAGGAACGGCGCCCGGACCATCCATCGCGAAGCGCCGACAAGCTTCATCGTCTGGATGGCCTTGCGCTTCGCGTAAATCGTGAGCCGGATCGTATTGGAGACAAGAAAAATTGCCGAGATGCTTATAAAAATCCCCACAACGAGGCCGACGGTGTAGAGTGTCTCGGCCCTTTTATCGATAAACTCCAGCAAGTCCTTCCGGTACACGACGTCGTCCACACCTTTGATGCGCTTTATCCTCTTGTGGATTTCATCCGCCCGGTCGGTCGTGCGGTAGTCTTCCTTCAGGAATATTTTAAACGACGGCGGCAGGGGATTAAATTCCAGCACTTTGTTGATATCCTCACCGAATTCCTGTTTGAAAATCTTTGCGGCTTCCTCTTTGGAAATGAACTGTGCGTCCGCAACTCCTTCGATTGCAAGAAGTTGTTGTTTGATTTCGATGACGCGCTGGCGGGAGACCGGCTCCTCGAGAAATGTCTCCATCTGCACTTTCGCACGGATGCTGTCGACGATGCGGGAAGTATTTGTCGACACGATGTAGAACAGTCCGAGGAGCAGCAGCGCAATGGTTATGGTCAGGACCGAGCCGGCCGCGGCAAGCTTTGCCCGCCGAAATCCTGCCAGCCCTTCCCTAAGAATGTACACGAGACTCATGACAATCTCCTCGGTTAATAATTCGATTCATCGCGCCAGAAGGCGATTTTCCAGGGGTCGGTGCTCTTCTCCCGGACAAACGTGAGATTCGCATATCCGTCCACGCGCTCGATATCGCTGGGGTTGAACGTGACCGTGAGGTTGAATCCGCGGATGCTGGAATAAGAAGTGTCAGTTACGTTCGAGGAAACTTCTGTATTCCAGATCAACGTCAGGGACTCGACGCTCTGGAAGAGTCCGTACGTTATCCGCATTTCGTCGGTGCGGCCCCACGAAACGTCGACGCCCTGGTCGTAGTCGCGGTACGTAAATGTGAAATCCTTACCGATGATCGATCCGTACAACGTAGTATCCTTGAATGTGTAAGCGTTGCGAAACGTGCAGAGGACATCTTCAATGGACGTCAAATCGGAACATGTCTGTGCCGCCGCTTCTGTGTTGAGTCTCGGGGCAAACGGGTTGAGACAGCTCAATTGCGTTGTCGCGAGAATCCCCGCCAGCACGATGCTCCATGGTACGCGATTCATTATCAGCTTCCACTAAAAACGGCTTTCCAATAACTCCACGTCGAATCCTTGCCTGTTTTGAAATCCTGCCAGCGATAGATCGACCACAGCCGTTGGTTGTCCGTTCCCAGCGAGAGCTGCATGGTTCCCGAGACTTGCTGGGGCACGTTCGACCGGCTATGCGGGAAGAAAAGTGAGTAGCTGAACATATATGTGACCGAATCTGAACTGGAAACGATGCTTTGCTGTGTCAGGCTCAGTGACGCCGTGCCCGTGGTTGGGGGGCCGAGGTGGACGAAGTACTGCCGTTCGGCGTCGAGGTTCCAGCGGCTGAACACCGCGGCATACGCTGCCTGGGTTTCCTGCGAGGGTATGAACTCATACTGCCGGACCGAAGTGTCGGCAAAGCAGCGCATATAGTTGTCGACATTATATTCCTCAAATGCAGACTTCAGGTTGTCCAGCACAATATCAGCGGTCACGGGCGTGGTGTAGCTTGATTTTGTCTGTGCGGGTGGTTGAGGTGTCCGCGTTTGGAACAAATCGCATCCGGCGATCACCGACAGCAAGAACAGGACGACAGGGATTGCCGAAGCGAGCCGGTTCACACCTCGACTCTTCCCTCTAAGGCGCGTGTGAGCGTTAACTCGTCGGCGTATTCAAGGTCGCTTCCGACGGGAATACCCCGGGCGAGGCGCGTGAGTCTGACGCCGAATGGTTTCGTCAGCCGTGTCAGGTAGATAGTCGTGGCCTCGCCTTCAACATTCGGATTCAAAGCAAGGATAATTTCTTTTACGGGCGGATTGATTCTGGCAAGGAGTTCTTTGATTTTCAATTCCTCCGGTCCGACACCATCCAGCGGTGAAAGCGATCCGCCCAGGACGTGGTAAAGACCGTGGAACTCGTTCGTCTTCTCGAGGGCGAGGACATCGTTGGGCTCCTCGACCACGCAAATGATGGAGCGATCCCGTTTCGGGTTCGAGCAAATGCGGCAGGGATTCTCTTCCGTGAAGTTCCAGCACGAAGAGCAGAACCGAATCTTCTCCTTCAGTTTGAGCAGCGCGTGCGCCATCCTGTCTACTTCCTCCTTCGGGAGCTTCAGAATGTACGTGGCCATGCGTTGCGCAGATTTGCGCCCGACGCCCGGCAGCTGGGAGAATTCTTCGATCAGTTGTTCAAACGTATCGGATGTGGTGAGCATGGCAAGGATCGGTCGGAGACGAACGCCTACATCGTGACGCCGGGAATTTTCGGCAGCATTCCGGCGGTGGCTTTGTTCATTTCTTCCTGGGCCATTTTCTGTGAGTCGTCGAGGGCTTTGTTCACGGCCGCGACGACGAGGTCTTCGAGCATTTCGGAGTCGTCGGGATTGATGACTTCCTTCTGTATCTGAATTTTAAGGATCTGCTGTTTTCCGCTCGCAGTAACTTTCACCATACCGCCGCCGGCCTCGGCTGAAACGGTCTTGTTCTCCAGCTCTGCCTGAATCCGGGCAAGTTTCTCCTGCATCTGTTGAACTTGCTTCATCATCGACTGCATGTTCGGCATTCCCATGTTCATCCATATTCCAAAAATTGATCGTCTCAGGAATTAGGTACATCATCGAAGCGAAGACATCCTCAATGATGTCATCAATATATCGTTTTTCGTCAGGAAAATCAATTCGGGAACACGCCGCGGCTATGGTCGGGACAGGGTCAATGACGAGGCTGTCCTGAAAGTTCCAGCGTCTTGCCGATATGCTTCTGATCGGCATCTGAACGTAGGCAGCGCGATGCTCGGTTCAGATCCTGACCAAAAGCATGTCAGGATGACGGATTGCTTTACTTTTTGGTCAGCCACTTCAGGGGTGTGTTAAGAACCGGTAGTATTCTGAATGTGCAGGCAAGAGTGGAAAGTCATTCCTGGTTACCCACCGCGTCGACTTCGTCGACACCCCTCCCAGAAGGGGAATTCCTTTCTCCACAATACGAACTGGCCTACCCCAACGCCATCTTTCTTGATTTTTCATGCAAAAATCTCTACTTTGTACGAATGAATCTTGCAAAAGATCAATGCCTTTCTCTCTGACCGCATTCTTAAAACGACTGGTTCTGCCCGCTTTGCTTCTCAGCTTTCCATCGGGGATTGTTGGGCAAACGAACCTCATTGTGCCGACTCAGAAGATTCAATACACCTTCCGCGGCTTAAACGTGAGGTTGGTTTCGCCTCTGCGCCGTCCCCGGGTGGGACTTGTATTGAGCGGCGGCGGTTCCCGAAGTCTGGCTCAGGTTGGCGTCCTGAAAGTGTTGGAAAAATATGGCATTCCCGTTGACCTGGTTGTGGGAAACAGCATGGGAGCGGTCCTCGGCGGACTGTACGCGTCGGGATACACAACCACCCAGCTGGAGAGCCTTGCCGTACATGCAAACTGGGACGATGTCCTCGCTTTCTCCGAAGACACAAAACGCCGGGAGGTTTTCGTGGGGGAAAAAGAACCGGAGCAAACCGGTTTTCTCGTCATTCGTTTTGACGGGCTTCAGCCCATCATCCCATCGTCGGTGTCCAGCGGTCAGCGGTTGACGAATTATTTTATGAACCTCACACTCCAGGCGCTCTACCATCCATATCCGAGTTTCGACGACCTGAAAATTCCGTTCCGGGCCGTTGCTACCGATTTGTTCTCCGGGAAACGCCTCATTATGGACCGCGGCTCGCTTGCCGAAGCGATGCGCGCGAGCGTGACGGTACCGTTGTTATATTCGTCGTTGCAAAGGGATTCGATGGCGCTTGTTGACGGGGGATTGCTCTCGAATATTCCCGTCGATGTGGCGAGGTCGCTCGGTTGCGATGTCGTGATTGTCGTCAATTCCACCAGTACGATGAGACGTGCAGACCAGATGAATAAGCCATGGGAGATTGCCGACCAGATCATGACAATCATGATGCAATCCTCCAACCAGACTCAATTGAACCTGGCGGATGTTGTTATCACCCCCGACGTCGGCAACCGGATTGTCTCGGATTTCACCGGGGTCGATACTCTCGTCGCCGCCGGTGAGCGTGCCGCCGAAAGCAGCATCGGCCGGATTCTCGGTCTCATTCCGTATCGTGCGGATACTTCGGCGGGGATTCCCGAAAAAACGTTCAATGACGTTGTCGCGGAGTTCCAGGGGGATTCGATTCCGGAATCGGCCCGGCAGGAAATTCTTGACGACGCGAAGAATCACTCTGTCTCCACCGGACGAATCCAGCGACAGCTTCTGGAGCTTTCACTCCTGGGGAGGTACCAGGAGGTGTACGCGGAAATCGCCGAGCACGCCATTCCGACAAAAATCATTTATCATGCGACGTCAAACGCTCGCGTGAGCGACATTCGCTTCTCGGGGAATCAAGTCATTTCTGACCAGATGATCGAATCCCGCATCACGTCTCTTCGGGGCAGTGTTCTCGATTATTTTGAAGTGCAGCGTCGATTGGAGAGCGTGCTCGAGCTTTATCGGGAGAATCGTTTTTCCCTGGCGCGCGTCGAGTCTGTCCAGGTGGATCCCCGGCGCGGTACGGTCCATTTCACCGTCAACGAAGGCACCATCGCGGGTCTGTATTTTGAGGGTAACGAACACACAAGAGACTATGTAATCCGCCGGGAATTTCCGCTGAACAAGGGCGACATTTTCAATCTTGACGACGCGTACAAGGGTCTCATCAACATAACAAGCCTGGGGCTCTTCGAATCCGTGCTGCTGGATGTTCGTTACTTGGGAGAGACTCCGATTCTCGTACTCAAAGTGAACGAGAAAAGCTCCGAGTTGTTGCGACTTGGTCTCCACGCCGACAACGAGCACGGCCTCGTGAGCACAATAGATATGCGGGATGCGAATTTTCGGGGAGCCGGTGAGAATGTCGGGCTTTCATACATGTATGGTTTTCGCGACCGGATGGTGGAAGTGGGATACAGGGCGAATCGTATTTTTCAAACGTATCTCACGTTTAATTTGAAGGGTTACTATTCATCACGCGACATACTGGCGTACAACGATTCCCTGATTGACAATGCCCACTGGGATGTTGACGAAGTGGGGAAGTATCAGGAACTGCGGTATGGCGGCTCCTTCACGTTCGGCACGCAGCTCGAGCGGTTGGGCAATCTGACGGCTGAGCTGAGGGCCGAGCATGACCGTGTTTCATCCCTTTCCGGCGTCAGTATCGGTCCGGAGGATTACCGGCTTGTAGGGATAAAACTACAGTCGACGGTCGACACGGAAAACAAGTTCGAATTCCCGACGGACGGAATTTTATTGACGGCGTCGTTTGAAACCGCGCTCCGCCAACTGGGGAGCGAAGTCTCTTTCGAGAAAGTCAATTTTTCATACGAGTCATACACGACAATCCTGGAGCGACATACGCTGCATCCCAAGGTCACCTTTGGTTTTGCCGACGAGCCGCTGCCGATCATCGAGCAATATACGCTCGGCGGACAGAATTCTTTCTTCGGCCTGCGGGAAAACGACAGCCGGGGACGGCAGATCTTCCTGATCAACCTGGAGTACCGGTACTGGCTTCCGTTCAAGCTTGTATTCGAGACGTATGCCAGCGTGCGGTATGACCTGGGGACTATTTCAGATGAAACGGAGAATCTCAAGCTTAATAGTTTCCATCATGGCATCGGCCTGGAAATCGCCGTCGATACTCCTCTGGGTTCTGCATCCGTCGGCATGGGAAAAAGCTTTTATTATCAAACGAAATTACTCGGATCACCTCCGACTGTGGGACCTCTTCTCCTGTATTTTTCAATTGGCCACAGTCTGTAAGAAAGTCTGTGTCTCAAGCATGAATTTGTCAACTCAACGATCACCCTCACAACATCCGAATGACCATGACAACCACTGACACAACACCGACGCAAGCAACCATGGAAAAAGTCCGATCGATCCAATCCGCTCTAAGAAAGCAGCACATCGACGGCTGGCTGTTCTATGATTTTTGGAAACGGAACGAGTTTGCCCAGCGGATATTGGAATTTCCACACCACATCATGAACACGCGGAGATTCTTTTACCTTATTCCGGCGCAGGGTGAACCCCGGAAGCTGGTGCACAGCATCGAACGCTGGAACCTCGATTACCTCCCGGGCGAGAAGACGATTTACCTGAGCTGGAAATCGCTGGACGAAGGTCTCAGGAAAATTCTTGCGGGTATGAAGACAGTCGCCATGGAATACTCGCCCGGCAATGCGATTCCGTACATCTCCAAAGTGGATGCGGGAACGGTGGAAATGGTGAGGTCGGCCGGCGTGACGGTGGTTTCTTCCATGAACCTCGCACAGTACTTCGGAGCCCGGTGGTCCGAGGAGGTGTACCGCGACAACCTGGAAACGGCGCGCATCATGCGCACCGTCGTCGACCGAACATTTGCATTCATGAAGGACCGGATACTGCGAAAAATACGTACGACTGAATACGACGTACAGCAGTTCATGCAGAAGCTGTTCCAGGAGAACGGGTTGGTGAGCGACGAAGCGCCGAACTGCTCCGTCAACGCCAACAGCGGCAATCCGCATTATGAGCCGACGAAGGATGTGCATGCCGAGCTTCACGAAGGGGATTTCGTGTTGATCGACCTGTGGGCGAAGAAGGACAAACCCGGGTCGACGTATAACGATATCACGTGGGTGGGATACCTCGGGACTTCCGTTCCTGAAAAGTACACGACGATTTTCAATGTCGTTAAGGGCGCAAGGGACGAAGCAGTGAACTTTTTGAAAAAGGCATTTGCGGAAAAGAAGGAAGTCCGCGGCTGCGACGTCGACGATCTCACGCGGAACTACATTACGAAGCACGGATACGGGGAGTACTTCATCCACCGGACAGGCCATTCGATTACGGCGGACGTACACGGCGGCGGCACGAACATCGATAATCTCGAGACGCACGACGAGCGAACCATCATTCCGGAAACGTCGTTCTCCATCGAACCGGGAATTTACTTCATCGGAGATTTTGGAGTTCGGACGGAAATCGACGTCTATATCACGAAGACGTATGAGGTCACCGTTCCGGGTGAGCCGCGCCAGCAGGAGGTTGTGGCAATCCTGGCGTAGAGTCCGATTCGCAATCGGACGGGGTCGCACATTCACCGTTAAGGAGACCATCCCGGATGTCCGGTCAGGGGACCGGACTCTACGCGGGTGGGTCGGGAGCGCAGTTCCCTCCTAGCGGATTTGCCGTTGGACGCCCGATCTGGAAAACCTGTTTATGGAGGCCATCTTTAACCCCGCCCGTACTTCGACATCCCCGACTTGACAAGAATCGTAAAAAGTCGTATATTGAAAACGTTAAAAGTTTTAATAGTTTCCGACGCCCAAGTATGGCCAAGATCGGGATTTTTTTTGATCTCAAGGAAACTTGAGAAAATATTATGGTTTCCACAATATCCGGTAACGCCATGATTGAAGAACATACGAAAGAGAGAATTGTCGAGGCCGCACGCGATACGTTCCTCGCAAAGGGGTTCTCGAAAGTCACCATGGATGAGCTCGTGCAGCAGCTCGGGATCAGCAAGAAAACGATGTACCAGCATTTCCACAGCAAGGATGAATTGCTCGACGCCGCGGTCGAATGGCAAATGATGGAGGTGGGTTCAAACATCAAGGCGATAACCCAATCGTCCGACGATTTGGTTGCAAAGCTGTACAATTTTTGGCAGTACATCGGGCACTTTATGTGCAACGTTACCAGTCAGTTCCGCGACGACGTGCGCAGGTTTCGACCGGATATCTGGAAGCGCATCGAGGAAATGAGGCGCAAGAATATCCTCGGGAATTTTTCCAAAATGATTGACGAAGGAATCCGGCTGGGGCTTGTGCGCAATGACGTGAGCAAAGATGTCATGGTTCTGATGTATCTGAGCTCCGTTCAGGGAGTGGTGAATCCGGAAACGCTTGCTCAATATCCTTTCTCCATCGAGGATGCCTTCAGAACGATCATGAGCGTGTATCTTGACGGGATTCTCACCGAAAGCGCGAGGAAGCACTTTCACACGAAAATATCAAACCATTAATAGATGAGGATTGCATGAAGTATCTCTGTACGCTGGTTGTCATTCTATCCCTTGCCGGTTGCTCCGGAGACCATGCCGGCGACATCGCAGCTTCGGGCACGATTGAGGGAACCGACGTTAACATCGGAACGGAAGTAGCCGGAAAGCTCCGGGAAGTCAGGGTTGACGAAGGTGCTCGCGTCAAGCGTGGCGATACGCTCGCGGTCATCGACGACCTCGAATACCAGATTCAGCTACGCCAATCAACGGCGAATTTGCAGTCCTTCGAATCCGCATACCGGCTGGCTGTTGAAGGCTCCCGCGAAGAGGATGTCACGCAGGCGGAAGCCGCTTTCAAAACGGCCGAAGCGGATTACAACCGGATGAAAGACCTCCTCGCTTCACAGACGATTACTCAGAAACAGTACGACGACGCCTATGACAGGTACGTTTCATCCCAGCAAACGTACGAAAAACTCAAGCGCGGTTTGAGACCGGTCGAGATCGACGCCGCCCGACAGAAACGTGATCTGGCCGCAGCACAAGTTGACTTTCTCAAGAAGAAAGTCCGTGACTGCTCCATTCTTGCCCCGTCGGCCGGCACTATTACGCTCCGGGCCGTCGAGCCGGGCGAGCTTGTCACCGTCGGTGTGGATCTTTTTCGATTGACATACCTCGACGTGGTCAAACTGACGGTCTATGTGAATGAGCAGGAGCTTGGACGGCTGCATCTCGGACAGCAGGCGAAGGTCTACATCGACACAACACCGGATAAAGCGTTTACCGGCACCGTTACGTACATCTCATCGGTGGCGGAATTTACGCCGAAGAATGTTCAGACAAAAGAGGATCGCACAAAGCTGGTGTTCGGAGTGAAGATCGAGATCCCCAACGCCGATCAGACACTGAAAGCCGGCATGCCCGCGGATGCTTACCTGACTCCAACCTCCCGCTGAAGGCCGCATGAGTATCATTGAGATTGGATCGGTAACGAAGAAATTCGGCGACGTTGTCGCGGTGAGAGAAGTCTCACTCGAGATAGAGAAGGGCGCCATGCTCGCTCTCGTCGGTCCCGACGGGTCGGGAAAAACAACGCTGATCCGCATGCTATGCGCGATTACGCCGCCGACCTCGGGAGAAATACGGGTCCTCGGGTTCGATGTCAGGACCCAGCCGGAAGAGGTCCGCAAACGCATAGGATACCTGAGCCAGAGGTTCAGTTTGTACGGTGATTTGACCGTGGATGAGAACATTGAGTTTTTCGCGGAGATCCACGGTGTTTACGACTACGGGCACAGGCGCGATGAACTTCTGGAGTTTACGCGCCTGACGCCCTTTAGGACACGGCTTGCCGAACAACTCTCCGGCGGGATGAAGCAGAAGCTTGCGCTCGCCTGCACGTTAATCCATACGCCGGAGGTCATTTTTCTCGATGAGCCGACAACGGGAGTCGACCCGGTCTCGCGGAGAGATTTCTGGAAAGTACTTTCGAGCCTGCTGAAGACCGGGATCACCATTGTCATGACCACTCCGTACCTCGATGAAGCCGAGCGATGCTCCCGCGTCGCGCTTATGAACAAAGGCCAGATCATGAAATTGGATACTCCTCTGAATCTTAAAAACGTCATGCGCGGTGTGGTCGTCGAGATCGTCTGCGACCGCGTAAGGGACGGATTCCGGCTGCTGCGGCACCACCCGTCGGTGAGCGAGGCTCAGGCATTCGGTGACAGGCTGAATGTCGTCGTGGACGATCCCGCAAAAAGAGTCCCCGAAATTGAGTCGCTCCTCCGGGAAAACGGGATTGCAACGTCGAGCTGGAGAGTTATTCCACCGTCGCTTGAGACTGTTTTCGTCTCTCTTTTAACACATAACGAGCACAGTGAGGTCGTGTGATGAAATCGGTTCTGGTATTAACGGTCGTCCTGACCGTATCGGCGCTTTCTCAATCCGTCCAGCGATTGACGCTGGATGACGCGATAGCCATAGGGCAGAAGAAGAGCAAAACACTTAACATTTCCGCCGCGAAAGTGGATGCAGCGTCTGCGAAGGCCGACGAAGCTCATGCCGGCATGCTACCGTCCGTGAAATTCGCAGGCGGCTATTCACGCCTGAGTAACGTTCCGCCGTTCGAGGTTGGCCCACCAGTTTTTCCAAAGGAAGTCGTGATTGCTCCGTCGGTCATGGATAATTACCAGGCGGATGTATCGCTCCGGCAGCCGCTCTTTACAGGATTCAAATTGAAGAGCAATGCCCGCGCGGCCGAATACCTCGCACGGGCGAGTGAGTCCGACCGGGAAAATGATAAGAATGACCTTATTCTCAATATCACCGCGGCATACTGGATGCTGTACCAGGCCCATGAAACGAAAAAATTTGTCGATGAGAATGTCAACAGACTTCTGGCGTATCACAAGGACACTGAGAATCTCATGAAGGCGGGTCTGGCGACCCGGAACGACCTCCTGAAGATTGAAGTCCAGCTTTCAAGCGCAAAACTCAGCCAGATCGATGCGGCGAACGATGTCGAAGTGGCTATGATGACTCTGAACAATGCGATTGGCCAGCCGATTGATACAGAGATCGAACTGGCGTCGAGCCCCCGCGAGAGCGCTTCGGAGAGCCCCGCACAAACTCCGGCCAGTTTAGCCGAAAAAGCGTTCGCAGTCCGCCCCGATCTGCAATCGATGCAGTCGCGACTTGAAGCATCGAAGGCGAGTCTCTCCGCCAGCCAGGGGAACTACTATCCCCAGATTTTCCTTGCAGGCAATTACTATTACAACCATCCGAACATGCGATACCAGCCGACGATCGATGCTTTCAAGTCATCCTGGGATCTCGGCGTGGAAGTGCAGTTCGATATCTGGAACTGGGGGACAACTTCCTCCGAGGTCGAGCAGGCACGGGCGATGGTGACTGAGAACGAAAACCTCTATGGCCAGATGAAAGACAATGTTGCGCTGGAGGTGAAGCGCTATTATCTCGATGCGGGACGGGCGAGGGATAAAATAGATCTGGCGAGGGTGGGTGTCGACCAGGCCGAAGAGAGCGCCCGGACGACAAGGGACAAATATACATCCGGGCTGGCCACGTCCACGGAGCTTCTTGATGCCGATGTGGCGCTTCTCCAGGCGCACACGAACTATACGGGAGCGCTCGTGGAGCAGGAAATTGCCGTCGCGCGCCTGCGCCGGTCTGTGGGTGGAGAATAAATGGCCGACGTTGCGATCCGGGCAAAAGACCTGACCAAGCGCTTCGGCAAGTTTACGGCGGTCGACCATGTGAATTTCGAGATCGGGCAGGGCGCGGTGTATGGATTCCTGGGCGCAAACGGGGCCGGAAAATCCACCACGATCAGAATGCTCTGCGGTCTTCTCGAGTCATCGGATGGTATGGCGAGCGTAGGCGGGTTCGATATTAACAAAGAGCCGGAGAAAGTCAAGGCCTCCATCGGCTATATGTCCCAGCGGTTTTCGCTCTACGAAGACCTCACCGTGGAGGAAAATATCAATTTTTACGGCCGTATCTATGGGATGACCAACAGTGCGATTGAAGATCGGAAAGAGTGGGTCTATGAGATGGCCAACCTCAAAGGGAGGGAAAAAAGCATCACCGGTACTCTTTCCGGAGGCTGGAAACAGCGGCTCGCTCTCGGGTGCGCCGTCCTGCACCGGCCCAGGATTGTGTTTCTTGATGAACCGACGAGCGGGGTTGACCCCGTCATGCGCAGGAAATTCTGGGAATTGATCTACGAACTCTCTTCCGAGGGTGTGACCGTTCTTGTTACCACACATTTCCTGGAAGAAGCAGAGTACTGCACCGGGATCATGCTTATTAATGCCGGGAAAATCATCGCGACCGGGAGTCCGGGAGAGCTCAAAAGGAATTACATCAAGACCCCGATTCTCGAGGTGCAGTGTTCAAATGTCATCGAAGCGATGTCGTTGATTGAGAAGGAACCGTGGGCGCTTGAGACGTCGGTCTTCGGCACCTTCCTGCATGTCAGCGTTCCGGAAGAGCAATCGGCGCGCGCGCAGATCGAATCGGTTCTCCGGAAAAATGGCATCAGCTCGACCGGGATAGAGCGCATCAGCCCTTCGCTTGAGGACGTTTTCATCTACCTGCTCGACATGGAAGGAAGGAAGGCGGCGTAAGTCATGAGGACCCTGCGACGTTTGCGGCCGATCATCATCAAAGAATTCCGCCAGATCAGGCGGGACAAGCGCGTGCTGGCGATCCTGACCCTCGTTCCGGCGCTGCTCCTTCTTCTGAACGGTTATGCTCTCAATTTCGATGTCGATCATATCAGGATGGGCGTCTACGACGAAGAACGGTCGGTCGCCAGCAGGGACTTCATCAATTCGTTTGTCACCTCCGGGTATTTCGACTACGTCCAGATGCTCTCATCCTCGCGGGAAGCAACGGCATTGCTGGATGAAGCCAGGGCGAAATGCGCGCTCATCTTACCGAAAGATTTCTCACGCAAAATTGCATCCGGGGATGCAGTGAGCATCCAGGTGCTTGTCGACGGAATGGATGCCAACACTGCCACGACTATTGTGGGCTACGTCCAGGTTGTCGCGCAGCAGTATTCTCAGCAGATCATTCTTAAGAATCTGGCAAAGATCGGTCGCGGGAACTACATACCTATTCAATTCGATGCCCGGATCTGGTACAATCCGGAGCTCAAGAGCGCGAAGTTTCTCGTTCCCGGATTGATCGGCTTCATCCTGGCAATTACCGCCGTCATCGCGACGTCACTGTCGATCGTGAAGGAAATAGAACGGAATACCATCGAGCAAATTGATGTTTCCCCGGTCAAAGCGTTGGAGCTCATCATCGGGAAAATGATACCGTACGCGCTCATCTCGCTCCTCGCGGCGGCACTCGTTCTCACCGCCGCATATTTCCTTTTCGGTGTGGTTATCAAAGGTAGCCTCATCCTGCTCTTCGGGGCGACTCTCTTGTTCATAATCGCCGCGCTGTCCATCGGGTTGCTCGTTTCGACCATTGCCCAAAATCAGCTTGTGGCGTTCCAGCTCGCGGCGCTCTTTTCGATGCTGCCGACCATGATTCTCTCGGGGTTCATGTTCCCGATCCGGAGTATGCCCTGGTGGCTGCAGATTATCTCCAATGTTACACCGGCGAAGTTTTATCTCGTCATCCTCCGGAGCATCATTCTCAAAGGAGTGGGTTTGAGCGCCTTCTGGGACCAGATACTCTACCTGATGCTGTTTACCGGCGTGATGCTGACGATCAGCGCGAGACGATTTAAGAAAACCATCGGGTAGAATGATGAACAGACAACGGGTTGTCGCGCTTCTGAAAAAGGAATTCAGCCAGTTCTTCAGGGACAAAGCACTGGCGCGCATCGTCATTCTTGCTCCCGTGCTGCAATTGATTCTGCTCGGGTACGCGGCCTCGATCGACGTGAAGAACATCGCGATCGTACTCTGCGACCTCGACAAAACGGAGGACAGCCGTGCTCTGGCGGAGAAATTCGTTACGTCCGGATACTTCACCGTCGAATATGCGACGGATGATTACAAGGCAGTGCAGTCGTATCTCGACGACAATAAAGCCACGATGGCCCTTGTCATCCCCCGAAAATTCGGGGACAAGATCCTGCGGAAGGAGCCTGCCCCGGTTCAGCTGCTGGTCGACGGCAGCGAAGGGAATACGGCAGCGATCAGCGTGAGCTACGCCAATCAGATTGTTAGTCAGTATTCAAGAAATATTCTCACAGAGGTTGTCGGCGGCCGTTTGCCGATCGGAGGCATTAACACGGAAGTGCGGGCATGGTACAATCCCGAGCTTGAGAGCAGAGAGTACATGGTGCCGGGTGTACTGGTCCTGCTTCTTCTTGCCATGACGATGAACCTGACTTCGATGGCGGTCGTGCGCGAGAAGGAAATCGGAACACTCGAGCAGATCATGGTGACGCCCATTCGCCCGTCGGAGTTGATATTCGGAAAGCTTGTTCCCTTCAGCATTCTCGGTTCGATCGATGCCGCAATCGTCATCACGGTCATGGTTTTTGGATTCGGCATTCCTATCAGGGGAAGCATACCCCTTCTGGCCGTTCTTTCGCTTTTCTTTCTCCTGACGTCCCTCGGGCTCGGGTTGTTCGTCTCGACGATTTCGCGGACGCAGCAGCAGGCAATGATGGTCGGCCAGTTTTTCATTATGCAGCCCATGATGTATCTCTCCGGATTCACGTTCCCCGTTGACAACATGCCGCGCATTCTGCAGATCGTTTCCCTCGGGATTCCCATGCGGCATTTTCTCTTCATCGTCCGCTCGCTGATCCTCAAGGGTGTCGGGATCAAGGACCTCTGGATGCAGGCATGCCTGCTCCTCGGTATGGGAGTGGCAGTTCTGTGGGCCAGCATTCTGCGATTCCACAAGAAGCTGGACTAAGTCGAAACTGTCGCTGTTTGAGAGGCTGCCCCAAGAGTCCCAGCGATATGCTTCCCGACTTCGTCGGGATGTTCAGCCTCTTGCCCTCCCCGTCTTGCCGATATGCTTTTGATCGGCATCTAAACGTCGGCAGCGGATTCCTCAGTTCGGATCCCGACCGGAAGCACGTCGGGACGGGTTGCCGTGGTTTGTCTGTTGCGCGGTCGTTCATATCATCGATTTCAGATGAAGCGGATTATGATGTATTCAGTTTTGCCTTCCTTTATTCGATCGAATAAAGCACCATGAATGGTGCTCCAGCCCCCCTCCCCGAACCTCGAACCCCAAACCTCTGACCTCTAACCTATCCCCTTGTGAGGGGTTGACATCCCTTCTCATTTTACTTATATTCCTTCTGAATATCATTCTTCCCGCTCTCTTGAGCGCTGTTCTTTTCCTGAAGATCCATTGTAATTTATCATGCTGGTCACTTCCCAATAACAATTAGGAGAAATTAGTATGAAAAAGGTTAGAACTATTTCGCTGATCATCTTCACGCTGGTGGTTCTTTCAAGTGTTGCGGCTCTCCCGGGTCAAAGACATAATAAGCAGAAAAGCCCTTCAACTGTCGTCGGCGCCGGAACCGCTTTGCAGTTCAACGGCGACAGCAGTTATGTCGATGGCGGGAACGGTATTTCATTCGGGACGGGTGATCTCACTTTGGAGGTTTGGGTTCGCCCCGAAGTATCCTCGGCAGTGATCCTTTCAAAAGAGCAAAGTGGCGACGTCTACAGCCAGTTTCGGCTCGGGCTTTATGCAGGCCAAGTCTTTTTCATGATGAGTGATGCAATCAGCCCCTATACTCTCAGCCTGTGGAATGGCATTTACAATGTCATGTCACCCGACACGATTCCATTGGATGCCTGGACGCACATCGCAGCTGTCCGTACCGGCACATGGCATGGGCTCTACATAAACGGGAATCTCGTCTCATATTATTCGACCGGCTCGGTCATAGATCACGAGAATACTCTCTCCGTCCTTTTCGGAATGCAGGGCGGCAACGCTTCCACTCTTTTTGAGGGGAATTTGGACGACATTCGCATTTGGACCACAGCCCGTACAGCGCAGCAGATCCGTGAAAATATGCACCTCAGACTTTCAGGGACTGAAACCGGACTTGCCGGATACTGGCGTTTCGATGAGGGCGCCGGCTCGACGGCTTTTGATAATGCAGGCAGCAATGACGGCACGCTCAACGGCTTTGACACAACGGTGTGCTGGGTTGCCTCGACCGCTCCGTTTGGTGTTGGAACAAGTTACAGCGAGACGGCATTCCAGTCCGCTTACAGTACGTTTGAAGGGATGCTGGCATTGCGGGATTCCTGCGATGCGTTCGATAACCCGGTTGACATTACCGTCACCCGTATCATGAATCCCCCGAATGTGCCGGCGGTGGGATCATCGACAATGCTTGCCGACCGGTACTGGATCGTCGATGTCTTCGGTACCCCGGGCACCTATCGCGTTGACCTGGGATTCACAGTACCCACAAGCTTCACGGACGACGGCGCCGGCGATATAACGCTTTACTCATTGTACAAACGGGCAAGCAATGATGACGGGGCATGGAACCTCGATGTCGCCGGAGCGGACAGTGTGGGGGATACAATCGCATACTTTGAGTGCCGTCCGTCACTCGGTCAGTTCATGCTTGGGACGAACGAAGCCCTGCCGCTCCAGCTTGCCATGTTCAATGCCAGCGTCGTTGCAGATGGTAGAGTTCAACTGGCATGGACAACCGTCAGCGAAACGAACAACTACGGCTTCTACGTCGAACGCCGTCTGAAGACTGCGACGACATTCACAACGGTGAGCGGTTTGATTCCCGGCGCGGGGACATCACTTGCAGAGCATCATTATGAATGGACCGACATGAATGTCGGTCCCACATCCTACGTGTACCGTTTGAGGCAGGTTGATTTGACCGGTCATATCACGTACTCGAACGAAATCACGGTGTCCGGCGTGTTGAGCGTGAATGAGGAAGCTGCGCCGCGGGTATTCCAGCTCAATCAGAATTACCCGAACCCATTTAATCCAACAACGGTCATCAAGTTCAGTGTGGAGAAGCTGGAGCACGCAACGGTGAAGGTCTACAACATTCTCGGAGTGGAAGTCGCGCAGTTGTTCGACGGCATGGCCGAGCCCGGGCACTATTACAAATTCAATTTTGACGGTTCCCAGATCGGCAGCGGGATGTATTTCTACAGAATCATCACCGATAGCCACACCGCCGTGAAAAAGATGCTGATGTTAAAATGACGGAGTCATTTTAACAGAAGTCCCGCATTCTTTTGCGGGATTGATAGTACCTTGGCGAAATGTTGTCATCAGCCGTTATCAGCATTCATCAGCGGTTCGCGTTCTTTCGCGGGAATGTCGATGAAGTGAGCAATCGTTTAGGTCTAAACTAACACCCCGGCCTGAACAACCGGGGTTTTTCATGTTTGGAAGAAAGACTGGAAAAACACTCGGCTGATCTGATTTGAAATCATGCGAGCCGGCGTAGTTCGGAAGAATCCCGGGTACCCGGGATTTGACCCACTCCTGATATTTCGTTAAATTATCTGGAATCCAGAGTGAGTTATTACTTCTCAATGTTCTTCTCAAGGGATGGATCAAGATAGAAGAATTGCATATTTCTCGATGGAGATCGGGCTCGTCGCTGACATGCCCACGTACTCGGGCGGCCTGGGCGTTCTCGCCGGCGATACTCTCCGCGCCGCAGCCGACCTCAACGTTCCCATGGTCGGCGTATCGCTGCTCCACCGCAAGGGATATTTCTACCAGAGAATTGACGTCAGCGGATGGCAGAAAGAGGAACCTGTGGAGTGGGTGATCGAGGATTTCCTGGAAGAAATGCCCCAGAGGGCTTCGGTCACTATCGAAGGCCGCACCGTTCGCATCCGTTCATGGAAATACGAGGTCAAAGGAAATGGAGATTTCAGCGTCCCGGTGTATTTTCTCGACTCGAACCTTCCGGAAAACTCCGAATGGGATAGAACGCTGACTCACTACCTCTACGGCGGCGACAAACATTACCGGCTGTGTCAGGAGGTCATCCTCGGTATCGGCGGCGTGAGAATGCTCCGCGCGCTCGGATACAGCAACCTTGACCGCTACCACATGAATGAGGGACACGCAAGCCTGCTGACCTTGGAACTCTTTGACGAAGAGACCAACGACGGCGGCAAACGATCCGTAACCCACAACGACATTGTTACGGTTAGGAAAAAATGCGTGTTCACGACGCACACTCCGGTCCCGGCCGGTCAGGACGAGTTTCCCATGGATGTCGTCGACCGTGTTATTGGAGACCATCCCGGTTTTCAGGATATGAAGAAGGTGTTTAACCTCGAAGGCGCGCTCAACATGACGTACCTGGCGCTTAATTTCAGTCACTACATCAACGGCGTTGCAAAAAGGCACGGTGAAATCTCGAGATTGATGTTTGCCAAGTATACGATCGATGCAATCACAAACGGGGTTCACGCCGCCACCTGGGTGGCAAAGCCGTTCCAGGACCTCTTCGACCAGCATATCCCCGGTTGGAAGCAGGATAACTTCAGCCTGCGTTACGCACTGAGCATCCCGGCCATGGAAATGTGGGAAGCGCATTCGCAGGCAAAGAAGGAACTGATTCATTACGTGAATCACGAGACGAACATGGGAATGGATGTCAATGTGCTTACGCTCGGGTTTGCGCGGCGCGCAGCAACGTACAAAAGGGCAAGTCTGCTGTTCACCGACATTGAACGACTGAAAAGAGTTGTGGCCGGCGGCGGGCCGCTTCAGCTGATTTATGCGGGGAAAGCTCATCCGCAGGATCAGTTCGGGAAGGAAATGATAAAAAAAATCTATGAAGTGAAGGAACTGCTCAAGAAGGATGTCAAGATCGCATACCTCGAAAACTACGATATGGCGCTCGGGAAGTTGATCACGTCGGGTGTCGATGTGTGGCTGAATACTCCCCAGCCGCCGAATGAGGCATCCGGGACGAGTGGGATGAAGGCCGCAGTCAACGGTGTGCCGAGTCTGAGCATTCTCGACGGCTGGTGGATCGAGGGTTGTATCGAAGGAGTGACCGGCTGGGCAATCGGGGAAAACGGTCGCGGCGGGGCCACCGAAACCCAGGACCGATCAAAGGATGCAGCCTCTCTCTATGATAAACTTGAAAAAGTTGTTCTTCCCCTTTTTTATCATGACCGTGATCGCTTCATCGACGTCATGCGACACGCGATCGCCCTCAATGGCTCATTCTTCAATACACATAGAATGATGCAACAGTACGTCTTGAATGCGTACTTCCGATAGTTATGGCGCATTCTTCACGTATGACCTTCGAAACACATATGAAGAGTTCCATCATAGGCGGCACACTTATCCTCGTTACGTTCAGCGTGATTCGTGCACAGGATTCGGCAACCACGACAATCGACACTGTCGAAATAGATCCCTCGCTTCCAAGCTTCATTATCAAATGCGTCAGCGGGTCAGACTCTGCGCGTCTCGAGATCTCGGCGTTGGATAGTACTGTGCCGTTTCAGGTTATCGATGGACATTCGGAGGAGAATGGGGTAGATGATTACAGTTTGTATGATATCAACTTCGACGGATACCTTGATTTACGCTTCGACCGACTTAACGATAGAGCTGTAAAAGAATCGGATTTCTGGATATACAACCCGACCGATCGTAAGTTTGAGCGAGACCCGGAATTCAGTTTCGACAATGTCTTCATAGACTCAGCCAGCAAGAGAATCACTTCAACAAATTGGAACGATGAAGAAGAAACTTATTGGGTGGTTGACCACCGTCTGAAGTTGGTGGAGCACGAATACAATGGGAGGGACTTGTCCTACAAACAGATTATGAGGGACGACTCACTTACTACGATATGGTCGGACACTGTGGAAAAGAGGACAGACGATTCGGGTGAATCGTACTTATACAAAGTCTCAAGTGAGTATGACTTCGGACACTTAAGAGTGATGAAGAGAACAAAGGCTCGGCCATCTGGCGGCGATCCTGCGGAGGATCAGTGTTTTTGGAAAGAGACATTTGGGTATCATAAGAATCAGCGAGATCAGATTGTTGTTGATTCAACGATTGAGGTCTTCGTAAAGAACCGGTGGGTTGTGGAGACACAGGGAGCACGAATAATCAAGTGAATACTCGGGTTGACACGCAAAAACACGACGTTGGAATCGTCAGAATCATGGAAAGCGTCACTCAGTACTTTTGATCACGGGCAATTGGTCAATGAATAGATTCACAAAACTTCGGCATTGTCATGTCACTCGGAACCCTCTCCTCTTCAATTCCCCTCTCCCGCTTGCGGGAGAGGGGAAAGGGGTGAGGGTTAGAAGCTACAAGAATTAATCGATGTGCTCTACAACAGGACACTAGAGCTCAATAAAATTAAGAAGGCCGGCGTCACGCCGGCCTTCATTCTCAATATCTCATCTACTCATTTTCTCACATTCTCATTTCAACAAAACCATCTTCTTCACCGCCACGAATGTCTGTCCGGCGATATTATTGTCAGGATCGGCAATCCCTTCTGCCTTGATGCGATAGAAGTACACGCCCGACGCCAGGTTGGAGGCGTTGAATTCAAATTCCTGCGGGCCTTCATTCATTTGTTCCCTGTTGAAGACCGTTGCCACCTCCTGACCCAGAATATTATAGATCTTGAGCGTGACGAAGGATCCTTGAGCCAGCGTGAAGGAAATCGTCGTCGTTGGATTGAACGGATTCGGATAGTTCTGTTCAAGTTTGTACTGCAAGGGTTCTTGCATGTAGCTCCCTTTGATGGGCACTGTGCCGGCAGAGAGGGAAGAGAAGGAGCTGTCGAGCGTCAGGAAGGGAACGGTAGACAGATCCCGGACGGGCTTCAAGATCAATCCCGGGCCGAATGAGATAGTGTCCATCGGACCGGAGAACGCGGAATCGATCATCCGGATGGTGCGGTATGCCACGTTGAAGTAATTGGTATCGCAAACGCAATAGCCTGGAGCAACAACAGGTTTTTTTGTCGGCTCGACATATTTGGATATGGCCGAATCCAACTTCTTGGCTATGTTCATTACCGATAGTCCATTGAAGGGATTTGCCGTGTCGCCGTGGAATATCAGTCCGCCGAATCCGTATGGTGTGATTTCGAACTGGCTCGCGAAGAGATTGGCCTTCAGCGCAAGAGCTTCGGCGAAAAGAATATTGTTCCCCTTGGTCGGCGTGAGAGTGTTCACCGGCGTTTTTATCGATCCCAGCGTAGTTGAGAACACCCCTAGGCATCTCGGATGCCCCTGGTGCGTGTGACCATTTTGGTACAGAGACTTCCAAACATTGGCAGCACTGTTGGCGTAAGCCGAATGCCCATTGGGAACCAGACCTACCGTCAGTCCATACTTCGTCGGCATGCCGTCGGAATACATGGTTTGCAGCACATTCATGACGTTCGGCATGGGAAGAAGGAGTCTCCCCGAACCTGAGAGGTTTTTGCCGATGCTCGTGCCCGGCGCGGTTTTTAAATTTCCTTTTTCCCACCAGTATTTTGAGATGAGGAGCATCTTCCCCACCTTGCAGGCGCCAAAGATGACCACGCTGTCGCCTTTCCCTAACGTGTCACTCCCCTCAAGCTTGAATTCCCATTTCTTGAGTCCAACAGCGGGGGTCCCCGGGGGGAACCTGCTGATCGTGAAGCTTGATGTATCTATCGTCTGGCTGAATTCCACGTGGAGGCCGTTCAACCCGCCGATGGGAGTGATGAGAGTGAAAGTTGCCTCGCTCCCGATCGCCTTCACCTTCAGCGCCAATCCGGGATGCCCCCTTCCAATGTTGTCATTTACGTAGGCAATGGTTTCCGGCAGGAAGGACCGATACGCAAGATTGAACGATGAATCGTACGTGAGGCCAAAATCCGTGCCGGGACGACTCGCATCGCCGCCCAGTGCAATCGTATATGGTTGGAGTGAGGCAGGCTGCGTCTGCCGCCAATGGGCGGTCAGGGCAATTCGTATGTGGTAGGTGCCGAGCAGGAGCCCGTCGAACCGATAATGCCCGCTGTCATCGCAAGCAGTTGACATTTTTACATTCTGGTTTGATTTGGCGCCGCCGCACGTGGCCCCGGAAAGGTAGATCATGAACCCGCCAATTCCCGGTTCCCCGGGAGCGCGTACCCCATCCGCGTTCAGGTCATTGTAGACCGTGCCGCTGATTGATCCTGGGAAATACTGATACGAGCCGAACATTATGCTGTCTATCACCTGCCCCGAATCAAGCTCAATGTTGTAATTGCCGGCCGGGACAGACTGTTGCCAGCCACAGATGCCCTGGAGTGAGACCGTGTATCCTTCCGCAGTGAGGTTCTCGAAGGAGAATCTTCCAAGCGAGTCGGTGAACGTGGTGGCGCCGTACAATCCGAGCGAATCGTTAAGGGACACGAGACGGTTCTGGATCGGAGGCTCACGGTCGTCCGGCACACCGTTCCGGTTCAGGTCATTGAAAGCGAATCCTCGTATCGCGGAATTTGTCGGTGGAACTTGATAGCTCCCGAAGATAAATCCACTGAACACCGTATCCTTGGGAGGCACCATGATGTTGTAAGTCGGGAGCCGTCCCCCGGGCACGGTTGAGACCCAATGAGGGGGTAAGTATTCCGTCAGTTGGTATCGACCCGCTCCGAAGGCAAAAAATGCAAATTGTCCCGAGGAATCGGGCTGGGCGTCGTTAACCCAGGAGCCGGTTGAATCGGATAATACAATCCAGGGATCCGTGAAAGGAGGTTCACCCGGAGTGAACAGACTGTCTTTGTTCAGATCTTCGAATACATTGCCGGAGAGCAGGCATCCCAAACGATAGTTGCCGAAGTTCACATCATTGACTGTTCCGGCGGGCGTATTCAGATCAACACTGATCGTCGAGGGAGTCGTTTCGGTCCAGGGAGGCTGGAGGGCTTCCGAAAACTGGTATGACCCGAGCGGAAGAGGCAGGTTAAATGTTCCGCTCTGGGATGTTGGCATGGTGAGCGTGAGCGGGCCTGTCACCGTGACGAGCCAATTCGCCAGCCCCCACTCTCCGGAATCGTGAGTGCCGTTTTGATTCTGGTCGTAGAACACAATTCCCTTGACAGTTTCGGATTGATCAAAAACAGCCACGTTGTCGACGAACCACCCGGGGAATGCGTTGAAGAGGGAGTCGCCGGTATCGAACACAAACCGGAGATTGATCGTCTGGTTGGCGTACGCCGTCAGATCGAGCGTTGATACCTTCCAGCCGTAGGTGTCGCCCGATGGCGATTCACCGTAGCCGCCGCGAAGGTGAGTCCAGGTGGCTCCACCGTCGGTTGTCGCGTCGACCATGCAAAAATCAAAACCGCGTTCAGTGAAATAATTTTCTGTGAATAGAAGAGTCACGTTTCCGGTCGCACCGGATAAATTGATCGCCGGAGATATCAACTGCTCGTAGACCCTCGCTCCGGTCGCGTAATTCCCCTGTGCTTCAATGCCGGGCCACCAGCTGTGGGTGGGTGAATTCGCATCGAGAGTTGTCTGATGCCATGCAGCGGGGTCGGAGGGTGAAACGGCGGACCAGCCGTTGGTCCCGCTTTCCATATCGTCATAGAAAAAAGTGGTCGAAGACGTCTTGAGCAATTTATCAAACTGCATTGACACTATTGGTGGAACAACTGCTGCCGTCGGTGCCTTCAATTCGCGTTGCGCCCGGGCTTCGAACCGTTGATGTTCTGTCAGTTGTCGTTTCACGTTTGCGGCGCGCTCTTGAATTGATTGTATCCGTGACTTGCGGGCGCCGGGGACATTTGCTGAAACCTGAACCGGGAGACTGAGAAGGGCAAGGAGAGCCAGCAGGGCCATTAGACTTGGCATGACTGGACTCGAGCGTCCCGATTCGATGAGGAGAGAAAGAGTGCGTTTCATAATTCTTTCCTTTCGTATTGGTTGGTCGCAGCTGGGGAAAGGATGTGACGCAGTAGCTGCGCGAGCATCACATTAAGTAAATCTAATGAATTGTTGAGGGAAAGTCAATGACGACCGCTGATAAAAATGATAAAGAATGATGCAAAGAATGGCCGCTGATTGGAAAAGATGATAAAAATGATAGCAGAATGGACAGCGTTACGGGTAAATTAGTCTGATTCATTAATCTGTATCTCCGCCGCCGCCTCACCGTCTGAACCGCTGATTTATATGATGCAATGATGCCGCTGATAGGTTTGTCGTGTCTTTTCTTGTCGCTCATTCATCTTCATCAGACTCGTCATGTGTTATCAGCGTAATCAGCGGTTCCGACACTCCGGCGTTCCCATGATAGTCAATGAACCACGAGCTCTTTCAGTATGTTCTCCGCATTCGAGAATTTGTCGAGGATGAAGAGCACGTAACGTGTATCGACACAAATTGTTCGATTCATTGACGGTTGGAAAATATAGTCGCCGACAACCGCTTCCCAGTTTCCATCGAAAGCAAGTCCGATGAGCTCGCCCCTTCCATTCAGCACGGGGCTGCCGGAGTTGCCGCCGGTGATGTCCAGGTTCGCGAGAAAATCGGTCGGAACGTCGCCTAGTTTCGGATCGGCATACCGGCCGAAGTCCTTTTTCTCCCAGAGATCCCGGACCTTTGGCGGTACGATGAACGGATCTTCGCCCGTTTCCTTCTCCAGAACGCCGGACAGTGTCGTGAAGTAATTGTAGTGAACGGCATCGCGCGGGTTGTACGATGCAATTTCACCGTACGTCAGCCTGAGCGTTCGGTTTGCATCGGGATAAATGTCGGAGCCTTTCCATGCCATGACGGCTTCCAGCAATCTTTCCCGCAGCTGACTGATTTGAGCATTGAATTTCTGGGCATGCGCCTGAAGAGGAGCATTGTCTTTATCCAGTTCAACGGCAAATTTTACAAATCGGTCGTCGCGAATGTCGTCGACGGATTTCGTCATAAGCTTCATGCATCCCTCGATTGTGGTAAGCCGGGAATCGTCGTACACATCGTGGACAAAATCACTGATTGCACGATCGCGCTTTTCGCCTTCTTTGTCCCCGACGATGTGCTTGATTGCCTCGATTTGCTGCGACGCTGGAAGCTCTGCTGCTTTCCGGATGAGCGCCGAGAGAATTTCCTTGTCAACAATAAGGTCACCGTTCTTGAACGTGTTGTTGATGAAGTCCTTCAGGTCGCTCGTTTTGGCGTCGGTCGGTTTCACGGCGCCGGTTGAGTCCTTCGCAAATGAACTTGCATAGTCCCGGAACTGGCCGGCCATGCGGAGAATATCAACCCCCGAGATCAGTTGTCCAAGGACGATCTGTTTCTTGTTAAATGACTTCAAGTCATCATAAACCGTCGCTATGTCGGAAAGGATGGCGCCGTACTTTGATTTCAATTCCGGTTTTGAGTTGATGAACGACTGGAATTTGATTTCATCCAGCTTCCGGACGTCCAACACATTCGTATGCTTCATTCCTTCGAGCGTTCCCTCGTAGTTTTTGTACGTATTCGCAATTCCGCGCCACCGGCTGGCGAATTTTATCTCCAGCGCACGGTCGTTCTTGCCTGCTGCATCAATGATATCCATACGCTTCTTCAATAGGTCCATCGACAAGGGAAGCGTTTCATCCTTTGCAAGCTGTATCTCGGTTGCAGTCCTGTAGCGATAGGTTCTGCCGGGAAAGCCCATGATCATTGCGAACGAACCCTCGGAATATCCGTTGAGAGAAATAGGCAAAAACTTCCTGGGGGTATACGGAACATTGCTCCTTGAATACTTCGCGGGTTTTCCGTCGGGACCCACATACGCACGCATGAGAGCGAAGTCACAGGTATGCCTTGGCCAGTACCAGTTATCGATTTCCCCTCCGTAATTTCCGAGAGCGGTCGGCGGCGCGTACACAAGGCGTACGTCTCTCAGGACTTGAAAACCGAACAGGAAATACTTTACTCCGTTATAAGTCTCTGCCACCGAATATTCGTTGTCGGTGGTGCCCTTCATGGCTTTCTGCACTTCGTTGATTTTCGCCCGTATCGCTTCCAGCCGTGCCTCGGCATTCATCGTATCGCTGACGGCGCTGAGAATTTCGGAGGTGACATCCTTAATGGAGATCACGATCTGGGCGCGGTACGTCGTCGAAAGTTCCTCGGTCTTGCTCCGTGAGTAAAAACCGTTTTTGAGGTAATCGTCCTGAACGGTGCTGACGGATTGGATTGCCCCGAAGGCAACATGGTGGTTGGTAATCATCAAACCTTCGTTTGAGACGAAGGATGCGGTTCCCCCACCGAGGAGAACAACCGCGTCCTTGAGGCTTGCTCCATCCGGATTGTAGACTTCCAGCGGTTTCAGCTCCAGACCATGCTTTTGCATATCGGTCCATGGAAGCTTGTCTAACTGAGTCAGCATCCACATACCTTCGTCCATCGTGGACCAGCCGCAAAAGAAAAGGATGCATGAAACCACGACCATGAAAACAACTCGAATCTTCTTCATGAATTTCTCCTTCTGATGGGAAAACGATTGTTGGGTTCAAAAGAGCCGAAACGGGGCGTAATTTTCATCCCGACTTTCCCGATGGCCTCATAATGCTAAAAATTCCGGAATAGTGCAAGCGATCTAAGGGATGGCGTGTAACAATCGATAGTCGTAGCGCCCTTTGCGTTTCCTTTGTGCTCTCTGCGGTCAATTCTTATCTTAACGTCATTCCCTCCAGGCCGGATGCCAGCAACTCGTTCTCTTGACTCTGGTCTGCCAATTTACTACCATTAGGCAATTTGGGTCAAGTGACTCTAAGCGGCGGGAATTCTATACTCAACAACATGCCTCAACGTCGAAATTATAGCCGGGTACTGCCTGCATTCATCATTCTCTGCGCCTTTTTCTATCTTGCGGCGTCCCTGCATCAGATTCAAAAAGCTGATTTGCCCGGGGTTCTCTCGAATCCGGCTCAATCGCACGTCCTCTCCATCGATGGGGTGCCCGTTTCTTCGCCCGATGATATCGAGTTCTTTCTGGGGGCATATCACATTGGTGATCCCGTGCGGGTCGAACTTTCTACGGTCACCGGAAATGTTGTGCAAGAGACGCGGCTGGTGAGTTATTATCCACCCTCGACAGTTGCCGTTAATACTCTCACCGGATTGCTTATCTTCTCCTTTGGTGTGTTTGTTTACCTTAAGCGCCGGCAGGAGGATGCATCGCTTATCTATTGTCTCGCATCTGCCACGGTGGCCGCGGCGATGTTTGGTACGAAGACGATATATGCCATCCATCCATTGTGGCTGGGAACTACGCTGTGTGTAATATTCTTTTTTGCCTACACAATGATGCCGGTGTTTTTTCTGCATTTCACGTTTTTGTTCCCGGCCGTGCGATGGAAACATTTCCAAAGGTGGTTGAGCTGGCTGTATGCTGCCGGAGCCGGTATCGCCGTCTGGCAAGCATGGATATATATCCGCGCAGCAACAGCTCATTCTCTCGAGATGTTCCGGGCGTCCGTTGGCGGGGAGATGTTTCAAAACGCATTTGTCTTCCTGATACTCCTCCTCAGCGTTTTGAATTTCATTCTGTCCTACAGGAGCGCAGAGAGCCTTTCGGACAAAAAGAAGCTTCGCTGGATGCTCTTCGGACTGTCAATCGGTCCGACCCCGTTTATTTTCCTGTGGGCACTTCCGCAGGCGTTAGGATTGCCGCCGCAGATATCGGAAGTTGTATTCAAGCTTATCCTGCTTCTCATCCCGATATCGTTTACCATTTCCATCGTCCGGTATCGTTTGCTCGACATCGACGTCATCATTAATCGTAGCGCCGTGTACGTGACAGTGATTGCCCTGCTGCTGGCAGTGTATGTGGGGATCATAGGCCTCCTGGCCACGAGCATCCGGACTCCCTCCGTGTATGTCTCGGCCGCGGCGGCCGTCGTGGTCGCTCTTGCGTTTGAGCCGCTACGGCGGAGCGTCCAGCGTTTTGTAGACAAACAATTCTTCCGCGTGCGGTATAACTACCGGGAGGCGCAGCGAAGGCTCATCGAAGGTATCAAGGATTGTCTTGATCCCCGGCAGCTCGGCGAATACGTCGTCAATCAAATTCAGGAACTGATTCCGATTGAGCGCATCGGATTCTTCGCACTGCGGCAACCGGGACACCGTCTTGAACTCGTTGCCCATCATGATTTTGAAGTGCTCGTGCGGCATGGCGTCCGATTCGACAGGGAGCATCTGCGAACCGATCTCAAAAAGGCCCTGGCGCTTGATGAAAGCATCGACCCGGGGCTGCCGTATGAATCTGCGAACACTGAAGTGTTCCGGCGCTGGGGTATGGCGCTCGTATTTCCGATGCTTTCGGAAGGCGACGAGATCCTTGGATTCCTGGTCCTCGGTAGCAAAAAATCCGGCGGGAGGTTTACCGTGGAGGATGTCGATTTGCTCACGACGGTGAGTATCCAGGCTGGCGTTGCGATGGAAAGAATCACGCTCCAACGGGAATTGCTGCTGAAGCAGGAAGAAACACGGCGGCTCGAGGAATTAAATCAGTTGAAATCGTTCTTCGTGTCGAGTGTCTCGCATGACCTGAAAACCCCGTTGACGTCCATCAAAATGTTTGCCGAACTTCTCCGGTCAAAAAAGAAAATTTCCGTGAAAGGTGCAGGCGATTATCTGGAAATCATCGAAGGTGAATCCGACCGGCTTACCCGGCTGATCAATAACGTTCTTGATTTTGCAAAAATGGAACGGGGGGTGAAGGAGTATCATTTTTCGGAGGTGGAGGTGAATGAAACTGTCACAATGGTGCTGCGTTCGATGACGTATCAGTTTAAGATGGGGAAGTTTAGGGTGTCCACGCACATCGGCAAGCGGGAATACGGCATCCACGCCGATTCCGATGCGCTCGCTGAAGCAGTCATCAACCTTCTTTCAAATGCAATGAAGTACTCTGGCGAGAGAAAAGAAATCTCTGTATCCACGTTCCGGGCGAAAGGACATGTCGGCGTAAGCGTAAAAGATTGCGGGATCGGCATTCCGGAAGATAAATTCGAAAATCTTTTCGATCCTTTTTATCGTGTGAATGAAATACAAACGCAGCGCGTCGGGGGAGTAGGACTGGGATTGTCGATTGTGAAACACGTCATGGATGCGCACGGCGGCAAGATTGAAGTGAAGAGCTCACCGGGTGAGGGTAGTACGTTTACATTGCTGTTTCCTACTGGAACAAGTGGGTAATGAATAATGATCAATGAGTAATGGGCTGATGGGTGATGGAGCGATTGAGGATTGTTGATTGGGGAATGATATGGTGAGAGATACAGGAAGTTGCATGGTTGAGATGGAGAAACGGAGAAGGGGCGAATGGGAGAAACGGTGAGTGGGAGAAGGCAACAGCCAAAGGCTAAAAGCCAAGAGCCAAAAGCTTTAATTCGAGAACAGAACGAACTTTGCATTTTGCATTCATAATTTTGTGGCCAGACCATGAAACGCATCCTTGTCATTGAAGACGACCCGGCCATCCTGGCGGGACTTGTTGCCAGCCTCGAAGAAGGGCATTACGAGGTTCTCACGTCATCCGACGGTGAGAAAGGCTACCAGATGGGAAAGCGGGAGAATATCGACCTGATCCTCCTGGACCTCATGCTTCCGAACAAGAACGGACAGGATATTTGCAGGGACTTGCGGAAAGACGGGGTGAACACGCCGATTCTCATGCTCACGAGTAAGAGAGAGGAAATGGACAAGGTCCTCGGCCTGGAGCTCGGTGCGGACAATTATGTGACGAAGCCGTTCAGTATCCGCGAGCTGCATGCGCGCATCAAAGCCCTGTTGCGTCGCAAAGGAGAGCTGAAGAAAGAGATCGACAACTATTCATTCGGCAGTGTGCATATCGATTTCAAAAAGCAGGAGGCGACGAAGGGGAAAAAGGCGCTCAAGCTTTCTGCGAAGGAATATGAAATTCTGAAATACTTCATTCAACACGAGAGCGACGTCGTCACGCGTGAAATGCTGCTTGATGACGTCTGGGGGTATGAGAACTTTCCCACGACGCGTACCGTGGACAACTACATTCTTGCGCTCAGAAAGAAAATCGAGGACACTCCATCCAGGCCGCAGCATTTGCTCACGGTGCACACGGCGGGGTATAAATTTGTGAGGTGAACCTCACAGCGCCCCCCACCAATCCGCGAATGTGTGGTAGATCGCAGGGGCGATGATGTTCTCGATGCGGATCATTGTCCATCCCTCACGATCTTTGTAAGGTGCGATGCACTTGCAGATCCAAAACACGGAAAGTGCATCGCAACTTGCCTTGACTAGCCAAGGGCGGGTGAGATAAGCAAACCGATAGCGTACGTGACCGCCGCTTCACCGATGCCGATGAGCGTCATTTCTGCACCGCTTTTCACCCACGACCGGCCAGTGACCACCACCTTCGATGCGCCGACAACAAAGTGGGCCGCAGTACTCACGATGAACGAAATGGCCAGGGCTGTCATTCCCGTGCTGAACATGAACGGAATGACGGGCACGACCGCTCCGATCGCAGTGCTGATCGTTGCGCTGAAAGCCGATCGCCATTCATTCGGGAATGTCTGCTCCGATAGACCAAGTTCTTCATGGGCGAGAGTCTTCAGCATCTGATCCGGATTTTCGGCCATCCGTCCGACCATCGTTTTGGCTTCCTCTTCGGTGAAACCCTTCAACTGATAGAAAAGCTGGAGTTCCTCGAGTTCCTCTTCGGGGTTTTCCTCGATCTCACGTTTTTCGCGCCCGAGCTCGGCTTCGTACACTTCACGCTCCGATTTCATTGCGAGGTAGGCTCCGCTACCCATGGAAAGGGCGGAGGCGAGAGCCGTCGCAAGGCCGCTGAGGAGAACGAACTGGCCGTTCGCGTGCGTCGCGCCAGCCACTCCGCTGACAACCCCGAATGCAGCGCCGAGTCCGTCATTGACGCCGTAGATCGCCTGCCCGATCCAGCCGCCGGCCCGCACGTGCCACTTCTCGCGGCCGAGAATGGCCTCCAGCCTGCTTTGAGGCTGGTGCGCCGATCGTCCTTCGAATTCTTCGAGTACACGGTTGTGCGCCCGCTCATCTCGCTGCGCTTCCGTCAGTGAACGGCGGTCGGCATCATTTTGTGCGTTTGTCAGCAGGACATCATAGAGTTTATCGGCTTCACTCTCGCCGGCCTCCAGCATTTGAGCGGCAACGTTGGTGTCGCTCCGCAAGAGAACCCAGCGACGAACTCGTTCGATGAGTGTTTCGGAAAATGCCTTGGGTCCGGCGCCAAGCTCGCGCAGCCGTTTTGCCCATCGCTCGGCATGCTGTTCCTCTGCTTCCGCCATGCGTTCAAGAATTTTCCGTTTCTCGGGGTTCGTTTCGCGTTCCGCGAGGGCGTGGTAATTCCTCGCGCTGAGCATTTCATCCCGCCAGGCCTGGAGCAGACCGCTGATGAATTGTTTTTGATTACTCATTGAGGCATTCTCTATCTTTCTGATGTCGCCTTTCAAGATGGGAGTATACCAAATGGGCGGGGAAATAACAAATGCATCTGTGCTTCACTGAATGGCGTTTGCCCCGCTTAGGTCCCGACCAGAATCATCCTTCGATTTCAGGACGTTCGGGATGACGGATAGGCTTGTTTTTACCAACTTCGAGCCTCATTGCGGCGGGAGGCCGAGCACGCTATGCGGCAACCGTTTCCCTGGCCACATCGTATTTCTTCGCTAGGGCCGATTCCGTCCGGTCTGCGCGTGAGGCCAGCGCAGGAAAAACCCGATGCTTTGCGTGATGCCATTGGAAAATAGACAATTTGAAGTAAACGAATGTCGTCAAAACAATCTTCAACGCAAATTGAGGCAACGATTCCCGGACGCATTGCACCGCCATGAACTTCAGCCATCTTCGAAAAATGTTCTTCCACGAGAAGAAGATCTTGTTGACTCTCTTGTACTCAGAGTAGATTTCTTCCTCCGTGAGGTACTTATGCTGAAACACAAGATGGTCGCCTTCGTAATGCGAGAGATCTTCGTCGACGATCCGCCCCTCATCAGCAACCTCATGATACAGCGGCGTTCCGTAAATAGGAATGGCAATGGACGGCAGGATGACGCATGTGCCGACGTCGTCTAATTGTTCGGGAAGCTTCCGGTAGTATTCGGGTGTGTCTTCATCGAGTGCGAACATGAAGCCCGTGAACGTGAGAATCCCGCGGCGGTGAAGTTGTTCAAAGAAGCCCTTGTATTCACTCACTTTGTTCTGACGTTTCTGCACGCCGTCCAGGCTCTTTTCGGAGAGAGATTCCATGCCGATAAATGCCATCCTGCAGTTGGCTTTATCGAGCAATTCCACGAATTCCTCATCCCGCAGGCATTCGATGCTGAATTGTGTCCCGATTGCCCAGAATTTCAGTTTGGCGATTTCGCGGAGAAGCGTTTTGGCATTCTGCAGGTCTCCGCCGACGTTGTTGTCGAGGAGCATTGCCATTTTCCGCTTGAACCAGGGAAGCTTATCGGTTGCCTGAAGGTCGCGGATGACGTCCTCCACCGGTCGTGATCTGTACGGAGTGCGGTTGATATTGAGTGCGCAATACGTGCACGGATGGGGGCATCCGCGCGACGTTTCGGTAACGATCGGCGCGGTGAATTGGGATTCCGCAAGATCGTAGCGCGGCGGTGGAATATTGTCGAGGGGCGGCGCTGCCTCTGCCGTATAGCGCCGCTTCAATTTTCCCTCGACAAGGTCATGTACCATCCGGGACCAGATGCTTTGCGGCTGAGCAAGAACTCCGGATTCTCGCTCTGTCCTGTCCAATGTTGAATCCAGAGTTCTTACAGGTGCGCTCGCTTCGCCAACCAGGATCGAGTCGAAGTACGGCTCAACCTCGTCCGGAAACGTAGAAGCGAACTTTCCGCCGCCGATAACGACTTTTCCCATCGCACGGAATCGGGTGGCGACCTGGTAGGCATGCGGTGCGATGTAGTCCATGAAACTCAGCGCTATGTATTCTGCATCTGTGTCGTAGTCGATCGGGCGAACCATTTCGTGGAGGACTTCCACATCCACGATGGGCGGCGTCATGCCCGCGAGCAGGATCCCCGGGAGCGGCGGCGCCGGGTTCCGCGCGTAATACGGTTCCTCATCCAGAAGGTTCTGGAACAATACGATGATGAGCAACTTCGGCTTTTTCATAATCTCATTTCTCCTTCTCATGCAACCTGCAAAGATTTCTCTTGAGTGACACTCAAATGTTCGAGTCCGAATTCTCTCCACACTTCTGCGACGGCGGAGAGAAGTCTGTCGATATCACGCTTCGTATGGGTTGCCATCAAACTCACCCGGAAGCGCTGCTGAGACAGGGGGACGGCAGGATACTCGATCGAATTTACAAACATCCCGAGCTCATGAAATCGATAAGCAGCCTTGCGAATATTCATACCGGTTGGGGCTCCAAGCGGAATAATCGCCGCCTGCGGATGAACATCGAAGCCGAGAGAACGTAAGCCCTCCGTAGTATATTCAACATTATCACGGAGGGAAGTGAGAAGCTCCGGCTCCCGCTCGATCACGTCGAGTCCGGCAAGAACAGTTGCAATGACGACGGGCGGCAGGGAGGCCGAGAACATGTAGGGCCGCGCAAAGTAACGCAAGTAGTCTACGATGGGTTTCGAAGCTGCCACAAACCCCCCGCTTACCGCAAATGTTTTGCTGAACGTTCCCATCGTCACTCCTACCCGGCCCCCAACGCCAAAATGTTCGGCCGTTCCCCTTCCCGTAGCGCCCATTACTCCCGTTCCGTGGGCATCATCGACGACGAGAATGGCGTCGTGAGATGCGCAAAGGGGGACGAGAACGTCGAGAGGTGCAAGGTCGCCGTCCATCGAATAAACACCCTCGACTCCGACATACAGGTCGGAAGTCGAGCGCTGCCGGTGAAGTTCCATCATGCTCTGGAGTCGTTTGATGTCGTTGTGTTGAAACTGCATGGACTGGACATCGGACATCCGAATCCCGTCGCAGAAGGATGCATGACTGTACGCGTCGTACAATACCATGTCGCCGGAATTCATCAGACCGGTGACAAGCCCGACATTTGTACCATAACCACTTGAAAAAATCAGCGCGTCCTCGACTCCCTTCAACGCTGCGAGGCGCTCTTCAAGTTCGCGATGAAGTTTCGTGTAACCGTTGAGCAGCGGCGGACCGCCAACGCCGGCGCCGTACTCTCGAAGCGCCTGGAAAGCGCGTTCCCGGACGTGGGGATGATTCGCCAGGCCAAGATAATTGTTTGACCCGAACATGAGCATCGCCCTCGGTTCCGAGGTGTACGGGTCGATGACAGTCACCTCTCGGTCGGCGGGCGAAACGATGCACCGCCTCGAGAGCAGCTCACGATTGGCATTCACCTCGTTGAGAAACGATTGAAAGAAATCCACCTTCTCGTTGAGCCGCATTCTTCTTCCCCGCAAGAGAACCTGTCGAAGGTCGAAATTCTCTCCGCCTCTATACTGCTCGTTCGAAGTCATGTTAGTACGCTCCTTTCTGAATTTCATCGTCAATCTCCAACAACGATTTGATGTATACTCCAACGTCTCCATCGCTCTGAAAGGCGAGATTCCTTATCCGCTGCGTGTCCAGGTCGACTCTCCGACCATACAGCGGCAAAGAAATGGATGGTTCCTCGACCGCTCTGCCGAGTCGAAGAGGAGTCCATCCTGCTTTTTTGGCAGCATCGTGAAGAAAGCTTTCTCTGTTCGGGGGAATCGTGAACAGCAATTCGAATTCACCATGTTGTCCGGCAAGAAGCAACCAGGAAGGAATGCCGAACGCTTCGGCTAGCTCCTTCGACTGTGGATGAAGTTTATTCTCCCAATCCTTGTCTATTTCAAAGCCTGCGCCGTTCAGTCTCATGAGTTGATCAAGCGTTGCAATGACGCCGTCGCTTGTATCCATACACGCGCTGGCAATACCGGGGAGAATTTTGCCTTCCATCAACCGCGCGTACGGTTGGAAGCTTGTCTTTCCGTTTTTTGTGACCTGTGCGAGCGCGAAGGCATTGCCGCTGCCAAGGATTCCTGTCGTGTATAACGCATCTCCGGGTTTGCAGCCGATGCGGGAAAGAGTCCGCGAGCCGTCGGTAGTCCCTAACGCCGTCCCCGTGAGCATGAGGTGTGTCCCGAAGTTCGTATCGCCGCCCAGCACGTAGGTCTGGCAGGCGGCACACGCATCCTGAATTCCCCGCTGCAGCGCTCCGAGGGACGAGTCAGGGTAGGAACCCGGCAGAACCTCTGAAACGAGAATGCCCAGCGGTCGCGCCCCGACGGCGGCGAGGTCGCTCATGTTGACCATCACGGCCATCCAGCCGATGAGGTAGGGATCGTCATACAGACCCAGGGCGATTTCTTCGACGATGCTGTCGGTGGTGATTGCGAGAACTTGACCGGCATTTTCCGGGAGCTCTAAAATCTCGGCATCGCTTTCATTGAGTCGGTTCATCTGGCGCGGGGAACGTTGGAATTGATCCGTGAGCTTCCCGAGCAAACTGTTTTCAGAGATTTGGTTCATCATGGACACACCTTGAGGAATTGTTGCAATGCGCTGAACGTTGCCGTCTTCGTCTCGGCGATCTCCCCGTCAAACTCAACCGCAAAGGGATGATCTGCACTCACGGTGAGGGACGGCGAAGACCAGGAACGCGTGTTTTTGATCGTCCTGAACCTCCCGTGGCTGAGCGCGTTAAAAAGTCGGACGACATCCCATCGTTTCATATCATGGCAAAGATGAATCTGGAGATTTCCGTCGTCGTAGGATATGGGGCTGTCGTACGCAAGATTGCCTGAAAAATGTGAATTCTTCACAACGCCGAGATTAGTCAGGTTTGTTGTGAATGCGCCAATGTTGCCGTCCTGCAGCCGGGTCCGAACATTCTGGAATGAAATGATTGTCGCAAATGCAGCATAGAGAATTGCGCTTGCGGTATGTGCTTGTTTCAGTTGCGCGAGAATCCTGTCCGGGTTGTTGAAGAATCGATTTGCTTCTGCCGTTATTCCCACACTCGCGTTGATGAGGAAGTATTTCTTCGTCGTGATCCCGTTTTGTTCGATCGAAACACAGCCGACGTCTCGCGGCCGGGCGTGTTCGAAATCAATCTTGCACGGTACTGTGTCGACGAACTGCTCCGGAATGAATGGTTTGTGAAAATCGTTGCTCGAACCGAGTCCGATCGCCCCCAGCCGACACATCTTTCCCTGATTGCCCGTCCCCGAAGAAAGAAGGCTGTTGAGAAGTGTGTTGACTGTCCCGTCCCCGCCCGCGGCGACAAAATCCGTCTCTCCCATTTGCAGGAACTGAAGAACTCCTTCGTCGAGGGAGGACCGGCCATTGAGCATGAACACTCTCAGCGGTGCAGTGGAGGAGGGGAGGGATGGCGCCACCAGCTCCCATTTTCTGAGCGCCGACCCGGCTCCCGCTTTTGGATTGAGAAATACTACCATATCGTGCCTATATTTGATTCCTTGCCGGACGTATCTTCAAGACTATCACAAACCCTGCGTAAAACAGCGCCAGAAATGCAGTCCATTCCGGTTTCTGCAAGCAGACAATGCTCGAAAGAACCAGTATGTAGCTGTGCACCACGAGTCCGATTGCGGAATGCGCTTCGTCGTCTGATACGACTTTGTGCAGCCGGACCTGTGCCACCGCCGAAGCGATGAATCCTGCCGTTCCGAATACGATGGCGGGTACTACGCTCAAGAGTGCGGCGTGTGCACTCACGCCTTCGACCAAGAGAACGAATGCGGGCGCGAGAGCGAGAACCGCAAATCCATCACTCACGAACGCCGAAATCCTTCTCCCGAAAACGACGGGGAGTGTGCGGTAGCCCGTTTGCCGGTCGGCGTAGATGTCTTTGAAATAGCCGGCGAGAACAAAATTAGAGTATCCGAAAAATACTGTGACAATCGTCAGTACAAACGAAGTCGAAAACTCTGAAAAGAAGTTTTCGGCGCCCGTGGCAAAGGCCATTGTGCACAGCACGGCGACGATCCACGCGTTATAGAATGGTCCACCCCACCATTTTCGCTTGAATGCAGTGTACGTCGCGAGACCCAAACCGGCCACCGAGCCCAGGAGAAGATTCCAGGGATTGTAGAACGCAAATACTGCGGTGCACAATAGAAGTCCCACCACGCTCACGACGAGGACCTGCATTCTTGAAACGATTCCCCGCGTCAGCGGGCGGTACGGCGCAGAGAGTGAATCGGTGTCCACCTGAAAGCAATCGGTAAGCGCCTGACCGAACCCGTATGAAAGAAAACAGGAGATGAATACCGACGACGCCTTTGTGATATCAATTTCAGGCACATAGGACATGCCTACGAGTCCAGTGATTCCCGATACGAACATCAGGTACGGCCGCATCGTCGTGACGTATGCCCTGGCGAAGTCTGCGCTCAGCGCTTTGTAACGTACGGTAAGGAGTGCCGATGGCATATCAGTTCTCCATTCCCGCAGGAATTTCGGAACTCATGGAGCGCCGATAAATCTTTTGCCGTTTTCGACCGATGATATTCACAAGCGGGAAGAGCGCTCCGCTCAGCCCGGGGAACAAGCTGAAAAGAACTGCCAGCTTTCCTATCAGCCTTGGCAGAACAACCTCCCGTTGCGGGCGCTTGATGACTTTGAGAATCGCCTTCGCCACAACGACCGGCTCGATGGGCTTGATGAAAAATGCCGTCGTTGAGCGTTCATCCTGAGCTTCCAGGTCGAGCATTTTCGTGCGTACGGGACCGCATGAAATAAGACTTACGAACACGCCACATTCGCTCAGCTCGTCACTCAAAGAAAGGGATAATCCCCGCACCGCAAATTTCATTGCGCTGTACAACGCTTCGAATGGCATTGGGAAAATGCCGCCGAGCGACCCGACATTGATGATGTGACCGTATCCCTGCCGGCGCATCACCGGCGTGACGGCGTTCACTCCATTCACCGTGCTCACAAAATTTGACTGTATCATATTTTGAATATCTGGCTCCTGCAGGCGTTCGAGTGTTCCAGGTACGATTGTCCCGATGCAGTTTACGAGCACATCGATGTGCTGGAATTTCAGCAAGACCTTGTCGGTGAGTTCATTCCACGCCCCGGGAGAGCACAAATCGGTTTCAATTGAAAGGAAATCGCAGTTCAGTGTTCGCAGATCCCTTATGAGGGCCCCGGACAGGCCGTTTTTCCTGTGTGCCACTATAATAGTGGCTCCCCGGGCAGCGAGGAGGCGGCATGTTGCGCTGCCGATTCCTCCAGCTCCGCCTGCCACTACGATTACCTTATTGTTCAAGTTTTTCATGATTTCCGCTCTGTTTTTGTGACAACTTCTGCCTAATGATACTAATTTAAGCACTGGAAGTTGTCAAAAAAATGTCACAAAGGTGTAAATAGTTCGTCTTTTGAGCCGCTCCTTCCCGTCTTGCTGTCCCGTCCCAATGATAATCGGACGGGATTAAGTCAGCATCTAAACCAGGCTGCATCACACAGGTTCCGACCAAATCCCCTCCCCGCTTTCAGCGGGGCTTGGGATCTCAGGACGACGATTTGCGTCGGTTTCGCTCACGTCCGATTTGAATCAATTCTTACAAATGTTTGACAATTCTGTGACAACTCAGCGGTGCAATCAGTGCATATTAGTGGAGAAACGTTATTGGAGTTTGGAATATTGTTCTGTCAGGAGAAAGGATCAAATTATGTGTTCCATGCCGAAGCGCACTGCCCTCGCTGTGATTCAAGTATTGGTAAGCTGTACTCTTGCTTATGCGCAAGCTCCCACAGGCGGGCAAGAACATTCTCGCCCGATTACGGTCAGCCCGCTGATAGGCGATACGCTGAGACCCTTTGAGCGAAACCTCTATCAACTTTTCCCGGATAGAGACGGTTTCCAATGGGCTGTCTTCTATTTGAACCCGGACAGTTCGCTCGAAGCAAGAATTACGACGTTGCAAGACGGCATGCTACGGGAAGATACGGTCCGGCAGTACTACCAGCTCCGCGCGGTGCAGGATCATGTCCAAAGAATACATGAAGAGGTCGGTCTCATGGGGGAAGGTAGTGAGGAAGACCTCTTGCCGTTTGCAAAGGACTCCAGTTCATATGGAGCACCCTATCCACAAATTGCATTTGGAATCGGGATAACAGTGGGCGCGATGAACCTCGATGGTCTGGACGCCGCTTTCACTTCGATTGAAAGCAGGTACCGCAATCAAGGATATCAGGTGTTGTACCATGATAAATTCAGTCAATCGTGGGTGCGATGGTACAACCTGAAATTTCAATTCTCGTACTCATTCGCTCTGCTCCTCGAGGCGGGTGCTACTGCGGATGACGGCCCTGATTTCCACGCAGTCTCGGCGTCTATACTATATCATTTCCCTGCCCTTGAGTCCAACATCGTCAAACCGTTCGTCGGCGCGGGTGTGGGGCATTATCACCTGTCCATCCAGCAGGGCTACGGCGCTCAAGTAACCCCGCTAGACACATACAACGGCTACACAGTCCTGGATAATGTGAACAGTGAGGCGGGCGGTACGGGTTACACGTTCATGGGCGGAGTGGAGCTTGATCTCAAGGGTGGGGTTGCACTATCGATATACACGAACTATTTGTTAATGCAGGCCATGGAAACGAAGCTCTCAACGGGCGAGCCCGTTACGCTGAATATGAGTCGGCTTATCTTCGGCGGGCGGGTCATGGTATATTTCTAGGAGATGGGTATGAAACGAACAAACATCATGTTGGAGACACGTGCAGGATTGAGGAAGCGCATAAAATGCTCCAAAATGAATTTTCATTTAAAGGAGAATACTGTCATGCTTAGAAAGAAAATCGCGGTTTGTGCGGTAGTCGGGATATTGCTGGCTCTTAATGGTGGATGTACGTCGGTTACAAACATAACCCACCGCTCTCAGTTAGAGAATTCGGTCACGACAGGGGAAATCACTGTTCTCACGAAAGATGGCGTGACGTACCGGCTAAGGAATTACGCGCTGAAAGATTCTCTTCTTATCGGAACCAGCATAGCAGAGAAAAATGGCGTCAAAGTGGCCAGCCTTCAAACCCTGAAGCTGGCTGAAATAAAATACATCCGGACTGAAAATTCGAACTTCTTCAAAACAATTGTTGCGGTCGGAGCTACAACATTCTTTGCGGGTACGGCGCTCTCCTATATGGAAGGCAATGAAGGATTTTCCGTGAACGAAGTATACAAGTACTATTCGCCATATGGCGGCGGAGGCGGAGGAACATCATGCCCGTATATTTATAGCTGGAACGGAAATAGATACGTCCTCGACGCAGAGGCCTTCGGTGTAGCGCTGGGCAAGGGGCTCGAAATGACGACGCGTAGCGCGCTCACATCCCTTCGGGAAGAGAACGGTCTCGCTGAAGATACAGATCGCCAACGAGCGTCCGGAAACTCATTTCGTGAATGCCGTTCACCTGTTTTCTGCGGAAGTCGACACCGGCGCTGAAGTTGTCGTCGGGCCCGATAACGCGCTCCTGCGCATCGGGCATCCCGATCCGACCTGTCAGCGCGAACGACCGGTCGGGAAACACCATCCTTCCGGCCGTCCGCGATGTCGACGGTTCATTCTGGGAGTCGGGAGAGGAAGGCGCGGATGCAGTCAAGGACTTTGAGGATGTGATCGACGTACGATTCGTGCGTCCTGCCGGAAAGGAGCGGGGCAGATTTCCTTCTCACCGGCATCAACACCGAATTCAGCAGCGTGGTGTACAGGAACGTCTGCAGGTTTCTCGGAGACCAGGCGCAAACCTTTATGGAGCGCCTCGACAATGACTCGGATATGGTGGGAATCATCCGGGAGTGGATCGACGAAAGCTCGATGAAAGTCTCCGTGTGGACCGGTACGAACTGGGACAATGCCGGAGCCATCCTGCCGGAGGCAACGAATGTGCCTTTCACCCGCGCGATCCCAGTCAACCTCCATCAACTTTCTGGTGACACCGTGCTCGTGAGGATAAAATGCCTCAAGGACGTATGGAAACTCGACGCACTCCAGATGGATTGGACTTCCGCATGTCCGTTGGAAACGTCCCCCGTTTCGATGATCTCTGCGGTGGGTCCGTGTGATGGTGATGTCCTCGAATCGCTCAGGCGAGCGGACACCAGCTACGTCGTCCTTCTACCGCTTGACAAGGTGGACCTGACGTTCAAATCGGTTCCTTCGGCTCTGGGGAAGAAAATTGTCTATGCTATAGACGTCCGTGGGTATCTCCATGAGTGGGTGCCGGAGGACAATGACCGGCATGGTTTTGCATGGACGGGATTCATTCCGGGAAATCAACGCATGAACTGCCTGAAAGGTCTGCTTCATGACAAATCGATTTTTCTGCCTTCTATTTACGCCGAGTGGGGCGTGGTCAAGAAGCATTACAGCTTACGCGATCCCGAATAGGCATTGCTTGTATTCAACCAATGCCAAGGGTAACGGTTAAATAACATTATTTATGTATCTTTGGTGTGGAACTGGATGTGCGGGCCTCGAATGAAAATACGCGGAAATATACCGGCGCGGAGTGAGTCCATTCGTCCCTACGATAGTTTAGAGTCTCGAAACTAATGTCGGGAATAACAATGCAGCGGGGATAATTTCCCTCTCGGTCTTCATGGTCATTCTCCCCGGACATGTGCCGGTCAGGAGCGGAACAGAGTACAATCCGACAGCAGTTCCGAGCTGGAATTTCTTCCATTCTCTCGTACGATACCGATGCCGGGTAGGTTACGGTATCAAATCCTTCTTCCTCAATTATCTTCAAACCGACGAGTCGTTCGACATTGTCCTTTTCAACAGTACCAAGGGAGAGTGCTGGTATCGCGCAGTCTTTTCTCTCCCCGATTTTGAGCGGCGGCAGGGTACGGTATACCCGCTTGCGCTTGACCTTACGATCGATTACGACAAGTGGATCGGTTACAATTTTTTCGGGGAGGGAACACATCCTCTTACGCGAACAAAGAAGCCTATACAAGGGAGCCACTCGAGATGTCCGCCCAGTTGAGCAGAGGATATTCTGAGCAATGGGTGGGTCAGCTCGCTGTACGGTACAGGACCGTGAGGAACTTCGGTTTTCAGGACGATAGCCGACTTGTAGCTCTTGCGCCTCCGCTGAACGCCGGCCGGGCAACGTTTGTTTCCCTGCAGGGAACAATTCGTTACGATACCCGCAACAGTTTCATAAATCCCTCATCGGGAATTGTGTTGCAGGGGGAAGTCGAGGAATCACCATCATGGAGCTTCGGTAATGTGAGTTTCACGCGCTCTGCAGTCTGGACCCAGGCGTATGTGCCGGTGCTTGTTCCCCAGACTGTTCTCGCTGTGCGTGGAGGACTTCAAGTCGTGAGTGGAGATAATCTCCCGATACAGGTGATGTTGCCGATCGGCGGAGGCTCGACGTTGAGAGGCTATCCGCAGGACCGTTTTTTGGGTCCGGTATCAGCAGTGATGAATGTCGAGTTGCGGTTTCCGATCATCTGGCGGTTCGGTGGGATTGCCGGGTATGACGTCGGTAGAGTTTTCGGCGATATTGGCCAGTTAGGTTTCGCAACGTGGAGGGGGAATCCACTGGCGGGACTTCGATTCTACTTCGACACGTTCGTCGTCCGGCTTGACGTCGGTTTCGGTCCGGAGACAACGGGATTGTATTTGAATTTCGGGCAGTTGTTTTGAATCTACCACTGCCCATCTCGCAAACCTATTCCGATTTTCTTCAGTGGTTAACACCCGAATCGGCAACTAGTTCCGTCGGTGGTGTTCGGGCTTGTTTCATTTTTCCCGTGTGGTTCTATACCTCCGTTCTAGCACATTCGGCGAAGGGGCGCTTCCTTGCAAAACTCTCCATTTAGTGGTATATTTTACCTGCTCCAGGAGTTGAGACGACGCCCAATCCCGCCAATCTACGCGGGATTCTTTTTATTTTTTGAAATCTTGAATGGAATCAATCCGGAACTTCTGCATTATTGCCCACATCGACCACGGTAAGTCGACAATCGCCGACCGCCTGCTGGAGCGTACCGGCACCATTACCGAGCGCGAAATGAAGACCAACCAGGTCCTCGACGATATGGAGCTCGAGCAGGAGCGGGGCATTACCATCAAGCTCCATGCCATCCAGATGCAGTACAAAGCGCGGGACGGCAAGGCCTATACGCTCAACCTTATCGATACTCCGGGGCATGTGGATTTTTCCTATGAAGTCTCCCGTTCGCTTGCCGCCTGTGAAGGAGCCATCCTCGTCGTGGATGCATCCCAGGGAGTCGAAGCTCAGACCATCAGCAACCTCTACCTTGCCATCGATGCCGGGTTGCAGATCATTCCCGTCATCAATAAGATCGACCTGCCGGCGGCGATGGTCGACGCCGTGAAGCACCAGATCATGGATTTGATCGGTTGCGGCGAGGACGAGATCATTCTGGCGAGTGCGAAAATGAAGATGGGTATCGACGAAATTCTCGAAGCTGTGGTTGGCAAAATCCCGCCGCCGAAAGGCGACCCCGACGCCACGCTGAAAGCGCTGATCTTCGATTCTATTTTCGACGGTTACCGGGGGTCCGTTGTCTATATCAGAGTGTTCGACGGAACGTTGAAGGAAAAAGAACAAATCAGGTTCTTCGCGACGGACAAGACTTTCGAAGCAGAGGAGGTCGGCATTCTCGAAATGCAGCGTGTTCGCACGGGAACCCTTTCCGCCGGCGATGTCGGCTATCTCATTCCGGGCGCCCGGGACGTGCACGACACGAAAGTGGGCGATACGGTCACGCACAAAGACCGGCCTGCGGACGGGTCTCTCCCCGGATACAAAGAAGTGAAGCCGATGGTGTTCGCCGGACTCTATCCCGTGAATGCAGACAACTTTGCCGAGCTGCGCGACTCGCTCGACAAGCTCCGGATGAATGACGCCTCGCTTTTGTTTCAGCCGGAAACGTCGGTTGCCCTTGGATTCGGATTTCGGGCGGGATTTCTTGGCTTGCTGCACATGGAAATCGTTCAGGAGCGGCTCGAACGCGAGTACAAACAGGAACTCATCACAACGGTCCCGAACGTCGAGTACCATGTCATCACCCGATACGGGCGAAACGGTCATTGTTGATAACCCGGCGACAATGCCTCCCATCGGCGAGATTGAGATGGTCAAAGAACCGTTCATCACAGCTCAGATTATTACGCCGACCGAATACATCGGCAACATCATGAAGATCTGCACGGAGCGGCGCGGTGTGTACAAGAACACGACGTATATCGACCCGACGCGAGCCGACCTGCGCTATGAGCTTCCGCTGGCGGAAGTCATTTTCGATTTTTATGATAAATTGAAATCCACTTCACGCGGGTACGCATCTCTTGACTACGAATTTCTCGAATACCGTGAGTCCGACCTCGTCAAGCTCGATATACTTGTTGAATGGCGAGCCGGTCGATGCGCTTTCGACGATTGTTCATCGCGAGAAAGCGTACGAGTGGGGCAAGAAACTGTGCGAAAAACTGCGGAAGATCATCCCCCGGCAGCTCTTCGAGGTTGTGGTCCAGGCCGCGATCGGCAGCAAGGTCATCGCGCGAAACACGATATCTCCCTTGAGAAAAAATGTTATTGCGAAATGCTACGGTGGCGACATCTCGCGAAAACGAAAATTGCTCGAGAAACAAAAAGAGGGGAAAAAGCGTATGAAACAGGTAGGGCGCGTGGAAATCCCGCAAGAGGCGTTCCTGGCCGTCCTCTCGATGGAGGACTGAGCGCCGCAGGTGCTCGCTGCGGAGGAATGAAATCTTCCGCAAATGACTTGTGTTACCGTATTCGCATGGTCGTTTTATTAAGCCACTTCTAAGCAAGGGTAACTGGTATGGCAAAAAAATCTGAGTCGGCAGGTCGTCAGGCTGCAAAGCCGGACAGAACATCGGCGGTGAAAGCCTGGTTTAAAGAGATGGGCATCATTGTCGGGATTTTCCTGGTCCTCAACAGTTTCGTCCTCGCGTCGTTTGAGGTGCCGACCGGCTCGATGGAAAACGAAATCATGACGGGTGACTTTCTCCTCGTGAACAAGTTCATCTTCGGCGGCACGACCCCGAAGACGATCCCGTTGACAAACGTGCGGATTCCATCCTTCAAGCTTCCCGCGATCTGGAAAGTCGAGCGCGGCGACGTGATTGTCTTTGTGTGGCCCGGGCCGCGAGATTCAGTTCAGCCGTCGGAATTTGCGTACTATCTCAAGCGCTGCTGGGCGGTCGCGGGCGAAACACTGAGAATTGTCGACAGGCGGGTGTATGTGAACGGTGTGGCGCTTCCTTTTCCCCGCAATATTAAATTCAACTCCACGGAGCTGAAACCGGCGGGCTGGGCCGACCCGAGGATCTTCCCGAAGGGCGCTCGCCTTCAATGAGGACAACTACGGGCCGCTCGTTATTCCGAAGAAGGGCGATGTCATCTCATTGAACGCGGATGACTTCGACCGCTGGGAAATCTTCATGCGTCGCGAGGGACATTCGGCAGAGCTGGTGCATGGAAAAGTTCATGTTGACGGCAAGGAATGTTCAGCCTACACGGTCGAACGGAACTATGTCTTTGGCATGGGAGATAATCGCGACAACAGTCTGGACAGCCGGTTCTGGGGTTTCATCCCCGTCGACGCCGTCGTCGGGACGCCGATGATCGTGTACTGGTCATGGGACCCGGACATTCAGTTCCTCGACCTCGCGAACAAAATTCCATCGATCCGTTGGGATCGGTTCGGGACGCTGGTGAAGTGAAGAACTCAACGCACCGGCGTTTGAAAACATGGCGTGCCGCGATTGAAGTCGTCCTCGCGAGCGGTTATCGCTGCCCTCGTGTTAAAGACATTTGTTGTCGATGCCGTCCGTGTCCGGACATCGTCGATGGCGGAGACGATCCTGCCGGGAGACCTCATCCTTGTCAACAAACTGAGCTACGGAATGGCGGGAAAACATCTTCCGTTTTCTCAATCGGGTTTTTCGTTCCCTGTTCTTCCCCGGCTCAAGAACATAACGAGGGGAGATGTTATTGTGTTTCAGCTTCCCGGCGATCGGGATTCATGGCGCCGCGGAATCCGTCCCCTACGTGAAGCGCTGTGTGGCGGTCGGCGGAGATGTCGTGGTAATCCGCCATGGAATGCTGTTCGTCAATGGAGAACAATTGGCGGCGCGCCTGGAACACCGGACGCCCCGGTTTCCGGAAAATTTCGTCGATGAGCGCTTGTTCCCGCAAGGGGGGAAATTCAATCTCGATAATTACGGACCGATCCGGGTCCCGAAACGCGGGGATACTGTTACAGTCTCAAAAGAGAATTACTCCGTATGGGAGAAAATGATTTGCCGTGAAGGGCACGTGGTGGCGCTGGATGCTCATGATCAAATTTTGATAGATGGACGACAGGCTTTTTCGTACACCGTGGAGAAGAACTATCTTTTTGTTCTCGGGGACAATTTCTATAACAGTTATGACAGCCGGTTTTGGGGGTTCTTGCCCGAGGAGAACGTCATTGGGGAAGCATCAATAGTGTACTGGTCGTTGAGCCCATCCGGTGATGACTGGCGCGCTTCTGGCGGGGGATCAATTCGTTGGAATCGCATAGGGAAATTCATTCGATGAAAGTTTCGACAAAGAATAACTGGGAACAATTCTGGGAAAGCAAGACCACCGTCCATGAAGTGTATTCGAATTCGGACCGTGTGCTTCGCAATCTGCGCCGGGTCGTGGACCTGTCCGGCAAGAGCGTGCTTGAGATTGGCGCCGGCACAGGCCGTGATAGCCTGAATCTCGCCAATTGCAACGCGAAGGTGTATCAGATCGACTACGCGATGAATGCACTCAAGCTCATGAAAGAAGTGGTGAAGGGCAGCGGTTTGCCGGTTTATCTTATCGGCGGAGACGCGTTTGAATTGCCCTTCGCCGAGGGAACGTTCGATATTGTTTTTCACCAGGGGTTGTTGGAACACTTTCGCGAGCCGCAGGCCACGAATCTCCTCAAAGAGAATGTCCGCGTCCTGAAACCGGGTGGCTTGCTTCTCGTTGATGTCCCCCAGCGATATCACATCTACACCGTGATCAAACACATCCTCATCGCGTTGAACGCGTGGTTCGCCGGCTGGGAGCGGGAATTCAGCGTGAGCGAGCTGGAGTCGAAACTAAAGAAACTGGGACTGTCGCCGGTGCGCAGCTACGGCGAATGGATGTATCCAAGTCTGGCGTACCGCATGGCGCGTGAGGCCCTCCGGAAGGTGGGCCTGAAACTGCCATTGTATCCAAGGCTCTTTTCTCCGGCGACAAAGCTTCGTGCCCGCGTGCGGGAATCAATGCTCGAGATGAGGTTAGCTCTGCATACGGCGCTTTCCATAGGAGTGATCGCGCGGAAACCCTGATGGCTGGTGTGTACCTCCATATTCCGTTCTGCGAACGAAAATGCATCTATTGCGATTTCTATTCGATTGAGAACCGGAATTCAATGGATGAATTTGTGCGTGCGCTGCATTGCGAGATTGCGATGAATCGCGAATATGGGAACCACGAACCAGTCGATACGATCTTTTTCGGAGGCGGCACGCCGTCGCTTCTCTCACCGAATGTCATCGCCGGAATTCTCGATCTCCTTCATCAAACATTTCGCGTCGAAGCCGGCGCCGAGATTACGCTGGAAGCGAACCCGGGAACCGTCGACAGGGAAAAACTCCTTGCCTACCGGAGCGCCGGCATCAACCGTCTGAGTTTTGGCATCCAGTCCTTCCATCAGGACGAGCTGGAGTTCCTCGGCAGAATTCACTCAGCGTCCGATGCCGACGAATGCGTCCGGTGGGCGCAGGACGTCGGTTTCGGGAACGTCAGTGTCGATCTGATCTATGCGCTCCCGAAGCAAACTTTGGGTCGCTGGGAGGATAATCTGCGCCGGGCGGTCGGTCTGGAAGTGCAGCATATCTCCGCCTATAGTCTTATCATCGAGGAACGGACTCCTCTTGCGCGAATGGTGAGTGCAAAGCTGGTCTCGCCGCTGCCGACTGAAATAGAGGCGAAAATGTATGAATTTACAATGGGGTATCTGGCTCAGCGGGGGTTCGAGCACTACGAAGTTTCAAATTACTCCAGACCCGGCTTTCGTTCCCGTCACAACAGCAATTACTGGAACCATTCCAACTACCTGGGCCTTGGGCCGTCGGCGCATTCTTTCTGGAAGAACAGGAGATGGTGGAATGTCGCCAGCGTTTGGGCATACATTGAGATGATTTCCGGCGGAATGCAAGCGCTGGCCGGAGAGGAATTCCTGCAGGCCAAAGAGCTTTTGCACGAGACGGTCATGCTCGGGTTGAGAAGTGATGGAGTGAACCTCCGGTCGGTGGGGGAACAATTCGGCCCGGAGCTTCCGGGGAGAATGGTCGAATTCTCGAAGCAGTTGTTTGAGCGGCGATTGGCCGTGCAGGAGGGTGACAACCTCCGTCTTACCGACAAAGGATTTCTGCTCTGCGATGAAATCAGCGAGGTACTCCTGTCCCATCTCACAACCGCGTGATTCTTCTTGCGATTGTATGCCATTTCCTCTATATTGAGAGGCTCTCAGTCGATTTTTCTCCAGCGAAGTTTCGGTTTTGATAAGAATTTGAGGATAAAATGTCGGAAAAGATGATGAACCGGGCGGTGGCGCTTGGTGTTTTTCTTGTGTCGGTGTTTGTCTATCTCAAGACACTCTCAGTGACCGTCGTTTTCTGGGATGTTGGAGAGTTTTGTGCGGCATCGTGGCTTCTTGAGATACCCCACCCGCCTGGATCGCCATTGTTTGTTTTGCTCGCCCGCATCGTTTCGGAAGTTCCGTTCTATCACGACATTGCAGCCCGGATGCATTCGATTTCCGCGGTCGGCAGTGCGATTGGCGTGACGTTCCTCTACCTTGTCGGTGTCAAAGTGATCTGCTGGTTCCGTGGTCCGGTGAAAGACAGCCTGGATCGCATCATTGTGTATGGCGCTTCTGCTGTCGGCGCGTTGTCGCTGGCCTTCGTTGCGACCTATTGGGATAATTCGATTGAGGCCGAAGTCTATGGCATGAGCATGCTGTTCGTTTCGATGATCATTTGGCTTGCGGTCCGATGGTCGGAAAAGGCGGAGGAACCGCACAACGAGAGATACATTTTGCTCATCGCCTATCTTGTGGGGCTTTCCATCGGGGTTCATTTGCTCTCCTTGCTCGCACTTTTTACAGTCATGGTCATCATTTATTTTCACAATCATGACTACACGCTCAGGAATACGATTCAGTTTGGGATCGTCGCCATTCTCCTCTTTTTTGCCATTTATCCGGGGATTGTGCAGTTCCTTCCGTCAATGCTCGACGGTGAATGGGCGGGAATACGCAGCGACTTGCTGCCGTTTGTCCCGGTGGCAATTCTCATCACGGTAATCTACTACGCTTTTCGAACGCGCAAGCTGGGCCAGAAGATGGCCCATATTGCGTGCCTGTCCTTCATTCTGATCGTGCTTGGGTACACGACGTATATCGAAGTCATCATGCGTTCCAATGTTCATCCTCCGATGAACGAAAACAATCCGAACACTATTGCGCGGCTCGTCAGTTACCTTAGCCGTGAACAATACGGTAATACGCCATTTCTGAAGGCGCCGAGCTGGGACAATGAGACGCAAACTTTTCAGGAAAAATTGTTTCCGCGCCGGTGGTCGGATGAGGCAATGCATGAACCGACCCGGGTGAATTACTCGAGCGACATGGACTTCTTCCTGCGCTACCAGATGTACCATATGTTCCTTCGTTACCTGGGCCAGGATTTCATCGGCGAGGAGGGAGATTGGCAGGACGCCGGTGTGAGCTGGAAGGAGACGTGGGGAATCCCATTGCTCATATGCCTGTTGGGCCTGATGTATCATGTAAGGAAGGATTGGAAGAATTCCCTGCCGTTTATTGCGATGTTCCTCGTTATGGGGGTTGCGTTTGCCTTGTATGCGAATATGCAGGAACCGCAGCCGCGCGAGCGTGATTACTTCTACGTCGGTGCGATCTATGCGATGTGTCTGTGGATATCGCTCGGCGTCGTGGCGATTGCCGATTGGGTTCGGAGCCGGTCGGCGAAGGCAAACATGTCCACCATCGCCGCTTCCGGAGTCGTTGCCGCATGTTTGATCCTCGTCCCGGGCAATCTGTTGCGCATGAACTGGCACGAGCACGACCGGAGCAAGGAATATGTTGCATGGGACTATTCCTATAACCTCCTGCAGAGCTGTGAACAGGACGCAATTCTTTTCACCAACGGAGATAACGATACATTTCCGCTCTGGTATCTCCAGGATGTCGAAGGCATCCGGAGAGACATCCGCATCGTGAATTTGAGCCTGGTGAACACTTCGTGGTATATCCTTCAGCTGAAGAATGAAACGCCCTTCGGCGCCAGGAAAGTCCCGATGTCGTTCACGGACGCCCAGATCGAGCGATTGCAGCCTTCCCTGTGGAGATCGCGCCATGTAGATATCCCGGTTCCGAAAGAGGTTGCCGAACGCTTCCTCCGGACAGATACGTCCCTGACTTCTTCCGGGTGCGCCCCTCGACAGTACGGCGCTGAAGCAGCAGAAGATCACATTTACCATGGCCGGAGTCCCCTACAGGGACACGCTTATTCTTCGGGTTCAGGATATCATGGTGTGGGACATCGTCAAGAACAATCAATGGGTCCAGCCCGTTTATTTCGCCGTGACATGCTCGCCCGATTCGAAAATCGGTCTGGAAAATTTTATGTGGATGCAGGGCCTGGCGTACAAGCTGCGGCCGTTCAAGGCAACCTTGCCTGAAGGCGGGCTTGACGCGGATATCATGGCGGCGAATCTCATGGCGGATAAGTTCACGCCGGTAAAAACCCCGCAGCACGGATTTTTGTGGCGCAATCTGAACGATCCCGACGTGTATTACGACGAAAACGTTCAACGCATGATGATAAACTATCGAATCAGTTTCATGCGTCTCGCAGATTATTTTTCGAGGGTTAAGAAGGACAAGGCCACGGCAAGAAACATGATGGCCCGGATGGAAGACATAATGCCCATCAACATTCTCCCGAGCCTTGAGTGGCGGCTGACCGCGCAAGCAATGAACATGTACAACGACCTCGGCGACACGCTGCGGGGCGGGATCTACGCCAGGAATGTGGAGCAGAAATGTTGGGCGTTGATAAATACAGGCCGCATCGATATGTCCGACCCGTACAACCCGTATCGCTTGCTCCTGGAAATTTATGACCAGCGAAAAGACTATGCGAACGCGCTCGACCTGATGAACCGGATTTCAGTGTACTATCCGGACGATGCGTCGATCAAGAACCGGATCCAGACATACGAGAACTTATTGAACCCGGTCGCTGCAAAAGATACAAACAAAGCTGCTCCGAAATAAACACTTTTTCGAAAACAGAATGAGTCGTCGTCGTCAATCGCCCGCCTCTCCCGTGAAACGGGCGCTGATTACGGGAATAACCGGACAGGATGGATCGTACCTGGCCGAGTTTCTCCTGAGCAAAGGATACGAAGTCTATGGGATGGTTCGCCGCGCAAGCACGGAGAATTTTGAACGCATCGAACACATCCGCCACAAGATCTCCCTGAATCAGGCCGATCTCCTCGACCAGCTTTCCCTCATTGAATTGGTCAAGGAGACGAGGCCGGATGAAGTGTACAATCTTGCCTCACAATCCTTTGTTCCCACATCATGGAATCAGCCCGCGCTCACCGGCGAATTCACTGCTCTCGGTGTGACGAAAATGCTCGAGGCCATTAAACTTGTCGACCCCGGAATCCGTTTTTATCAGGCGAGCAGCAGTGAAATGTTCGGCAATACTCCGGAGTCGCCCCAAAATGAGAAAACGCCGTTTTATCCCCGAAGCCCGTACGGTGTCGCGAAGGTGTACGGTCATTTCATCACGGTGAATTATCGTGAAAGCTATGCCATGTTCTGCGTGTCGGGCATCCTCTTCAATCATGAATCACCCCGGCGGGGAAAAGAGTTTGTCACCCGCAAAATCACCGACGGCGTTGCGCGTATCAAGCTGAAACAGACGGATACATTGCGCCTCGGCAATCTCGAGGCAAAACGCGACTGGGGGTTCGCCGGCGACTATGTTCGGGCCATGTGGATGATGCTGCAGCAGCCCGGACCGGAAGATTTCGTCATCGCAACGGGGCAATCGCACAGCGTTCGCGAGTTCGTCGAACTCGCGTTCAACTATGTGGGATTGGATTGGAGGAAGCACGTTGTCGTCGATAAGAAGTTGATTCGACCTGCCGAAGTAAATCATCTTCGCGGTGATGCAAGAATCGGCGAGGAAGACGCTGGGGTGGAAACCGGAAGTGAGTTTCAAGGAACTCGTTGCATTGATGGTTGAGGCCGACCTCGAACGAGTCCGGAACGAATAACGTTCTCTTTCCATTTATGAATGTGCTCGTGACAGGTGTTGATGGCTTTGTCGGAAGCCATCTCGCCGAAGCGTTGCTTTCCGATCCAAAGATTCAGGTCTGTGGCACAGCCTTTGGGCCGCGCCGGTCCGCAAAGTCCGACATTGTCGCAGGCGAGAATACGGTTCATCGAGACCGACGTCACGAAATTCGAGCAGGTGCAGGAGGCGATTCACTCATTCAAGCCGTCGAAGGTTTTTCATCTCGCCGGGCAGGCGTTCGTTCCTGTATCGTTTGAGGATCCCGTTTCGACCTTCAAAACAAACATCGAGGGGACGCTCAATGTCCTGGAAGCCGTCCGGCAGTATACAAAGGCGGAGGGACGGCAATGTTCAATCCTTGTCATAAGCAGCGGTGAAGTATATGGAAGGGGCTCCGGGGAAGGTTGTCCCATCGATGAAATCACGCCGTTGCGCCCCGGTAATCCCTATGCGGCCAGCAAGGCATGCGCAGATTTGATCGCACAACAGTACCGTTCAGCTTTTGGGATTGACGTCGTGGTAGCGCGGCCGTTTAATCATCTCGGACCCCGGCAGAGCGAGCTCTTCGTCGGATCTTCGCTGGCTAAACAGATCGCCGAGGTGAAGCTCGGCAGGCGTGAACAAAAGCTGCTCGTGGGGAACCTCGACCCTCAGCGGGATTTTACCGATGTCCGCGACGTCGTCCGTGCCTACATCACCATACTCGAACGACCCCGAAAGCACCCGGTCTACAATGTCTGCTCGGGGCGGGCAATTTCCATCCGGTCGATTGTGGATCTCCTCTGCGAGCGCAGTGGACTGAAGGTGCAGATTGTGGTCGACCCCGGACGTCAGCGGCGCGATGAGATTCCGAAAATCATCGGCAGCTTCGAAAGGCTCCATGGTGAAACGGGCTGGGCTCCGGCGATCCCGCTGGAAAAAACCCTGGATGATTTATTGCTGTACTGGGAAACCCGGTTGCGCGGCGAGTGATGAGAATTCTCGTCATTAACTGGCAGGACATCAGGAATCCGCTTGCGGGCGGAGCCGAAGTTCACTTGCATGAGATATTTTCGCGCATCGCGAAGATGGGACATGAAGTGACGCTGTTTTGCTCGTCGTTTGACGGGGCGCCTCCCGAGGAGAACATCAACGGCATTCACGTCATCCGCGAGGGGGGGCGCTCGCTGTTCAATTTTCGCGTTCCGGTGAGATACTTCACTCGCTTCCGCCGTGAACGGTACGATGTCATCGTCGATGACATGAACAAGATTCCGTTTTTTACGCCGATCTACGTCCGGGAGCCGCTCTGCTTTATCCTGCACCACCTGTTCGATAAGAGTATATTTCAGGAGGCCTTCTGGCCGGTTGCGCTCTATGTGTATTTCGCAGAGAAAGCCGGTATCGCTGTCTGCAGGAAGAAAAATGTCCCCGTCATGGTCGTATCCCCCAGTACGAAAAATGAGCTCGAAGATCAGGGCTTTTCTGCCGATATGCTCGACATTGTTTACAACTGCGTGGACCACTCGACGCATCGGCGCGACCCGGCACAGCGGAGCCAGGTCCCGCTCATCGGTTACTTCGGAAGATTGAAAAAATACAAATCCGTCGAACACCTCATGCAGGCGCTGCCCGGCATCCGGATGGAAGTGCCGGACGCCAAGCTCGTGATCATCGGAGAAGGGGATAACCGTGCGTCGTTAGAGGATCTTGCCCGCCGGCTTGGGGTTTCAGAGGCGGTTCGGTTCACGGGATTTGTGGATGAAAAAGAGAAAGTGAGGCTTCTGCAGGAGGTTTGGTTTGTCGTGAATACATCTTCGAAAGAAGGATGGGGACTCACGGTCGTCGAAGCCAACGCGTGCGGAACGACGGTGATCGCGAGCAATGTTCCGGGTCTTCGTGACGCGGTCAAAGATGGCGAGACCGGATTGTTGTACGAATTTGGCAATATACAGGAACTTTCCACCAAGATGAAACTCCTCCTGAGAGATGCATCCCTCCGGCAAAGGTTGGCCGACGCAGCGTATGCGTGGGCCGGCACATTTGACTGGGAAATGAGCGCTCGCCGGACACTCGCATTCCTGGAACGCCGGGTTCGAGTCGGCCGGGCGTTAGCGGGCGGGCGATGTGGATGAATCATTCCCTCAAAATACTCTTTGTTTCCGCATTCCGGACTCCTTTCATCCAGGATGATCTTGACGTTCTGGAGAAACACTTTATGGTTCGCCGGCGAATAGGCCACGGCATTTTCCATATCACAAAAATTATTCTCTCCGCGCTTTCGACCGACGTCATTTTTTGTTGGTTCGCCTCGGTATATGCTGCCGTCGCGGTCGCGGCGGGGAACTTTGTCGGAGTGAAATCCATCATCGTTGTCGCTGGTGTCGATGCGGCGAAGGACAAGGATCTTGATTACGGCATCTGGCTCAGTCCATGGAGGGCGAAACTTGCGCGTTATGCACTGCGCCATGCAAGCCGCGTTCTTGTCGTCGACCCATCCCTCGGAAAGGATGCAACGCTGCTGGCAGAATACGACGGCGAGAACATTCTACTACCTTCCTATCGCTTACGACAGTCTGTTCTGGAAACCTCTGGATGTCAAGGAACCGGTTGTGTTGACGGTGGCGATTGTTCACGACGAACGCACGCTTCGACGGAAAGGGATTGATGTCCTGATAGAGTCTGCGCGCAAGCTTCCCGAAGTCCGGTTTATTGTCGTGGGAATTGATGCGGGGATGAAGGCCAAATTGCTCCCGCCCGAAAATATGACGATCCATACGCCGGTGGAGAGACGGGATTTGCTGCCCTTTTACCGGCAGGCGAAAGTGTACTGTCAGCCATCGTTGAAGGAAGGTTTGTGCAACACGTTATGCGAATCAATGCTGTGCGCATGCATTCCTGTTGCAACAGAAGTTGACGGAAACCCGACTGCAATCGGCGACAGTGGGATTCTGGTTCCGCCCAAAGATGTCGACGCGCTCGCGGAGGCGATTCGGCAGGCCCTGATGATGCCGGAAGAAATCGGTGCGAAAGCACGGGCTCGCATCGTTGCTTTGTTCCCGAAGGAAAAGCGTGAGCGGGGCCTCATCCGTCTGGTCAAGGAGCTTGCCGGATGAAACGTCTTTCCAAAAACCTTCTTGCTATTGTTCTGAGCGACGTAACGCGTCGGGTTCTGGGCTTCCTGGCAGTTGCATATCTTGCCCGCAAGGTCGGCACGGCGGGCTTCGGAGCGGTGAATATAGGCTTGACCGTCCTCTCCTACGCCATGATGGTGAGCACGGCAGGGTTGAACGCTTTTGGAACCAGGGCCGTCGCACGGGGCGATTCCCGTGAAATCGTGTCCGGCACGTTGAGCCTCCGGGCCGTGAATGCGGTTGCCGCGTGGTTCATCGTTCTGATGATTGCTCTCTTCTTTGTGCAAAATAGGACATCGGCAACGCTGATCGCGATGTTCTCCGTCTCGTTGTTTGCCCATGCCTTTCTTCTCGATTGGTACTTCCAGGGGAAAGAGGAAATGGGCATCATAGGCCTCGGGCGAATAGTCTCTGCGGCGACGTATCTCCTCATGCTGGTTCTTGTTTGTCCGCTCGGCAAGCGATATCCTCTGGGTTGCCGCCGGAACGGTGGCGGGAGATTTTCTGAATGCAGGACTCCTCGTCGGCGCCTACCGTCGCCGGCAGGGTCCGCTCCGTATGCACGCCGACCTTGCCCGATGGAAATTCATGATGAAGCAGGCATTCCCGCTCGGTTCGGGATCTGTCCTTGCGCACCTGAGCGTGAATTTGCCGACGCTCATCATCGGCATCGTCATGACGAATACGGATGTCGGAATCTACAACGCTGCGAGCAAACTTGTTTTCTTCCTGCTGTTTTTCGATCGCGTGTTTGCGACAGTACTCCTGCCGGCGTCAGCCCGGCTGTATGCGAATTCTTCGGAAGCCTTCATGGCGACACTGTCAACGGCATTGAAGTGGATCGTTGTGATTGCGCTGCCGCTGAGCCTCGGAGGGACACTTCTTTCGAACGGGATGCTGGGACTCGTTTTCGGGAATCAGTATCTTGAGGCCGCTCCCGTTTTCCGCATTCTGATCTGGTACTTCTTCTTCACGATGATCCATACCGTGTTCACGACGGGCCTGATTGCGGTAGGTCAGTGAGAACGTGTACGGGAAGGTGATGGTGATAAGTGCGGTTCTGTTCGGAGCATCCATAATTCTGTTTGACTGAATTTTTTGGAATAGTCGGGACGGCGATTGCGGTTGTTGGGTCGGAAGCCATAACGCTGGTTCTCATGCGCCGGCAATTCCTGCGTTTTGTCAAACTTCCTTTGCCGCCTTCCCTTTTTCGCACTGTCCTCGCCGCAGCGGTCATGGGGCTGGCTCTCGTTCTGCTTCCTCCGGCCCACGTGCTCGTCTCCATTTTCATCGGGGGATGTGTCTACGTGCTTGCGATTTTTTCCCTGCGCACGGTGACGGTCAATGAGGTTTCCCAACTTCTGAGGCGTGTGTGAATCCCATCCGTATCGGCATATTCGGTGATGGTCGTGGGTGGAAGCTGTTACTGGACCAGGAGGGACTTCCCTCTCTTCGATACAGGGTGAATTCGAATTCGATGCATTCAGCGCCGTCGTGGCGGGTGATGCGATCAATGAGAAGGATGTGGAATGCATCCGGACATATTTAGAGGCCGGCGGGGGAGTGCTGTGTTCAGGCCGAGTATTCGCCAGGGTGTCCGGCACGCCCTGTCGGGAAGAAAAGGTTCGGTACATTAGCCCGGAGCCGAATTCGGAATTTTCCGGAATCGGATTCATCGATATATCTGCCCCGTGTTGCGTCCCCGCGCAGGCTGCGACAGGGAGAGACCAGAGTGCGAAATCTATGATATTTGTGGGGGAATACGGCGGCGGCCGGGTAGTCGTGCTGCCGTTCGATGCCGGCGAAATTGTTCTCGATGGCCGCGTCATGACAAAGTCATTCTATGCTTCGCGCGGCCGGCTTCCATTCGAAAAAGTGTCTCTCGTGACCAAGAACGGCGTGCGGAGACTCGTGGCTCGCTCGCTTGAGTTGCTTCATCATCTCCGCGGCCTGCCCTACGTCCACGCCTGGTATTTCCCTTCCGGAGCGCGGTCGCTCTTTGCCTTGAGAATTGATACCGATTATTCGGGCGAATCGGAAATAGAACATCTGTCCCGGACTCTTCATGCGTGCGGCGTCCCGCTCACGTGGTTCGTTGATGTGAAAAGTCAGGAAAAGATCATCACGTCGTATGCGAAGATGGAAGGGGACGAGATTGGAATTCATTGCTATAATCACATCACCTACGGCGACTACCGGAGGAATGTCGACAATATACGTGCTGCCGCTGCCATTCTCGAGATGCATGGCATGGAAGCGAGGAGTTTCGCGGCTCCGTACGGGACGTGGAACGAAGGAATCGCGCGGGCGGTCGAGCATTGCGGGTTTGAATATTCATCGGAGTTTTCCTATGATTATGATAATTTCCCTTCATTTCCCTTATTGGAGGGAGAGTATTCGCGAACATTGCAAGTCCCCGTTCATCCGATAAGCATCGGCAGTTTGCGTCGACAAGGATTCAGTGAGCAAGAAATGACGGAATATTTCCATGACGCCGTGAAAACGCAAGTTGAGTCACCGTGAGCCAGTGTTCTTTTACCATCATCCCGGAAACGGTCATGAGGACATTTTGAAAGAAATGATCGGCGTTGTCCGCCGGGAAGGTGTCCCCGCCGTCCGGATGATCGATTATGCGCGCTGGTGGAAGAAACGAACTACTTCCTTCGCGGGAGCTTCAGTGGACGGGAAAATCCTGAACGTGACCGGCGGTGCCCCGGCCAACGATGTTCTCCTCCATCTCACGCTGGGCAATGGCCGGGAGAGTTTCGTTCCGGCCGGGTCAAAGTGGAGATGGACACCCTCGAATGGCGGGAATGCCCGCGGCCATTGCCGGCGCCGCACGACTCTGACCGGGCAAGAAGATTTAATCCGTGGATTCCACTGAACCGTCTTGAAGATTTCGTGTTCGCAATTTTCAGAACAAAAAGCTAAGAATCGGATCCAATTCATGAACGTCTGTTTTGCGACATATCAATCCGCGATGCTATTGAAGGGTGGGCCAAGAACGCAGGTGTTCCAAACAAAGAGATGTCTGGAGCAGCTGGGAGTCAACGTGACGCTCTTCGAATCGTGGTCGGAATTCCACAAAGAAAATATGGACCTCGTTCACCTCTTCGGCGCGAATATCGGAACGTACCATCTTGCGCGGGAAATTCACAAGCTCGGGATTCCCATGGTGGTGTCACCGATTTTCTATACGCGGCGGTCCGCGATGGTGATCCGTGCAATTGCCGGACTTGACAGCTCCGTGCGGAAGTTTGCCCACGGCGTGTGGACGGACTATGGATTTGTGAAAGAAATATGCATGTGGGCGAAAGCGGTGCTTCCCAATACCGGCGAAGAGGCGAGATTGCTTGAGCGTGGACTCGGGATCCCTGGAGGAAAGGTTGCCGTAATTCCCAACGGCGTTGAAGAACGTTTCGCTGAGGCCGATCCGGCCCTGTTCCGGAAGGAGTACGGAATCGAAGACTTCATCCTGAATGTCGGTCATATCGGTCCGGAGCGAAAAAACGTTCTGCGATTGATTCGCGCATTGGAAAAAATCAACTGCCCGGCCGTGATTATCGGGCGAATCGAGGACAATGAATACGGGCGCGCATGTTTGGTCGAGGCAGCGAAGAACCCGCGTCTGTTAATGCTGGACAACATCCCGCACGAGTCCGGCCTTCTCGCCTCTGCCTATGCGGCATGCGATGTGTTCGTTCTGCCGTCGCTGTACGAGACTCCGGGAATCGCAGCTCTCGAAGCGGCCCTCGCGGGAGCGAAAATTGTGATCACAGGGATCGGTGGGACGAGAGAATACTTCGGACAGTTCGCGGAGTACGTGGAACCCAGCTTCTGTGGAACTCATTCACCACGGGATCACCACGGCTTTGAACAAGGAGCGCACCTATGCCCTCCGGGAACATGTACGACGGGAATTCTTGTGGGAACGGGTTGCGGAAAAAACGTTGGAGGCGTATCGGAAAGTGGTTCCTACAGCATAGTATCGTATCACTCAGATAGTTTTTACAAATCCTCGGGTCGTGATGTCATACTCTACCCTCTCCTCTTCAATTCCCCTCTCCCACAAGTGGGAGAGGGGATAGGGGTGAGGGTTAAGAGTCGCAAATCTTGATCAATCTATTCCGGAAACAGGGCACCAGTACCTGACTGTTCACCGTATGGCTTGAGGTTTCCCCGCCACGTTGCGGGTTATTTCTTCCCCTTCTCCTTTGCTTGTGCTTCCTCCGCGGCAGTCCATGGCGGCACCACTCCATTCATCCGAGCATAGGCTATTGACTGGCCAAGATGCTCATGGAGATGAAGAGCCATGCGGAAAAAGACATCCCGGACGGTGGTTTTCGTTCCGAAGAATGTTGCCGGCTTGTCCAGATTCGCGTCGGGCGTCTCGATCATCGCCTTCCGGAGATGCTCAAAGGATTGTTTGACCACCGCGATGACTTTCTTTTTATCGGTGACGGTTTTTTCCATGTCGCGGTTATAGCGATCCGGCGCTTTGAATCCGACCATCGCCGGCAGGGTGAAGTTCGACCCTGCAATATGCATGAACACTTCGCTCACGGAACGAACCCCTTCCATCGGGCGCCATGTGTATTTTTCCTGCGGCATCGCCCCCGCAAGGTCGAGGACTTTCTTCTGGAGATCGTCCAGTTGATTCAGGAAATCCGCACGGAATCCTGAGGCGGGAACTGCGCTGCCCTCCACGGGTTTATCCTGAGCAAAGGCTCGTGGAAGAGACATTGCCGCCAGGAGAACCAGCACAATCACACGAGTGAATTTTTTTCATGTCGTGAATCCTTTTGATGTAATGTTCGGAGCGATAATTGCTGCCGGGATCGTTACTTTGCCGGCGCGGATGCCCGGCCATCTTTCACAAACGCAAAGAACCTGACGCTGTAGACTGGGCATCTGAGCATTGTCCGTCTTGAACTCTATGTTCCCTTTGTACGTTCCTGCTTCCCGGGGATGAAGAACACACGTGACGGTTGCTTCCTGGTTCGGGGCAACAACCTTGTTTTCGATATTAACTGTGATGATGTTCGAGGATGTTGTCACGGAAAGAAAGCGAATGGGCGATGTGCTGATATTCTTGAACGTGATTTCCTCGGTCATTTCCGAGTCCACTTTTGCGTGAGAGAACATGATATAGTCGGGATCGACCTCAAATACTTTGATGATATTCGCGGTGAAGGCAATGCTTATGTACGGTTGGGCGGGGTCGTTTGTTCGGAAACCGACAGTCTTTTCAATCCACCCATTGAAACGGCTGGCATCAAAAGTGATGGAGAGCATACCGCTGTCGCGCGGGGCTATTCTGCTGTTCGATACCATGGCAGCGGTGCATCCGCACGCCGCCGCGACATCGGTGATAAAGAGAGTGTCCGACCCTAAGTTCCTCAGCGCAATAGCTTTCTCAACTTTCTTCGTTGTATAGAGATTGCCAAAGCTGAATTTCGTCCCGCCGGCGACGCTCAGTTTAGACTGACCGAACAGAAGCATCGGGAACAGGCTTCCGACAAAGCCGAGACGCAAAAGGATCGAAAGAGTCTTCATCCGTTCACGCTACTTCTTTGTGACCCACCCGTACACTCTGATTTCGATCTTGGGAAGTTGGGGATGATCGGTAGAGATCTCGATGATGCCGGGGTAGGTGCCCGATTTCGTCGGATGAAACGTCGCTTCGAGTTCTGCGGTTTCGCCCGGTTTCAACTTGTTCTTCTTGAGCGACGTTTTGATCATGTCCATCTTCGTATCCACCCCCGTCAGTTTGATAACATCCGTTGAGGTGTTCGTAATCGTCACGGTCTTCGTGTACACCGAATCCGCTTTCGCATCCGTGAATGTGAACATCCCGGGGTCAACTTTGTACAGGCTCGCAATCTCGACGCCGAATTCAATCGTCGTTTGCGCGGTTTTCGGGTCGTCAGACTGAACATAGACATGCTTCAATACTTTTCCGACGGGGTAGTCGGTGGGGTTGAAGGTGATTGTCAGTTGGGCGGTGTCTTTGGGGGAATTTTCTTTTCCGAGAGCCCGGTCGTTGTGCATCCGCATTGAGCCGTGACGCCCTTGATATGCAGCGTATCTGTTCCCGTGTTCTTGATTGTCACGTTGCGAGTGAGTTTATCGACGTTGAAGATTTTGCCAAAATCCAGTGTTGTCCCCTGGAGAACTTCTAATTTGGGTTGTGGAAGCGCCCACGTGCTTCCCAGGACAAACAAAAAAAGAACCAACAGGACTCTTCTATTCATGAAAAAGCTCCAAGATTGATGAGATGATTGAATATATACGAAAAAATAGCCCAAATTCCAACCAGCGAGGCGCATTTGCCTGTCGGATAAACTCGAAACGATGCGACATAGTTCCCGGGATTGACGCTAGGCTTTCTCTCTGTAAAAAATAACCAGATCCGTCCCCACCGGTTTTACTCCTGACTGCCTCAGCATGGCGACAACCTGTCCGCGATGGAGTGTAGAGTGATTGACGAGATGCTGCATCAGATGGTACAGCGGCTGGGAATAGGAATTCCCCTTCAAGTCCTTGTACGCGATCACTTTCCGGATATCTTCATCAGAGGCCAGTGAGTGCACGAAATCCATCATATCGCGCTCGACTTCATCCCAATGTTTCGTCAATATGTGAAATGTCGGGTAATCATCTGGCTTTGCAAAACCCGACAGGCTTAACCCCTTCCACCGTCTGAGCCAGATCTCCTCTGCCCCCATAATATGGACTAACGTGCCCTGAATGCCGCCGTGACTTGAGCCTAAATTCTTGGCGAACTGTTCCGGTGTCAGTGTCTCAGCAACTCCCAGGATTCTATGATTCGCCCAGTAGTTGTATTCGTAGAGATTATAAATATCACGAATGTGCATAGTCTGTTATTGGTTCTTAGTTCTTGGTTGTTGGTTCTTAGTTGTCAGTTCGTTGTTATTGTTGATTGAGCTTCTGACGGTTCATTCATTTACTGGCTTCCCACTAGTAAAATATTTTCTCCAGGCTTTCCGGCGGGGGCAGCATCAATCGGGCGCCATTTTCCGTCACCTGTAGCTCATCCTCAATACGAATGCCGAACTCGCCCGTGATGTAGATGCCCGGCTCATCGCTGAAGGTGTTTCCGGCGACAAGGAGTCGCCGGCTGCCCCGGACGAGATAGTACCATTCGTGCCCTTCCAAACCGATGCCGTGTCCGAGCCGGTGGGTAAAAAACTTGTAGCCGGGACCGTAACCGGCCTCCGCGATGACATTTCGTGCGGCGGCGTCAACTTCTTCCGCCGGAATGCCCGGTCTCGCCGTCGCAACGGCCGCGATTTGCGCCTTGCGTACGATTTCCCACACCTTGTGCATCTTGTCTGTTGCCTTCCCCAGCACGGTTGTCCGGGTGACATCGGATGCGTAGCCCTCGACCGAGCAACCGCCGTCGATGAGCACGATATCGCCTTCATGAAGCGTGTAGTCTCGCACTAAACCGTGGGGGTATGCCGATGCTTCTCCAAAGAGGACGAGCGCACCGCCTCCGACGCCGAATTCCGAAAAGAGTTTTGATAGAGTCGAACCGAGTTCGCGCTCCGGCATTCCTTCATGCAGTTTCTCTACGGCCGCTTTGTAGACCTCCGCGGTTATGTCGTTGGCAATTTGCATCAGTTCGATCTCGTGCGGCGATTTCACACTCCGGCATCCCGCGGTGACCGGTGTTCCGCTGACGAGCTTCACGGATCCGATTTCCCGGGCGATGCGATCCGAAACAAAGTATCGCGTCGTCTCTTCGATTCCGAGAGATCCCGTCAGGAGATTGTTCTCTGCTAGGATTTGCTTGATGGTTGCATACGGGCTCTCATCTTCTTCCCAGGTCAGGAGTCTCGCACTGCCAACCTGTTCCGCCGCCCGGGCTTCCTCGAACTTGGGCGCTACAAACTGCGGCTCGCCGTTCTTGGGGAGGATCATCGCAAACAATCGCTCGCTGCGTCCCCACCCGATCCCGGTGAAGTACGAAAGGCTCGTTCCGCCTTCAAAGAAAATGGCGTCGATACCGAGGTCGGACATGAGCTTGCGGGCCTGCTGCTGCCGTGCAATTCGCTCTTCCTTTGTGATCGGCTTAATGCGGTCACGAAGAGCTGTGATTTTCTCGGGTGGAAAGCTCTTGACCTGCGCGGGTTGCGCTTCAGAGAGAGCGGCGGAAGCGAAGAGGGGAGTGAGTGACGCGGCAGCGCCAGTCTTGAGGAAGTTGCGACGCTTCATGGGTGGTTGAATGGTTAGTTGGTTAATTAGTTAAATGGTTAACTGGTTAAATAGTTAATTGGCAAGTTCTCCGTTATGACATCGAAGTTCCAGAAGCATCGCGCCGGAATCATTTTTTACTTTTTCATTTTTAATTTTTAATTGATCTTTTCAGTTCCACCAGCTTCTGCATCGCTTCCAGCGGGGTCATTTTATCAATATCCATCTTCTTCAGCTCTTCCCGAAGCTTGTCATCCTTCAATTCGAAAAGAGTCATTTGTACGTCAGGAGCTATTCGTCCGGTAGTTCTTTGTTGTTTGTTCTTGGTTCCTTGGTCACCTCTATCGCTTTCCTTGTGGACGCTGAGCTCGGAGCCTTCCAGGTTCTTCAGTATCTTCTTTGCGCGCTCCGTGACTTCGTCGGGAAGGCCCGCCATCTGCGCGACCTGGATGCCGTACGAATGGTCGGCAAAGCCGGGAGTGACCTTGTGAAGGAAGATCACTTTGTCGCCGTACTCCCGCACTTCCACCTTGAGGTTCTTAATGCGCGGGAACAGATCTGCAAGCTCGTTCAATTCGTGGTAGTGGGTTGCGAAAAGCGTTTTCGCTCCGATGCGGTTGTGGATGTATTCTGTCAGCGCCCATGCTATGCTGATGCCATCGAACGTGCTCGTGCCGCGGCCGATTTCGTCCAACAAAATCAAACTGTGCGGGGTTGCAGTATTAACGATATTCGCCGCTTCATGCATTTCGACCAGGAAGGTGCTCTCGCCCGAAGCGATGTTGTCGCTGGCGCCGACCCGCGTGAAAATCTTGTCAACGATTCCGATGCGGGCTCTCTTGGCCGGGACAAAACTCCCGATCTGCGCCAACAGCACAATCAGCCCGACCTGCCGCAGGTAGCTGGACTTGCCGCTCATGTTCGGGCCGGTGATAATCAGAACCTGATGCTCCTCGTTGTCGAGAAGAGTGTTGTTGGGTGTGTATCGCTCGCCCGGCGGCAGAAGTCGCTCGATAACGGGATGCCGGCCATCGACAATTTCTATGCGGATTCCTTCGTCGATTTCCGGACATGTAAAATTGCACTCCACGGCCACCTCGGCCAGGGAGGAAAAACAATCAAGCATGGCAATACGGCGTGCGTTCTCCTGAATTGCTTCGGCGTGTCCGGCAACGCTCAAACGCAGTTCGTTGAACAATTGCGATTCCAGCGCCTGGATCTTCTCCTCGGCGTGCAGAATTTTTTCCTCGTACTCCTTGAGTTCGGGAGTAATGTACCTCTCCGCATTCACCATGGTTTGCTTGCGAATGTAATCGGCCGGAATCTTGTGTTTATGCGTGTGTGTCACTTCGATGTAATAGCCGAACACATTATTGAAACCGATTTTGAGCGAGGGGATTCCTGCACGCTGGCGCTCTTTCGCCTGCAGGTTCGCGATCCATGTCTTTCCGTTCAATGCGATATCGCGAAGGTCGTCGAGTTCCGTATTGTAGCCTTTCCGGATGACGCCGCCGTCCGCAAGCGCGAGGGGCGGATCGTCGACGATTGCTGTCGAGATTCTTTGAACCACCTCGTCAAGAAGCTGAAGCCCGTCTCGAAGCCCGGAGAGAGTCGGCGATGCTACCGGTTGCACATGAGGGGCCTCACTGCCGCTCAGCGCGCGTTTGAGATTCGAGATGTGAGTCAACATGCTCTTCATCGCGACCATTTCGCGGGGGCTGGCGCGACCGGTGCAAATCTTGGTTATAAGCCGCTCCAGATCGCCGATGTTCGAAAGTATCCCCATGATATTCTTCCGCAGATCCTTCTTTTCTGCCAACTCCCTGACAGCATCCAGCCTCGCTTTCACCGGTTCAAGCTGCCGCAGGGGCTGGTTGATCCACTTCTTCAGGAGGCGTCCGCCCATGGGTGTTTGCGTATGGTCGAGAACCCAGAAGAGCGTTCCATCCTCGTGACCCTCGAGAGACCTGGTTATCTCGAGATTACGCTTCGTTGATTGGTCGAGGATGATGTGATCGCTTGTGTTATACGGCGTGATGCGCTTAATGTGGAGAATATTCGCTTTCTGCGTTTCTTGCAGGTAATTCATCACCGCTCCTGCAGCCACAATCCCCAATCCTAAATCCTCGATCCCAAATCCCTTGAGCGTTTGTGTTTTGAAGTGATTGATGAGCAATTCGTAGGCATAGTCGAAATTGAATATCCAGTCGTCGAGCTTTGAGTAAATGGCTCCGGCGCGGTTTTTGAGAATCTGGCGGATGGTTTCGAGGTCACGTTTTTGGACAAGGATTTCCGATGGTGAGAGCGAAGCAATCTGTTCCGGAAGCTGCTTCAACGGGAATTCGCTGACGCTGAATTCAGCGGTGGTCACATCGATGAATGCAAATCCGACCGTGTCTTCACCTGCGACAATCGGGGAAGGGAGTGCAATCGCGCAGAGATAGTTGTTTTGCTTTTGCTCGAGGACTTTGTCCGAGAAAGCGACTCCCGGAGTGACGACTTCAATGACATCGCGCTTGACGATCCCCGTAGCAAATTTTGGATCTTCGAGCTGTTCGCACACCGCAACCCGGTAGCCGGCTTTCAGCAGTTTCGGAAGATAGGAATCGAGCGCATGGTGGGGAAATCCAGCAAGGGGCACCTCGCCGGCAGTGCCGCTTCCCCGCTTCGTGAGAGCAATACCGAGGACCTTTGAGGTGATCTTCGCATCTTCTTCGAAGGTTTCAAAGAAATCCCCCATACGAAAGAGAAGTATCGTGTCGGGATACTTCGCCTTCACCTGGGCGTATTGTTTCATCAGCGGAGTAGACATGTGCCAGCAGGGCAGTTTTCAGTATATCTGTAATACGTACGTTTGGAGGTGGCCTACCACTTAACTCAACCACTTGAATTTCTGGAAAATTTGCGTGAAAAGCAATCACGGGATGAATTCAATGACCGCCCCACGTTTCCATTTTCGGGAAACGCGATTGAACGACAAAGAAGAAAGGAGCGTCGGATAACCAGATTCGTGTGCAAACAAAAACCCTATTCCCCCCTTCGGGAATAGGGCATTGATTCGCCTATCTGAATTCCTGACTTTCAGAACTCACGGAGTTTTCCGCGTATTCGCCTCGATGTCAAGAAGAAGATAAATGAGACCGCCGACACAGTACAACATCAGGATGGGAACGATCGCTGCGATCAGTGCCCCGCCGTAGCCTTCCACCAACGATCTGACATTCGGAAACCGCATCCCCTCGGAAAAATACTGGACGAAGAACAGAATAATATTGAACAACCACAAAACGCTGCCGACGATGCTCATCTTCTGGCAAATGTATGCAACGTTGCGCAGGCCCTTATATTTGTCCATGAAATTCTCCAGTATGGTTAGAAAAATAGTGAGTTATGCTGCAGGAAAATAGTTTTTTATCGGTTAAATGTCAAATCCGGAGTTTCCGATATGAAAATGCACGGGCAGGGTTCTCATTTTATCACGACAACGAGGTCGGGATCCGTCACTTCCCAGGCCCCGGAAGCGATTTTCTCGTGATCGCGGGTCAAGACCCACGATTCGTCGAGAGGCTGCAATGAAGGGCGGGCGCGGGCGCTGAGTGGAGCAATCCAACAAAGCAAACCCTGAGCGGCGAACGGGTTTTCAATGATCTGCGTGAGGGCAAGGCTGCTGTCGAAGATCGATTCCTTTTCGATGATGACCGAATCGCCGTTGAATTGTATGGGAAATTTCGCCGCGAGAATCCCGGCAATTCGATTCTCCGACGCTCTTCCGTACAAGAAAACTCTTTCGTTCTGCAAGTCACCGAGCGAGATACCCGTATCGGGTCGGATCGTGAGTGACCAGCCGGCATTGTCCATTTCAGCCGAGTCGTGCCGCGCCAGGGACAACAGATACTCCCGATGCTGCAATGAACCGACAATCATAATGCCATCCGAAGGCTCGCGTAAGTCCCCGAGCTTTGCGGGAAGCTTCTGAATTTTCAATACGTCTCCGTCAGGGTCGAGAAGGGCACGCCTTGGCCTGCGGGTTGAAAAAATTTCGAACGGAACGTCATTGTGGTAGACTTTCGAGCTATCGCTGCCAATCCAGACGGTTGTCTTTCTTGTTTCTGCGGAATCATCAATTCCTACCTCGACGAACGTTGTGAACTTATCATATCCGACAACCCGCACGCGGCCCTGGGTCGACCATCCATCGCCGTGCGGCGTTGCCCTGACATTGTATATCCTCAGTCTCGGGATTCCCTTGCCGTCGACCCACTGGTCAAAGAACCATTTCAATTCCCTTCCTGAAAGCTCTTCGGCCAGATGTTGAAAGTCTAGCAGAGTCGCAGGCTTCAAGTAAAATCGGCGGGCGAATTCCTTGTACAGCTGGAAGAACACGCTATCGCCGACAATGTGCCGCAGCATGTTGTGGACGTAGGACGCTTTAAGGTACTGCGATGGAAGGGCGCGCAGGTCGGCTTTTTCATGAAGCGGCGTATCCTTCCCCGCTGTGACGCGCATGATGAGGGAACGCAGGAGTGGATGACGACCCAGTGAATCGCGGAGTGCAGTCACTCCACGGGCTTCGTGGTAGAGTTTTGCCGAATATTCACACAACCCCTCGGAGAGGAAGGCCATGTCGTCCGGATTCACGAACACCGTCGAGGGCCACCATTGATGGGCAATCTCATGCGGCAGGATGGACTGAACCTGGTTAAATGTGTCCGCCGTCGCGAACGCAAGCCGCTTCACCATGATGAAGGATGGTGATGCTACCGCGAGGACGTTTCCGCCGGCCACCCAATCATCAACTTCAATAATGGAAAGTTTGGGAAATCTGAACGGTGTGAATTGGGCGCTGTAGTATTCCAGGACATTTTCAGTGAGATCAAGAACCCTCCCCGCCGAGCTGGAGTCTTCGGGGAGCAATTCGACATCGATCGGAACGACTCCGCCGTTTCTGTATGCTTTGAAGAACTTACCCGCACAGATCCAGCCGATAACCGGAATTGGCCGGTCACATTCCCACACGAATCGCGTCGATCCTTCCGTTGAAGTCCGGCTGACGAGTCGGCCGACGGTTATCGCGTTCCAGTCTTCCGGTACAACAATCGACAAACGGACGAACTGAAGCACGTCCGGGCCGCCGGGAAGAATCTCCTCCTCCCGTAACACCGCCCGCTCGGTTGTCATGCGCGTAAAATCCGAACGGAAGGACAATTCTCCGGAATATGTAATGACAACGTCGAATGTTGAGTCGCGGGGATCGTCCCGCAATTGAATCCCGTCTCGAGTCCGCTCGAAATCCAACTTCTTCCCACGGGCGGTCACCTCATCGACGGTGTACACCGGCAATAATTTCAGCGTGATGGTTGAAGTCGCCGGCTGATCGGGACGGATTGACAGTGTATCAACGCATCGGAGGCTGTTCGTCGACGGGAAAAGACGGATCTCTGCACGATGCGCCAAGACCTCAAGTTTGCCCCCATTCCGTTCCTGCGACGGGGCACATACTATAAAACACAAGGAGGCGGCCCAGACTGCGAGCCACCTCCGGCGAAATCCCCAATCCCAAATCCCCAATCCCAAATCAGGTCGCCTCGTTTGCGCCTCTACTGCCGCGGCATCGGTGGGGGAGGTGGAGGCATGATGGGCAGCTTTGGCTTGAACACGCTGTATCCTATCAATCCTCCTAGCAATCCGAAGATAACGTCGATGGCGAGGTTCTTGAAGAAGCTGAGAACCATGAACAAGAATGAGGCACTCTCACGGAGCGAGTCTTCGAGCGCCTGCAATGCTTCGTCCGGAATGTTCCACTGCCGGAGCCAACTCATGAGAAATTCGCCGACAATATTTCCGAATATTTTCAAGAACATCATAGAGAGCGCCGTCCCGATGATTGCGCCGAATACTCCGGAAAGAGCGCCGACGGCAATGCAATCTCCCGACGTGTAGGGCGGGGTGTCGGGAGTGAAATTGTTCTTGTAGAAAAATACGGCAGCGAATCCTCCGAGCATAATACCGGCGCAGCACAAGCAATTGAGAATGTTGAGAAACGGCACGGCGGAGATAACACCCATGATGACACCGCCGTAAATGGCGGGAATGAGTTTGTCAGGTTTTGGATTCATAACGGATTCCTTGAGTTTGTTGTGAACGCGACGTGAGTTCAAAAAACGCTTGTTCGAACAACGGTGTCAATGCGAAGGCCGATACCACGCCGAAAAACAATCCCGTAACAGCGCGGGTTGTTAGATTTTCGGAGGTGACCCCGGCGGCCCCCAAAAACACATCGAGGATCATCGGAATCGCACCGATGACCAGCAATTGAAATGATGGGATGGTTCTTTTTCGCACGACGAACGGCGCGGCCAGAACGCCGGCGAGAAAACCGATGTAGATGCCCGAACACCGTGCGCACACTGCAAGCTTATGTCCGAAAATATGAAGCGAACGGGATTCATACTGGTGGCAAATTGTCGAAAAGACGGTATAGCTTTCCCGGGAGGCAGCCGGGTATCCGGATGCCGCGAGAAAGGGCGGAAGGAATAACAATGCACACCAGAGAAATGCGCTGGCGAGCAGAATAAAATAACCCGTCTTTCGGTTCATGTGATTCATAGAATTCAAACAAAGGTAGCGGAAAAAAATCTCATAATCAAGAGTCTCTGAGAATCACCGTACACAAGCTGTCCAGTTTGGAAAGATGGTAATACCTTCCCCACCATTACTCGATGTTATGGCAAGACCAAATGGAATGTTGTGTGCTGCAGTCGCCATACCCTTAACCTGAACCGCAAAAGGAGGCGTGAAGGATTCGAGGCTTTGAACTTTGCAACTTCATATGTCGAATCGACGCCACTGAAAATCATACGGCAGCAGTCTGTTTTGTACTTGACCAAGGCATTACATATGTACCTGTCGGATCATACGATTTGAGAAAATCAGAGTAAATGCTAACAGAAACACTATCCAGTGGAGGATGGAAGTTCAATAGAACCATATAACCGTCGCCGCCGTTCGCATCGAACTGGTGGTTTGCAAATAACTGATTTACGATAAGACCAGCCGTATCAACACCGTATGAATAAGCGGAAGTTGGCCGACGTGTTTGGTGTCCACAAACGACCAACTTAATGTTCCGATTCAGTTTGATAAAACGTCCAAGTTCTGCACCACTGCTATTTGAGTCAGCCAACCCATAACCCCTTGGACCACCCGAATCATTAGTATCGATTCGAGTGCCGTTGGGATTGAGATATGCGTGAGTTGCAAGTATTACTTCTGCGTTTGGATTATCATTAAGGACACCTTGTGCTAAGCCAAGACAGACGTGCAGGGATAAAATTCTAGGACCAAGATCAAAAATTGTTGACTCTCTATTGGGAAAGTTATATAGTAATTCTGCGTAGAATCTGGATCGGCACCACCGAACCAACTTTTTCCAGAATAACGATTAGGACCAAAAGATTTATGAAACGCCATGTCAGCCCTCGATCCTACTTGACCACTTGATATTAATGAGGCATCGTAATGATTATTGCCTATACTACACATAGGGTAAACCCGTGTTATCAATAACATCCCAACCTTTTCGGGCTTCTTGGATCTCACTGTCAGCAGGCTCATTAGTGTTATCTCCAAGCCCGATGACTGCTTGAAGATTCTGCGGCTCATTACTTCCAACCGAAGCTGGCATGCCTTCCCAAACTGCAGGATAATAGTTCACCATGTTCTGAATATCTGGGAAGAGGACAATTGTAAAATTAGAGTCACCATTTGACAAGCTTGATATGCGACCGCGAGTTATATGACCAGTTGTGCCACCATATCCTCCAGTCCCCCCCCCATAGGATCCAATCTTTGTCCTCGTTGTCCAAATTTCGCTGGCTGAGATAGCGAGAACCAAAAGTAAAGTCACGAGTACCTTCATGATTGTATCCCTTCGATGATTAATATGATTGTTGGTTTTATCGATAAACTCATATGAGGGTTCATTTCTTGAACCTGAGCACCGGGGTCACTATCTTGCTCGGAGGAACACTGAGGTTTTTGCCTACGAGCCTGCCGAGGTCTGTTCGCCTCCCACAGATCGGAACTCAGTGAGGTATCCTGCGTAAAATCGTCTTGCAAAAGTGAATGCAGGCCATAGGCATCGTTCTCACACTGACGGACTGCCATACCGCTTCGTTGGTACCAACGGCATAGGGCAACTCTTCGCGCTGGACCAGCAAAACATAAAAATAGGTCGAAAACCGATTTGCTTCGATACTGAACCTACCGTTTTCCCTCCCTCAATCACCGCAAGATTCGCTTCTCCGTGAGCGTTCACTGCGATGCTCGAAATCGTACGTAACATCTACATTAGGGCGTTACCGACTATATTGTTTTAAAAGATCGCTCCACGGTTTCCCTTTTCCCCTTGCAAATTGATCCCAGATACCACTGTACGAACTCCCAACGTACAGAACGCAACTGAGCGAGATCACCCTCTGCTCCGTGAATCGGATGCTATTACCAGCGCAAACGGTTCATCACTTGCAACCTCTCCCACCACCCGAGCCTTTAAGGTAAACGGAGGCTTGAAACGATTGAAGACTTTGAATGGTGGCGACCTGATATGTCGAAACCGACCCGCTGACGTGCATGCCGCTGTCCAGAGGGATATTCCGCTTCAGGCAGCGACCCGCGCCACGTCGCTAATCTGACCGGAGGCAGGATTCCAGAAACGGATTAGTATCCCGTCTCCGGGGGATGCCACCCACTTCCCGAACCCGTAGGCTCCGCCGAATCCGCCAATCGTGATTTCATTTGGAGTCCAACTGGGCGTACTTAAGAAGCACGTCATCTCCGGTATGGCCTGCCTCGAAACCGGCAGTTGTATCGTTGAGTGAAGAACTCTGGAAACGCGGACATGACAGGCATGGTTATAGGTGAATATCCGAAACCGCTTCCCCTAACTATAATTGTGCGATTAGGTCCCACATCGGCGGAAAGTTGCACGCTCGTAATCACTGGAGTGTTATTAGGTCGCGTCAAAAAGAACGCTAATGCAGCGAAAGCGGCAGCCACGGAGAGCCCGGCTGCGCTGCGCACAGGATGTATAGCGAACATAATGAACAAACCTATGTGCAAGCGGCCTCTTGTACGGCTCAATGACTTCTACGAACGTATCAATGGCTCTTTCGCCTGGCATGGGAAGCTCAAGCAGATGGAGAGGCAATGCTCGACGCCGTTTTCCGAGGAGACGATCGGCTAAAGATGAATCACGCTCCGATGGTGGTGATTGCATGTTCTCCGATACAGTGCGGTAGAGACCGCCCAAGCCCGCCCATAGTTCTTTGCATGAGGCGCACTCCGAGATGTGCTTCTCAATCGTTTCGCGTTCCTCTTGTGAAAATTCTTCAGGAACGAGGGCAAATTTTTCAAGGATATGTTCTGAACGATGCTCAGTCATGATCTGCCATATCTAATATATTTAAGCAATCGGGTGGACTATGAGAAAAGTCTGAAACAAAATTGAAGTTAGATGGGTAAAGGGGAAAGAGCGGGACTTCAAATATCTCTCAATAGCCGCATTTTGAACTCCTCTTTCACGAATTTTACCAAGTAAGACATTTTTACTCGGAGGTTCGACTCGAATAAGTCTTCATCGATCCCCAGATGCGGGTGCAGATAGTCAAAAGAGAAGGGGCGCTGCTTCCGGAAGCCCGCCAATCAAGCAGCATGTCATGAAACGCTTTGAATACCGCTTCCGCCTCGTCACGCTGGAGCTTCCCTTTGGAAAGATATGTTACAATTATTCTTTCTTTTAGCGCGGCTTCAACTTGCAAACAAATCTCTTCAATCTCAAAATCAGGTATATTTTCTATGACGAACTGCTCCTGTTCTTCAACATCCTGCGGAGCCACCGACGCATAATACTTCTTAAAAAGCTGCACGACATCAACCAGGAGAGTCACCCGCCCATAGTCAGCTTGATCCACTAGAATTTCATGGAGAACTTCAAGAAGCTCGGGAATTGTGGATAGATTTCCAGAAACCGAATGGAAACGTCGTTCCAGTTCATCAAAGGGAAATGCCGGGAGATGCTCAGCAATGAGCACCCTTTCGGGCGAAGAGCAAGTCCCTGAAACGTTTTAGCAAGTGAAAAAAACTTTGAGTTCTTAACTGAGATGCGGATATTGCGATGGATGTGCGCCCCTGCGGGGTCGGCAAGCGCATAGAGCCGGGCGAGATGCGCATCTGCGATTCGGGTAAGAAAACTTCTGAATGCTAAGAGAAGTTCGGAATCGACTGTCCGTTCGAGATCATGATCGAGTGATTCGATGAAATGTTTGATGTTTCCGTAGGTGTTCTCATTATCCTTGCGAAATACTTCTTCTACGCATTCATATGAAATATCTGTCGCCGTCATGCCATGATGAGCGCACAGATAGTTCAATGAACTTGGAAGGTGAAGCAGGTACCCCTCGATGATCGAGCGTGCGAGCTGGATAAACCTGCCCAAATTTTCTCTTTTTGATGCTCCCATCGATTGCACTCTTCAGGTACTGCTTGAGATAATAATGAGAATTCATATTGCATGAATATACTGATAAGCTTAACGAAAGTAAATCACCGATGGGGGGACACAGCTCGAAGATAATTGCATTTCAAAGCACATGATTGGAGTATATTCAAATACTTGAAATACAAATTCTAAGCACGAAATCCGATGTATTATGTTAATCGGAGCAAAAAATAACAACCCAAAACTATCTGTCATGTTGAGCGAAGCGAAACATCTAAAACAGGTCAAGAGCGAGATCCTTCCCTCCGCTCAGGATGACCTTTTTGAATTTTTCAGATGTCTCATATTCGGATTTATGTTTCTTTCACGATATTTCTGACCGAAAATACCATCTGATAATCACTTTTCTATCCAAACTCATATCACACGTCTCAAATCAAATACCATGCTTAAAACTCTCGGCATCGAATCCAATTTCCTCGGCATCGAAGAGGAACATTCTTCATTGGACCGGTCAAAGGTGGTTGTCGTTCCGGTCCCGTACGAACACACGGTGAGCTACGGCGGCGGCACGAAACTTGGCCCGGGAACAATCCTCAACGCTTCGCATTACGTGGAGTTCTACGACGAGGAAACGCACCGCGACATCCGCAGCGAGCTTGGCGTCTCCACGCTGAAGCCGCTCGAGTTCGGCAAGAAAAAGGACAAGGCTGCGCTCGAGATGATTTACGGGACCACGGTGTCGTTGCTGAACCAACAGAAATTTATCGTCACGCTCGGCGGTGAGCATACGCTGTCCCAGGCGGTCATTGCCGCATTCGCCGAAAAATACGGCGACCTTTCAATCCTTCAAATTGATGCGCATTCGGATTTGCGATTGGAATATCAGGGCAATAAATTCAGTCATGCCTGTATCATGGCTCGCGTTTGCGAGTTCATCGACCCGCAGCGTATCGTCCAGATTGGCATTCGCGCGCAATGCATTGAGGAGGCGGAATTTATCAGGGAGAAGGGCATCACAACGCTCTATGCCCATGAAATCCGGGAGAAGAAGTATTCGAAGATACTAAAACAGTGGGATGATTTTGCGATTGAACGGCTGACCGGCCATGTGTACGTAACGTTCGATGTCGACGGGCTCGACCCCTCCATCATGCCCGCGACCGGGACTCCGGAACCCAACGGTCTTTTCTGGCCCGAGACAATGTCGATGCTGAAAAAACTAAGCCGGGAGAAAGTAGTTGTGGGTTGCGATGTCGTCGAATTCGCGCCCATCAAAGGGCTCCATCACCCCGAACTGACGGCGGCCAAACTGGTGTCGAAGATGATTAACTATTTTTGCCGGTAGGGTTCGCGGCAGTTGCCGGGGGTTTCAGGAAAAAAGCTTGATCCTGAATGTGGTTCCTTTCCCGACCCTGCTTTCCTTGACGAACAACTTGCCCTTGTGGTAGGATTCGATAATTCTTTTTGAGAGGCTCAATCCGAGTCCCCAGCCCCGTTGTTTTGTGCTGTACCCGGGCCGGAAAATATCCTTCTTGTACCGCATATCGATCCCTTTTCCCGTATCCCGCACATCAATCAGAGCGGCATTGCCTTTTCGCGAAAGGGAAATAGTGATCGACCCTACGCCGTTCTCGAGTGCATCCAGCGCATTCTTGATGAGATTTTCGATCACCCATTCGAACAACTCACGATTGATGTTCGCGGTTATGCCCTCGGTCGACTCGAACTTCAGGTCAATGTTTTTGATGTCGGCTCGGGAGGGGAGTCGCTTCTGAAAGTAGTCGACCACCGATTGGATGATCTCGCCGACGTTTTCCTTTTTCAGACTGGGTTTGGATCCGATTTTTGAAAATCGTTCCGTGACCTTCTGTAATCGCTGGAGGTCGTTCTCAATTTCCGAAATTGTATCCAGCTGCCTGGGATCGTCGGCGGTTCTCGTTTTGATCAGTTCTGTCCACCCCATCAAACTCGAAAGTGGTGTGCCCAGCTGGTGCGCAGTTTCCTTCGCCATTCCGACCCAGATATTGCTTTGTTCATTGCGCTTAATGTGGCTGAAGCCGATGTACCCGATCAGAATGAACATGCCCGCAACCGCAATTTCAATGTACGGCAGCCATCGCAACTTTCTGATCATACTCGATTCGCCGTAGTGGACATAACTCAAAACGATGGAATCCTGCACCGTCACCGGAATCGGTGAGTTTTCCCGGTCGAGCTCGTTGATCGTCTTCTGCAGAAACTCCCGCTGCTGGAGTATTGTGAGCGTGGTGTCGAGGTCGACGTTGCGCGAATTGCTCTGATACGGTGAAAGGGGGTGGCGGTCGGGGTCGGAGAGGACGATCGGGAAATCAATAGGCCGGATGATCTCGTCGAAAATGAAACTGTAATCGGCGGGCTCGGGCGGAGAAGTGACGAGGAATTCGAGCGAGCGGGCGTACAGGCTTGCCACTTCGTGTTCCTTCAGAAGAAGCTGTTTGACGATCAGGCGCGTGTACATGAGCGTCGCCACCACGATGACGACTGCAATGATGAGCAACAGAATTTTGATATTGGCGCTTCGCGGTATGCGCATTGTCTTCAGCTTACGAACATGATCTGGTCGCGGCGCGCGCCGATGGAAATCATATTCAACTCCGTTCCGCTAAAGGAAGCAATGGCTTGAGCGTATTTCCGGGCGTTCAACGGAAGGTCGGGATAGGCTGTCAACTCCGATGTTTTGGTTTTCCATCCTTCGAACGTTTCATACAGGGGAATAGCAGCGTCGAGCGTTTCTGCATCGTTCGGAAACGACTTGAGCAGCTTGCCGTTAAGCTGGTAGCCGACGCACACTTTAATCTCGTCAAAGGCGTCCAGGACGTCGAGCTTTGTGACGGCAATCTGTTTGATGCCGTTGATCATTGCGGAATACTTCAAAGCGACCGCATCGAACCAACCGCAGCGGCGCGGGCGGCCGGTGGTGGCGCCGTATTCATGTCCGGTTTCCCGCAGTTGTTCGCCCGTGGCGTCGCGTAGCTCGGAGGGGAATGGGCCATTCCCGACGCGCGTTGAATACGCTTTTACAACGCCGAGGATGGAACTCACGGACGTGGGTGGAATCCCCAGACCCGTGCAGGCGCCGCCGCTAGTCGGATTTGATGACGTCACGTAGGGATACGTTCCGTGGTCAACGTCGAGGAGCGCTCCCTGCGCGCCCTCTGCAAGGATCCACTTGTCGTCGCGCAGGGCGTTGTTCAAGAACAGGGCGGTATCGGTGACATAGCCGTCGATTTTCTTATCGAACTCCTCATATTCGCGAACGATCATATCGACGTCGAGCTCGGTCTCGCCGTAGATCTTCTGCAGAATCTGGTTCTTTTCTTTGATATTCTTTTTCAGTTTTGCGACCAGCACATCGCGGTGGAGAAGGTCGGAAATCTTGATTCCCACTCTCATCGCCTTGTCGATGTATGCCGGACCGATGCCACGCCCGGTCGTGCCTATCTTCTCCGATTGACTTTCGCGGACTTTGTCGAGCAACTTATGGTAGGGCATGATGAGGTGTGCGTTGTGGCTTACCAGAAGCCTGCCTGTGAGGTCGATGTTCAGCTGTTCAAGCTGGTGGATTTCTTCCATCAGGGCAATGGGATCGACGACGACGCCGTTGCCGATGACGCACGTGACATGGGGATGGAAGATACCGGCGGGGATGAGGTGGAGAACATGCTGCCGGTCACCGATGACGATCGTGTGACCCGCATTCGCGCCGCCCTGATAGCGTGCGACGATGTCAACCTTCCGGCTGAGAAGGTCGACAACTTTTCCTTTTCCTTCGTCGCCCCATTGGGCGCCGACAACGATCTGAACGGGCATAAGAGCGAAGACACAAAAAATCCGATTTCTAACCAGCCCCGAGATTTTCGGGATCAGTCGCTCCCGGTCAACTACGGGGCGAAACTTGCGACCGCCTTCTTAACGGTCGGGTACAGCTCAAAAATTGTCGTGAGTTTTGTCATCGCCATGAGGCTCTGAATTTTTTCGGTTGCCGCCGCAATTCTCAAATCGCCTTTGGCATCCTTCATTGTTTTCATGGCTTCTATAAGCATCGCCAGCCCGGAGCTGTTCATGCTCTGTACGCCGGACATGTCCACAACGACCTTTTTCTTGCGCTTGTCGACGAGTTTGTGCAACTCGTTATTCAGTGCCGTGGCGTCCGGGCCGCCCAGAACACTCCCTTCGAGCGCAACAACAGTGACGCCTTCAACTTCCCTGGTTGATAGTTTCATACGAGATCTTCTCCGCGACAGCTGGCTTGAGCTTTTTGGACTGTTTGCGAAGCGTATAGTCAAGCACAATGGCGCTTGCGATGTAAATGGATGAATACGTTCCTGTCGTGATGCCGATGGTGAGGGCAAAGGAGAATCCCCGGTTGACTTCACCGCCGAAGAAGAACAGGACGAGCGTAATGATGAAGATCGTTCCGGACGTTATGATCGTCCGGCTCAACACGTCATTCAGACTCTTGTTGATGAGGTCTTTCAATTCCATCGTGCGGTATATTTTCTGGTTTTCCCGGATCCGGTCGAAGATGACGACCGTGTCGTTCATGGAAAGGCCGATGAGCGTAAGAAATGCCGCGATCATATTCTGGTCTATCTCGAAATTCGTGTACGGCGTCAGCCCGTCCACGATGGAAACCAGTCCGAGTGTCACCATGACGTCGTGGAAGAGAGAAACAAGCGCTCCAACGCCGTAGATGAACTTGAATCGAAATGCGACATACAGCGACATGGCAAGGAGCGACGAAATAACGGCGTACAATGCATTTCGTCTGAACTCCGCGCCGATCTTGGGTCCGATCTTCTGCTCCTGCAGTACATGGGGGTTCTGGTCGGGGAATGTCCGTACGAGCGCCGCTTTGATTTTGTCGCCCACCGAGGTTCCCTCGCCCTGGAGTTGCGTCCGGACGAGGATCTTGTTGGGCTCGCCGAACACTTTAATTTCCGACCTCGGGAATCCTTCCTTATCCATCATGTTGCGAATCGTTCCGACATCGGGAGGCCGGTTGAATTCGACGATGAGCTCGGTTCCGCCGAGGAAATCGATCCCGAAGTGGTACCCTTTCACCGCGAGGGAAATCAACCCTATCGCTATGACGCTGACGGAAACCGTGTACCAGAGGTACCGCTTTCCCATGAAATCGATATTTGTCTTACGAAAAAATCGCATTCACATTCTCCAGAATGACAATTAACCGAAATGAACGATCTTACCGCGCTCGAGCAACATTTCAATGATAACGCGGGAAATTACTACGGCGCTGAACACGCTGGCCACAATACCGATCATGAGCGTGAGAGCAAATCCCTGAACGGGGCCCGTCCCGAACTGGTACAGGATGACGCCTGTAATAAAAGCGGTCAGGTTCGCGTCGAAAATGGCCGTGAAAGCTCTCGTATATCCTGCGTCAATCGCGGCTGCCAGCGTTTTGCCGGTGACCGACTCTTCACGGATGCGTTCAAAAATAAGCACGTTCGCATCGACGGCGATACCCATGGTGAGAATGAGGCCCGCGATGCCGGGCAACGTGAGCGTTCCCTGAAATCCCGCCAGAACTCCCAGCACGAACAGAAGGTTCAACAGGAGCGCGATGTCTGCCATCGTGCCGCCGGTACTGTAATATACAAGCATGAAAACGACCGTCAATCCGAATGCGAGAAGGGCAGACCAGACACCCTGCCGGATGGAGTCTTCGCCGAGTGAGGGTCCGACCGTCGCTTGCTGCACGATATCGACCGGAGCGGGCAGCGCGCCGGCCTTCAGAACGATTTCAATCAGCTTGGCTTCATCGACGTTTTCCATGCCCTCGATTTGCGATCTGCCGCCGATGATTTTCGATCGCACGACCGGCGCCGAGAAACACGCGCCGTCCATGATGATGGCGAGTCGCTTGTTGACGTTCGCGCCCGTTATCCGCGCCCATTCACGCGACCCTTCACTATTCATTTCCATTGTGACGATCGGCGTGTTGAAATTCGGGTCGATTGTCGCGTGTGCGTTGACGATCACGCCTCCGTTGATTTCCGCCTGTTTCTTCACGGCATGGAGCGCGTAGTACTTCTTCCCCTCCGTGATAAAACGGGGTTTCGCTTCCCATACGAAGCTCATGTCGGACGGCAGTAGTCTCTTGACGTCCGGCGATTCCAGAATCCGCATCACTTTGGCTTTGTCCTCATCGGTACTGAAGACGTCGCCACTCCAATTCTGGTTTTCGTTGCTCAAAAACGGATTCGCCAGCGCGAAGAAGGGATGCTCTTTCGCTGCCTTCTCCTGTGCCTTTACCTGCTCGCCGGGAAGTGCGTTGAGAGCGGTGTCCACTTTCGACGTATCTTCATTCGAAGCCGTAGCTTTAGACGTGTCCGCCGACGTGGAGTCCGTGAGGGGTTTCCCCGCCAGCAATTTATCGATCGAAGTGTATACTTTCGATGTGATTTCGGGGTCGATGACCAGCTTGAACTCCAGGAGTGCAGTACCCTGGAGAAGTTGCCGGACCTCTGCTTCCTTGCTGACGCCCGGAAGCTCGACGATGATTCTCCTGGCGCCCTGTTTCTGGATGGAGGGCTCGGAGACGCCATACTGATCGACACGATTGCGAACGATTTCCATTGCCCGGTCGATGGCGTTTGAGGATTCATCCTTCAATTTCTTGACAATGTCATCGTCGCTGTCGCGGATACTGCCGTAGTACCGGCTCATCCGGATCTGGCGCGTCTGAAATTTCACTTTTAGCACATCGATGAGGTCTTCGTCGATCGATCGGGGCTCTGTGCGAATCTCCTGCATGACGGTGTTGAATGCATCGTCTTTATTTTTCGCAAGGTCTTCGAGGAGCTTGAGGACGTTGACTTCGAGCACGACGCGCATACCGCCCTGGAGGTCAAGTCCGAGCTTGATCCGCTTGAGGCGTGCCTGTCGTATATCGTTCTCATGCTCATCCAGATACTTCAAGCTGTCCTGGCCCGTCAAACTGTGGAGAGTTTGGGTCAGTCTGTAGTCACTGTACGTTGGATAGAGGAAGTAGACGGAGAAAATGACGCAGAGAACAATGAAGATGATCTTACCGCGGTTCTTTTTCACGAGATGCTCTTAAAAACTCCTAAATTGGCAAAAGCAGGTTTGTTAGGTAACTTTCAAGCAAAAAATATAGCTTAAATTTCCATTAAAGTCAATCAGTGGCATGGGGATAATTGATTTCGGAACAAAAATTGGTTAGATTTCAATCTCTTTTTACATAGTATTCCATAAGAACACAGGTTATGCTGAAATTTCTGTCCACGCTTTTCCCGAGTAAGTCTCAGAAAACGTCCAACGCATTTTGCCAATCGTCGATGAAATCAACGGGTATTTTGAGGAATATCGAAAATTGTCCGACGAAGAGCTGAAAGCGAAGACGGAAGAATTTCGCGGAAGGATCAAAGAGCGGATCAAAGAGATTGAAGATGAGAACACGGTTCTGAGGGAAAAGCTCAAAACGGATGAAAACCTGTCGTTCGAGGAACGGGAGGAGATCTATACCGGGATCGAGGAAACCCAGAAACGTCTGGATGAAACGACGAAGGAAGTCCTCAATGAACTTCTTCCGGAAGCCTTCGCGGCGGCAAAGGATGCATGCCGCCGGCTCGTCGGACAATCCTGGGAGGTCACCGGGCACAAGCTTGTGTGGGAAATGGTTCCGTTTGATGTTCAACTCATCGGCGCGGTTGTGCTGCACGAGGGCAAGATCGCCGAGATGGCGACCGGTGAAGGAAAAACCCTGGTGGCAACGATGCCCATGTATCTCAACGCCCTCCCCGGAAGAGGCGTTCACCTCGTCACCGTCAACGATTATCTCGCACTGCGCGACAGCCAATGGATGGGAAAGGTGTTTGAGGTGCTCGGGCTCACTGTCGGATGTATCCAGGCGCAAATGGAGCCCGCCCAGCGGCGGAAGGAATATGGCTGCGACATCACCTACGGGACGAACAACGAATTCGGATTCGACTACCTGCGCGATAATATGGTCGTCCGTCCCGAAGACCTCGTCCACCGGCAGTACTACTACGCAATTGTCGACGAGGTGGACTCCGTCCTTATCGACGAGGCCCGAACGCCCCTCATTATCAGCGGTCCGGTGCAGACCGAAGACCACACGTTCGCCGAGATGAAGCCGTTCGTCGAGCGGCTGGTAAATGCGCAGCGCAATTTCGTTACGAAAATTGTCGCCGAGGCTGAGAAGTATCTGCAGGAAGGGAAGGAAGAGGAAGCCGGCGTGCAGATATTCCGGGCGTACCGGGGCCTGCCGAAACATAACCGGTTGACGAAACTCCTCTCCGAGCCGGCCAATAAGAAACTCATGCTGTCCACGGAAAGTGAGTATTTGCGCGAGCAGTCCCGGCGGATGCACGAGATTGACGACGAGCTGTATTACGCGATTGATGAAAAGGACCACTCCATCAATCTGAGCGATAAAGGCCGGGACGTTCTCTCCGGCTCGGGACGCGATAAGGATTTCTTTGTATTACCGGATGTTGGAACGGAAATCGCAAACCTGGAGAACGATAAATCCCTCACCGACGAACAGCGGCAGCAGAAGAAGGATGAGCTGAATCTTCTCTATGCCGAGCGAAGCGACGGTATCCACACCGTAACACAGCTCCTCCGGGCATACTCGTTGTATGAGAAAGATGATGAGTATGTCGTCACCGACGACGGGAAGGTGATGATTGTCGACGAGTTTACCGGCCGCCTCCTGCACGGTCGCCGCTACTCCGACGGATTGCATCAGGCAATTGAGGCAAAGGAAGGTGTGAAAGTCGAGCGCGACACGCAGACGCTGGCGACCATTACCCTTCAAAATTATTTTCGACTCTATAAGAAACTCGCCGGCATGACCGGCACCGCCGAAACCGAAGCGTCGGAATTTTTCGAGATCTACAAGCTCAACGTCGTGGTCGTTCCGACCAACAAGCCAATGATTCGTGACGATTCCGATGACGTTATCTACAAGACGAAGCGCGAAAAATACAATGCCGTCATAGAAGCGATCCAGGCGATGCGGAAAGTCAACCGGCCCGTACTCGTGGGAACCACGAGCGTCGAGGTCTCCGAGACGCTCAGCCGGATGCTCAAGCGCATCGGAGTTCCCCACAATGTGTTGAACGCCAAGCATCATCAACGCGAAGCGGAGATTATCGCGTACGCAGGCTTGCCGGGCGCCATAACAATCGCGACGAACATGGCAGGCCGCGGAACGGATATCAAGCTCGGTCCGGGCGTCGCGGATGCAGGAGGTTTGCACATCGTCGGTACGGAGCGGCATGAAGCCCGCCGTATCGACCGCCAGCTGCGCGGGCGTGCCGGACGCCAGGGGGATCCGGGATCCTCCCTGTTCTATCTTTCCCTCGAAGACGACCTGATGAGGCTCTTCGGCAGCGACAGGATCGCGAGTATAATGGAACGATTGGGATTGAAAGAAGGCGACGTCATCCAGCATCCGATGATCACCCGCTCCGTTCAGCGCGCCCAGAAGAAGGTCGAGGAGAACAATTTCGCCATCCGCAAGCGACTGCTCGAGTACGACAACGTGATGAATCAACAACGCGAAGTTGTCTATTCCCGCCGCCGTCACGCACTGCTCGGCGACCAGCTGCGCGAGGATATTTTCGAGATGCTGAGAGACCTCGTCGACAAAATCGTCGACAAATACTATGAGCTGGGAGAAATCGAACCCTTGAAGGAGGCCCTGCGGACGAACCTGCTCGTCGATTTCGCGATTACCGCCGAGAGGTGGCAAACCATGGGGAAGGAAGGCGTGAGAGAAGAAGTGCTCAAAGCCGCCCTTGGTTTCTACAAACGCAAAGAGGAGCGTATCGGCTCGGACAATCTGGCGATGCTTGAAAAAATGGTCGCCCTCCAGGTCATCGATGAAAAATGGAAAGACCACCTCCGCGAAATGGACGATCTGAAAGAAGGCATCCACCTTCGTGCCTACGGGCAGAAAGATCCTTTGATAGAGTATAAGACCGAGTCTTTCAACATGTTCGTGGAATTGCTGGACATGGTCAGCACGGAGACTCTCAATCTGGTCTTCAAGTTGTTCCCCACGCCGGCACAGGAGATGCCCGCCCGCCGGGCGCCGCGTGCACCGCGACCCCAGGACATGAGATTGTCGCACGACTCCGCTCTCGGCATGGGGTTCCAGGGAAATCATGAGCCGATCCCGAGCGAGGAGGTTGCGGGCGAAGGGGGGAAATCCCGGCAGGAAAAACCAAGACCGCAGCCCGTCCGCGTCGGTGAAAAAACGGGCAGGAATGACCCGTGTCCATGCGGAAGCGGGAAAAAATTCAAGCATTGCCACGGAAAGTGACAACGATCCCTGGAAAGAAGTCGGACAGAGATCTCTCTCCGCGCAAGTTCCGGACCGCAAAATCTTTCAAGAACGAGAGGGCTAACCGCTTTACCGCAAACGTCGCATTTTCCAATTCCACTTATGAAAGGAGCCACAGCGTGAATTTCATGATGATAAGAATTGCAGTCGTTTGTCTGGCGTGGAGTGCGATTGCCGTTGCGCAAAACCAGACCCAGCCCGACACGATCACCCGCCAGAACGTCGTTGGTGCAGAACACATCATCGGTTTAAAATTTACGGATGCGAAACGCGATTCGATGCTCGACGGGTTGAATGACCAGCGTGCAAATTATGAGAACATCCGGAAGGTACGCCTTCCGAACGATGTTCCGCCTGCGATTCTCTTCAACCCGATTCCCGTTGGAATGAAGTTCGATACGGAGAAGAAGCCATTCAAACTTGGTGAGGCAGAGGCGGTCGCAATGCCCTCTCACTACCAGGAAATCGCATTTTATTCGGTGGGCCAGCTCGGCCAGCTTATTAAGTCGCGGAAGATCACGTCTCAACAGCTGACTGAGCTGTATATCGCGCGGCTCAGGAAATTCGGCCCGAGACTTCATTGCGTAGTCGCACTTATGGAATCCACTGCGATTTCGCAGGCGGTGCGCGCCGACCGGGAACTCGCGTCGGGGAAATACCGGGGACCGCTCCATGGAATTCCGTACGGGGTGAAAGATGTATTCGCCGCGCGCGGGGCCCCGACCACGTGGGGCTCGGCGGCGTACAAAAATCAGGTGATCGACGAAAACGCGACGGTTATCAGTCGCCTTGAAGATGCCGGTGCAATCCTGGTCGCAAAACTTTCCATGGGCGAGCTTGCCATGGGCGATGTGTGGTTCGGCGGAATGACCCGCAGCCCGTGGGATACATCAAAGGGCTCAAGCGGGTCTTCGGCAGGCCCCGCATCTGCGACGGCCGCCGGCCTGGTGGCATTCTCCGTTGGCACGGAAACCTGGGGCTCGATCGTCTCCCCGTCGTCGGTGTGCGCCACGACCGGTCTCCGCCCGACCTACGGCCGTGTAAGCCGTACAGGAGTGATGGCGTTGAGTTGGTCCATGGACAAAATCGGGCCCATCTGTCGCTCGTCGGAAGATTGCGCGATCGTCTTCAATGCAATCTATGGGCCGGATGGAAAAGACCAGACGCTGTACGACCTGCCATTCAACTATGATCCTTCCATCGACTTTACGAAGTTGAGAGTCGGTTACCTGAAAAGCGATTTTGATAGCGCTAAAGAAAACAGAGCGAGCAACGCCGCGGCTTTTGAAGTGTTTCGCTCGCTCGGAATGAAACTTCTCCCCATCAAACTGCCGAAGTATCCGGTGAACGACCTGGTGATTATCCTCAGCGCGGAGGCCGGAGCGGAGTTCGACGATCTGACCCGGTCCGGGAAAGACGACCAGCTCGTCCGGCAGGACAAAGAGGCCTGGCCGAAACGCCTTTCGACTCTCGCGATTCATACCGGCGGTGGAGTATATACAGGCAAACCGTGTGCGTTATCTGCTGGTCCAGGATATGGAAAAACTCATGAATGAAGTCGACGTGTATCTGGCCCCGCCCGAACAGGGGGATAATCTTCTCCTCACGAATCTTACGGGACACCCCTGCGTTGTGTTTCCCAATGGGTTTTCGAGAGCCGGCGTTCCCTCGAGTATCACGTTGATCGGTAAACTCTTCGATGAGGCCACAATCCTTGCCGTCGCGAAGGCCTTTCAGGATGCGACCGAGTTTCATCTCCGGCATCCGAGGCTCGATTAGCATTGCCGTTTGTCGATGGAAACTGATCATCGGAAAAATAGCGTGGAGGATTTTCGCTCAGGGTACGTAGCGATCGTCGGCGATCCCAATGTCGGCAAGTCAACGCTCATGAACGCACTGATCGGTCAGAAGATTTCCATCGTTACGAACAAACCCCAGACCACCCGTCATAAAATCCTCGGTATTCTTTCGAAGGACCGGTATCAAGTCGTTTTCCTGGACACGCCCGGATTGCTGAAGCCGAAGTACCTCCTCCACGAGGCCATGATGAAATTCGCTCATTCAGCCATAAACGATGCCGATATCATCCTCTTTATGATAGAGGCGAACAACCCGCAAACAGGTCCCGAAATTGAACATGATGCCGCGTTCCAGGTGCTCAAAGGACTGAAAAAGCGGGTCTATCTCGTCATCAACAAGACCGACCTGATCGCGAAGCAGGATGTTTTGCCGATCATCGCATTTTATTCCGGGAAGTATCAGTTCAAAGAGACATTTCCGATTTCCGCGCTGAAACTTGATGGAACCGCGGAATTGTTGACTACCATCGTCAGCGATTTGCCGGAGCATCCTGCCTTCTATCCCGAAGACATTGTGAGTGAACAGCACGAGCGGTTCTTTGTGGGGGAGATTATCCGGGAAAAGATTTTCGAAAAATTTCGCGATGAGGTTCCCTACTCGACCACCGTCGACGTCATTGAATTCAAGGAGCGGGAGGGAAGGAAGGATGTCATCAGCGCTGAGATCTACGTCGAGCGACAATCGCAAAAAGGGATACTTATCGGAAGGCAGGGCGCCGCGCTGAAGCAGGTGGGCGAGCTTGCCCGCAAGGACATCGAGGTGTTCCTGGGCCGTCCGGTCTTTCTCGAATTGCATGTGAAGGTCCGTGAAAAATGGAGGGACACGAAGGCCTGGCTTCAACGTCTCGGCTATGAGGGGGAAGGGGATCCCGCCGGGTCATGAATTCGGAACGCCTGCGCATGGTCGCGGGTTTCGCCGTCATCGCGATTCTCTGGGGGTCAACATGGCTTGCAATCAAGATCGGGCTGGAAAGCATTTCCCCATTCTTCGGTGTCGCCATCCGTTTCACCGTTGCGGTGGCGGCCTTGTTCATTCTCGTCCGGCTGCGACGGGAGCGATTTCTATTTGACCGGACTTCCCTGATGCTGTACGCGAACCTGGGCGTGCTTTCGTTCAGCGTTCCGTATGCGTTGGTATACTGGGGAGAACAATACGTTGCCTCCGGTCTCGCATCCATTTTGTTTGCAATTTATCCGTTCGTCGTTGCCGTCGGTTCGCATTTCCTGCTGCCCGGGGAGCGATTGAATCCCAGCAAACTGGGCGGCATCGTTCTGGGATTCGCGGGCCTGGTGATCATTTTCTGGTCGGATATCCATCTCGGAACGTCGAGTGCGTTGGGCATGGGCGCGATCCTGCTGAGCACCGGCATGCAGGCTGCGTCGCTGATTTTCGTGAAACGAAAACACAAGGATATCAGCCCAACGGTAATGACGTTGGGTGGCATGATTGTCGGCGTTTGTATCATGTACGTCGTCGCGTTCTCACTCGAGAACACTTCCGATATCCACCTCGACGCGCGGAGTATCGGATCGATTCTGTATCTCGGGACCTTTGGTACGGTCGTCACATTTGTCATCTACTACTGGTTGCTGAAGAAGGTGGAAGCTGTCTATCTATCGCTTGTTTCACTCGTTTCGCCGGTGCTGGCCGTGACGCTGGGAGCATTGCTGCTGAATGAAATTCTCTCCCCACGGACTTTTGCCGGAGCCGGACTGGTGTTCGCCGGTCTCCTGGTGGCAAACAGAAAAGACCTTCTTGCCGCCATGCGAAAAAAGAGGGAACGCCTGCTTTCTCAAAAAGAAATGGAGCGCTGAACTGTCATGTTTAAAAGACTTTCACACGTCGGTATTGCTGTCAGGAATCTGGAGGCGGCTTTGGATATATTTTCCCGGCTCCTGAACGTGAAGGTTCCCGGGAGCGAGGCCGTCGTCGATCAAAAGGTGCGGCTCGCGTTGATCCATGCCGGCAACACATCTCTTGAGCTGCTGGAAGCGACTTCACCGGATTCTCCGATCGCAAAGTTCGTTGAGAAAAGGGGGGAAGGTATTCATCATCTTTCTTTCGAAGTGGACGATATCCGGGCTGAGCTCATACGATTGAAAGCCGAAGGATATCAGCTCATCGATGAACAGCCGCGGCGTGGCGCGGGCGGGCATTTGGTGGCCTTCGTCCATCCCAGATCTACGAACGGCGTGTTGATTGAGATCTGTCAGAAGATTGTGGATTCCTGAGAGGATGTGTCCCACGTTCGGCGCCGTTGGCCCTGCGACCCTCACCCTATAATTCCTCCACCAAAAAGACGGCGGACAGGTCTCCCACCAGTGGGAGCGGGATGTCACGTCGCTTCCCCTTCACTGCTTGTAGAGAAGTCGAAGATCCCGCCTTGGCGGGAAAGGGCAGGGGATGAGTTCGGTGCGAATGCTTGCTTTTCACTGCCACCAACGTTCCCAAATGGAATTTGGGAACGTACCATGACTGCAACCTTCGCAAGGTTCGCGTAGATAAAGGTAACCTTCAGCCCTGAATTTACCCTGCAGAAGGTTACCTTTTGCCTGTCCTTGCGAAGGTTTGCCGTGCAGTTGATTGATTTTGATATTCTGCCGTCCCTTCTTACCTTGAAATATCATGAGCGAGTATGTCCCCAACGTATCGATCAGCATTACAAAGGACAGGATTTCCCTGGCTGAAAAACTAGAGAGCCTGCCTGTCAAACCTGGAGTGTACCAGTTCAAGAATGCTGAAGGGAAGGTTCTCTACGTAGGCAAGGCGGTCAGCCTCCGCAACAGGGTTCGCCAGTACTTTCAGAAGTCCCGCCAGCCCGGTTCCCGGATCGACTCCATGGTTGCAAAAGTAACCGATGTCGAGATTATTGTCACCGACTCGGAAGTCGAAGCGCTGATTCTCGAGGCCACACTCATCAAGCAATTCAAGCCGCGCTACAACGTCGTTCTCAAGGACGACAAGAGTTATCCCTACATTGTCATCACGAACGAGCCGTATCCCCGCGTTTTCATCACCCGTCGTATCATCCGCGACGGCTCGAGAGTACTTCGGACCCTACACGGACGTCAAGAACATGCGCTCCTCTCTCAAAATGATCCGTGAGATTTTCAAGGTCCGGAGCTGTAATTTTTTCATCGATGATGAGGCAATTCGCAGGCGTAAGATCAAAGTCTGTCTTGACTACCATATAAAAAAATGCGACGGGCCGTGCGAAGGGCTGGCGTCCCGTGAGAAGTACAACGGGATGATCAATGAAGTCGCACAGGTCTTGAAGGGAAAGACGGCAAGCCTTGTCCATTCGCTTGATGGCGACATGCAAAAGGCGGCGGAGGAACTGAGGTTCGAGGAGGCGGCGGAACTTCGGGACAGAATCAATCAATTGGGCGTTTACAACGAACGGCAGAAGGTTGTCGATGCCGAGATGATCGACCGCGACCTCTTCGCCGTTGCGTTGGAGGGAGACGACGCGTGCGGCGTTGTTTTCAAAGTGCGGGAAGGTAAAATCATCGGCCGCCAGCACGTGTACATGAGCGGCGTTGAGGATAAGACGGAACCGGACGTCGTCGAGCAGTTCGTTGAACGGTATTATCTCGAAACGGAAGATGTTCCGGGCGAGATTTTTTTGCCGGCCGAGACGGAGAATCGCCCCGCGATCGAACAGTGGCTAACGGAGAAACGGAAAGGGAAGGCAGAAATAGTCGTTCCCAAAATTGGGGAGAAGGCGAAGCTCATGCAGATGTGCCGGAAGAATGCCGAGCTTCTTCTCGACGAATTGAAACTTCAGAAGCTAAAGCGGGAAGATTACATGCCCGCTTCGGTCCTTGCGCTTCAGCGTGACCTGCGCCTCGCGAAAGTTCCGAGGAGAATGGAGTGCTTCGACATCTCCAACACGCAGGGGACCGACAGTGTCGCATCGATGGTAGTGTTTGTCGACGGCCGGCCGAGGAAAACGGAGTACCGCAAATTCAAGATCCGGTCGGTCGCGGGACCCGACGACTTCGCGAGCATGCGCGAAGTGATCGAGCGGCATTATGGCCGCCTGCTGCAGGAACAGGGCGAGCTCCCCGACCTTATAATGGTTGACGGCGGCAAGGGCCAGCTTTCCAGTGCCGTCGAAGTTCTCGAACACCTCGGCCTCCGTCACACGCAATCCGCACCCGTCGCGCCAGCGACGGAGCAATCCATCCCAATCCTCAAACCCCCAACCCCACACCTTTCCGTCATCGGTCTCGCGAAGCGCCTCGAGGAAGTTTTCGTGCCTGAATCGAACGATCCGCAATCCATCCCGAAAACATCTTCAGGTCTCAAATTGCTGCAGCGGATAAGGGACGAGGCACATCGATTTGCCATCACGTATCATCGGACGTTGAGGCAGAAACGGACGCTGCAGACCGAACTCGACCTCATCGAGGGAATCGGGAAGAAGCGTGCGAAGGAGCTTCTGGAGTCATTCGGGTCTGTGCAGGGTGTGAAATTCGCGACGCAGGCGCAGCTGGCGGAAATCGTCGGAGAAAAAGAAGCGGCGAAGATCAAGGATTATTTTGGGGAAGAGGAACCTGCGGAGGTTTGATTTTACGGCGATTTTTGTTAGATTGTGTGAAATTTTGGGCGATTAGCTCAGTTGGTTAGAGCGCACGGTTCACATCCGTGAGGTCATAGGTTCAAGTCCTATATCGCCCACAAGTTCGGCGGGCTCGCCTAAGTCCCATTTTTGGGGACATCGGCGAGCGGGCAGGTCCGTAAGGTCGTAGGTTCTGCGCCAGAGGCGCATCCGCCTCTGGCGGAAAGTCCTACATCGTCCACCAGTATTTTTGGGATGTACATTTCCTTATGATTCGTACGATTACATTCGCGTTGCTTTTCCTGCTCGCCGGGACTGTACTCTCCCAGGTCGGATTGGGGCTTAGGTGTTACACACTCACCGGGCGCGTGATATCCGGTTCTGACAGCAAAGATATGGTCGGTGCGACTGTTCTGGTGGAAGGTACGATGCGTGCTGGTATAACTGATGCATCAGGGAATTTCAAAATCATCGAGATACCTGCCGGAACCTATGGCGTGAAAGTCTCTTTCATTGGCTATCGTTCCATCGAAGACTCAGTCTCGTTCGATACGACAAGGTCCGCAGAGAAGAGTCTGATCGTTCATAAGGATTTTACTATGAATGAGGAGAAGATGGTCGATTTCCCGTCGCCCAGAATTCCCGATTCAGCCCTGCACAGGAATTCGGCAAGATATTCTCCTCCATGTGATCTCGATTCCATCGCTGCTTTGCGGGACATTGAGAAGGGGACTATTCATCTTGTGATTAACGCAGGAGATCTGGATGCAGGTATCAGTAAGGAGCAGAGAGCGGCAGTGAAGAAGTACGGGATTATTTATGAACGTCCGTTCTGTGTGGGGACCTTCAAATACCTGCCTGGAGAACTATTACAAAATCGTTTTTCCATATCTTGACCGGAGGTTTGGAAAGGCCTGGCGGAACGATCTCAACAAGTCTTGGTTTCACGATCTCCAGAAGTGAAGGATTTTTCCCATGCCAAAATGGCCGTGCATGAGCAATTTGCTAAGACTCAAATTTTTCCCTATATTTCTGCTGTTGTAATCTGTTGTGGTTTACCCTTTAATCCCGATCCTGCGAGGTCGGAAAGGAGAAAATGAGCAAAAAAGTAAACGAGATTAGAGTAGTTGAGATAGGAGACTTCATATCTCAGATACTCATCATCTCAAATACCCAAAATCTTAATCAAGCCTCCACCCCAAAACGGGGAATGGGGGCATTTTCGTTTTAGGGCCCCATGGAAACGCGATCCAAAATAGCCGACAGCCACGATTTCGAGCGAACGCTCACCCGTCTCGCGCACGAAATCCTCGAGCGCAATCAGGGTGCGGAGACGATCGCGCTCGTCGGAATCCGCACACGGGGAGAATTCCTTGCCAAACGCCTGGCAACCATCATTCAAGAGATCGAAAAGAAACAACTACAGATCGGCTTCCTGGATATCACATTGTACCGCGACGATTTGCGCGAGCCACGAGAGGCCAGAGACCAGCCGGTTCTCAAGGGTACCGCCATTCCGTTCGATGTGGCCGGGAAGAACGTCATCCTCGTTGACGATGTCCTCTTTACGGGCCGGACCATCCGGGCAGCTCTCGACGAGCTCATCGACCTGGGAAGACCGGCATCAATCCAGCTCGCCGTGATGGTGGACCGCGGCCATCGGGAGCTTCCCATCAAAGCGGATTTTGTCGGGAAGAATGTGCCGACTTCGATACGGCAGGAAGTGAAAGTCCTCATGAAAGAAATCGACGGGGAAGACGCGGTGCTGCTGACCGAACTCAACGAGGAAGCATAATGCCGCTCGCGAGCCGACATCTGCTGGGTCTGGAGGGAATGCCACGGGAAGACATTCGACTCATTCTCGATACGGCGACATCGTTCCGTGAAGTTCTGGAACGACCGATCAAGAAGGTCCCGACACTCCAGGGAAAAACAATCGTCAATCTCTTCTTTGAGAGCTCCACGAGGACGCGAATATCATTCGAGCTGGCGGAGCGAAGATTGTCCGCCGATGTCGTGAATTTTTCCGCCGACGCCAGCAGTGTCCGGAAAGGCGAGACGCTGAAAGACACCGCCCGCAACATTGAAGCCATGAAAATCGACATGGTCGTCATTCGCCATGCAGCTCCGGGCGCGTCGCTTTTCCTGACCAACGTGATCAAATCCAACGTCATCAACGCCGGCGACGGCGCCCATGAACACCCCACCCAGGCCTTGCTCGACATGTACACGATTCGCGAAACACTCGGCAAGCTCGACGGAGTTCGTGTGTGCATTGTCGGCGATATCTCCCACAGTCGTGTCGCGCTTTCCAATATCTATGGGTTGAAAACAATGGGCGCCATCGTGTCGGTGTGCGGACCGAAGACGCTCATCCCGCGCGAAATTGAGAAACTCGGCGTCGACGTATACTATACTGTGGACGACGCGATCAAGAATGCCGATGTGCTCAATGTTCTCCGTATCCAGCTTGAGCGGCAGGACAGGACGTTCTTTCCTTCCACGAGGGAATATCACCGGTATTTCGGGATAACAAAAGAGCGACTCAGAAATGCCGCGAAGCGTATCGTTATCATGCACCCGGGTCCGATAAACCGGGATGTCGAGATTTCGGCGGACGTCGCAGACGGCGAATCCTCCGTTATTCTTCAACAGGTGCTCAACGGAGTCGCGGTGAGGATGGCTGTCCTGTATTTACTTGGAACGAGTTCATAGTTGACAGTGATGAGCAAGATGAAACTACTACTGAAAAACGGCCGCATACTTGAGCCTGCATCCGGCATCGATTCGGTGTCGGACATGCTGATTGTCGATGGCATCATTGAAAGGATTGGGGCAGGAGTGAACGGCGGGAAGGACATTCAGGAAATTGACCTGAAAAATAAAATCATTGCACCCGGTTTTATCGACATGCACGTCCATCTCCGGGAGCCGGGATTCGAGCACAAAGAAAACATCGAGACGGGGACCCTTTCCGCCGCCTGGGGCGGATTTACCGCCGTGTGCTGCATGCCGAATACCAACCCTGCCATCGACGATGCATCGGTGGTCAGGCACATCGCAGAGCGGGCACGCAGCGTGAACAACGGACTGGTTGACGTTTATCCGGTCGCCGCCGTGACGAAGGGTCGTGAAGGAAAGTATCTCACACCGATGATGGAACTCGCTGAAGCAGGTGCGGTGGCGTTTAGCGACGATGGAGCGCCCGTGGAAAGCGCCGATGTGATGCGCCGAGCGCTCGAGTATGCATCCATGCTCGGCAGGCCGGTTATTCAGCACGCGGAAGAAGTCTCTATGACGAAAGGCGGCGTTATGAACGAGGGTTTCGTATCGACCGCTCTCGGGATGCAGGCAATGCCGCCCATCGCCGAAGAAATCATGGTCACCCGGGATATCCGGCTGGCGGCGTATGCCGGAGCCCGGTACCACGTGGCTCATATCAGCACGGCGGGTTCGGTCGAATCGGTTCGTTCTGCGAAACGGAATAACCTTTCGGTGACGTGCGAAGTGACTCCACATCACTTCACGCTGACGGATGAATCCGTCCGGTCTTTCGGTACCAACACCAAAATGAATCCGCCGCTCCGGACGCGCGAGGATGTCGAAGCAATGAAGGAGGCATTGCGGGACGGTACGATCGATGTCATAGCGACCGACCATGCGCCTCATTCGTACGACGAAAAACAGGTCGAATTCATGTATGCGCCGTTCGGCATTGTCGGGCTTGAGACCGCCGTCGGATTAGCAATCACCGGGCTCGTTTGTAAGAACGTGCTAACACTCGTTCAGCTGGTTGAAACATTTTCTGTCAACCCAAGGAAGATCCTCTCGTTACCTCTCATCAAACTCGCCGAGGGAGAAAAGGCGAACCTGACACTTATCGACCCTGAATTCGAATGGACCGTCGACACGCAGCAATTCAAGTCGAAGTCAAACAATTCTCCGTTCGGCGGATGGAAACTCAAGGGTAAGGCAATCGGAGTTTTCAACCACGGACATTTCCTGCCAACGTAGTTGTCCCAAATGTTCTACGGGCTTGCAATTGTCTTAGGACATCGCGCCCGTTCTCTCTGCAAACCATCCGGAAATCACCGGGAAGGGCAGGTTGGAATCTATTGCACGGTGGCACATCATTTGCTGAATTGACTTTGATAATGCTTTCAAGTATTTTCATCTTCTGGAGACGATGGTAGGGAATCTTTTGTATACGATCCTTTTCGCCGTGTTCCTGCAAGGGAACATCCCCGACGCCCGACCGATAGAGCGTTCCGCCGGGAGCGCATATGCGTTCATTCCACAAACGCAGCGAGCCGCAGCGAAGTCCCGTCCCAGGCGCAATGCGAAAGAGGATTCCTTGAAAGCGTCCCGCGTGTTTTCCCTTGTCCAGAAAGGAATCCAGAATGAAGATGTTGAGGCTTTCTCGGGTTGCTACGCATCACAGGTGAACGTAAACTTGCGGGAACTGGAGAGCGGTTACTACAGCGCTAACCAGGCGCGGTATGTTCTGAAGAATTTTTTTGGCGCCCGCCGTGTTATCAATTTCAAGCTGAGCACGGTCGTTGAAGATGAAACATCTCCGTATGCGACGGGAGCCGGGTCGTTCGTGTACCGGGGCAAGCGCGAAGTCCTCCAGGTGTATATCGGGCTGGCAAGGACCGCTCATCAATGGATGATTTCACAATTCAACGTATACTGATGCGGAGATTTTTTTATCACATCGTCTAACGCAAATATTCTTGTATCGAGGGGACGATATCGCACTATCGTCCTTTTTGTTTTTCTCCTGGGTGTCGTGGTATTCGGAGGGGAACAGCTTTACCTCGGCTACGTCGAGCACAGCTGGCAGAGGATCAAGGGGGAAGAAGAGCGTAGCCTGGCGGAAACTCTGACGGCTGAATTCCGTTCGTACCAGGACGAGACATCGGGAGCCGCCGATCGCGTAGCGAAATCTCCCGCGATGCAGGCCGCGCTTTCCTGTAGCGGCGACACTGCTTCATTGCGTTGTTTTGAAAACCTCGGTCCGGAAAGAAATCTCGACATTTCATTCGACATTTATGATTCCTCGCGGAAACTCATTGCCTGGACGGGCAGCTCAACGCACCGTCATCGATTCTTCGGAGTTTCGCAACGAGGCGTGTTCCTATGTCGCTCAGGGTCCGATCTATTCCTACATGATAGCGACGAGTCCGGTTGTCTCCTCCGGGCCCGGCCGCCGGGTGACGGGATATGCGGCGGCGCAGAGACTTTTCGACGTAAATTATCCCATCAGCAATCGTTTCGTCAACAATCGGGCATTTTCATCGACGTTTACTGCCCGCTGGAATGTCTCGGCACGATTTGACTTCTCATCCGATGCCAAAGCCATTACAAACGAGCAGGTATTTTCTGTCGACCTCCACGGCGTCGACGGGAAGACGATCGGATTCGCTTACGTGAACAGTCCGATGCTGTCGACGTGTCAGGACGACATTCGTCAGCAGGCACAGCGGTTTATCTTTCTAATCCTCTTCGCCCTGGCTGTCATGTTGCTGTACGGATTTCTATCGTATGTGAAGTCCGTCGGATCGATCGGCCTGAAAATTTTCTACTGGACTCTCGCATTGTGGATTGTCCGGTACATCATGGTGTGGTGTGATCTTCCGGCGGGTTATTTCAGCTCGGGGATCGGCGACCCCTCGTATTTCGCTTCGTCCTTCGGATACGGAATCGCCAGGTCAATCGTTGACCTCTTGATAACTTCTCTCTTCCTTTGTGCGAACGTTATTCTGATTGTCTTTTCCGTCATTGGGCACTTGAAGCGGTCCGCAATGGGCCGGAATCACACCTCATTGGGATGGGAAATTCTGAACATCATTGTTCTCATTCTCCTTCCGCTCGTCTTGTGCCTGCTGCTACGAGGATTTTCTGCGGCAGTTCACAGTGCAGTCTTCGACTCCACGCTGCGTTATAATGATCCGATGTCCGTTTTCCCCTCATCCATGCTGTCGCTCATGCTCGTCAGCTTGCTGCTCATCTCCGGTTCATTGGTGATGGTCGGAATGCTGATCTCCCTATGGACATACCGGCTCGCGAACGGCTTGTTCCTGGATCGAAGCCGCACAGTGCTTGCCTCGCTCGTCGTGGTCGTTGTTTTTTGTTTCGGGAGTTACGTTTTCGGTATTGTACATCCGAGCCCCCTCCTCGGCCAAATCGATCGCCTGGTCTACGTCCTGGGGATTCTCGGTCTCTCAATTGCTTGTTTGAATAGCGGGGGCCTGCGGGGAAGTGGAACGAGAATAGCCATGGGCATTGTGGGGGGAGCTATTATCGCGCTTATTCCGCAGATGGACCGGGAAGCTCATTTGCTGGACCGGAAAGACGTTGAATTGGTTGCTAACGATATCGTCCGCCCGGCAGATTCCTGGCTGACCTTTGTGTTGAACCGTGCCCTCGACGAGCTTTCGTCGGCAGAATCCGCGAACATTCTCGAGCATGGAGACCCGCAGGACATTCAGAAGCTGGCATTCACAGGATGGGCGAAGAGTATTTTGAGCCAGCAGGGATACAATTGTGCAGTGATGATTGTGGACCGTCGCGGCGACCAGGTCAGCGATTTCCATCTTGGAGGACGCAGTCATTCGGCCAGGGAACAGCATCTCGATCGCATGGATTCCCTCAGGACGGCAACTGTCGAGGAAAAGCCTTCCCCCGGCGGGACGGTCAAGTCGTATATCGGGTATGCTCCGATATTCGGCGATGACGGCAGATTGATCGGGGGCGTGGAGGTTGAGCTTTCCGCCGACAGGCAGGCTCTGCTGCGCGGCGAAACGCCGGAGATCCTGAGGAATTATCCAAAGAAAAACCCGGAAGAGCACCGTCGAACCCTTTTCCTGTCGGAGTATTTTCAGGGCAGATTGACTTCTACGACGGGAGATGACTTTCCGATCGGCCGACAATTGCCGGAGAATATACGTGAACAATCGGGAATCGATGCCGGAGTGTGGGTAGAGGAATCGGTAAATGGGAAGAGCTATGAAAGCTATTTTGTTCAAAACGCATCCAACTCCCCGGAGGATGCATGGATATCCCTCAGTATGAAGTCGCTGGATTTTCAGTGGCATCTCTTCAGCGTGACACGCCTGGTTATTTTCTATCTCCTGTGTTGCCTGGTGTTAGGGGGAGCGACCCTCGGGATTCAACGTCTCCGCGGTGTGCGGGTCCCGCTTGATTTCAGGACGAAGCTGCTGACCGCCTTCGTCATTGTTTCCTTCATTCCCATCGCGATACTTGCGTATTACAATCGCCAATACTCAATTGAGCGTGCGGAGGAGAACACCGCCAGGCGGTTGAGCGAGCAAAGCGGCATCGTGGTGAACGCGTTGCAACGGCAGCTCGGAGTTGACGTGCCCGTTGAGGTGTCCCGCCTGACGAATGAACAGTGTGAAAATGTTGCCAGCAACCTGGGGGCGGATTTCAATGTCTATGCAGCCGGTTTACTTCAGGCAAGCAGCAAGCCGGAAATGTACTCGGCGGAACTGGTGAGTCCACGGCTTAGCGCGGATGCATATTACAGTATCGTGCTGAAGAAAAGAAGTTTCTTTTCGGAACAACAATTCATCGGCACGCTGCCATACCTTGTCGGCTATCGGCCTCTTGTGTCCGAGGCGGGTGCTATTATCGGGCTGGTCGCCGTCCCGGGGCTCTATCGTCAATTGGAAATCGATGAGGATGTTCTGCTTCGAAATGCATATCTCTTCGGTGCCTACGCCCTGGCAATGTTGATCTCGATCGTTGCCGGCAGCATTTTCGCGAATCAAATTTCCTCCCCGCTGCGCCGGCTGCAGCAGGCAACACGTCAAATCGCATCGGGAGATCTCTCGCTAACCATCGGATCCCGGCGCACGGACGAGTTTGGCGAGCTGGAACGCGCATTCGAACACATGACTTCTGAAATGAAACGCGCCCAGGATGAAATGCTCCGGGCCCAGCGCGAGCTCGCGTGGAAGGAGATGGCGAAGCAGGTTGCGCACGAAATAAAGAATCCCCTGACACCTATGAAACTTTCCGTCCAGCATCTTCGGCAGGCGTACAAAGACCGTGTCAGCGATTTTGAAAGCCTGTTCCATCGAATTTCAGAGACCCTGCTGGAACAAATCGAAGCCCTGAGCCGGATCGCATCCGAATTCTCTCAGTTCGCCCGCATGCCCGCCCGCATCCTTGAGCCGGTCGATGTTCATGCCATCCTCAGTGAAACGGTGAGCCTCTTCCAGCAATATCACGATGTGGTTTTTCAATGGCGGCTGGATGCGAAAGACGCATTCGTTTCCGCCGACCGGGAAGAATTGCGGAGGGCGTTTATCAACCTCTTTCAGAATGCCGTCCAGGCGATGAACAGGCAGGGGAAGGTGTCAACGACGACAACGTCGTCAGAGGAGAGCCTTGGGATAACCATTGCCGATTCAGGACCGGGCGTCCCGGAGGATGTGCGTGGTCGGTTGTTTGAGCCGAATTTCTCCACGAAGACAGATGGCATGGGCATGGGCCTGGCGATCGTTAAAAAGACAATCGATGAATTAGGAGGAACGATTGAAATTCGCAGTCAACTCGGTAGAGGGACCGATGTCGTTATTCGGCTGCCTTTGGCGAAGGGGCGGGTTCAGCGTGCCGGATGAGGATCATTCGTTCTGACTTGTTCTCGTCATTTGCGCGGATTCGATTCGGCCTGAGCACACGCGAGGGAGGTGTCAGCCCCGAGCCGTACGGTTTGAATCTGAGCTTTAATGTTGGAGACGAAGAAAAGAACGTCATCGTGAACCGAGAGAAGTTTTTCGGTGACGCGGGAATCGGCGTGAATGCACTGGCATGTACCCGACAGGTTCATGGCGACACCGTGACACGCGTCCGCGCCCCGGGAGACTATCCATCTTCTGACGCGCTCATCTCTGATGAGACGGGAGTTTTTCTTGCCATCACCGTGGCAGATTGTCTGCCCGTCTTTCTGTTCGATCCCGTCACATCGTCGGTCGCCGCTGTCCATATCGGCTGGCGTGGGAGCAAGCTCGGGATCCTGGGAAAGGTCCTGAGAGCGATGGGGGATGAGTTTGGATCAAAAGCAGGGGATCTGATCTCCTTCATCGGTCCGTCAGCGAGGCAGTGCTGCTATGAGGTTGGCGAAGAGGTCGCAGTTGAATTTCCGGCGAATGTTTTGAAGAGAAATGCTGCGGGAAGAGCCCATCTCGACCTCGTGCAGTTCAACAGGAGCATCTTGCTCGAATCGGGCGTGGGCGAAACGCACATTGAGGTTTCGGAGTACTGCACGATCTGCAACGGAAGACTATTTCACTCCTACCGGAGGGAGGGACCTAAATCGGGGAGGATGATGGGAGTCATTGGAATCGCGGAAAGGAAATCCTAAACTCTCAATCTGAGAGATGGGAACGGGGTGAGGGTCAAGATCCAAATTCCGAAATCCCCGATCGCCAATCACAAATCCCCAATCCCAAATCTTAAATCAGTTCATTGTTTGTTACTCAAATTATCGTTACATTTTTTTATGATATTCATAACAGTGTAGGCAGTGTTTTTTCATGTGCGGCATCGTTGGATATATTGGACCGAAAAATTCCGTTCCCATTCTGCTGGATGGTCTGAAGCGCCTCGAGTACAGGGGGTATGATTCGGCGGGAATAGCGCTCATCAAGGACCGTCAGCTTTTGGTAAAGAAGAAAGCCGGCAAAGTCTCGGATTTGATTTCACTCATCGGCAAGAACCGTCTGAATTCGACTCTGGGAATCGGGCACACGCGATGGGCGACGCACGGCGAGCCCAATGACGTCAATGCTCACCCCCACGTGGATTGCAAGCGCGAGATTGCCATCATCCATAACGGCATCATAGAGAATTACGCTACTCTCAAAACGAAACTCGAGCATGACGGCCACGTCATGAGTACGCAAACGGACACCGAGGTGCTCGTTCATCTTATCGAAGAGATGTACAAGCGCTGCGGCGACCTGTTTACGGCGGTCAGATGGGCATTGCTTGAAGTGGAGGGGACCTACGGGATTCTCGTTGTTTCAACGAAGGAACCGGATAAGATCATCGCGGCACGCCGGGGAAGTCCGCTTGTCATCGGCGTGGGCGACCGGGAAAACTATGTTGCGTCCGACGCCGCCGCTCTCGTCGAGCATACGCGTCAGGTCGCTTACATCGGAGATGATGAAATCGCTTCCATCGCCGCTCATTCTTTCTTCACGAAAACGATTCACGACAAGGAGATCGCAAAACAGGTTGAAGAGATCACCTTTGACCTGGAGCAAATTGAGCGCGGCGGGTACGATCACTTCATGCTTAAGGAAATCCATGAACAGCCCGATTCGCTTCGCAACGCGATGCGCGGCCGTTTGTTGGTGAATGAGGGGACCGCGAAGCTGGGCGGACTCGAGCCGGTAATGGACAAGCTCGACAAAGCCGGCCGACTGATCATTACCGCGTGCGGGACATCCTGGCATGCGGCGCTCGCAGGCAAATATATGATCGAGCAGCTCGCGCGTATCCCGGTTGAAGTCGACTACGCCTCGGAATTCCGTTACCGCACTCCCATCATTCAATCGAGTGACGTGGTGTTTGTCGTCAGTCAGAGTGGAGAAACTGCGGACACGTTTGGAGTCTCAAGGAGGCAAAATCGAGGGGGGCGACTGTTCTCGGCATCGTCAATGTTGTCGGCAGCACGATCGCACGCGAGACCGAAGCCGGCGTGTACATCCATGCCGGACCGGAAATCGGCGTGGCATCGACGAAAGCGTTCACTTCTCAGATAGCGGTTCTTTCTTTGGTGGGATTGTTGCTGGCACGGCGGCGCGGCCTTTCGCGCGATCACGGCCGTTTGCTGGCGGAAGATCTGGCTTCCGTGCCCGACAAGGTTCAGAAAGTGTTGAACCTGACGGATCAGATTCAGTCCATTGTGAAGGAGTTCAGGGGTGTCCGCAATTTCCTCTATCTCGGACGCGGGAGTAATTTCCCAACCGCCCTGGAGGGTGCGCTCAAGCTGAAAGAGATTTCCTATATTCATGCCGAAGGTTATCCCGCGGCCGAAATGAAGCATGGACCTATCGCGCTTATCGACGAGAACATGCCGGTGGTCTTTGTCGTTCCAAAAGATGCGCTGTACGAAAAAGTGCTGAACAATATCCAGGAAGTGCGCGCCCGTAAGGGAAGGATCATTGCCATCGTCAATGAGGACGATACGAAAGTCGAGGAGCTTGCCGAATTTGTCATCCGGGTGCCGCGCACATACAGCTACTTCGGACCCATCGTGAACAGTATTCCGCTGCAAATGTTGGCCTACTACATGGCAATCGAACGCGGCTGCAACGTCGACCAGCCACGCAACCTTGCCAAAAGCGTCACGGTGGAATAGAGTGGGACGTGCGTTGCCGCCCTTTTTGCTCCGCCGCATCACAAGAGGCTCGCCTACAACTCTCAGCGCCATGCTGACATAGCCCGCGCGGCGGGATGCCCCAATCTGAAGGATTCATGGCTTTCCCCGTCTTGCCTGACATTTTTCTAGCCTGCCCCGAACTTATTTCGGGGTCAGCAACTAAACGCTGGCAAAGTGGCCAGAGTTTCGATCCTGACCAAAAGCGTGTCAGGACGACGCTTCGCGTCGGATCCCGACTGGAAGCATCCTTCGACTCTCAGGACATGTGTCCGGACGACGGGTTGACTTGGTTTGATTTTCATCGAAAAATTCCCCATCTTTAGCAATTCCGAATCAATTTTGTTCTTTCAACATTAGAGATATTGAATGACAACCCGTCAATTCAGCGGTAATTACTGGGCGCTTATCCTCGGTGCATCGAGTGGATTTGGAGGTGCAACCGCCGTTGAGCTTGCCCGTCGAGGAATGAATATCTGCGGGGTGCATTTCGACCGGGCGGCGACCTTGCCCAATGTCGAGCGCATCATCAAGCAAATTCATGACGCCGGCTCGCGGGCGTCGTTTTTCAATATCAACGCCTCTGATCCCCTCAGGCGAAATGAAGTGCTTGATTCCGTCAAACAGGAATTCGGTGTGTCCGCCGATGCCACCATCAGGGTCATCATGCACTCGCTGGCATTTGGCACGCTCAGGCCGTACCTGGCGAAGAACGCGGCGGACACGCTGAGCCAGGCGCAAATGGAAATGACGCTGGACGTCATGGCCAACTCGCTGGTGTACTGGGTGCAGGGTGTGATGGCGCGGGGTATGATGAAGCGCGGTGGAAGAGTATTCGCGATGACGAGTTCCGGCGGTCACATGGTATTGCCAAACTACGGCGCCGTCTCGGCCGCGAAGGCGGCGTTGGAATCTCACATTCGTCAGCTGGCGATGGAACTCGGCCCTTACGGGATCACGGCAAATTCGATCCTGGCCGGAGTAACGGACACGCCGGCGCTTCGCAAGATCCCGGGCGCAGTGGCGATGCTCGAGATCGCGAAGAGAAAAAATCCTCAGATGCGTGTGACTACGCCGGAGGATGTGGCGCGCGCGATCGCGCTCCTTGCTCAGGATGAAGCAAATTTCATTTCCGGGAATGTCATAGGAGTTGACGGGGGAGAGGATATCGTCAGTTATGTCGGGCAAAACAGTCCAGAAAAACTTGGATAACGACTTAAGAAATATCTAAGAGGGTACACCAATGGCAAAGAAGATCGTCAAAAAAACAGCAGCAGCGAAACACACGCCGTCTCGTGTCGAGCCGAAACAATTTTCCATCGCCGACCTTGTCGAGCAGCTCAACTCGTTCAACGTGGACAATTACTGGGATTTGGGAAGATTCCTGGTGGATAAAGTGATGCCGGTCGCCCGCAAGCAGGGGATGTTTGAAGACCATGTTCTGAAGCTGGTCTCTTCCCATCCGGGAGTTAAGTTTCCGTTTGCGGTGCTGAAACAGTGCCAGCAGTATTATTCCTACTATCCGGATGCGAAGAAGCGAGATCTGCCGGAAGTTTTCTATTTCGACCTCGCAACGAAGGTGGATGATTCCCGGAAACGGGATCAGTATGAGAAACTGGCGGTCGAGCACCGGTGGACAATTTCCGACCTGCGGAAGAGAATCCGGGATGACGAGCTCGCGCGCAGGATTGACGAGCGGACGAAATACGGATTCGACCTGCGGGAACGGAACGTGTGGACGTTTGAAACCCCGGATCCTCGTTTTGGAAAGATGAACTACAAAGGCCGGATTCCGGGCCAGATCATCGCCAATGCACTCTATTATTATACCAAGTCCGGCGACTATGTCATTGACCCGTTTTCGGGATGCGGGACGCTCGGAGATGTTGTCGATACGGTTCCGCACTTCCAGGACAGGAAATACAAGATGTACGACCTCGAACCGATCGACGCGAGAGTCACGAGGAATAACATCTTGTTGACGGGTCTGCCGGAGCAGTCCGGAAGCGTGGATTATATTTTTCTGGATCCACCGACTGAGTTCTCTCACAAGGATTCATCTGCGGATTTTGAGGTCAGTCTCGATGCCGCGAAAGCGGAATTTCTGCTGAAATTCAAAGGCATCGTGCGTGAGTGCGCGCGCATCCTGAAATCGGGCGGAAAAGTCTCGATCGTTGTTGAACCGGCGTTCGCCGCCTCGGAGTTTCTTGATTTTCCGTTTGAAGTTGCGCACGTGTTCAAGGAATCGGGTTTCAAGCAGGTCGGCAAGGTGTATTTGCCGAGACGTTCGGGTGAATCGATGACAAAGGGAACTCAGGGTATTTCCGAGTTGCGGGGGATCCGGACGCTCAGTTCTGATTGTCGCGAGTTGCTGACGTTTCAGAAGTCATAACCAAATCCGTTCGGATCAGAATGTTATCCTAAATCCGCCCAAGTCCATCCGTCATTCCCGCCCGCCTCCCAAAGCATGCGCGCCGAAGGCGGGCAAGCGGCGGGCAGGCATGCTTCTAGCGGGAATCCAGTCTTGGCCACCCCGGGGGACGAGTTTCATAGGGATCGAAAACCTGGCGGCGAGGAGATGCGGTGATATTGGATCCGCCAAGAAGACCGTGGATCCTGAAATTTACGATGAACTTGGCTTCAACCGACTCCGTCGGTCTCGCTAAGTTCAGTAAATTTCGGACAGGTAGCTCAGTCGGTAGAGCAACGGCCTGAAAAGCCGTGTGTCGGCGGTTCGATTCCGCCCCTGTCCACTTCGAAAATGACACGAGTTAGCGAATCCCGAAGGGATGAAGCTAACTCGTTTGTCATTTATTGACCGTTGATTGAGTAGATCATCCTGAATTGTCGTTCCCTCAGGAGATCTGATCTAGGCGGGAAGAAGGTTACCTTCTGCCAAGCGAGAACAGAGCTGAAGGTAACCTTCTAGAATGTCTGAACCTTGATTTTTGGGATTGCAGGATTAGCATGATTCGAATAATTGAGGTCATTGTGTGAATCAAGCAAATCGTGGCTTAGACGACGAAGAAGTGTCCGAACCCATGACTTTAGTCATGGGGAGAGACAAAACCAGACGGTGTATAAACCGTTTCAACGGTTTGGAGTATGGACGTACTGTAGAGGTAAACATCTCTTGGCGATAGGAAACCGCTGAAGCGGTTCCCGGTTTATCACTTCTTTTTCCTTATCCCACGACTGAAGTTCTGGGCAGGCTCACTGCAGGGTTTGTCGTTCGGCACGCTCGCGAGGCTCAGCATGTCTTTATGCACATTAGGGATGGTGACCTTGACTTTTGGAAAACCATTCGTTAGGTTCTCTATCATTCGGTGATCCAAGTCAGGAGATGAAACAATGAGTGACAAATTCCGATTATTGAGACGCGATTTTGTTTTGCGTTCTGGCGCTGCATTCATAGGATTAACTGCTGCAGCCAGATTGGGGGTGTTAACGGAATCCTTGCGTGCCGATGAGCTGTCACCATCAGGACAGGATATCTTAAATGGAATCATTGATCCGGAAGTGCGCGCCGGTTTGGATGCAGCGATCAATAAGAACCTGATCCCCGCTGCGACCGAGCAGGCATACCCGGGTCATTTCAACATCAGCGCGGACGGCGCCGCATACGGCGGCAATACGACCTGGCCCGGATTGGATTCGTGGCAAATGGCGGGGGCGTACCTTCTCCTCGGCCGTGCCCGACTCGTCCTGGACTACTTCGATTTTGTGCAGGCATCGCAGCGGGAGGACGGCAATATACCATTTGCCATTTTTCCCGGCGAGACGCGGCCGGACAAGACGTACCTTTCTGGTATGAAGTACCCGGAAGATCTTTTCACCTATAAACCCCCGAAGCGCGATGGCCTCGCGCCATACAGCCAGGAGACACACGACTGGATGCGGCTATTCGTCCACTGGCAACGAAAGGCAAATCCTTTAAGCACGCTCGGCCCGATCTGCTACATCCTCACGGCAGCCGAAATCTTCGACACAACAAAATCTCCATCCTGGCTGAAGGGGAAACTTCCCTCTCTGGAATCTGCGGCAAAATATCTGTTGAGCCGGAAGAGCGAGAACGGGTTGATCAGCGGTTCGGGATTTTATGTCGAGCTTCCGCCGCGGTACGAATGGGATGGCATCAACGAATGTTATGCCATTCATGCTTTCCGCGAACTGGCAAGACTCTACCGGGCAACAGGTGAAAAGACGAAAGAAACAACCTGGTCGGATCACAGTGAGACACTCAAGAGGAATTTCAAGTCCATCTTCTGGCAAACGGATCACTTCGCCGAGTACGTCCACCCCGAACATGGCATTGTTGATTCGCACGGACTATCGGATGTGAACTGGGCTGCAGTTGCGTTTGGGATCGCCGATAAAGATCAAACCGACAAGCTCTGGCCGCTGCTCATGGAAGTGCAGAGGTTCTCCGATATGCCGACACAGCTGGTCACCCAACCATTCACTTATGAGAAGTGGGAATACAACGAGTCCGTCGGCTTCACCGTCCCTCCGTTGCGGGACGTGGCAGCGATGGGGCGGGTCTGGTTCCTTGAAGCAGCCGCGTGCGTGCGAATGGGCGAACACAAACGTCTTTTGGAGTCAGTGCGTAAAGTGTGGCGTGCGGCGAAAACTGACGGTTACTGGCGCGAACGGTATTACCCTCATCCTGACGGCACAGTTACAGCCGACGGCGCACAAAAGTATTGCGAGTACCCGGCGGTGCTGGCACGCATTGTCCTTGCCAACCGGGAAATCTTTTTTAAGTGAATTCGATCAGCCTCCGGCCACCGCTTACTTCAGTTTGACTATTTCCCTTGCCTGCAGCGTCACCGGTCCCAGCAGTCCTGACTCCACCAGCGGGTCATCTTTCTTCCAGAGGCGCCAGCTGGTGAAAGCAATCCGGCCTGTGGGACTGGATTTCCCTTCATTGACCCACTGCGGCCAGGCTTTGAGCGTGCCGTCGGGATTACGGTCGCTGTCGTCCGGGAGTTGCTCATCGCCGATTTGTCGGTTGATCCAGAGGTTGACGACCTTCACTTCGAGGTCGTTACTACCGCTCCTGAGAACGTTGGTCACATCTGCGCAATAAGGAGACTTCCATAAAATACCGAGGTCCTTGTCGTTGAGCTTCACTTGAGCCATCACTTCCACGCTGCCAAGATCGAGATATAACTTTCTTTTCTTCTCGATCAGCCCCGCAGGGATGTCAAACGTCGTGCGGTAGGTCGCCGCGCCCGAAAAGTACTTCACTCCTGGATCGGCGTGTTCGCTCCAGGAGATCAGCTTGCCCATAGTTACCTGCCCTGGCGCGCCGAGATTCGGAGCAAAGGTCACATCCCACGTGCCCGCAATTTCCAACGGTTTCGGCATCTCCGTGACTTCGAATTGTTGACTCCTACCGTCGGCAGATTTCGCCTCATACTTGCCGGTTTGGGAGACTTCTGCAGAAAAATTACCCTCTGAAGTCCGTACGATCACCAAAGGAACATTCTTCACATCCGATGAGGGTACGGGCATCGTTTTCATCAACTGCGCGATCTCGGTATCAGACAAAGCCTTGTTGAATTGACTGAACTCACCAAGATCTCCCCTGAAGTTTCCCACACCGCGAGTGTGCCGGACACCGACACCTGAATGTACCTTGTACGTGCTCTTCATTCCTTGGTGGTTGAATTTACCGTCGATGTATAGTGCGGGAGTACCGTCTTTATAGACCACAGTCACGTGTGTCCATCCGGATAACGGAATAGCAGAAACCAACACCGGCGCGAAGTATGATGCGCTATGCTCGTAAACGCACACGCCGTTTGTTCCGATGGAAAGTCCCGCACCGGAATGATTTTCGTCCGGAGGATAGACCTCGTGACCCGGCGGTGGGTAGAGCGCGTCATTGCGTGCAACATCCAAAAATACACCACTGATCGCTTCATTCGGCAATCCAATCCTGCCACCCGGTTTGGCCCAGACAGCCATCGTGAAAGTTCCGATCGTAGTTCTGTTGTTGTCACCCTCCTGAGGCTTCGCCGGCTCCGTAAATGTCGTATTCACGACTACGTCACCGTTTCGAGCGACGGACGTGATGCGGTCCGGCTCCGCCGTGCCTTCCGCACGGAACACCACGAACACCGAGCCTGCCGGATCAAATCGGATCGGCACATTCGTGCGACTTGCAGTCCCATCATAAACTGCCGGTCTCTCAATGACGCCTTTATCGGGCCACCAGAGTTCGGGCCGTTTGTCCTTCAAACGGAACGAACAGACAGCCGAGCCGGACTTCTGATTTTTATTGGCAACGAAGTACACGTCTGCGCCGTCGATGATTCGGTGGATGTACCGGAGGCTCACACCGTCTTTGCTGTCGAAAATGAAGTCCGGTCCCACATTCATGCCGGCGAGGACCTCGGCCGGCGTTTTACCCTGCACCACCCGTCCCCTGCCGAGACGATGCTCGGTAACCATCGTGCCATCGCAGTCACCCCATAACTCGTCGGCGAGACGTTTCACTTCCTCATCGCATTTGGGATAGCCGCTCATTCCGGGCGACTTTGCCGGGCGTGCACCTATCACGGTCGCACCGGCGCTCACGAGGTCTCTGATCTTGCGCAGCAAGCGAGGGGTCATCGTTTCAACTTCGGGAAGCACCATCAGACGATAGCTCATTCCATCGGGAAGTACCAGCCGGCCATCTTTTACTTTCATGCGTGTCAGCACGACCTCCGGCGTACAACCGTCGAAGTTGTAACTGCCGCGATCCAGTCCTGTCGGCCTGACACTGACGGGCGGCACAAAACGCATCGGAGAACCTTCCGGTTCAAGGCAACATATATCAGCCACGAAAAGACCTTGCTGGAGCAGGTACTGGCAGCGGGAAAGATACTCGTGCCACGCGGACGATTGCTCCCACCAGGTCTGTGTTCGTTCGTAATGGAGCCCCCATGGCCCCATCGACATACCGGGCGGGCGATCCGCCCACGGTTGAAGTGCGTACCGGTGGAATACGAAGCGGTTGATCCCCTCACAGAAAGCCCAGTCGCCGAGGTCCTTGATGAAAGCCGGGTGCCCCTGCCACTTTTCGGCATCAGTTGCCGTGAATGCTTCCGCGCCCAGGATACGTTTTCCATAGACATGAGCTGCCGAAGACATTTCTGTGCAACTGTACGCCGCGCCGTATTTGCTCCACGACCAGAATTCCGCCATCGGTTCGTCGGCCTGTCCGGCATATGTCATTTCGTCCGTCGGGCAATCATCATATGCTTCAATCGAGAGCCGCATACCGTTCTTGTGTGCCAGCGCCCGGAAATGACCGGCATAGTTTTGTACGAGAAGATCCGAAACGGTTTGCCGCAGATCCCAGAGGAAACGCTCGGAGACTTCCAGACTACCAATCACCCTGCCCGTCACCACGGGAAGGTACGGGAGCAAATCATAGCCGCGCAGTTTTTGGAATTTTTGACGAAAGTTCTTCGTCCAGTTCTGCGATCCGACTTCCCAGCTGTCTATGTGGGTTGAGACAAGCGTTTTCGGAACAAAGGGTTTTGAATCGGAGATAATCTTTGCCATCAGCCCGGCAAACATCGCATCGGCGCCTGCCTTGTCGAGCTTATCACATTCAAGACCAAGCCCTTCGAGCGGCGCAGGATGGTTCTCGGTGCCGGTCGGAGTGTAACCGATGCGAAGAACCGTCCATTTCCCTTCGGGTGCATTCCACAAGAGTCTGCCGTCCATGTTCATACGCTTGGTCAGGTCAATAGCGCGGTCGTGCGGGATCGTGAGGTCTGCGGGAAGATCGGGCCATTTCGCAATCAAAGGAACATGAGTTGATGTGAAGGCAGCTTTGTCGCGTATGTTGTGAATGCGGTACCGAGGCGACAGATCGATCTCCCCGATCGCAAGCTGCTTCATGTCCGGATCGCACCGCGTGAACAAAATTCTGAACCACCGGGCGGAAATACCGTCAAAATCTAACTCCAGTGTCGGCGGATCCGCATCGAACTCCCGGACTGTCCTGAATTGTTCACCGTCGTCGGAAACTTGCAGGGCACCGTGGCAGCCGGCGCCGGGGGTTCCGGATAAGGACAGAGTGAGAAAACGGGCAAGGAAGGGTTTCGCGAAACTGATCTGAATGAATTGGGGTTTATCTGTTTCAGGTGTTGGTAATGTAAAATGGGTACCGGTATCCGCGTCCACCAGCTTCTTGCCGTCAAAACTGCTATCCATTGTACTCGCCGTTATGCTCGGATGATAGTCGGTCATTCGGACATCATCAGCCGCCGGGGTGGGGACCGCAAGTACTGCAATGTCTCGGTACCAATCGGCAACCGCCTCAGGCTGGGGCAGGAGGCCTGCGAATCTCTTGCCGCCCGTCACGCATGTTTCAGTCCAGACGATCTTTTTCTGCGCAACCTCGGGTGTGATCCACGGCCCGCCGCTGCCGCACCAGCCCGCATCGTTATTCATGTTCACTTCGAGCCCGAGCCGGTTTGCTTCCGAGAGAACGAATTTGAACATTTCACGCCACAGTGCACCTGCGAACCGAGCGGGACCTTTCGGCGCGCCCTGGTCGACTTCCATGATCAGCACTCCGCCGATGCCAACGCGTTTCATCGCTTCGAGATCCGCGGTGATACCTTCGCGCGTGATGTTTCCATCGAGCCAGAACCAGTACACCCAGGGACGGGCGGAAGCCGGAGGGTCAAGAAAGCCGCGTTCGAGATCGGAATGTTTTCCGGCCCCCGGAGCAGCGACACAGAAATGTGCCGCCAATAATATAAGCGGGAACCACTTTATTTTCATGGCAGTATATCCTTAGAAGTTATTTGGAAGGAACTTCAGATGAACGTCGACAAGAGAGTGTGAATTCTCGTTCGGTGCGGAATTTTCATACATCAGTCTTACAAGTGGAAATCGGTTGGATCGGAGAGTCCGAACAGGAATGAATACCGACAGAGAGAGAAAGGGGAAGCAGCGCAACACTAAAACGACGGAGTTTGTCCATAGATACCTCGTTTAAGTATTGGAATTCATGATGAGCATCATCGAACTATGATAGACGTTAGGTGATACACTTCGACTGTGCTCAGTGCAGAAAAGTTATCATCACAGGGTGCTGTACATCAACCCATCGCAATATAACCGAAAATAAACAACAATTCAAGTCGTCAAGGTGAAAAATTTGCTATTGAGGACGATCGACGGGACAGCAGGTCGTCCAATACTTCATTGGTGTACCCTTTCGAACGTGTTCTCGCTATGGGCAGGCATGCGTTTATCGAATAAATGTTCTCTGTCCAAGGAAACTGGAATTTATTGGGGAAATGGGGGAACTGTCAAGAACTCGTAGCATTGATTCGAGAGTTCCTGAGCCGGCGTCCAGACTTGACAATATCTTCCTGGCACGAAACTTAACTGCAAGACGGGGGTTTTGCGACCTTGAGATCCGTCAGTTATTAGCAGAAATGTTAGTACAGGAGTCAACGAAAAAGTACTGACCCGGAGGTCAGAAATGGGGAAGCGCTTCAGGCACCAAATGGTTACATAGGCCGTTGATCAGACAGTGAATAACCGGTTGTCATGGGGCGTTCACGATGATTCTGCATCTTCACTTCATTCCTGCTAACCGCACTGTTAACTTCGCGGCTCTCAACCAGATCGAACGTGGTGGGGAAGTCCTTTCTATAAATCATGAGCCGGAAATGAAATTAATGGACCTGGAAGAGGGTCAGTACAAGAAGATGGAAATCGACAAGACCATGGGAATGATCTCCCTGGGCAAAATTGCTGCTATGACAGTAATTTCTTCAGAATATGCACTTTTTCCACAATTTGTCAAATTCTTCTTGACATTGTACCGTTAAAGCGGTAAATTGTGCTAAGATGATTTGCAAGGGCGCAAGAAATGACAAAGATCTGAGAAGTTTACTGCTATAACAGGAATATCCTAAGATGAAAACCAGTGAAAGCATACCAGCCGTTGTAAAGTTTCATCGGAAAAAAAGTGGCTTGTCTCAAAATCAACTTGCAGTCCTGGCAGGCGTTGGAAAGACGGCAATCTTTGATATTGAGAGTGGCAAGGAAACAGTTCAGTTGGATACCTTGAAGAAAGTTTTGCACGCCCTGAACATCGAAATGATATTCCAGAGTCAATTGATGAATGAGTATCGCAAACAGATCGGAGCAGGAGATGAGAAAAGCTAGTGTGTTCGTTCACGGCCTTCCTGCTGGTATGCTTGAGGAGGAGGAGAAAAGCAAGGCCTACAGGTTTGCCTATTTTGACAGCTACAAAGGTGAACCGGTATCCTTGACAATGCCAACAGACGGACGCGAATTCTTGTTCGATAGCTTTCCTTCCTTCTTTGATGGTCTGTTGCCGGAAGGCATATTACTCGATGGTCTTCTTCGCCAGCTCAAAATAGACCGCTCCGATTTTTTCAGTCAGCTTGTCGCAGTTGGCCATGATCTGGTCGGTGCAGTCACTGTCGAGGAGATACAGGGATGAACTGCCCGATTACTTACGAGCTCATCGTTGGAGGTGGAAAATATTCACGACAAGGGCTGAGACTGCTATCACGTCGGCTTCAGAGTTTGCAGGACTTCGCTTATAGCGCTGAAGAGCAAAGGCGGGAGGCAGTTGCAAGAGCCGCAAAAATGTCGATTCAAGGTGTGCAGGCCAAACTTAGCGGAAGACTTGATCTGAAGGAAAGTTCTTTCGTGATTGTGGACATTGGCGGTCACTATATTCTGAAGCCTCAGAGTCATATGTATTCTGAACTTCCTGAGAACGAGGACCTCACGATGCGTCTTGCCTCGCTGGTAGGTCTTGAAATTCCGCTACACGGATTGGTATATTCGAAAGACAATTCGCTGACATATTTCATCAAGCGGTTTGACCGGCTCGGGGAAAAGGACAAACTCGCCGTGGAAGATTTCGCTCAGCTCCTGGGGAGAACTCGCGATACGAAGTATGACTCCAGCATGGAGCAGGTTGCCCAGGTCCTAGAACGATTCTGCACTTTTCCGGTACTGGAGAAAACAAAGCTCTTCAAACTGACTCTTGTGAATTTCCTCACCGGCAATGAAGATATGCACCTAAAGAATTTTTCTCTCATTCGCAGAGAGGGCAAGATCGAACTTTCGCCTGCATATGATCTTATTAATACAAGCATCGCCTTGAAAAATCCCACGGAGGAATTAGCGCTACCCTTACAGGGGAAAAAGAGAAATCTCACTCGGAAATCATTTCTTGATTATTTTGCCCTCAAACGTCTCTCAATCAATTCAAGAGTAGTCGACCAGGTGTTGGAGGAGATAGGTCAAAAACTTGCGTCTGGGACGACCTCATTGGTCGTAGTTTCTTGACAGACGCGTCCAAGAAGGCTTACCGGGGAATCGTATCTCATCGTAGGGGAGTGCTTCAATTATAGAAGTTCTCTCATAAACACGGTTTGACAAAAGCCGGCTCAGTGTTGCAAAGTGACTGAAAATCAGGAATGGCACAGCGGCCACATTTCAGCCTTCCGGCCCAATCTGGAGGGCATTTTCTTCGATCGAACCGTAGCTGCTCACAGTATTGCCAACACTCCTTGTCAGGATGACGGCCTGCGCCGGGGGCAAACCTGGGCAAAAATCTGCCCCCGTTTTTTCTTCAATTCTGCTGATCGGCCGGCAGCACAGACCGGAAGTTGTACTCGCCCGACACTGCCTCAAAGACGGCATACCCTTTCTCCCGGCGCAGGAACTGTAACCCCTTCGCCTTCCGGGCGTCAATTCCTCCTTCCGTAATTTTTCCGGTGTCACTCGACGGCACGTACACGGTTGCCAGCGTGTTTGCCGGCACGAGGACGTTCCATGTGAACTTGTCTTTTTCCCTCTTCCAGCGGCTGGAAATGAGACCGTACGGCGATTTGTGCGTCGCGTTCACGAACGTGAGGTCTCCGGTCAATACGGGCTCCAGGACGAGGTGCTTGAAACCGGGCAAGGCCGGATCCGGCCTGATGCCCGCGAGGTCTTCGTAGAGCCAGATGACAAGGTCGCCGACGAGCATCACGTGGTTGCCCGAGTTCATTGCGGGATCTGCGCTGTCGCCGTTCCAGAGCTCCCATATCGTGGTGGCTCCTCTCTCCGCCATGTACCCCCAGCTCGGATAGGTCGTGTTCGTGGCGAACGTATAGGCAATGTCGGGTCTTCCGAAATCAGTGAGCGCCCGGTTCAGAAACTGTCCGCCGATGAGCCCGGTGCCCACATGGTTCTTGGTGACGTTCGTGATATTGTTCACGAGGTGATCGAAAACTCTTTGCCGCTCTTCCGCGGGAACCATCCCGAAGGCAAGGGGAAGGACGCAGGAAGTTTGGGTTCCGTTGTCGTACTGCCCCTTCTCTTTGTTGTAGTAATGCCTGTTAAAGGCGATCTTCGAGACCGTCCGCCGTCGCGTCGAAGCGCCGCGCGTCCGCGGGCTTCCGCAGCAACGAGGCGTAGCGAGACATCAGCCGGAGATCATGGTAGAAATAGCTCGTGGCTAGAACCCCACCTGCGGTCCTGCGAGTGGAGTCGTTTGAGTGAATCAGTTTCAGGTCTTCCGGAGGCACGCACCAGTCTCCGTAATCGTCCCGCGTTATGATGCTGTCCGTGATATACTTGCTCATGTGATCGATCCACCTGACCATGGCTGGATAGTGACGGACAATAAGAGCGCTATCCGCATACTGATCAAGAAGGGCGCCGGGGATGATGACGGCGCTGCTTGGCCAGGTCACATTGTCATTGTAGAGCGGCCAGTATGAGGGGCACACGTCGCTGATGCTGCCGCTGTCAGCCTGGGCATCTGCCATGTCCTGGATCCATTTTGAGTAGTGCGATGCGACGTTGAACAGATAGGTCTCGCCCTTGGCCTCGGAGGAACGGTCCCCGAGCCAGCCCTGCCGCTCGTCGCGCTGCGGGCAATCCGTGGATATGCTCCGGTAGTTGCCGCGCACGCCCCATACGATATTCTTATAGGTGCGGTTGATCACGGGGTTGGAGCAGTTGAACTCGCCGGCCGTTTCAACGTCGTCATTCACGACGCGGCCATCAATCAAGGAGAGGTCGGGCCGGCCGGGATACCCTTCCAGAGCGACAAACCGGAATCCATGGTAGGTGAATCGGGGTTCATAGGTTTCGTTTCCGCCGCCTTTGAGGATATACGTGTCGGTCGCCGTCGCGCCGCGGAGGTTTTCGGTGTAGAGCATTCCGTCCGGTCCAAGGGTTTCCGCATGCCGCAGGGTGATCTTCGTTCCGCGTGGCCCCGCGACATGCAGCCGGCACCAGCCCACCATATTTTGTCCCATGTCGAAGATGAACATGCCGGGCTTCGGTTCAGTTACCGCGATGGGTTTGAGAGTTCCCGTTACGCGTATGGGGACGGACATGTGGGAATGCAGTGCGCCCTCAGGATTATGAACGACCTGAACCTGCTCCCACTGGGAATCGTCGTAACCTGTCTGCGACCACCCGGCGAGTTCCTTCCGCGCATCGTACTCCTCGCCGTCGTACTCGTTGTTTGCAAGGATCGGGCCTTCCGTCGTCAGTTTCCAGGAATCGTCGCTCACAATCTCCCGGGAAGTCCCGTCGGCATAATCGAGATGGAGCTGGAGGAGAAGCTTGGGGTATCCGTAGGTCTGCGTTGAGGTGGGCTGCCTGAGCCGCGGGGCGAAGAACCGGCCATTGCCTAGAACAACGCCGACCGCGTTAGCCCCATTCAGAATTGCCGAGGTGACGTCGTACGTCACATAATACACACGTTTTGGATATTCGCTCAATGCCGGTGAAAGTACGTGATCGCCGATTCTTTTGCCGTTAATATAGAGCTCGGAAAGGCCCAGGCCGCAGATGTACGCGGTCGCCCTCCGCAAAGGTTTTTCCGCCGTGAATTCCTTGCGGATCCAGCGCGCCGGCAGCCGCCGGTCTGAAGCGCTGTACATCTCGCCCCAGGGCTGCATTCCAACGGGGCCGGTTACCTTCGCAGCGACCCACCCTGTGTCGCTGAACTCCGACAACTGCCAGCCCGTGATCTCGCGGTTTGTCGTTTTCCACAGGCTGTCTGTCAGGACGACAATTGAAGACCCATCGGTGAATGTTACGTCCAGCCGTCCGACAAGTCCGGCCGGGTTGGGTTTCGTTCCGGCGTTATGCACTGAGGCGGCGAGAAGGTTGGTTCCCGCACGGAGAACGGTTGTCATATCGATGTCCGGCACCGACATGAAATCGTCATTGGTCAAGAGCAGTTTGCCGTTCACAAAAATTGCGGACGAGTCGTCCCCTGTGATATGAAAGTGCGCCTCTTTGATTGTCTTTCCATCAGGCAGTTGTAGCGTGCGCCTGAAATAGCGTGTTTCGGTGGGGACCGCCTTCTTGGGATCACCCTCGGGGTACCAGACCCACTGCGTTCCTGTCAGATGATATGTTTTATCGATTTCATCCCGGCCGATCCATTGTGCCTGCCAGTCAGCCGGATGCAGCAAGCCCATCGTCCATTTTGCCATTGCACTCCAGGTGGATGCTTTGCCGTCCTTATTCCAGATGCGTACCTTCCAGAAGCACTGCATGTGCGACGGAAGCGTCTTGCCGGCATACAGGACATGGATTGACTGGTCGGATCCAATCTTATTGCTGTTCCACAGATCGGCATGGCCGGCCTTCAGGAGAGCCTCCGTGCTCGCGACCATGATCTGGTAGGCCGTCTGCCGTTCGCCCCGGACGCGCGAGGTCATCACCCAGCTTAGACGCGGCTGAAGGACATCGATGCCGAGGGGATTGCTCAGAAACTCGCACCGCAAATCGGCGGGCTGCTGAGGTGAAGAAGGCGCGGGGTAGCGAAGAAGCGCGATCAGGACACATGATACGAAATACCTGATGAAAATCGTTTTTTGATGAGGCGTATGAACCATGGCGATCCTCCGATCCTCGAATGTGAACGATTCTTTTGACAATTGAAAGAAGCCACTACAAAATAAGAAAAGATCATACCGGAACAAATTCGTCGTGACTCGCACAAGAAGACGTACACGGCACCAATAAACTCGTGGATTGCAGAAGAAGATACTGAAGGTGATAGAGGTGATGGTGGGCTGAAATGAAAAAGGCCAACGCTCCGGTCATTATCTTTTAATCGGCGCGTAAGTTGCGTTTGGTGCACATATTGACCGCAAAAAGGTAGAATATTCCGTTTTTGGTAGAAATTGCGAAAGAATTTTCTTTTGGACCGCTTGATTTTCTTGTAGACATTTATTACGTTCCATCGTAGTTTGTGGAAGGCATAATGTAGGCTGGGGTTATTAGGATGCTTATCGTTGAAGCTTCAAGTCGTTTGAAAACCCGTGTTGTCCCGGTTGAGGGGATAGTGCGGGTTTTTGGCTTTATAGATTATGCAATGAATAAAATCCATCATCAGGAACATTTTGAAAGGATGAACCCATGAAATACGTTGTTGCAGTTGTGGTAATGATGCTATCTAATTCGTTGCTGTTGGCACAGCAATCGCCAGTATTAACATTTTTTCAGTTTCTAGAAACTCAAACAAGCGACACACACCTGGAGGAGAGAGTGGCTACTCTTTCACCCGTGGAGCTGCAACATGCAGCAAGGATGATCTATGAAGCAACTGAGAGTGATCCGATCGCTGTTATAAAGCACACTGTAGAGAGTCATCGAGCATTTGATTCCGCATACGCCAGAAATAAATCCGCAAAAAGATTCGGGAGGAAGATTGGGGCGGTCAAGCAAATGTACCTAGACAGGATTGATACGATACTCTCGAAAAGGGTTTATGCCCTGACGAGCATACCATACTTCCTCAAAGTTGCCATCAAATCCCAGAAGACTATTCAATATAAATCTCCCGGGTCGACATTTTCCGCTCCGAGAAATACTCTCCTCGCAACAGTTCTCAATGTTTATAAGGGAGGGAACCGATTCTCACCTTATGATAGCTTGGTGTGTTATTTCGACCCCAATTGGATCTGGGGCGCACCATATTTTCAGAATGGAGACACCTGCCTTGTGGCCCTAGACCCGAGATTGGTACCACCAGACAATAAAGAATGGCTGGCAGTTGTTACATATCTCGACCTTAGTTATGGCTATTATGTGATTCGAAATAGTATTCTTCACGATCAGTACAACACATTTGGTTATGGCACAGAGATCCCATGGAAAGATTTCAGGGATAGTATCCTTTCACAGATCAAGAATATCAAATCATGGTAATGGAGGCCTTATGACCAAGATCATTACAGGGGCTTGTCCCGTTCATAGTTGAAATTCCAATGGCGATACTTTCCGAGGATTGGTTATTTACGCAACTTTCTTGTTAGATTCAAGTTTCTTTCTGTACTCCAGTTCAAGAGCATTCACCAGCACTGCCATCGATTTGCACCCACGTACCTTCCGGAACTTCTTCTCTGCTTCAAGCAATGCCGTCGCAATCCATCGGTGCTTTTGATCTGAATTCATCCACCGTTTAACATTCCGCATCACGTTTCGTCCGCGTGAAAATGCAGACTCAATGAGATTGGTTGATGAGAAGGATGTGCGAAGCAAGGCCGGTATCTCTAGCCGATGAAGCGTCAACGTCTCTTCCAGTCCTTCTCGAAGACTCCCGGCTGCATCCGGGTTCAAGCGCTCCAGTTCACGTCCTATCGATTCCAGTGCTGCTTTGGCGTCATCATGCGATGTCATCTTGTATGCTGCGAGCATCTTCCGATCATACTCCGCATGGTACTTCTGCGGAAGGTGTTGCTTGACATTTCTTCGCTTGTGAACCTGGCAACGCTGAACACTCGCTCTGGTCCCGAAGAACCGTTCCACTGCTGAGCGTAGTGCCTTCGATCCGTCCACCACGATTAACACTGGGACGTTTGTCTTGAGCCCTCGTTTCACCATGTCTTCAAACAACGTCACACACACATCGGCATTCTCGGTCGAACCTTCCCGAAAGCCCAGAATAACCTTCTTTCCCGTCGTTTCTACCCCAAGAGCCACAATATGCACACTATCGCCAAGGTGTATTCCATCGATGATTAACGCACAAAGATCCAACGCAGACAGATCGCGCTCGCAGAGTTCTTTCAGCTGCTTGCTTGTCGCATCGACCATCTCACGACTGACAACCGATTTTGAAATGCCGTATCCCTCCCGTATCGTTTCTATCGCCTGGGGATAGTTCCGGCAACTCAAACCAGACACCAATCGCTGAAATACTGCCTGCGTTCGTTGGCCAGCATCCTGGAACCGTTCGTAACTCGACAACTGCACTTCTTTGCCATCCTTGCTTCTCAAACGTGGACGATGTATCGGCGCTTTTTGTCCACCAACAATCACGTACCCCTTCTGCTTTCCCCACCGATCCACCGCTGTCGCTCGGTCGTAACGTTTCCCGGCAAGATAATCACGTTCCTGTTCCATGATCCCGGTCATGATCAGAACACCTGCACTTGTCGTCAGTGCTTGGAGTTCCAATCCTAGCTCCTCAACCAGCCGCTCCACGTCGAAGCCTCCTTCGGGTGGTTTACCAAATACCAACTTGACTTGTTGCCTATTATTCTGTACTTTTGCCTTTGTCATGGCGATGACTCCTTTCTGAGGTTGATGATTGTGAAGAGATTATTTTCCTCAGAATAAGCATCGCCATGATGATTTTCAAACCCGAATTTCAACTAACTTTGGGACATCCCCGAAATCGCGACTCTGGTTGATGGTGTTCAGGCTACTGGCTATAAGACTGCTCAATTCGATGGCAGCAACCTACCAAGCGGCGTGTACTTATGCCATCTGCAGGCAGGAAATTTTTCCGCCGTGAAGAAGATGCTGTTGATGAAGTAACTCTCCGCACATAAAGGAAATGAAGCCCGGCTATCGCTAGTCGGGCTTTTTTATCGCATCGTGTACATCATCGAACCAGCAACCACGAGCACCGACAACGACTGCCGGGGCTCCTAGACTATTAAAAGAGCAACCCGTGCCGCTCAAATCCTGGTTGCATTGTGGTTGGACAAATGCAAACTTTTCCGTACCATTTAATACCATATGACAAAACTTACGCGCTTTATCGCAATCTCCCTCTCTTTGTTTTTTGCAATCACCGTTGTCGATGCCCATTCGGACAATGGTCGCGGCAAAAACGATGAACGGATAACCCGCTGGCAGGACTATCGTTTCGGGATGTTCATTCACTGGGGACCGGTGAGCCTAAGAGGGACGGAAATCGGCTGGTCGCGCGGCGCCGAGGTTCCGATTGAAGAGTACGACACACTCTACAGGCACTTCAATCCCACAAAATTCGATGCCGATCAATGGGTCTCGATTGCAAAAGCCGCCGGGATGAAGTACATCGTTCTCACAAGCAAGCACCACGACGGGTTCTGCCTATGGGATACAAAATTCACGGACTACAATATCATGAACACGCCTTTCAAGCGTGACGTCGTCAAAGAATTGGCGGCGGCGTGCAAACGGCAGGGAATCGCATTCGGGTTGTACTATTCCATTGCCGACTGGCATCACCCTGACTATCCCCTCGGAAGTCCCGGGGGCAAGTCCGAAAAACCGTACCCGAACATGGACGGATACAACGAATATCTGAAAAGCCAGCTCCATGAATTGACCAGAAACTATGGACCACTCTTAACATTCTGGTTCGACGGCGAATGGGAGCAACCATGGACAATGGAACGCGGTGCCGCTCTGTACAAATTTGTTCGCGATCTTCAGCCCGATATTCTTGTGAATAACCGCGTCAGCAAAGTCCGGGAAGGTATGTCCGGCACAATGTCCCAGGCGGAGAAGAACCCCGGAGACTATGACACGCCCGAGCAGCAGATCGGCCGCTTCACGAAAGACCGTCCTTGGGAAAGCTGCATCACGATCTGTGAACAATGGGCGTGGAAGCCAAACGACGACATGAAATCTCTCAAACGGTGTCTTCAAACACTCGTCCAATGCGCCGGCGGCGACGGCAATTTACTTCTGAACGTCGGTCCCATGCCAACCGGGGAAATCGAGCCGCGGCAAGCCTCCCGGCTCAAAGAGATTGGCGCGTGGTTGTCAAAATATGGCAGCACAATTTATGGGACACACGGCGGACCATTTAAGCCCGGGAACTGGGGTGCGAGCACATGGCGCGGCAACAAAATTTACCTCCACGTCTTTGCGATGCCCGGCAACGGCCTGGAGCTGCCATTGATTCAGAAAAAGATCGTCGGCATAAAAAGCCTGACGGGGGGAAAGGTGAAGCTTACGCAGACAAAAGACCGGATCATCTTCTCGGTTTCTCATGCGAACCTTCAACCAATTTCGACTATCATAGAATTGACCCTCGACGGCAGCGCAGATGAAATCGATCCCCTCGAAGTTTCAAGCCGTGTCAGAGAAGAACGCGACGGCAGTCTTAGATGTACTGCTGCGGCAGCTGAGATTATTGGCAGTACGGCAAGGGTTCAAACGGTATGCGGAGAAATTTCTGACATAGGGTATTGGACTGACATGAACGACAGCGTCCGATGGGTTATTTCCGTGCCCAAGGCGGGGAAGTATGATGTTGTTGCGGTGGTCTCCTGTGATTCCAGTTCTGCGGGCAGCAAATTCTCCCTGCGGCTGGATGAACAGCAGTTGATCGCCGATGTGCCGATAACAAAGGGGTGGTGCGATTACAGGACTGTGAATGTCGGCAGGGTGACAATCAACAAAACTGCCGATAAGACATTGACAATTGTCCCGACAGCAAAACCGGGCGTTGCAGTGATGAACCTGCGAGAAGTGGTACTCAAGCCATTGAAACGATGATCCCCCTAACGCGAGCCATTTCGTGTCTTTCGCAATGGATTCGTGAACCGTACCCATGGGCCAATCTGGTGAATTGGCCAATTCTCCTTTGGAAATCTCTTCCTTGACTCAAGTTCGTAAATTCGTTACCTTTCTGTAACACCAATTTGTGGCGAATCATGAGGTTACTAGATCTTCCTGATTGCAAACCCGTGAGTTCGAAAATGAACCCGCTTGTGCTGAAGTATATTGCACGGCGGGTTTTGTTTTAATCACGTATGGGTTAATTCCCCGCCGCTCGCGGCGAGAAGATAAAAATGAGACATAATCAACTTGATACCCCGCTGCTTGCGGCGGGGAGATTCATTAAGTCCTTAAATCGCCATGTCGTTCACCACCCTCACCCCTTCCCCTCTCCCATTGGGAGAGGGGAACCGATGAGGTGAGGGTTAAAAGCCCCGAGACTCAGTCAGTCTATTTCCGAGACAAGACGTTAGGGTACCTTCAAATCCGTTTGCTCGTGAGGATCTATTAGGCATAAGAAAAAGATATTGCGAAGGATACAATGTTATGAAACCTTGCGCTATGTGGCTTGCCGGTATCGTTCTCGTCACGGGTGTCCTGTCCGCTCGCGAAAAAGATAATTTCAGCTTTTCGCGCGAAGGAGGATACAAGGTCTCAAGAGTCACAACGGGACCCGCCTGGACAAAGTTCTTTCATCAGGGTTTCAACATGAAGATGTGGATTTCAAACACAATGACATTCGGTTGCGAGGCAACTGAGGGTGAATGCGGGGGCATCGGACCGGATGGACAAACCCTAATTGGCCTGGAATATCCTATTGGCAGCGGCATTGAACATTTGTTTGGAGGAGGACCGTGGATTGGAGGCCTGGTCAATGGTGTCAGGCACGTCGATGAAGGTTACAACGGAGATGATGCGAGGACGGAGTTCCAGCCTAACCTCGCGGACACCGGACGGGACCGTATGTGGATGACGTCCATTGATGACACGATGTATGATCCAAACAGGCCGGGCTATTACAAGAAGCCGATGAACAGACTGGGATTCGACGACGACGGGGACGGAAAAATCGACGAGGACGAGCTGGACGGTCTCGACAACGACGGAGACTGGAATCCGCTCACGGATGACATCGGAGCAGACGGAGTTCCCGATTCGGCAGAAGTGGGGTGCAAAGGGATTTACGATCCGGTCAACAATCCCGACCCGGCATATGACAACTATGCTCCGAGCAAACATGATTCATGCCACCCCGATATCCACGGCAACTATCCGTTGATGAATGATAAGAATCGATACACGGAGAAGAACGGTATTCCCGACCATGGCGAGCCGCATGTGGATGAAGACTACGGCGCTGTTTCCGACCAGGATGTGTATTTTGCGTCCACGGACACATTCAGCCAGAAACTCAGTCCACTACCCTCTCCCAATTTCCCGATGCATATAAAAGTCTTTTGCAAATCCTATGCATGGCAAGGTACATACGCAGAAGGATTTCTCCCGCTCGAGTTTAAGTTCATCAACGTTGGCACGTATGATATCTCCGATGTGTATGTCGGAATGTTCAACGATTTTGATGTGGGGCCAATTACGGTCACAAACTATCCAACCCATAACTACGCCGCGTATATGCCGGATATCCGTACGGGTTACGTTCAAAACCCGCTGGACCTGGGTTCCACGCCGGCCGGGTTGACGGTGCTTCACGCTCCGCGGCCGGTCGATTCATTGCAGTTTGTATGGCAATGGAATGGCTTCACCGACCCCGGGACAATCGATTCGATTCTCTATGGGCGCATGGCGTGGATTGGCTATGACACGTCGCAGCGTATAAAGCCGGATCAGGACCCCACGAATTTGAGTGATACCCGCTTCTACTTTGCTTTTGGCCCATTTGACACTCTGCGTCCCTCGAGTCGGCAAAAACCCGGTGGGGATACACTTGATATCATCATGTGTTATGTTGGCGGCGTGAGAATTGACGTCGGTCCCAACAATTTGAGAGAGAACGCCCAAAAGGCTCTGGCGCTGTTGGGGAGTAATTCTGTCCTGGGTGTCAGACAGAAGGCAAGTGCGCTTCCTCCATCGTATCAATTGTTCCAGAACTATCCCAATCCTTTCAATCCGACTACGATGATCAGCTACCAACTCCCATCGCAAAGTCACGTCACGCTGAAAGTCTTTGACCTGCTGGGAAGAGAAGTGGCTACGCTTGTCGATGAAATGCAGCAAGCAGGCGACAAGTCGGTGGAATTTCATGCGGAACGATTACCGAGTGGGGTGTATTTTTATCGTCTCCAGGCGGGAATGTTTACTGAGACAAGAAAACTCGTATTATTGCGTTAAGTGCTGTGCAACTACAATGCACAGGAACGCATTGCGCTATTCTACGATAAGAAAGAAGCCGGTTCATTTCATAATGAGTGCGGGGAAAAAAATGCTGAAGCCCCTCCGATTCTTCATAACACTTCTCTCACTAGGTTCTCTGGCGATTGCCGATGAACATGCTCTTACACCAAAATCCTCCGCCATCTCAATCACCGTCAGGGCGTTCACGGCGGTCGATTCTCAAGCCGTGAAGAATTACGCCGCGGTCCTGTACGATTCGTCGGGGACAAAGGTCGATTCGCTTGTGGCAGTGGACACAAACATGGTCAGATTTTCAAATGTACCCATAACGGGCGTGAACTCTTCGAGTGCGTCTCCCGTAGGATATTCCCTCGATCAGAATTATCCGAATCCGTTTAATCCTTCATCAAGAATACGATTCAGCGTGGGGCGGTCGGGTCCTGTGGCGCTGAGGACCTACACGATACTTGGACAGGAAGATGCGACGCTTGAAATGACGCTGGAGGCCGGAAGCTATGAAGTTCAGTATACTCCCGGCGGCGCAGCCGGCGTTTTGTTCTACCGCCTGATCACAGGGGAGTTTACCGAAACGAAGAAAATGGTCCAGTTCGGCGGGGACAAGCCGGGGAAATCACGACTGACGCTTGTCTTGTCCGCCATCATGTCACGATCTCGTCAAAGCCGACCGGCGGCGGAATACCAGGCGAACAATTTTAAGCTGCAGTTCTACAATTTGCCCGCAACCACGCCAGCTATCGTAGATATGACATCCCAGATTACCGGGCTGAAGGGGGATACGACGGTGATCGTCTACATGAACAAGAACCAGCCTCCGAACCAACCGTCGTTACCGGATCCTCCGGATAATGCCACGGGGATGTTCCCCTCACTTTCCCTGGCGTGGACATGCACCGACCCCGAAAAAGATCCTCTGACGTACGACTTATATTTCGGGACGGACAATCCCCCTTTGACAAAGGTGGATTCGAGCCTTACTACGCCACGCGACAGCATAAGCGATCTCAGCGACTCAACGGCGTACTATTGGAGGATCGTCGCAAAGGACAATCATCGACACACAACGTCAGGTCCGGTATGGAGATTCAGCACGTTTCACGTAACGATGCCTCACACCCAGCTCAACGCGATCCTCTACTATGGGATGTTGGCACAGCCAGGGGACACTCTGCTCGTGATCGACAAATTCACCGAGACATTTCCCGGCATCCAGTTCACCTTCGGTATGATCGATCCCAACAGCCTGACGAAAGAGTATTCATGGAATGTGGATAGTGTGAAGAACCCTGACGGCACTTTGCATTGGTCGGACTGGAACTCAAATGCAACCGCCTTTATCAACGCCTCGGATTTCGATCCGGCCAAGAAATATGAAACCGATCACGCATTCTCCGTCAGAAGCAGGAATGAGTTCGGCGGCATCGATACCACCGGTTTCTTCGGCAACATCGTGACGCAAAATGGCAGCAATAATCTGCAGAGCTTCACCCAAACGACGGTGGTTCGGTTGGACAAGGAAGGATCATTGCGTCCGACGGCGGGAAATTATGGCCTTGTAGCACAGGCGGGCACGAATCCCGGGACATTGGAACTTATCTACAACAATGGCCCGCCCGTCGACAATATTCCTCCGCGGGCAAAAGGCATCGTCCTCAATGGCGGCATCGCGGGTGCACTGACCGTCGACCTGGAGGGCATTCCGCAGACATTTCCGCAAGTCGACTCTGTCGCAGTGGTCGTAGCGAGTGTAAAATTCCATACGATCTACCCGAAATTTGCTCGGGACGCAACCTATCGCCGGTATCTGATTCTGCATAACTCATACCATTGGAGTCCTGCGAATGTCACTCCCTTCAGGCCTTCGTACCCGATGATCGAGAGTTTCTATTCTTCCATCTTCGACAGCCTCGGCAAGGGCGGCCAATATGATATCTATGACGTTCCTGAAATCTCTACAACCGGAGAGAAGGATTTTGTAAGTCTCGGCGACCTTGCAAACTACAGCGCTGTCTTTGTCGTTGCTGAAACCGACTCGTTCTGGAGCAATCTTTTCGGCGGAGTCTACGGATCGCAGCCGCTCAGGTATATGTTTGATGCAGAGCGCATAGAGAAACTCCAGACCTACTGCGACGTGGGTGGAAAGGTCGTGATAAGCGCTGCCAATTTTCTCTGCGTGGCAAATTCGGATCCACTAGTAGCGAACATGATAAGTATCGGCTCGAATTCGGGGGATGAGGTACGAGAAGGGTATCCCGATCTTATCGGAGCGACGGGTGACACGACCATTGGTTACCCCAACGCCATCTTCGACCGACAGAAAATCGATACTACGGTGTGTCCCGTCGGTGCGCTGAATGATATCTGGGCAGTCACACCCATAGGGTTGGGACAGGGAATCTATCGCTACCAAAGTTCCGGGTGTGACACTAGCACACAGGGCGCCTTCTTCAACCAGAAGGTCATCGGCACCCGGTATCAAGGATCGACGTACAGCGTGATATTCTATGGATTCCCGCTGTACTATTGTCAGTTCGGGAATGCCAGGGATATTCTTAAGAGTACGTTGATCGATATCGATGAAAACTGAGAAAGCCTGATCCTTCATGGTTTTTTGGATGTGAAACGGTCCGACAACATAACACGGGGGTCACATGAAAAACTCAATATTTATCGGTATCTTCTGTATCGTTTGGTTTGGATGCAACCATAACTCGGTCACTCAACCGCCTGCCGGCGAGAGAATAACCGCGGCCAGGAGATTTTCGGATGTCACGTCTCTGGCCACCACGTATCAACGGGGACTTGCTTTCATGACAATCAACGCTGTGGACGTCGATACCCAGGGCGCTGCGATGAAATGGAGCTTCGAATTTGTCGACACGTTGGAAAATGTGGGGAGTACGTATTGTTTTCATGCTGCGAGCAATGAGGTCATGTTTGACAGCACCACGGGCTTGCTTGTTGGTGTTGGCCGCATTACCCACAGATGGATCGATAGTGATTCAGCTCTGGCCATCGCAGATCGGAACGGCGGCTCCCAATTTAGAGCCCAGAACCCGGGCTACATCATCGTGGCTTCACTGGGTCAGCCCGTCGTTCCAAACGCGACCACCGATTGGTGGATTACGTATCGGTCCGCGCAGAATAGCGGCACGGTGCTCCTGTTAACAATTGATGCAAGCGCGGATACAGTAATCGGAAGAAACCCTTAACTGCTTTGAGACATCTGAAAAATAATAATCAGAGTGTCAGAATGACAAACCTCTTTGGTTTTTCATACGTCTCGCTTTAGGTTTTGGGCATCCGGGATAATTCAAAGATATACTATCTTCTTGCAAAACATGACATGAAAAGAATACAATTCGTACTCGTCTTCATGCTGGCACTCTCATTGCCGCTGTCACTCCACGCTCAGGATACGTTAGCAAGCAAAACTCCCGGGGCTATACCGGATGCAAAACTGCGCGCGCTGCTTGTCGATATACAGGCGAAGTTCGAGAAGCTCCGGCCGCAATCGATCCGTCCTGCGGAAGGATTCATAAAGTATGACTACCTCATCCCGGCGGGATTTTACAAGCAGATGTGGGATTGGGATGGATTCTTCATCGGCTGCCATCTCACCTCGATCGGGAAGCCGGAGTATCTCAAGTGGTGGGTGCTCGATTTTGCCGCGGCGATCGACTCCGAAGGCTACATCCCCGGATGCGTGACAACAAAAGGCCCGCGGCCCGTCTTCGGGAAATTTGCCATGAAGCCGTTCCTCGCACAGGGAGCGTACCTCGCATCGAGAGCGATGAACGATTTCGAATGGCTCAAACCTGTCTATGATGTTATCAAGAAATCGTGCGCGTACCGCGAAAGGACGCAGTACGACTCGACCTACGGTCTCTTCTTCTGGGATAATGCCGGACAGAGCGGCGCCGATAACACGGTGGTGCTGTCGAACGACCCCGCCGAGGCGAGCGCTATCCTCGGCGTGGATATCAACGTCTTCCAGTACCGCGAATATCTGTCGCTGGCAAAAATAGCAGAGAGAATTGAGCGTGCGAACGATGCTGCATACTTCAACGAGAAAGCAGCCAGGCTGAGAAGTAATATCATGAAATATCATTGGGACAAGGAGAAGTTTTCCTTCTGGAACATCCGCCGGCGCGACGGCAGGCCGATCAAGCGCATAAGTTATTCAAACTTTGTCCCGCTCATTCAAAAGGACTTTCTGTCGGACAAGGATGCCCGAGAAATGATTCGCCGCTACCTCTGGAATGGCGAGCATATGCTCGCTCCGCATGGAATACGCAGTCTTTCCAAGCAAGACCCGGATTACAATACCGAGAATATCATCATTCCCTACTCCAACTGGCAGGGACCGGTCTGGGTCAATGCCAATTATCTGAATTTTATCGGCCTGAGGAATTACGGATTCGACAACGAATGCCGGCAACTTGCGTTCACACTCGGAACGATGCTTTCAAAGGACATCGACCGCAACGGATCGATGCACGAAGATTACAACGGCGACACGGGCGAACCGCTCGCGCCCACCGCCGCGCAATCCAAGGGAGGCGTCTTCACCGGCTTTGTCGGGTGGGATCTGCTCATGCAGAATATGCTGATGGGCGTGGTCGATAACAACTGGATGATGTTGGAGATTCAATAAGCATTTCTCCTGTCTTTGCGAGGAGCGCAGCGACGAAGCAATCTCACTTTTCAAGGGAACAATCAGACTGCTTCTCCCGTTCCGAAGGTGTTCGGAACGGGATCGCAGAGACACTCCCTTTTGTGTTTTTCAACACCCTGATAGGAGAATCAATTGATGAAGACATTCATTAAAATAGTCCCGCTCCTCGTTCTATTTTCAGTTCCCGTGTCGGCGCAACAGCCGACGTTCCAGGATTCTTTGTTCGATCGTCTTATCGGGAAGTGGGTTCTTCACGGTACCATTGCCGGCAAAGTGACGACTCACGATGTGGTCGCAGAGTGGGTGCTGGGCCACCAGTACCTGCGAATTCATGAAGTGTCGCGCGAGAAGAATGATCATGGCGGGGCGGTGTACGAAGCGATCGTATTCATCGGTTGGGATCAGCCGTCCGGCCAGTATGCATGTCTGTGGCTCGATGTAACCAGCGGGGGCGGTCTCTCGGCTCAGTCGATCGGTCACGCAAAACGGACAGGCGATGAAATACCGTTCTTGTTTAGAGGAAGCGACGGTAGCATTTTCCACACGACATTTTTATACGCCCGGGATGCGGATACCTGGCAATGGCTGATGGATAATGAAGAGCACGGGAAACTTCAACCCTTTGCGAGACTCACACTAACGAGGAAGTAACTGCACGTTCAAATAGTGATATCGAATCAGCGCTTCACTGACATCACGTCATGAGCTAAACATGTTTGTTCTCATCCGTGCGATCACCTACGCTGCGCTCTTTATTGGCGTCGTGCTCATTTATGTGCCGGCTCGCCTCTTGTCCTGGTCGGGCATAGTCAGCCCCGCGGCGATTGAAGCACAGCAGGTCGCCGGAATGGTTGTCGGGGCTGCCGGTGCCACGGTAGCTTTGTGGTGCGTATTCAGCTTCGCATCTATTGGAAAAGGAACTCCGGCTCCCTTTGATCCACCCCGCCGGCTGGTGATCCGGGGTCCCTACCGTTTCGTCCGGAACCCCATGTACATTGGTGCAGTGCTCGCCCTCGCCGGCGCGGCGCTCTTCTACGAGTCGTTGCCGCTGCTGGGTTATGCCGCCATCTTCTTTCTCGTAACTCACTTCTTCGTGGTGTTGTACGAGGAGCCCACTTTACGGCGAACCTTCGGGCAGGAGTATGAAGCATATTGCCACCGGGTCGGGCGCTGGTGGCCGAGCGTATGACCGCGCTTGATTGTCTTGCAGCCCCATCCATTCAAATCTCACCAATCGACTACTTCATAAATATTCCCGCAAAGAAATGCGGGATGGCGCCTTCCACCAAAAGGAAGGCAGATACGTCGGCGCCATTTCGTTTACCGCCTTACGGCGGTTCACTCAACTTCTGATTAAATGACAAAGTCATTTAATCATCAGCATCTTTTTGACGGCTGTGTGGCTGTCCGTGATAATACGGTAGAAATATATTCCGCTGCCGGTCTGCGACCCATCGAAATTCAATTTATAATAATGCCCGGGCTCTGCCATGCCGTCGAACAACTGCGCGACTTCTTCTCCGAGAATGTTGTAGACCTTCACCGTCGCATGTTCCTGCTTGTCCACACTGAACTTGATGACAGTGGTGGGATTAAATGGATTCGGGTAGTTCTGATTTAGTTGAAATACCATCGGCGCAGCTTCGTCATTCACCCCCAGGACGACGTTCACGGTAATCGGCTGGGAATACGATGCCGCACCGTTCAAATCAATCTGCCGGACCCGATAGATGTAGTTCCCGCCTGTAACCGTGCTATCGACCCACGAGTAATGGTGTTGGGATAGCGATGTGCCGGCACCGGGAATTAACGTGCTCACTGTCCGGAACAACGTGCTGTCCTGCCGATGCCGTTCGACGTAGAAGCCGTAATTGTTCGTTTCGCTGACGGTCGTCCATTCCAGCATGACGGCGTGATTGGCAATGGTCGCGGTTAACGAGGCCATCTGGATCGGAAGAGGCGAAAGAGTCGCAAATGCCGAGTCGTTTCCGTATGCCGAACCTGCTCCGTTCGAAGCGTCGACCCTGAAATGATAGAGTGAGTTTGCGGTGAGACCTGTAACGTTCTGATAGACGGGGATATCTCTTGCGCCCGACAGAAATGTCGCCTTATTTTGCAGGGTCCCATCATTGTGGTAGGAACTCTGGTCATGCGCCGTCGTCCCGGATGTTTCGTTGAAACACCAGTAACCGACAAGATGGCCGTAATCGGGATGCGCCGAAGTGACAGTCTTGCCTATCCAATTCTTGATTGTTGAGTCGGCGAGCATCGTATTCCAGATGCGGACCTCGTCGATGAGGCCCTTGAAATACCATCCGGCAGGATAGTATCCGATATACATCGTGTCCGTATTTTGTCCTGCGGGATGCGACCCTAAAACTGTTTCTTTATAATTTCCATTCACATAAAAATTGGCGTTGTTGCCGGCATCCAATATCACGGCAACATGGTACCAAACACCCGTGTCAATATAAGATGTTGCCGTCACGTAATCTTCCCAGCCGAACGACGTGTACCAGATTTTGCCAAACTCATCAATGCCAAGACTGTAACCGTAGTTGTCTCCACCAACCACTTTTGTAAGAATTCTTGACACCTGGCCGGAAGGCGTCAAAGAGTCGAGCCTGAACCAGGCTTCCAATGTAAACCCATTGACCAGCTCCAGTTGTGCCCCATCGGGAACAGCGGCGTAGGCGCCCGCGCTGTCCAGACAGAGCGCATTGCCCGGGTCATTGATGCTGTCGCCTGCCGTCGTAATACCGTACGAGGAAGTTGCTCCGTACTCAAACTGCCATGCTGTGGTTAGCCCCAACGGCTTAACCGTGCCGACAAGAACGGCAGAAGTGTCAAGGATATCCTGCGCAACACCGGTGCGGGCGACAGGGGACTGGGGATACAGCATGGCCGGACAAAGAAGAATGGTGAGACTGACAACGATAAATCCTCTCTTCATGATGCAGTGCTCCTTTCCAAGCAATGAATGGATTGGCTTGACCGGCGCTGCACAGAGGCTCAAATTCTCTGCAGCGCCGGCATGCCATTAGCGAAACGCAATAACACCAAACTGGAATGACAGAACAAACAGGCGCCGAATTACTTCAACATCAGTCCCGCCAAAATAGGGCGGGATTTCTGCTCAAATGACTTCGTCATTTGAGCATCAACATCTTCTTCACGTCCGTGCGACTGTCGGTAACAATTCTGTAAACATAGACTCCGCTGCTGAGCTGGGTTCCATCAAAGTCGAAGCTATAATAGTGACCCGGCTCTGCCACGGCGTCAAACAGCCTCACGACCTCCTGGCCGAGTATATCATAGACAATCAATGTCGCATGTTCGGCGTGTTCAACGCTGAACTTGATCTTCGCCGTCGGATTAAACGGGTTCGGATAACTCTGGAGAAGTTGGAACTTCCTCGGAGCCGCATCGTCGTTCACCCCCATCACGACGTTCACAGTAATCGGCTGGGAATACGACACTGCTCCGTTCATATCAACCTGCCGCAGGCGATAGATATAATTCCCGGCGGCGACCGAGCTGTCGATCCAGGAGTAATGGTGTTGAGAAAGCGATGTGCCGGCACCGGAAATTAGGGCGCTCACTGTCTTGAACACCGTGCTATCCTGACGATGCCGCTCGACGAAGAAACCGTAATTGTTCGTTTCGCTGATGGTCGTCCAGTCGAGCTTCACACCGCTGGCGCCAACATTAGCCGTGAATGCGGCAATCTGGATCGGGAGAAGAGCGCCCTGTCCGAGAGAAAACTGACTGAATGACGTGATTCCATCGAAGGTTACCGTCGTCGAGGTGACATTAGACGCGCCGTTGATGAGCATTGTCCAGTCTCCATCGGAGGTGCTGCTTCGCCTGTAGAGTGTAAACGACAACGGCGATAAACTCCCGTTGCTTGTGAAGCTGGTCGGAACCGTGAATGTAAGGTTCGTCGAGAATGTGCCGGGCGTTCCGAAGACGTTGATGACCCAATACCGGTCGCTGAGCATGGTCGGTGAACTGTTCGGGAGCGAGTTCGGCGAACCGTCGATTTGCGTGGCGACCAATTGCATCGGGTTGTCGAATGCATCCGTCGTGACCAGCGAGAGCGTTCCCAGGGTCGCCGTGCCATCCGTGAAATTTGTCGAGTCTGTACTTGTCCCCTTGCCTGCGGGAATGGTAGAAGATACCCAGCCGTCGCTTGCGTCAAATTCGAAATTCGTCAGTGTGCCGTCGAAGCCGTTAACCACCTCCTGCGCCGATGTCCCCGTCGAATCGTTGAACTGCCAATAGCCGATCAATCCCGCCGGGGTGGATGCAAAAACGCGGTGCATATCCTCACGAATCTGCGTCGAGTCCAGCGCAACATTGAATATCCTCACTTCGTCGATGATACCATTGAAATAGCGGTCATTCTCCACGAGAAAGTCCACTCCGATAGTAAGTGGATCGGAGTTGACTTGAACGTCAATGGGCGTTCCATTGAGTGGAACGTTCGAGCCATTGATGTACAGTAAGCGTGTGCCACCGTTATTGACCGCGGCGATATGGTACCAATTGTCCGCCTCGAGAATGCCATTGCCGGTTTGCATTCCATCAAAACTGATTCCGGTGTAGGGACTTGAATTGCTCAGGCGCAAGAAATAACCGTTGGAGCCGCTCGTCTGGTATTTTGAAACAATCCCGTATAACCAGCCAAATCCATGCGGTTTGATCCATGCTTCGATTGTGTAATTCGTGGTCAGCTCAAGCTGGCTGTTGTCCTCAATTTTCACGTAGTCATCTGTTCCGTCGAATTTCAGCGCGGTTCCCGGCTTGGGAATCAACGTTCTGAAACTCTTTTCATCAGCCCGAAAATACCCTTTGCTGCTGCTTGTGGAAATTCTGTAGTAATATGTCCCGCCTGGGGTGCAGCCCTTGACAACCGCGGACACGGCGACTCCCGTATCCGCAGTCAGCGGCGACTGATCCGCAGCTGCACTGTCTGAATAGGAACCCGAGCTTGAGCCATACAAGAACCGCACTATCGTGGTTACGCCCTCGGCGTTAACTGATCCGTTCAGAGTTGCAGAGGAATCTGTGATGTTACTTGCAGACTCGGCTCCGAATCCCACAGGATAGGTTATGTACCTCACCAGGGTAAAATCATCATTGCTTCCGTCGGATGAATACCCTGCGGCAACGATTTTGCCGTCACGCTGGATGACGGCTGAATAGGCGTCGGCGTCATTCACCCCGACAGCAGTAGTTACCTTTCCCCCTGTGCCGAACGTACCGTCCAGATTCCCGCAAGTGTCATACCGGGCGACCGCGAAATCATCATTACTTCCGTCGTTTGAGTACCCCGCAACAACAATCTTGCCATCACTCTGAATGGCATCCGAATAGGCCTCGGCACTTCCCGACCCGATAGCAGTAGTTACTTTTCCGCCTGCGCCGAATGTAGTATCCAGGGTCCCAATAGTGTTATACCTGGCTAATGCGAAATCATCAGGGTCGGTTGAGTACCCCGCAACAACGATCTTGCCGTCACTCTGAATAGCAATCGAATACGCTGCATCATCTTCCTCCCCACCCGAGCCGAAGGCAGTGGTTACTTTTCCGCCTGTGCCGAACGTACCGTCCAAGTTCCCAGCAGCGTCGTAGCGGACCAATGCAAAGAAATCGTTATTCGAGCTTCCATCGTATGAGTACCCCGCAACAACAATCTTGCCGTCACCCTGAATAGCAACAGCATACGCTCTATCATCCCCGCCCGAGCCGACGGCGGTGGTTACTTTTCCGCCAGCGCCGAAGGTAACATCCAGCGTCCCATTTGCGGTATACCTGGCGACCGCGAAATCATTATGATGTCCGTCGTTCGAGTACCCCGCGACAACGATCTTGCCATCGCTCTGAATAGCCACCGAATAGGCTTCATCATCCCCGCCTGCTCCGATAGCGGTTGTGTCTTTTCCATTGGTGCCGAACGTGCTGTCCGGGTTTCCCGCAGTGTCGTACCTGGCCAGTGTAAAGACCGTTGAACCGTCGCCTCCTGAATACCCCGCGGCGACGATCTTGCCGTCAAGCTGAATCGCCACTGAACGCGCTTCCGCCTCCGACCCGAAATCGGTAATCATTGTTCCGCCAGAACCGAATGTACCATCCGGGACCCCCAGGGTGTCATACCGGACCAGGGCAAAATCGCCGTTTGATTCTCCCGCAGTAACGATCTTGCCATTGCTCTGGATGGCTGCTGACAGCGCTCCATCAGTCGACGCGAAAGCGGTGGTTGCTATTCCCTTTGTGCCATACGAATTATCAAGAAACGTGCAATTGACATCGACGGCGGGACTCCGGTGCCCGGGGCGGGTTGACTGCGCTTTTCTTGCCATGCTGTGAGAACCTTTTTGTGACGGGAGAAGAAGATGCTGCCGGTGCCGGTGATGCAGTGGAACATGCTTGCCGTGTGTGGATGTTTGTCGGGCAAACAATGTGGCCGCGCACATCATCGAAGCGACAAGCATGACTAACAGGAAACCGTAACGTTTTTTCATAAGCTCTCCAGCGTTGGTTAGTAGTTAATTGGTCGACTGGTTAACTGGTTAATTGGTTAACTGGTTAATTGGTTGAATGGTTAATTGGTTTATCGCGTGATAGTTCGGTTATTGGTCACCTGTCATTGGTAATTGGCCAGTGGTACTTTGTGTTCTGGCTTATAGCTTGTTGGTATGTCATCCCGGCTGCGGGTTGCGAATACCGGAACTGTTCTATGAAAAGAACGAGAAAAGAAATGATGAAAAATCAGGTTGCTTCTGGCATCGGGAAACGCTACACCGAAGTGGCCTGGCAGGGAGGCGGAATTTGTCCGACTATCACGTCACATCCCGGAGGTCCGAAGGATTCTTTTCGAAGATTCCTTCGGAAGAATCGCACTTCACGCGTTCACCTTAGAAACCGATGCCAAATCTGACGAGTAAGTTACGAGGAACAAGGGACAAAGTCAACACATGATTTCTGTGCTCGCCAATCTTCATGCCATTCTTGCCGGAAGAGGATAGGACAATTGCGGACAAAAAAATCTGATTGCCCATTCCGTGCAGGATCACGGGAAACCGTGTTGTCCCGATAAAATCCCTCTCCGTCTCTCCCCTACCAGGGGAGAGCGCAATAGGAGGGGTTTTGGACTAGCGCTGAACGATCAAAATGATTACAGAGAGTGTTTGACTCTCTCAAATGCGATTCTTACCTTGACTCATGCTTCGTTGAAATAATCATTGGAGTAGTTATGAAAAAACCAGGCAACTTCTTCATCCTTTACGCACTCTGTGTCATTGCATCGGCGAGTGTAATGGCTCAGGTTCCAACCATCTCGTCCATAAGTCCCATGTCGGGACCAATCAACACGGCTGTGATTATCACGGGCACGAACTTCGACCCGAACCCCTTGAATGATATTGTGTTCTTTGGGGCGGTACGCGTGCCGCCGGGCGGGATAACGGCAGCGACTACGACGTCACTGACAGTTGCCGTGCCAACAGGAGCTTCCTACGGTCCCATTACGGTCACGGCCAACCATCTAACGGCAACGTCCGAGCAATACTTTATTCCGACCTTCCCCTCAAGCGGGGTCATCGATTCGTCCTCGTTTGCGTCGCCGACAAGCATTCCGACGGGAACCTGCACAAACTTTGTGACGATAATCGATATTGACGGTGACGGCAAACCTGACCTCATTGCTGCGAATGAATGCGACAACAATATATCCGTGATACGAAATACGACGACGAGCGGAGTCCTTTCTTTTGCGCCAAAGCTGGACATGCCTACCGGTCAGTCTCCGGCTTGCATCGTTGCGGGCGATCTAGATGGGGACGGGATGCCCGATGTCGTGGTGAGCAACCCGGTCAGTAACACCGTATCAATATTTCGGAATACCAGCACAAGCGGGAGCATATCTTTTGCTGCGAGGATAGATTCCGCTGCAGGAGCCGGCCCTGGAAGTCTCGCATTAGGGGATCTCGATGGCGATGGAAGACTCGACCTTGTCGTTGCTGATGGAACCACTGACTCTATCGCTATATTTCAAAATACAAGCTCGATTGGAACGATAGCATTTGCGCCTAAAATAAATCTCTGGGCAGGCAGCTCTCTCGCCGGTGTCGCCGTTGGAGACCTTGACCAGGACGGGAAGCCCGACATCATCGTGGCAAGGGAGGATACCATCTCAGTCTTCCGAAATGTCAGTGCAGGCGGCGTGATCTCATTTGCGGCCAGAGTGGATTTCCCTATCGGCGATTTGACACAACACATTGTGTTGGCTGATATCGATGGCGACGGCAAGCTTGACGTGGTCGCAACCGGGAATGACTCTGCCTCGGTGTTCAGAAATACCAGCACCGTCGGCAATATTTCCTTTGCGGCGAGAATGGACTTTGCAACGGATCCAATCCCCAGTGGCATAGCAGTAGCCGACCTTGACGGAAACGGCAAACCCGATATTGCCGTGTCGAGCAATTTTGATTTCACAGTCTCAGTCCTGGCGAGCACAAGCACGACCGGGAATGTCGCATTTGTACCCAAAGTTTCTTTTCCAGCGGCTTTCGCCCCCGACAATGTGGCCATAGGTGACCTGAATGGCGACGGAAAGCCCGACCTTGTCGTGTCGGGTCTGTTCGATGGCATTGTCGCCATGCTTCGGAACACAGTTGCGCCGCCGGCCCCGACGATTTCATTCAGCGCCACAAGCATCTACTTCGGCAACGTTCCCGTCAACACGAGCAAAATGGATAGCCTGAACGTTGCCAACTCTGGAACAGGAGCACTGACCATTTCGGCGGTGACCTCAAATTTGAGTGAATTCACGGTGACACCGACTGCGGTGGTCATTCCTCCTTCGGGGAATCAGACTTTCTATGTGTCTTTTACGCCTACGTCCCCGGGTCCAAGAAATGGCATTCTTACTTTTGTTGACGATGCTCCAGGTTCGCCGACATTGATTTCGGTAAGCGCCGCGGCTCCGACCATCGTGTCTTTCTCACCTTTAATGGGCCCCCCTGGGACATCTGTTACTGTTACAGGAACGAATTTCGATTCAATACCTTCGAACGATGTTGTTTATTTTGGTGCAGTAAGGGCGCCGTCTACGGCTGCGACACAGACATCTCTCACCGTCACCGTTCCAACAGGAGCAACTTTCGCACCGATTACACTGACGAACAATTCTCTAAGCGCTTTTTCAGGGGTTCCATTTGTCGTCACGTTTCCGGTCAGCGGGATCCTCGATTCAACGTCGTTCTCTCCAAACATTGATTTTGCGACGAGTTCCTCGCCGTTCAGTGTTTCTATTGATGATATTGACGGCGACGGGAAACCCGATGTCATTGTGTCATCGACAACCGGCTATGGAAGCAGCCTCTCCGTGCTGGGGAACGTGACTTCCGTTGGCTCAATTACGTCCGCATCGTTTGCTGAAAGATTGGATTTCCCCACCGGCATTAATTCGCGTGACGAGGTTGTCTGCGACTTCGATGGCGATGGAAAGCTCGACGTGGCTGTCTGCAATCTTGATGCTCATACCGTCTCATTGCTGAGAAACATCAGCACGATCGGGAATATTGCTTTCGCCCCCGCGGTTGATTTTGCCGCCGGGCCGTATCCCACAACGGTGGCGGCCGGTGACTTGGATGGAGACGGGAAACCCGATCTCGTCATTGGCAACGCGTCGGGTGGTACAATATCGATCTTGCGTAATGCAAGCACCTCCGGGAGTATTTCCTTCGACCCGATGGTCAGCCTTCCCACCGGATCGTATGTTCTGGGTGTGGCGATAGCGGACATCGACGGTGACGGTAAACCCGATATTGCCGTTTGCGACTATGGTAACAAGAGCATATCGATCTTCAGAAACACAAGTACCGGCAGAAATATTTCGTTTGCTCCCAGAGTGGATTTTCCGGCGGGCACTGGTCCATATTACCTGGCGATCGGAGACCTCGACGGCGATGGGAAACCCGATATCGCAGTCACATGCATTAATGACAACATCGTCAGCGTGTACCGTAATGCGAGTTCACCGGGGGTCATCCTCTTTTATGCACGCATAGACTTCCCTGCGGGTGGAGAACCTGAAGGCATTGCCATCGGCGACCTCGACGGTGACGGAAAGCCCGACCTTGCCGTCTGCGATGTAAATGGCAATGGTGTATCCGTGTTGAGGAACCAATGTATCCGTGGCAGCCTTATGTTTTTCTCGACGAGAGTGAGCTTCCCGGTCGGGACTTGGCCGGTGTGTGCGGCTATAGGGGACCTGGATGGAGACGGCAAACCTGAACTCGCAGTGGCTAATTTGGGAGGCAGCACCGTATCCGTGTTGCACAACACTGTCGTGCCGTCCTATGTCATGCAGGTTCAGGACCGGTGGAATATAATTTCCGTTCCTTCGGCAGTGGCTGATTACAGAAAATCGGTTTTATACCCAACCGCAATCTCTTCCGCGTTCGCTTATGATGGAGGTTACACACGACAAGACACCCTGACGAATCGTCATGGGTACTGGTTGAGATTTAACGGAGCACAACAAATAAGGATTAACGGAGTACCGAGGGACCGGGATACTCTGGAGGTAAACGAGGGGTGGAATTTGATTGGTTCGATCGGTTCTCCCGTTCCGGTGTCAGGCGTGACCAGCATCCCCGGCGGAATGGTCACTTCGGAATTCTTCGGTTACAGCTCAGGATACCATTCTTTTGATACCGTCCAGCCCGGTAGAGGATATTGGGTCAAGGTGAATCAGAGTGGCAGGCTGGTTTTGTCTTCATCGATGACCGGCAATTCAACTCAGAGGGCAAACAAATTGTCGGAGAATCATATCAGGGTTGTCCCCACGAGCGAGCAGCCGCCTCCGCCGCCCGATGAACAAACCCTTACTTCTCAAATCCCGAAGGAGTTTGCGCTTGAGCAGAACTATCCCAATCCATTCAATCCGGCTACGACCATTAACTACCAGCTCCCGGCGCAAAGCCAGGTCACGCTGAAAATCTTTGATGTGCTGGGCAGGGAAGTTGCGACGCTGGTGAACGGAGTCCAGGCGCCGGGGTACAAATCGGTTGCGTGGGACGCATCTTCCACCAACGGCGGTATGCCGAGCGGCATCTACTTCTACCGCTTGTCCGCGAGATCCCTTGCGGGACAAGCAGGCAACTCTCCGGCAAGCTCAGGACACGGATTCACGAACATCAAGAAAATGTTGATGATAAAATGACGAAGTCATTTTATCAGAAATCCCGCGTTCTTTCGCGGGATTGATAGTCACTTGGCGGAGTCACTTTATCAGAAATCCCGCGTTCTTTCGCGGGATTGATAGTCACTTGGCGGAGTCACTTTATCAGAAATCCCGCGTTCTTTCGCGGGATTGATAGTCACTTGGCGGAGTCATTTTATCAGAAATCCCGCGTTCTTTCGCGGGATTGATAGTCACTTGGCGGAGTCACTTTATCAGAAATCCCGCGTTCTTTCGCGGGATTGATAGTCACTTGGCGGAGTCACTTTATCAGAAATCCCGCGTTCTTTCGCGGGATTGATAGTCACTTGGCGGAGTCACTTTATCAGAAATCCCGCGTTCTTTCGCGGGATTGATAGTCACTTGGCGGAGTCACTTTATCAGAAATCCCGCGTTCTTTCGCGGGATTGATAGTCACTTGGCGGAGTCACTTTATCAGAAATCCCGCGTTCTTTCGCGGGATTGATGGAAATGACGAAGTGCTCTCATCAACTGTTATCAGCGGGATCAGCGGTCCGCGTTCTTTCGCGGGATTGATGGAAATGACGAAGCGCTCTCATCAACTGTTATCAGCGGTATCAGCGGTCCGCGTTCTTTCGCGGGATTGATGGGAATATTGAGAAGTCATTTTATCAGAAATCCCGTCGAGATCAGATACCGAGACTGAGCGTCAGATTTGCGAGGGATGGAGCGACGAGTTGATTTCCGCGCACATCGGTTATCAGGGGCAGCCTCACATCGGCATACACTCTCAGACCGCCGCTCAATTTCAATTCAAAGCCGGGCGCAAAATAAAGTCGTTTGTAACCTGAATTATCCTGGTCGGCGTTGACGCCGTTGTCGGCACCGCGGAATGAGCCGATGAGTTGCACCATGGGAACGACATTATAATCCAGGAGTAATTCGTCGTAGTGCGCTGCAAGGGTGACATCAAGTCCGTCGCCGGGTCTGTAGCCGTCGCGCGCATCCATGGCATGCAGCCACATGAACTGTCCGTACCATCCCCAGCCAGTCTCCTGGCCCATCCGATATGCTCCCAGAAGAACATCGGTCGTGCCCGTCCCTATTTGCGTGTCCCTGTCCATCAGTGACAAATCGAAGGGACCCGTCGGAAGCTTCACGCCGAACATAAGGGCGGTGGACATATCTTCGGAAATGCCCGTGTACATTCCGAGCAGACGGGCATCACCGACGGCTGTGTGGCTAACCGAAACGAGATTACCGTTGTCGTCGGTTGTCTTGAAATACCTGTCCCACACCGGCAACTCGCCCATGATTCCCCAATCGCGATCGAACATCGTTTGGAATCCAAGTGTATAGAAGCTCGTGAGAATTTGCTTGTCTCCGTTCGAATCAGGGGATGCGCTGTTCATTCCGCTCCAATTGTTATACTGGTTCATATAATTGTACTGGAGGGAGAGCGTGGTACCGGTGGTCGTTGCCATCATCCAACGGGGACCGACTGCGAAGACATTACAACCGCATGCACATGCAAGCGAAGGTGCGTGTGAGCAAAAAACGAGAATGACCAGCACGGCTATAGCTCGGAGCGTTATTCGCCGGTTGGGGCGTAAATTATCAAACATCGTAGTAGCCTTTTTCATTTCTTATTAACTGATGTTACGCAATAATGGGCTGCGGATGATATGAGTCATCCGAACTCACCCTGTGGTCCCTCTCTAACGTTAGAGAGGGACGTTGGCTGCGGAAGGGCTTCCCCTTCTCTGCTTGCAGAGAAGTCGAAGACCCCGCCTTCGCGGGAGAGGGCAGGGGATGAGTTCCGAAAATCGCATCATACGAGTTCCTTTTCCCCCCACTTGATGCGTAACATCACTTAATAATGAATCAATGCCATATGATGATTCGTCACGCACCATGAGCAACAGTTCGCGTCGACAAACAAAGAAGGGTTTATCGCCGAAACGAGCAGCGCCGTGACTGTAAGGATCAGTATCGTGTATCTGTCCAAAATGAGCAATTTGTGGCGGAAATGGACGAAGACGAGTAAATCCGCTTGTGTTTAGAACAACAAAACTCTGTTTTGAGTGCCGGCCTCGACCATCGCCGGTCATCCGGGAACAACGATTTTCCGAGAAGAATACTCGAAGTGCGATTGCGCAAAAGGTAATTCAATGGCCGATGGAAGTCAATGGCCCTTTGATTCGTTTGAAAATAACAATAAATCACAATATATTAGGACGAAAGGAGAATAGAATCATAATGAAAAACAAGAGGAAACAGAATCGCAAACTCACAACGGCTTCAGGAAAGCCATACGTGGAACACGAAAACACGATGAGCGTGGGCCCGCGCGGTCCATTACTCCTGCAGGATTATATCTTCCACGAAAAGATGGCGCATTTCAACAGGGAACGCATCCCCGAAAGGATCGTCCATGCAAAGGGGAGCGGAGCGTTCGGGACATTCACGGTCAAGAAAGACATTTCCAAATATACCCGCGCCAAGGTGTTTAGCAAGATCGGCAAACAGACGAAGGTGTTTGTGCGGTTCAGCACTGTGGGCGGCGAAAAGGGGAGCGCTGACACGGAGAGAGACCCGCGCGGATTTGCCGTGAAGTTTTATACTGAGGATGGCAACTGGGACCTGGTCGGGAACAATACTCCCGTGTTCTTCATAAAGGACCCTAAAAAATTCGACGATTTCATCCATACCCAAAAGCGCGATCCTCGCACGAATTGCAAGAGCCCGACAATGGTGTGGGACTACTGGAGCCTGAATCCGGAAAGCCTTCATCAAGTGGTGATCCTGATGAGCGACAGAGGTACGCCGTACGGCTATCGCCACATGAACGGGTACGGAAGCCATACTTTTTCAATGATCAACGCAAAGAATGAAAAGGTGTGGGTGAAGTTCCATTTCAAGACACAGCAGGGCATCAAGAACTTTACCGCAAGTGAAGCCGATGAAATGAGAGGGAAGGACCCTGACTTCGCACAACGGGATCTTGTGGAATCGATCGAGAAGAAGGATTTTCCCAAATGGGCGCTGAAGATCCAGGTGATGACGGATAAACAGGCAAAGAAATGTCCATTCAATCCGTTCGATCTCACCAAAACCTGGCCTCACAAAGACTATCCGCTGATCGATGTGGGCGTAATGGAGATCAATGAAATACCGAAGAACTACTTTGCCGACGTGGAACAATCTGCGTTCGCACCGTCGCATGTGGTGGATGGCATCAGTTATTCTCCCGACAAGATGCTGCAGGGGCGTCTGCTCTCATATCCGGACGCGCATCGTTATCGCCTGGGCGCGAACTATGAGCAAATACCGGTCAACAAGTGCCCGTACACGGTGGCAAATTACCAGCGTGACGGTTCCATGCGCGTGGATGGAAACGGCGGAAGCAACCCGAATTATTACCCCAACAGCTTCGATGACATCTACGCAGACGAGCGGTACAAAGAGCCGCCGATGGAGCTGGATAGCACGGTTGCCGATTGGTACGACCGTAACGGCGAAAATGATAATGACCATTACACGCAGCCGGGTTTATTGTTCACCAAGGCGATGAACGACTACGATAGACATAACCTGGTGTCCAATATCGTCGGTGCGATGAGCGGGATCGCCGGCCCAAACAGGGATCTCATAATTAACCGACAACTCTGCCATTTCTTCCGTGTCGATGTGAAGCTCGGAACCGCTGTGGCGAAAGGGCTGGGTGTGAATGTGGATGCTATCTCACGTGAGTTGAAGCACGAGCCCGTCAAAAAGTGAACGATGCTTGACCGCCATGTATGTTGACACTCTTCTGATGGTCAGGCGGATGTAGGCGTCGGATGCCACATCGTCTTCGAACAAGAGCCCGCTGACTGGTAAACAGCCGGTGGGCTTTGTTTTTACATGGTCAAAGCAAAAGAATTATGCTTACGATTCCCGTCCCGAATATTAGAATGAGAAGTGTCCAGTAAATTATCTTATTGTGTCCGCTCAAGTGATAGGATCCCATTAATTTCTTGTCCGAAGCTATGAGCCCTAGCATGATCGCGGGTCCCACGAGCACGAGTATTTGCAGCACCATTAAGTTCAGCGCAAGGTTGATCAGGTTCAATGTCAACATCGGGGCTACAAATGCCGGAATGGATTCGAGGAGATACACCTTGAACCAATGTTTTCTGTCCCACCCCAACGCTTCGACAACACCCCAGCTGCTTCCGAGGGAGATGACGATCAGGGCAATGAACGAGGCGGCGATCAATCCTATGCCGAAGAAGTAAGGCGCAAACGTACCGGCAACAGAAGACAGTCCTTGCGACAGATTTCCCGGCGATGCAAAATTCAAGGAGTCCTTGTTTACACCGATCGCAGCAATCGCAATCGCCACCATGATCAGCTCTGAAACGATCGCCCCGATAGCGGTTTCCAATCTTACCGCCCACAGGCTCTTCGCTGTAATCCCTTTCTCGGCAGTTGCCGATACCTGATAGAATAGCATGAACGGCATAATGACAGCGCCGACATTTGCCGCAAGCATAAAGATGAAATCCGTCGAAACAGAAAAATAGAACGGCGTCACCTCAATTCCCTTCCGAGCCGTCAAATAGGCAGATACAGCCCATGAGATGGCGAACAGGACCGAAACGACCAGGAGAGGTCTTTCTGCTTCGGCGTACTTTCGCTTATACACCAGGAGAACATGCGCAACGAAAATAATGGGAACAGAAATCTGAGGGGAGATCCCGATCATCTGAAAACCGATGGCGGCGCCGGTATATTCCACGACATAGCTGATGATGTCAACGAGCGCCATCGGTATCGCTGCCAGAATCGCCGTGCGTTTGCTGTAATTCTCTCTGATAAGAACGCCCAGTCCCTTGCCCGTAACTGCGCCGATTCTCCCTGCTAATTCCTGTATCACGTACAGCGGGTAGGTCAGCAACAGCAAGAACCAGATGAGTTTGGTGCCGTACACTGCGCCGCTTTCGGCCGCAGTTATGACACTGGCTGCATCAACGTCGGCGATCATAACAAGCCAGGCCGGGCCCCACACTTTCAGGATGTCCCTTATTCTCGACCGGTTGTTAGTATTCAAGATTTTCATGATGTGGTGTAAAGAAATTAATCACTTTCCCGCTCAGATACAACACAGAACGAATGTCTTCAATCAAATTGTAACCAAGCCGACTCGTCCTCAGCGCGAGTCGGCTATTCCTTTGGTGAGAGTTCCCATCTAGTGGGAGCATCGGTAGGAAGATTAGGTAATCGGACAAGTTACTCCTATATTAGTACATCTCTAGGGACAGTATCCGATGCTGGCAATACCTGCAATCGGTGTGCAATGTACATGTTCTTTCAAGTTGATGCACTCCATCAAGCGTGTCGAAGTGAAGAAATGCTGATGATCAGGTGATCGTTTCGCTTGATCAAAGGTCCCGCGTTCTGTTGCGGGAATGTTGTTGAAGTGACTCTCTGTCAAGTCGTTATCACGCAAGCCGACTCCTTCGTAGTCAAATGTTTCCGAGTAAAGGATGGTATGATCGGTCAAACTATATCCCACTATAAGATTCTCGAAAAATTGGGCGAAGGCGGTCCGACTGCGCTCCAAAAGACGGAGCTTCGTCGGGCGGGCTTGCCCGCCGTAACCCAATTTCATCTGTGAGTTGATTATGATAGGGACTATTGTCTCACATTATAAAATCCTTGAGAAATTGGGTGAAGGCGGGATGGGTGTTGTGTATAAGGCCCAGGACACGAAGCTCGACCGCATTGTTGCACTGAAATTCCTGCCTCATCATCTCACGGAAAATAATGCAGAACGTGCCCGCTTGATGCAGGAAGCGAAGGCGGCTGCCACGCTGAATCATCCCAATGTCTGCACAATTTATCGCATCGATGAGTTCGAGGGAAAACAATTCATTGAGATGGAGTTCGTAGATGGAGAGACTTTGCGTCAAAAGATTCCACTTCAAAATATAGACGAGGCATTGAAGTATGCCGTTCAGATCGGTGAGGCGCTCCAGGAAGCACATGCGAAGGGAATTGTTCATCGCGACATCAAGGCGGAGAACATCATGGTCAACGCCAAGAATCAGGTCAAGGTGATGGATTTTGGGCTGGCGAAGCTTAAAGGTTCTCTGAAACTGACTCGGACGTCAAGCACCGTCGGCACGCTTGCCTATATGGCCCCGGAACAGATTCAGGGCGGCGAGGTGGATGTGCGTTCGGATATTTTCTCATTTGGCGTTGTATTCTTTGAGATGCTGACAGGGGAGTTACCATTCAGGGGTGAGCACGAAGCATCGATCATGTATTCCATTGTTAATGAGCAGCCCGAACAAATCGCCAGGTACAGGCCGGAGGTCTCCCCGGAAATTCAAAGGATCATTCACCGGTCTCTTGAGAAGGACCCTGAGGACCGGTACCAGTCGGCCGCCGACATGATCAGCGAAGTCCGCCGGGTGCAGAAACAATCAACCCGCATCGTACGGCCGGAGATATCGGCTGCCCAGCGAAATTGTACGGAACATACGTTGATGTTCTCGAGGAGGGAGTCAATAGCCGGCAAGCGGTTCCCGGTGCATTCACTCTACGGAATAATTACCCCAACCCATTTAATCCAACAACGACAATTTCATACTCTCTTACGCAAAGGTCTTTCGTCACATTAAAGCTCTACGATTTACTGGGAAGAGACGTCCGCACCATCGTAAACAGCGAACAAGAACCCGGCAATTACTCGCGGATTGTTGATGCGAATGAATTGCCGAGCGGTGTTTACTTCTACAGATTGCAGGCGGGCAATCCTTCGACAAGCTCAGGACACGGATTCACGGAGAGTAAGAAAATGGTGCTGTTGAAGTAGCATGTGGAAATCGGCACTCAAACAATGTCTAAGGATCCAGAAGGAGATTCCTATGGCTAACGTCCATACTTCAAAGTTTGCTTTCCTAGCAACCGCGCTTATCTTAGCCGCTACGATTTCCGTTGGCCAGACTCAGCTTGCACAAATAGCCAATAATAGAAACACAACGCATCAGAGTGCGCAGGCAGGCATTCGGGACGACTCTGCTTTCGTTTTCAAGATCAACTATACTCTCCAGCCCTTTGAGGACAAAGACGACTACGGGAAACTGTTGAACGCTCTGAACGGCTTCCTCAAGACGAAAAACCAGAGTGACACGAGCAACCCGTATTGGATTCCCTCGGATTTCAAGGCCAATCCAACGCCATACCGGGATCTATTTTGGGCTGAATACGATAGGAAGACCAAGAACCCGATCTTCTTCAAACCTCTTCTTTTAGAGATCATTCCGACACGGCTCGGCGGTCAATATATCGTCAAGCTGGCGTACGTCGGTCCAGATACAGCAAAGCTTGGCACTTTGAAATTTATCTGCAATATTGTTGCTGTGAAACAGGATAACGGAGAATATAAATTCAGAAGTGCTTTGGGGTTCAATGCTGAAAGCTGGCACAAGAAGATTGTCGGAACGATTACGTTTGTCTATCATGACTCTTTGAATAACGAACTTGCTCAAAAGACGAATCAATTCAATATCGACCTTGCGAGAAAATTCGTGACGAAGCCATTACCCATCACATATCACAAGTGCGAGAATCCTGTGGAGATATTCCATCTAAAGGGTTTTGATTACTCGCCATGGATGTATGTCGACACGACCGGCGGACGGCTGGAGGATGAAGGATTACTTGCCGGAAATAACTCGGAATGGTATCCACACGAGATCGTTCATTGCTACACCGGGACAGTGTTTGAGCGTCGTAGCCGGTTCATCGATGAAGGTTGCGCAACATACCTCGGCGGCAGCGGTGGCCAATCGCTCGCGGAGATATTGAAAATCACGAGCACATTTTACAAGAGTAATCCCAATCGAGATATACTTGATGACCTTCAAAACGAATACCGCATCGGCAGAGACTTGTCGGTTGTTTACCCTCTCGGTGGATTGATCTGTAAACTGGCGGACGAGAAGTTTGGTTTCGATGGGATTCTACGACTTCTGAGGGAGGATGATTTCTACAAAGCTGTCGACAAGGTACTTGGCGTTTCCAAGGAAAACCTCGCTGAGTTCTTCAAGCGGGAATTATCGAAGTATGAATAGATGGATACTTGGACTTTCCCCACGCATTTCATTACCTTACGACATGAGCCAAACACATCCCAACACAGCGACATGCTTTGAGGCAATGAACTACAATCAACAAAGGGTTCGTCGCCGCAACATAGCTCCGGTGCGTTGGCGGTTGTGTTATCAGTGATTAGACATATTATGAAAACATATCTTCTTGTTCTTCCGCTCCTGATCCTCAATTCGTGTAATCGAGGTGGGATCATTTCTCCTTTAGATGGTGGTGCGAGCCAATCCTATCCCACGACGTTGATGAAGTTGGATCGGTCCCAATTAGATTCTCTGAATTCGATATTAGATCAGAAACTTGGTACAAGGTACCTGGCACAATTAGACAGCTTTGGATTGTTGGGTCCTTATAGTGATGTAGTATTGAAACCAAGGGGATCAAGTATTACCAATCCATCGCTAGCAATCTCTCTCGCCAAGTCGGCACTGCTTGACTTAAACCAATTCACCAATGTTACAGACACTTCATCCTTAGTTGTTAGAACAGCGGACATTAACTCGGCTACCAACGATTGGGAAATAGTATTTGCGAATCAATCTTACAATGGGCTGGAAGTATGGAACACCCGAATTGATGCTATTGTCGCCGATCAATTCATTCTTCTATATCAGCAGCACCATTACAGAAACATCACTTTCCCACAGCAAAGTTTTATAACCAAAGGACGCGCTAAGTCGATACTCGTAGGCACGGAGATCCAATATCAATGTTGGTCTCCTTCTTCCTACGTGATTACCGATTCATCCATTGATCCTGACTCTATCACACAGTGCATTTATCCGCTGCTGAAGACAAATTCCGTAGAGCTACACGTAGTTTGGAGGGTCCCGATTTCGATGTCGAGTTTGGTTGGCTGGTATTATTTTGTCGATGTCGTAACGGGGGAAATCGTGGCAATGGAACAGTTGTTTATTTGCTAGAGTATTTCGGACAACCGCCTAACCAGCCGCCTAACCTGAATTGCAAGCATCAAACCGAAAACACCAACACCTCCGGAGTAGCAGTTCAGTAAATCAATCTTGGTGATCTATATGCGAAGAATATTCATCCTTGTATTTGCCCTGTCTGTCCTTCAGTCGTATTGGACCTTCCCTCAAGGCAATACCTACAAGCTGTCGGGGACAGTTATTTCCAGCATGAATGGAAGAGCCATTGCGGGGGCATTTGTGGGTATAGTGGGTACAACGCGCGTAGCCGTCACTGACACGAATGGTCATTACACAGTCATTGGAATACCCAAAGGCAGATATGAAGTCCAGGCAGACTTTCCCGGAAGTCAGCTCTCCCGCGACACGGTCTTCTTTGATACTATCCGGCAGATGGAGAAAGACTTCGTGTTAGAGTTCCGTTGTCGTCTAGATTCATCACAGGCAAGAAAAGATATTGAACATCGGAAAGTTCATCTGGTCATCAATTCCGGTATAGTCTCCCCGTCGCTTACACGAAGCGACTCGGAATTTCAGATTAGATATGGCGTGCAATATGATATTCGCGCGGACTCATACAACGAACCGGAACCGTGTCTGGAAGAATACTATAAAATAGTTTTTCCATATCTCGACAGAACGTATGGAAAGTCATGGAGGAATGAGATCAACGATTACTTTCGAAATTTGAAGAATAAGTGGAAGGATTGAAAAATCAGAAGTGAATCGAAGCCAGAAAGTGGCCCACAATGGCAGACCCTTCTCACCAGAGTGAACAAGCAGCCAATCCAACGGCTGCTGTCCTCATCGCGGGTCCGCTTTTGTGCTTGATAACACGCCTTCTTTGCGTAGAGAATTTTCCAGAGATGGATTTTTGGCAAGTTATTCCTTACCTTTGTTGCAGCTTTCTATCCGCCGAAGTCATTCTTTTGACGCAGGCGGGTCTATCCACCGAAGTCGTTCCTTGACAAATCAAGACTTACGTAAACTACTATAGAGGATATCTTATGACCACCAATTCACCAATCCCTGACGGCGCCAACAAGCACGCCGAATCTGAGTCCCTCCAGGCCAGCATGCTCTCTGTCTCACTGACTGTGAAAGATCTCGGTAAGAGCCTTGCATGGTACACCGATGTGCTGGGATTCACCATCGACCGCAAGATTGAACGCGAGGGAAAACTGCGAGCGGTGGCATTAAAAGCCGGGAACGTGCGGCTCTCGATCAATCAAGATGACGGAGCCAAGGGATGGAGCCGGGTCAAGGGAGAAGGATTCTCGCTGCAGATCACGACGGATCAGAATATCGACAAGATCGCGAGCCGGATCAAAGAGCATGGCGGCACACTCGATTCGGAACCCGCCGACATGCCCTGGGGGGTGCGCATGTTCCGGTTGAAGGACCCGGACGGATACAAGCTTGCCATTTCCTCGCCCCGTCCAGCCTGACCACCCGCTCAGGCTCACATGCACATGTCGACCGAAACAGCACGACCTCCGGAGTGACAGCTATGGTTCAATCCACGTTGACACTTTCTGCAGAAACCCATAGCTTACGAGCATCAATTCAGTCTTATGAAAATTAAATCCATATTCTTCTTCCTCCTTTTTCTGGTAGATTCGTACTCCCTCTTTGCACAGGACAATGCCCGATTTTCAATCACTGTTACGGCCGACCACGAGATCATTATTGTAACCCGGGCTGTTTGCCACCAGCAATACGGTCTCACGTATCCGATGACATATCAACTCGATTTCCCCTCCGGATTGAGCGGGCTAAAAGTTCTGGAAAAACACCAAACAACAGCGGCATGGGATACACTGACTGAAAAGTCTTCAGGTGACTTATTCAATGCTATCGAGGTTGTTCGGTTCGATTATTCAATTCGGCGAGCATATGTTTCCGCCGCGTTTGCCGGTACAAGTGATTCATTGTTTCTGAAAATGGAAGACAGCGTGGGCAATTCGATCTCTTTCGTTTATCAGGGTATGAGCAAGTATTATGATAACCGTAAAGCCGTCGTAACCATATCATGCGACGATTGGGAAGATTGGACGTACGACGATATCTCTCCGCTGATGTACATGTTCCGCTCCCGCGGATTGTACCTGACGGCTGGAATTATTACGGCGGGGGCATATTGTTCGAGGATAACGTGGAGCGCCTTGCAACGTGAGGTGGACTCCGGATATGTTGAAGCTGCATCGCACAGCCGGACGCATCCCTACACACCCTATAGCGATCCGGTCGGTGAAGTTGTGGGATCGGCGCAAGATATAAAGGAACATCTTGTTTTGCCTCCGCTTTTTTCCAATAATGGGACCGGATATGTTTATACGTGGATCGCGCCGTACGGCGATTATGATTCGACCGTTGATTTATTGTTAGGCGCTTCGTATTATCTTGCGGCACGGCTCTATTCAAACCTCGACACGACAAGCCCCCGCGAATATGTCTACGGCGATTCCACGCTCTCACGCTGGAATACGCAGAGTAACCATTTTGATCCGTTCCTGCCTACCGTTGAACTTGGCGCTCCCTCATGGGGCGGCGGCGATACGAGCCTGCCGTCTCTCAACGGGCTCTTCGATACCATCCTTACAAAAGGAGATGTCTATCATGTGATGTGGCATCCGCAGGTCATCATTACGGATACAGGCATGGGATATTTAGTCAACCATTTGAATCATATCAGCGGCCGCAGCAACGTCTGGTACGTCAATCTCGGTCATTTGTATCTCTATCATTTCATACAGGGAGCGAATGTCGGAACGACGGTTGTCGGCGTACCAGGCAACGGAAGCGGGATGCTCCGTTCATTTGCACTTAACCAGAACTATCCGAACCCGTTTAACCCGACAACATCGGTGTCATTCGTTATCGGTCATCCGTCATTTGTGACGCTTAGCGTCTATGATGTATTAGGACGGGTGGTCGTATCGCTTGTCAACGGAGAACAAACCGCGGGGTACAAATCGGTGACGTGGAACGCAGCAAATGTCCCCAGCGGTGTTTACTTCTACCGGCTGACCGCCCGCCCAATCCCGACAAGTCGGGACGGGGAAGCAGGAACATTTGTGGGAGTGAAGAAAATGCTGATGCTCAAGTGACGTAGTCACTTGAGCAGAAGTCCCGCGTTCTTTCGCGGGATTGATGGGAACTTGGCGCAGTCATTTTATCAGAAGTTGAGAGAATCGCCGTCAGGCGATGAACGAAATGCCGCATTCTTTTTGCGGCATCGCCTGGCTGAATGGCGGGATTGATAGCAACTTCCGCGCTTCCCGCAGGGCTGCTTTCAAAATGACGTGGTCGGTTCAGCGAAAGTGGAGAAATGTAACAATGAAACAATTATCAGATAAGAAGTGGCAGTACTCATGAAAAATAAATTCATCATTGCAATGATTCTGGTGTTTCTCCAAGTTTCCTTCGTTTTTTCACAAACGACGACACGCAATATACGAACCCCCGAATATCAGCATCTTCAGAAACAATTAGCGACCGGCTGGAATACCTGGTACAATAACAGCGTCATGTCGTACGTTCTTCTTCCGGAGAGTTTTGCCATCAATCTCTATTTGATGGATGGGAAGGTCAATCTCCAGCGGGATTATTTCAAGGTGTCAAAAGCAGCGAAGAGACAGGAAGAGATTGTGCTGGGTCTGCGATCCGACGACGGAAGCTATACGAGCTTAACCTGCAAAATGCGCGCCACGACAGTTTCCGTGCAGACGGCAACGGAGGGCGATGATATTGTCATCCTCATAGCACCCCAACAGGGACAACATCCGCCATCACACCGTTTGATTGTCGAGCCGGCAATTCTCTGGAACCGCCCGGGGTTCATCGGAAGCGACGGTTCTCATCTCGTCGGGAAATTCAACCAAAAAACCATCACAGTTTCCGGCGTGGAATCCCCGGTGGAAGATCCCTATGCTCCGGCGATGGGGCCCCACTTCATTTTTACTCTTGACCATAAGATTCATCTTTATACGGGAAGGCCAAGAACAGGCGGGGAAATAGAGAGTGTTATCGAACGGAGAAAGAAAGAGCAGATCGATCGTGCATCTCAATACGGTGAGCTGACGGAAGCATTCAAAGCGATGCAGACGATTCTCGCGTGGAACGTGATCTACGATGCAGGCAACGGGAGGGTCATCTCCCCGGTGAGCAGGTGGTGGAATGCCGGATGGGGTGGTTTTGTGCTGTTTGACTGGGACACATATTTCGCGAGTTACATGTATTCCCTTTTCAATCGGGATCTGGCATACGCAAATGCCATTGAAATTACAAAGTCAATTACTCCCGCCGGATTCATTCCGAATTACAGCTCCCCCGACGGCAATGTTTCATGGGATCGTTCCCAGCCGCCCATCGGAAGTTACGTCATCAACGAAATTTACAAGAGATACCGGGATAAATGGTTTCTGGAAGAAGTCTATGGTGAGCTGTTGTCGTGGAACCGCTGGTGGCCGAAAAACAGAGATATCGACGGCTATCTTGCATGGGGGTCAAACCCTGTGCCCGACTCACTGAAGACCATCGATAAACACGATGCGCAGGCGGCGATGTTCGAGTCGGGCCTCGACAATTCGCCGATGTACGACAATGTGCCGTTCAATCCACAGTCGAACACGCTGGAGCTGGCGGATGTCGGCTTGATGAGTTTCTATATCGCGGATTGCAGGGCTCTCGCTGAAATTTCAGACGCGTTGGACAAGAAAGCCGAAGCCAATGAACTCCGGCAAAGGGGGGAAGCTTACGCAACAAAACTGTCAACACTGTGGGATGAAGACAAAGGGATCTTCCTCAACAGAAGAACAAGCACGGGGGAAAAGGACGCTCATCTGTCCCCCACGAATTTTTACCCCATGCTTGCAAGAGCATGTTCTCAGGAACAAGCGCAGCGGATGATAAAGGAACATTACTTCAATCCCGGAGAATTTTACGGCGAGTATGTCATCCCGTCGATCTCGCGCAGCGATTCCGGTTTTAAGGACAATGATTACTGGCGCGGCCGCATCTGGGGTCCGATGAATTTTCTCGTGTACCTGGGAATGAAAAATTATGACCTTCCGGAAGCGAGAGCAGATCTGGTAAAAAAATCCTATGCTCTGCTGATGAAATCGTGGAAAGAAAACGGATCCATCTACGAAAATTACAATTCTGTGACAGGCCAGGGCGATGATGTAGGCAATGCCGACAGTTTTTATCACTGGGGCGCGCTGCTCACGTTCATGTCCTTCATCGACAAAGGGTATCTGGAGAAAAGAGACCATTGAAATAGGCGAGCGCACTCCTATTCTATCAGGATGAAAAAGCAACCAATCCAACGGCTGCTTTCCTGTTTCATGAATGGAGCTTGCATGGACGGTGTAGCGTATAAAATTCTTGCAAATCCTTGACATTTCTATGACAAGATTCATGGATAATATGATTATTCTTGAGTAGGAATGGAAAGGATACATCCCATGCGATCATATATAGCTTCCACGACACTCATTGCCGGCATTGCCTGCTGTATGCTCGTGTTAGAAGGGTGCTATGGCTATTCGGCACTCAAAGATGAAGGATATGCCGAAGCGCCGCAGGAGGAAGAAATTCTTGTGCATAGAAAACACGGGCAAGACACTCGACTGGAACCTCATCATTTCATCGAGGTCAGGGAGCCCTCAAATTTTGTCTACGGCGTTGGTGAGCGGGCTGGGAAAGACAGCAGCCACTATGTTCCGTTCTGTGGAAAGATCCATCCCATAGCCCGGAAGACTCAAACCTTTTCCGCTGGCGATATTGGACCCCAACGTGCGACTCGCCTTATTTTCACTTTACAGGATAGTTCAATCGTACGTATGGAAGAGCCGGATTGCATTGTTGTAGATTCTGCTCGGGGAACCGGACTGTGGTACGTTATCAACCAGCGGAATGGGAGTGATCGTGTGGGATCGGAAAGGATTTCATTTGACGACATCAAATCCATCGAGGTGAAGAAATTCTCGACCGTCAACACTGCCACTTGTGTTCTTGGCGTCGCTGCTGTCGCAGGAGTAGCTGATCTTCTGATCAACTTTCTCAAACGTTTGAATTTTAGCATTGATCCTGGGAAAGGCCATGCATTCTGAATGCACAATGTGACCCGGGTCGATCACATTGAACACGCCGGCCGATAGATCCCAATCCAATTTAACGTTAGGGGATGCATATTGTTAGTCCTTGACGAGCCTTGGTTCAGCATTGCACCTTTTTCGAATTTGAAACGTAAACCTTGTAGGACACGTTTAGGTGTCCAGGTTTACTATATTCGTTGAGGATCGCATGAACCATAGAATTTCATTCACTTTGTCCTCCTCTCTTTGTGCGGCGCTCATCCTAAATAATTTCGGCCTGAGTCAGCAGCTCGCCGGTCTTCGAAAAACTGAGGTGCTTGTCGTTGGTACCGTCCATCAGCGCCACTCTACCGACACCAATTATACATACTTCGACATTTTCAATATCCTTTCCAGCTACAATCCGGACGTGGTGTGCGTGGAAATTCGTCCCCAGGAATTCCGCAAGAAGCCATACCTCACCGAAATGACAATGGCCACAATCTGGGGAATCGTCCATGATAAGAAGGTCTATCCGATTGATTGGTGGCAAAGTGATGCGCGAGAGGTCAGAGATTCCTTGATGAAGCTCTCCGAATACAAGCAAAAAGAGCAAGAGGTTGAAGCCCTTGAGCAAAAGGATAGCATTGTAACCGACTTTGAAAGGAGGTACGGTACCTGGAAAGATCAGGGTCAGATGGGTTGCGAATTTTGGAATGGAAAAGAATACAATGAATATACCGCGGAAGATTACCGTCTGTCGATGCAATTTTTCGGAGACAGCCCTATCAACCTTTTCTACGTCACGCGCAATGACAGCATGATGGCTCTTATTCGTTCTGCAATTTATGAGAATCGAGGTCGTAGGATCATTGTATTGACGGGCGCCGAACACAAGCACTATTTCGATAGAGCGCTTGCGCACAACCCCGATGTCGCGCTTGTTGAATTCAGCAGCATTCTTCCCCTGACGAGAACGGAGGCCGACCCTGCCATCAGGGCTTATCTTGATGAGAGCAACGATCTGCCATACTATGAAAAAGGATATCCGGAGGATGTGAACGACTACTATCGGACAAAACTCATTCCTCTCATCCATGGACCCGATATGGATTTCAACCCCGATATTGTTCCAGCAAAGAACATTCAAATAGCTGAGAAAGTCATAGGACGTTGGAAGAGAGACCCGATTCCCTCATCTGCTTCTGAAATCATTGATTTTGAACTTGGGTGGCTGCACTTCCTCAAGGGCGATTACCGCATGGCTATTGGATATCTGTTACCGGTGAGCCAGAGAATCCGGGCAGATACTGTCAGCGATGCATTTCTTCGAGCCGCCGCGGATCGAAACCTGGGGCTCGCTTATGATTGCATTGAACAAAGGGACAGTGCGATAGTCTCCTATGCGCGGGGTGAAGAACTTGCCCGAGCAACACCGTTTGCCGGTGCGATTCGGTTTCTGTTCAAGAACTACAAATCACAGCCATATCGGCGGGGTGAACGTTAACACAAAACGAATACACAAAGAATGGAATCAATGAGATTTTTGCTCCTTGACTAAAGATCGAAAATTCGCTACCTTTCTATAACGTCAATCGAGGGCGAATCATGAGGATGCGAGATCTTCCCGTGTGGATACCCGTGAGTTCAATGAACCCGCTTGTGCTGAAGTATGTGGCACGGCGGGTTTTGCGTATTCTGCTTGTTCTGCTTGCGGTATTTCTTTTTGATGGCGCTTTGCCAACTGCTCCGAGAACCCCTCACCAGGCCTCCCGGCTCGATCAGAGTGACAGTGTCTGCATCAGTTTTTCTGCTGGATGGAATCTAGTCTCGTTACCGGTAAAGGTGTCCGATGGAAGAACAATTGTACAGTTCCCCACCGCCGTGTCCTCTGCCTTTAGTTACGAGGGAGGTTACATTAAAGATGACACTATAAGATTGGGCATGGGCTATTGGCTGAAGTTTGACAGTTCTCAACCGATCTGTTTCTATGATACAGTTGTAACGACGGACACGATCAATGTCGTTGCGGGTTGGAATCTTATTGGATCGATCAGTTTTCCTGTAAATGTCAGCAGCATCATTTCAGAGCCGCCATATTTAATCGCGTCTCCGTTCTACGGCTACAGTCAAGGATATTTTATTGCCACGACCATTGAACCGGGGCATGGATACTGGGTGAAAGTGACCCAGAACGGAAAGTTGATCTTTAATTCGCAGAGTGTGACGAATTCCCCGACTCAAATCAGCATTCTTCAAGATAGTATTCTTTATACTTTTGCAATCCCCCGGACAACATTTGGAATTCGTGATACTCTGACTGCAACGCTGACATTGTATAATGAATCTTCGTTAACGGACACCTTGCTTCTTAGAGGGGGGGGTGTGTTTTGTTTGGGTTCGTGGTCATTGAAGAATGATAGTGGACGAACAATAACATCCGGTCCAGCAGTTTGTCCACAAGTTCTTGTAAGGGTACCATTAGATTCTCACCAATCACTAGGAGGTTTGGTCATAGACCAGGTTATGGCGGATACATCCGGAGCACCGATTATCCCTGGTTCATACGTATTACAAGAACAAATTTCTTCAATGATATTTACACTCGATATTTCTTTTCAGTAGTTCTTCCCAATTTCCTTTGAGGACAGCCATGAAGTATTACTGCCTTGCTCTCGTGTTGATTCTGATACTTGCGATATCACCAGCGTACGGACAAATCCCTAACGCAGGATTTGAGAACTGGACGAACGGGAACCCCGACAATTGGCTGACGAACAATGTTCCGCCAGCAGCCGTTCCAATTACACAATCCTCTTCTGCCCATTCCGGTTCATGGGCAGTACAAGGAGCCGTAGTTGCCTTCTCTTCAATCACGCTTCCGCCCGAACTCGTTAGCGGATCAAATGGATTCCCCATCAGTAGCCGCCCAGGGGCGCTCCATGGTTTTTATAAGTTATCAGCAACTGGTCATGATTCCTTGTTTGTCTCGATTGTCCTGCTGAAAAGCGGCACAGGAATAGGTGGTGGAGAATTCGCGACTGGAACCGCGGCGGCTAGCTACACAGAGTTTGTAGCCAATATTCAGTACAGTTCCTCGGACATAGCTGATACTGCCCTGATTTCGATCATTCTCGGGAATGCTTCCGGATTCCCCCATGTCGGCTCAGTGTTCACTATTGACAACCTTTCCTTCGGGCCGGCAACAGGTGTTGATCAACCGCGAATAACACTTCCGTCCCGTTTCGAGCTTTCACAGAATTACCCTAATCCCTTCAATCCGACAACGACACTCTCATACTCCCTCCCGCAAAGGTCTTTCGTCACTCTGAAGCTGTACGATCTATTGGGAAGAGAAGTCCGCACACTCGTAAACGGTGAACAAGAACCAGGCAATTACACTCGAATGGTCGACGCGAATGATTTGCCGAGTGGGGTTTACTTCTACAGATTGTCCGCAGGACCCCTTTCGGGGCAGTCAAGAAAATTCACGGATAGTAAGAGGATGGTGCTGTTGAAATAATGACCGATGAATACCTTTTGGGCTGTTGTATGATAACTATAAGATCTTTGGCCTTGGTTAGTGGCATTCTCTTTGGCGTGGAAGGGTTCGCGGTCGCCATTGCCTTCCCGGATGAAATAGTAATTCCTCTTCGTAATCCATCGGTTGATTCACTGAAGAAGGCTCAGATCAAAAAGTCCCATGTTCGACTGAGCAGGATGGAGTATAGCGTCGAGGTAACAGGTTCCCCCAAAATGACAAAGATAATCACAACCCAATATGATATGGAAGGCAATGCGACGTTCATCGTTGCAGACGATCGGGCAGGATACTACCGCGTCACTGAGTCCGGGCGAGGAATATCCGCTGAGGTGGTACACCAAAAAGCCGATCAAGGGCAAAAAGGAGCGAAATAAGTGTCTTGTTGAATTGCAGTCAGAATATCCGTAACTTCAGATAGTCTATGAACTCTGACAGAAACGCCATGAAATCTATTTTTCAAATACCCTCTGTTTGTGTCCCATACGGGAAAAGCCATTGGCGTGGCTTGTCACCTCAAGCAGAGGGATTTTTTATTTGCTAAAGGTGGAGCATGAGTACCCTTCACATCGTTGCAACCATCATCGCCGGGTTCATCGCTTTGTATGGAATCTATGTCACGAGAAAGCAGTTGGCACAGGCGAGGGTAGAGTCGCGGGGAATGTTGTGGACGGCGGATTTTTATAAACTCGTCGGCTGGCTATTCTGTTTGGTGTGCGTTCTCTTTTCGCTCTACTATTCGTCTTGGCGATTGCTTGTTCTTGGGTTTGCGCTTTATGGAATGTTCGGTGCGCTTAGCCATCACATTCCCATGATGCTCTTGTTCCCGGCCACGAGGAGGCGCGCATTACTTGAGCTGATCCGAGACGTCCCCTGGTGGAGCGGCCTCTTGGTCAGCCTTTTTTTGGTGCAGTGGTTGCCACTCTTGATTGGAGTTGCAGGGTCGCTATTACTCTATTTGATTTCTCCACGAGCAGGAACAACATCCCCTTGAATTGACCGGGTCCCTAAATCAAAATAGCAACCACGCAACCCCGTAGCCGGTTTTGTCACATGGTAAAAAAAACGGCCCACACTCGCAGGCCAATCCACCGGCCTCCGTCCTCATCGCGGTTGGCTTGGACTTGACACTTTCCTCAATTATCCTTAGCTTAGCGATCATCGGTAGGCCGTTCTTTGCAACCCATTACGCTGTTCGCGGGCGTGGTGGGTTTTGCTGTTTTTAGGGTAGTACTGAGTTCATTCAATACAAGCTGAGGGATATGTGATGGGCAGCATTCTATCTTCGATTTACGAGAAGTGCGGTAAGAAAAAGATCATTATTCCCTTGGTTATCGTTGCAATTGCCTTTAATTGGGGTTGCAAAAAGGAGGCAAGTCCCGTACAGCCGCTACCGGCACCGGACACGATCATTCCAACTTCAACAAAACCGATAGATTCAACATCCTTCTCCAATCAACTGGTATCAATCTCGCAAGACTCCAGTACATTCGTATTCAATCAAGGGTCGGCCACCATAGACAACTTGCAGACTAATGACGTCTTGGTTAGCAACAAAGGGCTGGGCATGCTCAGGAAGGTGACATCTGTTGCCAAGTCCAACGGGAAAGTTACTGTACAAACTGCTCAGGCAACGCTCACGGACGCTATTCAAAAAGGATCGATCGAGATCGAAAAGCCTCTGTCGCCAGTTGATACATCGAAGATTCTCTACAAATGCGGAGGAGTGCAGTTCTCAAAGTCAACCGTGAAACCAACCGGCTTCTCTCTCGAGCTTAGAGATGTTGTGATTTATGATGCTGACGGAGATACGAACACAACTAATGATCAAATAGTTGCTAACGGTAACATTGATTTGTCGCAGACTTTCAAGCTTGATCTGAGCGTTGATAATTGGCAAATCAAAACATTGACAATGTCGACAACCTTCACGGAGGAGATGCAACTCAGCATTAGCATGGATCTAATCAATATTTCATACAAAAAGACAAAAGAAATACTGAGAGTGGAATTTACACCATTCACAGTCTTCATCGGCATCGTCCCTGTTGTAATTACCCCGATCCTGTCGATAAACGTCGGGGTAGATGGGGAAATTTATGCCAATCTCTCTTCATCCATATCTCAACAAGCTGAATTTACCAGCGGATTGAAGTATGATGGCAATTCCTGGAGCCCGATTGCAAATGAGACACACAGCTTTACTTTTCAACCACCAACGATTACTGTCGGAGCAAGTCTGCGAGGATTCATCGGGGCGGAGTTGCAGGCACTTATCTATGGCGTAGTGGGTCCAACACTGCAGCCCGAACTCTACAGCGAGGTTGATGCAAACCCTAGTCAGAATCCATGGCTGAACCTTTACGCAGGCATAAGCGTGGAAGCAGGCGTAGAGGTTGAGGTATTGTCTCACCTAATCGCTGGATATCAGGCGACAGTGCTCAACCTAAGAACCAGTATTTGGACGCAGTCAAGCCCGCCCCAATTGCCTCCGGCACAGCCATCAAATCCCAATCCTGCAGATAGTGCAACGAGTGTATCGACCTCGCCGACACTTAGCTGGAATTGTAACGGTCCAGAGAGTGATCCATTGACGTACGATGTGTACTTTGGCACAGATAACCCACCGGCAACGGTTATTTCGACAGAACTAAGCGGAACAAGTGTAAGCCGGATAGGATTATTAATGAACACAGAATACTATTGGAAAGTTGTAGCAAAAGATGGCAAAGGCGGTGTAACCACAGGGAATGTGTGGAGGTTTATGACGACGAATAGAGTTGTATCTACTGGAACTTGGACTCAAAAGGCTACTTTCGGCGGAGCATGGCGAGTTTGGGTTGTCAGTTTCTCTATTGGGAGTAAAGGATACGTGGGCTGTGGATGGAATGATCAGGGGGAATTAACGAAAGATTTTTGGGAATATGATTCAACGACGAACGCATGGACTCGTAAGGCTGATTTCCCCGGTCTTGCTCGTCAAAATGCTGTAGGATTTTCGATCGGGAGTATGGGCTACGTTGGTCTTGGCCAAACTGATAGCGGATTGGCTCATGATTTCTGGCAATATAATCCGGTTACGGATTTGTGGGTTCAGAAAGCTGATTTTGATAGTTCAGGTCGTACAATGTCAGCAAGTTTTGTCATTGGGGACAAGGGATATATAGTAGGCGGGAAAATTGGATCTACGTTTCTTGCAAATACTAACGAAGTATGGGAGTACGACCCTCAAGGGAACGCCTGGAGTCGTAAGGCCGATTTCCCAGGACAGGAGCGAGAAACTGCAATGGGATTCTCCAGCAGTACAAAGGGATATTACGGGACAGGATTTAGTAGCACCGGTATATGTTTACAGGACTTTTGGCAATTTGATCCCGTCTTGGAGACTTGGACACAGAAGGCTGATTTTGGAGGTGGTGGCAGAACTGGGTTGTTGGGGGTTTTTATTGATGGAAAGGGGTATGCAGGATTGGGTGGTGATTTATCATCTCTTTATAAAGATATTTGGCAGTATGATCCATCAGGCAACCAATGGATAAGAGTGAGTGACTATGCAGGGCTGGGCAGAATAGATGTAACGACTTTTACTATGGGTACGAGCGGTTATGTAGGTTTGGGTGTAGATTCGAGTGGTGCCCGGGTAAAAGATATTTGGAAATACACACCATAAGAAAATGTAGTTGTCTCAGGATATTTTTTATATGATAATTTGTAAAAGGGAAAAAGTATGAGAAAAACTATATGTATTCGATTATTGATTGTTAGCATATTCTTCATAGCAAATTCACTAAATGCCCAGTGGATAAATACGAACGGTCCAGGGGACAAATCTCTTGCCGCAAGCGGCACATATATCTTTTCAGGGACCTCGGCTGGTGTTTACCGCTCCACCAACAATGGTGGGAGTTGGACTTACATTGGGTTATCGAACCATTTTATCAATGCTTTGGCCATTAGTGGTTCGAATCTTGTTGCAGGTACCGATGACGGAGTGTTTCGATCCACCAACTATGGTTCAACTTGGGTGGATTCTGCCTGGAATTCAAATGCATATCCCTATCTTTCTGTTGAGTTTTTCTCACTTGCTTTCTGCGGAAATATAATCTTCGCAGGAGGTTATGATGCTTTTTTGAAGTCCACAGATGGCGGTCATGAATGGATCGGTAGTGGCTTAACGTGGTATGATGTTCCAGCACTTGCTGTCAGTGGTGCGAATATCTATGCAGGAACAGGGAATGGTGAAGATGGCGGCGGAGTTTTTCTCTCGACAGATAATGGCAATGGTTGGGCTAATTTGGGCTTGAAAGACACATATGTTATTTCTCTTGCTGTCTCTGGTACAAATATCTATGCAGGAACATACGGGAGTGGCATTTTTCTTTCAACTAACAACGGTGCAAACTGGACGGCTATAAATTCTGGCCTTGCAAGCACAACAATTTACACAATTGCTATCAGCAACAATGGTGTCTTTATTGGGGTTGATGGTGGTGTTTTTCTCTCGACCAACAACGGCACTAGCTGGACTGCAGCAGATTCTGGTTTAGGTAGCAATCCCGTTCATGCTCTCATTGTTAGTGGGACTAATCTCTTCGCATCTGATAGTACCGTGTGGAGAAGGCCATTGCTGCCAAATATCTCACCAGGAGACTCAGGCCTGGTGGCGTATTACCCGTTTTCGGGGAACACCCTTGATGCTACCGGTCATGGACATGATGGAACCATCGTCGGCAACGTTTCCTATGTGACGGATATGGATGGCCATGCAGAAAGAGCACTCCAGTTTGATGGCACAAGTGGTTATGTTAGAGTTGATAGTGTTCGGGGCCTTTCACTGCAGACATATACTATCACGGCCATAATCAAGCCGGATGATTTCCTGACAAACCGCGGTGTACTGACAAGGCCTAGCCCCAGTAATTGCACTATCTATTTCTATTCGAGTAGCATATTACGTGGATGGCCTCTCGTGGGATGGGATAAACCGATAGGCGGTTGGACTTATGGAGTTATACAGGTAGACCCGATTGACACTACGACATTCACACACATTGCGGTCTCCCTTGGCGGAGGACTCATGAAAGGCTATGTCAATGGCATCCTCCAAAAGTCTTTCAGTGTGGCTGACAGTGACATCCCGGTTTTAACTAATACTCCACTGTATATCGGTTTGGGATATGCAACTTCTTCTACCAAAGATATGTATTTCAAGGGTGTGATTGATGAAGTCAGGATATATAACCGCGTCCTATCCGATTCCGAAATAGCCGTCACATACAACTACGGCTCACCATTGCCCATCCAACTCGCTTCTTTTACCGCAAGCGCGCTCGGCATGAACAAGGTGCTGCTGGAATGGTTAACAGTCAGTGAAGTAAATAACTATGGTTTTTACGTCGAACGGCATCCTCAAAACAATCCGACATTTGTGACAATCAGCGATCTGATTCCGGGCGCTGGCAACTCGTTGGAAGAACATCATTATTCCTGGACCGACAGCACGGCAACATCCGGATCGTACGTCTACCGGCTCCGCCAGGTTGATCTCACGGGCGGTGTCGCGTATTCCCAGCCGATCACGGTCAACGGCGTGACGAGCGTGAACGATGAAACCGCCCCGAGGGTATTCCAGCTCATTCAGAACTATCCAAATCCGTTTAATCCCACGACCGTCATCGAGTTCAGCGTGGAGAAGCTGGAACATGCCACCTTGAAGGTCTACAACATGCTCGGACAGGAAGTCGCGCAGTTGTTTGACGGCATGGCAGAGCCGGGGCATTATTACAAATTCAATTTTGATGGTTCGCAGATCGGCAGTGGAATGTATTTCTATAGGATCATCACCGACAGCCACACGGCGGTAAGGAAGATGCTGTTGTTGAAGTGAGCTGCACTCCATTTTGCGCATCGAAACCCCGTTCAATTCGAGCGGGGTTTTGTATTTTCTCACCCTAAAATAATGACGACCCCAACAACTGGTCGTCTCACTTACCCACATCATCGCAAATACGCCATCGCTTTGTCCTGCACTCTTGATCGAGCGTCAAGAAACATCTTCCTCGTCATGCCCAGATTTTTCCCTATCTCCGTCGCATTGTATCCGGCAGTGATACGATCAGCGACGTCGTGCTCCTGGTCCGTTAACGAATCATGGAAATCATTAACCACACACATTCCCAAAGGGTCATGGGAATACGAACCGAGGACATCATTGCGAGAACTATCACGGCCAATCTGTTCTTTTTTCCCCAACAGAGGCCTCAGTGCCCCAAACATGGCGTATATGTGAACCGACGGGAAGGTACTATGATATAGCCTGCGATTGCGCTCAATTCCTCATGGAGCTATCCGCCAAGGATTTTTGTTTTGAGTCGTTTTTTTTGTAAATTGGATCTGCAATCCGAAATTGGCAATTCGAAATTGACGATTCGAAATTGAAAATATGTCTGGGGCTGTAGCTCAGCTGGGAGAGCGCCTCGTTCGCAACGAGGAGGCCGTCGGTTCGATCCCGATCAGCTCCACGAGATGTTAGTTAATTAGTTAGTTGGTTGAGTAGTTAATTGGTTAAATGGTTAATTGGTTGACTGGTTAATTGGTTAATTCGGTGGAAAGGTCGTGGCAGCAAACGACCTTTTTCTATTTGGGCAGGCGATGAAATGAAAGTCCGAACCTTTGCCTCACGAATCGAAACTCATATAACAACAAAGGACGATGACCGGGAGACCCAACCGACTCATCCACGAAAAAAGTCCATACCTTCTCCAGCATGCCTTCAACCCCGTCGACTGGTATCCGTGGGGCGACGAGGCTTTTCAAAGAGCACATGAGGAAGACAGGCCGATCTTTCTGTCGGTCGGCTATTCGACATGCTACTGGTGCCACGTCATGGAGCGGGAGGATTTCGAGAATCCGGACATCGCACGTCTCATGAACGAACATTTTGTTTGCATCAAGGTCGACCGTGAGGAGCGTCCCGATGTCGACCGCGTGTACATGGCGGCGGTGCAGGCGCTCACAGGCGGCGGCGGCTGGCCAATGTCGGTATTTCTCACGCCCGACCGGAAGCCATTCTTCGGCGGATCGTATTTCCCGCCGGCGCCACAGGTCGGTCGCCCGGGTTTTCCGCAGCTCCTTGAACATATCTCCAAACTGTGGCGCACCGAGCGCCAGAAAATTGTCGAGTCGGGCAATCACATCACTGAGTTCCTGCGGGAGCGCACTCAAGCCGCAGATGCCGTTTCACCCGATGGATCTACACTACAGAACGCATGCTCGCAGTTCGCGGAAGTCTATGACAAGCAGTACGCCGGATTCGGCGCCGGCCCGAAATTTCCCCAACCGGTCACATTCAATTTCCTTTTCCGATATTACTCCCGCTCGGGGAAACGCGCTCCGCTGGACATGGCGCTCGCCACGCTGCGGAAGATGGCTGAAGGCGGGATGTACGACCAGATCGGCGGGGGATTCCATCGGTACTCGGTCGATGCACAATGGCGGGTTCCACACTTCGAGAAAATGCTGTACGATCAGGCACAACTGGCTTCATCGTACGTCGATGCGTTCCAGATCACACGCGATGAATTCTTTGCAAAGATGGTGCGGGACATTCTGGACTACGTTCTTCGAAGCATGACGCATCCGGAGGGGGGATTCTATTCTGCGGAGGACGCGGAGAGCTTCCCGGCCACTGCCGGACACGAAGACACGCCGGAATCCGGAAAACCGCTTGTGAAAGAGGAGGGAGCGTTTTATCTCTGGACTAAGAGCGAAATAGAGAATGTACTGGGTCAGGACATCGCACCCATATTCTGTTTCTATTATGGAGTACATGGTCGGGGAAACGCGCTCAACGACCCGATGGATGTTTTCGTTGAGAAAAATATTCTCTATATTTGGTCTACGCTTGAAGAAACAGCCTGGAAGTTCAATAAAATACAGGATGAGATTCAAAAAATTCTGCTCGAATCACGGAAGAAACTTTTTGCCGAACGTGAAAAACGGCCCAAACCGCATCTCGATGACAAAATCATCACAGCCTGGAACGGACTGATGATCTCCGCTTTCTCACGGGCATACCAGGTTCTTGGCGAGCCGAACGATCTGGCGGCTGCCAAACGAGCGGCTGCATTTGTGGTGTCAAGGTTATACGATCCGGGCAATGCGAGGCTCCTGCGCCGCTACCGCGACGGCGAAGCACGCTTCGACGGCACACTTCAGGACTACGCGTTCTTCATCCAGGGATTGCTCGACCTTTACGAAGCTTCATTCGACATTCAATGGCTTGCACTGGCTATCGACCTGGCGAAGAAACAAATCGAACTCTTCGGCGACCCTGAACAAGGAGGGTTTTTCGATACGGTGGCCGGAGATATGACGCTTTTGGTCAGGACCAAGGATGACTATGACGGCGCCGAGCCGTCGGGGAATTCTGTCGCAGCGCTTACGCTGCTTCGTCTGGCGCACCTGACCGGCAATAAAGAGTGGAGAGTAGCCGCAGAAAGGGCTATTGATGCGTCGGGCGCCGCTCTGCGGCAGTATCCGACGGCCCACGCTCAGATGCTGGCCGCCCTCGACTGGCGCCTGTCAACGCCGGTGGAAATCATTATCGCGGGGAACCCCGATGCCGAAGATACCGGACTCTTGCTGAAGGAACTTCATGCGCATTTCGTCCCGAACAAGATTCTTCTCGTCGCGGATGGCGGCGAGGGGCAGAAGAAACTCACACAGTTCTTGCCATTTGTTGAACGCATGACGACCACGGGAGGGAAAGCGACGGCATACGTTTGCGAAAATTATTCGTGCCGGCTTCCAACTTCCGACCCATCGGTCCTCGGACATCTTCTCCTGAAACGGGAAAACATCCACAACAATTTGTCGTAAACTTTGCCATGGACGCTACAACGGCTTCGGCCAAACAATCATTCGAGCAGACCGCAAAGCAGACGAAGCTAGCGATCAGTCTTTCGCTGATGGTTGGTATTCTGATGCTCTTCATGAAAATGTACGCTTACCTGATAACAGGCTCCGCCGCCATTCTGTCGGATGCCGCGGAATCCGTCGTGCATATCCTCGCCGTTTCATTTGCCGCTTTCAGTTTACGCCTGAGCCTGAAGCCGGCCGATGAGGATCACATGTACGGCCATGACCGCGTCAGCTTTTTCTCTGCGGGCTTTGAAGGTGCAATGATCG
>CAVSHI010000002.1:0-1411414 GCA_963727845.1 Ignavibacteriota bacterium
GAGGCGCCGTCGGCAATCGTGGCAAGACCGTCCGATGACCGAATTTAAGATCGTTGCTCGCTGGAAGAAATGTCACCGGAGGCTCCGTCACTACGCGGTCGAGGACACGATTTAACGGCTTCTCCAGTAAATGCCGGTTTGTGGCAAGCAGTGTGTCGGATTTTCCGCATCATGTCAGCCATCGACGTTGAACGTTCGTATTTTTTCTCCACCTGCCAGCATCAGTACAAGCGCGTCGGTCAACTGGTACTCATTTTTTGTTCTTAGATACCTGCTGACAATTTCATCGATGCATTTCACAAGCAGTTTTGGATTTCGTATCCAGTATAGGCCGACAATATCGCGAAATTACTCGTGGGATGTTCCGGTTTTTCGATGAGCTTCGAAACGAATCCATTCTGAAGCTCTGCGACGCCGAAGCGCCGGGGGTAGTCGACATGCTTCACGCCTATTGCTGAGTGCTGACCTTGAATCACCGGTTTCAGATCAACGTCAAAGATGGTGTCGCCAAGGATTATGAGGATCGGATCGGTAGAAAAATATTCCCGCGCGAGGTAGATGGCATGACCCAACCCCAGCCGCTCTTCCTGTTCGACGTATTGTACTTTTATGTGATAGTTCGACAACACGTACTCTCTGATCTTTTCACCCATATAGCCGACAATGATCGTCGCTTTATCACACCCGTCTTCGATGACCTTATCCAGAATGTGTCCGATGATCGGCTTGCCCGCGACGTTGATTAACACCTTCGGAAGTGTGTAGGTGTGCGGTCGCAGACGGCTGCCGACACCTGCAACCGGGATTATTGCGTGCATATCGTTTTTCTAACTACAAGAGACATCAATCAGTTTCGACCTTATGATTCGGGAATTCATGCTCCATTCATTGTGCCCCCAACCGGATTCGAACCGGTGTTACAAGCTTGAAAAGCTCGTGTCCTAGGCCTCTAGACAATGGGGGCGAATATCTTTCGGATCTCTGATTGGCGATTGCGGATTGAGCATCTGGTCAATGTCTCAGGCCCAGCAACCAATCCACAATCCCAAATCTACGTTCGGCAATCAAGTCGGGTGTCCAGAGGGACTCGAACCCTCGACCTCCAGGGCCACAACCTGGCGTTCTAACCAAACTGAACTATGGACACCATGTAACTGATTAATTCCGCTTCACATCCCTTAGCGTGGACCGCATAATTTCGAACGGCCGCTTGAGGAATCGAATTTGCGATTAATTCTTGAATCGATCTCTGGATAAGCGGGTTTTTGCAGTTTCCAAGATAGCGAAAATCAGACGGAAAAACAAGGAATGCCCGGAATGGTGCTGTCATTTCGCGGGCGCTTTGATTTTCTTTGCTATCACGGTCCATACCGTGACAGCACCACAATTCGGTCACGAAATCCTGCCCGCCGCAACAAAGCATTGCTTTGGGCAGGCGGGGGTTCGTGAGCGCCTGGCAGCTCACCAAATTAGGAATACTGAATTTCTCAACGGTTGACACTCAACGGATTCTTCTGTATATTTGCTATGTATATATAGAGGGATGGGAATTGGCATGCTTACCATCAGATCGACAGATCTTAAAGGAAGCCCTTTCCGTGCCGGATTGTATTGTTTTGCTGCCCATCATGACGCAACAGTAAGGAGGATCGCATGAGATACGCACATGGCTACTTTCTAACTGCTTCGTTTTTCTTGTTTGTAGGGACGGCTATCACGCAACACGCAGGAAATGCAATTCGCCGCCATGACATCAAGCGCTGTGCCTCGGATTCTGGTGCCTGGCAAACTCAAACCACCGGTATCCCGGGAAGTACGCTCTATGCTCTTTCGGCGGTCGATGGGGATGTTTGCTGGCTGGCAGGGGCATCGGGGACAATTATTCGTACGATCGACGGTGGGAATACATGGTCGCTTGTGAATCCCGGAATAATTGACACACAGTCCATACACGCGTTCGAAGGAGTCGCCGATAGCATCGCTTTTGCCGCTGCGACATCGATGGACACTACGCGCATATATCGAACGACCGATGGTGGTTCCTCATGGTCCAAAGTCTTCTCCCAGGACAGCGGCAACATTGACGCGATCAAGATGTTCAACCCGAGCCAAGGTATCGCCATTGGAGATCCCGTTGGCGGACTATGGACAATTCTCAAGACCACAAATGGCGGCGAGACCTGGTTCAAAATTTCCGTGGAGCCACCTCAGGTTCGTGGCGGAAGCGGAGGGATGGCCTTCGGCACACTCGATACGACTTCCGTCTGGTTCTCTGATAACAATGGGCGCCGGTATTCGTCCGGCGATGGTGGAGAAACGTGGGGATATTCACCGGATTCATCGACAGCGACTACCGAACCCTGGTTTGTCTGCTGGAACTCACGCACCCGTGGGTTGATGGTCTCCAGGGATGAACCAGTGTACGGGTATTTCCACGGTTACTATGTTCTTCCCACCCCCTTGCCCACGCGGTTTGCTCCCACCGGCCTTGTAGGCGCACTTGGAACAACTGAATTCTGGCTTGTCATGAACGGAATATGGTACTCGCCTGACGCCGGCAACGGATGGACGGCCGAACCTCCGTACGGACTCAGCAAGCCCGCGACATTAATTGATATGGTCACTCTCGGCTCAGATATTTCTGCCTGGGCGACCGGAACCGGTGATACAGTCTATCATTACCATCAGATCCTCACCGGCGTTGGAGTACATTCACAACCGATACCGAAGAAATTCTCACTCAATCAGAACTATCCCAACCCCTTCAACCCGACAACGACGGTGTCATTTGTCATTAGTCACTCGTCATTTGTGACACTCAAAGTGTACGACGTGCTCGGCGAACAAGTGACTACACTGGTGAATGAGGTAAAGCAACCGGGTGAGTACACGGTGAGCTGGAATGCGGCAGCTTCCCCGAGCGGCGTATATTTTTGCCGCATGCTGGCCTCTCCGAATTCAAGCGGAGAAGCCGGGTCATTCACCCAGACAAGGAGGCTTGTTTTGCTGAAATAGCGCTAGCTCTCCCAGGTACCCCTCTCGAACCCCAATCAGCAATGGTTGGGGTTCTTCATTTTCAGTCAAGGAGAGTAGTAGCGGCCCGACAGACTGACTACGGTAGGATCGTTACCTCGACCCTCTCGGCATTCCGTGACAGGACACCATGTGCACATCCTGATGTTTTGCTTGAAAATCCTCAAATCTTTAGATAATTGGCGCTTTCTTCTCGGTCTCCGCCGGCCACTTGACAATCAGACTAAAAAGTCTTAAATTACCCAGGTACTTTCAAGAGCTACTTAGCTCTGAGGCAAGTGAATGCCATTTGAACCTGGCGGAATGCAGCTTATCACGGAACCGTCTGATATCCAACCGAAGTATGAAATTATGTTGTCCATTCGTGTTATAGAATTTTAGATAACTGTTTAGCTATTCCAAACACATAAGAGGCAGCAATGAAAAATTTATACAGCGTCCTGATGCTTGTCGTTGCAATGACGATGGTGCAAAGTATTTTTGCGCAATCGCTTCCGAATCCAAAAATAACATCTTCCTTTACACCGAGCAGGAGTTGCATGGGCGGTAAAGGCACTTCCGGTACGGGAAGCAACGGACTAGCAGGGTGCCTGTATGCCTGCGAAAATCACCTGGCGACGTATTGCGCGGGTGGTTCCGCAATCGATACATATGTATGGACTGTTGTGGGGGGAACTATCGGAGGTCATTCGGCCGACACGGGCGTAGGACTGAACTGCGTTACAGTGCTTTGGGGTCCCGCCGGAGGCGGAAATATATCGGTGGTCGAAACCGATACGAGTGGAAATTCAGGGATGGATAATTCCTGCGTGACCATCATCAACTCACCTGTGGCCGGGTTTACGCCAGCGACGGGGTCGTTCTGTTCCGGCATTTCAGTGAATTTCACGGACGCCTCAATGAACGCCATGAACTGGATTTGGAACTTTGGTGATCCGGCCAGCGGTGGCGCAAATGTCTCTTCTCTCCAAAATCCGACCCATGTTTTTTCTGCTCCGGGCACATACGTTGTAACCCAGGTTGTGTTCAATAGTTGCGGATGCAGCGATACAACGCATGGTACGATTACGATTACCGCCCTTGCAGGTCCTACGATTGATTGCCCGTCCACAGTCTGTGCCGGCGCCACCAAGTGTTACTCCACGCCGAGTGGCTGTGCGGGTGCCACGTACATATGGGCAATTGTCGGCGGCGTACGCATTGCCCCGTTCGGCAATTCCAATAACATTTGCGTTCAGTGGGGATCGGGAAATACTCAAGGCTCGATCAGCCTCACGATCATGGGTTGCACCGGTATTTGTCCGGGACCGACCATGGTGAATATCCCGATCGTCCCTACGACAGATACAATCGCAGGCGCGAGTGTCGTGTGTTATAACAGCAACGCAGTCTATTCATTGCCTGCATGGCCGGGAACGTGTTACAACTGGACGGTCCCTAGCGGCGCAACGATTGTTGCGGGAGACAGCACCAATCACATTCAGCTTCATTGGGATTCAATCGGCACGTACGTCGTCCATGTTTCATGGGATAATCCCTTGCTCGACTGCGCTCCAGGCAGCGCATCGATCCAGGTCACGGTAAATCCGGATTTTTCAATTGTTGGTCCGACCGGACCGATCTGCCTCAATTCGAGCGCGACATTCACTGCATTCTGTAATCCCACCACTCCCTCGACAAATTTCACGTGGTCATGCCCGGGCGGGACAGTGATTTCAGGACAAGGGACACAGAGCGCAACAATACAATTTACGTCACCCGGTCCGCAAACCGTCACGGCCACTCCCGGCAGCAGCCCAAACCCGTATTGTACAGCGAGTGAGTCGTTTACTGTCAACGTAATTCAAGTCAACCCGCCGACGAGCATAACGGGACCGCTTGTAATCTGTGCGAACGGTTCATACACATACTCGACTCCCGCTCCGCCGTCCGGTCTTGACGTGCAGTGGTCGGCTACCAACGGAACGATCACCGGATCTACTCATTCCAACCCCGTCACCGTCACGTGGGGCCCGACGGGTCCATATTCAATTTCGGTGTCCTACGTTAATACTGCGGCTCCCTTCTGCGCTTCGGTGCCATTTACGCTTCCGGTGAGTGTGTTCAGCGTACCGAGCATAACGGGAAGCGGGAATGTTTGTATGGATCAAACGGTAACGTATTCCGCCGGTGGATCCAACCCCGCCCTCAATTATCAGTGGTCGATTCTTCAGACGCCGACCGGACCTCCTTCAGTATATGGGAGCATTGTTACAGGCCAGGGTACATATCAAATTTCCGTTCAGTGGCACGGACCCGGCCCCGTCACAGTCTATCTGCAAGTCACGGTTTGCAGCCATACTATTACGATGCCGGTGACCATCTATCCAAAGCCGACCCCAACAATCACCATGACCGGCTCGCTTTGTAATCCCGTAACCCTGACTGCAACGGCAGGATATGCCTCATATGTATGGTCCAACTTGTTTACAGGTAATCCTATCGTTGTAACATCCGGGGGAAGCTACACCGTCACAGTGACGAACGCTGCGGGATGTACCGGGACGGCGACAATCAATGTTCCTCAACCTCCGGGGCCGGTTGCAAGTATATCGACTCCCGACCAGATTTCATATTGTCCCGCGAATGCGACAGTCAACACGAGATTGTACGCACTTCAGGGAGCAGGATATACCTATTCCTGGCAGCCCGGAAATATTTCCGGAAATCCGTTCACTGCTACTGCGGCCGGAACGTACTACGTAATAGTGACCGATGCGAACGGGTGTACCGCAACGTCGAATTCAATCACGATCACAACGGGGCCGTGTTCCAATCCAGCTCCCTGCAACACAACGGACACATTAGGATTTACGATCAATACTCCAATCTGTAATCCTGTGATATTCAATGGATTGTATACCGCAGGTGTCACGGGGCAATCGTGGAGTTTTGGAGACCCGAACAGTCCGAATAATACGTCAAATCTGCAAAATCCATCGCACCTGTTCACCTCGGCAGGATATTATACGGTGACCTATAGCGGCAATGGCGCTAATACGTCTCCGCCGCCTTCGACGTGTCCACTCGCGTCGACGAAGGTCGTGGCGATCCCGCTTGCGGCAGATTTCAGTTACGTGACTGCTTGTCCCGGAACTCCGACAGTTTTCACGGATCACTCAACGTATCTCCCGCCATTTGCCATCACGTCGTACGCATGGAACTTCGGAGATCCGCCCAGCCTTGGAAACAATGTATCGTCGCTTCCGAATCCGACGCACGTGTACGGTCCCGGAACCTATACTGTCACGTTAACGATATCGAATGGGACGTGCAGTGTCACACAAACCAAGACATTCACAATCAATCCCTATCCATCTGCAGCATTCACGCTGCCGTCGGTGGGATGCGTCAATACCGATATTCCCATGAGCGCAACAGTTAACGGACTCACATATTTGTGGGCATTTGGGGACAGTGCAACTTCAGCTTTGCAGACCACATCGCATGCGTATGCAACGCCGGGAATATATACTGTACTTCTGACGGTCACGAATGCTCAAGGATGCACCGATACGCTCTCGCACTCGATAACAATCAATCCTGCGCCGGGCGGATGCTCGATCTCGCCCTCGGGAACGGTTACGCTCTGCCCCAACCAACTTCCATTTACTCTTACGGCGCCTTCGGCAACGTCATATCAATGGTATCAAAATGGAACCGCTATCGCCGGCCCTGCGGGAATCGCATCTACGCTTGCGGTGACAGTTGCAGGAAGCTACACCGTTGCGGTGATAGACCCGAACGGTTGCAAATGCACAACGCCTCCGGTAATAGTCGTCGTGAATCCTAAGCCGGCAGTTAATATTTCAGTCCTCCCGGGTCAACTGGTTTGTCTGAATCCCGGACCAAACTCTATATCGATTTCCACGCCGCCTGGTCCCGGAACATACACATTTATGTGGAAAAAGGACGGCAATCCATTTGATTCCACGAATAGCTTCACCGACGTGTTCAACACGCCGGGAGTTCACGTGTACGTCGTTGTCGTAACCGATACAACCACCGGTTGTACTAATACGGCCTCGACAACAATCGTTGTATGCAACGCTCCGCCGCCTCCAACCATAACTCCGAGCGGCAGCGTGAACTTGTGTCAGGGCGATTCCGTTAAGCTCACAAGTTCGGTTGGGCCCCCGGCCATTATCTGGAGCACCGGTCAGACAACACAGAGTATTACGGTCTATGCCTCAGGAACGTACACCGTTACATATACCGATCCGGGCTGCGGCTGCAAGAGCACTGCGAGCATTCCGGTAAAGGTATATCCGTATCCGGATTTCACTCTATTCCCATTTGATAGCCCGGATTGTTGCGACAAAGTCTGCGACACGGCGCATATCTGCGCGCCCAAGGGATACCTGGGTTATCAATGGCTGGAGAATGGCGTGCCTGTGCCAGCCCCTGTCGGCCAGGAAGAAGAGTTTTATCCTCCGTCGAGCGGTAGCTACCAATTGGTCCTGACCGGTCCGAACGGATGTACGGATACCTCGAAGCCGTACTGCCTTATTGAAGAAAAATGCAGCGGCATGTGTGTTACGCCGCCGACCGGAATGGTGGCCTGGTGGCCGTTAGGAGATCCGGATGGCGGGATCCTGGATACGGAAATTGTCGCCACGCGTGACGGCGTCCCGAAGCCGGGTGCGATTAAAAATTATTTCACGTGGACTTCGGGATTCGGGCCTTCGCCTGCCAGCACCGTACCCGGTATCGGCGGCGGCAAGGTCGGCGACGCCCTCTACTTCTTTGGACAGAATGCAACGAGGACCTATGTGGATGTGCCTCACAGCTCAGCTATAACTTTCTCGAGCTCTGACATGTCCATCGACGCATGGGTGCGTATTGATAGGAATGCCAGCGGCATTCAGCCAATTGTCGAAAAAATGATCTTCAGTTCATCAAGTGGGATAGTGGGATATCGTCTCTACCTGCTCAATGGCATGCTGACGTTCGACGTGTCGCCGGCGACCCCGGGCACGATTCAATATTCGACGGCTCTTGTGCCGGCCGTCTGGCACCACGTTGTCGCCACATTGCAGCGGAATTCGGCGCCGCGGCAGTACAAGCTGTATGTCGATGGAGTTCTCGTTAAGACCGCGGCGATCTCGACGATCGGCAGTCTTGCGGAAACAGCCGACCTCATCATCGGCGGATGGCCGTTCGCGACCGAAGATTCGCTCCAGAGTATTGCCATTGATGAGCTGGAGCTCTTTTCGCGAGCAATCGATTCGGCCGACGTTGCTTCGCTCTACCATGCTGACAGCCAGGGCAAATGCCGCGCATGTGGTATGGCGTGCATGGGTGTCATCAGTGGAACGAAGTGGTTTGACCAGAATCGCAACGGCATATTGGATCCCCACGAAACGGGGATTAACCAGTGGAAAATAGCTCTGGTACTGTGCGATGCCAGCCACATGCCGACGACAGATACCATTGCCGTCACGTATACGGATTCACTGGGTAACTATGCGTTCAAGGGTGTCTGTGCCGGTGAATACTGCATCGTTGAAGAACATCGTCCGGGTTGGCTGGAAACGTACCCCGTTCCAGGCGCTTATCACATCAACCTTGTTGAGAACCAGGTGGTGGGCGGATACAATTTCGGCAATTGGCATCCGCGAATTTCGATCCTGAACGGGGTTGGGATTGATACAGTCGTATTCAATCCGAATTTGATTTACGACGGCGATCAAACTCCATGGCCAATCGTCATTGCGCAACTGAACCCGTACCACATACTCTTCAATGGACTTTCCGGAGTCGGGACCGAACCCAATCTCTCCGGCGCTACAGGAACCTTCAGCGTCCGGCGCAGAGCAGTGGCAAATTACTCGTTCTCGCAAATCATGGTGAATGACAGCGTTCTTACCAATGGTAACGCCGATTCCGTGATCGTTACGTTGACTTCAGACACGACTCAGGGAGTAACGATAGGATTCTTCAACGTTGGCACCCCCGATACCACCATTCGGTTCCGTACGTTCACCGCAGATCAATTGGCCCAACTCAATCAGGCCAAGGTCACGACCGTCAAAAGGGGCCAGAAGACATTCGCAGCGAATACTGCGGATGTCATTGCAGCCATTCTTAAGAGCCGCGGAACGTTAATCGTGGGTGAAGCCGGCCAGATGATTGCGAAAAGCAAAATCGGCGCATACATCGTTCCGGTGAATCAAACCGAAGTCTTTAGCACGTTTGATACGAAAAACACGACGCATACCGGTACTCCACACGGGCTCGATTTCGATGATAAGTTCAATCCATTATTGAAACTTCTGAGAGAGCTTCCGGCCACGAAACAGAACAACAAGTTAGTCGCGGACATGTTGGCGCTGGAAATCAATATCCAGGCGAGTGATCAGGGAATCACGCCATCGGGCTTTGGCGACCTTGTTATCGTGGATAGCTTGTTGACATCGGATCTACGGCGCATCAATCCTCAGGGCACGATCAGGGGGCTTGCCGATTCGGTCAATAATATCATGACGAATTGGAGAGGTGTGTCGGCGGACATTTACGTGAATGTAGATAATATCGTCACGCAGATCAATGGTGCGTTCCAGAAGCCATTGCCGTTCAGTTCCACGGATACTCTCAGCTGGATGCTGGGCAAGAACCTCAGGCTCAATGGCGCTGTGGGATTGTTTAATGTTCCGTTCTTGCTGAAGATCGCAAGTTCAGCAAGCTACAAGAACGAACATGGCTTGGTGCAGAGTCCCCAAGTTCCGCTGGAATTCGCCCTGCATCAGAACTATCCAAATCCGTTCAATCCTGTAACAGTGATAAGCTATGATCTGCCCGTTTCTGCACATGTCAGGCTAACAATTTACAACATGCTCGGTCAGTTGGTGCATACGGTGGTCGATGAAGTTCAGAGTGCCGGTTCCAGATCAGCACAGTGGGACGCCAGTAATGTTGCTAGCGGTGTCTACATTTACCGCATGGATGCGATTGCCGTGGATGAACCGTCGAAAGCCTTCATAAACGTGAAGAAGATGGTGCTCATAAAATAGTGAGTGCCGAGGAACGGCGCTGAAGTGCTTGTTCTATGAAATAACTTCAATGTTCCGATCAAAGCCGACCCGTACTCATTGCGGGTCGGTTTTTGTATTCCTCGCAATTGGAAACTTCCAGCCCCTGCTTGACAATCAGACTAAAAACTCTTAAATTTGTAAGTACTTTCAAGAGTTGCAAAACTCAGAGGGGGGCCTGCAGGTGTTTCGGATTTCTTTCCAAGAATCACCTCTTCTTTAACCTCCACCGCGCTTAAGGTCGCCCCAAGCGACAGCTGATGGACAGGCGTGCGGCTCCGACAAATAATTCACTAATCAACCATTATTTATAAGGAGTATTTATGAAAAACATACTCATTATTTGCAGCATGTTTCTTGCCCTCTCCGCCGTGATAACATCCCCGGTAGGGGCACAATTCCTCCAACAGGGACTCAAGCTCGTAGGGACGGGGGCAGTCGGAACTACGCTCCAAGGCCAGTCTGTCTCAATCTCATCCGACGGCAATACTGCTATCGTTGGCGGGTACAACGACAATAGTGGCGCAGGAGCGGTGTGGGTTTTCACCAGAAGCGGAAGCGTTTGGACGCAGCAGGGGAGTAAACTTGTCGGTACTGGCGCGGCTGGGAGTGATGTGAATCAGGGTTATTCCGTTGCCCTATCGGGTGACGGGAATACGGCAATCGTTGGCGGCGACGGGGACAATAATGGTGCAGGAGCAGCGTGGGTGTATGCAAGAAGCAGTGCTGTATGGACGCAGCAAGGGACTAAGCTGGTGGGCACGGGGGCATCGGGTACCGCCGCATACCAGGGCACATCCGTCTCTCTTTCAGCCGACGGTAATACTGCAGCTGTGGGCGGGAATTGGGATAGCAGTAGCTTTGGAGCAGTGTGGATATTTACAAGAAGCGGCGGCGTATGGACACAACAGGGAAGTAAACTCGTGGGTACAGGTGCAGCCGGGAATGCACATCAGGGCACGTCCGTCTCGCTCTCTGCGGACGGCAATACCTTGCTCGTTGGCGGTTACAACGACAATGGCAACATAGGAGCGGCATGGGCCTTCACCAGAAGCTATGGCGTATGGACACAACAGGGGACAAAACTCGTGGGATTGGGCGCGATCGGGAGCGCGCGTGAGGGCCAGTCTGTCTCAATCTCATCCGACGGCAACACGGCAATCGTCGGCGGATACAACGACAATGATAGCACGGGCGCGGCATGGGTGTACACAAGAAGCGGCAGTGTGTGGACACAACAGGGAAGTAAACTTGTCGGGGCAGGCGCAGTCGGGCGCGCACAACAGGGATACTCCGTTTCCCTCTCAGCCGATGGGAACACGGCAATCCTCGGCGGGTTCACGGACAATAGTGACACCGGCGCGGCATGGGTGTATACGAGAAGCGGCAGTGTGTGGACACAGCAGGGAAGTAAGCTCGTGGGCACTGGATCTGTCGCGTACGCATATCAAGGATTCTCCGTGGCTCTCTCCGCTGACGGAACTACGGCAATCGTTTGCGGCTACGGGGACAATTCCCTCAAAGGAGCAGCGTGGGTGTACTCCGTTCCGGGTTCACCCATCATTAGCTCGATTTCCGATATCCCGGATGATCAAGGAGGGCAGGTGCGACTCAACTGGAATAAATCACCGTACGATAATCCACTTTCGTATCCGCAAGTCTCGTCATATGCCGTTTTCCGCCAATCCCCGGCTGGACCTTCAATGGCAGCCAAGGCTCCGCGTGTTCCTGAGGGCATTGTCATGGATAGCTCGCTCCTGGGGTATGATTATGTGACCACCATTCCCGCTTTTCAGCTGCCCTACTATAAAACTGTCGTTCCGACTCTGGAGGATTCCACGAGCACCGGAGACCATTATTTCTTGTTCAAGGTAGTTGCCCAGACAGGCGACCTCAACCAGTACTATGCATCGGGCGTCGACAGCGGCTACTCGGTCGACAACCTTTCACCGATTCCGCCGCAGAACGCTACTATTCTTCCGCTGGCGAACGGTCCCATCAATATCCACTGGAACCCCGACAGAACCGACCCGGATGTAGGGCATTTCACCGTCTATCGTTCCACAACCAGTGGCTTCTCGGTGAACAGCGGAACACGACTGAGGACCTCGGTCGATACAACTGTCACCGACTCCACAGCGCAGGTCGGCCAGCAATACTACTACCGGGTGACGACAGTGGATATTCACGGCAACGAGAGCCAGCCTACAGCGGAACTTAGCAGTACTGCCCTTGCCATCCAACTCGCATCGATGACTGCCTCAACGCTCGCAACCGGAGTGCAGATACAGTGGACAACGGTGAGTGAGACCAACAGTCTGGGCTTCTATGTCGAGCGCAAAGCACAAAATGCCGCAGAGTATGCTACTGTGAGTGATCTCATCCCCGGCGCCGGGACATCGTTGCAGGAACATCAATACCAATGGACGGATACGAAGGTAACGGACGGAAACTACAGCTATCGATTGAGACTCGTCGATCTGAGCGGTACGAACACGTACTCGAATGCCATTGCAGTAACGGTGAGCGGCGTGACGGGAGTTAACGGGTCATTGCCGGCAGAGTTTGCGTTACAGCAGAACTATCCTAATCCGTTCAACCCATCGACGGTCATCAACTATGAACTGCCAAAAGCTGTCTACGTTCGTCTGGTGGTGTATGACATGTTGGGAAGAGAAGTCGCGACACTCATAAACGGGACTCAGGATGCAGGGTACAAATCTGTGGAGTTCAGTGCGGAGAACCTACCAAGTGGCATTTATGCCTACAGATTAACGGCAGGGACATTTGTGGAAGTGAAGAAAATGGCCCTCCTGAAGTGACAAGGTCAGTTTAGGAGTATTGGAGTGATGGAGGAATGGAGATGTTGAGGTAATGTGATGCGCAGGCACATTTTTTTATTTTTGACTTGCCTGCGGTCTCACGCAAGCCGACTCGTTTCATCGCGGGTCGGCTTTGCTATGAGAGTCGGGGGCGGGTCAAGGTAGTCTTGTTGAATCTACACTTCTCTATCCCAAATCCAGCTAAAGCGGGCCTTTCCGGGAAATGTCACGCGGTTCGCAAGCTTTTCATATCGTTCGGAAAGCCCGCAGAGATAATCCTGTGATTTCGCCGCAACACCGGACAGGCCCCCAAGGCCTGCGACCTTCCATTCGTCCACAAGATCGCGAATAATCTCCGCGTAGTCCTGCACGGTGTAGACGCCAATTCTTTGAGCCACAGCCGCGAACTTCGAGAACAGGTTTGTATCCCTGTCGTCGTACATCAGGTGCGCGGGCATGGTGATTTTTGTTTTCATCATTTTTGCAAAGGCGAGCACGGCCTCAGAGGGGTCAAGCTCGAAAACTTTGGTCATGAAGAGCTTATATGCTTTTTCGTGGCGCGCTTCATCGCCGGCAATGGAGCCGCAGATCTTTTGGAGATTGCCGTCGCCGGCCTTGGCTGCAAGTGTGGCCACATTGCGGTGGGATATTTTTGTCGCCCGTTCCTGAAAAGACGTGAAGACGAAACCGAGATAGGGATCGTTCTCGGTGCCCGGGTCGAAGCCGTTCTTGATGAGATAATGGACAGTGGTTTCAACTGCACGAATATCAACCCTCCCTGTGAGGTACAGAAAACGGTTCAGGAGATCGCCATGCCGGTTTTCTTCTGCGGTCCAGCCACGGCTCCATTGGGCCCAGCCCGTTTCACTTCTTCCCGTGATATCGTTGACCCCCCGCAGCCTGTTCAACCATGTCTGATAACTCGGCAGAGCCTCTTCCGTTACCATGTCTCCGACAAGAACCACGAGCAGATCGTCCGGAAGCGCTTGAGAATGTTCCCGAAAACTTCTGAGATCGTCAGCCCAATTCTGAGAGGTCATGTCAGGCATGAAATCAGCCGGCTGCCAGCTCTCACTCACGGGTTTCAACAATGAGCCAATTTGTTCTTTCACAAATCCATCGAGACTCTGAATGACTTCAAATCGCGATGAGGATGCTTCAATGTCTCCACGTTCTTGCATTCATCGATCCATGAGTGTTTATATTGCGCGTTAGTGAGTCGGAATTGAGTTGAGCTGATTTGCAGAGCTGTGTCCCTTGAGAAGGGACTCAAAAGAACGGTGGCAGAGGTCAGTGATCCAGGCTCTCGTGCTTACAACTTTAGGTCCGGCAACTCTGTGTTTAGAGAAATGCACGCCCGCATTTCTGGTCTTGACAGGTGAATCAGATAAAAACCTCTTAAATATAACAAGGCGCTTGATCAAAACCAAAAGCGTGAGTGGATTCACGTCTAAATGGCGGACGCGCAAAAGGCTTCATACAGGTTAAATAGATGTTACTTTTCATGGGGAGTTGTAGGAGTTTTGCCACCACTACCTATTGCCTCATATAAATATCTAAACGTAAGTACAGTGCTCGACCGCTATTTGACATTCTTCCTACCATTCTGTAACTTCTTTTTATTATGGAGGTTGTCGTGACTTGATTCCGAAGGTGTGAAAGGATTTGACAGGAGTGCAATTGGGAATTGGAATTGATTACGGAACCGAAAAGAAATGCGCAGAAGGATTGTTCTAGCTTCAAGTATCACGGCTCTATTGTTCTCATCCATGGGCACGAATATTCTGGCAGCAGCATATTCAAATGTTGAAGGGTATGTACGGGATGCCGTCACAGGTGCTGTGCTCCCGTATGCAAATGTAATTGTGGTAGGGACGAGATTGGGGGCGGCGGCAGACATAAACGGCAGGTATACAATACGAAACGTGCCTGCAGGATCTTACATGCTTCGTGCTTCGTACATCGGGTATAAGCCCGTTGAGGTTCCCGTCGTCCTCAAAGAAGGTATGAATGTGACGATGGATCTCAAGATTGAGCCGGTGGGGGTTCAGGGTGAAGTGGTTGTCGTGACAGCCCAGGCGCTCGGACAGAAAGAGGCCATCAACGAACAACTGGCGTCCGAGCAGATCGTTAACGAGGTTTCGGCCGCCCGTATTCAGGAACTTCCCGATGCCAACGCTGCTGAATCCGTCGGCAGACTCCCCGGCGTTTCTGTTCAGAGAGATGGCGGGGAGGGGAACAAGGTTGTTATAAGAGGACTCTCACCGAAGTATAACGCGATCATGATCAATGGAGTCCGCATGACTTCGACCGATGACAATGACCGGAGTGTTGACCTGAGCATGATCTCGCCGAACATGCTTGAAGGAATTGAAGTCATGAAGGCGATCACTCCCGACCAGGATGCAGACGCACTCGGAGGATCGGTGAATTTCAAAATGAGAGAAGCAAAAGGGTCGAATGGAGGCCCCGGGTTTGATTTGCTGACGCAGGGGGGGTACAACAACCTGGCAAGTACATACAACGATTACAAATTCGTCGGGAGTGCTGACAACCGTTTTTTTGAAGAACGTTTCGGCGTGTTTGCTCAGGCAGATGTTGAGCGGAAAAACCGAATTTCCAATGAGTTGGGAGCGAGCTACTATCTGAATGGGCCCCAGCTAGGCGCGCCCAATGAAACATACCTTGGCAGTCTGAATCTCGCCGACATCCCCAGGGACAGAAAGCGCGTCGGCGGGACCCTCGTCCTGGATTATCGGCTCCCCTACGGTAAAATTTCCTTCACAAATTTTCTCAGTTCCACCGACACGAGGACTCAATCCAGGGGCGAAGGGTACGACCTTGAGGGGAACAATCACTCTTATACTACAACCGATTCCCGCGAGAAATTAAGCGTGATTACGAACATCCTGTATTATGAACAGGTAGTATCCTTCCTAAGGATCGATGCCACTGCGTCGCATTCGTATTCGGAGAACAGTTCGCCGGATAACATGTCGTTTTCCTTCCTTCAGCAATCCGTCGGGTTCAACGGACAACCGTTTGGAGGGAATCCGGAACTAATTCCTTCTTTTGCCAGGAACGATCCCTCCCAAACATTTCTTCAGACCGTTTCGGATTATGATCAGATCTCGAAGGACAGGGATATTACGGGGGCGCTCAACATTCAGTCCGATGAGAATCTTTCCAGACGAGATCAGCAGCACGCTGAAATTTGGAGGGAAATACCGATATAAATACCGCTACTACGACCATAGCGAAGGAGGGGGCTTGCTGGGTTTGCTGGCAACAGGCGGGAACGTCCGTCAGGCGATACTCGATGCATTCCCCTGGATGAAAGCAACCGTGCCGAGCGGTCTATATCGATTTCCCATCACGATCTTTGAGGACCCGAATTTTAAATACGGGAAGTTCCTCGGCGGCGACTATCCGCTCGGTGTTCCGACGAACATCGGACTCATGTGGCAGGTTCTGGATGTCATGAAACAATTCGCAAGTCAGAACCCCGGATCCTTCGATGCGTACAGCCGAAACGACTTTGCTTCGACGACAAATGATTATTCGGGGAATGAGTATGGAACCGCAGGGTATGGCATGGCCGATGTGAACATCGGCCCGCAGATCAAGCTCATCCCGGGCGTCCGATACGAGCGCCTCGAAACATCGTACACCGGAGCCCGGGGGATCTCAGGGATCACGGGGGCGTCGCACAACTACGTCCATTACGATACGACGCTTGGCGCGGCCCACGATTACTGGCTGCCGATGGTTCATCTCAAGTACAAACCGACGGATTGGTTCGATGTGCGGTTTGCATACACCAATACCCTCACTTATCCGGACTACACAACCATAACGCCAAGAATTGATGTCGGGTTCAATTCCGTAGACTGGAATAATTACCAGTTGAAACCGGGGCACTCGACAAACTACGATCTTTACCTTTCCGTCGTATGAGAATACGCTGGGACTATTCACAGCCGGCGGTTTTCTGAAGCGAATTGATGATTTGATTTTTCCCGCAACGGGGAGAATTATTTCTGATCCCTCATTGTACCCGGGAGTCCCTGCCGGAACGCAGGGTTACACCATCAATACCTATATCAACAACCCCAACAGAGTCGATGTCCTCGGCATTGAACTCGATTGGCAGACACACTTCTGGTATTTGCCCAACCCGTTGAAGGGGGCGGTGTTGAATGTAAATTACACGCATATTTTTTCCGATGCCAAATATCCGAGAACGACCTACCAATCCCGCTATCTGTATGATTCCCTTGGCAATCCCATCCCCCCGTATGTCGTCAAAACGGTCACTGACACATTTTACACCGACCGGCTCATCAACCAGCCGAATGACATCGTCAATATTGCGGTCGGGTACGACTATGCGGGCTTTTCGACGCGTCTCTCAATGCTGTACCAGACCGACATCTTTTCAGGCACGAATTTCTGGCCCGAGCTCCGCATGAGTACTGCCAGTTACGTGCGATGGGATCTGTCCGTCAAGCAGGATTTACCGTGGTTCGGGATGCAAATGTTTCTCGATATCAACAATATCAATGCCGCGCGCGATATCAGTCTCAATGAAGGATCGAGTTTCCCCGCGGCGGAACAGCATTACGGGATGACCGCGGATCTGGGGCTTCGTTGGCGGCTGTGACTCTCGTAAGACGACATACCGCACGGAAGGGAGGTGATGAAGCGCCCGAAGTTCCATCTACGGTTTCATGACTGGTTGTACATAATTCATGTCAATGGAAAAGACTGCACATCGAAAGAAAGGAGTATTCCTATGAAGGCAACACTTACATTGTTGCTGGTTGCGGCATTCGTGGCGGTATTCTGGATGCCACCACGGATGCTCGCGCAGGCACCCGACACAATGACGATTGTGGCGACACCTGTAGGCAACATCAACGCTGTCATAAGCGGGGACACGCTGTCGAATGGTCAGCGAACGAACATCAATCGCGTGTACAAACTCACACGGGGAGCGAGGTATCTCTATAATGCGACGCTCCATGTGAACTGGCCGTTCACGCTTATTGCTGATACCGGGTCGACGAAGCCGCCCGTTATCGCGCCGGCGATCCTCGGCGACAACTCGTCACCGGGAGATTTCGTCGATATCAGCAAGGGAAATGGTACGTTCAAGAATCTGTACTTCCTGGGCGTAAGGGCAGATCAAATACGCCAGGGGGCGGACATTCAGGCCATCGCTGTGTTGAGCGACAGCATCAGACTCACCGTGGATAATTGCGTGTTCGATGGATGGGAATGGCAGGCGCTCTGGCTCACCGGAAATCATGACAACGTCTTCGTGACGAACTGTCTCTTCAGAAACATGCAACATCCTACTGCGTTTTTCTATGGAGAAGGCATTCGTTTCGACAATGGAACATCGACCGACACGGTCTTCATTGTCAACAATACGTTCTTCTGTCTCAATGGCCCTGCGGATTGCCCGGTCGCGATCAATCTGTACAATCGCTTTGAACATAACACCGTATTCTTGACTACGGTGAATCCCATGAACACTTTTTACCCGGTCAACGCAATCTTCAAGAACAACCTATACTTCGGCACATTAGCAGTGGCCCAATCCAATGCAGAAATCGCACAATACTACTATGAGAACGAGATTTCACCGTCCTCAACAATAAGTATTGACTCGAACGCTGCGATGGACGCCACGTTCAGTGTAACTGAAGCGATGAGGACCGCAAATGTCAGGAACAACGCATACTTCTGGCCCAACGATATGACGGATTTCTGGTCGTCGCCTCTCATGGATACGCTGATCGATCCGGTGTGGATGAACGCCCGGACAACCGGAATGTTCAGCGACAAGACCCACTACCCGAACTTCGTCGCAGCTAACAACGTGAATATCGATCCCGGCTTCCCGGCGTCGGTGATGGGACAGGTTGACAGCCTGATCACGTATGCCAGGCAGTATCGAACCGGCACTCTCAGCAGCACCTCCGAGTGGCTCTTCAATCCAAATCAGGATCTCTATGGCGTCGCCTGGCCGGTGCCGGAGAATCTGACATATACCAACACAGATCTGATGCACGCAGGAGATGACGGCTACGCTGTGGGAGATTTGAACTGGTTCCCGGCACAGAAGGCAACCTGGATGCTGACGGATGTCAAGACGAAAGAACCCGTCCCGGGGAAATTCACGCTGTCTCAGAATTATCCCAATCCGTTCAATCCCAGCACAACAGTTAACTATCAGCTCCCGAAGCAAAGCCGCGTTACGTTGAAAATCTACAATGTCCTCGGGCAAGTCGTGCAAACACTCATCGACGGCGTACAGGAAGCGGGGTACAGGTCGGTGGAGTGGAATGCGAGCAGTGTGGCATCCGGCATGTACTTTTATCGCCTCGAAGCCACGAGCACAAGCGACCCGACGAAGAGCTTCACCGAGGTTAGGAAGATGCTGCTCTTGAAGTGACACCAGCCACTTCTCCCAAGTAGCAGTACACGACCCCAATCAGCAATGGTTGGGGTCTTTTGTTAAATTCAGGTAAGAACGCGGGATTGTTGACGCGATTGTTGACATTCTCCCCAAGGTTGAGTACCTTCCAACTCAAGAGATCAGACGTGGAAGGGAGATTCACATATCTAAGTTCTTTCTCAGCCGTGATCAACGGACCGCAGCGGATGACGATACGTGTCTCTGCACGGCAAATGTCTCAAATCTGTTCTCCCGCCACAATTCCCGCCGTCTCGGAATCAAGTACGGATTTACCTCGTCATGCCTCGAAGCCTCAAAAACAGTCTTCGCTAACTTTGCATGCCGCGCACGTCCCGGCCTCAACCCCCTTTTAAAATGTCAAAGACCCATCTCCCATATTCTCCTTTCCGCCTGAGATTGGCGGCCATGCTGTCGGGCGCACTGCGGCCACAGTATGTCAGGAACATCATTGGAATTGCCGTGCGTGGTGGAGCTGCACTGGGGCTTTCACTTATCATCCTGTCCTTTCTGTTTCCCCTTCCGTCGCCGAAGCCATATTCGCTTCTCGTCGAGGACCGGAACGGACAATTTCTTCAAGCATTTCTCACACCCGATGACAAATGGAGATTGAAGACGTCATCTGAAGAAATTCCCGCGAAGCTGAAATACATCTTAACTAAAAAAGAGGATCGGTTCTTTTACTACCACCCGGGGATAAACCCGTTTTCGATCGTTCGCGCGCTCGTTCAGAATGCAGTTGCCGGGAAAAAAATTTCCGGCGCGTCGACGATCACGATGCAGGTTGCTCGCATGATTGAACCCAAAGAACGAACATATTTCAACAAACTCATCGAAATGTTCCGGGCAATTCAGCTCGAGCTTCATTATTCGAAAGACGAAATTCTTACCATGTATCTTTCGAACGTTCCGCTGGGTGGAAATATTGAAGGACTGAAATCGGCTTCCTACATCTATTATCAAACACCTGTTGAGCGACTCAACATCGCCCAACTCCTGGACTTGATTCTGATTCCTAACAATCCGAACACCCTCCGGCCGGATCGCCATCCCGATGCGCTCCTCGCCGCACGCATCCATCTTGCGGCGCCGTGGATTCGAAAGAAATTTCTCTCCCGTGAAGATTCTCTGATCATATGTCAAACACGTGCGGCCGCAAACAGGACGTCTCTCCCTTCGTACGCACCGCATTTCTGTTCAAGGATCAAAGACGAATTCAGGCAATCGGCTGAAGTAAGGAGCTCATTGGAGTTGAGGATCCAGAAAATTGCGGAAACGCAGCTATCGGCTCATTTACGGGAGTGGAGGCAGCGAGGCGTACAAAACGGGGCAATGCTTGTGGTTAACAATCGGACAAGGAACATTCTTGCCTATGTCGGATCGGAGAATTTTGAAGACCAATTCACTCATGGTCAGGTCGACGCCGTGAAAGCGCTTCGTTCTCCCGGGTCGACCCTCAAACCGCTTCTGTACGCACTGGAGATGGAGAAAGGAACGCTTACGCCAAAAACGCGGTTGCTGGACACGCCATACGACGCCGAAGGATTTTCAGCCGAGAATTATGACGGGAAGTACTCCGGTTATGTTTTTGCCGATGTCGCCCTCAGACATTCGCTCAATGTGCCCATGATCCGCTTGCTTCATAGCGCGGGCACGAAGTCGTTCATCGAATTCTTGCACAAGGTCGGCTTCCGTTCGCTGGAATTACAAGAGGACAGGCTTGGCTTGAGCATGATTGTGGGCGGATGCGGCGTGACTCTCGAAGAGCTTGTTGGAGCGTACTCGGCGTTCCCCTCGGGCGGATTGTATGCACCGCTCTCGTACATTCAATCGCCCGCTGCCGAGGCGAAGCAAACACAAAGGGTATTCTCGAAAGCCACCGCATTCATGGTCACTGAAATATTATCCGGGCTCGATCGCCCAGATATCCCGAACAATTTTGAATCTTCGCTAAACCTTCCGACCGTCGCGTTCAAAACGGGAACAAGCTACGGTCGTCGGGACGCCTGGGCTGTTGGATACTCGGCTGAATTCACTGTCGGGGTTTGGTTGGGAAACGTCACGAACAAAGGAAGCGCCGACCTTGTCAGTCGCGAGTCTTCGGCGCCCCTGCTCATCGACATGTTCAATTCCATCTCATCTACACATCAAAAAGAGATTCTCCCGGAGCCCGAGGATTTGATGAAACGTCAAGTGTGCGCCAATAGCGGGCTCCTTCCCAACCGTTGCTGCACGCACCTTATAGAGGATTATTATTCGGTTCTGAGAACGCAAGGAAGAGTTTGCGATATCGACAAAGAGATCATGGTCTCGACAGACGGAAGCATGTCGTTCTGCCCGTCGTGTCTGAGCAATAACAGTTATCGCCTTGTACGATGCGAGGACTATCCTGCCGATCTGCTAATGTTTTGGGACAACATCGGCAGAAAACACAAATCCTTGCCGCCGCATAACCCGGCATGCACACGCGTGTTCACAGGCGACGGTCCGCGGATCGTGTCACCGTCGGACAATATGATATACTATATTGTCTCCGATGAACAGCGACTTTCCCTCCAAGCATGCTCTCCTCTCGATGTTCACCTGCAAATTTGGTATCTCGATGATCAATTTCTTTGCAAGCTCAGACCACCGGAGAAGTACTTTCTCACCCTCAAACAAGGAGAGCATTCGATGACTTGTGTCGATGATAAGGGGCGAATGTCTTCGGTGAAATTTCAAGTGCGTTCAACCATTTGACAACAACTTACTCGGGAGTACAACGATGCGCAATTCCTATCATGTTGCTTCTCTTATTCTTCTCCTGGCAATAGCCTCCTGCTCGAAGAAGGCCTCCGACGTTTTGCAGGTCACTTCTCCGCTTCCACAGGGAATTGTCGCGCGCGACGCCCCGATCATCATTTCTTTCTCGAAATCGATTGTGAAGGCTGACTCGACCAATCAATGGACAAGCACGCCGTACATCCAATTCACGCCGGATATTCCGGGAAAGTTCACATGGCGCGACACATCGACTCTTGTGTTCAGTCCGGATGTGGTGCTCGCCGGTGACGCAAAATACACCGGCACGTTGAACTCGAAACTTCTCACGAGCCTTGCGGGAGCGACCACCTTCAGAGGAGATGAAACGTTTACATTCTCGACGCCGAGCTTCACCATGGTCAAGGGAGAGTTCTTCTATGATCGCATCGGCCAGACGAGGACTGTGGGCATCAAGGCGAATCTCGAATTCACATACGCGGTCAATCCATCAGACGTCGTCAAATATATCAAACTCACGATTGATCATCAGCCCTGCGAAGCAAAGACCGTTTCGACTCAGACCAGTTCCGTGATTCCGATTGAAATCGGAACGATGACGCAGCTCGAGAAGGAAAAAGAGATATCGATAGCCTTTGATGATGAACTGATTTCTTCGGAGACGCACACGCACATTAAAGCCGACAAGCCGTTTGTTTACAATTTGCCCGGACTGGAAGACGTAAAGATCTACGGTCACGAGTTCGGCACCGATGGAACCAACGGATGGATTACGTTGAGAACTTCACAAGAAATTGATCTTGCCAGCGCGAAAACACATATCGTTCTCGACCCGGTAAAGGAGTACACGCTTGAAGGAGGTCCGGGAAGTTTTACGATGAAAGGAAAGTTCGAAGCCGGTTCGGTGCTTCACCTTGTGGTGAAAAAAGGATTGGAAAGCGTTCTCGGGGCAAAATCGCAAAACGATTATGAGGCCGATGTCGTTATCGGCAACATCCAGCCGTCATTCCGGTTTGCGTCCCAATCGGGGGCGTATTTGTTGCTCAGCGGCCAAAAAAGCATTGAAATCAAGTCGGTCAACCTCACAAGGCTCAATGTGCGTGTGAGCCAGATCTTTCAAAACAATCTCGTTCACTTTCTCGACGAGGGACGATTCTACGGTGGGTATTACTACGAGGAGGGGGGAGATGACGAGGAAGAGGGCGCCTCCACAGGGCGGTCCATAATGTATCGATTCAATGTCGGATCGAATGGGCGTCAGCTTTTCTACGATACGATCTCCATCAAGTACGTCCAAAACAAGGAAATCACGACCCAATTCGATATGACGCCGAATCTCGAGAACGGTTACAAGGGGTTTTATGTGGTCGAGATTGCCAGCCCTTCCGAGGCATGGCGGTCGACATCCAAGTTAATTTCGATATCAAACATCGGGATCATCGTCAAAGCAAGCCCCGCCGAAATTATGACCTTCACTACAAGCCTGGAAACCAACCAGCCCCTTGCCGGAGCGACAGTGAATCTGGTGTCGTTCAATAATCAAACCATCGCGAGTGCAAAATCCGACAATGACGGCGTGGCACGATTTGCCAATTTCACGCAACTCAGGAAGGATTTCGTGCTGAAGCTCGTCACCGCAGAGCTTGACAACGACTTCAATTTCATCAATCTCGCCGACTATCGCGTTGAGACGTCCCGGTTCGACGTTCGATGGAAAACGCGACGCGCAGAATGTGTATGATGCGATGCTGTACGGTGATCGGACGATCTATCGCCCCGGAGAAAAAATTTACGTTTCGGGGATTCTTCGTAACCTCAACAATCCGATTCCTGCTCAATTGCCCGTGCGGCTCAAGATCTACAATCCACGTGGAACCATCGTCAGTGAAACGCAACATACGCTCAACGAAGAGGGTTCATTCGAGACAAGTTATCAAACGCTGACATCCTCTCAAACTGGCTCGTATCGCTTTGAATTATGCACCGGCAACAATCTGTACCTTACGGAATATGTCGTCAGCGTTGAAGATTTTGTTCCGGACAGGTTACGGTTACACCTCAAGGCCTCGACCGATCATGCCTCACCCGGAGAGGAGATAACATACGACCTTCAGGCGCTTAACTTCTTCGGACCTCCCGCCGCCGATAGGAATTACGAATTCGAAGGCACGTTCGATGCTATTCCGTACGTCTCGAAGAGTTTTCCGGAATTTGAGTTCACCGACGAGGCCGCGAAGGATTACTCTTCAAATCCGGAAGTCATGAACGGCAAGACCGATGTCAACGGCAAAGCTACTCTCAAGTTTAAGATCCCGGGCGACGTTACTGCGCAAGGCCTTCTCCGGGTCCGTGGGCGCATCGCCGTCTTTGACGAATCGGGCCGGCCCGTGTATCAACTCGCACAGACAATCGTGTATCCGAAAGAGTACTATATCGGCCTGCAGAGTCTCGGTCAATACTACGCTTCCTCCCGTACGCCGCAGAAGCTCAACATCATTGCTGTTGGCAGATCCGACACTGCCCTTGTCGGATTTAAAGCAAAGGTTGACCTGTTGCGACTCGAGTGGCAGTCGGTCCTGAGGCAGTCCGGTTCGACGGGCACACTGCGGTACATTTCGGAACGGAGAGAAATACCCGTGCACTCCGACACGATATCGTTGCAGGACAAACCATACGGATACACGTATTCTGTTTCCAGATCCGGCGAGTATGTTCTTCGAGTGTCTAAAGTCGGAGATAGCGGCTACAATCAGATTAATTTTTATTCGTATGACTGGTCGACCGCCGAAATTACATCGTTTCCGGTCAACGCTGAGGCAAATGTGGAGATGGTTTTTGACAAGGAGCGCTATGCTCCGGGAGACCGTGCAAAGATCCTCTTCGAGGCTCCTTTCGACGGCAAAATGCTTGTGACGATCGAACGCAATCAGGTGTTCAGCTATCATTACGTCGATGTCGTCCACAATGCCGCGTCGATAGAAATACCGGTTGAAGAGAAATTCCTTCCGAATGTATACGTGAGCTGTGTCTTGTTCAGAAAGATCAAAGACATGAACATTCCTCTGCTGGCCGGACATGGCTTCGAACCGCTGCTGGTGGAAAAACAATCGAACAAACTGGAAGTCACGATCAAATCGCCGGATAAAATACGACCGAAATCGAAACTCCCTGTGACTGTTTCAATTCCGGGCGTGGACAATGCTTTTCTCACATTGGCGGCAGTTGATGAAGGGATCTTGCAGTTGAAAAACTACAAGACGCCCGATCCGCATGCATATTTTTATGCGAAAAAGGCGCTCGAAACCGAGACCTTTGATTTTTTCAAACATCTTCTGCCGGAAAAAAGCAGCTCTGGCGGCGGAGAAGGGCCGGAAGCAAAGCGAGTGAACCCTCTCGGCGTTCAACGATTCAAGCCTGTTGCACTTTGGTCGGGCATCTGCAGGACGAACAGCAGCGGTGATGCACAAATCACGTTCGATGTTCCGGAGTTCAACGGCGAATTGCGACTGATGGCATTTGTCTATAAGGGGGATCGGTTCGGAGCCGCGGCAAGGTCGATGAAAGTCGCGGACCCGATCGTTATCACGCCGGCCCTCCCCCGGTTTGCCAGCGCAAATGATACAATCTCGATGACGCTGACGGCTTTCAACACGACGGACAAACCTGCAAAGCTCAATTTCAATATCAATACGAGCGGCGGAATCGTCGTGATTACAAGGGCCGTGTCACTCGATGTTGAGGCAAATCAGGAGCGCTACGTAAATGTCATGTTACGGACAACCAACCAAATCGGCAAAAGCACGGTGGATGTGAAAACATCCGCGTTCGGCGAGACATTCACCTCGACAACTGATCTGCCGGTTCGTCCCATCTCGCCGTATTCATCGGATGCGATCACGGGATTCGTCGAAGGCGGCGATACGGCGTCGCATGATATTGAGGATGTCTACCTGCCGTACAACCGGAAGTCCTTCATCACACTGAGTCCTTACCCCGTTGCAAGCTTCGCAAGAGAGTTGAAGTATCTTGTGGGTTATCCGTACGGTTGTATCGAGCAGACGGTCTCGAAAGCCTTTCCTCAAATTTATCTGAGAGACATCGCAGCGATGCTTGACCCGTCGATCCTCAATTCCGGAAGTCCGACATACTTTGTGAATGAGGCTATCACGAAAGTCACCTCAATGCAGCTGCCGGACGGTTCCTTCTCCTATTGGCCGAACGGCGGCGCCAGAAATAACTGGTCAACCGTCTACGCAACGCACTTTCTCCTCGAAGCGAAGAAAGCCGGGTATGCCGTTCAGGAGAATGTCATCAAGGCGGCGCTGGTTGCAGTCGCACAAATAGCCCGAAGCAAACAAACGTACGACCAGTACTCCTATGCGACGGGGCACAAAACAATCATCAAACGGATTGCCGAGAAGAGCACGCTCTATGCACTGTATGTTCTTGCTCTCGGCGGTGTGCCTGAAAAGAACGTGATGAATTATTTCAGAACAGACCGGAACCTGCTCACGAACGACACGCAATATCTTCTTGCCGGCGCGTTCGCGCTGAGCGGCGACCAGCGATCGTTCCTTGAGCTGCTCCCCCCGGAATTTGTTACCGAAGAAATGTACCGGCAAAGCGGAAACTGCTTCGACTCCCCTATTCGTGCGAGTGCGGTTATCCTGAACGTGCTTCTTGACACGGACCCCGATAATCTCAAGATCCCGCTTTACATGGATTATCTTTCAAGATCGTACCGGAACTATTACTGGTACAGCACGCAGGATAACGCGTTCACGCTCCTGGCGTTCGGCAAAGCCGCACGCATGGCATCGGCGTCAAAAATCGAAGGAACGATACGGGTTGCAGGCAAATCCGAGTCGTACAAGGGGGGCAATCAAAAAATTGAAATCGACCCGTTCGGCAAAAAGGTGACCCTTGTGATGCGTGGGACGGGTCGTGCATACTATTCGCTTGTGACTGAAGGCATTCGAACTGACGGCAAAGTAAGGATCGAAGACAAGAATTTCCAGGTGCGACGTGAGTTCTTCAATCGCAATGGAGGTGCCGTGAATCTCAATTCCATAAAGCAAAATGACCTCATCATTATAAAGCTGACCCTCAATTCAAGCGTGAATAATATTGAAAACGTCGCGATTTCCGACCTGCTGCCCGCGGGATTCGAAATTGAGAATCCACGTATGACGGATAATACGCACTATCAGTTCATCACGAATGCTACGACGCCTGAGTACATGGATATTCGCGACAACCGCATCAATTTCTACCTGAATCTCAACAGCAGGCAGGCAATATTCTATTACATGGTGCGCGCTGTAACGCCGGGTACGTTCAGCTACGCGCCCGTAATAGCAGAGGCGATGTACGATGCGAATTACTACTCGGCAAGCGGACAAATGAAGATCAAGGTCGGCAGGTAGCAGGTGTATGTTTGACGAAGATGATGAACTTCCGCAGTATTGAAAGCCAACGAAGTCACTACAAATCAAATCATGAAAGGAGAACGTCGTATGAAAACCAGTATGTTGCTCGTAGCAATATTGCTTGTCAGTACACAAGTCTCTTTCGGACGCCAGAAAGAGCAAAAGCCGGATATGTTGCAGGTTATCGACGCGAGGCTCGGGAAGGATATCAAAGATCGTTCGATTGCCGAGGAAGATTCGTCCTTCGCGAAAGACTCAAAGGTCTTCATCTGGATGAAATTCACCGGCGGCGCCTCCGGTCAAATCACCGTGACGTGGAAAACTGGTGAATACTCCCACAGCACAACGCTGAGCATCGGCGGGAGTCCGTGGAGAACGTGGGCATCGAAGACTGTATCCAAAACAGGCGAATGGACGGTGTCGGTGACCGACAGCTCCGGGAACGTATTGAAAGAAATGAAGTTCGGTGTGAAATAGAATTAAATGATCATCCTTCTCTCGAACGGTCGGCTGTCATTGTGTCTCTGCGTCATCTTTTTCACCCGTGGATCTCTTATCGAAAAGTCTTCTTTGTCTTGCTGACATTCCCGTTCTTCTGGACCCCGGGTACTAAGGGGTATTGCCAGGATAGCGTCTCGGTGATGTTCACCGGCGATGTCATGTTGGACCGGGGTATCCGGCGGATAATATCGCGCAAGGGCATCGATAAAATCTTCACGCCTATCTCGCGCATCCTGCAACAGTCCGACTTCGCCGTGGCCAACCTTGAGTGTCCTGCAACGACAACGAGCCTGACTCACAGGAAGGGTTTCATCTTTCGAATAAACCCCGGGTGGCTGCCCGCATTATGTGACGCCCACATTAGTCATGTCAATCTCGCGAACAACCACTCCACCGACCAGGGGACGCAGGGCCTCAAATCGACAGTTGATTCGTTACTAAAGAGCGGAATTATACCTGTCGGATGCGGTGTCGAAAGTCTCGATGAATGTGACCCAGCCGTACTTACGACCACAGCCGGCCGCATCGCTCTTTTTAGCTCGGTCCAAATTTCACTTGCGGGGTGGAAGGGATCGGCCGGGGAATACGCCCCCTGCCAGGCATCGATCGAAGATCTCTGCCGGAATATCCGCTCTTATAAGAAATCATACGCTGGCGACGTTGTCGTGGTTTGTCTCCACTGGGGTGTTGAGTATCACACTTCTCCGGCGAAGTTTCAACGAGTTCAGGCGCATCGTCTGGTTGATGCGGGGGCAGATGCTGTCATAGGGCATCATCCTCACGTGTTTCAGGACGTGGAAGAATACAAGGGAAAAGTTGTTTTTTATAGCCTTGGAAATTTTGTCTTTGACCAAAGGGATTTGCTCACCAAAAGAGGAGCTGTGGTTAGTTTTCTTATTAGGACGGGCAAAATTGAATCGATCGAACTATATCCCGTTGTGCTGAAGGGGGGAATTCCGTATTGGGCCCGTTCGGATGAATCCGCATTCCTTCGCGCAAGGGTGCCCGCCGATATCCGAACTATTCATATCCATTACCTGGAGTAGGCATTGCCGGAACGGCCAAGAGATGAACCTATGAGCAATGGTTGGATTTTTTTCAATTAATCCGTATTCACATGACTCCTGCGAGAATTCTTGATATTCATACTGTCATTCTGTAACTTCTTGTCATGACTGGGGTTCTTCATTTTGGGATGATCGTTAAGGGCGACCAGAACGCTCCACACCAAGCTCCCGCATGATCCGGATCGGCCGTCCTCGTGACCACATGTTAAAACGCATTACCCCCAATTACCGCATCAATGTTCCCTATGCTGTCGCGACTGCGGTTGCGCTCTTGATCGGTCTCGCCAGCGCCATCTCGCTCCGCTGGATCTGCGACAACGCATTCATCACGTTCCGCTACATCGAGAATTTCCTGACCGGCAATGGACTCGTCTATAATGTCGGGGAACGGGCCGAGGGGTACACACATTTTCTCTGGCTCATGATTGTAGCCTCATTTCAGTGGTTGGGAGCGGACCCTGTCCCGACTTCCGAATATCTCGGGCTCATTGCCTTTGCGGGTGTCATAGTGCTCGCCATAGTCATATCCTACCAGACTGGTAAAGCAACCTTCCTTCCTTTGGCCGCGCTCGCGCTTGCCGCACATTACGACTTCACGATCTGGGCGACAGGCGGTCTGGAAACGATGATGTTCACGTTTCTTATCCTTCTCTCTGGGTATCTCCTGTTTGTTCGACGGACGTTCTTCTGGGGCGGGTTCGTGCTGATGCTATCGGTCATGACGCGTCCCGATGGGGTTGTGATGTGTGCAGTCGCCCTGATATGTATCATCAGGGACGGACGCCAGGCGGTGATGAAGTTCGCTCTTCCTTTCCTGCTCTTGATCCCCTGGCTGGTGTGGAAATACTGGTACTACGGTGATGTCCTGCCGAACACGTATTATGCGAAGTCGGCGGGGTTGAGCTACTTCTCACAGGGTTGGGAGTACCTCTGGACATACTTCTGGCCCTACAAGACATCATTCATATTTCTGTTAGCGTTGTTCGCCATCCGGAACCGCTTGGTACAGTTCTGCCTCGGTGTTATCGTAGTCTATGGTATTCTCTTTGTTGCAAAGACCGGCGGGGATTTCATGTACGCACGGTTCATGGTACCGCTGATCCCGCTCATCTACATTACGGGCGAAGTGTCCGTGCGGCAACTGCTCAAGAATAGTAGATGGACGTGGGCAGTTTGCGTCGCGATTCCCCTGTTGGTGTGGGCGGAGAAATCGTCCCGGAACGACCTATTCCTTAATCGGGATGGCACGCACAAGGAATCGTTTTTGGATCTCGGCGGAATTACGGACGAACAATGGTACTACACGCAACCTCTCCCCGGCGATCCAAACAGAATCCAGCAGGACAAGTTCATCGGGGAGAGTCTGAGAAAATACTTTGAGGGTGAGCACATCCGGATACTTTCCCGTGGACAGGACGCCCTTGCTTACTACGGCAAGTTTTCCGAGTGCATCGAAAACGCAGGACTCACTGACGCTACCATCGCTCATCTGCCCGTGGAGACGCGCGGCAGACCAGGTCATGAAAAACATGCGCCCCGGAGCTATCTCATTAATCGGAAAGTACATTTTCTCTTCCTTCGCCCTAACGCCGAAATTCAGAACAAGGGTGTGGTAGGTATCCGGACCGCGAAGGGTTGGATTGGGGCGGAGATCATCACATACGACGCAGGATTGATGGCAAGACTGACAGCCAGGTGGCCCCAGGATATTCGCTACCGCATTCAGGGGGATACAGCTGAGGTACCACTTAAAAAAACTTCTTCGCAATAGAAATGTCCAACAAGGCGAAAGTCCTATGAAACAGATTCCCTCAATAATAGCTTTTCTGGTGGTTGGGTTTTCAATTCTTACGGCACAACCATCGTTGAAAACGAGCGCTACAGACAATTCTGTCATCCGCCCGGAACGCGATTTCCTCTTCGATACTCCGGTCAGTCCGTATCAGTACGGCCAGTTTATCGAATACCTGTGTGACCTCGTGCCGGGGATGTGGTCGGAAAAAGTCTTCGACAACAGTTTTGAAGGTCTCTCACCGTATAATATCGTTTTCCGGAAGCAGGTTGATTTCAGAGAGAAACCATGGTATCCCGTGGGGGCGGTTCATCGGGGCAGGTACTCTCTGGATAGTGTGCAGGCCTTTAATGGCAAAGTGTCACAGCGGATCGAAGTGAAAGGAGATGAACCCTGCACACTCGGCCTTGCCCAGGATGGTATCGGCGTAGAGAAGGGACAGGCGCTTCGGTTATCCGCCTATCTGAGAGAAAAGGGAGTCTCCGGGAGCGTACGGATGTACTTACGCGCCGGCGCCAAGATTCTCTCCGCCACAAACTTTTCAGCTACTGAAGATTGGAAAAAATACACTGCACGTTTCCTGCCCTTGGAATATTCCAGCAACGCGTCGCTGGTCATAGAGTTTCGCGGTCCCGGCACGATCTGGATCGATCAGGTTTCGTTAATGCCTGAACGAACCGTGGGCGGATGGCGGATCGATGTCGTTAAGGCATTGAAGGAATTGAAACCCGGCATCATCCGGCTGGGCGGCAGCTCTACCGAGACATTCGACTGGTTACGGCTTATTGGCGACCCGGATAAGCGTCCGCCGTGGATCAATCTTCCATGGGGCGGACAACATCCGACGGGAGCGGGACTGGAAGAGTTCGTTCAGCTTTGCAGGGTCGTCGGCGCGGAGCCTCTCATTTGCGTGCGTCTGACCGGCCGCACACCCAGGAATGCCGCAGATGAGGTGGAATATTTCAACGGTTCACCCGAGACACCGATGGGAAAGCTGCGGGCGGCCAACGGCCATCCTGCGCCATACAACATAAAATTCTGGCAGATCGGCAACGAGTTGGAGGGCGATGAATACGAACGAGATCTTCCGGTCTTCTGCCAGGCAATGAAAGCGGTTGACCCGACTATTAGATTACTTTCATCATTCCCAACCCCCAACATCATCAACACTTCCGGACAGTACCTGGATTATGTCTCTCCCCATCACTACGAATGCGAAGATCTTGCCGGGAAAGAGAGCGAAATCCGGAGAATAGAGCAATGGCTTGACAGCGCATCGAGGAGAAACATCAAAGTGGCTGTGACCGAGTGGAACACGACCGCCGGCGATTGGGGGGTCGGACGCGGAAGATTGTTGTCGCTGGACAACGCCCTGGCATGCGCCCGATACCACAACTTCATGCACCGGCACGCGGACATCATCGAGATTGCCAACCGTTCCAACCTCACCAATAGTTTCTGCTCGGGGATCATCCAAACTGATAACCTGCGACTCTACAAAACCCCGACCTACTACGTTCAACAGCTTTACGCACATCATGCAGGTGTCCATCCGTTGCGGGTAACGCTGCAGGGGAAATTGGATCGGGATGATGTGAGCGCCACCATGTCTCGCGGCAAAGTGTCGTTGTTGGTGGTTAACAGCACGCTTCATGAACGCCGCACGCTGGTAGATTTTTCAGCATTCGGCACGATTGGCGGGACGGTTCACGTCTGGAAATTAGTGGATACGAAGAATGCCGGAGAGCGTGACGTATCGAATAGTTTTGAAGAACCGGAGCGTGTTCGCCTGTTATCCTCACAGTTCGCGACGAAATCTGCCAAGTTCTCTTACGTCTTTCCCCCTCTTTCCGTGGTCGCGCTTGAATGCACGATTATTGAATCACCTGAGAAATAACTCGACTACAGGAATTTCAACATTCGGCTTATTCACTGGCAGCGTGAGGACGATGTCGTCCTTTTTTGATTCTTCGGAGATCCATGTCGTTTCTTTTTGCGTACTCATTTTCACCTCGGACGCGTCGTTGAGGAGCTGGGCGTAGCGTATCTTTCCGGCATACCCTTCAAGAGTGATCTGCTCCAGCGGCCAGTCAAGCAAATGAATGTAAAGCCGCTTTAATTCAGGGTTATAGGTCAGGAGAGAGTGCTCGGGGATTTTGAATTCTGCCGGCGCTTGAGTGCAGCCGTAGATTGAACGGCTGTTTACCGCCATCCACTCGCCGATTCCTTTGAGCCGCTGCTGCGCGCGGTCGTCGAATGTGCCCCGTGCAGTCGGGCCCACGTTGAGGAGAAGATTGCCTCCCTTGCTCACGCTTTCGATCAGAAGGACCAGAAGCTGCTTCGTGTCTTTCCATGTCATCTCGTCCCGGTAGTACCCCCACGAGCCGGAGAATGTCTGGCACGCTTCCCACGGGACTCTCTTTCCGTTCATGGTTACCCACTCGCTTGGCTTGAACTGCTCCGGTGTTCGGAAATCCCATCCGCCATCGACGTCCAGCAGGTCGAGCCGGTCGTTGACGATGATGCCCGGCTGGAGCTTGCGCACCATCTTCAGAAGGTTCTCCGAATCCCAGTCATTTCTTCCTTTACCATGCTTGCCGGATGGGAAAGAATAATCGAGCCAGATGATGTCAATTGTCCCATAGTTAGTCAACAATTCCCGCACCTGATCCTTGATATACTGCCGGTAAATATTCATATCTCTGCCCTTGTTAAGCTTCTCATATTCTTCATCGGTCGAAGGGCTCTGCGGATGATTCCTGTCGATCGTATAATTCGGATGGTGCCAGTCGAGAAGGGAATAATAAAATCCGACTTTCAATCCTTCCCCCCGGAATGCCTCGACCCACTCTTTGATGAGGTCCCGCCTTGCAGGGGTGTTTGGGGCTTTGTACTCCGTGAACTTTGACTCGAAGAGGCAAAATCCTTCGTGGTGTTTCGCAGTGATGACAGCATATTTCATTCCGGCTTGCTTCGCCATTTTTGCCCACTGGTGGGGATCGTAGAGGTCGGGGTTGAATACCTCAAAGTATTTCTGGTAGTCATCGTTGTTAAGACGTTCCATTTTTTTGACCCATTCATGACGCGCCGGGGAAGAGTACAGTCCCCAGTGGATGAACATGCCGAATCGCGCGTCGGTCCACCACCGCATGCGGGCTTGCTTTTGTTCGGGGGTCTCTTGAGGCAGTTGTGCCCGCGCAGGGCCGGCAAGGAGTAATGTCAAAACCAGGACACAAACCGTCTGGGCAAAATTCTTGAGTGTCATAAGGCACCTTTTCATTGAGATGATAGTCCGCAATGGTAAGAAGAAGAGGGATAAAATCAAAATATTGACAATTCATAAGAACTGTGCTACATTGACGCATCACTTGCGGACCCATTTCCGCGCAAAGCACAATTCTTACAGGTATGACCATGCTCAGAATTCTATCCCTGTTCTTTGTCGGTCTGGGCATCTCTGCATTGAGCAGTCCGGTGCGTGCCCAGACAGACCAATTGATCGATTCAGGTTGGCGGTTCAGAGCCGGAAATATTGCCGGCGCCGGACAGCCGCAGTTTGACGATCAGGACTGGCAAACGGTCGACCTTCCACACAACTGGGGGTGGGAGGAGGCGCAAAAGGGCCAGAGCTATACCCGCGGCCCAGGCTGGTACCGCCGCAGTCTTGACGTAGGACCGCCAGAACACGGGAAGCGCTACTTCCTCCGGTTCGAAGCCGCGGGATCAGTGGCCGATGTGTTTCTGAACGGCAGCCCGCTCGGCCAACACCGCGGGGCATTCGGTGCGTTCTGCTACGAAATCACAAAACAGCTGTCCGCCAATGGTACGAACATGCTTGCCGTGCTCGTCAGTAATGCACCTGAACCCGATGTGGCTCCGTTGAGCGGCGATTTCTGTATCTTTGGCGGATTGTACCGTCCCGTACATCTCATCGTAACAAATGCAATCTGTTTCGCGAGGACGGATCACGCTTCGCCGGGCGTCGCCTGGTATGAAACAAACGTCAACAGGACGCGGGCAGAAATCGATGTGACCGCACAAATCTCCAACGAGACATCACAGGATGAGGAACTTACCATTTCCGCCGCATTCTTCGATGCTTCGGGCAATCGCATTTCCTCGACTGACCAACTGATAACTGCTGTGGCCCATGTTATAGCGCCGGTTCCCCTGCATATGGTGGTTAAGAAGCCGCATCTCTGGAATGGACGCAAAGATCCATATCTCTATAAAGCTGTTGTCGAATTGCGCAAACACGATGGCACATTGCTGGATACCGTTGCACAACCGCTCGGACTCCGCTTCTTCCGCGTGGACACTGAAAAAGGATTTTTCCTGAACGCCAAACCCTACCACCTTCACGGCGTCAACCGTCACCAGGATAGGCCGGACAAGGGATGGGCAATCTCTAAGGAAGATATGGCCGAGGACATTCGCCTCATTAAGGAACTCGGCTGTACGGTTGTCCGCTGCGCGCACTACCAGCACAGCGATTATTTTTACAGCTTGTGCGACTCTGCGGGTATCCTTGTGTGGGCGGAACTTCCACAGGTCAATGAAATCGGCGCGGATCCGAGATTTGCTGAGACTTCACGAAATCAGTTGCTCGATCTGATCCGGCAGAACATTAATCATCCCTCGATCTTTGTCTGGAGCCTGTTCAACGAGCTCTGGCCCGGGAAACCCGATCCTCACCGCGAACTTGAGGATCTGAAGATTGTGGCGAACGGAGAGGATCCGACGCGGCCCACGATCGCGGCGACCTCGACCTCTCGCCTGCCCCAGATGAACCAGATCCCCGATCTGCTCGGTTGGAATATCTACCCCGGCTGGTACCCGGATTGGGGACGGAAAGAATCTTTCGGCGATCTGCTCGATAAGGGTCGTATGATGAGCCGTAGCGGCGGCATCTGCATTAGCGAGTATGGCGCAGGTGCCAACACGGAACACCATGAAGAGAATCCGACCCAACCGCAGACAGACGGCCAATGGCATCCGGAAGAGTGGCAGGCACTTGTCCACGAGGCGGCATGGTCAGCGATGAAGCAAAGGCCGTTTATATGGGGGACGTTTGTCTGGAACATGTTCGATTTCACAAGCTCTACGCGGCACGAAGGCGGTGTTCCAGGTCGGAACGACAAGGGACTGGTGACGTACGATCGAAAAACAAAGAAGGACGCTTTCTTCTTCTATAAAGCGAACTGGTCGGATGAGCCGGTCATCTACATCGCAAGCCGACGATTTGCCGTGCGGAAGGATTCAGTAACCGAAGTGAAAATCTATTCCAACGTGGACCGGGTTGAACTGCTCCTGAATGGAATCACGCAGGGCAGGAAAGCGAAAACCGCCAATTGTGTATTCATCTGGAAAGATATAAAGCTCCAGCCCGGCAGGAATGACATTAAAGCCCGGGGTGTGTGGGGAGACCGGATTCTGAGTGATAGTTGCGAATGGACGCTTTTCTGACAGACCGTACTGGCAAATTATGCAAGAGAGGGAATTGCAGGTTCAAATGAGCGAAATTGTTCCCTTCAGCGTTCTCTACGTTAAATCGTTCTTGACCACAAAGTGCACAAAGGACACGAAGAGACCGCAAAGCGTTTTGCCACGGACCTCCCATTTGCGAATCTTGCATTTGCGTCAACGTTTATCACCACGAAGGCACGAAGAACACGAAAGGATGGTCCTTATTTCAGAACCAACATTTTTCTCGTTCGAACTTCGTTCGTTGCCCGGATTGTGCAGAAATAAACCCCCGAAGGAACGGAAATCCTCTGACCATTCTTCCCATCCCATCTCATTTCGTAATACCCCGGATGTTGAGCGCCGTGGAGTAAGGTGACGATCTCCTGACCCGCCGTGTTGAATATCCCCAGGCTAACATCCGATTCTTTATCCAATTGATACCGGATGGTTGTGCTCGGGTTGAACGGATTAGGATAATTCTGCAGGAGAGCAAATTCCGGGGGTGCAGTAGCCTGATCGACGCGGTCGGGTGAACCGGCAAGAATGGTGATGGTAAAGGCAGAACTTATTTCGGCAGGGAAGCGCACCGAATCCTGTTTTGTCAGATCGGCAGAACCCAGATACGGAATTCCTTGGGCGACAACTTTCCAGCCTGTCGGGAGTCCAAACTTCTCGCTTACCTTCATAGAGTGCACAGCTTTTGGATTGACGAAAACCTTCCAGGCCAGAAGTTCTTGATTTTGAGCGGGACGTACGTCGCTCCAGAGTTTCCCCTCAAGATACGTTTCATCTTCAGTTACCTCAGGGCGTGGAGGCGGCATCGGATAGTTGAAGGTGTTGCGGGTGGCAGTGGCATTTCTATGCTGGCCGACGCGGATGGTTACAGACTCGAGATTCAGCTTCATAAACCAGCCATCTCCATTTTTCCATTCAGCGATAGGGGTTGCCGTCGTTCCCCGCGAGAAGGTGAACGAGGACGCTGAGCCGGTCCCGTTCCACACGGCATATCCGCCAAACGGTTGCATTGGTTGCACGGAAGGGTCAAGCGGTCCCTGCCAGCTGTTCGTTTCATGTCTGAAGCTGTATACCCGGATTCCGACGGAACCGGCAGAAGTGTTTAGGGGACTCCAGGTGGCTGGACTGGTATAAAATGGGGGACCTACAAGAGACCACCCCGTCGGAATCGTGATCTGATATGCAGTATCCGTCTGCACAGTGCCTGTGCCGAAATTCAAGTTGAACGCGCCAGGCTGAGTCACCGTCTTAAACCAAAAGCCCCGATACAAATCGAAAGCGTCAACCGCACTTGTAATGTCTTGAAATGAACCATTCGTATACGCGTACATTTTGTATGCGTTGGAACCGTTACCGTTGAATTGACCCGCGATTGCGGGGCCTGCAGTTTCGTCAAGTACATATGGAACACTCATCAAAACCCATTTTGAGACGGGCACACCGCCTGAAAACCTCCCCGTCAAAGTACTCAATCTGGTAATGTGGGTCGACACTGCAACGGTTCCAGTGCGATACGGGGAGTTGTTCGTTTTGTCACTCTCCAGAACGTTGCTGTTGATATCGATAATCGCTCCGACGTAGTACGTGCCGGTAGCAACGATTGGCACAGCAAAGCTCTGAGCTTGCGACTGGGAGTCCCCGGCAGCTATCGAAGTGTACGACAGCGCTGTGCCTAACGGAGTATCAAAAGTCGAAATCACGTTGTTTGTCGACAAATACAATTGCGTTTGATGTGGTCCGGCCGTAGCACTGCCCTGATTTTTTTCCCAGAAGGTCGCTGTCACATTCTGCCCCACTGTCCATGCATCCGTGGATAACGGCAGGGATATCCCAACCAGGTCAGCTGCAGCGGCGGACGCAGTTGTGAAATTCAAAATCGACCCTTTGTTTGTCCCCTTCGTGTTTTGTCCTACGACCCTATAATAATATGTAGTATTCTGACTTAGTCCCGTCAGATTCGCTGTGACGGCCACGCCACTTGTTCCCGACCCAATGGATTGCGCAGAGGTCGAGCTGGAGTTCGACAACGTGCTGCTCGTTCCCCATTCAAACCAGGCGGTCGTTAACAAGGCGTTTGGGTTCACGATTCCGATCAGGGTTGCGCTGCTTGAGCCCACAGCCTCGGAGGCCGTAGTGGTTGCTGTCGGTGATGATGCAGCGAGGTCCCCTCCAACCCATTTCAAAATTGTCCCGTTTGCTCCGACAGCCCATCCAGTTGACGAGCTGGCAAAAGAAACTCCATACAAGGAATTCGTAACGGGCGCGAACCGGGAGGACCAGGTATTTCCTCCGTCCGTCGACACAAAGCTAGTGAGATACATGGTCGCACTTTGACCAACCATGATTGCCACCGTTGGAGAAACGTAGGTGAGTCCCGCGGCAAGGTTGGCACCCGTTGAAACCGGAGTTCCCCAAGAGATCCCGCCATCAGCGGTTTGCGCAATATATCCGGTATTGCCGGCAACCATGCCAACCTGATCGCTGGCAAAAGAAGTCGCGAAAAGAGAGCTGCCGATCCCGGCAAGAGAATTCGTTGCTGTCCAGGTGTTCCCTCTATCGGTCGACCGGAAAACGCGTGTTGCCGATGTCCCGAACCAGGCATTAGTTGCAAATACTGCAACATTGTTAATGAAGCCGGTTTCTCCAGTCAGTGGAGCAGGGATATTCGATTGAGGGGTCCGGGTCCATGTGGTGCCGCCATCAGTAGTGGTTTGGACAACGAAGTATCCATTTTCCGGATCCCCGATCATGATGCCGTTGTTTGCATCATAAAACCGCACGGCGTCATAGAACGTCCCCTGCGTGTTTGATGATAGAGGGAACGTCCAGGTTCCTCCGCCGTCTGTTGTCTTCCCAATCCAGGAAAATCTGCTGCTGTCATTAGCGAGCACCACCCAGGCCGTATACTGATCAAACGCCTCGATACTCCCGCAGTCCAATTTGCTTCCACCATACGTCCAAGAATGTGCACTCCATGTTGTTCCACCGTTGGTCGTGAGCAGGATCCTTCCCGAATCACCCGACGCCCACGCGATGTCCGCGCTTATCGCCTTTATGCCAACAAGGTCTGCAGTAACATTGGCGTCCGATTCTACGGCCCAGGGTTGGCCTAAAGCCGGCGTTCTCCAGAGACATAGCGCCAGCGCTACAACAACCGTTATTCTACTCATCATCGATTATCTCCTCGATTACTCGTGCGAACCGTGCTTAAGGAATTGGCGGGAACACTGGCGGACTTCCATACGGATCCGCTACCACGGTAGGTTCTTCTTTCCCTTTCGCCAGAAGCAAGTATGCCGCACCGCCGACGAGCACAGCGCCTCCGGCATACAACCACCATCTTGAAGAAGACTCTTCATTCAGTTTGACGGGGACACGCCTGGTTTCACCCGGGTTCACATCAACCACGAATTGACCGGATTCGTACCCGCTCTTGGAGGCAAGAATGATTCTTTTCCCTGGTTCCACTTCGACCCTTGCAAGTCCTGCCGCCGGAATAACAGCGCTTCCATCAACGACGATCGCCGCATCTTCCGGCTCAACAACGATCTCCAGGAACGTCTTTGTCGGAGAAGCTTGCGCCGGAGGTTTTTCCTCATTTCCCCGCGTTGCTGATTCGGAAGCCTTTGACGTTTGAACGACCGGCCCGGCATACTGGATCTGGTTTGTCCCGAAATCCGCACTCACAGCGCCGGAACCAGCCGGCTCAAATGTAGTGGACAGTTTCTGCCCTTCATTTTGAATCTCCAGCGTGTATTTCAATCCCGGCCGCACCTGAAGCGTCGCGGGCGCTGACCCCTGGGGAAGTTCGTTCAACAAAATCTGAGCGCCGCGAGGGTTGCTTATGACAGATATGTCGTACATCTGAGGTTTCAGCTCTTTCTTCTCATAGATGTTCTGATTGGTGACATTCGAAACAAAACCGAGTGGCTCGTAGCCTGCTTTTGAGATCTCGAACCGGTGCTGGCCAATCATAATCTCTTTGCGCAGAGGCGTCTGGCCCATGTCCGTCCCGTCCATTTTGACGGACGCGCCGCCCGGGTTCGTTTCGAGCATGTAAGGTACCGTGAGCGCAGTCATGTGTGGATTTAATTCGCGGTCGGCGGTGAGGTCGACCGTGGTTGAAAACCGGTCATGCCCCGGAGCTTCGATCTCGACCGTGTACGTACCGCGCCTGAACGATTTCCTCACCGTGTCTTTGTTTTGGGCGACCGTATCTCCGTTCACGTAGACCGTATTCGTTTGAGGTAAGCCATCGATGAGCAGAGAATACTCCGGGACAGACACGACAAATGTGAATTCTCCTTCCGACGCCTTCAGTTTTGCCATTACCGGCCGGTGTCCATGCGGATCTTCGGAGCGTGACAGCTCAAAAACCTTCGGTTGCAAATACGAAAACAACTCATCCGCCGTAACGACGCCGTCTCCGTTGCGGTCAACGACTTTCGAGTTGAATCCATCGAGTATCGCCTTGGCAAAAGCGCTGTGTCCCCATGTCGGACTTTCGACGACCTCTTCGTCTTTCGTGCCGGCAGTGATAATTTCAGTTGCTTCTGCGGAGGTCACCTTTTGCAAGTACAGTTCGGTTTCTTTGGGCAGGGAGCGGGAGGCAACGGCGGAGAGTCCTCCGTAGCAGGCATCGACAAGGAACAAGACATGTTTTGCGGAGACACGCTCTGAAAGACGCTTCAGCTCATCCATGCTCAGGCAGGTTTCGAACAGGTGGTCGGCTTTCCCGTCGGTGGGAATAAGGTATCCCATTTCTCCGCCGCGCGGCAAGGACTCTGTTTCGCCATGCCCGGCCCAGTACACCAGGAGTCGATCATTTTTCTTAGTTTTCGCTCCCAGTGCCACAAATTCTTCTTTGACCCGCAGAAGGGTTGCATCCTCATTCGTGAGGAGTTTGATATTTTCCTTTGGGAATTCCAGCTGTGAAAGCAATTCTGCGATTGCCTGGGCGTCCTGTACGGCGTAATTCAACGAGGGGATCTTGGGGTCGGAAAACCTGTTAATGCCGATAACGAGTGCGTAGCTGTTGTCATAGGCAACGAACTCCTGTCCTTTTTCATCACGCATCTCGACGGTTTTCATGCCGCGTTGCTGGCCCAGTGCTGTCGAGAAAAAGCACATGACGATAAAGAAAGTGCTATTGAGCGCTCTCATGTTGAACTCCTCTCCGAACTTTCGTTCAAATGATGCGCACGGATGGCGCCGGTACGCGAAGCCTCTCGAGATGCAGCCCTCACTCCATATTTTTCCGCAGGGTAACTATGACCGCGTGAGCAGTTGTCTCCGTACTTCTGCCAGACACCGTGCATTGTTACGGTGTGAATAGTAAATAATTGAAAGGAGAAAGTCAAATATATGAGATTCCGCCGACCAAAGTGGTGGATTCGGGGGGAGTTTTGGCGATGATGCACCCTTGAACTTCTTTGCGACCTCTGCGCCCATAGCTTTCTTGGGCACAGAGAGCGCAATAGTGGGGGAAAGGGGGAGAAAATCGGCATAATTCGTAGCCAGTTTGCTTGGTGGCAATTGTCTTGACACTTTCCCCCAAATTCTTTACCTTAATCACATCATCGGTGAGCCCCAGAGGGCGCGCACCAAAGTGTTCTTTAAAAAACCTGTCACAAACGCATGTGGTGGGTTTTGCCGTTTTAGAGGACTACTAGCTTCCTTCTATGATAGCTGAGGGATGTGAGATGTTCAACAAATTATTCTTTAACCATGTCCGGAAAATCTGGAGGTACCCGATGAAAATCTTTGTCCCACTTTTATTCCTCCTCTTGTCGTCATCTCTCGTCTATCCACAGACGGTTTCACACGTTCAATTTGAGGTATACGCAGATTCAATCGTTGTCGTCTATGACTTGCAGGGAGATGGAAGTCAGGTTTACGACGTTTCCCTTGCCCTGAAGCAGGAAGAGTTTGTCACCTTCCAGTACGAGCCAAAGCAAGTCAGAGGTGATATCGGTGGAGGAATAGCTCCGGGTCTGAAACGCCGGATTGTCTGGGATCCGGCACACGAATATATCCTCAGTCCGGACATTACCGATTATTATTTTGAAGTCAAGGCGAGTATCGCCAGCGGCGGCATACGATGGTATTATTATGCTGGGGCCGCCGTGGTCGTGGTCGGGGGCGGCGCGGCGGCATTGCTGCTGGTGGGCAAAAATTCCGGCGGCGCTGCTCAGGCAGCTATTGGGGCGCCGCCGCCAAGACCATAAAAACACTTGGCAATTTTCAACACGAGGATAAGGTCATGCGAAAGTTTATACTGTTATTCCTATTGACTACTCTTCTGGCCCATGCGCAGGAAAGCACTGGCCGCAGTCAGAAAGGGAGTCTGGTACCGAAAAAGGAGATCCCTGTCACGACTATTTCTCCTCAGCCCGCAGCGAATGCAATGGAGCATTTTACGCCGTTTCTTGTCGCGGATCTGGAGTACGGCGAGCCGTCGGGCAATGGTCTTCTTGATGCAGGGGAACAGGCGACAATAAAATTGATGATAAAGAATATCGGCAAAATGGCGGCTGAAAATTGTGAAATCAAACTTTTCTCAACGCCTGAGGATCCGGCGATCCTCGTAGGCGGGATGACTACCATCCCAAAGCTCAATCCCGGTGAATCAAAAGCATTGAATCTGACGCTGACGGCAGATGAAAACGTCACCACTGATCAGAAGAAATTCACTCTCCGTATTCTTGAAAAAAACGGATTCGATCTTGAGCCGGAAAAGATTCTCATCGTTCCAACCCTGAAGTTCCAGCCGCCTGTCCTGGAGGTTGTCGATTACGGGATCGAGGATCAGGATCGTAATATGAAAATTGAGAAATTCGAGAAAGTCGACGTTACGGTTCGCATCCAGAACAGAGGTGGATCGGTCGGCAAGAATGTGAAAGCGGAGATAAAACTCGGTGAAAATATTCTGGCACTCGATATGCAGCCGGAATATCCGTTAGGCGACATGAAGTCGGGTGATTACGGGGATATCAAAGCCAGCATTGCGACGAATGCGCGGGCGACGGAGGTCAGTCTTGACGTCCTGGTTAAAGAGGAAACCGGGAAATATTCAACCCAAAGAACGATCAAACTTCCTTTCGATGTTGTCCAGAAAAAAGCGGATGAAATCGTTGTTGCGAAGGGAGAAGAGAAACCGGTCGTGCTACCCGATGTTGCCCTGAGCAAACTTGATATTGCCGAAAACATCCCGGTAGCCAGGCAGGGCGACCCGAACGGAATCGCCGTGATCATCGGGAACCGGAATTATGATAATGCCCCGGCTGCCGAATATGCGTTGAACGATGCGGCCATCATGAAGAATTACGTGGTGACCACGCTGGGGTTTAGTGAAGAAAACATCATCTATGTGGAGAACGCCAAACAGTCGGATATGGTGAGTATTTTCGGGAACGAAGCAAACTATAAAGGACAACTTTACGATTATGCGAGAAAAGGACTGAGCAGCGTGTTCGTCTACTACAGCGGACACGGCGCGCCGGATCCGGGTTCAAAGCAGGGATATCTTGTGCCGGTTGACTGCGACCCGAACCGCGTTTCGCTGAACGGTTATGCGCTCAGCACAATGTACCAGAATCTGGATAAGATGGCCATTGAAAAACAGCTCGTCCAATTGACAGTGGTCCTCGATGCATGTTTTTCCGGCAACAGTGAAAAGGGTTCTCTCCTTAAGAATATAAGTCCGATCTATCTGACCGTCGAAAAGCAGGGGATGAACTATCCTAACTCAAGCATCTTCACCAGCGCCACGGGCGATCAGGTGAGTACCTGGTATGCAGAGAAGAAGCAGAGTCTTTTTACCTATTTCTTCTTGCGCGGGATGAAAGGAGAGGCGGACTTGAACAAGGATGGCAAGATTACGACAATGGAATTGTACCAATACACAGCCGATGAAGTGAACGGTGTCCCGTACTGGTCGCGGCGAATAAATCCAGGGCGCATACAAACACCGACATTTTCGGGTAAGGACGTTGTTTTCGTCAAATAGGTTTGGCTGTCGGCTCCCGTGCGGTCAAGACTTTCGTCCTGACGGCTGCGGGGCAGCCCGGTTTCCGTCAGGTGGTAACACCTGACGGCACCGGCAGCGTGCGTGGCATGAGGGCGGTCCTCGTGCGGTCAGGACTTTCGTCCTGACGACTACGAAGGCGGTTCGTCTCCGTCGGGTGGAAACACCTGACGGTACTGGCGGGCGGTGTGCCTTCAGGTCTTCCGACCTGGCGGCTGCAAAGCTGCTGTGTTTTCGTCAGGTGGGAACACCTGACGGAACGAGGAGGGCGCGTGTTTCAGGGTGTGATGTCAGATCATTCGATCTGACAAGAAGGGAGGAATATGGGAAGGCGAGGTCGAGCAGTTTTTGGAGATCAAGGACACGTGTTTTTCATCACAACGACAGTGATGAACTTTGAGCGGGTGTTTGGTCATGGTGAGCAATATTATCTCATTCTGCTTAACTCTCTCAAGCACGTGCTTGCAGAGCATCGGGCAGCGTTGTTTGCGTACGTTTTTATGCCGAGTCATATTCATTTAGTGGTGGGGTTGCCGGAAGGTGAACATATTTCTGATATGATGCGGGATTTCAAGAAATATACTTCTACGAAGATTCGACAGCAATTGGAGCGGGATGGATACGCGGAATTGGTGGAACGCTTGCGTGAACACGCGAGGGGTAGGAAACAGGTCTTTAAGTTGTGGATGGATCGGTTTGACGACGTCGTGTTGTATACCGAAAGAGTGCTTCGGGTGAAGATTACGTACATCCACGAAAATCCGGTGCGAGCTCACTTGGTAGAACGAGCTGAGGATTGGAAGTTTTCCAGCGCAAGAAACTACTTTTTGAGTGACCAGAGTTTGATTTATGTGGCAACTGACTGGCAATTGGTGGAAGCCTAGTGGTGCTGTCGGGTCTCTCGACCGCACCCGTGCAGTCAGGACTTTCGTCCTGACAGCTGCGCAGCGGCTCTGTTTCCGTCAGGTTGAAAGACCTGGCGGCACGGGTGGTGCGCTTGGTGTGAGGGCCTCGACCGGTGCTGTCGATTCTTTCGAGCCCATGCGTGCAGTCAGGATTTTCGTCCTGACAGCTGCGGGGCAGCTCGGTTTCCGTCAGGTAGAAACGATGAGGGATAAAACCTATGAAACATAGTCTTCACATCCAATATCGACAAACGGCGTCACTGGGTCGGTTATTGCTCATTCTGTTCTTGTTTTTTACCGCACAGTTTGCCCCGGGACAGATACCGACAATCATTTCCTTTTCTCCTACCTCCGGGCCAATTGGTGCGACGGTAACGATTACGGGTACAAATTTCAATACGACGGCAGCTAACAATGTGGTTAGCTTCGGTGCTGTCAAAGCAGCGGTTGCCAACGCTGGTTCGGCCTCACTTACTGTTACCGTGCCAACTGGGGCGACGTTTGCGCCGATTTCGGTAACTAATTTGACAACGGCGTTGACGGCGTATTCACTTGCACCATTCGTGGTCACATTTTCCAGCGGTGTACCAATCACAAGTTCGTCCTTTGATCCGAAACTGGATTTTCCAACCGGTTCATTTCCAAAGGGGATAGCAATCGCTGATATCGATGGCGACGGCAAGCCGGATGTTGTGGTCTCCAATGGAGCCATCGCTCCGGGAAGCAACACCATCTCCGTACTTCGAAATACCGGATCTAACGGCATTATTTCGTTCGCATCGAAAGTAGATTTTGCCACCACCACAAACCCCTGGGACGTCGCCGTGGGTGACATTGATGGTGATGGGAAACCAGAACGTCGTGGTCGTGAACGAGGCTGGCAATAGCGTTTCCGTATTCCGTAATACGAGCACGACCGGCAGTATCTCGTTTGCTGCCAAATTTGATGTGCCTGCTGGATCAGGGCCGGGGGCAGTCGCGCTTGCCGATGTGGATGGTGACGGCAAACCGGATCTCTTGGTTGCGGCGATGGGCAGCACAGGATGGGTTTCTATATACCATAACACTAGCACGAGCGGCAGTATATCGTTTTCGTCAAACGTGGACTTCGCTACCGGGATCAATCCCGAGGGTATCGCTTTTGCCGACATCGATGGTGATGGAAAATCAGATTTGATCGTGTCCTGCGGCGGCTATACCAACAATGTCGGAGTATTCCGTAATACGAGCACGATCGGCAGCATCACATCCGGCTCGTTTGCTTCCAGGGTAGATCTCAGTCCGGGTTCAGGACCATTCATGCTGGTAGTGGCGGATGTTGACGGGGATGGTAAACCGGATATAGTTGCTCTCAATAGTTACAGCAACACCATCTCGGTATTTCGCAACATGAATACGGCAGGAAGTATTTCTGCCGGATCGTTTGCTTCTAAGGTAACTTTCAACACGGGATCGTATCCCTACGGGATAGCCGTTGCGGATGTAGACGGTGATGGCAAACCCGACATAGTTGTTGCTAATTCTTTTGGCCACACACTTTCGGTATTCCATAACACGAGCACAAGTGGCAGTATCACATCCGGCTCTTTTGCCACAAAAATAGACTTCCCTACGGGCATCTCTCCGCAGGAAGTCGCCATTTGCGACCTGGATGGCGACGGCAAACCGGACCTGGTCGTTACTAATGACAGCAGCAACACGATTTCAGTATTCCGGAATACCGTCGCGAATATCGCCACCATCACTTCCTTCTCTCCAACCTCTGGTCCCATAGGCACATCCGTCACAATCACAGGTACAAACTTCAATACGACTGCCATTGCAAACAAAGTATATTTTGGAGCTGTGGCGGCAAAGGTCAATTCGTCGACCTCAACTTCACTTACGGTCAAAGTTCCCCTCGGAGCGACGTATGCGTCGATCAGTGTTACAGACACAACATCAGGCTTGACGGCGTATTCGAGTGCGCCATTCGTTGTCACTTTCCCGAGTTCTCAGGCCATCGATACGACATCGTTTGCTTCAAAGGTCGATTTCACGACGGATGCCGGTCCGGTGCTGGTTGCGATATGTGATGTGGATGCGGATGGAAAACCCGACCTGGTCGTTACAGACGCCGGGGCGGGAAATGGCAATACAATTTCAGTCTTCAAAAATACAAGCACGTCGGGTTCGATGACAGCAGGCTCGTTCGCATCCAAGGTTGACTTCACCACGGGTTCGTATCCGGTGCATGTCGTTATTGGTGATGTGGATGGCGACGGCAAACCGGACATCGTGCTTGCAAACGTGAATAGCAATACTGTTTCGGTCTTCAGGAATACGAGCGCCTCCGGTTCCATAACTGCGGGCTCCTTCGCACCGAAAGTCGACTTTACAACGGGAACGGCTCCATGGGGCGTTGCAATCGGTGATATGGACGGAGACGGCAAGCCGGACATCATTGTCACAAATGGCGGCTCCAGTGGCAGCGGCACTACTGTTTCAGTCTTCAGGAATACAAGCACTCTCGGATCCATTACGGCCGGCTCTTTTGCATCTAAGGTCGATTTCACAACAGGAACGTACCCTACCGATGTCGCGATCTGTGATTTGGATGAAGACGGCAAGCCGGACATCGTTGTCGTGAATTTAAACAGTAACAGCATTTCAGTCTTGAGAAATACAAGCACTCCGGGCTCGATTACTACAAGTTCTTTCGCACCCAAAGTCGACTTCACCACGGGATCGAATCCGTATCGTGTTGCAATAGCTGATGTGGATGGCGACGGCAAACCCGATATCGTTGTTACGAACAGTGGTAATGGTGTTGGCACTACCGTTTCAGTTTTCAGGAACACCGGCACTTCCGGCTCCATCACAGCGAGTTCTTTTGCACCTAAGGTAGACTTTACAACGGGATTGTGTCCGTTTGGTCTCGCAATTACTGATCTGGATGGAGATGGGAAAGTTGACATTGTTGTCGCGAACCACTTTAGCAACACTGTTTCAATCCTCAGGAACACCAGCGCCTCCGGCTCCATTACGGCGAGTTCCTTTGCACCAAAGGTCGATTTCGCAACGGGATCGTATCCGAATGGTGTTGCCATCGCCGATGTGGATGGCGACGGTAAACCGGACCTCGTTGTTGTGAACAGCGGCAGCAATACACTCTCGGTGTTTCGGAATGTTATCTCCGGTGCGCCTCCGACGATTTCTTCCTTCTCTCCGACCTCCGGACCAATTGGCACAGCGGTCACCATCACAGGCACTAATTTCAATGCCACGGCGAGCAACAACATTGTGTATTTTGGGGCAGTGAAGGCGCCAGTGTCAACTGCCAGCTCAACGCAGCTGACGGTAACAGTCCCCGTCGGTGCAACTTATGCGCCAATTACTGTTACTGATACGACATCGGGTTTGACTGCATTTTCGAGTGCTCCATTCGTGGTGACGTTTCCAAGTTCACGGATTATTGATACGACATCCTTTGCTCCAGGGATTGGCTTCACGACGGGAACGGGTCCAGGGGGCATTGCCGTCTGTGATCTGGACGGGGATGGCAAGCCCGACCTCGTTGTCACAAACACTGGTGGTGGCGGTGGCGCTACTATTTCGGTCTTCAGAAACACAAGCACTCCAGGCTCGATATCAGCCGGCTCCTTTGCACCAGGGACACCCTTGACAACGGGAGCGTACCCATTGAGTGTCGCGAACTGTGATTTAGATGGAGACGGCAAACCCGACATCGTTGTTGTGAACAATAATAGCAATACGCTTTCAGTCTTCAGGAACACAAGCACGCCGGGAAACATTTCCTTTCAGTCCCCAATTGTCATACCGACGGCATCGGGTCCAGCTCGTATCGCCATAGGCGATCTGGACGGAGACGGCAAACCCGACCTCGTTGTGACAAACATTGATGGTGGCAACGCTGACGGCAATACTGTTTCAGTATTCAGGAATACAAGCACCCTAGGAAACATTTCCTTTGCACCAAAGGTTGACTTCACAACGGGAGGAACGAACCCAGAGGGTGTCGCGATCTGCGATTTGGATGGAGACGGCAGGCCAGACTTGGTTGTCGTGGTCGGGCACAGTGATTCTATTAATGTCTTCAGGAATACAAGCACTCCCGGCTCCATCACGGCGAAATCTTTTGCCCCGGAGGTTTCTTTCTCGACGGGATTATATCCACTTTTCCTTGCCGTTGGCGACATAGATGGAGACGGCAAGCCCGACATAGTTGTTACAAACTCCAGTGGACCTGGCAATGGTGTCTCTAATACTATTTCAGTCTTCAGAAACACAAGCACTCCGGGCTCAATTACTACAAGCTCCTTGGCATCAAAGGTCGACTTCACGACGGGAATATATCCGTATGCAGTTGCTATGGCTGATGTGGATGGAGACGGCAAGCCCGACATACTTGTGACAAGCAGTTACGATACGCTTTCAGTTTTCAGGAACACAAGCGCCCCAGGGTCCATTTCGGCAAGCTCTTTTGCACCGAGAGTTGATTTCACGACGGGATCGGAGCCAGGGAGTATTGTCATCGGTGATGTGGATGGAGACGGCAAACCTGACATAATAGTAGTTACGCCAAATAACAATACTGTTTCTGTGTTACGGAATACCATCCCCGGTTCGCTGTCCGCTCCAATCCTTGCCAGCCCGGCAAACGGTTCGACGGGAATCTCGACAAATCCTACACTGATATGGAATGTCTCGACCGGAGCAGCGAGTTATCGGCTTCAGGTGTCCACGGATTCCATGTTTTCCACGACAACTTATGATACGAGCGGTTTGACGGCAACAGCAAAGAGCATAAATGGTTTGTTATATCAGAGAAAGTACTACTGGCGGGTGAATGCGACTGGCGGGGCAGGAACGAGCGGATGGTCAACTATTTGGAACTTCACGACGGGAGCAAGTTCGCCAGTGACAGTCACATCCCCGAATGGGGGAGAGAATTGGCAGGTCGGCAGCGCTCAAAATATCACGTGGACGAGCAGCAACGTGACCAACGTGAAAATAGAATATACGACGGATAATGGATCGTCGTGGAACACGATTGTCGGATCGACCCCGGCATCCGCAGGAAGTTATGGCTGGACCGTTCCGAATACACCTTCGAGCCAATGTCTGGTGCGGATCAGCGATGCGTCGAATGCAGCTGTAAGCGACGGGTCTGATAATACATTTGTTATCTTCGTGTATGTTACCTCAATTCAATTGTCATACACAATCGTTTTCGGCGGGACAAATGATATCAGCAATTATCAAATCATTGGTTTGCCCGGTTCAGCAGATCTGCCGCTGGCCAACGTCTTATCCGGCACGCAACCTTATGATTGGAATGCTTATTGGGATAACGGTAATGCACAGAACTACCAGATTCAATACGATCAGTCAAACACATTTGATTTTACCCCCGGCAGGGCATTTTGGATACTGAGCAAGAATCCATTATCTGTTTCACAGTCTGTTCCCCCCGTGGCATTGGGTGCCAGCGCGGCCTATTCCATATCTCTTCATGACGGATGGAATCTCATTTCGAATCCCTTCGAAGTCAGCGTGCTATGGAGCCATGTTCAAATAGCAAATATGGGGGTACAGCCGATCTTTTCGTTCGACAAAACGTACTCACAACCCGCAACGTTTGATCCGTATACAGGCTATTATTTCTTTAACGCGGGAAATCTCCCGAGTCTGAAGATACCATATCCGGTTTCCAGAGCGTTTCCCAAATTATCTCCTGGAGTACAGCACCCGGGCGCAATCAAGAATAATGAGGTCAGACTTGATCTTCTTCAGAATGATAAAGTGATATCGACAGCCATTGTGAAATATGATGCATGCGCATCTGTTTCGTATGATACGAGTGATATCTTTTCACCGCCGGGAGATTTTGAAGCGGCCGGGATCAGTATATGCGAAGGTGCCATGGAGGGCGCGTATAAATACTTACTGCTCGATGCGAAACCGATGACAGGGACGGGCGATGTAACCGAATTTAAAGTTAAGAACATAACGGGGAAATCGCTGTCCTTGAGGCCAACGATAGGGGATCAATTTTTCGACAAAGAAATTTACCTCATTGATAAACGACTCAATAGCGGCATAAACCTAAGAACAAATAGTAGTATCAGAATCGCGCCGCAGTATGTACGCAGCGATTATCAGCTTGCGGTAGGCCAGGCTGGATATATCGATAAATTGCTGGCTGGTTTGCATCCGACTTCTTTTCAGGTTTATCAAAATTCACCGAATCCTTTCAACCCAACAACGTCGATCAGGTTTGCGGTGCCGTCCCAGAGTTATGTAAGAGTCGAAATTTTTAATTCGATCGGCGAATTGATTCAGTTGTTGACCAATCAAGTCCTTCCGACGGGCATTTATGAATATGAATGGAATGCCGGTGGTTTTGCATCCGGCTGCTATTTCTATAGAGTTACTGCCGTTCCAGACAATGGCAGCAAACCGTTCGTCAACACGAGGAAAATGCTGTTGTTGCGCTGATATTGCGTGAATCATTTTCAATTATTGAAATATTTCAAAATTAGCGTAAAGTCCGTCATGTCCAATGTGGTCAACAAAATTGGCTTTGTATTCGTGATATTTTCTTCGCTGACGAATTTCTCTTATTCCCAGGATACGAAAACGGTGGTCGTGACCGGTAGCTGTCTTTTATCGACAGACATCACTTTTGGAGAGGCAAGAAAGAAGGCTCTGGACGATGCATTTGAGCGCGCGATAGTTGACGTTGTTGGCGTGAATCTACAATCCGAGACATATCAGTCGAAAGGAGAACAGCTGGGAGACGAAAAGAAATATTTCGACCTATTTTCCGTTTTCAACCGGTCCGTCTCGTATGGCAAAATCGTTCATCATGAAGTTCTGGAAGACAGCGTCCTGAATGAGACACTCTCATCCGGTCAGACGATCGCGCGGGTGAGACTGAAGGTCAGGTGTGAGGTGGCAAAGGAAAATTCTGCACCCGATCCCTCGTTCCAACTGAAAATGAGCCTGAATCAGGATGTATTTTATGATCGCGGGGCGCTGGAGAATAATGATGAAATCATTATCGGGCTTGAAACCACGCAGGATGCTTATCTCACGCTCTTTGGAATCTCGAATGATTCAGTACGAGTGCTCTTCCCGAATCAAATCACGACGGCAAATAGGTTTGTGAGGGGTGAATCCCTGGAATTTCCGTCTAAGAACATGCGGGATGTCGGACTCCATTTTCGCGTCGAAACCGCGAAAGGGGAAAAGCGTTCAAGTGAAATGGTGCTCGCGATCGCTACAAAAGATTCGGTCCCTTTTTCCGCGGGAAAGATCGTTGGGGAAACCGGTGTTGTTCCCACGTATCGGGCCGCTGTCGATGAGCTCAACCAGTGGCTTTGCCGGATAGCTCCTGAGCGGAGAACGGAATCGTATCAAATCTATGAGATCAGAAAAAAATAAACTGGTTGTTTAACGGGAGCATCATAGCTGCTTTGCGATTCAAGATGGTATGATCGGAATCACGGTTTCGCACTATAAGATCCCTGGAAGTTAGGCGAGGGAGGCATGGGTATAGTTTACCGTGCCCATGACACTAAACTTGACCGGGTTGTCGCTATGAAATTCTCACCCTCATCCCTTACTGCCGATCCGGAGTTCGAAACAAGCAACCTGCAGTATCCGGAGCGCTGCGCTTTTGCCGACACGATGCGTTACTCCGGAAAAGCGATACTACAGGTTGTCATCCGGGCCTTTGGGCAGATCCCGATCATTCCAACCCTCCCCCTCATTCCAATTATCCCCATCGCTCCGATAATCCCCGGCCAAGAAGTGATCCTTCCAATGATTCCAATAATCCCTTTCATCCCAATCATACCAAGTCCGTTTTCTGCGAAGGAGGGTGAATGGGAGTATATAAATGAGGGTATGTCCGTTGTTACACCCCGAAACCAACATGTCTTAATCAGACTAAAAAGGCTGAAGAATATAACGCTGGAAACGAGGATTCGACGATCTGTTTGATCTCATGTGATGCTTGCATAATGGGTTCGTTGTCGAATTCAAATGCGTCTGAATAGATCCTCTGGAGCAGACGACGCACAAATTTACGGTTTAGCAGAGAGGGATAGATCATGAAAGCATCAAAACGTCATTGCAGGCCTGAGCGCAATCAAACTGAAACCTGCCCGCTCGCCGATGTCCCGAAAGACGGTACTAAGGCGAGCCCGCCGCACCAAAGTTGTGCTGTGGGCAGGCGGGCAATCCGATCATGCCAAGCGGATCCCCAGTGGTATGCCGCATTGGATGGACGTCCCCCTGGGGCGGGATTCAGGCTGAAGCGGATTTGCTTTTCCCTCCTCGCATTATTCATTATTCATTGTTCATTGGCTAGTGCCCAGGTCTCATCCGTCTCTCCCGCCCAAAACGCTCTCGCCGTCTCGCCGGCAACAGCCATCCAGGTGACATTCACCACGGCGATGGATACGACCACGTTCAAGGACACGAGTTCATTCATCGTTTCGGGTAACGTGAGTGGGCGGCATCGGGGGACGTTTGCCTATTCTGGCGGACATACGGTTGTCACATTTACACCGACCGTGGCGTTCAAAAGAGGCGAGGTTGTAACGGCTGACCTCACGAAGAAGATCAAAGCTGCCGGGGGTGGTACGCTAACCCCATTTGTGTGGCAATTTACGGTCGCAGTCCTTCCCTCGAGCGGCACATTTCTCCCAAAGGTGGACTATGCAACCACCCCTAATTCCCCGAGTGGCGTGTTCCTGAGGGATGTCAATGGGGATGGGTGGAGTGATGTGGTCATCGGATACAACTATGGCTCGGTGATTTCAGTTCTTCTGAACAACGGCGATGGTACTTTCGGGTCAAGGGTAGATTACACGGCCGGATCTGGTCCGTATCTGCCCTTCGTCAGTGATGTCAATGGTGATGGGTATGGCGATATCGTTGTCGCGAATGGCGGCTCAAACACAGTCTCAGTCTTGATGAACAATGGTGATGGTACATTCGCCACTAAGGTGGATTACGCAACTGGAAACTCTCCCAACATGGCCATTGTCGCCGATCTGAATGGCGATGGCTATGGTGACATCATTGTGGCCAAAGGCTCCTCCCCGACTTTTTTGGTTCTCATGAACAACGGTGACGGAACATTTGCACCAGGGGTGGAATACCCAACCGGACAAACACCGGTGTTTGTCTGCGCGAGTGACCTCAATGGCGACGGCTATGCCGATATTGTCACGGCCAATTATTATGCGCGTACTGTCTCGGTATTGATGAATAACGGCGATGGAACATTTGCACCGAAAGTGGATTACGGAGCGGCCGGCTACACTACAAGTGTGTATGTGAGCGACGTTAATGCCGACGGGTATGCAGACATCGTGGCAGCAAATTCTTCTCCCTGGGTTTCGGTACTGAAGAACAAAGGCGACGGCACGTTCGCTCCAAAGGTCGATTACGCAACGGGCGGTGGGCAGGGGGCAAGCGGTTGGGGAATTTGCGTGAGCGACGTCGACGGGGATGGATACGGTGACATCGTTGTAGGCAACTATTCCACCAATACTGTTTCAGTCTTGAGAAACAATGGGGACGGGACGTTTGCCAAAAACGTAGACTACCCGACAGGAGCTGATCCGGAGGTGGCTCTTGTGGGAGACATATATAATAATGGATACGGTGACATAGTTGTCGCGAACTTCGCTGCGAACACGGTTTCTATATTGAAGCACATCGTTAATGATGCCTATCCGACCGCTTGTTCTCCCGTAACAGCATCGGTGCTCACAAGCTCGCCGATCGCCATATCAGCGACAGTGGAAAACATTTCACCGACAGCAAAAACCTTCAATGTGCTTGCTCAGGTGGACACGGCTAACGGCAATTTCGGTTCTCCGGTTTTCACAAATACGCAAACAGTTGCGTCGCTTGGTAGCAATTTGACCTCAGGGGTTTCATTCGGCAATTGGGCACCGACAGGCAATGGCCAATACAAGTTGCGCGTGATTTGCCAATTGCCGGAGGATGAGAACCGCCTGAATGACACAATAGTAACGGTCTTCAGTGTCCTCATTCCCTCACAACCCGCGCTTGTAGTTTACGAGAGCCTGGCGAAGGGTGGGCAGGCGGTCATGAATGCCCTGACCAGCAAGGGTTACACGTATGATGTGTTGAAAAAGTTGACAGACATTCAGTTCTCTTTGACGAGTTGGCAGAAAATCGTGTGGGTCGCAGGGCAGGATTCGGGAATCTCGAATACAAACGCGGACAGTCTTCTAACCTTCCTTAACGCAGGAGGGAGACTGCTCCTTCTCGGCAATCAGCTTGCCGACTCGCAATCGAATGATGCCCCCACCACATGGCGGGCAATGCTCACGCGCCAGTACCTGGGCATTAATTGGGTTGGTAATATTACCTCGAACCTGAGTGTCGGCGGGGTTCCGGGAGATTCCGTGGGCAATGGTCTATCCTTCAGCCTTGGGATCGGGAGCGGGAATAAGGAAAAGACGACGAGGGCGGGAAACTTCAGACTTCTGGATTCTATCATGACCTATGGCTCAGGAGGCACCGCAGGCTGGAAACGCGACAAAGGAAAATACAGTCCCTCGGCAAATCCGACGTATAAAATCGTCTACGGAGGATTCGCGATCCAGAGTGCCTCTCCGAGCGACATGGCGGCCCAGTTCATCGACCAGTCAATGCGATGGCTGGGGAGTCCAAACTACATTCTTCCAATGGTCGTGAGCGTCAATCCATCGCCGAATTCCCTAAACGCACTGCCCTCGGCAACCATCCAGGTTACTTTCAACAAGATGATGATGATAGGCTCAATTGTCGATACAACGTCGCTTATCGTTACCGGCAAGCTTTCGGGGCGGCATCGCGGCACGTTTTCTTTCAGCAATAGTGATACAGTTGTAGCATTTACTCCTGCGACCGCATTCAAAAGAGCAGAGTTTGTCACGGTCGACGTTTCCAGCAACATCAAGGATTCAAACGGAATAAGACTGACTCCGTATGTCTCGACGTTTACCATCGCATCCAACCCCAGCGATGGCATCTTCAGGGCGGCAACCAACTATCCTACAGGGAATTCCCCTATTTCAGCAGCGATCGGGGACGTCAACTGCGATGGGCTAGGCGACATTATTGTGGCAAACGAAGTCTCGTCGACCATTTCGATACTGAAGAACAACGGTGACGGTACATTTGCGGGAAAGGTTGACTATACAACAGGCAATTCCCCGTATGCCGGATGCGTTGCGGACATCAACGGTGATGGATATCCAGATGTTGTGGTAGCGAATAATAATGCCAATTCGGTGGCGGTTTTGAAAAACAACGGAGACGGGACCTTTGCCTCTCCAGTGAATTATGCAACGGGTGTACAACCCCGCTCAGTTTACATCAGTGACATCGATGGGGACGGATACAATGACATTGTGGTTGCGAACTTCGCTGGTTCGGTATCAGTCCTACGGAATAACGGCAATGGGACTTTTGCCGCGAACGTGGAATATCCGACGGGCGCAAACCCTTACGGCGTTTACGTGAGCGACATAAATGGCGATGGATTTGGCGATATCGTAACAGTGAACATAGGTTCTACCACCGTGTCGGTATTAATGAACAACGGCGATGGGACATTTGCCCCAAAGGTGGACTATCCTACGGGCGACTCGCCCTATGCGGTATGCGTAGGCGATCTGAACGGGGACGGGTATGGAGACATCGTTGTTACGAGCCTGAGTTCGAATACAGTGTCGGTGCTGATGAACAATGGCAATGGCACATTTGCCTCGAAAGTGGACTATGGAACCGGATCGTATCCACAATCAGTGTTTGTAAGTGACATCAATGGTGACGGACACGAAGACATCATCGTAGGAAACGGCAAAGTCAACTCCGTTTCGGTCCTGAAGAACAACGGTGATGGTACATTTGCAAACAAGGTGGATTACGCAACGCAAAGTCGCACGTACTCCATAGCTGTAGGCGACATCAACGGCGATGGCTATGGAGACATCGTGGTGGCAAACTGCGACTCCAACTCCGTATCGGTTTTGAAAAATGTGAATTCCGCAGCCATCATATCCGGCCAGGCGTACAACGACCTGAATGGAAATGGGATAAAGGATGCGGGCGAGCCGGGCCTCCAGAACTGGAAGATCAGACTAACCGGCACCAAAGCAGACTCTCAACTCACCGACATCAACGGCAACTACAGTTTCACAAGAGTCCAGCCTGGTTCCTATACGATCAGCGAAGATGCTGAGAGTGGGTGGATAACTACGCAGCCATCCAGCGGGAACTACTCTGCGACAGTTGGTGCAGGCGATTCTTTATTGGGAAAAAACTTTGGCAACTTCCAGCTTGGCACAATCAGCGGTAAAATATACAACGACGCCTTGCAGGATAGCAGCGTGGCAGGGGATTCCACGCTCAACGGTTGGGTTGTGAGACTGTATAAAGGAAGCATACTGCAATCTGAGGCGACAACTCATGACAGTGGCTACTATTCGTTCACGGGGCTCACGGTGGGCACGTATACAGTGGAGGAGAGCCTTCAGACCGGTTGGATCCAGACGTATCCGAGAATCGGGTCTCCGGGGGTGGGCACGACCACATTTGGCGTCAACGCCGGTCCCAAGACCGACTCTGTGACGGTCACCTCCGGAACAATAGCCAATGGCGAGAATTTCGGGAATTTCTACCCCATCACGGTCACTGTCAGGAAGTTCGAGGACTGGGACGGTGTGATGGGGACGGCGGGAGACCGTGCAGCCAAACCGTGGGGCCTGAAGCTCTACAGGGATTCGGTGAGTTCGGTCAGCCTCCTTGGCTCGGTGGGATCAAACACTCAACTTGTCGTCTCCGACCTTCTTCCGCGTACGTACATCGCTGTGGAAGCAGACAGCTCTGGCTGGACCCATGTCGGAAAAGTGGTCAACGGTATCCCCCTGGCATCGCCGGTCTCTGCTGATACCTTTACCATGACCAGAGGGCAATCCCGCGTTGTGGATTTCATCAACTTCCATCCAAGAATTGAGGTAAGGAAATTCGTAGACGCAGACGGCAGTCTTTCGACAACGGCCGACCGGGCCTCGAAAAAATGGAGTCTGTTGCTGTACCAGAATACCGTGTCGTCGGGAAACCTCATCTCGCAGGTTTCTTCCGCCGAATCCCTCAGTGTGTACACCCCAGCATCTGGCACCTACATTGCGGTGGAGGCAGATAGCGCCGGCTGGACTCACCTTGGAAAAATCCGGAACGCTATTCCAGACAGTGGATCAGTCAATGCCGATACCATCAGCTATGCAAGCGGTCAGCTCTATGATGTGGATTTCGTAAACTTCAATCCCAACACGGTCGTCGTGCGAAAACTGAAGGACGCAGACGGCTATTTTGGTACCGCAGCCGACCGCACGTTCAAGAAATGGAATCTCTCCCTTTACAAAGGCACCGTCAACGTCGGGCATCTGGTGCAATCTATAGCGTCCTCGGAAAGCCTCACGGTGACAGGTCTCGGCAACGGTGTCTATATTGCCGTTGAAGCCGACAGTTCAGGGTGGTACCATATCGGAAAGATTCGTAATGGCGCATCATTGCAGGGATCGTATCCTGCGGACACGTTTGCCGTCTGTGGTGGACAGAAAGTTGTTGTCGATTTTGTCAATACACAGCCCACAGTGACCGTGAGAAAGCTCATGGATGCTGACGGCAATTTCAATACAACAAATGATCGCACTCCGATTCCATGGACACTCTCGCTCTACCGTGGTTCAATCGCACCGGGGAATGTCGTGACGCCTTCTGTTTCGCAACGTGATAGCCTGATCTTTTATGGCTTGTCAGCGGGCACGTATATAGCATTCGAGTCCGATAGCGTCGGTTGGAGACATGTGGGCACCATTCTCGATGGTGTGGGCAATGCAAATACCGCAGACATCATCACATTTAACATTGTTGGGAACGAATCTCATATCTGCGACTTTGTGAACTCGTCACTCGGCAATGTCACCGTAAAGAAATTTCTTGACCAGGATGGGGATTTCCGAACAACAGGCGACCGCGTTTCGAAGGCGTGGGGCTTGAAACTGTATCGCGATTCCATCTCGCAATCAACGGTTGTTGACTCTGCAACTGCTGCATCGGGTTTAACCGAATCGAATCTACCGGAAGGTACTTATATAGCCGTGGAAGCGGACAGCGCCTTGCCATGGAGTCACATTGCAACAGTATTAGATGAGGATAACTTTGCCGGAGCACAGAATTATGTCACGTTCACATTGCAAGGGGGCCAATCCAGGCAGGTGCGGTTTATCAACTTCAACAGAAACCGGATCAAGGCGTGGACAGCCAGTGTGGATTGCAATTGGGCTAATGCCTACAACTGGGATCCGCCCGGTATCCCCATCCCGGGCGACAGCATCACTATTCCTGATACAGCCCGCTGTCCTCTTGCGATACCACCATGCGCTTCGCTGGGTACGATTTCCATTTCCGGCGCCGAGACGGTCAAAGTTGCAGCCGGGTCTACCGTTTCCATCACCGGCGATGTGGATATCCAGGGGTATATGGTTGCCGACTCGACTGACACATCCACGATCAATGTCTGCGGCAATCTTAGCATCTCGGGCGGGTTCCAGGCAGGCAAGTCGACGATTGTTTTTGTCGGAGGAGGTCAGCAAACGGTAAGCGCGGATGGCAAGACATTCTTCAAAGTGCAAGTCGGAGGCAGCGGCTGCGGCGGATGCGGATCCGGCAATCAAGCTGCGAAGGCTGAACCGCGTAATCTGAGCGGCGTCCTTTCTCAGACGGCGAACGTGAAGACTCATGGCAGTTTCACCGTCGAGAATGTGCTCGATCTGGAACAGAACCTCGATGCCGGGACCGATACAATTTTCGTCAAGAATCCGGCCTCCACCGCAATCAAAGGCCCGGGCGTTGTCATTCGGGGGACAATCCAGCGTGCAATTCAATCCGGCTCCACCGCCGCATACCGCTTTGGAAGTCCGAAGAGTCTTGTTCAGTTCAACAGCTCGGGCACGACTCCACAGTCGGTTACGATTACGACTAACCCCGATACAATCCCGACGAACTATGGAACAGCCTGGGAAGTCGTCAACAGCCATGCCGACTCAGTGGCGAGGACCGTAACCGCAGACAGCGTGACAGAGTTCTCCCGGTGGTCAATGGGGCTACCGCGCCCTGCTTCCGTCACGCCGATTGTCAAGAGGGTGTATATAATTGGAGCAGCGGGCGGCAACGGTTTCATGGCCCAGTTATCGTTGGCATATGACTCCGGGGAGGTGCCTGTCGGCATAGCCGAAGACTCTCTCAAATTAATGCGGATAAGCAGCACGGCGTCCTCCGCTTCTGTTGCGGCAGGATGGAATCTCATTTCTATACCTGTCGAGGCGGCAGATATGCGAAAATCGATTCTCTTCCCAGGCACACCCAATGCCTTCGCGTATCATGCGGGATATACCATAAAAGATACTTTTCAGACGGGGCTTGGGTACTGGATCAAGTTCCCGTCAACTCAGACAGTTTCGATACTGGGCCAGGCGCGGACGCAAGACACAGTGAGCGTCGCAAGAGACTGGAACATCATCGGGACATTGAGCAGTCCGGTTACAGTTTCGAGCGTCGCGGCTCAAAATGCGGGGATTGTTGCGGGTTCATTCTTTGGATACCGGCATGGGTACTATATTGCAGACACGCTCGAGCCGTTGCAAGGATATTGGATGAAGGCAAAGCAAAGCGGGGGGCTGATGATGAATGCTTCCCTGGTTATGCCGAAGGGCGTTGAGCAGGACAGCAGTCTCGCAGAGTTTAGTCGAATGACAATCGTCGATGCCGTCGGCAGCCAGCAAACATTGTTTTTCGGCACACAACCGGGAAATTCGTCGCAAGAGGTGGGGGTTGACGGTTCACGGTGGGAGTTGCCGCCAGTGCCGCCGGTCGGCGTATTCGACGTGAGGTTCGAGTCGGGCCGCTTCCTCGAAAGCGTTCCACAGGGGACAACCGGTCAATTCCCTCTGCTCATCTCGTCGGCCAGGTACCCAGTCACTATCGGCTGGCAAGTGAAATCAGCGACTGTGACAGCATCATTGACTGCCGGAGATCGTGAGATATCCCTAAAAGGAAACGGGACAACGTCGATCTACACGCGTCAATCTGCGGTCGTCTTGACACTTGGTGATTCCAGAGGTTTGCCAAAAGGTTATGCGCTTGAGCAGAACTATCCAAATCCTTTTAATCCGACGACAACGCTCAGATACCAGTTGCCTGTTAACAGCCGCGTCACACTCAAGATCTATAATGTCCTCGGACAGGTCGTGCAAACACTTGTTGATGGAGTTGAATCTGGCGGCTATAAGTCCACCGAGTGGAATGCTTCTGGCGTCGCAAGTGGCATGTACTTCTACCGGCTTGAAGCAACAAGCACGAGTGACCCGACGAAGAGCTTCACACAGGTCAAGAAGATGCTTCTTTTGAAATAGTGCCTTGTTCAGATCAAGCCGACTCGGCTCTAGCTGCTACGGCCGGGGCCGTATCTGGAGCGCCTGAGGATTCTGCGCCGGCACGGTTTTCACCCGGCCATTCTCTTGACGACGACGAGCGTGATATCATCCGATTGGGGAAAACTGCCGGCATGCTGTTTCACGGCGGCAATGATCTTCTCTACCAGCTCATGCGCCGAGGCTTCCCTGTGTTCGGTGAGCAGATTCTGCAGGCGCTCCTCGCCAAATTGATCGAGCGTCGCATTCATCGCCTCAGTCACACCGTCAGAATAAATCAGTAGGAGATCATTTGGCTTCAGAGAGATCACTTCTTCTTCGTAAGGATAATTTTCAAAGACAGAAAGGACCATCCCGCCGGTCTTTAGCCGAAGCGGTTCCCCGCCATGCGTCAAGAGCATAGGATGATCGTGCCCGGCGTTGGAAAAACACAGCGTGTGAAGGCTGACGTTGAGTATCCCGTAAAACAGCGTCGCAAACTTGTCGGGTGTGGTGCTGCGGAACAAGAGCGTGTTCGAACGGCGCAAACATTCCTTGGGAGCAACATCCAGAAGCGTCTGGCCGCGAAGCGTGGCCTGAAGGTTTGCCATCAGCAACGAAGCGGGCAGACCTTTGCCCGAAACATCCCCAAGGCATATGGCCCACCGATGGTCGTCGACCGGGATGAAATCGTAGTAGTCGCCCCCCACAACTTTTGCCGGCAGACTATTCCCGGCAATGTCGTATCCTTTGACGGCAGGAGGTTCCTTCGGAAGGAGCTCCGTCTGAATTCTGGAGGCGAGCCGAATTTCTTCCTTCATTTGATGCAGCGCCTTTTCTTCTTCGTACAGCCGCGCGTTCTCCACGACCTGCGCAGACTGTGCCGCGATAATCGCGAGCAGACGCTGGTCGTCATCCGTGAAGCTCGTTCCATCCTTCTTGTTGTAGACCGTCAACAATCCGACCAGGGCACCCTTGGTCATCATGGGAACGGAAAGCAGCGAAGAAATCGACTCTTCCCATTTCACACCCCGAAAGCGTTCATCGTTCTTCGGATCGTTGATAAGGATGGGCTTCTTATTGAGATGCATCCACCCCAACAAACTTTGGTTCAAATGGAAGGATTCCTGTTCGCGCGAATCGCCCATGGCACGAACAAGTGTTTTCATGGAGTCGGTCGACTGCTGGTCCACCAACGTAATGACTCCTTGCCCCGCGTGCACGGCGCGCATCGAGCGCTTGACAATGTTCTCAATGACCGCGTCAAGATTCATCGTCGAACTGATAACCCGTGCGAGCTCGTTGAGGATCGAAAGCTCATCGACTGCTTTGCGCAGCCGTTGATTTTCTTCCTCAAGCCGGGCAACCTGGGGGAGGATGTTTTCACCGCTCGATGCCATACATCGCCTTGCTTAAAAAACTATTCGATAGGTAGTAGAGAGATCAACCATCAATATATGAAACAGGCCTCCAAAATTCAAAAGTCATTGATCACTAAATCCATCCGGACCAGCCTAATACTACACGGGGTTCGAGCTCAATGATCGATTTCATAAGAAAAACGCAAGTTTGGGCGGATTTCAATCAGTCCACAATCATCCGGCAAACCGCCCTTGACAATCCCTGCCAATCTCTTTAAATTAGTACCGTCATGGGGAAAAAGAATGCACGATATCTTTCGTGGACAATCAGAATGGGGCAATCATGAAGATCAATATCAAACACAGGGCAGACGCAAGCATCCTGGGGTTAGAGGGGGACTTCATTAGCGAAGTCGACCAACTCGCGCTTCGAGATCATGTCCGGGCGCTGATCGGGCAAAAGAAAATCCACCTTATCGTCGACCTTGCTGGCGTGAAGTATGCCAACAGCTGCGGTCTCGGTTCGCTAGTCTGTATCCTTACGACGGTACGCAAATCGGGAGGCGATCTCCGATTGGCCGGTGTCGGCTCCGACGTTGCCAGGGTCATGAAGCTCACGAAGCTCGACATGATTTTCGATGTATACGCGAGCGTTGAGAAAGCGCTGTTAGATGTCGGCGTCCATCCTCAGTGAAACTACCGTTTGGGAACGAAGATGAGTTACTTATCGATGGTTGCACGAACTGCCGATTTGCCGGGCAATGGAGTCCGTATCGTGATGGAGGAAGGACGGGCCCGGTGAATAAGTCGTTCAAACGCGATGTTCGCTCCCTCAACAACATCTTTGAGTTCCTCAACGAGTTTGTGACAAACGGACAACTCGATGACTCAACGTCATTCAAGTTGAAATTTGTCGTCGAAGAATTGTTTACCAATATGGTGAAGTACAATCCCGGGAGTGTCGAGGATATCACCATTGATATCGGGAAAGAGAAAAAAGGAGTGGTAATCAGGCTCATCGATCCCGACGCGAAACCGTTTGATGTCTCGACTGCTCCCGATGTTGACGTCCATCAACCATTGGAGAACCGGAGTGCGGGCGGACTGGGTCTCCATCTGACAAAAAAAATGGTCGATGAAATCAAATACGAACATCGAAACAACCAGACCCAGATTACATTAGTGAAATACGTGGAGAAATGATATGTTTGATGCCACTATCAATGGCGCCGAGGAGTTACGTCTGCAGGGGTGGTTTGATGCCTCTCAGGTCGAAAAGGCGCAAACAGTGTTTGACAAGCTGGATTCTTCCATTGTGGTGAATTTCAAGGATCTGGAGTACATCTCCAGCGCCGGACTCGGCGTGCTCCTGAAGACCCAGAAACGCCTCAAGGGTAAGGGATGTGCGCTGAAACTCATCAATATGAACAAGCATATCAGCGATGTCTTCCGGTATGCCGGATTCGATCAGATCTTCGAAATTGAATAGACAAAGTGTCGTTGAAACCACCAACTTTCGAGAAGCTCAACTGTATTTATGTCAGATAACGACAATTCCGAGCTGGTAAAGCAGTGTCTTCGGGGCGACCGTTCGGCATTCGAGATCCTCGTCGATCGATACCAAAAAGTGGTCTTCAACGTGGCTTTGAGAATGGTCGGCAACACCGAGGATGCAGAGGACATAGCCCAGTCGGCATTTCTGAAGGGCTATGAAAATCTTGGAAGTTTTGATGGCCGGCACAAATTCTTTAGTTGGATTTATCGAATCGCCGTCAACGAAGCGATCAATTATCTCCATGCGAAGCAAAGGACAGTCAAACTTGATGAAGACATTCCTGCGGGCGGGAAGGCCGCAGACGAGTTGGTCCATGATGACCAAATGGTTCAACGTCTCGAGCGGGCGCTGAGGCGAATAAGTATCGAACATAGAGCCGTCCTGGTCTTGAGACATTTTCAGGATCTTTCTTATAGTGAAATCGCTAACGTCTTGAATATTCCCGAGAAGACGGTAAAATCCCGTCTTTTCTCGGCGAGGCAAGAGCTCAAAGATATTTTGTCACCCAAACCTGCCGAGATATGATACCTGAAAAATATATCGACTTGATGAACAAAGAAATCGATGGTGTGAACGATCCTCGGGAGAGGTCGGACCTCGACAGCTATCTGGCAGCGAATCCGGAAGCATCAGAATTCTTCAATAGACTTAAGGATGTTGCAGGCGCCCTTGATGAGGTTCGCGATATGGAACCTCCGTTTAATCTGAAGCACTCCATCCTAAATGCCCTGCCGCAGCGCAAGATTAGAGTGAAAGCGCAGTCAACATTCGCGGGATCGACGTGGAGTGTCTTCTCCGCGCGACGAAGCCTCGGGTATGCGCTTTGTTTTATCGCCGGATTGGGCTTGGGAATGCTCGTACTCGCGGCTCTTCGTCTCAATGAGGGCAAGATATCTGAGTTGGATAATCTCTATGGCACCCTGATGCAAAATGAGATCCCTGCCAATCTTGCCACGGGGAAGTCTCTTCAGATAAATTTGAGCGACATATCGGGTACTGCGACTCTGAAAAGCTCCCCACGCTATGCCGTTGCAGAGATCCGAATATCTTCGTCACGGGATGTGGATGTCATCCTCGAGTACAATGGCGATGAGGTCAAAATGAGCGGCGTCGGTGCGAAAAGTGGTCTTCGAGATAATGTTATCGTCAATAGCAACTCAGTGCAGGTCACGCACAGCGGTACTGAGACATACGTGTTTGCGTTCACCGGAACCGCACGTTCTGGCCGGCTAATCAACCTGAAATTGAAGGCTGCGGGGAATCTACTGTATGAGCACACACTTTCCAGTGAAGATACAGGCAGGTAGGAGTGGAACAGAGTTTTACTTGGATTAAAAATTCAAAACTAATTAACCTAATTATCCACCAACAAATTATATGGAGATTCTATGAAGAAGTACTATCTTATAGGCGGCGCTGTTGTATGCATTGCCGTCGTAGTGTATTTCTCGTTCTTCTACCCGCCGAGTTCGGGAAATGATGTCCAGGGAACAATCGGCGCAGTGAAGAAATACAATGCCGGGCAGATCAGCGACAAGGATGTGAAACTGGAAGGCACGCAGCTCACAGACGATCAAATGGCTGCCATCGTCGCCGCTCAGGTGAAAGCGATGCCGGAAGCACAGCAGAAGGCGGTTCTTGAAGCCTCAATGAAGGCGTTGCCGGCGGAGCAGCAAAAGGCAGTTCTCGAAGCACAAATGAGGGCGTTGCCGGAAGCGCAACAGAAAGCAGTCCTTGAAATGCAGAGAAGGGCATTACCAACTGAACAACAGAAAGCCGTTCTCGAAGCTGCAATGAAAGCCCTGCCGGAGGCTCAGCAGAAGGCGGTTCTTGAAGCCGCGATGAGAGCGTTGCCGACCGCGCAGCAAAAAGCAGTCCTCGAAGCTCAGAGAAAGGCGCTGCCAACCGATCAGCAGAAAGCGGTTCTTGAGGCACAGATGAAGGCGCTGCCGACCGAACAGCAGAGGGCAGTCATTGAAGCGCAAATGAGGGCGTTGCCGACTGAGCAGCAGAAGGCAGTTATCGAAGAACAGATGAAAGCGCTGCCGGAAGCTCAACAGAAGGCAGTTCTCGAAGCCGCGATGAGAGCGTTACCGACCGCTCAGCAAAAAGCAGTCCTTGAGGCTCAGAGAAAGGCACTGCCGATCGATCAGCAGAAAGCGGTTCTTGAGGCACAGATGAGAGCGTTGCCGACCGCTCAGCAAAAAGCAGTCATCGAAGCTCAGAGAAAGGCGTTGCCGACTGAGCAACAGAAAGCCGTTCTCGAAGCGCAGATGAGGGCTCTGCCGACAGAACAGCAGAAGGCCGTTTTCGAAGCCGCGATGAGAGCGTTACCGACCGCGCAGCAAAAAGCAGTCCTCGAAGCTCAGAGAAAGGCGCTGCCGACCGATCAGCAAAAAGCGGTTCTTGAGGCACAGATGAAGGCGCTGCCAACCGAGCAACAAAAAGCAGTTCTCGAAGCTCAGATGAAGGCCTTGCCGACCGAGCAGCAGAAGGCAGTCTTCGAAGCGCAGATGAAGGCCCTGCCGGAGGCTCAGCAGAAGGCGGTTCTCGAGGTCCAGATGAGGGCGTTGCCGACTGAGCAGCAGAAAGCCGTTCTCGAAGCTCAGATGAGGGCTCTGCCGACAGAACAGCAGAAGGCCGTTCTCGAAGCGCAGATGAAGGCGCTGCCGACTGAGCAGCAGAAGGCTATTTTCGAAGCTGCAATGAAGGCGTTGCCGACTGAACAGCAGAAGGCGGTTCTTGAAGCGCAGATGAAGGCGTTGCCAACGGAGCAGATGAGAGCCCCCACGGATAAAGAGTAGCGAGGTAAAATTATTCTCGTGATCGCATGACGGAGGAGATGGGCAATCATCTCCTCCTCATGCTTTGAATTCAGGCGATTGTCATCCTCTAACCTCACCCAATGATGAACAATTGATGCATGAGGACCGCTGATCCGACAACAGGGTTAGAGGTGAACTTCAGGAGTTTATCCTCCCGGCGAAGTCTATTTCGCATGAGGCATGCACTGCTATGCCTATGCCTCGGCATCGCTGCTATCCTGTGCCTGACGGCTCAATCTGCGGCGCAGATGTACTCTCTGGAGACGAAGGATTTACGCCTGTTGTATTACGGCATTGAGCCATCCGCGGTGATCCCTCACCTGGAGCGGTGTTTTGAAAACTCCATGACGTTTCACAGGAATCTTTTCCATTACACTCCCTCGGAAAGAGTCACGGTTCTTCTTCAGGATTTCGACGACTACGGCTACGCCGGCGCTTCGGCGAACCCCTTCAACTATCTCGTTCTGGGTATCGAGCCCTACGAGCAAGTCTATGAGACGACACCGACAAATGAACGCTTTAACTGGGTCATGAGCCATGAGTTGATGCACATTGTCACGACCGACAAGGCTTCGACAGGGGACAGACTTTATCGGGAGATGTTCTTCGGCAAGGTCGCCCCGACCGCCGAGAATCCCGTTTCGATGCTTCACAGCTACCTGACTTCGCCGAGGAAGTACTCGCCACGGTGGTATCTCGAGGGCATTGCCGTCTTCATGGAAACATGGATGGCCGGCGGCATCGGACGCGCTCAGAATGGGTACGACGAGATGGTATTCCGCACAATGGTGCGCGACAGCACTGATTTCTTTGATGTGGTGGGTCTGGAATCGGAAGGGACGACGACCGATTTCCAAATCGGACAGATATCATATCTCTACGGTACACGCTTCATGAGTTTCCTTGCGTACGTATACGGAGTCGAAAAACTGCTTGCATGGGTGGATCGGACCGACTCGAGCGACCGGGATTTTGCCAGTCAGTTCAAACGCGTCTACCGCACTTCACTGGACGACGAGTGGGGACGTTGGATCAGATGGGAACACAAGTGGCAGCGGGCGAACCTCGATTCGATACGGCAGTTTTCCTTAACGCAGTACCGGATCATTTCCCGCGAGCCGCTCGGCTCTGTCTCCCGGACGTATTTTGACTCAGCAGCAGGCAAGTTGTACGCTGCCGTCAACTACCCGGGACAATTGGCACACATTGTCTCAATCGACATCAGCACGGGAGAGATTCGCAGAATTTGCACGGTCCCGACGCCGGGACTCTACTATGTGTGTTCATTGGCATACGATCCTGGCGAAGCGCGGCTCTTCTACACACTCAATAACAACCGGAGCTGGCGTAGTCTAGAGGCAGTCGATGTGAAGACGGGTGAGACGACCACACTGATCGCCCACTCCCGGATTGGCGATCTGGCGTTCGACGCCACGGACAAATCACTCTGGGGCGTCCAGCATCATAACGGTTTGTCCATCATCGTGCGCCTTAAGCCACCATACGAAACGTGGGGCGAGGTGACCCGTTTGTCGTACGGGAAGGACATGTTCGATCTCGACGTGTCACCGGACGGCAAGTTCCTGATCGCGTCGACATTGGATATCAGTGGAAGGCAGCAACTCGTGAGACTTTCCATTCCTGAGCTGCTCGCGGGCCAGTACTCGCCCGATTCACTATATGAATTCGAAAATAACTCCCCCCTGAATTTTGTCTATTCTCCTGACGGGCGCTACGCTTACGGAACGACGTACCAGACAGGTGTCTCAAATGTCGTTCGGTATGATTTTGAGACGAAAAAAATGGATTGGCTGACCAACATTGAGACGGGGTTCTTCCGTCCGCTCCCCATTTCGGGTGACTCTCTGATGGTCTACCGGTACACGGGTAGGGGGTTCCTGCCGGTTATGATTGCCGGGCGGCCGCTCGATTCTGTCTGCGCCGTGCGGTATCTCGGCTATGAAATCCAAACGAAATATCCGGTAGTTCGTTCCTGGACGCTCCCTTCGCCGTTGACGGTCAATCTCGATTCCCTTGGCACAACGCTAAGCGAATATGATGGATGGCGAAACCTCCAGGTAGTTTCGATATATCCCGTTGTCGAAGGATTCAAAGACGCGCCCGCATACGGTCTTCGGATGAACCTGCTGGATGCGCTGCTGGTGCAGGATGCCGACCTCACTGCATCGTATTCACCGAACAGAGGATTGCCGGCAGACCAGCGATTTCACTTTGACCTCAATTACAAGTTCTGGAAGTGGAAACTTACCGCCAACTACAACCGTGCGGATTTTTACGACCTTTTCGGCCCCACCAAGACGAGCATGAAAGGCTATTCGGTTGGCCTCCACTACGATGATTACATCATTTACGGAAATCCTCAGATGCTGGAATTGGTGGGGAGCCTGGTGGGATGGGGTGGACTGGAGCGGTTGCCCGACTACCAGAACATTTCCGCATCGTTCGACCGCTTGTTCACGGGTGACGCCCGACTCAGCTATCGGAACCTGGCCCGATCCCTCGGGGGTGTCGAGGCGGAGCAGGGCGTGCGGGGGCAGCTGGCACTATCGGACAATTATGTGAACGGCCAAAACTATCCTCGCTCCTACGCCACGGCGGATTACGGGGTCCTCCTGCCGATCGATCATTCATCAATATGGGTCCGGAGTGCGCTGGGCTACTCTGCCGGGGATCGCGATAATCCCTTTGCCAACTTCTACTTCGGGGGGTTTGGAAACAATTGGGTCGACTACCGAGACGTCGAAGCGGTACCGTGAATACTCCAGCTTCCCCGGCGCAGCGATTGACGAGATCGGGGGAACGAACTTCGGCAAGCTGATGGTCGAATGGGTCCTGCCGCCGGTCCGGTTCCGGCGATTGGGTTTCACGAACCTCTATTGTACCTGGGCGCACGCGACACTCTTCACTTCCGGCATCGTCACGAACATCGATAGCCGGGACAACCGACAGTCCGTAGCAGACGCCGGCGGGCAGGTTGACTTCAAGCTGGTCCTTTTGTCGCGGCTGGAAGCAACCTTCTCCGTCGGATACGCGGTTGCCTCCGAGCTCGCTCAAAGATCGGAAAAGGAAATCATGTTCTCGTTGAAGATCATGTAGTGAATTCCTGTACTGCGTTCCCTTCACCATCGATAATCATTCTCGACTCGCCCCGTGATTAAGGTTGCCGTCAGTCTTATCCCCGTTCTCCTGTTTCTCAGCGCACTGGTATTCCTGGATAGCTATAAGCTTGTCAGGTTTCGATCTATCCTCGTGACGATCCTGGCGGGCTGTGCCGCAGCATTGATTTCGTTCTTCATCAACACCTTCATCATGCGCGTTCTTGATCTGGATCTGGAACATATGAGGATGTACGTTGGACCGCAGGTCGAGGAGCTGACGAAAGCATGTTACTTTGTTTACATCATGAGATCAAAGAGAGTCGGCTTCGTGGTTGATGCGGCCATCTATGGCTTCGCGATTGGCGCCGGGTTTGGGCTTCTCGAGAATGTTTATTATTTGTGGTCGGTTCCCAATGCAACTCTGTTCACATGGATTATCCGGGGACTGGGCACGGCCATTATGCATGGTGGAACGACGGCGATCTTTTGCACGATGTCAAAGAATCTGTCGGACAGGAAATCTCCCCGGGCAATTTCAGTGTTCCTGCCTGGTCTCCTGGTGGCGATGCTGGTGCATTCACTGTATAATCATTTCTTCTTTTCACCGTTCCTATCGACAATTATTCTGCTTGTTTTCCTTCCCGTCGTATTCCTGATCGTTTTTGACCGTAGCGAAAGAGCGACGGAGAGCTGGCTGAAGGTGGGATTTGATACCGATGTGCAGTTGCTGGACATGATCATGTCGGAAACCCTCGCGCGAACCAACATAGGCTCATATCTGCAATCGCTGAAGGGAAAATTTTCCGGAGAGATCCTCGTCGACATGCTCTGCATGTTAAGGCTTCACCTGGAATTGTCGATTCGCGCCAAAGGTGTTCTGCTGATGCGCCAATCAGGCTTTGAGCCTGTTATCGACCCACAGATTCGACAGAAATTCTCGGAGTTGAAGTACTTGGAGAAAAGTCTCGGTGTCACCGGCAAACTTGCCATCGCCCCGCTTCTTCATACGAGCAGCAGGGATTTGTGGCAGTTGTACATGCTGCAGAACGGGTGAGACCTCACCGGCAAATGAAGAAAATGATCCTGCCACGCTAGTACTTTTGGTGTTACTGACGGGCGAGCACGAGAAGATCGGGATCGGACCGATAGCGTTCAAAATTAAGGGCCGTTGACAGGTAGTCGGCATCATATTCAGGACTTCGCCCCTTGGCGCGTTTGAACATCTCAGCATCCTGCGTTTGTTTCCCAGGATTGAATGAACACCGGCGATTCTGATGAGCACTTCATCATCCGTGGAATCCATGCTGAACGCCTTCTCAGCCGACGCAGATGCTCCGGCGGCCTCTCCCAATCGGGCTTGAAATAATCCCTGCTCTGCTGTGTACTCAGCACTTCCGCCTTCTTTGCCCATCTTCGACTGAAGGAGCTGAAGCCCTTCCGACAGGGTTGTTTTCGCTTCCATGCGCTTGTTCCATCGCTGATATGTGACCCCCAAGGCATAGAACAATTCCGGCGCGGACTGAAGGGCCCGGATTCCTGCTTGGAGAATCGATTCCGCCGGGGCAATATTCCCGCGGATGATCTGGATCTCTGCAATATACTCGTAGGGCTGCTCGGCTTTCGGTTGCACGCCGATTGCCCGCGAGTAGTATAGTACGGCGCTATCATACTGATGTGTCCGTTCGAATTCATTGCCGAGGTTGAGAACCGGCATATATTGCAGGGGATCGAGCACCACTGCCCTCCGAAGCGATTGAATAGCCTGGTCGTCTTTCTTGAGTTGTGCATACGCCACCCCAAGATTTGAGGTCACTAGCCAGTCTTCGGGATCAACCTCCTCCAGTTTCTTTAGAAGAACGATTGCCTGCACGGGGTCGTTCAATCGAAAGAGATAGGTTACAGCCGCCTCAGTGAGCGCATAGGAATTGCGGTGGTCTATGTCAAGTGATCGATGGAGAAGCGCCAGTCCATCCTGAACCTTGCCCCTCGCATTCGAAATGCTTCCGAGCATTGCAAGCGCCTGAGAATTCACTGAGTCGAGCTTCAGGAGCTTCGTACAGATGAGAGTCGCATCGTCGAGATTACTTTCGGAGAAATCCCACCCCTGCAGGTAAGGTTCTATCTTCGCATCGGCCAACCCTTCGAGACCTAAGACAAAAGTGGAATCAGCCCTCACTGCATTTGAAAAGTAACTCATCGCCAGCAAATTGTCATCCTTATTGAAACGATCGCGATAGTAGACCCCGTGAAGATAAGAATCATAAGCGTCGGCATTTATCGTACCGGACGGAGGCCGTACGGATTTCGTGTCGATGGAGAGACGATCGGCGAGATTTCCCACAGCTTTCGCTTTTATCGATAATATCTCTCCCGGTTGTCCTTCATACTCCTGGCTCCACATTTCCTTTCCTTGATCAGCATCGATTAATGATATGTCAAGCTTGAGGCGTGCGGGAAGAAGTTGCATCTCCCCTTTGACCAGGAAATGGACTCCGAGCGCCTTCCCGATTTCCCGGGGGCTTTCCCGACTATCCCTGTACCGGGCGGAACTGGACCGGGAAATGACAAATGTTGTCGGGAGCATGGAGAGCCCTTTGGCGATATCGGCTGTCAGACCGTCAGCGTAATAATCCTGCTCGGGATTTCCACGATTGATAAAAGGAAGAACGGCAATCGTCACACCGTGGGAAGAAGATTGTGTCCCTCCATGGAAGTAGATATATGTGATAGCCCCGGCTCCAAGCACGAGAATAGCGCCAATCAGTATTAGTACTTTGGGTCGATGGTTGAGGAAGATATTCGCGAATAGTTTTGTTGCGAGCTCACCCGTCGATCGATCCATCCCGACTTCACTCGTGCCGCCCTCAGTGACAGCAATAGCTGTGAGAAATTCATTAACAGATTGATACCGCTTCGAAGGATCTTTTTCTAATCCTTTCTGGATTGTCCTCCACAGAGAAGGAGGGACGTCCGCGCGGTGGGTTGTAATTGGCTCCGGGTCTTCGTTTACAATTGAGTACATGAGTGCAGTCTCAAACTCACCCCTGAAAGGGCGAACACCCGTTAACATTTCATAAAGGATGACGCTCAACGACCAGACATCCGTGTTGGGCGCCAATGAATCTCCGCGCGCCTGTTCGGGCGACATGTAGGCTGCCGTCCCGACGCTCGTCCCTGTGCGCGTCAGTTGAACCCCGCCAGAAAGCTTCGCGAGGCCGAAATCGATGATCTTCGGGATCCCGTCGTGAGTAAAAAGAATGTTTTCCGGCTTCAGGTCCCTGTGGATGATGCCCGCCTCATGGGCTGCGGAGAGCCCGGTCGCAATTTGCTTTGCTATAGAGACTGATTCATCTATCGTTAGTTGACCCTTACGGATTCTTTCTCTCAGCGTACCACCGTCGTAGTAGGCCATCGCAATGAATAACTGCCCGTCATCGGTCCCGGCGGTCTCAAAGATTGCTCCTATGTTCGGGTGGTCAATGGCAGATGCGGCTTTTGCTTCGGTCAGAAAACGGGCCGTCTGCTCATCGTCGGCAGCAAGATGATGCGGAAGAAATTTGAGGGCCACAAATCGCCCGAGAGTTGTATCCTGTGCCTTGTAGACAATTCCCATGCCTCCTTGTCCCAGTTTTTCGACGATCTTATAGTGAGAAATTGTCTTCCCAACCATGGAAATTCATTTGTGTGACGAATGGCAATGTCGCTGTAACTTAGCAGGTCTATTTGGCATTGGCGAAAATATACAAAAAGATACCAAAAGAACCTATGTTGTACGTTTATCTCCTGGAGTGACGTTGCTCTCCGAAATCAATGAAGTCCAATCGGAGTTGATATGTTTGGAGAAGAGTCTCGGTGTGACCGGCAAACTTGCTATCGCCCCACTTCTTCATACAAGCACCAGGGTTTGTGGGAGTTGTACCTGCTTCAGAACCAGTGAGACACCCGATCATTTCTGCTGCCGTTCTGCATCCTTCCCCATCCCTTCCACTTTCGATTTGACCAGGTTCATCAACTGCATAAAATCCTTGTTACCTCGGAGACTCTCCAGACGGGGGTCCTTGAGAGCCAGAAGATAATCCCGCCAGCCGGCATCGATCGCTTTCTGCAGCCAGCGGCATGCCTCCTTTTTGTCAGCCTGGTTCGCGTTGACAATGGCTAAGTCGAAAGGAATGTAATACCATTCATTGCCCCGAGCTATGCCTTCCTGGTCAAGCATGAGGCTCTGAGCGAATAGTTCCCTGGCTTTGTCGGGCTGGCCCAATTTTAGATAGACATAGCCCAAGCTGGTAGTATTGGCGATACCTGTTATCCAGGGAACGGTTGAGATGTCGACCGAGACAGCTTTTTCATAATATTTTCTGGCCCGATTCAAATCGCCGGTGAATAGAGCCACATCCCCTGCCAAAGCGAGTCCATCAATATCGTTTGCATTCAAGGAAAGGACCTTCCGGCTATATTCCTCGGTCTGGCGCGAGTCGCCAGTCCGCAGATATAGATAGGCAAGCCCGACATACGCGGCGGCGTTCTCCGGCTGGTACTCTACGGCTTCACGGAACCGCTGGAATGCTTTTGCAGTATCGTCCAACAATGCATACGTCATGCCGAGAGCATATGAATTGAGTCGGATGCTGACGTTTGATTCACTCGGGACGAGCGGATCAAGCACGAGAGATTGCTTAAGCCAGATCGCTGCTTGCGCAAGTTCCCCTACATAGAGATTTGTCCACCCGAGGTTGCCGGCTGCAAGAGCATAGTTTGGATTGATTTTGATGGCCGTCCCATAAGCCTCCAGCGCCCTGCGATGTTGCCCTCTTCCCGCCATGGCAAATCCCAGCGCTTTGTAACCTTCGGCAAGATCATGATCGAGGGTAAGGGATAGTTTACTCACCGCAACGGCCGAGTCAGTCCAGAAAGCCGGGTGTCCGAATCTGCCGGCACGTTGGCTGTACGCGTCCGCCAATCCTGCGTATGCAAGAGCATAATTGGGATCAAGGGCAAGAGCCTGTTTGAAAAACTCAATTGCGGTTTCGTTATCCGCGTCGCGGTACTGGTAATAATACTCTCGTCCTTTGAGGTAGTAATCGTAGGCGGCCAGATTCTCCGTGGGACTTTTTCCGATCCGCCGCAGCTCTGTCGGCGTCAACTTCGCCTGGAGGGCGGCGGAGATATGCCGGGCAACATCGCTCTGGATGGCAAAAATTTGCGTCATCTCTTTGTCGTACGTTTCGCCCCAGAGATGGTCGTCGGTGGCTGCATCGATTAGTTCTGCGACGATCCGTACCTGGTTATCCCCGCGGCGAACACTACCCTCCAGGATCGTACTGACGCCGAGCTCCTTTGCAACATCTCGAATGTTCTCTTCGACGTTCTTATAGCGCATGACCGACGTGCGCGAAATGACCTTGAGATCGCTGACCTTCGAGAGTTGCGCAATGATGTCCTCGGTCATGCCGTCACTGAAATAATCGTCCTGTTGGTTCCCGCTGAGATTCTTAAACGGCAACACCGCAATGGATTTCTTCTCGGCAGACACTTTTCCCTTCGGCACGAACACATAAGCAACGAAGAGGCACGCCACGATGAGCGCGGCGATTGCAATCCGCCGTATTATTGTGGAGTGTTTCCGTGGTCGGCGGTGTTTGCCGGTGTCTCCTTGCTGTGCTTGATGTAAGGCGGTTATGGCTTCGTCAAAATTCTGCGGCCGCTTGTCCCGGTCTTTTTCGAGACATCGGCGGATCAACTCCTGCAAAGTGTCCGGAAGATCGCGTCGTTCGGCTGTGATCGGAATGGGTTCTTCATTTACAATTGAGTAGTTGATCGCAGCCTCATGTTCACCGCGGAATGGCAGATGGCCGGTGGCTAATTCATAAAGGACCACCCCGAAGGAAAATATATCCGAACGGCCGTCGACGTTTTCACCACGAATCTGCTCGGGGGACATGTAGGAGGGTGTTCCCAGAGTACTGCCGGTCTTCGTCACGTCAGAGGCGCCTTTGAATTTTGCCAGCCCGAAGTCAGTGAGCTTGATTTTTCCATCTTCAGTTAAGAGCACGTTGTCGGTTTTCACGTCGCGGTGAATAATGCCGTGCTGATGCGCACACGCCAATCCGGCGGCGATTTGTAACCCGTAGTCGGTGATCTCGGCGAGGGATAGTTGCTGGCCCGCAGCCGTAAGCTGTTTGATTTGTTCCTTTAGAGTTCCGCCCGGCAAAAACTCGAACGCGAGAAATCGCTGTCCCCCTTCTTGCTCACAACTGTAAATCGTGGCGACGTTGGGATGGTTCAAGGCGGAGATTGCTTTCGCTTCCCGTTCAAAGCGCGCAACATCGTCGGATGAGCGGAGAAGATTCGGCGGAAGGAATTTCAGAGCCACGAGGCGGTCGAGCGTAAGGTCCCGTGCTTTGTACACGATTCCCATCCCGCCTTCGCCTATTTTTTCGAGAATGGTGTAGTGAGAGATAGTGCTTCCGATCATCGTGCTTCCCATATTGAGCGACCGCTCTGTCGCAAAATTGTCTTGCCAGTGTTCTCGGATGCGTGCATCTGATTTGAGCGAATTTGGAACAAATTTCCCCATATTGTACTGAAATTCAACATGGGAATCAAGCTATTCTCAAGGGCAGAAAAATTCCGGCCAGGCCGGCCTTCTTTCTTGACTTTCATCGTAGAAATTAGTTAATTTCACGGATTTCTTTCGGGGACGAGGCAACGGGTCAGGGGACTTACCATGTTGCCGCATGCTATTTGGATTTTTCCAAGACTTACTACTCATACGTGGACGTATTTCGATGTGAAATACCGATTATTTTTTGGGGCTCGTGTGAATTGAAACCGAAAAAAATGAATCGCTTAATCACACTCGCACTTTTAATGTGGCGTGCCGCAAGCACGATACACGCCCCGTGGTCAATCGATCCCGCGATGAATGCTCCTGTCTGGATTTCACTTTATACTTAACCTACTGCGATGCCTGAAACCATTTCTGTTGAATCTGTAGCCCGGAAGATCTTCGTTTTCAGGGGGCAGAAGGTTATGCTTGAGAAAGACCTTGCCGAGCTTTATCGTGTCCCGACGAAGCGCTTGAACGAGCAAGTTGGGAGGAGCGTTCGACGTTTTCTGGGTGATTTCATGTTTCAGCTGGATCAAGAGGAGTTTGAATCTTTGAGGTCGCAAATTGCGACCTCAAACAGACGAGGCGGTAGACGATCCTTCCCCTATGTTTTTACGGAACAGGATGTGGCTATGCTTTCTCCTATTCTGAATAGTGAACGAGCGATTCAGGTCAATAAAGTATAGCGTGAAACATTAGATCGGCTATGAAGAATCATATCTTTGCTTTCTGTATACCTCTTCTCCGTTCCAGGCTGCAGGGGCTTGCCCGGTGGTCGTGCGATGCCGCCTTCAATACTCCTGTCTGCTCGGAGACACACAATTGACGCAAAAATGAAACGCCGACTCATCATAGCTCTTCTCCTGTCGTTGTCTTCAGCGATCGTGATTATTGCCCTGTTCCAGGCAAAGGCCTTCGATAGTTTTGAACTGAAGACTCTCGACCTCCGTTTCCAATTGTTTGCGCAGCCGGAGCGGGCAAACAAGGATATTGTCATGGTGATGATCGACGAAAAGAGTCTTGAATATTTCAGCGATAACCATGTTCCCTGGCCGTGGCCCCGCGACTTCTACGCAAAACTTGTCCAGTACCTCCATCGCGGCGGCGCGAAAGCGGTCGTATTCGATATTCTGTTTGCCGATAACGATATCGAGCGTTTGTCAACGACGGCTGACCAGACTGACGGAATTTTCGCCGCCGAGATGCAGAAAGCAGGAAATGTCATTCTTGGAGTTCACCTGAGGAATGACCAGTTGCTACTCGGCGGCGCTTCCAAAAACTTTCTGGAAAGGCGGAACGATGTAATCGTCGAGCCCTCTTCAGCTAGGGATTCGCTCCCAAGTTTTCCGACCGCCATTCTTCCGATTGGAAAGTTTCAGGAGGTTGCACACGGCCTTGGCGTTGTGGACTACCATGAGGACGCCGACGGCATCTGCAGACGTCTTTCCCCGTTGTCGCTCTACCAGGACGACGTTTTACCACAGCTTGGATTCTCAGCGTATCTTCTCGGCGCAAAGACGAACCGGGTTGAGGTACGCTCAAACAATTCACTGCGTATCGGCGAGCTCGATGTCCCGCTGGATGACCTCGGCCGGTTCGTGATTTTCTGGTATGGAAAAGGGGGGACCAATGGCTGCTTTCAGTACCTCTCGATCGCAAATTTGATTTCATCGGCGATTGCCGAGGAAAACAACAAACAGCCCAATGTTCCGTCGTCCTACTTCAAGGATAAATACGTTTTCGTCGGCTCCAATGCCGCGGGTCTCTTTGACCTTAAGAATACCCCGTTTACCAGATACGACACTTACCCGGGGACGGAAATTCACGCGACCCTTTTGAGCAATCTGCTCCAGCGTGACTTCGTGATGCATTCATCGCAGAATACAACCATGATTGCTATCCTGATCTTCTGCCTGATGATCTCGTTCCTGTTTTTGCTCGTACCGAAGGTCAGGTATGTCATCTTCGTATCGATTCTTCTTTGCGGAGGATGGGTGTATGCTTCGGCGCATCTGTTTCAGCAAGACCGCCTCATACTGGATTTTGTTGCTCCAGAACTTTCGATTCTGTGTTCATTTCTGCTCGCCTCGGTCGTGAGTTATCAAACGGAAACAAGGGCGAGGAAGCAGCTCCGCTCGACCTTCGCCCGTTACCTCAGCCCGGTTGTTCTCGCCGAGGTGATCGAAAAGAGTGATTCAGTTGAACTCGGAGGCAAAGAACTCCGGGGCACCGTGCTGTTTTCGGATATCAAAGACTTTACTTCAATCAGCGAACGAATGCCTGCACCCGAACTCGTGAGAATGCTGAACGAATATTTTTCGATCTCGACAGATGTCATCCTTCGTTACAATGGCCTGCTGGATAAGTACCTGGGTGACGCCATCATGGCTATTTTTGGCGCACCGCTGACGACCAGTGACCATGCGCTGAAAGCGTGCCTGGCAGCTGTAGAACTCCGACAGCTTGCCAGAGAACGGAAGGCCGGAGAGAGAAGTGAACGAAGGCTGGAATGTCGCATCGGTGTCAACAGCGGCACGATGGTCGTTGGAAATATTGGTTCGAATCGCCGGCTTGATTACACGGCAATCGGGGATCCCGTCAATCTGGCATCAAGGTTGGAAGGGGTAAACAAGATTTTCGGCACGGAGATCGCCATCGGGATGACGACATTCGAGGATGTCAAAAATGATTTTGTTGTGCGCGAACTCGACATCTTGCGGGTCAAAGGGAAAAAAGACCCCGTTACTGTATATGAGCTTGTCGGCAAGCAGGGTGAAGTCACGTTAGAGGAGATTGACCTCATCAACAAGTTTCAGGAAGGTCTGCTTCGATACCGGGAGCGGGCATTCGACAAGGCGATTGATTCCTTCCGACGAACGTTGTCATCCTTCCCGGATGACGGACCATCGCACGAATACCTCAGACGATGTCAGGAGTTCTTGCGGAATCCACCCGCAAAGGATTGGAGTGGTGTGTTTACAATAGATCATAAATAGGAGTTCCACGAATGAAAAAACTCTACGCGCTGTTGCTTTTGATAGTCTCCTCGCTCACACAGGTCGTGGTTGGCCAGACGGTGGAGTATACGAAACGTGCGAAGAACGAAGTACGCGATGGACCGGGAAATTATTACTCTCTTCTGTACGTATTTCCGCCTCAGGTTCCGGTCGTGCCGTTGAAGAACAAGGACGGCTGGGTGAATATCCGGTTTGGCGGAGCCCAGGGAACGATCGAAAGCGAAATCGCGGGCTGGATGTCGAAGAATTGTCTCGTTGATACGAAGCCTTCGGGCACTTCCAGGGATTTGGATATCATCATCGGCTCTCCCAAAGCATCTCCGTCAAGCGTCGCCGCAGCAATCCGCGGCTTTGCTCTGAGGTATGGGAAGACTTCGGAATCCGTGGTTGATTCACTGTCGGAGATGTGCGGGAAGCTGTTTTCGCCGAAAGACTATCTCCCGTTCAGAGATGGATCGCCCGGGCTCAAGAAAATGCCGAACGGGACGAAGAAATTTGAGCGGCAAGGGTCTTACCTCGGAGAATACGATGTTACACTGGATGAGCAGGGAATAGGATTGGGTGTCGCTTCGCGTGTTGCCGGCCAGGGACTTGTCGACAACAAACCCCTCCTCAGGTATCTCAACCTCCTGGGGGCATATTTGTCTGAAGCGACGGGCGCTTACGACGCTCCCTTCGCGATCTTTGTCGTTCGTGGAAGCCAGGTCAATGCAGTTGCGATTCCCGGAGGATACATTTTTATTACCGAGCCGATGTTGAACCTCTGTCAAAGTGAAGCGGAGCTTGCCGGAGTGCTCGCACATGAGATGTCGCACATCATTCTCAAACACGGTGTGAAGGAAATCGGTGCGCGCATCATGAACATCAAAATGGACGAGGCAATGAGGGAACTCGATGAAGAAACGGGTGAGCAGCCCGACACGTCCGAGCAGGACCTTGAGGATTTTGCCCTTGCCGCCTATGACAATGTGAACAAACCCCGGCTTCAGTCCTATGAAGAGGAGGCGGACAACGGAGCGGTTCTGATTCTTGCCCGGGCTGGGTACGATCCCTCCGCGGTTGCCCGCATGGTGCTGCGTATACGCGACGCAGTGAGGCAGAATGAGCAAATCCAGGAGGAGAATCCCTTCGCCCATCTGGATTTTCAGAACCGGTACGATAATGTGAAGAAGTTTATCGACGAACAGCTGTCTGGAATCAAAGGAGTAACGAATCGGGAGAGATTTGTAAGAAATGTGAAACAATAAACGGGACGCGGAGAGATCGCACTTGAACAACAGGATAAATAATTTCTTCATGCTGTCCATCGACAAAAAAAACCCATTCACTCCAATAATTCCAATCATCCCAATAATTCCAAATTCATTTCCTGCGTGGGATGACAAATGTCGGTATATAATAGCAGTCGAATTATGTGCTCTTCAAGTGATTCATCGCTAGCGAAACGAGGCGTTTTTTAGGCAAAAGTATAATTAGTAGTTGGGGTTACGCAAAAGTGGGTTGTGGAAAGAATCATCTGTCCGAAACTCACCCCCGCCCGACTCAATGACTTCAGTCGTTCTGGCGGGCTGTGGTGGTTGTCCAACACGTCCCGATGTCATGCAGACATTCTTCAGGCCTGCCCCGAACTTGTTTCGGGGTCAGAATGCTCCTCCGATAAATTTGAGAATAACAATGAAATTTGACATTCACCCGGGGAATTCTTAACATAAAAACCGTGAAAGAGCAGTTTATTATACACACCAATCAACCAACTAACCAATCAACTATTTAACCAGTCAACTAATTAACCAACCAATCCATTAATCACTAACATATGGAGGGTTTTATGCGTTACACCATTTCAATTCTTGTGATTTCGTTCGCCGCACTTCTTATTGCAGGCTGCGGCGGTTCAAAAGGTATGCAGGGTGCCTCTGAAGGAGACATTCCCGACTGGTATAATAACCATCCGCAAGACCCGAATTACTTTTATGCCGCGAGTACTGCGACATCTCAGGACCTGCAGCTTGCTGTTGACAAGGCTACGACGGCGGCTCGCACTGAAATCGGAAGGATGGTAGACACAAAAGTCAGCGGCTTGCAGAAAAAATTCGACGAAGAAACGGGCATTGGCAAGGATGCACAGCTCCTGCAGCAATTCACCGAAGCCAGCAAAACCGTTGTTTCGACAAGCCTGTCGGGAAGCCAGGTCGTAAAACAAAAGCAACTCAAGGATGGCGACATGTGGCGCGCCTATGTGCTTGTCCAGTATCCGGTTGGCGCTGCGAATGAGGCCCTTCAGCAGCAGATCAAAAGCAATGAGCAGATGTACACGCGCTTCCGCTCTTCCCAGACATTCAAAGAACTGGATGACGAAGTGCAGAAGTACAATGATTGGAAGAAGCAGCAACAGCCGCCGAGCCAGCAATAACGATGGTACAAAACTCGTCGTGGCTACGTCGATGCTCGGTCATGGCCGGGCTCGAAGCCATGATGGTGCTGGAATGCCTCGCCCAGGCATACCCGGTCTGGTTCTTACATCAGCCGGAACTGACATGCGGACAATTCGTGGTTGGGTACGCGAATCCATCGTACTATCCTGATTCTGCGGTTGCGCAAGCTACCGGAAATGCTTATGTGACGTTTGCCCGTCAGCTGAAGACCAACGTGACTGGCGGGCAGGCGTTTTGGAGCACTGAAGTCGGGACGTACTGGATGGGCAGCAGTTTCCGCGATGAATTCGATACCTCCGCCATCGCGTCTGCCCGAAATGTACTGAAGCCGATAGGCAAATTCGTGGGAAAGGGCATCGTTGGAGTGCTGATGGGAGATTCGGGCTGTTCTCTTGACCGGTCGATTCAAAGTCTGATCCCCGTCCCCGCAACGGCGCCTGCGTGGACGGAATCGATACCGCAAGGCAGGCAGTATTTTTATGCAGTTGGTGTCGCGCCGGCGTATTATTACGAGACGAGTTCATGGACTGAAGCTGAGAGAATTGCCTTCCGAAATCTGGCCCGGGCTGTGCACGTTGACACGAAATCATTGCAGAAAGTGAGCACAAAGGAAGGCGGACAGGAAATCCGCAACGAAGATATTTCCGTCACGCTGCATAATGTGCAGACCCTTGCGCGGTGGAGAGACCTGAAAAAAGAAATTTTCTATGTGCTGGTGAGAATGCCGAGGTAAAGAGCGATTCATGATCTTTGTGCTCTTTGCGGTTAAAAAGCTTTAAACGCAAAGCGCGCTAAGAGAAGATCGCAAAGTTCGCAAAGGGTATGGTACGTAGCAAAACGCTTTGCGCATTCTGCGGTTAAGAGCTCTGATGCAAAGAACGCGATGGGGCACTATAGGTTCAACTTCGATGGTTGAGGACGTGAAAGTGGTTGCGAAACTGTAAAGGTTGCGGATACACACGCTGCACTTGCAGTGCCAGCGGTCGACAGCGAAGGAGCAGATTCTTTGTGTCTGAGAAAATGATTGTAGACAAATAATAAACAATTATGAGACATCTCAAGAACCCGATACTTCTTGCCCTTTTTTCCTTTTGCATTTTTGCGCCAGAGGCGCATCCGCCTCTGGCGGACAATTTTGCATTCTCTGATACCCCCGACTGGGTCAAGAATTTTGGCAAGCCGAGCAGGTATCCCGATGCGCTCTACCTCGTCGGCTTCGGTATCTCATCGGAGAAAGATCCTGCGAAGGGCCGCGAGGATGCAATCAACAAGGCAATTGCCGACATTTCTCGCCGCATCAAAGTGACGATCTCCAGCAAGACATCGACGTCGGTCGAGGAATCAAACCAGAAATTTGCAGAATACGTGAACAGCGTAACGCAGAGCAGTACGTCGCTCCATCTTGAGGGCGTCGAGACGGAAACCTACAACGATGATGATAAATTTTATGCCCTCGCCCACGTGGGTCGTGACGCTCTCGCCGAGATCTATCGTGGGAGGGTGCAAAAGCTGAAAGAAGAATTAAATGGTATTATCGCGGAGGCACAGATGTTAGAAACCAGAGGAGATAAAACGCAAGCCATCGAAAAGTATTCGGCGACGTTCCCCCTGCTTGGAGATCTCCAGGAAGCGATTTCCGTTCTGATTGTGGCCGAGGCGGGTTCATTTGAGGATATTGACACCGTCTCCATCTCTCCCGAAAAAGTCACGGGTGCCATCAGCAACATTATTAACAAACCCATAAACTCTACGGACAATGTTGCCTGGTTCATCGCTTACACGCTTGGCCAGGAGCAGAAGAAAGCAAACGCTGTGGTGAGTGTCGTCCCCCTCACGTACCAGGATACGAAGATGAGCAGCCGGTTTGGTCGGTACATGCAGCAGGTGCTCGAGCAGAAACTCACGAGCGTGGCAAAGTGGAACGTTGGCGCTGCGTCGAGCAAGGCACAGTGGATCGTCAGCGGGACGTACTGGTTGCATGGCGACGACGTGAAACTCCTGGTTCAGGCGCGCGATGTGCATTCTGGAACGATGATAGGAAATGCAGAAGTCAGCTTCCCGCGTTCAGTGATCGATTCATCTGTTTCATTGATGCCGCAGAACTTCAGCCAGGCATTGAGCGACCAGAAGGTGTTTAACAAGGATGAGGTGGTAAATGGCGGATTGCAGGTGGAAGTCTGGACGGACAAAGGAAACGACGGCGTGATTTACCTCAAGGATGATACGATGCATGTTTATGTTCGCGTGAACCGGGAAAGCTACGTGAGATTGATCTATCACATGGCGGATGGTCGCCGGGAATTATTGAAAGATAGCTATTATATTCCCTCGAATTTGGTGAACCAGGTCGTTCCTATTCAGGAGAAATGGACTTGCAGCGAACCGTATGGTGCGGAGGTGTTGCAAGCGTTTGCCCGTACAGTGCCGTTTGAACCTGCCGAGACACAAGATGTTGATGGATTCATGATTCTGAAAGAGGACCTGGGAAAATTCATAGTGCAGACGCGCGGCATGAAGGCAGTGAAGGATGCCAGCGTTCAACAAGCAGAGGAACGGGTTGTAGTGACGACTATGGAGAAGTAAATCGTATTAATTCTTGACTTTGATTGGTGGAATCACGTAATTTGATGGATCACTTTCGGGTACGAGGCTACCGGCGGGGAGACCTGCCGTGTCGCTCCATACTTTTGGAATCTTGCAAAATGAAACTTGCACTCTCAAAATGTTTTCCAGTTTTGTCACTCTCATTCATTCTCTCTCTCCTATTAACGCTTCTTTGTTCTCCGGGAACGGCTCAACAGAAACAAAACAGCGCGCTCAGGATCGCTCCTAATTTTGTTGCACGAGATTTTGACGGTGTGCGCTTTGAGCTCAAAGAACACCTAGGCAAAGGACTTGCCGGTAAGAATGCCCAAGTAAGGGTCAATGTTCTTTGGGTGCGTAAAAGCTTCTAACCGCAGAGAGTGCCGGAACCACTCCACCACGATTTCATCCGAAAAACGCAGAAAATTAATGAAACTCGTGGTTCCTTTCGCATTGGGGGCAAGGGCCCCGTGCCTCACGGGAAAAAATATTCCAAATAGGATGAGTTCCCAAGGAGACCCCTTGACATTCTGTTTTCTTTTTGGTAAATTTGCGGCACTTGTTTCCTACTTACAGGCTGATTGAGGGATCCATTTTGCCGAAATTATACGGTGAAAGTTATCTTCACACGCAAGGAATAACCTTGCCGTCAATGACCTATCCGCGTCAAGACAAAGGACTGGAACGAACATTAAGAAGAAGAGGGATGCCGCGACGTTCGATCTATCACAGTATTTTTTTCCCTTCAAGGCTCTTTGCTCTGGTGGTATTCGCTATTCTCGCCTCGAACGAACGTATCTGCGCTGGGAACTTGGACAGCGATTTTATTTCTCACCACCCGGCACTTAAGGGGAAAGAGCACGGGGTGTTGAAACCAGACCCCCGAGAGCGCAAGACCCTTGAGGCAACTGATTCGACATTGAAAACGGGAAAATCCGATTCGACCAACCCGACGTTAGCTTCTCCCCCAAACGAATATCTCACAGATTGGATATCCGTAGCCTCGTTTCCTGACAAAGAGAAAAGGCGCCTGATCCAGGATACCATTAAAGCGCTGTTCAAGACGTTATTCGATTCGAAGAAGTGGATCACGATTACCGACGCTGAGTCTCTCAATACCCGCTGGCAAAATGACAAAGAGACCTTCAATTGGCAATGGCTTGATGAGTTCTTTCGAAAAGAGAAGGCGTACAGAGAAGCGTTTGTAGTTTTCCGACAACGAAGGCAAGCAAGAGAAGAGGATGAGGGAAGAATTGGCGATCTTCAAAAAGAGATAGAAAACTTGAATGACAATGTAACGTTCCTAAAAGCGCGCTCGGACGGCCTGCGAGGATGGAACGCCAAGCAAGAAAAGGACTTTGAAGCTCGGCTTGCCAATATCCCCATGAGCGTGTGTGTTTTCGGCAGAATAGGAGTGGAAAGTGGTGAGTTAGGAGACTCACTTAAGCAGTACGTTCTTGGTGAGGCAAGGCGGATTGCGATCGGCGATATCAAGGGGATCAAAATTAAAACCCTAACTCTCGTTAAGATGGACAGCATCATGCGAAAGCTGACTGCGAACATTGAGGAGGGGAGAACCCAGATTAGCGACACGTACGAATCCGGAAACGTCACGGCGCAGGGAGATTGGGTGTTGGATCAAATCCTGCGAATAGAAGTGTATCCTTTCGATCGTGGTTCCCAAAATCTGAATCGCCTGCAGCCGGCCAAATTGTCACAATCTCATCATCCTCAACTAGTGGTTGTGGATGCCGATACCCTCAGTAATGATTCATCGTCCCATTGGATCGAATTTGCACGATCACATGACCTGCAGGAAGGACAAAAGAAGTTTATTCTGTCTCAGCTTCAGATTGTCCGGACATCAAATCGGCAGGTTGGCGACCGCATCGATGAATTGAAGCGCTCGTACGATGAAGAGAAAGCTATGACAGACCGCCAAATAGCGGAGCTTGTCGAAAGGGTCAGGGCGGTGCGAAGCGAAATGGACCATAAGTATCAGACGATGGACAGCTGTAAGGTCGAGCTTCAAAGCTTAACTGACCAGGAGAACCAATCGGAGGCAATCTACAGGGAAGCTCGGAAGCAGTACGAATCATTCTACCACGAAAAAGAAGGTTATGTCAACAAGTTCGAGCAGACAAAAATTGATCTCTCAAAGGGAAGCCCTGGAAGTTTCTTCGTTATAATGGCGGAGAATACCTACACTGTTCTGCGTGAGCTGAAAAGCAATCTGTCGACGACGGCAATTCTTACCGAATCGAAAGGCGAGTCAACCAAGTTGTCGATCATGGATCAAAAGACGCTGGAGTACAAGGCGGACATCGTCAAGTTCCGAGTCCTGTATCTTACATTCCAGAAAGTCGGCGATGATCTCAATGGGTTGCTGAACATTGCATATCAGGTCCGGTGGACTCCGAAGCGTACCCCATTTACCATTATCGGCGACAGCCTTCTTGATGTGGACAACAAAAAGATTTGGGTGCGGCTTGGATCAGAGACCAGCGCTAATTATTTCGATGACAAAACAATCCCGACGGGCTTCAGAAAACCTTCACTGGATGATCTCGTGAAGCTGTCACAAAGCGTCCAGGTCCACTTTGTGAATATGGAACAGGAAATATTTGACCAGATGCACTGGAACAAGGACTATCCGTATATATCGGATGACGATACGAATGAACATGGGAGAAAGTTATTCAAGGGATTTGATTTCAGGGAGATGAAGACTATTAATTTGAGCTCAGTAGATGCTGTGAACGTACTGATAGTTGCGGACAGAGATGTTGATGAACGATGACCGTCCGAGTCTTTCAAGGTGCATGCGTGTCTGCCGTGCTTGCACTGGGCATGTGCCTGGTTTGCAGCTCTTGCGCCAACACCGTGAACACACGATTTCCCGAGGTCGGATGTGATCGGGCACTCGACTCGGCGTATAATGTGCTTGCGGCGACGATCTCGCAGCACGGCGGATATTACTGGGGATATGGGATCCAACTCGGCAACAGGTCTGATACAGCCGTTATGATCGCTGAAAACGAGGCCCTATCGAGTCTTGCCAAGAGTGTTTATGTTTCGTTACTGGAGGTAAGTACTTACGCCAGATCGGAGGTCTCCGGACGCGACAAGCCGCTCCTGAGAGATTTTTTCAAAACAACGACCCTCGAAACGGCCGATATCCCAGTGCCGCCGCACTACAGCAAGAATACAGTTTTCATCTCCTGTTCCCGGAATCAGGAGCTTTGTCTTGTCATCACGTATGTCGAGAAGGAACGATACCTGCATTTCTTTCTCCAAAAAATCAGGGTCGACAAACCTCTGGACGTTGCGAGGGAATTGATTGATGTTATTGACAATCTGCATTGAATTGAATCAATTTTGTTCCACGAATAAAAGAGATCAAAAATGAAGATTAAAATTGCTGTTGTTCTCGCGAGTTGCCTCTTGATTTCAAGATGCGGTGTGAATATTGACAATCCAATGTTCTCCCAAAAGGCGGCAGGATCTTGGAAGGCGGACTCCACATATACCGAGCTAAGCACATTACGAGTCAATTTCACCGACAATGAAGGAAAAATCTATGTCACTAAACGCATTTGGGATTTTGGGGACAAGAGCACGGTCACAACTGCTGACAGCGTTATAGAACACGCATACCCACCGGGTTTGTATACAGTCACGTTGACGGTTGAAACTCCGGCCGGAGTCACAACAACCTCTCAATCCAACTTAATAAGCGTAGGCAAAGTGAAGGCGAAATTTGCATGCCTTGATTTTGACTTAGATAATGCTACTTTCAAGGTCAATTCAAGCGGACCTGTTAGTGTCGATTCTCTTGATTTCGGGGACGGTGACCATCAGATAGTTATTGGAGATACCGGTACCGTCACGCACAAGTATGGCAAGATAGGTCCGTTTCAGGTCAGCTTGAATGCGTTTTCGATTAAGCCCCCCGCCTCGGTGAGCAATGTCTATCATAGGCAACAGCAAGATAGTTCACTGACTGTTCTGATCACCTCCCCGCAGCCTTGGATTGAATTGTCGGACACTCTCAATTTTGGGGTTGTAGAAACGGGTAGTACGAAGGATACCACATTCCATATTATGAATGCAGGCGAAGGAGATTTAGTAATCGATAGCATAAAGACAGATAGTACGGAGTTCACGGTAACCTCAATTACGCAAACAACAGTCTCTGGCGGGGCCAAGTACAGCTGCACTGTCCAATTCTCGCCAAAGGACACAACATCGATCACCTCCACCCTTACTATATATAACGACTCACGGAACAAGACAAAATGGCTAATTAATTTGCAAGGGAAGGGAAAAAACTCATCACAAGGAGGACTCTCTACCGGCATTTACATCAATGGAAGGAGGATAACGCGATGACTCGTTTTGTCGCTATTTTATGTACTATTTCGCTGGTGCTTCTACTCGTGACCCCAAACCTCACACTATGCGGTGATGGAAAAGAGAAGAAGAACGAAGAAACCGAGTGGTGGGGGAAGAAATGGATCTATTTCGCCGGCGCGACGGTGATAAGTATCACTGCCGCAATTGCTTATGGGTCCAAACGCGAGCCATCGGGGAAGCGACGCGAATTCTGCCGCATCCCTCGGCGATTTCATTGACAACGAAAACAAGGCAAACGAGTTTTCGGCGGTCTCTAATGCGTCGTGGCTGTTTAGCGCTGGAAGTTTGGGTGCCACATTGTACTTCTATTGGGACGAAGAGATGAACCCAATTGAAAATCCTCCGGTGATGGTAGATTACAACGATTTGCTCAGGAAATGCCGAAAGAATGCAAACGACCTGAGTGCTGCAGCGCAGAAACTGTCCGCAGATACTGCACGACTACAGGAAGAACTCAGGTTGCTTAGTTCTGGTGGGGAGACGGTACAGGTATCAGTGAAACCTGATGTTGGAAAGCCTGATGTCATCCGGATATCTGTTGCGAAACCAAGTCAAACTGCTGTTCAGCAAAAGGAAAATCAACTCTCATTGCTTATAGATAAGCCGCTGGGTTACAATGTGTCGGGGGAGAAATGGGAGGATGAGAGCTTCCACAGGAATTATGCCTTTTCCGCGATTGGTACACACACGGAGGACGAGTTTGTAGAACTGGTCAGACTCCCCGAATATCCCCTATTCTTCGTCGATATTTCAGAGGATCCGATAAACGCTAACATGCTGCGGGATACTCTCACATCAAGATTTCGGGCCATCTTGCGATCCGATGTCCGAAGCTGTTATCTGTGGATGAGTCCGATAGGTGACGGCGGAGAAGGCTTTTTTGGAAATCTCGATAGCGCCAAGATCCTGCTGAACAAAGTGTATCAGGGCGGCGGTATGCCCCAGAGCTTCTACAGTGATTTTAATAGCATGGTGAAGAAATTCAGGGCTGCAAAACCATATAGTCAGAGACTCAAGTTTCACATCCATGGGTACCTCTCAAAGTCCACGTACAAGTGGATTCGCCGGGATGAATCAGGATTGGAGAAATTCCTCTTGGACCGTGAGATTTTCCCTGATATGGTGACATTTTACAGTGATGCGCCGGAGGCGCAGCAAACGCCGTATCTTGGTGGATACAAAATTGTTTATTGGGCACATTAATAGCGAAAGGATGATTTCTACATGAAGAAACTCGAATCAATGTTGTTGTTATTTCTTCTGGTCTCCGGGAACTCTATCTATGGGCAGGAACTCAAGCCAGTAAATATCATGGAACAGCCCCAAAAATACCAACGGCCCCATGACGATAATGATTTAAGCCCGGACACAATGAGGGTGCCTCTGAAGGTATGGGTTGTCTACTCCGACCGTGACAGCAATGAAACTTTTCGAGAACCCGGGCAAATGAATACTTACAAGAAACTGAGCTTTCTTGAAAGTTTCTACGTCACGGATGAGCAAGGCGAGTACGTGCGAATAGCGTCAGACCCTCATCCTGACGGCATGGCGCTATCTGTCGATGCGGTGGACTATGGATGGATTCAGAAGAGAAAACTGATTCTCTGGCCCCATGCTCTCATGACATCGCCTGGGAACATTGCGAAGAAAGGGATGGTGCTAAATACTATTGAGAGCACGAAGCTGAGGGGCGGCCAGCCGGATATTGTGGAATTCCGGAAGGGTCCGGATGCGACCTATGGCGTAATCGGTCAGTCCCTTCTTTTTGAGATTTTCTTTGTGTTGAAACATGAAGGACAGTGGGTCTTTCTTGCGAGAGATGAATTCATCCACGGTGGAACAACGGAGGGAAGATTGGGTTCTGTGGCTGGGTGGGCTCCGTCGTTCAGAGTAACGGAATGGGATTTCCGAAAGGCGATTGAACCCAATTGGGAGATAGACGCTGCCAATGAACGGCGAAACGGGAACAAAGCTCGGATCTTTGGCGACCAAGTCCAGGCCATACGGTACAAGAGGGGAGAATCTGTTGATCCCTCAAAGGTTCTGTGGGAAGACGATCTTTACGAAAACAGACGGATCGGGGATTGGAGGAGATTCCCAATTCTATCGGCCTCTTCTGACAAAGATATCCTCGCGGTAGGAACCATGGGGGAGATCTACGGCTTTTCCGATGGTCAGGCCAAACCGATAGTAAACAGCGATGGCATGGCCGGAATCAACAATCTCCTAAACAGGATCATTGCAGGCCAGAGAAAAGTCAATATTTGTTTTGTAATTGACGGAACCACGAGCATGGGACCATATTTCAAAGCAACCGCGGCGGCGATCGGTGAGTGCGTGAATTCGCTCAAGGCGTTGCAGCAAAATAACAGTTTCAAATACGGCGCGTTAATCTATCGGGATTTTGCTGAGAAAGAACGGCTCTACGAAATCCTCCCGCTTGATGACCAAACGGATCCGCTCGTTGCGTTTCTAGACCCGGCGAAGGCTTATGACGTTTACGACGTTGATGAACCGGAGGCGGTTCTATATGGCTTGAAAAAAGCCATTCGCGAGATTGGTTTTGTGCCCGGTGAGGCAAATATCGCTGTGCTCGTGGGAGATGCAGGGAACCATCACCGGCAAGACGAGACGACTGTGACCGTCGATGATATCGTTTCGTTGTTGAGTTCATCCGATATCGATGTCCATCTACTGACGTTTCAAGTGCACAACAAAGGCACCCCAACCTATGATGATTTCATCCATGATGCGACTCGAATAATGTATGAAGTTGCAAAGAACAAATATGTCGATCTCAAAGCGGGGTTTCCGGGAACGGAGTTCCAACCTCCGGACACGTTTGTTGACGGCAAAACGGCAACTCTCAGAAATGGCGTGACAATAGGCGCCGTTTATGGATTGGAGCATGGAGCAGTTCTTGATCCCGAGAAGTTGACAAGAGAAATTTCGCAAGCGGTGCTCGACGTGAACAGCCTTCATGAAATGCAGATAACAGAGCTCAAAAAAATGTCAAGGGGGGAAGCTGGCCTCAAGGATGTGAAGTCCGCTAATGCTGTGGCACAGAAAGACGGGAATCCGAATACCACGTCTTCGTTTGCGCCGGGAATACTCAACCTCCTCAAGAGACTCTGGTATTTCCGAAGAACAGTTGCAAATTCTGCAGCAGTCAAAACTCCAGTTATATGTGGAATCGGCAACGACACTATGGGTTGCCAAACAGAAGCATCCGGTATTCAAGGAGGTTCTCTTCCTGACCAAATTAGAGCTGTCAAACATGATCGGTGTGCTTCAGCAGCTCTCCACGTCCGTCGATGAACGAGAGAATCTAGCGAGCGCATGGAGGGCAGTCCTGAAATCATATCTGGGTAATGAGCAGGAAACTCAGAAGCTATCACTTCAGGAAATCAATGACAAAGTGTTCGGACTTCCCGGAACGAACGCATTCTTGGCGAACGTCAGGCTGGTCGACATCACAGATCCTTCGAGATTTCCGAACAAGGAATTGAGGAAGTATATTAACGACATAAGTTTGAAATGTAATCAGTTGAGAAAAATCTATGATATGCCGGAATCAGATTACAAGTATGCCTTTAGGTCTAACGAGCAACTTTACTACTGGATTGACGAAGATCTGATTCCGTAATAACCAACCAGGGAGTCCGGAATGGAAAACCGCTGCATGTTCTCAATACGAAACCTCGAAGTAAGGTACGATACGAAAATCGTTCTTAAGGTGCCCGCCCTGGATATTCCGCGAGGGAAGATGGTATTCCTGATGGGCAATTCCGGGTCGGGCAAGACGACGTTTCTTGAGACTTTGGGACTGATGAGCGACTACTACGGCAAGCACGATCAAATTGTCTTTTACCCGAGCTTCAATGGGGGTGGAATAGACTATTCTACTATTCGTGAGGACGAGAAACTCATGGCCTGGATTCGGAGAGAGCATTTCACTTTCATGTTCCAGGAGACTCATCTCTTTCAGCATTTTGGGATACTGGAAAACGCAGCACTTACTCCTCTTATAAAAAACATCCCGGCAGAAGCAGCGCGTCAGCAGGCAAGAGCGAAATTTGAGAGCATTCAAATTGGTGAGCTCGTAGGTCGTCGTATCACTGAAATTTCCGGGGGGGAAAAACAACGTGTCGCGTTTGCCAGAGCCGCTCTTGCCGGAGGAACGGTGATGTTCGCCGACGAGCCGACAGGCAACCTGGGTGACGAAGATGCTGAGCTTATCATGAAAGATATACAGGGGTTTGTCCATCGCTCCGACGGGAAGTCGACGGCGATCGTTGTCACACACAATTTGAAACTTGCTCTTCAATACGGCGATGTCCTTATCGTCGTTCAGGATAATCACTTGATTTTGAATCGTAATGTCTTCGAACGTTCTGCCGCGGGAGGCGGTTGGGAAGGTCTGGGTGAGTCGCCCGAGAAGCAGATCAAAAGCCTCCTCAAAGGAGCGCATGCCCTCGAGGCCGAATCATCGGTTGAGAATGTCGACCACATTGAGGCAAGACTTGATTTCCATAGCTTCAAAGGGCGCCATTTCAACCATTTTTTCGGCCCGTCCTGCTTGCAGGAATTGTCCATCAGGAAATGGTATAACCTAGTTCTCGTGTTCGTTATTCTTGTTGCCTTCCTGGCTATCGGCTTCTCTTCGGGAAGTCTTAACGTCCTGCGCGAGCGCGTGAGCGACCCCTTTATCAATTGGATCACAGCTGAAATCACCGCTGACAATTCACAACAGGCCAGTTTGGCAAGAGTAATCTCGCATTTCAAGGAAGATTCTGTGAAGCGGGTTTACGACGTGAGAGAACTTCATCCTTTTAATAGATTCCCAATCAATATTTATAATAACCACCTGCGAGGAACCGTTCCTATTTACGGCATGGCAACTGACTACAACGACCCCATCTTTAAAGACATCCTTTCTCACGAAAATCTGGTCAATGGGGAATCTTTCAAATCAGCTGGTGATATCGGATTGATACTGTCAATGCAGTCACTTGAGCAAGCGGGACTTGGAGTCGATGACAAATGGATTGACTCTCCATTTCTAACGGCCAAACGGAGATTCCGGTCCCCGTGCCGATACGAGCGATCGTTCAGAGTTTACCCGCAAGGAACCAGTTCGTTGTTACTCCATACTTTGAAAACAAGAGAAACGGAGAGAATAATGAATTCTCTCCTTTGCTGACGAGGGATCTTATCCTCGGTGCGCCGCTCGCCCATGCCGACATGAAGGTGCTCCAAGATTCTCTTACCACATATCTTAAACGTGCCGGACTTTGGAAGTCGAACAATCCTGATCATTTGATCGCTGAACTCCGCAACGGTCAGCAACCCTATGGAACGCCTTGGCTGGTGCTTGTTACGAACTTCTTGCCTCCGTTGAGCGGTGCAAAATTGGACTCGATTGCTAATGAGTTTGTATCATCGTCGGCTGCCATCAGATTTGGTGTCCGGCGATTTTACAAATTCCCTTCGTCGACAGCCAGGGAGTCGCCATCCTCACGCCAATTACAATCGTCTATCCATCCACGTTACAAGTCTCGACCATCTGAATGAGTTGAAAGGGTCAATCTCTGCTCTGGGTGTGGAACTGGACATGGCGAAGATCGAATCTCTAAAGAATTTCAAGGCAGTGGCCAATTTGACGAATACACTCTCGATCGTTATCATCGTTGTGAGCATCATCGCTATTTGCACATTCATGGGGTACCTCTTGTACGTTTTCCTTTACAAAAACCGGATGCACCTCGGGATGCTCAAAGCATTTGGAGTACCCTTTGAAAATCTTCGAACTCTGTACACCAGAAAAATGGTGGTTTGGCTGCTGGGTTATGTCGTCGTTGCTTTCGGCCTATCCTGCCTCATAGGTTACAGCGGGATACTTCGGTCTGCGTTGGCCCTAGTCGCCCCGCTTGATCCCGACTACAAGTACTTTGATATGGGGGACTATTATCCGATTTTATTCGCCGGATTGGTGATCACACTTAGTTATGTGAGTCTTCGGTTGACTGCCGATCAGATACTCAAACTGAACCCAGGTGATCTGATCTATGACAGGCCCGGTCAAGACCACGCTTAGGCTGCGATTTCTATGAATAGCACTGAAATGGAAAGGACACTTGGGAATAGAAGCTCACCGGAAGCTTTCGTAGGTTAGGGACATCGTTATGACAAAACAAAAAATCATTACGGATAAGAAAATCCTTGAGAGAATAGCCCAAAGTACTTTGGGAGGAGGGCTACAAGTACTTCCGGTGGGTTTTGATAGTGAAAGTGGTGACTGGGTAACGATTCGCTCTGACGATCCCGCCACAATGCTGTATCTGGAGCCAGAATATCAGGATGTCATTACTTCTGAAATGATCGAACGGAATTTCGCACTATTGGATGCATTCTGGGAACACGTGGGCTCGCTCCTTGAAGTCACTGCCCTTCGTCCAACCCTGGTTCGCCGTTATTGTGGCGCAGAGGGTGACAATTCTATTGTGAAGGCGTATCGAACGAGGCTTCGAGATGCATACGAGAAAGTCTTGCGGCAGAAAGAGTTGTCGAATTCTGCGAATGCCTTGGATTCTTGTCATTCCACCTCGGAAAACGAGGGCGGGGAAGCCCTGCCGCATTTTCCTCCGTTCGGCGAAGGCCTGGGTCAGAGAGGTAACGCTGAAGATTTCGAATCCATGATGGGAGAATTTCAACGAAAGCTAGCAGGCGTCAGGGAAGCATCTGAACGAGTGGGCATACCGCATGTGGAGACCGATATACTCAAGGAAAAGCGTCGTCTTTTCGAGATTCTGAAAATGAAGAGAGACAGGCGGGCCGACCGTGGTGTTCGGCTGAAACGGTTCATACCCAGGATTCGTGTCTCCGGGAAGGTAATCCTAATGGCGGCGATCGTCGCCGCTGCTGGTGTCGGTATGTGGCTGTACGCAGGCTATCATCGAACCTTGCCTGGCGGGATCATGTACGTTGCCGGGGACAGCCAGTTTTCATCCATCCCCATGTACGAAATGAAAGACAATCCCTCGTCCAAAATGGCCAACCTGTATTATGGGAGCAAGGTGTACATTCTAGAAGGGAATAGAAAGGTCGATGACGTTTGGATGGTTCTGTATCACGGCAGGAAAGGCTATGTACGGTCTGACGCGCTTACCCCAGAGAATCCGGACAGTCTGTTCCGCATTTCGCAGAAAGGGGCAGTCGCGTTCGATTTGCCCCAAAGGCTGATCGGAACAATCGGTGATGCGAGCAAAATCAGGATTGACTTGGGCCAACATGGCTACTTGCTTGACGGACGAGTTGAAATCGATTGGTTGGAACCCGAAAGGTCGATTGAAGGAACATTGCTCACAGAAGAACAGATTATTGGTCGGGTAAACTACACCTCCCGGAAAGTCGAGCTGGGCCTGAGTCGGGGGGATGCCTTTATCGGGAAGATTGAGTTTTCTTGCCCGGAACAGCCCGGGGCCTTCAACGGGACATTTGCATGGCTGGACAATAGGACGCAGTACAAACTCACCCTGGATATTGATAGAACGGGAAGATGAGGAGTTCTGGGGGCTGCCTAGGGATTGCCCTGAAGATCGTCAGACAAACAATTCACATTCAACTCTGTTGAACATGATGGGAGAAATCAAATGGAACATTTAAAGTACTATTACGCTGTTATCGACGCATTGAGTAATGGCAAGGTTATACGGACTTCGGTCGCTGTTTTTCTTAAAGTGTTAGGAATAGTCCTCTTTCTCGGGGTCGCTTACGTCTGTGTCGATGTCTTGAAGATCAGTTTTAGGTTACCGACAACCCCTGAGACCATCGGTGGTCTGCTGTTGACGTTCCTCCTTATTGTCGCTGGGTATTCCACGGCTCAAGTCTTTTTCTATCGAGCCAATAGCGTGAATCAGTTATCAGATGGTCCTTTCACGATTATTCCTATCGTATCGATATTGTATAAAATGGTCGGAGAGATTTGTGCGACTTGGCTGATCGCCCTTGGTTTGGGCGGAGCTATCGTCCTCTGGATCGGGGGCATTAGCCCCGGGGCATTCCTGGGAGAATTTGGTTATTTGTTGCCTAGAATCTCGGCAGAATGGACATTCGCGGGAGGATTCCTGTTGCTATTGTATTCATCCTCGCTTGCCTTTGCCGTTTTGGTGTTAGCGTACCTTCTCTCAGAGTCAACGATCGTCGTTGTCGACATTGCGATGAATCTACGACATCTTCGAAAAAGTGAAGATGAGAAGGAGAAAGAGTATTTGGCTTCGGCAACGCAGTTCGATCCGGCAAGACTTTCCAAGAAGTGTCCGAATTGTTCTGAGCAGATCAAACTTGAAGCCAGGATCTGCCGTTATTGTGGACGGCAATTCACTGAAAATGAGGTGAGCGCATTGGTGGCCGCGATGAAGAAGTACTTTGAGGGATTCTCAGCCTGACGTGCGAATCCTCGCGGGCGACGGGTGCGTTTCCTGAGTTCGCCAGTGAGCAGGCATGTTGAACACACGTGTCTGACATTCCTTGACCGCACTAATTACAGGACCCGACGAATAGCTCGTGAAATACGAGGACCGGAAAAGAAGGCCGGTAGTGTCGGAATCGACAGTTCTGAGGACTGATTGCATGTTATCAATCAGCCGCAGCAATCGCGATTGGTGCCACGAGTCGTTGCATGGAGAGTGGTCATCCTGTTCGTGAAATCCTTAGCGCAGACGGCATCAAGCAGACATTGGGTGGCGATGCGACAAGTGCAAGCACCGTCGAAACATTCAGCAAAAGTGTCAGACGGTGACCTATTTGATAGAGAATGAGCATCTCGGATTTGAATTACACCTCAGGTTACATGATGCCACACACACAAAATCACTAACCATCCACAATTCCATGGAGGATCCATGCGTTATCTATCATTAAGTATGCTCACACTCTTTGCAGCGGCGTTCTTTGTTGGCTGCGGTGGGTCGAAAAGCATGCAAGGAACGTCGGAAGGCGATATTCCCGATTGGTACAGCAACCGCCCCCAAGACCCGAACCACCTCTATGCCGCTAATACTGCAACTTCGCAGGACTTGCAACTTGCTGTCGACAAAGCCACGACCGCGGCCCGCACTGAAATTGGTAGGGAAGTGGAGACACAAATCAGCGGCTTGCAGAAAAAATTCGACGAAGAAACGGGCTTTGGCAAAGATGCGCAATTGCTGCAGCAATTCACCGAAGCCAGCAAGACAGTTGTTTCGACAAGCCTTTCGGGAAGCCAGGTCATAAAACAAAAACAACTGAAGGACGGCGACATGTGGCGTGCCTATGTGCTTGTCCAGTATCCGGTCGGTGCTGCGAATGAGGCCCTGCAGCAGCAGATAAAAAACAATGAGCAGATGTATACGCGCTTCCGCTCTTCCCAGACATTCAAAGAACTGGACGATGAAGTGCAGAAGTACAATGATTGGAAGAAGCAGCAACAGCCGCCGAGCCAGCAATAACGATGGTACAAAACTCGTCGTGGCTACGTCGATGCTCGGTCATGGCCGGGCTCGAAGCCATGATGGTGCTGGAATGCCTCGCCCAGGCATACCCGGTCTGGTTCTTACATCAGCCGGAACTGACATGCGGACAATTCGTGGTTGGGTACGCGAATCCATCGTACTATCCTGATTCTGCGGTTGCGCAAGCTACCGGAAATGCTTATGTGACGTTTGCCCGTCAGCTGAAGACCAACGTGACTGGCGGGCAGGCGTTTTGGAGCACTGAAGTCGGGACGTACTGGATGGGCAGCAGTTTCCGCGATGAATTCGATACCTCCGCCATCGCGTCTGCCCGAAATGTACTCAAGCCGATAGGCAAATTCGTGGGAAAGGGCATCGTTGGTGTGCTGATGGGAGATTCGGGCTGTTCTCTCGACCGGTCGATTCAAAGTCTGATCCCCGTTTCCGCAACGGCGCCTGCGTGGACGGAATCGATACCGCAAGGCAAGCAGTATTTTTATGCAGTTGGTGTCGCCCCGGCGTATTATTACGAGACGAGCTCTTGGACGGAAGCAGAGCGGATTGCCTTTCGAAATCTGGCACGGGTTGTGCACGTCGACGCGAAATCGTTGCAGAAAGTGAGCACAAAGGAAGGCGGGCAGGAAATCCGCAACGAAGAGGTCGCCGTCACGCTGCGTAATGTGCAGACCGTTGCGCGGTGGAGAGACCTCAAAAAAGAAATTTTCTATGTGCTGGTGAGAATGCCGAAGTGAGGGTCGGCGTGGAACAAAGAGAAGGTCAGACAGTCGTAACCTCAACCTTTACGGTTGAGGATATACGAAGAAGATAGAAGACATGATGAACAACGATATCATGACAAGATCCATTCGTGAAAAAAGACACCGCCTGCCCCCGGAAGCATACAAAGGATGCACCGTCGTTGCTTTTACGATCAACGTCAAGGAGAGGCAGAAACTGTTCGTGAAGGATAATGTTTTCCACGTATTCGAGGAAATGTTACTCGCGGAATTGGAGCATTACCACTGCTCGGCCTACGTTTATCTTTTTATGCCCGACCATCTCCACGCGATTATTGCAGGCGAACAAGCAACTTCTGATGTAAAAAGATGCGTGGAGATATTCAAACAGAAAACGGGTTTCTGGTTGTATGAGAATATGCCCGATTTGCATTGGCAAAAGGATTACTATGACCACATTATCCGAGACGATGAGGATTTGAATGCTCAAATTCGATATGTTTTGTACAACCCGCAACGCGCCGGTTTGGTTGCGCTGTGGAGGGATTATCCATATAAAGGCTCTACGAAGTTTGAGTTTGACAAGTTTGGCGAACCGATGTAAGCTCACCCTTTATGGTTGAGGACGAGAGCAAACATATAACCTCAACCTTTCTGCTTGTTGACCCGGAGATGGTTGCGCATCCATAAAGGTTGCGGATACGAAACCGCTCTTGCAGTGCCAACAGATCGTTTGTGTCTGAGAAAGCGAAATTGTAGACAAATAATCAAACAACAATGAGACATCTTAAGAACCCCATACTTCTTGCCATTTTTCCCGTTTGCATTTTTAATTTTGCATTTTCCGATACCCCCGACTGGGTCAAGAACTTTGGCAAGCCGAGCAAGTATCCCGATGCGCTCTACCTCGTCGGCTTCGGTATCTCATCGGAGAAAGACCCCGCGAAGGGTCGCGAGGATGCGATCAACAAGGCAATTGCCGAAATTTCTCGCCGTATTAAGGTAACAATCTCCAGCAAGACATCAACGTCGGTCGAGGAATCGAATCAGAAATTTGCAGAATACGTGAACAGCGTAACGCAGAGCAGTACGTGGCTCCATCTTGAGGGCGTCGAGACCGAAACCTACAACGATGATGATAAATTTTACGCCCTTGCCCACGTGGGTCGTGGCGCACTCGCCGAGATCTATCGTGGAAAGGTGCAAAAGTTGAAGGAAGAGTTAAATGGTCTCATCGCGCAGGCACAGGTGTTGGAAACCAGGGGAGATAAAACGCAAGCCATCGAAAAGTATTCGGCGACGTTTCCTTTGCTTGGAGATATCCAGGAAGCGATTTCCGTTCTCATCGTGGCCGAAGCGGGCTCATTTGAGGACATTGACACCATCTCCGTCTCTGCCGAAAAAGTCACGGGTGCCATCAGCAACATTATTAACAAACCCATAAACTCTACGGACGATGTCGCTTGGTTCATCGCTTACACGCTTGGCCAGGAGCAGAAAAACGCGAATGCGGTGGTGAGTGTCGTTCCCCTTATGTACCAGGACACGAAGATGAGTAGCCGGTTTGGTCGGTACATGCAGCAGTTGCTCGAGCAGAAACTTACAAGCGTCGCAAAGTGGAACATCGGGCCTGCGTCAAACAAGGCACAGTGGATTGTCAGCGGGACGTACTGGTTGCATGGCGACGAAGTGAAACTCCTGGTTCAGGCACGCGATGTGCATTCTGGAACGATGATGGGAAATGCAGAAGTCACCTTCCGGGGTTCAGTGGTCGATTCATCTGTTTCCTTGATGCCTCAGAACTTCAGCCAGGCATTGAGCGACCAAAAGATTTTCAACAAGGATGAGGTTGTCAGTGGTGGACTGCTGGTCGAGGTATGGACGGACAAAGGAAAAGATGGCGTGATTTACCTCAAGGATGATACGATGCATGTCTACATTCGGGTGAATCGCCCTTCGTACGTGCGGTTGGTGTATCATATGGCGGACGGGAGACGAAATCTTTTGTTGCCTAACTATCCTATCGACATGAACAACGTGAACCGGGTAATAGAAATTCCTCAACTCTTCGTCTGCAGTGAACCCTATGGCGCAGAGGTGTTGCAAGCGTTTGCCCGTACGGCGCCGTTTGAACCCGCCGAAACGCAAAACGTCGATGGATTCATGATCCTGAAGGAAGACCTGGGAAAATTCGTAGTGCAGATGCGCGGCATGAAGGCAGTGAAAGGCGCCGCCGTTCAACAGGCAGAGGAACGGGTTGTGGTGACGACGATGGAGAAATGAAATGTGATTGAATATCTTCTTCGAATTCTTGCTCTGTCATCGAATATGCCGTAGTCTTCTGAGTTCTTGGTTCCTCATACGTAATGTGCCGCTTCAGAGGGCTGAGGTCAAATTGGCTTCGCTTGTTTGATAATCCCACGTCAATTTGCTACCTTTCCACGAAATTACTCTTTACTGTCGGGATCTGCGTTATCAAAAGATCATCTCCTAATTACGTGAACTCATCGCATGCCGGGCGCTAACGGCGCACTCGTTGCAGTCGGAGTGGACATCGGAGGCTCGCACGTCTCTGTTGGATGCGTGGATCTTCGTAACGCTTCGATCCTCCCTGGAAGCAGTTTCCGGCTTCCTGTAAATCCGCACGGGCAAGCTTCGACGATTCTTCCCGTTTGGTCCAAAGCGATTCGGCTCAGTCTTCAGGCCGCAACTTCTGGGAGCGTCCAGGGTATTGGAATTGCAATGCCCGGTCCGTTTGACTATGAGAATGGTATTTCCAAGATCGCCGGGGTTTCGAAGCTTGAAAAACTTTTCGGTGTGAACGTGAAGAATTTCCTGGCCACATCCCTCGATTTTGAATTTCTCTTTCAGAATGATGCCTCATGTTCCGTCGTTGGGGAATATTGGTCGGGCGCGGCATCGGGATTTCGCCGGGTCATGGGCATTACGTTGGGCACCGGCTTCGGCTCGACGTTCCTGGAGAACGGTGACGTACTTTCGGAAGGCCGCGGCGTGCCCAACGGCGGATTCCTGTATAACGTCCCGTATAAGAAAAGCATCGCAGATGATCATTTCTCATCTCGATGGTTTCTTCAGCGTTGGAATCAGCTCACGGGTGGAGCGGTCTCCTCCGTCAAAGAGTTGTACGACAAGGCGTACGGAGGCGACCCCGCAGCTATCGCGGTGTTTAGTGAATTCAGCGATAGTCTCGCCGGGTTCCTCGCCCCATGGTTGAAGGGATTCCAGGCTGAAATCCTCATCATTGGCGGCAGTATCTCCCACGCCCGGGGGATATTCCTGGACCGGCTTACGGACGCCATTCATGACCACTACAAATCGGTCGAAGTGAGAATTGGATCCTTGGGGGAGGACGCTCCGGTCATTGGCGCCGCAAAGTTGGTTAAAGATCTCGTAGATACCCGCCGACATTACCGCGGGGAATCCCAAATTTTACTTCGCGATACGACTCAGGCTCTTGCGCCCGTGTCTCTCCAGCCCACACCACCCGGGGTTTACGACGTTTATCCGGCCTTCCCGGTTGAAGATGGGGAGATCTTCACGGGATTTGATGCATTGGCAGATTGGATCTGCCGGAGAGATAAGGTCGTCATAGATGGTTACGTCGGTGTGTTCTGGGATAATATCAGAGAAAAACTTACTGCACAATTGAAGGCACGCGGAAAGAGTGTTGTCTGGCGGGAGGTCCAGTCCGCAATGTTGGATGAAAAGGACCTCGACAAACTCGTTGAGCCGTTTCTTAACGGAGACGACCCGCTGTTCGGCAAGCGATGTGATAAGGGACTTTCCGATTTCTTCGTCAGAGAGAAACTGGAGAAACTCGTGCCCGATTCCGGATTCGAAATCAACATCCTTGCCGGACCGGGAGCTGCTTTGGCACATTGGAACGGAGCATTGGTTTATATCGATTTGCCTAAGAATGAATTACAATACAGAATGAGGGCTAAAAGTATTGCCAATCTGGGTAAATCGACGCCTGAGGATTCTACCCAGATGTACAAACGCTTTTACTTTGTCGATTGGGTCATCCTGAACAGGCACAAGAAGAGTCTTCTTCCCTCACTTGACATCATTGTCGACGGACAACGGCCCGAAGAAATTACGTGGATGACCGGCCAGTCGTTTCGAAGCGGACTGAAGAAAATGGGGTCGAGTGCATTTCGTGTGCGGCCGTGGTTCGAACCGGGCGTGTGGGGCGGGACCTGGATCAAGGAAAATATCCCCGCCAGCAACAAGGATGTGGTGAACTATGCCTGGTCGTTTGAGCTGATTGCTCCGGAAAACGGCATTATGTTTCAAAAGGACGGTAGAGTACTGGAGGCATCGTTTGATTTTCTGATGTATCAGGACAATGAAGCAGTTCTTGGCGAAGCCGCGATCAGGTTCGGGGACGATTTCCCGATTCGCTTTGATTTTCTCGATACATTCGACGGAGGGAACCTTTCCATTCAATGCCATCCGCGTCCGGAATACATCAAAGAAGTGTTTGGTGAGCCGTTCACGCAGGACGAAGCGTACTATATTCTCGACACGAAAAACGACGCACACGTGTATCTTGGCTTCCAGGAGAGCATTGACAGCACACGATGGAAAAACGAGCTCGCGGGGAGCCAGGCCGGCAGTACCCCGGTTGAAATCGACGATTACGTCCAATCGCATCCAGCACATAAGCATGATCTATTTCTCATACCGAACGGCACCGTGCATGGCTCGGGGGTAAACAACCTTGTGCTGGAAATCAGCAGCACTCCGTACATTTTTACATTCAAGATGTATGATTGGCTGAGGATGGACCTTTACGGCAAACCGAGACCGATCAACATTGAGCACGCGTTTAACAATCTTTACTTCGACCGGAAAGGAGAAAAAGTCGAACACGAACTCATTGCTGAGCCTGTCCTTATCGAGGAAGGTACCGACTGGAAACTGTATCACCTGAAAACCCATCCACTTCAATTCTATGACGTTCATCGGTACGAATTCCAAACCGAGTTGCATATTAGGACAGAACATAAGTGCTTTGTGATGAGTCTGGTCGAAGGATCCTCGATTGTCGTTCAGACGGAAAACGGAGTGCTGCGGCGATTCAATTATGCCGAGACGTTCATTGTACCTGCGTCGGCGAATTATTTTCGCATCAAAAATGGAGGCCGTTTGCCTGCCAAACTGCTCAAAGTGTTTGTGAAGAGCGATGCCTGCAGCCATTCCTAAACTCGGGATTCACATGGGGGATGACGGTAATGCGTGACCATTCTGGCACATTGAACAAACAGAGGAATCCACTATTGCTCTGGGGCGCATCCTTAACGGCGACCATCGGCGGATTTCTCTTTGGTTTCGATACGGCGGTGATCTCGGGCACGATAACGTTTGTAGCAACCCAATTCCACCTGAGCTCGCTTGCGGAAGGATGGTTCGTTAGCTCAGCGCTCGTCGGCTGCATCGGCGGAGTTGCATGTGCAGGGATGCTGAGCGACCGGTTCGGACGCAAGAAAATTCTTCTTCTTTCTTCAGTCCTCTTTCTCGTCTCAACCCTGGGTTGTACGTTCGCGCCGTCGCATCTTGTGCTGATATTTTCCCGGCTGGTTGCAGGCCTGGCCATCGGCGTGGCATCGATGCTTGCGCCGCTGTATATCTCTGAGATCGCGCCCGCTTATATCCGGGGGCGGTTGGTATCACTGTATCAACTTGCAATCACTATCGGGATTCTTTGTGCCTATTTTTCAAACGCGTGGATTCTCAATTTGGCGCAGGAAGCCGGTCAACCAGAGGGAATGGTGCAATGGATGTATAACAGAGAAGTTTGGCGGGGGATGTTTGGCATGATGATCATCCCCGACATCGCGTTTATGGTATTGCTTTTGTTCGTTCCTGAAAGTCCGCGCTGGCTGATCTCAAAAGGATTGACGGAGAGAGCAAAGTCCATACTCGATAGAATTCAAAGGACCGAAAATATCGGCGTGGAATACGACCAGATTGCAAACACAATCGGGCGGGAAGAAGTATCTATGGCTCAATTGCTAAGTCCCGCAATGAGACTGCCATTGCTCATCGGGATCTTGCTCCCTGTGTTTTCACAACTCAGCGGCATCAACGCGATTATTTATTACGGCCCCAAAATTTTGAAAGAAGCCGGCTTGTCAATGAGCGATGCACTCGGAGGACAGGTCTTGATCGGATTCGTCAACGTGCTTTTTACGCTGCTTGCAATATGGCAGGTCGATAAGCTCGGGAGGAAGCCTCTGTTGCTCTATGGAATTTCGGGGGCATGTATTTCATTATTGGCAGTAGGATTGTTTTTCGAGCTGCAAATCGCGAATGGCAGTATGCTGATCATCTTCATCATGTTTTTCATTGCATGTTTTGCGTTTTCGTACGGGCCGGTCACGTGGATTGTCATCTCAGAGATTTTTCCGACACATATACGCGGCCGGGCAATGTCGATCGGTATTTTTGCCTTGTGGGGGGCGAATGCGATTGTTGGACAGGCATTGCCATGGATGCTTGAACATTCCGGCCCCGGGAGAACGTTCTGGATCTTCGCGACATTGTGCCTCCCCGCTCTATTTCTTGTCTGGAAATTCTTACCGGAGACCAAAGGCAGAAGCCTCGAAGAGATAGAGCATCAACTTCATGCAACGTTGGAGAAACACCTTTGATGTCGCATCTCGAAACTTGTGCCTGCAAGTGTGCTCAGGCTGAACAATTCATTGAACTGAGGTCACCCGCATGAATAAGATACTGCTACTGATATTGACATTGCTTTGTGTCTCCGGCACTTCCGGAGGCCGCACCGGTACGAACGAGGACGGAAAAACTCTGTGGCGGATCGGTGTTCCGGGTCAGGGCAATTCTCGATTTGCTCTCTCTCCCGACCGATGGATGGCATACAAGGAGGATGGGTTTTTTGTCGTGGGCCGCTCCACAGAAGAGACCTGCTGGCCCTATGTTCAGCCCGGACCTGCGGATCATTGGGCCGGCAGCCGGCAACATACATTTAGTATTGTTTTTGGGGCGAAAATTCAGATGGACACCGGCACATGTCATCTCAAATTCGATCTCGCTGACACCCACAGCGAGGTTCCACCTCGTTTGCGTGTCCGGGTGAACGGTCACGATTTTGATCAGACTCTGCCGAAAGGCGCGGGAGACGAATCCCTGAACGGTGAGCCTGATAAGGGAAAGAGGTATGAGTTTGAGTTCAAATTCCCGACAGCGTTGCTTGTTTCCGGCACCAACCAGATTGATATTACGACGATTTCTGGCAGTTGGTTTCTCTATAACTCGATCGCCTTGGTGACGCCAGGGGATATCGGACTGATGCAGGTTGAAGCTCGAACATCCGTTGTTTCAGTGATGGCACTCCCTTTTTTATCCGAAAAGGATGGCAAAGTCTTTCAGACGATTCAGCTGAGCCTGAAACACACGGGAGATTCAACGGTCGCCACTGTGCGCATTTCTGCAGTTGATAGTTTCCTTACCCAAATCAAGGCTGGATTTACGGATACTGAGATACCGATCCCGGCAGTTGTGAACGACAGTTTGGTTCATGTCGGCATTTGGAAAGGTGACGCGATGATAGCCGATACCAACGTTGCCGTGAAGCCCGTCCGCAAGATTGTTGTTTATGTTCTTCCCCATTCGCATACGGATATTGGGTACACAGAGATTCAAACAGCAGTTGAACAAAAGCAAGTCGACAATTTATTGAAGGGTATCGAGTACGCGCGGGGAACCGCCGGCTACCCCGAAGGGGCGCGTTTTGTGTGGAATGTCGAGGTCTTGTGGGCGGCGGATTTGTATATGCACAGGCTGTCCGAAAAGCAACGTGCGGAGTTTCTCGACGCGGTTTCGAAGGGGTGGGTGGGATTGAACGGGATGTATTTGAACGAGCTGACAGGCCTCTGCAGCCCGGAAGAGTTGTTGAACCTATTCCGCTTTTCAACGCAGCTCGCCGGGCAATGCAACACGACGATCGACGCCGCGATGATCAGTGATGTGCCAGGATACACGTGGGGCACGGTGACGGCAATGGCACAGGCGGGGATAAAGTATTTTTCCACCGCGCCGAACTACTTCGACCGTATTGGCAGCATCATGGTGCAGTGGGAGAATAAGCCATTCTACTGGCTCTCACCGTCGGGGAAAGACAGCGTCCTGGTTTGGATACCGCTCAAGGGTTATGCAATGTCGCACATTGTCGGCAGGATGTCTCCTCAGTTTGTGGCTGATTACCAGGAACAACTCCAGAAGTCCGGATACCCCTACGACATTGCATACATTCGCTGGAGCGGCCACGGAGATAATGCCGTTCCGGATTCCGAGATCTGCGGATTCATCAAAGAATGGAACATGAAATACACATCGCCAAAGTTCATCATTTCCTCGACGAGCACGGCTTTCAGGGCGTTTGAGCAGCGTTATGGGGACAATATTCCACGGATCCGCGGCGACTGGACGCCGTACTGGGAGGACGGTGCGGGGTTGTCGGCTCTGGAAACTGCGATGAACCGCGCCAGCGCGGACCGCCTCACGCAGGCGGAGGAACTCTGGACCATGCAGAATCCCGCGCACTTTCCCGTGGCAGATTTCGAAAATGCATGGCGGAACGTCCTCCTCTATTCGGAACATACCTGGGGCGCCTGGTGCAGTGTCTCCGATCCGGAGAACAAAGCAACAAGAGAACAATGGGAGATAAAACGGTCATATGCGTTGAAGGCGGATAGTATGTCCCGCATGCTTCTCGGCGGCGCGTTGATAGGGACCGGATCCGGAAAACCCGCAAAGGGCGTCGACGTTTTCAACACTTCCTCGTGGCAGCGCACAGATCTCGTGTTACTCTCAAGGGATCTTTCATCAACGGGTGATCGCGTGACCGATAATAAAGGCCACCCGGTCCCTTCACAGCGGCTGAAAACCGGGGAGCTCGCTTTCGTTGCCAGTAATGTGCCGCCTTTCTCGAAGCGGCGATATAATCTGTCTGCGGGGAAGGCATTCTCGTCGGGCAATGCATCAGCTCATGACAACGTGCTTGCCAACAATATTGTCCGAGTGCGCGTTGACAAAAGAACGGGCGGAGTGACCGAGCTTTCCATGAATGGAATTCATGCCAATTTTGCAGATACAGCTTCGGGGTACGCCATCAACGATTATCTCTTTCTTCCGGGAGACAACCTCGCAAATCTCCAGCGGAACGACTCTGTGAAAATTACGGTGAAAGAACCGGGTCCGCTCGTAGCTTCGGTCTTGATCGAGTCCGGAGCTCCCGGCTGTAACAGACTGGCACGCGAAGTACGGCTATTTGCAGGTTTCGATTATGTCGAGTTGATCGACACTGTCGATAAGAAACGGGCATTGTCGACCGGCCTGCCTGCCAGTCGGGAGTTTGCCCAGAAGGGCGGCAAGGAGAGTGTTAACTTTGCGTTTCCTTTCAACGTTGAGGGTGGTGCCATGCGCCTGGATGTGCCGCTTGGCACGATGCAGCCTGAAATTGACCAGATACCCGGCGCGTGCAAGAATTGGTTTACCGTCGGTCGATGGGCCGATGTCTCCAACGAGCACCGGGGGATTACATGGGTTACACTGGATGCACCGCTTGTCGAGGTCGGTGGCATCACCGCGACCCTGCTGGGGTCCCAGACCGATCCGTCGGTCTGGCGGAAACACGTTGACTCCACGCAGGAACTGTTTTCATGGGCCATGAATAACCATTGGAGTACCAACTACCGGGCATATCAGGAAGGACCCGTCGTTTTCCGCTATGTGCTGCGTCCGCATCATGCATTCTCGCCGGACGCTGCAACGAGATTTGCTACCGCCATGAGCCAGCCGCTCATAGCTGCCCCCGCCTCCGGCAAGTCGACTTCTCCCTCGCGCCTGCGCATCGAGCCGAAAGGTGTGATCGTACTTGCCATGAAGCCCAGCGACGATCATAAGGCAATAATTGTCCGTCTATTCGGTGCTTCCGGGAGAACGGAAAAGGCAAGACTCGTGTGGGCGGCCCCGGCTCCGGAGGCGATGTGGTTGAGCCAAACCAGTGAGAGACAGATGGGGAAAATCAATTCCGAAGTCGAAGTCCCGGCCTGGGATGTTGTAACGGTGCGGGCGACCGGGTTTCGCCGATAGTTCACCATACGCCTTTACGGTTGAGAAATGACCGACATACGGTATAAAGAGCAGATCATGAAGACATATAGATCAATCATGTTGCTTCTTGCGATAATTTTTATGACTGGTTGCACGCATGAGCCTCCAAGAGATGCTCGCAGAGTGTGGACCAAAGAGCAGGCAAACGAGTGGTATAAACGAGAGGGTTGGTTACGCGGATGCGACTTTATTCCGAGCACTGCCGTGAATCAACTGGAGATGTGGCAGGCTGAAACATTTGACACGGCAACCATCAACAGGGAGCTGGGTTGGGCAGCTTCCATCGGGATGAATGCGATGCGCGTGTATCTCCATCACGTAGCGTGGCAAACGGATCCGTCAGGTTTCAAGGAACGCATGAGTCAGTTTCTGACGATTGCTCATCGACATGGCATAGGAACGATATTTGTTCTTTTCGATGATTGCTGGAGGCCGACCTGCCAGGCCGGGAAACAGCCCGGCCCAAAACCGGGGATACACAATTCGGGTTGGGTCCGCGATCCGGGTGATGTGATGTACACCGATTCCACCGTTGTTCATATTCTCGAAGGGTATGTGAAAGATGTCGTGGGTGCATATTCCTCTGACAATCGGATCATTCTTTGGGACCTTTACAATGAGCCGGGCAACTCGGGATATGAAAACAAATCCATGGGATTGTTGAAAAAGGTATTTCAGTGGGCTCGCCAGGTCAATCCTTCTCAACCGTTATCCGCCGGAGTCTGGGACTTCAGTCTCAGAGACTTGTTTGAATTTCAGGTGGAGAATTCAGACGTTATCACGTATCACAACTACCAGAACGATACGCTTCACCGGGCGTGCATCGACACGATCAAACGATATGGAAGACCGTTGATCTGCACGGAGTACATGGCCCGTAAACTTGGCAGCCGTTTCGATAATATCATGCCGATGCTGAAGGCCGAAAATATCGGAGCTATTAACTGGGGCCTGGTGTCCGGGAAAACGAATACGATTTATGCCTGGGATGACAAAACCCACCCTGATGGATCTGAACCGCAAATTTGGTTCCATGATATTTTCCGGAAAGACGGTACCCCGTACAAACAGGAAGAAATAGATCTCATCAAGAAATTGACCGGGAAGAATTAGCGGATTGTCTCATGAAAAACCACAGGATGGATATTCATCGGTTCTTGCTGCCACCGGCTTCGATCCTGTTGGCAGCTTTTCTTCAGAGCACAGTCTACGGACAGGAGATTTCCAGTTTTCCCCCTGCAGGCAAACTCACCCGAACATCGCCGGCGTATCTCGAAGCGGTGGCCCGGTGGAACCAAACATGCAAGAGCAAAAGGGATATCCCGGGCATTCCGGCAGATGCATGCCGCCAGCTGGCGGAGAAGTGCATCTTCACTCTTATGAACAACCGGCAGGGACCTGCCGGCGGGCTCAAACACGAAGGGGTCTATCCATCATACCGGGATTTCGCCGGCTTCTGGGCGTGGGATAGCTGGAAACATGCCTACGTTCTCGCCGGATTCGCTCCGGAGCTGGCAAAGAACAATGTCCGGGCGATGTTCGACTACCAGGACAGCTCCGGGATGATCCCAGATTGCATTTTCATCGATACCCAGGAGAACAATTATCGCAATACGAAGCCGCCCCTTTCTGCCTGGGCGTGCCTGGAGATCTTTCGGCAAACCGGCGATACCGCCTTCATCCGTGAGATGTTTCCGAAACTCATGAAGTACCATCGATGGTGGTATGCGCACCGGGATCACGATCACAACGGTTTGTGCGAATACGGTTCCACCGATGGAACCATCCAGGCCGCCCGCTGGGAAAGCGGATGGGATAATGCGGTGCGGTTTGACAGCGCGAAGATGATCGGGAATGATTCCCATGCCTGGAGTATGAATCAAGAAAGCGCGGACCTGAACAGCTATTTATATGTTGAGAAACGGTGTCTTGCAGAAATGGCCGGCGCGATCGGAAACGCAAAGATGTCCTCTGCCATCGAGGAAGAAGCCCGAGTCCTTGCCGATATGATCCGCAGGATGATGTGGGATGAACAAGCCGGAGTCTATTTTGACATTGTTTTGGAAACAAAAAACCCGGTGCGGGTGCTCGAGCCGAATGGATGGATGCCGCTCTGGGCAGGGATAGCAACTCCGGAACAGGCCGAGCGCATTCGCCAACACCTCCTGAACCCGGACGAATTCAATACGTTCGTTCCCTTTCCCACTGTGGCCGCCAACAGTGCGCAATTCAATCCGGAAAATGGTTACTGGCGCGGGCCGGTCTGGCTTGACCAGGCATACTTCGCGATCCACGGCCTCAGGAGATATGGTTTTCAGCGGGACGCTGATACTTTGGCGATGAAACTTTTCAAGCATTGTCAGGGATTGCTGGATCCCGAAATTTCCATCAGGGAGAATTATCACCCGTTTACGGGAAAGGGACTCAATGCGGAGAATTTCAGTTGGTCGGCCGCCCACATCCTCCTAATGATCAAAGAGTTGACTGAATAGGCGGACTACGAATCTTTGAAGCGACAACAAATGGAGGCAATGAAAGCCATGCACTCCAATATGAAGAGGATTGAAAAGGCCCGGTTGCAGTGTGCTGCAAATCCCTACCACCGTGTCCGCCGACTTTGTGGCGGACTTTCGATGATAGGGATTCTTCTAAGGCTTACTTACTTCTTTCTTGCCGAAAGAATGTTGAACTTCCTCAGTCGATAGCGGAAGTTTGCTTCGGATAGCTTAAGGAGTTCGGCTGCCCTGGTTTGGTTATACCCGGCGACGTCCATCGTTCTCTCTATAAAGGTCTTTTCGAGGTTCGAAAGCGATTTGTCAAACGAGAAAGCTTTCTTTTCGCCTATCCTTTCGATGATGCCCTTCACCTGGGTCGCTTCGTCTACCAGGCTCTCGGCAAGCTCGACTATTTCAGAATCCGAGGCAAACACAGCCCGTTCTATCGCAGACTTGAGTTCCGAGATATTTCCCTTCCAGTCTTTTCTCATTATAATGTCCAGCGTGTTTGTATCAACCACTTTGAGGCGGGTACCGATGGCGTCGCAGGCATTCTTTATGAAGTGCTCGACCAAGAGTGGAATATCTTTCGTCCTATCGGCCAGACGCGGTACCGTTATGACCTCGAAAGATTTCAAGATGTCGTGCAAGTTCTTGAAGAGTATCCGCTCCCGGGCAAGTTCGTTGACTGTGCCCTCGGTGATAATGATGGCGCGCGTGGTTGCCTTTTTCTGGAGGGGAAGCAGAGCCTTTTCAATCAGGGCTTGCTGGACATACGAGAAGGTTTCGATTCCCTGTATGAGCAATGTCGAAATGTTCGGCGTGATCTTGCCGAGGATGTCTTTTATCTCGGAGTCACTTGCTGTGGAGGGATTGACGACAACAAGCGTCCCTTTTGACCCGGATGCCTCGTGAATTAATCTTGCGACGGTGGTTTTGCCCACACCCCGGTCGCCCGTAATTATTACGTGGGAGGATTTCTTTGAAAGTCGCAGGATGCTCTCCCGCAGGGTGTCTATTGCCTGACTTATTCCTACTAGTTCCGATTCTATGTTCATGGCGATTCTCTTTATAGATTGGTTTTGGGTCAATTAATTGGTGAATGCGCTTTACTTGGCGCCTTCTTTACAAAGAACGTCTGGAGAATAAAAGTGTCAATCTCATCTTTCCACCGGGTTAATTTTTCAGGAGAAACCTGGAGTGCTCGTTCATAATACTTCCCAAGCTCCGAAAGCACAAACCGTAGCCTGAGGGAAAATGCGTAGACCATGGCCAGAAGAAAGACAATGGTAAAGTACTGTCCTACCGCGAATAACGCATTGAATCCTTCGCTGGAAAACGACTGATTGCGACCGTACAGATGAATGGTGTCGAGAGCCCAGTAGAGAAAGAACCCTACCATCACCTTATCGAGATAGGCGCTGACGACGAGACGATGTCTATAAACCATGTACAGGAAGGCGCTAATGGCAACCAGACAAAAGAGATTAACGAGCATAGAATCGGTTTCAACGGGCATCCAGAAAAGCACCGTCTTGCCTCCCTCCTGAAGATACGGTCTCAATTCGTCAACGCGGACGCGTGATTCTGCAATATCCAGCTTCGTGCGACGTCCGAAGTCCGCAGCGAGTTCGTCGTTTGAGGGTTCACGGCCGCTTGCATTACTCAGGCCGTCATAACTTTGTCTCAACATGCCCAGCTGTTCGTAGTCCTTAAGATGGAATAGTTGTAGTGGATTTAAGACCAGACTGCCGTACAGCAGGCCGGTAACTGAGAGCGCAATGGCGATCGCAATAATGTATGTTTTGAGGACGCCTACACTCTTGAACCGGTAGGCGATGATGGGGAAAAGGATCGAAATCAAGATCGCACATTTCAGTCCGACGTTGTTGACGTAGAAATGGTACAGGACTGCGCTGTGAGCCACGTCCTTGAACAGCGTCATCCCGACGAAGGAGTCGGCAACCAGAAGAATGATATAGCCAAACAAGAGCGAAAAGTTAAGGTAAACGAATTTTTGTTCCCCGGGGCTATTGAGCGCGACTGCCCCACACACCAAAGACAGGAATAACTGCAAGGCGACATTGATAAGTCTTAAGTTGTCAAAATAGCGGTGAGGAGCCAAGAGTGAAAGGCGCAGCAGTGCGAGCAGCAAAAACCAGAGTACCAGTATTTTTATGCTATTTTTCATGACTCTCCAGGAAAAGGGTTCATGCTGAAGGTAGTGATTTTTTGCTCGAATGTCAATAGTTTTAATCGTTCGGGCGGGTTTTAATTGCAGGAATGAGCCGCAACCTTTTTTTTACGTTAGAACGTATTTTTACTTGACTTTCTCCCTTTTCTTCTGTATAATACTATCCAATCGATGGGTCCACCTCTTTCATTGACAATTTAACCGGTGCGCGCTAAATAGCCGCACCAAGGAGATAACACCATGAATAGAGGATCTAAGAAGTCGCCGTTTATCTTTCACGTTGTTACAGCGGTAACATTTCTTACAATCTTGGTAAGTAGCCTTGGAGCTGAATATCCTGGCCGTGGAAGCTCGAAGTTCTCTCTCATCGAGAGGATTCACGCAATTCTCTTTGACCGAAGTCCCAAGCCTCCACAGGCACCCATCATCCACAAACGAATCGGACCGCCGGGGTATAGAATTTCTGGAGTCGATACAACGAATTCACACGACCCGAGTAATCCGCCCGATCCCCAGTAATTCATCCATGGTGGGCTCATCGAGATTTTTGTAGCCGGATAAAAATACTTATGAAACAAATCAAGGTGGAAGGAATCCTTTCAAATGCCGGCATCTGTGCTGTCTCGCTGATGATTTTCCAAAATGGATCTGTTCTAAGGACGATACATTACCACGGAAGCTTTCATAGCCGTTTTATGGTTGAGCCCGGGACGTACACGATTGGAATTCATGGTTACACCGAAGGGAGCCTCAGGTTCTCAGTTGGGGGACCGGATGTTCAATCGGCAAATCCCAATACGCCGGTTCAATTTTCCAAGAATATAGCCGGCAGGTTCGACGTCACAACGACAAAATCTTGAAAGAGAATGGGCCAGGTGAGCGCGGAACAGGGACGACAAAAACATTCGAATCCGGCCACGGATCCAAACTCCCTCAGGGGAACGATCATGGCTCTCGGAGCCGCGGAGACGGGACGCAGGCAGGCCGAAGAGGCGCTCTTCAAGTCGGAAGAAAAGTACCGCACTTTATTCGAAGAGTCGATAGACGTCGTTTTTACCTCCACGCCGAAAGGGGAATTGACCGATATCAATCCCGCCGGGGTGAAACTGTTCGGCTATGCGTCGAAAGAGGAGATGTTGCGCATGCACGTCGCGGAAGACTTGTTCTGGCGCCCGGCAGACCGTGAGAAATATCAGGCGCTCATGCACGACCAAGGGTTTGTGAAAGATCATGAATTGGACTGTAAGACCAAAGACGGGAAGAAGCTTATTATCCTCGAGACTGCAACTGCCATCCGCGACTCCCACGGAAGCGTCGTAGCATACCGGGGGATCATGCGCGATGTTACAGTTCAGAAGAGCCTTGAGAAGCAGTTCCTGCGTGCGCAGAGAATGGAAAGCCTCGGAACTTTGGCCGGAGGCGTAGCGCATGACCTGAATAACGTGCTCGCACCAATAATGATGGCAGTTGAGGTACTCCAATCGAAATTCTCCGACGAAGAAAGTAAGCGTGTTCTCGAAACTCTCGCCTCCAGCGCCGAACGGGGTTCCGACATTGTGAAACAGATCCTCGCATTTGGCCGGGGCGTCGATGGCGACCGCATCATTATCCAGCCCAAGCATATCATCCGCGAAGTTGAGAAGATCGTTACAGGGACGTTCCCAAAGTCGATCCAGGCCAGGACTCATATCCCGAAGGATCTCTGGACAATTCTTGCGGATCCGACCCAAATCCATCAAGTGTTATTGAATATCTGCGTCAACGCAAGGGATGCAATGCCGAGCGGTGGGTTTCTGACCATATCCGCCGAGAACTTTCACCTCGACCAGTACTACGCCAAACTCAATATTGAGGCAAAAGAAGGTCCCTACGTCATCGTAACTGTCACCGACACCGGGACCGGGATCTCCCACGACATCATGGACCATATCTTCGACCCATTCTTTACGACAAAGGAATTTGGAAAGGGGACAGGGCTCGGCCTATCGACGGCACTCGGGATCGTACGTAGTCACGGCGGATTCATCAAAGTGTACAGTGAAGAAGGAAGGGGAACGAGCTTCAAAGTTTACCTTCCCGCAGAAATGAGGGAGGAGGAGGCTGCCCGGGCAGGTGAGCGCGCCGACCTTCCACAGGGTCAAGGCGAGCTTGTCCTTGTGGTTGACGACGAGGCATCCATCCGCGAAATCGCAAAATTGACTCTTGAGGCGAACGGGTATCAAGTTATGACTGCGAGCGATGGTGTGGAAGCGGTATCGATCTGTGCCCGGGATAAGGGTGAGATCAGGCTCATCCTCATGGATATGATGATGCCAGGGATGGATGGCCCATCGACAATTCGCGCCCTGGAGATGATGAAGGCAGCAGCAAAGATTGTCGCGACCAGTGGAGAGTCGCGTCGTGACGTGGCCCTGATGGAGATAATTCCCGGAGTCAGGGCTTTTTTGAAAAAGCCGTACACTGCCGAGAAGATGCTCACAACGCTGCACGATGTTCTTCATGAAGAGAAGGTCGGTTGAATGGGCCGACAGATGTATTGGAAATGGGGGTACGAATAGAATAGGACATGTGGCAGACACCCAGGTCGCTCCTACCGGCGCAGAATTCCCCCGATCCATTCAATCCCATGACGGTACTGAAGTATGCTACTCCTGAAATCTAGTGTGATTCAGAGGCGGAAAACCCCATTCCAGTTCAACGGCGTGGGGTTTCTTTATCTTGAGTCAAACTCCTGCGTTGTCTGGCGAGGCAATTGAATTGCCATAGAGTTGTATCCGAAATGCACTTTACAATTGTACACCAATGGCGTATATTCTATCGGATGATGAATACAGAGACCTCCAGACTTTCATTGCCCCAAATCCGGCGGCTGGCGATATGATTCTATTATTGCACAGGAGCTTAGAAGAAAGAGACATTTGATGAGTTGATGATGAGCATCAAGCAGGGCGGCGCAATCCTTAAAGGCAAGAAGATGCCAGGCCGCAGATTTACGATTGAAAACCCGGATGTTCCGGAGATCCGTCGTCATCTCGGTTTGACTCAGGAAAAATTTGCGATGCTACTGGGGATTAGTCTGGCAACTCTTCGGAATTGGGAACAAGGCAGACGGAAGGACCGGCCAGGATACTTCTGTGCATTGTGGCGAAATATCCTAAGACGGTTTAGACGTTGTGCACGCATAGTGCCCCTTCCCTTGTCCTGCGAATCGCTGCCAGATCATTCTATGCAGCAGGCTCCCCATCGAAATTACGAAAAGGATTTGTGAGAGGGATGGATCGTATGCCGCCTCCCGATTGTAGCAGGTAAAGGTCCCTGCTCATGCAATTTACAAGATCCAAGAGCACACCAACCTTAGCATGCCCAATGGAATCTGCACAGCCAGTGTTATGACCTCTATTAGCGAGCAACAAATTAGGCTCTTTATGTCTCTCTTTCACGGCAGAACAGATGTTTACGCTCGCCGCTGGGAAAAGGATGGACAATCCGGATACAGCCCTGCCTATGAATTCAATTGGGATGAGTTCATGGCACACAAGCGGCGCGGTGGTTCACTCAAGGATTTTGAAAACAAGAGATTAATACATCTTTCCAAAGATGTCATCAGGAGGCACCTACTTGGTGTCGATGTCCTTGGCATTTATCCGATTCTTCCTGATAACACATCATATTTTTTGGCCGCTGATTTTGATGGCGAGACGTGGAAGAAAGACGCAAATGCATTCATCGAGGCATGCGCCAAGGCGGGTCTCAGTGCATATCTGGATCGTTCTCGTTCCGGCGATGGTGGACATGTGTGGATTTTCTTTTCCGAACCCGTTCCCTGTTACAAGATCAGGCGGATCGGACTTGAACTCATACGCCGAGCACTTAGCATTTCGGAATTTGAAAAAGAGGTCAGCTTCGATCGCTTCTTTCCGAACCAAGACACCCTCTCAAAAGGTGGATTAGGAAATTTGATCGCATTGCCCTTCCAAGGGAAATCAATGCCACGTGGTAACACTGTGTTTGTCGATCTGGAGACAGGCGATCCAAGTCGGGACCAATGGAAAGTACTCGAGGAGGCAACGCGACATTCTGTACGAGAAATGGAGGGGGTCTATCAACGACTTTTCGCGGAGAAAGTGGAATTGTCCGGGCCGATCACGTCAGTACCAAATACGCTTTCGATTTGTGTAAGGAATCAAATCGTTTTGGCTCGTTCACAGGTTGGCCGGGAGCTGATAGACTTCTTGAAAGAAGAACTTAATTTTCTAAACACCGAATACTTGACGAAACGACGTCTTGGCAAATCAACCTATAAAGTGCAGAAATACTTCAAGTTGATTGAAGAGTCAGAAGACATGCTCTTCTTACCACGAGGATTCTTAGACCGATTAGTACTTTTCGTACGCGAACATAACATCAATCATTCAGTTTGCCGCGAGCACGTTTCTTTGGATGAGATTTCATTCAAGAATTCTATCGCATTGACACCCTCTCAAACAATAGTGGTAGAGTCTGCATTGGCGCACGACCAAGGGGTCATTGTGGCACCTTCAGGAAGTGGTAAAACCATTATTGGACTTGAACTAGTGGCGCGAAGGAAACTGCCTGCTCTAATCCTTGTCCATCGCAAACAGATTCTGGACCAGTGGGTTGAACGAATTCGGACATTCCTCAGTATCCCCAAGGCACACACCGGTCAGTATTCCGGGACAAAAAAGAAGTTTGGCAAACAGATCACCGTCGGCCTGCTTCAAAGCTTGGGTCGCAAGAAGGACTTGTCTAATCTCAAGGATCAGTTTGGTACCATCATAGTCGACGAATGTCATCACATTCCAGCATCGACATTTCGAGAAGTTATCGCCCAGCTTAATCCCCACTATCTTTATGGGCTCACTGCTACTCCAAAACGCAAACACAACGATGAAAAATTGATTTATGTCTATATCGGAAACATCGTTGCGCAAATGGAGACTGCAGACTTTATTCCAGCGTCATCAGTGATAACACTACCATTCGAAGTCATTGTGAGAACAACGAGTCTTTCAATTCCATTTGAATTTTCAACCGACCTGTTCCAGCTTCTGGCAAAGGTGGTTTGTTATGATACTACAAGGAATCAAATGATTGTGGAAGACATTATCAAAGAAACCGGTGGTGGCAGGAAGGTGCTTGTATTGAGCGAACGAAAAGAACATCTGGAGATTCTCAATCTCTACCTCAAAGGTAGATGTGAAACAATAGTAATATCTGGAGATGATTCGGTGGGAGCGAGAAAATCAAAAGGCAAGCAAATCGAGGATGGCCATTATCAGGCAGTTCTTTCGACTGGACAATTCTTTGGTGAAGGGATAGACGTCCGCGGCTTTACATGCCTTATCCTTGCATTCCCACTTTCATTTGAAGGTAAACTTGCTCAGTACCTTGGCCGCCTGCGTGACATCGGGATTCAAAGACGGATCATAGATTATCGAGACAAAAATATCCCCTTTCTTGAGAAAGAATACAAACAGCGAGAACGGTATTACAGGAAGTCATTTGCGAGGATAAGCACGAGAGATTCGAGTGAGATTTTGTTTTGATGTTAGTCGAAGCACTCAATTTCGATGATGAAACTATTCAGGTCACGCTCGAGTGATGTTCTCGTAACAATAGCTGTAGGTTCATCTCGGGGTCGCACAATAAAAGATGGCGAATCTTTTCAGAATCGGCATCCAGAGTAGCGGGGGGAGGAACATCTCAGAACCTAAAACAACGAACCGAGTGTTTGAGTACGTTTTTTGACCACTCGTCCCGAATGCGTATGTAGTAGAAGGCAGTTTATCGCCATCGTTTATCCCTCATTTATTTTTCACAATCCGGCCGTTGTTGTCAGAATGTCCGTATGGGGTGACAAAGTGTCCCTCGATAACCGGAAGATTCTTATCATCACCTGCTTCGCGTACGGCAGGGAGGATGTAATTGGGAATGTAATCCTGCTGGATATGGATCCCAACCCTGGTTGAATAATTCCCGGCGTAGGTTGCGATCACCAGATCCAAATCGGGGATGACGGTCACGCTCTGGCCACCGTTGCCACCAGCGAAGAATGCCCGTACAGTCCGGTTCTTGTACGGGAAATCCATACTCCACCACAAATATCCATACTGAATATTGTTGAGGTTGTACAACGGGGAGCAAGCGCGTGAGACAAAATCGTGGCTGAGAATCCGCCGTCCCTTCCAGACGCCGTCACTGAGCATAAGCTGGCCGAGCTTCATAAAATCGCGCGGCAAAAGCTGAACACTCCCGCCTCCGTACGGGTGCCCTGCCGGATCGAGCACCCAGGCGTAGCGACTAATTTTTAGGGGAGCTGCGATGAGGCGGTCGAACGTATACATTGGAGATTCGCCAGTCACTCGGCTTACCATGCCGAGAGCCAAATTCGGATTGATGCTGCAATAGATCGATTTCTCGCCCGGCGGATATGCCATCGGGAGCCGGAGGGTGAACTGGTAGTAATCGGGCTCGACAGTCTGTTCGAGCATCGTATTTTCGTTGCCGGGAGCGTCGTCGTTGTTATCGTCGCAGAAATATCCGGACAACATCGTCAGCAGATTTTCCAGCGTCATTGCACGCTTGATCGAATCGAGCCCATCCGGAAACTTGCCGCCGTTCATCAGCTTGTAGACGGGAGTTGAGAGTTTGAGCGGCGCGCCAGCCTGCATGACTGCACCGACGATCGTTGCCGTCAAGCTCTTTGCGGCCGACCGTGTATCGTGTAATTTATCCCGGTTCTCACCATGGAAATATTCCTCCAGAACGAGCTTTCCGTGACGTGCGATCAGAATCCCGTGGACCTGCGGAACGTTCAGCGTGTCCATCGGCATATCGACGATCATCTGTATGAACCTCTCGATGCCTGCCTGAGTAATATCCACGTCAGTGAGCGTCGCAGTGGGCCATCCGTTGTCGCGCGCGAGCGGCGGATGGTACAGATATCGTCCAGAATTTTTTCCGCGTGGGTAAAAATTACTCTCGTCGCCATCCCTGCTAAAATCGTATGTTCCACCTCGGTCGGGAAACGATAGCGTCATAATGTCATTAGCGGAATCGTACATTCCGCGGGCGAGCTCCTGTTCATCTTTTTGCGATTGACGCTTGCCGAGAAGCTTCACAATATTTCCATCCATTGCGATCTTCTGAACACCGATTTGTGCACCGTAGTTACGGTCGGGGTTGTTGAGAATTGCGGCGAAGGATCCATCCGTCTGTTTTTTCACCAGGAGATAGAAAGTAAAACTATCCTCAAACGGCGTCACAGTTCCCTTCCACCGTTCAGGGCCGTCGGGAGTCAGTGTGACCGGTGACGCAAATCTAAATCCGACCAGCAGGGCATGTGAGCTTGGCGGAAACCAATGGCCCTGAATCGACGATCCTTTCTGTATCTTGCCGCGAAACGATCCTTCATCGCCGGGAAGGTCGAAGGAAAGCTCATTATTATGCGAGCGGACAGGCATAATCCGTCCCATCATATCTGCCGTATAGGTCGATACCTTCCGTTGAATAATCAGCGTGCCACGGGCGGCGGGGCCGAACCAGCGTTGTGCTCTCCAGAGTCCCGTAAGGCGGTCGGCGTCAACGGCCGTGCCGGTCGTCCCGCCGGACTTCTCGTTGCCGCTGCTGGCCATTGCCCATAAATTTATAGAAGTCATGAGCAGCACGAGCAGGACTTTCGACTTCATAACATGAAGGCGTTTCAATATTAACTGATGGTTCATTACAGTCTCCTAATGGCAAGCATATTTTTGATCATAAGGTTAAACTTGCATGTAAGGTAATACTTTTACTCATAATATGAGCGAAAGATAATATTCTCGAAGTTGAATGTGAGGGCAGAACCACAGTAATTCTGACGCCCCCAGATCCAACGCCTCGTTAGCCAAGCTCTCCATTTTAACCTGATTTGAAGATATCTGGAGAGACGGACTTTGGAGAGGCCTGTGAGATGCCACGAAACAGAATGATTTTGGCACTCACTGTACTATGTAGTAGTGGCCCGAACTTAATAGCGACAAACAATTTGCTCTATGAGCTTGAGATGGTGCTTCCCTGATGACGTTCGGTAAAAATTACCGTATTGCGCATCGAAAACCCCTGAGACATTTCCTGGTTAGACGGCCGTCTCTATGGCCTGAGAGACACTCACGCAGCTTGCGAGTAGCCTCAACTTCACGTGATTCCCAGACCCCGGAGCCGCATAAACCAGTTTCGTGGCTGACCTTGCAAAGAAGAAGGAAATTTTGCACATTAAGAAAGGATTTGAGCATACTTTGAAGGAATGACCATGAGCGAACTGATTTTCTTGATTGAAGATGCACCTGAAGGCGGCTACACCGCTCGGGCGCTGGGTGAATCCATATTTACAGAAGCAGATACGGTTGAAGAAATACCTGAGAAAGTGCGCGATGCCGTACGTTGCCATTTTGAAGAAGGAAAGGCGCCAAAGGTTGTTCGGCATTCTGGCTGATATAGCCGCACATTTCGACATCCCAAAAGACGATTTGATCGCCGAGCTCCTCGGTTAGTGCCCCTGTCGCGGAGAGGTCGAAGAACCTCTTGGCGTCCCCCACGTCCCATCCCTTCCTCTTGAGGATTTTCACCGTATGACTTTTCATGTGGCCGAGTACAGGGAGGGCTATCAGGCAAAAAGTCTGAGGTATTCGTCGAACCTGAAGATTCGGTTCCTTCTCCCTCCAGTGGCCTCCTGCAAGATACCCAGCCTCGCGAAGTCTTGAAGCAGAAGGTTGGCCGTTTTCGGTGAAATATTGAGAGCTGCCTCAACCTCAGCCGATGTTATAGAGGGCTTCCTGTAAAGGATGCTCAGCAGTTCTTCTGCACGGGGTAATTTCTTGCCTAGTGTTATAAGCCGTTTTCGCTCTATGTCTTCTTTTAGATCCAGGATTTTCCTGAATGTGACAATCCCCTTCTGGGAAGTCTCAGTCACTCCTACAAGGAAGAATTTCACCCACTGCAGCAAGTCGTTCGATGCCCTGACCTTCATGAGGTTGTCGTAGTACAGGCTTTTGTGCTTCTCAAGATACGCCGAGAGATAAAGCGTGGGCCGCTGGAGGACACCGTTGCTGGCAAGGTACAATGTAACCAGCAGCCTCCCAAGTCTACCGTTGCCGTCGAGAAAGGGATGGATGGTCTCGAACTGGTAATGTGCGATCGCTATCCTGATGATATCGGGGACATCGATCTCCTCATTGTGAAGAAAGTTCTTGAGATCACCCATGAGGCCCGACACTTCAGAGTGATGAGGCGGAATGAAGACAGCATCATTGATTGTCGCACCGCCGATCCAGTTCTGACTTGTCCTATATTCTCCAGGATGTTTCGTTCTTCCGCGCACTCCGGTCATGAGAATTTTATGGGTCTCTTTCAACAGTCTGGTCGAAAGAGGAACCACGTTGAGTCTTTTGATTGCATGGTTCATTGCATTGACATGATTGTGAACCTCCTGCCAATCGTCTCTTCGCTCAGGATCAAGATCCTGCTTCCTGAGGACAACCTCGTCCACTTCGGTTCTTGTACCCTCGATCCTGCTTGACGTCGTTGCCTCTTTGATAACGTGCATTCGGATGAAGATATCGACATCCGGGACATGCAACGAAAACGCGTTTAGTTCTCCGAGTTTAAGATTTGCTCGTTCCAACAATGTATTGATCTTTGGATCAGACCATGTCCAGTTGTGGTTAATCCGGGTTGGGCTGAAACTTCTGTATTGATATTGTCGGGTGTATGTCCCCGCTTTGTATCTTTGGATGTCCATCTTCTTCTCCTTCCTTATGCAAGGTGGTGATTCAGCGAGAATCTCAGGGTAAAATAAGATTTCCCTTATTTTACTTTAACGCCACAAAGTAAAATAAGGAATTTCTTGATTTCCTCAAACTAAAAAATTCCCGTTGAAGCCAATTAGGTGAGGCGAAGGAAATCTTCTAAAGAGTGGGAACGGCCTGCGAGTGTGGGGCGTTTTTTTAACCGTACAAAAGAAAAACCCCGCTCGGAGCGAACGGGGTTTCAATGCGTATAGGGGAGAACGGTTTACTTCAACAACAACATCTTTTTCACTTCGACATAAGTTCCTGCCGTCAGCCTGTATGTGTAAATACCGCTCGGTAAGTTTGCCGCGCTGAACTCCACCGATTTGTACCCTGCATCTTGAGTTCCGTTCACTATGGTCGCGACTTCTCTCCCCAACATGTCATACACTGTCAGATGAACGTATGCTGCTTCCGGCAGGTCGTAGTCGATAACTGTCGACGGGTTGAAGGGATTGGGGTAATTTTGGTGAAGTACAAACTCTGTCGGTAAAGGCTTTGTAGCGCCAACTCCCAGCACACCGCTCACTGTGACAGCAATGGCATTTGAGTATGCAGTAGCGCCGTTTAAATCCACGAGTCTCAGGCGATAGTTGTAATTCCCGTTCGTTACCTTCGTGTCAGTCCATTGGTAGTGGTGTTGCTGCAACAACGTCCCAGCACCGGGGATGAGATCGCTCACAGTCGCGTACGCTCCGGTGCTTGGCGCATTGCGCTCGACATAAAAGCCCAGATTGTTGGTTTCGCTCACCGTTGTCCAGTCTATCTGAACGCCCGTTGCCAGAGTTGTGGCAGTTAACGATACAAGTTGAATCGGCAACGCTTCCTGTGTTACGCTTGTTGTCGCCGAGTTTTGACTGATGCCAGCGACGGTATCGTTGCTGCAACAAACGCGGTAGTAGTATTTCACCCCGGGGTTGCCCGTGACGTCCCAGGAAAGGGTGTCGCCGACATCAAGGTTGTTGTCCAGCAGTGAGGAAAAATCACTATCGACGGCAACAGTAAGGTAATACTTGGATGGAGTTGCGCCGCGCGAAGGCGCTGTCCAATTCGCCGTAAAAGAACTTGTTGTAATATTCGTCGCGGAGGCGGCACCTGGCCTTACCATCGCGTAACTTGTGACCCAGTTGGACGTGTCCCCGGTCAAGGCGAAGTTGGTGAGCGTTCCGTCGTTGGCGTTGGCCGTGCGATCGGAAAGCGTTGTAACTCCCGCATTGTTGCCGCCTGCCGATCCCTCGTTAAACCGGTAATATGCGACCAGACCAGATTCACTCCCGGCGAGGGTGTTGTCCATGGCATTTTGAATGTCCGTCTGAGAACGGGCGATATTCCAAATGCGAACCTCATCGATCTCCCCTGCAAATACCCTGTCAAGATTTTCGCCGCTTGTCCCGATTGCGAGATCATAGCCGGTAACGGCGATGTTTCCGTTGAACGCAACGCTCGCGTGAGGTTGGCCGTCCACGTAAATGGTCATATTTGAACCGTCGTATACGCCGGCGAGATGGTACCACTGGCCGGTTGTCAATATCGGACCGGTGACGACTTCGTGCCAGGAGGAACCGTCGCCGATGGCGAAATCGAAGTCTCCGTTATTGCCGCAACGGAGCATATAGCCCGTCGTGTTGCCTTCATTGACGACAATGCCGCCTTGCCAAACATACTTCTGCCAGGAATCGGCCTTGATCCACGCTTCAAGTGTTACGGCGGTCCCGTTCAGTTGGACCGTTGAGCCGTTGCCGCAATTCACGTAATCGTCTACTCCGTCGAAGGAGAGAGCATTTTCAACCGGCGGAGTGGAATATGCCCCGGATGATTTGTCGGGATGCTGCCGGCTTGTGGTGGCCCCCGTTTGCGCGAACGAGATATTCGCGAGGAACAACAGTGAACACACGATAAACTTTTTCATGATTCATCCTTCGCAATGATTGTTAGTGAAAGTATTTTCTCAGCTCGCTCAGATTTTCCTTCATCACATACCCGACGGCGCCTGCATCCCTTGCCGCATCGACTAGACTCTGATCCTTGTAATTCGTCACCATGATAATTCTTGCGTCAGGATGCTTGCCGACGATGCTCTTCGCTGCAGCGATTCCGTCCATCCCCTTCATCTCAATATCCATCAAGACATATTCGGGATGATGACGGTCGTACGCAAGGAGAGCGTCCTTTCCATTGTCGCATTCTATGAATTCCGCGGAAAGGTTCGTCAACATGCGCATAATGACCCGTCGCATTTCTGAAAAGTCTTCGACAATTAAAATTTTCATCGCGTTCCGGTTGATACCGCAAATACCATTGATGGTTATGGTGAACGGCGCCGTCGCTCAATAAATTCCAGGTTCAATTCCAGCTGAGCCGCGTCAGGATGTAAGGTAGGGGAAAGCGAAAGGAATAACTATGGGGGAAACCTCACTTTCTGGGGAAGGCAAACACCCGGTTTTCTAGGTGTTTTCCTCTATAGGGGTCACAAAAGACGCTTATTACCGAATGCGAATTTCAATAACGCGTGGCTCCCATGAATTTCAAGCTTTGCGCAGATATTCGTCCGGTGGTTCTCCACGGTGCGAAAACTCAGGTTCAAATTGTCGGCAATCTCCTTGCTGGTCTTCCCCTGAGCGATAAGCCCCAGGATGCGCCTCTCCGCCCGGGTGAGGTCTTCAATCCCGGGCTTCTCCTTTGCCAGCTGCCTCGATTTTGAATTTCTGTTCACGAGATACTGCGAAAGCAAGGGACAAATGTAGAATTCATGTCTCGCCGACGCGCGTATGGCGCTCAGGATTTCCTGCGCGGCGTTATCCTTCAAAATATATCCCGTCACGCCGTGATTGAGCGCCTCATTGAACAAATCCTCTTCCTTATACATGGTCAGAAAGATCACTCCACATCCGAGGTTTCGACGTTGCAATTCCTTCGCCACTTCGAGGCCGTTCATGGCCGGCATATCAACGTCCAGCACGACCACATCGGGGCGCAATTCCATGGCGAACCGGAGCGCCGCCGCGCCTTCCTCGGCCTCACAAACGATGTCCATTTCAGGATCGGATTGAATGACCTGCCGCAATCCTTTTCGAAAAATCGGATGATCGTCGGCAATCAGTACGCGTATCTGTTTATCCATGCGATACTCCCGTTAACGGTAGTTTGATGGTAATAACTGTTCCCTTCCCAGGTTTCGATGCGATCTCCAGGTTTCCACCCAGGATCATTGTCCGCTCCGCAAGCCCGGTTAGTCCAAAACCCGCGGAAACACCTTCACGGGTAAGGTTCGCCCTCACGACAAATCCCTTTCCGTCGTCATTGACCGTGACGGCGACGCTGTTGGCCGATTTTCTGACGGTAACGATAGCTTCGCTGGCGTTGGAGTGTTTAATAATGTTGTTGAGACATTCCTGGAGCATGCGATAAATGTGAATTTCGTATCCCTTGGGAAATAGCCCATCGATATTCTCGATGTCGTGAGAAAACCGAATCTCCGATGCCCGGGCAATGTTGTCCAGTAACGATTCGAGGGATTTTGTCAAGCCGAGTTTATCGATTTGATAGGGACGGAGATTATATGCGATCTTTCGAACATCGTCGATGGCGCGGGAGGCCGTGTCGGAAATGTCGTTCAACCCTTGATTCTTCTCCCCGATTTCCTTCCTCTCCATCGCCATGAAGGACAAGTTCTTAATGATAAGCAGATCCTGGCCGATTGCGTCGTGCATTTCCGTCGCAATGCGCTTGCGTTCGGATTCCTGCGATTCGAGGAGCTGGTGGGCGAATTTTTCCTTCGTCGCATGCTGCCGGCGCAATGATTTCATTCTCATTCGGTACGCTCCGTATCCTGCGCCCAAAATTATGAGAGAACCTGATGCTCGAAACCACCATGTGGCCCACAGCGGCGGAGTGATGATGATGCGCAGCGTTCTATCGGCTTCGTTCCATACGCCGTCGTTATTGGAGGCCTTCAGTCTGAATATGTATTCTCCCGGATCAAGATTCGTGTACGTGGCGTTCCGTTGTTCCGCCGTCGTGTATCTCCATTGTTCGTCGAATCCCTCCATTTTGTAGGCATACCGGTTTTTCATTGGATCAGTAAATTCGAGTGCGGCGAACTCGAAGGAGAAGACATAATCCGTATTGGAAAGCGTCATGGAGTCCAGGAATCGTACCGGGATGGGCAATACAACGGTTTGGTTGAACTTCTTGAAATCCGTCATCACCACCCGTGGCACCGAAGGGTTCGCTTGGATTTCTTCGGGGAAGAACGACGTAAAACCGTCGATGCCTCCGAAAAATAACTCACCGCTTTTGCTTTTGAACCACGCGAGCGTATTGAATTCATTCCCTTGCAGTCCGTCTCGTTGATCGTAGTTGGTGAATATCTCCGTGCGAGGATCGAATTTCGAAATGCCCTTGTTGGTGCTCAACCAGAGATTGCCGTTCTTGTCCTCCTGAACGGCGTAAATGCAGTCGTTCGGAAGACCGTTCTCCATGGTATATACGACAAACCGGCGTTCCTGCGCCATGAATTTGTTCAACCCTGCCGCGGTGCCGACCCACATCGTACCGTGAGAATCCTTGAGGATTGCATTGACCTTGTTGTCGCTCAGGCTTCGTGGATTGCCGGGCTCGGCGTGGAAATGTTCGAATGTTCCGATCGACGGATTGAAAATGGAAATTCCTCCGATATCGGTTCCGATCCATAGTCTACCGGATGTATCTTCGCACAGCGCTTTTACTCCGCCCGGCCCAATGGAGCGGGGATCGTTCGAATTATGCACGCAATTTTCAAATTCCATCGTGTTCCGATTCCACCGGCTCAACCCGATCTCGCTTCCCCAATAGAGAGTGCCGTTTTCGGTAACCAGGCATTTAAAGCCTTGCGTGCCTGGAAAAGCGGGGGGTTGACCATGTGTTCCAACCGATAATTTGCGCAGTTCGCCGTCCCTCATGTTGTAGGTGAACAACCCTCCGCCTTCGGAACCCACCCACATCGTATGTTGGTCGACAGGGTCTTCGGTGAGGGAAAAAATGTTTTCGCCGCTGAGAGGTTTTACGATCTCCCACCGGGCATCGAGGTAATCGGTTCGCTGTTTTCGCTCTTCACTCGCAAGCCGGTTCAACCCGACGTGTCCTCCCACCCAGAGATTTCCGTCGTGATCTTCATAGATGGCCCGCACGGAGGAAAAACTCAACCCGGAGCGCGTGCTGTCTGTCTTAAGGACCGCTTTGAAGTGTTTTCGGGCCGGAACAAATTTCCCAATCCCGGTTCCGAGCGATCCCATCCACAGTGTCCCGCTTGCATCCATGCGCGCGACGCTGAGGCTCGTAAAAATATGATTGATCCAGATGATTCGCGCGACGTGGTCGCGAAGATCTACGGCTTCCAACGACCTGTGTGTCAACACCATGAGGGATTGACGACCGGAACAGAGCAATGATCGGACGAAGGATGATACGAGAGATTGCGGCGGGTTACCGGGCGGGAGAACCTGCTCGAACGCCCCGGCGCGCCGGTCGAATACGAACAATCCTTCCCCCAACGTCCCGACCCAGAGTTGTCCGAACGGATCTTCAAGAATTGATGAAATGAGGGGATGCACAACGCGTTTCCGCCCTGAAGGAACAAGCGTATAAGAGAAGCCTTTCTTTTCACGCGGATCGTATTGCATGATATCGCCTCCGGTCGTTCCGATCCACAATCGTCCATCTGAATCCATGATCATCGATGAGATCTTCTCGCTCGAGGCGCCCGAGAGCGCGTCATGCGTGAATATTCTGGTATGGGGATCGAACATGTCAAGTCCGCCATCCGTACCAATCCACAATAGGCCCTGCTTATCCTCAAGGATGACCCTCACGTCGTTACTCGCGATGCTCCGGCTGTTCGAAGAATCATGGAGAAATGCCGTGAAATGCTCGGTTTTGGGATCGAACCCGTTCATTCCCCCCCGCTCGGTCCCCACCCAGAGAATTCCTCTCGAATCTTCAAATAGACAAGTGATAGTGTTGCAGCTGATCGTATTCGGCTGTCGGGGATTATTCCGATACACGGCGAACGAGTAGCCATCATAGCGGTTCAAACCGTTGTCGGTTGCGAACCAGAGAAAGCCGGTTTTATCCTGGAGAATATCGCGAATGGCATTTTGCGAGAGACCGTCGTTTGAATTGATCACGACCGGTGGGCCAAACGTCTGGGAGATCATCGCTGAAGGCGCGAAGAAATTTAGACAGAGATAAAATTTGAATAATCGTGTAAGCACGAGATTGTCGGGAAATAGAGCACCTAAAGGTAATGAATTTAGGAACATGAGGCAAAGTCTCAAACCGGATGGCAATGGGAGAATTTTTTATCATTCAATAAATACTGACGCAACATACTCAGAACCCACTCACCCGCTATTCATTTGATGCTGGGCGTCGTGGTGTGGCGTCTTAGCTGCCGCCGTGTGGCGAACTACCATCTTCGCCTAGAATTCCCGTTGCCGCAAGTGTTCTGCGAACAAACGGATGTAGGTTGTCCAATGAAACAGCGGCAAAACTTTCTTTCCAACTGATGCTATTAGTGCGGGTAGAGGCTGAATCCCGAGTCAGGTAGAAATGGGTTACCTCCATCCCAAGCAGCTCTTTAAACATATATTCCTGCAATGATGTCTGAGACACGGACTTGATTTTGCGTTGGTTAAAGACTTCTTTGTCCTTAGGACTAGATGGATAAGTGCCTTCCTCAGATAGATATTTTGCCTCAATACAAATTGCATGATCAGGTAGAGTTTGAATGACTAGGTCTGGCTTGGCGTTGAACGACCACTTGAAGTTACACGCCCTGATGAACTCTTCATCATCTGGTAGATTTGTGGAGTACTTTGTTAATGCCCAGGTTGCCGGGCACATGATTTCATTGAGAGAGGCGCTCACTCGCCCGGCGCCAAAAAAAGAATTGAAATCGATTGGACTCATCTTCTGCAATCGTGGACTATTGGATAGTCGGAGTGATTCCAATATCACCCTCCGTTTCAAATTGTTATCTGATCCAATGCTGCTCCATAAGTCTCGAAGATACGTGTACTCGAAATAGACAGCTCGCAGGAATTCAAACTACTTGGAAGCAGGCTTCTACCGGTAGCAAGTTTGGATTGAAGATGACTCAAGAAATCGGATAGATTTTCGCCACGTTGTAGCAGAGCAGAGTACAACAATGCCGCGAAGTAGCGCTCTTCACGGTTGATTTCGAAATATGGTTTCGGTTTAGGTATTAGCTGTCTGATGTTCATAATTCACTCTCCATATAATTGTTTGGCAAAGGCTCGGATTGTTATTTGCAATCTCGGCCCGTTTATTTCAGATGGTAGGTGTTTTTCTCTCTTAATAGTCGGGCGAGCTCGTAAGCATCCTTGAAAGTCTGAATATCTTTCCGCGTCAATTCGAAAATCCGATCCTCCTTGATTCCTTCCAGCCTCATCGATATCCAAGCGCTATCGCTCGCATGGGCGATTTCTTCGATGATCCCGTTGTCCTGCCCTGGTCCGAAGAGAATCTCTTCTTTGTACTGCCAGTCCTGACGCGTTTGCTTGTTGTGTTTATCGGAAAGGGGGACAATGTCACTTGTGAGGATTCTTCCGTGTATCTTGACGCTGACTTTCTCGTGATAAATGCTCTTGTTGTCTTCATAGAATGTTTTCAGCTGGAGCGTTCCGCCCGGGTACACGAATACCGTGAGGTACATTTGCTTCCAGTAGGTGTTATCGTATTCATCGCTTAACATCTCTGGCTTGTCTGCTCGGATTTTTTGGGGTTGGTACCACCACCCAGGCTCAAATTCATCCTCCCATTCATCAAACTTCTTCGTCAGGGTATCCAACCGGGCCTGAATGTCCGTCAACTTTGCCTTTCTGAAGGAATCAGCTTGAGCTTTCTCTATTGAATCGGCTAGGGCAACCTGTCGCAGCCGTTCCTGTCTGTGACGCTCGGACTCGCAGCCCAGAAGCAGAGAGACAACGATGGTCATGACCAGAGCTACGTTTGACATTTTCATATTGATCTCCACAAAATTAAAAGGGCGCACACCTCTATCGTCCGCCCTGAGGCACCAGCACGGGGCCCGTAGCCAAACGCGAGTATGCACGCCCACGCTGTGGGCGCACATCTACTAAGCTGTTTGGCTACGTCTCAGTGAAAAGTGCTGGTTTTCAGGGACGGAACGCTTCTAAGATTGCGCTATTTTATCAGACCGTTTTCTTACTGAAGATTCATTGAATCCATGGAGTGTTTGAAAATATCCAACCTCAAAAAATATTGTTGACTTTCTACCGATTAAATCTTGCTCCAGACTTGCTCGCCATGCCTTCTTTTTGCCGTTCGAAATATCAGATTTTCTTTCTGCGCGTATTCAGAAAGTTGTCTTCCGATTGCAGTTCGCCAACTGGCTCCAGCCCGTCTGAATTTCTGATGGGACTCAGGGAAATCGTTTGTCCAAACCTTAATGAAATCACTTGTTATGAACTCTTGTGTGGAAATCTTATTCACACTCTGCGTGAACTCGCTTTGATCCAAGGGAGGAAAATTCTCATAGTATCTTACGTAATTGAATCTCAATGCCATATGGCTTCATCCGTTTGTGGCTGGAGACTGTCTTGATCGTGTACAGCTGCTCCAAATGTAAGAATAAAATCGCTTTGTTGCTCTGTCCCGACCCCTTCCACTCTGGATCGGACCGATCTCCATCTTCGATTTACTCTAAAGGACATACCGTCAACGCTGGACTCAACGATCATGAATGATTGGGAGGGCTGTACACAATTTGACCGGATTTGTCAAGGCGGCCACTCCGTTCTATTATTAACGAAATGCGAGCATTATGAAATCGGGTGTGTTCTTATAAAGTGGGGCGCCAATTACGAGCCGGCAAAAGTTGCCCTTATTTGTTGATTTAGGGGAGTCAAACGTGGAAGAGCATTCCTTTCCCATCCCATTTTCATTTCTGGAGCCCTCAAAGGATCTACCAAAACACCGCAACACTTTTTTTATTATATTCCTTCACATCTTAGCCAATGGAACTAGTGTCCTGGTCCTGAAATAACTTGGCAAAGTCGTTCGATCTTGGCAAATATGGAATCGGCTGTTGCAGTCCAGAGAAATGGACGCGACTTTGAATTGTAGTGCTCGACGAAGTTATTGATTTTGTTGATCAATTCTTTAACGCTGCGGAACGTACCGCGTCGAATAGCGCGTTGCGTGATGATATTAAACCAGATTTCGACCTGATTGAGCCACGAGGAGTACGTTGGCGTGTAGTGGACATGGAAGCGCGGGTGCAGTGCGAGCCAGCGTTTGACCGACGGATGCTTGTGTGTGGCATAGTTGTCCACAACCAGATGAAGGTCGAGTGTGGATGGAACGCTCAACTCGATTTGTTTGAGGAAGCCGAGATACTCCTGATGACGGTGGCGCTTCTTGCACGAAGTAATGACTTCACCGCTAGCAATGTCGAGAGCGGCGAAAAGGGTTGTTGTTCCATGTCGCTTGTAGTCATGGGTAATACCTTCGACGTAACCCAGTCCCATGGGAAGCATGGGCTGAGTGCGATCAAGGGCTTGGATCTGGCTCTTCTCATCAACGCACAAGACCATCGCTTTGTCCGGGGGATGAAGGTAAAGGCCAACAATATCACGCACTTTCTCGACGAAGAACGGGTCAGCGGAGAGCTTAAAATGGCGCTGGCGGTGTGGTTGAAACCCAAAGGCTTGCCAGACTCGCAGAACGGTTTGATGCGATAGGTGGGTCACCGTGGCCATCGAACGTAAAGTCCAATGCGTGGCGTGTTTAGGTTTTGTTCGAAGTGTTCGCCGCACAAGGGATGCGATTTTTTCGTCAGAGATCGATCGGGGCCGACCGGGCCGTAGTTCTTCATGTAACCCTGGCAGCCCATGGTTCAAAAACCGTTTTCGCCACAGACAGACGGACTGCTGGCTCAAGTTAAGCTTGTCGGCAATACCAGAATTGGATACACCATTGGCAGCCATCAGGACAAGCCGAGCGCGGGTAACCAGTCCGTGTGGTAAGCTACGAGAATGGGCAAGTGAAATCAATTGTGCTCGATCCTGTTCCGAGAGCATGATGGGTTGTTTGGGACGTTCCGTTTCTCATGGGTTTCTCCAATATAGTAAGGGATATACCCATGATACAAAAGAATTATGACTTATTCAAGTTATTTATGTTACAAGATACTAGCTTAATGTAGAGTTTATCCTGATGCTGATATTTTCCAGACATGAGATTGACCAAAAAGTTTCAAGGAGGACAACCAACATATGATTCAAGCGGAGATACTATTTAGAGAGTTATTTGAAGCTCCAACTGAAGACGCAGTTACAGGGGTACTTCAAAAGTATCCCGAACTTTCTTTGGAAATGAATTGGCATCCCTACGGCGACGACGAAAGTTTCTATGGCGTGATAGAGAACCAACAATCCTCTCCTATCCCGGCTTTAGTTGAGAAAATCACAAATTCCATCGATGCAATCCTCATGCGTAAATGTTACGAGGCTGGAATTGATCCCAAGTCTGACAAAGCTCCACGATCAATGGAGGAAGCGATAAGCAAGTTCTTCCCAAACTCAAAGCAGTGGGATCTTCCCAATTTTCGGAGAAAGCAAGCGGAGAGTATCCAGGTCATTGCTCATGGCCCAAAGATGAACACCTCCCTTGTAATTTACGACAATGGAGAGGGTCAGCGTCCTGAAGATTTTGAAAAGACTCTCCTATCGCTCCTTCGTGGCAACAAGAATGAGATTCACTTTGTCCAGGGAAAGTACAATATGGGTGGTAGCGGTGCAATCGTCTTCTGTAGAAAGCATGGATATCAGCTAGTCGGTTCCAAGAGGTACGACCGTTCTGGGAAGTTTGGTTTCACGTTGATTCGGAAGCACCCATTAACAGAAAAGGAAAAGTACACAAAGAAGAACACATGGTATGAATATTTCCGTATCGATGGGAAGATTCCGGCGTTCGAAATTAGGGAATTAGATCTGGGTTTGTTCAATCGCAAGTTCGTCATAGGGACAATCATCAAGCTGTATTCTTATGATCTGCCGTCTGGATCTAGGTCAGTGATTTCGAGGGACCTGAACCAAAGTCTGAACGAGTACCTGTTCGAGCCAGCTCTGCCAGTATTCACAATCGACAACGAAGAACGCTACCCTCTTGACCGCAACCTACAACGGGAGTTATATGGTCTCAAGCGGAGACTCGAAGAGGATGGAAACAAATACATTGAGGATTACTTTGTTGAGGAGTATCTCGACAAGACAATTGGCAGAGTGAAGATCACCTGTTATGTGTTTCGCCCCAAGGCGGAAGGTAGAGATGTCAAAGAGACAAAAGAGACTATAAGCCGGGAGTTTTTCAAGAATAACATGTCTGTTCTCTTCTCAGTAAACGGGCAAGTTCATGGACATTACACATCTGAGTTCATCACTCGCTCATTAAAGTATCAATTACTGAAAGATTATCCCCTCATCCATGTCGATTGCGATGGGATTGATCCGACTTTTCGGGGTGAACTGTTCATGGCGTCCCGTGATCGTCTCAAAGAAGGAGAGGAGTCGACAATTCTGCGGGATATTGTCGCTGATACATTGAGGAAGGGGAAGCTCAATGAAATTTACAAGAAAAGAAAGGACTCCATATCGTTGGAAGGTGAGGATACATCCGAGTTGCTCCGCTCCTTCACAAAGAATCTGCCCCTGAAAAGCGATCTTCTCAAACTGCTCAACCAGACATTCAAGCTCAATGAGAAAGACAACAAGCCCAAAGTAGGAGAAAAGAAAAAGGATAAAAAGCCCACGGAAACCAAAGAGCCATTCAAGTCCCAACGCTATCCCTCATTCTTCAAGTTCGAATCTCGTTCAGACGGGGAAACATCATTCACAAAGGTTCCACTTGGGGGAGAGAAGACCATTAGGTTTTCTACCGATGTTGAGAATATGTACTTTGTCAGAGTAGAAGACCCGGGTGAGCTAAAACTCGCATTGCTTAAATACACACCGAATGAGACTACCGGAGGCACAAAGGCTGGCGATCCCAAGGGGATAGATGACATATTTAATGTCGTGGTCAAGAGTCCAGATGACGGAACAATTAAAATTGTGTTGAACCCGACAGATAGAGTGAATGTGGGAGATGCTATTCAAGTCAAAGCAACTCTGACGAGCCCTGGTGGAAATTTTGACCAAGTGCTGTGGGTGAAGGTTAGCGACCCAGAAAAACCAAAAGAGAAGACCAAGAAGCCAGAGGAAAGTGAGGACGAAAAGATAGGCCTGCCGGAGCTCATACAAGTTTACAAGAACCCAGCTCCCGCCGGTGAGCAGGAGCGGATTACGTGGGATCAACTCGAAGCAACGGGTCGCAGTATGAATTACGAAACGATCATGGACCCATTTGTAGAAGGGCCCGTATTGCAAAGGATTTACATAAACATGGATAGTAACGTACTGAAAAACTACAAGACTACTCTAAAAACTGAAGACCAGATGACTCTTGCGGGCAAGCGCTATATTTCAACCGTATATTTTCACACGCTCTTCTTGTTCACAATCAGCAAAAATATGAAGTACACGATGCGACAGATGGAAGGCGAGGTCGAAAAGGAGAGGGATCTAGTGGAATATTTGAAGGACTTGTTTGAAAGTTACTATTCTCAATTCCTTCTGAATTTTGAATTATCTACTCTTATCGAGTCTTTAGAGTAGTTCTTAATCGCAAATGGAGGTTCCATGGTTAACGAACAAGGTCATCCAGCTGGAAGTTCAATCGAAGCTAAGAGCGAAACGTGGATCCGGGGTCGCGATATCTGGCTTCGGGCCCGAACAAACGCTCTGGCTCATGAGATAGCATCTAGATCTTTGAAGAAGAGAGGGGATTGGGGTTTTATTATTCAAACAGTGTTAGTGGTTGTCCCAATAGTCTTAATATCGTTATCACTGCAAATAATGACATCAAAACTGGAATTTCCCGCCACGCACGATTTTGAGCATTCATTGCTTCTCTTTCCTTTTGGCCTTGACTACAGAGTACTTTCCGTCATATCAATTGTCTCAAATGGCCTAGCACTATTGCTTAGTTTCTTATCAAATCGGTTCCGCTGGGTAGAACGCGCCCTTAAGCATGATGAATTGCTTGCAGTTTATGGACTCATTGCTCAAAAGGCAAGACGTTTAGAGGATGAATGGATGGAACGCGATGAAGCGATACAATATTGCGGTTACTTGCAAGACCTGTTTGAGAGTACAAAAAATCGTGGACTAGAACCTACCCCTAAGAATTTTATGAAAGCCAAGAAGGTCCTAATGACTTTCAACGCATATCCTTTTGGTTTGACGCAGCACAGTGTGAAAGGGGGGTTGGTCTAATTCTCTACAGATTTAATAGCTACTCGCTTTCTTGTGGGATCCGAAATTTTCTTAGAAAAGAAATCCCTTCCTCAACACTCGAGAGCACAACATTGGCCGAATTGTGGACGATTTTAAAGTACATTTCGAATTGGGGATCCTTTTTTGATCGGTGATCAACTAAAATAATGGTCTTATTAAGACCCAGGGCTAAACCCACTTCTAATGCCAACCCATATCCCGAAGGATTGTCACTATCCATATAAGCAAATACAATATCGCATTGGCGAACAAAATGAACATCCCAGGCCCAGTACTGTGCTGAGTCATGGAGTTCATGCTCACGGGGATTTATGAAGACAAAAGCCTCACCAAGCTCTGTAATGATTCTCTCTTGCCAATTTGATCTAAATCCTCCTGATAAATAGACTCTTTGTTTACTCATTGTTGGTTTCCTTTCTCGCTGGCTTTCCACTATAGTAGATTGCGATAAACATTGAGAATGGGATCCTTAACGCAATTTTCAGAAATCTCGCCTTCGTCTTGGCCAACAAGTAGCTTGTTAGTAGAAGGCCTGCATACCAATAAATGGAAGAATCCTGTGCGACAAGCATTAGACCTTGGCAAAAGTGGCGACTTGTATATTCTCCGAGGAGGCCCCAAAGCCCGAAAACAAAAGCCAAGGTCCCTATGTGATCAGATAGATCCGCGCGAAACATGAATGTGTAGACCTTCCGATCCGATTGGGGTACATAAGACATCGCAAGGTTTCGCAATGAGGAGAGATCCATATGTTCGATCCCGTCGACAATATTAGGAATTGAACCGGCTAGCAATTTGTTCAGGATCGACTTCGTAATTTCAACCTCTGGAGATTGTTGGATTCTTTCATTCAATAAGGTACGGCGGCTTTTGATTTCATTCTTACGATTTTTTCCCTTGACCTTGTTTATCGACTTGAGAAGAACATGCTCTACGAATTCATCTTTTGCGAGAGCTAAGCCATAGACTACATAACCCAATGCGTATGCTATCGCAACAATTCCCCATTCGTTGGTCTGGGAAAGAACAACCAAACTTTGCTTTATTGGCTGATCTATCAGGTTTGCCCCAAGATAGTAGAGCGTCAATCCTGGCAACAAGTAACCTAGGATCTCAAGAAACAATTTTTCGATTCCCTCTAACGCCTTAGATAGATCCATTCTTCTAGTACGTCAGACGACAGCGTGAGTTCGCGCAATTGGATCAAATGCAGAAGTGATCTTGTCTAGATTTGGCCGACTTTGCTTTTCATGTTGGAGCATAAGTTCCAACAACTGAAATATCTCATTGTCCGCATGCCTAAAGTCGCCTCTCTTTAGTTGGCCGATTGGAACATTGCATTGAAAAATGAACCAGAAGAGTTTTCCCAATTGAAATATGTCCGACAGTTCATCAATTCGACAATCATATTGGAAGCCAACATTACGTCCCTGGGTCAAATGCTTGTTCGTCGCCTCTGGGCATAACCAGCCCCTTGGACCAATCATCTCGTTAGGCTCGTCTAGTCCCTGGTCTTCGTCTCTCCTTGCCACCAAACCCAGGTCACCGATCTTCCAGAGACTGTCGATGAAGAGGATGTTGCTAGGTTTGATATCTCTATGATAAAAACCCATTCCGTGAAGCTCCTTAAGACCCTGCAGGACTTGAAGGCACAACTCGACCCTCCCTTGTAGACCATAACGATTACTCTGGATGATTTCCTCGAGGGAGAAATGGGCCAGTTCCATGATGTAGTGCCGGAACACCTTACCGCTGATCGTCAAGCGGTCATCAAAATGTAGCCTAACAATATGGGCATGATTCGCTTCGTTAAGTTGCTTTATTGCATCAATCTCTCTTTCGAATCTATCCATTCGTCTCGAGGCAAAGCGATTGCTATTATCTATTGGGAACCGACATATTTTGATAGCGCTGTTGGGGAAAGAGCGATTGACATCTTCGACTTCAAATACTTGTGAGTTTCCACCCCCAGCGACAAAACGCTTAAGGCGAAATTGCTTCTTGTCAACGTTGAAGATATTCTTCTTTCTTTCGGAAGAAGGTGAGAGTCTTATTCGACCCAATTCATCTAGGTACATTTTCTTCGACAGGCTGATGTCTATTGCAACACTGTTGGGGAGCCGACTTTCTGTTGGAGCATCCTTGCAGAGATTTGAGTCAATTGTTGCACTCTTTCCTTGTCTCTGGTTTTCAACTTGTAGAATCGGAGGATTTTCTTTTGTGTGTCATTTAACGTGCGCTTCTTGTTGAGAAAGAGATCCTCAAAGAACTTGATCCGAGCTTCCCTTGCCAATTTAGAATTCGATTGCGTTACGCAATGATATGCGTATTCCTTGAAAGGCAAGCACCGTTCTTGCGTTGGAGAAATGTCATCCCCTATGAGAACCAAGATTTTGTAGAAGTACTCCAGAGTTGACTGGTTGAGATTAATATGATCGCATAAAAAGCCGAACAAAGTGTAGAAGTCATTTCGCTGACAGTAACGGGTTTCATTGACAGGGTAGATTTCATTAAACGCAGTAAGGACTTCTACAGCAACCTTGAACCGCGACTTGAATTTTTCGTAGTGCGGCACTGTGATGTCCTTCCCAAATAGGTTATCTACCTCTTGCTTCTTCTCTGTGATCCCAAGTATGAGAAGCCCTACCAGCTCGCTAATTAAATCGACATCGTTCATTCGGTCCAATGAGTGCTTCGAGAAGAGATCGAGTTTCACAAATTGATCATCGGATGCCAACTCCTCGACTAAACGCATCAACCTTGTGTCGAAATACTCAGCCTTCATCAACTCGGGCCTATTCAGCCGCAGGCCGCTTTTATTGACCAAGGCATAAAAAAGTTCCATTTTTTCATCGGAAGCAACATCGGTTATCACTATGACAGCTAATCGATACTCTAGAAAGGAAGGATCCTTTCTCTCGTCGTAGTACTTGCCTTTCGGTGCGGAAAGCTCCCCCTTATAGTAAGACAAAATTGATCTAGTCCTTTGCTGTCCATCGACCATGTCGAACTGCTTATCAGTTTTTTGATGAAGAAAGAGGTTTGGAATCGGGAAACCACTCTGTATTGTTTCAATGAGAGATCTCTTGGCATCATCAGACCAAATCGGATTCCTCTGATATGGTGGTTTCAGGTTTAGTCGATCATGTTCATACATCTCGATCAACTCCTTGATTGAATATGTTTCTATTTTGAATTTCATAGCCTTTGTGTCCCTAAATGAAACAAGCTGCGCATCCCTCGCTCTCTGCCTCTTGAATAATGTCCACCAAGTAACCTGATGTAGCACTTTGGTGACGAGCCAGTCTACGGAGTTGTTCCTCTTTGATCAGCTTGATCCGTTCTGGCTTGATGATATCTTCTAGGCGTTCTCCCTGCGTCCATGTGTAACCGCTCTTCTCGTACTCGATCGCCTTCTTAAACAGTTCGGGATGTTTCTCGTAGAGCCATACCCATTCTATCTTCTGTTGGAAGAAGCAAAAATAGCAACCAGACCGACTTCGGGAGAAATGGCCCTTCTTCCCATTTAGCTCGAATTCTACCTTCTCATAGTAAGCCGGAACTCCTACACCACTTTCCTTCAGAATCCGGAAAACATCCTCGATCGTGAGCACTTCATCGTTCTCCAGCACGGGGAAAGATTCAACCTGGCCGAGCGGATACTGCGTCGCCTTCAAGAACGTAAAGACTACCCGATTAAAAAGCCTAGTATTGGCTATTAAGAGGTCGTTCAACTTGCGGTCCTGTGGGTATGTCATCGATAATGGACGTTTGGCAATCTCTAGAATCGCTGACTTGACTTTTTCATTCTCAGATGGCTGTTGATTGTAGACATCAACGAGCTTTTCGAGACTTTGGTTGTTTAGCACCAAACGAATAACATCCTCGCTCCAAACGTTTTGTCTGAATGGAAAGATGGATTGGATGTTAGGTTTCTTCGATATGTAGGCTTCTCTATCTTCATCCCCGCGAATAGCAACAAATGAAACAACGGGGTCATCAGCTACAAATCCTTCAAAAGGGACAAGCTTCAGATTTTTCGTGCACCATCGTGCACTTGATGAGGGCAAATAGCCACCATACAAATCAAGGAAATGGTCGAAAGGATCGTTCGGACTACCCTTAGCCGCATTCAGTTTCTCGATCTTCTTGCCGAGGAATGACTCCAGATTATCGATTAGATGGTATGTCTCATCTAACTCTTTTCCTGTGTCGCAGAAATAGTATTCGATCTCTAGCTGTGGGTACCTCGTCTTCAGGTAGATTGCCAATGCGGTGCTATCCTTTCCACCGGAAATGCCTAACACGTATCGGACTTTACTCATGCGAGTTCTGTTCCCTTAAGAGCTTCAAGAGCGTGATGATGTTTGTCGCTTTGTCCTTTGAAAGACGGCTTCTCAGTGCCTCTGAGAGCGCCTCTGCCTCTGTAGTCTTGCGCTTTGGTACTCTGAGAGTAAGCTTTTCACTCCCAGAGGAGAAGGTCGTAATTTCCATTCTCACAACATCTTCCTTCTCTGAATCCACTTCAAGTGCTGCGATTTCACAAAGAGTATCTAATTCGCCAATCGTACCAAGCAGTTTCGCATGAAGCATGTCTTCTTCCTCATCCTTCAGCAATTCCAGGGGTTTTCCCAAGACAGCATGAGCGACCGAGCTTAGCCAGGCCCGCCTATCATCAATCTCGCTTGTCAGTCTCTGATAAAACACCTTCTGGTTGTTAAGCATCAGATGCCGGCGGAGAGTAGCAAACCTAGCTTGCAAATGTCGGCGGTAAGCGGGGAATCGAAGTCCCGAGTATCCTAAGTGCTGAAGCACGTTGTCTTCGATTCTATCGATGAGACCATCGAAGGCAGTACGGATCTCTTGAATCCCATTTTGAAGCTCCTCAACGTAGCGATGAAGCTTCTTATCATTTTTGCGGAGGTTGTCAAGCGCGTATCCCAAGGCATCGGGAAACTCTTCGAAGAAAGTCTTCTCAGGGTCTTTCGCAGTTGCAATTACATTTCGAAGGGCTAGCGAATGGGAGGAGAGTCTCTTTGTCGTTTTCGCATAGTCGGGAAGCCCACGGTAGAACGACAAAAACGGTCTGATCGTATCAACAAAGCTTGAACTAGCTACACGTTGGGTGGGCTCCATGCTCAAGAAAGATCTATACCTATTCAGAAGATCCAACCTAATGCCCTCGATATCGAATGTCTTCACGAGGAAACGATCAGGATTCTTGAGAATAAGATCGATAACATCACTCGTCAATGTTGGTATGTATCCTTGTTCTCCGAACAATGCATAGTCTTCGCGACGCATGAAAAGAAAGATTGGGATCCATACATCAGCAAATCCCTGCTTGAGTTTCAACGGTTTCGCGAGCAAAATCTCGAAAAGATCAGCGACAGACCGCTGGGTTGATTTCGCACTTGTAAGAAACGCCTCACACCGTTTCCATAAGGCATCGAAAGATGGCTCCGATGGCTTGTGCAACGACCAACCCGTCTGCTGCTTCTTGTGGATACCCGTATTCTTGAGAAGGGCGAGATATATTGTCTTCTCAGCCGGAAATTTGTCCTTAGGAAAAGCCAAATCATCCTTGTCCCAATCGGAAAGTAATCTCTCGATTAGATTCTTTCGGGCAGTTACTACGCCTGGCGGCAATCGATGACGGTTAATCAGCTCGTTGTGAAAAATCGGGACCTCATTATAGACCCGTTGAGTGATCAAGGAAAGCTGTTTGTTAAGCTCCGATTTCGAGTGAATTGAAACCTCACGTCCCCTAAAGAGCCAAACGGCGCGCTCAGTAAACATGCTGTCCATAACAAGTCGATTCAGCTCGCCAATCTGATGTCCTAGAATACCCGCCACCTCTCGTTTTGCGACTAAATTGTCTCTAATTGAACTCCAAATAAATCTCGTCTTGTCAATTTCCCAGAGAGCTTCTCGAATGATGTCAACTTCCCGAAAGACGCAATACAGAATTGCTTCATCTGACTTCCTTGACTCCGCCCGGAGTTGGTCTATCGTGTAGCCGATCGGAAATAGAAGATTGATTATGCCGTCAACTCCACCCGTCGGAACTGCTGTAACTGCTTCCGATGTAATCTGGTATGCAAAGAATCTTGGAGTACCGAATTTCAGATGCGCGGCCTTGCACAGGATAGCAGCAAGGGTAAAGTGATCTTTGAGCGGTTGCACGATATCTGTGAGTTTCTCAACTTTCGTTGATGCCGCGGTAAATGCTGCTCCGAAGTCAAAGTCAGTCCCGTCGAACAGTATGTATCTGCTTTTGAACTGCACAAAGCGAAGTATTTTCTTGGACTCGAGTTCCTTCGCAATAGCCGTCGGGTCAGCAATTCCTAAAGCAGTCGAACCATACTCGACAATGAATTTATTGTCAATCTTTGTGCTCTCCAGTCCAAGGATATTGAGTAGTCCGATGCTCTTTACTAAGCGAAGTGCCCCGGACATGTCCGTTTCGACAGATCCTTCGACACGTTCTATTGCACGTTGAATTGCGGCCCACTGAACATAGTTTGGGTTGTCCCGAGTACCGATAAAAGAGTAATGGTTGCTAACCAGATAATCATAAACGCAGCTTAAGTTGAATAAAGGGTTAGCAGACCGATCATACCCCCGGATACCCAGATGATCATTGGAAGACAGGAAAGTAAACAGCGAACGCTCGTTCTGGCCATATCGTTGCAATGCGAGCGCCAAGGCCGCGGCCGCCAATGGCTCGATAGGATTCAGATCTCTTGCTAAATCTCCCACCAAGTAGTCCCTGAATCGGACGGCCCCCGAGTGTTCTGTATATGACGTTATCGTTGCTTGCGGGTAATTCCGCTGTCTTATGTTGACCTGCGTCCCGAGGTACTCAGCAGCGAGGAACAGCAAATGCTCAACCGGTTCATTGAAGGTAAGTTCCCGTAATCGGCCGCGGACCTTTTCCCATTCAAGACGCTGGGACTCATCTAACACTCTGGCGTAGGAATCAAAGCCTTGGTGAAGGCTCGTTATGAGAATGACGTTCTTACTTGAATCGTTACAAAACTCGGAGAGCTGTTGAATAAAATATAGCTCTCGTTCAGGATCGTTCTTAGCGGCGAATTCCAAGAACTTCCCCAGTTCATCAATGGCGACGACCAATCCCTTCTTTTTGCCAGCAAGCCTCCCACTGTGTACGAGCAGTTTCAAGATTACTGATTGTGGAGTTGCGTCCTTTCTTGGTATACCATAATGCAGCGCGAGCGACCGGATGAGGGAATCATATTCGCCGACAATGTTCACGAAGTCAAACTTCTTTATGCCGTTGAAGTGGCCATTGAGTTTGCCAAAATACGTGGCATCCTGATTCAACTGTTTCTCAAACGCCCATAGGAAAGCAGACTTACCCGTGCCATAAGAGCCAATGAGATTGAACGATCGAATTCCGGATTGAAAATCAGCAGCGATTTGGTCATAAATGTGATGGGAATTTCTTGTCGGCAGGTACGTAAGCAGCCGGTCGAAATCACGCACTATGTTGATAGAGGGGGTAAAACTATTTTGCATAATAACTCTTTAGGACATCCCAACGATCTGGCTTGGCCTTGAATTGGACCTCACGGATTCCAGCATCTTCGTTATATGTAATATCTTTGAATCGCACCGTGAGATCAAGAATTTTTTGCATAAGACCTTCGTTGTCCATCGCAAAGACCGCACCAACACTATCGTTGCCACTAAGTAATTCATAGAACGAAACAGAGTTTCCGTAGTTTGCATTTTCCAGCATGCAGAACAATACTATTTCTGACGGAATGCTCTTCCGGTCGCTGCTCAAAATACGATATCGCTTTCCCAACTCACCTTCTCCATCATCTAATGCGTCAATGAGATCGAGATCTAAGAAAATGCCAGATACGTCATCCTCCAAATTTAAGACTCTAGTCCGTGGCGGCAGGTAGGTTTTCAAAAATACTCCTATGTCCCGCTCCAGAGTATGTTCGTTGTATTCCGTACCTGTCAGTTGACATCTTCTCTTGAGAAATCCCATGAGCTGTCCCTTTGTAAACTCAGCTCGTTCCTTCCTAAATTCATTGAACACAAGTGAGTAGATCGAAGCAACTCGATGCGTCACGAGTCGATAGTGCAAAAGCCACAACGAGCCAATGTCTTCCAAGAACGCATCCTGACCCTTGGCGCCGAGAAGAAACTTGCCTAGGTTGTTGTCAGCAGTCTTATCCAAAAGGCCAAAGGCGTTCATCCAGTAACGAATGGAAGACACCATATTCTTCCCAACGCCGAGGCGTACTACGGCATCAGGTTGATGGAAGTGATTACCTTCGTGGAGAAATTTATAGCCCTTGTTCAGCCACAAGTTTCTGCATTGAAACGTCTCGTGGCCAGAGAAACTTAGTTTTGGCATTCTAGAACTGATATCGATCTTGGAGATCCATCGTGAGACATACTGTACATTGGCCCAACAAATTGATTATGCAATAAAATCTAAGGAATATAGAGAAAAATGGATCAAATTCAAACGATTACAGGAGGTTCAAACTCAGCAATACGTTGACACATCCAATCGAATCTGCGTTTTTTTTGGCATTCCTAGCTGATTTTATCAGTCTTGTTACATTGCGTGGTTCAAGAACGAGACCCCTTTCAATCAACCGACTGAATGCCTTTCTAATCATGACTATTCCACGGGGTGACCACGGAACGTTCCTCCAAATTGGGAAAGTACGGGAGAGCAAGTAGGACATCGTTGTTGATGGCCATCTCTGTTTGCAGAGGGAACGACCATCACTCTTGGTGGAAGTGCATGCTCCTAGACGTTTAGGCCGGCAAGCAATCCTGTACTCTGCCATTTCTATGATTGAGTGAGATAATGAACGGGATTTATGTATGGTGTAAGACCAAGTATCGACAGCGTCTCAAAAAATAAATAGAGTGCCGTGCATCGGTACCGTTAGCTGCCTTCGCCAGCCGGTCCACGATCTTCATTCCTTCCGATCAACCATTTCGTTCGTCCATCTGATTCCTCAGGCGCAAGTGGCGTATAACATTAACAGCATCGAGCACATTGCACAAAAATGTTTCAATAGAATGCATGACTATTGCCGATGGTCACCCGAAGCGACAAGCAACTGATTTATTTCGCAATCTTGATGTTTGAAAGCTTAACCGGTCGAACTTCATTGAAAAGGCCGACTCGGAGACCCGAAGCAAACTCGTCAAAGAGATTCACTAAGTTGCCCGCTCTGTCCTTGAAACTGTATGCAACACTGTCAACTTTGAACTCGAATTTCTTGGAAGACTTTTCAATTTCAATGACTATGGGGATCACCGCCTTTTCGGGTGGATGCGGATAATCCGCAAAATATACTTGATGCCACGAGTACTTTTGATTGCAGTAAAGCAAGGAGTTTTGGAGTTGTGGGTCTGCACGTTTATCAAGTCGAATCATCTTGAAATTGGAATCGTCTTTGAAATTGAACACAAAGTTCAGGATTGAATCAGGCGGTAATTCAGCATCGAATTCAAGCAATAATCTATCGGAAATGAGATCGGTCAGAACTATGAAGGAATTTACGTAAGTCTCGGCTGTTGGCAAATCAAGAATTCTTGAAATGTTATAATCTGGTCTACCTGCTATGTTCTCAAAGAGGAATTGATCAATGAAAATGAATCTCGAAAGATGATCTATCGTGGAGTTTAATAGTCCAAGCGCCATTTGAGCTTGGCCAAGTCCAGCTGGCCAGTCTTTTCGAGCTTGTGCCTGCGGATGGATGAAATTACGATAGTCTCTAAAAAGATGGTACACGTTTTCAAAGTTCGTCACACTTGGAAGTATGCTCTGTCCTTGCAGAAGAAGATATAACTCGTCAACTGTAAGCTTGTCAAAATCTTTTGGTTTTCCGGTTAAGTCAACCGGGTATGTTGGGGATGTTTGCATCTTAGATTTGAAAATCCCCGATAGGTGTTTGAATACTCCTTCTATGGTGCTTATCGAAAGGAAGACAGTGCTGAGATTTGCATTGACCTCGACAACCCGATCAAGTTCGTGCAATCTGTCCAACAAAATGATCCGAAGATCAGGATCGCTGATGAAGGAAAGCCCCTTCTTCGTTATTTCTGTCTTGTCGCCCATTTATTATCCCCCAGTTTTGATGTTTGTGATATGTCGTTTCGCAATCGTACAGCGTAAGAATGCAGCGCTGGAACGAACCATGAATAAATGCATTCTCTTTGTGCAAAGGTGTTGATCGAAGCCATCTCCTTGAACATAGTAGGTTTGTTGAGCTTAGTGCTCACTCATCCGACGTACTTCCACCACTCTCACCGCCGCTGCTCTCACTTCCACCGGTCTCGGCACCTCCACTAGTTTTTCCACTCGATTGAACTGGCGGAACACCTGAGCCACCCTGCGGGGGATTTTGTGGATTGAGATTGCTTATGTTTGGTTTGTATCCACCTGTGAAGATGTCGCCTAGTGGGACAGGTTGGTGCCCTTTTATGAAGTTTTCGGGCTGATGACCTTCTGCGATCGGCTTCTGCGGAGAAGTAGATTGCTCAGAGCTTTGGTCAGAGTTTGTTTCCTTGTCAGGCATTTGAGTCTCCTTAGTTATTGAAAGAGTTCGATGGATTGAAATTCTGATGCGGCAATAATGATGCCCTTCGATCGCTCTACCTTGTTTAAGAACTTGTCTGCTTTATCAAGAAGCCAAACTTCTTCTAGGTAGATTTGCTCGGGCGCAGGATAAGAAGAAGCAAAAGATTGAGTATCAAATTGTCCTCCAATTCTTCGACCATCTTTCAGGTGAGCAATAACCCAATATGATTGTTTCTGTCCGAAGACATAATCCCAAGGCTTGTCAACAGGATGGAGAATTCTCTGACGCAAAAATCTGGTGGCGAGAAGTCGCCTGTAAAGAAGAGTCCAGACAACGGGAGCCACGAAGACAATAAGAATGAAGCAAAGGTAATACCAGAACGGATGATCCGTAGGAAAGTCGTTCGTATGGATAGCTACAATCGGCCAGTACAAAACAGCAAAATTGAACAAGCTAAAGCTGACGGCATCGAGTAAAGACTTGGAAAAATCCCTCCTCGCCGAAGGAATGTAAAGGTCGTATACCTTAATTGAAAAAAATCCGGGAACGAAAAACAGGAGAATGAGCCGCAGGGTTTCTGAGCTAAAAGGATTCACAATTCTCTCCATTTGAATGAATAGACCTCACGCTTGTCATGCGCTGGTCGGTGTTATTTGATCCGTTTGTTGGGTGGCAACGCTGATAAATGGTTGGAACTTGGAAAAGATTTCATCGAAATCCTTCTTATCAAAAATCGGCTCGCGGACTAGCTTTCTTACCCTCCACCAAGTTCGCCAGCCGTGTATTCTCGCCAATTCAAGGATAATTTCGTCTAATGGTGATTTCACGACATCAAGTAAACGAGCCTCGAATGTCGGGAAAATATCGGCAGCGCTTGGGTCTTGTGTGGCGAGCTGCCTGACGGTTCTCAGATACCTTGGCAATTCCTCCTTTGATCTGAGTCTAAAACCAAGCAGGGGATTTGCGGAAGCTACGCAATCGACTGCATCATTGTATCTCTTCTGCAATAAGTCTGTGCTTGGAAATAAGCTTTCGATGTAGGGCCGAAGAACTGTCCAAATCTGATTGGGGAGTTTGAATTGTTTAGTGACCTCGTCAAGATAGGCTTTAATGCCGAACGTTTGGTGACGGATTTCCAGCAAATCGGCTAACGCCCGTGAGATTGCTCTTCTGTCTGAGGCAACTTCGCGACGCCGATGACTAAGCTCGCTGAGCAACCAGCCAACAAGTCCCGTCACCAACGGTAGTATGATTGTTAGTTCATTCATTGTTACTCGAGATGTATTTCACACAATCGCTACGAAACACAATAGTGCAATATACTTAAATCGCGCGCCATTGTCAGGCGTACTAGCCGCAGCTTCAGTCAATGTATTCTCGCTTGTTCTTGCCAGTCACCATTTCCTTTTGGTACTTCCGGCGGCGCAGCTTGAGTTCTCGGTATTCCTTCGTTGGAAGGTCCCATCCGACTACCAACTCCCGGAAACGATATTTCTCATCATCACGCTTCTTCATCTTGTTGTACCGACTAGAATTCATGGTGGTCGTGAGATAATAGACTTTGTTCACTCTCAGCTTTTTCAAGCCAGCGTTCAGACTCTTTCGATCTTTCTTGGAGAGGCGCCTCTTATGCCACTTGAGTTCAAGTGCTAGGCAAGGAATTTCCTTTTTGAAAAGAACAATGTCTACATAGTAACCAGTTGTCGGAATGAATCGTCTAGTCAGGATATTCCAAGTTCTGTCACTTCGTAAGAACTTCCTCAAATGATGGTAGGTGCAAGTTTCGAGGTCTGACTCTTTAATAATTCTCAAGCTCAGCAAATCCTGCCGGAGCCTCCGCTTAAGTTTTCGTCTAATGAAGGATTCAACATCAATCAATCTTATTCTCATAGAGTTCTCTTTGGGAGACCGAAATGGTGGCCAACGTCGTTGTTACCACTGTTAGGCCTAGGCGTGTTCATTGCGATCTCAGCAATCTCATCCTCCGTTCAGTCAATTCCTGATCACCCTTCACAAATGACTGGCCCAGCGGAGACTCATTCAAAAGAGTATTATAAGCGGAATCCAACTCGGCTTGACTAATAACCCTCTTTTCAATCAGGACTTTCTTAAGAGCGTTTAGCGAAAGGTGAATTCCGGTATTGCCCAGTTCCAACTCTTGCAATCGCAAATTGATCCATTCTGGGTGAGTGTGATCCATCGTAGACTCCTTAGATTGTTGTGGTGAGACTATTTCAAGTCGTATTGAGTTAGCACTGTTTCAAAAAGCTGAATGAGCCCCACACCTCTTGCAAAGTAGGCATCTTCATTTAATTCGTTCTGCGCCGCCTCGTCAGAAGATACCGATCTAACTTTCACTTTTATGCAGTCTCGAAAGATCCCCGCCGGAACCTCCCAGCGTACGCCAACGGCAACAATTGTTGCCACCTTATCCTCGCTCCATTTCCATTTATTGCCAACCTTCAGAGGCAACTTGAGGTAAACATATGTCTTGTTATCATTTCTTGTCTCAGAGATGGCACCATTGACCAGTTGAAGATCAGTAGAAAGGCCGCCTTGTCCCATTTCTTCTCCATCGAGTCTATAGGTCTCTCGCTTAACATAGAAACCATTATCGTATTTTTCTATTGAGTAGGTTACTTCAAGCTTGCCTGTCTTGCGAAAACCTTTCGCGTGATATGTCCACGTGTTACCAACCTCAATAGGGTAGTAGTCCGAGAGCTTCATCGAGTGTTGCGCAAAGAGGAACACTGGTATGAGCGTTCCGACTGTCACAATTGTGATCATGAATCTTTTGAAGACCTTTGAGGTCATAAATCCCTCAGTTTAGTTTGAGTAAGGGTGGTAGTAATCTTGAACACGCTGGCGCCTAACGTCTCGGCAAACAACGCATTGCTTTGGCGAAGATTTACACAAACAAATTGCCCGGCGAGCAACTACATGTCCAGCATCGCTATTACCACGTTTAAGTGAAGTTAGTGCAGCACAGAATTCATTTCGATCTGTTCTTGCTTAAGGCCTGGTCAATTGGCTCAACGAGAAAAAGCAATTCATCGATAGTCTTCCGGAAAAATGATTCCATGGTGGACCGATCTAAATTTTCTGGTGATAATTGGAACTTGTAGTCCTTGAACGCAATCGCCAACCCCCGTGATTTAGGCCGATATTGTATGCCTGCGCTTCTATACTTGGCTCTAAGCTTGCCTTGCAATTGATCAAACTTCGCAAGAAAAGAATCCTTTTGCTTTCCCTCAGCATCGATCATGAATGAGAATTCCGGATCCATGAACAGCGAATCTTTGGAAAACCAAAACTCGTAGTGAATCCAAACTTGGTTAGTCCTCCAATGCTTTTTCCAAGCCTGTTGGTGTCCTCGCTCCTCTGAAAAGGAATATTCCCAGCCCTCGCTAACGCCTTCGAAGACGGCTTTGATAATCTCTGCAAGAACTTCAAAGACAGAGGAGGTGTCTTGTGAAAATGCTTCTTGGAGGTCAGTAATCATCTCGGCATTTTTCAGGTACAACAAGGATTTTTCAGAGAGTTTGAGATTGACAGATTTCATAATATAGTTCTCCACGTGTAGACAGAAATCTTGATAGATGAATTGATCTCTTTCCGAAACATCTGAGAGTTGATAAGATCGAAGTGCAGTCAGAAGTTCGGCATAAGAGAGGGATTTGAATTCAGAGGACGAAGGCACTGTGCCAAGTGGCGTGAGGAAAAAAAGAATGTTCGTGTACGCGGGGAAACCCGCTTGGATAGCTTCACTGTATCGAATTGTCTGTCTGTAGCCCTCAGATGAAAATATCTTGTTTTCTATAGCTATGATTAGTTTGGCTCGCTTTATGACAATGAGGATGTCGATTCGGGATTCTTCCGATAGCTGATACTCTCTGAATACTTGTAAGCCTACTCCATCATTGGAATTAAGAGAGTAAGACACACCAGCAATGGTCAAGAGAGACTGCAAGGGGGCGTAGCCCAGGCCTGAATGAATCGGATTTAGGATATGCGCAAGATAGTCCGAAATGAAATTTTCATCATATGGTCGGTGGAAGATGGTTGGAATGGTGACTACAGGTCTATCGGCGTTCAAAGTTAGTGCATATTGAGATCGGATTGCCTGGAGACGAGCCCCCCAGTCGGAAGAAACCCCCGCAAGAGAACCTGACAGTGCTTTATACTGCGCTGTTAGAGTGTTAAGTTGCTTAGTGTGATTCGTCATACGAATGTTTCTGGTTAGCCGTAGGCGCACCCGAGCCGTTTTTTAGAGGACCGTACAGAATCAAGAGGATTCCCGTTTCATCTGCAATTAGCGCTGCCATGCAGTCTTGGAAGTCTTTGTCATGCGCTGCGCTTGGGGATTTGTTCACTTTTTCGCAGAACGTCCTCGAGTGAATTTGCCAGCGGAGCCGTGAGCTTGTAGCCGTAAAATTTGCCCTGATACCCAAATCCGGTTGCGGGGCTGAGATATGCCGAAAGAGGTATAACACGCTTCGTGGCAATGGAATCCTCAACGGTCGATATGACATACATCCTCACATACGAATATTTTCGAAGGGCGCCAAGGTGCTCTCCACCATCGCAGAACTCCTTATACTCGCCATTGGGATTGACTATGATGTTAGAACGACAGTTACGTTCCTTGATGGTGATAGATTTCTCATTTTCGAAGCGAGCACGCTCTTCCTTGGATAGACAATCTAAACCCTGCAATGGCTTGATCTTAAAGGGACAAGACTCGATCTCTTTTCCACAATACAATCCGGGGTCGTTCGCCGCTTGGACTTGCGTGACAATTCGGTCTACCTTTATCATTCCTGTCAGAAAGAAACCCCCGGCAGATTCCTCAGAAGTGCAGAAGAACAAACGCGCCCCTATTTTTACTCTCTCAAAAATCTTTCGTTTCCAAATTACCCAAGAGAACGGCTTAGAATGGAAGTAGAGATCGTTGCCGAGATTCCAGAGATCCTCGGAGCTTATTGCGGGGTACACAAACAATAATGTATTAGACATTCATTCTTCTCATAAAGGGAGCGACGTTGCTACTGCTGTTATGCATAGGCACGCCCGCTGGTTTTGAGAGAGCACAAACTGTGAACCCCTCATAGAATACGAATTTATAGGCATAGCTTTGGTCGTTGTGGCGAAACAAAAAGTATTGAAAGATCTCAGGATTCGAGGTTGGCACTTTTTGAAAATTTAGTGATAGCAACTTCTTGTTGACTTCATCATACGGATCGGGCTGACCCAAATCACCGACTGTCAGGTTGGGACTAACAATCTCCCATGACTGATGATGCTTGATTTTGAAGTCGTGCCAGTATATTGCGTTAGCCAAATGCCTAAAGAAGTTGTCCCACCGATCGAGATTGATGGTCACGCCTCCAGTCTCCCTACCATCTTTTAGTTTCAGTACTCGTACACCTTCGAAAACTGCGGCGACCAATCCTTTGCTATGACTGAATGAACGGTTGACTTTTGTTGCGGTCATCGCCAGACCGAGTTCATTATTGCCAAAGACAGGCGCGACAATCGAACGGACGTACTCGTCATCCTTAGACTTCTTCAGATTATGGTCAGGGCAAGCTGGAACGGTAATCAAGTTCAGTCTGTGCCCTTCTGGGAAAAAACTAACAGGAGGAACGTGCTCTCCACTTACACCGTCGTTATCGCACATATAGCACTTCATTGGGCTACTCTAATTCGTGTTAGCCGAAGTGCCAAATAACTCTGAGACAATATCATTTCATGCTCCAGCGTTCAATCTCTCGGACTTTCGTGATGGCAGAGGGACTTAGAAAGTAAGAGATGGCGCCAATAAGCAGACCGGCCAAGAATCCGATGACTCCAGATAGAAGAAGTCCAAGGACAGGTGACAGAATCGTGATCGCAATAATCGTGTTTCTTATTGTCTTATTTGTTTCATAAAACTCGTGAAGCTTTGTTAGGCTCAAAGAATCTTTGACTTGAAGAGTATCGAAAAACTCGAATTCCCGAATTTTGCCTACCTTACCGCACTTTGGGCAAGGATCCGTGTGGTTGATGTCTAAGGTGAAACCGCACCATTTGCATTGAGCAGACATCTTTGTGTCTAATTTAGTCACTGGACAGGAATGTGGAGGTCGTGAAGTTCTGTTTTCCAATAGCCGTTGGATTGTTTTGTTGCTATGTACATCTGAGCGGTACCGCCAAATCTGACCATCCATTCCTTTCGATCAGGCGTATCCGTGACTATGTGAGACTCAGAGTAGCAACTGGCTTCGTATTCCACATCACTCAAGTTTTTGCCTCCTTTACCAAGCAAGGATGAAAGAACGGCGATCAGGATTATTACTAGTATTATCGTTAGGCAACCCCAACAACCCATTTTCATTTCCTTGACGGCTTGCTTTCCTTTCTTGGCATTCTCCTCAGCCTCCATCTGCATCCGGATTTGTTCCTGAGTTTCGAGTCGAGCTTTCTCCTCCTCATAGATTCTCCTTTTTTCTTCGGCTGATAATTCCATGTTTAGTCCCTAATGTTATCTGGCATTTCGGCCAACTTATGTAGTGACGCAATATAGCGTCGCTGTACCCTTTGGACCGTTTCCCATGGGGGGAGCCCCGAGAGCCTACCGATATGTGGAATTACATCCTTCCCAATTCTCGCCATCGCCAATGGTTCTGCTATTGCGAGAAGGTAAGGAGAATTTGCGAGGAATTCAAGTGAAACGGATTTGTTCAAAATAATCATTTTGCCCTATGTTATGCTAAGTCGGGTTGTTCCCAGATACCTACCCCCATTGGGCCAGTTCCGCCGCCTTCAGTTGACAAATGTTAAAAACAAGCTTACTGATATCTCATCGAAAATGGGAAAATCGAAGCTTGAAATGGCCGTTTGGAGCCCGACAAGCTGGAACTTGTGGAAGACATGTCCTGCGAAATACCGAATCAAAAAGGTCGAGCGATGGTCCCGTCCGGACTTGAAAGAGGACAGCCAATTTGCCAAGCTCGCCATCCCAGGGCTCGTCGTCGATAGGATGCTTCAGTTTTGGCTGCACCGGAAACAATTCGCAGACAAGCGCTGGGTCAACGAAAACATCGGCATGGTCTGGTCGATGATCGAAAGCGAAATTCAACCTCAATGGTTATCCACGGAGGAAATAAGAAGTGTCAAGGAAGAAACCTGGCAGGGATTGAGAACTGCTATCAGAATGTTGGAAGAGCTACACATCGAAGAATATGACCTCCGCATACAACCCACTTTCTTTGACAAAGTCACGGATTCATTCTCCATAGCAGGCTCGGCTGATCTGTTACTCGTCGAGAGAAATTCCGTCGATGCCATTCTTATTGATTTCAAGAACGCCCATCGGCGTGAACGCATCACAAAAGACCAGTTGGTCATCTATCAAATTGGATTGAAGAAGAAGACCCCATACAACTTCACCCAATCCGGTTACTTGATGTTCAACCCGCGTCTCGAACAGTGGAAATGGTTCAAGATCGGGAGCCCACGTGAAGAGAAGATGATTGAAAAACTCACCCTCGCAACCGAGCAAGTCCTCCGACAGAAGTTTGATTACAACTGGAATCATTTCACTTGCCTAAGATTCTGCGATGTTCGATATGCCTGTGAGATGTTCCAACAGATTGCAGGGAAGGCCATCCCATCGAAGGATTCGAAGTCAAAGATATTTTTACTAGCCAAATGAAATACTGTTTCCGTACAATTACCTGGCGGTTCAAGGAAACCGCTGAATCGCTTCCCGAGCTTCAAAATGTTTCGTCTGTCGTGGTCAGAGCGCCAGATGATCTGTTCAGGGGCTATAGAGGTCTCTTCAACGACCAAGCCCGAGAGCGATTTGTGGTATTCTGGTTGAACTCCGCAAATAAGGTGATGGGTTTTGAAGTGGTTTCGGAGGGAATCCTGGATAGCAGCGTCGTCCATCCACGGGAAGTATTCAGAGGCGCTATTGTCGCCACGGCCGCAGCGATAATCATCGCTCATAATCATCCCTCTGGAAATCCAGAGCCGTCAGCCGAAGACATGAGTATTACGAAGCAGATAGTCGAGTCCGGCAAGATCGTTGGCATTCGCGTTCACGACCATCTCATTTTTGCCGGGGACGGCTATACGTCCTTTGCAGAACGAGGCATAATGTAAACTCTTCATTCACGATTAATAAAAGAAAGGAACTATTCTATGGACTTCATCGAAGAACTCCTGCTTGAATCGGAGAAAGCGGAGGAACAGCAACGGCTCGAAATGAGCAGACTCCGGGCCGACCAGCTATTGATGGCGATCCAGGTGCTCGAAGGAAAAATCGAAGACGTTGACAAAATGACGACTGAGGAAATTCAATTGATCGAGCACTACCGGAAGAACGAGGAAGAGCGCCTGATGAAGAGAGTCCGGTGGTTCGCATGGAATCTTGAGCAGTTCATGCGTTCAACAGACGAAAAGACCATCAACCTTCCGCACGGAACTATCAAGCTGAGATTGGGAAGGGATAAGGTGGAGATTGCCGACTTGCAGAAATTCCTAGCAGACAAAACCAATCAGCAGTTTCTCCGGGTCGTTCCAGAAGCGTATGAGCCCGACCTGCAATCTCTCAATCAGCACATCAAACGAACCGGGCACTTGCCGGAAGGCGTAAATCTCATACCGGCAGAAACAAAATTTCATTACTCAACAATCAAAAAGAGTGAAAATCATGAACAAACCAACTAACAACAGCCGACCGAAAATAGAGCTTCTGCTGAATCAACCCATGAGGGTAAAACTCCTGAAGGACAAACCGTTCGAAGGCAGCAGCACGTACGGCGCGTATTGGCTGTACTCGGTGGAACACGAGGGAGTTGAGAAGGCGTTCTTTGCAACTCCCGAAGTAAGCCAGGAAATATCACGGCTTGATGCAAAGTCCGGTGATGAGATCGTCCTCACAAAGGTGGCTCACCAAAACGGAAGGCGGATCTCCCCTCAAATCCAGGTGGAGGTTGTGCCGAAACCGAAGGTCGAGAGCAAGTCAGAAACCAAGCCCAAGGACACGCTCGCTGACAGCTTGAAGGCGATCATGGAAACCTCAGTTCGTGAAGCTGTGGAAATCACCAGGGCCATCGACGGCGTGCCTTTTCAGAACGCCGACATTCAAAAAATAGCCAGCTGTTTGTTTATTGCCAGGACGCGGATGAATGGGTACGCATCATAAGCGATCTACACCCAGCTGAGCCTCGGTGTCAGACGGTAATCCTCCGATGGACGCTAAAATAGATATCCATCTTTTTGGCGTCCATCGGCTCTTTTTATGGTTTCTTATGACTTGACAATTTATTATAATGGAGGCACGATTTTCGAACAAGATGAATAACATATGGGATCTGAAAAATATCTGTTTGTCGATGTGTTAAATCAAAGAATCGATTCATCGTTTCTGATATCGAAAGTCCCTTACTCACGATCTTTTGGTCCTGACCCGAACGCATCGGACGAGTTGACTAAAGAAGCATTTAGAGAAATAAAGTCCGAGCTTCGAAGAATAATCCGCAAGGAAGCGGAACCTAATGAGTGGGGGAATGATCTCGCCGCCTGGGTATCCGGAAATCTCATGTATACTCTGTATATCGACAGTGATTTCAAAATGCGCGAAGACCTCAATTTGCCCCCTCACCTAGTCAAACCGGAAGAGAGGGTTATTCCGGAAATATACTTTCGCCGGTTCATCGCAGAGGAAATACGTCAACTTTGTACGAAACGCACCATTTGGCATATCGGAGTATGCAAGTATTCGGATTGCGGGAAATACTTCGTGGCGAAAAGAAAGGTTAAGCGAACCTTCTGCTCGGACAAGTGCCGAAAAAATCACCACAGGAGCTCACGCAAACATTCACAACGTCGGTCGCAGAGCAACGACAAAAGCGTCAGGTAGAAAACTTTGATTGATCATCCGGCGAGCGCTGGATTTATCAGAAAGAAGGGATATTAGAGTATGGCCAAACGGAATAAACCAAAAGACATCGGATTTGTGATTCGTCTACAATCGCTTTCCGTAGAGGATTGCGAATACGTTGCGGAACAAATTGCGCAACTCATATACAACGAAGCGATCGAGGGATTCCCAAGCCCAGATCATGTTCCAGACAACGGTGGGGAGTTTCGCAATCGGGATGAAATTTTGGGTCAAGACTAACTATCGGAGCAAATACTTATGGCTGCGTTGAAAAGAGCGGTTGGCTACGTCCGTTGCTCGACAGAGGAACAGGCGGATAGCCCTGAGCAACAGAGGATAGACATCTTAGCCTTCGCCGAGCCTCACGGTTACATCATCGTCGGATGGTTCGTCGATTTTGGCAAGTCAGGCACAACGTTTGACCAGCGGCCCGAATTTCAAAAAATGAGAAGATCTGTTGAAAACAAACCCTCCTTCGAAGCGGTCATTTGCTGGGACGAATCGCGGTGGGCGCGGGCAATTGATCCAGAGGAAAGCACCTACTGGAGAGTATATTTTCGCAAATGTGGTGTTGATGTCGTCTTGGTGAAAACATCTGTGGACCGCGACAATGATTTTGCCCCGATGTTACGTGCATTCGAAGGGGTTAAGGCTTCTCAATATGTTAAGGAGTTGTCGGAGCTTACGTTGCGCGGTGCTAAGAATAACGGCGTTCATTCTAATGGCGGAACGGCTCCTTACGGCTATATTCGAATCGGCATTAATCTAAAGCATGGAACTGAACGTGTTCTGCAGCCGGGCGACTGGGCGATATCAAATCAGGAAAAGGTCAGGTGGGGGTTGGGCGACGCAAAAGAAATTGAGACGGTGAAGTTCATTTTTGACAAACGTGCGGACGGAAAAGCCTGTGTATTAATCGCAGATGAATTGAACAGGAGCGGGGTGCCCTGTGCCCAGCGAGGTCGGTGGCGCAACATGGATCGCAAGTGGAGCGCAATAACGATAAAGACAATAATTGAAAATCCTGTCTATTATGGAGCTAGAGTTTATAATCGGATCTCAATGAGCAGAATTCTGGCAGAAAAAATGCGACGTCGGCTTAAAAGCAAAGGGCGTCCACATTTCAGGAATGAGCCCAGCGAGTGGATTGTTGTCGAGGATGCTCATGAGGCAATCGTTTCAAGGGAGCTATGGGAAAAGGCGAACTCGGTAAGAAGACAACAGAGGTCCAATAGGAACGGTCACACCTATCGAAGCCAATTTCTGCTTAGTGGATTGATAAAATGTTCAGCGTGTGGGTTTGCCTTCCAAGGATGGACAGGCAAGGTCGGCGACAAGAGCTACGCCAGATATGTTGACGGGGGCTGGCAGAATAAGCGCGTGTGTTCGTCCTGTCGGATTATGAAAGATGCAATCGAGCAGCACGCTATGGAGATTATTCAGGAGTTGTTGTACGACCCGAATATGCAGGAACTCGTTGTGGAAAAACTAGACGCCATCGTCAAAGGTCGATCCCAGTTCTCGTCCGAGGAAGATTATTTCGCCAAAAAGTTGCGATCAATCGAGGACGCCCAAAAGAAATGGATAATGGAATTTGAGAGGGGTGAGTGTCCTCAAGCCATAGTTGAAAGAATAAAGGAACTGGAAAACGAGAAAAAGGCTGTTACGGCTCAATTGGAGAAATCAAGAATCACCCGGCCCACCTTGAACGTAGCTGACATAATGAACAAAAGGGCGGAATTCTTGTACGACTTCAAGAACCACTTCAGTGGAGCCCCCATAGAACGAAGGAAGGAGATAATAAAGCGGATTATCCCCAAAATCATAATTGACAGGGAAGAGAATGTGGCAAGGTTCTTTGTGCGGCTAGTTCCCGAAATGACCAATGAACTTGAGTGGTTTGGAGCAGAAAACGAAAAGGCACTCACAGAGTCTGTGAGTGCCCGGAGTAGCGGGGGTAGGACTTGAACCTACAGCCTTTGGGTTATGAGCCCAACGAGCTACCAATTGCTCCACCCCGCGATCAAAGTAATGTCCCGGCGTGCCCGAAATCCGACGAAGTGGAACGCAGTCGGACACCTTTACCGGCCGCAATCCCGCGAAGCGGAATGAAGGCGGGCCGCGATCATTTAATGCCTAAATATACGAAATTGCTCTCGCTAAAACAAACTACGATCCTATCGGCTCTTGGCCTTTGGGTTCTGGCCTTTGGCTGCTAGCTATTAGCTCTTGGTGTCTTGCTTCGGTATTCCGTCTTCTGACTTCTTAGTCCCTGGTTATTGGCTGCTTGTACTTTGTCACTTGTCAGTGGTCATCCGTCATTGGTTCATGGTGCTGGCCGGGGGCTTTTGGCCTTTAACTATTGGCCGTTAGATATCAATTAAAAATTCAAAACTTGACCGCTGATGATCGCCGATAAAAGATGATGAATATGATGAAGCTCGTCTTAAAATCTCATGATCTCAGCCCTGCCACTACCCGTCTTTCTCATCATCTCGGCAGCGCCACTACCTCTCTGTCTCCTATTCTCAACTACCTAACTACCCAACTATTCAACTACCGAACTATTCCATCATCCATTACTCCATCTCACCGTTTCCCCCATTCACCCCTTCTCCCTTTCATCATCCCAACCACTCTAACACCTCAATCTTCCATCCTCCATTTCTCCCTTTCACTATCTCGAACCACACACCTAACACCTACGACCTACCACCCATCACCTACCACCTCTACTTCACAATCGTCAAAGGCAAATTCAGGTCGTAGCTTCCACTCGGTATAGGACTCTGCTGCGCCCTGGTGTCCCGTCGGACGTTGTCACTGACATAGTAAACGAGCTCTCCCAGCCGAACGATCCCGTCGTGGTCGGAATCGGCGGCCCCTTTCAATCCTTCGAGGATATAGTGCGTAAATACTCCGTGCCCCCCGCCCCATCTCTTGTCTTCCTGGGAAAGCTGGTTGGCATCGCTTGCACTGAATGTGAGCGTGCTTGCCCTCGTTTTTCCCAGGTCCGACAGGTACCTGTCAACGAGGCTGGACTCGGCGAGGCCGCGCATCGAAGCACGCTGCCCCACCCCGCGGCTGTGGCAAGCATCGACAAATACAATGATGGTTTTCGCAACAATGTAATCGCGCATCGCGTCCTGTATCTCCTGCATCTTCACTGACGTGGCGGCAAGCCTGTTCAAGTCTGAATCGTACGTGAGGAGATACAGGACTTTCGGTCTGTCGGGGTCGGGAGCCCCGTGCCCGGCAAAGAAGATATAGACAATATCGTCCTCGATGACGCCCTTCAGGAAATCCGTGAGAGCTTCCCGTACATTTGTTGAAGTCGCCTGCTCGTTCGTGAGGAACCTGATGTTGGAAAGCGGTATGCCAAATCCTCCTTCTTTCAAAGGCTTCGACATGATCCCCCATAGCGCCTCCGCATCCCTGTCAGCATACCGGAGCGGAGGAATGCCGGGATTTTGGTATTGAGAGATACCGATCACAACCGCCCATACCTGAGTGCGTTTGGCGGGCACCTCTACTGACTTCCGGTAAACTGTGAACCTGACTGCCTGCTCATTGTGGTACGTATCGATCGCCCGGACCTCGACCACGTTTTTCCCGGGCGCGAGTAAAGCATCTCCCCTGAATTCCACACCGTTCCCCTGGGGAGTGAGAGACGCTTCCCTCCCATTCACTGTGACAACTGCGACTCCGCTTGAATCCTCCGCCCGACCTACAACCTGCACAGCGGAGCTGTCGGCGCCGACGCCGGTAGTATCATGTGGAGTTGCCAATCCCCGCGTCGAGAGCTGTACCGGCTCGAGAAGCTCTATCTGAGGAGGCGTGGTATCGATTCTCTTTAGGTCGAGGGACCCGGCCCGGCTTCGCGCTTTCGATTGCGGCAGGCTCGTTCCCGCGACAAGCACAAGGCACAACAACGAAACAGCTATCGTCCGCGTCATGCTCGCTCTTTCCATCTTCAATTTTCCATCATGCATGTTTCACCATTTTTCTCCCATCCGTTTTTTCACGGTCTGCCCGGCGGTGTCGGTAATTCACCCGTGGTAGAAGAGGGAGTTGACCCTTTTTTCGAGCCGAAGATGGCAATCAATCCTCCACCAATCGCGGCAGCACTCAGGCCGACCGTCAACCACGGGAATCCACCCGCATAATTGGCGCGGATCTCGAAAAAGTATCCGTCCCCCGGAAGGCCGTCCGGGAAATCCCTGCGGTACTCCCAGCGGATCTCTTTGCTGCCGGCCGAAAATTTTCCTTTGCCGATATCTCCACTGACCGACCTCGGGACGAGACTGAATGCCTCGTTCTTCTCGTTGAGAAGAACCATCTTCACTTCGCAGTCTTTCCCGGCGTCCGCGGCAAGGTCGTAGGTTATCACGATGAACTCTCCTTCGACTCTCCAATCGACATTCGACACAATGACCGGGAGAGTATCGTTGCCCATGCCGAACATTGGGGCACTGAAAAGGTGGAGGAGTATCGGAATCAAGATGATCCGTACGATCGCGGCGTTATGTTTGCAGATCGCAATCATGATTATCTGAGGATCGCCATTTTCTTTGCCCCGATAAAATGTCCGTCCGCAGTCAACTGATAGATGTAGATTCCGCTCGGGAGGATCTTTCCCGTCCCATCCCGTCCGTCCCAGTTGATGGTGAGGTAGGCGGATGGCGTCCTCCTGTCGACAAGCGTCCTCACTTTCTCTCCGATGATATTGAAAATCTCGAGTTTGACTGACGACTCGTACGGCACCGCAAATCCGATCACCGTCGTCGGGTTGAAAGGATTTGGATAGTTTTGACCCAGCTCGAACGACTCTGGACGGTAGACGGCGGTCTCACGGTCGATAAAGCTCTGCTTCCCGACGGCGAGCTTGAAGTGCGTGATCTCATCCTGAGGTGTAAACGAGAATTTATTCTCCTTCCGGAGGTCCACGGGAGCGGTATTCGAAGTGTTGATGAGTGCGGCACCGAATCCGGCCGGAATTCCGTCGATTCCCTTGAAAAAGATTTCGGTCTTCGTTTTCTGGGGGTTTCTCACTTCGAAGTCCCACAGTTGCCCTTCGCGTATGGCGCGACGGATATCGCGGCTGAAACGAAATTGCCGGGGATCCCAGTTGCGCCTCGAAAAATAAAGGAAGTTCTGTTCAAATATGAGCGGTGGTTTGCGAAGGTCGTATTTATCAAGCCCGTCGTCCGCGTCCGGTCTCACGCCGATGTAATTCTCATTATCCTCATTGAGATCGGTCTTGAGTGCCATCTGCACTTCCCACCCGGCAATAGCCGGCATTTTGGAAGGACTCTGTCGTGGCTGGAAAGGATAGGGGATGATCAGGCTTTCGGCTGCAGCTGCGGTATTGTCGAAGTAATATCCTTTCAGAGAATCAAGTCTTGTGGAAATGGTATAACCGCCAGTTCCCTGGTAATCGTACAGGGGAAAACTCGCACCCGTAAGCCCGTTTAATGATAACACTGCGGCCCAATCTACAGCGGCGTTGAATGGATTACCGATGATATTCCATCCTCTGCGAAGCATTATTGTTACCGTTCCGCCAGGGGAGAGCGGGGGCATTGTGTCTATCCGGTTGATTTGCACCTTGCCTTTGTTGAGAAGCCAGTAACCCTGGCCGGGAAGCAGAATTGACTGCGGATCGAGCTCGACCAAATAATTGACCGTATCCCCGTTGTCGTAGTACATCTTCCAGTCGAAATCGTCCTGACCTGAAAGTAACTGGGCCGGGTGCAGTAATCCCTCGCCAGGGAAGCTCACGAGCCGGTAGTCGGTCGATGCTCTGGGATTCGGGGGAAAGGCAATGGAGTCTGAGATAGAATCCGTCGGAACCGTAGCAAACGTCCATGTATTGGAAAAGTACCCCCAACCATTGATGTTTGTCGCTCTGACATGCCAGTAGTAATTCGCGTTGCGTGCGAGCCGGCTCACATGAAAAGTCGTGTCGACGGATGATGTATCGTCAAGGAAAACGGCATTGAAGTACTGGTCTGTTGCGACTTGCACGTCGTATTTCCACGCGGTTGAGGCTGGATGCCAAGACAGCGCCACTGCGACCGGCTCGCTGGTGGTCCCGTCCGCCGGGCCGGCGAGGACCGGCTGGGCGGGGGTTGTGACGGAGCGCGTGCTCCGGAAGGCTCCCATGCCTGCTGTCCCTACGAATAAGTACCCCTGGTTGGTAACAAAAAGAGACTGAGCCGGACTTCCTGCCAGTCCCGGCTTGATCTCAGCCCAGTCGGAGCCTTCGTCCTGAGAAATGAACACGGAACCGTTCGATAGTCCAGCATAAATGCGGGATTGGTATTGGAGCAGCGACCTCACGTGCTCATCAGTCAGTCCGTTGTTCGCAGCTGTCCAGGTCAGCCCTTCGTCGGATGAGCGGAAAAGACCTCCCTCCGTCCCGGCGAAAACGTAGCTGCCATCGAAGAGCAGGCAGTTTACAGACTGGTTGGACAATCCGCTGTTAGCCTGCGCCCAGATGGTTCCTGTATCTGTTGATGCGAAAACTCCGTCCCCGTCTGTTCCAGCGAACAGGTGAGCATTGCTCGCGACAAGAGAAGTCACATCGGAATTCGACTGCCCGATATTGGCAGAAGTCCATGTATTGCCCCCATTTGTGGAGTAAGAAACGCCGCCGCCGCTGGTGCCGGTAAAGTAAACACTTCCGGCGACCAGAATGCTCTGAACATAGCCGTTAGTCAGGCCGTCATTCTCTTGCACCCATGTCTTTCCGGTGTCGACGGAGACGAAGAATCCGTTCCCCCCGGTTCCTGCGAGAATTTTTTGACCGTCAACCGCGAGGGAATAGAAATATAAACCGGTGACGGGAGCCGTTGTTCGTTGCCACGTACTGCCGTTGTCAGAAGAATTGAAAATGCCATTGCCCCACGTCGCCGTGAGAAGTCTGTTGCCCAGACCTGCAAAGGAGCGCGTGTCGGTGCCTGTAACGTTCGTATTTTCCATCGTCCATGATGCGCCGCTGTTCGATGAGCGGTACACACCGGCTCCGTCCGTGCCAACAAAGAGGGTGGAACCGGCAAGGAAAATCGTATTCAACGTCGGGTTATCAAGCCCGTTGATGCGTTGATACCACTGGGCTCCGTTATTGGTCGACAGGTAGACCCCCCCGCCCGCCGTCGCGGCGTAAAGGTCGGACCCGCCGACGATGAGGGCCATGACACTCGTGTTTTCCAGTCCGTTATTCACCGTTGTCCAATTACTCCCATCGTTGTTCGAGAGAAATACCCCATCTCCGTTGCTGCCGGCGTAAAGAGTACTGCCGACCTTCAGAATCGTCCGGATGTCGAGGTTTGTAAGCCCTCTGTTTGTTGCCACCCAGGAAGCACCGTTATTGAGCGATTTGTATACCCCGCTGTCCTGCGTTGCCGCGAAGACTTTCGATCCGACGAAGAAAAAAGCACTGATAACGTTTGCCGTCAGCCCTCCACCAACAGGATCCCAATTGAGACCGCCATCATGCGAGACGAATGCACCGCTGCCATCAGTGCCCGCGAAGATTGTCGATCCATTCGGCGCGATTGTGTTCACCGATGGATTGGTGAGTCCGGAGCTGGAAGGCGACCATGTGGCCCCGCTGTCGGTGGAGCTGAAAACGCCTCCGCCCGAAGTAGAGGCATAGAGAACCGAGGCTCCGTACACGAGTGAAGTAACGTTCAAGTTGCTCAACCCGTCACTCTTCGCCGACCATGTGATTCCATCGTCAACGGAACCGTACACTCCTCCTCCGGCTAGACCTGCGTAAACTCTCGTTCCGTCAAATGCGATCGCCGTAACGACTCCTCCGATTGGACCGTTAGCGGATTGCCAGAAGTTCTGTGCCTTTGATCGTGAGAGCAACGCAAGGAATACCATCACCGCAACGATGGTGAGAAAGAAGTTATGCAAACACCGCGATTGCAGGTTTACGGGGACCATAAGTGAAAATAAACTGAAAGAATCGGAAAAAAACAAAATGGGAAGACCAATAACGTGGACTTCGACATCGTCTCCTGTTTTATTCTTCACAGTCCCCGGGCTGTTTCCACCACATCCTCCCCAGCATAATACCTTCAGTTCGTTGGTTTCCCCTATTATCGGAGCCGCCGCGTGACGCTGCCCTTTCCAACGGAGTGACCTAAAGGACGTGACGCACATCACAAGCGATATCTCCGTTAGCCGTCTGGGGGCGAAGTGGTGGCGGTTGACGATGAGGAGGCCCAGCCCTGCTATTGCCACAGAGGCAGCCGATGTTCAATCTAGAGAAGGACAGAAGGGAGATTTACGGGCGGATTAATTCCCGAGTATCGCATCTTCTTTGTTCTCCTCATTGAAAAAGGAGGGCATGATGTGTTTATGACTAACGCTTCGTTCTACGGACCATCATAAAAATCATTTCATCATTCTCATCAGCGGTTCAGACAATGGATGCAAAAATGAAGCGCCCCACGTCGGACGTGAGGCGCTTCATTGGTACAGGCTGACTGCTCCCCTCCGGCGTTTGCCGGAATGTCAGCGCGGGCGAACTCCTGTGCTCGTCACTTAAGAAGAACTATTTTGCGAACATCCTGATACTTCAGCACGCCAAGTTCGGGGTCAAACGCTGTGATGCGATAGAAATAGACTCCGGACGGAGACTGGCCGGCGTTGAATTGAACCTGGTGCACACCGGCGCTGATCCGCTCATGATCCGTTAATGTCGCAATCTCCTGCCCCAGCAGGTTGTAGACTTTCAGCGTGACATATGCATCCTGGGGCAGCTCAAATCCAATGGTGACGGTTGGATTGAACGGATTGGGGTACCCCTGCTGCAGAGAGAACTGTTTTGGAGCAAGCTCCCCGCCGGCAACTCCGGACACTGTCGATTTGTTGCCGAAGTTATTGTTGTTATGGGTTGCAATCTGAATTGCGCCCATGGCAGTGATCGTGTACGTTCCACTGCCTCCCGGCGACGTTCGCGTCCATCCCGCCTTCAGCGATTCCGCGACCGTGTAGGTTCCGGGACCCACATTCGTAAAGCGATACTGGCCGAGCGAATCCGTAATTGCAGCGGCATTTGCAGCGCCGGAGAGTTTCAGTATCCAGCCTGCCAGGCCGGGTTCGGAGGCGTCCTTACTGCCATTCCCGTTGAGGTCATTGAAGACTTGACCGTTAATTGTATTGAGAGCAAAATTCAGATAGCGTGCTGTATCCTTAACACTTCCACTGTTGATGACTTTCGTGAATGTGCCCCGGACACCGCCCGCCGTCAATATCCAACCAGGCGGCAGAACCGTTTCCTGGATCCGGTATATGCCTTCGTCGAGGCTGTCAAACGTGGAAGAGCCCTGGGCATTTCCTACGTTGGTCGTTTTGAAAGGAATGCCATTCCTTGTAAGAGTGAAGATGCCCGTGTTACCGTAGGGCAACTGAATGATGTCTCCTGGATCCTGTATGCCGTTACCGTTGAGATCCATGGTCAGTTCCACTCTCAGGATGCCGTATTCAAAATTACCAAAATCCTTCCCGGTGATGATTGTGGCGCCGCTGATGGTGTCTACATGGAGGCCCACGTAGAACCCGCCGGCAGGCAACGTCTGGCGCCAACCGGTCGTGCTGACCTCATCGAGGAAGTATGTTCCGGGTGCTACGCTGAAAAAGTAGTTGCCGGAGGCATCCGCGGCAGTGCTTTTCGCCAGAGTTGAATCGGCAGCATTCCGCAGTTCGACTGTCCGTCCGGGCAACACCGGTTCGGCATCATACGCGCCGTTATCGTTGAGGTCGCTGAAAACCCGGCCGCCAATGAAGCTGCGGAAGTCTCCGAAATCCAACCCCGTCAGTGCATTCCCGGGTCCAATACTGACCGCCGGATATTCGCCCTGAGCAGGAGTAGTCACAACTGTTCCGACAGGAAGCGTGTCCTCCAGAATTTCATACAGACCCGGTCGCAGACCGGTGAAGCTGTAGTTCCCGTTTACGTCGGATGTATCGAGGACATCAATCGCTCCGGTCAATCTGACGATGACGCCCTGGGTTGGCGTTTCGCCCGATGCAGAGTCGTAGACGCCGTTTCCGTTTTTGTCAAGAAACACTCTACCCTGGACGGAAGCATTCGCGACAGCGCCGGTCGATTTTATGCAGAAATCATCGAATGCCCATCCGTCATATGCAGTCGCCGCGTCCGAAAAGGCGACGTAACGGAATCTCACGTACGTCTTTCCTGCAATCGTGGCGGGCAATTTTATTTCGTTATACACGTACCCGTTGGGACCGGTAGGTAAATCGGCGCCCGAGCAGTCACCGTTGCTTGTCCAGCCCGGCGCCCCGACCGGAAATCCCACCCGGTTCGCGCTCAAGATATCGAAACAGTTTACGGTATCACCCGCGGAGTTTTGATAAACCCTCGTATCGTACCAGTTGATCCCGTTGGGGTCGTTCAAGATCCCCAGTTCTTTCCAGGTTTTTCCGGAATCAATGGAGTATTGCATGAGGCTTCGATCCCAATTCGGTTCGGTCTGGATGCTCTGGTAGAACGACAGATATGCGGTCGTGATGCCGGTGAAGTCGAAGAAGGGTGAGTACAAATGATTTGCGACACCGCCCGCAGTGTATGGCGTGCCGGGAGGCCCCGGGTTCGTTACCCATGCATGCGTTCCACTGTGAGGCCCGCCAAGTTTGGTGAAGTCCGCGAGCTGGAAATCATTGTCCCCGAACCACCCCAGTTGTTCCGAATCTGATTCGAACGAGGTGCAGTACCCTCCAACCGGGGCAATCAATGGAACAGACAGGAAACTCGCGCCCGCCGTGTCGTTGGCCGGGAAAAGATCTCCTGCCAGGTTTGTGATCGCCCGGAAGCTATAGGATCCGTCCGTTGCCGGAATGAAGCTTACCGGAATCGTAACATTAAGGAATGACATTGCCGGATGCGCGGAGATGGAAGCGCTGAACGGAGATCCGGATACTTCAACGCCCGATGGGTCGTAAATTTTCACTTCCGCGGTGTATGATGCGGAAACGACGGTGTTGTTCCGTAATTGAACAGTCACGGAACTCACAAGCAATCCCTTCGGGAATCCCGCGGCGGTCGGAGAAAGAAACGCGACCGGCATGACATCCCTGGTAAGCGTGGTTGTCCCGACAACTTCATCGTAGCCTGCGTCCGGCGCCGTCGCACTGCGGGGCTGGCCGTCGATGTCGTCGTTGAGACCGGCGATCGGAACAGCCAGGTTCATAGCCGAGGAAGCGGCAGTCGAGTCGATATGCAAATTGGATGAACTCATGAAGTGCGGGTCATGCGGAGAACTCGCGGAATCAGGATGCGTCGCATACGCACCAATCCAGGATGGCCACGTGCTGCCGTTCGCATCGATCGAGAGCGTCACAGGACTGTACAGTACATTGTGATTGCCGTGGCTGAGGTCCGGGTTCCCGGAGTTGTCAAAGATGCGGTAAATGCAATTGACCGCATTGCCCGTTCTTGAGTTTTCGAACGCATTGTCCAGCACCGTAAAATCTCCGGACGAGCTGTTATCGCCGGTAAGCTGGATCACGACCGCGCCGCCATCCAACGTCCCGGTGAGATTCATCGAATTGTAGTAGATGAAATCACCTTGAGCATTCTCGCCGGAGAAACAAAAATCACGGAAGGTGGTTGCACCCGTCCCGTAGATATCCGACACGGCATTATTGTATGCCAGGTTATTCGTGTGCGGATACGGGCCTCCCAGATTCTGCGTCAGCCCGACGAGGCGAATGCCGTAGACCCGGGTGTTTGTGCTTGTGCTTGAAGTCGGAAAGACACTCCGGACTTCATCGACAACGTTATACGAAACTATCGAATTGACTCCATAGTTTTGCCAGATTCCGGATGTCCGGAGACCGGCGTCCTGTCCATCCGTTGCGGAGCTGCTTCTCTGCACACCTTTCACCTGGTTGTGGCTGACAACTGCCGAGTCGGTGTACTCATAATAAATGCCGCAAATCTGAATTGAATCCGTCTGGTCGCCGGCATCGGAGAGGAACGCTCCGCCGATTTGGTTATAAAGGATGTTGAGTCCCACATCAAAGGTCGCTCCTCCGACCGTTCTGATCCCGAACGATCCACGACTCATCAGATTGTTCTGAATTGTAACATAGTTGTTCGGATCCGTGGTAGTGGTCATCGAGACTGCCGGTACAGCCGATGTGTGCGAGCCATCGTACTGGCTGAGTATTCTGCAGTTTTCGAGTGTGAGGTTGGAGCACCCGTCGCGTATGCGCACCGGCGCGTCGAATGGATTTCCCGGGAACGCTTGATGAGGATCGAATTGAATGGTCAGATCCCTCGACCCCGGCACGCCGTTCTTGCTGGTCCCGTCGATCGTGAAGTAGCTTACCGCCGCGAGCACTATTCCACCGCCATAATCGGAATTGTCCGTCAGGGTAATGACCGTCGAAGTCACGTTGGAATCAGGCTTCAGCGTGACGGTATTCGTGGAACTGCCGCCGATAACCGACAATATAAGAAGTCCTTGCTCGGTGTAGGAGGGATCGGTAAGCAAGAAGACGACAGGTCCCGCGACGCCGTTCATGTTCAGGTCTGTCACGGCTGCATTGATCGATGGGTAATCCTTCCCCGCTCCGATGCGTAGTTCTCCCGAGAGGGCAGCGGCGGAAGGCAGCATCGAACGCCGCGGCAGGGATAGCGGGCTAAGCCCGCGTCGAGATTTCACCGTCTGTAGCTCGGTGGTTCGGGGACTGAATTCCCTTTCTCCGGACGCTTTCGGGCGTACCATCGATTGAGTCTGACCGTTGTGCTTTCCAAAAGAGAAAGTGCAAACGGCGAGAAGGAGAATCAGTACCGCGTTGGCGACTATGTAGGTCTGTTTCATAATGGCTCCATGATTTTGTGTGTTGATTCGTGAATTAAGCTTGCCAGTCGCAAGATGTTCATCCTTCATTATCAACATACTATAGGAGCGGCTTAGAAAAAATAGGAATGTGTATGTATTCCCTGTAAGACTCGGACTCAGGGAGATGTAGGAATCCCCTTACAGGAGGTATGAAAATGCGGATTGGAATAAAAGGGGCGCGGAAAAATGGAGCGAAGGCGGGAATACTACGGCGTGATTTGTGTCACATGCCCGGGCGGTTCATGAGTGATTACTTGTGGAGCTGGATGTTGGCCCTTAGCTTTTGGCTAATGGCTGTTGGCTCTTGGCTTCTTGATTCTGCCTCCTGAGTTCTTAGTTCCTGGTTGTTGGTTGCTGGTTCTTGGTTGACAGTTCTTGGTTATTAGTCATTTGTCATTACTCATTATTCATTGTTCATTAGTTCTTCGTCATTCGTTCTGGCATCTTGCCTCTAGCTTTTGGCCTTTAACTATTGGCCGTTAGATATCAATTAAAAATTCAAAACTTGACCGCTGATGATCGCCGATAAAAGATGATGAAAATGATGGAGAAGCTGAATAGTTCAATCGTTCAATGGTGGTATAGTTGTTGACAAAAATATAGAATCAAAAAAACGTTTTAACTTATCTCAACTACTTAACTACCTAACTACTCAACTATCTAACTACCCAACTATTCAACTACCGAACTATTCCATCATCCATTACTCCATTTCTCCCATTCTCCGTTTCTTCCTTTCACCGTTTCTAACTTCTTGTTTTTTCTCTAACCCCAAACCTCAAATCTCGAACCTCTAACCTCTACTTCAGCCACCCCTGCTCGCGGTACCAGTTGACTGTGTTTCGTATTCCTTCCTCCAACGTCATCGATTCCCTGAACCCTAACTCGTTCTTCGCTTTGGATACATCGCACGTCCATGCGTCCTGCACGATGTCGCGGGCTTTCTCAATATTCAGCAATGCGGGCTTCTTGCTGAACAACGAAAAGACCTCCGCGAAAGCGGCCACAGTATAGACACCCCACTCGGGAATTCTCAATCTCAAGGCTTTCTTGCCCATGATGCGCGATGTAATTTCCCCCACTTCCTTCCAGTGATAATATCGCTCGCTTGAAATGAAGTACGTTTCCCCGGCTGCGCGCGGGTTCTCGCCGGCCAGCACGATGCCGGCTGCCAAATCCTTTACATGGATGAGACTCACAAATTTATCCTTGAGTCCGCTCATCGGCTGCAGGCCTTTGTTCATCGTATTGAAGAACTCAAACACATCCTTATCGCGCGGACCGTACACCGCCGGCGGACGTACGATCGTGATCCCCAGCACATCCTTCAATTTCAGGCATTCCTTTTCCGCCTCCATTTTGCTGATTCCGTACGTCGTCAGCGGGTGAAAAGGCGTGTGTTCGTCGATTGGCACGCCCTTCTCGCTTGGGCCGACCGCGGCCTGACTGCTTACATGAATGAATCGTTTCAATCCCGGGTTCGCCCTGATCGTCGCGTGGAGCAGGTTACGGGTCGCAACATGATTTCCCCGGAAGTACTCATCTTTGGTCTTGGCCTTTGTGATACCGGCGACGTGGTAGATGTAGTCGACGCCCGAAACCGCCGAATTCATGGCCGTTTCATCGAACATATCGCTGTAGATAAATTCAAGGGGCAGTCCTGCCAGCCAATGCAAATCTGATGTCCTTCGGACCAAACACCGCAAGTTATGCCCCCTACCGGCCAGCGCTTCCGCAAGATGGCTACCGATAAACCCTGTTGCTCCTGTGATTAGTACTTTCATGGATTCCTATAAGATGTTGATTTATGAAAGGAACGCTCGATTTGATGCTTTCGATTGACTTTTAGCGTTTATTCAAGTATATTGAAAAAAAATTTGATGTTCAATTCTACCAGGTTAAGAAATTCATAACGACCTATCGAAAACACACATTGCGCCGTGGAATGGAACTTCAACCTGCGATTTCCGATGCTTTTCATCTGCATCGATTTAAGGAGGAGCGAACTTTATGAACCAACCCGTCCAGAAGAAAGCAAATTCGGCTGAAGGCACGACCCCCATGGTAGATCTGTTCCAGAAGTGTGTGGATTTCACGCGAGCGGATGAAGTAAAGGCCGCAGGATTCTATCCTTACTTCAGAGCAATCGAAGAGAATGAAGGCCCCGTCGTTCGAATCGAAGGCCGCGACATCATCATGGCGGGCTCGAATAATTATCTCGGACTGACGGCACATCCAAAAGTAAAACAGGCGGCCGTGAAAGCCGTCGAGAAGTACGGGACAGGCTGTTCCGGGTCGCGATACCTGACCGGCACGCTCGACTTGCATAACGAGCTTGAAGCCCGGCTCGCGAAGTTCATGGGAAAAGAAGCCTGCCTGCTCTATAGCACCGGATACCAGACCGCCCAGGGCATCATTCCCACGCTTGTCCAGCGCGGTGAGTATGTTGTTACGGACAAGGACAATCACGCATGCATCGTCGCCGGGTATATGATGGCGAAAGGAATGTTCGCCGAGATCGTTCGCTACAAGCACAACGACATGCCGGACCTCGAACGCGTTATCTCCCAGCTTCCCCGTCACGTCGGCAAGCTCATTGTGACGGACGGCGTGTTCAGCACCTCGGGCGAGATTGTCGACCTTCCCGACCTTGTGACAATTGCAAAAAAATACAACGCGAGAATCCTGGTTGACAACGCGCACGCCATCGGTGTGATCGGCAGGGGAGGGCGCGGAACGGCAAGTCATTATGATTTGGATAACGAAGTCGACATGACCATGGGGACGTTCAGCAAGACGTTCGCATCGCTCGGGGGCTTCGTCGTGGGGAAGGAACGGGTCATCAATTATCTGAAGCATCATTCGCCGGCGCTAATTTTTAGTGCGAGTCCCACCCCCGCTTCCGTCGCGGCCGCGCTCGCGGCATTGGACGTCCTGGAGCATGAGCCCTTCCGCATCGACATGCTTATCAGCAATGCGGCAAAGATGCGAAACGGATTTAAAGACCTCGGGTTCACGGTGCTCGACGGCCAGACGGCCATCGTTCCGGTCATCGTCGGCGACAATATGCTCGCGTTTCGTTTCTGGCGGGCGTTGTTCGATGCCGGTATTTTCGTCAACGCATTCATCAGCCCGGGTGTGCCGCCGGGTCTTCAGATGATGCGAACAAGTTACATGGCGACGCATGAGGACAAGCATCTCGACCGCATTCTGCAAGTATTTGCGACGATAGGCAAAGACCTGGGAGTCATTCATTGAGACGGGGGATTGGAAAAGAATGCATGGAGTATAAGCATGATTAACGTAGAGCCGATATCGTCGAAAAAAGACGCGAATCGTTTCATCAAGTTCGCCTGGAAGATCTATGACGGGAATCCGAACTGGGTTCCGCCGCTTCTTATGGACCGGCGGAAGTTGATGGACAAAGAGAAAAATCCATTCTATAAGCATTCCGACGCTGAGTTCTTCCTCGCCCGCCGGGACGGAGAGCTCGTCGGACGCATCGGCGCCATTGTCAATCACAATCATAACAAAGAGCACAACGAAAACATCGGATTTTTCGGCTTTTTCGAATGCATCAACGACCAGGCCGTCGCCGACGCTCTCACAAGCACCGCGAGGGGCTGGTTGAAAGCGCGAGGTGTGATGGCAGTCAGGGGCCCGGCCACACCTTCGGTGAATGACGAGTACGGTTTGCTGATTGACGGATTCGACCGCCCTCCCGTTGTTCTGATGCCCTATAACCCGCCCTACTATGCGACCCTCCTGGAGAAAGCCGGTTTCAAGAAGATCAAGGATTTGTATGCATACCACGTGTGCGAGGAACGCGTGATGACGGAAAAGCTTCAGCGTGTTTCAGAAATGGTCAAGCAGCGCGAAGGCTTGACATTCCGTTCATTGAACATGAACGATTTCACCAACGAAGTGGTTCGCATGAAAGATCTGTACAACCGGGCCTGGCAGTACAATTGGGGCGCGGTACCGATGACGGACAATGAATTTTTTGCTCTCGCAAAGGATTTGAAACCGGTCGTCGTTCCGGAAATGGTAGTCATCGCGGAATATAAGGGCGAACCAATCGGCTTCGCTCTGTCTCTTCCCGACCTCAATATCCCGTTGAAGAATAACAAGCATGGCTATTTGCTCCCCGGACTGTTTCGTTTGATGACGCAGAAGAAGAAGATAAACTGGGTGCGCATCATCGTTCTCGGCGTCGTCCGCGAAAGGCAGAAAACCGGCGCGGCAAGTGTCCTGTTCTACGAGACGGCCCGCCGCGGCATTGGCCTGGGATACGTCAATGGCGAAGCGTCCTGGGTGCTCGAGGACAATACGATGATGAATCGATCCGCGGAATTATTGAAAGGTGAGCGGTACAAAACGTATCGCATCTACGAGATGTCACTCTAAGAACGAGGAAAATTCTCATGCCCCTCAAGCCCGTTGAAACGATCTGGATGAACGGAAAACTCGTCAAGTGGGACGATGCAAAGATCCACGTCTTGTCTCATGTCGTTCACTACGGCTCGAGCTGGTTTGAGGGAATCCGCTGCTACGATACGAAGCGGGGCCCGGCTATTTTCCGGCTTGATGAACATCTGGACCGGCTACGCGATTCCTGCCGGATTTACCACGCGGAAATTCCGTACACGCAGCGGCAATTGGAGGACGCGGTCATGGAAACCGTCCGCGCCAACAAGATGAAGGCCTGCTACATCCGGCCCGTCGTCTACCGTGGGTACGGTGATCTCGGGGTCAACCCGTTGAATAATCCGGTCGATGTCGCGATTGCGGTGTGGGATTGGGGATCATACCTCGGCGCCGAAGCGCTTACACAGGGAATCGACGCGTGTGTTTCTTCGTGGTCGCGGCCGGCGCCCAATACGCTGCCGACGATCGCCAAGTCCGGCGGAAATTACCTCAATGGCCAGTTGATTAAAATCGAAGCTGTGAAAGGCGGGTACAACGAAGGTATCGCTCTCGACGTTTTCGGCCATGTGAGCGAGGGGAGCGGAGAAAATGTTTTCGTCGTCAAACACGGAGAAGTGTACACTCCGCCGTTCAGTTCCAGCATTCTGCTGGGGATTACGCGTTCTTCCGTCATAACACTCCTGAAGGAAGCCGGGTACACGGTCGTTGAATCGCAGATCTCCCGCGAGCTGCTGACCATTGCCGATGAGCTGTTTTTTACAGGAACCGCAGCCGAAATCACGCCGGTCCGGAGTGTTGACCGGTCTCCCGTAGGCGACGGAAAACCGGGTCCGGTCACGAAAGAAGCGCAGCGACGCTTTTTCGAGATTGTCCGGGATGCCAACGATGCACGCGGCTGGCTGAAATTCGTATGGAACGATTGAGCGCGGCAATAGCCGAAAGGATATTCGCCCTTGACATCGGTTAAGTATATTTTGCTGTTTGCCCTGGCGACGGCATCCGGTGGATTGCTTTCCGGATGCTCGGGCCCCCAGGAGGTTTCCAGCACCGAAGAAAGTTTCTTTGCCCCCATCGATAGCTCCCAGCTCGCGACCACCGTAAGCAAGCCGGCAGGCGTTCCGGTGACCCCGGGGCAAAAATCGTCCCATGCGGCGACCGATACCATGGGAGCGTCGTTGATGGCCTTCGCCGAGGACACGTCGCAGTCTGCCAACAAAGAAAAGCCGGCTCAAGGCTGGCTCCCAACCGAGCGAAATCTCCAGCCGCTGTCTCTGTCGCTTTCGAGGTATACTGTTCAGTCGTTGAAGGATTCGATCGAGATCACGGGGGAAATCGTGAACCTGCTTCAAAATATTCTCGAAGCGTCGACTGTTGACCGCAAGCTGTACTTGCACTCTCACGTGAAATCGTGGATCATCAGTAATCCGACATTGAGGGACTCCCTTTTTTATGCGCTGATGGCAACCGACTCCTCGATGCAGTCGGAGGCCGGCAGCGATGCAGAGATCCTCGCGACAGAGGATAACGATCTCATCGAAGCCCGTTTTGGAACGGCGGTCTTCAAGGGGACAGCGCTGAAACAGGCGATTGCCAAATCCGGAGATCGGTATCTCTACCAGAAAGTCCTCGAGAGCAGTAATTATTCCCGCGACATCGAGCTGCGTGATTCGACGTTCGTGCTTCCCACGGCATTTGATGCCGGCCTGCTGTGGAATGATGTTCTCCTCGACCGGTTTTCGTTTCTGAGAAATCCACCCGGTTCCGATCTCCTGGCGACGCGCGTCGATTTCTCGGCGTACGGACTGAGTTTCAGGGTCGGCCCGGTGTGGGGCGGTGAAGTCCGGATGGGGAACGACGAGCTGGGGCTCCCGTTCTGGGAATCCGGAAAAACCTCCTTCCTGGCGATGTACAAGCAGATCAAGGTCGGTTTCGAGCTGCCGACATCGATCGGGCGCAACAACAGCGATTTTATCTTCCCCTTGAGAAGCCGTCTTCTCAACGGTACGCGCGGAGTGGCCGGTGAGTTCGATTTTGGCACGATTGGCGGTTACGTCTCTTCCACGAGATTCGTGGATAACGACTTGTCGACGCTCACCGATCCACGAAACTTCTATTATATTACGGATGAACTCCTGGGGTATACCTCGTTTGGTTTTTCACTGACGCAGACAAGCTGGGCACGGGTGAAAGTCGGCGTCGGATACGAGCAGGTCCGCGAAGGGACGTTCGCGCAGGGCGGTGCCGATACGACGGGAGCGCCGCTCGGAAACCAGTCCTACCAGCTGAACCAGTTTGATATCAGCAGCCCGTATCTCAGTTTCGAGTATTTGCACGAGGAAGGCGACGAGGCCTACGGGTGCAATCTTCAGTATATCAACTCGTCGATCCTGACCTCCATCTGGCTCCAGATCATTCCGAATTATCTCCGGATAGAGATGAAAGTTGCGAAGCCGATTCTCCGTAATCTGAAACCCTGGGAGAATGAGGACTTCATCATGATTTCCCCGAGATTATTGTTGTCGTTCTGAGCCGGGCCGATGATAACGATGGATAAGAAAAAATTGATACGCAGATCGAAAATACTGATCGTGATTTTCTGTATCGGTTGCGGGTTGACTGCCGGTCGGGCCCCGGCACAGCAGATGAGAACGTCATCCGACACCGCATCGTATGAAACGCTCCTGAAACTGTATACGACCCTGCGCGATAAGCAGGGCGAGAAAGTGATGCTGGAAAGAATTCTCCAGTCCTTGAACGAAGTGGACAGCGTTTATCTGGTACACTATCCGACATGGATCATTGAGAATGAGGACCTCCGGCAGCGGGTCTTGAAGGCATTCAGAAATCGTCAGAAGTTGGCTCCTTCCCACGCGATTATCCACGTCGTGGCAAGTCCCTCGAAGGACGAAATCGTCCAGATCACGATCCTCGGAGCGTCTTCGATGGGCAGGGGAGAGATACGGTTGTACATCAGTGAAAGTCTCCAGCAGGCAATTCTGCATTCGGTCTCTCCCCATAGCGAGGTGAGTGACGAGCCCGAGGAATTCAAAAGGAGCGCACTCCCGGACGCGCCGCCCAAAGATGTGACGTTCGAGGCCTCGCTCTTCGGAGGCTCGCTGCGGTTTGCAAGCGGATGGGGAGCGGAAGTGAAAGTCGGGAACGACAACTTGGGCTACCCGTTCTGGTCGACGGGTTCGATCGAGTATTTCCTTCTCCTGAACCAGCTGAAGCTGGGAGCGATCGCTCCCATGAATTCCGGACTTGATCAACCCGACATCCTGGGCCCCATCACGATCTCTACACGAAAGCTCAACGGTGCGGCCGGCTTTGCGGCGGAATTCGACCAGCCCATCGGCTCCGATATGCTCGAGGCGCGTTTTTCCAGCGGCTCGCTCACGAAGCGAAATCCCGACAACCGGCTTACCGATACCAGCCAGGCCTACTACCTCCGCACGATGGCCCAGCTCGTCTATTCGCATCGTTTCAGCATCAGCGGCGGAGAGTATCTCCTGACGGTGCACGGAGGAGCAGGGTATCATCAAATCGGGGAAGGCGTGGTGCAGCCCGATGAAAGTATCGCCACGACGGATAGATTCAACTTCTTCAGCCCCTACGTCAAATTTGATTACCTCCGGCACGGAAACCAGATGTACGGATTGAGCGTCCAGTATTATTCTTCCGTCGTGCTGGTCTCTGCATGGACGGAATTGGTGAAGAATATGGTGTACTTCGAGGTCAAGTACTCGACTTCGGTTCTCCGGGCCCCCAAGCCGTGGGAACAACCGTATTTTTTCATGGTGTCGCCTCACGTCCGATTTGTGTTCTGAACGTTTGATGGTCGGTTGTTCACGACGATCATAAATCATCAAGGAAAGGATTCACATGCGCCTCATTTCTAAGCTCGTGAAGGGATTGGTGATGATCCCGATTTTCATTTTTGCTCTCCCCGCCCTGATCATCCTTGCCCTCGTCATTCTCATCCTGGAGACGGAAGAAGGTTCTCTCCGTGAGTTGATCATGCTGGAAGTCCAGGCGTACGGGCTGGCCAGAGGGTTCGGTCGCTTCATGCAGAAAATTTTCATCCCCTCGTACAGCAACAATATCCAGGGTTTCATAATCGGCGGTGCGGGTTTTCTCGTCGTGACAGTCGGGCTGCGGTCGCTCGGGATTCTTCCCACGGAGGTCGTCTACGTCGCTCTCGGCGTGGAATTCACGTTGCTGCTTATCTACGGCACGATGACATATTTTTCAATCGATGAAGCCAAGCCGCTTGCCGTGGAGAAAATGCTCGCAAGGGAGACGCCGGCGGGAGGAGATAAGTACGAAATGCTCGGCAAGACAATCAAGGAACTCAGTACGCATATTATCCAGCTTTCCAGCAGGTTGCACGCAGCCGAGACAAAAGTCGAGGGGGTCGGGCAACTCGATTCGACCCTGAAATCCATTTACGGCAAGCTCGACGTGCTTGTCGGCGAACAATCGGCTCTCCACCTCAACCGGGATTACAGCGAGAAGTTTGTCGGCGCTATGAGGGATCTCAATAATCAATTTGCCGTTCTGGAGAGCAGGCTGCGCAGCACGGAGACGAAATTCGACCAGTTCTCCCAGCTCGACACGTCGCTGCAGGCCGTGTCCCGCAAGCTCGAAATGATCGCCGGCGACCAATTCAATCTTCGCGTCCGGAAGGAATTTGAACGGCTCGTGTCAGAACTTAATCAACGAATCTCCACCGAGCATCGGTAAGTGATTCAATGAAATCCGGCAAAGTATCGTTCTATTTCATTCTCTACGTCGTCGCCATCATAACGGTGTTCGCCATCACCGTCGAGCGTGACCGGACGCTGGAACAACGCAATAATGTGATCGCCCAGCTGGTGGAAGTGAATGTGAGGCCGCTGAAACTGTCTGCGTACGTGGATACGACGAAGTACTTCATCGCGCCGGCCCAGTCGTTTATGCGGGATTCTGCGCGAATGAGAATTAGAGTGGAAGGACCGATCATCACGAGCGACGTCGAGTTCAAGTTCCTCAATGCATGGAAGGTCGCAGGGGACGGGGAAATGCGCGAAAGGCCGCTCACGGGAAAAGTGGAAAACGACAATGGAGACGGCGAGCTTGCCTACGCGCCTCTCGATGAGGGGACGTATGCTTTTCGCGTCTCGGGATATAAGAATCGCGTGCAGGTCATGGGCGATAAAATCCGGGTGAATCTGAGTTTCGGCGAGTATGACATTCCCTATTCTCCGAGATTGGAGCGTGTCGACAGGGATACGGTGACCATGCTGGCGACGGTCACACGGAGCGGCGTTGAGCCTCAACAGCTTGTCATGAACGTTCAGGAGACCCAGGACAGGTGGGTTCTCGGACCTCCATACCTGAAAAAAATCTTTGTCGGAGGAGTGGAAAACACTCAGAAAGTTAAATATGATGTGAGCCCGTCGGGCCGCATCGAGATGCCATCCTCTCCCGAATCCTTTGTGACATTCATCTGGGATGAGCCGAAGCTGAGCAAGCACCGTTTCACCGTCACCGCGGCGGGAAATCGCGGACTGGGAGGGAAGGATAAGGCAACTCTCGTGTTTGATGTCGATGTTCTTCCTGCGACATTTGTGACAATTCCGGTGGACAAGGGATTTTGGGGAGTTCCGTACCGTTTTGACGGGCAAATCGTTGGGGTGAACGCCGTCGACCTCGGCGTGCAGATACAGCACGACGGCCAATCAATCGGAGCACAGCCGGTGGTTCCGGCCATATCGGTTACGCCGGACCGCGGCTGGAATTATCTGTTGTTCAGAATCCTCTACAAGAAGGTGGTGATCAAAGAGCACAAGGTAAGCCTGACGTCGCCTCCGCCGCCGCAAATCAAATGGGTGCAGCAGAACCTTGATCGCCAGAACAAAGTTTTTTTGATTTCTGTAAGCGCCTCCGACCCCGGGGGCGGTCCCGTAACGGCTTCCCTCCAGTCGCAGCCCTCGGGCATAGCGACTCTTGATAAGATCAGGGGAACGGCGTTCACGATCACCGTGAACCTGAAGGACAATCCGACGGGAGTTTACCTGAAGCTGACGGTGAAGGACCAGTACGGCGGACAGTCGACTTCAGCGAAACAGTTTAATTTAGCACCGTAATCACTATCCACATCAATTTATTATTTAACGCTCGATAGCAAAGGGCAGTTCGATGGAAAAGGAATCCACATCACCGGCAGTAGAACGCCTCAAGGACGCACAGGTAGCGGGATTGCTCCGCGAGGCGGATACGCTTATTCGTGTCGGGCGGTATCTGGCCGCGGAAAAAGCCCTGGAGAAAGTCTCCAGTCTTGAACCGGCGAACGAAGTCATCCAGTCGTACCGCGACCGTATTAATTTTCTCTCGAAGCAGCTTCCGCGCCGCATTTCGTTGAGCAAAGACGCACAGGCCGAAGTGCAAAGGACGCGAGCGGTCTTGCTCCAACGAAAGATCGACCAGGCGAATGAGCATCTCGTAAAAGGGAAGGAAGCGCTCGAGTTCGGAGACTTCAGGAATGCGGCAAAGTTTCTTCAGAAAGCGTTATCCATCGACTCGGAGAACATTTATGCCCAGGCGCTTCTGGAACGGTTGAAGGAACTCCAGTCGGAAAGCGGTGAAGAACGTCCGGGCGGCGGAGATGAGGCGAAATTGAGCGCCGCGCTGCAGGATGCCTGGCGAAACGGTTTCCCTTCCACCTCCCAGGAACAGGCGATCAAGAAATTGCAGGGCCAATTGGGCATTACGGACGGCACGCGGCTTGCCCTCCAGCGCAGGATCAAGAATACGCTGTACAAGAGCGCCCTGCGAAGCGTGTGGCTGACGGGCGGTATCTCTGCGTTTACATTGAGCGTTGTGGAAGAGCTGCGGAAAAAATTTGCCGTCTCTCTGATCGACCACTCCTCCCTCGAGGCCGAAACGATTCGCGAAGTGAGGAAGAACAAAGTGAAGGGCACCGTTCTCGTCGTTGACGAAATGGAGAATGTTTTGCTGGAAATGACGGACAGACTGCGAACGAATTCCTTCGCCGTCATCGCCGCGAGCTCGCTTGAGGAAGCTCTCGCCACGGTGAAATCCGTTACGCCGGATATTATCATATCGGAAATCATGTTCCACGCCGGCCCGAGCGGTTTCGACCTGTACAGACAATTCCGTTCCTCTCAATTGACAAAGGGTATTCCGTTTTTCCTCATGTCGGCAAGTCTCGACCGCACGACGCGGCTGATCGGAAAACGGCTGGGTGTCGACGATTTTTTCACAAAACCGCTTGACTATGAGCTGCTGTTTGCCACGATCGACGGTAAAATGCGCGGGGACAAGCAGAGGCAGAAATAATTGAAAAATTTGGAAAATTGAATAAACGTGTCATTCTGAACGGAACGAAGTGGAGTGAAGAATCTCATCCGCGTATTGTCAGATTCTTCGCTCCGCTCAGAAAGACACTCTGATTATTATTTTTCAGATGCCTCAGATTCGAAATTCGAATTGAAGGAGTAAGCCATGAAAACGAAATCAGGCAAGAATTCGCAATCGAATTCTCCGGAGAAAGAGGAGCGCAAGACGAATGCTATTAGTCTGAAGCGTATTCTCGTGCCGATTGACTTTTCCCAGCCGTCAAAGAACGCGCTCCGCTATGCGACATCCTTCGCGAAGCATTTCCGCGCCGAGCTGCTGCTGGTCTATGTTGTGGAGCCTGCTGTTTATCCCGGCGATTTGAGTTTCGGCCAGATCGGCATTCCTCATATTGAGAAGGAGATGCGGGAGCGCGGGAAGAAGGAATTGGAGCGGCTTGTGAAGGAACATGTCGCGGGCCAGGTTGCGAGCCGGGCAAAGATCCGCACGGGCAAACCGTTCCTGGAGATCATCGGCATGGCCAAGGAAGAAGATGTCGACCTCATTATTATTGCCACTCATGGACACACCGGCGTGGAACATATCATCTTCGGGAGTACGGCAGAGAAAGTGGTTCGCAAAGCCCCGTGTCCGGTCCTGGTCGTCCGGAGCGAGGAACATGAATTTATAGAGGAGTGAGGCCTTCCGCCCGCAGATGAACCCGTTCCCCGGGTTTACTTGCTCCGTTCCATTACAAATCCGACAAACCGTTCCAGAGCTTCTCGTGAAGGTGAAGGGGCAAGCGCCCGGAGCGCTTCGCGCGCCATGGCGGAATAGTGCTCGGCTTTCTTTGTCGCGTAATCGATACCTCCGAACTCGCGGGCGAAGTCGAGGATCCCGTTGAGTTCCTTTCTGCTCGGGCCGCTCCTGATGATGCTGAGGATTTTCTTAGACTGGCCGCGGGGCGCCTGGGAAATGGCGTGGATCAACGGAAGTGTCAGTTTCTTCTCCTTCATGTCCAATCCCGTCGGCTTGCCTGTGATGCTCTTGCGCCCGACATAATCCAGTAAATTGTCACGGATTTGGAAAACCATCCCGACATTTTCTCCAAATTCCCCCATTCGCAGGAGAATTTCAGGGTCGCGCGTAACGCTCGCCGCCCCGATTTGACAACAGGTGGCGAGGAGGGAAGCCGTCTTGTCGGAAATGATCCTGAGATACGTCTTCTCGTCGATATCCAGATGCCGGCTCTTCGCGATTTGCAGAATCTCCGCCTCACTCATACGACGAACCGCGTCCGACAGAATTTTCAGGAAGAGAAAATTGTCGTTATTCAGCGAAAGCAGAAGCCCTTTTGCCAGCAGGTAGTCTCCCATGAGGACGGCAATCTTGTTCTTCCACACCGCGTTGATCGAAGCGAGCCCCCGGCGCGTGTCGGCGTTGTCCACCACGTCATCATGAATGAGCGTCGCGGTGTGGAGGATTTCCACCATCGATGCGCCGCGGTACGTGCTATCGTTGATCTGCCCGCACGCCTTCGCGACGAGAAGCACCAGGATGGGCCGTATCCGTTTGCCCTTCTGCCGCACAATGTATCGCGTGATGATATCGACGAAGGCAATCTTCGATTTCATCGCCGAGCCGAAATGCTCGTCGAATGCGCCAAGTTCCTGCTCGATCGGCTGGGTGATGTCGTTGAGTTTCATCGTATGTTTTCCGTCAAGAGATCCCTCAACTCGGCGTAAACGTGTTCGCCTCGGCTCTTCGTCGCTGGGCAATCTTTGCAACCCAGATGCTGACTTCATAGAGAGCGAGGATCGGTAGCGAGAACACCGTCATCGTCACCGGATCGGTGGTGGGAGTGACTACAGCAGCAATGAACAAAATAACCACGATGGCATGCGACCGGTAATGTCGCATGAAGGCCGGCGTGAGGATCCCGAGGCGTGCAAGGAAATATGCAACCATCGGCAGCTCAAAAATCGCACCCGAGAGCAGAACCAGCTGAAGAACAAAACTCATGTATTCGCTTATCGAAATCAAGTTCTGTACGCTGGCCGCACCGAAGCTGGCGAAGAACTGGAGCATGTACGGCAGCATGACAAAATATGCGAACGCGACTCCGGAAAGAAAACAGAGCGTCGTGTACGTCACGATGCTGGAGATGTACTTCCTTTCCTTCGGCATGAGCCCGGGCTGGACAAATTTCCAGAGTTGGTACAGGATCCACGGCGAGCTCAGGATAAGACCCGCAACGCATATGACCATCATGTAAAAAGTGATCTGCCCGTAGGGAATCGTATTGATAAGGTTGAGCGGCGGAGTCGTGAGCTTGCCGGGACGCAGTACCACGTCGTTCACGATCCAATCGGAGAAGTATCCGCAGCCGATGATGGCTACGAGAAGCCCGATGAGGGCTTTGATGATCCGCCATCGCAGTTCCTCGAGGTGGTCGAAGAACGACATCTCCTTCTCACCGGTTCCTTCATTCTCCCCTTCCCCCATGGTTGTGTCCCGCTTTTCTTCGGTCATTTCTTAAGCTCGGCGTACAGGGGGAACTTCTCGCACAACGATTTCACTTTTTGCGCCACATCCTGATAAACTTTGATGTCGCCCATGTTTCTCAGGACTTCATCGATCAGATTGCCGACTAATTCCATCTCGGGTTCCTTCATCCCGCGGGTCGTGAGCGCGGGCGTTCCCACCCGGATACCGCTGGTGATGAACGGACTTTTATCGTCGAACGGGACGGCGTTCTTGTTCACGGTGATCCCGGCCTGGTCAAGAGCTTCCTGGGCATCTTTGCCCGTTAGATTTTTGTTGCGAAGGTCAAGGAGCATGAGATGATTATCCGTTCCGTTGGAGACGATAAAGTATCCGAGACCCGTCAACTTCTTCGCGAGCGCCTGGGCGTTTTTGATCACCTGTCGGCTGTAGGTTTCAAATTCCGGCTGGAGGTTTTCGAGGAAGCCCACGGCCTTCGCGGCGATGACGTGCATCAACGGACCGCCTTGAACACCGGGGATCACCATCGAATCGATCAGCTCGGACATCATTTTCGTCCTGCCGGATTTTGCAGCCTTCAACCCGAAGGAGTTCTCAAAATCTTTTCCCATTAGAATAAGTCCGCCGCGGGGACCGCGAAGCGTCTTGTGCGTCGTCGATGTGACGACGTGACAATGAGGCAGCGGGTCGTTCAGCAGTTTCTTCGCGATCAAACCCGCCGGGTGGGCGATGTCCGCGAAAAGGAACGCGCCGGCCTTGTTCGCGATTTCGCGAAACGCTTTGTAGTCGATATTGCGTGAGTACGCGCTGGCGCCAACCGTGATCATCTTCGGTTTTTCGCGCATGGCGACGCTTTCCACTTCATTATAGTCGATGAATCCCGTGTCTTTATTTACGCCGTAAGCGACGAAGTTGTAAAGCTGTCCCGAGAAATTCACGGGTGAGCCGTGGGTGAGGTGGCCGCCGTGAGAGAGATTCATCCCCATGACTTTGTCGCCCGGTTTCACGAATGTGAAATAGACCGCCATGTTCGCCTGAGAGCCGGAGTGCGGCTGAACGTTGGCATATTCCGCTCCGAACAGCTTCTTTGCCCGCTGGCGGGCGAGTTCTTCCGCGACATCGACGAATTCGCAGCCGCCGTAGTAGCGCTTTCCGGGATAACCCTCGGCATATTTGTTGGTCATGACGGAACCCAACGCTTCGAGCACGGGGATGCTGACGAAATTCTCCGATGCGATGAGCTCCAATTTTGTGTTCTGCCTGTTCGTTTCATTCCGGAGCGCCCCGTAAATTTCGGGGTCACGCTGTTGAAGGGAATTCATATTCATTCCTGGTCCTTAAAGATTGGTTAACGTGTGAATCTTGTCGACCCGGCGTTGATGCCTGCCGCCTTCGAAAGCCGTTGTCAAAAATATCCTGACGATTTCCTGTGCCCGATCCCATGGGATGATGCGTGCGCCGATCGCGAGGATGTTCGCGTCGTTGTGTTCGCGCGCGAGCTTTGCGGACGCTACCGATTCGACCGCGGCGGCCCGAACACCCGGATGCTTGTTCGCCACGATGGACATCCCGATTCCCGTCCCGCATACCAGGATTCCACGGTCTGCCTCACCACGGGAGACCGCCTGCGCGACCTTGTGCCCGTAATCGGGATAGTCGGTGGATTCGGGAGTGGATGTGCCGAAATCGCGGAACTCGAGTCCCATCGATTTCAATAATTCCTTAATCTTTTCTTTGAATTCAAATCCTGCGTGGTCGGCGCCAAGGGCAATCATGGGCAGCTTTCATCATTGTTCTTCCGGAGGTCGCACAAACCAGAGTTCATCGCCGCTGAGCGTGAAGGATACCCGCAGTATCCTGTCCTTTTGCAGCTGCTGGTCTGTCGTTCCCCGGAAACTATATTGCAGGCCGACCTCAAGCCGAGTGCTGAAGAAGATAGGAAACCCTATTCCTCCGGTCACTCCGGTTTCGTTAATTGGCACGTTGTCGACAAGGTAGTACGACGAATTATAGAAAAACCCCAGGCGGTAGATGTTATGGCCGGTTGATATCCCCGTCGCTTCGGCGGGCGGGCGCAATTCTCCGCCGACGCTGACCCGGTAACTGTTCCGGTTCGTCGTTGCGATAAGTCCTGTTGCCTCAAACCTGCTCCATTGCTGAAACGAAAGGTCGCTGGCGAGCAGGAGGCGGCTCGTCATGTACGAGATACCGCCCGTAATGGTATATGGTATCCGGAGATTGCCCTCGTTGATTGTCACCGTGTCGTATGAAGTCAGGAGCGCCGACGTGTACGTAAAATCGTGCTCTTCGGTCGATGACACGGTTGATGCGGTTGATGCCACGACTCCGAGCGTGATTGATTTTGTCGTATCCATTTTCAGGAGAGAGCCCAGGCCCGAATAGACGGCGCCAAGGGAGAATCCAATTCCCTTGAGCTGCACCGATCTGAGGTCTTGCGCGTTCGTGTACTGTGTGTTGTCGGTGAAATCCTGGGTGATTGTGTAGCGCAGGGTGCCGAAGTAATAATTGAATTTTGCCCCCAGGTGGAGGTCGGGGGTTGCGTTCGCGGAAATGCCAACCTGGGCTTGCGACGTCCCGCCCTCGCCGTGGTACCCGAGCCGGTAGGCGAGCCCAGCCTGTGAAGTGTCGAACGCGGTTGAGTAGTTTACCGTGCTGTATGGCATGAGGCCGGCGCCGAAGACAATTCCATGCGATGGCATGAGGGGCACCGCCAGCATGATGCCGTTAAAATTCGCGCTGCTGAAATAGCCCGAATTCACGCCGTCGGTGGTGGAGTATCCTTCGTAGAGAGCGCCAACTGAAAAACTTGTCCGGCTGATATTCACCCAATCCGCGGGGTTAAAGCGGTCGATGGAAGTACTCGACATTACGGCTATTCCGGCGCCTCCCATCCCGTAGGCGCGGTCTGAAACAAAATACTGGAGGTCGCCGATCCCGTACCGGGAATACCCCGACCCGCCGTTGCCGGCACGCGACGCCGTTACTGCACCGCACAGAAGCAGAAAGAAAATGGTTTTCTTCATGGTTTTGCCCGGCGCGCTTTTTGCGGAAATTGGGTGTACTTGATCGTCAGTCTCGGGCGATGCGCCACATCCGCATTCGCGCCATAAAAAACGAATCCGTCGAGGGAGATGTATTCGTTGTAGGCGCGCAGCATCACCCCGTAGTTTGGCGACGTTGCGATCCATTGCTGGACGAAGCTCTTTATGTCGAAGTCGAACATCGAGCTGTCGTTAGCGTCCGGCGTCCCGGCTGTGGAGAGCGAGCTCAACGCGGGCGCCGACGTGCTGTCCAGCGCCGGTTGCGCCGTGATGCTGTTGACGGTGTACATATTTCTCAATGAGGATGACGAGTTAAGAAAAAGATTCATTGTGGCGGTGGTGATGCTGACGTTCTTTGGCAAGCTGCTGAGGTCAAATTTCACGCGACCCCGATACGCAATGCCCGATTGAACGTAGACCGTGTCGGTCGGGACGGGTCGAACACTGTTTGCAAGGAACAGCAATTGCGATGGGGCGAGAGTAAGCGTTGTCGAGTCTCCGGCAGTGGAATCGTGGTAGCCGATTGTCAACGTCGGACGAAAATCGCCCAAGGTGTTGATGTAATTGGCAAAGCCGAGGACAAGGTTCTGCGCCGGAGCCGGGATCAAAATGATGCCGAAGGGAGCGGAATTCTCCGCTTGAAACCACGACCGGACGACGGGTTCGATGTGAATGGTGAGTATCGTATCCTGTGCCTGGACGGCGCTGTAAAATGAAGTGTCGATCGTATGGTCGTACTGACTGTCGGGCACAAGATTGGTCCACAACAACGTTGTGGAATTCCAGGCCAGGAGCAGCTGGTGCACGGAAAACCCGAATCCCGCAGTAGTATCCCCGAAACGATAATCGATATGCAGCGTGAGAATTGCCGAATCAATGGTCGCCCGGGGGTTGGCGTTAGGGATGCCGTCGTACTCAACGAGTGTCCGGGCCTCGAGAGGGCCGTATGTTCCAAGGAGCAGCGTTGTCGAAGTCCCTTGAATGTGTGCGGTGTCGGTGGTGCTCGATGACGTGATGATGGTGTCCGCGGCGAGCGTGATAGAATCTCCTTTGGGAATCAAAGCGATGCCGGTCGCATTGGGTTCATCGCTGCATCCCCCGATGAGCGAGATGAACAGGATTAGGAAAAGCAGAGGGCTGAAACGACGCATAGAGAGGAGTGTCTGTTAGGAATTGGGGGTCAGTTCCTGGAGGATCGAGCGCTTAATATACTGGACGGCCTCATAGAGGTCTCCGGCGACGTGATCGGCGTGCACGTTATGCAGTTGAAGAAGAGTTTGTTCTTCTCTTCCGTAGCCGGTGAGGACCAGAATCGACGTAGCGCCGGCGTTGTTACCCGTCTGGACATCGATCATCCGATCGCCCACCACGAACGATTTGCCGATGTCGACATCGAATTCTTTTACCGCCTGCGTCAACATCCCGATATTAGGTTTACGGCACGAGCAGTCTTTGCGGTATCGCCCGTCGCCGAAATCAGGGTGGTGCGGGCAATAATAAACGCCGTCGACGTGGGCGTGCTCATCCGTGAGGAGCTGGAGCAAGTGTTTGTGGACTTCAGCGAGATGCTCTTCCGTGAAAACTCCCCGTGCGATACCTGATTGATTGGTGATGACGAAAACCTTGAGTCCTAAGCGATTCGCTTCGCGGATGGCGTCGGCGGCGCCGGGGATGAGATGAAGTTCACCGGGAGTGGTGAGGTAGCTTACTTCTTCGTTGATCGTCCCGTCGCGGTCGAGGAAAATCCCGATGTGCATTCTTAACCATTCTTTGCAAGGTCGCGGTAGATCGAGACAAACTTTTCGGCAAGCTCTGCATATCGATCACCGTTTTGAGACGTCGGAGTCAGAGAGACAAGGTGTTTGTTATGTGAGTGGAGCATCTCTTCGAATCCATTCTTGGAAGAAGAGAAAAGTTTGTCGGCTTTCATCCCGATTGTCGTGATGACGTCGGCGTAGGTGAGTCCTGCTTTAAGGAAATCGAGCTTCCCGGAATCGACATCGTTGCCGAGGAGAACCGCGGGAGGCAGACCTGTCTTCAGATAGGAAGTCCTTGAAAACGTTCCATGCGATGCGAGACTATAGGCCGTGAAGACAGTCCGCGTGTTCTTGAAGAACGGGTCATCCTTGTAGATGGTCTTCAAATAGGCGGGAATGAGTCCGCACTGCCAGTCGTTACAATGGATGATTCTGGGCTGCCATCCCAGGCGCTTCAATGTTTCAAGCACGCCGCGGGCGAAGAAGATGAATCGCTCGTCATTGTCGATGAAGTGTTCCTTTGTGTCCGGATGGAAGTACAGTCCCTGGCGATTAAAATACCGTTCGTTGCTCAGGAAATAGACTTGAACCTTCTTGTTCTCGCAGTTAATGTAGGAGGATTTCACGTACGCGAGTTCGTGCGACGTGCCGATCGGAATTTCGATTCCCTGCATCCTCAGCAGATTGTGGAGATGATAACGCCGTTCGTTGATCGACCCGTAGCCCGGAAGCATCACCCGGATTTCGTGTCCCATCGACTTTACATTCTTGGGCATGTTCCCGGCGAGGTCAGCCAGGCTCCCGGTCTTTACAAACGGCTCGACCTCGGTGGCCACAAAGAGAACATCTATCGCCTTTGACACGTTGCTATTGCCCAAAAGTGAGGAAAATTTAGGATTTGTATGCATAATGTACGAATTTTATGCTTGAGAATCAACTTCTCCGAGTTGAGCGGGTTCTGATCGGCAGTCGGTGAGGCCTGGAATCAGCGCAACGGGGAACTTGACATTTCAAGAAATGTTCTCTATATTACATCCGTAATTCACGAATGTTGTATTAAGGAACTGTCGAATAAGCTTCTTGTTATAGGTTTATGAGTGTGTTCAGTGAGCCATGCTCACTGTAGTTCAACTCGAGGGTCGGATCAGCCTTTCGTCCCCGCAGGAACCTCTGACAAACAGCAGTCGACGGTCGAATCGGAATTCTAGCCGAATGTCGGAGTTTCTGGCATTCGGCTTTTTATTTTGAGGATGTGGGAAATTCGTTCATGGTTACAATAAGTCTTCGAACAACATGGCTGCCAATCCTCGTGTTCGGATTGACGGCGGCCACGACGTTCGGAAGCAGCAAGGATGTTAGAATACTTCAGGCCGACGCGAGCGGAATCACGCTTGAGCTCGTGCCGGTTTTCACGCCGGCGTCGGCAATCAAGTCAAACGGTTTTCAATTCACCCGGTATGGCTTTGAAGGCGGTGTTAACCCGCCGCACGTAATGCCCGGGTCGCCGGAGATCGAAGTTCGTTCCTTTGTCTTAAGGTTCCCCGGCGCCCGCAACAACTCTCTGGAGATCGTGACGGTAGAATACGAAAATATTGCGAACGTTTTGCTCCCGCCCGTGCCCATGGGCAGGATGGCAAAGGGGATGTTTGCGCCCGAGTACAAAATGAGGCCCGCTGCGTATCAGAAGAACGACTTCGTGCCGGAACAGGTTGCCGTGCTGGCAAATATCGGAGAGACGCAGGGAGCTGTCCTCGGCGAGCTGCGTGTGAGCCCGCTCCGGTACAATGCCGGTCAACGGTTGCTCCGGAAATACACCAGGATTGTGGTCCGCGTCAACTTCGGAAGCGCCGATCGCGTCACGATGAAACCGGGAAAGATGATTCGCGGCCTGGCATTGAACGATGAGATGTTTTCCCGGGGCGGCGGAGAAGTGAGAACGTCCCGCTGCGGGAGCGTTTCGAAACAGTGTCCTTGCGACGGGCGATTGGTTCCAGTTTCCCATAACCGCCAGCGGAATGTACAAGATCACAGGGCAGGCCTTGCTTGATGCAGGTGTACCCCCGACTGCCAATCCGCACAACATAAGAATTTTTGGAAACGGCGGCTATGAGCTGCCGCTGGATCCGACTGTACCGGCAGTCGATGACCTTTTGGAAAATGCCGTCTATGCCGTCGATGCCAACTCGAACAATCTCCTGGACCCCAACGATTATATTATCTTCTACGCTAAAGGCACGCGCGGGTGGAACTATGACCCGGGGACCAAATCGTTTTCTCACTACATCAATCATTACAGCGAGACGAACTTCTATTGGCTCACGTACGGCAGCACTCCCGCAAAAACGATGACGCCGCTCCCGTCTCTGTCGCAGCCGGCCTCCATCCATCCCACAACCATCGTCGGGATGTTGTCTCGTGAAGATGACAAGATCAACATCCTCGGGTCGGGACTGGAGTGGTTGGGACAATCCTTTAATCCCGGGGACGTTATAACGTACGTCACTCCGCTGCCCTCGATCGATGCCGGCCAGCCGGTTCGCTATCGGCTGCTTCTGGGGGCACGCTCGACCGACATTTCGACATTTACGGTGAACGAGCACGGACAGCAGATTGTCAATCAATCCTATAGTGGCACGGACGTCGACGGAGATTACTTCTACGGCAGCAGTCAGTTTATGTCGTATTTGAGCGATATTACTCTTAACACTTTTCCGGCCACCGACGGTCAGAGTATCCTCCGTTTTGTTTTCTCGAACGTCGGACCAGAGCGGTGTCGGGTACATCGATTGGTATGAGTTATTCTATCGGCAATTTCTGGTCGCCCAAAACAACGAATTCAATTTTCACTCGGACGATCTTTCGGGCGTCGCAGAGTACGATGTGAGCGGATTTTCCGACAATCAGATTTCTGTGTTTGATGTTACAAGCTTCGACAGCGTTACGATGATTACTAATCCGACGATTTCCGTCGATACGTGCTCGTTTAGAGTAATGTTGAGCGCCGGCTCGGTGCGGGAATTCTATGCTGTCGGACAAAGCGGGTTCAATACACCGGGATCATTAACGCGCATTGCGAACCAGAACCTGCACGGCGACTCAACGCAGGTGGATTACGTCATCATCACGCATCCGGACTTCCTTGCCTCCGCCCAGCGCTTGCAGTCGTTCCGCCAGACGCAGGATACGCTTCGGTCCATAGTGGTGGATGTCAATCAGATATACAATGAGTTCGGGGGTGGAATGCTCACGCCCGTCGCTATCCGCAACTATCTCAAATACATCTACCCGCTGAGAAATCCTCAACTTGTCTTGCTGTTCGGCGACGGCGATTATGATTACAGACGCGTGCTCACGACCGGTCCGAATTGGATCCCTCCATGGGAGTCGGAAGAATCGTTCATTCCGATTAACTCCTATGCGAGCGATGATTTTTTCACGATATTTGACGGTTCCGGACGCGTGAAGGCAGGAGTCGGCAGATTAACGGCCCGGACGGCGGACGATGCAAGCGCGATGGTCAACAAAATCATCGAGTACGAATCAAACCCGATTGTCGACCCATGGAAACTGCAGACTACGTTTGTTGCCGACGATGACCAAACGGACGGCGACAATTATGATCTCCCCCCGTTCGTCCATACACAACAGGCAGAGGCGGTTTCGGAGCTGGTTCCGTCGATGTTTGAAGTGGCGAAAATTTACGAGTTCGAGTATCCGCTCATCTACACTGCCGTGGGCAGAAGAAGGCCGGAGGTAAACGCGGCAATTGATAATCAAATCAATCAGGGAACGCTGACCCTGAATTTCACCGGCCACGGAAATCCGCAGTTGTGGACGCATGAGGATATTTTTGACGTCGCTCTTGATTTTCCGTTACTCCATAACAAGCAGAAGTATTTCTTCCTGGTCGCGGCGACCTGTAATTTTTCCTATTTCGACAATGTATACCAGCAAAGCGGGGGAGAGCTCCTTGCTTCCATGCCGGAGGCCGGCGCCATCGGGGTTTTCTCGGCAACCCGCGCGGTGTATTCCTTTGATAACTTCGCTCTCAACCAGACACTCTATCAAAACCTCTTTCAGGTCGATAGCTCAGGCCGGATTTTCCAACAGCGATTGGGCGACGTTGTGTATCGTACGAAGCAGGTGTTCGCGGATACGATCAACGACAGGAAATATTTCCTGCTGGGAGATCCAGCGCTCCGGGTATCCTTCCCGAAGATGTTTGCGACGATCGATACGCTGAACAGGGTTTCTCTTTCCAATGTGGCCCAGCTGAAAGCGCTGAGCCAGGACACGGTATCCGCAGCGCTGCAGCCATACGGCCCGAACTCGACTTACACCGGCCAGGCCCAGCTTGTGGTGTACGATGCGAACCGCAGCGTCCAGATCAACGATCCCCACAGCGGGACATTTACATTCTCAGAAGCCGGCAATATCCTCTTCAGAGGCGACCAGAGCGTGAACAACGGCAGAATGAAGGCGAGCTTCGTGGTGCCGAAGGATATTTCCTATGGCAATGACCTGGGCCGCATCACGATGTATTTCTGGAATGCATCGAGCGACGGTTCGGGCTACACAACCAACATCCGTGTCGGCGGCACAGATTCGACGGCCCAGCTGGATACGCAGGGACCCGAGATCAGTCTGTATCTCGACAGCAGAACGTTTCGTCCGGGTGATGTCGTAAGCGCAAACCCGATCCTCATCGCCGATCTAAAGGATCCACACGGGATCAATACATCCGACGCCGGGATCGGTCATCACATCGAGGCCTGGATAGACAACAATCCGCAGAGCGTAGATGTGACCGCCTATTACAAAAGTAACCTCGATACCTATCAAGAAGGAATTATGCAATACCAACTGACCGGACTATCGGAAGGCGGTCATTCCCTCCGGCTCCGCGCATGGGATACGTATAATAATCCTTCCGTCGCTCAAACGACGTTCGACGTTGTGACCGGGGTCGGATTGAGAGTGTCAAATTTGTACAATTATCCCAACCCGTTCGCCTCTTCTACAGTTTTCACGTTCGAACACAATCAGCTCGTCCCGGTCGATACGCAGGTCAAAATCTATACGGTCGCAGGACGGCTCATTCAGAACTTGCGGCAAACCGACAACCATCAGATCGTCAACATACCGTGGGATGGACGCGACAGGGATGGCGATATACTTGCCAACGGAGTGTATCTTTATAAAGTTATCGTTAAGACCGTCGACGGCAGATTTGCCACCGAAGCTCTTGGTAAACTTAGCGTGTTACGATAGAAATGTCACATTGTGATCTGGAGAGTTGCTTCTCAGGATGAAAGACCATAAATTTATGTTATCCCAATCGAGAAAACCCAAGAAAACCTCAAATATCAACAGTATTTGGAAGGGATGTATGATGATGTCCGATGGAAGGAAGAGATCCTACTCCTTAATCGTCGTTGTAATGTTACTCGTGGTGCTGTGTCTTCCCGAGCTGGCCGTTGCTCAGGGAGAATCTGCGGTACCGTTTCTTCTCATAGCTCCCAACGCCCGCAATGATGCGATGGGCGAGTCGGGCGGCGGTCTGGCGGATGACGCTTCCGCTGCATTCTGGAATCCAGGAGGTCTGGCGTTTCAGAAGGGCCAGCAAATCAGCCTGACGCATTCCAACTGGCTTCCCCAATTCAACCTCCCGGATTTGTTCTACGAATACTTTTCGTACAACAACTACATGGAGAATCTGGGGGGGACGGTTTCGGCGAGTATCATCTACCTGAATCTCGGAGAGTTTGTCGAAACTGATGCCACGGGGCCGACTCCGATCAGCACATTCAAGGCATTTGAGGTTGCCGTCACGGGCGGGTATGCGACGAAGATGACGGATGATCTCGGGCTTGGCATCAACCTGCGATACATCAATAGCTCGCTGGCGAATTTCAACGTTCAGGGGCAAGGCAGAAAAGGTATTGCCTCGACGGTCAGCGGTGATATCGCAGTGCTCTGGAAACCGACAACCCTTGATATACCGTTCGTCGGAAATCTCGAAGATAGGCTCAGCCTTGGTCTCGATCTTTCAAACCTCGGACCGAAACTCACATACATCGATGCCGCGCAGGCAGATCCCCTGCCGACCGATCTTAGATTTGGGATTGCTTACAAAGCCGTCAAGAGCGAGTATAATAATATTACTCTCGTTATGGATTTTGCCCGCTTGCTTGTACGGAGATACAACTCTGATACAACATATGATTCCCAGGGAAACGTCATTAACGTTACGGATGTGCCGCCGGATAACCTGCCCAAATCCCTGATCTCGGCGTGGGGGGATGGCGGATTGCGGAAAGTCGATGTCTCTGGTGGTTTCGAGTATTGGTATGGAAGCCCGAAGCTCATTGCGCTGCGATGGGGTTATTTCTATGAAGACCCAAGCTACGGAAACCGGAAGTTTATGACATTCGGCGCGGGCATTCGATATGACATATACGGTTTTGATTTCAGTTATCTCTCCGCGATTGAAGAGAATAATCCGCTCAGCGAAACGCTTCGCTTCACGCTTCTCATTTCAATGGGCGGCGCGCAATAGGCGGAGTGCCCGGGTCGGCACAATCATGCCCATAGAGACCATGGGTTCAATGTCGTGCGGTTTTTGATGTGCGCCCGGTAAAGTCCTTCGAGCCCGATGGTGTCTTCGGTCATCATCGTACCTCAATTCAGCGATTCTTTAGAAACCATCGGAGCATTTCCGTGCAGATATCAAGTCGTCGGGCGGCGATTCTGTTGGTGTCAATCCTCGTGGCAGCCACAACGCATGCCGGCTCCCGGATGCGTCCCAAGTTTAGCCACTTGTTGAAAACAACTTCGGACGTATCAGCCGTCCACAGACTTCACACCACCCAGGCCTTCCCGGAAACGCTTCACGTCCTTGCAGCAATGGTCGATTTCAAAACGGACAACGATTCACGCACGACGGGGAACGGACAATTTGACCTCTCGGCGTGGACATCCGGGCTTATCGACCCGCCGCCGCACGACCGAACGTACTTCCAGAATCATCTCGCATTCGTTGAGAATTATTTTCGCCGGGTCTCCGACGGCAGGATCGTCATCCAGGGGACGGTTCTTGACAGCGTCTATACGCTTCCGAATCAGATGTCGTATTACAGTTCTCCCCAGACCAGCGCCACCAACATCGAGCTGGGGTACCTGATGAACGATACGTGGCACACGGTCGATTCAGTGACGCCCGGTATTCCCTTTCACAACTATCAAGCATTCATAATTTTTCACGCCGGCGTTGGAAGGGACGTCGACCTTTCCAGTTGCACCGGCTACGACCTCACGCCTTTCGACATCCCTTCGATCTATCTCAATATCGCGAGCCTCCAGAAGATGTTTGGCACGTCGTATGGGGGAGTGATCGTGAATGGCGGTGGCGATACGGTGAAAAATTCAATGATCCTCCCCGAAACGGAAAGCCGCGATAATCCGTGTACCCTGCCTGAATCGATCCTGCAGCTCGGCATCAACGGATTGCTTGCGGCGAGTGTCGGCAGCCATCTGGGTTTGCCCGATCTTTTCGACACACAGACAGGGGCTTCGGGTATCGGACGCTTTGGTTTGATGGACGGACAAGCGATCTTCAGCTGGAGCGGCATCTTCCCCCCCGAGCCGTCCGCATGGGAGAAATATTTTCTCGGCTGGATTGATCCAATCACCATTGCTTCGGGCGACTCCGTGTACAACCTCCCGGCAGTGAGCCTGACAACGTCGAAGGACACCGTTTACCGCGTGCTCATCAGCGAGAAAGAGTATTTTCTTGTCGAAAACCGCTGTCGCGATGCGAACAACGACGGAGCGACCGTTACTATTGTCAGGAATGGAGTAACGTCCACCATGACGTGGCTTCGCGATACCGTCGGGTTTAACGGATTTAGCCCGGACTCGCTCTACGGTGTTCTTGTCAACATCAATGATTTCGAATGGAGCCTGCCAGGAGGTTACACCGATTGGTACGACGGCGGCATTCTCATCTGGCATATAGATGAAAACGTCATCGACGCGAACATCGGGTCGAACTCGATCAATGCGGATCCGAACCACCGCGGGGTTAACCTGATGGAAGCCGACGGCTCGCAGGATATCGGTCAGTCATACAGTTTGTTGGATGCCGGGTACGGGAGTGAAGCCGGGACGCCGTTGGATTTTTGGTATGCCGGCAATAGCGCTCCGCTGCGCGTTCGGTCAAATGCCTTCACACCAACGTCATGGCCATCCAGCATGAGCAACAGTCTTGCCAATAGCCATGTTACGATCAATGGTTTTTCACCGAGCGGTCCGAGAATGACGGCGACGGTCCAGGTGGGGGATGAACAAGTCAATCCGATTCCGGGATTTCCAAGGTACACCGGGCAGCAATTCGGCACGAACTCGCTGACGATCGATAATGATGCCGGAGGTCTTGTCAGAAGGATTACCGTCAGCACAGAAAAATTTGGCATTGTGCCCGCAGCGAAATCACCCCAGTTGATGGCAGCGCAACAGGTTGGCCAGTCGGAAATATTTTCCTGGAACATCGATGGCTCGCCAGCGCTCGCCGGCGGAGATTCGAGCGGCGAGATTCTGAGCGCCGGCGGCGCGTACGGGTCGTTTACAGGAAAGGTCGCGGTTGGCGCGTTCGGTTCAGATACAGGTCTCGCGGTAGGTGGTATTGAGACAAATGTGATTTCTCCCACGGTGGGCCAGGGGGTTGGAATCGCGGGGCTCTGGACCTTGAAAGACCAGAATCACGATCAGAGAGCCGACTCGTTGTTCAAAACGGATCTGGCGAGGTACGTTACAACTTCGCCCGTCATTTCAGATTCATTCATTGCCCTTGGCGCGAAAGGCGGCGTCGTGTACCTTCTACGCTACGATGGGAGCATCGCACAGAGTCCGCAAATTGCCCCGCCTGATAGCTCCGATATCGTGAGTTTGACCCTATTCCAAAACCCGAATTCCTATCTGGCGGTGACTTCGAATGGTTCGGTGGCTCTGCTGGGAGCATCATGTCCCAACAACCCATCGGTGCTGGTGCCAGGTACGGGAGGATCGAGGATACAACCCTCTCAAGCAATAGCCGGAACAATTTCGGCGAAGTATGGAAAGGAAATCGTTCTTGTTTCCCGCGACGGTCAGGTTTCGCTCGTAAGCCCTTGTTCATTTTCTCCCCTGACCGGATTCCCCGTGGCTACGGGAGGCGAGATTCTCGGCGCGCCCATCCTGGCAGACATCAACGGCGACGGTCAACGCGATATCGTTGTGTTCAGCGGAAACAAGATCTACGCGATCAACGCGACCGGTGCGATTCTTGATAACTTTCCAGTTACTGTCCCTACAAGCACGTCGATCCTGACTTCTCCCATCGCTGCCGATATCAATGGAGACGGTGCAGTCGACATTATTGCCGTCACCCAGGAAGGGTTGGTTGTCGCGTACGACGCAACAGGAAGAATGCTCCCGGGATTCCCGCTTCTGTCGGGAGTGAACAGCGGCTCGACACCGGCAGCGTTCTACTTGCCGAGTTCTTGTTTAAGCTGTACGGATATCGGCCTTGCGGTCGCGTCCGACAATGGCCATGTGTACGCGTGGCGAACGGGGACCTTGAAAACCGGCCTGGCCGTTCCGCCAGCCATGCCCTGGCCGCAGGCAATGCATGATGCCCAGAATTCAGGGCTTATCGATTCCTTGCTTCCCATCATTGTGCCCACTTCTGACTTCTTCCCTCGTTCCCGCGCCTATAATTGGCCCAATCCAGTTGATGCCGCGCACGGTTACAAAACACATATTCGCTACTATGTCCGGGATGATTCTAAAGTTCACATCAAGATCTTTGACCTCGCCGGAGACGCGGTAACGGAATTTGACGGACCGGGCCAGGGTGGATTGGACAATGAAATCGAGTGGAGTGTCGCGAACATCCAGAGCGGTATTTACTTTGCCCACATAGAGGCGCAGGCAGCGACCGGTCATGGCGTCGCAATCATCAAGATAGCAGTCGTTAAATGATCCTGCACCCCTTCGTTCTTCGGACTCTCCTTGGGATTGCTAATCAATTCACATTTCCGGTCATCACGCCGGATGGACAGACAACCCCGCACGGAGAAACGTACATCATATGAAGACCCGGCAGGCGTTGGCGTCGATCGCTGCGTGCATTGTTTTCGCAGGCATCGCAGCGGCCCAGGATGATTATTACCATCCTGAGCTGGAATGGCACACGATAGAGACCCAGCATTTCTTTGTCAACTTTCATGACGGTGCAGAGCGGACGGCACGAGTCGTTGCAAAAGTCGCCGAGGAAATTTATGGACCTGTGACAACGCTCTACCATCACGTCCCGGATCAAAAAGTGAGCTTTGTCATAAAGGACTACGACAACTACTCCAACGGAGCCGCGTACTTTTTCGACAACAAAGTTGAGATTTGGGCCTCTGCATTGGACTTCGACCTCCGTGGGACGCACAACTGGCTCAGGAATGTTGTCACACACGAGTATACCCACATCATACAGATGCAGACGGCGATGAAGTTCGGTCGCCGCATGCCGGCATTCTACCTGCAATGGCTTGGATATGAGTCCGAGCGCCGGCCGGAACGTCCTCTATGGTTATCCGAATGTCATCGTTTCCTATCCTGTCTCAGGCATTGCAGTTCCAAGCTGGTTCGCAGAAGGCGTCGCCCAGTATAACCGGAAAGAACTCGGCTACGAATCCTGGGATTCCCATCGAGACATGATTCTCCGCATGTATGCCCTCGACAACAAATTATTGACATGGAATGAAATGTCGGTCTTTGGCAAAACCAGCCTCGGTAACGAGTCCTCTTACAACGCCGGGTTTGCGTTCGTGCACTATGTTGCCGATCACTATGGCGAGGATAAACTCCTCGCAATCTCTCAAAATCTCGCTTCCTTGACGGAAACGACGATCGACGGCGCCATCAAAAGCGCGATCGGAAAAGATGGCGAGGAAGTATACAACGAATGGAAAGAGTACCTGAAGAAAGATTACGCCGAGCGCGCGAGGAACGTGAAGGAAACGATTGCAGCCGGCGAGATTATCGCGAACGTCGGGTTTGGCAACTTTTATCCGGCTTTTTCCCCCGACGGCAAGAAGCTCGCGTACATTTCCAACAAAGAAGCGGATTATTTCGGGCTCTCTTCGGTATATCTCTACGACCCGGCCACAAAGCAGGAGAAAAAGCTGAAGGATGGAGTACGCTCAACAATCTCCTGGTCTCCCGACGGCACGAAGATTTATTACAGCAAGACCACCAGGAAGAACCCCCATTGGTCGAACGTCTCGGATATCTATTCGTACGATATTGGCCGGGATGACGAGCAACGACTGACATACGGGAAGAGAGCGAATTCTCCGGAGGTTTCTCCCGATGGAAAAACGATTGTGTACGTGGCAGGAAAAGACGGAACACTGAACATCTTTCGGATGAATTCCGACGGCACCGGCATTCGCCAGCTCACACAGTATGCGAGCGGCGAGCAGGTGTATGGCCCCAAATGGTCTCCCGATGGGAAAACCATTGTATTCGATTATTCCATCAAGGATGGCCGGGACATCGCAGCAATCCCCGCGGAGGGTGGTGACGTTACATTTCTTATTGCTACTCCCGATGATGAACGGAATGCCGTGTTTACCACCGACGGTTCCAAAATTATATTCGCGTCCGACAAGAGCGGAATCTTCAATCTGTATCAATACGACCTGGGAACGAAGGAGACGGTTCAGCTCACCAATGTTCTTGGCGGGGCGTTCATGCCGGCTGTGAATGCCCGTGGCAGCATCGCCTTCTCCTCATATACCTCGACGGGTTACAAAATTGCCATGATGGATAGCCTACGTCCGGCTCCTAACGCCGGATTGTACATCCAGGCTGCGGGGACTGGCGGTCAACTATCGGCAGCAAGCCAGCCTCATGCCGCTCAGGACACGTCTCGGCAATCCGGTGATTTTGATTGGCAATCACTGCGCTCCTACGATGACGCGAATCCGCCGGATCAAAACGTCACGTCGTACAAGCCGATCGCATCGAGCTTGTCGTTCGTGCCGTTTCTGAGGGTTGACAATTACAACCCGAGGAACAAAGGTATTGATGTCATCAAGCCGGGGGTGTTCGTCTATTCCTACGATGCCCTCGAGCGATACGGCTTTTTTGCGGGGGCCGCGATGAACCGTAACGGCGAGCGCGACCTGTTCTTCACGTTCGATTATCGTGGAAAAATCCCCGGGTTGTTTCAACTTGGTCTGGAGCCGGCGCTGTCCATTGAGGCCTATAACTTGACGCGGTCGACAACGTCGGAGCTGGATTTTCCGTTCGATACGATAGGTGTGGGCATAACGTACAGTTTACTCGAATTTGACATTGTCTTCCGCGAAAAATTCATCTGGGAGAATGTCGACTTCGAGGCGCGCTACACAAACAGCCGTTATACGGCGACCCTGGACGGCTTCATTATTCCAGAATCCGGGGGGGTGCTGAGTCCGGCTTTCGATAACCTTTATTTCATCGGCAACGAAATCTCGCTGATGTGGAATTTTGAAAACATCGCACCTTCGCGAACCATGGAGATCAATCCCATCGGAACGAAAGTTCGCTTCAAGTACGATTACGAATTCAGCGATTTTAATCCGACCGCCGAATTCACTGTCTCTTCAGACGGCACTCTCGTTCCGAATTATCAACGACCGGCGTTTCACCGGGCCGAGCTCTCCTGGCGTGAATCCCGCCAGCTCCCGGGCTGGAACCACACGCTCTCGGCACAACTCCGCGGTGGAACGATCTTCGGCCCCACGGTGGACGATTTCTTTGACTTCTATGTCGGCGGACTCGATGGAATGAAGGGATATCCTTTCTATTCCCTCGGCGGTAATCAATTTGCGTATGCCAACCTCACATACCGGTTCCCGGTCCTGGAACATATTGACCTGCGCGTGCTGCAGTTCTATTTCGACAAGCTGTATGCCGCAGCCTACGGAGATGTCGGAAATGTGTGGAAGAGCGAGAGTATCCTGGACCATAAATTCAAACGGGATGCGGGTCTTGAGCTGCGACTCGAATCATTTTCCTATTATGCTTTTCCGACACGCGTATTCTTCAACGCTACGTATGGTATTGACCAGTTTACGCGTGCCACGAGCATTGTGGGCACGGATGTCACGTACGGCAAGCAGTGGGATTTCCATTTTGGCGTATTATTTGGTTTTGATATGGATTAAACAGGGAAGGGAACTGTAATGTCTGTGAAGATGTTTTTGGTGATTCTCATTTTCGTTGCCGCGGAATCATACGCCGGCGATGATCCTTCGCTTCATCTTACGGGGAACGCGCAAGTGGATTTTTTTGGTGGACGCACCCTTGCCGGGAACCATCCTCTGAGGGCCGACATGCCGCAAGTGCTCACACCAACAGGAACGTCCGGAGGGGAGAAAAGCCCATGGCTCGCCGGTCTTCTTTCATTGGCAGTGCCCGGAGCGGGCGAGTGGTATTGCGACAGCAAGATAAAAGGCGCCGTGTTCTTCGCAGTCGAGGTCACCTCATGGGTGACGGCACATGTCTATTATAAAAAGGGCGATCATCAGACGGACATGTTCCAGGATTTTGCGAATGAGCATTATAGTGCTTCGCGATACGCCAACTGGACGATTGAGCATATCGGAGAGCTGACGGCGAATGGAACGCCTCCCCCGTATACACCTGAACAGTACCACAATCTTATTTTCCCCGGCAACGACTCGACAGGCGGTCCTCCGTATCGCAACATCAATTGGGATGAGCTGAACAGCATGGAGCGGGATGTTGAGGTGGTGGGTAATAACTACACCCACGAATTACCCTACTGGGGCCAGCAGCAATTCTATGAACTTATCGGCAAGTACGATCAATTCAGCCGCGGATGGGACGATTCCGGACCCGATACTCCCGGCAACGTGAATCCTGTTCTGAGCACGTCGAAGGAGATGTATCTTTATGCATCGATGCGCGCAAACACAAACCATTATTACGACATTTCTGCCACGTTCGTGAGCATCGCTGTCATCAATCATTTCGTCAGCGCGCTCGACGCTTTTCTGACTACAAAGAGCCACAATAAGGCGCTGCACGCCGAAGTCAACATGCACATCGAGGCGACGCCGGTTGGATTGGTGCCGGTGTCCGAAGCGAGGATTGAGTACGCTTTCTAGGATTTCCGCTAGTCGAATCAGGGGGAAAGGGCTGTTCTTCTCTCAGGCGTCATATTATGGAAAAACAAGAAGGTAGTGGTGGGGAACTGATGATAAGGCGGTCGATCTATCCGAAGAAAATCTAACCCCCCTGTTGTACCTTCGAAGTGTCGTCCCCCCTTTTTCAAAGGGGGGATCGAGGAGGTTCGAAAAAGCAGCGGAGGCATCATGACACGAATCTACAACAGACTTTCCGAAAAAGAAAAGAGAAGAATGCTCCGTAGGAACATGACGAGGGCTGAAATCCTCCTCTGGATTCAGTTGAAAAATAAACAGATCCTTGGTCTACGGGTGCTGAGGCAATACAGCGTGGGTGCTTATGTGTTGGATTTCTATATCCCGAGGATTCAGCTCGCTATTGAAGTCGACGGTGTCACACACTGCTCGGATCAAGAGCGTGAATATGACAAGCATCGACAAGAGGAAATCGAGAGTCTTGGAATAAAATTCCTGAGATGTACAAATTATGAAGTGTCCTCCAAAATGCCCAGTGTTTTAGAAAGTATAAAAGCAAAGGCTCGAGAACTCATGACGAGTCAGTCGAGCCGGACTAAGAAAACATAACCCCCCTGTTGTGCCTCTGATGTGTCGTCCCCCCTTTTTCAAAGGGGGGATTAAGGGGGGTTTGTGGCATGACAAGAACCTGTAATCGAGGGGTAGAAGAAAATGGCGCGGGAGCTGACTGTGAACCGGTTGAGTCGCGAGAAGAAAACTAACCCCCCTGTTGTGCCTTTGATGTGTCGTCCCCCCCGTTTTCAAAGGGGGGATCGGGGGGTTCAAAAAAGTCAGAACGAGCAGGCGCACTTGCTGATGTGACGTTCCCCGGCAGCCGTTGCCGGGCTCACTTCGGCACCCGCCACAAATTGAACAATCCTCCGGCGAGGAAAATGATATTCGCCAGCCATGCCGTCAGGAGGGGATCGATGTCGCCGTTGTACCCGAACGCCTGACTTACCTTCAGAAAAATCATGTAGAAGAAACAAATGGCGATAGCAATCCCGAATTCGACGCCCAATCCGCTGCGCCGCTTGATGGATGAAAATGGAACGCCAAAGAGCACAACGATAAAGTTCGCGAACGGGAAGGCAATCTTTCCGTAAAAATCGACCAGCCAGCGGGAGACATCGTGTCCCGCATGCTGCTCATCCTGAATGAATTGCTTCAAGTCAACGTATGCCATTTCATCGGGGATCTGTTGTTTTTTGCGGATGTCCTCCGGCGAAAAATTGAGCGAACCCATCGGGAGTGAGCTGAACTGATGCAGGGTCTCCTTTCCTTCCTCGAAGATCCTCTGCGTCCCGTGATACAGCGTCCAGGATTTTGTCGCAGGATCCCATCGCATCTGGTCCGCATCCAGGCGGTCGACGACGACTGTCGGATCGGGCTTTCCAAAATCCTGCAATGATACATGCGAAGCGGTATTAAGGTGGTCGTCAAACAGCCCAATCGATAGAATACGCGTGGGGGTGTCCTGGATGAAAATATTGCTTTTGGCGATGACTTCGATATTTCTCTGAAAATAGCCGCGCGAGATTTCCAGTTTTTTCTTATTGGCGAACGGCACAATCCACCCGTTGAAATACACCGACACGCCGCTCACAATCAGTGAGAAAATCAGGAGGGGCGCGAGGAAACGATAGAGACTTATGCCGCTCGATTTTAATGCCGTAAGCTCGTTGAAGGTGGAAAGGCGGCCCGTCGTGAATAATGCGGAGAGGAGCATCGCAACCGGGATCATGAGCTTGACGATCTCGGGAATGAAATACATATAGTACATCGCGACAATGCCTACGGTCGCCTGCTTGTCCAGGAAGTTGTCCAGATTCTCCATCATGTCAACAACCACGAAGACGACGGTGAATGCAAAAAGGGAGAAAATTGCCGTCACGAGGAACTGCCGTAGAATGTAGCGGTCAATAAGCTTCATGATTTCCGGTCGCTTTCTACGGTGGTTGCCTGGGCTGAGCGCCAGGATTTCGGGAGGATTCGTTGAAACCTTGACCAATCGATGCTGGGAGTTTCTCTGGCCATCCGGATGGTGAGGTATGTGCCAAGAATGGAAAGGATGATATTCGCTACCCACATCCCCGTCCACGGGGCGATGATTCCCCGGTCGGCAAGTTTTTCGCCGCCGATCAGGCACGACCAGTACATCAGGAAAAATCCGAGGCCCAGGGTGGCGGCGATACCGAACGTCCCGCGCCGTACCATAATTCCCAGCGGCGCGCCGACGAATACGAAGACGAAGCACGCCGCGGGGATCGAATACTTTTTGTGGATCTCGACAGTGTATTCGTTGATTTGATCCTGATTGTACTTGATGAAAATCAGTTCGTTGTCGATCATGTTTGTGACATTACGCACTTCTGTGATCGCACGGGTTATCGCATTCTGGCGTATTGATGCCGTCTGGGCCGGAACAGGCGGCGAATACGGTTGGTACAGCTCCTTCATGCGTTCCTCGACGACATGGTGAAGCCTCGTCTCGGACATCTTGTTCATCAGCCGAAGACTGTCGACGTAAAACTGCATGTCGCGCGCACTCATCTCCCTCTCGCCCCGGGAGAATGTTTCGGGTCCCGATTGTTCGAAATCGAACCCCTCGACGTTCATCACGATACGGTGCTGGATGTACCGCATGCGCCTGTAGAGGTTGGGGTCGGAGTTGTTCAATTGATGGATTTCACCGTCTTCAAGATCCATGACGAGCTTACGGTAATCCGGTGTGAAGGAGACCTTTCCCCGCTTGGCCGTCACGACAACGTTCGTTGTCGGGTCGGTGTAGTCGTAGATCGTTACGCCCTCAAGGTCGTTCGATTGCTCAAAAGTTTTGTTGACGAGGATGCTGTATCCGCTGATGTCCTGCGAGAAGAGTCCGGGAACGATCGTATACGTTGGCTTCTTCCTCCGAATATCGACGATGAGCGTTTTTGCAAGATGATTCGCGTCGGGAAGAACCTTGTTGTCAAATTCCTCGAGGAGATACGTCGTGAGGATTGCGGCGAATATGACGGGGATCATCATGCGGTACAGACTCATCCCGCTCGCTCTCATGGCGGTAATTTCATTCTGGGCCGACAGTCCACCGAAGGCCATGAGCGTGGCCACCAACACCGACATGGGTACGGCAAGCACCACGATCCAGGCGAGATTGAGCACGATCAACTGACCTATAACCCACGCACTCAACCCCTTTCCCACCAACTGGTCTATGAATTGCATGACGAATTGCAATAAGAAGATGAATACCAGCGTGAAGAGGGAAAACAGGAACGGTCCCACGTGGGCTCGCAATATGTGAAGAGAGAGCCGCATGATTATTCTTCACAATATAGCCTCAAAAGTCGGATTTTACAAGCGCTTTGATTGAGCGATGTGCCCAAATTCAAGGAATCTCTCCGGTTTTGACCCGTGGATCCCCGCCGCCCGCGCCACACACCTTGCTTCTTACCTCAACTTTTTATATTATTGAGTCTTGACATGTCAAAAAGTGTTGAACCAACAGTCGAAGGGATTGTGGATGATTTTCCCGATCCAACACACACAACGGAGTAATTGCGATGGCAAATAATTCCTCATTGATCGACAAAATCCGCCGGAATGTCCTTCTCGATGCTGTGGACGAATCTGTCCTCAAACCCATTCTTCCAAAGTTGCGCGAGCACCAATACCGGGCCGGAGAGTTGATCTTTGATGACGGGAGCGAAACAGGGTGTTTGTACCTCGTGCTTTCGGGGACGGTGAGAATCGCAAAGAAAATGAGGTTTGGCGAGGAAGTGGTACTGGCGGTTATCCATGAAGGCGATTTCTTCGGGGAGATGGAATTGATCGACAATCGTCCCAAATCGGCCGCTGCGATTGCGCAAACCGACTGTTCTGTTGTTCCACTCGCGAGAGAGGATTTTGCCGGATTGGTGAAGGTGAGTCCGTCCTTCCAGCAAAGCCTTCTTCGTATGCTGAGTGTCAGATTGCGGACTGTTGACGATGTGGTCATCCTCCAGTGCGATCGTTTCAACGAAGCTGCCCAGCGTCAGGTCGAGAAGATGCGAAAACTCATCGACGCGAGCAAAAGCGTCAATTCTACTCTCGATGTAGACAAATTGCTCGGCATCATCCTGGAGACTGCCACGAGCGCCCTTAACGCAGACCGGGGGACCGTCTATCTCATCGACGATGTGAAGCAGGAACTTTGGTCGAAAGTCCTCCAGGGCGCTTCCATGGTCGAAATTCGTCTGCCCTTCGGGAAGGGAATTGCCGGACATGTTGCCGCCACCGGAGAGACGATCAACATCCCCGACGCATACGCCGACTCCCGGTTCAATCCGGAGGTCGATAAAAAGAGCGGTTACAGGACGACGACCATCCTCTGCATGCCAATGAAGAACAAGGATGGAAAAACAATCGGCGTTTTTCAATTGCTCAACAAGAAGCGCGGTCCGTTCACAAAAGACGATGAAGAATTACTGGAAGCGCTCTCCATTCATGCATCGATTGCCGTGGAGAATGCACAGCTCGCCCAACAAATGGTCTCCAGCGAGCGGCTGTCTGCGGTGGGAAGAATGGCCAGCACGATCATTCACGACATCAAGAATCCGATGGGCACGCTTCGCGTGTATGCCCAGGTTATGAAGAAGAAGGCCCCGGATGCCGAAGTAACAAAGCTTGCCGACGACATGATGAAGCAAATAGACCGCTTCGTGAATATGACCCAGGAAATACTGGATTTCTCGCGCGGCGTCAGCTCGACGAACATCCAGGAGTGCGACTTCGGAGAGTTGATCGAGATGGTGTTGACATTTGTCGAGAAGGACCTCACCAAGAGGAATGTGCAGTTGCAGCGTAACCTGCAATTCGTGGGTACCGTGAACGTCGACCAGGACAAACTCATGCGCGTATTCTACAACATAGCAGGCAATGCCGCCGACGCTATGCCGGACGGAGGTCAATTGACGGTCAGCACCTTCCAGAAGGACGCCGCAGTGGCCATAGAGTTTACCGACACGGGAACCGGAATGCCCCCCGAAGTCAAGGCAAAAATCTTCGAGCCGTTTGTCACCTATGGGAAGAAACATGGCACGGGACTCGGTATGGCGATCGTCAAGAAAATCGTTGACGATCACAAAGGGAAAATCGAAATCGACAGCGAAATGGGAAAGGGTACGACGGTGCGGCTGGTTCTTCCCATTAATCAGGACTAATGCAGATTCACGTCAACAATGGACTCGTCGAGATCGTCCAGGGGGATATCGCAGAGCAGGACACCGAAGCGATTGTGAACGCGGCGAACAACCATCTCTGGATGGGCGCGGGAGTCGCCGGCGCGATCAAGCGAAAAGGAGGCGATGAGATTGAGCGTGAAGCTGTCGCCCAGGGGCCCATCGACATCGGGCGTGCCGTGCTTACCTCCGGGGGAACTCTCAAGACGAAAAAAGTCATCCATGCCGCGGTGATGGGGCAGGATCTCCACACGGATGCGAAAAAGGTGAAGGATGCCACGCGGAATTCCCTGCAACTTGCCGACGACCATCATCTCACCTCAATCAGTCTGCCTGCCCTGGGGACCGGTGTCGGAGGCTTCTCTCCGTTCTATTGTGCGAAGGTCATGCTCACCGAGGCGATTGATTTCCTGCAGAAGGCAAAAAATGTGCGCACGATCCGGCTTGTGCTATTCGACAAGTCGACCTTCGACATCTTCGAGCAAGAACTGAAGCTGCAGTTTTCAGCAAGACGAAGGTTACCTTCAGCGCAGTAATAACGATGCAGAAGGTAACCTTCTGCCGAGTTCGCACAGGCAATTTCCCAACAAGTTTGACATATCGACAGGATGCCATCGTCCTGCGATTGGGGAGGATATGGACCGCAAAGAACACATCGTTGACGACGAATTTTATCACGTTTACAATAGGGGGAACAATCGCCAGACAATATTTCTGGATGACGACGATTACGCATCCTTCGACCGTCGGCTGAAAGAATGCGCCAATCGTTATGATGTTCAGGTGCTTGTATATTGCCTGATGCCGAACCATTACCATCTTATCCTTTCTCAGGGCACGGGCGGTTCTATCGCTTCGATGATGCATGCGCTGACAACATCTGTGGCAAAACGGTTTAACATCCGTTACTGTCGGAGCGGGCATTTGTTCCAAGGTCCATATCGCTGTAAGCGGCTTGTGTCGAACGAATATTTCACACATGTGGCAAGGTACATTCACATAAATGCTGTTGTTGCAGGGCTTGCTGACCGGCCGGAGGATTGGAAGTATTCGAACTATGCAACATTGGTCGGAAGAGACGAAGGCTACCTTCACCCAACCAGGGCGAAGGTTACCTTTTCCAAAAGCAATGACTCAGATAAAGGTAACCTTCTGCTCAGCTTCTTCGACAACGAGCCGCGGCAATACAAAGAATTTGTCGATGCGTATACCATGGAGAGGCTTAATGAGCTTCGGCAATTCTTGTTCGATGATGAAGAAGCGTAGGTCTGGTAACGGGAACCTCGTCCTTCCCGCGTAGGCACAATTCGGCCGCTGATTTAACAACGGGCGGTCATAGTCACGTGTTCCATCTTGCAATTACGAGCAAAAAATTGTAAGTTTCTTGCTGTCGCATGGATGATCCGCGCAAAATTCTAATTATTCGACTCAGCTCCATCGGCGACATCGTTCTGGCATCGCCTCTCATTCGGGCAATACGTGCGAAGCACCCGGCAGCGCAGATTGATTTTCTGGTGAAATCCGAATTCGCCGAGCTCGTGAAGTTCAGTCATCACCTATCGGGGGTTATAGAGTTGCGGTCGGCCGATCGCCGTGAGCTGAAAGACCTCAAGAAGAGGATCCGCGATGAACATTACGATGTCATCCTTGATATCCATAATAGTCTGCGGAGTCGTTACCTCCGGATGTTCTCCGGAGCTAGGGTAGTGTGTGTTGTGAACAAGCGTGTTGCCGCACGCTTCTTCCTGGTTAAGTCTAAATTGAATTTCTATGACCGCATTGTCCCGGTCGCCGAGCGTTACCTTGAATCCGCCGCGCGGATAGGAGTAACAGACGATCGCAGAGGTCTCGAGCTGTTTATCCCGGACGAGACGATGTTTGCGGTTTCTTCGGCGCTCGGTAAGTATAGGTTCGAACGGTACGACACGGTCATCGGATTCGCACCGGCGGCAAAACACTATACGAAGCGGTGGCCGCAGGAACGGTTTGTGGAATTGGGGAAATTGTACGCTAAAGATCGCAAGGCAAAGATTCTTATTTTTGGGGGAAAGGAAGACGTTGAATACTGCGGAGATATCGCCCAGATGATTAATACCGCGAGCGGGTCGGGTGTCGCCGAGACGTTTGCCGGGCGGTTTTCACTCCTCGAGACTGCCGCTGCGCTTGATTTTTGCGATGTCGTTGTTTGTAATGATACGGGCGTCATGCACCTTGGCGCAGCGAGACAGCGGAAGGTCGTTGCCGTCTTTGGCTCAACGGTCCGCGAATTTGGTTTTTTCCCGTACGGCACGGAAAGTATGGTTCTGGAAAGCAAAGGACTTCCCTGCCGGCCATGCTCGCATATCGGATTGGAACAATGCCCGAAGGGTCACTTTAACTGCATGAAGAACGTCGTCGTCGACGATGTGATGAATGCCGTACGTCAATTAGTCAATGATGCAGAACAGCAGTCTTCGGCTACACTGCTCAATGCACGGAGCCATAAGAACGAATGATCTGGTGGTTCATATATGATTTTCTGGTCATTCCTCTGGGATGGCTCGCGTTTCAAATCTTCCGGTTGATCGACCCCAAAGTACGAAGAGGAATCCGGGGCAGGAAGGATCTCTTTCGCAGCCTCGAAACGAAGATGCGTCGGCTTCCGGGAATTACGGGCCGCGTTTGGTTCCACTCGTCTTCCATGGGTGAATTTGAACAGGCAAAACCAATTATCGCGGAGTTGAAGAAGCGAAATCCGTCTGTGGAAATCGTTGTTTCTTTTTTTTCCCCGTCCGGCTATGAACACTCGGGGGCATATAAGCCCGCGGATGTTATTACGTACCTGCCGTTCGACTCCTCCCGGAATGCCGAGCGGTTTGTCAAACTGGTCCGGCCTTCGGCGGCGGTCATGGTGCGCTACGACCTCTGGCCCAACCATCTCCGGGCGTTGCAGCGCCAGAAAGTCCCGATTTTCATCGCGAACGCCACGCTCCGTCAAAACACGGCCAGAGGTCTTCCCCTGGCAAAACAATTTCATCGGGCCATCTATAACTCGCTCGATTACATTTTGACGGTTTCGGAATCCGATAAAAAGATGTTCGAGTCCTTTGACCTTGACCACCCGCTCGTGGATGTTATGGGCGACACCCGGTACGACCAGGTCTGGCAGCGAAGCGCGGATTCGAAGACGCATCATTATCTGCCCGCGTCACTGGTCGAAGGGAAGAAACTCCTGGTGATCGGCAGCAGTTGGCAGGAAGATGAGGATGAGCTGTTCCCCGCTCTCCGGAAGTTGGTTGCCGCATATTCCGATCTTTTAATTATTCTCGTTCCCCATGAGCCCAACACGGAGACCCTGGAGCGCATCGAGTACAGACTAAACGCACAGATTTCGTCGATCCGGTTATCGATGTTGAGCGATTACAGTAACGAACGGTTAATCGTCATCGACAGCGTAGGTATCTTGATGGCGCTCTATCAATATGCCCATGTGGCGTACGTCGGTGGGAGCTTCCGGCAGGGAGTGCACAATGTTCTTGAGCCGGCGGCCTATGGTATCCCCCTTGTCATCGGTCCGAAACATGAGAACTCTCAGGAAACGTTGAAGCTCATCGCGGAGGGGGCGGCGTTTGTCGGCACGAATGCCGATGAGCTCTATCAACAATTCCGGATGCTCATCGAAGACGATGAGCTGCGGAGCAGGGCGGGGAGAGACGCTCTTGAGTTTGTCCGGCGGAATGTCGGCGCGACGAAGCGATTTCTGTCGTATCTCAATAATGTTGTATGAGGAGAACGGTAACGTCATGAAAATTGCATACTTCGATACCATCGCCGGCGTGAGCGGCGACATGACTCTCGGGGCGTTCGTCGGCGCCGGAGTCTCACTGGACGTTCTTCGCGCGGAGATTCAGAAGCTCAATCTCCGTGGCGTGGAGCTTGAGGCCGCCCACATTCAGCGAAACGGTATCACTGCGGTGAAGGTCGATGTGGTCATTTCGGTTGAAGAGAAACGGCATCGCCACCTGTCGGATGTTTTCAAGATCATCGATGAGAGTCTGCTCAGTTCGCGGGTCAAAGATGGTGCGAAGAAAATCTTCATGGAGGTGGCAAGGGCGGAGGCCAAAGTTCACAATACTTCGATTGAGAAAATCCATTTTCATGAAGTCGGGATGCTGGATTCGATTGTCGATATTGTCGGAGCATCGATTTGTTTTGAGCAGCTCGGTGTGCAGGGAATATATTCCTCGCCCGTCAAGCTGGGGAGCGGCGGATTTATCGATACGGAACACGGGAAACTTCCCCTCCCCGGACCTGCCGCGATGGAGATTCTGAGAGACTATCCGGTTGTTCTTACCGACATTCCATTCGAGTTGACGACCCCCACGGGAGCGGCGATCATCAAGGCGATGTCGTCCGGCGTTCTCTCCGCTGAGCGCATGAGGGTGGAGAATGTGGGGTACGGTGCAGGGACCAGGGAGATCCCTCAGATTCCAAACATTCTGCGGGTCATGGTGGGAGAGCTGGTGCAGGGGTATGACGACGACGAATCGCTCATCGTGGAGACGAACATCGATGACATGAATCCGGAGATATATCCGTTTGTCATCGACCGGTTGCTTTCGTCGGGCGCGCAGGATGCGTACATGGTCCCGCTCATCATGAAGAAAGGGAGGCCGGGAATTTTGCTTTCAGCGCTGGTCGGGCGAGAGAGGTTGGAGAATGTTCTTCAGACTTTCTTTGCGGAGACGACGACGCTCGGCGTTCGGATTCATCAGAGCGAGCGCAGAAAGCTCGTGCGGAGTCAGAGAGAAGTGCGCACTCAGTTTGGCGTGGTGAGAGCGAAAGTTGTGCTGGACGGGGGACAGGAGCGGTTGATTCCTGAATTCGAGGAATGCAAGAGGATTGCAGTTGAGAAGGGAATTCCCTTGGTGCGGGTCTACAAAATGCTGGAGCAGGAGTTCGCCGTTTCACCGGAAAATGACCGTTCTTAGAAATATCCCCAAAACGGGCGTTCTTGCGGGAATTCGGCAAATAAAATATTAGCGGGGGATGGGGAAAATTCTTGACATATTGCCAAAAAGTTCGTATATTATTAGCCCATTCAAATGGTGATTCCGATTCCTTTTCCCGGAGTCGGGATATTTCAAGTGTTCTTTGACATAGTGTGCACAGCTCTTAAGTCAGTTTTTCAGGAGCTTCAACTTCCTGTCCTCGACCGTCAAGGTTGCAGGGCAGGGTAACAAGATCAGGCTCGAAGTTGGAAGTTTAAAACTTACAACGGAGAGTTTGATCCTGGCTCAGGACGAACGCTGGCGGCGTGCCTAACACATGCAAGTCTGGGAGAAAGGGGTAGCAATATCCTGAGTAAACCGGCGAACGGGTGAGTAACACGTAGGCAATCTACCTTGTGAACGGGAATAACCCCGCGAAAGCGGGGCTAATGCTCGATGCAGTCCCGATGGAGCATTCCATCGGGATGAAAGGTTCCGGTGCAAATCGGAATGTCACGAGATGGGCCTGCGTCCCATTAGATAGTTGGCGGGGTAACGGCCCACCAAGTCGACGATGGGTAGCTGGTCTGAGAGGACGATCAGCCACACTGGAACTGAGACACGGTCCAGACTTCTACGGAAGGCAGCAGTGAGGAATATTGCTCAATGGGCGAAAGCCTGAAGCAGCGACGCCGCGTGAGGGATGAAATCCGTTAGGATGTAAACCTCTTTTGCAAGGGAAGAATGTCCCGCCTCGCGCGGGAAGTGACTGTACCTTGCGAATAAGCACCGGCCAACTACGTGCCAGCAGCCGCGGTAATACGTAGGGTGCAAGCGTTGTCCGGAATTACTGGGTGTAAAGGGTCTTCAGGCGGGCAAGCAAGTCGATGGTGAAATTCTCCCGGCTCAACCGGGAAACTGCCTTCGAAACTGCTTGTCTTGAGTTCGAGAGAGGGTAATGGAATTCATGGTGTAGCGGTGAAATGCGTAGATATCATGAAGAACACCGGTAGCGAAGGCGTTTACCTGGCTCGATACTGACGCTCAAGGACGAAAGCGTGGGTAGCAAACAGGATTAGATACCCTGGTAGTCCACGCCTTAAACGATGGATGTTCGGTGTCGGTCCGCAAGGATCGGTGCCTGAGCTAACGCGTTAAACATCTCACCTGGGGAGTACGATCGCAAGGTTGAAACTCAAAGGAATTGACGGGGGCCCGCACAAGCAGTGGAGCATGTGGTTCAATTCGATGCAACGCGAAGAACCTTACCTGGGTTTGAAAGGTCCGTGACAGATGATGAAAGTCGTCCTTCCAGCAATGGACACGGATACAGGTGCTGCATGGCTGTCGTCAGCTCGTGCCGTGAGGTGTTAGGTTAAGTCCTGCAACGAGCGCAACCCCTGCACTTAGTTGCCATCAGGTCAAGCTGGGCACTCTAAGTGGACTGCCTACGCAAGTAGTGAGGAAGGTGGGGATGACGTCAAGTCCTCATGGCCCTTATACCCAGGGCCACACACGTGCTACAATGGTCGCTACAAAGGGACGCCAAGGCGCAAGCCGGAGCAAATCCCAGAAAAGCGGCCTCAGTTCGGATTGGGGTCTGCAACTCGACCCCATGAAGCTGGAATTGCTAGTAATCGCGTATCAGCACGACGCGGTGAATACGTTCCCGGGCCTTGTACACACCGCCCGTCAAGCCATGGAAACTGGGGGTACCCAAAGTCACTGACCGAACCCGCAAGGGGCGGAGGTGCCTAAGGTAAAACCAGCGACTGGGGCTAAGTCGTAACAAGGTAGCCGTACCGGAAGGTGCGGCTGGATCACCTCCTTTCTAAGGAGTTATTCTCCAGCCCGAATTTTCGGGATGGGGAACACTTCGAGAGAAGTTCCGATTGACTGATTTTTCTGTGTGCACTATGTCATTTTTTTTGATGCGTTCTTTTCCATGTTGTGAGTATCTCATAACTGGGCCTGTAGCTCAGGTGGTTAGAGCGCACGCCTGATAAGCGTGAGGTCAGTGGTTCAACTCCACTCAGGCCCACTTCAGGACGTGTGCTCGATCGTTGTCGGCTACGGGGCTGTAGCTCAGTTGGGAGAGCACCTGGTTTGCAACCAGGGGGTCGAGGGTTCGAATCCCTTCAGCTCCACGAAGTACAGTAGTTGGTTAAATGGTTAATTGGATAAACGATGAACGGAACAAATTAACCGATCACCACTCACCAGTTAACCAAACGTGTTCTTTGACAATTTAGAAGAGTCAGTCTGCTAGTAGATGCCTGTAGTTTTCCCCGCCTCAGGCGGAGAAGAACAAACGCATCGAATGCAGGCTACTAAAACCTAATAAAATGTTCTTTCCAAAATATTGATGCATCTAGAATAACCCGTCAATCGTCCGCTGCTGTTTGAGCGGAGGACTCGTAGAGCGGGTGAGTCTAACTGTGGATCAATAGAGATTTTTGGTTAAGTTAATAAGAGCATACGGTGGATGCCTTGGCACCAAAAGGCGATGAAGGACGTGGCTACCTGCGATAAGCGTCGGATAGGTGGAAACAACCTCTAACCCGACGATCTCCGAATGGGGCAACCCTCTCAGGGTCATGCCTGAGAACTTCCCGCTGAATTCATAGGCGGGAGTGAGCGAACGGGGGGAAGTGAAATATCTCAGTACCCCCAGGAAGATAAAGTAACACAACGATTCCGTTAGTAGTGACGAGCGAAAGCGGAACAGCCTAAACCGTCTGATACAGTAAAGGATGCAACCGTTGTATCAGCGGTGTAGCGGGGCGTTTGCGGTCTGAATTGCAAATATGACGGAGAGTAAAAAACCATTCTGCTAGCTGAATCGCTTGGAACAGCGAATCACAGAAGGTGAAAATCCTGTAAGCGAAAACGGAATGACTCTCTCGCAAGCGTTCCCAAGTACCACGGAATAAGTGGAAGTCTGTGGGAATCCGGAGGAACCATCCTCTAAGGCTAAATACTCTTTGGTGACCGATAGTGTACAAGTACCGTGAGGGAAAGGTGAAAAGCACTCCTAACAGGAGGGTGAAATAGTACCTGAAACCGTATGCTTGCAAACGGTCGGAGCAATTCCGCTCCAGCAATGGGGCGGAAAAGTGACGGCGTGCCTTTTGCTTAATGAGCCTACGACTTACTCGTACGTTGCAAGGCTAATGGACTAGGTCCAGCAGCCGTAGCGAAAGCAAGTCTGAATAGGGCTACTTAGTAACGTGCGGTAGACGCGAAACCCGGTGATCTATCCTTGGCCAGGATGAAGTGGGGGTAAAACCTCATGGAGGTCCGAACCAGTGTGGGTTGAAAACTACTTGGATGAGCTGAGGATAGGAGTGAAAAGCTAATCGAACTGGGTGATAGCTCGTACTCCCCGAAATAGCTTTAGGGCTAGCCTCGGGTAAGAATGTTTCGGAGGTAGAGCACTGATTGGGCTAGGGTCGTCACAACGATACCAAACCCAGACAAACTCCGAATTCCGATAACATGTTTCCCGGGAGACAGGCAACGACGGATAAGCGCCGATGCCGAGAGGAGAATAATCCAGATCACCAGCTAAGGTCCCCAAGTCGAGGTTAACAGACAAAGGATGTTGAGTTGCAGTGACAACTAGGAGGTTGGCTTAGAAGCAGCCATTCCTTGAAAGAGTGCGTAATAGCTCACTAGTCAAGCGACTCAGCGCCAATAATTCTCGGGACTAAACCTCGCACCGAAGCTGTGAATTCATAGTAATATGAGTGGTAGGGGAGCATTCTATTCTGCGAACCCGGTGAACGGGATGTCGCCGCAAGGCGCCAGAAGGTGTACAGCGATGTATGCTGGAGCGGATAGAAACGCAGATGTAGGCATGAGTAACGATAAGGCAAGTGGTAATCTTGCCCACCGAAAATCTAAGGTTTCCTGAGCAACGTTCATCGTCTCAGGGTTAGTCGGATCCTAAGCCGAGGCCGAAAGGCGTAAGCGATGGAAAACAGGTTAAATATTCCTGTACCTGTTTGCAGTCGTCTGACCATAAGGAGTGACGCAGGAGTGAACGATCAGCCGTCTGTTGGATTAGACGGTCTAAGGTTGTAGGCGTGGGGTGTTGGCAAATCCGCATCCCAGCTATCGCCGAGAGCCGAATGGGATCCCGCAAGGGTACAAACTGATCCTAAACATGCTGCCAAGAAAAACTTCGTATGGGAGACTGCAGGCAGACCGTACCGTAAACCGACACAGGTAGATGAGAAGAGTATTCTAAGGTGCTCGAGTGAGCCATGGTCAAGGAACTCGGCAAACTAGCCGCGTAACTTCGGGATAAGCGGTATCCCTTACCGTCAGAGGATTTACTCCCCAAAGCGGTTCGGGATCGCAGTGAAATGGGCCAAGCGACTGTTTAACAAAAACACATCACTCTGCTAACACGTCAAGTGGACGTATAGGGTGTGACACCTGCCCGGTGCTGGAAGGTTAAGGAAGCGGGTCATCTCGTAAGGGAGAAGCTTGCGACCGAAGCCCCAGTAAACGGCGGCCGTAACTATAACGGTCCTAAGGTAGCGAAATTCCTTGTCGGGTAAGTTCCGACCTGCACGAATGGTGTAACGATTTGGTCACTGTCTCGACCATGGGCTCGGTGAAATTGTGGTACCGGTGAAGACGCCGGTTACCCGCATATGGACGGAAAGACCCCGTGAAGCTTTACTATACCTTGGCATTGGATCCGGACAAAGCATGTGTAGCATAGGTGGGAGACGTTGAAGTCGGGGCGCTAGCTTCGATCGAGTCAACAGTGAAATACCACCCTTGTTCTGTTTGGCTTCTAACCTCTCCGCCTGAATCGGCGGAAGGGACACTGTCAGGCGGGTAGTTTGACTGGGGCGGTCGCCTCCTAAATTGTAACGGAGGCTCTCAATGGTACCCTCAGCATGGTTGGTAATCATGCGTCGAGTGTAAAGGCATAAGGGTGCCTAACTGCGAGACAGACAGGTCGAGCAGGTGCGAAAGCAGGACTTAGTGATCCGATGGTTGCACGTGGACGTGCCATCGCTCAAAGGATAAAAGCTACTCCGGGGATAACAGGCTGATCTCGCCCAAGAGTTCATATCGACGGCGAGGTTTGGCACCTCGATGTCGGCTCATCGCATCCTGGGGCTGGAGAAGGTCCCAAGGGTTTGGCTGTTCGCCAATTAAAGCGGTACGTGAGCTGGGTTCAGAACGTCGTGAGACAGTTCGGTCCCTATCCTATGCGGGCGCAGGACATTTGAGGGGAGTCGCTCCTAGTACGAGAGGACCAGAGTGAACGGACCGACGGTGTACCAGCTGTCATGCCAATGGCAAACGCTGGGTAGCCACGTCCGGTTGGGATAAGCGCTGAAAGCATCTAAGTGCGAAACCCACCCCAAGATAAGATGTCACTCCGCCGTAAGGCGGACTAAAGACCCGTAGTAGATGACTACGTTGATAGGCCACAGATGTAAATGCTGTAAAGCATGAGTCAAGTGGTACTAATCGGTCGTGAGACTTAACCAATAATTTTTATTGATTCACAGAGCTCACTCGCTCTACGATTCTTCCACCTCGAAGGTCGTGGACCTTTGAAGGGTTGTGCATCAATTGGTTTGAACAATTAGGATTATGAAGTAGCTGAGATTATGAGTATTTGAGAAGTTGAGATAACGTATTTCTCACGATCCCAACATCTTGCCATCTCGCTGTCTCTTCTAAGTTTTTCTGGCGACCATGCCGCGGGTGAAACACCTCTTCCCATTCCGAACAGAGAAGTTAAGCCCCGCAGGGCCGATGGTACTATACTGGAGACGGTATGGGAGAGTAGGTCGTTGCCAGGAAGTTTTCGAAAATCCCATTCCGATGTATGTCGGATTGGGATTTTTTTTTGGCCACGTAGGACAGATTTCCTAATCTGTCCACTAGGCCAAATTGGTGGGACAGATTTCCCAATCTGTCCACTTTGGCAAATTGGTGGAAGAGGTTTTCCGTCCCCTCAGCCTGTCCGCCGCAGCCCGCCTTTGGCGGACGAAGGCGAAGTACTATGCCGGAGACGGTCTTGCCAAGCGGGCGGGATTTCACGAGTGGCGTTCAATATGGGGGTCCCGCCAACAGAAGGCGGGATGAAATCCGGTCGTTGGCAGGGAGATTTTTGAAAAAGCGTGATTCTTGATTGAGCCTGGGTTTCTTTATAGTTGAAATTATAAAAAGGTTTGCTTATGTTCATGCTTAAGGCACAAAGGCTAATGAAAATGTGCAGGAAATTATGAAAATTCTCGTACCATTAGTACTATTTCTAACTTATTTTACTTCTGCGTATTCCCAACGTCCACCAGATTCGTTGTTTGAACGGATAGCTATTTTCAAAAGAGTAATCTATTCGTCTCAAGTCACGGATTCCAACCAAAGAGAGTACCTTCGAACCCACGGTGAATTTGAGACACAGAAAAGATATCCTCAGGCATCTGGATTTTATCTTGCAACCGACAGTGTTTTGCATGTAGTTACGGCTGGGCATGTAATTAATTTGAGGGACACTAACAAAAATGTAATGTTACATTTTGAAGGTGGGAATTACGATTTGACCATCAAGGCATATAAGCCCGAATCCACCGATGTATTTGTAAGACATTCGGATAGTTTGGTAGATATGATAATTGTAAACCATTACCTTTATCCTGGGATGGCAAAACCGACATCGACATTTCATACTGATGATATTTTGACCAAAACAGATTTCGATTTATTAAAAAGAGGACAGCCGGTTTTCTATATTGGGATGTTCCCCGATAGTCTTCAATCAAACCAACTCTGGTATTGGTTTCCACCGGGGTCCGTAGATACTATTTTTGCTAAACCAAAAATTGTTGAGGAATAAAAGAAATGGCGCCAAATCAAAAGCAGATTTCTTCCTTAGCATTCAAGGCAAACCAGGGGTAAGCGGCTCACCGATATTCATAAAAATCAAAGATAAGTATATACTTTTTGGGATTATTAATGGGCACCGCACTGATGCGCAAGATAATAATATTGGTATTATGTATGGAACGGCAGCATACAAGATATTGGAGATGCTTAATTTGCATCGCAGGTAAACTTCATGTTTTCTGGCTTTGACACGTTAGATAGCAATTCTTCAGCCCCACTTGAGTCTCAAGCGGGGCTTTTTTTGACTTATCCGTTTCTAACAGATCAGTTGCCGCCAGAGGAAAAGTTGGTGAAGCGCTATGCTGGTGACGGTCCCGCCCAAAAGGGGTGGGATTTCCCGATGAGAGCTCAATATGGGAGCCTGCCTTCGTTCCGCTTTGCGGAACTCCGGCAGATGGAAGTAGGTCGTCGCCAGCGGGGCTTTTGTATTTCTGCCGCAACTTGATTCTATCGACAAACTTTCTTAAGTTGGTACATGCATCTCAAGCATTACTCAACGAAAAGGCTGCAAAGCGAAATCATTGCTGTCCTGCGTCGCCATCTCGACCTGCGGCAGCACAGGGTCTTCTTTTTCGGTTCCCGTGTTGCCGGCAGAAGTACCGAACGATCAGACATCGATGTTGGCATTGAAGGACCAAACGCCGTGCCTTCACATGTCATGAATCGGATCCGCCAGGACGTGGAAGATTTAGGTACCATGTACACCATCGAGATTGTCGACTTTCAACGAGTTTCACCCGGCTTCCGGGCGGTGGCTCTTCAACACGTTGAGCCCTTGCAGGTGGTGTCTTCATGACGAAACTTGAAACATCGGTAAGCCAGTTTCGGTCAGCAGTACAGCGGCTCGAGGAAGCACTCGCGCTGCCGAAGAGCGAGATCGTTCGCGATTCCGCCATTCTGCGCTTTGAGATTGCCCTCGATCTTGCTTGGAAAGTTCTCAAGAACTATCTTGAGGCCGTCCATGGTGTGGTCTGCCTTTCACCCAAAGGATGTTTCCGCGATGCCTTCAGACTGGGTATAATCGAGTACGAAGACAGATGGCTGACACTCATTGATCTCAGAAACCAAACCGCCCACACGTACAACGAGGAGTTAGCCGAAGAAATCTACAGGGAGCTCGTGTCGGCACCCGAGCTGTTTCAAATACTGCTTCAAAAGGTGGCAGTGTGATCAAGTCGGTCCCGACAATGCCGGGACCGATGCTTGTCCGCTTTGCGGAACTTCGGCAGGCAGGAGTAGGTCGTTGCCAGTCCCAATTCAACTGAATCCCGCAACTGCGGGATTCAGTTGAATTGAGGATCCCGCCGAAGGCGGGACAAGTTATAGTCCCGCTCGAACTCAATTCGGGCGGGACTTTTTATTTTGGAGGCGATAAAGTGGGATCCCATCCGCAACCCCTGCCGAGCACAAGAAAAAAGAGCATCGTGACCAGCGCCGCGAAGAGTAACCAGCCGTTGCTGTGGGCAACGAGGCTCGGCGAGGGCAAGGCGTGGGCTTGCTTTGACCTGCGATAGGCGACGAACAGCAAACCAACTGAGGCTCCAAGGCTCGAGTGCGCCGCCTCTCGAACGGCCGGCAGCACTGGGCCGGCATAGAATAACGCCGCAACGCAGGACACCACTCCTGCGACGAGATAGGGCCAGACTAAAGGCGCACCGGGCGGCAGATGTGTGGCAACGGCTCGGGCAGAGCGAACATAGATACCAACACCAACCAAACCCATCAGCAGACGCCACAGCCAACGGGGTTCGAGTGAGAGGTCGCGTAGCACGAACGCCCAGTCCCCCGTGTCCGTGACGGCAGAGAACATGAAGTACGCAGCACCCCAGAAAAGGTTGAATGCCATTGCCAACACGAAAAATAGTCGTGACTGGGATGCCTGTGGCCGATTGCGCGCGAGTGACCAGCAAGCAGCACCCACGATGAGGTTCATGAGCGGGCCCGCAGCATCCGTGAGTGGCCCTCCTTTCGTACACCGGAAGCAGACGGAGGTCAGCAGGGTGACACGGCCTCCGACCGCGAGACACATACCGCCGTGGCCGATGACTTCATGCGCAACACATGCCACGATGAAGGCAACGGCTGCGATTGCACTATAGGTGCCGTAGCTGCGGGTGCGCGTTGGAAGTTTCATGCAATGCCCAATGTTGTCTAGCTTGTTGCGTCTAGGACAATCATTCCTCTATCCAGAATCCCATCGCGAGATATCCAACCCAATGCTTGAGGGAAAATGGCGCAGTGGTCCCCATTCCGGTCTGCTTTAGCGGGAGGACGCCTTCCGAATACGAATCCGAATAACGGAGTATCGTCCCGGTCAGCTTTTTTCCAAACGCTTTGCGCATCGTCTTCTCCGCGGTCAAAAGTCCAAATGGCACGGAAAACTTCCCGCACCACACGAGATCCTTCATTACTTCCGTGAAGTGCTGAACTTTCTCCGCTTCGACCACTCCGGAAAGATATTTCTCTGCGATTTGCCGATCCTGTGCAATCCCTTTCGCATGAGCCGCAGAATCATCGCCGAACGGCACATTGCTAAAATCCCTGCCGTAATGATTTGCATCGGACGAGCAGAGGAAGAAAATATCGCGGCCGGGAACTAGCTGGTTCTCCTTGATATATTCAGAAAGGACGGTGCTCAGCTTTTCAGAAACCTCCTCCATTCGCTCAAACGGCATTTGCGTCACCATCACGGGCGTTATTTTCACCTCTGGATTGAAGTATTGGAGCCACGGCACCATCGCTTCAATCGAATGCTCCAACACTTGCGCCTTGTTGTTCACTTGGCAGTATTGTGTGTCAAGCTTGCTCTTGATAAACTCTCTCAGGGGCGAGATGGAAACGTCTCTTCCGCATCCTCGCCAGGACTTGTACTCATCGAGAATAAGGATGCCCTGGGGATTGCCGATTTCCTTTCTCACCGTTCCATGCGTTACACCGAAGATGATCACTTCTTTCGGCTTGATCGACCGGAAGAGAGGGAAATAGACCTGCCCGGCGTACAGAAAATCATCATGGGGAGAAATGCCGGCCACGAAGGACTGCCGGGCAGCAGGTGCTTGCTCATTTGTCGTCACGTAATCAACAAGACGCTTCATCTGTTCGGCATTCCAGCAAAAGCCGACGCTGTCCCGCACAGGGCGAAGCTCCTGAGATGCCGAAGACGACACAGAAAACCAAGCCGCCAAAACAACCGTTAGAGTTTTCATCATACGAACACCTTTCAATTAAGAGTGCATAGCTATTTATTCTGTGATTCATTCGATATTTTGGATACAAATGCGAAACATTGAAATTCTTTTTCGTCGCTTTGATCCAATCTTGTCAAATTGCACAATACTCTTTCATTCTCATCTTCCATATCATCCTTAAGACAACCAACGCAGAGAGATGGCTTTGGGATCAGATTAGGATTGAGTTCATTACCATCGTCGTCAAAGTATGGCATAACTTGTTAATTTGTCATTTGAGACATCTGAATTATTATAGGAACTGTCATGCGAGCAAAACAGAACAAACAAAAGTAATTGTCATTCTGGCACCCAACCGGTCAGATCCTTCGCCGAGTTTATCCTGAACGCTAGCGAAGGACTCAGGATAAGTTTTAGGCAGCTAACCTGTAGAAACACACTCATTGATCATGTCTTGCCTCTTCACGCTTCTGCCTTTTTCGTTCAACAATAATGCCGATACTTATCCCCATACCTAGCGTGCTGCCTAACAAACCGACTACATCGACAATCCGAGCAGGCTTGCCAACCGTATCTGCCGCCGAAGCTATTGCTATAATAACAAAAAGCACAATTTGAACAAACTCTCAATGTGCAGATAGAAATTTTCGCATAATCTCCTTACTTGATTTTTGTCACTGTCGCTTCATATCCACCACCCGGCCATTCCCATGCCCCGGAGAAACTGTTGCCGTCCTTCGTAAACTTACCCTTAAAGTGGTTATCGGACCCACGTTGACCAAACCAAATCGTGATATCGTCTCCATCGATGTCCCACGCGTAGGTAAACAGGTCACCGAAATTGTCGAACAGGTGGGAGCTACAAGCGTGTTGCTTCTCGTCGTACCCGATGTACTCGACAAATCTGATCGTCTTACCGCCATATTCAATGGTGCCAGACTGGACCAGGAAGAAGCCGCCTTCCAGCCACTCAAAGGTCTCCTGGCCCGCAACTTTCGGTCCTGATACCCTCCAGGTTCCGACCAGTCTTCCGAGCCTTGCCAGTCGCTGATGCGGTGTTCTTCGGTGCGGAGTGGCTTGGGCTTTGTTATCTTTCATGGTCATAGGTCCTTCGCGACTAAATGAGTTGTGGATTTTCTCTCCTTTGTACTGAACTTCTCGCCGGTGAACCATCCCGAGCCCCGCCTACGTCGAAAGAACGACTACGGCGGGTAGCCCCGCCTTCGTCGAAAGAACGACTACGGCGGGTGGATCCCGCCTACTTCAGAAGAATGACATCGGCGAGGACCGTAGTTGGAGCCTGTCCCCAAATGCTTCTGATCGCGATAAGCTTGGGCGGCTGGTTGGACGCAACAATAACACTGCTATATGTACGAAGCGGGTCATTGTGTCAAAGGGCAGTGTGTCTAAAACCCCGGCGCCACACGGCGCGGATAGAAAGTGTGTCGCTGATGTTAGTTGTTGGGTCACCGTCGACGAGCAGCAGGTCGGCGCGGGCTCCGGCTACAATGCGGCCTCGTTCGTTGAGCCCGAAACGACGCGCGGGAGTGGATGTGGCTGCACGGAGCGCCTCGATGGGCATTAAGCCCGCAACGACCATCAGCTGAAGTTCTTGGTGCAAGCTAGCGCCGTGGGCTAGCCCGCCGAGGCTGGGGATAGGCTCTGATACATCGCTGCCCGCCAGAATGTCCACACCCGCCTTGTGGATGGCAATGACGCTGGCAAAAGCATCATCAAGCTTTCCTTTGGGGTAGACATTCATGCTACGGGAGAGAGCATCGAGCCATTTCTGGTCAAGCCTTGACTTTACTCGTTCGTCGGCGGCCAGCGCGGATGCATTATTGCCGACTGCAGAGGAGATTGCCACCAGAGTGGGAATAACAAACGCGTGTGAGGATGCAATGGCAGAAACGAATTCGGGGGTAGGCTGACGGTCAAAAAAGATGTGTGCCAACCCATCAACCCCTGCCGCAATGGCTCGCTTCCCTCCTTCCATCGTTGTAACATGAGCGATGGCCATCTTATCAAATCTATGAGCTTCCTTCACGGCCATGATGAGGGTCTCGTCATTGAGCACCGGAAGTCCGGGGAAACCGACACAGGACCCATCCTCAATAAAGATTTTGATGTAGTCGGCTCCGTCGGCGACCTGTTTAGCTACAAATTTGACTGCTTCGTCAGGGGTGGTGATAAAAGGATAACGGTAGAAGAACCGTATAAGCAGGTTACTGCTTGAGCTCATATATTGCGCCGGGTGACCTCCCTTAGGGGTGATGCCCATCCCAGGGGAGCGCAAATCTGCGATATCGTCCCGTTCAGCAATTTCTTTGCGCTCCTTGCGTGACCAGCGACCATTCATCTCCAGTTCTGTTGTGACACCAAACAACAGCGCGTCATGCAGACCGTCTAGGTCGGTATGTACATGCGAGTCGATTAAGCCGGGCATCAGGGTTGCACCGTGAGCATCGATGACGGTTGCTCCGGATGGTACAATGCCGCCAACAGAATGGATGTGTTCCCCGTCGATCACGACTGTCTGTTCGGCGATGACACGTTCGCCGTCGAAGATACGCGCGTTGGTTATGGCAGTAGTCAGAGTCGTTCTTCCTCTTTGTTGTAATTGAGGTAATATCTGTCTTCCGAGACGGAAGCAGGGAAAGAAAAACAAACTGCTTTGATTCGGCAAATTTCGTTCAACTCGCGGAACACAGTTATCGCTATTTTTGCGTTCAAACGGATCGGAGCCCCGCCTTCGTCGAAAGAGTGACTACGGCGGGTGAATCCGCCTAGGTTCGCCTCAGGCGGACTTCGGCGGGCTTGTCCAACGATGTCAAGAGAAAGACTACAACGACAGAATATAGAAAACTCTTCGACAAGCCGCAAATGCAATGTAGGGCAGGATAGGATCTTTTTGTTTCTGGCCGGAACCCGAATCTTATTCAGACTTTTTTGTATTTTTATTGAGAAAATTGTATATTATTCAGGCATCTGAAAAATACCAACAATAGTGTGATTCTAGCAGGCTTTCTTGATTTTTCAGACGTCTCATTGCCACAATAATCCAATCACAATTCATTTAACGAAAGGGGAACAAATGAAAACCATTTGTGCCATGTTTGTTCTTTGCTGCGTTTGCGCCCAGGCCCAGATCACCCTTACGGGCTCCGGTCTTCAAACAGTCCTGCTGAACGGGGAGTTTACTCAATTCACTTATCTCGACACGCTGACGGTCAATCTCGGAACCGCTTCCAATTCAGAGCAGGACATGGATTTTTCACACTTGCCTCTGGTAAGCGGACAGTACAATGATACCAACTACCAGAGCTATCTGCCGCCCGCCGGTCACCTGATGTCCAGCCAATTTCCCAATGCAACGCTGTGTCAGACCTTCACGCAGACAACGCCCTATTCCATCTACACCGGGACCTTTACGTTTGTGGAGTACCTCAAGGTGGATAATACGGGGGGATATGAGGTCGGCGGCGCCTCTCAACAAGAGTGGTCTCCTTCCCCTCCTCCGGGGTTTTACGACACAACAATTGTTGTCCACGAAAATGCACTGGGGTACCCATTCCCGGCAACGCTGGGAACGACGAAAACATGGACCGACACAATATACGACCCGTCGCCGGGAGGTCCAATGACGATCTCGACCCAAACAACGACCTTTGGCGGGTTCGGCAATATCAAATATCCGGATGGGAGAACACTTTCTTCACTCCGCATGTTTGAGGATAATACATATAATCAATTCAATAATGGAGTCTTTCAATCTCATTCACACACACGGCAAATAACCTTTATTTCCGAAGATTTTTCTCAACTGCTGTTCGACGTGGACTCCACCTACAGCGGCGGCACGACAGTGGCACAGGATTACAGATTCACACCGAAGACAGGCGTCCTGGGCGTGAGGGAAGTTCCCAATTCCGCGCCGAAGGAGTTCAGTCTCTCCCAGAATTATCCGAATCCCTTCAACCCATCGACGAAAATATCCTTCACGGTCGCAAAGAGTGGGTTTGTTACACTCCAGGTCTACAATCTGCTCGGGCAGGAAGTTGCAACTCTCGTTAACCAACAAATGATGCCCGGCACGTACGAAGCGATATTTGATGCCAGCAAACTTCCCAGCGGATTGTATCTCTACCGGCTGTCCGCAGGCGGCCTTCAGCAGGTGAGAAAGATGACCTTCATGAAGTAAGCAAAGTGTTACGCCGATGCATTCTGCATCGTGATGTAAAGTTTCAACCACCCCATCCCGGTAACCCGGGATGGGGTTTTTATTTTGGTAGGACAGATTTCCTAATCTGTCCACGTTGGCAATTCGGGGTGACATATTTCCTAATCTGTCCATAATTATGTATACTCACTCCGATGCCCGAACTCCCCGACATCACCGTCTACGTCGAAGCGCTTGAACGAAAGATTCTTCACCAGCCGCTGGAGAGAATTCGCATCGCCAGCCCGTTTCTCCTCCGGAGTGTGGACCCCAAGATAACGGAGGCGGAGGGGAAAAACGTCATCGGTTTGCGCCGACTTGGGAAGCAGATCGTGTGGGAGCTGGAGGATGAATTCTTCGTCGTTTTTCACCTCATGATCGCCGGTCGATTTCACTGGAAAAAACGCGGTGCAAAGCCGGGCGGGAGGGTCGGGCTCGCTGCCTTCGATTTCCCGGACGGCACGCTTCTTCTGACCGAAGCGAGCACCAAGAAAAGAGCCTCGCTCCATCTCGTGAAAGGCGCGCCTTCTCTTTCCGTGTTTGACCGCGGTGGGCTCGAAGTTCTGAATGCAACGGCGGAGCAGTTTTGTGCGGCTCTCCTCAGAGAAAACCACTCGCTGAAGCGGACTCTTACCGACCCAAGACTCTTCAGCGCGATCGGAAACGCTTACTCCGATGAAATACTGCATCGTGCCCGGCTTTCGCCTCTGAAACTCTCTCAAAACCTGAATGAATCTGAGGCCGTCCGACTCTATTCCGCGACGCAGGAAACGCTCGGCGAATGGACAGAGAGACTTAGACGCCTGACGGGAGAGTCATTCCCGGAAAAAGTCACTGCGTTTCACTCGGAGATGTCTGTGCATGGCAAATTCGGTCAACCATGCCCGGTCTGCGGCACCAGGGTACAACGGATAGTATATGCGGAAAATGAATGCGATTACTGTCCGCGCTGCCAGACGAGCGGGAAAATTCTTGCCGACCGATCCCTCTCGCGACTCCTCAAAGATGATTGGCCGAAAACCATCGAGGAATTAGAGGGCGATCCGGCATTGAACAAATCACCCAAGGGATGACCATAAAGGATGAAATAACTCTTGGTGGGAAAAGCACTAAACCCTAGACAAATCCTAAATCGAGACATCTGAAAAATCAAGAAGACTTCTCGTTCTAGTTGATGTATTGTCCATCCCAAATCAGAATCACCATCTATGAACCTCGAAGCTGAAATCCTTAAAGAACACTCAAAACGCCAGACCGTCAAGATTGAGAAGTGGGTTGGAGGCGATCCCAAACGCTTTAGGCGGCTGATGAAGTTGTTTCTGGGGGAAGATTACCGTGTTACCCAGCGCTCGGCGTGGATCGTGAGCCGGTGTGCCGATCACCATCCGGCCCTCATCAGGCCGTGGCTGCCCGCGATGGTGAAAAAGATGCAGGAGCCCGGCGTCCATAACGCCGTTCCGCGGAATGTCGTGCGCATGCTCCAGTATGTCGACATCCCTCGCCCAATACTCGGAAGGGTCATGGGACAGTGTTTCGACTATCTCGCATCACCGGGATATCCCATTGCCGTTCGTGCGAATGCGATGACGGTTCTTTCCAACATTGCGAACAAACACCCCGCAATCAGGGGAGAGATCCGTGCTCTGATCGAGCAAATGCTTCCGCACGCTGGAGGCGGACTATTGTCCCGCGGCAGAAAAGTGTTGAAACAATTAAATTTTTTAGGTAGTTGAGCTGTTTCGAGAAGAGCCGGCGTCAACCTCATTGACTTCACGACATATTTTCTTATCTTATCTGTGAAAGTGATGGTACGAAGATCCCAGCATGGAATTCTCCACTTTTCTTGTCCAAATCAAAAATCTCCAATCCCAAATCACCAATCATAAGTCATGGGTTTCAATTGCGGCATAGTCGGACTTCCCAACGTCGGCAAGTCCACATTGTTCAACGCGATAACGGCTGCCGGCGCAAAGGTGGCGAATTATCCCTTCACGACCATCGAGCCGCAAGTCGGAATCGTCCCCGTTCCCGATGCGCGTCTTGACAGGCTTGCAGCGATGTTCAAGCCGCCGAAAGTCCTGCCGTCCACGATCGAGTTCGTCGATATCGCCGGTCTGGTGAAGAATGCAAGCAAAGGTGAAGGACTCGGGAACCAATTTCTTTCCCACATCCGCGAAGTCGATGCAATCGCTCACGTTGTCCGCTGCTTTGATGACAAGGACGTGATTCATGTCGAGAACAGCATCGACCCGAAACGTGACATTGAGATTGTGCAGACTGAATTGCTGCTGAAGGACCTGGAGTCGACAGAAAAGCGACTTCATGAAGTCCAGAAGAAAGCTAAGAGCGGAGAAAAGAAGCTGAAGCTGGAGATCGATTTCCTCAACCGGCTAAAGGATCACCTCGGCTCTGGGAAAACGGTCCGCTCGCTGAATATTCTGCCGAATGAAATGGAGTTCTTTCAGTGCCTGTTTCTTCTCACCGACAAACCGGTCATGTACGTTGCCAACGTGAACGAGGAGGGTCTGACCAGTGAATCGGAATACGTAAAAACTGTCAAGGAGATTGCCGCACAGGAGGGCGCCCGGGTCATCGCTGTCGACGCAGAGATGGAATCGGAAATTGCCGGGATGGCGTATCAGGAGCGGGAGGAATTTCTGCGGGATCTGGGCCTCCCGGAATCGGGATTGGACAAGATTATCCATGAGGGTTACTCCGTACTGAGTCTTATCACATTCTTCACTCACAATGAAAAAGAGCTTCGCGCATGGACGGTCAAACAGGGCACCACAGCGCCCCAGGCCGCGGGCAGGATCCATTCCGATTTTGAGCGCGGATTCATACGGGCGGAGGTGATGAAATTGTCACATCTCGAACAATTGGGTTCCGAACATGCGCTGAAAGAAAAAGGGCTGCTTGCGGTCCATGGCCACGATTACGTGGTTGAGGACGGCGATGTGATGTTCTTCAGGTTTAATGTCTGAACAGATCCTCTTGCCGGAGCTCATTATGACGAAAGTAGTCGGTTGAGAGAGACACTCCCGCCTTGTTGAGACCGTATTTCCTCGAGTTCAATCGGAACAGTTTGTCAATCGCTTTCGCCATTTCTCCTTTTCCCTCGAACCGGATGTTGAACCGGGGGTCGTCGAGCTTGCCGCCGTGAACATCCTTCACGAGATGGAGGATCTTGGCGGCGCGGTCTGGGAACTCCCGTTCCAGCCATTCGGAAAACAATTGCTGAACCGGACCCGGGAGCCGCAGGAATACATAGGATGCCGACCGTGCACCGCGTGCCGAAATTTCCCTCAGGAGGGCCGGTAATTCCCTGTCATTCAATCCTGGGATTACGGGGGAAATGAGAACCTCGACGGGAATTCCGGCGGAGGCGAGAGTTTCGATCGTACCTAATCGGTTGGAGGGTGTCGATGTGCGCGGTTCCATCCGGCGCGTCAGGGTCTCGTCAAGAGTTGTGATGGAGATTGTCACGCTGATGAGATTCAGTTCTGCAAGCTGCCTCAGAATATCGAGGTCGCGCGTAACAAGATGGTTTTTTGTGATGATGCCTACCGGGTTGCGATACTTCAGGAAAATTTCCAGGCACTGCCGCGTGATTTTCAGTTTTCGCTCGACCGGCTGGTAACAATCCGTATTCCCGGAGAGGCAGACCATTTGCGGCTTCCAGCTTTTCATCTTAAACGCGTCTTCCAGCAACTTCGGCGCGTCCAGTTTGACCATGATCTTCGTCTCAAAGTCGATACCGGCAGAAAAGCCGAGGTATTCATGGCTGGGTCGTGCATAGCAATAAATGCATCCGTGCTCGCAACCGCGGTAGGGATTAATACTGTAGGTGAACGGAATGTCCGGGCTGTCGTTCTTTGCTAAAATGGTCCTGGATGCGTCCTTCAGGAAGGCGGTCTGGATCTTGCGCTCTTCATCGTCCGGTCCCCATTCGACATCTATCGGCTCGAGATGCAACTGAGCGAACCGATTCGGCGGGTTAAATCCGGCGCCGCGACCCTTGTTGCGAATTGATTTGTCGACCCCGGAGTCTGGCATGCCTATTTGAGAAGGAGCAGTTTTTTTGTCTCAAGATGGGTGCCGGCCTGGAGTCGGTAGTAATACACTCCGCTTGCGAATTCGGAACCGTTCCATTGTTTTGAATAGCTGCCCGGAGCCAATTGTTCCGACACAAGTGTTGCGATTTCTACGCCGAGAATGTTGAAAATTTTCAGCGACACAAATCCCAATTCCGGAACCGCGAACCGTATCGTTGTGCTCGGGTTGAAGGGATTAGGATAGTTTTGGGAGAGTTTGTACGTGGGTTTGATTGTCCCAATCGGCGCGGCGCTCACGCCGCCATTGGTAGTATGAAGGATCAGTGCCTGGCCGGATGACTGGCCACAGATGAATCCGACATTCTCGTTAAGGAGCTGGCCTCCGGCGAGATAGGCTCCTGAAGCAGAGTCAACATCCGGTACCCGCCAGGTAGTCCCGCCGTCTGGCGTTTCAATGATGAATGGAGACCACGCCTGGCTCTGGATGTTTTCTCCGAAGAGCATCGCGATGTCTGTCCCTTTCGCGAAGCGGATCCCGTTGAGCAACGCGTTGCTCACCCGGAAAGGTGTCTCCCATGTGGATCCTCCATCGTCGCTTCTTAACAAAGAACTTCCGGCCGCTGAGTCTCCCACCACGACATATTCTGCGGTAGAGTCCCAAAAGGCGTCTGAAACATTTAAGCCGGGCATGTCTATTTCTGTCCAACTCGCTCCGGCATCATGCGTTGTGACGATGATTCCATCATATGTCAAGCTATCAACACTTTTTGTTCCAACAGCGATGCCGTTTGAGGAATCGAGAAAGTAAATGTCCCGGAAAGCGTTAAATGATTGAACCCTGTAACATTCGGTCCACGTATTCCCGCCGTTGGTCGTCTTCAGTATGCCGGAAAATCCGGAATCCTGCGCATCATAGGTCACGAAGCCAAAGGACGTGTCAATAAAAGATCCGCCGATCAGGTACGTCACATAGTCCGGCAGCGTACCACGGGGTTCCCAGGAAATGCCGCCATCGATCGTCTTCAAGAAAAATCCGCGATAGCCCGTGGTGTCTCCTCCGACGATGCCGAGTCTCATATCCTCTTTTGCGATTCGATTTCTCTTCCGATGTGCAAATCCGCTGCCCGGGAAATTCTCTCCCATGCGCTCTCATCGTCCCGGGGAGGTTGTACGCTCCGGCGATATATCCTATGTTGGTATCCGGGAAACATACGGTTACGCACGAGCGAGTCGATTCCGGCAGCAAGGCGGATTGCCACAACTCGCCGCCATTCGTAGTGTAAATGATCTTCCCGATGAAATACCCAGCCCAACCGGCTGCGACGCCGTGTTGATCATCAACGAAGGACACTGAGAGCAACATGTTGATCCCCTGCGGGGTGGTTTGAACGTGCCATTGCGCCGGGCACGGAGTTGATATGATTATCAATGGAAGGATGAAAGCGACAAGAGGCTTCGGGAAATGTGTCTTCTTCATGTCAGATCCTGTGTTGAAGTTCATGTTGACGTAAGTTGGTTCGTTGGCCATTTATCTCATGGAGGTAGCTTCCTCATTTCGGAGAAATCTCTGGGAGGGATGGCCAGGATCTGGGATCGCTTCGCACGGCGTCATCGAATTCCCAGCATTTTCCGTGCCTCGTCCGACATCATCGTAGGGGTCCATTGCGGCTCCCACACGATGCGCACGTCGGCCTCGTGGACACCCGGAAGGTCGAGCATCTTTTCCCGGATGTTGCTGGCTATGTAATTTCCCATCCCGCAGCCGGGAGTGGTCAGCGTCATTTTCACGCCAACCCAGTCGTCGATGATCTTAATATCGTAAATTAATCCCAGGTCGACGACGTTCACGGGGATTTCGGGGTCGTAGCATGTTTTGAGCGCGGCGTACACCTGCTCTTTACTGATGGTCTCGTTCCTTTTCTGTTCAACGGGTTTCTGCTGGTCCATGATGTTTCCTTTCTATGAGAAGTTAAAGATTTGAAAGATGAATATCAACATTGAAGTTTAGCCGCAGAACAGTTACATTTGAACGATTCTCACAAATCTCGAAGGGAAAAGGATGATTGATCTATCAAATCAGGTCGCAGTAGTCACCGGCGGGTCGCGCGGAATCGGAGCTGCCACAGCGATTCTACTCGCACGCGCGGGCGCAAACGTCGCTATCAGCTACCATAAGCATTCCCAAAAAGCGGTGGATGTTGCGGATCGTATTGCTTCACATGGCAGGGGATGCATCGCATTAAAGGGAAACCTGGAGAACATGTCCGAATGTCGGGAAATAGTCAAAGCGGTAGTCACGGAATTCAAGAGAATTGATATTCTGGTCAATTCTGCGGGGATCTGGGAACCCGGAGAAATCGGAAAAATGAGGCAGGCTGATTGGAATCGGACGATCGCGATCAATTTGACGAGCACGTTCAATATGTGCAATATCGTTGTCCCCGTCATGAAAAAGCAAAAATACGGTCGGATAGTCAATGTCTCAAGCACTGCAGGCCAACGGGGCGAGGCCTTTCACTCTCATTATGCTGCATCAAAAGGCGGGGTGATTGCGTTTTCAAAATCTCTTGCCGTTGAGCTAATATCATCAGGAATTTGGGTGAATTGTGTCGCTCCGGGTTGGGTGCTCACGGACATGACTTCGAATGAGCTTGGCAAATCGAAATCTCGTCTCGAGATTCTCAGAACAATCCCTCGCGGCAAAATTGCAACGCCTGAGGAGATTGCCGGGCCCATCCTTTTCTTATCTTCAAAATTGGCGGATAATATCGTCGGAGAGGTTCTGAATGTCAATGGAGGCGGTGTTCTCTGCGGCTAAAACCCTCCAATTCTCCATGAAATCATCGATTTTCGCCCCTGCCTAAAATTATTGTGTTTTCTTGAAGAATTCGCTTGCTTTTTTTTGAAAATATTGTATATTTGAGCGGTATTTCGATGTTCTTTTTTTGTCAGGGGAATGAAGCAAGCGAAGTCAAAGGTACTTAAGGGAAAACAGATAATTCCTAAACCGATTCCTAAGAACAATAAGGTTACTCACCTTATTGATGAATACTTTCGTGCAATAAGGCGGGAAGGTCGACTAGTTGGTGAGTACCGGCGCAAATCTCTATCATGACACGCATTTTGCATTTGGGCACGTGCTGCATCGGGGAACGCTCTTTACAGATGACAGATTGCTTCGAAAAGAAGGCTTTATTCGCATCATACAAGGAAAAGGCTGGACAATCAATAATTCACTCCCTACAGGGACATCTCTCGTTTGGACCGAAACGATGAGGTGAGAACAATAACAACACATCAACAGAAAGGAACCATATGAGCAGATTCGCAGAACTACGTGACCTGCTTGGCAGCTTCGAGAAGGACTTTGTTAAGTTCTACGAGAAGGGAAATAAATCCGCCGGCACGCGTGTGCGCAAGCACATGAATGAGATGAAGAAAAAGGCCCAGGAAATCCGCAAGGAAATCCAGGAAATGAAAGGTAAGCTCAAGGAATCAGAAGGCGACGCTCCAACGGCGTAAGACCACCTGGCACGATTCTTCTTCCCGCACATGCGGGACAAGAGGCTCTCTCGACCATGCAAACATAGTCGGGGGAGTCTCTTGTTGTTTATGAGAAATGATCCCGCTTTTCCCGGGCAAACCACCAGAAAGGATTCTCTGTGAGATCCACTATGTTCAAGCTTTGTGCCGCCCTTGCCTTCCTCATCGTTGGATTCCAGAATGAGGCCGGCTACCGGACGTTGCATTTCAGCGCCACGGTTGTCGATACGCATAACGACGTTGTCCAGCGGGTGCTGGCAGGCGAAGATATTTCCGTCCGTACCATCCACGGACATTCCGACCTGCCGCGCTTTCAGGAGGGCGGCCTCGACGTGGAAATGTTCTCCATCTGGGTTCCGCCGGAAACAACGTCGCCTTCGTACTTCCATCAGGCCGACGAACAGATTGATTCCGTCATGAGCTTCGTACGCCGCAATCCATCAAAAGTCGGATTTGCACGCACCGCCGATGAGGTGGAGAAGCTCGTACAACAGGGAAAGTTTGTCGCGATGATGGGAATGGAGGGAGGGCACCCAATTGACAACGATCTCAAAAAGCTTGAACATTTTTATGACCGGGGTGTGCGATATATGACGCTCACGTGGAACAACAGCACATCCTGGGCCACATCGGCAAAAGATGAGGATGAATTACGCGATTCCCTCAAGCACAAGGGGTTGACAAAATTCGGGCGGCGCATCGTCGGCAGGATGAATAACCTCGGGATGATGGTGGATGTCTCACATGTCGGCGAACGAACATTCTGGGATGTCATCAAAACATCCAGGAAACCGGTGATCGCATCGCATTCATCCGCATGGGCGCTTTGCCGCAATCGCCGCAACCTGAAGGACGACCAATTGAGGGCGATCGCAAAGAACGGCGGCGTGGTGTTTATCAATTTTGCTCCCTGGTTTATTGACAGTACATTCGGGGCAAAAGAGCGCTCCATGCTGGCGCGAAACAAGGCCAGGATTGACTCGTTCCGGGCGACGCTCAAGGGTCATGACGCATTTTTGAGTGATATGGCGGTAGCGGAATTCCTGAAGGATCAGTATGAACCGATCCGGCCGCCCCTGAAATTGTTGATTGACCATTTTGATTACGTCGCGAAGCTTATCGGCGTTGAGCATGTGGGCATCGGCTCGGACTTCGACGGCATAACGGTCACCCCGAAAGAGATGGACGATGTCACATTTCTTCCGAATATCACGAGGGAGCTGCTCAAGCGCGGTTACTTGGACCAGGATGTGAAAAAGATGCTCGGCGAGAATTTCCTACGGGTTCTCCGGGAAGTCGAACAACGTTGACTTCTTGGGGAATTTTCCGTATATTTTCTACTGGAGTTACAGTCATTAATGTGATTCCGCAGTAGCTCAATGGTAGAGCATCCGGCTGTATGAGAGGCATGAAGAGAGATGAGCGCACATACTTTGCTCGTCGTGAATATGTGATTGCGGCTGTCAGGAGACGAAGGAAACAGCTCCGGCAAAAAGCGATCGAACACAAAGGCGGGAAATGTCAGATTTGTGGTTATTCACGATGTGCAGAAGCTCTGGAGTTTCATCATCGCAAAGATGTATCAAAGAGCTTTGGTATATCACACAAAGGGTATACGCGAAGCTGGCAAGCGGTGAAAACAGAGATCGAAAAGTGTATTCTCGTATGCGCGAATTGTCATCGTGAGATTCATGCCGGTGTTGCAGCTTTCCCGAGCAATCGGGATTGAAACTTTGGGTGAATTCAGGGAAACCTAAGCGGCGGTTAAACGCCGTAGGGCAATCCTGAGCGAAGCCCCGCGAAGAGATGGTCGTTGTAGCGGGGAACGTGCAGAGACTAGAGGATGAGGACTCTCGCCAATAAGCCTCACAAGCGCCCAACTCCCTTTGATGTTGAGAGGGATGAAGAGATAGTCCAGGCCGTTATGAAAATAACGGGCGCCCTGTAACCGGAGGGTTGCAAGTTCGAGTCTTGCCTGCGGAGCTGTTCGACTCGCCCCGCCTCCCAAAGAGGTGGGGCTTTGCTTTTCGGCGGGGTTTGCTCACAGCTCCTTCGGAGCCCTTCCGCGGGGCAAGTTGAAAGACCTACTGAGGAGACAATGAGAGACTACCTTGCCAGGGCCGACATTGTCGCACCACCCAACGCGACCCACCAATCGCGTTAGTCCACTCCGAAGAATTCCCATCCTAATCAAGATGGGACAATCGTTATAGAAGGAGACTCGCCCTGGTTCCCGTGTGCGTGAATCTCATCCCCGCCGCGTCACAATTTCGTCGACCTATTCCTTATCGGACCCTCACCTCCGAGTTTAAGTTCTGTCGTTCCCTTTTTGATTGAAGTATGTCGAAAGCCTCGCTTTGATCCTCTTGTTCCATTCATCGAGCAGAGAATAGGCTGTCGGGACAACGACAAGGGTCAGAACGGTGGCGATCGTGAGTCCGAAAATGATCGTCACCGCCAGCGGTCGCCAGAACCCGGCGCTCTCCGCACCGATGACAAAATGGAATTCCCTCCAGTTGAAATCGATTCCCGTCGCCATGGGCAGGACGCCGAGAACAGTTGCGGCCGCCGTCAGCATCACAGGCCGTAAACGAATACGTCCAGCATCGAGAAGGGCTTCATCGAGCGAGACACTTCCTTCCTTGTACCTGTGTTTCACGAAGTCCAGCAGAACGATTCCGTTGCGGACGACGATGCCGGCAAGCGCGACAGTTCCCACCCCCGTCATGAGTATACTGGCGGGAGTCTGTGTGATGATGAGTCCGAGCATTACTCCGATGAGCGAGAGAACGACCGAGAGCATTATCACGAACGGGACTTTCAGAGAATTGAACTCCGCCACCATGATCAGGAAGACCAGAAGCAGCGTTATGATGAATGCGTTCGAGAGAAAATCAGCGGCTTTTTGCTGCTCTTCCTGAGAACCAGTGAGCTTGATGGCATACGCAGGGGGGAGGTAGAATCCCTCCAGTCGATTCCTGATCTCGTTGATGACCTCAGATTGCACGCGACCCTCGACGTCGCCCGAGACGGTGATGACACGTTTCTGGTCCTTGCGCCGGATGTCCGTTACTGCTGTGGTCCGCCGGATGTTTGCCACTGAAGTCAAAGGAATGGAGAGTTGCTGCCCGCGCCGGTTCATGAAACTGATCCGGAGGTTCTCGAGGTCTGCGGCCGAGGACCGCTGGTCCTCCTGCAACCGGACGCGGATCTTGTATTCGTCCTCGCCGACGCGGTACTTGGATGCTTCAAGGCCGGCAACGGCCGTGCGGACGGTTGACGCGATCTGGCCGGTGCTCGTCCAGAACAGTCCCGCTTTTTCACGGTCGATGAGTATTTCGACCTCGGGCCGGCCGGTGTTGTAATCGTCCTTGAGGTCGACGAGCCCGCGGACGTCCTTGATCTTCTCGCGGATCGCTTTGCTGAGCGACGCGAGCTGGTCATAGTCTTCTCCGGATACTTCGATGCTGACCGGGACGCCCACGGGCGGGCCCATCTGCTGTTTCGCAACGCGGAGGTCGGCCCCGGCGATCCCTGTGGTTGCATTGCGCACTTCCTGCAACGACTGGAATGTGCTCTGGTTCCGTTTCAACTTCTCGTAGAAGTTGATTGCGACACTGCCTTTGTTGGATGTTCCCTGGCCGCCGAAATCGAACGGGTCGTCGGATGTTCCAATGCTCGTCACGACGAACTCGAAGTCCCTTTTCCCGGGAACCTTTGCCAATCGCTCCTCGACCGTCTCGCTTATGGCGTTGGTCACGTCCAGCGATGTTCCCGGCGGCGTTTCGATGCTGACACTGATTTGAGACGGCTCAGTGTTCGGGACAAATTCGATGCCCCGGTTGAACATCGCGAAGAGGATCGCAACGAATACCAGCAGTCCGAGCGCAGCCGCAATAGTGAGCCCCTTGCGCTTGAGTGTCCATTGGAGTATCCGAACGTACTCTCCCTGCAGCCACGGGAACATCACGCCATCCACCTTGTGGTAAAGTATGGTGAACGGATTGTATTTCTTGTACCAGTGGGGATGCTCGACGTTCTTTTTCACCTTGAGGATTTCTTTCTTATAGTCGATCCACTGGGCGGCCTGCACCGGACTGATGACGTAGGCTACGAACAGCGACGCGCTGAGCGTAATGATCAAAGTGAATGGGAAGTATTTCATGAAATCGCCCACGATGCCCGGCCAGAATGCAAGCGGGAGAAACGCCGAAAGTGTGGTCACCGTCGATGTCAGAACGGGCACAAAGACCTCCCCCGCTGCCGTCTTGGCCGCCAGGATTGGGTGCTCGCCGTATTCTGCCTGGTGACGGTAACAGTTCTCGATCACCACGATAGCGTCGTCCACGAGGATGCCAAGTACCAACACCAGCGAGAACAGTACGACCATGTTGAGCGTGATGCCGAGGATTGAAAGTACGGCGAAGCCGACGAGCATGGAAAGCGGGATCGCTGTCGATATGAGCAGCGAGTTCTTGAAACCGAAGAACATGAACAGCGACATCACAACGAGGAACATGCCGGTCAGGATCGAGTTCTCCAGCTCCTTCACCATCCGGTTGACAAACAGCGACTGGTCATTGGAGATATCGAGCTTGATGCCCTGCGGGAGCTGGGTTTGCTGGTCGGCGACAATGCGCTTGACTTCGTCTGAAATGCGGATAAGGTTTTCACCTGCGCGTTTCCGGACAGCGAGGGAGATCACCTCCCTTCCGTTGAGACGGGAGTAGGTCTGCCGGTCTTCGAATGAGTATTCAACTTTAGCGACATCCCGCAGGTGGATCGGCTTTCCGTTCTGGATCTTGAGGATAATGTCTTCCAGCGGTCTCACCGTTTTGAACTCGCCGGGAATGCGAATAGTGAGATTTTTTTCCTTCGTATCGATGGATCCGCCGGGGATCGAGAGGTTCTCCCCGCGGATGGCGTTCGCCACATCGTCGAAGCTCACCTGATACGCGTTCAGACGGTACACATCACAGTTGACCTGTATCTCAGGTTCCAGCGCGCCGATAATGTCCGCCCGGATGACTCCCGGAATACCCTCGATCAGATCGCGCAGGTCATCGGCCGTCTTTTTCAGACGCGCAAGCCCGACTTCCCCGCCGATGTTGACGTACATGATTGGGAACTCGCTGATATTAATTTCCGAAATCACAGGGTCGAGGATGTCGGAGGGGAGTTGGGGACGTGTGGAGTTGACCTTGTCTCTCACGCGCCGGAGACCCTCGTCGATATCAATTCCGGTATTAAATTCCACGCGAATCGTTGAGAGTCCCTCCTTGGAGACCGATGTGATCTGCTTGAGATCTTTCAGGCCCTTAAGTGCGCGTTCCAACGGCTGTGTGATCAATCCCTCAATGTCAACTGGCGAGACTCCTATATACGGTGTGGCCACGATGACCAGAGGTATGGTGATGTCGGGGGCCGCTTCGCGCGGAAGCCGGTTGTAAGATATCCAGCCGAAAATCACGATGACGACCATGAGGAGGTATACCGCAACTTTGTTGTCGACTGCTATGCTCCAGATTTTCATGGCGTTCTCTCCACCTATTGGGTAACGGTGACAGGTGTGCCATTCACCAACTTCTGAAATCCTACCGTGATGAGGTGGTCATCCGGCTTGAGACCGTCCAGCACTTCCACCAAGTTGCCCTGATGGGCCCCGATCCTCAATCGTCGCTCCTCAGCCCGGCCGCCGTTCTCGACGTAGACGATCGAACGGTTGCGGTCAACGAGTTGTACGATGTTCTCGCTGATGAGTACAGCCTCAGACCGGGCAGCACGCACCAGCTTAACTTTGGCAACCATTTCCGCTTTCAGGTTCCGGAATGGATTGGGACGAAGGATCTCGGCATCCAGAGTGCGGTTTGCTTCGGAAACCGTCGAGCCTACGAAGCTCACGTTCCCTCTGAGCGTGTCGCCGGGCAGGGCATCGAATGTGATCGCGGCAGATGTGCCGACGGTGACTGCTCCCGCGTACATTTCCGGGATCTCCATGTCAATTTTGATCATTGACATATTGACAACACGGGCGATGGGCGATCCCGGCGGGGCCATCTCGCCTTCCTTTGGAATGGTGTTATCAAGTGTGCCGTCTATCGGACTGCAAATCTGGGTATGGTTCCAGCGCGCCTTCATCAGGTCGGCATTCGCTTTCGCGGCGTCGCGAGCGTACTGAAGGTTCTTATACTCGAGCTCGCTGATGCCTTGCTCGTCGTACACGCCCTTCTGGCGCTCAAGGTTCAACTCGGCCATTTTGTACTGCGCTTCAGCCGCATCCCATCCTGCTTTAAGGATCTCATCGTTCAGGACAACGATAACATCCCCTTTTTTGACCTGCTTGCCCTTCTCGACCTTCCATTCCTTCACAACCCCGCCTTCCTCGGGGCTGATGCTGGCCTGCTCGTAGGCTCGGACCGTGCCTGCGACCTCTATGATGTCCATGAGCCGCTGGGGTTTCACGATCTCGATCCGGACGTTTACCGGCTGAGGGACATTCGCGCCGGGATTGTCTGCTTTCTTGCACGACAAAAAAACGCATGCAATTGCAGCGGCCAACACAAAAAGTCTTGCTGAGTCCTTCATTGTCGTGGTCCTTTCATTCATTGTTCGTTTCAACGGCACATGACGGCAGGCGGCCGATGAGCTGGTCAAGATCAGCCGCTGCAGTGAGATAGTCGTATACCGCTTGAACGCGGTTCACTTTCGCCTGGGTCAGCGCGAGCTGGGCATCATTGACCTCAAGCTGAGTAGCCGCACTTGCGAGGAACCGCGCCGTTACAATTTTGTATCCCTGCTCGGCGCTCTCCACCGTACGCTCCTGCGCCTCGACTCGTTTGCGTGCCTGCCGGATGTTTCCAACAACCGAATGAACGCCCGTCCGCACCGTGCGTTCAAGACTCGCTTTCTGTTCGACACTCTTTTCCTGTTCCAGCTGGGCCTGTTCGACCCTTGACCGCGTCTGCAACCCCTGGAAGATGTTCATCGATACCGTGATTCCAACCTGTGTGCTCGGGATGAGGTCATTGGCAGAAAAATTGATGTCGGATCTTGCGGCCTGATACTGGTACTGGCCGAATGCCGCAACCGTCGGAAGGTAATTGGAACGCTCGGCTGAAGTCATCGCACCGTTGAGATCGATCTGACGGTTTATCGCGCTCAGATTCGGATTAGAACCCATAGCCAGCTCCTCGGCTCTTGCAACGAGGGAATCGTCAATGGCTTCGAGCGCGAGCGAGTCAGCAATCTCGAAGTTCTCGTCCAACTCCATCCCGATAGCGCTGCGAAGGGCATCGAGTGAGAGCGCATAGTTATTTTCGCTCCGGATGACGTCGGGCCGGAGGTTATCCACCTGCACCGACGCGCGCAACTCATCATATTCTGACACTATACCCTGTTTCCGCATCAGGAGGACATTCTTAAGATTGTCTTCTGCGTTCCGCAGGCTTGAATGCATCATATTGATGACCTCCCTGGCAAGCAGTGCAGTATAGTATGCTTTGCGAACCTTTGTGACGGTTTCCAGCTGTTTGCTCTCGTAGAGATCCTTTGCCATCTCTGAGTACACGTGCGCCGCGCCGACGCCGGCGATCACGGCTGCGTTGAAGAGGATCTGTTTTCCGGTCAGCGCCATGTTGAGCGCGTGGGGAAAACCCATCTCAATTTCCACCGGCTGGTCATTGAAGCTCGCGAAAAAGATCGGGGCTTTCAGCGTGCGCGTATAGGTGCCGGAGATGTCCAGCGAGGGGAGGGCATTTCCCCATGCCTCTCGAACCCGCGCGTCGGATTTCTCCACTTCCAGACGGGCGGTCTTCAGGTCAGGGTTCTGTTTCATCGCAAGGCGTACGGCGTCCTGAAGACTGAAGCGCCGGCCGTTCGTTGCCTGCGACTGCGCTGGAAGTGCAATGAGGAACGAAGACAGAAACAACGCTAAGACAATGGATATAATTTTTTCACTCATAGTATCCTCGATTGTAGCAATGGGATCTGGATTAGAGCTCGAATGTACTCGACAGGTCTGCCAGTATTACGCAGATTGCAAAATATTGTTGCTAAAAAACATGAACAGCTCCTCAACGTCATGATCGTGCCAGGGATAGGGAATCTCCGAGCCTCGGGGCTTCGTTACCATCAGCTGGATGGATCCCAGCAAAAGTGAAAGCAATATGTCGAGGTCGACCTCTTTTGAAATACACTTCACCCTCTTTCCCTCTTTCAGCAAGTCGGTGAAGAAGTTCAACTCCTGCTGTTTGAGCGCCTCGACCTTCCTCCCGACATTCGGCGGAACCACCATGTGGGGCAACGAAAAGAAGAAACGAATAAGGACCGGGTACTCCCGGGAATAGAGCGACGCTGCTTTCAGCAGACCGTGGAATTTGCGCTTCCACTCCCAATGGGGCATGGTGTGTCTTGAAAGATAATCGAATCCCACACGGTACGCCTCGTCGATCAGCGCCACGAGAAGGGATTCTTTATCGCGGAAATAATAATACAACGCTGGTTTCCCAACGCCGACCTTTTCGCAGATCTCCCTGATAGACACGGCGTCATACCCCTTCTTTGTAAATAGCTCAGCCGCGGTAAGGAAAACCTGCTCCCGGGTATTCCGCCGGGCCCGATGCGTTTTTTTCATAGCTCAAACATTTCTCTAGATGAATAGTTTTATACCGACCGGTAGGTAGTATAAGAAAGGTCTGCGACAAAGTCAAGTATTCCTGCTGCCGGCGGCGATCTCATAGATGAAAATGCGTGGGGATACGAAACGTTTGAGATAGTAAAGTACGAATGAGTGATAATTGACGAATGGAGATGAATCTCTAAGGAGGTTTCCGATCAACCCGTGATGATCCGTTGACCGCTCTTGACAATCCCCGCCAATCTTTTTACATTTGTACACTCATTCCTCAGCCGGTGTTCTGTTGACCGGCGAGCATTAGTTTGCTGTTTCCCAAGCGAAGTATCTCGTGTGGGGATCCGTCAAGAAGGTCAATGCAAAGGAGAATCAACATGTTTGAAACAGCCGAGATCGGAAATAAGATTGACAAAGAAACTTTTGCCAAAGAGGCACCGCTCGTTCGCGCAGGCTTGCTCGCCGCCCAAAGGGATGTGCTGAACGCGAAAATCCCGGTCATCATTCTGATCGGAGGGAATGAAGGCGCCGGAAAAGGGGAGCTGGTAAACCTCATCAACGAATGGATGGACGCGCGCGGGATCCAGACGCACGCGATGTGGTCTCCGTCCGATGAGGAAAAGGAACGTCCTCCGTTCTGGCGATTCTGGCGGATACTCCCGCCGAAAGGCAAGATCGGCATCTTCTTCGGCTCATGGTACACCGAGCCGATCATCGACCGTGTCTACAAGAGAATTCATGTTGACGGATTTAGCCGCGAGCTTGAGCGCATACGCGAGTTCGAGAAAATGCTGGTGGATGAGGGCGCGCTCGTCCTAAAATTCTGGCTTCACTTATCAAAGAAAGACCAGAAAGAGCGCCTCCTGGAGATCCAGAGTGACCCGCTCACAGCATGGAGGGTGACAAAACTCGACTGGAAGTTTTTCAAAAAGTACGACAGGTTCAGAAAAATATCCGAACAGGCTGTCAAGGAAACAAGTACGGGAGAATCTCCCTGGCACATCATTGAAGCTGTCGATAAAAGATACCGGCATCTGACCGTCACCAAACTCATGCTCCAAGGGATGCAAGACAGTCTGAAAAAGGCAAAAGAGAGACCGTCCGCGCCACCGCCAAGATCGGCGCTGCCAAAACCCCGGAAGGTGAACGTGATCAACCAACTCGACCTGACGAAGTCGATCGCTCAAAAAGTGTACGACACCTCGTTGCTCAAGTACCAGGGGAAATTGAATATCCTCAGCAGAAAATTGCACCAGGAGCACGAATCCATGGTGCTGGTATTCGAAGGGAACGATGCAGCCGGGAAAGGCGGCGCTATCCGCCGTACCATCCAGGGAATGGATGCGAGGTCGTACCAGATAACTCAGATTGCCGCCCCGACGGAAGAGGAACGCGCCCACCCCTATCTCTGGAGATTCTGGAGACACCTGCCGCGCCTCGGCAAGGTGACAATCTTTGACCGATCGTGGTACGGCAGAGTTCTGGTGGAAAGGATAGAAGGATTCTGCCGCGAGAGCGACTGGAAACGCGCGTACAACGAAATCAATGAGTTCGAGGATCAGCTCACGGACTTCGGAATTATCGTCCTGAAATTCTGGCTGTCAATAAGCAAGGAAGAACAGATGCGCAGGTTCAAGGAGCGTGAGGCCATCCCGTACAAACAGTACAAGATCACCGAAGAGGATTGGCGGAACCGTGAGAAGTGGGATGCCTATGAAGCGGCTGTCTGTGATATGGTCGAGCAGACGAGCACGAAGACCGCCCCCTGGATACTTGTTGAAGCGAACGACAAGAAATACGCGCGGATTAAGATTCTAAAAACGATTTGCGACCGGCTGGAAAAAGAGAGCCATTCATAAATGGCTTGGCTCGTTATCTACCGGTAAGAAATAACACTTCCGGTATGCCGATGACTCCGGAAATTTCGGCAGAGTCCACGGCTTTGGATGACCCCGTAAATGCTCTTGCCTTTTCCGGATCGCTGACTTCGAACAACATCACAATATCATTCAGGTCGGCGGTAAGCCGGAGAAGGTGAAGAAGCCGCAGACCCGCTTTTTGCTGGGCTTCTGCATGAGATGCAAACACCGAGTGCCACGTTTCAAAGTTCGCAACTTTGTGGCGAACGAGCAAATAGTTCATAAATCGATTTCGAGTATTGTTATGATCCGATCTCAGTAGGACAGAAATCCTCTAGTCAAGGTGGAACAGAACATTCTTCGGGATAGCTGATCTCGTAAAACCCGGTCCCTGCCATTCAACCGAGAGTCCGATGCTGTCGGAACATTGGTAAAACTTCACCTGAAACTGATGAAAACCTTTCTTCAGCGCCGTCGATGCCTGCTGTGCAAATGCCTCTGATTTGCGCCCGTCGCTTTCGAACTGTTCTTCTCCGTCGATGTTCAATTGGCAGCCGTCGTTGGCAGAAATAAAGAAAGTGTACGTGCCGTCTGCCGGAATTTCGATGAGGCCGTGAAAATCCAGGCCGATCCATTCATCCCGTTTTCGCACAGAGAGTGCGGGGACGTCCGCGATTCCCGTTGCAACCGGCGGGTCTGCTGAGAAATCGTACACCGAGCGATAGATTCCCTCAAAGTAGCTGTAGCGTAGTCCCCGTTGTGGATTTTGCCGGGGCGGCAGGGAGATGGATTCTGCCTTCGTCAATGTTCGCTTGACAACATACCCCGGAGCGCGGCCCTCGGCATACGAACGCATCTGTAGTATAGTGTTCTCCCGGATTTCAAACGGACCGACAAACTTCTTGCTTCTCCGGTCGGGTACCGTTCCGTCAATTGTGTAGTAGATGTCCGCTTTGGGGTCGTCGCATTTCATTTCGACAACGAATTTGTCGATGAATCTGTCGGTTGAATTACTCAAGTACACGATATCCGATGTCCGCGTGCTTTCTCCCGGTATCGGCTGACGGATCGCCCACGCTTTGTTTGCACCCATGTCAAAGCTCAATTCTCCTCCGGCGACAATCGAGCGGTGGCTGATTGTTGTCTGGTTCAGCGGTGTGCCATTCAGGCGGGCTTGCTGAATGTACGGTTTGCTGCCGGCGTTGCCGTTCGCCAGTATGACAAACTCCTTCCCGTTGTCCAGATGAATCGTAGCTTTTTCGAATAGAGGAGCGCCGATCTCGTAGTCCTCCTGGCCGGGACACACTGCATAAAGACCGAGCGCGCTGATTACGTACCAGGCCGACATCTGTCCGCAATCTTCGTTTCCGTCAAGTCCGCCGGGCGTATCGTCGTATTGCTCATTCAGAATTCGGCGCACCATCCGCTGGGTTTTCCACGGCTCTCCCGCATAGTTATAGAAGTACGCCATGTGATGGCTTGGCTCATTTCCATGCGCGTACTGTCCGATCAACCCCGAAATGTCGTTATCATCGCCGAGATTCGCCTCCATTCTCACAGTGAATAATGAATCGAGCCAGACGGAGAGTGCTTTCTGGCCGCCGAGCAATCCGATGAGGCCGGAAACATCGTGCGGAACAAACAAGCTGTACTGATAAGCGTTTCCCTCAGTGTAGTTGTACCCCGGGGCCTTCGGATCAAACGGTTCTACCCACGTATGATTGTCGTTCCTGCCCCGCATGAAGCCGGTCGAGCTGTCAAAGACATTCCTGTAAAATTGTGATCTTCCGATGAAGTAATTGTAATCGTCCTCTTTGCCCAGCGCTTTCGCGACCTGAGCTACGCACCAGTCGTCGTAGGCGTATTCGAGCGTCTTGGAAACCCCTTGACTGCTTTTATTAGCAGGAACATATCCCAGAGTCCGGTAGGCCTTCAAGCCGCGCTTGTCGATCATGGCAGTTCTTTTCATCTCGGCATAGGCTTCGGCGAGGTCGAATTTGCGAATGCCTTTGGCGTATGCATCCGCGATCACGGAGACGGCGTGGTAGCCGATCATGCAGCGGGTATCGTTGGCAGCCAATTCCCACATCGGTAATTCACCGTACTCTTTGCTCTTGTGAACAAGCGTTTTTACGAAATCGGCAGTTCTATCCGGATCCAGAATTGTCAGAAGCGGATGCAGTGCGCGGAACGTGTCCCACAGCGAAAAAACGGTGTAATTCTTGAACCCTTCGGCATGATGGACGCTGCCGTCCATTCCGCGGTAGTTGCCGTCGACATCGCTGTAGAGATTGGGAGTCATCAGGGCGTGATAGAGAGACGTGTAAAAAATCCGTTTCTCTCTCTCCGTGCCTCCATCAACGTCGATCTTTGAAAGATAACCGTTCCATGCCCTTTTCGCCAGCGCGCGTGCGGAATCGAAATCCAGACCTTTGCTTTCAACTTCGAGATTCCTCCAGGCTCTCTCAATGCTGACTGCCGAAAGAGCAACTTTCACTTCCAGTATTTCGCCGTGCTTGACTGAAAACGTTGCGAATGCCTGTAAGCGCTTGCCGGATGCCCCGGTCGCGGAGACTTCCTTCCCGTCATTGAATGTTTTTTGGGATTCGATCGGTTTGGAAAATTCGATCGCGAAGAAATGATACTGGTCTCCCGCCCAGTATTTTGCCCGCCGTAATCCTTCGATGCGGTTGTTCCCGACAAAATGTATGGACGCTTCGATCACGGGGTCGCGGTGAATCAAGTCAAGCAGAACGTTTACCGTTCCATCTTTCTCGAAGGTGTAACGGTGATACCCCACACGGTCGCTGGAAGTCATTTCGGCCCTCACCCCATAATCATCCAGAAAGACAGAGTAGTATCCGGGCTCGGCTTTCTCCGATTGATGATGAAACCCGGAGCGAAAATCGTTCCGTGCCCCCGGGATGAATGGATGATCTCCGGTGACGGGCATGATAAGGATATCCCCATAATCCGAGACACCGGTTCCGGATAGATGCGTGTGACTAAAACCCAGGATCGTGGAGTCGGAGTAATGGTACCCGGCGCACCCGTCCCATGAGCCGTCGTTCCGCGTATCCGGACTTAGCTGAATCATTCCGAATGGCATGGTCGCGCCCGGATAAGTGTGGCCATGGCCGCCCGTGCCTATAAACGGGTCGACATACTGTGCATTGTCTCTTTGCGCGATCAATAAGGCGTTGAAGCACAACGAGAGAATGAAAAACTTTGCCATGTTTTTTGGTGCCATGATTGCTCCTAATCGCTCTGCTGCCTGGGTTATCGTTGCAGATCTATCAATTTTTTGGCGGACGGGATGGAATTGTGCAGTTCGAATGTACCGATAAAGAGGGAAAGTTTCAAACATCCGAGCACGTTTCAGAGCGAGTTTTCTCCCCGCCGTAGTACTCTTCACGAAGGCGCGGCGTGGTCGGGTACCTCCGCACGTTAAGCTCGCTTTGCATATTTCAGCGAGGACGCTGAAATGAGCATCCCCACCTCGCTCACGACCGCGTCCCCGCGGTCGGACATCCAAGCAGGCTCTGAAATGAGCTGGGGGGGTCGAAGCTGGGAGGGAACTCAGCCAGAAACATGGCGGACGGGTCCACTCCCGACCAAATCCAGAATAGTCAGTTCTCTGATTGGCGGGGTCGATGCGGAAGGCTACTCGTACCTCAGCGACTCAACCGGGTCGACGCTCGCCGCCTTGCGGGCGGGGAAAAATCCGGCACAGAAGCCGATGAGTGTCAGAATGCCGGTCGTGAGCGCCATCGTGGTGGCGGAAAGGACAGGGTGACCCAGGAACTGCATCGGGCCGTCGCCGTCTGTCGGAATAAGTTGAACTGCGGAAATCACTGCCCACGAAAAAGAAAGGCCGATCGTCCCTCCGATGAACGCGATGAGCAATGCCTCGAAGATGAACTGCGAAAGAATGTAGTTGCGCTTCGCGCCCACCGCCATCTTAATGCCGATTTCCCGCGTACGCTCCTTCACAACAACGTACATCACGTTCGCGACGCCGACTCCCGCGATGAGAAGGGTGAGAAATCCGACCGAAAACAAGAAGATCGCGATTCCAAAATCAATTTTCTCTGTGATCTTCTGTTCCTCGATGAAATCCCAGATGTACAGCGTTCGTTCATCGCTCGGGTCAAAATGATACTTGCGCGCGAGGACACGGAAGATTTCCGTCTTGAGCTCTTCCTGCCTGTTGGGATCGACTGGACGAACGACGAGAGAATTTACGCGTTTGTTGCCGTACATGGTTCTGAACGTCGTGTACGGCATGACGGCGCGCTCGTCGTCGGGACCGTTGTTCATGCTCGTTTGCAATTTCTTCTGCAGTGTCCCGACAACGGTGAATGGGATATTGTCGACGAGAAGTACCTTGCCGATGGGATCCTGCTCCTTGAAGATGTTCTTTGCGATCGTTCCGCCAAGCACGATCGACCGGCGCTGGAGTGCAACGTCGGGGGCGTCCAGGAACCTTCCGCCGGCCGCCGGGTACATCCGGCGCATTTCCTCGAACGAAGCGTCAACACCCTCGCATTCGGTGTTCGTGGAGAATTTACCGAGCGTCAGTTGCACGTCCGAGCGGTACTGCGGGCTGATCATCGCGATCGCGGGGATCGCCTGCCGGAGCATCTCAGCGTCCTCCTCGACCATGCGGATTTTCCGTCCTTTCGGCATGCCCTCGTATTGCTTCCCGGTTTCGCCGCCGTACAGAATCAGAATCTGGTTGCCGGCATTGATGAGGCCCATCTCCATCTGATGTCCCAGGCCCTGGCCAAAGGAAAGCAAGAGTACAACAGCAACGGTGCCCCACGTCATGGCGACGATTGTGAGAATCGCGCGGGTGCGCTGAATCTTCAGATCGTAGAGAAACTCTTTGAGCAGCTCAACCCACATAATACAATTGTTGGAGCGTAGCGGAAATCCCGCACGGAGTGCGGGACGGATTGGGCATCGTTCTCACCGTAAGCATTCGACGATATTCAGGTTTGCCGCGCGTTTCGCGGGCATGAATCCGGCCGTCAGGCCTACGGCGGCAAGAACGAGCATCGTTGCAACTGCCACTTCGACCGATATTTCCGGAGTTCCCACGAATTCCTTGATCGGGATATACTGGAGCGCCTTGGTGATACCGAGCGCGATGGCGAAGCCGACCGAGCTGCCGAGCCCTATGATAAAACACGTCTCCAGGAAGAACTGGACGAGGATGTTTGACCTTTTTGCGCCGACGGCACGCTTGATGCCGATCTCCCGCACTCTCTCCTGCACAACGATGTACATGATGTTTGCCACACCGATACCGCCGACGGCGAGTGTGAAGCTTCCGATCAATCCCATGAAGATATTGAACGCGAGGAAAAAGTAGAACATGAATTTGTCCATCTCCGTCGTGTCCCATATCCAGACGGCATCCCTGTCGGCAGGATCGAATTTGTATTTCTTCCCGAGCACCTGCCGGACATTCGAGTTTACCTCTTCAGACTTCCGCGGGTCTTTGGGAGTATAAATGATGTTTCTGATATGGTCGGCGCCGAAGACCGAGGCGAAGGTGGAGGCCGGAATAAAGACTCGGTCCTCATCGCGCCGGTTATAGGAGGAATTCTGCGTCTTCTTCATCATGACCCCGATGACCGTAAACGGCACTTCTCCAACGTAGAACATCCTGCCAACGGCCTCGCCCTCACCGAACAACAGCCGTTTCGTGTTGTCGCCGAGAAGGGCGACGCGTTTTCTCTCGCGGAGGTCGATATCGTCTATGAATCTTCCGCCGCGCGCTGCGATGACGTTTCTCATATCGCTGTACACCGGGTAGACCCCGGCGATCGACGTATTGATGCGGTTCTCTCCTAGGCGGAGAGGGGTTTCGTTCGAGCTGTACTCCGGGCTGATCTTGTCGATGCCGATCACTTCGGCCTTCAGGATTCGTGCATCGTCCTCGACAAAAGAGATGGGGCGCCCGATGCCGAAACCTTCAAAAGGTTTGGTGGTCGAACCGGGAAACGTTATGGCGATGCTCTCGCCGATGCCGTGCATGTTGATGCCAAGCTGGCGCTTGAATCCCATACCGAAAGCAAGCAGGACGATGATGGCCACCGTTCCCCACACAATGCCGAACATGGTCAGGAAGGCACGGAGCTTTTGCGCCCGGAGATCGGTCAGGAACTCGAGAATTGTTGTGCGAAGAGTGTTCATTACTTCATTGCGAAAGTCGAATTGTCAATTTCGAATTCAGAAGACAGAATTCAGGAGACAGAATGCAGAATAGCAGAGCGATATGCTTCGAGGAGCTTGCTAACTTCAACGAGTAGTTCATTGTGTTCGTGGGTTTCTCCATATTTTAGAGCCCCAGCGAGTATCAGATAGTATCTGCATTCTTCAAGTGATCCCTGGGCAATGTTCAGCATCCGGGCTTTGTCGGCTTTTCCCGTTCTCCTGAAACCTTCAGCTATGTTCGCCGGAATTGATACGGCGGCTCGTCTGAGCTGGCTTGATAGTCCGAAGGTCTCTTCTTGAGGGAACCGCAAAGAGAATTTGTACATGCTCAGAATAAACTCGTGTGCCTTCTGCCATACAATTAGGTCCTGAAAATTCTTTGCTGCTTTCCTTTCCATGCCTCCTCCATATTTATTTATCTGACTTCTGGTTTCAACATTCTGACTACTGTCTTATGATTTCTGTTTTCTTTCTTTAGTCTATTTTCTTCACCGGCTTCTCGTACACCGAATCCCCTTCGGCGAGGTTGGCGACAATTTCGATGTTGATCGCGTCGCTCAGGCCGGTCTTCACGAACCGCTCCTCCTCGGCACCGTTTTTCAGAACAACTTTTACGAATGCGGAATCATTTCTGAACGTAACGACGCGTTCGGGTATCATCAACACATTCTCCTTCTTGCTGATGACGATGTTGGCGTTGGCAGAATATCCGGCGCGGAGTGTGGCGTTGCTCGATTTGGGGATGAGAATTTCGATCGGGAAGACCGTCGCATTGTCCTTCTTCTCCGCCTTAAGGGAAATTTTCTTGAGCACACCCTTCACGGTGTCGTTCGGTAAAGCGCCGACCTTGAGAATCGCATCCATTCCTTCTTTGAGTTTGCCCACGTCAATTTCATCGACGGTTCCCTTGAATAGCAACCGTTCCATGTTTGCCATTTTCATGAGCACGGTGCCTTCCTGGTAGGAGGTGAGTGGGGTCACGGGATCGCCTACCTGGACGGCCTTGCTGAGGACAAAACCATCGATCGGCGCTTTCACGATGGACTCGATCTCTGTTTCATCGATTTTGACACTGCCGCTCTCGAGCAGTGCGAGATGCTCGTTGGCGATCTTCAGTCTTAGCACGCCCTCTTGATATGTGCGCTGGCAATCCTCGTGCTCTTTGTTTGAGATGAGATGTTTGCTCAACAAGGAATCTTCCCGAACTTTTTCCAACGTGAAATTATCGAGGTCGTTTTGCGTAAGCTGGACCTGACGTTTGGCATCTGCAAGCTCGAGCGGCGTTGGGTCGGGTCTCACTTCCAGCAAAGGGTCACCGGCTTTCACGTGTGTGCCGGCGTCTGCAAAGATATTTTTGACCACGCCGGAAACTATCGATTTGATGGAAATTTCGTTCTCGGGCTCGATGGTACCCACGGCAAGCGCCTTGTCGACAATCGTTCCTTTTGTCACTTTCACCGTTGGCAGCGCGCTGTCCGCGGAGCTCTTCGACCGTCCAAAGAAGAAAAATCCTGCGATGACAAGGGCAACTGCGGCAACTGTGGAAATGATGATCTTTTTCTTCATATCATGACCATGACAAAAAGTGGTAAGCGACCGTGACTTTGATATCTTCAATACGTCGGATTATGAAGAAATGTTACGTATGCGTCGGCAGAGTGATGTTCTCGACGCCAACAAGCGATTCTGCGGAAATTGCTTTTGTTTGAGCATTTTCTATATTTCATGGTAATATGTCCACGGTCATAAAAGCCGGCAGCATCATTACGGGTGGCAGAAAAGACGGGATTCTTGCCAACCACTCTGTTGTCGTTGACGGTAATCGCATAACTCGGATTGTACCCACGAAGGAGCTTCGTCCGGCACTAACCGATGAACTCATCGATGCTCCGGAATTGGTCGCCATTCCCGGCTTCATCCAAACTCATGTTCATCTTTGCCAGACGCTCTTCCGAGGGCTTGCCGACGACCTTGAGCTTCTCGATTGGCTGCAGAAAAGGATCTTTCCGTTCGAGGCGGCCCACACCGCTGGTTCCATGTATTCGTCCGCGATGATCGGCATCGCCGAGCTCATTCGTTCCGGTACGACGACAATCCTTGATATGGGAAGCGTAAACCATGAGGACGAAGTGATCCGGGCGATCAGCGAGACCGGAATGCGTGCGTTCGTCGGTAAAGCGATGATGGACATCAACGACTTGTATCCCAAACTTAAAGAGCCGACGAAGGAATCGTTGAAATCGACGCGGGACCTTGCCGAGCGGTGGCACAATTCGTCCGGCGGCAGAATAAAATATGCCGTCGCGCCGCGCTTCGTCCTCACGTGTACCGATACGCTGTTGAAGGAAGCCGGTGAAATGAGCGCTTCGTTCGATGGAATGCTGTTCCACACGCATGCATCCGAAAATAAGATTGAGATTCAAGCCGTGCGGAAGCGCTGCAACATGGAGAATATTGAGTTTCTTGATTCCCTGCAGGTTTTGTCCGAGAAGTCCTGCCTCGCGCATGGCGTTCATCTGAACGATCATGAGGTGGCTATACTGCAAATAACGAAATCGAACGTTACCCATTGCCCTTCTTCCAATCTGAAACTTGGCTCGGGTTTCGCGAACATTCCCCGTCTGCTCGAGCATGGAATCAATGTGACACTCGGAGCGGACGGCGCGCCGTGCAATAACAATCTGGACATGTTCCGGGAAATGCGGCTCACATCGCTGCTGCAGAAACCGGTTCACGGACCGAAAGCGATGCCGGCAAAGGAAGTATTTGAGATGGCAACGATACGCGGTGCGCAGGCCCTCGGACTTGAGAGAGAAATCGGCAGCATTGAGGTTGGCAAGAAGGCCGATATTGTGCTCCTGAACGTTGCGCAATTATGGAATCCCCTCTTGCAGGACGGCGACCCGTACTCGTCGATCGTCTACTCCTGCGGGCCCGAGAATATCGACTCGGTGATGATCGACGGGAAATGGATGTACCGCAAGAAGGAGTACGTGGGGATCGACAAAGAAGCCCTCGTCCAGACGGCGAGAGGAGAATTGAAGCAATTGTTGGGGAGGATGTCATAAGTATGCGGGCATCGATCTCGTTCGTCCTGGACGGGAAGCTCCGTGAAATAGATTTTGAGCGTGACAATCTTTCGCCGACAACAACTGTGTTGAATTACTTGCGGTCTCTTCCTTCCCATAAAGGCGTGAAGGAGGGATGCGCCGAGGGCGACTGTGGCGCTTGCACCGTCGTGATCGCTGAAATCGGTTCTGACGACAGGCTTCGTTACAAATCCGTCGATTCGTGTTTGCTGTTTCTGCCGATGCTCCACGGCAAACAATTGATCGTCGTGGAGAATTTAAGAAATGATTCCGGGGAACTCCACCCGGTTCAGTCTGCAATGGTCGAGACCGGCGGGAGTCAATGTGGCTTCTGCACGCCCGGGATTGTCATGTCGCTCTTCGCACTGTATAAAAATTGCGACCATCCATCCCGCGACGAGATCGAGGAAGCGCTCGGCGGCAATCTCTGCCGATGCACGGGGTATAAACCGATTGTCGAAGCGGCGGCTCGTGCGTGCGTTCATCGAGGAATGGACCACTTCTTGGCAGACGAACCTCGAATTCTCGAACTTCTCAAATCTATTCCCGGCCAGTCAAGTACTCTCGCGACCGGCGGGCAACAGTATTTCCGCCCGGTGAGCCTTGGGGAGGCGGTAACATTAAAACACCGGTATCCGGAAGCCATCATCATCTGTGGGGCAACGGATATCGCGCTCCGGGTGACGAAGAATCATGAGGTGTTGAAGGAAGTCCTCGATCTTTCCGGTGTGGCAGAATTGAAAGAAATTGTCGAGACGGAGTCGTCTATTTTAATTGGCGCGGGTGCGACGCTGAATGAGATGATGCCGAGAATAATTACGGCATTTCCCGCGTTGCACAGCATGCTGGCCGTGTTCGGCTCTCAGCAGATCCGGAATCTCGCGACGCTCGGGGGCAGTCTCGGTACTGCGTCGCCGATCGGTGATGCACTGCCGGTGCTGATCGCTTACGGCGCGAATGCAGTTCTTGAGAGTTTGAACGGCCGCCGCGAAATCTTGCTCGATGAGTTCGTCACCGGATACAGGACAACTGTGCGCAAACACGATGAGTTGATTACAGCAGTCGTCGTGCCGAAACAGTTGAATGGCGCGCATGTGAAATCGTACAAAATCTCCAAACGGAAAGACCTGGACATATCAACGGTCAGCGCCGGCTTCAGATTGGAGTTAGACGGCAGCGGTGTCGTAAAGTCCATCGGATTGATTTACGGCGGTATGGCGGAGAAGACGAAACATGCCGCGGGAGCGGAGCGGTATCTTGTCGGTAAAGGATGGAACAGGCAAGCTGTCGGCGATGCGATGAACTTAATCGACGGCGATTTCACTCCGATTTCCGACGCCCGCTCGGGCGCTGAATTTCGAAAAGCGGCGGCAAGAAATTTACTGCTCAAGTTTTTTGAGGAAACAAGGGCGGGGAAGTGACGGAGCAATGAGTAATGAGAAATGAACAATGAACAATAAAGGTTGAAGGGCAGAATGGCATGTCGAGGATGGGGCAGGAAGGGAAGCATGGAGCAATGGATTAATGGAGGAATGAGCAACGAGTAATGAACAATGAAGGTCGAAGGGTGTAACGACATATAGAGGATGAGGGAGGATGTCAATGGGCGGCAAACGGAACATCGTAAAAGAGAAATCATTCGACTTTGCAGTCAGGATTGTCGAACTCCATAAGTGTCTTACTGCAGAGAAGAAAGAGTATATTCTTTCAAAGCAGGTGCTAAGAAGCGGAACATCGATTGCTGCAAATATTGAAGAAGCTGACAACGCAATTTCAAAAAGGGATTTTTCAAGCAAGATTTCAATTTCATACAAGGAAGCAAAAGAGACTCATTATTGGCTCAGATTGTTGCTAGCGACCGGGTATATCAACCAGCGAGAATTCGATTCCTTGATCGGCGATTGTGATGACATCTGCAAGCTCTTGTTTTCGATACTAAGAACGACCAGAATAAACAAACAATGAGCAATGGGTAGCGACGAAATGCTAGACATTACTCATTATTCATTGTTCATTGAAGAATTATGAAAAGCATCCCTCACGAATCCGCTGAACTCCATGTCACCGGTGAAGCTGTTTACATCGATGACATCCTTGTGAATGAGCAGCTCCTCGTCGGAAGGGTTGTCTACAGCCCTCATGCGCACGCGAGAATCGAATCGTTCGATCTAAGTGAAGCGAAGAAAGCCCCGGGTGTTCATGCTGTGCTCTCGTACAAAGACATTCCCGGTCAGAACCAGATGGGTCCCGTCATCAAAGACGAGCTTTGCCTCGCTGAGAACGAGGTGAGTTGCGTCGGCCAGGCGATGTTCCTGATCGCTGCTGAAACCGGGGACCAATGTCTCGACGCGGAGAAGCGCATCAATGTGAAGTTTGTTGAGCTCGAACCGATTTTAACTCTTGAGAAAGCCATCGAGAAGAACAGACTCATGGGGCCGGAAGCCAGAATCGAGCGCGGCGATGTCGGGGCCGCACTGAAGAAAGCTGCACACGTAATCAGAGGCGAACTGCGTACCGGTGCGCAGGAGCACTGGTATCTTGAATCGCAGGCATCGCTGTGCATTCCCGGAGAGGGAAGCGAGATGCACGTCTATAGCTCGACGCAGCATCCCTCTGAAACTCAGGCGCTGGTGGCTGAAGTTCTCGGCATCGGCAAGAATCAGGTGGTGGTCGAAGTGCGCAGAATCGGCGGCGGGTTCGGCGGCAAGGAAACCCAGGCAAATCACACCGCATGCTGGACGGCACTATTGAGCCGGGCAACGAAGCGTCCCGTGAAGATCCGTTTGTTCCGGGATGACGACATGAAAATCACCGGCAAGCGCCACCGTTTTCTCACAAAGTATGAAGCCGGGTTTGACAGTGACGGTACGCTTCTCGCGGTAACCCTTGAGTTGAACGGCGACGGCGGCTGCGCATCGGACCTCTCATTTGCGATCATGGAGCGCGCTACTCTCCACGCCGACAATGCGTACTATGTCCCCAACTTCCGGGTTGTCGGCCGCGTATGGAAAACTAACCTCCCGTCCAATACTGCCATGAGAGGATTCGGCGGTCCGCAGGGAATGGCGGCGATCGAGACAATTATCGACAGGGCCGCCCGGCTTCTCGGCAAAGAGCCGGCAGATCTCCGGAAGAAGAATTTCTACGGCATCGGGACTCGCGATACGACTCCGTATGAGCAGGTCGTTGAAGGCAACCGGCTCGACAAGATGTACACGCAACTCATGGAATCTTCAGAATACCTGCGGCGGCGGAAGGAAATCCACGACTTCAACGAGCAGAATGAGTTCTACAAAAAGGGGATGGCGATTACGCCAGTCAAGTTCGGGATATCGTTCACGACGACGTTCCTGAACCAGGCAGGAGCTCTTGTTCTCATCTACAAGGACGGAACGATTCTCGTCAATCATGGCGGAACAGAGATGGGGCAGGGGCTTCACACGAAAATTCAGCAGATTGCGGCCGGCGAGTTTGGCGTGGGTCCGGGGCGTGTGAAAGTCAATGCTACGGACACATCTAAAATTCCAAATACCTCTGCAACTGCGGCATCATCCGGAGCAGATCTGAACGGCATGGCGGTCAAGAATGCCGTTGACATTCTCAAGTCGCGAATCGCAGAAGCAATGGCGCAAATCTGGAATGAGGAGGACTCAAAAATTCAATCGAAAGCGCACGATGTCGTTTTCGAGGGTGGCTGGATTGCGGATTCCAAACATCCGGGAAGAAAAATTCTATTCGAGGACGCCATGACGCCCCTGAACCTCCGCCAGGTTCCCTTGAGCGCGGCGGGTTTCTACAAAACACCGACGGTTGGCTGGGATAAGAAGGCCGGTCGAGGCAAGCCGTTCTTTTACTTTGCGTTCGGGATGGCTGTCACAGAGGTCGAGGTCGACGTGCTCACGGGTTCTCACAGAATTCTGAGGACCGACATCCTGCATGACGTCGGCGATTCGTTGAACCCGCTGGCCGACCGCGGCCAGGTGGAAGGGGGGTACATCCAGGGAGTGGGTTGGTGCACCACCGAGGAGATCAAGTGGGATAGCAAGGGAAATCTCATGACCCACTCTCCAGACACCTACAAGATTCCGACGGTTCAGGATGTCCCGCGGGATCTTCGGGTGACTTTTCTGGAGAATGTCCCGAACACCGCCGACACGATACGCCGGAGCAAAGCAGTTGGCGAGCCGCCGTTCATGCTCTCGCTTTCTTGCTGGCTTGCCATCAAGGATGCGATCTCGGCGGTTGGCAATCATGAAATTGAGCCGGAGTTTTCACTTCCCGCGACGAATGAGGTCATTCTTCTCTCCATCGAGCAATTGAAGAAGGACATCGCGAAGGTGCAATCTGCCTGAACGAAATCCCCTCCTTGGAGGGGTGTCGACAAAGTCGACGGGGTGGGTACTACGGACACTTCAATCGAGAAACATCTTGATAAAATGATATGAAACGAATACTATTTCTCTCGATCTTGATTACAGCAATTTCGGTGCATCTAAGTGCCCAGGTGTTTTGTATCTCTGACAAACAATTCACGTGGCCCGAGATTGCACTGAGAGCCGGGCTGTCACCGTCTTTCTTGGTCCGATTCGACATTGATGGCTTTTCACCACACAACTTTCAAATAAGCCCCTTAGATAGCGCGTCCCGCGATCTGGTTGAGATGTTTGAGCAATACCTCGTTAACAATCTAGGTCATCTTATTTACCTGAGGGACTCATCTAGTTTTCAGTTGAAGGTAAAATATCTGGTCCGGCCTACGGGATCTTTGACTACGAGCTATGCTGAACTAATAACAAATGATGAGATTCATGTTGTCGCTCAGCAACCGTACATCCATGCTATTCTTTGTTCTGGGGTGACGCAGGCCGATCCTAAGATTGATACTGTGATAATTGAAAGCACGATAAAGTACAGGAGTGGTAAAGCTCGAAGTTCCGATATTTTTGTACAGCGCCTGTTTCCGGATAAAGGAGATACCACGATCATTCTCAGAAATAATTATCCTGAGCTTGAGCAAGATATCTATACAAGTGCCAGAAAATATTCGAAAGAACATTTCCTTGATCGCGGATCCAATGCCCGATTTTACTTCATTCACTTCCGCGTCGAGCGGGATATTTCACCTTGTGGCGCAAAGCAAATCTTCTGAAGTCTCGCAGCACTGTGCCCGATGATGCTGCTCATTGCTAATGCGTGGTCTTAAAGCCCAAACCTCAAACCTCACATCTCGATCTTCATCCCTCAAACCTCAACTTCACATTCACTATTTCCGGTGTGTTTCCCGTCCGCACGGGCGGTCCCCAAGTGCCCGCACCGCACGAAACATAAAAATGAGTGTTCCCTTTCTTCACGTAACCCCAGCTAAGCTCGTAGACTTTCTCGGTTATGAAATTGAAGGGCCACAACTGCCCGTGGTGCGTGTGACCCGAAAGCTGCAGGTCAACGCCATTGTTCACGGCTTCATCCAGCTGGAAGGGCTGGTGGTCCATCAGGATGATGGGTAAACGTTTGTCGACGGACGACATAATTTCTTCGAGCGGCTTGCGTCGTTTTCCTTCAAACTGGCGCAGGCTGCGATCCTCCCGGCCGACGAGAGTAAAGCTCCCGGCGATCTGGATGGCTGAGTCTCTCAGCATGACGATGCCGTGCTCGGTGAGGTAACGGCAGGCAGCTTCGACTCCGCCAATATATTCGTGATTCCCCGTGATAGCGTAGACGCCGTACTTCGATTGAATCGACCTCAGGGTTTCCCCGAGATTCTGTCTGATGACTGGTCCCAGGTCTTCATCGACAACATCTCCGGGCAGGAGAACAAGGTCGGGGTTGAGGGCGTTGATGTCTTTGACGATTTCTTCCATACGCGATTTGCAAATGATCGTCCCGAGGTGAATGTCGGAAGCGACGGCGATGTTCAGGCTCTTGAGTCCGTTCGGGTTTTTCGGGATAGTGAGCTCGAGAGTCCTGACGCGCGGCGATCGTGCGTTCAGGTATCCCGCGAAGATCGTGACTGCAACGATTACGAACACGGATACCACCGTAAATTGTCGCGTTTGAACGGGATTATTCGTTATGATGGGCGGAAAATACGGGATGATATAATTGATGAGGCGCAACAAGTCGATGAAAAGAAGAATCAAGAAAAAATATGCCATTGCCGCAAGCCAGAACGATCCGATCCAGACGAGCGGATCACTCAACCAGGTAACTCCGGTTCTTTCTACGAATCTGCCGATGAGGAACGACGCTGAGAAAAAAATGAACATCAAAGTATAGAAGAATCTGTAATTCTCGGGAATGCCCGACCGGCCTGCGAAGAAGATGTGCACGTTGATTGCTGCGAAAACGGTAATTGCGGTGGAAATGAAAATAATGAAATTCAAGGTTCTGCGTGTCATTAGACTTTCATAGTAAATTGTGACGTTTGTGCGGTCGTGGGCGATGAGGTGCGAACCTGGCTATTCCACCAAACATCTGCACGTTGTTGAATCGCAAAAACAATACTGATTTTTCTGTCAAAACGCAAGCATCGAGATCATGTGACTCAAATGGTCTTAATAAGTCCTTGAGTCGTTACGTCATTCATTACCCTCTCCCCTTCAATTCCCCTCTCCCGCTCGCGGGAGAGGGGACAGGGGTGAGGGTTAACAGCCATAAGAATTAATCGATCTATGTCCAAGACAAGACACTCGATCAAGATAAAGACAAACCGCGAGGTCGCAGAGCATACGTAGAGAACGCAAAGGTCATGAGTTGCTAAGTGCAATCTCTCCCCAATCTACCGGTCATCCCGACATGTTTCTGGTCGGGATCCGACGCGAAGCGTCGTCCTGACACGTTTTAGGTCAGGATCTATGCGTTGCCAGCTCTGTTTAGATGTTGACCAGAAGAATGTCAACATGACGGCGGAACTTTGTGGACAGCCTCCGGAGGAAGGGGTCGCGCAAACCGGTGAATATTCCAGTGCCGCATTGAAGACCGCATCTTGTTTCTTGATAGGACATTTGATATACTATGGATAACAACAAGCTGTCCCCACAAATTCCATGGATATTGTTGAAGAAATACTGAGCGCTCTTGAGACTGAAGATCGCGTGATGCTCGCGACGATTATTTCGACGTCGGGTTCCACGCCTGCGGCGGCTCTTTCAAAAATGTTGGTGCACCATGAAGGTATCGTTTCGGTCGGCACCGTCGGCGGCGGATGCATGGAAGGAGACGTTTTGCTTCATGCGAATCGATTATTGCAGTCCGGAAAGGCGGAAGTTCTCACGTTTCATTTGACCGAAGACGATATCGAACAAGGCTTGATATGCGGCGGTAGCCTCGACGTATTGATCGAGCCGGTGACCAGAAAACAGGCTTCCCTCTTCAAGGAATTGAAAGCAATGCGGGACGCCGGAGAAGACTGCATTTTTGCGACTTTCCTGAATAAGGATGGGAAGGTACAGGTCAAGGAAATCGTCAGACAACGACCATCGGGGGACGGAAGTGGAGTAGTGGAGTATTGGAGTGATGGAAGATTGACTGCTCTCCTCGAACCTTCACTCACCGAGCAGCTGGTCAATGTCGCAAGTCGCCAGGAAACAGGCCGGCTGAAAACCGAGCATGGGGAATGGATTTTCGAACCAATAACCGGTCACCCCGACCTCATCATCTTTGGAGGAGGTCATGTGTCCAAATATGTCTCTCGCACAGCAGCGATGGCAGGATTCCGCGTCACCGTGGTGGATGACCGCGACAAGTTCGCGAACCCGCAGCGTTTTCCCGAAGCTGCCCAAACGCTCGCAATGAGTTTCCTCGAATCATTTAGCAGTCTCACGATCAAAGCGTCAACTTTTATCGTTATCGTGACGCGGGGGCACCGCTACGATGAAGACGTTCCTCGGGCAAGCGCTCAAGACTTCCGCGAAGTACATTGGCATGATCGGCAGCAAGCGCAAGGTTCTCACGACCTATGAGCATTTGGCGGAGCGCGGCGTTTCAACCCAGGCTCTCGACCGCATTTATGCGCCGATAGGAATTGACATTGGCGCAGTGACCGCGGAAGAAATCGGGGTGAGCATTGTTGCAGAACTCATCAAAGTGCGGCGCGGAGAAAATTCTCCGCTGGAGCATAAATCCCAAAAGATGAAGGCAGCAATCCGGCGACTGAACAATAACGGGAGGCTGCCTTGAATCCTGCTGTTTCTGCCGTCATACTTGCTGCTGGTTCGTCTCGCCGAATGGGATCTCCAAAAGCCTTGCTGAAGATTGGAAGGGAAACGTTCATCCAGCATATTATGGACGTATTGCATTCTGCGCGCATCGTGGATGTGGTGGTTGTTCTCGGTTCCCAGGCAGAAGAAATCAAAAAGAGCATGGATTGGTTTGATGGGAAGATAGTGTTGAACGAGCGTTGGCAGGAGGGTCAACTCTCTTCAATTGTTGCTGGTCTTGACGCCCTGGATTCACATGACGTTCCGGCCGCAATAATCTGCCCCGTCGACCATCCGCTGATCTCGCAGTCGCTGGTTGTCGATCTCTTGCAGGCATTCTGGAAATCCCGAAAGAGAATTGTTGTTCCAACATACCAAGGTCGTCGCGGGCATCCCGTGATATTCGACCGCACGCTTTTCGACGCCGTGCGAACTGCCGCGCCGGAAGCGGGAGCCCGAACTGTGATTCATGCTCATCCCGGCGATGTCATTGAAGTGCCGACAGAAGAAAAAGGCGTTGTTACAAATGTCGACACGCAGGAAGACTATGAAGTGAATATCCTGGGGCGAATCGTATGATAAGTGCCGATGAAGCGCTGGGCATGATCCTGGATTCTGTGAAGCCCCTCGGCCCGATCACGGTTTCAATCCCCCGTGCATTAGGGCATGCCCTCCGTGAAACTATCATCGCGCAGGAAGACGTTCCCCCGTTCGACAACGCAGCGATGGATGGCTACGCGGTTCGGTCTGATGACCTTGGCCGGCCGCCGGCAGTCCTGAAAATAATCGGAGAAGTTGCCGCAGGGTCGGTGTTTGACGGATCGGTGAAATCCGGGGAGGCCGTTGCAATCATGACCGGAGGTAAGATTCCGCCGGGTTGTGATGCGGTTGTCCAGGTCGAGTGGACCGAGGAGATGCGGGCGAATGAGGTTAAGGTTCTGCGCGCGGTTGCGCAAGGGCACAGTATCCGCATGCGCGGCAGCGATATTCAAAAAAACGCAGTAGTCTTGAGTGAAGGCCATGTTCTCCGACCGCAGGAGATTGGATTGCTTGCATCCCTCGGCAGAGAATTTGTGGAAGTGTATCGTCCCGTACGTGTCGCGATTCTCGTCACGGGCAATGAAATCGTGGACATTGATAAGCCGTTAACCGAAGGGAAGATTCGCAACAGCAACAGTTATTCCTTGCGTGCCCTGGTGAAGGAGCTTGAAGGCGAGCCAATCGAAATGGGAATAGCGAGGGACGAGCGCGAGGAAATCAAGGAAAAAGTATTGAGAAGCCTCGATGCCGACGTTCTTATCACATCCGGCGGCGTATCCGTCGGCAAATACGACCATGTGAGGGAAGTTCTGAAGGAAATCGGAACAGACATAAAATTCTGGAAAGTGAACATCAAACCGGGAATGCCGATGATGTATGGATTATTCGGGGGAAAACCAATTTTTGGATTACCGGGAAATACAGTCTCAACAATCGTGACGTTTCTCCAGTTTGTCAAACCGGCATTGCTCAAGATGATGGGCCACAGGAAAATATCGGCATCGGTGAAACTGCGTGCGACCCTCTGCCACGATATCAGGAAGATGGACGGGAAGCGGCATTTCATTCGCGGGATACTGGAGGACAAGAACGGCAAACTTGTCGTAAGGGAAACGGGGGCGCAAGTGTCGAACATTCTCTCTTCGCTCACCAATGCGAATTGCCTTGTTATCATTCCGGAGGAGAAAGAAATCATTCACAAGGGGGAAGAGGTCGAGGTGGAATTATTATGATCACCGTCAAGGTCAAACTGTTCGCGATGGCCCGGGATCTCGCCGGAGCGGAAACTCTGTCCTATGCGCTACCCACGGGGTCTCCTGCGGGAGAAATACTGAAGTTGCTTTCGGAAAGGAATCGGGAATTCGAAAAATGGAAGGATCATCTTCGACTTGCCGTCAACTGGGAGTATGTCCGGAATGATTACCTTCTCCACGAAGACGACGAGGTGGCTGTCATTCCGCCGGTGAGTGGAGGATGATATGATCAAAATCGTCACCGGACCTATTCATCCCGTAGAAATTCTTGAGAGCGTCCAGGATCCGACTGCGGGCGCTATCGATGTCTTTATCGGTACGACGAGAAATCATTCCCGTGGAAAGTCTGTTCTTGCCCTTGAGTACGAGGCCTATTCGCCGATGGCGTTGAAGATGATGTACCGGATCGCCGACGAAGCGAGGGCAAAGTTCGGGATCTGTAAAATTTCGATTGTGCATCGACTCGGCCATCTGGAAGTCGGTGAAGCGAGTGTCGTCATCGCAGTATCATCTTCGCACCGGCGAGAAGCCTTTGAAGCATGCCACTTTGCCATCGATGCATTAAAATCGATAGCTCCCATATGGAAGAAGGAGTTTTTTGCGGATGGGGAGGCCTGGGTCGAGGGTCGAAATACGCAAAATTGATTTGAAATTGCAAACTTTTGAAGTTGGGCCTATCGGGCGTTCAACAAATTCGAGTGCTATCCGTATTGTTTTTATGTGAGGAGTTTATTACATTATCCTACGAGTTTAGTTTTGATCTGCATAATCAATAAAAAATTCACCAACAACAAGGAGTGACTCATATGAAAAGAATCATTGGTATTTTGATTGTGCTCTTTGCATTTGTCCTGGCTCAATCAACACTTTACGCCCAGGATTCGACAAAAGCCGCGCCCAAGATGGAAAAGAAGGGTAAGATGATGGAGAAGAAGGGTGCAAAGCTGGAGAAGAAGGGCACCAAGATACAAAAGAAGGGTGAAATGATGGAGAAAAAAGGTGCCGCAATGGAAAAGAAAGGCGCCAAAATGCAAAAGAAGGGTGCCAAGATGGAGAAGAAGGGTGGGATGAAGGAAGCGAAGAAAGACAGCACCCAGATGTAGTTTGGCATTTGAACTTAATCGAGAAGAGCGACTCTGGGATCATCGGGGTCGCTTTTGTTATTTCATAATGAGTAGGTTTGGTGATGGCTGATCCGAAGAAAGCTGCTGAAAAAACGACGCTTTCATCCGGGCGTAGGAGAATCCTGAAACTCTCTCCTCTGATTCTCCTGGCTGGATGCGACAGCGCGCCGACGGGAAAAACGGAGTCTTTCCTGAGAGGATTTCAACGGGTGAACGATTGGGTTCAGGAAAAAGTCTTCAATTCAGAGAAACCTGTCCCGGAATACTCCGACCTCGACGTAACTTCCGAGGACAGTTTTCGAACCAATAGCTACGACACAGATCAACCCGAAATAGATGCGGGACGCTGGACGCTCACCGTTGCAGGCAAGGTCGCACATCCAGGTGATTATCCGCTCGAAAGAATCGCATCATTCCCTAAACGTGTCATGAATACCCGGCATTGTTGCGTTGAAGGATGGAGTATGATTCCTAAATGGGGCGGAACGCCGGTTCGCGACTTCCTCTCGTTCGTGGGGGCGGATCTGACGGCAGCATACGTGAAAGTCGAATGCGGGGATGATTACTACACGTCGTTTGACATGCCGAGCGTTCTTCACCCGCAATCCCTCTTGTGTTACGAGGCGTACAATAAACCATTAACCCTTGAGCACGGCGCCCCGCTGCGAATTGTCATGCCGACGAAACTTGGATACAAAAGCGCGAAGTGGATCACAAAGCTCGTTGTCACAAATGAAAAGCCCGGAGGTTACTGGGAGGATCAGGGTTATGAGTGGTTTGCGGGATTGTAAGAAATGACCTCCAGGAAATCAAAACTCATGGGAGTTCTTTTTCTGTCCCTTCTTCTTCTCGACAGCTGTTCGCACACTCCGGCAGACAAAGTACTCGTCATTGAGCGGACAAGAACATATCATCGAGAGAACTGCGCGCGCGTGCGGATGGCTCAGAGCACGCTCATGACGCTCTCAGATGCAGAATCGATGCATTACAGGGCGTGCCCTTCCTGCTTTCCGTCAGGTGAAAAGAAACAATGAGCGCTCAACGGGAATATCAACATCCGTTTACCATTCGGTTCACCCACTGGTTCAATTTCATTGCCTTGGCAATCATGGTCGCAAGCGGACTGAGAATATACAATGCTTCTCCGGTTTTCAACTTCAAAATTCCCGATCTCTTCGTCCTGGGCGGCTGGCTTGCCGGAGCTCGCATGTGGCATTTCTTCGGTATGTGGTTGTTCTTCGTTAACGGTGTCATCTGGGTCATGTACAATCTGCTGAGCCGGCATGGACGTGGCACGACGTGGTTCTCGAGACAGGATATCCCGGGGATCTTTCCAATGGTCAGGTACTATCTCAGGATTCAAAAGGAGCACCCGCCCACAAAAAAGTACAACGCACTGCAAAAACTTGCCTATACTGCAATTCCCGTGCTCGCGGTGGGATCGGTTATCAGCGGGATTGCCATCTACTGGCCGGTTCAATTCAGTTGTTTCACCTCGGTCTTCGGCAATTATGACGTTGCACGCGTCTGGCATTTTCTGTTTATGTCAGGACTGGTCCTTTTCTTCGTGGGTCATATCTGCATGGTATTCATAGCGGGATGGAGCAATTTTCTTTCGATGATTACGGGCTGGAAGAAATCCACACTTTCACCTTCATCACTCCCGTGACCGGGGAAAATCGTGACGGATCATGACTAAGCATAGGCAACTTCATGCCGGATATTCTCAAGGATAGCTTCGGTCGCATCCATAACAACCTTCGTATTTCAGTGACGGACCGATGCAACTTCCGTTGCCGGTACTGCATGCCCGAACAGGGACTTGTCTGGCTCGACAAGTCAGAACTTCTGACATTCGAAGAGATCGTCCGGCTGGTCCGGATTTTTGCTGAACTGGGCGTGACGAAAGTGCGATTGACCGGAGGCGAACCGCTACTGCGTCGAGACCTGTATCTGCTCGTCGAAAAGATCGCCCGGGTTTCCGGGATTCAGGATATCGCGATGACGACGAACGGGTTTTCATTGGCTCAACACGCCCTGCCGCTCGTGAAAGCCGGATTGAAGCGCATCACCGTGAGTGTCGATTCGCTCGACCCTCAGAAGTTCTCTTTGATGGCCCGGGGAGACTATCTACGGCAGGTCTGGGAAGGGCTTGACGCCGCCGAGCAGCTTCCCATCCGGCCCATCAAGATCAATGTCGTGCTCATTCGCGGCATCAACGACGATGAGATTGAGGCCTTCGCAAAGCTGGCGCGCGTGAAACCGTTTGTCGTCCGTTTTATCGAATTCATGCCGATCGGTGCGGACGACGGTTGGTCGCCCGAGAAGGTCGTCCCGACACGAGAAGTGATCCGGCGCATTAATGACATGGGACCGAAGCTTCTTCCGATTGAATACCACGGGGCGCAGCCCGCCGACCGTTACATGTTCGAGGATGGCCTGGGTGAGGTCGGCTTCATTACTTCCGTGACCGAGCCATTTTGTGCCAATTGCCATCGTGTTCGCATTACCCCCGACGGCAAGCTCCGTACCTGCCTTTTCGCGCTTGAAGAGACCGATTTGAGATTCATGCTTCGTGGAGGGGCGGGCGACGATGACATCGCGGGAGCGATCGTGAACTCGGTGAGGAATAAACAAGAAGGACACCTGATAAACCGTCCCGGCTTCGTCAGACCCGAGCGGACGATGAGCCAGATCGGCGGCTGATACTGAAGGTCAATGTGATTACCGGACGCGCAATGAGACATGAGTCGTGAGAACGAATGAAGAAATCAAGCTTGTGAAAAAAATGAAACTATGATCAGACACATGAAACCACTGCCAGGAGATGCCGGAATGAAGACTAGAATATTGCTCGCAGCTGTACTAATCGCGATAGGATCTTCGGTTATCGTCTCCGCCCAGACGACGCCGCCGAACGTGGACAAACGTGAACGCCGGCAGCAAGCGCGGATCCATGAAGGGGTGAAAAGCGGTATGTTGACGCCGGGGGAGACCCGGCGCCTGGAGGCACGGGAAAGCAAGATCAATGCCGATGAGATGAAGGTGAAATCCGACGGCAAAGTGACGCTCGCTGAACGACGCAAGTTGCAGCGAGAGCTCAATCGCGCAAGCCGTAAGATGTACCGACTAAAGCACAACAAGGTCAAACAAAATCCCGGGCAACGGCAATAGCTGTGATATGCGTGACATTTCAACCAAATTCAGTTCACTCCGTACCGCTACGGCGATCGCAACTCTACGAGTTCGTCCATCGACGATCAAGGCGATAAAATCGGGAAATGTACCTAAATCCGACCCGCTCGTCGTCGCAAAAATTGCCGGCATTCAGGCAGCGAAAAATACAACCCTTCTCATTCCCAATTGTCACCAGGTCCCCCTCGATGTCGTCAAGGTGGAGATTGCACTCACGAGGAATTCTCTCGTTGTTTCTACAGAAGTGAAAGCAATCTGGAAAACCGGCGTCGAAATGGAAGCCCTCGTTGCAGCTTCCATCGCAGCGCTGACTCTCTACGACATGCTGAAACCGATCGATGAATCGATGGAAATTGTCTCAACGAAACTACTCTCAAAGAAGGGCGGCAAGTCCGGCATGAATGAAACCGGGAAAGCGTTGAGAGCGGCAGTCCTGGTCGTCAGTGATTCCGTGAGTAAGGGGAAACGGACAGATGTTTCCGGGAAAATATTGGTTCGCCGCCTGAAGGAGTTGCATTTTCAGGTTCCTGTCTACCGGGTCATGCCCGACGATGCGGTTGCCATCGAAAAAGAGCTCCGGCGTCTGGCTGATCGGTCTATGGCCGATTTGATTGTGACTACTGGCGGCACAGGGACCGGGCCGAGGGATGTCACACCTGAAGCGACCGGAGCCGTGCTCGAGCAACGACTCGAAGGAGTCGAAGGGGCGATGCGAAGCTTCGGCCAGGATAGGGTGCCGACGGCGATGCTTTCACGAGGTCTCGTTGGTATTCGTGGGAAAACGCTGATCATCAATTTCCCCGGCTCGAAGGGCGGCGTTCAGGACGGAATGGATGCGTTGTTCCCGGCCATCCTTCACACATTCAGGATGTTTCGCGGCGAAGGACACGATCGCTGATTTTTCCCGTGATTTGTCTGTATTTTGATCGCCACTTGTACTTCTCAAATAATATTGTTAGAATAGTGTCGGCGTGACCCGACTGGTTGCGTCCTCCAAGAGAATCAGACACATCTATGCAGAACATGCAGGAATGTTGATGGAATTTGTCAGTATCGCGCTCCTCCTCCTCGTGGCCGTTCTACTCTTCCAGCTCCTTCGCCGGCAATCCTCCCGGCAGTCTCAAGACCAATCGCAATCCAATGTCCTTATGCAGCAGCAGGTTGAATCTCTGCGGACGGATCTCCGGTCAAGCCTTCAAAACGTTACGGAAGCGGTCAATCAACAGCTCATCTCTGTGACGCAGCAGATACAATCGCAGACGAACAACGTCGGAAACCGGTTGGATAGCGCGGCGCGTGTGATCGGAGATGTCCAGAAGAACCTCGGGGAGCTGGGGAAAGCGACCCAGGAGATCAAAGAACTGGGACAGAGTGTCTCAAAGCTCGAGGAACTCCTCAGCGCGCCTAAATTGCGGGGCGGGTTGGGTGAATTCCTGCTTGAAGATCTGTTGAAGCAAGTTCTGCCGGCCGACCATTTTGAGATGCAATATCATTTTCGCAACGGTCAGACGGTGGATGCGGTGATTCGCACATCCGACGGCCTCGTTCCGGTCGACTCGAAATTCCCGCTGGAGAATTTTCGGAAAATGATTAGCGTCGATGGAGACTCGGAGAAAAAACTATCTCACAAGTCGTTTCTCTCCGACGTCAAGAAGCACATCGATGCCATTGCGACAAAGTACATTCTTCCCGACGAAGGGACGTTTCCATTCGCTCTCATGTATATCCCGGCGGAGAATATCTACTACGAAGTGATCATCAAGGATGAATCGTTCGCCGGGGTCGGGCTGTATGAATACGCGATCGAGCGGAAAGTGGTTCCTGTCTCCCCAAACAGTTTTTATGCGTACCTCCAGGTGATCGCGCTCGGCTTGCGCGGGCTCCGGATCGAGCAGAGCGCCCGCGAGATTCTCGATACCCTCGCCCGTTTGCAGGGTGACATCTCGAAAGTGCGCGACGCTTTTTCCACGCTCGGCTCTCATCTTGATAACGCGCGGAAAAAATACGATGAGGCCGACAAACGACTCTCGAGTTTCGAAGATCGGCTGGAGAATGCCTCGGAGAAAACGCTCCCCGCTCATCCGGCGGAGCGTGCCGCCGTCCAAGGAACGCTTCCAGGCTGAATATTCGTTTCAAGAGGAACGTCGTCGAACATTAATTAGTCATACGGAGATCATGTCATGTACCTGAAAATTCATCCCGAGAATCCTCAGGGAAGGCTCATCAGCCAGGCGGCAAAAATTCTGCGCGATGGAGGCATCATCGTGTATCCGACCGATACCGTTTATGGAATCGGGTGCAGCGTTTTTGATACGGCAGCGATCGAACGTATCTACCGCATAAAGGGAACGGACCGGCTGAAGCCTTTCAGTTTCATTTGTTCCGACCTCGGGCACATCAGTGAGTATGCCAGGGTTTCCAACCCGGCTTTTCGTTTCATGAAGCACCTCATTCCCGGTCCCTACACGTTCATCCTGCCCGCGAGCCGCCTGAAACAACTTCCCAAAAGCATCATGAGTAAACGAAAAACCGTCGGCATACGCGTCCCGGATAACAAGATATCGCTGGCATTGATAAAGGAACTCGGTCATCCGGTGCTCAGCGCCAGCGCTACCAACGGGAGCGGCGAGATCTTGAATGACCCCCAGGCTATCAAGCAGAAATATGAAAAGAGCGTTGACCTAATTCTCGACGGCGGGATGAGCTCCCTCGAGCTTTCCACCGTCATCGACCTGACCGACGATAAACCGGTCATTCTCCGTGAGGGCGCCGGGGATGTCAGTACGCTCGTCGCGGATTGAACACGAAGGAGAACAACTATGACCCGTATAGAACAACGTAAAATGGTAGAAACACTGATGGACTATGTCCACAAAATGCAGGGCACGGACATGGATGATTTTGAAATGCTGCGCAAGCGCGACCGTGACGACGAAGATCTCGACATGCTCTCCCGCCGGCGATTAACGGAACTCTTTGTCAAGTACGTTCCGGCACGATTTCGATAAAGCTGCGGCGAAGGCAGTGATCCGGCATGTCCATCCTTCTCAAGAAGAACTTTCCCGCCTCGATCGTCCGCGTTGAGGGCGAGATTCACGAACGCCTGAAGAACCGGGATCAGGACTCGTTCATTTACATCGTTCCGACTAAACGAAAACTCAGGGATTTGCAGCGCGCGTTCCTCAGAGTTGTTCCAGAGGGGACGGCGCCAGCTTTTCCCCTCTTCACCCTTGAAACCCTCGCGGCTCGTATTCACGAGCTTCTGTGCGCCCCGAAACTGACGCTCTCCGGACCGACACAATCGGTGCTCATGCACCAGGCAATCGACAGTGTCGGTGAGACGCTCCAATACTTCCGCTTCCGAGGAAAACAACGGTGGATGCCCAAAGGCACATTCGAGAAAATCGTCAATGTCGTGAATATGCTGAAGGAAAAGGGAGTTTACCCGGTCGCACTGTATGCCGAAGTGGACGCTGCCGGTATCGAAGAGAAATCGAAGCTCCGGGATATTCTCCTCATTTATGAGGAGTATGAAAGACTGCTCGGAGAAGAGTTCATCGATGTGGCCGGAATATTCAAGGAGGTCAATGGACTTTGGGGGAGCGGGATTGTTGCGGAGCGATTCAAGGAGGTTTTCCCGGCAGTGAATGCCGTTTTTGTCTCCGGTTTCGATGAATTTTCCGACCCCGAGCTGACGATGCTCAACAACATTTCGGAGATCGTGGGGATCGGCTCGGTGATAGAATTTGATTATGACACCGGCAACGACGACTTATTCGGTCACCTGAGAGAAAACTATCAAAAATTTCTTGAGATAGGATTTCGGACCGTCGGCGCTCGTGGCGCCCCCGGGCGAACATTCGCGGGTGTCATTACTCAACGACTTTTCCAGTCCTCGAATTCTGAACCACGAAATTCATGGAAGGACGAAATCACGCTTCTGGAGGCGACCGACCGGCGCGATGAAGTTGAATTGATTGCAAAGATCATCAAGCAACTGGTGCATGAACGATCGGACCTCGACCCGAGCAAAGTGTGCGTTGCGTTGTACCAGCCGCAGAGGTACACCGAGCTTATTCGGGAAGCGTTCGATCGATACGGCATCCCCGCGAATATCACCGACCGCTTTGCGCTTGACCAATCGCCGCTGGTGATTTCTCTTCTCGCGCTGCTGGAAGTCCGCCATAAGGACTTTCAACTGCGGGACGTCATGCGAGCATTGTCGAGCCCGTATTTCCGGTATGCGGATGGCGCGGATGTTCTTGACTCCGGAAATCTGTACGAGATCGCCGCTCGACTCAAACTCTCCGGAGGTTCTTCCGCATGGTCGAAGAGGATCGACCAGCGGTTGCAATATATTGCCGGTCAGCTGTCGGAGGTTGACGATGAAGTTGAGGAGCTCGGCTTCCGGCGGGAGGAAAAAGATCTGCGAAAAGCACACAACGATCTGAAGTATCTGTCGCGCCTGCTGGATCGATTCCGTGGCGCGATGACGCCGGAGGAATTCAAGAGCAATGTCGTGTCGCTGATGAAAGATCTTCAAGTGGTTGAATGCCTTTTGGACGTCCGTCCGTCCGAGCTTGGCGACGACCATCTGGAAAAAGACACGCGCGCATACCAAAAGCTGCTGACCTTTCTTGATGATTTTCTCTCTATTCTTCGTCTTCAGGGGAATGCCGGACACCGCGAGCCGCTGTCATTCTATGTCGATCAGATGCGCACCTCCCTTACGCAGGTGCGTTACAACATCCGGCAGCGTTATGGCTGCGGCGTGCTGGTGACATCGCTTGAAGAGACCCGTGGACTTCAATTCGACGTGATGGTGATTGCAGGTCTGGTCGACGGTGAATTCCCTCCGATCTACCAGCCGGAAATCTTCTTCAGCTCCGCGAGGAGGGAACGGATGGAACGGTACCATCTTACCGAGCACCGCTATCTTTTCTATCAGGCGATGACGAATTTCCGGCGGCATCTTTATCTCACGTATCCGAGAAAAGACGGAGATATCGAGTTGGTCCCGTCCTCATTCCTTGATGCGCTGCGGAAGATCGTTGCCATCGAGGACGGGCGCGGCCGCCTGTCGGAAGAGCTGGCAGAAACGGTGTATTCTGTTGATGAATTCCTGCTTCGCTGCGGAAAATCCGGCGCGACGGACGACGGCGTTCGCCGCTGGCTGAAAGACGAACGGGTAAAAGCAGAGCTTCGGGGGGTGCTCGAGCATCTTGACCATACCACAGAAGTTGAAAAGGACCGGACGACAACGCGACGGATGCCGGAGTACGGAGGACATATTTATGCTCAACTGAGTTCTCGGGCTCAGGAGGAGCTTGCTAAACTTAGGAATACCGTCTTTTCCGTGACGCAGCTGGAATCCTACGGCCGCTGCCCATTCCAGTATTTCGCGGGCAGAGTGCTGCATTTAAAGGTTGTCAGCGAGATAGAAGGGGGGCTGACTCCGCTTGAGCGCGGGGGAGCTCTCCACGAGATTCTGTTCGAGTTTTTCATCCAACGGAGGGAACGCGGACTTCAGCCGCTCTTCACTGCGTCCGACGATGAATTCCAGGAGGCGGTCGCAGAACTGCTTTCACTGGCTAAGAGAAAGGTCGATGAATTCAACATCTCCGACATCTACTGGGAGGTTGACAAAGAATCTTTACTCGGCACCCCCGGGCGAAAGGGCGTACTGCATGAATTCCTCGATCTCGAGCGGAAGCGTAAACTCGATGTCGCACCGGCTTTTTTCGAGTTGGCGTTCGGCCCGAAGGTCTCCTCGCGAAAACGAACCGATCCGAGCGTGATGTATTCACAACCCATTACCGTCGGCGGCGCCCGGATACGCGGGAAAATCGACCGGGTTGATACGGGGAAGAGCTTCTTCACTATCATCGATTACAAGACCGGGGCGACGATCGCCCGGCGGAAGGATATCGAGCAGGGCATGAGCCTGCAATTGCCCGTGTATCTCTACGCAGTCGAAAAAATACTGAGTGAAAAACTTGAAAGCGAAATGAAGGGAGTGGCGGGTATCTATTACTCGCTCACGCCGCCCGTCAGGGAACAGATCGGCCTGGCCAGCGATGAACATACCGGCAAAGCGTTCCTCGCCAGCCGCAGCAGGCAGATTGTTCAAAACGATGAGGATCTCAAGGCGATCATCGACCGTGCCATTCAGTATGTCAACCAGTATGTTCGGTGTATTTCGGAGGGAGAATTCCCCGTCGAGCCGAAGATGCCCGACAAGGTGTGCTCCTATTGCGACTTCCGTACAGTCTGCCGAATTCAAACCAGAATATCGTTGGACACCTCGGCCGAACCATGACGCCGAGAAAAGTCAAATTTGATTATTTGCTGGAAATTCGCGAACGTAAGGGATGTTCGAAAACGACCCTGCGATGATGAGCCAGCAATTCGCTGGATGGCTATGATTTCGGACAAAATGCCGCTTTCAATTAACCAATTAACCAATTAACCGTTTAACCAATTAACCGTTCAACCAGCCAACCATTGCCATGCACAAGGAATCGGAGAACGAGAAAATGTTGGATTCGAATACGTTTCGCCTGCCTCTCAAAAGCCTAAAAATCCCCAGGGCTGTAACGCTCGAGATGGGGAGTTCTCTCCAGGATGCACTCACTCTTATGCAACTGAAGCAATTTGGGTGCGTGCTCATAACAAAGGATGACAAGCTCGCCGGCATTCTAACGGAGCGTGATATTATCGCAAAAGCTCTCGGTGAAGACGTGCACTTTGGGGAAATCCTGGTGGATAACGTCATGACGCCAAAGCCGGAATCATTTAAGCCCGAAGACAGTATTGCGTTCGCAATGAACGCGATGTCCGTCGGCGGGTACCGTCATATGCCGGTTGTGGACGACAACAATATTCCCCTGGCGATCATCTCTGTGAAAGATATTATCGGCTTCATCGTCGAACATTTTCCTGAGATAGTGTTGAACCTTCCTCCCAAACCCGTCCGGCGGACGTAGGACGAAGGGAAGAAGCGATCTGCCTGCCGGCACTGCATCATCATTCGGTCAATTAACAAACAAACGAAGACACATGAGCGCACCTCTTAAAAGAATTGGCATACTCACGGGCGGCGGTGATTGCCCGGGACTTAACGCGGTCATCCGGAGCATCGCGAAGCCCGCGATGAGTTATTTCAGTGCGAAGGTCATTGGTGTTCTCGACGGCTTTGAGGGCCTGGTGGAAGGCCATATGCGGGAACTGACCAAATTGGATGTTTCGGGAATCGTCAACCTCGGCGGTACCATTCTTGGAACGTCCAACAAGGGCGACCCGTTCCGGTATCCTATCGAGGGGCCCAAGGGAATTACGATCACCGACTGCTCTGATGCAGCGATCGGTCATTTTCAAAGCTGGGGTCTCGACGTTCTTTTTGCCATCGGCGGTGACGGAACGATGAATATCGGGCACAGGTTTTCACAGATGGGAATGAATGTTATAGGCGTCCCGAAGACAATTGATAACGACCTCGACGCGACCGATGTCACCTTCGGTTACGATTCCGCGGTTGCCATCGCGACTGAGGCGATCGATCGATTGCAGACGACGGCCTCGTCTCATCATCGTGTCATGGTCGTCGAGGTGATGGGGCGTTATGCCGGTTGGATCGCCCTTGGCGCGGGACTTGCCGGCGGCGCTGATATCATTGTCATTCCTGAAATCCCATTCAAGTGGGGTTCGATTTTTGATTGTGTGCTCAAGCGCAGTAAAGGAGCCCGCTTCAGCATTATCTGTGTCGCTGAAGGTGCGAAGCCGGAAGGCGGGGAGTTGACTATAAAGGAGAAAGACGCAAAACGAACCGACCCCCTGCGCCTCGGTGGAATTGGAGACATGATTGCAAGGCGTGTGTATGATGAAACGGGCCTCGAAACGCGCGTAACAGTCCTCGGACATCTTCAGCGCGGCGGCAGCCCGACCGCCTATGACCGCATGCTTGCCACGCGGTTCGGAGCGCTTGCCCTGGAAGCGGCCTCCCATGGACAGTTTGGCTGCATGGTGAGTCTGCGCGGACGGGATGTGGTTACCGTCCGACTGGAAGACGCAATTAAACGGCAGCGGCTCGTCCCGCTTGACTCACAATTGATTCTCGCGGCGCGTGCGGTTGGAACAAGTTTTGGAGATTAGATGAAGTCGACCGGTGAACGGCGGATCGCCGTTCTTCCAACTATTCTCTAACGAATAATATTCTGGCGTTGAGCCCAAGTCGTCACTCTCGTCCGGGAGGTACCATTAAGCCCGAGTTGCTGCTGGACGCATACGCTTCAGGTTTTTTCCCCATGGCGGATTCACGCAACGGAGAGCTTCGATGGTTTTCGCCCGACCCCCGGGCGATTATTCCCCTCGACACTTTCCGGGTATCCAGGAGCCTCCGCCAGGCCCTGAAGAAAGATCTCTTCCTCATTCGATGGAATACTTCCTTTGAAGAGGTCATGCGCCGCTGCGCCGAACGGGAGGATACGTGGATATCCGAAGAGATTGTCAGGAGCTATCTTGAACTCCACCGTCTGGGCTGCGCGCACAGCGTTGAATCGTGGAGAGAGGGCAAGCTTTCCGGCGGATTATACGGCGTGGCGCTCGGGGGAGCGTTTTTCGGCGAGTCAATGTTCAGCCGCGAGCGGGATGCCTCCAAGGTCGCGCTGGTTCGTCTCGTCGAACGCCTGAGGGAGAACGGCTTTGAACTTCTTGATACGCAGTTCATTACTCCCCATCTGGCCAGATTCGGGACTGTCGAGATTTCACGGAAGGAGTATCTGGTCCGGCTGAAAAAGGCCGTTGCGAAACAACCCAAGACCCTCGATTGACAACGATATCGAACTTTCCTATATTCCGGTTCATTTACCAACATAATGAGGAACTACGTATGCTGAAAACCTTCGGCTTACCCGCTTTGTTTGCGCTCGTATTGTCCCTGACCGCCTTTTCTCAGCAACCGGAAAGGGTCATTGCCGTCAAATGTGGGAGATTGATCGACGGGAAGAGTGATAAAGTTCAGACAGACGTCACGATTTTCATCGAGGGCCATACTATCAAGAGCGTCGGAGCGGTTTCTCCCATTCCGGCCAGCGCCGAGGTTATCGACCTGAGCGACGCTACTGTTCTTCCGGGACTCATCGATTGCCACACCCATGTTCTCTTGCAAGGGGATGTTACCACCCAGGATTACGATAACCAACTCCTGAAAGAGTCGATTCCTTACCGCACACTCCGAGCAAGTGTTTCAGCGCGCACCGCTCTCATGAACGGCTTCACGACAATCCGCGATCTCGAAACAGAAGGAGCGATGTATGCCGATGTCGATGTCAAGAAAGCGGTTAATAATGGTGTCATTATCGGTCCCCGGATGTTCGTTTCGACACGGTCACTGGACGTGACGGGCGCCTATCCGCTTCTCGGGTATTCGTGGGAACTTCATATGCCGAACGGCGTGCAGGTGGTTGACGGGGCCGATGAGTGCCGGAAGGCCGTCCGGGAGGAGGTTGAGTTCGGGGCCGACTGGATCAAAGTGTACGCCGACCGGAGTTACTACTTTACAGATGACGGTTCCCTCCACAGCATCCTCACCTTTACGTATGACGAGCTGAAGGCAATTTGCGACGAAGCGCACAAGCTCCATAGGAAGGTCGCCGCACACGCCATAGGTCGCGACGGAATCGAGAACTCAATTCGCGCCGGCGTCAGCACGATCGAGCACGGAGACGGATTCGACGATGAGTTGCTCGCACTTGCCAAACAGAAGGGCGTCTACTGGTGCCCGACGCTTTTCGTGACGGAATATGTCGCTGAAGGGCGCGCGGCCGAGGGCCGCCCAATCTACAAACAGATGATCCAGCACCAGCGCGAGGCATTCGCGAAAGGACTCAAAGCCGGCGTCAAGATTGCGTTTGGCACCAACGTCGGCGGATTTCCCTGGGATGTGAATGAGGCGAAGGAGTTTACCTCAATGGTCAAGAGCGGTATGACGCCGATGCAGGCGATCAAGTCTGCGACAGGCGCCGCCGCCGACCTCCTCGACATGCAGGGAAAGCTCGGCGAAATCTCACCCGGCGCCTTCGCCGATATCGTCGCGGTCCAGGGCGATCCTCTGCAGGAAGTATCGTTGCTCGAGCACATAAAGTTTGTGATGAAGGACGGGAAAGTCTACAAAAATGAATTGAAACATTAAAATATTGAAACATTGAACCATTGAGTGATTGAATCGTTCAACATGTGAAACAACTTATCTTCAGGAGAACTTCCATGTACAAAATTATTGCAATGATTATCCTGCTGGCGATCTGTGCTTGCGGTCTTCGGGCACAGGGTCCCGGCAGTATCACTCCCGCCGTTCTGGAGGAGCTCGAGCGCTCCTGCGTTCCCGATGCCCAGTTAAGGGCAGCCCAGCATACCCTCGCCCAGGTCGATGGAAACAAGATCACCCAGAATTGGGAAAAGATCATCGGGGTGGATTCATATTTTTCACTGCGGTTGAAGGATCAGAAGATAACCGACCAGAAACAGACGGGGCGATGCTGGATGTTTTCCGGGCTGAATATCATCCGCCCCATCGTCACGAACAAGCTGAATACCGAGGATGTCGAATTGTCTCAGAATTATCTGTATTTCTATGAAAAACTGGAAAAGGCAAACCTCTTCCTCGAAGGAATCATCCGGACGAGCGACAAGCCGTACACCGACCGTACCGTGGAGTACCTGCTGAAGCAAAATGTTCAGGACGGTCAGAACTGGCTCGGATTTGTCGAGGCTCGTGAAGAAATATGGGGTTGTACCGAAAAACGTCATGCCGGAGACGTTCAGTTCCTCCAACTCGGGTCATGTGAACCATGTCCTCAGTCTGAAGCTCAAACAGGCGGCGATGAAGATCCGGCATGAAACTTCACCCGGACAGATCGCAGTTCTCAAAAACCAGGCGCTCAAGGATGTGTACCGGATTCTTGCCGTCAATTTCGGTTTGCCGCCGAAAGAGTTCCCCTGGCGGTACGAAACGAAGGAGAAAAAACTCTCGGATTTGAAAACTTACACGCCGCAGCAATTCTTCAAAGAGATTGTCGGGGACGCTCTCGATGATTACTATGCTCTGTATTCCATCCCGACGCTCGCGTTCGCAAAGAAATATGAAATTGATTACGACAGGACCGTGAGCGACCAGCCTAACATGTACTTCGTGAATTGTCCGCTTCAGGATCTCAAGGACTTCGCGAAAAAGTCGCTGCTCGACAGCAACGCCGTGTGGTTCGGTTGCGATGTCGGCCAGCAATCGAACTCGGAGAACGGTGTGATGACGCCTTCCCTGTACGATTACGAGTCGTTGTACGGCATGGATTTCACGCTCTCCCGGAAGGATCTGTTCGAAACGTATTCCAGCATTCCTACTCACAATATGGTCTTCACCGGCATCGATATCGTGGACGGGAAAGTGAAGAAGTGGCTTGTCGAGAATTCCTGGGGTGATACGAGGGGGAAACACGGGTACTTCACAATGCTTGACGATTGGTTCGACAATTATGTCCAGGTAGTTGTCGTGAACAAGAAGTACATTCCAAAGGATGTTCTTGCGCTCTTCAAGACCAAGGCCGAAGTTCTTCCGCCCTGGGATCCGATGGTTAAAGTAGTCGATATGGAATAGGGTTTCCGCCGCTGTGAATTGAAGGATTGATGCATTTGCTCATTGTCGGATTGATGCATTGGATCTTTGATTCAATGAAGAAAATGCTCCAATGTTAAAATGGGAAAATTGTTATGAAATTGCCATCCATCCAACAGGCTGTTCAAGATTCAGGCCGCACGTTTCTTCGGTTTCCGTTTGTCCTCGTCGCCGCCGCAGCCGGAACCGTTTGCGCCCTCATTCTGGTCGATTATGAAGGTCCCCATGCATCAACTGTCCTGTTCAAGATCCTCTGGGCCTCAGTGCTCGGGATACCGCTCCTGACCGGCGTCCGGTTATTGACGGAGAAGAAGAAATGGGCGGGCACATTCCGATATGCGGCAGATAGTGTCGCTTTGATCCTGCTCATCGGATACGCATTCTCTGTCCCGTCAGACGCTGCGGATGCCCCGGGAATCCATCTTATCCGTCTTCTGGTCCTTGCCATCGCCTGCCACTTCTTCGTCGCTTTTGCGCCGTTTGCAGGCGGGAACAATGATAATGGATTCTGGCAGTACAATAAAACTCTTTTTTATCGGATTCTTGGCGCCATCCTGTTTTCTGTCGTCCTGTACGCGGGATTTTCGCTCGCGCTCGCGGCGCTCGACCATCTTTTCGGTATCAGCATACCCGGGAAACGCTACGTTGAACTCTGGATTCTGATAAACGGAATGTTCATGACGCTGTTTTTCCTTGCGGGCATACCTCACGACCTGGACAGCCTCGATGCTTCAACCGACTATCCGAAAAGCATCAGGATTTTTGCCCAGCATATTCTCTTCCCTCTGGTGATCGTGTATCTCGTCATCCTGTATGCTTACCTGGCGAAGATTCTCATCGCCTGGGACTGGCCTCAGGGATGGGTGAGCAAGCTGATACTGGGGTTTTCGGCAACCGGCATTCTTTCTCTTTTGCTGCTTCACCCGATTCGCGATCGCGCAGAGAACGTCTGGATCGGGAAGGTCTCGCGCTGGTTTTACGTTGTGCTGATCCCTCTCGTTGTCATGCTCTTCTTCGCGGTCTGGAGGAGGATATCGGAATATGGAACGACCGAAGGAAGGTATGTCGCGATCGCTATCGGCGTCTGGCTCATCGCAATTGCCGGCTACTTCATTCTCAGCCGGACAAAGAATATCAGAGCTATACCTGCTTCTCTATGCGTGTTCTCCCTGCTCGTGAGTTACGGTCCCTGGGGGATGTTCGACGTGTCGGAGAAAAGCCAGGTAGAGCGGCTCCGCGTGCTGCTGACAACGAACTCCATCCTTGTGGGCGGAACGGTGAAGAAAACAGAGTCTGCTGTCCCCTACGAGGCAACAAAGCAGATTAGTTCAATCCTCACCTACCTGCATGATATCCACGGGTACGACCGCATTCAGCCGTGGTTTCGCGAGAGCATCATGAATGTGCCTGCCAGTGGAATGTCAAGAGCCAAGGTGCCCGAGCTCGTGACGAAAATGATGGGCATCGAATACGTAGCTGTATGGCAATCCTCTGCCGCAGACTGGGTAGCACTCAGCACAAAATCAGATGCCGCGATCGGTGTCCAAGGATATGACCGGATGCTGAGCGCCCAGCATTTCAACAGATCGGAAAAGAAGATCGAGTATCCCGATGAATCAATTGCGTGCCAACTTACCTCTGGATTAGACACGATGACATTTGTCGCCACGCACGATGGAAAGGCGGTAGATTCATTGCTGATCAACGTCCGCCAGCTTGTGGACAAGCTTGCGAAGGACTACCGGAATACCAACGCCGCCAATATACCGCCGGATAAAATGTCTGTGAATAATGCGAATGGGAACATGAAAGTCAAAGTCTATTTCCGCCGCATTGATGGCCGGCGGCAGGATAACAGAGCGATTCTCAACTCGTATGAAGCAGATATATTGTACTCGACAAGCAAGCCAGAACATTGAAGAATTGAATCAATGGATTAATGAACAATGATCCAATAGCTATATGACAACGTCCCGTCCCGGCCTGCCGGTTTTGCTCATTCTTCTTCTGTCGATACCATTAAACGCGCAGAGGATGAAACCTACGGATTCAACGGCAGTAAAGGAAATCCAGCTTGTCCTTTCGCTGCAAGCCGAAGCCTGGAATTCCGGCAACATCGATGGTTACATGGAGGGATACTGGAAATCCGACGGTCTGTTGTTCACCAGCGGCGGGAACATCCAGCGCGGCTGGCAGGCAACGCTCGAAAAATACAAGAAGAGCTACGGCACGAAAGCACAAATGGGGACGTTAACATTTTCGCAACTCGAAATAAGTTTGTTATCTTCAGAATCCGCCTGGGTGTTCGGACACTGGGAATTAGAAAGGAACGATGACCACCCCGGAGGGGTCTTTACACTAATTTTCAGGAAGTTTCCCGATGGATGGAAAATAGTCCACGATCACACGTCGAGCGATTCAAAATTAAATCACAATTAAAAAATCAGAATACAACAACGGCAATGCTTCCATCCTCAATCCTCCATCCTCAATCTGCAAACGTTATTTATGAAACGAATTTCCCAACCCTGAAATTCCTGAAACGCGGGAAGGTGCGCGACATTTATGACCTCGGAGAACATCTTCTCATCGTTGCCACGGACCGGCTTTCGGCATTCGATGTGGTCATGCCACAGCCGATCCCCGACAAGGGGAAAGTGCTCAACCAAATCTCGAATTTCTGGTTTGAGGTGATGAAATCCATCATCCCGAACCATATCGTGAGCACGGACATCGGCGAGTTCCCCGCAGTGTGTCAACCCTACAGAGAACAACTGAGCGGCCGCAGCGTCGTCGTCAGGAAGGCGAAGCCTCTTACGGTTGAGTGTATTGTTCGCGGATACCTTGCCGGGTCCGGATGGAACGAATACAAGCGTGCGAAATCTATCTGTGGCATTGCATTGCCCGCCGGTCTTCTCGAATCATCGAAACTCCCCGAGCCGATTTTCACCCCGTCGACGAAAGAAGATACCGGCCATGATGAGAATATCAGCTTCGAGGAGGTTGTAGGACTGGTCGGAAAGCATTATGCGGAAAAAGCGAAGTACCTCTCAATTCAAATATACAAGCGGGCGTGCGAGATCGCGGAGGCGCGGGGCATTATCATCGCCGATACAAAAATGGAGTTTGGCGTATTCAACGATGAACTGATCTTGATTGACGAGTTGCTCACGCCCGATTCCTCGCGATTCTGGTCCCTGGCGACGTATAAACCCGGGAGTGCCCAGAACAATTACGACAAACAGTTCATCCGTGATTATCTGCTTTCCATCAATTTCAATAAGCAACCTCCCGGACCGCAACTGCCGGCCGAAGTCATTCAAAGAACCTCGGAATTATACCGGGAGGCCTTGGAAAAACTCACGGGACAAGAGGTGAAGTAGCTGCCGTGGCATCTGTTGCATCTTTTCCGTACTTTTTGAAGCAACAAAATAACGAAATCTGCGTACTACAGGTCAGTCCGGGCGGGCGTTGGACACGCCGTTCCGGCATTTGAGCCATTAAATTCTTAATGCATACTTCCTATCGAAATTCAACATTAAACCACAAATCTCAGAATTACTTCCACTGGAGCATACTATGTTTCGCTTAACAGGAATACTCCTTCTTCTCATCATTCCTGCCGCAATATTGCTTGCCGGCGGGAATGAAAAAGGGGAGTCGAAGATTTTTCCTTTTCCGATTCATCAGGTCACTCTTGACAACGGTCTAAAGATCATCTCGATACCGTTTGCCAGCCCGGGCATCGTGGCGTATTATACCGTGGTGCGGACAGGCTCACGCAATGAGGTCGAACCCGGCAAGTCGGGCTTCGCCCATTTCTTTGAACACATGATGTTCAGAGGAACCGAAAAGTATCCGAAAGATAAATTCAACGATGTCCTGAAGTCCATCGGCGCCGATAACAATGCCTTCACTTCGGACGATCAAACTATTTATCATACATTCGCCAGCGCGGCAGCCCTCGAACAGATGATGGATATCGAATCCGACCGGTTCATGAATCTGAAGTATTCGGAAGAGGATTTTAAAACCGAAGCGGGGGCGATCCTCGGAGAATACAACAAGAATTCATCCAATCCATTCCAGACCATCGAAGAAAAAATGCGCGATGCCGCATACGAGGTTCACACCTACAAGCATACTACGATGGGATTTCTTAAAGACATCGTGGATATGCCGAACCAGTACGAATACAGCCTGAAGTTTTTCGGCCGCTGGTACCGCCCCGAGAATTGTGCCGTCATCGTTGTGGGAGACTTTAACCAGCAGAACCTCATCGCACTCGCCAAGAAGTACTATGGTTCCTGGAAGCGGGGAAACTACACACTGGACATTCCACCGGAGCCGCCACAGAAGGAAGAAAAATTTGTGAAAATCCCGTGGAAGTCAAAAACGTTGCCCATTCTCGCCATAGGATACCACGGCCCAGCATTCAGCGACAAGAGCATCGATATGCCCGCGATGGACCTTCTCTCCCAATTGTTCTTTTCGGAAACCTCGGATCTTTACCGGAAGCTCGTTGTCAAGGATCAGGTCGTCGACGCCCTCGGGGCCGACAATTCCGACAACCGGGACCCCAACCTCTTCGATATTTTTGCCCGCGTGAAGGACTCGAAAAACATCGATAGCGTGCGCGAGGCGATCTATGCGACGCTCGAAGACGCGAAAGCAAACCCGGTATCCGCGCAACGGCTTGCATCGATAAAATCTCACATGAAGTACCAGTACGCGATGGGGCTGGATAACGCTAACAGTGTCGCCGGCAGTATCGCACACTATGTGGAGCTCACCGGAGACCCGAATTCGGTCAACAGAATCTATGCGCTGTACGGGAAGGTCACTTCCAAAGATATCATGGACGTCGCGAAGAAGTACTTCACAAAAAATAACCGTACTGTTGCGCTCTTAACTCAGGAAGAAGCAAAGGAGGGACAACAATGAAACACCTACGAATCATTCTCGCACTTGCACTTATAACTATGACGCTCACATCAATTCTCCAGGCGACGCTCCAGGGCGGTCTCCGGTTCACCGAGATCCGGAATCCGGCCTCACCTCTGATTACGTTTCGCGTCATCCTGCGGTCGGGTTCTGTCAACGACCCCCGGGGTAAAGAAGGTCTGAACGCACTGACGGCCTTTCTCATCGCTCAGGGTGGAACCAAAGACCTGACGTACAACCAGGTGGTCGACAAGCTCTACCCCTGGGCAGCCGGTATCGACGCGCAGGCCGATCAGGAGATAACGACGTTCATCGGAGAAATCCACAGCGATCATCTGAACGATTTTTACAAACTCTTCTCGGACCTTCTCCTGCATCCCCGCTTTGATCCTGCCGATTTCCAGAGGGTGAAGGATGACGGCGTGAACTATCTGAAAAATACGCTTCGCTCAACCGACAATGAAGCCCTGGGCAAGCAGGCTCTCAATGCCTCAATCTTCGAGGGCCATCCATACGGCAAGACCGAAGTGGGAACCGTCCAGGGTCTCACCTCAATAACCCTCGACAATATCAAGGATTTCTATAAGACGACATACACGCAGTCAAATATCTGGATCGGCATTGCCGGAGGGTATCCGGAGTCGTTCGTCGCCCGTATCCGTAAGGATTTTTCTGTGCTCCCTGTCGGGGCGCTTAACCCGGTCGTTCTCCCGCCTCCGGCACCGATTAAGGATATGGAAGTGCTGGTCGTCGAAAAACCGACCCGAGCGTATGCTGTGTCCATGGGCTATCCGATAGATGTGACGAGAAAGGACAAAGACTTCTACGCCCTCCTCGTTGCGAATTCATACTTCGGCGAACACCGTACATTCAACGGCGTGTTGATGAACAGACTTCGTGGCGATCGAGGATTGAACTACGGCGATTATTCGTACGCTGAAAAATTCGTCGGAGGCCTGGGGTCACCGTTCCCCGACCTGAACACGCCGTTACGGCAGCAGTTCTTCAGCATCTGGCTGAGGCCCGTCCAGCCGGAAAACACGCAGTTCGCCATCCGCAACGCGCTCTTTGAGCTGAAGAATCTTTGCGACAAAGGGATTTCCCGGGAGGATTTTGAGAGCACGCGGAAGTTTGTCATCAATTATTCAAAACTGTGGGCTTCGACGCAGAGCCGCCGGCTTGGGTACCAGATGGATTCTGAGTTCTACGGCACGGATTACTATATTGACCGCATCGAACGGGAATTGAAAAGGCTAACCCTTGATGATGTGAACGCCGCGATCAAGAAATATCTCCACCCGAGCGACATCAAAATTGCCGTCGTTGTCGATGAAGGCAAAGGACAGGAGTTCTTCAACGCGCTGGCGAACAATACTCCGTCGCCGATCAGGTATTCTTCGCCGGTTTCCCAGAATATCCTAGACCAGGATAAACTGATTGAAGTATTTCCGTTGACGGTGAACAAGGAGAAATCGAAGGTTGTCAGTGCGAAGGATCTGTTTGAGCAGTAGAGTGGAGGAGTAGTTGGGTGTCGAATGAGAGCCGCATCCGGTGTGCCGGGTGCGGTTCTGTTTTTTTATACCTTCTCTAACCCACGAGTGTTCGTGTCATCGACCGGATGAATATGATTACTGAGCAAATACAACTATCCACTTTTGAAGAGTGCACTGGCTCATGAATCGTGTTTTCTCCCTGTTCTCCTGATTGTTCTGGAATTAATCAAAAAAATCTGTAAATTGACATTCGCTGGACCCTTGATATGCTCAAAACTCTCACTATAAAAAACTACGCGCTAATTGAGGAACTTGCGGTCGAACCCGGCAGGGGGCTGAATATCATGACGGGGGAGACTGGCGCCGGGAAATCCATCATTATCGACGCGCTGAGTCTCATCCTCGGCGAGCGCGCGGACTCAGACAGCGTTCGCAAAGGCGCCGACAAGACTGTCGTCGAAGGATTCCTCGACGTTTCGGAGAACAGAAGACTGAAACACCTGCTGGCGGCTCATGACATTGAATCAGGAGACGGTTTGATCCTGCGTCGCGAAGTCTCCGTGAAAGGTCAAAGCCGGTGTTTCATCAACGATTCCCCTGCGACCATCACGCTGATGAAGCAGGTCGGCGATCTACTGGTCGATCTGCACGGTCAACACGAGCACCAATCGTTACTGCGGCCGGAGACGCATATCGACATGATCGATGATTTCGGGGCCCTGGGCGGGCTTGTTGGCGAATTCCGCGCGTCGTACCAACGGGCAACGTCATTCCTGGACCGCATTGCCGACCTCCGCTCGAAAGAACAGCAATTGAAAGAAAAGCGGTCACTCTATGAATTTCAGATCAACGAAATCGATGCAGTGAATCCGCGATCGGGGGAAGAAGACGAACTTGAAGCGGAGCTCGTGATCCTTGAGAACGCCGAACGGCTCTTCAGCGCGACCGAGCGGCTCTATAAGATTCTCTACGAGAGCGACAACGCCGTCCACGACCAGATCGTTCTAGTGCGCAACGAGCTTGAAGATCTGGTCACAATCGACAAATCGTTCGAGGAACCGAAAAACGAAGCCACGTCGGCCGCGGCAATCGTCAGTGAGCTTGCAAAGTTCATTCAGCGCTATAATTCGAAAGTCGAGTTTAATCCCGTTCGACTCGAAGAAATTCGCACGCGACTTGGACAGCTCGCGTTGTTGAAGAAAAAATACGGCGGCTCTTTGGAAATGGTCTTGCGTCGCCGCGATGAAATCGGAAAGGAAGTAGCCCTCGCCGATAACTTTCAGGGTGAAATTGAAACTCTCCAGCAGCAATTTGTCGGGGAGCAAAGTGTGTGCTCCGAGATCGCCCAGCGTCTCTCAGCGAAAAGGCATGAGGCGGCGAAAAAAGTCGATAAGGCGGTTGTTCAATCTCTTGCCGAGCTTGGTATTCAGAATGCGCGATTCGAAACGAGGATCACACGCCGGGTCGCCGGGGGAGGAGACCCAGCCGTTGTGAAAACGGGCAAGCAGGAATATGAAGCCACTCCAAAGGGGATCGACACGGTGGAATTCTATGTTTCAACGAACGTGGGTGAAGACCTGAAGCCGCTGGCGAAGGTCGCATCGGGCGGAGAAATTTCCCGCATCATGCTGGCGCTCAAGATGAATCTCGCGAAATCGGATCGCCTGCCACTGCTCGTTTTCGACGAGATCGACGTTGGCGTGAGCGGACGCATTGCCCAGGCGGTCGGGCAAAGTCTTAAAAAATTGTCTCAATTTCACCAGGTCATTTCAATCACTCACCTTCCGCAAATAGCGGGATTCGCTGACACGCATTTTGTCGTTGAGAAAGTGGAGCACGGCAGCCCGGGCGGAAAGTCGTCGGCCTCAGATAAACACATCACAGGCAGGCGTGCCTCGACGCACATGAGAAAGCTGAATCTGGAAGAGCGGGTTGTCGAGGTTGCACGATTAATGAGCGGCGAAGATGTAACAAAAGCCGGCTTGCAGGGTGCGCGGGAATTGATGGGCATGTAATGCTAAAGTATAACCGTAATCTCAAAACATTTTCGCGTCGATTGCGGAACAATATGACAGATAGCGAAATACGACTTTGGTCAAAGATCAGAGGAAAACAACTCAAAGAACTACAATTTTATAGACAGAAAATTATTGGTAATTATATCGTGGACTTCTATTGTCCTAAAGCGAAACTCGTGATAGAGCTCGATGGTGGACAGCATCTGAAAGAAGACGGAATCCAAAAAGACAAAGAAAGAGACGCTTTCTTGAATAGTTTAGGACTTCGAGTTATGCGGTTTTCGTCAAGAGACGTTTTCACGAATCTAAACGGAATCCTTCATTCCATTTACGAAAATATAAGCACGCCGTAATCCCCCTCGTTCCCCCTTTTTCAAAGGGGGATGAAGGGGGATTTGATAAATGATATGCTGTGTCAAATAAAGCATCATGAATGATGCTGTTGTCCACCCCGATTTATCGGGGTTTATTCGAGAGAGCATAACTATTCATGGTTATGCGATGGTGAATTGATAACAGAAAAACTATGCCCCTACAAATCTACAACACACTCACCCGAAAAAAAGAAGAATTTAAGCCGCTTGTCGGCGGTCATGTCGGCATGTATGTCTGTGGTCCGACGGTGTACGGCCATTCGCACATCGGCCATGCCAAAAGCTACGTCTCGTTCGATGTGATCGTGCGCTGCCTCCGGCACCTCCGTTACAACGTGACGTATGTCCAGAACGTCACCGATGTCGGGCATCTCCTCGGCGAGACAAACGAAGGAGAGGATCGGATGGTCAAACAGAGCAAGCTCGAGCACAAGCACCCGATGGAGATTGCAGAGTTCTACACGCGAAGCTATTTTGAGGACATGGACGCGCTGGGAGTTGTGCGTCCGGACATCTCGCCGCGCGCAACCGGCCACATTATCGAGCAAATCGAGCTTGTGACAAAATTGCTTGAGAGGGGATTTGCCTACGAGGCGAATGGCTCGGTGTACTTCGACGTGTCAAGGGACAGAGAATATGGGAAGCTCTCGGGTCGCAATCTTGACGAGATGGAAAGTGGCACCCGCGTTGAGGTGAAATCGGAGAAACGCCATCCGCACGATTTTGCGTTATGGAAGAAAGCGGAGCCGCAGCACATCATGCAATGGCCGAGTCCGTGGGGTATGGGTTTCCCGGGCTGGCACATTGAATGCTCGGCAATGTCGATGAAGTACCTGGGCGAATCCTTCGATATTCACGGCGGAGGATTGGACAATCAGTTCCCGCATCATGAATGTGAAATTGCTCAAAGTGAAAGTGTAACGGGGAAGCCATTCGTGAAATACTGGATTCACAATAACCTCGTGACTGTCAACGGACAGAAGATGAGCAAGTCGCTCGGGAATGTCACTCTTCTCAAGGATTTGTTCAAGAAATATGATCCGCTTGTTGTGCGCTTTTTCATTCTGCAGAGTCATTATCGCGGCACACTTGATTTCAGTGAAGAAGCTTTACATGGCGCAAAGGCCGGTCTTGAAAAAATGTACAACACGGTCAATAACTTCAAACTGCGTCTCGATTTCGCGAGAAAAACGTCATCCTTCGGCTTCATGGATAAGACAGCTGAGCTTGAATCCCTTCATAGCGAATTGATCGAAGCCTTAGATGACGATTTCAATACTCCCCGGGCAATCGCAACTCTATTTGACCTGGTGTCAAAGGTTAACAATTGGCTCCCGGAAATGTCACTGCATAAGGCGAGCTTTGAAAAAGTGGAAATGATCTTTACTGAATTCGGCACCAAAATACTGGGGATTATCCCAGAAAAGGCCGAACAGAAAAGCACAGGAGAATCTCTTGACGGAGAACTCATGGATTTAATAATCTCACTGCGCGCCGAAGCAAGAGCACAGAAATTATTCTCTCTCTCTGACAGGATCCGGGACGGTCTTGCGAAGCTGGGAATTACTCTGGAGGACAAAAAGGAAGGCACAACCTGGAAAAAGAATACATAGAGTGTAGGCCAAAGTTGTACTCCCGACCAACTCGGCAAGTGGGGAGCGAAGCTCCATCCCAGCGAGCAGGCTTCTGTATGACCCTCTACCCCTCTGCCTCACCTTCCCCCATAAATGGTGGAAGGGGAGAATGGGTAATGGCATCGATCGTTGTGACAGCATCCGGACTGGCTTGCTCCGGACCGTTCCCAAACTAACCACGCTCCCGACCGCGTCTTGCACTCACCGAAGCGCTTGCGCGTAGGTGGGCACGCGGTCGGTCAAAGCTCCCTAGCCCCGTACATTTCAGCTGGGACCCTAAGCAGAAACATTTCAGGGCAGGCGCTGAAATGAGCATTGAAGGCGGGGGCTCTACGTCCGCATTAATTCTCTGATGTGCGCTTCGACACTCTTCGGCAGCGCCTGGAGATCGTACCCGCCCTCCAGGACTGAAACCAGTTTCCCTCCGCAGTACTTCGACGCCGATTCTCTGAGCATCGATGTCATCTGCGCGAATGTGTCTTCCGTAAGATTGATGTGCGCCAGCGGGTCCTTTTCATGGGCATCGAATCCCGCAGAGATGACGATCAGCTCGGGTTGAAAAATGCTCAGGGCCGGAAGGATCTCTGTTTGAAACGCAAAAAGGTATTCTTCCTCTCCGGCGCCGGCGAACATGGGAATGTTTAAGGTATATCCTTCTCCTTTGCCCGTGCCGCGTTCCCCCCGGCTCCCCGTGCCCGGATAAAAAGGAAATTGGTGCGTGCTGATGTACAGGACGGATGGATCCTCGTAAAAGATCTCCTGTGTTCCGTTGCCGTGATGGACGTCCCAGTCGACGATGGCGACCTTGCGGATCCCGAATTTTTCCTGTGCATACCGGGCCGCAATTGCCACGTTGTTGAACAGGCAAAAACCCATGACCGAATTGCTTCCGGCGTGATGCCCCGGCGGCCGTACGGCGCAGAATGCGTTATCGATCAATCCGCCCATGACGGCATCGACGGCCGCAAGCGCTCCGCCAGCCGCAAGCAGGGCGACGTCGTATGATTCCTTGCACGCATGCGTATCACCCTGGTCGAGGATGCGAATTCCATTCTTGCAGGATTCCCGGATGGACGCAAGGTGATGTGCCGTGTGAACCTTCAGGACCCATTTCTCGTCCGCACGCTCAATGATGAGATGCTGGAGCTGACTCCAGAGGCCCGTATCTTTGAGATGCGAGGCGATAGCCCTCAACCGGTCCGGTCGCTCGGGATGAGCCGCGCCGGTGTCGTGATCCAGAAAGCGTGCGTGGTAGATAAATCCGGTTCTGGCTGCCATTAACTTGGAATTATTGGAATTATTGGAATTATTGGAATTATTGGAATCATTCGAATCATTGGAATTATTCGAATCATTGCAATTCATTAACTTTGTCAAAGATACAGAATGATTCCATCACCTTCAAGCTACGTGCATGCATTGCTTTTCACGGGGCCACTTCCTATATTGAAGTCACAATTGTGAGCAGGGAAGTCCAATCGGCACATCATGTTCTTGCCAGAGTCTACCGAGCAACGGCGTCGCGTAGCATTCAGTGATATCTTTGAGGAAAAGACCGTGAAGCGTCTCCGCCACAAGTCGCAGTACGGCGGAAACGAGCGAGCGTTTCTCTTTGTGGAATCTCCACACGTTGGGGAGCTCGGTCGTCAAGAAGCAGGTTTAACATGGATATCTGGCATCTGCCGGAATTCCAATTGTGCGTTCTCAAACAAACTATGAGCAGGACCATATGAGCAGTATACCGTACAAAGGTCTGTTGGAACTTGAGGGTCACCACGATGGCTATCTTCGTCAACTTTCCCTCGAGCTTGAACGCACCGAGCGGGATCCCCGTGTGTCAGTGAACCTCATCCGTCAATGCAAACTGCGTGAAGGATGTTTTGTTGAAGGGACAACCAGGCGGAATGGCCGCGGAGGACAGGAAATCGGCGAGATCCTCCGGGTGAACGGGAAGAAACCCGATGAATGGATTGGAGTTGAGGAATTTTCACACCGCACGGCCATCGACCCACGCGACCGCATCACGCTTACGACCTCGCGCGCGGATGTTTCGATGCGGGTGGTCGAATTGTTGTGTCCGCTGGGCAAGGGGCAGCGCGCGCTCATCGTCGCTCCGCCACGGTCGGGGAAAACAGTGCTCATGCAACAATTTGCCCACGCTGTGAGTACGAATCATCCGGAGATCGATTTGCTGGTGCTTCTTGTCGACGAGCGGCCTGAAGAAGTTACCGATATGCGAAGAACGATCCGGGGAGAAGTCTTTGCGAGTTCGAGCGATAGCGACCGCGAAAACCATGTGCGCCTCGCGAAGCTGGTTCTCGAATATGCGAAACGAAAGGCCGAAGTCGGACACGATGTCGTTCTCCTCCTGGATTCACTTACGAAAATGGGGAGGGCCTTCAATGCAGTCCAGCGCAGCAGCGGCAGGACAATGTCCGGAGGTGTGGATTCGCGCGCACTGGAAATTCCGAAGAAGATTTTCGGCGCGGCGCGCACACTGGAAGGAGGTGGCTCGCTGACCATTGTCGCGACAGCCCTCATAGAAACGAATTCGCGGATGGACGAGCTCATTTTTCAGGAATTCAAAGGCACCGGCAACATGGAGCTCGTGCTCAACCGGGATCTGGCCAATGACAGAATCTTCCCCGCGATCAATATTCCGGAATCCGGAACCCGACGCGAAGAACTTCTGTTCGGAAATGAAACGAGGGAGTATCAGATGCTCCGGCGGGTGTTCAACAGAATGAGGCCCAAAGAGGCGATGCTGAACCTGCTGAAACTCATGGAACGATATCCCACGAACAGGGCGCTGTTATCAAAATTGTCCACCGAGAAGTCACTCGAATGAGAATCCTCACCGGCGTTCCCGCCGGCTTCAACTTTCTTCGGACGGTGTACAGCCACGGCTGGTGCTCGTTGCCTCCGTTTCACGTCGAAAAAGAGTCTGCCCAGCTTCAAAGAGTCATTGAATTGTCGGGCGGCAAAGCGGCGGTGATTCGCATCACCCAGCCGTCAAAGGCGAAATTGGCGATAAACGTTGATGGAGAGAACGCTATTGGCGCGGGGAAACAAGGAGAAATAGTTTCACAAGTAAGGTCCTGCTTTCGGCTTGACGAGGACTATTCCGCATTCTATCGTAGCGCGAGAACCCACCCGGCCTTCCGCTGGGTTCCGAAGATCGGGGCGGGACGATTACTGCGCGCACCGACTGTTTTTGAGGACGCGGTCAAGATGATCTGTACGACGAACTGCAGCTGGGCGCTCACAGAAATCATGGTGGGAAATCTCTGCAAGAAAATGGGTGTCGAGGTTGATGACGGGAAATTCACTTTTCCACGGCCCGAAACCATTGCAGAGAGTACCGAGAAGTTCTTGCGGAGAGAAATTCGCGCCGGCTATCGTGCACCGTATCTACTTGAACTATCCCGTCGGATAACCCGAAACGCCTTCGATGTGGAATCATGGCGACGCAGCGATTTGCCGACGGACGAGCTGTACGATCTTGTCCGCTCAGTGAAAGGAATCGGTCCGTATGCTGCGGGAAATATTCTTAAGCTCCTGGGACGGTATGACTATCTCGGCATCGACAGCTGGTGCCGGAAACGATTCTTCGAGATCCATAAGAATGGCAGACGAACAACCGACCGCGCCATCGAGAAGTTCTATGAACGGTTTGGCGAGTGGAAGGGGTTGTTCTTCTGGATGGATGTTACGAAGGACTGGTACGAGCGGGAATTCCCTTTTTAACTATCCGCTTCAATTAACCAATCAAATCTGAACCATGGCCGGACGATCCAAGACAATCGATACGTGGAGACAGATGAAGCCCGCGTCACTCCGCCGGCTCGCCCTTGCGGTCTTCCTGATGTTTGGAGTTCTCGGTCCGCTGATGATCCTGATGCAGTCCTCTCTCACGACGTATTCAGCGAGATTTGTGATCGTCCAGACGATCGCCTGTGGCGGTCTGGCCGCGAGTATTATACTCTTGGCGAGAAGACGCTGGTACTACATTATCCTCCTGGTGGTGTTTTGGACTGCCGTTATCACCATGAATTCCGGGGAGCTGTCTTTCGGTTACTTTGATAACGAGGGATTCAGAGTAAGACTCGGCAACGAGGCTATCGAATCTCCCTTGCACAGCTCCGACAGAGCCCTGATGCTCTCGCCGAAAGAGCTGAACGATATTTACATTCAGAAAGAATTTCTTGGATTTCTTGCTATCGGATTGCTTGCGATCGGTTATGCCTTTTTCATCAAAGTGATTCGCAATGAAGTTGGGCAGCGTGCGCGGTTTGAGACCGAGGTCACTATCGCGCGGGATATTCAGCAATCGCTTCTTCCACCCCCTAGGTTTCAGAATTCCTGGTGCGCCATTGCGGGCCAGACAATTCCCGCGACCGAGGTCGGGGGAGATTATTTCGATATGGTTCAACTATCGGATCGGCAATTTGCGATCGCGATTGCAGACGTGACCGGCCATGGCGTCGGGGCGGGGATCCTTTCTGCTATGACCAAGAGCGCTCTGCACTCACAATTGCAACATGACACATCGCCGAGTCGTGTCCTTGCTAACCTGAATAAGGCCCTGTACCAGGTCTCGGATGAAAAAACATTCGTTACATTTGCCTATGTTCTTGTTGAGTCCGCTCCCGATCGGGTACTCCTTGCGACCGCGGGCCACCCCCCGGTGATAGTCAGGAAAGGGTCAACTGGCGTATCTGAACTTTATCGCACTGTCAGCGTCGCGTTGGCGATGAAGGAGACTGTTGTATTCACAGAGCAGGAGCTGGCATTCTCACGGGGAGATTCCCTGTTGCTCTTCACCGACGGTCTTCTTGAAGCGACAAATCGTAGCGGCGAGGAATTCGGAATTGAGCGATTGCGGAAGGCGTTCGACCGCGCCGAGGGTTCTCCCGAGGACATTTGTTCTTCGCTCATCCTCGATGCTCGCACCTTTTCGTCAACGGAGATTTTTCACGACGATGTTTCCCTCGTTTGCGTGAAATTTCTGTAGCGTCGGAGCATATGCCGGGGAAAGCATACTATATTAGTCGATCATGTTCGGAAAATGATGGACGATGAGTCTGATTGAAGAATACAAAAGCTCTTTGAAAATGCCTGAGGCTGAGGAGATACTCGACCTTGCCTTCTACCGTCCCGTCGCGTTCGGGTTTGTAAAAACCATCAAGCATCTTCCCGTCACCCCAAATCTAATCACAGTCCTCTCATTGTTCTGCGGGTTGCTCGCCGGGTGGGACTTCTCGCTTGCAACGCGCGGTACCTTGATGTGGGGAGCGTTCTGGTTTGCAGCGGCGAACATCCTCGATTGCTCCGACGGACAGCTGGCCCGGCTTCAGCAAAGCGGCACGCTCATGGGCAGGGTTCTTGATGGCGTGGTCGATTACATGACAAGTATCGCCATTTTTGTAGGCATCGGAATCGGACTGGCAGCAGGCGGCCACAACTTGTGGTGGCTTGTCATTGCGGCGGGATTGAGCAGCGCCGTCCATGCGGTGTTCTTCGATTATTACCAGGGTGAGTACATCTCCGCGGTGCGCGCTGAACAGAATTTTGTCGACCGCGAGGTCGAGCGTTTTCTCGGGGAAATCCGCAGAATGAAGGAAGAAAGGCGGGATAGCGTCAGAGTGTTCTTTCTGAATATCTACCTTCGGTATCTCGCTCTTCAGAAAAAGGCAAGCACGAAACGACAGCGAATCGCTGTGAATCCGGAGGTTTACAGAACAGACAATCGCACGATGATCCGGCTCTGGAGTTTTCTTGGTCCGACGACGAACAGGACGTTACTCATCGTCCTCGCATTGCTTGGCATGGTGCAGGAATATCTGTGGGTCGTTGTCACGCTAGGGAACATCTGGTTCCTTCTCGCATTCATTCTGCAGGGTCGAATCCATCGACGGATGGCCGGTCTGAATCCGGACCGGTCAGCACCGGCTATCTGATGTCCGAAAGAAAATGCCCCGACCGGATCCAATAGCGTTCTTCAGGCAATCGCTCAAGTCTGATTCGTATTACGCCGATGAGGTTATCAATATCTACCTTCTCCGGCCGGTAGCCGCGTTGATTGTGTGGCTCCTGTATCCGACGCGGATCTCGCCAAATCAGGTCACGGTGGTCGCACTTGCCTTTGGGTTGGCGGCAGCCCCGTTCTATCTCTCCAACACAACGGCTGGGGTTGCCGTTGCGGGGCTCCTGGTGACAGCGAAGGATGTTTTTGATGACGCCGATGGCCAGCTCGCCAGGGCCAAGGAAATGTATTCCCGTCGGGGAAGATTTCTCGATTCGATCGGCGACTTCGCGGTCGACCTCGCGGTGTTTTCGGCAATAAACTTGGCCGTGTTCCACACCCATCCCGGCTTGACGACGCTCGTTCTCGGCTTCATAGCCCTGGTCGGAATTACGCTCCGGGTTTCCTACCATGTGTTCTATCAGGCATCGTTTCTCCACCTGAATGACCGGTATAAGCTCAACCGAATCGTCGAAGATATATCCGAAGAGGATCGCAGGGGCGACCCCATCGCGTTGCGACTGCAGCAGGTTTTTCTTTTTATTTATGGCTGGCAGGATCGATTGATGTACCGCCTTGACAAATGGAGCGGCAGACAGGATTTGAGCGACAAGGGCGTGTCCGAGTGGTATTCGAACCGATTCGCTCTCAGGCTGTCGGGGTTGCTGGGATTCGGGACCGAATTTGCGCTTCTTACCGTGTGCTCGCTCTTCAACGAGCTTTATCTCTATCTGCTGCTCAATGTATTTTTCATGAACGGGATATGGTTGGTCAACATTTTTTACCGTCGGGTGATTCTAGCCAGAAGAGTGAATCAATGAAACGTACAATCATCTGCATTGATATTGGTGGGTTGTGCCTCATTTTGAATCGATATGTCCAAATTAAACCACTTCCAAATCTCTCCTATTAGGGGAGAGTGCCAAAACATCCTCCCCTGCCAGGGGAGGATTATAGGAGGAGTTTCGACCAGTGCTCAAGAATGAAAATGGATGAAAGAGAAGCAAGCGTGCGCTTGCTCAACAAATCGCTGCTGGCGCCAATCGAGTACCCAGAACCTTGTGCGGCTAGGTACCAGAGGCGATGGTGGGTATGTTGTGCCGGAAGACCAAATTTCGAAGTGTGGAGTACTGATATCCCTTGGTCTTTCTGATAACTGGGATTTCGACAGAGAGTTCCTTGCCAGGAATCCTGCGGCGAGAGTAATCGGGGTCGATCACACCGTCGGGCCGTGGTGGTTCCTGCGAAGAGTCTTGCTCTATTCCTGGAAGATTTTCATGAACGCCCTGCTGTTCAATCCCCGGAAGGTTGGCAAATACATTTCTAGGTGGCGCAACAACGTCGAGTACTTTTCCTTTTTTAAGAAACCGAATGTCCATTTAAAAAGAAGAGTATCTGTCGGCAACAACGCTCTGGATATACGTCTGGGAGAGATTCTCGATACAATCCCGGCGCAAAATACAGGGCCGGATGTTTTTCTGAAAATGGATATCGAAGGCGCGGAGTATGGTACAGCGAAGGATATTATCCGGTGTCATAACCGCATCAGGTGCATCGCGGCCGAATTTCATGACCTCGATACGAGAACTGCAGAATTCAATGAGTGCATGGAGGGATTGTCACGGTATTTCCGTGTCGTGCATATTCACGGCAACAATGGGGCAGGCTACGACTCTGTTAACGATTTCCCTTCGGTCGTGGAAATAACGCTTATCAACAAGTCTCTCCTGAAGGGGGGAAGTTCTGTTTCGTTATCGGAATATCCGAGACCCGGTCTGGATTTTCCCAACAATCCTGCGGTCCCGGATTACAAATTCCAATTCAAGTAGCGCCCTCTTAACGGATTGGTTGTACAACAGATACGCGGAACTTCTTTCGTGTCCTGTAATGGCCTTTCCTGCCTTCCTTCAATCTTCAATCATCAATCGCAAATCCCCAATCCCAAATCGACAATCCCAAATGTAATTTACTCTTCGTCGATTACCCAGGGTTCCAGGAGTTTTTCATCCATTCCCTCCAGGAATCGTGAGGGTTTTGACAGGATCGTTCCGCTCTCTCTGTCGTAGATATTGATCGGGTAGGTGATGAAGAGATTTTCCTTCGCGCGGGTGCATGCCACATACATCAACCGGCGTTCTTCTTCCATCTCCTCGATACTGCCGACGGCCCGGGACGTCGGGAATCTCCCGTCGAGGGCGTAAATGACAAACACGCTATTCCATTCGAGGCCTTTCGCGCTGTGAATCGTTGACAGCGTGAGATACTCGTCATCCTTACCAACCGGTTCCACATCCGCGACGCTTTCGTTCGGCGGTTCGAGCGCAAGGTCGGTGAGCAGTGAGCCGATATCGCTGTAGCGTGCCGCGATCTGTTCGAACATTTCAAGGTCTTTCTTCCGTTTTACGTAGTCATCATACCTGTTCTTAAACATGGGGTGATAGTAAGTGACGATGCGCGCGACTTTATCGGCGGGCGGATATTTTTCGGGTGCAATGGACTTCAGAAGGGAAAATAATTCTTTCACGCTTTCCGGATAGGATTGATATTCCTGCCAGAACCCGGAGGAAGTCATTGTCGAGCGGTGGTGAAGAATGTCATCGACCACTTTTTCTGCGGTCCGCGGTCCCACGCCATCGATGAGCAATAGAATGCGGTTCCACGCCACCACGTCCCTGGGATTTTCAATCACACGCAGGTAGGCAATCATGTCTTTGACGTGAGCAGTTTCGATGAATTTGAATCCTCCGAACTTTACGAATGGAATATTTGCCTTCGTCAACTCGATTTCCAGGTCGAACGAGAGAAACGATGAACGGAACAGAACGGCGATCTCCTCCAGCGGTACGCCCTGTTCCCGCAGCTCGAGAATCTTCTGCACGACGAACTTCGATTGAATGTTCTCATTCTCGGCTACAACGAGTTGCGGCAGGGAGCCTTCCTTTTTGTTCGTGTAGAGAACCTTTGTGTATTTGTGCCGCATCGTCACGGCTGGGGTCTCCGGAATATTCCAAACTCTGCGACGATGACCGGGCCGAGCTGCGTATGTTCGGTTTTCACATGCGTGAGCTTGAGTGATTGGCCGCGGGAAAACCAGATAGCAGGGGATTGTCCCTTCATTCTTGCTTCATCGAAGAGCGTAGTGTCTCTCGCATCTCCGGAGCCGGGCAGATTCCCCGCGATAAGGATCGGGTTGCCGGGATAGAGAGTGTAAAACGCATTCAACTGGTCGACGCACATGGTTTGGTCATCGGCCGACGCTTTGTCGGGGAGGCGGGTGGCCACAACAACCACGCTGCGGACACCGCAGTCGATGATTGTTTGAAAGGCCGATTCGAAATTCATCGACTCGATGCCGTTGTACGGAGTGTTCACGTTTGACTGGATCGGATAGCTGCTGAAGACGGCATTGCCGGTCTGGCGGCCGTTGAGCAGAAGGTTTTCTCCAAATGCCTGTCGCATTCCCGACTGGCGGGCGAGTTCATCGACAACGTCGAGTCGATCCTTTAAGCCCGGATAACGCGTGATTCCCTGAATCGTAAGAATATCAACCTTGTCACGCTTCAGGACTGTCATCAGCTGTTGGATGTCGCTTGTCTCAATTTTCTTCGAAAGCTTTGCGAGGTCGAGACTTCCGACCTGTATGATAATGTCCGGTTCAGCGGGTTTCGCCGGAGCTGGAGGAGGCACCTCTTCCTTCTTCGTTTCTTTCGCCGACGGACAGCCGAGCAAGAACAAAGCAAGCAGGGCCAGAGTGAAGTAAAGAGGCGATTTATTCATTGACGTTATCGAAAACATAGGACATTCGGATTTGAGACATCTGAACAATCAAAAAAACACTCATGCATGAATGCTCTCAACAGGCTTCTATGAATGGATTCCCGCTTAAGACATGCGGGAATGACGTTTTGGCTGTTGCTTTCATGTCTGACCACAGCTAATAATTCAGATGTCTCAATTTAGAATTTCGAAATTGTCTAGTGTTTCCCCGCCAAAGGCGGGTGCGCCTCCGGCGCAGATTTTCGGATTTAAGATTTACTTGGGTTTCAGTCCAATGCATGTTTCAAGATCTCATTTGCCACATTGAGAATGGCCTGTGTGCTACGGTAATTCTCTTCCAGCTTGATTATTTTGCAGTTGGGAAATTCTTCCGGAAACTCCAGGATGTTCCGGATCGTGGCGCCGCGGAAGGAATAGATGGACTGTGAGTCATCTCCGACCACCATCACATTCTGATGTTTGTACGCAAGAAGCCTGACGATTTCTGCCTGAATCCTGTTGGTGTCCTGATACTCGTCGACCATGATGTATCTGTAACGGCCGGAAATTTCCGCCCGCACCGGTTCGTGTTCCCCCAACAACCTCATGAAGTTCACGAGCAGATCGTCATAATCCATCAAGTTGTGGGCTTTCTTGTATTCGACGTATCTCAAATGCACCTTCTGGATGTCGCCCTCAATTTCCAGGTAATGGGGATAGTCCTCGGCCAGCAATTTTGCCAGGGGCGTGACCGTATTGATGGAACGGCTGTAGAGATCGTAGAGTGTTTCCTTCCTTGGGAAGCGCCGTTCTCTTGTGTCGAGTTTCAGGCGGGTGCGGATGAGGTTCACGACATCTTCGGCGTCACCCTGGTCGAGGATTGTAAAACTCCGGTCATAGCCGATTAACGGTGCGTGCTTCCGAAGCATTGAATTCGCGAAAGAATGAAACGTCCCCCCAGAAACTTTTTCGCAACGGTAATCGAGCAGGATCGCCGCGCGCCGCAGCATTTCCTGGGCGGCCTTACGGGTAAACGTGAGCAGGAGGATGTGTTCGGGTTTCACGCCGAGCTCGACGAGGTAGGCGACGCGATAGACGATGGTTCGCGTTTTCCCGGTCCCGGCACCGGCGATAATGAGATGCGGGCCGTTGACGGAAGTCACGGCTTCGTACTGCGAGCCGTTCAATTCGTTCTTGTAATCAATCAGAAATCGCTGCGGGTGAACGACGTGGAGCTGGTCGGGCGGTTTCTTGATGGTAAATTTTTTCAACGCGATTGCTCTGTCTGAATAATCAAAGGGCGGAGCACAGTCCGCCCTGCGAATCATAATATATTAACAAATGGAGGAAATGGCAAAGGGAAGGGTACCGACGCCGGGCTCCGGTGTCTTCCGGAGAAACCGGGAAACCCATCCCGGGACTTTGCCGGTGTGTTACTTACACACCACCAGGCATCCGGCAAGAATATCGTGAAGCGCCTGCTTTTGTTGCGTGAAGCCCGCCATGATGAAACCGATATAGAAGATCAGCGTCGATAGGATTTTCCCGAAATAACGCCCCGAGGCCCTGGCGAAAGAAATTCTATTGCCTGACATATCGGTCACCCTGAGGCCCAGCGCCATCTTGCCGAGCGTCGCGCCTTTGCTCGACAATTCCATCAACGCGTAATACAACCAACCCGCAATGACAATTGCAAGGATGGTCATCAGATACCCGCTAATGAGGGCGATAACGAGTCCCATGGATGAACTCAAATCCTGAAGGTCGACATTGCTGAGCGCCCCGAGACCGATCAAGCCCAGGAGTGGGACGAAGAGAACGACGCTTACGATCCAGAGAATTACGCCATCAATAATGTAAGCAAGGAATCGTTTCCAAAACCCTGCCGGGAGAACATACTGAGTTGCAGTCGGCACAGGTTCCATTACGAGTGGTTCCATAGCATCTCCTTTTGGTTGTTGTTTCCGGCCAAATAGTTATATTTAATGGTACAAAAAATATCCGATTACTTCAACCCCTTCACTCCAGAATCAGCGGAAAGCGTGCTATTTCCATTCTACGACTCCGACCTTGACGAGGTCTTCGATGTAGTGACCGACAACGCCAGTTTCGACGGGCTGGAATTCGGCGCTTAGCGCGTTCCGAATTGCTCCGACTGTCCGTTTGCCGTCGATGAAGTTCACAAGCTCAAAGCGCTCGTCACCGGAGAGAGTAAATTCCTTCGAATGATACCACGCGGCGGCGGCTGAATCCAACTTGCTTTCGGGCAATCCGAAATCAAGCGGACCGCGAGTGAGACGCGTGGGGATTCTCGTGTCGGTCTTTCCGGGCTTGAATTTGACGTTAACGAGCGGCGTGCCGTCCGGCGTCGTTATGGTTTTGAGAAGATTTTCGTGCTGCTGTCTGATTTGCCTGGCCAAAGCGTCAATCCGTGTTGCGACTTCGTCTGATGACATGAAAATTTTGATGGATTCCAGCGCTCCGACTGATCTTTCTTTGGCTTCGGACAGAATCACCAACGGCTCTTCGATTTTGTCCCCCGCACTCTGCTGAGCTGTCCGGGCGGCTTGTGACAGCTCGTCCGATGCCCGGCGATGGACAACGTATGCCAGGTCAATCGCTTCTTTGGCATTTAGATTGGCCAAATACCACATCGCTCCCGCGGAGATCATCTCGCATCGCTCCAGTTCCACCGGATCGACCTTATCCGGCGTGTCTTCGGATGAGTGGTGGGTGTAGTCGCTGTGGCAGAACATCATTCCCGGGATCTTGCGGTCGATGAACATCATGTGGTCGCTGCCGCCGCCGTAAGGAGTGATTCTGTAATTCATCTCGGAATGACTCCCGCGCAGCGTTGTAATGCTCATGTTGTCAACCATTTCCGCCATGTTTTCGACAACGTCATTAACGCATGAAGGAAGGGAGGCGGGAGTTCGCGTGATGCCGAGACGCGAATGAAGCAATTCCAGATTCTCACCGACCATGTCCATGTTCATGTTCGCCAGAAATTTTCCGCCGAGTTCAGGCCCCTTGAGCTCGGGGTGCGCATCGAGGTAGGCCATCGTTCCGTTCCACTCGGGAACCCATGTTTTTTCCGCTTTGAAACTGCCCATTTTTCCGCCTGAAATTGCCCACACCGTAGGGTGAAAAAGCAGCAGGGCTGCTGGTTTTTCCCTACCAAACCTATTTAAAGAAGATCTACAGATATTGCTCCCCGAAGGGAGACTTGTTCTCACATTCGGACAGGAGCAAGGAAAGTGATTACCATGGAAGACTGGGTGACAATCAAGCATTTGAGGGCCAAGAACCCGACGATGAGCCTCCGGGCGATCGGAGAAGTACTCGGTATCAGTCATCACACGGCCAAGAGTGCGCTGGAGCGGGAGAGTCCGCCTGAGAGGTCGGTCAGGGAGAATGAGAAACTCAGGCCGCTGAAGGACGTGATCTTCGAGATGGCGAACGTGAAACACTTCCGGGGGTCGAGGATCTTCCAGGAGATACGGTCCAAAGGCTATCGCGGCGGTAAGACGGCGTTTTACGCATACCTGAAGAGGATCAAGATCGAGTCTCAGAAGCATTATACTCCGTACGAGACAGCCCCGGGTGAACAGTCGCAATTTGACTGGAGCCCGTACACAGTGGTTTTGGGAGGAGTTCTGGCGGAAGTGATAGCATTTTCCTACATCAATGCGTTCAGCCGGTGTCAGATCTTCGACGGATCTCTGTCGGACACACAGGGTTCAATCCTTGAAGCAATGGAGAACGGCATCATAGAGTCCGGTGGTGTACCTTCCCGTATCCAGACCGACAACGCAAAGGCGTTTGTTCAGAATGCTTCGAAGAACAACTTTCAGTGGAACCCGCGGTATCTGCACTTTTGTGCTCATTACGGCTTTGAGCCCACACGGTCTCTTCCCGGTCATCCCTGGAGCAAGGGGAAGGTGGAAAAACCCTTTCAGTATCTGGAGGATCATTTTATCGCCGGTGGGGAGTTCGTGGACTTCGAGGACTTTAGGAAGAAGCTCAAGGCCTTTCAGGACAGAGTGGCGACAACAAAGCACTCGGTCACCAAGGCCACACCGGAAGAGCTCATGGCGAAGGATCGCGAGGTGTTCTTGCCGCTTCCGGCGACCAGGTACGTTGGCATCAAGGAAGAGATCAGGAAGGTCACATCGGACTGCCTTCTGTCGTTCGGGGGCAGCCGCTATAGTGTGCCGTGGTATTTTGCCGGCAAGGAGGTCTGGGTAAAGGCCAGCCGGGGATACTCTCTCGAGGTATACTCAGGGGCCAACAAACTCATTGCCAGACACGTTTTAGCGACGGTAAAGGGTTCTGTTGTGATGGAGAAGGCTCACTACCGCACCAGCAGTGACAGGACCGGGAGCTTCGATCGTCTGCGGGAGTTGTTCTCTGAGGCCTTTCCGGGCAACGAACTGTTCGTGGAAAAGCTCCAAGCGCAAAAACGCACCAACGCAAAGTCGCATCTCTACCGGATCCTGGAGCTTGCCAAGCTCTACCAGAACGAGGACATGCTCAAAGCAATAAATGTGTGCATAGAATATAACGTCTTCAATGCCACGTTCATCTCAGGCTTCCTTGAGAAGAACTTCCGGCAGAGTGTGACTCTGCCGCATGAGCCATTGCACTACCACCTCACAAAGGAGCCCGTCACGCGGGATCTGAGTGAGTACAAACTACCAGAACAACCACAAGGAGATACTATCCATGGAACAGACACAGATCGAGAGTTACCTGAAGATGCTCTCGCTGCACAGGATCAGGGAGATCTATTTGCAGGAGGCGGAGAACGCGGCGAACACGAAGCTCTCGTATCAGGACTACCTGCACCGGCTGCTGGAGCAGCAGGTGCTCTCGAAGATTGAACGCTCAGTCAATGCGAAGACCCAGCGTGCGTGCTTCCCGCAAGTCAAGCGCCTGGAGGAGTTTGACTTCACCTTCCAGCCGAAGATCAACGAGAAGCTGATCCGGGAGCTGGCCACGCTGGAGTTCATGAACACGGCAAAGAATATACTGTTCATCGGAGTCTCCGGGGGTCGGCAAAACACATCTTGCCATCAGCCTGGGGCTGAAGGCCGCGCAGGCCCGCAAGCGCGTGCTGTTCTACACCGCCGAGCAACTGACGCAGGAACTGGCAGCCGCTGAGGTCTCCGGCCGCCTGAACAAAATGCTCGATATCATGACCCGGATTGATCTGTTGATCATCGATGAGCTCGGGTATCTCTCCCTGACGAAACAAACTGCGAAGCTCTTCTTCCAGCTTGTATCCAAGCGGTACGAGAAAGGATCCATCATCGTGACCTCCAATAAACCGTTCGAGCAGTGGGGAGAGATCTTTAACGATGAAGTCGTAGCCGCAGCGATCTTGGACCGGTTACTGCATCACTCCTATCCGTTCCTGATCAGCGGGAAGAGCTTCCGTTTGAAAAGTATAAATAAATGACTAACTTCGGGTGGGCAATTTGGCGCGGAATATTGGGCAACTTCAGACGAAATCAACAACCCAGAGGAATGTCATGCTGCGTTCTGGCTTCATTAATCTTCCATCATCAATCATCTGCTTCAGCGTGCGTGCAACGTCCAGGATGGCGCCCGATCCGCTCGCGTTATCATTGGCAGATTCCTTGGGATGGTCGAGGTGAGCGCTGAAGACCAGTTCTTCATCCGCCTTATCGGTGCCCCGGATGTGCGCGACCACGACATCCATGAAGTACGGTTCGAGTCCGATTCCTTTGACCCAACCGTGCAGAACAACTTTTTTCCCGGAGAGGAGCAGGTTCTTGAGCTTTTCTCCCTGCCGGTTGGTGAGGTTGAAGCCAAATGTCACACGGCTCAGTTCTTCCGTCCGGGGCCACATGCCGGTGTACTGCAGCATATCGGGATAGAACTTCGCGCGGTCGTCGTCGAGGTAGCAGACGACAGCTTCTGCGCCGTACTTCAACACGGCAAGGCGATGAACGTTTCCGCCGTAGCCGGTTGCGAGCACGAATTTTCCTTTAACGTCTTTACCTGCATAATCGTTGTCGCTTTCTCCGCTGCCAACCCAGACGAGCTCTCCGGTAGCGTCGCCGGCATTCGAATACGTGATGACGCTCATTGCGATCTCCGGGTAGCCGACGATGCGCTCATCGTACGGTTCAACCATCCTCAGCTCCGCTGCCGTGATGTCCCAACCGGAAGGCGATTGCCAGGTTTGGTAAGTCGCTTTGCCGTCGGATGGGAAGGATTCGATGTACGCGTCCTTCTCCGAGAATCCGTACTCCCTCAATTTTCCGAGGACGTAGTGTGCAGCGTCCCGGTAACCCCGCGACCCCTGGATGCGATGGTAACGTGTAATTTGGATGACGTGTTCTTTTGCCAGTTCGCCGCTCAACCCTTCATGCAGAATGTCCCGTACCTTTGGGTCGAGGAGGTCATGGTGGGGCTGGGAAAAGCACAGCAAGGAACAACAAATCGAACTCAAGACTAAAGCGAATGTTCTTTTCATGGATGGCTCCTGATTAAAGGCGATTAAAATGAAATGAATGCATGAACATTCCGGACCTGTTACCCTCACCCTGTCACTCCGTGACATCCCTCTCCCAATGGGAGTAACTATGTTACAAATAAAGTTGAGCCTCACTGTTAGTTGTGATATATTTTAATTACCCAAATCATCAATTCACAACATAACAGGAGACTCAACATGAAAATGTACAAGATAAAACGACAAATACCAAACACCGGAAGGGTTTTGGATATCTATGTCGGCCTGGACCTCCACCAAAGGAGCTGGCACGTGACCATCGTGCAAGATGGAGTTATCCTCATCAGTATTAGTATACCGGCTCAATGGGATGCTTTGAAAAAACTGCTCGACCGATATAGAGGTTGTCAGATTCACGCTGTGTATGAAGCAGGGTATTTTGGATATAGTTTGTATGATCGACTTGTTGACTATGGCGTTGATTGTATCGTCACTCCGCCGAATATGATTCCTCAGGAAAGCGGTAACCGAGTGAAGACTGATCGTATTGACAGCCAGAAGCTGGCAATTCTGCTCTCGCGAGGTTTACTGAAGAGCATTGCCGTTCCGTCAGCAGAAGAACGCACACATCAAAGCGTGCTACGGCGTCGTCATCAGCTCGTAGGCGACCGTGTGCGGATCCAACTTCGCATCAAAGCGGAGCTGCGGTATTACGCTATTCCCTTTCCTGAGATTCAGGGGAAATGGTCAAAGACGTTTGTCGAGAATCTTCACAACCTTGACTTTCAGAACCGGTGGCTGGCTGAGAGCTTCCAGCGTCTCTTGGCTGTGTACGATCATCTGAGCGTGGAAATTGAACAACAAACGCATTTAGTCCGAGAGTTAGCAAAAACAGATCGCTATCGTGATGGTGTAGCACTCTTGCGCACGATACCTGGCATTGGCATACTTACAGCAATGGAGTTCTTGGTGGAACTGCAAAATATTCATCGCTTCCGCAATGGCGATGCGTTGGCTGCGTATGTTGGGTTGACACCGTCTCAGTACTCCAGCGGCGAGCACGTCCGGATGGGCAGAATTACCCGCAGCGGCAAAGGTCATTTACGTTCTCTATTGGTTGAAGCATCCTGGGTGCTGATTAGTAAAGACCCCGCGATGAAAGAAAAATACCAAACGTTAAAATATCGTGCTGGTGCTAAGAAAGCCATCGTCGCTATAGCCAGAAAGCTGTTGATCCGTGCACGTCGGGTTTTGCTTGACCGCACTGCCTACGTACTCGGCAAAGCAGCATAATACTGTGAACGATCAAAATCATCAATAAGCGAGAATAGTCAAAGGGCGAGTAACCCTCTGTGGTGGCGCATCGATGTGATCCAACCACGATTTGGGAGTGTGCCATTGACTATTTTGTGATATCTCGAATTATTTACCTGTGGTCTCTGTAAGCAGAGAACCACGAATAGCAGATTGGTTTGAATTCACAACTAACATCTTCTTTTACCCTCAATTTGCTTTTGTACATAGCAGAGGGATCGAGGGTGACTCGGCAACATTTCTAATATATGCTGGAGTACTGATTCGATATCATATATCACATCTTCGTTCTTAATTCGCAGCACATTGAACCCCTGGCCTGATAGCTCTTCAAATCTCTTCTCGTCGTATTTCCTTTGATCAGGCGAGTTATGAATGCTTCCCTCAAGTTCGATTATGAGGTTCATTTCATGACAGTAAAAGTCTGCGACATACCGACCGATCGGATATTGTCTCGCAAATTTCAATCCATTGAGGTTGCGATTTCTAAGTCGCTCCCACAATTTTGACTCGGACACCGTTGGCCGCCTCCGTAGCTGTCGCGCCACTTCGATGATGTGATGAGGATAGTGCTTATTCACGGGAAATGAAAACCCCAATCGACGAACGTAAAGTGATTCAATTATTTTCAACCCTCACCCCGAACCCTTCTCCCGGTGGGAGAGGGGACTGAGTCATTACCTGGCTTGAGGTGAGGGTGGTTTGGCACGTCCTTTCTACGGTAGCACAACCTGAGCCGTGGCCGCCGTGTCAGGCGGGGCTTCAGAGGCCGAGTGCAATGGTGTCAATCGATCATACAAATCCACCTGGCTCGCGTAGAGTGTCAGCTTCAATTCCATTCTAAAGACCATGTACAATTGCTGGACGATGATGAGTAACATGACAACGAGCGCATGAGGAGCGGTCAGGAGGTCTGCGATCGGATTATAAATAATGAGCACGATGCCCCCGATGATGAATAACGTCAATGCCAGGCTGAACGTTCTGAAGAAATGCGTGAAGGAGAATTTGATTCCCTCCCACATGGCAGTCCTCGTTCGTCGCTCATCGTGCACTACGATGTGGATCCTCGCGTAATCAAATGCCATGCTATAGAAGAGCAAACCGACGTACGCAAGTCCGAGCTTTATCCAACTGCCCCAGTACGTAACATTCTGGTATGGATCTCCCCCGAAGACGAGTCGCACGACACCGGTTTCTATGAATTGCACGCAGTACAAGATCGCGAACACCGGCAAACTCCAGAGGAAAAGTCTGAAGAATCTGCCGAAGTATCTGGCTGCGCTTCCCCAGAAGGCCGATGCCGAATATCCTCCCTCACCGGAGATCACCGCGAATGCTCCGCCCGACAGGAACAATCCTGTCAATCCGTACAGTGCGGCCGCGACGAATATCAATCCGGTGATCGCGTCGACAGCGCCCTTGTTGTTCGCCAGGAAATCAAACAGAAAATCCATGTCGAACCGGCCCGCCAATTTTTCGCCGGTGAGGCTATGCCCCACAAAATTGCCAAGGACATTTCGGAATGGAAGCATCACGAGCAGGCCAACGAGGAGATTGACGGCATAGAACGTGACGACCATGCGTTTGTTCTCCCACATCCGGCGAATTCCAGATTTCAAACATGACAGAATCATAGTCCCCTTTCCTCGTAGTAATGTTAGATGTTACCGAGAATCGAAAAGAAGTTCAGAACATCGGGTTCGTCGAGCAGAAACTGAATCCAGAACAGAAATCGCGCCGCCTGTTTGTTCACCCCGAGATCCTGATTCTCCATGGTTTTGCTGTTGTTCGTGTAGTTGATATCAAGAACAATCTTGTGGTCCGGGTCGACGGTCGCGGAGACAAGCCGGCTTGGTTTTGTATACTTGTATTTTTTCCACAGCTCCCGGCCATCCCATTGTTCCCTGACCTTCTCGCCGTTCTCGAAGATCACCTCAACCTCTACCGGGAAGGTGAATGTCCCGAGGCGACGTATATCGACCTCGCTTAGATACATTTTCGTCGTATCTTCATCCTTGCTTTCTTTGCTTTTGATACTGTCGCCGATCCCGAGCGAAAAATCAAAGCCCCTGCCGTTCGATACCTTCTCCGAAGATATTTTGTCGACACTATAATCGAGTTTGGCGTTTGAGTACAGCGCCTGGTTGAAAAACCAATCGAGGTTTTGTCCCGCGACGTCGTTGGCCACACTCACAAAATCTTGCGTTTTAGGATGCCTGAACCGCCACCGGTCCACATACGTGCGCATGACTTTCCGCATCGTTTCGTTGCCGAGATAATTCTGAAGTGTGGTCAAAAGCAATCCCGGTTTCGAATAGGAATTGATTCCGTAGCTCGCCCCGGAATAGTACTCCCATGCCCGGCGAACGGTGGGGTCGAGATCCGATCCGGAGAGATACTGTGCTCGTTGAAACTGGAGGTCGTTGAGTTCAATCCCAAAAAGATTGAGAATGTCGCCGGTCGGTCCGTAGGCATCGTTCATGATTTGCGTTTCGGTGTAGGTGTTGATCCCTTCGTCCATCCAGCTCTCTTCGAACTCGTTCGATGCGAGAAGATGGTACCAGTAGTTATGGCCGAATTCATGAATGATAACCATCTCGACCGCGCGCAGGTTTTCGGGGATACCGTAGGCGGTCCCGGCCGTTATGAGCGTGGGGTATTCCATGCCGCCGGAGCCTCCCGCACCGCGCCGCGGATCGACGACCGTGAGGTTCGGGAATGGATACAGACCGTACCAGTCGTGAAAATGCTGGATGGCGGTTTTGGCGGCCTCCACGTGACGCGCACCCTGATACGCATGGTCGGGTTGCATGAGGACGCGGATATTGACATCGGCAGCTTTGCCGGTGAACACGACGAATTCCGGGCTCGTGGTCCAGGCAAAATCGTGGACATCCTCCGCATGATAGAAATGCGTTGCAGTCCCGTCACCATTGTTCTTGACTTCGGCTTCGAGCCCGGTCGCCCCGACAATGTTTTTCTCCGGGACTGTCATACGCACATTATAGACGCCGAAATCGGCAAAGAATTCCGACATGGCATGGAACTGGTGGCAATTCCATTTGCCGTCGAAGTAAACGCCGATCTTTGGAAACCACTGTCCGACGAAGAAATACTCTTCCTTCGCTCCTGTCCGTGCGAATGGCGGCTGGGGAAGTTTTTCGTCGAAGTCAATCGTTAATACGAGCGACTCGCCGGGGGGAATTGGTTTCGGGGTTGGAATTTGAAAGACGGTTTTGTCTTCCGCGTTGTCGTCGTCTGGATGGATGAACTGCATCTGATTGGAGACATCCTGTCCGGTCGAAAACTCAATTTTGTTCACGCGGATATAACCCCAGCCATCCGCGTCCATTTTCATGCCGCGAAGGGCGCCGCCCGATTCCCGCATGAACGTCGACCTGTTATTCCGGAAAGCATTCATGTAGAGATGAAATTGCAGTTCATGGATGACATCCGTCGACTTATTGAACCACTTCAGAATTTCATGTCCGTGGAGTTGGCGGTTTTTTGTATCCAGCTTCACGTCGATGTCATAGTTCGCGATCCGGGGGCTCAGGGGTTCGTGAAACAGCACCGGCTGGGCGAATCCGGCCGCAAATGGGAAAAGGATGAGGATTGAAAAAAGAATCTTCTTCATGCTGATTCCTTTTGATAAGTGGATGACGGTGTGATTGTACGGAAAAAAAAGGAGAGTGGCAAATCGCCGACGAGATTTGCCACTCCTGAAAACGGTGTGTGGAGGTAAAATGTTCACCGAATCGGCTTATTTGATTAGCATCATTTCCTTCGATTCTGTCAGATTTCCGATTGTCCCGGGGGTGAATCCCCAGGGAAGTGTGGAAATAGATTATCGGTTGCTTTTTGGAAAGTATGACTCCGGCCTCAAGAGTCCAATAAAATCCAGGACCACGAAATACAATCCGATTCCGAGCCCGGCTATACACACAGTGAGTCCGGAATACAGAACAATCTTAGCGATGTCTCCCGCAAAGCCCAGAAGACGCAGTTGTGAGAGGATCAAGAACCAATCGTGCAGGCCGTGGAATGAATACATCCGCAACTTCAGGTGTGGTGCATCGGCGATGTACACTGCGATATTTGCAAGGTTATGTCCGAGCCAGTAAAGTGTAAAAGCGAGAGTCCTGTTGCTTGTATTGAGCAACACGAGCAGTGTTATGAGGGGGAGCATGATCTGCATGAGCGCCCCTCCAACGAGTTTCGGGCAGGTACCCGAAGGGAGAGAAGAACAAGTGTCCGGCCATATGAATACAGATGTCGACGAGGTCTATCCCAACGACGACCACCGGGAAATGGATTCTTGGATAGGGAATCTGGTAGGCAGTCGCGAGGAACCACGTCAGGTAGCCCAGGTATGAAAGAATGGCGAGGCTGAGTAAAGTGCGTAGAAATCTCTTCATCGAGGGTGCATTGTACGAAAAATTCGCGACTAGTTCAAGTTTCTTGGAAAAATTCCCGGCTTTGGATATTATTCGACAAATCGTTAGATTGCCTCGCGTTTAATCCCTGTGACCTCAAATATCGTGAAGGGAGTAATTCTCATGAGATTCTGTTCCGGCATCATATTCATCATAATTTTCTTAAGTGCAATGACGTTCGCACAAGTCAATATAAAGTTCGACCAGTATAAGCTGGACAACGGTCTGACGGTGATTCTCCACGAAGACCATAGTGCGCCGATTACGGCGGTTCTTGTGATGTACCATGTGGGATCGAAGAATGAAAAGCCTAAACGCACGGGCTTCGCGCATCTTTTCGAGCACATGATGTTCAAAGGATCGGGGCACGTTGCCGACGGCGAGCACTTCAGATTGCTGCAGGAGATCGGGGCCAATATCAACGGCTTCACAACGCAGGACGGGACCACCTACTTTGAGGTCGTTCCCAGCAACCATCTCGAGCTTGGATTATATCTCGAGTCCGATCGTATGGGATTCCTGCTTGATTCGCTTTCGCAGGGAAAGCTCGACAATCAAAGGGATGTCGTGAAGAACGAACGGCGTCAGAGTTACGATAACCGGCCATACGGAACCGCGGAAGAAAAAATCGCGAAAGCAATGTATCCCCCGACCCACCCGTACAGCTGGCCTGTGATCGGCTACATGGAGGATCTTAGCGCCGCATCAGTCGATGACGTCAAGGACTTTTTCAGAACCTATTATGCCCCCAACAATGCATGCCTTGTGCTTGCCGGGGATTTTAGCCGGTCGGGAGCAAAACAGCTGGTCCAAAAGTATTTTGGACCGATTCCGCGCGGAAAAGATTTTGAGCGACCCGGCAAAGTTCCGGTCTCACTCCCCGAGGAAAAAAGAACGGTCTTCGAGGACAAAGTTCAGCTCCCGCGAGTTTATATGACGTGGCACACCGCCCCCGGATACACGCGGGAAGATGCAGTGATGGAAGTGCTTGGTCAGATCCTCAGCAGTGGAAAATCATCGCGCCTCTATAAGTCTCTCGTCTACGATAGACAAATCGCTCAATCCGTCCGCGCAAATCAGGACGGATCGGAGATTGCAGGACAGTTTCAGATAGAAGTGACGGCAAAACCCGAAAGAACGTTGCCGGAGATGGAATCGTCGGTTGACTCGATTCTCAGCGATGTCCTCAAGAATGGTGTCACTGAAGACGAGGTCCAGAAAGCTTTGACGGGGGCCGAAGCCCGCATCGTCAACAGTGCATCGACCATGCTCGGGAGGGCGACCGCGCTCGCGTTTTACTATTCGTACACCGGCGACCCGAGCAACATCAACAAACAAATGGAATTGTATAAGGGCATTACGCCACAGGAGGTCCTCACAACGGCAAAGAAATACCTTACCCAGCCGAAGATGGTGCTGAACATTGTACCGCTCAGGAAGCCCGAACGTAAGGCGAAGAAAGGAGATTTTTGAACAATGAAAACCATAAGAGAAATCATCATGCTCGGAGTATTTTTCATGGCGCTAATTTCAACCACAGCCCTCAACGGACAGGAACTTGACAGGACGAAGCGCCCCGCAGGAAAGCCGGCCCCGAAAGTGTCACTCCCGGAAATTCAGAAAGCAACACTCAAGAACGGTCTGAACGTGTGGCTGGTGGAAAGGCACGAACTCCCGACCGTCGCATTTAATCTCGTCATTCAGGCGGGTTCCGACCATGACCCCGTCTCGCTGCCAGGCCTTGCGTCGATGACCGCTGCGATGATGGACGAAGGGACGAAGACCCGGACTGCACTGGAGATATCGGACGAGGTTGAAGCAATTGGTGCATCGTTCGGCGTGAATTCGAGCACGGACGGCTCTACCGTCGCGATGAGCACGCTCACGAAGCATCTCGACAAGGCGCTTGCCGTTTTCACCGACGTTCTCACCAACCCGATTTTTCCCCAGAAAGAATTTGCCCGGATTCAGAAGCAACGAATCACTGCGCTCCTGCAGCAGCATGACCAGCCCGTGAGCATTGCCAATAACGTGTTTTCTTATGTGCTCTACGGCCCGGACCATCCGTACGGGAACAACCCGACCGGAACGGAAGCGTCGATCAAGGCGATGACCATGGACGACCTTGTGAAATTTTACCAGACGTACTACCGTCCGAACAATGCAACCCTTATCGTTGTGGGCGACGTGAAATTGGGCGACGTCACTTCCCGGCTGGAAAACGACCTCGGGAGCTGGACGCCGGCCACCGTCCCGGCCTTTTCCGTCCCCGAACCGAAACCGATCGACAAAATGCGCGTGTTCCTGGTGGATAAGCCCGGAGCTCCTCAGTCGGAAATCCGCATCGGATATCCCTCCCTCGCCCGCAATACCCCCGATTACTTCCCGGTCATCGTGATGAATCGCCTGCTCGGGGGACAATTTACCAGCCGCATAAATCTGAATTTGCGCGAGCGGCACGGCTATACGTATGGCGCCCGGTCGTCATTTAGCTTTCAAAAGGGTGTGGGACCCTTCACGGCCTCCGCCGGCGTGGTCACGGAGAAGACCGACAGCAGTCTCCATGAATTTCTATATGAGCTCAACCAGATGCGCGATAAGGGGATGACCGCCGAAGAACTCGCGTACGTGAAAGAGGGACTCGTCGGCAGCTTTGCCCTGAATTTCGAAACATCGGCACAGATTGCGAACTCCCTGCAAAACATCGTCCTCTACGGACTGCCGGAGAATTATTATCAGAATTATCTCCAGAATATCGATGGAGTGACGCTGGATGCGGTCAACCGCGTCGCTAAGAAATACCTTGACACTTCGACAATGGCGACAATTGTTGTCGGAGACCTTTCCAAAATCAAGGAAACCGTCGTAGCTCTGAATCTGGGCGATGTTATCGTTTGTGATGTAAACGGAAAGCCCGTGAAGTAGGCCAGGGCTCAAAGACCTTGTGAGGGTTCCCCTCCCGCCAACGCTGCTGTCTACGTTCAGCTTCGGCGGGCTCGCCTAAGTCCCGTCTATTCGGGACATCGGCGAGCGGGCAGGTGTCGGCGGGCCTTCGCAAGGTCTCTCGTTCATTTTCCGTTTTCCCCTCTTTTTTGTATATTATTATGTCTTTTCACTCATAGAACATAACCATCCACGACAGGAAGAATACATCATGACAATCAATGAAATTGAAAAACTTCTCGCTGCCGATGCAAAGAATTTGCTTGAATACAAATGCAAAGGCATTCCGAAGGAATCGCTTCATCTGCCCGGGCCGGATTACATCGACCGGGTGTACGCTTTGTCCGACAGGCCGGCGCCCGTTTTGAAGAGTCTGGGGTGGATGATCCACCAGGGCCGGCTGGCACATTCGGGCTATCTATCGATTCTCCCGGTTGACCAGGGCATCGAGCACTCCGCGGGAGCTTCCTTCGCTCCGAATCCGCTCTATTTCGACCCTGAAAACATCGTGAAGCTTGCCATTGAAGGCGGGTGCAACGCTGTGGCCTCAACGCTGGGTGTGCTGGGTGCGGTCGCGCGGAAGTATTCGTACCGGATTCCATTTATTCTCAAGCTCAACCATAACGAGTTCATTTCCTATCCGAACACGCATGACCAGATAATTTTCGCGCAGGTCAAGCAGGCGTTCGATATGGGCGCAGTTGCGGTCGGGGCGACAATTTATTTTGGCTCGCCTGAATCCAAACGACAGATCCAGGAGATCTCCGTTGCTTTCAAGCAAGCGCACGAGATGGGGATGGCGACCATCCTGTGGTGCTATCTGCGAAACCCGGCATTCAAGACTCCCGAAAAAGACTATCATGTTGCGGCGGACCTGACAGGACAGGCGAACCACCTCGGCGTGACGATTGAAGCCGACATTGTGAAGCAAAAACTGCCGGAAAATAACGGCGGCTTCAAAGCATTGAAGTTTGGAAAGATGAATGAAAAGATGTACACCGAGCTCTCAAGCGATCATCCGATCGATTTGTGTCGCTATCAGGTGGCAAACGGTTACATGGGAAGAGCAGGATTAATCAATTCCGGAGGCGAGTCAAAAGGAGCATCCGACCTCGCCGAAGCGGTGCGCACGGCAGTCATCAACAAACGTGCGGGCGGCATGGGATTGATCTCCGGCAGAAAAGCTTTCCAGCGACCGATGAACGAAGGCATCAAGATCCTGAATGCCATTCAAGATGTGTACCTCTGCAAAGATGTGACGGTAGCATAGTTTTCCGTTCAGAATGCGACTCATCCCGAAAAAGGGGATGGGTCGCGCTTTTTTTAAATCCTCCGGGCTCACAATGAAAAAGATCGTCAGGCTCAAGAAGAACGAGGAGAGGCGTATTGCTTCGGGACATCTCTGGGCGTTTAGCAATGAAGTCCAGGAGGTCGAAGGGGAACCGCTCGCGGGGGATGTCGTTGCTCTCGAAACACATTCGGGCAAATTTCTCGGCGTCGGTTTTTACAACCCGCATTCGCTCATTGCCGTCCGCCTTCTCAGCCGGAAGGAAGAAGAAATCGGCCCGGAGTTGTTTCGAAAGAGAATGGGAGATGCGCTTGCACTCAGAAGAAAAATTTATCCGGCCTCGGAGACATTTCGCCTCATCCACGGGGAAGGCGATTTTCTGCCAGGACTGATAGTCGATAAGTTTAACGAGTATTGTGCCGTTCAGACATTGTCGTTCGGCATGGATCAACGTCTGCCGTTGATATGCGAAGTGCTGGATTCGCTTCTTCATCCCAGAGGGATCGTTGAGCGTAATGAGGCGCCGGCCCGGGTCCACGAAGGGCTTCCTCAGGAAAAGGGAATCCTGTCCGGATCGGTCGATCCTGTGACCATCTCCGAAAACAATGTCGATTACATCATCGACGTGCTGGACGGGCAGAAAACAGGGTTCTTCCTTGACCAGCGTGAAAACCGCTTCGCGATTCGACGCTACATGCAAGGTGCGAAAGTTTTGGACTGTTTCTGCAACGACGGTGGTTTCGCTCTGAACGCGGTTGCGGGCGGGGCCATAAGCGTAATCGGAGTGGACTCTTCCGAGTCGGCTATCCAGCGCGCCCGGAACAATGCGACGATCAATCGGGTTGATCGCACGATGGAGTTCATCGTCGCAGACGCATTCGAATATCTCGAGGAGGCGGTAACGCAACAGCGCCGGTTCGATGCCATCATTCTCGATCCGCCCTCGTTCGCCAAAAGCAAAAAAACCGTGAGAAAGGCAAAACGGGGCTACAAGGAAATCCATACATACGCATGCCAGCTGCTGGCTCCCGGGGGGATACTTGCAACTGCGTCATGTTCGCATCATATTTATCCGGACACGTTCCTGGAGATTGTCAATTCCTGTGCGGCCGGCGCCGGCAGAAACATAAGCCAGCTGGAATGGCATGGCGCTGCCCCGGACCACCCCGTCCTGCCCTCCATGCCCGAGACCCGATACCTAAAATTCGGTATTTTTAGGGTGGAATGAGCAAATTGACTTTAAAGCTGCCCGGAACTATATTTCATCGTAACGCGTTAGGAAAAAGGTGACCAGCAGATTGCATACTCTTGTTTTCGTTGCACTCGTGAGCGGATTCTCGCTTCTGCCCGTTACTGTCCGGAGCCAAAATTCCGGAAGGGACAGCACGATGGTCTTCGGAAGTCTCACGCCGCACCAGCCTTCCCAGCAACTCGGCGGTCGATTGTACACCGCTTGGGGAGCAGACCTTCTCATTTCCACAAACGGATTCGGTCTTGGAGGATTTTACAGGCATGAATATGCGGATGATCTTGCCGGCTATGTCGATCTCTCGATCTCCGAGGCAAAAGACAATAATGAGGTCGAGGAGGTTGATGTCTATACCGGAGAGACATACGTCCCCAATAAAGTCAACCGGTTTCTTCTCATGCCCATCTTTGTCGGCGTACAAAAGCGGTTGTTCAAAGATGACATTCTGGATAATTTCCGGCCGTATGTCAATGCTGCGGCTGGGCCGGCCTTGATATACGTTTTTCCCTATGACGAGGATTACTTCAGCGCCTTGGGAAAGGGATCCTTCCGTTACACGGCGGGAGGATATATCGGCTTTGGCGCGTTTATAGGTTCCGAGCGCTCGAGCTTGTTTGGAATGAATGTCCGCTACTACTACGTTCCGTATCCTCGCGGAGTTGAGAGCCTGGTGAACACCACCAAGACGCAATTCGGCGGATTTTATATCACGTTCAACTTCGGGACGGCTTGGTAATTACTCGGTTACGGCTATAGGTGGTAGGTTGTAGGAAGTAGGTGGTAGGATTTCGAATTTGTTTGGATTAAGATATTGAAACATCTGAAAAATCAAAGAGGCTTGTCATTCTGAGGAGCGAAGCGACGAAGAATCTCGTTTTTTGCCTTATATAGTCAGATTCTTCGCTCCGCTCAGAATGACACTTTGATTCATATTTTACAGATGTCTCATATTAGAGTTTAGGATTTGTTTGGGATTTAGATATTCGGATTTCGGATTTACTTTAGGTATTTGCCGAGGAATTGTCCCGTAAACGATTTCTTACACTGAGCAAGACTTTCCGGCGTTCCGACAGCGACAACTTCGCCTCCCTCATTGCCCGCCTCCGGTCCCAGGTCGATGATCCAATCTGCGCACTTGATCACTTCCATGTTGTGCTCTATCGTGAGGACGGAATTCCCGCTCTCGATGAGCGCGTCGAAACATCTCAGGAGCTTTGCGATGTCGTCAAAATGCAGGCCGGTTGTCGGCTCGTCGAAAATGAATAACGTATGTTTCTTCCGGTCCTGATTCACGAGATGCGATGCGAGTTTCACCCGTTGAGCCTCACCGCCAGAGAGTGTCGTTGAAGACTGCCCCAGCCTGATGTACCCCATACCAACTTCCTCAAGCACCTGAAGCCGCCTCACGATGTTTCGTCCTGCAGCGTCCCGCCTGAAGAATTCGATTGCCTCCGTAACGGTCATCTTGAGGATGTCGTCGATATTCCTGTCGTGATATTGAATGGCCAGGACTTCCTTCTTGAACCGCCTGCCCTGGCAGACTTCGCATCGCAGCTCGATGTCGGCAAGGAATTGCATCTCGACCGTTTGCACGCCGCTTCCTTCGCAAGCGTCACATCGCCCGCCCGGAACGTTAAAGGAAAAATAGCCCGGTTTAAACCCGCGGATCTTCGCCGCCTGTGTGTCTGCGAACAATTCCCGGATCGCATCGAATGCCTTGATGTACGTGCTGGGATTGGAACGCGGTGTCTTGCCGATCGGTGACTGGTCGACCAGTTCGACCTCATCGATGAATTCCGCTCCTTTGATCGCCCGGTGGGTACCGATGTGGTCGAACTCCCGCCGGGATGGCGCGTCCTCCTGTGGCTTCTGTATTTTGATTCCCGGATAGAGAATGTCGTGTATCAATGTGCTCTTGCCGGAGCCGCTGACCCCCGTGACGCAGACGAACGTGTTCAAAGGGATGTCGACATCGATGTTTTTTAAATTGTGTTCGGCGGCTCCCACGATCGTGATCTTTCTGCCGCTCCCTTTTCTGCGTTCTTTCGGCACCGGTATCGCCAGAGTGCCGGCGAGGTAACGCCCTGTCAGGGAATCCTGATTCGCCCGCAGCTGGTCGATGGTGCCCTGGAAAACTACTTCGCCGCCGAATTCTCCCGCATGCGGTCCCATGTCGACGATGACGTCCGCCTCCGCCATAATGTCGGCATCGTGTTCGACAACGAGGACGCAATTTCCCACGTCGCGGAGCGATTTCATGAGCGAAGTTAGCTTCTGTATATCGCGCGGGTGCATCCCGATGCTCGGCTCATCGAGCACATAGAGCGAGCCGACAAGGGACGAGCCAAGAGCCGTCGAAAGGTTGATGCGCTGGGACTCTCCTCCGGAAAGGGAGTTCGAGAGCCGGTCGAGCGTCAGGTAGCCGATGCCGACGCCGACAAGGTACTTGAGCCGTTTCAGGAGTTCTTCCTGGATGCGGCGGGCGATGCCTCGCTCGAAAGCCGACAGTTCGAGAGTTTGAAAGAACTGATAATTCTCGTCGATGGTCGCCTGGACAACCTCGGATATTGTCTTGCCGCCGACCTTGATATTCAATGCTCCCGGCCGAAGGCGTGCGCCGTTGCATGCATCGCACGTCGTGTAGCTCCTGAACCGGCTCAGGAAGACCCGGTATTGGACCTTGTATGATTTCCGTTCGATGAACTTAAAGAATTTTTCGATTCCGTCGAAACTCTTGTTTCCGTTCCAAAGTGTTGAGAGTTCTTTCGCAGACAATTTGCCAAATGGAACGTCGACGCGCACATCTGAATCCCTCGCATTATCCAGCAGATCCCGAAGGTATCCGCGCCACCGGGGAAAAGTCCATGGGTGAATTGCGCCATCACGGATCGTTTTTCCTTTGTCTGGTACCACCAGATCCATGTCAATGCCGACGGACCGCCCAAACCCCTGGCACTTCGGGCACGCGCCGAACGGGTTGTTGAAGGAGAACAGCCTCGGGTCGGGTTCTTCGTACCGGATTCCGCATTCTGCGCACTCATAATGCTGGTTGAAGCGAAGTTCCTTGCCGTGATCAATGAGTTTGATGATGGCATATCCGTCACCGGACTTGAAAGCTGTTTCGATCGAATCTGCGAGTCGTTGAACGCCCGATTCTTTACGGTAGATGAGACGGTCAACGAGGATGAGGAAGTCTTTTTTCTTGACTCTGGCAGGAAGCGCGGACTCATTCAGGTCTATCAATTCATCCCTGTATAGTACGCGAAAGAACCCCTGTTTCTTAAGATTATCAAGCTCCTGCTGGAAAGTGGAGTCCCGGTGTTCGTGCAATGGGAAGAGGACGTACAACTTGGTGCCATCCTGTTCCTGAGCGGGCGTCTTCCTTCCAGTGCTTTCGCGGTGCAACTTCTCCAGGACTGTCTGGACGGAATCGCGCTGGACAATTTTTCCACATTGGCGGCAGAATGTCTTTCCGATACGTCCATAGAGCAACCGGAGGTAATCGTAGATTTCCGTGCTCGTACCGACAGTCGACCGGGGGTTGCGGGGCGGCGTCTTTTGCTCAATCGCGATGGCGGGGCTGATGCCCTGGATGAAATCCACATCGGGTTTATCCATGCGTTCGAGGAATTGGCGTGCATACGCCGAGAGGCTTTCGACAAACCTTCTCTGTCCCTCGGCGTAAATCGTATCGAACACAAGGCTCGATTTCCCCGAGCCGCTCACACCCGTAAAAACAATCAGCTTGTTGCGCGGCAGCTCAAGAGATATATTCTTGAGATTATTGACGCGCGCACCGCGGATGATTATCGGGGATCGTCCGTTACCGGGCGGTTGTTTCCCGGAACGTACTGCGGTCGTGCGGCCTTTCCGTGTGATTTTCGTTTTTGCTGTCATGTGCCTGAAACGATAAGGGCTATCATTCGATAGCCCGGAATTCTTATAAACATCACATCCCGGTGGCGGTCACGCCGCAGGTCGCTCTTCGCTGTGGTATTCCTGAAGGCTTCTGACGCCCGATTGTCGGGTCAGCAGCCACTCGATTCCCTTCACGACCGCTACAGCCGCGGAAATCGTCGTGATGATCGGTAGTTTTGCTTCCAGAGCCGCGCTGCCGATTGCAAGCTCGTCGAACCGGGATGTCTCGCCCAGCGGTGTGTTTACGACGATGTGAATATCGCCATTTTTCACAAAATCGACAACGTTGGGTCGGCCTTCGTTCATTTTCATTACGCCCGCGTTCTCAACGCCATGCTTGCTGAGAAACGCAGCCGTCCCGGATGTCGCAAAGACCCGGAAGCCAAGTCGTCGAAATCCTTTTGCAACCTCAACGGTCTTGTAGTTCTTGTCATTGTTGTTGACGCTGATGAACACACCGCCAGCCGTCGGAAGTTTCTCGCCGGCGCCGAAGAAGGCTTTGGAAATTGCTTCACCGAACGTTTCCGCAATCGCCATGACTTCTCCCGTCGACCGCATCTCCGGTCCTAAATACACCTTCGCTTTGGGAAATTTTCCAAACGGGAAGACGGGTTCCTTGACGGCAATGAATTTCGGGGTGCTGTTCAACGGCACTCCCAGCTCCTTGAGCGTCCGCCCGGCCATGACTTTCGCAGCAATCTTCGCGAGGGGCAGGCCCATGGCTTTGCTGATGAAAGGAACAGTCCGGGAAGCCCGCGGGTTAACCTCCAGCACATACACAATGCCGTCCTTCTCCGCACACTGCACGTTGATGAGTCCCCGGACGTTCAGTGCGAGCGCGAGTTTGTGCGTGAAATCCTTTAGTTGTTCGATGACCTGAACGCTCTCGGCGTACGCCATGAGAACGCACGCGCTGTCGCCGGAATGAATTCCCGCCTCTTCAATATGCTGGAGAACTCCTCCGATCATAACGTCTTTTCCGTCGCAGACAGCGTCGACATCGAATTCTTTTGCGTCTTCCAGGAATTTGTCGATGAGAATCGGATGCTCGGGGGAGAGATCCGCCGCCGCCTTCATGTACTCTTCGAGGGTTTCGGGTTTATATACGATTTCCATCCCCCGTCCGCCGAGAACGTAGGACGGGCGGACGAGCACGGGGTATCCGATCTTTTTTGCGACTGTTTTCGCTTCTTCCGCCGTGGTGGCAGAGCCGTCGTTTGGATGGGGGATTTGGAGCTTTTCGATCAAGTCGCCGAAGCGCCTGCGGTCCTCGGCAATGTCAATCCCTTCCGACGAAGTGCCGAGTATTCTCACGCCATTTGCCTCAAGAGATTTTGAAAGCTTCAACGGCGTCTGGCCGCCGAAGCTCACGATGACGCCCTCCGGTTGCTCCGTTTCGTAAATGTCCAGAACGTTTTCGAGTGTCAGCGGCTCGAAGTAGAGCTTGTCGGTCTGGTCGTAGTCGGTCGACACGGTCTCCGGGTTGCAGTTGATCATGATGGTCTCGTACCCGTCTTCCTTCAGCGCGAAGACACCGTGCACACAGCAATAATCGAATTCTATTCCCTGGCCGATACGATTCGGCCCACCGCCGAGTATGACCACTTTCTTTCTCGCGCTCACGCTGACTTCGTTCTCTGTTTCATACGTGGAGTAATGATACGGAGTGTGCGCCTCGAATTCCGCAGCACAGGTGTCGACCGTTTTGAAAACGGGTTTGACTCCGTGGCGGTGCCGGAGTTTTCTCACTTCCAACTCGGTGGTTTTCCAGAGATGTGCGAGCTGCCGGTCGGAAAATCCGTATTGTTTCGCCTTGAAAAGGATGTCGTGATCGGCATCCAAGAAGATCCTCGACGAGATTTCTTTTTCCACATCGACGATCTGCCGGATGTTGTGCAGGAACCACCTGTCGATTTTCGTGATTTCGTATAAATCATCGACGCTCAACCCGAGCTTCAACGCATGGCGGAGAAAGAAAATGTTGTCTGCTTTCGGGGTGCGCAATTTCCTGGAAACTCTGTCTTTCCACTCTCTGCGCTCGGTGTCCGTCAGATTTTCCACGATGACTTCGTCCTTGCCATCCGCGCCGAGCCCATACCGACCAATTTCCAGCGACCGCAGCGCCTTTTGGAGAGCTTCCTTGAATGTTCTTCCGAAGGCCATCGCTTCCCCGACCGACTTCATTTGGACCCCGAGCGTATCGTCGACGCCCTTGAATTTCTCAAAATCCCACCGGGGGATCTTCACCACGCAATAGTCGATAGTCGGCTCGAAGGAAGCCGGAGTTTTCTTCGTGATGTCGTTCGGGATTTCATCGAGCGTATAACCAACGGCCAGTTTTGCCGCGATTTTCGCGATTGGAAATCCTGTGGCTTTGGACGCCAGCGCCGATGAACGCGAAACACGCGGGTTCATTTCAATGACAATCATCCGGCCGTTTTCAGGATGGACGGCAAATTGAATGTTCGAGCCGCCTGTTTCAACGCCGATGGCGCGAATGATCTTCTTCGCCGCGTCCCGCATTCGCTGGTATTCTTTATCCGTGAGCGTTTGCGCGGGTGCGACGGTTATCGAATCGCCCGTGTGAACGCCCATGGGATCCAAATTCTCGATGGAACAGATGATGACAACATTGTCTTTGAGGTCGCGCATGACCTTCGAGCTCGTACTCTTTCCAGCCGATGACCGATTCTTCGATAAGGGTTTCGTGAATCGGGCTGGCGGTTAAAGCGTGCTCGATCTTTGTTTCAAATTCTTCGATATTATAGGCGATGCCGCCGCCGGAGCCTCCGAGTGTGAAGGAGGGACGGATGATGATCGGAAATCCGATCTTCTCTGCGATGCGCATCGCCTCGTCGACGGAGCGGACAAATCGTCCATTCGGTGTTTCGAGGCCCGTTTCGGTCATTGTTTTCTTGAAAAGTTCCCGGTCTTCGGCTTTCTTGATCGCTTCGAGCTTTGCGCCGATGAGTTCAACGCCGTGCTTGGCGAGCACACCGCTTTCTGCAAGCGCGACCGCCGTGTTGAGCGCCGTTTGTCCGCCCATCGTGGGCAAAAGTGCGTCGGGTTTCTCCCGTTCGATGATTTTTTCGACGAAATAAGGTGTGATGGGCTCCACATAGGTCCGGTCCGCAAATTCGGGATCGGTCATGATGGTTGCGGGGTTGCTGTTGACGAGAATGACGCGGTAGCCTTCTTCACGAAGGACTTTGCAGGCCTGGGTTCCGGAGTAATCAAATTCACATGCCTGGCCGATGACAATCGGTCCTGCACCAATAATAAGGATGGAACGGAGGTCTGTACGCTTTGGCATTCGCTTGTAGGTTTTATGAATATAGAAAAATGTGGACGATTTCACAAACCCCCACGACCACCTCAATGTCGATAGTTGCCACGGTTAGAAGATTTACCGCAGAGGACGCAAAGAGAAGATTCGCAAAGGTCGCAGAGGAAATGGCGCGTGGGAGTTCGTGAGTTTGCGCTCTTTGCGTATCCTTTGCGGCCTTTGCGTTTTATCTTTTTTTGATTTAGTCCCTCGTGGGCAGACGGGGGTTCGTGATCGCGAGACAAGTCATGAAATCAGGACATAACCACGAACAGCGGTCATGCAATTGACTTTTGATTTCGGAATCCATACTTTACCGTTGCATGATCTATCTGCTCAAAGAAGGACGACAAAGAAAATGAAATGTTTGATAGCACGAGTGGGGTCAGTGATACTTCCTGCGATATGTATGCTTATGCTTGTGGGCTGCGGCAAACCATCACAGAAGCTTGACCTCAACGCCTATCGCCAGGAGATCGAGCTATGGCAGCAGCAGCGTCGGGTCCGTATCACGAGCGAGGACGGCTGGCTGACACTATGCGGATTGTTCTGGTTGAAAGAAGGCGAAAACAAATTCGGCGCCGATTCCTCCAACGCGGTCGTCCTTCCAAAGGGAAAAGCGCCAGGAATGGCCGGTTCCATCCGGCTGGATCATGGGAAGCTGCGCCTGGAAGCACGTCTCAAGGCGCGGGTGAAATACAAGGACTCGGTTGTCACGAATATGGCCATAAAATCCGATGAGGCGGGAGTCGCCGAACCTACCATATTGAATTTGGGAACGCTTAGCTTCTATGTCATCAAACGCGGCGACCAGTACGGTGTGAGGGTGAAGGATAAGGAGAATCCTGCGCGGCTCAATTCCAAAGGGCTGGAGTATTTTCCGGTCGAGCCGAAGTGGCGCGTTGAGGCGAAGTTTGAGCCCTACGTTCCGGCGAAGATTCTGAAGATTGCCAGTGTCGTGGGCACGGTGGAGGATGACTCGTGCCCGGGAGCGATTGTGTTCGATGTCGACGGAACAACGATGCGGCTTGATGCCGTGACCGAAACGGGATCGACGGACCAGCTCTTCATCATGTTCAGCGATGAAACGAGCGGCAAAGAGACCTACGGGATGGGACGGCAGCTCTATTGCGGGTTGCCGGACCACGATGGAAAGGTCATTCTCGACTTCAACGAAGCGTACAACTGGCCGTGCGCGTTTACGGAGTTTGCGACGTGCCCTATTCCGCCACGCCAGAATCATCTGCCGGTTCGCGTCGAAGCGGGAGAAAAAATGTATGCCGGCCATTGATCCGCAGTCCCGAATTAAGAAAGATATTGTGGTGACATCCCTCAAGAGCGTATGGGTACCGGACAAGATGACATAAATAAGGACCTGGGCTTCGGGGCGCGTGTTACCCAGCAAAGCCACCTGCGCTTTCTCAACCGGGACGGAAGCTTTAACGTGCTTCGAAGAGGGCTCCCGTTCCTCCGCTCGCTCAGTCCGTACCACGCTTTGCTCACGATGTCCTGGGTAAAATTCTTCCTGCTTGTAGCGCTTTGCTATTTCCTGACGAATATCCTTTTTGCATTCGGCTACATCCTATGCGGAAGCGATGCGCTGCGCGGCATGGAGGGGGTGTCGTTCGCGGACCGGTTCAGCGACTCATTTTTCTTCAGTGTGCAAACACTTGCGACAATCGGTTATGGCAGGGTAAGTCCAAACGGGCTCCCGGCAAACATTCTTGTAACGATTGAGGCACTCGTGGGACTTCTCGGGTTCGCCCTGGCAACAGGCCTTCTATTCGCCAGGTTTTCCCGGCCCGACGCGAGAATCATTTTCAGCAGGTATGCAGTGGTTGCGCCATATCGTGGAATCACGGCTCTTGAGTTCCGCATCGCCAATGAAAGGAGTAATCAGCTCCTTGAGGTTGAAGCGGCGGTGACGTTTTCCAGGATCGAGGCGCGCGACGGACAGGCGGTGCGGAAATTCTATGTCTTACCACTCGAACGGGAAAAGGTGGTTTTCATGCCCTTGCACTGGGTGATTGTCCATCCTATCGACGAAACGAGCCCGCTCTTCGGCGTTACGAAAGATAGCTTCAATGCCTCCGATGCGGAGATTCTGGTCCAGGTAAAAGGCGTTGATGAGACGTTCTCACAAACCGTCCACACCCGCTCGTCCTATAAGCACTTTGAAGTTGTCTGGGGGGCGAAATTTGTGGATATGTACTTGCCCTCACGGGACGGCATGATGACTGTAGATATGCGGAAGATCCATGAAACGGAGGAAGGGTGAGTGGGAGAAACGGTGAGATGGAGTAGTGGATGAATGGAGTGATGGAGGATTGGAGGATGGAGTAGTTGAGATGATGAGTAGTTAGGTAGTTGTATAGCTAGGTAGTTAAGTAGTTGAGATAAAGAGCTAGACGGGTAGTGGCGCTGGCGAGATGATGAGAAAGATGGGTGGTGGCAGCGCTGAGATTATGAGATGCGCCATAACGTTTTTTACTTTTGACTTTTGAATTTTTAATTGATAGCTAAAAGCCAAAGGCCAAAAGCTCAAGACCAGAACCAGGATCTAATGACCAATGACAAATGACCAAGAACAAAGAACCAACAACCAAGAACTAATAACAAAGAACAAATGAAAAAGATAACGCTCGTCATGGTAACTCTCTTTATCATCCATCTCTCACCGGGATTTGCGCAGAAGGATTCAACGAAGCAGGAGGGATCCTATAGACTTGTAAAATTCGACCCCAAGCGCGACGCGGCGAAGGATGTTCATGATGCGGTTGTCGAGGCAACGAAAACGGGGAAGAGGATTCTCCTGGACGTCGGCGGGGAATGGTGCATCTGGTGTCACCGGCTGGATACGCTGTTCATGCAAAATAAGGACCTCGAAGAGTACAGGAGTGCGCACTACGTCGTGGTGAAAATCAATTTCAGCAAGGATAATGAGAACGAGGAGTTTCTTTCGAAGTATCCTAAGATTGATGGATATCCGCACCTCTTTGTGCTCGAAAAGGATGGGAAATTACTGCACTCTCAGGATACGGGCGCGTTAGAATCCGGCAAGCACCACGACCACGATAAAGTGCTTGCGTTTCTCAAGCAGTGGGCCGCAACAAAAGGAGAGTAGAGTCCGATCCCCAGATCGGACATATCTTAATCCTTGCGAAGAGTTTGCCCTGAACACATCCACTGCGTTCAGTGTAAACTCCGTGAAGCGTCTACCTCCGCAGGGTTGCGACAACCCAGCTTAATCGTACCGATCCAATCGGAAGTTTTCGCCGAGGTATAACCGACGCGCTTCGGGGTCATCGGCGAGGTACTCCGACGTTCCGGACTTGAGAATTTTTCCCTCGAACAGAAGGTACGCCCGGTCTGTAATGGAAAGCGTTTCATGAACGTTGTGGTCGGTCACGAGCACGCCAATGCCCCGGTTCTTGAGGTTATGGACGATGCGCATGATGTCTTCGACGGCGATGGGGTCGATGCCCGCAAACGGCTCGTCGAGCAATATGAATTTCGGATCGGTCGCAAGCGCTCGGGCGATTTCCGTGCGTCTCCGTTCGCCTCCCGAGAGCATATACGCCTTGCTCTTTGCGAGGGAGGCAATTCCGAAATCTTCCATCAGGCTGTCGCAGCGGGCCTGCCTCTCCGATTTCGACAAGTCCATCAGCTCGAGTACTGCCATTATGTTGTCGCGCACCGTAAGCCTGCGAAACACGGAGGCCTCCTGTGGCAGGTAGCCGATTCCCATACGTGCGCGTTTGTACATCGGCTCACGCGTGATCTCGGTTGTGTCCAGGAAGACTTTTCCGAGATTCGGCTTGATCATCCCGACGATCATGTAGAAGGTGGTCGTCTTTCCGGCGCCATTCGGTCCTAGCAGTCCGACAACTTCCCCTTGTTTGACGTCGATACTTACATTTTCAACGACCAGACGTTTCTTATACTTCTTGTGAAGGCTTTCGGTGCGCAATAGTTTGTGCACATCGCGTGGCTGAGCGATGGGTGGAGTTTCAGGGATTGTTGATTCTTTCGTGTTCATTGCTCCGCTTTGCTCGGTCATGGAATCGCTTCACCGGTGTGTGGTGTTGAACGGTGACGGTGATTCCGTCCCCAGTTTGATCGCCGACGTGCGTTGAAACTGTTTCTGCCGCTTGAACCCGGGGAGATTGTATTGACTCTCTTTGTTCCTGATCATCTTCTCGGGAAAATACTGTCCCTCCACGCCGCCCCGCACTTTGATCTTATTGACTTTCTTATCGAGGAACTTGATGGAAACGTGGTCGCCGCTCGTTTCGTTCGCGCCGTTCGGTTTTTTGCCGTCGAACGCATAATAAAAGACCGTCGCCGTTTTGTCGACTTCGATATGCTGGATGGCGTTGTCGGCGAAGTACAGGGCCATTACCTGCCCGCTCATCTGGTTGTAGCGAAAATTGTTAAGGGAATCCGCCCGGGAGATCGCAAATGCCCGTCCGCGGACATCCAGTCTCTCCAGCCTGCGTTTGTTGAGTTTCACAAACATCGAATCGCCCGAGACCTGGGTTGTTTCCCAGGCCGCGCGCGTGTACCAGACGACGGGCGATTTATAGAAAACGATGCTGTCGGCTTTTGTGTAGAAAATGCTGAAACCGCCCTTCGCAGACAAGGCGCCGTGCGTCAGCGTGACGCTGTCGTTCGCGACCAGCCGGGGGAGCGAATCCTGATACGATTCCATGACACGGCTGGCAACGATGAGCGTGTCAAGGACGCCATCCGAGCCTGTGTCGACTTCCACCGCCATCGGATTGATGGTCATTTTGCTGTAACTCTTAGCCTTGTCATTTTCAAAATGATCGCCGATGAGTGTAATACGATTTTCCGCATTGTAAATGTGGACGTTGCCGTCGCCGATCGACTTTTGTTGGTCGCGATAGTACGTCAGCTCTCTTGAGGTCATTGTTGTCGTCGAGTCACGCACCGTCACGTTTGTTGTGAAGTATGCCCTCTTCTCGTCCACAAAATATTTCCCGTAGTCGGATTGAAGAGTCGTCTTTCCGTCATCGAGATGAACGTCTTCGAATGCCTCGATGATCTTCTCATTTGCTTGGTACGTTCCGCGCTTCGCTGTCATGGTCAAACTGTCCTGCCGGGCGACAACGTGATCTTCAAAGTCGATCTTATTGGCCCGGAGGTATCGAATTGCTTTATCGCATGTGATGACGATCTTACCCTGCCTGAATCTGACGTTGCCTGTCAACCTCTGCGCCTGCTCGCCGCCGATTTCCAATCCAACGAGGCTATCGGCGTGGTCCAGGACAACAATCCTGTCGTTTGTTTGAGCCGCACTGATTGAGCATAGTATGCAGAAGCATGAAATGAACAGCAGGCGGTGAGATGTCGGCGGCATCTGGCGGCGCTCATTCATTCTGGTTGGCTTGCCCGGTCACCCTGAAAATCCGGTAGTGTATCAGACTCCGGTCGGATTCAAACCCATGCCCCTGCATTTGTTCTTTCGGCGATGTGATTTCCACGTAGTCCTGAGAGTACACCCGCTGGGTTGTGTTGTTCCAGAAGAGGTCCTCCGTTTTCAGAACGGTGCCGCTGTCGGAAACAACGACCACATTGCCGTGTGCCTCGAGGTCATGCGTCAGGTCGTTGATCCTGCCCTGCTTTGCGGTGAGGACCGATGTGTGATGTTCATTCTCGTCGAAGAAGTCGACGACGATGCCGGAATCGAGGTTGGTGTATTTCTTGTACTCGTACACGGCGATATGTCCGGCGTGGAGAATGCCGCTCACTCTTCCGGAGTCGGTGATTATGATCTTAGCCTTCCAGCTTTCCTGCGTCGGGCCATTCCCGCTGAGCGCAGTCGGAGCTATCGACGGTTTGATCTTCTCTTCGCAGGCGGACAGGAGCAGTGAGCACAAGGTGAATACCAATACCGTAGTACTGCCCAATGACGCAGAAAGGGAGCGCACAGAGGATATTTTTCTTTTCGTGAATTCTTTCATGCAGCTCTCAGGCTGGCTACTGGTTTTCCCCGCCGAGACCTGCCTTGACCAATTCGTGCAGATGAATCATGCCGATCGGTTTGTGGAGTGCATCCACAACGACGAGCTGCGTGATGTTGTGGGCTTCCATTTCTTGCAGGGCGACCGCCGCCAGCATATCCTTCTTGATAGTTTTCGGATGCTTCGACATGGCCATCTCCGCTGAAACACTTGTGACATCGGTAGTCTTCTGAAGCAGGCGTCGCAAATCGCCGTCGGTGACTATGCCCATAAGTTTGCCGTCGCCGTCCACGACGCAGGTGGCGCCGAGTCTCTTCGATGTTATCTCCAGAATCGCATCGCGGACGTGAACATCCCGCTTTACGATCGGAACAGCGTTGCCTGCGACCATGAGCTCTTCAACCTTAAGCAGGAGTCGCTTCCCGAGATTGCCGCCCGGATGGTACATCGCAAACTCTTCGGCCGTAAAACCGCGCCTGTCCAGTAATGCCATAGCGAGGGCGTCTCCAAAGACGAGCGTAGCCGTGGTTGAAGCGGTGGGGGCAAGGTCCAGCGGACAGGCTTCCTCCCGGACGCTCACGTCCAGGACAATATCGGAGGACTTCGCCAGCTTTGAATTAGTGTTGCCGACCATGGAGATGATGGGAACTCCGATTCGCTTAAAGAGGGGAAAGAGTTGTTGAAGCTCGGCCGTATCGCCGCTCTTCGATATACATATGACCACGTCATCCTTCCGCACTACGCCGATGTCGCCGTGCACTGCGTCCGACGGGTGGAGAAAGAGTGAAGGCGTTCCTGTAGCGTTAAATGTTGCCACGATCTTTCTCGCAACAAGGCCTGATTTCCCCATACCGGTGACAATGACACGGCCTTTACTGCTTAGGATCATGTCAACCGCGCTGCCGAAGTGTTCATCAATGCGGTCGGTCAACGCCGCGACGGCTTCCGCTTCGATGGCGACAACTTCTTTCCCTCTGAGAATTGCCGGATTCATTTTCACGTTGCCTTTAGAAGTCCTGTTGGTCGTTTAACATGCGAAGATTGTTCTTTCGTTGCCGCCTCAACCGGTCCGGCGATTTAATTCCCAATCGGAACCTGCGGTGAGACGCCATGATCAAATCAATTTTCTCGCACGGAGGATCATGTCCAGCACTTCGCGCACTGCACCCCGTCCGCCGTCCATCTTCGTGACGTAGTCAACCCTTTGCCGGACATGTTCAATCGCATCGTGGGGAGCGGCGCTGAATCCTACGATGTCGAGCAGCGGCAGGTCGAATTCATCGTCGCCGATAAAGCAGAACTCTTTATCTTCGAGTTTGTGCTCTCTCTTTATCTTCCTGAAAACGGCGACCTTGTCAGGGGCGCCTTGGTAGACCTCTGTAATTTTCTGTCTCCTTGCGCGATGGTTGACAACCTTCGATATCCGTCCGGAAAGGAGGGCGAATTTTAGCCCGAGGTCCCTTGCGCGGGAAATGCCATAGCCGTCGTGGACATTAAAACACTTGTACTCGAGTCCGTTCGCATCGTAGATAATCCGGCCGTCCGTCAAGACACCGTCGACATCCAGGATGACCATGCGAATTCTCCGGAGCCTTGCGGCGAGTCGACGAGGGAATGCTCTTAGACCGCAAAGGTTTCTTTCACGATGTTGTCGATGGTTACAATCTGCTTGACGAGTTCTTCCAGGCGGTCCAATTTGAGCTGGCTCGAGGAATCACTGCGTGCGCGTCGGGGATCGGGATGGGTTTCGATGAACAGTCCGTCAATACCCACCGCAACGCCGGCGCGCGCGATGGGAAAGATGAACTCCGGTTGTCCGCCCGAACGGCTCTTCTCCCCGCCCGGCAATTGGACGGAATGTGTCGCATCCAGAATCACCGGATGTCTCAGGTCTTTCATTATGACCAGTGAGCGCATGTCCACGACAAGGTTATGATAACCGAAGGTTGCACCTCGCTCGGTGAGCAGGATTTTCCGGTTTCCTGTCGATTCGACCTTCCCGGCTTGATGTTTCATGTCCTCGGGGGCCATGAACTGCCCCTTTTTGATATTCACCACTTTGCCCGTGCGCCCGGCGGCATGCAGCAATTCCGTCTGGCGGCAGAGAAACGCCGGGATCTGCAGCACATCGGCGATTTCGGATGCCATCCCCGCTTCCGGCTCCGAGTGGATATCCGTGAGGACGGGGAGACCGAGTTCTGCCTTGACCTCCTGAAGGATTGAGAATGCCTTTTCCATCCCGACGCCGGTGAACGAAGTTCCGCTTGTTCGATTTGCTTTCTTGTAGGAGGCTTTGAAGATAAGCGGAACGTTATACTTGCCAGCAATCTTCCGTATGCGCTCAGCAGTCCGGAGTGTGATCTCCCGACCCTCCACAACGCAGGGACCGGCGATAAGAACGATCCGATTGTTCCCGCCGATCGTAATGTTGCGAATCCGAATTGCCGTTGTTGAACTCTTCATGGCACCAACACAATCCCGTCTTCTTTGATTCCGAGTAATGCCTCCATTGTATCAAGCTGGATCGTATACCGGACGAATGAGAGTGTATCGACAAAGGTCGTGTCCCATTCTCCTGTGTAATCGGCCTGTATGGGGAACGTGTACGTCGGCTGCCGGTTTAAGAATGAAAAGGGAGCTGAAAAGTCCGAGCTTCCTTTCCCGCTATCGCTGACGCTCAGGAACCGAAATCGAAACGAGTAAATGCTTTGGCGAGGGAAAGACGGGACAACAGTAACCGCTTTGACGAAATTGCCATTAAGTCCGACAACTACCAATTGGTAAGCCCCGGCCGATGAGAACTGAACCGTGTCTGTAATTGTTTGTACCTGGCCCGTCGGAGGGCAATTTGCTTGCATCGCAAAGTGCATGACGGGTGTAAAGTACACCAGGTTTCCTGTCGTGGTTCTTGCGTCGTGGGTATACGCCCCGCACGGGGCATCTTGAAAGCAGATCTGGATTCTGTACGTCTGCCCGGCCTGCATGGAATCCGGATTCACGACGGCAAGCACATTGACGCCGTTATCGTACTCATTTGAGACGGGGACCGAGAATGCGTCACATCCCAGGTGGGCAATTCCTGCGAATGCCAGCACAGTAGCCACGAGCAGGAAATATTTGGAGGGCAATGATGTAATTTGGTGCATTTCTGTAGAGTAAAGTACGAAATCACGGGGAAATATCAAAGGCGATAGGGGAAGGTGGGCAGTCTATACTGCGGCAAAACGCCTGGCGGCCGTTGCGCCTCCTTTGTGCTCTCTGCGGTTAAAAAGCTTTAAACGCAAAGTGCGCAGAGAAAAGATTCGCAAAGGTCGCGAAGGGCATGGCGCAAGGCAAAAAGCTTTGTGGTTCGTCAGACGGGGACCTAAGCTCGGGTTGCATCTCGTCGACATTTCAGTTATTTTTACACATGCCGTTGACACTGAAAGCTTATGCGAAAATCAACCTCGGTCTTCATGTTTTTCAGAAGCGAGACAACGGCTATCATGATATCGAAACAATATTTCACCGCATTGATGTATTTGATGAAATTGTCATTCATTCCTCGAAAGACGTATCAGTATCATGCAGTGATCCCGGGCTTCCGAACGACGAGCGAAATCTGTGCGTGAGGGCGGTGGATGCTTTGCGACACCGATGCAATGTCGACGCCGGTGTGCGGATTGATCTGAAAAAAAATATCCCTGTCGGTGCGGGCCTGGGCGGGGGCAGTAGCGATGCAGCCGCAACCTTGCTCGGTCTTGTTCAATTCTGGAAACTCAAGATTGGCGACGAGGAACTTTCGTCAGTAGCTCTTGAACTCGGTTCCGACGTTCCGTATTTCTTGAAATCGGGAACGGCCTGTGCTACGGGAAGGGGAGAGGTGCTTGAATACTTTTCTCTTGATGTACCATCCTGGATCGTTCTCGTGTATCCCAACGTGCAAGTTTCAACCGCCTGGGCGTACGGTGAATTCGCCGCCCTGAAAGAGAAAGGGAGAAGGGGTGAAACCGGTGATCCGGTGATGGGTCCAATTTCGCTCAAACGGATTGTCGGCGAGAACATCGCCCGACCCCGCATGTTCAACACGTTGCTTCGGAATGATTTGGAGCCGGTCGTTTTTCGAACTCACGAAAACCTTGCCGGTCTGAAGCAGGCGCTTCTTGATGCAGGCGCGGAGTTCGCCCAAATGTCCGGCAGCGGCTCATCTGTCTATGGTTTCTTCGCGGACGGTGGGCTTGGCGCGGCGGCGGCGGATAAACTCGCTGTCCGCAACCGTGTGTTTGTCACGCAGCCGCATTTCCGTTCAACTCCATAGATTGACACTTTCTTCCGAATTCTTTACCTTACTTGCATCAATCCGACGGCTACAGGGTTCTTTGGCGTGAACCCGTTGCGGGAGTGGGCGCCCGGTTTTCTCAATTCTGTTCAGATTATTGGTGGAAGCGTCATGCCGATCCGACACAAGAAAGGAATAAACATCATGGGTGCATTCCGTAGCCTGCTGTACACATATATGCTGTCAATTTTGTTTGCAGCCGCAGCTCATGCCCAATGGATGCAAACCGATGGTCCATATGGCGGCAATATTACTTCATTTGCCGTCTCGGGCGTGAATCTTTTTGCCGGGACTGATGCCGGCGTCTTTCTCTCCACCAATAACGGCACAAGTTGGACTGCGGCCAGCGCCGGCCTGGCGGACACCTACGTTAATGCTCTTGTAGTCTCTCCGGCCCCCGGCGGGACAGGCGGCGTGTATCTTTTCGCCGGGACCAATAGTGGCGGAGTATTTCTTTCCATCGATACCGGCGCAACCTGGACGCAGCTCGACTCCGGATTAACGAACAATACTGTCCTTGCGCTCGCTGTCTCTCCCGCCGACAGCAGGATTAGCGGCACAAATCTCTTTGCTGCGACCCGGGGCGGCGTCTTTTTTTCCACCAACTGCGGCACGAGCTGGACTGCCGCGAGTACCGGACTGCCGCAGGACAATTTTGTCAATGCTCTTGCCGTCTCTCCGGCTGCCGGCGGAACGGGCGGCACATATCTCTATGCCGGGACCGGCGGAAGCGGCGTCTTTCGTTCGACCAATAACGGCGAAAGCTGGACTGCGGTTAACGCCGGCTTAACGAACTACGATATTCACTCTCTTGCCGTCTCCGGCATGAATCTCTTTGCCGGCACGGGTGGCAGCGGCGTTTTTCTTTCCACCAACAATGGCACAAGCTGGACTGCGGTCAATACTGGCTTGGCGAGCGCTCAGGTCCTGGCCCTTGCCGTCTCTCGTGCCGTCGGCGGGACAGGCGGCGCGTTTCTTTTCGCCGGCACGAATCGCGGTGATGTCTTTCTTTCCGCGAATAACGGCATAAGCTGGACTGCGGTCAGTACCGGGTTGACGAACACTTCGGTGACGGCTCTTGCCGTTAGCAACAGAAATCTCTTTGCCGGCGCTTTCGGCGGCAGCGTTTGGAAGCTGCCGTTATCCGGATTGAGAAATACATCGCCACGGAGAAGGCAAGGCAGATCGCACTGAAAAGGGCCTTGTCCCTGTTGAAATGCAGGCCACATCCTGTCATGTTTCCGTTTTAACTGCCAACCTGAGCGCCAATTTCTCCATCGCCGTGACCAACAGCAAGCGTCGGTTTGCATTCCTCCAGTTTTTCTTCCAATCCGTCGGGTCTGTAATGTTCCGGAAAAACCTTTCACTATTTTGCAGGATGCAAATCGGTCACGCGGATTGCCAAGTGGGATATGTCGCCACGGACTGTTAACGGGTAGCTTTGCCGGTTTCAAGAAGGGGATGCTCCTCAAACGATTTCCCCAAGAAGAGTAGAAAATTACAGCAGCAAGCTCCGGCACGTCACGGCGTCGACGGTCGGGAAGCGAATCTCTTCCAGATAAAATACACCGGTATTCCCAGAAGGACAATGACGAGTCCTGGCCAGGTATAATCCGGCTTGTAGACCAGAAGGTCGATACAGATCGCCGTTGCGGCGAGAATGTACAAGGCCGGTATCACCGGGTACCCGAATGCCCTGTACGGCCGCTCCGCGTCCGGCCGTTTCCTTCGAAGGATAAAAATCCCGGCTATCGTCAAAATGTAAAAGATCAGCACGGCGAAGATCACATAATCGAGGAGGTCGCCGTACGTACCCGAGAAGCAGAGCGCGCTTGCCCATGCCGCCTGCACGACGAGCGCCACACCGGGAACCGATTTTGCGTTCAACGTTCCAACCTTCCTGAAAAACAACCCGTCCTTTGCCATTGCATAGTAGACCCTCGCGCCCGCCAGAATCAGGCCGTTGTTGCACCCGAACGTCGAAACCATGATCATGACAGCCATGATCAGCGCGGCCGGAGCGCCGAAGATCATCGTTGCCGCCGCGATGCCGACGCGGTCGCTGACCGCGTACTGGATTCCGCGTCCCACGACGTCCGATGCATCCGGATTCCCGACCACGGGAAGCATCAGGATGTAGGCTACGTTCGCGAGAAGGTAAAGCGCGATAACCGTCCCCGTTCCCAGGGCGAGGCTCAGAGGAATATTCTTCTTCGGGTTGATGACTTCGCCGGCGGTGAACGTGATATTGTTCCACGAATCTGACGAAAATAGTGAACCGACCATCGCGACGCCGATGGCCGCGGCAAGCGTCATGCCCGAGATGTACTCAACCGAGACTATCTTCCCGGCTTCGACATGCGTCCAGCACGCACTCCAGAAGTTTGAGAAGTTGGCTGCGATCGCAGATGCATTTCTCCCAAGCAGTATTCCCAGAAGCACCAGCCCCAGCAGCGCCGCGGTTTTGGTGATCGTGAAAATGTCCTGGACGATTTTCCCCCCGCGCAGCCCGCGCAAATTGATGAACGTCAACGCGAAAATGCTGATGACCGCGAGGAGTTGTGCTGCGGAAACGCTCTTACTACCGAACGTGAGAATAATATTCTTTTCACCAAAGGATGGAATGAGAACGGATGTGAATTTCGCGAAAGCGACGGCGACGGCAGCAATGGTGCCCGTCTGGATGACGAGAAAGAGCGTCCAGCCATAGAGAAATCCCACCAGCGGATTGTAGGATTCGCGGAGGTAGACGTACTGCCCGCCGGCGTGAGGCATCATCCCCGCAAGCTCGCCGTAGCTCAGCGCGCCGATGACGGTCATGATGCCGGTGATGACCCAGACAAGAAGGAGGTACCCGCCGGAGCCGACGGTGCGCGCGATGTCGGCGCTGACGATGAAAATCCCCGAGCCGATCATCGAGCCGATGACGATCATGGTGGAATCAAGAAGTCCGAGTTCCCGTTTGAATTCGCGATTTCCGGTCATAATGGTAGCAGGCTGACGGTTTGCCGGCTCACACCTTCGCAGTCGCTCATGAGGATTGCGCCGCGGCTTGTTCTGCAAGGTGTTTCGCCATCACACTATGCTTTCGTCCGTACGAAAAATAAATCGCCAATCCGATAATCAACCAGATTACAAGACGGGCCCAGTTTTGCCACTCCAGAGTCAACATCATTCCAAAGTTGAAAATAACTCCAAGCGGAGCAATCAGCCAGACGGCAGGCGCCCGGAAGGGACGCGGCCGCGTGGGCTCCTTCTTGCGCATGACCCATACGGCAATACAGACCATCACAAAAGCAAGGAGAGTCCCAATGTTGACCATCTTAGAAATAGAGTCGATGGGAGTAAAAGTTGAGACCATGGATACAACGAATCCAATGAGTATGTTTGCCCTCCATGGCGTACGGAATGTGGGATGAAGTTCTCCAAATGTTTTCTTCGGGAGCAAGCCGTCTTTCGAGATGGCAAAGAAAACGCGGGACTGACCCAGAAGCATTACGATAAGAACGGAGGTGAGGCCAGCAATCGCCGCGATAGAGATAATGAACACTGCATAGTTCAAACCCTGCGAGCCAAATGCTGCGGCAATTGGCGCGGTAATATCAATATCTTTGTAATTGACCATCCCCGTGAGGACGAGAGCAACAAGAATGTACAGGACTGTGCAGAGGATGAGGGAAGTTATGATCCCAAAAGGAACGTCTTTCTGCGGGTTCTTTGCCTCGCCCGCGTGCGTCGAGACCGTATCAAATCCTATGTAGGCGAAGAAAATGTACGCCGCTCCCGCTACAATTCCCAGCAAACCATATGCTTGGTGAGAGCTGCCAAGCGCATCCACATATAATCCCCGTTCCGGTATGAATGGATGCCAGTTTGCAGTGTTGATGTACTGTGCACCCAGGATAATGATGAAGAACACCACAACAACCTTGATGGCGACCATAAGGTTATTTGTGCTTGATGCTTCCTTGATTCCTCTCACCAGGATCATTGTGATGATCCAGATTATAAGCAGCGCAGGAAGGTTACAGGCGAAATCTATTCCGGCGATTGTTGGGAAATGAAGGTCGGAGTATCGCGTCGCGAGATCCGCCAGCGTGCCTCTGTTGGTGGCATCTGCGATCATCTCTTTCGCGGTAAAAACATCGTTCATCAGCCAGATGGGAAACCTCACATCAAACAGATGGAGAAATTTTGCAAGGTATCCGGACCAGCCCACCGCCACGGCAGAAGCGCCCATGCCGTATTCGAGAATCAAATCCCATCCGATAATCCACGCGAATAATTCGCCCATTGTGGCGTACGAGTACGCATACGCCGAGCCTTCCACCGGCAGGAACGACGCAAATTCAGCGTAACATAATGCTGCAAACGTGCAGCCGATGCCCGCCACAACAAAAGAGAATGCGAGGGCCGGTCCGGCGTACTCTTTCGCCCCCACCCCGGTCATGACAAATATACCGGCGCCAATGATTGCCCCGACGCCGAGCGAAGTCAAGCCCCATTTGCCGAGAACACGTTTGAGTTTGCTCTCCTTCATCTCTCTTTCGAAGAGCTCGACAGGTTTTCGTTGCCACAGTTGGCTACTCATGAAGGGAATCTCCTAAAGTTAGTAAGTGATGCCATGGACGATGGATAGATTGATTTATAAATCCTAAATTTTCTCTAACCCTAAGAATATTTCCGTTAATAAGCGACATAGGTCAGTCAATGAATCTTGGATACGTGTCCCGAATCCGAACAAAAAAGACTTGTTAAAGTAACTAAAATAAATGAGAGACTCAACCCGCGGGCTTCAGCTCGCCCGTTGACCGCAGATGAGAACGGTCTCAACTTAGTGGCTCACTCCAAACCACCCCTGTGTCCCCTCCTCAGTAAGGAGGGGATAAAAGGGGAGGTCGGACTGTACTCGAAGAAAGAAAAAAGGCACTACCGATTTGTTTCTGTCGAATTTCTCATCTCATCAAAAACCGAAGGAAGAGAGCGCCGACGACGGCAAATTGAACGATGTTCGAAATCCGTTTGTTCCAGGCTTTCGAACGGTGCCATCCATAGGCGAGCACGAACATTGCCCCTGTCAGCAACAGGAAAATGATGGAGCATCTTCCGTAGCCCAACGTCTGTCCGTAGGCACGTACCAGGCTCCAATTATAATCCTGACCGTACACGATCAGAAGGTGGACGACATACACCAGGAGAGATTCCTGACCGAAAATTACAGCGACGGATTTCGAGGAGGGTCTGTAGAAGCGTTCGAACCACCAAAAACCGGAAAGACATACGACAACCAGTCCAAGTCGAAGGAAGAAGAATTCAGGACTTGGACCCCAGAAATTTTGATTCGCATATAAGTTGAATGGAAGAACTTCAAAGAGAATCGCAAGTACAACCCCCGCCGCCGCTACGATGGGCAATCGCTTCATCAGAGGAAGTTCTTTTCCGGTTTCCTTCGTTTTGACGAACCAGGAACCGATGACGGTTCCAAATACCAGAAACGCCGCCCAGGGAAGCAACGGAAACTGGGTCTTCACGCTCATCGTCAGGAATGGGCGAAGCCATACCGGCAACCCGGAAAAATCCGATGCCCATGCCATGGGTGAGACTATGATGACGGCTGCGGCAACGAAGAATGAGAGCCAGACCCAAAGCTCTTTTTTCCGTGCCAGGAATGCAAGACAGACCAGTGCCAGCAAGGTCACGGCTATGACCTGCAGAATGTCAGTCTGGAAAAATGAACTCCATGCCTGACCATCGGTCAACTCTCTCATGCGACTGTATGAAAAGAACGGAAGATGCAAAGAGTATCCGACGATGAGTATGAAACCTAACCGGACAAGGTATCGCCAGAAGGGTCGCTCCAGCCGGATATAACTCTCCCAGCGGCGATGGAGGGAAATTGCGAGCGCGAAACCGGCACAGAACAGGAATGAGGGTGCAACGAGCCCGTTGATGAAGTTGAGAACGGCAAAGAATGAACCCTCTCTCAGCGAAGTATTCAGCAGGGCGTTGACGACATGCGTTTCGATCATGATAATGACTGCCCATCCTCTCAGGAGGTCGACGAAGAGAAATCGGGATGGGGAGCTTGTGGTGGACGTGGTGTTCAACAAGCCGGGGAAAGGATGGTTACTAGCGGTTCAACCTTTTTTGAATCAGATCGCTCAGCTCTTCGAGGTCGACGGGTTTGGTGATGTACGCGTCGACGCCGAGCGTTTCACTGTACTTCGATGCGAGCGGGTCGTTGATGGCCGTCATGAAGAAGAAGGGAATCTTTGCGTAGGCCGGGATCTTCTTGACCTCCTGGAAGAGTTCAAACCCGTTCATCGGCTGCATCCTCAGGTCGGTCATGATAAGGTCCGGGGTTTCTTTCTTCAACTCTTCGAGCGCTTTATTGCCGTCGTCCGCCGTGGTCACCCTGTACCCGATATCCTCCAATGCCGAGCGTACCGCGCTCAGCATTTCGGTGTCGTCGTCTACAAAGAGGATATGTTTTTTGTCCAAGGTGTTATCGAGCCTTTCAGAAGTCCTCGCATCGATGAAACTGCCTAATTGTAGCATAAATTCCGACGAAAGTCAAGTAAATCTCGCGTCAAAATTCAAGCCGACACAGCTCAGCATCCCGTTCGGGTCGACTGAGACCCCGGAATCGTGAAGTGTGAAATCGCTGCGGGGAGAGGCTGGCAAGATATGTGGATGCACCGATACGCAGTGCCCGATGTTGGGGCAAGAGTATCATTCCGAAAGCGCAGCGGTGCTGCGAATTCGGAAAGCGTGATCTGCACACCATCGTTCTCGTCCGCAAGCGGAGCATGGCAGGGCAGTTCATAAAATGGTTTTGATGCGATAGCGCAAGTCCCTGTCATATTTGACTTTCTCGTTTTTCTCGCCTATCTTCTAGTCGTTTTGATGGAACGAGCTTTCATAGGTTTGTGCCGATTTCGTCTCCCCATGCGGAAATTTCCGCGGCTGGAGCGCGCGTCGGCTATTTCTATCTGAAGATGGACGAAGAAAAAAAGGCCACAGGGGAGAGCACAACGACCCCCCAGCCGCAGCATCCCAACAAACCGCGTTTCCCTCTTTTCAGCAAGATTGTCGCCGGCTTTGTGCTGATCATCGTATTCATGGTATTCTCCAGTCTGTTTCTGCTCCTCCAGTTGCGCGAGACATTCATGTCGAGTAAGGTGGAGTTGCAGCAATACGATCAGGAAGTTTCTCTATCGCAGCACCTTGAAATGTCGTTCGATGCCGAGCGCGAGGCAATCCGTGCCTACTTGCTGACGAGATCTTTGGCCGACTCACAGACGGTTGTCGCGCGCGGGAATGAATTCCTGAATACGCTCGATTCTCTCAATCCACCAACCGGACGTCCCGAGCTGCAATCCTCGCTCAAGGCGTTGGAGGAGCGCCACCGGAGATTCACGGACTTCCTTGCGCAGTCATCCTTCCAGTCGGACACGAAGATGGCCGTGAAGGAGGAGCAAAAGTTCGGTGATTCCTTGATGACGTCGATCCACAGTGTGTATGATTCGTACAGGTTCTCTCTCAACAGGGCATTGAATCTCTTTGGACGCAGAACATCCTTTGCCATCAACGGCGCCGTCCTGATACTCTTTTTGTCGTTGACGATTGCCCTCGTGATGGCGGTCATGCTGGCGCGAACGGTCACGAAGCCGATCCAGGCGTTGAAAGCCGGAACGCAGGAAGTCGGTGAGGGACATTATGAAACGCTTGCCATTACTTCCAACGATGAGATCGCCGACCTGACGGGCGCGTTCAATCTCATGAGCGATAAGCTGAAGCAGCTCGACGAAATGCGCATGAAGCTGATGTCGGAGATTTCCCATGAGATGCGTACGCCGCTACAGGTAATAAAAGCCGGGTGTTACGCGATCGCGAACACGAAGGATTCGCCCAAGCTCGGCCCCCGCCAGACGGAAGCTATCGGGATGATCCAGCAGGCCACGAACAGGATCAACCACTTTGTCAATTCGTTCCTCGATGTCGCGAAAATGGAAGCCGGGCTGATGAAGTTCAATTTCGAGTCCGCGGACCTTATCGAGATGCTTGAACCGATCGTCCACGAAGCGCAGCTGATCGGACAAACGCGGCAAATCAACGTCAAGTTCATCAAAGACCAATTGTCTCCCATCAAGATCGACAGGGAGCGGATGACGCAGGTCCTGACGAACCTTTTTTCCAACGCGTTAAAGTACACGCCCGACAGCGGTTCGATCACTATCAGCGTGAAAAGGCTGGATGTCTTCGAAGGCGTCGCGGCCAACGGTCATGGCTGCGTTCGCATCGATGTGCAGGATACCGGTGTCGGGATTCCTAAGGACGACCTGACGAAATTGTTCAATAAGTTCTACCAGGCGAAGAACACGCCCCTGGTCAAGGAAAAAGGGTCGGGACTCGGACTTGCGCTTGTCAAACACGTGACGGAGGCGCACGGCGGCAGGGTGACGGTTTCGAGTGAAGTCGGCGTCGGGTCAACATTCACCGTCGTCATTCCGGCGTAGCCGGCGCCCTTTTCACCGGTGACGATGATGATTCAGCCGGAAACAGATCGATTACTCAACGAGGTTGAGCGCCTTGCCCGGAGGAAGTTCCGTCACCGCTCCGACGTTGCGTGGCTGGTCCAGCTCGCAAGCTCTCAGAAAAAACAGCCTGTCATGGAGGAGATAGTGTTCCTCTCCAAGTTTGTGACGAAAGCGGATGAAGTCCTGCGGCGCGAGGGCGGCTCTTCCGAACAGACGGTAAAGCTCTCGGATGAATTTGAACAGAATGTCAGGAAGGTCTCCATTCTGTTGCGGTCTCTTATCGGCGATTCCGCAAACGGCACGGGAACAGCATTCGTAAATCGGTTTCTGTCATTGACGCACGAAGGAATGAGCAATCTCCTTTCCCTGACGAAAGAATTGAGCTGGTTGAAGGATTATGCAATTGATAAGAAAATTTCAACGTGAGGAAAAGTCTGCAGCTCAAACTTGCTTACAGATATATGATTCAGTTGAGCGCATGATGGAATCGCGCTCCGGGAAAATATCCCTTTTTGTCATATTGTGCGCGGGGGTGGTCTGGCTGGGCGGAATCAACATCAGGGCGATGATTGGATTTGATTTGCTGACGACGGGAACAATCGATTTTAAACAGAATATCCATCCGTACGTCGAGCGAACGGTCTACGGCCTGATTGCCCAGGCTTCCCTCATCGTCGATATCGCGTACATCGTTCTGTGGGTTTCCGGCATCGTCTTTCTTCGATCGACCCGCCTCAAATTCAAAGAGCATGGCTGGCTCATGATGAGTGCGATCCTGTTCTATCTTTTCACTCCCGTTGAGATCTTCACGATGGTGCTCGACGGGAAGATATGGATTCTCGACCACATAGGATCGTTCGACCTGGTGGAGTTCCGTACGCTGTTCATTCACCGGCTGGTGGCCCTTTCGGGTGTACCGTTGATCGCCCTTCTTTGCTACTACACGATTCCATGGCTGGTCGTTTTCCGGCCGTTCGAGCGTCCGAAGCGCTGACATGGGTTTGATTTTCACTCTGCAAATGGTTATTCTGGGAAGAGAATATTTGAATCGACTACGCACATGAATTACTTGCACCTCATTCAGGAGCTGGAAGAGCTGGTTCGCCAGCGCGGCACGCAGTTGCGCTATGAAAAAGGCGACTTCGAGGGAGGATACTGCATTCTCAAAGAGCAAAAGACGCTGGTCGTTAACAAGAAGGTGCACGAAATGCGCAAGGCAGCCGTCCTCGCACAGGCGCTCTCAGAAATCGGCATCGACGGTGTATTCGTGAAGCCGGCCGTGCGCGCGTTCATCGAAGATGAAATGGCAAAAATTTTGAAAAAGAAATAGCATCGATGGTAAAGGCAGTCGTTTTTGATCTGGATAATACGCTGGTTGACTTCATGGCGATGAAGCGCCAGGCAGTCGATGCCGCGGTCCACGCGATGATCGATGCCGGGCTCAACCTGTCCGCCGATGAAGTGAGAACCCGCATCGATGCAATCTACAAGGAACGGGGGATCGAGTTCCAGAGCGTGTTCGACCAGCTGCTGTACGACGTTTTCAATAAAGTCGACTACAAGATTCTGTCCGCCGGGATTATTGCTTACCGCCGTGCCCGTGAGGCCGCCCTCGTGCCGTACCCCCATGTCTACATGACATTGATGGAGCTGCTCAAGAGAGGCTTGAGGCTCGCGGTGGTTTCGGATGCGCCCGCCCGCGAGGCGTGGTTGCGGCTGTGCTATCTGAACTTTCATCACATTTTCCATTCGGTCGTGACATTCGATGACACCGGCGAACGCAAACCGCTTCCCGGTCCATTCCTCAGAGCCCTCGAATCGCTGCATGTGCGGGCGGAGGAGGCCCTCATGGTAGGCGACTGGGCCGAGCGCGATATGATCGGAGCGGCAAAGCTCGGGATGAAAACGGTGTTCGCGCGTTACGGCGACACGTTTGGAACGATCGAAACTCATGCCGACTATGAGATCGATGACATCAAAGACCTGATCCCTATCGTTGAGAAAGAGGGCACCGCCGGATGATCGAAGGCATCGGTGTTGACCTCGTAGAAGTAGACCGTATCCGCGGCACAATCGAAGCGTGGGGGGAACGCTTCCTGGAGAAAATTTTTACCGAGGCGGAGATCCGGTACTGTACTTCGAAGAAGAGCGCGTATCAACATTTTGCCGCGCGTTTCGCCGCAAAGGAAGCAGTGGCAAAAGCGCTTGCAATAGGATGGAGCGGTGGATTCCGATGGAGAGATGTGGAAGTTGTGAATGACAAGGCCGGCAAACCCTCGGTCGTCTTGTACGGGCACGTGAAGAAGTTGATGAGTCACAGCAGGGTCTTCCTGTCGATCTCGCACACGCGTGAGATCGTGGTGGCATTTGCCGTCATTGGAAAAGCTCAGGATTGAATCAGAAGGGATGATTTCCCGGTTTTCCGGACTGTTGATTTTCGACGAGATTTTTGGTATTATTAACCAATTAACCGGCTCAAAAAGAACTGCGAGGTGCAACGCCAATGAAACAACTCGGGATCAAAAAGCTCTATTATTCGATTAGCGAGGTCAGCAAGATCACAGAGCTCGAGCAATATGTGCTGCGGTATTGGGAGACGGAATTTGAGCAGCTCCAGCCGTCGAAAAACCGTGCCGGCAACCGTATCTATACAAACCGCGACATCAAATTGATTCTGCATATCAAAAAGTTGCTGCGTGAAGAGCGATACACGATCGAGGGAGCCAAACAGGTATTGATGGGGTACGCTCCCGACGGCGAAACCGGCGAACAGCTTGAGCTACTCAATGAATCTTCAGTCCCATCCGCGCCGCCGCAAAAGCCGGTCGAGAATCGCAGTCAGCAGGACATGGTCGAGATCAAGAGATTTCTTGAAGAGATGTTGGTGAGATTAACGTGAGGTGGACTGCGAGATTTTGAGATGATGATGGGAGAATCGGTGAGAGGGAGAATGGAGTAGTTAGGTGGTTGAATAGTTAGGTAGCTAAGTAGTTGAGATATTGAGATGCCAGAACGTTTCTTAATTTTTCATTTTTAATTTTGTATTGATATCCAACAGCCAAAGGCCCTAAGCAATGACAAATGACAAAGAACGAACAACTAAGAACCAGGAACCAACAACTAAGTACCAACAACCAAGAACAAAGTACCAGGAACCGCGGAGCCACATCGCGCTATTTTTCTTGTTTTGAATTTTTCATTTTGACTTTTTAATTGTTTTCGGAACGTAGCGCAGCCCGGATAGCGCACTTGCTTGGGGTGCAAGGGGTCGGGGGTTCAAATCCCCCCGTTCCGACTTCCACAACGACTGGAGTTAGCAAGTCCGAAGGACGAAGCTAACTCCATCGTCGTTTTGAGAACCCCGCCTTCTTTTGGCGGGGTCTGACATTGCAAACCAAGGAAGGAGTCCCGCTCCGTCTGCCAAGCGGACTCGCGGGATTCTGAAAGTTTCCTCCACGCACAAAAAGCGTTCGTGGGAAACTTTCGAACAAGGGGTCGCGGGTTCACATCTGCATCCGCCGAAGTCCTTCTTTTGGACGCAGGCGGACCGCCGTTCCGACTTCCAAAACGACTGGAGTTAGCAAGTCCGAAGGACGAAGCTAACTCCATCGTCGTTTGAGAACCCCGACAAGCTTTTTGTCGGGGTCTGAACTCCCGGCTGAGACTGCTAACAAAATGTCTCTAAAGAGCCCGGCATTTCTGGCTGAAGAGGAAACAGCGTGAATTCCCAGCCATTACCATAACTGTGGATCAATTCGGCAATTCTAACCCCAAATGCCACGAATCGACCACATTCGTAACAAATATTTTTCTATGTGCCCAAAAATACTTGACACGAATAGAAAATTATTGTATCTTTGAACCATAGGGATTCTTACTCAGGGTTGTACGTCATCTGCTATCGGGGCATAAAAAGATGAAGCCGTACATACTTCTCGTACTCCGAGTGTTACTCGGGCTGACTTTTGTTTATCTCGGGCATATCAAAGTTCACGGATCTCCCCGCCTTTGCCGCAACCATAAAAGATTTTGGATTGGTTCCTGATTCAATTGGTGGTTTCCTCACCGTTCTCATTCCTTCCCTTGAATCTCTCTCTGGACTAATGCTGCTTCTTGGTTTATGGACAAAGATTTCGAGCGCCATGGTCCTGGGACTTCTGATTGTTTTTATTGCGGCAATAATTCCGAACATCGCCGAAGGTAATGAGATCGACTGCGGCTGCTTCGGTCCGCTGGTCCAGAGCAAAGTCGGCATTGGATTATTGATTCGGGATGTAATTATGCTGGCATTGACTCTGGTTCTTTTCACAAATGCAATTCACAGATTCTCACTCGACAATATTCTATTTAGTAGGACGGACTAACCACATGGAAGAGCGAAAAAAGAAAACAAATTGGATACCATTGATTGGCCTCGTCGTAATCATTCTCCTTGCAGTCGAGGATGGGATGTTGATTCTTCAAAATAGAAAATTAGAGGCGACATTAAAAAGCATGACTGCCCCACCTATACAACCATTGAAGCCTGCAGAGCGAGTCGAGCCAGTGAAATTGCAAGCACTCGAAGGTAATACGATTGAGCTGAATTACGCAGACTCCAGCAAAAGATATCTGCTTTTTGTACTGTCGACAACATGTCCTCATTGTGAGAAGACATTTCCCGTTTGGCAATCAATCACAAGTAACATTGCAGACAATTGTAATGTCATTGGGATTGTTTTGCAGAATCTTGAAGAAACAAAGAAATATGTTTCTACGAAGAACGTCAACTTTGTAACCATGTCTGTATCAGTGGACACAAGTTTTAGTCGCAAATACAGGATCGCGGGTGTCCCTGAGACAATCTTGATGAATGGTAACGGAACTGTTGAAAAAGCGTGGATGGGAGAATTGAGCAAAGAGCAAGCGAAAGAAATTGAGACTTTAGTCGGTGCCTCGAAATCACTCACTAATTAACCAAATCATTCACAATCACAAAAAGGAATACTATTATGAAAGGCTCTTGGAAAGAGATCGTCGTGCTTGCAGTGGCGATAGTCATTGCATTAGCTGGCTTGACACAAGTGTTTCACACAACGGCAAAGGCGCTCCCGTGCGGCCCCGATTGCAGTTGGAATAATTGTCAATGTTATGGGACGCGTTGTCCAACAGGATTGATTGATGGAGCAATTCCCCTAAACGTCCCGAATTGTTGTGCTGCGGGTTATTCTGGAACGTGCGTATCCTCAGGAGGAGATTGTATTCCCTGTTCGGGATATTGCAACTCTTGCACTATTTGTCCTTATATTGACTGCTAATTCGACACAGTTCAACTGGAATCTAGCACGAAGTTAATGAGAATAGTAAACCAGCAGCATGGATGTAGTGGTGGTTTGTTGCATTTGTACTAAGGCAAGTGAAAGAGGTCTCTGATGTGCGACATCCCCGGGGTCTGGTGGGCGTCGTGCACGATTTTGAAGGCAGACGATCTTGATAGATCTACGAGTGGTTGCTGACCATTTGTGGAAATGACGGGGTTTAATACAGTGAAAAAATTGTATATTGTGATTTTGACTAATACTTTCCTGGTATGGTGTCCGTTAGTCATCAGCTCCTGTAGACAAAAGCCAACCGAAGCGCCATCCCCTGAAGCGCAGATCACCGGCCGGATAACCGATAAGGCTAGCCATGCAGCTCTCCCCGGCGTGATAGTTACGACCAATCCTAAAACTTCATCAGCGTTGACGGATGGATCAGGAAATTATACGATCCCGAATGTGTCAGCTGGGCAATATCTGGTTAGGGCCACCAAGGGCGGCTATCAAGAAGACTCAATGAGCGTCACAGTTACCGAAGGCAGCACCACGACCGCCGACATCCAGTTGGTGGCGTTACCTCCAGAACTCAGTTTATCTGCCAGCGCGCTTGATTTTGACAGCACAAGAACACAACAATCATTCACGGTCAGCAACTCCGGCACGGGAACCCTGAATTGGACCGTTGCGGACAATCAACCCTGGATAAGCGTTAGCCCGACAACAGGGTCAAATAATGCGACCATCAATGTCTCTATCAGCAGAACAGGTTTAGCATCCGGCAATTATTCAGGTATCGTTTCCGTGGCTTCCAATGGTGGCAACAGTAGTGTCACTTGTTTAATGAGGGTTATGCCGCCGCCGCCACCAACACCTGTAACACTACAGGTTGGAACTATCACTGCAACTTCTATTCAGCTCCAATGGTCGGCTTATCAAAACCCGTCTGATTTTGCGGCCTATCGGGTGTACTATTCCACATCGCCAGCGGTCAATGAAAGTTCCGCGCTTGCAATATCCATCAGCAATTTCTCGATTCTGAACTATACAGTTACAGGGTTATCCTCTAATACCGTTTACTATTTTCGTGTCTATGTAATGAACCAAAAGAAGATAACAGCTGGCAGCAATACGGTGACAGCAAGAACGAATGCATCAGTGTCTTGGGTGCTTACAACTCTTCCAGTGAATTTGCAACCGAGATCAGTTTATTATGCCTCCGAAACTTCAATCTGGCTTGCGGGATTTGAAGCTATCGGCGATGGACAGTACCCTCGGATATATCAATATGACGGCACACAATGGACCCAAAGTCCTGTGAGCAATCAGGATTCGACTGGTTCATTTGTAGGGATTGCATTTCGAAACGGGACTGAGGGATGGGCTTGCACCTCAAACGAGATTTATAAATATAATGGCTCTTCTTGGAGTGTACAGTATCAATTATCATCCGCCACTGTTTTGTATGAAGCAGTCGGCACGTCATCCAATGTTTGGTTTTATGGTAGAATTTTTGAGAATCTGGGAACGAGTCATCAGCCTATCATCTACCAATGGAATGGTACAACTTTCAGTAACCTACTAATTTCGCCGACCGGGAATTTACAGGATATGCACTTTCCAAGCAACAACCTTGGTTTTACGATCGATAATGCCGGTGATATTTATACCTATAACGGGGCTCTTTGGGTTGGGCTAGGAACGCTAAGCGAAGGTACTGGTCAATCTGCGTCTGGATTGAGTGGCAACGATGTCTGGGCGGCCGGATGGAATTACCTATATCACTATGATGGAACTCGGTGGAATAGGCAAAATGATATCGCCGGAAATGGAATAGTATATAATATCGATCTGATCAGGATGATAAGTAGTACTGAGGGATGGGCTATCAACGATTACGGATACGTCTACTATTACGATGGCTCCAATTGGACACAAACTTCTATGATAGTTTGGGTAGGCCTTGCCACGAAAATGTATGATTTCGGAAACGGGAATCTGTGGTACCTCACTTCTAATAATAGCGGTGTTTCCGTATATCGGCTCAAATGATTTGTAGGTACCGTGACTTCGCCGAGGGTAATGAGATCTTTCAGAATAAAGATTCGAAAAAAAATATTTGGTCTTCATTTTCTCAACCAATTGTCCTCATTCTGAGAAAAATCTGGCCAGTTGGAAAGAGATTACTGAGTCAAACAAAAATGATAGATCTGATATCATAGGAATCTCTTTGCAGGATTTGGATGAGACTGTAAAGTATATAACGATGAAGGAAGTGAACTTCGTCACTCTATCTGCCGCAATGGACACGAGCTTCATGCGTAAGTACAAAATCGGCGGCGTACCGGAGACGATCTTGATTAATGGAAAGAGCACGGTCGAGAAAACATGGGTTGGTGAGTTGACCATGAAGCAAAAAGGCGAAATTGAATCATTGATAAGCGCCCTCGGGGCAACTATGAACTAACTAAATCAATCATCCATCAGCGAAAGGGTAAATGTATGAACATGATTAGATCCCTGGTGATGGTACTTGCCGTTCTGCTTATTGTGGCGGGTGCTGTGACCCTTCAGACACAACGTGCGCTTGCAGACCCAGGACCGCTCCTAGCCGCATGTTGCTACTTACAGTGCAATTGCACTTGCAGCAGTTGTCCGACGTGCATTCCACCCCCACTGCCTGATACTTTCGCGTGCAACCCAGGAACAGCGTGTATATCTAGCACAAGCAATGGGTGCGCCGGCGGGACTTGGACCTATTGCGCCTATTATTGCGCAGGGTTCGTGCCGTAGCTCTTTTTGGCGGGCGTAGATGAGCCTACTATGAATTCGGTAGTAGGCTCACCATAATACGGAAGTGGAGATTCCAAGTGATTTTCACTCTGCTTGAGCAAGTCCAACAATCGCATGGTATGCTTTATATTCGGAAATGAACTTGGAGCAGGAAAGAGAACGCATTCCCCATCCAATGGCGTTGTAGATGTTGAAATAGCAAGTATTTTGTGAACACTTTCGACTTTATGAGTAACGATGCCTACCTTTTCTGTAGGCTGAAGTACAAGGTCTGTGAGGAGCCACGTTGTCCCGTTTGAAATAGCGTGGATTTTGAGATTATTGGCGCAAGGATTTTGCATTTGAAAACACGAATCACTCCGGCAATATTGTTCATCCTTTTATGTTTCGATTATCAGGCATGCCGCGAGACCAACCCGGGTCCCCCACAAGCCGGACCGCAGTGGGTTTCCTTCAATAGTTCCAACAGCGGACTTCTCAATAATCACGTCAATGGCATCCTGACCGATGCGGTGGGGGTCATTTGGATGGCAACAGACAGCGGATCGTGTTCTTTCAGCTATGGCTACTGGAACTCCATCGTTGACGAACTCACTTTTCAGACGAACGCAGGTCCAAAGAGCACCGTCACGTCGATCGCACTGGGCTCCGACGCGAGTCTCTGGTTCGGGCTGGCGGGAGGGGGTCTTGCCCGGTATAACCAGAGAGCCGTAACAACAGTATGGAGGCGATTTACGACTGCAGACGGCATTCCTTCCGACTTCGTGCTTTCAGTTGCCGCCGACATGAAACTCGGATGGATTTGGTGCTCCTCTCTGGCCGGCGTAGGCCGGTTCATACCTATGACTAACGAAACGGGTGTGTGGGCAACGTTCACTTCGTCGAACAGCACGCTCCCTTCAGATATGGTAAGGTGTGTGGCTTACAACCCCATTGATTTTTCCATCTGGTTCGGAACGCAATACAACGGTGTCACCTATATCAATGGTGACGGTGATTGGCAGCGGCCGATCGTTTTCCCCGGTCCGGTGAATTATCCGGTCACGGCAATCGCATTCGACGTGAACACCACATGGTTTGCCACCTGGGACGGCATTCTGAGTTTTGTTCCGAAGACGTACGTTTGGCGGCAGTATTTCTCCGCGAATACAGGCGGCATCGTGCCGTTCGGGATCGCTAACGCGGCAACGACAGATTACGTGTCGACACGATGGTTCGGGACGAATGCGGGCATGGTGAGACTGAGCGATACAACATGGACAAAATTCAATCGTGAAAACACTCCGCAGCTGCCAAGCGATACGGTTACGGCGCTGGCGCGCGATTTTCGGGGCAATCTCTGGATCGGCACGATGAACGGCGTGGCTGTGTATAACGAGGCTGGTGTAAAATTCTAGCAGTTATGATGCGAAGACGCGGGCAAACTCCTCGGTCATGCGCTAGAGTGAATTGTCGAGTATCTCCTTGACTCTAGTTCGCAAATTCGCTACCTTTTTGTAAGATCAATTGAGGGCGAATCATGAGGTTATTACATCTTCCCGATAGCAAACCCGTGAGTTCGAAAATGAACCCGTTTGTGCTGTATATGGCACGGCGGGTTTTGCACTCCTGGAGGGGCGAAACGGCCATCTGAAGATTGATTCCGGAACCATGCAAGCACAAATCAAATTCATAATCGTTGTGTTTGTTTTCAGCCTTGAGCTCCAGGGTTGCAACGGCAATTCTCCCTTCGTTACCCCGAACAAGCTGCTGCCGAAATGGGTTCTGTTTACAGCCACGAACAGCGGACTGGTGAGCAATCATGTGAATGCCATAGTATGCGATTTTGAAGGGAGGATATGGGCAGGTACCGATGGGGGCGTGTCGACCTATTCCGGAGGTTCCTGGAACTCTTTTGTCGACGAGTTCTTTTTCATGAATAACGAAGGGGTCAGAAGCATAATTACCTGCATGACCGAGGATCCGAATCGCAACCTGTGGTTTGGCCTGGCTGGCGGCGGTGTTGTACGATACAACGAATATGATACGATAGACCAATGGCGGCGCTACACAATTGACGATGGCCTTCCTTACAACTACATCCTTTCTATCGCAGCGGACCTGCAACATTCAGACGTCTGGTGTGCCACAATGGTTGGCGCGGCACGGTTTGTTCCCGAAGGGAATGAAGGCGGTTCCTGGCACACGTACGGTTTTTCCAACAGCACACTCCCGTCAAACATGGTCCAGTGTGTTGCCTACAACCCCATTGATTTTTCCATCTGGTTCGGGACGCAGTACTCGGGCGTGACCTACATCAGTGGCAACGGGATTTGGCAGCCGGCGTTACAGCTTTCGATAACCACTCCTACTGAGTCGATCGCATTCGACACGAGCGGTGTGTGGATCGGTACGGGGAACGGCATTCTCTTATACTCTTTGAAAACTGCCGAATGGTGCCAGTATGACTCTGCCACGACGGGAGGCGCCGTGCCGTCCGGGATTGTCAATGGGGTTACGACAGATTACGCGACGACCCGGTGGTTCGGGACAAACGCGGGGTTGCTGAAACTTACCGACACACTATGGACTATAATGAATCGTAGTAATACCGTGCAAATTCCTAGTGACACAATTACGGCGCTTGCACGTGATATGCGGGGTAATCTTTGGATTGGCACGATGAACGGCGTGGCCGTCTACAATGAAAACGGAATACGATTTTGAACTGTCAGAGGCCGGTTAGGTTAGATCTCAATATCTTGAGGAGAATGTCTTGAAGCACAGATATCGAATTCTCGTTTTTGTGTTAGTCATGGCATCGGTCTTCTCGCTCGAATCCTGGGCACAATGGGTTCAGTCCGACGGCCCTTACGGTGCGAGCTTCAACAATCTCATTGTGAATGATAAGTACGTTCTCGCAAACGGGTACTATTATTCGAGCGATCAGGGGTCCACATGGCAGACCACAGGGTTCAGTGCAGGCGGATCCTGCTTTGCCGTCGCCGATTCAATCGTGTTCGCGGGCTATTGGGGGTCCATCTCCGTCTCGACCGACTACGGGTTAACCTGGTCTGCTGCGGGGAGCAGCGGGTTGCCGGCCAGTGCAATCAATTCGCTCGTCGCGACGCCCGGGTGGGCCGGGGGATATGTGATCGCCGGGACCGACAGCGGGGCGTACCGGTCGACGGATATGGGCGCAACATGGAGCGCCGTCAATCACGGCATCGCTGCCTATGATCAGGTCGCGACTATGATCCTCGACGGGACCTACATCTTTGCCGGCACACAGAGCGGGGTGTATTTTTCGACAGACTTTGGAATGACCTGGAAACTCGTCACCTACGTGACCAACAAAGTCTCCTCGCTCGCCTCCGTCGGGTCCTATGTCTACGCCGGCAGTCTGGGCTCCGGCGTCCTTCGCTCGACGAACCTTGGAAAAGACTGGCAGTCGATCAACGATGGACTCACATGCGACACTGTGCAATGCCTTGCGATCGGCCCCGCGATTACAGGTGGCTATGAAGTGTGCGCCGGTACGACTGAAGGGATCTTCGTTTGCGGAACCACTGAGTCCTCGTGGATGGCCACGGGGCTTGCGGGATATAGTATTCAATCGCTCAGCGCCCTTGGCACTCTACCCCTTGCGGCCACAAGCTTCGGCATATATCGCTCCACCGACGGAGGCTTGTCGTGGCAACCTTCAAACAACGGCATATATGCAGGTGTGTGGGCTATCGGCTCTTCCGGTCGCCAAACCTTCGCTGTCAGCTCGGCCGGTTTTTGCGTGTCCTCGGATGAAGGGGAAAGTTGGCGGCAATCCAATACGGGGCTGTCCGACAATGGCTTTAGCTGTCTCGCAATTAATTCATCGACGATATTCATCGGCGGCCCCGGACTCTACCGGGCGAGCATCAGTCGCATGATTTGGGAGCCGGATACGAGCGGCCTGGGGCCTGGGGCGATGGTGGCGTCAATTGCGGCATCCGACGCCAGGATCTTTGCCGGGCTCTACCATTATGGTGGATTTTACGCGTCGAGAAATAATGGGGACCAGTGGAACGCTGAGCAGTCAGACTCCATCTGGCCGTATAACGCACACTCGGTCTATTCTATCGTCATGAAGGATTCGCTTGTCGCCGCCAGTACCGAGAGCGGGGTGTACGTTTCCACCGACAGCGGGGCGACATGGTCGGTGCGGGCGCTCGGGAACTACAGGGTGAATTCGCTGATCTTCGGCGGGCAGGTACTGTACGCCGGAACATCCAGCGCCGGGGTATTCATGTCGACCAACAATGGCGTGAACTGGTCCGGCGGCGGAACGGCAAGTGGTCTGGCAAGCAGCTATGTCCGTTGCTTCGCGACAACAGGAACCGATGTTTTCGCCGGAACCAATCAGGGGATTTCCCTTACGACCGATAGCGGAAAATCGTGGTCGTCAGTTACTGCAACGAACCCGGCTCTTGACGCCGGCAGCGTGTATTCCCTTGCAATTGTTGATTCCCAGCTTCTTGCGGGCGGGATCGGTGGGGCAATAGGAGTATGGCGGCGGCCTCTCTCGCAAATGATCACATCTGTGAAACAAAATGGAGATGGCATACCGTGGAAATATTCTTTACAACAGAATTATCCAAACCCATTTAATCCCACAACAACAGTGTCATTCGTCATTGGTCATCCGTCATTGGTGACACTGAAGGTGTATGACATTCTAGGACAGGAAGTGGCGACGCTGGTAAATGGGATGGAAGATGGAGGATGGAAGTCGATTGTGTGGGACGCGTCGAACGTGCCGAGCGGGATTTATTTCTGCCGACTGACGGCCCGCCCGAAGGATGGCGGGCAGGCCGGGACCCCCTCGGCAAGCTCGGGGCAACGGTTCAGTGATACGAAGAAACTTTTGCTGATTAAATGAGCGGAGGAGTGTCTGGCCTGCCCGCCGTCTTCCTGGCGGGACCATGATTCGTAGGATTTGGGGATTACCATGATTTATATAATCGAGGTAATCGTGTGAATCGATAGAATCCCGGACTGCTTAACTGGCAATGATCCGTTCTTAGTATCCGCCGAAGTCCTTTTTTTTGGACGTAGGCGCATAAGCGAACTCCGCTGTCAAATAGAACGGAGCATTTCCCCTATCTTAACCGCCACCATATCGATAGCAACTTCATTCTCACCCCCCTTCGGAATGATGATGTCTGCCCAGTGCTTGCTCGGCTCAACGAACTCAAGATGCATCGGCTTGACAGTCGAGATATATTGTTGCATAACAGACTCTATGGAGCGCCCACGGCCGATTAAATCGCGTTTCAGCCGCCTGAGAAGCCGCTCATCGGCATCCGTATCCACGTAAATTTTAATATCAAGAAGGTCCCGGAGCTCCTTTTCCACAAAAATCAGTATGCCTTCAACGATAACTATGTTCCGCGGTTCGATGCGCGCTGTTTTCAACTCGCGTCTGTAGGTCGTGAAATTGTAGATCGGCTGCTCGATCTGCTTCCACTGACGCAAAGACCGCAAATGTTGGATCAAGAGCTTCGTTTCAAGTGCATCGGGATGATCAAAATTGATCGATTCTGCCGGAATCCCCCCGAACATCGAAAGGTCTTTATAATAATAATCGTGTTTAAGAACGACTACCTTGTCGAGCTCAAGACGGTCGAGAATTTTTTGTGTAACGGTGGTCTTTCCGGAAGCGCTCCCCCCAGCAATTCCAATGATTAGCGGCTGTTTATTCATAGGACCCACCAATATAAAGTAAAGGCCCGGCAGATGCAAAAATAAAAAACGGCCCGCACTCGTAGACCGTATGCGTCCTTCAATCGCTTTTTCCTTATATTGTATCGTAAATCTTAACTCGTTTTCAAGATCAATCTGAATATCAGGTGAGCACAATGCAAAAGCGTAAATTGGGGAAAAGCGGCCTGGAAGTCTCGGCCCTAGGGCTCGGCTGCATGGGTATGAGTTTTTCCTACGGTCCGCCTGCCGACAAGCAGGAGATGATCTCTCTTATTCGGAGAGCGGTCGAACGCGGCGTGACCTTCTTCGACACCGCGGAAGTGTATGGCCCGTTCATAAATGAAGAACTTGTTGGCGAAGCCCTCGCTCCCTTCCGTGGGCAAGTGGTCATAGCCACCAAGTTCGGGTTCAAACTCGATCCCAACGGCGGACCGAAGTGGGTTGGGTTGGACAGCCGGCCGGAACATGTCAAGCAGGTCGCCGAGGCCTCGCTCAAGCGACTCAAGGTCGACGCCATCGATTTGTTCTACCAGCATCGTGTCGACCCGGACGTGCCAATCGAGGATGTGGCGGGAGCGGTGAAGGACCTGATTCAGGAAGGCAAAGTTAAATATTTCGGTCTTTCCGAAGCAGGAGTGAAAACGATCCGCCGCGCACATGCCGTTCAGCCGGTCACTGCCCTCCAGAACGAATACTCGCTGTGGACGCGAACTCCTGAAAAGGAAGTGATACCCACCCTTGCGGAACTCGGGATCGGATTAGTCGCATATAGCCCGTTGGGCAAGGGCTACCTCACGGGAAAGATCAACGAAAATACTACGTTCGACAATTCCGACTTCCGTAACACCCTTCCTCGCTTTACGCCGGAGGCACGCAAGGCGAATCAGGCCATGGTTGATCTGCTTGCCAAAATCGGAAAACGGAAGAAAGCCACGCCCGCTCAGATCGCGCTTGCCTGGCTGCTTGCCCAGAAACCGTGGATCGTACCCATCCCTGGCACCACTAAGCTGCATCGGCTGGATGAGAACATTGGGGCAATTGCTGTCGAACTTGCCCCGGAGGATTTGCGCGAGATTGATAGCGCCGCCTCAGAGATTACGGTGCAAGGGACCCGGTACCCCGAACACTTGGAGCGAATGACCGGCCGCTGACATTGTTCGAGAAATAGTCCGACAAGTAGGAATAACATGCGAGTCGGAATTCCGGGTTCAGGGTTGATGTGTAGTAAGCTCGGTACGATCTTCTCGTGAGTCGGATCTGAGGTAGTATTCAGCTACGCCCGCAGCGACCAGAAGCTGAAGAGGCTTGCACGGGAAGCCATGGGCAAAGCGCAGGCCCGGCACTGATCCGGATAAAGAAATGATCTATTCAGGAGAATCTTTTATGCCAACACTGATCTCACAACCTACAATTATTAATGCCGCGGGTAATTTGCCTAAGCGAATTGAGGAATACACAGGCCGGGTGAATTCCGGACACACCGAAGTCAGTGTGGCAAGAATGGTATCTCCGGCCGGTTGGGTTGAGCCCGGCCAGAGACCCGAATTCGAGGAAATTACCGTTGTGTTGAATGGGTGCCTGAGAGTGGAACACAAGGATGGGGTCATGGAAGCGAACGCCGGCCAGGCGATTGTTGCAAGGCCCGGTGAGTGGGTGCGATACAGCTCGCCGTACAAGGGCGGAGCAGAGTATATTGCCGTTTGCCTCCCGGCTTTTTCCCCCACAACGGTGAATCGAGATACGTAGTCCATCCGCGAAGCTTCACTCCGGTCGCTAGCCGGCGTATCTATTAACAATAAAGAAAGAAAATCATGAAAAAGAAACTTATAACGAAAACCCTTGGAATCATTTTGGTCATTTGTAGCATTATCTTCTTCGTTCAGACGTATGAGTTCGGAGGGATTGTGTTGCTCGTCGTGGGATCTTCACTTATCTATCTTAGTTTTGATCCTGGACGAACAAAGATTGTGGTCTTTGGGCATATATGCGTGTTCGTCGCGGGTATGGCGAGCAGAAAATTGAATTACAGATTCCTGCGCCGACTAGCTTCGGTTCCCGCTGACATCCAAGTATAACTCAGAGGCAGGATTTCTACTCGTGCCGGGGCGAGAGAGTGCGGGCAGATGGATTAGTGCATGCTAGGATTGAATGATGTCGCCGCACCGGGGAACATACGGATTTCTGTTTTCAGGGCAGCCAGAAATTCGGCTACTTCCGGATGAATCACAAACTGACCAGAATTTCTTCGGTCGTCCTCACAAGCCCGATGCGCGGAAACGTTTTTGTGATTGCGAACAGATGTTCTTCGGCCGACATGGCAGACATCGCATCTTCCGCAAAGATCTGATGGTAGCCATACTCATACGCGAACCGGGCTGTGCTCTCAACGCCGATGTTCGTTGAGATGCCGCACAGAACCATGGTCGTTATGCCGCGTCTTCTGAATTCCAAATCGAGCTCGGTGCCGTAGAAGGCGCCCCACTGGCGTTTTGTGATCACAAAGTCGCCCTGCTTCGGTCCCATCTCGGGAACAATTTCCGCCCAGTCCGGCGGAGGAGTTTGCGCCGGCATTGCCGCGTCGGCGACAGGGCGTAGCGCGTCTTTCCTGTCGGGAGATGGGGTGACCCGCACCAGAAATACCGGCATGCCGTTCTTCCTGAAGCCTTCGGCAAGCGCGGCCGCTTTTCTTACTACGCCTTCAGGCGGATAGGGAGCGGTTTGCCGTCCCACGATACCTTTTTGGAGATCAATGACGACCAGTGCCGTCTTTGATTTGTCAATGGATATTTTACTCATAATGCTGTCGTCCCACCTTCTGTAGAGCCTACCATATCCCGCCCATTTCGAAAGAGTACCCCATGGATAACAGAAGATTTCCCGTATGATTAGTCCCGTCTATCGCATACCTTTGAATGTTGGTCAAGCCGTAGAGCCCGTGAATTTCCAGCGACAGGGTCTGTGAATCTGAGACAGGCAGAAGAATGCCCGCCCCTCCCTCGATCCCTGCATTGAATCGGTTGATGCTACTCGTAACGTCGGTACTAGCGTCAAATGACTGCGCCGGAGCCTGAACGTACGTCGTATAGGCGGGAGGCACGGGGACCATCAGAGGATCGCGATTCTTGTCAACGTAGATCAGGCTTGTGCCGCCCGTCTTCTGTGTTGCGTTCAGCAGATATCCGGCGTACGGGCCGGCGTTGACCTGGAAGTGCAGCTGAAAAGCGTCGAATTTATATCGCACGAGCACCGGCACTTCGATATAGTTGAGAATAGCTGTGTTGTTGAAGTCCGCGTAGTAATACCCACCCGACGGAAGAGGGGGTAACGACGTGGATGTAATGGGCTGAAACCCGTTGCGTTGTCCACCCTGTCCATCGTAAATGATCCCCGGCTGGATGGAGAAACGATCGCTGAGATCATGCTCGATGGTGATCCCAAAATGAGGAGCAATCCGTGAGACATAGTCCTGGCTCAACTCGTTTGTCCCGCCGCTGATGTTCGGAACGCTCCGACCGCCCATGATACCTATGCTGGTCTGCGCTTTGACTAAAGAGAGAGCGCCGGCAACCAAGAGGAGCCCTAGCAATGTTAGATAAGTTCTTTTCATGGTTTCATCCATTTTTTTTGATTGGACAATCAGGGGTTATTATAGTAACTGAATATATCGGAAACACCCATCATCCGCCAAATGTTCTTAGAGTGTTTGTTGATGTATTCCCGGATCGGATGATCCGCGCCCGTTTTGTTATCACCTGGAATATTAAATAATTCCCTGCTTAGATTCAAGTGGGGCAAAAACGGCACAAATTGCATGCCGTTTCCTGCGAAAAGGGCCGTCCGTATGCGTTTTGACCTGTGTGCGTCGAGGGCGAGTCTGCATTGACGACGCATCATTGCAAAACAATGATTTTTTGGTCGATTGCCCACGCGCCGAAATAACCCAGCGCCCCATTGTCGAGGTTTGTGTTTGGATTCGCCGGTGACAGCGATGTTGCTGCCCGCTCCGAAATAAGAATGTCGTTGAGGGTGGTGAAGTAATCGTACATGGCTTTGTCGATCGACAGCAGTTCCACCGTCACCGAATCGCCGGAGACGACGAGCCTTCCCGCCCTCACCCGCTCGGTGATCTCGTTGCCGTTGATCAGCTTATCGCTGTAAAGGCGATACCGCCGTCCATCGACCGAATCCTGCGACACCAGCGAGTCTACACGCACGTTGAGACGATAATAATTTCCCAGCTCGGGGGGATCTCTGAACATCACCCAGATGTCGTAACCGGGCTGTCCGTTGGATGTTTGCCTCGGTGTCGCATACAGGGAATCGATCATGACCTTTTGCGGGAGGGAAGAACTTGCCGAGTATGCATTCCCATTGGTGAGAACATCGAGGGAATACGTTCTGCCGACGGTGCCCTGCAATGAGTTCGTCTCATAAGTTCCGGCAACAGTCTCTTTAAGTGTGTCCTTCTGCCCCAGGTCGTCCTTGATGATGACCCTAGCACCCGAAACAGGAGGGAATACGAGGGCCGGCACGAAGTAATTACCTGTCTTGCTCAACTTTACCGTATATGGCCCGGGTTGATCCGTTACGATCCCTTCAACGACCAGCTGCGGATTGGCCTGATTGAGATCGATCGTCACGACCTTTTGGCAGGAGGAGAGTATGGCCGCCGCCGAAAGAAGAAGCGCGGCAGCTTTCATGAATTTCACAACAAAAGGTTTCGGTGTCATGAAGGTTCGGAGGGGGTTAGAATTTGAAGTTGTAGGTGACCGATGGAATGATCGGGAAGAATGTAGTTTGCACCGCTTGTGTGAGTTGCGGGTTGTTCGGGTCCTGCTGGAAAGTGATGGCATAGGCATTCCAGCGGTCGTATGCGTTGTAGAGCGAGAAGTTCAGATCGGAACGCGGGCCCAGGATCCATGTCGCGGAGAGATCCAGCCGGTGGTACGGAGGCATCCGGTACCCGTTTCTCTCGGTGTAGTACGGAACCAGCCTTCCGTCGATCCAGTAGTTGCCGCTGGGAAACGTTACCGCATTTCCGGTATTATAGACCCATGTGGCCGAGAACGTCCACGTTGTGCTGAATTCGTAAATGCCGACCACGGAAATATCGTGCGTTCGGTCCTGCCTTGCCGGGAACGCCAGCCCGTTGTTGATCTCTGCGAATTGATTTTGTGTTCTGGACAGCGTGTAGCCCACCCACCCGCTCACCCGGCCGAATTTTTTTCTCACGAGAAGCTCCGCTCCGTAGCTCCAGCCCCTGCCGTACTCGAGGAGCGCCTCGACATTCGGATTGAGCTGGAGGTCCGCGCCGTTCTTGTAGTCAATTATGTTTTCCATGTTCTTATAGTAGAGGTCCAGGGAAGCTTCGTACTCGTTGTTGTCGAAATTCCTGAAGTATCCCAGCGTCGTCTGGTCGGCATACTGCGGCTTGACGTTGTTGCTGCTTGGTACCCACAAGTCGCTCGGGTTCGCAGTCGTGGAATTCGAAAGGAGGTGGAGATACTGCGCCGTCCGCGTGTAGGAGGTTTTGATGGAACTTGTCTCGTCCAGCAGGAAACTGCCCGAGAAGCGCGGCTCAAAGCTCGTGTAGGTCTTGATAAATGTGTCCGCTTTGTACACGGAAGAGTCGACAGCGTCGCCGTTCTGGTCGTAGGAGACGACATTGCCGGGCCCCATCAGGTTGAACATGGAAAGTCTTGCCCCGTAGTTCAGCTTGACGCGGGGCAGCGCCTCAACCTCATGCGAAAAGTAAACGCCGCTTTCCATTGCATATCTGTGCTCCAGAGCGAGGCTGTTGGTAAAACTCGTTGATCCGACGGTCACGGAGCCGGGCATGAACGTATGATAGATGGAACTGAAGCCGAACTTGAATGAGTTCTCCGAGTTTGTGAAATACTGGAAGTCCGTTTTGAAATTCAAATCCTCTATCCCGGTTGTGATGTCGAACCAGCTTGTCCCCGTGCCCACACTGTTGCTGTACTCGTAGTTGCTGAAAATGAGGGAGGTGTTGGAGAAAAGGTTCTCGCCGAAAATATGGTTCCACCGGAGAGTTCCCGTCGCATTACCCCAGTTGAAACCGAAGGTGTTCTGAATGTCGAAATTGTCCCTGCCGAAATAACCGGAGAGGAAGACACGATCTTTTTCTCCGAGGGTATAGTTCGCCTTCATGTTCAGGTCGTAGAAATAAAGGCTTGACCGGTTGAGCAGGGTGTCGCTGGAAAGTTTCAGGAACAGGTCTGCGTATGTTCTCCTCGCCGATATGATAAAGGAACCTTCATCTTTTACGATCGGCCCTTCGAGCGTCAGGCGGGACGCGAGGAGCCCTATGCCGCCCGTGCCCCCGAACTCTTTGTCGTTGCCGTCGTTGGTCCGGATGTCCAGCACGGAGGATAGCCGGCCGCCGTATTCCGAAGGGATTCCACCCGTGATGACCTTCACGTCCTTGATGGCATCGGAATTGAACACCGAAAGGAATCCCAGCAAATGAGCGGAGTTGTAAACCGGAGCTTCATCAAGCACGATCAGATTCTGGTCTGTGCCGCCGCCGCGCGCGTAGAAACCCGTGCTTCCTTCACCTGCCGATTGCACGCCGGGAAGCAGCTGGATCGTTTTGAGTATGTCTTTCTCACCCAGGAGGACGGGGATGGATTTCACCTGCTCTATCTCAAGCTTGTTCGTGCTCGTCTCGGTGGAAGTGACGTTTGTGTTCGTCCTTTCGCCTACAACGACCACCTCCCCGATGTTGATGGTCTCCGGGGCGAGCTGCAGGTTGACAACACGGTTCCGGTCAAGAACAATCGAGTCCGTCTTTGTCCTGAATCCTATGTACTGGACCTTAATCGTATACCTGCCCTTTGGAAGTGTCAGTGAATAGAATCCATAAGCGTTGGATTCAGCGCCCGTCCCCGGGAGATCCTTGATGAGGACTTGCGCCCCGATCAGGGCTTCGCCGGTCTCCCCGTTCTTGATCGTACCGCTGAAGGTATGCTTTTCCTGAGCCAGGGAAGCATTTTCACCAATAATGAGGGAAAAAATGATAAGGAGAAACCAATAGTAAAACCGCATGTCACTCTAAAACACCTTCCTTGCAATTTCGTTCCCCATGGACCTCTTCCAGGTCGCAATCCTACCGATTCCTGTGTGCTTCGTGTACTTTGTGGTTCAATCCTTGTTTTCGCATAGTCGGTCTGGGAATCCAGTTGTAATTTGGGTAGGAATAGTTGAATGCAGAGACCGCAGAGAGGTACAAGGAGCAAAGAGTGCTATTGACACTCGATACGATCTTTAGTATATTCGAAAGATACATGATCAGGGAATGATTTGGCAAACTTACCAAGGGATAATGTCATGATCTCTCACGCACTATGGGCGAACCTCTTATTCTGTCTGCTGCTTTTCAGCGTCAAAGTGATCGGACAGGAAGCGGGCAAGAATTCACTTCCCACTCGCGTCGACTCGTTGTCCGGGATTTCAACCGGAGAAGTTCTCGACGGCATTAAGTACTTTATCAAAACTGCACCGATTGATACTGCTCTTGATGAGCATATGCCGATCTATAAGCCAGATGCAAATAAGTTTGTTTTTGTCGACGTGCAACCCGTTCCGATCAAGCAAGTTCCGGCAAAGTACCCGGATGAAGCCCGAACTGCAAGAATAGAGGGCACTGTGTGGATCAAGTGTCTCGTAGGTAAGGATGGGAAAGTGACAAAACCCATTGTGATGAAATCCGATGCTTCAGTATTCGATAAGGCTGCGATTACCGCTGTATCGCAATGGATATTTTCACCCGCTCGGCTCAAGGGCAAACCGGTTGCAGTTTGGACGGCAATTCCATTTAGGTTCAAATTGAATAGGCAATAACGATCTGATCAGAATTCACAGAATGAAAGAATTTCCTGAATTCAACATGGCAACAACAATTCTGTCAATTCTGAAATTCCGAAAATTCTGATTCAGACGGCGTTGCAATTATGGCGACGCCGCGGATTCGACAGATTCTGATTTGCAATGCGATGCACCGCGAACGGGTTTTTGATTGCTACGGTTTTTTTGTACATTTGATTTCAGATTTTGCGCCCGCTCGATGTCGCGTAGCGGGAAATTGATCATATTGAGAGGATAGGCTATGAATTGGTTCGAGCGATACGGAATAGCGGGAATCTATCTCATGGCACTCGCATTCCTCTATATTGAGGTTTATTTCCCCGCCGTCGTTCTGAAGAACGCTGCCATCATTCTTGGGATTGTGGTGACGTTTTTCCTGCCCCTCGGGTACATCCTTTCCGCTTTTGCCCTGTGGTTCTCCTATCTCAATCCAGTTAAACGGTCTCAGATTCATTCGCTCACCCTGAAACGGCTCCTGGTGGATGTTCCCCAAATTGCGGAGAGCTTTAGCATTGAGAAATTCACAGAGCTGGAAGCGGAGATATGGCTGGCAATGCGGTTCGCGGAAGGAGCCGGAGATGGAATGGATGAACAGCGCAAGACCATGATGGAGTGGTCAAGAGAAAAATTGGACATTCTTACGCTCGACCAGTCCATGATGATGTCTTCTTTGTTTTTTCTTTTTGAAGTCTGCCTTACGTTTGTCCTCTACGTTCACGGGTCGCATGGATTCAATTTGAAATTATTTGTCCTTAGTTCATTGACGGTCTTTCTTTTCTATTGTGTGCTCCTTGCGAACCGTATGCTGACACGGGCGCAGTTGCTCTCAGGCTATATGGATTTCTTCCCGCGATATTTGAACGAAGTATATAAATGGAAGTCTGCCACCGGGAAAGCGGTCTAGCACAAAGAGGAAGTGAGGCCGATCGAACGTGCATCGGAGCCCCGACCGGAAATGGTTGGGGCTTTTTGTCGATGCGCGAGAGGGAATGCGACATATCCCTGCATGAAGCCGGCGAAAAGCTGAAAGAATGACCATGACCGGTTCCCAGGAGGGACATTCCTCCAATGACTCCCGACGCATCTTTCTCTCGGTGGCGTTTGTGGCCGCTGCCGCTGCACTCCGGTTCTTTCACTTGGAATGGCAGGGTCTCTGGAACGATGAAATGTTTTCATTCGAGGTTGCGAGCCTGCCTCTCGGAGAGATTCAGTCGAGTCTGATTGCACATTTCCACCACCCGCCCTTTTTTTTCTATCTCCTCCATTTTGTGTTGATGCTCTTCGGCGTGCATGCCTGGGCATTGCGTCTCATCCCGGCGGCCAGCGGTTCGTTGACCGTCGGACTTGTGTATTATTGTTCCTCGAAATTACTGGATGACCGTGCCGGCATCGCCGCCGGACTTCTCTGCCTGGTGGCGCCGTTTCATCTTGCCTATTCGCAGGAGGGAAGACCGTACGCCCTGGCGGGACTCTTCGCACTTTTGAGCTACTGGTCGCTCGTGCTGGTCGTGCGTGAGCGAAAGATGCGATGGATGATATGCTATGTTCTGTCATCGATTGCCGTGCTCACGACGCATCACTGGGGTGTCTTTGTCCTTGGGTCGGAAATGGTCTTTATTATGCTTGTTGTGAAAGGCTCTGTTGGCCTCAGGAAGAAGTTCGTCCTCATGTGGATCGTTGTCGGGATTCTCTACCTGCCCGAGGTAGTCGGGCTCTTCCAACAGTCGACCACTCATGACAGGGCGGGTTGGTTTTGGGTCGATCGGCCGAATGCGAAGGAATTGCTTGACCTGGGCCTGGCGTACTCGGGAACGTATTTCAAGATGGCTTCGTCTATTTTTGATTCGGGGGTTATAATGAAAGCGGCCGGCGGCGCGGCGATGGCCATTCTCTGCTGCGGGCTGGGATTTGCAGCAGCCGGAAAAGCGACCAGCATCAATCTTCGCGCTGCCGTCGTGGTCCTGTGTGGAACGATTGCAATTCCACTCGCGCTCTCCTTTGTTCGTCCCGAAATTTTCCTCTGGTACAGGTACACTGTAATAGTCTTTCCATTGTTCTGCGTCTGTGCGGGTGCCCTGGCCTCCGCGGCCCGGTGGAGAACCGTCATGAATGTTGCCGTCAGTGTCCTGGTTTTTCTGAGTCTGTATGGCACGGTCAGATACTTCTCGTGGTCCAAAACGAACGTCAGGGAAGTAGCAGCGTGCGTCGGGCGCGCAGTTGATAGCGGTGTTCGTACGATCGTCCGTCCGAAGTACTTTGCCCCGGCGCTGAATTACTACTATAGGGGAGATGCCTGCCAGCTTGACGAGGCGTATCTTGATTCATCGCTGGGCGGTATTCTTGATACCACGGGCGCATTTGTCTACGTTTCGCTCGATGTCCCGAACGAGATACGGGACTACATGAACGAACATTTCGACCGGATGAGAGAGGACAGATTCCCCGGTGAGGCGCATATGGGAATGGTGGTGGGAGTGTACCGGCAAAAGAGTGTTCATGACGATCCATGATGTAATCACATTCTAAATCCTAATTCCAGACACCTATCACCTATTATCCATAACCTGAATGGAGGAAGTACCATGAAGAAGAACAAATACATTGCCCTGCTCTTTTGTCTGAGCGGTTGCTACGACGGCTTGCTCGGCCTGGCATTTCTGTTCTTTGCCGGAACGTTGTACGAGTTCTTTGGCGTCACACCACCCAATCATTACGGTTACGTCCAGTTTCCAGCCCTGATCCTGATTGTCTTTGCCGTTATGTTTTTTCAAATTGCAAGGGATCCCGGGAAGAATCTCAATTTAATGCCCTACGGCATCCTGTTGAAGGTCGCGTACTGCGCCGTGGTTTTCTGGTACTGGATATCCTCACCGCTTCCCGACATGTGGAAGCCGTTTGCGGTGCTCGATGCGGTCTTCGGGATTCTTTTTTTGTGGGGCTACCTGAGAATCAGGAAAGAAATTCGGGGTAGGTGACTTGGTTCTTGCCTGCCCGGGGGTCGGCTGCGGGTTACGATTCCGGATTATTCGGAGCTTTGGAACCACCCGGCCGCACATCGAACCGGACGGTTTTTACCCACGTTCGCTTTTCCTTCTTGATCACGTCGAGATAAATTGCCTTCCCGACAATGTAGATCCAGAGCTGACAGTAGGTAAAGTACATCAGGAACGTCAGGAGAATGTTCAGGGGCTTGTCCTCCCGATCGTACGAAAGGGCGAGAAGGATTTCAAGAAGAAAAAGGAACAGCGCGACAAGCCAGACTGTCGTGTAGGGTCCAGGCAGGCTGATATTTACGACGTTGAAGACGCTGAGAAAGAATATCGCGTCCGAGCACACAATGGCAATGAGGAAGGTATAATACAGCGAAAGAATATAAAAGAGCTCCACGGCCAGGGTCTTATTCTTGAACGCCGTAACCGCCTTGAGAAACTTTTTCCCAACGTAATTGTTGCCGCGAACCCAACGTGTACGTTGTTTCACCCAGGTTGACCATGCTTCCGGTTCCTGTTCGTACGTGACGGAATAGGGAAGGTATTTGATGCGGTATCCTTCCATGTAAATACGGATGCTGAGTTCAGAGTCTTCGGTGATGGCATCTTCATCCCAGCCGCCGAGTCTGTCAAGCAGATGTCGCCGGACGACCAGGTTCGTTCCGGGAAGCGTTGAAACCCGGAAAAGTTTCCACCGGCCGGCCTGCAGCATCGACTGGAAGCTGAGCGTTTCGATGTTGATGAACCGCGTCAGCAGATTCCGGTTCTTGTTGATCGTCCGGAATTTTCCCAGGACGGCTCCGAGGCTCGCGTCCGAAATAAGCTGCGCCATCAGGTATCGCAGCGCCGATGGGTGCGGAGTGTTGTCGGCGTCGTAGACAGCGATGAATTCCGCCCGCGTCTGTTTCAGGCCGAGATTCAGTGCGCGGGACTTCCCTTTTCCTCCTTCTCCTTTCGGGACGTTGAAGAGCCTCACCCGGCCGTCCCGCTCGGCGTAACGGGAGACTATCTCCGGCGTGGAATCCGACGAACCGTCGTTGATGATGAGAATGTCGAGCCGGTCGGGGGATACTCAAGGTTGACCATAGCTTCCAGCGTGTTGCCGATGACTTTCTCCTCATTGTGTGCCGGGATCAGGACCGTCACTTTCGGGTAGTCGAATTGTTGTTCATCAAGGGCACGCTGTTCCTTCAGCGACGAGCGATAGTGGAAAAATCCCGCGAGCGTTAGCATGAGCTGGTAGGCGATCATGAACCAGATAATGATGACCGATAGCAAGAATACCATGCTCAGGAGGAGCTCAAGCACCGGCTGCTCGGTCATGCGCGTCCGGACTTTTGTGGACGGGAGAATCTGACGACCGCGTAGAACGAAAACAGGGCGGCACCCGAGACAAAGCCGAAGGCCACAATCAGCCACGACGACCAGAAGCTCGTGAGGTCAATGCCGTAGGAAACGGTTGTCTCAAGAACGGCGATGCATTCATGCTCACCCGGCGGGAGGGTCACGCTGAAGCGATGATAGCCTTGCATCGGCGGGGAGTTCCATTCCTTCCCATCGACAAACAACGTGTAGGGGCGGTGACTGAATGAGGCGATGCACCGCCCGGCGCTACGGTAGGAGAAAGTGACGCTCGTGTTGGATTGGCTCAGCCGGGTCAGTTCCCCGGTGAGCGAAAGAAGTTGTCCTCTCGCTGAGAGCGGGGTGAATGGACCCGTCGTTCGCCTTTCACCGATAATTGTGTCCTGACCGCTCGGTAGGAGAAACACGCCTTGCTCCGAGCTTAGTCGATTTCCTTTCGATGTTCTCACGGAGACGTATTCCTTCGGGAGGTCGAGAACGACCGGGAACGGCGAGTTGATGACCCATCCGTCCGGGATGCGGTGCAATTCCGCCCTCGCCGAGCTGGCATAACTCATCATGCGGAGATCCTGGGGTCGGACGCTGGATTCGGAGTAGGTGGTGAACCTGTCAGCTCCGCTCGCGGCAGAGCGAATCAGCTCGTAGCCTTCAATCCCGGTTTGAATGAGAGTCGGGAAGGATGTGGGAGTACTGTCATTACGGAATTGCAGGATATTCAGGTCGACCATGACCTCGTCATCACGGCGGGAAAGCGCCTGATAACGCTGGGCAAGTTGCTTGTAGCGCCGCGGGTCCTTTGACCATTCGGACTGAGGGTCTTCGACCTGGAGCGTGAACTTGTAATGTTTTTTCAACTCGATGATGCGCTCGACATCTACGCCGAAATACATGCGTAGCTCGGGATTTCCCAAGTTGTCCATTGCCGTCACGATCGCTTCCAGATGCGGCTTGGTTGATTGCACCTCGGCGATCATCTTCAGGAATTCTTCGTGCAGATGCGTCAGCTCGTCGACCCGGTAGTCCTCAAACATCTTCCATGATTCGGGACTTCGTTTCCAGTAATGTTCTGATAGCGAATCGAACAGCGATGCGGGGTCAAAGCCTGCCTTTCGTTTGAACTCCTCACGCGCGGACGGATGCATCGGCGTCAGGAGATTTGGATTCTGAGGTCCCCTGTCGGATTCGTAGTACAACTCGGCAAGATTGACCCCATCCCAATCGTATTCCTGCAGGAATGCCTTGTACGTTGTTTTGACGGAGTCAAGGCATTGCGGGCTCGTCAGCGCCATCAGGTAACGCCAGGACGGCCGGATCGACTCCTTCTTGTAATTTTCCTCCTGCCACTCCGGGTGTGATTTCCAGAATTTTTCGGAGACTTGCGGCGGCTCGAGCCAGGCGTAGACCAGAATGCCGTTTGCGTGACAGAGCGTGATGAGTCTTCCGTAGTCGTACGACCATGTCGGGTATTGGTGCCATCCCGCTACGTGGAGTATGCGAATACCCTCCGTGGTCCAGTGCTTCACGAGATCTTCGACGCTGATATTATGCCGGAACCCCGGGTCGAAGTACATTTCGAGATGCTCGCGCTTCAGGATCGGCTGAAGCTTGAAAAAACTCCTGACATACTCCATCAAATACGGAAATCTGCTGTAGCCGCCGGTACTCACAGGGTCAAATCGGATCCCCAGAAAAATGTATTTGCCCGCTCCATATTGTCTTCCAACTGCAATTGGAGCATCCGTCCGCTCGTCGATGCACAATACCTCGTCGTTTTTCTCCATCTCGAATCGCGTCATGATATCCGGGCGATTCAGAACAAGCGGGTCCTCCGGGAAAAGGCGATCCCGCATACGCTCAATCTTGATGGACGATTTCGCAAAGCGGACCCCCAGCTCTTCCGCCAGTCCGTTCTTTCCGTCGGTGATAAGGTTGCCCCCACTCTCAACAAATTGCACGATGCGGTCGTAATCGCGGTTTGAAAGCCGGTCAACCTGGTGATACGGTACGACCAGGAGGTTGTAGTCGCTCAGGTTTTCGACGCTGTCCCCTGCGAGGGTGTCGACAGGAATATTAAGCGAACGAAAAGCGGAAACGAAACTCGCCTGGTCATTGAGCACACCCCCGCCGAGTCTGGCGCGGGCATCCCAGAGAACGGCAACGCGAGCTTCCTCAAAAGATTGTTCATGCTGCGTCAGACCTTCCCACATGGACTTTGTCTGGCTCTGAATTTTTTCAAACCATGTCAGCTCTGCTTCACGGTATTCCATGGGCTCCGCAATGTAGATCTGGCCCTCGGGGATCTGAACGTTCCTCTTGAACGGTCCGCGGACGCGATCTTGCGAAATATCCCGATGGTCGATCTCGCCATCCGGTCGCAGCCAGGTTTCCCTGAGATACTGATCCGCAAGGGTGATCTCCACCTGTTGATTCCCCGTTCCGACAAATCGGTCCTTCAGCCTCACGGAGGCCTGCTCGTTTTTCACATCCATAAAGGTATATCCGAGGTCAAGCGCACCGTCGACGTATTCCTCGATGTACCTGATATCGACAAACGGATGGATAAAGGCCGAGGCAAAGCCGTCTCGAACGGCCAATTGCGCTTTCGCACCCCGGAGCAGGGCCTGCACACCCGCTTCCTCCACCTCCGCGTTTGAATCAAGTGGAATATACCCAAGGTCCTCCGGGATAATGCGCTGTCCGTACAGATCATGTTCAATAATGTACGGGAAGTACTGGCCGTAGTTGATGTCGTCAATGACCTGCCGTTGCTCCATGCACGTGCTGAAAAATGTGCCGAAGACGGGGTAGTCAAGCTGGGAGGCTGCGTAATGAGGTGTTTCCCAAACGAGGGGATAGATATTGTTCTTCCAGCATTCCTCAAGCCCCATTCTCAACTTTCGCTCAACGTATTCCTTCGAATCGGTTTTGATTGGATGGTCGACGCTTCCATCCCAGAACTCGTAATCAACTGCCGTGACGCCCAGGTACTGATGCGTCACGCCATGCATGACAATCGTTGCGCCGTGTGCAACCATATAGTGGATCGCATCCACAAATTCCGGCTTATCGGAAAGGCTCAATCGCAATCCGGCTTCGGGGTCGACGAAGAACGGAATGATGCCGACAAGAAAAGGGATATGTTTTGAATAGAGCAAGTCGGCAATATCCCGTAGCTTGCCCGGACTTTCGAAGACGTTGACATCCTCTATCCGCAGGAGGGCGTGGTGATTTTCTTCGTGCTGCTCGCCCAGAATGTCGTGCAACATGTCTGCGAAGAGGATGTAGCGGTCCGTTTCCGTCGACGAGGCGAAGGGTGAATCGGCGATGTACATGAAATTCCCGCTGCGTATGATATAGGGGGCTTCATGTCGCGTTGAACTTGAATATGCCGACGCCAGCACATCTGCATGCTTGCCGCTTGCGATCGAGACGATATTCAGATTCGGTTCCCCTTTTGTGAACGTCTGATTTCGCGACTTGACGATGTCAAAATTGGAGACGGTGTCGAGTTTCACGAATGAAAAACCGAACCGGCCGCGAACATCATACGATTTACAGAAAGAGTCGAATCCGGTGTTCATCCAGACGACCTGTTTGTCGGACTTTTGAACATCGTGCAGGAAGCGATCGGGAGGGTCGCACTGTTTGCTGAACCCGATGAAGAACGTGATATCATAGTTGTTCATTTCTCCCGCCGCGTAGGAATTCACGGCCTTGACCTTATGCTCAACGCTGAAATGACCGAGCAACATCGCGAGCTGGCGCGCGTCGCCCCGCGCATAACTCAAGGGGAGGTCGTTTCCCTCGAACAAAATGAGGACGCGTTTGTTTTGCGGGGTCTGGGCCGGAGAGACTGCAACCCCACAAACAACAAAGCTCAGGAGTAATCGGATGATCAAAGATGTATATTTCAAATCCATTATAATCCGGTATAATAAACCATCTGAAGGAGAAATTCCCTCAAGCAACATCTCAACATAACTTTTTCGCCGCAAACTACCAAACTTCGAGGTGCTGGGTCGCCGGCTCAAACTGGATGGAGTAAGTTGACTGTCATGCGGTTTCTTTTTACATTTCAACAACGAGCGAGCAATGAAACGTATCATAAACGCCATCCGCAGATTTTACACTTCGATGGGACTGGTTGAACAGTCCCAGGTGGTCGCCTCGACCGCCGTTGTCGTTGCCATGCTAACCATCATATGGGCCCATTTTGAAACAAGTCAGAGCCTCGGCGGGCTTACCTTCATCAGTATCGTGACAGTTGGCGTGATGGGTTTTGTCAGCGTCTTTTTCACAGTCAAGTACGGCCGACAACTCGAGGAACAAAGCCGTGAGCTACTTGCTCTGAACACGATTGCCGAATCGGTGAATCATTCGGTGGAACTCAATTATGTCATGCGCAGCGCGCTGCTGAAAGTCATGGAACTTATGCGGGCGGACTTTGGGTGGATTTATCTCCTGGAGTTGGACCGTCCGGTTCTCAAACACCAATCCGGCACGTCGGCAAGGTTCTTCTTCCCCGGAATTTCTGTAAACGACGAATCAATGTCATGGGTGCGTGAACCGGGATTGTACCGTGTGCTCGACCTCCCCATTGACCGATGCATGTCGCCGGAATGCAGGGATGTCGGCGTCAGAGCGGTTGGTTCGATTCCGCTGGAGCGCCAGGGAACTCTTGCGGGCATGCTCATCATCGCCAATAAAGAAGAAAAATCGTTCGTCCAGAAGAAGATCACATTGCTGCAGGCATTCGGCAACCAGGTAAGCGTTGCTCTTCATAATGCGTCGCTGTTCGAGCAAGTGAAACTTTCGGAGCAGCGTTATGCCGATCTGTATGAGCATTCGCCGGACATGTACCACAGCGTCGACCGCCGTGGCATTATTGTCAACTGCAATCTCACTGAAAGTGAGGTGCTCGGGATCAGAAAAGACGACATCATCGGCCGACCGCTGCTGAGACTCTATCCGGAATCCCAGCATGGCCATGTTCGTAATAATCTGGCGAAGTTGTTCGAGCGGGGCGAAGAGCTGAAGGATGTCGAGGAACAGGTGCAAAAGCAGGACGCTACACTCATCGATGTCAGTGTCAATTCTTCAATAGTTTACGATGTGGACGGAAAACCTTCATTCGCCCGAATGGTGTTGCGGGATATCACGGAAAAGAAGAAAATGGAAGCCAAGATTCTGCAGGCGCAGAAAATTGACAGCATCGGCAATCTGGCCGGAGGAGTTGCCCACGATTTTAACAATATTCTGACGTTGATCCTGGGCTCGGCTTCCATTATGCGCCGGAAGCTGAAAGACGACCCGCGCTGGATGAAGTATGTGGATCTCATCGAAACCTCCTCCCGCCGTGGCGCGGCCGTAACGCGCCAGCTACTGACGTTTGCCCGACAGACAAATCCGCACGTGCGCCTGGTCGACATGAATACGCTGATCGATCAAACGCTGCGGTTGTTTGAGGCAACCACGACAAAAGCAATAAGTATCAAGTATGTGCCCTCTGCGGAAGCGGTTGTGGTGATGGGAGATGAAGGGCAACTGCAGCAAGCGTTGCTCAACCTCTGCCTGAATGCCCGTGATGCCATGCCGAATGGCGGCACGCTCAGTATCCGATGCGGATCGTTGTTTTTGAATGAACGGCAAGCCAACCTGTTCGCGGAAGGGAAGATGGGAGAATATGTGATGCTTTCTGTCGCGGATACCGGGGCGGGAATCTCCAAGGGCATTCTCCATCGCATCTTCGAGCCGTTTTTCACGACAAAGGAGCCGACGAAAGGGACCGGCCTCGGGCTGTCCGTCGTCCATGGCGTGGTGCGCAGCCATAACGGATATATCAATGTCGACAGCGAAATTAACACCGGCACGATTTTCACGATTTACCTGCCGCGGATCAGCGGGAGGGAACCCTTGAATAGCGAACAGCGCCGCTCAAGAGAGCCTGTGGGAGGGAACGAGCGCTTGCTTCTGATTGAGGATGAGGCGTCGGTCAGCGAAGTTGGAGGAGACATTCTTGAGGATCTGGGATACCATGTGGAGAAAGCGTCCGACGGGAGAGAGGCCCTGGAAAAATTGGCGAGCACGCAACCACCCTTCGACCTTGTGATCCTCGACATGAACATGCCCCGCATGGATGGACGTGCGACCATCGAGCACATCAAGCAAGACCACCGCAGTCTGAAAGTTCTTGTTTGCAGCGGATACAGCGAGGCTATGGTCGGTGAACAGAAGTTCGCGGAATTAATCGACGGCTTCATCCAGAAACCCTATGAGTCCGAGGACCTGGCGCTCAAAGTCCGCTCCTTGATCGACGGCCGCCCGGAATGACTTGCAAATCAGCCCTGTTCTTCTTACCTTTTCGGCACAAAATTTTACCTTCCAACATCCATCGTTATCTCATTTCATGAAGCCGCCCGGTGAACAACTTCGACGCGCCCGCGAAGCACAGGGCCGCTCGCTTGAGGATATTGCGGCGGCGACGCGCATCAATCGTAAATTTCTCCAACAGCTTGAGGACGGGATCCAACCGGACCTTCCGGAAACGTATGTCCGGGCGTTTGTCAAGGCGTATGCCGGGCAACTCGGACTGAGTCTTTCGGAAATTTCCACCGGGGACGATCGGGACCGCCAACAAGACGACCACACTGGCGGAGGATCATCGGCACCGCAGGGGGGTCAGGTTCTCTCTGAAACGAAAGGGACAGCGCAGCCCGGGTCGCCATCCCTCCCGGCAAAAACGAACAAACGCCCGCAGGTGAATGTCTTGCTCCTTCTTGCGATTTTTGTTGTCGTGGGTTTGGCTCTTTCACTTCTGTGGATGCAGAGAGAGCGCAAATCCGATTCAGTCCAGGAAATCTCGTTCGCCCAGGTTGTGAAGGATCAGGAGCGCCGCCAGAAGCCCGCCGGCAAGGCAGTTGATACGTACGTCCCTTCCGCATCACGAGCGCCGGGAGGCGTGACGCCGGACAGCCTTATTCTTGAAGCCGCTTCGAGCGAAAGCGTCTGGGTGAGAATTGTTGCCGATGGAGTGCAGGCAAAGGAGTATTCCCTTGCCCCGCAGAATCATGTTCGTATGAAGGCGAAGGAGTATTTTCTTCTCTCTCTGGATAACGCCCGCGCCGTCTCATTCAACTTGAATGGCAAGAAAGTCGGCGTACTCAACAGAAATCGGAAGCCGCTCTACAACATAACGTTGTCGTGGAGTACATTCCAGGACCTGCAGAAAAATGGCGCCGGAACAGAGTAGAAAAAAGACCGCGGATGCGACGATCGTCCGGAAAGTGGATAAACTTCGGAAGGAGTTGCTTCGCCACGACCACCTGTACTACGTTCTTGCACAACCGGAAATTTCCGACGGGCAGTATGACATCCTCATGAGGGAGTTGCAGGCGCTGGAGGCCGAACACCCGGAACTTTCTGCTCCCGACTCTCCTACACAGCGCGTTGGCGGTGAGCCGACAAAGGAATTTCCGACGTTCACGCATGCTATTCCAATGCTGAGCCTGGCGAACGCGTACTCGGAGGAGGAAATCCGCGACTTTGACAGCCGTGTGAAGTCGATTCTTGTCGACCGACCCTGCAGCTACGTGTGTGAAGTCAAGTTCGATGGTGTTTCCCTCACTCTTCGTTACCAAAAAGGCCTGCTCTCAGTCGGTGCCACTCGCGGAGATGGAACGCAAGGCGATAATATCACGAACAATGTGAAAACCATCCGTTCGATACCCCTGCGGCTGGAAATTGCCGACAAGAGTTTCCAGGATTGTGAAGTGCGCGGGGAAGTCGTTATGTTCAGGAAGGATTTCGAGCGAATGAACGAAGAACGAGAACGGGCGGGCGAGAAGACGTTCATAAATCCCCGCAACTCGGTCGCCGGCACTTTGAAATTGCAGGACCCGAAGATTGTCGCAACACGCCCGTTGAGGTTTTTTGCTTATTCTTTGCTCCAGGCTCGGGGTAAGCAAAATAGTCATTTTGACAATCTTAATGCTCTTCGCCGGATAGGATTTTCCACGGATTCAAGAGCGAAAATCTGCGAGAGCGTTGAAGATGTGATCGCGTACTGGAAAGGAATGGAAGAACAGCGCGACAAGCTGCCCTTTGATATTGACGGCGTCGTGGTGAAGGTCAATTCTTTGAGCAGTCAGGAAATCCTTGGTGCGATCGCAAAGAGTCCACGGTGGGCAGTTGCGTTTAAGTTTACTTCGCGGAAGGCTGAAACGAAACTCGAAGACATCCGTCTGCAGGTCGGCAGGGTCGGCACAGTGACGCCAGTTGCAATTCTCCATCCCGTCTTCCTCGGAGGTACCACGGTAAGCCGGGCCTCGCTCTACAATGAAGATTATACCCGGGAACTTGACATTCGTGTCGGCGATACCGTCGTCGTGGAAAAGGGAGGAGATGTCATACCGAAAATTTCAGCCGTCATCCTGGGGAAGAGACCCGGAAACACGAAGCCATTTGCGTTTCCGCACAAGTGTCCTGAATGCGGGTCAGAAATCGCGAGACTGGAAGGCGAAGCACATTATTTCTGCGATAACTACGAATGCCCGATGCAGATCCGCGGTCGGATAGAGCATTGGGCATCGCGCGGCGCAATGGACATCGAAGGATTGGGCGAAGCAGTTGTCGAACAACTCGTGTCGCATGGCTTTGTGAAAAATGTGGCAGATTTGTATTCGCTCCACCGGAAGCGGGAGGAATTGATAGCATTGGAGCGTTGGGGGGAAAAGAGCGTCCAGAATCTGCTTGGCGGTATTGAGAAGAGCAAACTGAAGCCATACCACCGGGTGCTGTACTCGTTGGGAGTTCGTCACGTCGGCGCGGGAGTTGCCGGTGTTCTCGTTGATCATTTTGGCTCCATTGATGTGTTGAAAAAGGCGACGCACGAAGACCTGGAATCTGTCAATGAGATCGGTCCGAAGATCGCTGAGAGCATTCTTCTTTTTTTCAAGGATCTGCGGCATCTCGAAATTATCGAACGACTCCGTGCAACGGGGGTCCGGTTCAACGTGGACAGGAAGAAGAATAAGGGGCCCTTGGCAGGAAAAGTATTCGTCCTCACGGGCATTATGGGCTCGATGACACGGAACCGCGCGAAGGAAATGATTGAAGAAGCCGGCGGAAAAGTCGCGGCGACGGTTTCGAAGCAGGTAGATGTTGTCATCGCCGGAGAGGAAGCCGGTTCAAAACTCGACAAGGCACGGCGACTCGGCATTAACGTGTGGGATGAAAAGAAGTTTTTATCATTGATCAAAGGGTGACCGCTTATGTTCGAAAGTACTTTATCGTGGATGGGTCTGCAATTTGCCCGATTTCAATTTCGTAATGATATTGAGCGGGTGAAGGATCTTACGAAATTTTTCAGCGGCGCCAGGAATGTGCTGATCACGCTGCCCGTCGGATACGAAGACGCCATTATTGCTTCGAATGCCCTTCGTGAATTCCGGAATCGCCTCAACCATCTTCATCTGACCGTCGTGAGCAGCGGCACGCGGGCAACGTCGCTCATCGATTACCAGCGATGCGAAGTGATTCGCGTCGACCCGCTGGATATCAACAGGTTCTCCCTGCCTACTCGGTCGTTGCTCCAGCGGATCGAGAGCCGCGAATACGATACGGCGGTCGACCTCAATCTTGACTTCGTGCTCCACACTGCGTATATTTGCAAAGCGTCCGGCGCCAAGGTGCGGGTCGGGTTCACCCAACCGGCATCCGATGTTTTTTTCAACGTTCAGGTCAATTTGAAAACGCCGGGTACGTCGCAGGCCATCTATAACCAGTTTGCGGCCTGTCTTGCAATGTTCTGAACATTGATGGTGAGCAAACGAAAAATTGGAATGCTCTAAATGAAGACACAGGAAAAACACTTAGATGTCATCCTGGGTATAATGTCCAAATTGTGTTGCTGTTTTTAGTGTGTGCATAATGACAAATACCACTGAAAGTATGCTGGACGGTGACGCTGTGCGAGACCTCGATGCTGACGATAGCGTTGTTTGAGTCGTGAGAAATACCCTTCCAAGGCATTGGTGGAACTTGCGATGAGTGGATTGTTCAGGTAATGAAACATGTTTGGAAGAGCTGCCAGTAACATGCTGCGGGCTCGTTTTAGATCGCTAAAGACGTATCCGTGCTCAGGAGTTACGGCGATATGGACGCCGTAGGTATGTTCCCAGGCATCTACACGCTTAAGAAAGTTTTTTCGATCCAATGATGAATGGATCGTTGTTACATCAAGGAAGATCTGGCGTAGATGTTTTGCGTCCGTGCGCTTGGGCATTCGTCGACACCAACTTAAGCCTTGACGCTGGATATGAACCAGGCAGCGCTGTAAAACGATTGTGGGCCATTGTCGACGTAATGCTTGGCTTAACGCCGGATTGCCATCAATAGTGGCATATTCTAGGGATAATCCCTGCTGTGCAAGGCACTGGAACAGTACACCCAAGTCTTGTGGTTGTTCCGAGACATTGTACGCACCATGGAGCATTGTATGATTGGTCGCGTTCATGACGGCAAGGATCCCTTTGCGACAATTGATGAATGTCCCATCAACAATTGCGTAAACAGATTGACCCAAGGATGGATGTGGTCCCGGCGGCGGTTGTTGCAGCCAGTACTCGATAATACGACGGATGGTTGATACACTGTGTACACTTTGTCTGGCAAGTTGACGTAGCGTGTATCCTTCAACCAGCCATCGTTGGAACCACACAAAGCTTCGTAGGCGTTTATTCGTTTTGTTTTGCCAGACGAAGGAGTGTTGACATGAATGACACAACCATCGTTGACGCTGTGGGCGCAGTGTTCCATTACGTTTAACATGGACTGAGCCGCAATGAGGACAATGTTTTTTTCATAAATAATGGTCAATCATTGAACCGTTTTAACCTTAGTATCCGTAAACGAATACAGGAACACAAATTACAGTCATCCGAGCAACACTTTTTGAGCATTATACCCATCCTGAGCGGAGCGAAGGATCTAACTTAGTCGTTGGGAGATGTTTCGCTTCGCTCAACATGACAATTCGTTGAATAATTCAGGTGTCTCATATTGGAACGTGCTTCGGATGTTAGGCATCGGAAATCGCTTTACGCAACATCACTCAGTACCATCTCCTTAACTCGTATGAAATTTGAACAGAAAAAAAACGGACAGACAACAATTTTCAAATTGAATGAGCGCAAGCTCGACGCGACCGTCGCCGCTGAACTCAAGGCAGAATTCCTTCTGCTTTGCAAGCCGAAAGTCGCGAAGAAGCTGGTTGTGGATCTGAGCACTGTCGAATTCTGCGACAGCAGCGGACTCAGCGCTCTACTCATCGCCGACCGGGCGATGCGTGAACACGGCGGATCCATCCATCTTACCAATGTTCACAAGAAGGTGCTGGATCTGATCAAGATATCCCAGCTCGACCGCGTGTTTACCATCAGCAAGACGGTTGCGGAAGCTCTTAAGAACTGACAGGGCGGCAATTCCCCCACGCTCATTCCTTCCGTCCCGGGAGGAGTGATGGGTTTCACTTCTCTTGATTATTTCATCGTTGCGTTCTACCTGGCGGGGGTGACGGCGCTCGGCATTCTCGCCGGCGGAAAGCAACATTCGGCCCGCGATTACTTCCTCGGCGGCGGAACGATGTCATGGTGGTCGGTCGGGTTCTCCATCGTTGCCAGCGAGACAAGTACGCTCACCTTCATCAGCATTCCCGGCCTTGCTTACATTTCCAATATGCATTTTCTCCAGTTGGTGTTCGGATATTTCATCGGGCGCCTTCTCGTCAGCGTGGTCTTCATCCCGGCGTATTATGCCGGAAATCTGGAAACCGCCTATGACTACCTGGGAAAACGGTTCGGAATTTCGCTCCGCAAGTTCACTTCCACGGTCTTTATCGTCACGCGTGTGCTGGCATCCGGCGTCAGGTTGTTTGCTACCGCAATCCCCATTCATCTGATTACCGGATTGAGCTATCCAGCCAGCATTCTCGTCATCGGGGTGTTCACGCTCATCTATACCTACGCCGGCGGTCTACGGGCGGTGGTCGCGATGGATGTCGTGCAACTTTTCACCTACCTGACCGGCGCGGCCGTTTCCATGGCGATCATGATCCATCATCTCCCGGACGGTTGGTCCACCGTTGTTGAATTTGCGGGCAGGAGCGGACTTAACAAGTTTGAGGTCGTGAATGGAAACTGGGGGCACAATTTCATGGAATTCCTTTCAACGCCATACACGTTGGTCGGTGGTCTCCTCGGCGGCACCTTCCTCACGATGGCGTCTCACGGAACGGACCAGCTCCTCGTCCAGCGATTGCTTGGATGCAGGACGCGATGGGACAGTCAACGTGCGCTGATGCTCGACGCAACGCTCATCGTGATACAGTTCGGTTTCTTCCTTGTCCTCGGATTGTGTCTTTATGCTTACTATGGAGGTGTATCGTTCGCCCAGCTGGGCTTGAAATCGTCGGATGAGATTTTTCCGAAATTCATTGTCGAAGCGCTGCCGACGGGTATTTCCGGACTGCTCATCGCGAGTGTGCTGGCTTCTGCCATGGGATCGCTTTCATCTTCCGTCAGCTCGCTGGCCTCGTCAACATTCCTGGATGTCTTCCGGCTGACGTCCAAGGGCAAATCACTCGACGCCAGGCAGGAGATAGTGTGGTCAAGAGTTTTCACGCTCATTTGGGGAGTTGTTCTCATCGGAGGGGCTATGCTATTCACCGACACGCATAATCCGGTCGTGGAAATTGGTTTGAAAATTGCTTCCGTCACGTACGGCGGCTTGCTCGGAACATTTCTTCTCGGGCTGACGTTCAAACGCACAAATCAAGTCGACGCGTACGCCGGTTTTCTCTCCGGATTGCTCGTGATGCTTGCGGTGCTGTGGTTCACGAACATCGATTTCACGTGGCACACTCTCATCGGCTGCGTCACGACGATCCTTGTGGGGAATATGGTGCGCTTTATCCGCGTACGGAGATAATAACTGGAGATGGGTTGGTTACGTGTTGCGGCTTTTTTAACCCTCACCCCTTTCCCCTCTCCCGCTTGCGGGAGAGGGGAATTGAAGGGGAGAGGGTATCGGGTGACACGACGGTCCAGGGATTTATCAAGACTACTTGAGTATTTCGACATTCGCGCATCCTGCCCAGTCTCAGCCATTATTAAATAATTGAGTAACTATGCCTCAGCCGTTCGGCGGGGCCGGTGCCTGGTCGTTTCCCGCGGGCCCTTGCCCGGGACCCTCATTGACAATGAGGCATCCCGCTCTCGTGGGATGGTCTCTGACGAGAGAATCCCGCCCGACTCCCCGCATCATCCACAGACATAACAGATCGCCGCACGCGGCGCCCAGAAAAAGAGCGCCGAAGAGAGTCAGAGTTCCTTCATGTATGCCAATTCCAATTGCCGCCGGCAGGATGCCCAGGACGACAGCGGGTAACACGACGCCGGCGCGGTAGGCGGAAGCACGCATCGGGATTCTGCAGTGTGCGTAGGGAGTGAGTGTTTTCAACTCAAGGCCAAATTTCATGGCGCTCACGGGCAGGCGACCAAACATCATCCACCCGAACGCGTGCATAGCTTCGTGGAGGAGGACACCCGAAACCACGAGGGGTATCAACGTCTTGACCCTCATAAACTCATTAATCGACCGCAGCAATGAGGCAGTGCCCCATGCGAGGTTATACGAGACAATGACAAGAAGGAAGGAGAAAAGGAATAGAGGGATTCCCATGAGGTTCGCCTTCGCCAGAGAAATTGACAGGTCCCTTTCCGCAATGCCTGCCGTTTGATCGAGTGCGGGTCCGTTCTGTGTCAACAATCTCTGCCTGCCGATAGCCCTGCCAAAGTTTTCCGGGGAGATCTGCCGGTGCCGTGGCCGATCCCCACGCCGTGACGCTTGTCGGAAATTGCCCTGGCCTCGATAATCGATTGGTTCATTTCCATACCGCCAGAATTCCACCCATCACCAACAGGCATACAAGGTTGTATCCCATGTTGATAAAGTACAGCCCGATCTTCCGGCCCTCAAAGATCACCGACGATAAATTCGACGTGACAACAAACGCGGCCCAACCAAGGAATCCGATTTCCATGCCTCCGATAAAGGTGACAACCGTTGCCATGTGAATCACCTGCATCAGACCGATGGACATGACGAGCGAACTCATGAAACTAATCGTGTAGTCCCGCGAGGGTTTGAAGTCTTTCTTCAGTTCCTCATCGGTCTTCCCGATTAACGCCATGAACTGACGGGAAAAGAGCAGCGGATACCACAAAGCGCCGAGAATCATCGGCACCACAGCGGCAACGAGTACAGCCCAAAAATTGATCCCAGTCATGGAATAGTTCCTTCGAGTTGTTGGTTCTTTGGTTGGCGGTTCTTAGTTGTTTGTTGTCTGGTTCTTTGCAATTCGTCATCATTCATTGGTCATTTGTTCTGGGTATTGGCATGAGCCTTTGGCCTTTAGCTGTTGGATTCATACAAATCTCAAAATGCAAAATTAAAAAACGTTCTGGCATCTCAATATCTCAACTACTTAACTACGCTAACTATTCAACCACCTAATTACTCCATTCTCCATCTCACCGATTCTCCCATTCACCCCATCCATCACTCCATTCTCCATTTCTCCATCCCATCTTCTCCACTTCTCCATCTTCCGGCCTGCATCACTTCGGGAGGCCATTTTTTGCAACCGTTTCCATCACTTCTACAAACCGGTCGAGTTCCTTCAGGGTAGTGTACACGTTCGGCGTGATGCGCAGTCCCTTGAACTCGTCGTGAATGATGGCCACGCAGAAGATCTTGTGCGTATTCATGAGATATGCCTGGAGAGCCGACGTATCGACATCGACGATCTCGACGTTGCCGATGCCGCATGACTGGTTATCGTCGAACGACGTGTGGAACCGGACGTTCGGCAGGTACCTTCAATTTGTTCATCCAGTAACGGGAGAGATAACGGAGGCGGGCTTCCTTTCCGTTTCGGACCGATACCGTTGTAGAACAGGATCGCTTCGCCGATGGCGAGCTTGGGCGCGGCGGAATGCGTTCCTATCTCTTCAAACTTCCGGATGTCCGTCTTCTGGCTTTTGTCCGCCGCCATCAACGGCCAGAGCTTTTCGATCTTGTCGCGCTTCACGAAAAGGAGGCCGGTTCCTTTCGGCGCGTACATCCATTTGTGCAGGCTCGTTCCGTAGTAATCGCAGCCCAGATCCTTCTGCTTGAAATCAAAATGTGCGAAGGAATGCGCGCCGTCGACGATCACTTCGATGCCTTTCGATTTTGCGATGTCGCACACCGCTTTCACCGGCGTGATCTGTCCCGTAATGTTGATGACGTGAGACATGAGAATGACGCGCGTCCGGTCGGTGATCCCTTTTTCAAACCGGTCGACGATTTCATCGAGGTGCTTCGGGGCAATGGGAACCTGAATGAGTTTGAGTTTCAGTCCTTCCCGGATTTCCCGCTGGCGCAGCGTCGTGAGCATGCGCGGATAATCCTGCGTGGTTGTAAGGATTTCGTCGCCCGATTTCAGGTCGAGGCCCATCAGCAGGATCTCCAGCGACTCCGAGGCGTTGCGGGTGATGGCAATTTCCTCACGGTCGACGCCGAATACGTCCGCGAGGCCGGTACGGATTGTCTCGCATTGCGGCTCGAGGATTTGCCACATCGTGTACGCGGTGAGGTCCTCCTGTTCCCAGATGTAGCGGACGAGCGCTTCGGTTACGATGCGGGGTGAAGGAGAAACTCCGCCGTTATTGAGGTTCGTGATGCCGCGCGTGACGGTGAACGCATTCTGGATTTCAAACCAGAAATCTTCGTCCATTGCGGCCTGTTCGGGTGTGAGGTTCTCCACCTGCTTTGTGGCGGCGTGGACCTTTTCGAGAAGTGCGGCAACCGATGATGTTGTGAGAGCTGCCAGCCCGATGCCTTTGCCGACCGCCGTAAGGAAACTGCGACGGTCAAAATGAGTGTCGTAGAGAAATGATTCCATGCATATTTCCTTTTATGTGGATAGTAACCCTCAAATATAAGAGATTAGGGATGAATGTCAAGCTGAAAGGGAAAAAGCCCCTGCAGGAATGCTCCCGATATTGCTGACCGCAAGGAGTTTTCGCCAGAACGGAAGGACGGCCCCCCCCGTTACTCATTGACTATCAGAATTTGCAGAATCGACGGAATTGCAAAGATGTCTGAATCAGAATTTCTAGGATTTCAGAATTGACAGAATTGTTTCTCCTCAAATTCTGGAAATTCTCTCATTCTGTGAATTCTGATTCAGAATTAGTTGTCAATTTTAATATCGTATTTGTCCAAGAGGCCTGCTACGCCTGTTAAGGAAAATTTAGCCTTCTTGAGCCGGTTTCTTTCCGGGTCAATTGAATAGTTGTATGAGGTCCTGAAGTCGACTTTTTCAAGTACTGTGTTTTCAAATTTTGCATTTGTCAGGTCGCACCGGTCAAGAACCGATCCTGCCAGATTGCACTCTGTAAAATCTGTTTCCTGTAATTGTGAGCTCTTGAACGAGGTCTTACGGATTTTGGTGCGGTAGAATGAGGAGTGATTGAGAGAACAATTATCGAAGCTAAATGAAAGTCCAAACTCGTTGCAGTTGTCAAAGAAAAGGCCCAACATCTTACAACCACAGAACTTCGCGTCGCGAAAAGTCGTCTTGTTAAGTTTAACCAAACTCAAATTGCAATTAGTGAAGGAGCAGTCAGAGAATATCGTCTCCGAAAAGTCGGCGTTTGAGAAGTCGCAATTATTAAACGTACAATTTTCATATTCTCCTTTCCGGAATGGAGTTTCCGTAAAGTCGAGTTTGTCGTACGTTCTATTTTCTATTGAAGTTCGTTCCATATGGGTGGATCCCCATTCCTTGTGCCCTGAGCTTACTTCGAAAATCTACAAAACTTTCCCGGCATTGTCAACCAACCAAGCAAAAATTAAAAATTAAAAATGAACAAAACGTTCTTCGTTGTTGGTTGTCAGTTCGTGGTTGACAGTTCTTGGTTGTTAGTTCCTGGTTATTGGTTCTTTGTCAGCTGTCACTGGTCATTCGTCATTACTCATTGTTCATTGCTCCTGGCTTTTAGCTGTTGGCCGTTGGCTTTTAGGTGCCTATTTCTGGTTTCTCACAATCTCAACCCAGCCACTACCCGTCTTTCTCATAATCTCATCTACTCTCAATCAATTCAAAAGTAAAAAGTCACAATTAAAAAACGTTCTGGGATCTCAATATCTCAACTATCTAACTATCTAACTATTCAACCACCTAACTACTCCATTTTGCTTCTCTCTCAACTTCTTCTGATATTATGTAAAGTATATGAAATTTAGACTGAAGAACAGTGGCTTTTCAAGCGTTTTGAAGAATCTCAAACTTCAGGACAACTCTGTTCTGAAGGTCTTGATAGGGATTTCATTGGTGGTGCTAATCGTCCTCATGTTCCCGAGTGGTGAGTCCATCGAGTTCTCCGGCCAGGTGGGGTCGGTGTGGACGAACAACGACCTCATCGCCCCGTTTTCATTTCCCCTCTACAAGGACCCGAACCAGTTTGATGAGGAACAACGTACCGCCGTTGCTTCCATAATTCCCGTTGCCGAGCGCAGGCAGGATGTGGAGCAGGCAGACCTCGAGAATCTAAAAGTAACGATGGCAAACCTCCGCGAGGTGATCGATGCGCATCGCCGATGGCGCGGGACACGCTCCATGACGGATTCGGTGAAGTCCGACCAGATCATGAGCCGCCTTCCCGTGACGATTTCCGATAAGCAATGGAACATACTCGGACAATGGCGAACGGGAGAGCTACGAAAAACAAATGCTGTGCTTCCCCAATTTGAGAGGGCGCTCCAGTCGATTCTGGTTGACATTCTCAAGCTGGGAGTTATCGATTCGAACGCAATACTGCAGTCTCACACACGGCTAGCTCTGCGTAAAGGATCCATGGAAGAGATCATGGAAAGGCAGAAGCTCCTCGATATAGCCGGGGCCTCGATAGAGGCGCGGGATCGGCTCGGCGCTTCTCTCCCGCAGCCAGACATGCTCGGTCTAGGCGTTCAGATACTTCAATCCGTTCTTCGACCGAACATCGTGTATGACCGGGTTGAAACGGAGCGTCTCATCAATGTTGCCGCAGAGAGTGTTCCGAGGACGCTCGGATTTGTCCGGGAGAACGAGCGGATTGTCAGCAAACATGACCGGGTCACAGATGACGTGAAGCTGAAGCTCGATTCATTCAGGAAAGCGAAAGCGGAACAGGGCTCGGAGAATGACGTATGGATTCAGCGCGGGGGAATTCTCCTCCACGTGGCGCTCATTGTCGGCCTTTTCGGAGTTTACCTCTTCCTTTTCCGGAAGAAAATTTTCCACAACAACGCAATGCTCACGCAAATCGCGTTGCTCCTGGTCATGGAAACATTTTTCGCCCATCTTTCGCTTGCGGTTAACGTTGTTCAACCCGTTCAGTATCTTATATTCGTTCCCGCGGCCTCGATGCTCCTGGCGATTATCTTCGATTCGCGCGTTGCGCTTTATGGGACGGTGACCATGGCATTCCTGATCGCTGGGATACGCGGAAACGATTACGCGGTTGCAATTTGCTCGCTCATCGCGGGCTCTCTCGGCGCCTATACCGTGAGGGATATTCGCAACCGGACGCAAATTTTCCGCTCGCTCGGGTTCATATTCCTTGGGTATTCCGCCTCGATCCTTGCCCTTGCGCTGGAACGGTTTGAGAGCTTCGACACTATCTTCACTGAAATGACGTTCGCACTGGCAAATGCAGTGTTTTCCCCGGTCCTAACATACGGCCTGCTTATCTTCTTCGAGCGGGTTTTTCGTGTGTCAACGGATCTGACGCTGCTTGAGCTCTCGGACTTCAATCATCCTCTGCTCCGGCAACTTTCTGAGATAGCTCCGGGGACGTTTCATCACAGTGTTACGATTGGAAATCTCGCCGAGGCCGCGGCAGAGACGGTTGGTGCTAATCCCATCCTTGCCCGCGTCGGGGCCTATTACCACGACATCGGAAAGATGGAAAAACCCGAGTACTTTGTTGAGAACCAGACCGGCTCGCACAGCAAACACTCAAAATTGAAACCGCGCATGAGCGCGCTCGTTATTATCTCCCACGTCAAGGAAGGCATTGAGCTTGCGCGCCAGAAAGGGCTGCCCGAAAGGGTTGTCGACTTCATCCCGCAGCACCACGGGACGAACAGGATTTCTTTCTTCTATGATAAAGCGTTGAAGCAGGCCGCCGCAAGAAAGAATCCGAAGGATACTGTCCGCGAAGAGGATTTCTGTTATCCGGGACCGAAACCACAATCGAAAGAGACCGCAATCGTGATGCTCGCCGACCTGGTGGAGGCGGCCACCCGGACGATCGAGGAAATTACACCACAGCGGCTTGAACTGATCGTCGATAACCTGATTAAACAACGATTCATTGAAGGACAACTGGACGAATGTGAGCTGACGCTCAAGGACATGACGAAGATCAAGGAGGCATTCATAAAGATCCTCATCGGCATCCACCATCAGCGAATCGAGTATCCCGAGCAAACCGCCGCGGGGACGAAAACTGCACAACAGCCGCAGGAGTCGCCGGCAGCGGCAACCCGAATGGAAGCGCCAAAGCTCGGCAGTGGAGAAGAGCCGAAACCTGCTGCGGTCGTTCCGCCTCCCGCCGTCGAACCTCCTGCCGTGGAAGTTGCACCGGTCACACCTCCAGTGCCGGTGGAGAACAGTCAGCCGACGGATCTGCCGCAATGAACGAGCACCTCCAATCATACATTCATTTCCTCAAGGTTGAGAAGAATGCGTCAGAGAACACCGTCGAATCCTACAAGCGGGATCTCGTGCGATATCTTCAATTCCTGGAATCGAGGGGAATAAAATCGTCCAACAAGATCAAGGATTCTGATGTTTCGGCATTTCTCTCAACATTGTACGACCTCGGGTTGGCCTCGAAAAGTATCTCCAGGAATTTTTCCACGATCAAAGGATTCCACAAATTCCTGATGGGAGAAAAAATCAGCGTGACCGATCCAACACAGAACATCGACGCGCCGAAACTCTCCAGGACCTTGCCCAACGTTCTGAACCAGAACGAAGTCGAAGCGATTTTGCATCAACCGGATACCATCGGCCCGCGCGGCGTCCGCGATAAGGCAATCCTCGAAACGATGTATGCTACCGGTGTGCGTGTGTCGGAATTGATTTCCCTGAAGCAGTCAGAGGTGTATTTCGACGTCGGTGCCGTGCGCGTATTCGGCAAGGGCTCCAAGGAACGGATCGTGCCGATTGGTAAAATCGCCCTGGAATGGATTCAGAAGTACCAGCGTCAGGCGCGCAGTGAGCTCGCACGGAAGGGCAGAGGGCGCGACGTGCTGTTCCTGAACGCCCGCGGGCGCCCGATGAGCAGAATGGCGATCTGGAATATCGTCCATGCGTATACGTTGAAGGCCGGGATCAAGAAAGAAGTTCATCCGCATACATTCCGGCACTCCTTCGCGACCCATCTGCTTGAAGGCGGGGCGGATTTGCGTGCGGTTCAGGAAATGTTAGGCCATGCGGACATTTCCACAACCCAGATTTATACCCATATCGACCGGGAGTACTTGAAGGAAGTTCACAGAACATTTCATCCGAGGGGGTAGGAAGGGTGAAGCGGTGAGTGGGAGAATCGGTGAAGGGGTGAATGGGAGAAACGGTCAGACGGAGTAATGGATAAATGGAGTAGTTAGGTGGTTGTATGGTTAGATAGTTAAGTAGTTGAGATATTGAGATGCCAGAACGTTTTTTAATTTTTCATTTTTAATTTTGAATTGATAGCCAATAGCTAAGTGCCAGAACCAATGAGCGATGAACAATGAATAATGACCAATGACTCATGACGAATTACAAAGAACCAGAAACCAAGAACAAAGAACTAAGAACTAGAAACGAACAACTAAGAACCAAGAACTAAAAACCAACAACATCTCTTCTGATTGAATACAGTGCTTGACCAAATATATATTCTACCGATTCTATTGTTTTCCGTCGTGATCCACGAGCTGGCGCACGGGTGGATGGCATTGCGGTTGGGAGATACGACCGCCCGGGACATGGGGCGCCTGACGCTGAACCCGATTCCTCACATTGACCCCGTCGGCTCCATTCTGGTTCCGCTGTTCTCGCTGTTCGTCGCCGGGCGCGTTTTCATAGCATGGGCGAAGCCGGTTCCGGTGAATCCGATGAATTTTTCAAACTACCGGAGAGATGATGTTCTGGTTTCCGTCGTCGGCCCGCTTTCCAATTTGTTGCTTGCGCTGGCCTGCACAATTATTTTTATCATTCTCGCTCTCATCACTCCATTGATGAGTCAAACCGGTTCCGTTCTGGATGAACTCATGACGTTTATGTTGAAGATGTTTGCGGGCGGCATTACGCTCAACGTCGTGCTGGCGGTTTTCAATCTGATCCCTATTCCACCGCTCGACGGTTCCCATGTCGCGGCATCGATGATGCCGGATGAGATGAGCGAACGTTACCGCAGCGTTGGATTTCTCGGCATTTTCGTCATTCTCCTGCTGATGCGCTGGCCGCCGTTCAGCATGCTGTTCACGTACATCATTGAAACCCTCACATTCCCGTTTCAGTTTCTGATACACATCTTTCTATGACCGCACGATGAAACAGCATCGCCGCATCATTGTCCTCGCCGAAGGCAAGTTCAGTCCGTTTGCATCGAAGACGGCGAACCAGGCCATCCGGTATATTCCCGATGAAGTGGTGGGAGTGATCGACAGTCTTCAGGCCGGTCGTTCGGCACAGGACGTCCTCGGATTCGGAGGAAGTATCCCAGTGGTTCCGGACCTAACGTCGGGATTGCAGCGGAAGCCCGACACACTCCTGATCGGCATCGCTCCGACAGGAGGGAAGCTGCCCGATTCCTGGAGGCATATCGTGAAGGAAGCCATTGAGAACAAGTTGAACATCATCAGCGGTTTGCACACGCTCCTTTCAGAAGACGAGGAGTTTGCGAAAAGTGCGAAGGCGAACAACGTGAGCCTCAACGATCTGCGAAAGGTTCCCGCCGAGTACGAAGCGATCTCGCAGGGTCATTGGAAAACCCGAAGCTCAAAAACCATTCTCACCGTCGGGACGGATTGTAACGTCGGGAAAATGACTGCCTCGCTTGAATTGCATCGCGAGTTCGAGCGCCGCGGCCTGTCATCGGATTTTCTTGCGACGGGTCAGACAGGAATCCTGCTGTCGGGCAGGGGAATCGCCGTGGATTCCGTGCTGAGCGATTACGTTGCCGGGTCGATCGAACTGGAAATTGACAAGAGGGCGGGAGAGGGCAAAAAGTTCATTCATATTGAGGGACAGGGATCACTCACACACCAGGGGTATTCGAGTGTGACGCTCGGTCTCATGCACGGCGCCATGCCGGACGCGATGGTCATGGTGCACCATCCGGCCAGGCATGCCGATGATTATGATTTTTCAATCGACGATGTGAAGCGACTCATCGGAATTCACGAAATGATCCTCGCTCCGTTCAAGCCATCGAAGGTCGTTGCCATTGCTCTGAACACGATTGACATGACTCCCCTGCAATCGGAGGTTGCACAACGCTCGGTGGAGGAACAAACTGGCCTGCCGGTGGGCAACGTTCTTACGCCGGAGGTGGAGCGGCTTGCCGACGCGATTCTGGAACATCTTGACTGTGAAAGAAAGGAAACTTTGGCATCATGATCGTCATGAAGTTTGGCGGCACTTCCGTTGAAGACGCCGCGAGTATCAAGCGCGTGGTTAGCATCGTCAGACGTGAAATGGGACGGCGTCCCCTAGTGGTCGTGTCGGCATGTGCCGGTGTGACCAATGACCTCATCAAAGTTGCGGAATTGGCTCGCAAAGGTGATAGGGATGCATCTACTGGCGTTCTGAGTAAGCTCCATGAGCGTCATCGGGCAATAGTCGATGGAATTTTGTATCCGCCAACGAGCGATCGCGTTCTCGACGCGGTGAGTAAACTTTTTGAAGAACTTCGGAATCTTGTAATGGGTGTGTACCTGCTTGGAGAACTCACGAACAGGTCGCTCGATACGTTTTCTGCGTACGGCGAGCGTTTGTCATCCTTGATCATCGAGGCGGCTCTTTTGCAGGACGGGCTGCAGGCGGAGCTTCTCGACGCCCGTTCCGTCATGATCACCGACGCTCACTTCGGCTCCGCGCATCCGTTGTTCGATGCACTTTCGGAACGCGTGACCGAAATCCTGACGCCCGCCTTGAAATCCGGGAAAACGGTGCTGACTCAGGGGTTCATTGGCGCAACGGGGGACGGCGCCACAACGACCATCGGCCGCGGCGGGTCGGATTACAGCGCCGCACTTTTCGGCGCGGCTCTCGGCGCGGAAGAAATCCAGATCTGGACAGATGTCGACGGAATGATGACAGCCGATCCAAGAATTGTCCTGGAAGCGAAGATCGTCCAGCAGATGACGTTCGACGAGGCGTCCGAGCTTGCGTATTTTGGGGCGAAAGTTCTTCATCCGAAGACGATCCTGCCCGCAGTACAGCGGAATATTCCCGTGCGCGTCCTGAATTCACGGAGACCCGAGCTCAAAGGAACGCTCATTCTCAAGTCGCCGGCGCCGGGAGGGAAATCTCCGGTCAAATCGATAGCTTCAAAGAAAGGCATCACGCTGGTCAACGTTTCATCCTCGCGCATGCTTCTGGCACACGGATTTCTCGCAAGGATTTTCTCCATTTTTGCCGACCATCAGAAGAGCGTCGATGTCGTTTCCACTTCGGAGGTGAGCGTTTCAGTGACGATCGACAGCAAGGACGGCCTCGATGCGATCCGTGCCGAGCTCGAGCAGATCGGCGAAACGCGCGTTGCTTCCGGGAAGGCGATTATCTGCATCGTCGGCGAGAGAATGAAGGACACTCCGGGAATTGCGGCAAGAGTGTTTGGGGCGCTCGCGCGGGCACAGGTGAACGTCGAAATGGTATCCGAGGGCGCTTCGGAGATCAACATCACACTTGTTGTGGATGAGGGCGCCGCTGACAACGCCGTCCGTGTTCTCCACGAGGAATTCTTTGCAACCCATGACTGAAATTTGGAGTCATTGAAGACCAGGCATGAGAGAACTTAATTACAAGGATGACCGCCTCCGGTGTGAAACTGTTCTGGCGGAAGAAATTGCCGCCCGGTTCGGAACCCCGCTCTATGTCTACAGCAAGAATTCCATCCTCGACCATTGCCGTCACATCGAGAACGCATTCGGTGAGATCGACCATCTTTCATGCTACGCGGTGAAAGCCAACGCCAACGGGGAAATTCTGCGGCTAATTGCGAATGAAGGCATCGGCGCAGGCGTTGGTTCGGCCGGAGAACTGCACATGGCCCTCCGGGCCGGTTTTCCCCCCGGCAAGATCACGTACAGCGGGGTGGGGAAGCGGGATGACGAAATTGAATACGCTCTCCGCGAAAATATTCTTTCGCTGAATGTTGAATCGGAAGAAGAGCTGGGAGTCATATCGGCGATAGCGAAACGCCTCGGCGTGCGCGCCCGGATTCTGCTTCGCGTTAGTTTTGACCTGGATGCCGGAACCCATCCGTACATTACGACCGGCAAAAAGTCGAATAAGTTCGGAGTCGAGTCCTCCGAGGCCGCCGTCATCCTGCAGAAAGCCGTCAGTCTACCAGGGATAGAAGTCGTAGGGATTCACAATCATATCGGTTCGCAGATCACAAACGTCGACGCGTTTGTTGCCGCCGCCGAACAGACACGCGCGCTCGTCCATCAGCTCCGGTCAAAGGGCATTCCGATTCATCACTTGAACTTTGGCGGAGGGTTTGGCGTTCAGTATCATGACTTCGTCACCCATCCGTCTTTACCCGTGGATGAAGAAGCCGCCGATTCCGGGATCACGACGGTGGCGCTCCTGAAGGCGATTCTGCCAGTCCTGGAAGAGACGAAGTGTAAGATTTTGATTGAGCCCGGCCGTTCCATCGTCGCTCACGCCGGCATTTTACTCACGAGAGTCCTTTACACCAAGGAGAACAGTGAAAAAAGATTTGTCATTGTCGATGCCGGAATGAACGACTTGATCCGTCCGAGTCTCTATCATTCATATCACCAGGTCGTCCCGCTCCGCATCCAGGACTCACCGCATGAAACGGTTGATGTTGTCGGTCCCCTGTGTGAGTCGGGAGATTTTATCGCGCTGGATAGGAATCTGCCGCGCGTCAAACGTGGCGATTACCTCGCGGTACTCTGTTCCGGGGCCTACGGTTACGCTCTATCATCGAACTACAACGCCCGCCCGCGGCCGGCAGAGGTACTCGTTGACGGCGCTGATGCTCGCGTGATTCGACCGCGGGAAAGTGTCGACCAATTATGAGTGATGTGACCCATGAAACAGTTTGATGTTGCCGTTGTCGGCGCGACCGGGTTGGTCGGAAGAAAGATGGTGCAGGTCCTGGCAGAGCGGAAATTTCCCCTCGGCGAACTGCGTCTGCTTGCGACGAAGAAATCCGTGGGAAAGGTAATTCAGTGTGGCGACAGGACGGTGCGTGTTGAGGAGCTGACCCCGAAAAGTTTCAAGGGAATTCAAATCGCTTTGTTTTCTGCCGGCGCAGCAGTGAGCAAGGAATTCGCGCCGCTTGCTGTGAAGGCAGGGGCGGTTGTGATCGATAACAGCAGCGCGTTTCGCCTGGATGAAAACGTGCCTCTTGTTGTTCCCGAAGTCAATCCCCACCAAATCTTGCGTCATCATGGAATCATTTCAAATCCGAATTGTTCTACTATCCAGATGGTTGTCGCTCTGAAACCGCTTCATGACAGATGGCGGATCCGGCGGATTGTTGTGGCGACCTATCAAGCTGTGACGGGCGCCGGACAGAAAGGAGTCGACCAGCTGGAGTGCGAGATTGCAGGCGATGAAGATGTTCAGCGCAAGTTTCCGCACCCGATTGCGTACAATGTTCTTCCGCAGATAGATGTGTTTTTCGAAGACGGATCTACGCGTGAGGAACGCAAGATGGTATTGGAAACCAGGAAAATATTCGGTGATGACTCGGTCAAAGTCACGGCAACCTGCGCTCGCGTTCCCGTGCTTGGCGGGCATAGCGAAGCCGTAAATGTCGAATTTGACAGACATTTTGAGCTGGAGGATGTGCGTGAAACTTTACTCCATGCTCCCGGTGTTTGTTTACAGGATGACATTCAAGAAAGTGTTTACCCGATGCCGATTTGGGCCAACGACAAAGATGACGTTTTTGTCGGACGCATCCGTCGGGATGACACCGTTGACAATGGTCTGAATCTCTGGGTCGTCTCGGACAGCTTGAGAAAGGGGGCTGCAACAAATGCCGTCCAAATCGCAGAGGAACTAATTAGGCAATGAGTAATGTGCCGTGAGCTAAAGGCGAAAAGCCAATTGCCAAGAGCCAAGTACGAATGACCAAGAACTAAGTAGTCAGGAGACAGAATTCAGAAGCCAACGGCTAACAGCTTTATGCCTAACAGCTGAAACTTGAGACCTAAAACCCATAACCTATAACCTAAAACCTATCACCTTACATCAAGGAGATCCATCTATGAGATATCTCATTCTATTCACATTTGTTCTTGCCACCTTGGCCACCGCAGGCGACATGAAAGCGCTGCAAGTCGGCGACAACGTCCCGGCTTTCACGCTGAAGAATTACGATGGGAAGGAATATTCCCTCCAGTCTCTGACCAAAGACAACAAGCTGGTTGTCGTGATGTTCATCGCGACCAAATGCCCGGTTTCCAACGGATATAACGAACGGATGGTGAAACTGAACGAAACGTACGGCAAGCAGGGAGTTGCGTTCGTCGGAATCAACTCGAACAAAGCAGAAGCGGTGAGCGAGATCGCAGGCCACAGCAAAGATCACGGGTTCTTGTTCCCCGTTCTGAAAGACGACCAGAACAAAATCGCCGACGCCTACGGGGCGGAGGTGACTCCTGAAACGTTTGTCATCACGCCCGACGGGAAACTGGCGTATCACGGCCGCATCGATGACAACCGTAATCCGGAGAAAGTTCAATCGCACGATCTGGCGCTCGCGCTCGATGCATTGCTCTCGGGTAAGCAGCCGCAGAACACAACCACGAAGGCATTCGGCTGCTCGATCAAGCGCGTCGTCGCCGATTAAGGCGTGAGAAGAAATTTGGCTTCATGGGGGCTTCTCCCGGTTCCTGGCATGTGGACGCTGGCCTTGCTTTTCTCGTTCCTCTGCGCTCCGCCCGGAATCGGACAGCCGTTGCCGGGTGCCCCCGTGATTCAGAAGGTTGACCACCGTAAGATTTTAGAGATGGTCAACCAGAATCATGGCAACGTGACCCTTGTGAATGTTTGGGCGACCTGGTGTGACCCCTGCCGGGAAGAAATGCCAAATCTCGTGAAACTCCGGAACAACTATCGTGACCGGGGAGTCGAAGTGATCATCATATCAGCGGACGACATCGACAAGGCTGATAGTCTGGTGCCTTCCACGCTTAAGAAATTAGGAGTGGATTTTCAAACATACATCGACCAGGACAGCACCGACGACGCATTTATCAACGGGATGGATCCTCAATGGAGCGGCGCGCTGCCGACGACGTTCATCTATAATAGTGATGGGAATCTCGTTAAGACGATGCTCGGCGGGAAATCGTATGAGATATTCGAGAAGGAAGTAATAAAATTGTTGAAATAGCGCCAGGCAACTCGTTCGTTTGGAAAAACTTCCTCATTTGTGTATAATAGTCTCGTCTTCACGTGCTCATGAAGACGAGATTTTTTTTGCTTTGAATTGACATGAAAAAACCATTTCGACAGCGCATCAAAGAAGGACCGATCATCTGTGACGGTGCAATGGGGACATTGCTCGACCTCTATGAGTACAATGAATTGCCGCACGAGATTCAGAATCTCAAGAATCCGGACATTGTCGAGCGGATTCATCGTGAATACATCGCCGCCGGCTCCGAAATCATCGAGACGAATACGACGTCCGCTAACAGATTCCGTCTCACCCAATTTCATCTCGAAGACAAACTGCGTGATATAAATCTTCGCGGCGTTGAGATAGCCCGCCGGGCCGCCGGGGATGGCGTGTACGTTGCCGGCTCCGTGGGACCGACGGGAATGCTGCTGGAGCCGATTGGAAAAGTCAAGCGCCAGCAAGCGAGAGATGCGTTCAAAGAACATGTGGGGCTGCTGCTGGAGGCCGGCGTCGACCTGATCATGCTGGAAACGTTCGTCAGCGTTCAGGAATTGGACGAAGCCCTCGCCGCCGCGAAAGAGCTGACGAATCTTCCCATTGTCGCTCAAAAAGCGTTCGCCGAGGACGGTGCGATCCTCAATGGATCGTTTCCCATCGAAGTCATCGAACATCTGATAGACGCGGGAGCCGACGTTGTGGGGGCAAACTGTACCGTCGGCCCGCAGCGCATGTTCAGCATCATCCGCAATGTGCATAAAGACGGAGTGATCCTCATCGCGCAGCCCGCCGCGGGTATACCGACATTGCTCAACGGCCGGTCGATCTATCACACAACACCCGAATATCTTGCGACCTACGCCAAGGAACTCGTCGGGTCGGGGGTCACTATCATTGGCGCTTGCTGCGGCTCGACGCCGGCGCACATCCGGGCCATTGCCGAAGCGGTGAAGGGCATGAAGGTCGGCAAGCCGGCCCCGCCAATCCAGGCGAAATCCAGAAAAGAAGCCCAGCCCCAGCCCGAACCGATGTACTATGTCGAGACAACGCGATGGTCGAAGTTTTCGCGCAACGTCGGCAAGAAATTCATGACGACCGTGGAGCTTGACATCCCCCGCGGGCTGGACATGACAAGCGTTCTTGAAGGTGCACAGTACTGCTCCGAACGGCAGATCGATGCCGTGAACATCACGGAGGGCGCGCGCGCCAGGCTCCGCATGAGCTCGATCGCGATTTCCCTTATGATCCAGCAACGGGTTGGCATCGAGACCATGTGCCATCGCACCTCCCGTGACCACAACCTTATCGGATTGCAGGCGGAGCTTCTCGGCGCGTATGCGGTTGGCTTGCGGAACATCCTTTGCGTCACCGGCGACCCGGCGAGCATCGGGGATTATCCCCAAGCGACCTCCGTGTTCGATGTGGATTCCGTCGGACTGATTCGTGCGATTAGCTCAATGAACCGCGGCACCGACATCATGGGCAACTCCATCGGCAGTCCTACTTCGTTTTTCACTGCCTGTGCTGCGAACCCGGTTGCGGCCGATCTGGACGGGGAAATCGCAAAACTCAAGAAGAAAATCGAAGCGGGCGTGCATATCATTTTCACGCAGCCTCTCTACGAAATGAAGATTCTCGAACCATTCTTGAAGCGCATCGAACACCTGAAGATCCCGGTTGTGGTAGGAGTTCTTCCGTTGCGGAGTTTCAAGCATGCGGATTTCCTGCACAACGAGGTGCCGGGCATGCGCATCCCCGAGAAGATCCGGGAGCAAATTCGTACGGCAGGAGAGAACGCAGCCAGGGTCGGCGTTAAACTTTCAAAGGAATTTCTGAGAGAGGCCAAATCCTGTGTCGCCGGCGTCTACATGATGCCTCCGTTTCAGAAATACCATGTCGTGGATGAATTGCTGGAGGTGGTCCGCTGATGCCGCATCGACTAGAGATAAGATATGGACTTACTGCAGAAGAGTTGTTGGATGCGATAGACAAAAGATTCAGAGCAAAGGTCACGCTCGAGGGTGCAGTCGCAGAAGTCAAAGTAGGTAAGATAATTAAATCGCTCAAGAGACGATCTTTGGTTGAGAGATTCGAGGAGCATGATCTTGACAATTATCCTGACTACACCATTTGGGCTGCGGCAAGGAAGAAAGGGATAAGATTAGAATGCAAAAATGTCAGAAATGCGGAAGAGGCATATAGGCACAAGGGAGAGATAGTCGCATACAAGGTGGAAACTCAAAAAACTAGGGCATCAAAGGGTGATCCAACCAGTCGGTGCTATGGGCTTGATCAATTTGAGATTCTAGCAGTTTGTCTTGGCAAGAAGACGGGGAATTGGTCCGATTTTCTGTACATAAGAACAAATAAACTCAAGAAGCACGGCCAATTCAAGAACAAACTCGCAACTATGCAAAGAGTTCCGTTACCAGACAGCGCCGATCTCGGCGATTGGCACAAGGATCTTGGAGCTGTCTTGCGTTCTTTTGGGAGGAGGAGGCAATGAAAGCAAAACCAATTTATAAAACAAAATTAGGCCAAGCATACTGTGCCGACTGTCTTAACGTCATGAAGGATTTGACTTCGGGCAGCATAGACTTGGTGCTAACCTCACCGCCATACGCTCTTCATTTCAAGAAGGAGTACGGCAATGCTGACCAGAAGGAGTATGTTCGATGGTTCCTTCCGTTTGCGTATGAAATCAAGAGAATCCTCAGAAAGCAAGGTAGCTTTATTCTTAACATCGGGGGTTGCTGGACAGCTGGGGCACCGAACCGCTCTCTTTACCAATATAGATTGTTGCTGGCTCTTTGCGATGAGGTCGGATTTCACCTTGCCCAGGAGTTTTTTTGGTTCAATCCGGCAAAAATGCCCGCGCCAGCTGAATGGGTCAATGTGAGGCGTATTCGAGTGAAAGATTCTGTAGAGTATATTTTTTGGCTCTCACCCACCCAGTTTCCGAAAGCCGACAATGCCAAAATATTGCAACCATACAGCAAAGATATGGAACGACTGATCCGCCGTGGAGTGATAAAGACCAAGCGTCCGTCAGGACATAATATAACTGAGAAGTTTTCTGTTGATCGGGGAGGGTCGATCCCTAGTAATCTTATCCAATGCGGAAATAACGAAAGCAACAGCCAGTACATTATAATGTCTAAAGAGTTAGGGAAAAAAATACATCCTGCGAGATTCCCGTCGGAATTGCCGAGGCTTTTCATAAATTTTTTAACAGATCCGGGCGACCTTGTTATAGATCCTTTTGCCGGATCGAATACAACCGGAGCCGTGGCAGAGGAGCTGAAACGTAAATGGATTTCTGTCGAAAAAGACAGAGAATATGCGTTAGATTCTCAACTGAGATTCGAGATTAGGGAGAACGACCTGCGTTCAAAAGGGAACGGTTCAAGGCAGGAGAGTTTATTCAAAGAGAAAGTTGGATGAAGCCAAGGCGGAATTTCGTATAGATGGATCGGAATCGGGAATCGCTGAGATGAACAATAACCAAAGTATTCCGGAGTTGATCGTTCAAGTTTGCCATCGCCTCTATGAAAAAGGATTTGTGACGGCGACCGACGGCAATGTGAGTGTCCGGATCGGGAACGGCAACTTCCTGACAACACGAACCGGCATTAATAAAGGAATGGTGACCGAAGACGACCTCGTCGAAGTTGATGACAAGGGGAAGACAATACAGAACGGCTCGCAACCTTCGACGGAGCTTCCCATGCACATTTTTATTTATTCCCAACGTCCCGATGTGAATGCCGTCGTTCATGCGCACCCGCCGTATGTCACCGGTTTTGCAACAGCGCGTATTCCCCTTACGGAATGTCTTTTCCCGGAGGTGATCGTCGGCCTCGGCGGCGTTCCCCTGGCGCAATATGCAACGCCATCGACGGTCGAAGTTGCTCAATCGTTGGCCCCCTTCGTGCGGACCGCAGATGCGATTATGCTTGCCAACCATGGCGCCGTGGCTTACGGCAAAGACGTATGGGATGCGTATTTTAAGATGGAAAAAATCGAACATGCCGCCCACATCACGTTTGTCGCCCGGATGCTGGGAGGGGAAAAACTTCTTTCGTTGGAAGAACTCGAAAAACTGCGAAGTATAAGCGGTGCATCGTACGGGAAGGATTTCTCCGGCAAGATCGCCTGCGATCTGTCCTCGGCAGACAAGAGGGCTTCGGATCCTGTTCCTTCCGATGGTGAAATCCGCGAGCTTGTTCGACAAATGCTTCAAGGGAAATGAAAAACAATCCGCAATCGTCAATCCGAAATCCGAAATCAAAGATCCGGGTCGGAGTCATTTTTGGCGGCCGGTCGGCTGAACACGAGGTCTCACTTGTCTCTGCCGCATCGGTCATCAATGCGCTCGATAAGGACAAGTACGAGGTCGTCCCTATAGGCATAACGCCGGAAGGCAAATGGCTGAGCTCGGCTCTTGCGCTTGAGTACCTCAAACGGCGGAAGAAACTGGACGATGAATCCGCGAAGATTCTGCTCCCCGACCCCGGCGTCACGGGGCTGGTCGAATATGGTCCCGGGCATCACATCTCGAAGCCCAAAGCTCTCGACGTTGTTTTTCCTGTTCTCCATGGTTCGTTCGGTGAAGACGGAACCGTCCAGGGGTTGTTCGAGTTGGCAGGGATTCCGTATGTGGGGGCGGGAGTCCTCGGCTCTGCCGTTGGAATGGACAAGGTCGTGGCGAAGCAATTATGTGAACGGCAGAACATTCCCGTCGTGCCATACGTCTTCTTCCTGGCGAGAGAGTATGAAACTCGACGAGAGAAGATCATTGTATCGATCGAAAAAAGTCTCCGCTATCCGTGCTTTGTCAAACCCGCGAACTCCGGGTCAAGCGTCGGAATTTCCAAAGCCCATACCAGGATAGAATTGCTGATGGCGGTGGACCTTGCATCAATGTACGACCGGAAAATTCTGGTCGAGAAGAGTATCGAATCAGCCCGCGAGATTGAAGTCAGTGTCCTCGGCAACGATGAGCCGATTGCATCGGTGCCGGGCGAGATTATTTCTTCCAATGAATTCTACGACTATGATGCAAAGTACGTCGACGGCAAATCCCGATCGATCATTCCCGCGCAGCTCCCCAAAGGTGTTGTGAAGAAAATCCAGGATATCGCGATTCGGTGTTTTCGGGCAACAGAGTGCGCAGGGATGGCGCGAGTGGATTTCCTGGTGACAAGAAAATCAAATGCAGTATTTCTTAACGAGATCAATACCATTCCCGGCTTCACCTCCATCAGCATGTATCCCAAGTTGTGGGAGGCCTCGGGCATTCCGTATCCAAAGCTTCTCGACCGGTTGATTTCCCTGGCGATTGAACGTCATAGGGAAAATTCGCGCCTCAAGAGAACGTATCAACCGAAGTTGCAATGGTATAAGTAGCCGTCTCAAACTGCATGCGACAATTCGGCGTAGTCTGCTTGACCTTGCTCCTCAGTGTGAGTCTCAGTGCCCAGCGGCCCGCTTCGAAAAGCTGGGCAGATTCGTTGGCGAGATTCTACGCCGACTACCTTCCCAGCTTGTTTTCGCGTCTCTACATTCCTGCTCGTGAATACCGAAGCTATGTCCTCCGCGACTGCCAGCGGAGAGGATACGGCAATATGCTGCTGGACATCATCCAGCGGGACGGATTCGGAGCGCTCCTTTCGTATCTCAAGATGAAACTCCAGCTCGACTATTCCATGGATCGTTCACCGATCATCTACCGGTTTAGAGGCGGGGCAGTCGAGGTCGTCCCGATGGACTGGAGTTTTCCGATCGACCCCTGGAAAAGATATGAAATTGATTTTACGAAACAGCCCTTTCTCCGAGGACTTATCCCGGATGGCGGGAATATCCGCGGGCACGATAACATCTGGCGGTAGTCTCTGGAGAAGGGGAACTATGAACATGCGGAGATTTTCGATATCATCACGGCCATGAGAGAACAACTTCACAGGTCAAAGTCGGCGGTAAGTGGTCTTCTCAATATCACGTCGATGAAGGCAACGTCCGAAGAAGGGGCGTTTCGGGCACATCCATTCATCATTGGCGGAGCTAATTTGTTTCTTTGCATTTATCTTGAGCAAAGACTCCGGTTCGATGTCGATAATCATTACCTCGGTCTTTATATTTTTCTGGAGGCGAGCGCATGGGCGCTTTTCATGATTAGTTACTTCGCGCGATCGCTCACCGTTGTGCTTGTCAGGACCTCCATCTTTCCGCTTGCTCCCGTGGACAGGTTTGCATTTGCCTGCGCCGCGGGTCTCCGAAGACCGGTGATGGTCGGACTCTGGCTGACCAATGTGCTCTTTCTTGCCGTCTTCTATCGTCGCTCACTTCTCGGCGCGGTGTTGATAATTGCAATCTATACGTTTATGCTGCTGGCGCTTTCCGTGTTGACGACGGCATTGCAATTCATCTTTCTGCGGCTTTCCCGTCCTGCTTCGGGCGCCGGAGTTCTGGTGGCCTTCGGCTTTATCGTCCTGCTGGCAGGAACGTACCTCTTTCGCGAGGCTTCGTTGCCCGGAGTTGTACCGGTTATCGCCCAGGTGACATCGGCTCTTGCCGGAATCCAGCGCGGTGATTTTCAAAGCGCCGCATGGAATTTCGGGTTGCTGGTTGCCATTCTCGTGGCCGCGTTTTTCATAGGCAAACGGTATGCATAATTCCGCCATGACAATTCGAGCTAGGGGTCGTGGCAGTCCCGCGCAGTTCTTCGCAGCCATGGAGACTCAAGGAATTCTTCCGTCATCGTCGGAGACTTCATTTTGTGCCATTGATTCTCTTTGGAATCTTCCTGATCGATTGGGTGTATCACGTAGCCCCCACCTTTGTACCGGTGGTCGTCGTCGTTTTTGGCGGGCTCGAGCCACAATACAACAACATTTTTTTCAGGTCTCCACTGGAGCTTGAGTCGCTCGTTGTCTTAGCGGCCGACTGGCGGCGTGTCATCATTCTCAAGAATGTCACTACACTCATTTTGACTGCGGCCGCTTTTGTCGCGGTCACGGCGACGTTGTTCTTTTTCTCGCCCGAGGTGTATCTCCGGCAATGCCTGGAAGACGCAATTTTGTTCAGTTTCACAGTCGTCTTCCCGTTATTGCATATCGGGAATTTCCGGTCTGTCCGCGAGTCCCGGCGCGATGCGGGCTGGGAGACGAACGATTTTATCGAATTGTTGTACATGCTCGGGGCACTCCTTCTGGCGGGCATCCCGTACGCTCTGTTCATCGCGGTGTGGAAAATGCCTGTCCTGTGTGTCGTATATGGGATCGCGACGGGGATCTATTGGTTTCGGGTTTCTATCCCGCGTACTGTACGAGAGATCATTGAACGTCAGACAGCGATATGCAGCAGGATATGATTATCCTTGAGTTTGAGAACCTCGTCAAGACGTATGAAGGCGGGGTCCGTGCGGTGGACGGCCTCACACTGTCGGTTCCGCGGGGTTCGATCTTTGGATTCATAGGGTTGAACGGCGCCGGCAAAACGTCGACCATCCGGATTCTCGCAGGACTTACGCAAAAGGACTCCGGCACCATCCGGTTCCTCGGCAAAGAAATTACCGGGCGTGAATTCGCTTACAAGCAGGAGATAGGGTTCGTGCTCGATGAACCGCTCTACTTCGATTGGATGTCGGCGCGGGAGTACCTCGAGTTTGTCGGAACGATGTATAACCTTCCTCCTCAGGATGCCGTCCGGAGGGGAGAGGAATTGCTGGAATTCTTCGACCTGCATGAGAAGGAAGACGACCCCATCAACACATTGTCGACTGGGATGAAAAAGAAAATCTCACTTGCGGCCGCGATTATCCATAAACCGAAGCTCGTGGTCCTCGACGAGCCTCTGGAGGGAATCGATGCGCTCGCCGCGAGCGCCGTGAAAGAATCCCTCGCGTTCATGGCATCGCAGGGAACGAGCATTTTCATCACGTCGCATGTTCTCGATACCGTTGAGCGTTTCTGCACGGAGGTCGCGATCATCCATCATGGGAAGATTCTCCTCCAGTGTCCGACAACCGACATACGCTCGAAGACGATGGGTCGCATCAGCGATCAAACGTACGCTTCGCTCGAAGAGCTGTTCGTCGATCTCGTGTCCGACGACAGGGTGCGTCGAAAACATCCTACGTGGCTGTAGATGTTTCCGCTCGTCTATTTTTTCCATCGTCCGGCGCATGCCATCGAACAGCTGAAAATTACGTCCGCAGTGGTTGATTGCGTTCCTGGTTCTTGTGGCGCTGAGCGTTCTTCGGCTCGTGGTCGATTATCCGGCGATTGTCGCGGCAGCGCTTGACCACTTACCACCGTCGGCGACGGCTGCCGACAAGCTGCTTATGAGGGAACATCTCGCCGTCGACCTGTACGCGCGCTCTTTTTTTCTTCCAATCAGATTGCTGGCAGGGTGGTCGGTATTTGCCCTCCTCTTGTTTGAATTATCATCGTGGGTCGGTCCGGCAGAGCCGGTTCGTTTCCGGCAGCTCTTCTCGCTGGAGGTCCATGCCGAATCCGTCCTGCTTCTCGGTGGTTGTCTGGCACTTGTATTCCATCCAGGTTCCGGGTTACACGGGATGCCTCTGAGTGCGGCGTCGTTTCTGCCACCGCAATCGGATATTGTCATTGCTTCAATTCTCGAGTCCCTCAATCCTTTCACCGCGTGGTATGTCGCTCTCTTGGGACTGGGTGTGAGGATAATCTGCCGATTCGGCGTACTAAGGGCCACGGCGGTTGCGGTAGCGGCCTGGATCGTGACGCTGATATGGAACCTGGCCATAATCAAGTACCTTGCGGAATCATTTCACCTGATGGTTTAAAGTTTGAATATTCAACAAATAGTCGTACATTTCCCTTAATGGACGAACAATACTACCGCAAAACCCCGGTCAAGCGGCACACGCCCGGTTGGTTGAAGGGGATTTTGAAGAGCAAACGTTTCAACCTTACGCTGCTTGTTCTCATTCCCGTGCTGTCGTTCATGACATTCAGCAACAAGGGAATTCTCCAGCGGGTGAGGCTGGAATCGGAAAAGCGAACGATGCAGGGGAAAATCCTCCAGGCGCAGCGGGAGCAGAACCAGCTGGTGCAGCAGTCGAAGGCGCTCGACAACGATCCCAAAACCATTGAAAAGGTAGCCCGCGAAAAATACGGTATGATCCGCGATGGGGAGACAGTCTATAAAGTGAAGAAGGAAAAGTGAAAGACCCGCTTTGGAATGCGGGACGCGCGACGTGAATTGAACGTAATTCAGTTCGCGCTCCCCGGATCTCAAATGCCTGACTTCTGACCTCTCGATGACCATGGAGCTTTTTGGACAGCACAACAAGGCAAAAGAGCCCGCCGAAGAATCTTCATCCACACCGCTTGCTGAACGCGTCCGTCCAGGAACGATTGACGAATTCATCGGTCAGGCGCACCTGCTGGGCGAGGGGAAACCGCTACGGATATTAATCGAGGGAGACGAAGTCCCATCGATGGTGTTCTGGGGCCCGCCGGGCTGCGGGAAAACCACCCTTGCGCGTATCATCGCCCATCACACTAAAGCAGAATTCTTCCAGCTCAATGCGGTTTCATCCGGGGTGCAGGATGTACGGAAGGTTCTCGAGCGCGCCGAGACAAACCGCAAGCACCTGGACAAACGAACGATATTGTTTATCGACGAGATCCACCGGTTCAACAAGGCCCAGCAAGATGCGTTGCTTCATAGCGTCGAAGACGGCATCATCGCGCTGATCGGCGCGACAACGGAAAACCCGTCCTTCGAAGTCATTTCACCCTTGCTATCGCGTTGCAGGGTGTACGTCCTGGAGCCGCTGGGGGCCGATGAACTCGACCAGATTCTCGAACATGCGCTCCGGACCGATGTCATTTTGAAAGACCGGCACATCCGGATTGACCGGAAAGAACGGGAACTGTTGATGTTGTTCGCGGCCGGCGATGCTCGCGTGATGCTGAACGGTCTGGAGACGGCCGTCAGATTGATACAACCCGGGAGCGGTGGCGAACGAATTGTCACGACGCTCGCCATCGAGGAGGCATTTCAACGCAAGTATGCGAAATACGATAAAGGCGCGGAGGAACATTACAACATCATTTCCGCCTTTATAAAGAGTGTGCGCGGCAGCGACCCCGACGCAGCAGTTTACTGGATGGCCCGTATGCTTGAAGGGGGAGAAGATCCGAAATTTATCGCGCGACGAATGGTCATCCTTGCCTCTGAAGATATCGGCAATGCCGACCCGTACGCGCTCACGCTGGCGACGAGTTGTTTTACCGCCGTGGATTATGTCGGGATGCCTGAGGCCCGGCTCGTTCTGGCGCAAACGGCAACGTACCTCGCATCGGCGCCGAAGAGCAACGCTTCGTACATGGCGATCAAACACGCTACGGATGATGTACACCGGCTGCCGAATGAACCGGTTCCGCTCCACTTGCGAAACGCGCCGACCAAACTCATGGAGGGGCTCGGGTACGGAAAAGAGTATAACTACAGTCACGATTTTGACGGGCATTTTGTTGAACAACAATACCTCCCCGATAATCTAAAGGGAAAGGTGTACTATCACCCCACAACGCTCGGGGCAGAAGAGAAGATTCGTGAGCGGTTACAGCAATGGTGGAAGAAAAAGCGATGACCGGAAGTTTGTATGGACGCTGACATGGAGAACCGACCATGATACAGAAATCACGTCTCCTGGAACGACTGCGATGTAACATTCTGTTCGAAAACATTAGCGATGAGGATTTTGAAGTCGTTCAGGATAAACTGATAGAGGGTCGCTACCGGGCGAATGACGTCATCCTTCAGGATGAAGGCGTCGGCGAAAAGCTCTTTCTTCTGGTTGACGGCAGCGTGAAAATCGTCAAGGAGCTCCTGAATAACGAGGACATGATTCTGGCATTGCTGCATCATGGCGATTGCTTCGGCGAGCTGGAACTCATTGACGGACGCCCCCGGTCATCCAAGGTTGTCGCCGTGAAGGATTGCATCACGTACGAGCTCAAGAAACCGGATTTTGAACTATTGATTGAGCTCAATCATCCTTTCACGGTGCGGCTGTTGCAGTTGCTCAGCGTTCGGTTGCGCAGCCTGAATCTCCATTTTGCCCGGGAGCTGCTGAAAACGTCCAAGCATTCCGTCACGGAACTCGGGAAGCTCCATCAACTGATCGAGGCGGCAAAAATAGTGAATTCAACCCTCGACCTCGACAGGCTTTTGAGCGTGATCCTGGAGACCGCCTTGCACGTCGTAGAGGCGGACCGCGGAACATTGTATCTCATCGATACCACGAAACAGGAGCTCTGGTCAAAAGTTCTCAAGGGCGACCAGCTCATTGAAATCCGCCTTCCGCTCGGTCGCGGGATTTCGGGATACGTCGCGGCAACAGGAGATACTCTCAATATCGAAGATGCCTACCTCGACCCGCGCTTCGACCGGGATTTCGATGCAAGAACAGGGTACAGGTCGAAAACGATACTCTGCATGCCCATGAGAAATAAAGAGCAGAAGATCATCGGCGTGTTCCAGCTCCTGAACAAGCTCAACGGAACGTTCACCTCCGACGATGAGAATTTCATCGACGCACTTTCGGTTCATGGTTCCATTGCCATTGAAAATGCGCGGCTGTACGAGCAGGAGCGTGAAAAGATCGCGATGGAGAAAGATCTCCGGGCGGCCCGTGAAGTGCAAATGAGCCTTCTTCCGCAGAACCCGCCGCATCTTAAAGGATACGACATCGCGGGGAGGAGCACTCCAGCCCGCATGGTGGGCGGAGATTATTTCGATTTCATCCCAATTGATAAGAAAGAACTGGTTTTTTGCCTGGGGGACGTCTCGGGCAAAGGACTGCCGGCATCATTGCTCATGGCGAAATTGCAGGCAACCCTCCGGGGTCAGATTATCGTGCACGGATCGCCGAAGGTTTGGGTAAGGAATTCAAACAAGTTGTTGCATGAGAGCACGACCCCCGAGAAATTCATGACGTTGTTCTTTGGCTATCTCGACGGCAGTCGTAATACTCTCTGCTATTGCAATGCGGGGCACGACCACCCATATTTCCTCGCCGCGAACGAAGAGCCGCGCCGGCTCAAGGAAGGCGGCATCATTCTGTCAGTCATGGATGATTATCCGTACCAGGAAGAAACACTTCCATTAGACCCAGGAGACGTGCTCGTTGTCTATTCCGACGGGATCACGGAGGCTTTGAACGACCGAAGGCAGCAGTTTAGCGAGAAGAAATTGTTGAAGGTATTGCAGAAGAATCGGCAGAAGACTGCGGCTGAGATTATCGACGCTATCTTCGAGGCGGCGCAACGACACATGCTCGCATATCCTCAGTACGACGATATGACCGTGATCGTGATCAAGAGAGTGGAATGAACGGTCGGGATGCCATTGGTGTGATATTATGAACGAAGCAGTAACTCAACGGTGCACAATCGGTGTCGACCTTGGCGCAACGACGGTCAAATCCGGATTAGTCGATAGCCGCGGGAAAATCCTTCGCCAGATTGTTGCCGAAACACGGGCAAACGATGGCCCTGAAGTTGTTGTCCGCCAGATTCTCTCGACCATTGATGGTCTGCTCACAGGTGGAAGCCGTTCTGATTTCGGGGGCGTCGGAATTGGTGCTCCCGGTGTTGTCTCTCTCGACGGCAGTACGGTGGAGTATCCTCCAAATTTTTCAAACTGGACCTCATTCAAATTAGGCTCGGCGGTGAGCGGCGCGTGTCACATGCCGGTCCGGGTCGAAAATGACGCGAATGTTGCCGCAATTGCCGAGGCGAAATTCGGGGCCGGCATCGATGAAGAAGATTTCATCTTTGTCATCTGGGGAACCGGCGTCGGGGGTGGAATCATTGTCAACCGGAAAATCTTTCGAGGTCCGCATGGAGGCGCCGGCGAAATCGGACATATGTCGATCGATCACAACGGTCCACGATGCAACTGCGGTAATCGCGGATGCATCGAATGTTACATCGGTCAACGATATCTTTCGCAGCGGACAAAGGAGATTCTGGAGCGCTCGCATCAAGGCGGCAAGGGGTCTATCATCGAACGATTGGTTGATGGTAATCTCGATGCCATCGAGCCCAAAATCATATCGATGGCCGCCCAACAAGGCGACCAGATTGCGCGGGCTATCCTTGAAGAAGCCGGCCAGTTCCTCGGCTACGCTCTCGCGGCTGTCATTAATCTTCTTGACATCCGCGTGGCCGTCATCGGAGGAGGATTATCGGCCTCGCCCGATTTCGTCTTCGACGCCATCCAATCCGGAGCCCGTTCGCGTGCACTGAAACCACACCAACAGCATATTCGCATACTTCGCGCGAAATTAGGCAATGCGGCCGGGATTATTGGCGCCGCAAGTTTAGTGATGTGAGAGGTATCTCCACGTGCGCATCCGGCTGATTATCTGTTTCAGCGTTCTCTTCCTCTCAATATCCCAAGCCCAAACTTCTTCGCGAGACTCCCTTACGAGCCGGTCGGACACGCTCCGTCGCCGATACTGCAAAGACTCCGAAAGACACGTCGGCCTCCGGCGGCGTGGACACCGTGGTTGTTTACTCCTGCGCCGATTCCATCGTCTACGAAATTTCAACGAAGACGATGAGCATGTACGCTAACAGCGACGTAAAATACCGCCAAATGCAGCTGAAAGCCGAGCGGATTGACGTCGATTGGACTACTTCGAGACTCAACTCGTTTGGCATTCCCGACACATCCCGTGCGCCGAGGCACGGGTCGTCCGATTCGACCCGCACGTCCGATACCACCACGGTGCACAAGAAAAAGTTCAAAGGGCTGCCCATCATGAAGGATGGGAGTGAAGAATATCATGGATTCCGGCTGGGCTACAATTTCAAAACGAAGCGCGGGATCATCGACGTCGGCGAAACCGAAATCGAGAAGGGATACTACCACGGGGAAGAAATCAAGAAGGTCGACAAAAACATCCTCTTTGTCTCCGATGGACGCTACACAACGTGCGACGCCGATGATCCGCATTTCTATTTTTACAGTCCTGAGATGAAAGTGACGTTCCAGGATCTGGTGATTGCGGAGCCCGTATATCTGTACATTGCCGATGTACCCGTTTTTGCGCTGCCTTTCGCGGTATTCCCCAACAAAGCGGGCAGGCGATCCGGGATTATTGCCCCCGCGTACGGCGACGACCCTTCGCGCGGGAAGTATCTCCGTCACCTTGGATACTATCTGGCCCTCAGCGATTATATGGATTGGGACTTCCGGAGCGATTTGTACACGAAAGGAGGATACTCGGTTTATTCGGATTACCGGTATGGTCTGCGGTACTTCTTCAATGGATCCATTTCCGGGGAATACAAAGATCTGCATACGGGCGAGTCATCCGACCCGACCCGGACGGAATCGCAATCGTACCGCCTGAATATGACGCATAATCAGGACATCGACCCGACGACGCGGTTGAATGTTAATTTTACGTTTGCCAGCAACAATTCGTATATCAACACGATCGACCTCCAGCAGGCGCTTGATCAATCCCTCATATCCAATGCGACACTCTCGAAGTCGTGGGAGGGGACTCCGAACAGCATGTCGGTCAATATCTCGCGCAGTCAAAATCTCGTCGATGGAAGCATCAGTGAAGTCCTGCCGTCCCTGAATTTCAATCACAGCCAGAGCTATCCTTTCCGGCGGAGCAATTCGTCGTCCGGGGAAACCTCAAACCTCGCGTGGTACGAATTGATCGGGGTCGGTTACAATATCAATGCCTCGGATAACCTCGCGAAGATCGACCACAAAATAGGCGGCATCAAGATCGATACGACAATCCAAACGGTTGACGCATTTGAGCATGACCGATCACAATCCGTCAGTCAGAATCTTTCCGTGAGCATCGCTCCGAAGGTCGGATATTTCACGATTGCGCCATCCCTGAGCTACAGTGACCAGCGTTCGTTCGCTCGGAATACGCTTCCCTACCAATACTACGACAGCACACACGTCGCCGACACGACGGAGGTTACCGCGACGCGGGCGGGCTACCTGTCATCCGGCGTTTCGGCAAGCACGAGGTTCTACGGTATTGTCCAGCCCAACATGCTCGGCGTCGCGGCGATCCGTCACACCGTCACGCCGAATCTGTCATTCGTGTACCAGAAACAGATAATCGGCGAAAACTTTTCACCGCCAGAGATGACCGCGAACATGAGTGTGGGAAACGTCTTTGAAATGAAGATGAGTTCTGCCGATTCGGCCAAGGAAGCGAAGAGGATTCAGCTGCTGAACCTCGGTTTGGGACTTTCGTACAACTTCATGGCCGATAGCATCAAGTTTTCGGAGGTTGGTGCAAATTTCCGGACCGGCATCGGCAGTCTGTTGGACGTCGGCGGCGGGGCAAGCTTCAATCTGTATCAGCGTGTGGAAACCGCTCCGGGTGAGTATGCCGACATCAACAAATTTCTCTTTAGCGAAGAGCATCGTCTCGCGCGGTTGACAAACTTCAATGTGAGCCTTTCCACCGCGTGGTCGGGAGAGAAAAGCAAATCGAACAAACATCAATCGCTGGTCGACACTTCGGCGGGGAATTCTTCAAAGAGCGGGACGTACGGTCTGTATCAGGAAGAGGTGCCGGATTTCAGCATCCCGTGGAAACTCTCGCTGTCGTGGGATTTTGGCCAGACCATGGTGCTGCCGACTCCCACGCACTCATCCAACCTGCACGGGCATCTGGAATTCAATCTGACCGAGAACTGGAAATTTAACCTGGATGGCGCCTACGACGTGCTCAACAGACAGCTCCTCACTCCGGATATAAAGATCTCAAGGGATTTGCATTGCTGGCTCATGAACTTTGAATGGGTGCCGATCGGCACGTATCGCCATTTCCAGCTCGAGATCAAAGTGTCGGCGCCGCAGTTGCAGGATTTAAAAGTGACGAAGTCGGGAAGCGGCGACCGGGGAATTTACTAGAAAGCAACTTCCCCAAAGGGGTGGGTTGCTATGGCACTTCGATTTGTGAGCCGCACCCCGAGAACTGCTTTTCATTTATAGCAGTCACACACCCCTAAATCCCCTCTCAAGAGGGGACTTACTGGTTCTGACAACGAATTCCCCTCCTCTGGAGGGGACAAAGGGGTGGGTGCATTATCTCAATGGCAAACTGGAGGCGATATACATGGAGATCACAATCAGGGAGACAGACCGAGACGGATCCGACGGCGGCACAGGGGCGGCTGGTTCATGCAATGGATTGCAAACGAGAATCAGAAGATTGGGCCGAGGCGAATCAGAAGCACCTACGCCGAGACAACCTCCCCTTTTATCCTCTCCTCACTATACAAAGGGGACACAGGCGTGGTTTGATACGAGCCATGATCACGCAGTTGATTCTGAGTACGAGCTCGAGCATGAATGGTTGGGAGCACACCTGTCCGCCGAAGCGACTTGTCTGCCAAAGCGACTCGTCCGCCAAAGCGTAGCGCAGGCAGGAGCGTAGGCGGAGACTCCCTCCCGGATTACGGACGAAGGATCGTCACCCCGTTGCTCTCCGCTGCTCTTTGTAAATGTAGGCCGGTTCTTTCTTTTTCAGAATCACGTCTCTGGTGATGACGCACTTTGTCACATTCTGGCGTGTCGGCAGATGATACATGATGTCGAGCATTGTCTCTTCCATGATCGAGCGAAGCGCCCGGGCGCCGGTCCCTTTTTCAATGGCTTTTGCCACCACGGTTTTCAACGCCTCTTCTTCGAATTCCAGCTCAACATTCTCCATCCGGAAGAGCTTCCGGTACTGCTTCACAATTGCATTTCTCGGCTCCGTGAGAATATTGAGCAGAGCCTGGTGGTTGAGCGAATGGAGTGTGGTGACGACCGGCAAGCGGCCGACGAATTCGGGGATCAGGCCGAATTTCAGGAGGTCGTCCGGTTCGATCAGCGGCAGGTACTCGTCGACGGAATGGTCTTTCTTGCTCCTGATATTTGAGCCGAATCCGATGGGGTTCTGGCTAACGCGACGTGCGATAATCTTCTCGACACCTTCGAACACACCGCCGCAGATGAACAGTATGTTCTTTGTATTGATGTTGATGAGGCTCTGCTCGGGATGTTTCCGCCCGCCTTTTGGAGGAACGCCGGCAACCGTTCCCTCCAGAATTTTCAGCAGCGCTTGCTGAACACCTTCGCCCGAAACGTCGCGGGTGATGGATGCGCTTTCGCTCTTCCGGGCAATCTTGTCTATTTCGTCGATGTACACGATACCCCGTTCAGCCTTCTCGACATTGTAGTCGGCGTTTTGCAGGAGGTGAACCAGCACGGTCTCCACATCGTCGCCCACGTATCCGGCCTCCGTCAGAGTTGTTGCGTCGGCGATCGCGAACGGAACGTCGAGGATTCTGGCAAGCGTTTGGGCAAGGAGTGTCTTTCCCGTTCCCGTCGGACCGATGAGCAGAATATTGCTCTTCTCAAGCTCGACGTTCTCAGGGCTCTGGAAATCATCTTTCGTGTCGATGCGCTTGTAATGATTGTACACGGCAACGGCGAGAGTCTTTTTGGGTCGTTCCTGTCCGATAACGTAATTGTCCAGCGCCTTCTTTATATCCTGGGGTGTCAGGGAGGTGCCGGCCGCCGTCCGTTGAGCAGTTAGAGCGGCTTTGTTGGTCCGAAGGATTTCGACGGAACTTGCTACGCAACCGTCGCAAATGTACGCCCCCGGCCCGGCAATGATGCTGTGGACCTCCTCAGCGGCTCGTCCGCAGAAGGAGCATCTAATCGGTTCCTCGCGCTTGGTTTTTTGTGCCATGTTCTACTTTTCCTTCTTGTCGATTCGCGGCTTCTTGACCAAGATGTTGTCAATGAGTCCGTACGTTTTCGCTTCCTCGGAGGACATATAGTAATCGCGGTCGGTGTCTTTCTCAATCACTTCCAACGCCTTGCCGCAGTGGTGAGCCAGAATCTGGTTGATGCGTTTTTTCATCTTCAGGATTTCTTCCGCCTGAATGCTGATATCGGTAGCGGTCCCCTGGACGCCGCCCCAGGGCTGGTGGATCATGATGCGGGAATTCGGGAGCGCGGTTCGCTTTCCCTTCGTCCCGCCGGCCAGGAGCACGGCCGCCATGCTCGCAGCCATCCCGATGCAAATAGTCGAGATGTCCGGACGGATATACTGCATCGTATCATAAATGGCAAGACCCGACGAAACACTGCCGCCCGGACTGTTCACGTACAGGTGAATGTCTTTGTCCGGGTCTTCAGATTCCAGGAACAGTAGCTGGGCGATCACGAGACTCGCGATAGTGTCGTCAATCGGCATGCCGATGAAGACAATGCGTTCCTTCAGAAGGCGCGAAAAGATATCGTACGCCCGCTCCCCGCGGCCGCTCTGCTCAACGACAATGGGGACGAGCTGGTTGTAGATTTTTGTGTCCATGGCTGGCTTTACCTTTCAAACATATAGTGTGCGTTCATAAATTAACATGCGATGCTATGCGGGAAACTCATCAGTGACTTTTTCCGAGATGACGGACTGGGCCTTCAGGAATGCCATCATTTTTTCGGAGAGGATCCTATCCAGGACGGTTTGTGAATTTTTGTAGAATGCCGTCAAACGCTCCTTTTCGATGCCCATCGTCGGTGCGTCGAGCTCGGCGCGGTGCTGTACGTCAACGTCTTCGATTTTAACCTGCTCGGTTTCAATGATCCGCTCCCGGATGAGATACCATTTCGCCTGGAAGATGGCCGACGGCCTGTATTCTTCCCGGAACTTTGTCTCGTCGAAGTCCTTCGGCAGCTGCTTCTTGGGATTTTGACCCTTCAATTCTTCGAGATAGCCGTCGGTGACCGCCTTCGTAAGAGATTCCGGGACGTGGAAATCATGTTGCCGGACGATTTCGCCGATGAGGGCGTCTGTCATGTTCCGCTCGGCCGTTTCTTTCCAGTACGATTCCAGGTCGTTCCGAATCTGGCGCCGGAATTCGTCAAGGTGTGCCACCTTATCTTTTGTCACTTTCTTGACGAAATCATCGTTGATCTCGGGAAATGACACCTTCTCCACCTTCTTCACCGTGCATTCGATATGATGCTGCGTTTTTTTTCCGTCCCGTTCGGTTTCGAAAGATGCCCGCCGGATGTCACCGGCAGAAGCGCCCTGAAGAGCTTTCTTAACGTCCGGATGAACCGATTCGTCGGCAAGATAAATTCTCATGTCAGGATTCTTTTTGCCGATCAAGGGAGTCCCCGCATGGTCGAGTTCCTGGACGTCGACGGTTACAATGTGTTCATCATCGGCAGCTGAGTTCACCTCACTCAGCGAGCTATTGGCCTTCCGCAGCCGCCCTAGCTCATCCTCGACCTCCGCGTCGCTCACTCTGTGGACGACTTTCTCAAGGGCTATGCCTTTGTAGGTGTGCAGTTCAAACTTCGGCTTGATTTCATACTTGACCTTGAACCGCAGTTGTTCACCGCGTTTGTAATCCATGTCGGTGAGAACGGGTTCGCCGAGTGGTTCAATGTTCTTTTCCTCCGTGAGCCGGCGATAGACATCGTTCGCGATCTTCGAAAGCGAATCGTACTCGATGCTCTCGCCGTATATCTTCTTGACAAGTTCAAGGGGGGCTTTCCCTTTCCGGAAGCCTTTGACCTCGATCTTCAAACGCTCCCGCTTGTACGCATCTTCAAAATGAGGCACAAGTTCCTGCGCGGGGACCTGTATCTGAATTTCTTTCTCAACGTCGGTGATATCCGTTATAGCGACTTCCACAATGATAACCTTTCTTTAAATTCCGGATGGGCACAGGGGATCTTCCGCCGGAGCCGCACCGCAGGGAGCGATGGGTTGTCCCATCCTCATGACTCTCGTGGGCACGAAGGGAGTTGAACCCCCACGGGTTGCCCCACTAGCTCCTAAGGCTAGCGCGTCTGCCAGTTCCGCCACGTGCCCGGCGAATTCACGTCAGTTTAACCAGGACCCACTGACCGGTGGTGCTGCGCATGACAATCTCAGATTTCGAATTTGGAATGATTCAGGAAGAATCATGGCCTTGCGCGACACCCTCAATAAGTGACAAAATATACGGCTTTTTTGGCGGAACTACAAGAAAGGGAGATCGCGACGGCACGAACCTGAAGCTTTCTCCGCGCGAAGCAAAAGGGATTTCTTTGTCCGATTGGGGAAGGGTTGGCGGCCGGAGGCGGCCGTGATCTCTCTCACACAAATGTGATTGACTTGAAGCGGGAATATTTGTACCTTCTCATGCTGAAGAACTGACATAGGAACCCGATGCCCCCAAGATCTCTGCCGTCCCCGGTTTGTATCTTCCACAAAGAAAGCCGATGTTATCGCCTTGCTGCTATCCATCTTCCACCGCGTAAGAAGAACGGACCGGTCGCCCTGGTAACGGCCATTCTGCTTATGGTCTGTTTCGATGCGTCGTTGGCTCAGGACACGAACTTGATGTCCCCGGAGTTGCGAAGGTTTAATTCCAGGGACTCGATTCCTGAAAAGACCTTCGACGTTTACGGTTACCAGAACTACCTTTGGGGGAGACCGACGTCGAAAGACGTGATCGATGACCTTAAGAAGGATGGGATCGACGAGCCGAAGAGAATGTTCTTATCGGATGTCGACCTGTTCGCCATCGAGGCTGTCGTTAAGTTATCATGCGTAGAAGTCCCCAAGCCGATAAAAATCAATAAGGATTTTATCTTCAATAATAACCATCTGGTAAAGGTCGTTCATTACTGGCATGGTGAGTATGACCCGAGTAACGGAGATAGTGTGTTCGCGTGTTTTAAAAGAGTGTTGACCAACAGGTTTTTCAAACCGGACAGGAGTACGGTGGACGAAAAGACCGGTGCCGCTTCCTTCGAGTGGATATTCAAAAGCACGACCATCACTCTTCAGAAGACATACAATCATGACGGGAAACTGGGGCATGTGTTTGTGGATTTCATCAGTAACAAATTCGAAGAAGATTGGAAAGCCCATCCTCACAAACATTGAGCGTGTCAGGATTGGGGCTCTAGCATTGACGGTAGTCGGCGGCAATTCAAAAAATGCAATGAAAAGTTCAGACTCCAAAAATAAAGTAACTATTCCCGAAAGTATAAAGGTTGTGGGACTCGGGTTTGTTAATGCGTACCTCATAAAAGGGAGTGACGATTTTTTTCTGGTTGATACAGGTCTCTCAAAAATGTGGCCTGAGCTTGAAAAGATATTAATTGATGCCCGTTGCCTGCCGGATAAATTGAAGCTTGTAATTTTAACGCATGGCGATTCCGATCACACCGGGAATTGTAAAATTCTTCAAGAAAAATACAAGGTCAAAATCGCCATGCATCCCGATGACCGGGCTATTGTCGAGTCCGGGTTCTCGGGGAAAAGGAAAGTGAAATCGCCAATCATGAGGATCATGTTCTCAGTATTCAGGCTCCTGAGATTATTGAAGTTCGTGGGGGCTGCCAACAAATTCAAAGCCGATATGTATTTGCAGGACGGACAGGACCTAAAGGAATACGGTTTTGCCGCTTCCATTATACATGTACCCGGCCACACCAGGGGTTCGATTGCGGTTTTAACCGAGACGGGGGATTTGTTTATCGGGGATACCATGGTGAATCGCAAGAAGCCGGAGCCGGCGCACATTATTGAAAACGAGGAAGAACTGAAACGCAGTTTGGTAAAGCTGGCGAAGTATGACATAATAAGAGTTTACCCCGGACACGGTCACCCCTTCCTGATGACGAGTCTCGGGACCGCTGTTTGATTTGTCATGGCTTTTCGAATCCCCTTTAATCGTGGCTGACCGATAAGTCTCATGTTTTGTCATGTTGATCCCGTTCCGACTCTTTTCGAAACGGGAGAAACATCTCAATGCTCGAAAACGAGTGAGATTCTTCACTCCGTTCAGAATGGGTATAATGCTCAAAAAGTGTTGCTCGGATGACTGTAATTTGTGTTCCTGTATTCGTTTACGGATACTAAGGTTAAAACGGTTCAATGATTGACCATTATTTATGAAAAAAACATTGTCCTCATTGCGGCTCAGTCCATGTTAAACGTAATGGAACACTGCGCCCACAGCGTCAACGATGGTTGTGTCATTCATGTCAACACTCCTTCGTCTGGCAAAACAAAACGAATAAACGCCTACGAAGCTTTGTGTGGTTCCAACGATGGCTGGTTGAAGGATACACGCTACGTCAACTTGCCAGACAAAGTGTACACAGTGTATCAACCATCCGTCGTATTATCGAGTACTGGCTGCAACAACCGCCGCCGGGACCACATCCATCCTTGGGTCAATCTGTTTACGCAATTGTTGATGGGACATTCATCAATCGTCGCAAAGGGATCCTTGCCGTCATGAACGCGACCAATCATACAATGCTCCATGGTGCGTACAATGTCTCGGAACAACCACAAGACTTGGGTGTACTGTTCCAGTGCCTTGCACAGCAGGGATTATCCCTAGAATATGCCACTATTGATGGCAATCCGGCGTTAAGCCAAGCATTACGTCGACAATGGCCCACAATCGTTTTACAGCGCTGCCTGGTTCATATCCAGCGTCAAGGCTTAAGTTGGTGTCGACGAATGCCCAAGCGCACGGACGCAAAACATCTACGCCAGATCTTCCTTGATGTAACAACGATCCATTCATCATTGGATCGAAAAAACTTTCTTAAGCGTGTAGATGCCTGGGAACATACCTACGGCGTCCATATCGCCGTAACTCCTGAGCACGGATACGTCTTTAGCGATCTAAAACGAGCCCGCAGCATGTTACTGGCAGCTCTTCCAAACATGTTTCATTACCTGAACAATCCACTCATCGCAAGTTCCACCAATGCCTTGGAAGGGTATTTCTCACGACTCAAACAACGCTATCGTCAGCATCGAGGTCTCGCACAGCGTCACCGTCCAGCATACTTTCAGTGGTATTTGTCATTATGCACACACTAAAAACAGCAACACAATTTGGACATTATACCCAGAATGACAAGTCCTTTTGATTTTTCAGATGTCTCAAATCATAAATTCCACAAACAATCTCACGGAGAAATTCATGAAAAGATTTACTCTTTTTGTTTGCCTGCTTGCTCTTTTTACACTTGCATTTGGATTGACGGCACAAGCAAACGTCTACCATTCCGTGGCGTCGGGTAATTGGAGCGCTGCCTCGACGTGGTGGAGCGGCCATGTTCCGACGAGTTCCGACTTCATTGCCATCGGGAGCAACGACACGGTTACGGTAGATATTAACAGCGCTAGCTGCTCTACCCTAGACCTCGGAGATAATAGTTTCTATCCCGGCTTTGGGGTTCTGGTCTTCAATCCGTCAAGCCAACTTACCATCAACAGTACATTTACGTGGGGCACAACGACTGCAGCCGATTCGGGCACCATCGACATGACAAGCGGCGGGACGTTGATACTGAATGGAGCCGTTACGGTGACAGCCGCGCAGGCTCATTTATATGCAGGAACAGGTACAATCGAGTACCTTGGCGTAAGCCCGACTGTTGCCGGCGGCACGTACAATAACCTGACCATCAACCTAAACAGCGGCGAGGCGCACCTTGGGGGAAGCAGCACTGTCAACGGCACGCTCTATTTAGGTGGATCGATCATCCTTCTTGATGCTTACAATTTGACGCTTGGTGGTACAGTCACGGGTACTACTAGTGCTGGATCGTGCGTGGTAACGAATGGAACCGGTGTTGTGTCTCGCACTATCGCTAACGCTGGGAGCTTCACGTTCCCTATTGGTCCGTCAGACTCAAAGTACAATCCTGTCACCTTGAACAACAATACAGATTCAACCTATGTCTACACGGCGCAAGTGGCGGTGGGCGACAATCCAACAACGGCGGATAACACTAAGGCCGGGAATCAGACATGGACTTTGACGGGGAGTGCCGCTGGTGGAACCGGCGTGGACCTTTCCTTCACATGGCTGACATCAGACGCCGGCGCGAGTGTCACCCCTGCCAGCGCAGTAGCGTGGTACTACAACGGAAGTGCATGGGTGCAGCTCGGAGGAACAACCGCGGCCGGGACACCGAATGTTACGACTGTTGGTGGGGTAACATCGCTCTCGTCCGTGGTAATCGGAAATCCGGGTGCACTCCCCGTTGAGCTTGCCTCCTTGACTGCGAAAGCAATCGCGAATAATGTCAATGTGACATGGACGACTGTGAGCGAGACGAGCACGCTGGGATTCTACGTCGAGCGCGGAACCAGCAAAACGGGGCCGTTCACTGCAATCAGCTCTCTCATCGCCGGGGCCGGGACGTCATTGGCACAGCACAATTATTCCTATGCTGACAACAACGTGAGCTCCGGCACGTACTACTATCGTGTCCATGAGGTCGATAAGAACGGCGCCGGGACATATTCGAGCGTTATTACAATCACCGTGGCAAGCGTACTTGGCGTTCGTGAAGAAGGCGGAGTCCCGACGGCGTTCAAGCTGGGGCAGAACTATCCGAACCCGTTCAACCCGACAACGGATATCGAGTTTTCGATCAAGGATGCCGCGTTCACCACGTTAAAGGTATACAATGCGATCGGTCAGGAGATTGCAACGCTGGCGAACGGCATGATGCAGCCCGGCAACTACGTCGCGACGTGGAACGCAGGCGCTGCACCGAGCGGTGTTTACTTCTATCGTCTGCTGAGCGGGTCAAACGTGAGCGTTCAGCGGATGATGATGATGAAATGATATCCCCGGCCTTGTCCCAAAATCTGAACCACGATTTGTGGGATTATTGGATTACCATGATTAAGTCTTTCGGCATTTAACCCTCACCCCTGTCCCCTCTCCCGCAAGCGGGAGAGGGGAATTGAAGGGGAGAGGGTAACGAGTGCCATGGCGATCCCAGACGTTGCCACGCAATCAAGGTGATCCTCCGATCACGTAAATCCCGGTTCAACAGTCTTCTCGTTTCCATATTCCATTTGGGAACGTCCGATGCAAAGTCCCGTTTCGCGGCTTCGCCGCGTTGCAGCTGCAATTCATATAATTCTCTCCACAATATGGAATCTTCCCGAACATTTCGTGTTGGTACGTTTTTGTCCATGTTGGAATTTTGAGCGGGCAATATCACGCTTGATAAATCACCCCTCACGATGTATATTATAGCGTCCCGTCTTTGAGATCCATCCGTGTATGCGCGAACCCCTCCTAGTGCATGCATACCTCAGAGGCGGGACGTTTTATTGTGAGCGCCCGGGCTTGCGGAACTTAAAGAATTGCTCAGAAGGCTACCGCCACAATCTATGGCTCAGATGGAGAAGGGATAATCACAGGTGACTAAGAAAGCTGATCGTATCATGGTAGTAAGAAATCTTGTGCTCAATGATATTGCCGCGGTGCTCCGACTTGAGAAAGAAGCGTATGTACCCGGGCTTCGTGAGACAGAACGCGGGTTTCTCAGAAAGATACAGATATTCCCTCAAGGATGTTTGTGCTGCGAGGAAGAGGGGCAAATTCACGCATTGGTAATATCTCATCCCTGGCGTGGAGAGGAGGAGGTAGAAATTGACGCCCATGAACTTGTGTTACCGGACCCGCCCGATTGTTACTACATACACGATTTGATAGTGGAGAAAGCATATCGGGGCAGGGGACTTGCTGATGTACTCATGAAGCAGGTTTTTGAAGTTGCCAGAGCGAACGGACTTTCAAAAATCGTTCTTGTCGCGGTTCAGAACTCCAAGGAATTTTGGGAACACTACGGCTTTCAGCCGGTGCGAGAGCTTATGTACGGTCTCGAATGTCCCGGCCACGTACATGCGTCGTGTCGTTGCTTGAATCAGGCATCGCCTAGCAGGGCGTTGAAAAACACAAAAGGGAGTGTCTCTGCGATCCCGTTCCGAACACCTTCGGAACGGGAGAAGCAGTCCGATTTTTTTCCCTTAGAGAGTGAGATTGCTTCGTCGCTGCGCTCCTCGCAAAGACGGGAGGAATGCATTTGCAACAGCATGCTATTCATTAATTCGCCGGTGCAATGCTTTCACTGCCTCTCGTCATCACACCACGCGCGTTCGTTGTGCAATAACAAGATCGCAGGCACATTTTCCAATTTTTAATTTTTACCTGTCTGCGTTATGACATAAGCCGAGTCGTTCTCATCGCGGGCCGGCTTTTGTTTTACAGAGTTACACCCCTGGAGTGACAGTACAGCGGTACCTTCTTCTGCGCACTTTCCCCATTCAAAACCCCAAATTAACTCCACCAAATTTCTGCAAGGGGTGGCAAATGCAAGGATATAGTACATGATGATGTCCCGCGTAAACCCATGAGTTCAAAAATGAACCCGCTAACGCCGAAGTGCATGGCAAGGCGGGTTTGCTGTTTCGCGTATAGACTAAATTACACGTGAGCGAGGCAGTTTTGGAATGTACAGAGTTATATACAACTAATGTTAGCCACCACAAACAACAATAGGTGTCTCCATGGCCATGACAGTTGACATTGGAACCGCAGGTGAGGCGGCAGCAGTTAATGAGCTTAAATCGCAAGGTTGGAAAATCCATAAATGGAACACAAAATCTCCGGGTTCAACCGATATCGAAGCATCCAAGGGGGAAAAGAAGATCCTCGTTCAGGTGAAATCAGCCGTTCCACCAGACGTGCCGGCATCTCTATCAGCCGACGAAGAACGTAACATAAAATCACGCGCCATTAAAAGTGGGGCAAGTGCTCACGTAGCGAAGGTCACTTTGGATAGATCCCTTAAGGCAATAGACGTGTCCTGGAAAAAAATCCCGTAGCACGTTGCCCGGCCCGCGACCCAGGATTTCCGCAGGTCAGTTATTGTTGTATTCCCTGAATCGATCGCACCAGGGCCGAACCCGGCTTCCATAGCAGTGAAGAAGGCAGTCCATCGAAAGGCTGCTGAGCAGCGTTCGAAGGCCGACTCGTTCTCATCGCGGGTCGGCTTTTTTTGTGCAAAAACAAACCCACACTTCCGGAGAATGGTTATTTTGTAATTCGCCCCGGCATTGCGTACCTTTGCGAGTCATGCTCGCCGGGTGACGCGACGGTAATCAAATAATCAAGAGGATGAGTGAACAATGATGGGCGGAGAGAAGAATAAAAGAATTTGCCCCGTGGAAATGGCTGGAGGTCTTGATAATTGGGTCAGGAGATTTCTTCAAAGTCCTCAAAGAATACTGAGTCCATATATCACCAAAGGAATGACCGTTCTTGATGTGGGGTGCGGGCCGGGTTTTTTTTCTTTGGAAATTGCGAAGATGCTTTCTGATTCGGGTAAGGTCATTGCTGCCGATCTGCAGGAGGGAATGCTTGAAAAGGTGATTCAGAAGATCAAAGGAACGGAATTAGAGCAGAGAATTGCCATCCATAAATGTGGGGACAATAAGATTGGAGTTACTGAAAATGTGGATTTTGTTCTGGCTTTCTACATGATTCATGAGGTGCCAAACCAGGACAATCTGTTTGCAGAGTTGAAATCGATCCTGAAACCCAATGGAAAAATATTCATCGTTGAGCCAAAGTTTCATGTATCCAAATCGTCGTTTGAGGAGATGATTAGCAGATTAGAAAAAGTTGGTTTTGAAGTTCTGGATAGGCCGAAAGTATTTTTCAGCCGTACGGTGTTAATGGTAACATGAATTCAACAATCAAGTCTCTCGCTGCTTCTCTGCTCGGCGCGTGCCTTCTCCTCTCGATGATTCACAATGAGGCATCCGCGGGCGAGGGGATGACGAAGAATGAGTACACTGTTTTGAAAGTGTGCGAGGGCATCATCCAATTGTTCAAGCAATCGAAGGATGCGGTGTGGCCGGGGTACAATCTCGCCCGGGAGCCCCTCATCGTCTACATCCCTAAAAAATGGGTCCTGTTGCTGAACTGCTCTCGACCTGTGGAAGGATTCACGGAGTACCCAAGAGATTGGCCGGACCTGGGATGTGCTGCTCTTATTCATCGGGGCGAATACACAGATCTGGCCGGACAGCTCGCGTTTGATTTTCAGGTTGATACATTCAAGACCGTCGCGATCGGTGTCCCTGAGGAGAACCTCGACTCGCTTGCCAGTCCGGATCTCTGGTTGTTCGGGTTTATCGTTCACGAAGCTTTTCACCAGTTCCAGTCGGGAAACTTCGGCGACATTCCCTGGGAGCGCGAGGAACGGTATCCGATTCTCGACCGCCAGAATACAGCCCTCGCATATGTTGAGATGAAGCTCCTGTCAGACGCCCTTGCATCGATGCAATCCGGAAACGAAAAACAATGCCGGCGTTATGTTGAGCGGTTTGTGGCGGTTCGAGAATACCGCTGGCAGCACGCCGATCCTTTTGTCGGCCGCTATGAGGAAGGGCAGGAAATTCGTGAAGGCACGGCGAAATACGTTGAAATGAAGAGCGTCGAGTCGATGGGAAGAGTGAAGTACAAATCTGCATTGGAAGGTTTGACAAGCTCTCTCCAGCAGGAATTCGATTCGCTTTCATTTCCCGAACTTCTCCTCAAGGATCTTCGGGACCGCATGACCGGGTATTCGATACGGCCCGAGGATATGTTGCGCAATCGAATCTATCCGGTCGGAAGCGCCATCGGCTTCCTGATGGATTACTTGCACATCGACTGGAAATCGCAGGCGCAGAAAGCGGGACAACAATTCACGTTCCAGAAAATCCTAAATGATGCCCTGAATCTCCGGGAGAATGACATTGATGAACTCGTCGACAGCGCAAAGGAGGCATACAACTATAAAGTAGTTCTGGCCTCGACAGACACAATCGTCTCAGAGTATCTTGCGAGTTTCGTGAAAGCATGCGCCGCATTCGAGACCCAGAGCGGTTATTGCATCCAGATCGAGTTCACTGCCAGGAGCCTGTCACGTTCCAGGGCAAGCCGCGGGACAAAATGGCTCGTCGAGAAGGGGACGCAATCCCTTTGCAGCAATTACGAGGTGTACACTCTGAAGAATGACGACATGCTTCTCCAAATCCGGAATAGCGCGGTTCGTGAATACAATGACTGGGATTCCAGGAAATACTCGTCCATCTTTGTCGTCTCTGTGTTTCCAAGCATTTCGCTGGACGGCAGGAAGGTCGCTTATTCAGATGATCGCCCTCATCAGTTTCAACGTGCCGAGCTCTCCGGTGCAAACTTCAAGTTCGTGAGCTCAAGGCCCGGGACGATCACGTTGGGCAGGACACAAATAACCGTCAGGCTGAATCCGTGATCAGAATTCACAGAATGGATCAGAATTCACAGAATTATAGGATTTCCAGAATTTGAGGAGGAACGATTCCGTTAATTCTGAAATCCTGGAAATTCTGATTCAGAACACTTCGCCCATATTGACAAAAATGCCCTTCGAGCCCTGCAACCCCAGGGCAAAATCAAGAGCGACATTCGTATCGTCATGCTTATTCATTTTAAACCGGATCCCGCATCCCACCGCCGGGTGGAGAACCGTAAACTGATTGCCCGGCCAATCGGAAACGCTTTGTACGTTGGCAAACACGACTCCCCCAAACAATCCGTTGTGGGTGATACCGAAGCGATACTCTGATTCGAGGGAGACGAGATTGTTCCCTCTGAATCGACTCTGAATGTATCCCCTGCCCTGGTTCGCGTATTCATCCCATGACGAGGCCGGTAAATCGAGATAGGGGGGAGTTCCCCGCAGGATGAACCAATCGTAACTCCAGAATGCCAGAACGTTCCTGGAGTCGGCGGACAACTTATAATAGCTTCTCAGATCGACAATCATGGACTGCCAGTTTCCCTCGCCCCCAAGGAACGTGGAATTATTTCGATAGACCACAGAGGCATAGTATCCTTCAGGCGGATTAATAGCGTTTTTCCTGCCGTCGTACTTCGCGGTGAGGGTAAAGCCCGAGGAGATTGATTTCGACGTTGCTCCGTAACGTTGAAAATCCGATATTCCTCCGCCAGCCAGCCCTCCGTCGGTTATGTTCCAACGGTGATCGAGGGCATATCCCGCACCGGCATAAACATCCGAGAATAGTTTCTTGAGTATCGATTCACGGATCAGAACGTACCGGTAATCCAGCTGTTCGGCATCGCCCTCTGATGAATGCCCCCCGAGACCGTATGTCAGCTCCGGGTACTTGTAGAATACCCAGTTTCCGAGGAAATTGTATTCATTCCCGGAGGTCCAGACATTGGATTGAAACGGGAATACGATTTGATGTTTGGTGGTATAGGTCGGGTCGGAATTGAACGTCGACAGATTGACACTGTTGATGTCATCCGTATATATTCCGGCGTTTGCCCCGATTGTGACTGCAAATTGTGTACTCAACGAATACCCGACGGCCGGCAATGCGGCCACATAGAGCTTTCCCTCTTCTCTACTTACGGTATCTGAGGCAGCGAGGTCAATATTGAACAGCATTTTCAGAATGTCGTAAACATCCCGTTGTCCCGCGAGACCGCTTTTCATATCCGTGCCCATAGAATCGGCAGGATCTTTCAAGCTAGAGTTTACATGGATGTTCGATTGCTGGGCGCACGCATTGAGACACAGGAACGCAGAGCATAGAAACCCTGCCATTCCGCTGATTTTTCGGAAATATCCCGCGATCCGCTTGCGGTCTGTATCCGGAGTTACTCGCACAGTTTCCATTCGAAGTGTTTTTGGATGCACTCAAAATACAGAAATCGAATTTGAGTGTCAATAACCGCCCAAAACCAGCATCCCCGGCGAAATGAGGCGCACGTTCAAAATAATCGGACTTTGTTGTCCGGAACACCATTCGATAGGATTTGACATTCGATGATTTCACGGGTATATTATGAGTACAGTATTGCCGGGATCTTTGCATTCCGCATTACTTCCCGGCAACGGGGGCCTATCAGACTTGTGAGAACTGAGGAGAAACAAGGACGCGCTATTTAGTTGCAGGATGTTGCTGCAATCGTCCTATCAAACTTGCTTGGAAGGGGATTCTATCATGAACTCTCTCGGTACGTTTTCTCGCCTTTCGTTTATCGCGATCATACTGTTTGCAACGTGCTGCCTATCCTTCGCAGCGGGGAATGTCCGCTTTGTCAAACGTGCACATCCGCAGCGGGCTCAAGTCACACGTAAGCAGGTTGGCAAACAAAAGCTCCATGCCGTCAAACACACAGCCTCAAAGACTTCTCCGAAAGTCGACACTCACAAGGCAAAAATCGTCTTCAAGAAACAACTCAGAGCATCCAACGGCGTCTACTTCCTCGATGATATGGAAAGTGGCGTTAATGGCTGGACCATCGACACACCCTCCGACACTCTCTGGCACCAGACCACCGCTGATAATGTTTCCCCCACCCATTCCTGGTGGTGCGGGATCGACAGCACAGGGACGTACGATGACGGCAATCGGGTCAATCAATCCCTCATCTCGCCATCGATCGACCTCACGGGAGCCACGCTGCCGGTCCATCTCCTTTTCAATGAGAACTTAAACACCGAATGGGGAAAAGACTTTTGCACAGTCGGGATCAGCACCGACGGCGGGGCGTCATGGAATGAGCTGCGGACCGACAACAATTCCTGCTCCGGCAGCAGCGGCGGATGGATTATTACAGACTTTGATCTCAGCTCCTACGCCGGCAATACCATCAATATCCGCTTTCACTTTGACACCGGAGACTCGCTCAACAACGATTTCGCAGGATGGTACATCGATAACGTTGTTGTATTTACCGGAGGGACGATCTCGGGAGTTACATATTTTGACATCAATCGCAACGGATTCCAGGATCCCAATGAGCCACCGCTGGATGATGGAGATTGGATGATATCGGCTACGGGAAGCCTCTTCTCGGAAACTACCTGGCCCGATGATGACGGCACTTACAGTTTTTCACTGCCTGCAGGAACGTACACGATCACCGAGGAACTCGACCCGGGATGGACCGAATTCTCGCCTCCATCCGGAAACTGGCAAGTCACCCTTGCCTCACAGGAAAGCGTCATGACGGCAAATTTCGGGAACTGGCATCCGAACGTAACCCTCTCGGGGTATGTATTCAACGATGCAAATCATAATGGCGTCTGGGATAGCTCCGAAACACCGGTTCCCAACCAGGGAATCGAGATCGATGGACCGGAATATTCCGATCAATTCACGGATTCCTCCGGTCATTTTTCATTCGCTGTTATTGATACCGGTGAATATTACATCTATGACGATGTTTATGGTCTGCCCATTCGGACATACCCGCCTGGTGGCGATAACTATGACATTCTCGTCCATGATCTTGTGACAAATTTTACCGACCTCAATTTCGGCAATTATTATCCACCACCGTGGGGCAGGACGTGCTTCATCGGGGGATGGTTATTCAACGACATGAACGACAACGGCGTCTGGGATACGGGTGAAACCGGTGTTGCAGGCGCTGAGGTGAACCTCTCTGGGGATACGGACCGCACTACAATCTCGGACAGCATAGGCCATTACCGCTTTGATAGTCTTTACCCGGGGCAATACCGTGTGACGCCGAACAGGCCCCCCAATTGGATCATTTTGCCGGGGAGTTCGCGCGGCTTTAACTTGCCCGGGGGTTACATTATTGACAGCGTGAATTTCGGAGAAGTTGCAGCTCCGAGGAACTCATCTGTCAGCGGTCAATGCTTTAACGACGCTAACAAAAACGGTGCGAGAGATCCCTCGGAATCCGGCATCGGGGTCTGGACGATTGCACTGACTGGAGTTGATTATGACCGACACTTTTATAAAAGGGAAGTCACCACAGATGGCAGCGGGAATTATTTCATCGATTCCCTCTGGAGGGGAAGCTACCTCCTCAGTGAGTCGCTGCGCACACGCTGGGTGCAAACGCTCCCGCCGGACTTCCGGGCAATGCCCATCAGGCTCGATTCTGGAGCGCATCTGACATCTGCCGATTTTGGCAACTCGTACGACAGCACGTTCAGCGCGGGGTATCGCACGTTTATACCGGATAGTATCGCACATGCAATGAGTTCGGATGGGAAAAAATACGGAGTCGCGATCAATCATCTCCTTGAAAGCCAGGCGACCTTCACGGTGACATTCACGAACAATCTCAGGCTCATACCTCGGGTTGCGGCGACCGGTTTACAGATTACGTTCAAATACCCCATCGTGGATAGTCTTGTGGTTGCGCCTCCGGCGGGTCAGACGTTTAATGACGCAAGAACGTCGGTCGTGCTTACTTTTCCCGGTGGGCTGGATTCCGGCCACACGGTGCTGATCCAGGGCGTGTGCACTAATCCCAAGCCCGCAACGACGCTAAAGCAAGGCGTCTCGCACACATACTGGACGTTCCTTGGCTTTTCCAAGACCGCTACTGTCACGACCAGATCCTTGAATTCAACGTTCTTGTGCTACACGATGCCTAATGCCGTTGATATGCTCATGGTGGCCATGGTCGGGCATACGATTCAGGTCGGCCTTTCGCTTGACCGGTATTCATCACATACGGTCCTGTTGAAACATTATTCTGATGTCATCAAATCGCTCGTTGACAGCCATGGAAACATGCATAACGGGACGCCGACGTGTCTCGGCACATACACGGGCGGGGCCTCGATCACAAGGCAAGCGACCTCGTTGCCTCCATCAAAGCAAAACAACATGCTGTTCGCCGAGGCGGTCGCGCTCAAGGCGAACCTCCTTGCAAGCATTCAAGGCGTCACACCGCCGGGATTCGGTGACCTGATCTTCGACGAAGGCGGCGATAATCCGTTCAACGGAAAATCGATTCAATTTATTGCAGGGATACTCGACCAGTATATGTCGTCTTACCGGGATTTGGTCGGACTCAATCACTGCCAGATGCCGGCCGGCTACGAGTGGTTCGATCCGGTGAGCCTCTATCAAACCATACGGAAGATTGATTCCTCATTCTGCGGACCGATTGATTATACGTCCTGGAAGCCCGGATCCAAGCCGAGCTTGACATTGACAGCGGCCAAAGCTGTGACGGATATCCCATTTATGCACATCGACAGCTCACTCTCTGGGGGCGGCAAGAACAAGCCGGTTGCGACGGTTGCAGCGCCTGAGCCCGACCGGTTCGAACTTTTGCAGAACTATCCCAATCCGTTTAACCCGACAACAGTTATCAGTTATCAGCTTCCGGTTGCAAGTTATGTGACGATGAAAGTGTACAACGTTCTGGGACAGGAAATGACAACGTTGGTAGATGGTATGCAGGAAGCGGGGTACATGTCGGTGACGTGGGATGCATCGAACCTACCGAGCGGCATCTATTTCTATCGCCTGAGAGCCGGGACATTTACAGAAACAAAAAAACTTTTGCTGTTGAAATGACATGCCAACCTCTTCACCGATTGCATGAAAGGAGAATCGGCTATGAAAAAGATTCGATTCCCATTTAGATTTCTCTTGCTGGCGGCTTTAGTAATCGGCATTTCTACTCCTACGGCCGCCCAATGGGTTCAGACCAACGGACCTACAGACGGGACCGTCACATGCTTCGGAACGGCTGATTCGCTCCTCTTCGCAAGTTCCGTCAGAGGGATCTTCTGTTCGTCGGACCAGGGAGCTACGTGGTCAGTCTCGGGATTGTCATCCAACGCAATCTATGCGATCATTCAAGTTGCCGGCAACCTCTTCGCCGGAGGCAATGCGATATTTCGGTCAACCGATGAAGGAAAAACCTGGATAGAGGCAGACAATGGCTTCGACTATTCATCGAGCAGGGACACGCGTTCATTCACAGCTATCGGTAACGCGCTTCTGGCCGGGGAGGCGTCAGGCAATGAGGGCATCTACTGCACCCTCAATGATGGGGCAAGCTGGACGCCCTGCGACTCCGGATTGACAGACCTCAATATCCATGCGCTTGCGACCTGCGACTCTGCGGTTTTCGCCGCAACCTACACCGCTGGCGTTTTCCGGTCTACTGATCAAGGCCTCAGCTGGTCCGCAGCCCATTCCGGTTTGACCGATCCCGACGTTGTCTGCTTCACCGTGTTAGACTCCCTCATTTTTGCCGGAACAGGGGAAGGCCATGTATTTGTGTCGAGCGACACCGGGGCGACCTGGACGATGACGGGCCTAGGACTTCGGTCCACCGTTTTGACGTTGGCGGCGTCCCCTGCTAGCGGCGGATCGGGTTCCTCATATCTCCTCGCTGGGACGTTGAAGGCCGGCGTTTATTTTTCCACCGACTACGGTGCAAGCTGGACCACCGCCAACTCAGGATTAACCGACTCGTGCATCCAGTCTCTCGTGGCCGTTCCATCGGGGGACGGCATGGGCGGCACCATGCTTCTAGCGGGAACATCCCGCGCCGCTGCATTCCGGTCAACGGATAACGGAACCAGCTGGAGTCAGATGATTATTCCATGCGGCTCAGTCAGCGCGCTCGGCACATCTCCAGCGGCAGTAATCGCATCGTGTGGAGGCGACGGCCTCTACAGATCGACTGACGACGGTGCAAGCTGGGGATTTGCCGGACTCGCAGGTCCGTCTTGGACGTGCTTCGCTTCCCTCGGGAGGTATGTCTTTGCGTCTGGAAACACGAACATAATCGAACGATCAAGCAACGACGGCGCGACCTGGACCCCGATTACGCTGGCCACTGTCAACGTCACTGCGCTGGGCGTGAGCGCCGACGGGTCAGGAAATCTCTTTGCCGCGACGTTGGATAGTCTCTTTTGGCCCGGTTCCATCAGCTTTTTTGTGTCCTCCGACAGCGGATTGACCTGGACACATGTGGCCGGCGGTTTTTCAAATGATCAAATTACGACTCTTGCGGCTTCGCCTCCCGGAACATCGGGGACAGGATATATCTTTGGAGGAACCGCAATGAGCGGGATTCTTCGATCCAGTGACAACGGGGCCAGCTGGACGACTCTTCAAACAGGCATGACGGGGAAGGTTTCCTTCCCGGCGCTGCTGGTTGTCCCTTACGGGGGAGGTTCGTATGTCTTTGCAGGGACGGTCGGGGATGCATCCGGCCATGGTGTCCTCCGGTCTACCGACAACGGCGACACGTGGACGCCGGTCGGCCCTCCTTACGCGAATGGCGGAATCATCGTGACGTTGACCAATGGCTCCGGAGGCGTTTATCTCCTCCTTAAATCTTTTACCAATGGTATTGCGGTGTCAACGGACTACGGCGCAAGCTGGACATGGATCAGCCCGGGCCTGAACGCAGATGATGTCACCTCACTTATCGTCTCCGGCCGGAGCGGGGACTTGAATCTGTATGCGGGAACCGGGTGCGCCGGTGTGTGGCGATACCCCCTTTCCCGGCTGATGAGCAGCGACACGAGCTGGAACGGGGTTGCCCCCGACATGGGAAGCAAGTACATTTCGTCCATCGCATTCTCGCCCGCCGGCGACGGGTCGCAGCGGTCGGATGTCTTTGCACTGAGCAGCACCGATCCGCCTGGTTCCGGCGGTGATCTGTTCCGATCCACGGACGACGGCAGGACCTGGGCTGACGCCGGCGCCGGACTGAACCACGCCGTCACATGTCTTGCCACCATCCCTGCTGCAGGCGGACCCGCACAAACGAATCTCCTCGCAGGCGTCTACCTCGGCGGCCTTGACCGGTCGACCGACAACGGGGCATCCTGGTCGCCGATTCCGATCCCCCATCCATCGAAACTCACCCCGGACCTGACATCGCCCGAAGCCATGACAGTGATCCCTGACGGGATGGGCAGTTCCACCATCGTCGTGAGCGGACGGAACTCCGTCTCCCGGTCGACCGACAACGGTACCAACTGGGTCGGCCCAGTCCTTCAGGTTGGCGACCTTTGGAGCCTCTCAACTTCGGACAACGGCGGGGAAACGGATATCTATGCCTACGGTATCAAATCACGCAGTGTTTATCTGACAACCGACAACGGGTCCACCTGGTCGAACCCCTGCCCCGGCCTGACCGGATTGCGCGGCACATTTGCCTTTGCGGCGATGGGCCCTAATCGTTTTACGTCCGCCATATGTTTGATCGATGGACATAATGTTCAAGGTCTCTTTCGCTCCACCGATTTTGGAGCCAACTGGACCAACATCACTCCGGGTTCGGCGCCGGTGTACTCGCTTGCCTGCTATGGACCCAGCCTCTTCGTCGGGACATGGGGCAACGGAGTGTTGCTCTCAACCGACAATGGGACAACATGGACAAGTCTCAACTCTGGGCTCAAGAGTACCTGGGTCCGTTCGCTGGCAGTTCTCGTCGATTCCATGCAGCGGGGCACCTTGCTGGCAGGAACGCCGGGCGGCGGCGTGTGGAGATGGGCTTTGCCCGACTCGCTCAACAATGCCGCGATCCGGCTGAAAGCGATTGGCAACTTCCAGAATACCGGCCCTATCGCCGGCCGAGCCAGAGCCTCGGCGGCTCAACGACAGAACGTACGGCTCACACTGAGAACAACGCCGGGCAGCTCGGCATCTGTTCCTGCCGACGGCAGCATTCTTCTCAGCTGGACGCGGGATCATCACCCTGATTTTCAACGGTATCGAATCTATGGAGGAGCCTACTCCTATCCTCATACCGCGATTGATACATCGACCGTTTCGGTCGATGACACGACCAAGCTTGTCTCCGGACTCGTTGAGGGCCAGACGTTTTATTACCGCGTGTCCGCGCTGAACGACGCGGGATTCGAAAACAATTGGTCGAACGAAGTGTCTGCCATGCCGGCCCTGCCCATGAATTTCACCGCCATGGCGGGCATCCGGAAGGTCATGCTCCATTGGGCCAAAGATGAGCGCGCAGGCGTTGTCCGCTACCGTATCTATTGCGATACGATTCCCATGCCCGCCATTCTCATCGACTCGACGTTGGGCGGCAGTACCGACACCTCCAGGGTCGTTCGCGGACTCATCAATGCCAGAACATATTACCTTCGCATCACCGCCCTCGACACGCTGGGCTTCGAATGCGACCGATCGAATGACTGTCAGGTGAATCCGGGCGTGTTCGGGTCCACGCTCACTGCCGTTCCGGGCAACGGACAGGTCCTGCTTTCCTGGGGCAGAGACGATCACCCGGATCTCATGGGTTATCGTGTTTACTGGGGCACCTCGCCTAACCCGACGACCATTCTCGACTCAGCGGTCGTGGGCGTGGATGACACGACGAAGCTTATCCCCGGACTCACGAACGGCACACCGTATTACTTCCGCGTCACATCGCTGGACAGCCTGGGGCTTGAAAGCACGTACTCCAACGACGCGGGCGCCATGCCCGATGTGTTCGTTTTTCCCATGGCCCTGGGGTGGAATATGGTCGGAGTTCCTCTGACCGAGGTGAATTACTGCAGGTCTGTTCTGTTCCCGTTCGCAGCCTCCTCCGCGTATTCCTTCGAAGGGGGGTACGTTGCCAGAGACACACTTGCCAACGGCAGGGGTTACTGGCTGAAGCTCAATTGCAGTCAATATGTTTCGATGGACGGAGGTCTGCGTACACAGGATACGATCGAGGTACGGGAAGGATGGAACATGGTCGGCTCGATCTCAGCGCCGGTTGCAGCAGCGCAGATCACGTCGGATCCCGGCGGTCTCGTGACCTCTCAATTCTACGGGTATGCGCATGGGTATCACGTGAGCGACACCATAGAGCCGGGAAGGGGATACTGGGTGAAACTTAACCAGAACGGAAAGCTTGTTCTTTCGTCATCGGCGGGATCGGCGCGAGCGTCGAATCGGATCAGGATTGTCCCGTCGCAGGAACAGCCGCCAGCCCCGCCGAACGGAGAAATCCTCAATCCGCAATCGGCAATCCCCGATCACTACGCTCTTGATCAGAATTATCCTAATCCATTTAATCCAACAACCACGATCAGGTATCAATTGCCCGTGGCGGGTTACGTCACGCTCAAGGTTTACAACATGCTCGGGCAGGAGGTGGCAACGCTTGTGAATGGTATGCAGGAAGCGGGATACATGTCGGTGACGTGGAACGCATCGAACCTTCCGAGTGGCATTTATTTCTATCGCCTGAGAGCGGGGGCATATACTGAAACGAAAAAACTCTTGCTGTTGAGGTAACGCGATTATTTTGCTCGCTATTGCATGAAAGGAGAATCAGTCATGAAACATATTTCCCGATTTCTCTTGCTCGTATTTTGGGTTTTCACGATTACCAATCCAACGCTCGCCCAGTGGGTTCAGACCAACGGGCCCACGGACGGCACCATCAGTTGTTTTGGAACCGCCGATTCGCTCCTCTACGCGAGTCCCGTCATGGGAATCTTCTGTTCCTCGGATCACGGCGTATCCTGGTCCACCTCCGGATTGTCATCCAACCGGGTCTATGCGATCCTCCAGTTCGACGGGATGCTCTTCGCCACCGGCGACGCAGTCTTCCGGTCGACCGACAACGGAAAAACATGGAGGGAATCGGCGGATGTCTCCACAGGGATTTGGGTTGACGGTGCACATTCGCTCGTCGCCGCCGATCATGTACTCTTCGCCGGGGTGCCGTCCGACAACCTGGGAGTTTACCGCACCTTCGACGACGGAGTCACCTGGCAGCCGTGCGACACGGGGTTGACGGACCGCAACATCCATGTGATGGCAACCTGCGGCAACGTCATCCTTGCCGGCACCTGGACCAGCGGCATTTTCCGGTCGACGGACACGGGCAGCACCTGGTCCCCGGCCAACACCGGTTTCTCCGACCCCAACGTCAGCGCGTTCGCCGTATGGGACTCGTTGATGTTCGTGAGCTCATGGGATGGTCACCTCTTCGTTTCCCCGGACAGCGGGGCAACATGGACCCCGGCGGGCATGGGATTCAAAGGGGGCATTTCAGCCCTTGCGATCCAGCCCGATGCCGGAGAGGGTGGAGCCATCCGGCTGTTCGCGGCGCTGCAGTGCGGCGGCATCTTTCGTTCGACCGACAACGGGATCACGTGGAACCCGTCCGGCACCGGAGTGACGGATCCATGCGTGCAATCGTTCGCTGTCGTTCCTGCCGGCGATGGATCGGGCGGAACGATCCTGCTGGCCGCAACGCAGACCGGCGGCGCCTTCTGCTCGACAGACTACGGGGAGACCTGGTCCAAAATGATCATACCGATAACGTGGGTCTACCACCTCGGCACGACACAGAACTCTCTGTTCGCAGCTGCCGCACTTTCCGGCGGGGGGATTTACAGGACCACTGACAACGGGGCAACCTGGGGGCTCTCAGGATATCCGGGAGGATCCATGACGTGCTTCGCGACAATGGGCAGATATTTGTTTGCCGGCGGGAACAGAGACAGCGTCGTGCGGACAAGCGACGAAGGCGTAACTTGGGAGAGTCACCAGGTCCCCACCTGGAACGTCTGGTCGCTAGCCGTGAGCGCGGACGGCTCGGGAAAACTTTTTGCGGCCATGCGGGGGGCAGGCGGGCCGGGGTTCCAGGGCAGCCTCGCCTTCTCCTCAGACAGCGGCGTCACGTGGACTCCGATCGATTGGGACCCGCCTGACAGCATCATCATGACACTTGCGGCGGCACCGGGCAGCACGCCGGGCACCGGCTACATCTTCGCCGTCAGCGAGGCATACGGCATTTACCGGTCCAGCAACAACGGCGCGACATGGACGGTCGTCAACGACGGTCTGCCTTCCTGGCCTTCAGTGGTCCCGGGCCAGCGGACAAAGTACTTCGTCCAGTCCCTCTGCGTCGTTCCCTACGTGTCGGGGTCATGTATGTTCGCCGGCACCGGTGCCTACGAAACAACAGGCCTCGGCATCTGCATGTCCACCGACTACGGCAACACGTGGAAGCCGGTTGCGCCGCCGTATTGCCAGGCCCGGTCGTTCGCAGTGTCGCCCAACGGCAGCGGCGGGACGTATGTCTTCGCCCTCACCGGCGAAAATGGAATCCTTGCGTCGACCGACTGCGGCACAAGCTGGGCCTGGATCAACCCCGGTCTGAACTGCGACCATGTCGAGGCACTGACCGTCTTTGACCAAGCCGGCGACATGAACCTCTACGCGGGAACCCGTTTGGCCGGCGTCTGGAAATACCCTCTCTCCCGGCTCATGAGCAGTGATACGAGCTGGAACGGTGTCGCCCCCGGCATGGGAAGCGCGTACATCTCTTCCATCGTCTTCTCCCCGGCCGGTGACGGCACGCAGCGGTCGAACATCTTCGCCGTGAGCGCTCAAGACCTTCCCAACGCATCGGGCGGAGACCTATTCCGGTCGACGGATGACGGCCGAAACCTGGGTGGACGCCGGGTCGGGGCTGAATCACACCGTCACGTGTCTCACGACCATCCCCGCGGCCGGCGGGCCGGGACAAACGAATCTCCTCGCGGGGACCTATGGCAACGGTCTCGCGCGCTCGACCGACAACGGAGCATCCTGGTCGAATCTGCCGTCCCCAACGCCCCGTCCGCAGCTTAAGCTCGATATGAAACGCATCGAGGGCATCGCGGCCATCCCCGACGGCATGGGCAGTGCGACCATCCTGGCAGCGGACTGGAACGGCATGTGTCAGTCCACGGACAACGGAACGACCTGGGTAGGGCCCGTGACCGATGCTGACCTGTGGAAAATGTATCTGTCAGACAACGGCGGGAGAACCGATGTCTATGCTTATGGCATCAAATCGAGACCGATCATGCTGTCAACAGACAACGGGACAACATGGTCCGACGCATGCCCGGGCCTGACGAAACTGCGCAGCACGGACGCTTTCGCAGCGATCGGCCCCAATCGGTTCGTGTCCGGCTTCAACGAGGTCGCCGGGCGAGGCGTCCAGGGACTCTTCCGCTCGACGGACGATGGGGCGACATGGAGCGACATCACCCCCGGTTCAGCCCCTGTGTACGCGCTCGCCTACTACGGCCCGAACCTGTTCGCGGGCACGGGCGGCAACGGGGTTCTGCTCTCCACCGACAACGGTTCGACGTGGGCGAATCTCTACTCAGGATTGAAGAGCACGTGTGTGCGCTCACTCGCCATCCTTATCGATTCCATGCAGCGGGGCACGTTGCTGGCGGGAACGCCGGGCGGTGGCGTGTGGCGATGGCCGCTGCCGGACTCGCTTAACAATGCCGCGATAAGACTGAAGGCGATCGGCAACTTCCAGAATACCGGCCCTATCGCAGGCCGGGCCAGAGCCTCAGCCGCTCAACAACAGAACGCGCGGGCCAGACTGGGAAAAATGCCGGGCAGCCCGGCATCTGTTCCTGCAGACGGCAGCATTCTTCTCAGCTGGACGCGGGATCATCACACTGATTTTCAACGGTATCGAATCTATGGCGGGACTTTCTCTCATCCTCATACCGTTGTCGATACAACCACGATAGCGATCGACGACACGACAAAACTGATCTCCGGACTCGTTGAGGGCCAATCGTTTTATTACCGCGTATCCGCACTGAACGCCGCGGGATCGGAAAACAATTGGTCAAACGAGGTTTCTGCCATGCCGGCCCTGCCCATGAATTTCACCGCCACGCCGGGCATCCGGAAGGTCATGCTCCATTGGGCCAAAGATGAGCGCGCAGGCGTTGTCCGCTACCGTATCTATTGCGATACGATTCCCATGCCCGCCATTCTCATCGATTCGACCTCGGGCGGTGTTACCGACACCTCCAGGGTCGTTCGCGGACTCGTCAACGCCAGAACATATTACCTTCGCATCACCGCCCTCGACACGCTGGGCTTCGAATGCGATCGATCGAATGACTGTCAGGTGAGTCCGGGCGTGTTCGGGTCCACGCTCACTGCCGTTCCAGGCAACGGACAGGTCCTGCTCTCCTGGGGCAGAGACGTTCACCCGGATCTCATGGGTTATCGTATCTACTGGGGCACCTCGCCTAACCCGACGAGCATTCTCGACTCAACGGTCGGAGGCGTGGATGACACGACGAAGCTCATCCCCGGACTTACGAACGGCACACCGTATTACTTCCGCGTCACATCGCTGGACAGCGTGGGGCTTGAAAGTGCGTACTCCAACGACGCGGGCGCCATGCCCGATGTGTTCGTTTTTCCCATGGCCCTTGGATGGAATATGGTCGGAGTCCCGCTGACCGAGGTGAATTACTGCAGGTCAGTTCTGTTCCCGTTTGCGGCCTCCTCCGCGTATTCCTTCGAAGGAGGGTACGTCGCCAAGGACACACTTGCCAACGGCAGGGGTTACTGGCTGAAGCTCAATTGCAGTCAATATGTTTCGATGGACGGAGGTCTTCGAGCATGGGACACAATCAACGTCCGGGAAGGATGGAACATGGTCGGCTCGATCTCAGCGCCGGTTGCTGCATTGCAGATCACGTCGGATCCCGGCGGTCTCGTGACCTCTCAGTTCTACGGGTACGCACATGGGTATCATATAAGCGACACCATAGAGCCGGGAAGGGGATACTGGGTGAAACTTAACCAGAACGGAAAGCTTGTTCTTTCGTCATCGGCGGGATCGGCGCGAGCGTCGAATCGGATCAGGATTGTCCCGTCGCAGGAACAGCCGCCAGCCCCGCCGAACGGAGAAATCCTCAATCCGCAATCGGCAATCCCCGATCACTACGCTCTTGATCAGAATTATCCTAATCCATTTAATCCAACAACCACGATCAGGTATCAATTGCCCGTGGCGGGTTACGTCACGCTCAAGGTTTACAACATGCTCGGACAGGAAGTGACGACGCTGGTAAACGGTATGCAGGAAGCGGGATACATGTCGGTGATATGGAATGCGTCAGATCTTCCAAGCGGCATCTACTTTTACACACTGCACGCAGAAAGTTTCGCGCAGACCAAGAAACTTGTAGTAATCAAGTAATGCGATTTCTATTATCCAAGAAAGGAGTTACAAAAATGAAAGCACTTTGTTTCCAACTCGTGCTTTGCATGCTTCTGGGATATGCAAGCGCTCCTTCACAACAGCAACCTTTTGCGGCATCGCAGTCGCAGAAACAGGTATCGGGTATGGACCGTGAGAAGCACAGAGCTGCTTCTCCGCTGAAACTGAAAAAGGAACAGGAGATGACAGATCACTCCAGCATCGCAGATTTTACGTGTCCAACCGATCCATTCGAGCCGAATGACAGTCTCTCGGTCGCCACTCCGATCGCCTTTATGCAAACCCTACGGGGTGCATACATTTGTCCTTTTGATGACCTGGACTATTATGTTTTCAATGCAAATGCGGGGGTTCATATCTCCGCCTATGTCACAGCGAGTCAGGTCGGGTCTCAATTGGACCCTATACTGGGTCTCTACGATTCTACGGGGGCTGAACTGGCATTCAATGATGATTACAACGGTCTTGATCCTCTCATCGAATATATCATCCCGGCGAGCGGAAAGTATTATCTTTGTGTCGCGTCATACGCGAACAAGAGCGCACCAAATGATTTCTATAGTATAACCCTCGTATCTTTCCATGCCATCAGTGGCACGGTGTTCAACGACATCAATCATAATGGTCTCAAGGACAGTTCGGAGACCGGTCTGGCAGGATGGACGATTGAGCTGCATAGCGATACCGGCGTGACAACGACTGTGACCGACTCCAACGGGTATTACTCATTCGGGAATCTACCCACCGGGTGGTACACTGTCTATGAACAACTCCAGGGCGGTTGGGCGCAGGTCTATCCCTCCTCCGGAGACTGGTCATTCTATCTTGTTACAGATACCGTTGCAAACTATGGGAATCTCCAGGCGCCGCCGAGCAGGGTGTACGGTACACTTTTCAATGACCTCGATGACAACGGGATCAGAGGGCCCTCGGAGCCAGGGCTTGCCGGCTGGGCCGTTACCATCGCCGGGACCATTAACGGGTTCGACACTACCGTTGTCACAGACTCTGCCGGAAACTACTCGGCTGCAGGAGTTCCGGCCGGCTATTGCACTGTATGGCTTACAGATAAATCAGGATGGTTTACTTCCCTTCCCGGGAGTGCTCGCTGGTCCTTTCTTCTTGCCGGTCTTGATACCGAGGCCGATTTTGGCGCCTGGCTCCCGCCTCCCAATAAGATCTGGGGTGTGAAATTTGAGGACAAAAACAAGAACGGTGTCAGGGATGCGGGTGAAGGGGGGCTACAAGGCTGGACGATCGAGTTACGCAGATACAGCGGCACCAGAGTAGTTTTTGATACTACGACTGTTACAGACGATAATGGAATGTACAAGTTCGAGAATCTTATCTACGGTGATTACGGGGTGTTCGAGCAGGCAGAGTCAGGCTGGACAACAACATATCCTCCCGCCGGGTACTGGTACTACCACTACCTCCTCAGTGATACTGTAGAGGCCGATTTTGGGAACTGGAACTCGAATGGCCAAACAGGGGATCTCCGCTGCACGTTCTCGGCTGCGCAGTTAGAGACCGCAGCCTCGAGCAAACAGAGACCATTGAAAGCCTCGAGCCCGCTGAGGCCCACCGTACCGAATTACGCGAATATTGTCAACACTGTCATTGCCGGGGTCAAAGTTGGTTTGTCCGGCCAGTTCCAATTTTCAGGCGCGAGTGGGGAGTTGGCATACCTTCTCCCCTCGAGCTACAGCGATGTTTGGACAACATATTGGAAGGGAATCGGCCATACCCATACTGCACGTGGTTTCGATCTGGACAACACCGGCAAGGTGATGCGTAAGCGCTGGAAATCGATCCCGCCGACCACGAAGAATGATATCCTTATCCGCGATCTTCTCACATTCAAGATCAACCTTCTTGCGAGTGCTGACAGTCTTACTCATCCCGGACTGGGCTCGCTGACGTATTTTGATCCGCCAGTCGAACAACATCCGCTTCACGGCAAAACACTTGATCAGATTGCCGCGTATGCCGACACGATAATGACGAACTGGGGCGGGGCATCGTATGATACGTATATCATGCTCAATACGGTAGTTGCAAGAATAAACAATGCCTTTGCAACTCCCTCTTTTTCTTACAATGCGGCCGGATGGGCACTCGGCAAACTTTACGTACAGGGGATCAGGACCGTTGCTGATGTCCAGTTCCTGCGTGATGGTCCAATTATCGCGCCGTTCGCCGCAGGAGTTCAGCTCCCGCAGTTACCATCGAAATTTGAACTTCACCAGAATTATCCTAATCCCTTCAACCCGACCACCACGATCTCGTTCGATTTGCCCGTGGCGTCGATGGTGACGGTGAAAGTTTATGATATTCTCGGCCAAGGTATTGCAACGCTCATCGATCACGCTGAGATGGATATGGGGGAACGAGAGATCGAGTTCGATGGGAGCCGTCTGCCATCAGGGGTTTACTTCTACAGATTGAACGCGACTGGCATCGTCAGTTCGGATGGCAGGTTTTCCGGTCAGGCATTCACGGATATTAAGAAGATGATGCTTGTGAAGTAACGGCTACCGGTTATCCAAACAAAGCGACTTAGCGCTCGAAGCGTTTGATGTGCTAAGAAGGGAATTGGCAACACTGATGAACGGCGTCCAGGCCACAGGATACAAATCGGTGAGGTGGCACGCAACGTCCGCCTCTGGCGGAGTGCCGAGCGGCATCTATTTCTATCGCCTGAGAGCCGGGACATTTATTGAAACGAAAAAACTATTGCGTTGAGGTAACACGATTATTTTGCTCGCTATTGCGTGAAAGGAGAATCGGCCATGAAATGCATTTCCCGATTTCTGTTGCTCGTTGTATCAACGATCATCCTTGCCAGTCCATCCTTCGCACAATGGATCCAGACCGGCGGCCCCAGTGGCGGTGAAGTCTATTGCTTCGGAGCCATCCCCGATGGGGCGGGCGGCACAAACCTTTTCGCCGGGACTTCCAGTGGACTTTTTCGTTCCACCGACAACGGCATTAGCTGGTTCCCGACGGGATCTACGAACAGCACAGTCTTTTCCTTCGCTGTCTCCGGCTCGAATTTTGTTACCGGGACAAGCATGGGACCCAGGCTTTCCACCGACAATGGGATAACCTGGACAACGGATAACACCGGCATAACCGGCAGCGATTTCTTCAATACATTTGCCGTCCTCGGCGGGTATCTTTTTGCCGGTAGCGAAAACAGCGGGGGCGTGTACTACTCAGCAGATAACGGCTCAACCTGGACTGACGTTAACTCCGGTTTGACCGATCCTGATATCTACACGGTTGCCGTCAGCAACAACACTCTCTTTGCCGGGACAATGAGTTCAGGAGTCTTTCGCTCCACCAACTACGGCGCAAGCTGGACTCACGTCATTACAGGACTGACGGACAACCAGGTCCTTGCTTTTGCCGCCGCCCCCGCCAATGACGGGTCTGGAGGCACGAATATTTTTGCCGGGACAGGTGAAGGTCATGTCTTTCTCTCGACCAACAACGGCGCAAAGTGGACAGAAGCCTCGAACGGCCTGCAGGGTCAAGTCCGGACTCTGGCAGTCATTCCCACCAACGACGGGACGGGCGGTTCCATACTGCTTGCCGGAACCGACATGGGAGCCTATCGTTCCGCCGACAACGGCACGAGTTGGACTTCGGTCGATTCGGGCTTGACGGACCTCAACGTCCGGTCATTCATCGTTGTTCCAACCGCTGCCGGCACAACGGTGCTTGCAGGAACCGACAACAGCGGAATATTTCGTTCCACTGACAACGGCACAAGTTGGACTTTATCTCCCCTGACTATCAGTACTATCGCTGCTCTCGCCGCCTTTGCCAACGGAACCGGCGGCACCAGTCTCCTGGCTGGAGATAACCATGACAAGCTCTTTCTTTCCACCAACAACGGGACAAACTGGACTGCTCCCGGAATGACAATACCGCCCCAATATTTGACCCTCTGCGGCACGAGTCTCTTTGCGGGGGGATACGGTAGAGTTTGGCGTTCCACAGACAGCGGCACGACATGGACTGCCTTTCAGTTACCGACGAACAATATTGTAGATGCTTTTGCCGGTTCGGGCACAAATCTCTTTGCCGCGACCGGGGGTAGCGGGGTAGATCTTTCAACGGACAACGGTATGACCTGGACTGCCGTCAGCACCGGCTTGATGAACCCGTACATTCGTGCCCTTGCTGTTACTCCCCCCGACTCGTCAGGGCCGGGAAAACTCTTTGCCGGGACCGCATATAATGGAACTCCCGACGGCGGCATCTATCTCTCAACCGACAACGGCACGAGCTGGACTGCCGTCGATTCGGGTCTGACAACCACCGATATTTATACTCTTGCCGCCGTTCCCACCGGCAGCGGAACGGGCACGAATCTGTTTGCGGGGACGTCTCCGGCCTCTTCCGGTCTACCGACTACGGCAGGAGCTGGGCCATGACCAGCCTGGGAGGGAGTGTCACCTCTTTTATTGTCAGTCCCGATGGAAAAGGCGGGGTGTATATCTTTGCGCTGACATACTGGGGCGTTTCAGTTTCCGTAGACAACGGTACGAGCTGGACTTCTCTTAATTCCGGATTGGCATACAGTGTCGCTTCTATCGCTATTTCTCCCGCCAGCAGCGGTCCCGGAGGCATGTGTCTCTTTGCAGGAACGTACGGCGGCGGGGTGTGGAGATATCCCTTGTCGGAAATGATTAACAATGACACAAGCTGGAGTGCCGTCTGTCCGCCGGGACCGTATAACAACTATATCTCTTCCTTTGGCTTTTCCCCTGCCGGCGACTCCAACGTCTTCGCCTCGATTTATTACGGCGGCATCTATCGCTCCACCAATAATGGCAAGAGCTGGTCTCCCGTCGATTCGCAATTAATATACGGCGTTTACTGTGTCGTCGCCATCCCCGACAGCAGCGGGTCCGGCACGATTCTCCTTGCCGGATGTTCCAAGGGAATCTGTCTTTCCACAGACAACGGCAAGAGCTGGACGTATCCTGGCGGCGCCAAGAAATCGTTTAACGGTGGTGCCGTCTGGTCAATCCTTGCGATCCCCGATGGGGCAGGCAGGACGAATATCTTCGCCGGGACGAAGAGAGGCGTCGCACTTTCCACCGACCGCGGCAAAACCTGGACAACCACCAGCTTGAACGCATCTAACATCACAGCGTTTGCCGTCTCCGCCTACGGAGGAGGCACGAATATTTTTGCCGCCTACAGGAACTATCTGTACCTGACCACCGACAACGGCACAAACTGGACCATCGTGGATTCAACAATCTCATCTCGCTATTCTATCACTTCGCTCGCCGCCAATAACACGGATCTTTTCACGGGAGTTCAATTCAGGGGTCCCCAAAAGATGGGGGGGGGGCAATTGGGCGGTTTGTTTCGGAGTGCCGACAACGGGGCAACTTGGTCTGCCGTCCCTCTCGGCTTGATGACTGTCTACGCTATTGCCGTTGATGGCCCAAACCTTTTTGCGGGAACGTACGGCGGGGGCGTCTTTCTCTCCACCGACTACGGCGAGAGCTGGACTACTCTTAATTCAGGGTTGAAGAGCACCTGCATTTATACCCTTGCGATCCGTCGTGACTCGTCGGCATCCGGGACTCTCTTTGCGGGCACCGCGAACGGCGGCGTGTGGACGTGGCCTCTTTCGGCAGTGGCCACCTGCTCGGCAATCAATCTCACTGCAACCGGCGGATCCACCACCGCTGCGGGGGTCGCACATCCAAGTACCCGAACCGGTGGCTTAGTGGAAAAGCAGTCGCTCTCGAAAACGGTCAAATCCTCACCGCGCACTATTTCTTCTTATGGCGGAAACGGAAGGATATTGCTGAACTGGACCAGAGACCATCACGCAGATTTCATGCGATATCGTATTTATGCCGATACTCTGCTCCACCCCGTCACTCTGGTCGATTCAACGAGTGGAGGAGTAGCTGAGACGCTAAAGGTGGTGTACGGTCTTGCCGACGGCAAGACGTACCACTTCCGCGTCACAGCAGTGGACAATACGGGCCTTGAGGATAATTATTCGAACGAGGTCACTGCTTCGACGGACATTTTCATCCCGAAGCTCATGCTCACCGCGATTCCGGGGAACGGGCAGGTAGTGCTGCAATGGAATAGAGACAATCACGCTGATTTCATGCACTACTGCCTCTACGGCGACACCTTGCCGCACCCGGTCACCGTCATCGACTCGGCGATTACATCGGTGACCGACACAATGAGAGTTATTCACGGACTCGCGAACGGAACTGCCTACTACTATCGCATTGCGACTGTGGACAGTCTCAGTTTTGAGAGTGATTCTTCGAGCGACGTGCCTGCGATGCCGGACATTTTTATTTATTCTCTGAACATCGGCTGGAACATGGTCGCAGTCCCGTTGACCGTACGGGATTGCAGAAGGTCGGCGCTCTTCCCGTTTGCCGGATCGAACGCATTTTGCTTTGAAGAGACGTACGTCATGAAAGATACGCTGGCATACGGTATCGGGCACTGGCTTAGGTTGAATAGCAGCCAATATGTTTCCATGGACGGGGCTGTGCGGGCACTGGATACGATCGACGTACGGGAAGGATGGAACATGGTCGGCTCGATCTCAGCGCCGGTTGCAGCAGCGCAGATCACGTCGGATCCTGGCGGTCTCGTGACCTCTCAGTTCTACGGGTATGCGCATGGGTATCATATAAGCGACACGATTCAGCCTGGAAGGGGATACTGGGTGAAGATGAGCCAGGGTGGGAAGCTGGTTCTTTCATCATCGGGGGGATCGGCGCGGGCGTCGAATCGGATCAGGATTGTCCCGTCGCAGGAACAGCCGCCAGCCCCGCCGAAACGGAGAAATCCTCAATCCGCAATCGGCAATCCCCGATCACTACGCTCTTGATCAGAATTATCCTAATCCATTTAATCCGACAACCACGATCAGGTATCAGTTGCCGGTGGCGGGTTACGTGACGCTCAAGGTTTACAACATGCTCGGACAGGAAATGGCGACGCTGATAAACGGCATGCAGGAGGCGGGATACCTGTCGGTGACGTGGAATGCGTCAGAACTTCCGAGCGGCATCTATTTCTATCGCCTGAGAGCCGGCACATTTACTGAAACGAAAAAACTTTTGCTGTTGAGGTAACGCGATTATTTTGTTCTCTATTGCATCAAAGGAGAATCAGCCATGAAATGCATTTCCCGATTTCTGTTGCTCGTTGTATCAACGATCATTCTTACGACACCGTCGTTAGCCCAATGGATCCAGACCGGCGGCCCAAACTTTGGCAGGGTCTACAGTTTCTGCCTCACCCCGACTGCCATCCTTGCGGGGACCGACGGCGGCGTGTTCAGGTCCGTGGACAACGGACTGACCTGGAAATCCACAGGCCTCCACGTAGGCTGGTGTGAGGCGATCCTCTCCTACGGCTCCTCGATTTTAGCCGCGCAAGCGGGAGTCTGGAAATCGACGGACGATGGAAGAACGTGGCAACACTCGAACACCGGCCTTGATGGCGAAGGGAGCGATCCGTGTGCGCTCGCAGTTGTCGATACGGTCATCTTTCTGGGAATGAGGGGCAGTGGCGGAGACCTGTATTGCTCCACCGACCTCGGCGCCACCTGGAATCAGGCCGAGACGGGATTGGCCGACCGGACCGTCCAGAGCTTTGCCGTCGTCGGGTCCACGCTCTTCGCGGGGACCACGGGAAGCGGCGTTTATCGTACGACGAACGATGGGAAAAACTGGTCCCATGCATCATCGGGACTGACGGACGAGAATATCCTGACCCTCGCCGCCAGTGGCCCGAACCTCTTTGCAGGGTCCGGTGAAGGCCACGTCTTTCAATCGACCAACAACGGCGGCGGCTGGACGCAGGTGGGCAGCGGCCTGCCCGGGGCATCCATCCAGGTCCTCGTCGTCGACGGCACGGGGAATCTTTATGCCGCCACCTCGGTAGGAGTCTACAAGTTCGGAGACAACGGGACAAGCTGGACTGCAGTCAATTCGGGACTCATGGATACCAATATCGTCTCACTCGCTGCAGTTTCTTCCGGAGACGGCACGGGTGGCACGACGCTACTGGCCGGGACTATCATCTCGGGTATCGCCCGGTCGACGGATAACGGGATCACATGGACAAGTTCCAGCCTTCCCGCATCAAGTGTGTCAGCAATCGGCGCAAGCGCCACGGCGGTGTTCGCTGACGTGGATGGTGCCGGCCTCTTCAAATCCAGCGACAACGGTGCAACTTGGACGCCGCTCGGATTCCAGGGCGTGTCGATCAACACATTCTGTTCATTCGGGTCCTCGTTCTTCGCGAGCGGAGGCACCGGGGGTATCCTGCGCACGACCGATGACGGCGCAACCTGGATCGGACATACTGGCCAAGGCTATGGCAACTCCGGCTTCGCAGCTTCCGCCGACGGTTCGGGTTTTCTTTTCGCGGCTTCGCCGGGGAACGGCGTGTCCGTTTCCACAGACTCCGGCGCTTCTTGGACCGCTGTTAATAACGGGCTCTCTGATCTTAATGTCTACGGTATCGCGGCAGCTCCCCCGGATACCTCGGCCACAGGTTATCTGTTTGCGGCCACGCCAAGCGGCGTCTTCGTATCCGCGGACAACGGCGCGAACTGGTCTCCCAGGGGCGCAATCCCGACAGGCGCAGAAGCACATTCTCTCATCGTCGCCACCCACATCGGCGGGCCTGTCATTCTTGTTGGCACGGGGAACAATGGGATCCTCCGCTCCACTGACAACGGCGCAACCTGGGCGCTCACAGGTCTCATGTCGGGTATCGTCTCGACAATGGTCGGCACACCGGACGCCTTGGGCGGCACGGACATTTTTGCACTGAATGCCGGCAATGTGTTCCTCTCGACGGACTACGGTGTCACCTGGACGTATGTCGGTTCAGGACTGAATGGTTCGCCTCTCAGTTCTCTCACCTTCTCCCACTGCGGAGGCCAGACCAATCTGTTCGCCGGCAGTTGGGGACAAGGCGTATGGAACATGCCGCTGACCGCGATGATAGTGAACGACACGAGCTGGAATGCGGTCGATCCTGCGTCTCCGGGGAGTTGCATAACGTCCATCGTCAGCTCCCCCAAAGGCGACGGCTCAGGTACTTCGGTGATTTTCGCAATGAGCGGTAGCGTCTCCCCGTACGGCGGCGGCCCAGGTCCCGGGGGTGGCAACCTCTATCGTTCGATGGATTGTGGCAGGAGCTGGACTGCCATTCTCTCAGACTCAGTAACCGGCCACGTCACCAGCCTTGTGGTCGTCCCTGCCGTCAACGGCCCCGCCGGCACCAACCTTCTTGCAGGATTTTACAACGGCGGTGTCGCCCGTTCAACGGACAACGGTGACACCTGGACAGGTCTCCCCACCCCTCCCGGCGTCGGGCAAACTGTGAGGCAGTGGTTAAAACGCGTGACGGCCCTTGCCGTCGTCCCCGACGGGTCGGGTGGCACGATCGTGCTCGGCAACCAGTCGCGGTCGCTCGACAGCGGGATGACCTTTTCCCCCACAGAATTGCCATATTATAACCCCTGGGGCTTCACGTATACGAGCGACACGGGCGGAATAAAGATCTTCTCATTCTACAAGAATATGGTGCTCATGTCTACAGACGGCGGGCAAACGTGGGCAGATGCCCGCGGGAGTCTCCCTCTGTTCAAAGGGGTTTGCAGTGTCGCTGCCCAGGGTCAGTACCGCTTCTTCGGCGCCACGCTGGGGCATGGGCAGTCCAACGGCATCTTTCGTTCGACGGATAACGGGGGAGACTGGGACAACGTGAGTCCCACCGATGTTCCGATCACGGCCATGGCTTTCTGCGGTTCGACGCTCTTCGCCGGGACCATGGGCACGGGTATGTATGTTTCGTCGGATTACGGGTCGAGCTGGGCGAGTCTCAATGCCGGACTGAAGAGCTCCTCCATGTATTCCCTCGGGTATTGCATCGACACGACGGGCGGAATGCTCTTTGCCGGAACGGCCGGATGCGGCGTGTACAGGTACCCGCTCTCCGCAGCCCTCGTCTCCGCCGCGATCAACCTGAGAGCTATCGGAGGCATTTCTCCGGGCCTGAATGTGAAACAGGTCTCGTTCACAACAACACTCAAACCGAACCACGGCGCTCCAAGCTCGGTCCCCGGCAACGGCAGACTGCTCCTCAACTGGACGAGGGACCATCACACTGATTTCCTCGGCTATCGCATCTACGCGGATACCATCCCGCACCCCCGAGCGCTGATCGGTACCGCCTCCGGAAGCGTTGCCGATACAACCAGGCTCGTGGTCGGCCTCGGCGAGGACAAGGCCTATTACTTCCGGGTCACCGCCATGGATCATACCGGCTACGAAAACAACTGGTCGAATGAGGTGACTGCAACGCCGGCTCCGCCCATGAAGATCACCGCAACGCCCGGCATCCGCAAGGTGATGCTGCACTGGGCAAAGGACGACCGGCCAGGCGTTGTCCGCTACCGCATCTATTGCGATACGATACCCAATCCGACCGCACTCGTCGATTCGACAACCGGCGGTGTCACCGATACGTCCAGGATCATCCTCGGACTCTCCAATGCAGCTACGTATCACTTCCGCATCACTGCCATCGACACCAACGGCTTCGAATGCGACTGGTCGAACGATTACACGGCAACCCCCGGCGTGTTCGGGTCCACGCTCACTGCCGTTCCGGGCAACGGTCAGGTCGCGCTGTTCTGGGGCAGAGATACCCATCCCGATCTTGTCCGGTATCGCATCTACGGCGGGACCTCGCCCAATCCCACAACCCTTATCGATTCGACCGCCGGAAGCGTGCCCGACACGACCAGGCTCTTCTCGGGCCTCACCAACGGTGTTCCCTACTACTACCGTGTTACGTCGGTGGATAGCCTCGGCTTTGAAAGCACGTACTCGAACGACGCGGGCGCCATGCCCGATGTGTTCGTTTTTCCCATGGCCCTGGGGTGGAATATGGTTGGAGTTCCTTTGACCGAGGTGAATTACCGCCGGTCTGTTCTGTTTCCGTTTGCGGCCTCCTCCGCGTATTCCTTCGAAGGAGGGTATGTCGCCAGAGACACACTTGTTAACGGCAGAGGTTACTGGCTGAAGCTCAATTGTAGTCAATACGTTTCGATGGACGGGGCTGTGCGGGCACTGGATACGATCGACGTACGGGAAGGATGGAACATGGTCGGCTCGATCTCAGCGCCGGTTGCAGCAGCGCAGATCACGTCGGATCCTGGCGGCCTCGTGACCTCGCAGTTCTACGGTTATGCGCATGGGTATCACGTGAGCGACACCATAGAGCCGGGAAGGGGATACTGGGTGAAGATGAGCCAGGGTGGGAAGCTGGTTCTTTCATCATCGGGGGGATCGGCACGTGCGACGAATCGGATCAGGATTGTCCCGTCGCAGGAACAGCCGCCAGCCCCGCCGAACGGAGAAATCCTCAATCCGCAATCGGCAATCCCCGATCACTACGCTCTTGATCAGAATTATCCCAATCCATTTAATCCGACAACCACGATCAGGTATCAGTTGCCGGTGGCGGGTTACGTGACGCTCAAGGTTTACAACATGCTCGGGCAGGAAATGATGACGCTGGTCAACGGCATGCAGGAATCGGGATACATGTCGGTGATATGGAATGCGTCAGATCTTCCAAGCGGGATCTATTTCTATCGCCTGAGAGCCGGGACATTTACTGAAACAAAAAAACTTTTGCTCATGAAGTGACATGCTATTGCCCCTGCAACTAAATGTATACACACACAAGGGTTACAGTGCTCGTTCCAACAAGCGTTTGCGATTGTCTTGACTACAAGCATTTTGTTGGAACGGCACTAGCGCTTTTGTCAATTGGATGAAAGGAGAATCAACCATGAAATGCATTTCCCGATTTCTGTTGCTCGTTGTATCAACGTTTATTCTTACGACACCGTCCTTAGCCCAATGGATCCAGACCGGCGGCCCGAACTTTGGCAGGGTGTACAGTTTCTGCCTCACCCCCACTGCCATTCTTGCGGCGACCGACGGCGGCGTGTTCAGGTCCGTCGACAACGGCCTGACCTGGAAATCCACGGGCTTTCACCTCGGCCTTAACACTGCGCTTCTGGCCTACGGCTCCACGATCTTTGCCACATACGGATGCGTCTGGCAGTCGACGGATGACGGAAGAACGTGGCAAAAGGCGTGCACCGGCCTTGATGGCGATGGGAGCGATCCGTGTGCGCTCGCAGCTGTCGATACGTCCATCTTTCTGGGAATGAGGGGAAGCGGCGGAGACCTGTACTGCTCAACCGACCTCGGCGCCACCTGGAATCAGGCCGAGACAGGCTTGACCGACCGGACCGTTCAGACGTTCGCAGTCATGGGAACATCACTCTTCGCGGGAACCACAGGAAGCGGTGTTTATCGTACGACAAACGATGGGAAAAACTGGTCCCATGCATCATTAGGACTTACGGACGAGAATATCCTGACCCTCGTCGCCGGTGGCCCGAACCTCTTTGCAGGTTCCGCTGAAGGCCATGTCTTCATGTCCGCCAGCGCCGGCGCCAGCTGGACGCAGGTGGGCAGCGGCCTGCCCGAAACATCCATCCTGGCCCTCGCCGTCGACGGCACGGGGAATCTCTATGCCGCCACTTCGATGGGAATCTACAGGTCCGGCGACAACGGGGCGAACTGGAATGCAGTCAATTTGGGACTGACAGATACCAATACTGTCGCACTTGCCGCAGTTCCTTCCGGAGACGGCACGGGTGGCACGACGCTCCTTGCAGGCACCGGCATCTCGGGGATTGCCCGGTCGACGGATTACGGGACCACCTGGGCAAGTTCCAACCTTCCCGCATCGGGTGTGTCGGCAATCGGTGCCAGCACTACGTCGTTGTTCGCAGACATCAATATGGCAGGCCTCTTCAAATCCACCGACAACGGTGCAACCTGGGCACCCCTTGGTTTGCAGGGCATGTCGATCACCTCATTTGGTTCATTCGGGTCGTCGTTCTTCGCCGGCTCCGATTATGGAGCCAACATCATACGCACGACCGATGACGGCGTGACCTGGACCGGAGTTACCGGCCACGGCTATGGCAGCTCCGGCTTCACCGCCGGCGCCGACGGCTCCGGTTACCTCTTCGCCGGCTCCGTGAATTACGGAGTGTCACGTTCAACCGATTCGGGCGCCTCCTGGACCGCCGTCAATAACGGCCTCACCGATCTCAATGTTTATGGCATCGCCGCAGCTCCCCCGGATACCTCGGCGACAGGTTATCTGTTTGCGGCCACGATCAGCGGCGTCTTTGTCTCCACCGACAACGGTGCTAACTGGTCTGCCGCCGGCGCAATCCCGACGGGAGCAGAAGCACATTCTCTCATCGTCGCTACCCACAACGGCGGAACTGTCATTCTTGTCGGCACGGGAAACAATGGTGTCCTCCGCTCCACTGACGACGGCGCCAATTGGGCGGTCACAGGTCTCAGCGGGGGTCTCGTTCCAACGATGGTCGGCACGCCGGACGGCTCGGGCGGCACGGACATTTTTGCCCTCAACGGCAGCAATGTGGATCTCTCGACGGACTATGGCATCACGTGGACGAACGTCGGCTCAGGATTGAACGTCGGGTCTGTCAGTTCTCTGAGCATCTCCTATGGTGGCGGCCAGACGAACCTGTTCGCCGGCAGTTGGGGACAGGGGGTATGGAGAATGCCGCTGTCCGTGATGATGGTGAACGACACGAGCTGGACTGCGGTCGACCCCGGATCGCCGGGCAGTTCCATCACATCCGTCGTCAGCTCACCGTCCGGGGATGGCTCGGGCCGTTCGGTAATTTTCGCCGTGAGCGGAAGCAGCAATCTGATGAGTAAACCTCCTGGAGGGGGCAATGTTTACCGCTCTACTGATTACGGCAAGAGCTGGACTGCGGTTCTCTCTGACTCGAATACAGGGGTTATAGGGCTCGTGGTCGTCCCCGCCGATAACGGACCCGGCGGTACCAACCTCCTCGCCGGGTACTACAGCGGCTTTCTTGCCCGCTCCACCGACAACGGCGCTACCTGGACAGGACTTCCTTCTCCTCCTGGTACAATCAAGCCCATCCGGGGATTCTTCGCACGCATGACATCGCTCGCCACCGTGCCCGACGGCGCGGGCGGCACCATCGTCCTTATCGGAGCGGGTATCAGCCTTTGGCGGTCCACCGATAACGGCATGACGTTTACTGCCACCAGCGGAGGGTACTCGGCATGGGGCTTCGCATCGACGAACGATACGAGCGGGCTGAAGATCTTCGCATACTACAAGAATGGACTATGGCTCTCAACAGATGGGGGCTCGAACTGGGCAGATGCGCGCAGCGAGAATTTCCCGGTTCGTCAGGGCATTTACAGCATCGCCGTCAAAGGCCAGTACCAGTTTGTCGGCGCTCCGCTTAACCACTACATGTCCAACAGCCTCCTTCGTTCGACTGACAACGGTGGGACATGGGCCGACGTCAACCCCAGTGAATCGCCCGTTACAGCAATGACATTTTGTGGTTCGACGCTTTTTGCCGGCACCGCCGGCACGGGTATGTACGTGTCGTCAGATTGTGGAACGAGCTGGGCGACCCTCAATGCCGGCCTGAAGAGCTCCTCGATGTACTCCCTCGGGTATTGCATCGACACGACGGGAGGTATGCTCTTCGCCGGAACGTCCGGATGCGGCGTGTACAGGTACCCGCTGTCCGCCGCGCTCATCTCCGCGGCGATCAACCTGAGAGCCATCGGGGGCATTTCCCCGGGCCTTAATGTGAAACAGATCTCGCTGACAACAACACTCAAACCGAACCACGGCACTCCAGGCTCGGTCCCCGGCAATGGCAGATTGCTCCTGAACTGGACGAGGGATCATCACACTGATTTCCTCGGCTATCGCATTTACGCAGACAGCATTCTTCATCCCCGTGCGTTGGTCGGGACCGTCAGCGGCAGCGTTGCCGACACGACCAGGCTCGTGACTGGCCTCGGTGAGGACAAGGCCTATTACTTCCGGGTCACCGCGATGGATCATACCGGCTACGAGGACAACTGGTCGAACGAGGTCACCGCCACAACAGCTCCGCCCATGAAGATCACCACGACCGCCGGCATTCGCAAGGTGATGCTGCACTGGGCAAAGGACGACCGGCCAGGCGTTGTCCGCTACCGCATCTATTGCGATACGATACCCAATCCGACCGCACTCGTCGATTCGACAACCGGCGGTGTGACCGATACGACCAGAATCATCTTCGGACTCTCCAATGCAGCTACGTATCACTTCCGCATCACTGCCATCGACACCAACGGCTTCGAATGCGACTGGTCGAACGATTACACGGCAACCCCCGGCGTGTTCGGGTCCACGCTCACTGCCGTTCCGGGCAACGGTCAGGTCGCGCTGTTCTGGGGCAGAGATACCCATCCCGATCTTGTCCGGTATCGCATCTACGGCGGGACCTCGCCCAATCCCACAACCCTTATCGATTCGACCGCCGGAAGCGTGCCCGACACGACCAGGCTCTTCTCGGGCCTCACCAATGGTGTTCCCTACTACTACCGTGTTACGTCGGTGGATAGCCTCGGCTTTGAAAGCACGTACTCGAACGACGCGGGCGCCATGCCCGATGTGTTCGTTTTTCCCATGGCCCTGGGGTGGAATATGGTTGGAGTTCCTTTGACCGAGGCGAATTACCGCCGGTCTGTTCTGTTTCCGTTTGCGGCCTCCTCCGCGTATTCCTTCGAAGGAGGGTATGTCGCCAGAGACACACTTGTTAACGGCAGAGGTTACTGGCTGAAGCTCAATTGTAGTCAATACGTTTCGATGGACGGGGATCTGCGTGCACAGGACACAATCGAGGTATGGGAAGGATGGAACATGGTCGGCTCGATCTCAGCGCCGGTTGCAGCAGCGCAGATCACGTCGGATCCCGGCGGCCTCGTGACCTCTCAGTTCTACGGGTATGCACATGGGTATCATATAAGCGACACCATTCAACCGGGAAGGGGATACTGGGTGAAACTGGGCCAGGGCGGGAAGCTGGTTCTTTCATCATCGGGGGGATCGGCACGTGCGACGAATCGGATCAGGATTGTCCCGTCGCAGGAACAGCCGCCAGCCCCGCCGAACGGAGAAATCCTCAATCCGCAATCGGCAATCCCCGATCACTACGCTCTTGATCAGAATTATCCCAATCCATTTAATCCGACAACCACGATCAGGTATCAGTTGCCGGTGGCGGGTTACGTGACGCTCAAGGTTTACAACATGCTCGGGCAGGAAATGATGACGCTGGTCAACGGCATGCAGGAATCGGGATACATGTCGGTGATATGGAATGCGTCAGATCTTCCAAGCGGGATCTATTTCTATCGCCTGAGAGCCGGGACGTTTACTGAAACAAAAAAACTACTGCTGCTGAGGTGATGTGCGAATGGCTCTCCCAATTGCATGAAAACAGAATCGGTTATGAAAAAGATTCAGTGCTTACTACGATTTCTCTTGCCGCTGATCTTGGCGTTCGGCATAACCAAACTATCCTACGCGCAATGGGTGCAGACCAACTGGCTATACGGCGGCGATGTGACTTGTTTTACCGTCTCGGACACGAATCTGTTTGCCGGGACGTATGACCTCGGCGTCTTTCATTCGACTAACAACGGCACAGGTTGGACAGAGGTCGTTAGCGGGTTAACCGACTATCATGTCCTGTCTCTTGCCGTCTCGGACACGGATCTGTTTGCCGGGACGCAATACGGCGGCATCTTTCGTTCAACCGACAACGGCACAAGCTGGACGGCGGTTAATACCGGGTTGACAAACCCTTTTGTCACTTCTCTTGTCGTCTCGGATGCAAATCTGTTTGCCGGGACGTATGGCGGAGGGGTTGTTCTTTCAACCGACACTGGCACAAGCTGGACTGCAGTCAATAGCGGGTTGACGATCCCTTGGGTCTGGTCTCTTGCCGCCTCCGGCTCGAATCTGTATGCCGGAACTTGGGGTGGGGTAGGGGGCATCTTTCGTTCAACCGACAACGGCACAAGCTGGACTGCAGTCAATACAGGGTTGACGAACCCTTATGTCATTCGTCTTGCCGTCTCGGACACGAATCTGTTTGCCGCGATAGAAGACAGCGGCGTCTTTCGTACGACCAATCACGGCACAAGCTGGACATCGGTCAATACCGGGTTGGCGGACAATATTGTCAGATCTTTTGCCGTCAGCGGCACAAATCTTTTTGCCGGGACGCAGAACGGCGGCATCTTTCTTTCCACAGACGCCGGCACAAGCTGGACTGCGGTAAATACCGGGTTGACGGGGTTGCCGCACACTACTGTGTACTCTCTTGCAGTCTCGGGCACAAATCTTATTGCCGGGACGCTTTACGGCATCTGGAGACGGCCTCTGTGGGAAATGATTCCGGCATTCTCTGTCACAAACAAATGGAATATCGTCTGCATATCAAAAAGGACTAGCGATTATAGCAAGTCTGTTCTTTTCCCTTCTGCTGTCTCGGATGCGTTCACTTTTCAGAACAGTTATGTCCGAAAAGACACCTTATCAAATGGCATAGGGTATTGGTTGGAGTTTGATCATGCTCAAGACGTTTACGTCCAAGGTGATGTTATTACTTCTGACACTATTGATGTCGTGAGTGGCTGGAATCTTGTTGGTTCAATCAGTTCTCCAGTTGTAGCATCAGGCATTACATCCAACCCCGGCGGAATGATTACATCAAATTTCTACGGTTATAAAAGCGGATATTTTGTCACAGACACAATCCAACCAGGGAAAGGATACTGGGTGAAAGTAAATCAGAATGGAGGGTTGATCTTGTCAGCATTGAGTGCCATGAGTGTGCGGAACAGAATTAAAATCGTAGAAACCACAGAGCTCCCGCCATCTCCGCCCGATGAGCAAAGCACAAATCTCAGAGCACAAATACCGAAGGAATTTGCACTCAACCAGAATTTTCCCAATCCATTCAACCCAAGCACACAATTCACCTACGCACTGCCGACAAGTATACACGTAACGCTGAAAATCTTCAACGTCCTCGGACAGGAAGTAGTAACGGTTGTAGACAGGTTTGAAGGACCAGGCTACAAATCACTCCAGTTCGATGCAAGCAAGCTGTCAACCGGCATCTACTTCTACCGTCTGCAGGCAGGCAAATTCACGGATATTAAGAAGATGGTGCTTTTGAAATAAGTATCAAATGGTGCTGGTCTCCTGTTTCGGGAATAAATCGATAGAGTCTTGCAACTCTTAACCCTCACCCCTTTCCCCTCTCCCAAATTTGGGAGAGGGAAATTGAAGGGGAGAGGGTCCGAGGTGACATAACGATCCAAGGATTTATTAAGACTATTTGAGTGACACGATCTAAGTGTCGTGCTACTAAAGTGTGCGAAAACGTATTCGATTAATCTAAGACAACTACCCGGGTGACCAAAGACACCCGAATCATCGTCAAACCGGAATCCGTATTTCCAACACAAATGAACGGCAGGACCGTGACAATGTAATTAACGAAGTAGATGCAGAGTACGTACATGTGCGGCTTCCCTCCAGCAGGCCGCAGGGCACGCTACGTCTAGATTGCTTCGCTCGTCCGAAAAGAGCGGACTTCGCTCGCAAAGACGGGTTAGCCCACCAGTCTTTGCAGTCCCGCTTCGGCGGGATGAAGCAATCCGGACGATGGAAACGAGGGGCGAGGCAGATGCGATTCACCTGGAAGGTCGGAAGTCAAGGTGAATCGCATCTCTGTTTTCGTTTCGCCCCCGCCGAAGTGCTGACGATGGTCTGGGGGCAGACGGTGCCAATGCCGATCTCACCCCGCTTGCCCAAAGCTCAGGTTTGGTGCGGCGGGCTTGCCTAAGTCCCGACCGCAGTCAGGACAGGGCATCCTCCTTGACAAAGTACCAAAAAATTCTTATTATTTGAGTGGAATTAACGAGTTTTCATTGCTGGAATCACGATGGAACATGAATTGAACGACCGCCAAAAGGAGATTATGCGATGCGTCGCATGGAATTTCATTATGAACGCAACGCCGGTCGCATCCCGCTATATTGCGAAACACTACGATTTAGGGCTGAGCGCGGCAACAATCCGCAATACGATGGCGGATCTTGAAGAGATGGGATATGTGACTCATCCCCATACGTCCGCCGGAAAACTGCCGACGGACAAGGGATATCGCTTTTTTGTCGATTGCCTGATGGAAATCGAGCCGCTCTCGGCGGGTGAAAGAGAGAGTATCAAGAAACAGCTGGACTCAGTCAACGACCCGACTGAATTGCTCCACGAAGCGGCCAAACTTCTCGGTGCCATCTCGCACCAATTGAGCCTTGTGGCGGCTCCCCATCTCCACTCCGCCGTCCTCGAACACCTCGAACTTATCTCGGTTTCTTCGAATCGCATTTTGGTTGTCCTGACCGTCCGGTCGGGAATTGTCAGAACCATTACGATGGAGGTGCGCTCGGAAATCACTCAGGAGCATTTGAGCCACGTCGTCCGCCTTCTCAACGAACGGCTGCAGGGACTGACTCTGGAAACCATTCGCACAACATTCGCCGACCGGGTACGGGATTTTAAGGATGAGAGCCCGGGTCTGATCGACCTTTTCATCCGATCCGCAGACAGGATTTTTGACGATAGCAGAGAATGGGATAAGCTCCACATCGGGGGAACGCGCTCTCTTGTTGAACAGCCGGAATACGAGAACCCGGATAATTTCCGTACGATCATAGAACTGCTCAACAACGAGGGTGTTCTGATAGAAGTTCTGGAACTCCCCGCGCCCAGAGGAGCGGGTCAAAACGCGGTCATCTCGATAGGGAAGGAACATCGGGACGAAAAATTGAAAAATTACAGCATCATAGTTTCGGAGTACAGGGGAGGAGGTGTCGCCGGAAAAATCGGTGTCATCGGACCAAAGAGGATGCACTACGGCAAGGTTGTGCCCGTCGTGAATTATATCGCCGAAGAAGTTTCATTGATGTTGAGTTGACCGGGAATCATGGCTGAAGAAGAGACACGAAAAGAAACGGATACCCCGGTCGAATACAACGACAGTGTCGTACCGGTCGACGGAAACACGGAAGCGGTTTCCCTTCCGGCGAGGACCGATCTGTCCGCACGATTGAGCGAGCTGGAAACTTCTCTCGTTCAAATGAAGGACCAGCTCCTTCGCAAAGCGGCGGAGTTTGAGAATTACAAGAAACGGGTTGAAAGCGAATACGCCGACAGGATCAGGTTCGCCACCGATGATCTTCTGGCAGACCTGCTGCCCGTTGTCGATGATTTCGAGCGCTCTCTCAAGATGATCAAAGGCAAGAACTCCGCCGGCAAGGATGAACTTCTCTCGCGCGGGGTCGAGTTGATTTACCAGAAACTTATGAAGATCCTGGAAGCCCAGGGACTGAAGCATTATGAGGTTGTCGGCAAGCCGTTTGATGCCTATTTCCACGACGCTCTGATGCAAATGCCCCGGGACAACGTTCCCCCGCACACAATCATTGAGGAAGTCGAGAAAGGGTTCATGCTGCACGGCAAAGTTCTCCGCCATGCAAAGGTCATCGTCGCAGCCGCCGGGGAGGACCGTGATGCCGGTTTCGGCGGCCGGCACGAAAGGCGATGAGACGGATAGCCAGATACAGGGCGATGCCGCGTCCGGCGGTGGACAGGGTACGTAGAAATGGCCAAGAGAGATTACTATGAGATCCTGGGCGTTGGCCGCGGAGCGACGGAAGAAGAAATAAAGAAGGCATACCGTCAGCTTGCGTTGAAGTATCATCCCGACCGCAATCCGGACAACAAGGATGCTGAGGAGAAGTTCAAAGAAGCAACGGAGGCCTACGAAGTGCTGAGTAACACGGACAAGCGTCAGCGCTACGATCAATTCGGCCACGAGGGCATGCGGCCCGGCGCCGACTTCCACGGTTATACGGACATCAACGAGGTGTTCAGCCATTTTAGTGACATTTTCGGCGGAGGTTTCGGCAACAGCGTATTCGACGAAGTCTTCGGCGGCGGCCGGGGGCGGTCTCGAAAACGGTATCAGCAAACAGGAACCCCGGGCAGCGACCTCAAGGTGCGTCTGAAGTTATCACTCGAAGACATCGCAGCCGGTGTTGAGAAGAAACTCAAGGTCAAGCGATGGGTTCAATGTGAAACCTGCCGGGGCAGCGGCGCGAAAGCGGGCAGCGGAAAAACAACGTGTCCTGTTTGTGGTGGCACCGGTGAATTGCGGCACGTGTCGCGCTCGGTCTTCGGACAATTCATCAATGTCTCGGCCTGTGACAACTGTAACGGCGAGGGACATGTCATCAAGGATCGGTGTCCCGCGTGCGGCGGCGAGGGACGTGTCCACGGTGAAAGCACGATTAAAGTGAACGTCCCGGCCGGTGTGTCGGAGGGAAATTACATCCCGATCCGCGGACAGGGAAATACGGGCCAGCGCGGAGGAACGCCGGGCGACCTCATTGTGGAAATCGAAGAGGAACCCCATAAAATCTTTGTGCGGAACGGCGATGATGTGATCCTCGACCTCCTGATAAGTTTTCCCGAGGCTGCTCTCGGTACCGAGGTCGAAATACCGACGCTTAACGGTCGCGCGAAGCTGAAGATTGAATCCGGAACTCAATCGGGAAAAATTCTTCGCATGAGGGAAAAAGGAGTCGCTCATCTGGGCGGGTATCACAGGGGCGACCAGCTCGTGCGCATCAATGTGTGGATACCGACGCGACTGTCGTCGGGCGAAAGGGAAATGCTCCGCAAGATGCAGGAAGGAGAGAACATCCGGCCGAATGAAGAAAACCACTCCGCCAATTCCGACAGGAGTTATTCGAAAAGATGAAGGTTGTGGATAAAATACAGCAGGCAATCGGATTCACGCCGAATGAAATCCGGGTCATAGTGTTCCTCGTCCTTGCGTTCGCCGCCGGCGGCGCTCTCAAGGTGTTCAAGGTCTCTGCCCACAGGGAACCCGTCTTCGATTATACAAGTTCCGACTCTGACTTCGCAGCCCGGTCGAGATTCATTGCTGCGGCGGAAACGGTTTCTGCATCTCACCGGACTGATAGTGTCCGGTTCCGGAACGGGCTGTTCGCTCATCCCTCAAAATCGCACGGTGTGCATGTACCGGCTCACAGCATCAATCTGAATTTGGCGTTGAAAAACGACCTCATGAAACTTCCGGGAATTGGCGAAGCAACTGCCGGGGAGATACTCCAGTACCGCCACGACCACGGACCATTCGGGACAATAGATGGTTTGCTCGGGGTGAAGGGGATCGGCAAAAAGAAGTTGGAGCGCATCGCACCATTTCTAACACTTGGAAAGTGAACTATGGCAAAGGAACTGCGGGCGGGAATAAGTTTCACCGACGACACGGCGCAGACCGTCGTTGTCGAGCTTCATGATCGGCGCGTCGAACTTCGCCACATCGGAGAGCGTTCCAAGGAGAGTATGCTGGAGTACTGGTTCCTCGATGACCTCCTTTCGCTCGAGAAGAAAACGCTCGGGAAAATTTCGAGAGTGTCGGTCGCGATGGACAACAGCGATGCCTTTTTCCTTCGATTTCCGATTGACAACCTGCTGACGCAAGTGGAGCAAAATGAGCATGTCCGGTGGGAACTCTCTCACTTTATCGCCGACTACAAACCGCAGGAGTACATCAACGATGTCCATATCCTGCGAACACACGCCCGCGAACACTTTCTGGATATCCTCGTGGCAGCCGTGAGGCGGTCGTTTCTTTTCAAGCTCCATGAGTATCTTGCCGAGCAGAATTTGAATTTGCAGACTGTAGAGGCCAACGTCTTTTCCGCGACCCATGCATTGCTCCTCGCGTATCCCGAAGTCAAAACGACATCTGCGACAATGGTCGGTATCTCGAATCGACGGTTGGACATAGGGATACTCAGCAACGGACGACTTACGGACTACTCGTACAAAAAAATAGCTCCCGCCGAAGAGGCGATCGGTTTTCTCAAGGAATCACTGGAAGAAGCGAGTATGCAGAATATCTTCCTTCACGGCCCATCCCTGACGGCAGAATGGATGAATTCTTTTCGCGCTGCATTTGGCGCCAAGATGATGGATCTGAATCCTTTCCGGCATATGATGGTGGCATTGTCATGCCAAAACTTCAAACAATTCAACGGCCGCGAACACCGCTTTGCCGCCTGCGTCGGCAGCGCATTGCGGAATTGACCGCTTGAGGGTTATATCCGGAGAATATAAGGGACGATCGCTCTTGACGGTGAGCGACCGTAGCGTGCGCCCGGTGACGGATAGGGTCAAGGGCACGATTTTCAACATGCTCCAAAATCGGCTTGCGTTGCGCGGGTCCCGGGTTCTCGATCTGTTTGCGGGCAGCGGAAGTCTCGGTTTCGAGGCGCTCAGCCGCGGCGCAACACGCGTCCTGTTTGTCGATTCGAATCGCCTTGCCCTCGATATGGTTTCGAAAAATGTGAATACACTCAATGGCTCCGACCGTTGCGAGGTGTTCCGGGCCGATGCGCTAAATTTCATCGACCACTGCGACGAACAATTCGACCTCATATTCGCCGATCCGCCCTACGCATACGAGCTTACGCACCAAATTCCGGAATCAGTCTTCCGGCATGAAATGCTGAAGAGGGGCGGTTTTCTTATCATTGAACATTCCAAGCATACTAAATTTGCGGAAGCTGAACCATTCCAATTGTCGATACAAAAGGAGTTTGGCGCCACGAGAGTAAGTTTCTTCAATCATCGAACAAAGGACGCATAACGTGAAGAGAATTGCAATTTATCCCGGCACATTCGACCCGATAACGTACGGGCATATTGATGTTGTCGAGCGCGCAGTAGAGATCTTTGATACGGTGATCGTCGCAGTCGCTTACAACCCGACGAAACAGCCGCTGTTCACGACGCAGGAGCGCCTGAAATTATTACGGGATACTCTCGGGAAATACAAGAATGTGAAGGTCGACCGGTTTGAAGGGTTGCTCGTAGACTACGCCCGGAAGAAGAAAGCGACTGCCATTGTGCGCGGGTTACGCGCCATCTCTGATTTTGAATATGAATTTCAGATGGCGCTCATGAATCGCAAGCTTGCCGAGCACATCACAACCGTATTCCTGATGCCGCACGAAAAGTATACCTATCTCAATTCAAGTCTCGTGAGAGAAATCGTTCTGCTGGGAGGAGATGTGTCTGAATTTGTTCCGCCGAATGTCGGCAAAGCGCTGGCACAAAAAGTGCAATCGATGCGAAAGCAACGCTGACACCATGAAATCTCTCTCGGCGAGAATACCCCGGGCCGAAGAATCTCTGCCGGTCCCGCTGATAAAGCGTGCTCAGGAGATGCGGTCTGCGGGCATCGACATTGTCAACCTGACGGTCGGCGACCCAGATTTCCCGACCCCGCCGCATGTTAAGGTCGCGGCGATTCAGGCAATCGACGAAGATTTCACGCACTATACGCCCGTTGAGGGAATTCCCGCGCTCACCGACGCCATCATTGAAAAATTCAAGCGCGACAATAATCTGCACTTTGACCGGACACAAGTTCTCGTTTCAACCGGTTCAAAACAGAGTCTCTATAATAGTCTTCTTGCCTTGTGCAACCCGGATGATGAAGTGATCATTCCCGCGCCGCATTGGGTGAGATACGTGCCGATGGTCAAACTTGCAGGGGCGAGGCCGGTCACAGTGTCGACGTCGGCCGATGACGGCTTCAAGATGAGCCCGAAGCAGTTACGGAAGGCAATCAATGCAAGAACGAAGGCAATGATATTCAACAGTCCCTGCAATCCCACCGGAGCCGTCTATTCCCAGGGTGAGATCGAGGAACTGGCGGATGTTGTGCGGCAGACCGGCATCTATGTCATTTCCGACGAGATCTACGAAAAGATCGTCTTCGATACTGCGAGGCACTTCAGCATGGGAAGTATCAAGCAGATTCGAGACCAGGTCATAACCGTGAACGGGGTTTCGAAAGTGTTCGCGATGACGGGCTGGCGCATTGGCTACCTTGGAGCATCAGAGGAAATTGTGCGACTGGCGGCCAAGGTGCAAAAGCAGACCACGTCGAACGCAAATTCAATCGCACAGCGCGCTGCCGTAGCGGCTCTGAACGGCCCGCAAGGGGAAGTTGATGCGATGCGTGCGGAATTGCAAAGGCGCCGGGATTTTGTGGATGAGGAGTTTTCAAAAATCTCCGGTCTCGATTTCGTGAAGCCGCGGGGAGCTATTTATTGCTTTCCATCTGTCAAGGCTTTCGAAGGAAAACGAGTTAATGGAATGCTGATGAAGAGCGGCGATGACGTTTGCCGATTCTTGCTGGAAGAGGAGCATGTCGGCATTTTGCCGGGCGCGCTGCTGGGTGATAAGGATCGTGCGAGGATTTCCTTTGCAGTTGCCTGGAAAGATTTGCAGAAGGGGATGGAACGGTTAAAGAGCGGTTTCAAGAAGCTCGCGGAGGCGAATTAACCCTCTGGGAGGGAGTTCCCACTCCCGACCGCGGAAAGGCATGAAGGTCGGGAGCGCAGCTCCCTCCCAGCGGCGGACTGGGAGGGAGTTCCTACTCCCGACCGATGGAAGACGAGAAGGTCGGGAGCGCAGCTCCCTCCCAGCTACGGACTGGGAGGGAGTTCCAACTCCCGACCATCAAAAGGAGGCAGGCAATGTCACATTGGAAGATTCTTCCGGATACCAACGATCAATATTACTTTCTAACGTGTATCATGACCGAGCACGCATTCGTCTTCACATCTCACAACTATTTTCAGACAATCATTCAGAGTCTCAAGTACTGCCAGGAAAAGAAGGATCTGCATCTTGCTGGTTACGTCATTATGCCCAATCACGTCCATTTGATTTGTGCCGGATCATCTGAACATCAACTGTCGGATACATTGCGAGACCTCAAACAGTTCACGGCCAAGAAGATCATTGAAAAGCTTCAAACCGAAAACAGAGCGCTGCAACTCGGATTGTTTCGCGATGCAGCCGGGCAGGACGGCAGAGGAAGTAACTTCAGAGTCTGGGTAGAAGGAAATCATCCCATTCTCTCGAATTCGGAAACGATGTTTCGAGAGAAACTTTCGCATATTCACAACAACCCGGTCAGGAAAGGATATGTTGAAAAGCCCGAACACTGGTTGTATTCAAGCGCACGGAATTATATATTAGGCGACCACTCGATTACTCAGGTGGAGTGTTTGGTCTAGTTCAGGGAGGGAGTTCCCACTCCCGACCGATGGAAAACGAGAAGGTCGGGAGCACAGCTCCCTCCCAGCTTGGGACTGGGAGGAAGTTCCGCCAAAAAGACGGCGGACAGGTCCTACTCCCGAGCCCTGATGTTGGTCACCTCAGAATTGTCCTATGCACCTTTCCCATTGATCTCCCGATATATCGCCTCCAGTACGCCATTGAGATAATGCACCCACCCCTTTGTCCCCTCCTTAGTAAGGAGGGGATATAGGGGAGGTTGCTTTGTCGATCCATTGCTCCCGAGCACATCCCGATCATTACGCCTCGGCCTAATATACTCGTCCCAGAGAGGTCTCAACACACAATTTGGTCGGAAGGTCGGGAACGCAGTTCCCTCCCAGCTCTGTGGACTGTGAGGGAGTTCCAACTCCCGACCAAGAAGACGCGGAGGTCGGGAACGCAGTTCCCTCCCAGCGTTATAACTTCGGCCCGGCCTTGATCACTTCCGGCGAACAGCCTGCCTCAAATTTCTTGAAGTTCTCGACGAAACGGGAAGCAAGCTGCCGGTACTTCTGCATGTAAACATTCTTATCGTTCCAAGAAGAAGAAGGATCCATAACGCTCGCCGGAACGTCCTCACACGTCATCGGTACCTGGAATCCGAAGACCGGGTCTGTTGCGTACTTCACGTTCAACAGCTTTCCGCTTAATGCGGCGTTGAGTAGCGCCCGCGTGTGTTTAATGCTGATGCGTTTCCCGATTCCGTACGGGCCGCCGACCCATCCCGTGTTCACCAGCCAGCAATTGGCTTTGTACTTCTCGATTTTCCGTTTCAGTATGTCCGCGTAGAAATACGGGTGGTGAACCATGAACGGCGCGCCAAAGCAAGTGCTGAACGTCAGTTCCGGCTCTTTCCCGAGCCCCATTTCCGTCCCGGCAACCTTTGTCGTGTACCCCGAGATGAACTGGTACAGCGCCTGATGGGGAGTAAGCTTCGCGATCGGCGGCAGGACGCCCGAGCCGTCGCACGTCAGAAGAATGAGGTTTTTGGGATGACCGCCGACTTTCTCCGGCACCGCGTTGTTGATATACTCGAGAGGATATGAAGCGCGGGTGTTTTCGGTGCGTGTCGCATCGTCCAGGTCGATCAGGCGGGTAACGGGGTCGAAGGCGACATTCTCGAGTATTGTCCCGAATCTTTGTGTGCACGCGTAGATTTCCGGCTCTGCGGTCGGCGAGAGTGCAATGACCTTCGCGTAACATCCACCTTCGAAATTGAACGTGCCGTCGTCGCTCCATCCGTGCTCGTCGTCGCCGATGAGTCCGCGGTTGGGGTCTGCCGAGAGTGTCGTCTTGCCCGTGCCCGAGAGGCCGAAGAACAGCGCCGTATCTCCGCCTTTTCCCATATTCGCAGAGCAGTGCATCGTCATCACACCGTCCAGCGGGAGAAGGAAATTCATGATCGTGAAAACCGATTTCTTGATTTCGCCGGCATAAGCGGTATTCCCGATGATTCCCAGCTTCTGCTCGAAATTCAGCACGATGAATGTTTCGCTCGCGGTTCCGTCAATCTGCGGAAGCCCCTGGAAGGATGGTACGGCGATGATCGTGAAGTCCGGCACGTGGCGCCGGTATTCTTCTGCCGTCTTCGGAAGCAGGAACATGTTCCTCGCAAACAAGCTGTGCCATGCCTTCTCCGTGACGATGCGGATGGGCAATTGGTACGTGGGGTCCGCACCCGCAAAGCAGTCTTGAACGAAGAGATCTCTGCCTTGCAGGAAACCGGATAACCGGCTGAAGAGCTCGTTGAACTTATCCTGGCTGAACGGACAATTGTATTCTCCCCACCATACCTTATCCTGGGTGGTTCCTTCCTTCACGATAAACTTATCGCTTGCCGAGCGGCCGGTGTGTTTTCCCGTGTTCGCAATGATCGGCCCAAGGTGAGAGATGCGGGCTTCTCCCCTGAAGGCAATTTCTTCGTAGAGCGATTCGGTCGGCAGATTCCAGTAGACAGTGCTCAGGTTCGAAAGGCCGTGATTCGCGAGTCCGTAATCGCTCTTACGGGCTTTGGCCTGGTCCTGTGCCGGTGTTTTGATGTTCAGTAAATTGTTCATGCCCAATCCCTTAATAATTTCCGTTCGCCAATGTATATTTCATTCGGTGATTCGGGGTCGAGAGCCCACTTGATCCGTTCGATTCCCTGCTTGATTTCTTTAATTGAACCGCAGTAGCTCAACCGGAGGTGGCCTTCCATGCCGAACTCCTTTCCGGGAACCGTCACAACAAGCGCTTTCTTCAGCAAGAAGTTTGAAAGCTCGAGCGAATTCTTATTGTACGCCCTGAAGTCGGGCAGGCAATAGAACGTTCCGTCGGGTTTCGTGACCTTCACGCCGGTGAATGATTGCAGCTCCTGAATCATGACGTTTCGGTTGTTCTCCATAGTGAGCCGCAGGCCATCCACGATGCTTTGGAGTCCCATGAGCGCGCCCTCGGCCGCGGCCTGGAGAATGACCGATGTGGTCGTCGTGATTTGTCCCTGAACGTTTATCATGATCTGGACCAATTCCTTCGGGGCAACCGTCCAGCCGATGCGGAAGCCGGTCATGCCGTAGAGTTTCGATATTCCATTCACCACGATGACGCGCGAATTCTCAAGATCCTTCTTCGTGTATTTGTAGGCACATGCCTGCTTCTTACCGTCGAAGAGCAACTTGTGGTAAATGTCATCCATGATGCAATAGATGCCTTTGCGCTCACAGAAGTCGACGATCTCTGCAAGAAACTCCTCCCGGTACATGATCCCGGAAGGATTGTTGGGGCTGTTGATGATGATCGCCTTCGTGTACGAGCTCACGCGCTGTTCGATATCCTGCAAGCGGGGGTGGAACGACCCGTCTTCCGGCGTGACGATGACCGGAACACCGTAGCACATCCTGACCATCTCCGGATAGCTCACCCAGTAAGGGGCAAGGATGATCACTTCTTCCTGGGGATTGAGGATCGTGTAGAGGAGGTTGTATACGGACTGCTTTGCGCCTGCGGAGACGATAATGTTCTCGGGGGCCGCCACTTTGTCGTAGTTCTCCTCCGTGTATCGTATGATCGCCTTCTTGAGCGAAGGGATCCCGTCGGTCGGCGTGTACTTCACGTCGCCGGTTGTGAGTTTGGCGGCCGAGCTCAAGATTGCATTAATCGGAGCCTTGTTTTTTGGCTCACCGGCTCCCAGATGAATCACTGCTTCGCCTTTTTCTTTCAGCAGACGAGCTTCCTCGTTCAGCTTCAGCGTCGGCGACTCAGCGATCGAGCGTGCAAGCTGGCTTACATTCATGAAACAACGAACCTCACTTTCTTATCATTTGACGTTAGGGACTTGCCGGTTGCTTGCCGGGCGGTCGGTGGCCTCTGCACTTCACGTAACGGCTGTTTCGTGCAGTGAAGCCGCAGGCCAGCGCGGAGATTAGGACTTCTTACTCCGAAGTTTGGCCGGAGACTCTTGGTTCCAAAATCAATTGTTGATTTCCATCAAAGAACGGAACGACTCCTCTGCCACCCGACCCGACTGCCGGTAATCAACGCAGGCGGAAGAACTTCGGGGGCTGACGCGTGGCAGAAACGCGTGATAGACCGACTGATTTTACGAAAATTTCCGATAGAAAACAAAACCGTTCGTACTCTCCGAACTCCAGCCCCTGTCATGGTCTGCCTGGGGCATGTCCGCACAGGGGGTTGGTGTCACGGTCCGGACCGTGACACCAACGGAGGAGTTTGTAAATCAAATGATGGCTGATTATATTTAAGAGAAATTGCTGTGAATATTACAAGGGAATATGGATTCTGATGCCAACGTACGCCTATCGCTGCAAGTCGTGTTTGCACGAGTTTGAAGAGCTTCAAAGAATAACGGACGCTCCGCTGAAACGATGTCCTTCGTGTCATAAGGAGACGCTTGTGCGCGACATCGGCGGGGGAGCCGGAGTCATGTTCAAGGGAAGCGGATTCTATCAAACCGATTACAAGAGGTCTGGGACTACCGGAACCGATCGGTCAGAGCCAAAGAAGGAAAAGAAAACCGAGCCGAAACAGGAATCCAAATCTGAATCCAAGTCGGAATCGAAATCTGATTCGAAGACGGACTCAAGCCTCAAGAAAACGGAGTGAGGCCGTAATCTTTTCACGTCAACCTTCCGAAGGTTCGCAACCTTCGGAAGGTTAGGCCATTTCAGTGTTGGGCAAAGTCCCCGACCACCAGGAACTCATCCTCTCCCGGATCACCCTGAATCGCCTCCGGGGATGGTTCCGGGATTCCATGTTTCACGGGCTTGAGATTTCGGAGATAAACAATCACCGCGTACCGGTCTTCTTCCGTCCAGTTTGAGAAGGATGACCAGGGCATCGCGCGATGGTCGGCCTGGCGACCGTCGCTGAGCACGCCGCTTTGCAGTATTCGCTGAACATCTGAAAATGTGCGCCGGGCCAGCCCGGTTTGGGGATCGGGAGTCAGGTTTCGCGAAACAACCGTTCCACCGTGTTTCGAGCTCAACTTGTTGCCGCCTGCCAGATATTCTTCCCATCGTGGTCCTTTATCGCCCTGAGACGTATGGCACTCGCTGCAACCGCTGTAGGTCACAATGTATTTTCCCCGTTCCGCGATTGCTCGCTGGGCAGGTTCCTGAATCCGGTCCAGTGGAGGAGGCGCATTCCCGACGGGCTGGCTGAATGCTTCGGGAGGCGCCAGGGTGAATGGAGGGATGAAATACAGGAATCCCAGAAATCCAATGATAACTAGACAGCCCAAAATAATTCCGGTCCACTTCAAGAATTTCTTCATTGCAGTACCTCCTTTTTCGTTATGTCGGCCGATCCGGCATTCCCCGATTCAATCCCGCCTACGAGCGGCTCCTTGAGTATAAGCATCTTGAACTTTGCCCAGAGATAGGATATGATATTGAGCGGTTGAGGAGCGGGAATTTTATTGGAGACTGCAGGAACTGTTCTTAGATAGCTGACGATTGCTTTGAGGTCGTCTTGCTTCAGCTGCGCATAGTCCGGCCAGGGCATTGGAAAAGGAAGCATACGGCTTCCATCGTTCCTCAATCCCTTTGTCATGGCCGTCTCAATTTGTTCGTCCGTCCAGTTGCCCAGACCCGTTTCCTTATCCGAAGTGAGGTTCGGAGCTACGAAATATCCGTAAGGACCGAGGTGCCATCGTTGACCTCCGGCCAGGTAGAGTACGTCGATACTGCTGCCGTCGGACCGGACTGGCGTGTGACAATCGCCGCAGCCGAGGGTTTGAACCAGATATTTTCCGCGGGCAGCAGGATTCTGTTTTGATTCCCCATCAAGGGTTTTATAAAACCTGGCAACGTCGGTGTCGTTCATGTTCCAGACGGGTTTGCGGGCGAGGGAAACAACGTAGTTTGCAAGATTCCACATTTCCTTGTCGGTCGCGGACCCGACGAATGACGGCATTGGCGTTCCGTCAATTCCTGTCCTGAAGCGAAGGTAAATCTCGCGCGACGTTGCTCCGCCCCGGAATGTCCAGGGCTCGGTCAGGTTTGTGGCCATTGTCTCATTGCCGATGTCATCCCTGAGTTCGACCGCAACGGCCCCGGTCCCGTTTCCACCCGGGCCATGGCACATAGCGCACTGGAGTTTTTCATAGACAGCTTTTCCCGATGCGATGCTCTGGGGAGATGATGGGATCGTTTTCCCCACTGCAACCGGTTTCGGCTGTTCGTGAGCGAAGCGCGGCGAAAACAGCTTTACGTACTCGACAACAGCGTTAAGCGTGTCCCCGCGCAGGAATGGTTCCCAATCGCTCATCGATGTTCCATGCAGTCCATTCCTGATCGACGTTGCAAGATCGCCGTCCGTTGGAATACTGCCGGACTCAGTGGAACGAAATTTGAACTTGCCGGAGGTGAAATCACGCGGGCTGGGGTTGAGGATCGATGCCGCAGGACCGTCGCCTTTGCCGCTCAGGCCGTGGCACTGTGAGCATTTTGCCTCGTAGATAGATTTTCCGAGCGTTGAATTTGGTGGCCGTTGCTGATGGTCAGGTCCTGGTGCCCCCGAAATGGAAGTTCCCGGGGAAATCGCATTCAAAAGGAATCCCGCTGTCAGGAGAGCAGCGGAGACTCTTGGAGAAAACCACGGTTGTGGATCAATCATGGCGATGCCTTTATGAAATTTAAAGAACAAGTTGCATAAAATGATGTCTAAAATAGCAAAAAAAATCGTGTTGTCAAAATGGGTAGTGTCTCAGTTTGAAGTCGTTTCGTCCACACTTGATCCCCTCCGGAAGGTGGGGTTAGGCACAGCACGGGATAATGAAAATGATACACTTCTTGCTTCTTTCAACAAAATTTCAAACATTATACAGATTAACAATGAATGACATAGCTGGATGATTCAGATTATTCAGTTGACAAAGAAATTCGGGCCCTTCACGGCGGTCGACAATCTCAACATCGAAGTGAGACCCGGTGAATTCTACGGATTTCTTGGACCGAACGGCGCCGGCAAGACCACAACGATCAAGATGATGGCTGGTTTGTACGCCCCCACCCAGGGCCGAATTCTTATCAACGGTTTTGATATCCAAGAGCAGCCGATGGAAGCCAAGAGAGCGGCGGGCTATATCCCCGACCAGCCGTTTCTTTATGAGAAGCTTACCGGGAGGGAATTCCTGTACCTGACCGCCGGCTTATATAGAATGAGTCATTCCTCGGTTGCCGGTCGAATCAAAGAGTTGGTCGACGAATTTGAAATCGGCTCGTGGCTGGACCGCCGCGCCGAGGATTACTCGCAGGGGATGAGACAGCGCATCATTATCACCGCCGCCTTGCTGCACGATCCAAAAGTGTTGGTCATCGATGAGCCCATGGTGGGACTCGACCCTCGCAGCGCACACATCATGAAACAGGTGTTCAAGCGGAAAGCGAAGGAAGGTATTGCCATTTTCATGTCAACGCACAGTCTCCAGGTGGCGGAGGAGCTTTGCGGGAGGATCGGAATCATCAAAGACGGCCGGCTGATCTTCGAGGATACCATCGAGGCGCTCCAAGTGTTCAAGCATCGGTACGACGGGAAGTTCGAATCGGTATTCCTGGAGTTGACGAAATGACGTTTCCGCCGTCCCTGCACCTTCTGTACTTCAAAATCAAGAGCTTCCTCAAACTGAACTCCGAGCTTACCACGAGGACTATCGTTAAGAATATCGCATCGGCAATTGTTTTTGGAAGCTTCAGCGTAGGGGCGTATTATTTTTCCCGGTCGACCACCTATTATCTTCTCGATACGGCTCATCTCGGTGTTTTTCTTCTGCACCGGTTTATCTCGATGCTGCTGTATGTGTTCTTCTTCTCGGTCAACGTCGGGAACATTATCGTTTCCTATGCGACCCTGTATCGATCGAAAGAGACCGCGTATCTCCTGACAAAGCCGGTGTCCCATGTGGGTCTTTTTGTGATCAAATTTCTGGACAATTTTTTCTACAGCTCGACAACGCTCTTCCTCATAGCAACGGCGGTACTGTTGGGATACGGGTCATACTTCCACCTCTCCTGGGGATTTTATCTTGAGACGATGGTTTTTCTCTTCATCCCATTTATGGTGTTATCCGCCTCCATCGGGGTCATTGCACTTATGCTTTTGATGAACCTTGCCTCGAAGATCGGCATCAAAACGGTGCTCGCGGTCGTCGGTATCGGGTATATCGGGCTCGTGTATTCCTATTTCCGGGTGTCGAGCCCGCTGGACCTGGTCAACAACGTCATGAGGTACTATCCCAATGTGGATCAGTACTATGGTTTTCTCGAACCGTCTCTCGTGAAGTACCTGCCGAACCAGTGGGTGGCAGACGCGCTGTACTGGAGAATTCAGGGGAACAGCGCTCACGTATTCGGGTATACGTTTCTTTTGCTCGATGCGGTCTTCCTGACGCTCGTAGCGATGGTCATTATTGCGAAGAAACTCTACTATGCAAGCTGGCTGACGTCGCTGGAATTACGTGCACGCAGCGAAGCCAGCGGTTCGGGCACCGGATTCCTGTCGTTCGCGAGACGCCCGGTCCTTGAGCAGCAGAGGAGCGTTCTGCTGAAAAAGGAATTCTGGCAATTCTTCCGAGAGCCCAGCCAGTGGATCCATCTCGTCATTATTTCGTTGCTCGTCTTCGTATTTCTCGCGAGCGTGTCGCAAATTCGCATAGGGGCGAAATTGCCTTTCTTGCAGACAGTATCGTATCTTGTTCTCTATATATTCAATGCGTTCTTGATTTCGTCCATTGCTCTCCGGTTTGTGTATCCGATGATGAGCATCGAGGGGAAAAGTTTTTGGTCTATCTTGAGTGCTCCGGTATCGAGGGAAAAGATATACTTCACCAAATTTGTCATCGCGGTACTTCCGATTTTTGTGGTGAGTCTCTTTTTGGGAATTGTCTCTTATCATCCCCTCCGGAGCTACGGGCTTCTTCTCGACCTTGCTATCGAGAGCGCGTTCTTTACCACGCTCGCTCTTGTAAGCCTGAACCTCGGGGCGGGAACGTTCTTTTCCGATTTCACGGAGACAAATCCAATCCGTATCGGGTCATCGCAGGGGGCAACACTGACGTTCCTTATCAGCATCGTCTATTTGATATTTCTTATCGGAGTGATATTCTTGCCGCTCTTGAGTTATTTCGAAGCGATGATTGGCGGAACGTATTTCTCGGCCCGCATAATGTACAGCGGAATGATGATCGTTAGCCTTGGCTCCCTGCTGGTGACATTTGTTTCGTCCGCTGTGGGACTTCGCTCGCTGAGGAGAGACTTTTAGCGTCCCGTCGATAAATCTCGATTGGTTGTGGAAAACAATTCATGAACCATAGAACGTGCATATTTCTTCTTGCGCTTCTGATGTTATTCATCGGGGGCGCTTCCGCGCAGGAGCAGTTTGCCTACAGCTCGGCCGCCGAACAAAAGTTCTCCCGGGCGCTCCAGCTTTTTAAGTCGGGAAATTATTCCGATGCTGCTTTGATCTTCGATGAGTTGGTCGAATTGCAACCCGTTCATCAGCGGACGACTGCTGCATTCCTGATGGGGGCAAGGGCTCATTTCCAGCAAGGGGAATATTCCCAGTCCGTCGGCGAGCTCACCGGTCTCCTCAACGGCTTTCCGGAGTCTGGGTATTCCGACGAGGCTCACTATACCCTCGGACTGTCGTATTTTATGATGAAAAAATACCGCGACGCGGCATCTGAATTGCTTCAGGTCATCCAGTCGGCCCGCACTCCAGTGATTGTCGAGGGTTCATTTTCTCTCCTTGATTCCGGCGTAACAAAGCACCTTTCGATCCCGGACCTTCAAAGCATCATTCCGACTCTCCGGCACCAAGATGCACGGGATCTTCTCTCCTTGAAATTGGCCGAAAAGTTCTTCGATGCCCGGGACTTTGGAAGAGCGCAGGAGACAATCGGCGGGCAACTGAAGCTGAGGTCTTCGGGGGAGTACATTTTCCGCCTGCAGCAGGTGCAGTACAGGCTTACCCACCTTGACAGCATAAAGGTCAAGGTCGGTGTAATGCTTCCGACGACGCGGGCTGCCCAGCTGACCGGGCTGAAAACGTTCTCCAAAGAGATTCTGGAGGGGATGACGTTTGCTTCCAACCTGTTCAACGAGCAGGCGGGGTCTCTTGTGAAAGTCGCTCTCGATATTCGAGACACCGAACACGACACCACGCTGTCAAAGCGGGTTGTGAGGGAATTCTTGAGAGACAAGGATGTTCTTGCCGTTATCGGTCCGATGTTCAGCGATGTTGCGCTCGCATGTGCACCCGTTGCAAATGCGGAACACATCCCCCTGCTTTCCCCGACGGCGAATGAAACGGGCATCACGAAAAGCGGACCGTACATGTTCCAGTTAAATCCGGATCTCTCGATGCACGGAAAGGCAATTGCGCGTTATGCGATTCGGGAGATGGGATTGAAGAGGTTGGCCGTCCTGGCTCCAAACGATCCCATGGTCAATGAACTGGTCGACCAGTTTGTCAACGAAGCCCGCCGCCTCGGCGCCGATGTCGTTGCGGTCGAATTGTACCCGCCCGACTCAACTACCCTCCGGGATCAATTCATGGAATTACGAAGGGCTGCCGCGGCGGGGGACGCTAAAATTTCGTTCGCGGGAAAAATGCAAAAGTCCAAGGTCGAAAGCATCCTGCACGCCGGGGCCGACCCGAAACTCGTGGATTCTCTGCTCGCAGTGGATGGAGAAATCGGCGTCATAAAACTGCTGGGGACCCGCGGCCGTCGCATCGCCGATTCTCTTCATCTCAGGTTGAGTGTTCCGCTGGTTCAAAGCGATGATATCGAAAATCCCATCACAGCCATCGACGGGATCTTCATCCCGCTGGCCGATGCCGAGCAGATCGGGATTGTTGCATCGCAGATGGCATACTTCAATATCAAAACGCAGATGCTTGGAAGCGCAGCATGGTATGACCTTACCCAGCTGGAATCGCAGAAGCGGTATGTGGACGGCGTTGTCTTCTGTTCGGAGTCGTTTGTCGATGGGGATGATTCAGCGTATAGCGTCTTCAAGAGTTCTTTCACGAACCGGGTGGGCGAACCTCCCTCGAAATACGCTCTCTTCGGTTTTGATGCGATGAATCTGCTCCTCAGCGTTATCCAGGATGGAGCAAGGAAGCGCGAGGATATTGCACGTTCACTGGGCACAGTTGATGGATTTCATGGACTCCACACAACGGTCTCATTCGACAATCGGCGGGTGAATGCAGTAATGAATGTGTTGAGATATCACAGGAATGAGATCAAAAAAATAGGAGAAATTTCAGTCAAGTAACAATCAGCGGGAGGCAGACATGTCAGAATCTTCAAAGAAAATCAGCGAGCCGTCGCTGTACCATTCCAAAATTCCGGATTGGCCAGAAGACGAGCGGCCACGGGAGAAACTTCAGCGTCGCGGTGCCGGGGCGCTCTCCGATGCCGAACTGCTTGCGATCCTTCTCCGCGCAGGATCGGGGAAAATTACGGCGGTCGACCTTGCAAAGAAACTCATAGCAGATTTTCAGACGCTTGCGAACCTGTCTTCGCGGCCAGTTCGCGAGCTCATGCAGTATCGCGGCGTAGGCGAAGCAAAGGCCGTTGCCATTGTCGCTGCTTTTGAGTTGGGAAGAAGAACGGCCGCGCATCATCGCGGGAAGGGGCAGTCGATAACTTCCCCGCAGGATGTTGTCGAGCGGTTCAAGCCCTTCCTGCGGGACTTGAAGCATGAGCAGTTCAAAATCATTCTGCTGGACAGTGCGAATCACATTCTGAGGGATGTGGAAATATCCTCGGGCATTCTCGATTCATCACTTGTTCACCCCCGCGAGGTTTTCCGGCAGGCCATCCTGGAACCAGCAGCAGCCATTATTTTGTTACATAATCATCCAAGCGGCAACGCTGAGCCGAGTGCAGAAGACCTTCAAATCACGCGGCAATTGGTCGAATCGGGCAAAATTGTGGGTATCCACGTCCATGACCACATCATCATCGCCGGGGACGCCTACACCAGTTTTGCCGAGCGGGGAATTATGTAGGATTCGGATTTATATTTAACGCTTTTTTCGATTTCACTTGACAAAAAACCTTAAATTGCGTATTTTAAGCTCAACGTTTAAGTAGATCGATCCTCGAAAATACATCATTACGAAGGAGAGCATACCAGATGAAATCAGTAAAATTCCTGCTCATTGTATCAGTTGTAGCAAGCATCGTGGTCTTCGGTGGTTGCTCTAGTTCACCCACAGACCAAGAATTACAGCAACTTGACCAGTTGAAGAAGGATGTCGTGGGCCTCAAGGCCCAGATCAAGGATAAGACGGCCGAGAAAGCGAATCTCGAGAAGCAGAACAACGAAAAGAACTCGAAACTCGCGCAGTGCCGGTCCGACCAGGATGCTGTAAAGAAATCACTTGGCAAGTGACGAAGGAGAAAACACGATGAAAACTCAAAAGCTATTTTCACTGATATTCCTCGTCTCAATCCTGTTGCTTGCAAACACCGTCGCGCTCTATGCCCAGCAAATGAGCAAAGAACAGTGGCAGGATGAAATGAAGACGTATACAGCTAAACGCACCGACCTTCAGAGCCAGCTGGCCAAGCTCGATGCAGACATCAAAGACATGAAGGCGCAATCCGATAAGCTGGACGCTGACTTGAAATCATGTCAGCAGGATCTCTATTCGCTTCTCGGCGGTATCACACCCGAACAACTCAACGCTTTCATCAATGAACTGTCGACGATGGAGAAGAGAGTTGCCGAGCTGCAAGGATTGTCCGATGACGAACTCTTGAAAAACAGAGATGAAGTCATGAGGATTGACGGACGCCTGAAGGAAATGGCCCAGAACAAGATGGCGTTGGTGCCCGAGATCGGCAACCGCATCCGCGCCCTCCAGGACAAAGTCGCCGGACTGATCAAGAGTCTGACGATGAGCAAAGAGAAGACCTACACGGTCGGAACATGGGCGAGGAACCACGATTGCCTCTGGAACATTGCGAAGAAGAAGGATATTTATGACAACGCCTGGCTCTGGCCCAAGATCTGGCAGGGTAATCGCGACAAGATAAGGGACCCCGACCTCATCAAGCCAAAGTGGGTGCTGCGAATTCCCGAAGGGAACGAGCTCACAAAGCAGGAAAAATCTGCTGCACACTCCTACTATAGAAAGAAGGCTTCTGCTCCGGCCGCCGGTGGCGCCGGCAACTAACGGCTTCCCGCTGAGAGCATTGCTCGCAGAGTACTCGTTGTTTCGTCGAGAAACAAAGATCTGTCTCAAGCCCTCCTGCGCATTCCGCGCGGAGGGCTTGTGTTTTCCGGTGAATCCAGAGGAATGAAAAGAAAGGAGAGAACGACTTCATTGGCTGAAAAGAAAATAGCGGCTGAAGGTGTTGACATGCTGCGCTTGCTCGGATTGAACGATGCAAACCTGCACATCCTGGAGGATCAATTCGACGCCACCATTACCATCCGCGGTACCGCTATAACCTGCCGCGGCGACCAGAAAGAGCTTGACCAAATCGAAAAAATCTTCAAAGAGCTTATCTATATTCTCCACAAGAACGGTAACTTGTCCGTCAACGACATTGAAACGGTCATCGATCTCGTGAAAGTGAACGGTGAGCCCGCGCTCCCCAAGTCCGTTGCGTCACAGGTCGCGGATGATGAGCTGGAGACGGTCGTCCTTTTCACCCGCAACGGCATCATACGGGCGAAGACCTCCGGACAGCGGGAATACGTTCGCCAGATGAAAAAGAACGACATCGTCTTCGCGATCGGGCCGGCAGGGACGGGAAAAACATATCTGGCTGTTGCCATGGCCGTCGCGGCACTGAAGAACCGCGAAATCACAAAGATCATTCTCGCTCGACCTGCCGTGGAAGCGGGAGAAAGTCTGGGATATCTTCCGGGGGATCTGCAGGAGAAAGTTGATCCGTATCTTCGGCCGCTTAACGATGCGCTCGATGATATGATCCCGCCGGACAAACTCAAGACGTATGCCGAACGCAGAATTATCGAGGTCGTGCCGCTGGCCTACATGCGCGGGCGGACGCTCAACAATGCTTATGTGATTCTCGATGAGGCACAGAATGCATCAAGCATGCAAATGAAAATGTTCCTGACGCGGCTTGGCGCAAACTCAAAGGCGATCATTACCGGGGATATCACGCAAATTGATTTGCCCGCTACCACGATTTCAGGCCTTGTTCAAATCAGGGAAATACTACAGGAGATCGACGGGGTACGCTTCTGCTATTTTGACAGAAACGATGTGGTCCGGCATAAATTGGTGAAAGACATCATCGATGCCTACGACAAGTACCACACCACCGGGTCGCCGGAGACCAACGGGAAGAACCCGCAGCCAGCCGGCGAGGTTTCGGGCTGGGAGGGAACTCCGCCTACGCTCCTGCCTACGTTTCTGCCTACGCTCCGCTCCCGCCTTCACTACGTTTCGGCGGGCAAGTCGGCAGACAAGCCGCTTCGGCGGACACGTCAACTCATTTTCAAATGGAGCAGATTCACACACCCCTAAATCCCCTCTCAAGAGGGGACTTACTGGTTCTGACATAACGAATTCCCCTCCTCCGGAGGGGACAAAGGGGTGGGTGCATTATCTCAATGGCGTACTGCAGGCGATACACGGGGAGATCAATGGGAGAGGCGCACAGGACAATTCTGAGGAGACCAACATCAGTGCTCGGGAGTAGGACCTGTCCGCCATCCTTTTGGCGGAACTCCCTCCCAGACACACTTCCAGTATGGGTTATTTCCTTTTTGCTTCATTCCACAGCGCGTCCATCTCTTCCAATGTGGATGAATGGATATCCTTTCCTGATTCCTTTAGCGTATGTTCAATATACTTGAATCGCGTGATGAATTTGTCGATCGTCTGTCGTAGCGCATTCTCCGGGTTCACTTTGATGAAACGGGAATAATTGACCAGTGCGAAGAGCAGGTCGCCAAATTCCCCTTCAATCTCCTCTGCCGCACCGGCTTCGATCGCGGTATGGAGTTCCCGCATTTCTTCTTCGACTTTCTTCCAGGCATCTTCCTTTTTCTTCCAATCGAAGCCGACCTGGGAGGCTTTGTCCTGGAGCCGGTGGGCGCGCAGGAGGGCGGGAAGCTCCCGGGGCACGCCGTCCATCAGCGATTCTCTGCCTTCCTTCAGCTTGAGTTTTTCCCAGTTCTCCTTAACGTGGTCCGCATCCCGGACAGTTGAATCACCGAAAATGTGCGGGTGACGAAAGATGAGCTTTTCCGAAATTCCATCGATTACTTCCCGCAGCGTGAATTCGTTCTGTTCTTCTGCAATATTCGCATGGAAGACAACATGGAGGAGCACATCCCCCAATTCCTTCCTCAATTCGCTCAGGTCGTTCTTGTCGATCGATTCCACCACTTCATAGGCCTCCTCAATGAGACTGTGACGTATCGATTGGTGGGTTTGTTCTTTGTCCCACGGACATTCCTTGCGAAGCCGTTTTGTGATTTCGACGAACCGGGTGAATTCAGAATTTGCCACGAGAGGTTCTCCTTTCAAGTGGGTTTAACGTATTCAAATCCTGGATGAAAAGCAACCTGACCGCTGGAATTATGATGCGTCCGGTCGGAGAATGGTCGGTATGGCCCTGTTTGAGATGATTCCGATAAAGAAACTGAACGCCAAAGGAACACAGAGGTTATTAATTGCCATGCCCCGCCGGAATTAGGGAATGATCAGGGATAGTCCACCGTTTGAAATCTTCACAAAAATTTCTATATTCCTCTGCGATTGTCAATACCGACGCGATTTCATTTCCTGATAGGATCAATCAATGAAGCAGAGAACTCTGGGAATCTTGTTCGTCATCGTCGCCGTTGCTACGTTCTATCTCTTTACGCGAACCACGCCGCGGGAAGCAGGAATGCTGCTCGTCAACGGGACCGTCTATACGTTTGACGCTGACAATGCCGTTGCCCAGGCCGTCGCCATCCGCGGAGACCGGATTGTGAGCGTCGGCCGCACCGAGGATCTGAAGCGGCGTTATCGTGCCGACACGGTCATCGACCTTCAGGGTGCAACGGTCATGCCCGGATTCATCGACGGGCACGGCCACGTTGTTAGCGAAGGAAGCAGGTTGCACAACCTCGATGTGACCGGGGCGACTTCCCCCGAACAGGTTGCAGACATGGTGGCCCGGCGGGCGCAGGAACTCCAGCCGGGGCAATGGCTCATCGGCAGGGGATGGGATCAGAATCTCTGGCCGGTTAAGGAATTCCCCAAACACGACCTCCTTGATAGGGCGGCACCGTCTCTTCCGGTCGTTCTCCGCCGCATCGACGGCCATGCGATGTGGGTCAACAAGAAGACGATGGAACTCGCAGGCATTACTCACGATAGCAAAGATCCGGACGGCGGAAAGATCTACCGCGATATAAAAGGAAATCCGACCGGAGTGTTTGTCGATAATGCAATGGACCTTGTAGACAAGGTCGTGCCTGAATTGACGGACGATGAAATCGAGCAGCGATTGCGAGCCTCGCTCGGCGAGTGCGCACGGCTTGGCCTCACCGAAGTTCACGACATGGGAATCGACCTCCAGACGATTCGTGCATACAAGAAACTCATCGACGGCGGACAATGTCCCGTTCGCGTCTATGCCGCGATCATTGACCCCGGAGAAACATGGAATTACTATCTGCAACATGGCCCCGAAATCGGATACGGCAATGGAATGTTGACCGTCCGGGCATTCAAGCTCTATATCGACGGCGCGCTCGGCTCTCGCGGCGCGGCAATGCTCGATTCATACAGCGATGATCCCGGCAACCGGGGTCTTACAGTGACCGCCGAAAGTGATATTGACAAAATTTGCAGCCAGGCGCTCGAACATGGCTTTCAGGTCTGTACTCACGCGATAGGGGATCGCGGAAACTTCATCATGCTCAATGAGTATGAGAAATTCCTCAAAACGATGTCGCCGAACGCGGCGTCGCCCCGCTGGCGGATTGAGCACGCTCAGGTGCTGCAGCAATCGGATATCCCTCGTTTTGCAAAGCTGGGTATTCTGCCGAGCATGCAGCCGACCCATGCGACCTCGGATATGTACTGGGTCGAAGCAAGACTGGGTCTGGAACGTGTCAAGGGCGCTTACGCATGGCGTTCGATATTGCAGACGGGATCGATCATCATTGCCGGCTCAGATTTTCCCGTCGAAGGAGTGAACCCTCTCTGGGGATTCTATGCGGCGTTTACCCGAAGCGACAGGTCCGGTTATCCATTGGATGGCTGGTATGCCGATCAGAGGATGAGTCGTGAGGAAGCTGCGCGTGCATTTACACAGTGGGCTGCGTACGGGGCCTTCCAGGAGGATGTGAAAGGCACGATCGAGCCCGGCAAATGGGCCGACCTCACAGTGTTTTCTAAAGATATCATGCAGGTTCCTCCGATGGAAGTCTTAAACACAGATGTTGCGTTGACTATGGTCGGCGGAAAGATTGTCTATAGTAAGCCAGTCCAGAGTGCACCATAACCAGGATTCCAACACCTGTCGGCTGATTGCCAACAAATGACGGGCGCTCGGTAGGGCCAGGCCCGATCCCCGAAATCCGGAGTACCACACAATCATCGACCCGGCAGATTTTCGGCCAGGGCGCTTGAATTGTGAGGATTTGGGTTTTAGGTGAATGGCCATGGCATCCACGGAGAAGATGCCTTTTTTACGGACACGTGGCAATTATTTCAAATTCTCCCGATAAGTGACTTGACAAGACGCGAAAGATTTTCTATATTGGCGCCAGAAAACTAATGCGATTATCAGCGGCCATTCTTTAAGGAAGGAGAAACAGAAGACGCCCTTATCTCTGCCATGGCTGCAACAAGTGGAGGAAGCTGTGTACCGCGGTAGTACGTGTGCCCACGCTGTTCCTGAACGAGGTCTTGAATGATGAAAAAACCATCCATACTCTTCTTCGTCCTGACTGTAATATCTCCCTGGATATTTCACAGTGACATTCTTATCGCACAGGGCGCCGGCGGAGAAACTGTCCGCGCCGGCTCATTTACAAGTGCCACAAGATGCTCCGTTGATCCATCGGGATTTGTGTATGTGCTCGACGCAGGGACGAACGAGCTGTTGAAGTACACTACGGCCGGGAAGGTCGTTTGTTCGATAGGCGGATACGGGTGGACGACGCTGACATTCGACCAGCCGGCCGACCTGAGCTCGCCCAACGGGCTCGACGTCTATGTCGCCGACTACGGAAATCACCGCATTCAGCGGTTTGACCGGAATCTCAATTTCATCTCGTCGCTGTATCTCCGCGATGACGAAAACCCCGACCTGCGGTTTGGCTATCCGCACGGCGTCGACATGGATCGGTTCGGTGCATTGTATCTCGTCGACGGGGAAAACATCCGGATTATGAAGTTCGATGCGACGAACGTTTTCGAGCGTGCTTTCGGCGGGTCGGAAGCAGGGAAGGGCAGACTGCATTCCCCGTCGAGGGTACGAGTCGGTTCCGATGACCTTGTGTACGTGCAGGATGGAAATTCCCTGGTCGTCTTCAATGTCTTTGGAAACTTCGTGCGCATCATCGGAGACGGACTCTTCTCAAACCTGCAGACGTTTGCTTTGGACCAAAATGCTCTGTACGCTCTTGATAGCTGCACGGTAAGAGTTCTGAACCATCAGGGTGAGGTCACCCGGAGTTATGACCTGGTGCGTGAAGGGCTTGTGAGCGGATGTGAAGTCAAAGATTTTGCCGTTCTCGGGAAGCAATTGTATATTCTGACTTCAAAAGAGATTATTTTTCGAAACCTCCCGGAAAAAATTCCGGGGAATTGATCCCGGAATTGATTAATTCATAACTAACCCTATGTTCATCTCAATAACCCAAAGGAACAATTATGGCAGGAAAAAGTCTAAATAAAGTGACTCTCATTGGGAACCTCGGCCGCGATCCCGAATTGAGTTACACCGCGGGAGGCATCGCAGTAGCAAAGTTTTCCGTCGCAACAAACGAGCGGTGGAAGGACGATGCCGGCAATACCCAGGAGCGAACCGAATGGCACAACATCGTTGCCTGGCGGAAGCTTGCTGAAATCTGCGGTCAATATCTCAAGAAGGGAAGCAAGGTGTACATTGAGGGAAAACTGCAAACACGTTCATGGGACGATAAGAACACCGGTGTCAAGCGCTACACGACTGAGGTCATCGCGAACGACCTGATCATGCTTGACTCAAAGAGTGAGGCCGCCCCTGCCGACGTGGAACCAGGATCGCCGATGGCAGAGGAATCGCCGGCGGCGGAGAAAGACGATTTGCCTTTCTAGTGCCCCTACAACTAAATAAATATACATGAACGGGGCACAGTGCGCGTTCCAACAAGCTTTTGCTATTGTCTTGAGTACAATCATTTTGTTGGAACGGCACTAGCGTACCCTGAAGTAAATTATTCTACACAAAGGAGGCGTCCAGTTCCGTGACAGGGACGCGGTGGGGCATGCACTTCGCCGGATATATTGCCCGGAGGGCCTGCCATTCGACCATCGGTCCACGTCGTGGAATTTCCCCGCATTGATGGAAGCCTCGCTGGCGCCCGGTGTGTGCGGCGGCCCGAGGATCATTACTGCTTTTCTTCGAAAATCGTCCACGCACCGGGACTCCAGTGTCACAAACTATGTATCGGATTGAGGAATAACATATGCAACAACAAGCCTACGAGTTTACCGAGGAACAAAATGTAATCATCCGGGTGTTGGAGGGGCGGATGAGAACGGTGGGGATAACGAATATCGTTATTGCGGCAATTTATGTTCTCACGTATCTCATCTTTTTCTTGCCGCAACCGATTGCGCCGCTCCTGTTCCTGCCTCCCTTCGCATTGTTTCTTTTCGTCGGAATATGGACCAATCGATCCGCGTCCTCATTCAAGAAAATCGTCCTGACAACGGGTCAGGATGTATCGCACCTGATGAATGCTCTTGCCTCTCTCAGCCGGCTCTATGGCCTCCAGTTCTGGGCAATGATCGTGCTCGGGGCAATTTTGTTTCTGCATGTTCTGCTGATCGGCCTCACAGGATTGCGATAAATTTGATTCTGCAAGCATGAGCATCAAAGAACCCGAGTGATCTTGATTTTGGATTTTTCTTGAAGTATATTATCATGAGTTCTGTTCTCTGACATACTCGATGTTGGAACGATCCCGTCATGCTACCGGGATCGAAGGGAATTCCGTTCAAGACGGAAGCTGCCCCGCAACTGTAATCCCGTGCCGCCGATTAAATTTCTGTGGCGGTATGTAACTCGGCACAACGTCACTGTTTCCTATCGCTCCGGTTCTCCGGAGCGGGATGAAATGGGAAGACCTGCGGAGTTCGGGAAAGCCAGGAGACCGGCCGACACCGAGACCTCGAAAAGCCTTCGCGGGAAGGTGCGGGTACTCTCCATGGCTTTTTGCGCTCTGAACCCGACTTTCTCCCAAGAAGGCCGGGTTTTCTATTTGTGAAATCTCTATGGATGCAATCAAAAGGAGTCGCGAATGAGGCATGTGCTTCTATGTTTGGCATTGGTCAGTTTCATTTCGAATGGGTACGGGCAGGCGAACGTCAGCGATTCTCTGAAGATGTATCAATTGGGCGGTGTCGTCGTCACTGCCACACGCAGTCGCATCGCGATGGAGGATTCCCCCTCGCCCATGGAGGTGATAGAAGTCCGGGATCTTGATAATTCCAACGGCACCACCGTCGCGGATGTCCTGGAAGACCTCAGCAGCGTTTTCATCAAAGACCAGGGTGGTATGGCGGCGCTGAAAACGATATCGATGCGCGGCAGCGGGTCCGAACAAGTTCTGCTCCTCGTGAACGGAAATCGCCTCAACAGCTTTCAAAATGAGCTTGCCGACCTGAGCCTCCTCCCGCTGAATGACGTCGAGCGGATAGAGATCGTCCACGGCGGAAGCTCGGCTCTGTACGGCGCGGATGCCCTCGGGGGTGTCATCAACATCCTGACGCGGCAGCCGGATTCGGATTTCCACGCCAAGGCGGAAGCGTCCTCGGGGTCGCTCGGTTATGAGAAGTACCTCCTGGAGACTCAGGGCGGTATCGGCGGGCTGGCTCTCGTCGCCGGTTTTGGAACCGAACGGGGGCGGGACGATTACTCGTTTCATTTCCAGCTTCCCTCGGCGAAGGAGACGACGGCCGTGCGAGGAGACGATGATTTCGTCCGCCGGCAGTTGTACGTGCACGGGAATTCAGCCCCCGACAATCAATCCGCCGTCGAGTTCTCTCTCCAGAATGTGGTCGCCGACCGGGGAATTCCCGGTCCTTTTGACCCCTCCATGCCGAGCTTTGCAAGGGAAAGTGACGATAATCTCAATATGTCGACAACGTACACTGACGATCATGTCCGGGCGGCGGAAGTGACCGTCCGGATGAATTTTCAATACGGTCTTGAAAATGATAATGAACCGTTGACGTTCTACAAGAATATTCTCGGCAGTCTGAATCCTCAGGTCCGGCTCACTCTCGACGATCATGAGAAGCTCAATGTCGGGGGAGAACTTGTTCAGGGGACGCTTGAAAGTCCCGATTTTGATTCGAAGATCACGCGGGTCGAAAAAGCGCTCTACGTTTCCAGCGAATCGCGATTCGATTTTGACCGCCGCCTGTTCGATCGTATCTCTGTCTACGGGACAATTCGCTATGACAACATCTCCGACGTGGATGCAGCGGTCACTCCAAAACTCGGAGTGAATATCCGACTGCTCAGCGATGGAGATATCCGGCTTCGTTCCAGCCTCGGCCAGAATTTCCGTCCTCCCTCTTTCAACGATTTATTCTACCGGGGGTTCAGCGATCCCAACCTCAAACCCGAGCGCTCGACCGCTTTTGATATCGGCTTGCTCTCCGACGTGAAGGTACTGGGAGAGCAAAATTTTGAGATCACCTGGTTTCAACAAACGACCGATGACCGCATCGTCTTTGACCCGGCGACCTACCTGCCCGTCAACATCGGCAAGGTGGTTGCGGAGGGACTGGAAGCAGCGTACCATGCGCACATATTCGAACGGCTTCTGGACGTGGGCGTCAACTACTCGCTCACCGATGCCCGGAAGAGAAATCGCGACAATGCGACCGACTCAACATACGATAAACAGATAATCTATGTGCCGGAGAACGTGGTTAATCTGTCGCTCTCTCTCAGGCTTGACCCGCTGACTGTCAATGTCCACCACACCTTCGTAGGAGAGCGTTTCACTACTCAGGACAACCGGCAGTCCTTGCCGGCCTACCGGATCACCGACGCGAATGTGGTTATTCACTCGACGCTGGGGACGTGGAAAATCTTCCTGAAAGCCGACGTCAATAACCTTCTCAACGTCGACTATCAGGTCTTCCAGCAATACCCGATGCCCGGCCGCAGTTATCGTTGCACAGCAGGAATCGAGTACTAAACGGCAACAAGATTGTCAGTAGGACAGAATAAGGGCACGCCCATCCAATCGTCATCCCGACACTCTCCGTCCTGAAATGCTTCTATTCAGGACCTGGGCATAGCCTGCTCTGTTTAGATGCTGACTTAAAACGTGTCAGACGGGATGGCTTAGGATTTAGTGCGCCGAGTTTAGGGCTTCTTCGACCGATAGATTAGCGCTATTTGAGAGACGCGGCACGAAGTTGCTTGGGAAGAAATACTTTCGTATACTAAAAAGATTGTGATATATTCCCGATGGTTGCTTTTTTCGTCGGCTGTTTACGGAATTTCGTTTGTTAGCTAAGCATAGCGCTCCGACTTGTTCGGGGACGATCGATCCATTACATCAAGGAGACAGTATGGCCCGTTATTTCTTTACGTTTTCGCTCATTATAGTCGCAGCGCTTTCCCGGCTGCTGCCTCATCCGCCCAATGTTGCCCCGATCGCTGCAATGGCATTATTTGGCGGCGTTTATCTCGACAAGAAGCACACATTCATTGTCCCGCTTGCGGCATTGCTCATCAGCGACTACTTCATCGGGTTCTATTCCGGCATGGTGTGGGTGTACGCAAGCTTCATCGCGATAGGGTTCATCGGCCTGTGGTTGCGCAACCATCGCACGATCGGCGCCACGATCGGCGGGGCGATTGCCGGCTCGGTATTGTTTTTCATCGTCACCAATTTTGGCGTCTGGATGGGTTCAGTTGTAGTGTATCCTCATACGGCGGCGGGCATTGCGGAGTGTTACACTGCCGCGATTCCGTTTTTCAGGAATACACTTCTGGGTGATTTGACGTACGTTGCCCTGATGTTCGGGGCATTCGAACTCGCGAAGAAGTTGGTTCCTTCCTTGAGAGTACAGCCGACCGCTTAAGGGAAGCTCTAAGAACAGTAAAGCCGGCTCTGAGTCACGCTCGGAGTCGGCTTTTTGCATTTCTGTAATGGCCTGTCGGGTCTCAGCTTTCTCTCAGAGATCTGTATTTTTTTAGTTTCCCTTCGATGACTGCAACGAGGAGTTCAAGGTCGAGGGGCTTTGTGAGATAATCGTCGATACCGAGTTGGACGCCGGTTCGCATGAACAATCCTTCGTCCATCAACGTCATGAGGATGAACGGGATCTTGCGAAGCTTCGGGGTCTTTTGAATTTCCTTGAAGAACGTGAATCCGTCCATTTTTTCCCCCTGGAAGCGAAGATCGGAGAGTATCAAATCCACCGGGGACTGTCGGAGGAATTCCAGCGCCCCGGCGATGGTGTCGTGGAGGATGACGCTGTAACCCAATTCGCGCAATCTGTCCTTAATGGCCGCAGACAAATCAACGTCGTCATCCGCAATGAGAATGATCGCTTTCGTTGCGCTGCGTTGGAATGCCGTTAAAATCAAAGACTCGAGGTTTGCCGCTTCCTCCACAGTGATATCATAGCGGCGTTTCATCTCATCGAGGGCGGCTGTATCATTTGCCTTCACCTTACCGCTGAGGATGGCTTGTTCCACCGCGTCGGCATACAGCTGAAGGCGGACATTTGATTCGCATTCGGCATGCTCCTCGAAGCTCAGGTCGAGCAACTCCTGGAGCTCCATCAATCCCTGGGCTTTCTCCATCGTCAACGGACCGCTCGCCCATGCCTCGCGAATGCGGTCGTAATAGAGTTTTATCTTTTCTTCTTTTGTCTTTGGGATTCCTATGCCGAGGAGCTCCATTTTCCGTTCGTAGGACTCGGCGACCTCCTGTTTTGCCCGTTCAACGAGCTGGACGGTGCTCCGTTCAGCCTCCGCTTTCAGGTTCTCTTGCGCCCGAGTCATTTGGGCCTGCGAGGTGGCGAGCAATTTGCGATCCTTCTCCAGGGCGGCTCGCTCTGCTTCGGCTTTCTTCGTTTGCTCGTCGAATTTCTTTTGCTCTTCGGAGAGTGTCTTCTGCAGTTTGTTTTGGTACTCCAGCAGAAGGGACTTCTCTGCATCAAGTTTCTTTTGCTCGAACTTTTCTGCTTCCTTCGCTCTCATCTCCTTGATTTTTTCCTCGATTTTTCGTTCGCTTTCTTTCAAGAAGATGTTGTGCTGTTCTTTGTAGGTTTGTTCGATCTCCTTTTCGCGTTTTTTGATATCTGCCTCTGCCGAGGCGTGTTGCTGCGCCACCTGCATTTCAAATTCCTTCTGCAGCTGTCCCCGGAGAGTCTCCTCCAGCTTGGCGCGAAGTTGTTTCTCTTCGGTCGTGGAAGTCTTCTTGAAGCTGTCCAGTTCGGTGGTAAGTTTGCGGGCAAACTCGGCTTCCAATTGCGCCTTGAGCAAGGTGACGGATTGGTGTTCCTTGTCGACGAGAGTCTTGCGTTCGCGTTCCATCGATTGCTCAAGCTCCTCGATGCGCGCGGTGTGCTGTTCTTCGAGTTTTTCCGTGATTTCCTTTTCCAGTCGCTGTTGCTCGTTCGCGAGGTCCTCGCGGTGGCGCGCTTCGGCTTTCTGAATCTCTTCCTGAAGCTTTTGCTGGAACGAACGCTCTGCTTGCTCCTCGAACGCGGATTGTTGCTTCTTGAGTTCTGTTTCTAACTTTGCGCGTTCCCCGGCAAGGGCCTTCTCGTCGATGACGGGTGGGGCAGGTGCTTCGACTTTTGGCGTGACTTCGGCGACGGGTTTCTCAACGGGGGGCGGTTGCGGAGGCGGCGGCTTGGTTTCGGCCGGCGGCGCTGATGCGGTTACCGGTGCTTTTGCAGGCGCCTGGGTCGGCGGCGTGGCCGGAAGTGTCTTTTCCTTTATTGCCTGAGCTTCGATCGAGGCAATTCGTTCCTCGAACGCAAGCGCATAGGGATTGTTGGGTTCAATTTCCCGGACCTTCTTGAGGTCTGTTCTGGCCTGGTCGAGGTGTCCCTCTTTGATTGATTTGTCGGCGTTGCGCAGGAACGTTCCGACCTGTTGTCGTTTCTCGTCGGTCGAATGACCCGGCGATCCGATGACAGGTTTTCCGTCTGTTTTCTTTGTCAGTACCATAGTTGCACGCTCTAAACGCTCAATATAGGAACAGAATTTGTCAATTACAAGACGAGTCCAGAGTCTTGAATATGCGCACAAAAAACCTTAAATTGTACGCTATGATGAAAGCAAAACTCGCGTTGGAAAATGGAGCTGTCTTCGCCGGGGAATCATTTGGCGCTGAGGGAGAAACTACGGGTGAAGTTGTTTTCAACACGAGCATAACCGGCTACCAGGAAATCCTCACCGATCCGTCATACTGCGGTCAAATCGTGACAATGACCTATCCGCTGATCGGTAACTATGGAGTGAATCCCGACGACATGGAAGGAACCCATCCGCACGTATCCGGATTTATTGTAAGAGAGTACATCGATCATTACAGCAATTTCCGCGCGAAGGAAAGCCTCGGCTCCTGGCTCAAGAAGTGCAATATTGTCGCAATCCAGGGAATCGATACGAGAATGTTGACGCGGATGATCCGGGATGTGGGTGCGATGCGGGGGATAATTTCAACGGTCGAGCTTGAAGAAAAGAAATTGCTGGAAAAAGTCGCCCTGTCGCCCCGCATGGCAGGATTGGACTTGACGCACAATGTCACCTGCTCGAAGAAGTATGAATGGAAAAGTGATGGACCCGGTCCTTTTGAGCTTCCGCCCGGTGCCGGCCGTTCCCTGAGCGACGGATCACGGTTTCACGTCGTCGTCTATGATTACGGAGTCAAGCACAACATCCTTCACCGGCTGGCCCGGCATGGATGCAGACTGACCGTTGTTCCCTCGTGGTTTTCCGCCGAGGAGACTCTTGCCCTGAACCCCGACGGTATTTTTCTTTCCAACGGTCCCGGAGATCCGGGCGCAGTTCATTACGCGATTGAAAACATCAAGAAACTTCTCGGTAAGAAGCCGATTTTTGGGATCTGCCTCGGCCATCAGTTGCTGGGGTTGGCGATGGGGGGGAAGACATTTAAACTGAAATTCGGTCACAGAGGGGCAAACCATCCCGTGAAGAATCTGTTAACAAACGAGATCGAGATTACTTCACAGAATCACGGATTTGCCGTAGATCCCGAATCTCTCGACAAATCTCTAATTGAGATTACCCACGTCAATCTCAACGACGGAACAAACGAAGGATTTCGCCACCGTGAATTACCCATCTTCTGCGTGCAGCACCATCCCGAATCTTCCCCCGGTCCGCACGACAGCGATTATCTCTTCCCTCACTTCATCGAGTTGATGGGCCGACATTCATCCGTTGCAGCCTGACCTCAACCGCGTTTACGCCCGGGACGCTTGGTCATGCGCCGGGAAGTGAAGCTCCGATAACAAACCACTCACCGCAACTATCCCTGGGCGTGAACATGCACTTCAATGGGATATCAGCCGGTTCCCCACTACTTCTGCAGGAGGAGCTTTCTTGTTTGGGAGAATGAACCTGCAGTCAACCGGTAGAAATACATGCCGCTGGCGAACCCGCTTGCGTTCCAACGAATCGAGTACGATCCGGGCTCTTGCTCCGCGTCCACGAGTCGCGCGATCTCCCGCCCAAGAACATCGAAAATCCTGAGCGAAACAAAACTGCGTGCCTGCAATCGGTATCCAATGAGCGTGGTCGGGTTAAACGGGTTAGGGTAGTTTTGTTCCAGCGCGAATCGTGGTGGGGCTGATGCGTGTCCGTACCCCACTGCCGTTATCATCTCGGAAAGCCGTCGCCACCATATTCCTGCGCTGGTTCCCGCAAAAATATTTGTGCCGCTGATTGCAAGGGAAGACACGGAGGGATTGAGGAGTCCCTCGTTCACTGTTTGCCAATTCGCTCCGTTATCAGTTGAAAGAAAAACCCCGCCGTCGGTGGCCGCAAAGATATTCGAGCCGTGGACGAGAAAAGAGTTCACCGAGCGGGTCGTCAATCCAGCAGGCTGCCAGCTTGTGCCGTGGTCGGTAGACAGAAAGATGCCACCATCCGTGCCGGCAAAAACAGACGAACTGTCCGGTCCGTCGGGAGTCACCGCGAGGGAGAGCACATCGGTGTTCGTCAGTCCACTGTCCACTGCATTCCAGCTCGACCCCTTGTCCGTCGAGCGAAAAACGCCATTATCGAATATGCCGACAAAGAGTGTCGAGCCATTCTGCCGGTATGGGTCAATGGCAAGTGAGCCCACATTGCCTCGGAACACACCGCTGTCGGCTGGCTGCCAGCTAGTTCCATTATTGGTGGAATGAAAAACGCCGCCGCGGATGGTTGAAAGAAAGATATCCTGACCCTCGACTGCTAGCGAGCCGACGAACGAAGATGTCAGCCCAGCACTTGCCGCCTGCCAAGTTGTTCCGTTGTTTGTGGAGAGAAACACGCCGTTGGCATTGCTGCCGGCGAAGATATCCGGAACGCGTGTGGCAAAGCACTGGACGACGGTAGGCGGTATCCCGTTATTGCTCGGTTGCCAGCTGTAGCCTGTGTCATTGGAGAAAAAAACACCACCGCCCCCCGAACCTGCAAATACGCCGGTGCCGGTACCCGCGAGCGCAACAACAGGACTCACCGTCAACCCGGTGTTTATCGGATTCCAATTTGTGTCCCCAGAGGTTGACATGAAAACTCCCCCGCCGTACGTGCCCGCAAAATAGGTTTCTGTGCCAGGATGGCTGCTGTCGACTCTTGCCGCAAGGGTTGTGACGGAACCGTTTACTATCCCCACATTCGATGCTTGCCATGTTGCGCCGTTATTTGTAGAAAGGAAAGCGCCGCCGCTGAGCGTGCCGGCGAGAACTCTACCCCCGCGGGCAACGAGACTTTGGATGTGGCTGTCGGTGATTCCGGTATCCACCCCTTTCCAACTTGTGCCGCTGTTCGTTGAGAAAAACACTCCACTCCCGTCAGTACCTGCGAAAATATCGATGCCGTCCGTTCCGCCGGAATCAGAGCTCACGGAGAGACAGAGGACTGGTTGCGCTGCCAGGCCCGCATTCGCGGCCTGCCAGGTTGCTCCACTATCGGTTGAGAGAAAGACTCCGCCAATGACGGTGCCGGCAAAAACAGTTGATCCTCCCACAGCAAGAGATCGGACGGTCAAATTCGACAATCCGTTGTTAACGGCATGCCAGCTTGTGCCGGTGTCGTTAGAAAGAAAGATACCCTCCCCGTACGTGGCTGCAAAGACATTTGTGCCCATGAAGACGAGCGATTGTATGAAAGTATTGGTGAGTCCGGCATCAGCCGCATGCCAGGTCTGTCCATAATCGGTGGACAGAAAAACACCGCCGCCATTTGTGCCGGCGAAGATAGTCGAGTCATTCGCCGCAAGGCAGACAACATTCCTGTTCGTCAATCCGCTATTCGCAGCCTGCCAGCTTGCTCCGTTGTTCGTTGAGCGAAAAACACCACTATCGGTGCCGGCAAGAGTATTCGGGCCGTCGACAGCGATGCAGCTAACGAAGGCTCGATAGGGGCCGTTTGTCAGGAGCCATTGGCTGTAGGATACAGAGGGAACGAAGAGGCAGACGCCCATCATGAGCGTGAAGAAGAGCAATTGATGTTTCATGAGTTTTTCTCGGTCGTTTTCCAAAAATATTCGTGCTTGATCACAAATGACCTGACGAACGCCCGGCGGTCTTCCCATGAGCGCACCAAAAAACCGTGCATGACGGGCAGGTCTCATCCTGTTCATTTCTGCGAATGAATTGAATCGCACTGAAGCTGCCACTCCGGCGGAGAAGTATTTCACTGCCGTCTTGCTGTAACTTCTCCGACCTTTCGCGGTGGGGAGCGAACAGCTTGATTAATATACAAAGCCTCTCTATGAGTATCAACCAATTTCGTCTTGTTTTCAGTCAAAAAATCTCTATATTTATGAACAGTCTGAAAATGAGCTGCGCATTCGCCCAAAACGTATGTACCCAAACATCAAAGTTCGCATCGCCCGCGTAAATACACAGTTAAACGACGTCCCGTTGCCTGCGTATGTTACAGAAGGTTCATCCGGGATGGATATTCATGCCGCCGTCGAGAATGAATTGACCGTCAAACCGGGTGAGACCGTTCTCGTGCCCTCGGGCTTTCAACTTGAGATTCCGCAGGGATTCGAAGCGCAGGTGCGGCCGCGCAGCGGCCTGGCTATCAAACACGGCATCGGCATCCTCAATGCGCCCGGGACAATTGATTCGGATTATCGCGGCGAGGTGAAGATCATCCTGACGAATTTCGGCAAGAATGACTTCCTTATTCGCCGCGGGGACCGGATCGCCCAGCTCGTCATCTGTCCGGTTGTCCGGGCACAATGGGAAGAAGTGAAGAGTGTTGACCGAAACCCCCGCGGTTCGGGAGGCTTCGGGCACACGGGACAATGAGCGAAGAGAAAACCACCGGCACGCTGTACCTGGTCGCCACGCCCATCGGCAACTACGATGATATCACATTCCGCGCGTTGAGAATTCTGAAGGAAACAGATGTTGTCGTCTACGAGGAGCGCAGGGAAGGCCAGAGGCTCCTTGCTCACTATGGCATACCCGAGAAACTCGTGGAGAGTCTCAATGAACACAATGAAGCGGCTGCATCCTTCCACATTCTCGAGTACCTCAAACGCGGAAAGAATGTCGCAGTGATCTCCGATGCGGGAACTCCTGTGTTCTCCGACCCCGGCCAGATCCTCGTACGAAGGGCGATTGCTGCAAATGTTCGGGTCGTCCCCATCCCGGGCACTTCTTCGTTGCTGCCCGCACTCACAGTCTGTGGCTTTGCCATAGACCAATTTCTGTTTCATGGTTTCCTGTCTCCAAAGGCCAATCGCCGGGTTGCAGAACTGCGTCAGCTGAGAACTGAACGGCGCACGATGGTCTTCATGGATACGCCGTATCGCCTCGTGCCGCTCCTAAGGGACCTGGCGGAAGTCCTCGGTGACGACAGACGCGTTTGCGTCGCGTTCGATCTCACCATGCCCGATGAAAAATTCTTCCGGGGGAATGCCCGAGAGCTTTACCTGCAAATGGAAAAGAAAGGCCTGAAGGGGGAATTTGTCATTGTCGTGGAAGGTTACGACTCAAAGACAATTAAAAATTAAAAATGAAAAATTAAAAAACGTATTGACAACCCCCGCTCACTTCCATCATCGATCTTCCATTGTCCATCTTCCATCCAGTCAACAAGGCAGGACTAAACGAATGAACGATTAAACGAGTAAACGTACCTGCATATCTCATCATCTCATATTCTCTCCAACACTCCATCTCTCCTCATCCTCCATCATTTGTTTATTCTCCCCCTTTTTTCTATATTTTCCAGGAATGATTTAACAATAACTGGACATCAATTTCATGGAAGTGTCGTCAAGAACATTCCGTGCCCCCGGGTTCCACGGAGATTACTGGTTCAATTCTGATCCCATTGCCCTCGGTGCCCTTCGTGGTTATGTTGTCCTGATCGACTTCTGGGACTTCACTTCCTCAAGCTCGCTCCGCGCGTTACCATATATCAAAGAATGGTACACGCGTTATTCAGAGCTGGGTTTGGTTGTTATCGGAGTTCATACCCCCGAATTTCCCTTCGGGCGCGATATGGTCACCGTCAGGAAAGCCGTATCAAAACTGAACATACGTTACCCCGTCGTGATGGACAACGACTTCTTCATCTGGGGGGCATTCCGGAATCGTGTGTGGCCGACGAGATATCTCATCGATAAGGACGGATTCATCCGCATCGTTCAGGAAGGCGAAAGCGGATACCAGAATTTTGAGCATTCGATACAATCGATGCTCGTCGAAGCGGGCTACCACGGTGAGCTGCCGTTCGTCATGGATGCACTGCGCGATGTCGACAGGAGCGGGGTCGTTCGCTACAGGGAAACGCCCGGTATTCTGACCGGATACCAGCGCGGGACCATCGGGAATGTTGAGGGGTTCTCTCCGGAATCGGTCAGTCATTTTGAAGACCCCGGATATTACCTGGAAGGCCGGCTATATCTTCACGGCAACTGGTTGAATGACAGGAATTTCTTGAAATTGGAGGAGAGCGATGGGCGTGAAGGATTTCTCGTGCTGAACTATCGGGCGAAGGAAGTGAATTCCGTAATCAAACCCGAAGGTGAGAAACAGTTTCAGGTGTTCGTCCAGCAGGATCGAGCGTACCTGACGGCCGACAACAAGGGTGAGGATATTGAGATCGACAGTGAAGGGAAGAGCTACCTGCTGGTCGATCAGCCCAAAGTGTACAACGTTGTGAAGAACAAGGAATACGGCGAACACACATTGAAAATCAGCTCGCGTTCCAATGGCTTCGCAGTCTATTCAATTTCTTTTGTATCGAGTGTCATCCCGGAAATGGTGTCGAATAACTGACCGATAGTGAGCGGCAAAATCTTTCGAGTCGGCGGTTCCGCTCAATTGCGGGATCGCCGTCGTGTTTTCCCGTAACGCCGATGATATGAAATGTCGAAAACCTTTCTTGACATACTGAAAGAAAAAGTAATCGTCCTCGACGGAGCGATGGGCACGAACCTCCAGTCGCAGAATCTCACTGCCGACGATTTTGGGGGTGAAAAGTACAACGGGTGTAATGAGTATCTCCTGTTGACGAAACCATCCGCCGTCGAGAAAATCCATGGCGACTTTTTACGCGCCGGGAGCGACGTGATTGAAACGGATAGCTTCGGTTCGACGTCCATCGTCCTGTCTGAATACGGGCTTGCCGACCGTGCCTATACGTTGAATTTTGAAGCCGCCCGGCTTGCAAAAAAAACCGCGTTGGATTTTTCGTCAGCGGGCCATCCGCGCTTTGTTGCCGGCTCGATGGGGCCGACCACCAAACTCCCATCGCTGGGGCACATCGGCTTCAAAGACATGGAGGCGGCGTACTACATCCAGGTGAAAGGACTTGTCGAAGGAGGGGCCGACCTTCTTGCAGTCGAAACCTGCCAGGATATCCTCCAGACGAAGGCAGCACTCGGGGCAATCTTCAGGTACTTCGCCGATGCGCGGAAACGAATTCCGGTCATCGCCTCCGTGACCGTCGAAGCATCGGGAACGATGCTGCTTGGAACCGAGATCAACGCCGCGCTGATATCGCTTGAACCGTTTGACATCGACGTCATCGGCATGAATTGCGCCACCGGCCCGAAGGAAATGTCGGAGAATGTCCGTTATCTCTGTGCGAACAGCCCGAAACCTGTTTTCGTCATGCCGAATGCCGGAATTCCGGAGAATGTCGGAGGCAGCGCGCACTACAAACTCTCGCCGGACGAGCTCGTGTACTACCTGTCTCATTTTGTGAAAGATCTCGGGGTCAGCATCGTCGGGGGATGCTGCGGTACGACGCAAGAGCATATCCGGAAACTGGTTGACGCGGTCGGATCGCTTTCACCCGTCGAGCGGCGCTGGGAATTCACGCCGAGTTGTTCCAGCCTTTACCAGGGCGTTCCGCTGGAAATCGATTCACCGCCGGTCCTCGTCGGGGAACGCACGAACGCGAATGGCAGTAAAATGTTCCGGGATCTCCTTGCGCGGGAAGATTGGGACGGGATGGTCGCGATGGGCAAAGAGCAAGTGCGTGAGGGAGCCCACATCCTCGATGTGTGCACGGCGTACGTCGGCCGCGATGAAGTGCGGGATATTCGTGAGCTGGTTACACGCCTCAACACCCAGGTGACGGCGCCGCTGATGATCGATTCGACAGAGCCTCCGGTGATCGAAGAAGCGCTCCGGCTCATTTCAGGGAAAGCGATCATCAACTCCGTGAATCTGGAGGATGGCGAGGAGAGATTGAAGGCCGTCCTGCCGCTCTGCAAGAAGTACGGCGCTGCGGTTATCGCGCTGACCATCGACGAGCAGGGAATGGCAAAGACCGCTGCAAGAAAGCTGGAAATCGCGCGACGCATCCACACGCTCGCCACGGGAAAATACGCGATGAAAGAGCACGATCTGATCTTTGATGCGCTCACGTTCACGCTCGGTTCCGGCGATGAAGAGTTTCGAAGGGCCGGCCTTGAGACCATCGAGGCAATCCGGTCGATCAAGAAGGAATTCCCCGGAGTTCACACAAGTTTGGGTGTCAGTAACGTCTCGTTCGGATTGTCTCCCCATGTGCGTCACGTGCTGAACAGTGTCTTCCTCCATTATGCCCTCGAGTACGGACTCGACATGGCGATCGTGCATGCGTCGAAAATACTTCCTCTCTATAAGATCCCGGAAGAGGAACGCGAGCTCTGCCGGAAATTGATTTTTGACGAACGGCAGCCCGGCTACGACCCGCTCCATGCGCTCCTCGCGCACTTTTCGGGGAAACGAGGAGAAGTCAAGAAAGAACGGAAATCCGAAGGCACGGTCGAGGATCGCCTGAAGAACCGGATCATCGAAGGAAACAAACTTAATATTCAGGGCGATTTAGACCTCGCGCTAAAAAAATACCCGGCTCTCGATATCATTAATACAATTCTGTTGGGAGGGATGAAAGTGGTCGGTGAGCTTTTCGGGAGCGGACAAATGCAACTGCCTTTCGTTCTCCAATCTGCCGAAGCGATGAAGGCCGCGGTTGCCTACCTGGAAAAATTCATGGATAAAGCGAGCGCCGCGACGAAAGGCACTATGGTCATCGCGACGGTGAAGGGGGATGTCCACGATATCGGCAAGAACCTTGTCGATATCATCCTCACGAACAACGGATACAAGGTCGTGAATCTCGGTATCCAGTGCCCGCTGGAACGGATGCTCACTGCGTTCGAGGAGCATCAAGCCGATGCGGTCGGGATGTCGGGACTGCTTGTTAAATCAACCCTCATCATGAAGGAGAATCTTCAGGTCATGAATGAGCGGGGCATGCTTCCGCCCGTGATTTTGGGCGGTGCCGCATTGACACGGCGATATGTAGAGCAGGACTTACGCTCGGTCTATCAAGGGAGCGTGTATTACGCGAACGATGCATTCGACGGGTTGCATTTTATGGAGAAGATTATCTCCGAGAAGAACGCCGGCAAACATCCCTCCGGGATGACGGGTTCGCCCCGTATCGCGAAGTCCTTCGATGGAGACGAAGGGGAAAACGTGCTCTCAGGACTGGAGGCAAAGATTGCCCTGGCGCCGAAGGAGCAACTGGTTCAATCGGGGAAAAAGATTGCGCCGGCGGATATCCCCGTCGCCCCATTTTTCGGGACAAAGGTTGTCGAAGATATCCCTCTAGAGGAAATCTTCCGGTATATCAATGAGGTGGCTCTCATTCGCGGGCAGTGGCAGGTGCGCCGGGGAACAATGTCTGAAGAAGTGTACAAATCAATGCTCAAAGAGAAGGTGACGCCGGAATTCGAAGCGCTGAAACAAAGAGTGATGACAGAAAAATTTCTCTCCCCGAAAGTGGTATACGGATACTTTCCGTGTCAGTCGGACGGCGACGACCTTATCATCTTCAGGCCGAAGGACGGAACAGATCCGGTTTCGCTTTGGAATTCAAAGCTCAAACCCCAGACCCCGTACCTCAAAGAGTGGCTGCGTTTCACTTTCCCGCGTCAGAAGAAAGGTCGCCTTCTCTGTATTGCGGATTTCTTCGGGCCGACGGAATCGGGAAAGATGGATGTCGTCGCGTTCCATTTGGTCACGATGGGGAAAATTGCGTCCGACCATGCGCAGGAGCTCTTTCATTCGAATAACTACAAGGACTATTTATACTTCCATGGTTTGAGCGTTGAATCCGCTGAAGCCCTGGCCGAATACTGGCATCGGAGGATCCGGAAGGAATTGGGGATCCATCTTCGCGACGCCGTTGAGGTGAGAAAACTGTTCAGCCAGCAATATCAGGGTTCCAGGTACAGTTTCGGCTACCCTGCGTGTCCCTCGCTCGAAGACCAGGGGAAATTGTTCAATTTGCTGAACCCCGAACGGATCGGTGTCGCCCTGTCGGAAGAATTCCAGTTGATACCCGAGCAATCCACTTCCGCGATTATCGTCCATCACCCGGAGGCAAGGTATTTCAACATATAGTTGTCTTTTTGTGGATTTTTTTTTATTATTAGGTAATTCTAAAATATTGCATTTCGAACTCAACTGAAGGAAATCCTATGGCTACAATGATCACAGAAGAATGTATCAATTGTGGGGCTTGTGAGCCCGAATGTCCAAATACGGCTATTTACGTCGGCGGTGCGCAGTGGGAATTGAACGGCCAGATGCACGATGCGCTTTCGAACGATTTCTATTACATCGTTCCTGAAAAATGCACGGAGTGTGTGGGCCACTTCGACCAGGAACAGTGCGCTGCGGTTTGCCCGGTTGATTGCTGCGTTCCGGACCCGAACCACGTCGAGAAGGAGGACCTGCTGTACGATCGGGCAAAGAAGATGCATCCCGAAAAGACCTTTGCACCGCTGAGCGAAGCGACTTCTCGTTTCAGAAAAACGGCCTGACCTCGCTCCCGAATTGCGTGAAGGTCGGTTGATTGCAAAACATCAACCGGCCTTTTTAATTCCAGTGAAATCCTTACTCGAACCGATTGAAAGACTCCCGAAGTGAAATTTGGTAAGTACGAGATCCATCCCGTGGAAACCGGAAGGTTCGGTCTCGACGGCGGAGCGATGTTCGGGATTGTCCCGAAGCCGTTGTGGAGCAGGACGAATCCCCCCGATGAACGCAACCGTATCGAGCTCGCCGCGCGCGCATTGCTGATCGTCGGCGGCGGCAGAACCATTCTGGTGGACAATGGAAACGGTTCGAAATTTGCGCCAAATCGGATCGACATTTATCGCCTCGACACAAGCCGGTTTGAGCTCCACCGGTCGCTCGAGAAGTACGGCGTGCGGGCCGGGGATGTGACCGATGTTATTCTCACTCACTTGCACTTCGACCACGCGGGCGGCTCAACGTATCGCGAGAACGGAAAATTGAAGATAACATTCCCCAACGCCAGGCACTACGTCCAGAAATCTCATTGGCTGCATGCCATGAACCCGACCGAAAAGGACCGCGGGAGTTTTATGCCGGACGATTACGCGCCCCTGCAAGAGGGTGGCGTGCTGGAATTAGTGGACGGTGAAGTTGATCTCTTTCCCGATATTTCAATGCTGGTCGTCGACGGCCATACGACTGCACAACAGCTTCCCAAGATATCGAATGGCACAACGTCGTTGCTTTTTTGCTGTGACCTTTTTCCGACAACGGCGCATATTCCCCTGCCGTATATCATGGCGTACGACCTTCGCCCGCTGGTAACACTCGAAGAGAAAAAGAAGCTGCTCCCACAGGCTTGCGATGAAAAATGGATTCTGTACTTTGAGCACGACCCGAACACGGTGGCGGGGACAGTCCGGGCGACCGACAAAGGCTATGCGTTCGATGCGGCCATAACTATCGACTGAGCGGAACCCGCGTTTGTTCTATATGTAGAGATGAAAAGTCTCACGAAAGAAATCAAACAGAAAGCCGGCGAGCTCGGATTTACGAAAGTCGGCATCGCCCGAGCCGAAAAACTCGCAGAAGAGGGTGACCACCTGCAGAAATGGCTTGATCGTGGGTATCACGCGACGATGGAGTGGATGAACCGGAATCCCGAAAAGCGCGTTAACCCCCAACTGGTGTTGCACGGGGTGAAATCGGTTGTTTCTGTCGGGATGAACTACTATACCGGGCACCGGCACAGTAATGATCGAGATGTGGGAAAAATCTCACGCTACGCCTGGGGGGATGATTATCATGGCGTGCTGGAAGATCGACTGGAGAAGCTTCTGCAGTTTGTTAGATCGCGTGATCCGGAGGCCCGGGGCAAAGTGTTCGCCGATACCGGCCCGGTCATGGACAAGGTCTGGGCGCAGAGGGCCGGCATCGGCTGGATTGGAAAGCACACGAATGTGATCACGCAGGATTCCGGATCCTGGTTGTTTCTCGGCGAAATCCTGCTGGACATCGAGCTCGATTACGATGCGCCGGTAACCGACCACTGCGGAAGCTGCACGCTCTGCATCGAGGCATGTCCCACCCGGGCGATTACAGAGCCGTACGTTCTGGATTCGGGGCGTTGCATTTCCTACCTGACTATCGAGCATCGCGGCGAGATTGCAGAGGAACTTGGCGAGCTCTTCGACCGCTGGATCTATGGCTGCGATATCTGTCAGGACGTTTGCCCTTGGAATGAAAAATTCTCGCAACCGACTGCGGCAAAGGAATTTCAACCCCGTGAGCATACTCTGGCGCCGAAGCTTGCAGAATGGTCGTCGATGACACAAGCGGAATTTAGCGCGAAATTTTCAAAAAGTCCGGTGAAGCGGACAAAACATGCAGGACTTATGCGCAATGTAAATCTGGCTCTTCACGCAACCGGTGCGGTCTAATTACCTTCATTCGGAGAAAAGCAATGGAAAATCGACGCAAGGTCATCATTATCGGGTCGGGTCCGGCAGGCCTGACGGCAGCATTGTACACCGGACGGGCGAATCTTCAGCCGCTCGTGTTCGAGGGAATCCAGCCCGGGGGACAGCTCACCATCACAACAGAGGTTGAAAACTATCCCGGCTTTCCGGAAGGATTGCAGGGCCCCGAATTAATGGAGCTCTTCCGGAAGCAGGCGCAGCGCTTCAATGCAGAGACGATCTTTCGTGACGTCACGCGCGTGGATTTCTCGAAACGTCCCTTTCGGATATACTCTGATGCCACCGAATATGTTGCGGATTCAGTTATCATTTCAACAGGGGCGTCGGCGAAGCTTCTTGGCCTGGACTCCGAAAAGAAGTACATGGGGCATGGCGTTTCCGCCTGCGCAACATGCGACGGGTTCTTTTACAAAGGACTCGATGTCGTCGTCGTCGGCGGAGGCGATACGGCCCTGGAGGAAGCTACCTTTCTGACTAAGTTTGCTTCGAAAGTCATCGTTGTGCACCGCCGCGATGAGCTGCGCGCGTCGAAGATCATGCGGGATCGCGCGTCGAAGAATCCCAAAATTTCATTCGTGTGGAATTCCGCCGTCTCGGAAGTGCTCGGGAAGGAAGAGGGCGGAAAGAAGAGTCTGACCGGTGTGAAATTGAAGAATCTCAAAACAGGAGAAGTGTCCACGCTCCGCACGGACGGACTGTTCATCGCCATCGGCCACGAGCCCAACACGCAGGTCTTCAAGGGCCAGATTGACATGGATGAGCGAGGCTATATCGTTACGAAGGGTCGTTCGACGGCGACGAACATTCCCGGCGTTTTTGCCGCGGGTGACGTCGCGGACCCGACGTACCGGCAGGCAATCACGGCGGCAGGGATGGGATGCACGGCTGCGATCGACGCGGAACGGTTCCTCGAGAGTCAGCACGATTAAGTCCGGTGAGGAAGAGATCCTCTTCCGTAACCCTGCATCACATCGCGCAAGGCGGATTCGCGCCTCCAGAATTTCATTTCACAGAAATTCTTCGTGCAAAATGTCAGATGTTTGACATTTTTACCTGTTCATCGTTGACATAAAGTTCCATTTGCTGACAAATCGGCAATGGGCGGGCCGGCCCGTTTCCCCCGACAAATCCTTTCTTATTGAAAATCCCACAGTTGAAGCGTTCTTAAGTCGTGGCACGCAGTTTGAACATACACTAGCCAAATGCTAATGATAATGTTCAACACAACAAGAAAGGAATAGCAATCATGACACTTATTAGATGGCGGCCGTTGCGCGATGTGACGGCTTGGAATCCTGCAACCGATGTGGTAAGTGAGTTCTCAAACTTCCACCACGACATCGACCGGATGTTCGACAAATTCATCTACGGCGGCACTTCCGACGATGGTCTTGCATCAACCTGGCTTCCCCCGGTGGATATTGTTGAACGCGAGAATGAATACGCGGTCAACGTTGAGTTGCCCGGCGTGAAGAAGGAAGACGTGAAGATCACGCTGAAGGACGACGTTCTCACGATACATGGAGAAAAGAAACAGGAGAAAGAGACGGAAGACAAGAATTGTCGTCGCTCGGAAAGAGCTTACGGCTCGTTCCAGCGCTCGTTTACGCTCCCGACGTCGGTCAAGAGTGACAAGATCGAAGCTTCCTACGATCATGGGATTCTGACGATTACGTTGCCGAAGGCCGAGGAATCAAAACCGAAGGAGATCGAAGTGAAGGTCAAGTAAACAAACCGTCACCGTACATTTCACGGAGCGAGACGCTGCCCTTGCGGCAACGTCTCGCTTTCTTTTTCCCCGACCTCGACCGCGTTTGCCTTTTATCGTCCAGGATTGTAGATTTAGACTTATGAAATCGTTCCGCATATCGGCGCCAGTCGCCATCTTCCTCATGCTTCTTTTTCCACCAGCAGTATTGGCTCAATACTGGATGGATGTTAATGGGATCCCGGCTCCAAAGGTAGCCCTTGAGGCTTCAGGAGGTCGCATATTGGTGGGAACCGAGTTGAGCGGCCTTTACTACTCCGATGACGGCGGAGTAACCTGGGCCCAAACCCAACTGCGTCCAAACCTCGTGAAATTCGACACGTACGCGCTGTACCGCAGGCAAAACGACTTGTATGCGTTCATCTACTCTGCCCGCAACATCAATTTTTTCCCTTACTATGGCTCGAGCATTCTTCATTCCATTGATAACGGCATCAGCTGGACAAGAATAAACAGGGATTCCGTTATGATCATGGCAATCTCTGACTCAGGCGGAATCTTTGGAATTGGGCAATATCACGAAAGCTCCGACTATCCGGGGTTCAGTCGTTACAGGGTTTATTCATTTGACGGTAGCAACTGGCAACCCGTAGGGGCGAGTACGTCGTTTTATACGATGAACACTAGCCTAAACTTTTTTTTCGTCGATCATGCGAATAACTTCATCTTCAGCTCTTTTGGCTGGGTCGCGAACGTACAGGTACCTGCCGACCCCGCCGCCGTGGGTTTATTCATCTCCACCGACCGCGGGTTGACATGGACACAACATTTTCCCCTCTCCTCCGTTGACAGGATGGAAATCACGCCCTCAAATGAGTGGATCGTCGGCCGTTCAAATGGTAACGACACGCTTGGTGGAATCTTCCGGTCCACCGATGTGGGGCAGACCTGGATTCCTATGGGGTTGGTCGGTGCTACGTCGCTCATAAGGGCCGTCGTTGAAGATACGGCGGGCAATCTCTTCATCGCCACTCCGGACAATGTCTATCGCTACCTGGGATATTATGACGGTTGGCAATCGCTTGACCTGCCATCCGGACTTATTGACTATCCGACGTACGACTCTCCGACAAACGTCGAAACCCCCCCGGTCATTGCAACAGGGAACGGGACGATTATCGCCTGCGGCAAGGTTGACGGTTTGTATCGCTCCGCCGACCATGGCACATCCTGGATGCCGAGTGGACCGAGGGCAACCGATGCGTTTTCGTTGCTGGTCGAAAATACCGGGAAAATCCTGGTGGGAACCTTGGGGAGCGGCATTTATTCATCGGAAGACCAGGGGCTTAGTTGGCTGCAGACCCCTCCTGATTCGGTGTCCGAGGATGTGTTCTCACTCGTCGAGAACAATGCGACGCAGTTCGCCGGGACAGATGAAGGCGTGTTCAGCTCAACCGACGGAACGCACTGGTCCAATGTGAGCAATGACCAGATAGCCGGATCTGCGTACGCGGTTTCCGTCAGCAGCACCGGCAGTATCTTCGCAGGAACAAACTTCGGCGTTTACCGGTCGACGGATAACGGGGTGACCTGGAATCAGTCGGGTTTATCCGGCTATCAAGTCTTCTTTCTCGCGACAAGTGCGGACGGTCGGACGTATGCGGGTTCGAAAAGTAACGGAGTTTTCGTTTCCACGGACAACGGCGCAACGTGGAAGTCGCGGGGAGTCGTCCGGGATGATATCGAAGCACTCGCCGTGAATGACTCCGGGATGGTCTTCGTCGGTGTGTATGGAGGCATCCTGCTGTCAAGGAACGGCGGCCTGTCGTGGCAGGAAAAGGACTTTGGCAAAAGCTACGTCAATGCCATTGCATTTTATTCTTTGCGGACAATTTTTGTGGGGACATACGAGGGCGTCTATGCTTCGTACGATAACGGCAATACCTGGCAGCTGTTGAACACGGTCGGGCTGGGGCAGACGTTCACGCTGTCCCTTGCTCTGGACAACAACGGAGACCTCTTCGCCGGCACCTATCAGGGCGGCGTGTATAGGACGGTGCAAGCATTCACATCTGTGGAAACGAAGATACTCTCGCCCAGCGCCTTCCGCTTGGACCAGAACTACCCCAATCCTTTTAATCCGACAACAACGGTGTCATTCATTATCAGTCATTCGTCATTTGTGAATCTTAGAGTTTATGACGTTCTGGGACGAGAGGTGGCCACGCTGGTGAATGAAGTGTTGCCCCCGGGATCGTATGTCAAGACCTGGAATGCGGCGGGCGTGGCGAGCGGTATATATTTCTACCGTCTGACGTCAGGATCCTATCGGGAGATAAAAAAGATGTTATATCTACGGTGAGGTAGTGAATTCAAATCTCGGCTTTGGCCAAAGGCGAGTTTGACTTTCACTTGAGCGTTTTGTATAATTCCCTGTAATATCAATCGGTTATGACGCTGTCTCCTGAAGGAAACGGTTAAAACACCATGAAAAAATCAACTGCCTGGTTTCTTGCAATCATAGGGATTCTGCTCTTTCTGGGAGTCGGGGCCATGCTGTTTTTTTATGTCCTTTTCGTGAGTCCCTCCGAGGAAGAAGAAGTCTCCTACGGGACGGGCGGTAAGGTCGCCGTCGTGGAGCTTGAGGGCGTAATTGTAAGTTCGGAAGATGTAGTCCGGCAGTTGAAGAAATTCGGCGACGATAACTCCGTCAAAGCGATTCTCCTGCATGTCGATTCTCCGGGCGGCGGCGTGGCGGCAAGCCAGGAGATGTACGAGGAAGTCAAAAAGGTGCGGGGAAGAAAACCGGTCGTTGTAAGCATGGGCTCGGTTGCCGCAAGCGGCGGCTATTATGTCTCGTGCGGGGCGAGCAGAGTGGTGGCAAACCGTGGAACGCTTACGGGTAGTATCGGCGTGATCTCAGAATTCCTTCGGTTCGATCCCCTGCTGGACAAAGTGGGCGTCAACGTCAACACGATCAAGAGCGGGAAGCTGAAAGATGCCGGAAGCCCATACAGGAAAATGACGGATGAGGACCGAAAGTACTTTCAGGATTTGATGGATGACGTCCATCACCAATTCATTTCCGTCGTTGAGCACGAACGCAAGCTTGGGCACGACGCGGTTGTCGGGCTTGCGGATGGACGGGCGTTCACGGGCGAGCAGGCGCTTTCGTTGGGGCTCGTTGACACCATCGGCACGTTCGAGGATGCCGTCAGTATCGCTGCGAGCCTTGCCGGTATTAAGGGCAAGCCCGCCATCGTGAGGGAGCGAAAGCACAAACCGACATTCTACGACGTGCTTTTCGGCCAGTCCAAACTTTCAGACGTGTTCAACCTGAAGGACGACCTTCTGAACCAGCCGATCCTGCAGTACAAAATGGTCCCATGATAGTGATGTACGTTCGTTCTACTAACAAACAATCAGACCTTCAACTAAGAGAGGAGAATTGCGTTGACAAAAGCAGATGTTGTTGACCATATCGCCAGCGGTACAGGGTTGACGAAGGTGGAAACCGAAGCAGTCGTCGACGGATTTATTCAAACGGTCATCCAGGCAATGAAAGAAGGCAAGAACATTGAAATCCGCGGATTCGGTAGTTTCAGGACGAAGAAGCGGAAGGGGAGGATAGCTCGAAATCCCCGCACCGGTGAGCAGGTAAAAGTTGAAGACCATTTTGTTCCCGTTTTCAAAGTCTCGAAGGAGCTGAAAACCGTCGTCAACGAAAATCTCAAAAAGCTCCAGCCGCCCCCGGTTCAATAAAGAAGCATGTCGATCATGGCCCCCAAAACTGTGTGTCGGGTCTGTTCATCCGAGGTGCAGCCCGGCGATAAGTTCTGCAGTTCGTGCGGCACAAAGTTGGCGGATGCTCGTTCTCCCGCAGTGAAATCAGCCGACGCACGGGTTCGGTGCGACCTGTGCGGGAATGTCGAATCCGGCCGGCGCTGTTTCCTGTGAAAGCTGCGGCAATGCTTTGCCTGCGGCTGAACGTTCCGGCCAGACCGCGCCGGGACCGGTCGCAGCTGCCGCGGCCGGCGGAAAAGCGTCGCCGCTGAAAGGTCTTCAGAGCTGGAAATTAACCGTTAGCGTGGGTATCGTTCTCGTGGCAGTTCTGGTCTACACGAAATCTTCACGGAACGTCGACACGCCGGGGACGAATCCTGCCGCGCCGCCGGCCACGGGTGCAATGGCCCAACCGATCGAAGCGCTCGAAAAGGCCGTTGACGCGAACCCCAATGATCAACAGGCCGTCCTGCACCTGGCCAACGCCCTCCACGATGCGAGAGCGTTCACGCGGGCGATCACAATGTACAACCGTTATCTCGAGCTGAATCCTTCCGATGCCGACGCGAGAGTTGACCTCGGCGTTTCCTATTTTGAAATGGGGCTTTCAGATTCGGCGAACTCCGCAGGCTATCTGCAAGTAGCCCGGCAGACGATGGAGAAAGCTCTCACGTACTCGCCCAGGCATCAGCTTGCACATTTCAATCTCGGCATTGTATGCCTTCACACGGGCGACGTAGAGAAAGCGAACGAATGGTTCAGAAAATGTGCCGAGATCGACCCTAACTCCGAAACCGGCAAGAAAGCACAGATGCTCATAAGTAAACACACATTCAATCAACCATCATAACAAAAAGAGGAATCCATGCCCAGCGGAAAGAAACGTCTCCGGCGGAAAATGGCGACTCACAAGCGTAAAAAACGCCTGCGGAAGATGAGACATAAGAAGAAAAATCGATAAGTAGTGCGGCGCCAGGCATAGGCCGACGTGTACCGGGCGTATGCCTGGCGTCTTTCGCTCCAGTATTTTGCCGCATTCGTCTGCCGTACAATCCCCAATATTTGTCAATATACGATCGGGTGTCATGAAAAAATATCATAGTAGACTTCTTGCATGCTGTGCCTCGCTGGTGTTCTGCTACTCCCTTGCCTGTGCGCAGCCGAAATCGTTCACGATCTTGCACACCAACGACATACATGCATCTTTTCTTCCACATGAAGCGTACTGGATGCGCTCGGACGTGAAGCCGATGATCGGCGGATTCTCGGAACTTTCTTGGATGGTGGATAGTGTCCGAAAGGCGAAGCAGATGAGCATTCTTCTCGACGCCGGCGATGTTATGACCGGCAACCCGATTTCGGATGTCGAATACAAAGGCGCCTCGGGAGGAGGGTTGTTCGAGATGATGAATGCGATGGGCTATGAAGCCTGGACCATCGGCAATCACGATCTCGACATTTCGCAGGAAAATCTGCGCAAGCTCACCGGCATTGCGGCATTTCCGACAGTCTCTGCAAACCTCACCGACACGCTCGGCGCGTTCCCGCTCAACAATAAGCCCTACATCATTCTGAAGAAAGACGGACTGCGGATAGGGGTCATCGGCTTGATGTCGAACGAGCTCTTCCGGTTGACGAATACGAACAATCTCAAGGGATTGAAAGTCCTCCCTCCGGCACAGGTTGCTCAGAAGTATATCGACGAGATTGCAAAGGAAACGGATGTCACCGTTGCCCTTACTCACGAAGGTGTCGACAATGACTCCGTGCTTGCCGTCTCGACCCAGGGCCTGAACATAATCATCGGTGGTCACAGCCACACGCGGCTCGAGAAGCCGAAATTGATTAACGGCGTAATCATTTGCCAAACGGGGTCGAACTGCGAGAACCTCGGTATCCTGGATGTGACGGTGGAGAATCATAAAGTCACGAGCTATGACGGCAAACTCCTTCGCCTCTGGGTGCAACATCCAAAACAGGACAACCAGCTTGCCAGGCTCATCGACGGGATTAAAACGAAAGTCGACAAGGAGTACGACGAGGTCGTCGGCACACTCGTTTCCGACTGGAAACGCGGTTACCAGGGAGAAAGCAATATCGGGGACTTCATTGCGGATGCGATGCGGGAAGCTTCGAACGCCGACGTCGGCATAACGAACAACAGCGGCATCCGGAAAGACCTGAAGGCCGGTCCCATCAAAAAACTCGATCTGTTCGAGATCTGTCCGTTCCGCAACTATCTCTGCACATTCACACTTTCGGGCAAAGACCTTCGCGCGTTCGTGCAAGGGGAAGTGGAATCGAATTCGAGAGGAAGGTCCAGTCTTCAAATATCGGGTATTACGTGCCGCTGGAAGAGCAAGGACGGCAAGATACAGCTCGAAGAGCCTGAAAGTCGGTGGTCAGGACGTTGACGACGCGAAGCAGTACACGGTCACAACAAGTGATTTTATCATTACCCAGGCCGACAAGTACCTGAGGATGACGCCGTCCGCAGTTGCTACTTCGAGCACTTTAATGTTTGATGCCATGCTGGCAAAAGTCAAGAAGGATAAATCCATTAACTCACAGATTGAAAACCGGTTTCAGGAGGATCGTTGATTCCTGTCTGTAGAGTGAGGACATCCGTGATCATTATTGGGAATCGCTATGAACAAAAATCATTTTGAAGTTGTCATCCTGATTGGCCGGCCCGCCGCCGGCAAGTCGGAGGTGATAGACTATCTCAAGAAAACTCCTCCGGATGAGCGGCTGCGCCGCTTTCATATCGGACAGTTTGAAGAATTCGACAACTTCGTTTACGTGTGGGATACATTCGAAACCGATGACATCCTTTCGCGGCACGGCAAGAGCCGGATCTGGTCCGATGAACAATACTGGTTCAAGGATCCCTTCGTATGGAACGTTTACATTGAGCGGCTTAATCTCGCGTATCGAAAGAAACTCGCCGGCCAGCCGCAGTATCACGACGGCATGACGTCGATTGTCGAATTCTCCCGCGGCGGTGAGAACGGCTTCGGGGAAGCCTTCTGGTATTTGCACGAAGAGATCGTGAAGCGCGCGTGCATCGTTTATATCAATGTTTCTTATGAGGAATCATTGAGAAAGAACCGGCGTCGCGCGCGCGCCGGCATGGAAGATTCCATACTCTATCATTCACTTCCGGATAAGAAAATGGAGTTTTACTATAAGGTCAACGACTGGGAGAAACTCACGGCGCACAGTCCGACCCATATCGACATCAGAGGAGTGAAGGTTCCGTACACTGTTTTTGAGAATGAGCCCGAAAAGACCGACGACCCGGCGAAGCTCGGGGCCGAGCTGGAGCGGGTGACCGCGAAATTGTGGGGTGTCAGGGAATAGGGACGAGGTTAGCCGTTACGCTTCGGGAACGGCTGCGCCGGGTGACCCGGATTCGGCGGCGGTTGACAATTCCAGAATGCGCTTGCGTTCCGCAAGACTCAAAAATCCCACCGCGATCAGGATGAAGACGAGCGACATCCAGTCTTTTTCACCGGGGAATTTCCCACCGAAGACAAAATACACCACAAGCGTTGAAGCTGTCCCCGCAATAAGCGACGTGAGCCGGTTGACCAACCCGGAGAACGTTGCCGTCCTTCCCTTGAACATAAAGAGAAAGACCGACAAAAAAGCCTGAGCGCCGAAGAACGCTCCCGCGATGATTTCCCATCTCCAGTGAACGGATGGCGCCGTAAAGGTCTCCTTGAAAAGCGCAATCTGCGAAACGTCCGTCCGCGTCGAATGGTAGAGGATAAGGCCGGTGAGGGATAAAACGATCCCCGCGGTGATTTGCTCCACGGCGAAGAATCCTTTGTTGTCCTGTTTGATGCCTGCCGCCCGCGTGTTCTTGTAGTAGTTCATGAAGTACAGCCGGATGAAATATGCCGTGATGTAGCTCGCCAGGATGACCACGGCGGGTGTGTAACTCATGAAGTCGAAATCCTCGGCTCGGCGTTCATAAAAGAGCTGAACACCGACCGCGAGGATCGCAAAAATGACACCCATCTCTTCCTGGAAATAGACTTTCTTTTTCAGAATCCCCTGTCCAATCTGTATCGCATCCACAATTCTGCTGATGACAATAATGCTTCCCCGCATGATGACCATGGCGACCATGACGGAGATCGGAAGCGTGTACATGAGTGTCGTGGTCGGGATGACGACTGCGGTGCAAATCCCCGAAGGGATAATATAGATGAGCTCTGAGGGGATCTTCATCCCGGCGAAGGCGACGGGATTGTTCAACGTCAATCTATACCATCTGAAGGCGAAGACGATCAGGAGGCACAGGAGATTCCCGCCGATCGTGCTGTACACGAGGAACTCCATGTTCATGTGCAGCACAAGGGTTTTCAGCGAGGCGGGGTCGACGGTTCCCTGGACAACATAATCCGTGAAGTATTTTGTTGCAACAAGGAAGACAATATAAAAGAAGAAGTAGCCGACACAGAATTGGATGAGCCTGCCCGTGCTTCCTTCAGTCGTTTTCAACATCTCGCGTGATCGGGTGCTATATTTTCTGCATTGAAGTCCGGTTAAATTAGAATTAATTCTCCTTAAATGCAAGAAATTCTTGATTTTTACGGATTTAGTTCTTACTTTTACTTCACAATCCATCATTCGTCAATCAAATTCAACACATTTCGAGGGATTTATGGCCGAAGAAAATGCCGGAATGGCAAGAGGTCTTCTCATTGGATTTCTGGCCGGAAGTGTCGTAGGGGCGGTAATCGCATTATTGTACGCTCCTAAGAGCGGAAAAGAGTTACGCAAGGACATAAAGGAAAAAGCTTCCGACATCAAGGACGATGTTTCCGAAAAATTAAAGTTTGCGCGGGCAAAGGCCGTCGATATCATTAACGAAGGCAAGCGGATGTCCGACCAGATCGTTTCGGACGCAAAGGAAGAGGCAGGGCATATCCTCCATGACGCCGAGAAGATGATGTCGGGTGCGCGGGAGCGTGCTGCTGAAGAGTCCGGCAAGACCAAGGCTGCATTCCGTGCCGGGGCCGATGCATACAAAAGTGAAAAAGCTAAGTCATAATAGTTCAACCTAAACCACTTACGGTGGAACGGAGAAAATCGTGGAACTAGCCCTCGTCATCATGGCAATTATCGCGCTCGGGTGCCTGTCGGCGTTAAGTCTGTACCTTATCACCGTGCTTATTCGCGTCCGTGGAATTCTTACGGAAGTCGGGCACGATTTCAAGGAGATGAGTTCGAAGGCGATTCCGGTCTTCGAAAATCTTGAAGTCATTACAAACAAGGTGAGGAATGTCTCTGAAAATATCGATGAGCAGGTGGAGATGGTGAAAAATTCGATTCGGTCGGTGAAGGAAATCGCCGACAGTATCGTTGACTTTGAGCGCCGTGTCCAGAATCGAATTGAAGAGCCGGTCCTTGAGACGGTGTCCGTGCTTGCTGCGTTGTTCAAGGGAGTCCGGACGTTCGTCGACCGCATACGCGGCTGAAGCAGTCACTCGCGCAGTTCTTCCCGTCAGGCCCCGCTAACGTCGTGCACTGCTTTCAGAGTGCACGGGCGGCGCCGCAGAATTTTGTAACAACGTCAAAGAGGATGGAGGCATTGTTGTATAATGATGCAGACTACTATTGTGAATTTCCCGAGGAAAAGGAGAACACTTCAGAATGAAAGACTATTCAGTAGACACTATTCGTAATATTGCTTTTGTAGGTCACGGCGGCGCCGGCAAGACCTCGCTCGCTGAGGCGATTCTTTACACGGCCGGCGCGATAACCCGATTTGGAAAAGTGGAGGAAGGAAACACCGTCTCCGATTACCATCCCGATGAAATAGAGCGCCAGATTTCAATCAACACATCGCTTCTGTTTTGCGATTGGAAGGGCGTTAAGCTTAATATCATCGACACGCCCGGATATACGGATTTTACGGGTGAAGTGAAATGCGGCCTGCGCGTTTGTGACACTGCCGTTGTCGTGTTGAAAGCAGTCGAGGGTGTGGAGGTGGGTGCCGAGATCGTCTGGAAGTATACGAAAGAGTTCAATCTCGGCGCCGTGGTCGTTGTCAATAAGCTCGACAATGAGAATGCCGATTTTGATAAAGTCGTTGCCGCGGCCCGGGACCGGTTCTCGCACGACGTTATCCCGGTCCAATTCCCGGTCCACCAGGGATTGACGTTTGAAGCGATCGTCGACCTTCTCCGGATGAAGGTCCTGAAGTATGCGCGCGACGGAAAAGGAAAGTTCACGGAACTCGAAATCCCGTCCGACCTCAAAGCGCGCGCGGATGAGATGAGGGCGCATCTCATCGAACAAGTTGCCGAAACAAACGAACAACTGCTGAATGCTTTTCTGGAAAAAGGAACGCTGGGCGACCAGGAAATCAAGAACGGTCTGCGGCTGGGGATCCGTTCACGAAAGATTTTCCCGCTGCTCTGCACCGCGGGAACGCATGCCATCGGCGTTGCCTCGTTCATGGATTTCCTGGTTGATTACTGCTCGCATCCCGGAGAGATGGAAGATGCCGTCGGAACCGCTCCCGGTGCGGATAAGGATAACCACAAAGAAGTCAAAGTAAAGTGCGATCCCCAGGGACAACCGACGTTGTTTGTGTTCAAGACTGTTTCCGAGCCGCATGTCGGTGAATTATCGTTCTTCAGGGTCTTTTCCGGATCGGTCATGCCGGGAATGGACCTCCTGAACGAAGCGAACAACAAGACCGAACGCCTTGCCCAGCTGTACATCATGAATGGGAAGGAACGAAAAGAGATCGGCAAGCTCATTGCCGGCGACATCGGTGCGGTTGTGAAACTGAAGGATACGCACACGAATAATACCCTCAGCAGCAAGACGTTTCAGGTTGTGCTTCCACCCATTCAATTCCCCGAGCCTGTGATCAGCATGGCGATTATCTCGAAAGCGAAAGGCGATGAGGATAAAATTGCCACCGGTCTCCATGCACTGCATGAGGAAGACCCGACATTCGTCATGTCCGTCGACTCGGAGTTGCACCAGACCGTCATCAGCGGCCAGGGCGAGTTGCACCTAGGGATCATCATCAAGCGCCTGAAAGCCAAGTACGGCGTTGAGGTTGACATGGCCGAGCCGAAGATCCCCTTCCGGGAGACGATCAGGGGACGGGCGAATGAGATCGAGTACAAGCACAAAAAGCAGACAGGTGGCCGCGGACAGTTTGGACACGTCTGGATCAAGCTTGAGCCATTGCCCCGAGGAGGAGGATTCGAATTCGAGGACGCGATTGTAGGCGGCGTTGTCCCCGGCCGGTTTGTGCCCGCAGTTGAAAAAGGACTCGTCGAGGCGATGGAGAGCGGTGTCGTCGCCGGGTACAAAGTGGTCGATGTCAAGGTGACCCTGTTCGACGGATCGTACCACGACGTCGACTCGGACGAGCACTCGTTCAAAATCGCCGGCCGGATGGCTTTCAAAAAAGCCTTCAAAGAAGCAAAGCCAATTCTGCTCGAGCCGATTTATGAGATCGAAGTGATCGTGCCTGAAGACTGCATGGGGGATACCATGGGCGATATTTCCAGCCGCAGGGGCAAGATCCTGGGTGTGGATACCGACGGCTCGAACCAGATCATCAAAGCGCTTGTCCCCTTGAAAGAACTCTTTCGATATTCGACCAATCTGCGCTCGATGACGCAGGGTCGTGGTATTCACAAACAGAAATTTCATCACTACGAAGAAGTTCCACGAGAGGTCGTCGAGAAGATCATTGCTGAATACGAGAAACACAAAGTTGAAGAAACTGCGTGACCGGCACTGCCGTAGCCGGCGGGGATCCATTCTGCGGGATATCCGCGTCGCCGGTATGGTCATGACTATTTTTGAAAATTGCAGCGCATGAAGAATCTGTTTTCTCCCTGGCGGTCGAAGTATATCCAATCGTTCTCCCAGCCGGGGGGAGATAAAGGCACTTGCGTGCTCTGCAGGGCTTTCCAGGACCGTAATGATGATGAACATCTGGTCGTTGTCCGGGGAACGGCTTCGTATGTTCTCATGAACCTTTATCCGTACAATAGCGGTCACGTGATGGTTGTCCCGTACCGGCACGTGCCGGACCTGACTGAGCTCTCCGATGAGGAGATTCTGGAAATCATGGTTCTTGTGAGAAAGATGATCAAAGCCCTCCGCGACGTCGCCCATCCCGACGGGTTCAATGTCGGCTCGAATATCGGACGGACGGCCGGCGCGGGCATCGACCGGCACGTCCATTTTCACGTTGTCCCGCGGTGGGAAGGAGATACGAATTTCATGCCGATTCTCGCCGATACGAAGATGATTTCGGAGGATATGCGTGAAATGCTCGTGAAATTGCGCAAAGCCTTGTCGTAATCCCACTGCCGAGCGAGTTTACCGTCGATTCCTGCGTATTTCATCCCCTGGGCTCGTTTCCTTTGTTTTTCCTGCATATTTTCATTAAACTTTTCTGATGAAATTCCATCTAATCAACAGATGCGAAAGGGCACATGGCGCCCGATGAGTTCTTCGTAAATTCGGAGTCGGCAGGTCGGAAGGCGGCTACAGATTCCGAGCTCATCGAAGAGTTTCGTCAGGGCAAGGTCGAAGCGTTTAACGAACTTGTCAGGCGTTACCGGGAAAAGGTGTACTGGGTTGCGCGCCGTGTGATGGGAGCCCATGACGATGCCGATGACGTTGTCCAGGAAGTGTTCGTGCGGGTCTATCGCGGGCTCAAGCGGTTTAGGGGCGAAGCGAACGTCTATACATGGCTCTACCGGATAACGGTGAACGTCTCGTTGAATGCTCTCCGCGCAAAACGCGTCAGAGATTTTGTCCATTATGACGATCTCGTCGAACGGCCGGGCGACGGCGGAGAGTCGGCCGACGGCGGGTTGCTACGTGAAGAATACAAGGCGATTCTCGAACGAGCAATTGACCGGTTGCCTGCAAAGCAGAAAATGGTCTTCATTCTGCGATACTACGATGAAATGGACTATGAGAAGATGTCGGAAGTACTCAAGAAATCGGTCGGCGGACTAAAAGCAAACTATTTTCATGCGGTCAAAAAAATTCAGGAATATGTCAGGAAAGAGATGAAATCATGATATGTCAGGATATTCGATATGCGCTTCCCGACTTTGTGAATGCAAAACTTTCAATTGAGGAGCGATCACGGGTCATCTCGCATCTCGCGTCATGCGAGAATTGTCGAAGAGAAACGGAAGAGTTGAAGACGTTGTTTTCCGATCTCCAGCGGGAAACATCCTCGTCTCCTCCGGTCTACTACTGGAATTCGCTCCTTCCTCGCATCCATCAATCGATCGAGGAGCGCCCTGCCCGGCTCATCCCGGAATGGGTTCCGCGCTTTGCACCGCCGGCTGCATCCGCTATTATTCTGGCCGTCGCCATTGCGGCGTTCGTTCCACGGGGCACACCGGATGATTCCGCGCAATTGAGCGTCTATCTCCATCAACTGCGTGACGCTGAGATTCAACAGGTCGTGGAACAACAGAGATACGCCGGAGTGCTTGAGCCGATGTCTACCGGCAGCGAGCTGACACCCACTTCGGCGGGCGATATGGAGGTGCTCAAGGACCTTCTCCAATCTGAGGAACCGATACAGGGTCTGCTGAATGTAGACGCGGAGTCGACTGTCAAAGAACTCGATCCTCAGCATGTGGATGAGCTCGTCTCTATCATGGAAACGAAGTATCTTGCAGACTGAACTGCGAAAACAGAAAGAGGAAAAACTCATGAAATTATATTATAGCGTTGTCGGTTTAATTGCTCTTTTCATGGCCACCGAGGGCGTCTTTGCCCAGGGACAGCGCCGGCCCGAGCCGGGCGACAAGCCCCCCCAGGTCGAGCGACTGGAACGCTTCAAGAAAATGAGACTGATCGAAGTTCTCAAACTGACTGAAGAGGAGTCGGTCCGCTTCTTTGCAAAGCAGAATGCGCATGAGGAGAAGATCCGTCAGCTGATGAAATCCCGGAATGAAGCCCTGGACGGTATTCAGGACAATGTCCGGGACTCGACCGATGCAAAACAGATACAAAAACTTTCGGACAACGTGCTTGATCTCGACCAGAAGATCTTTGCCGAGCGTCAACGGTATCAGAACGAACTCCGGAGCTCTCTGACGCCGGAACAGTTCGGGAAGTTCCTCGTATTCGAAAGGAACTTCGAACACCGGATGCGTGAAGCCATGGAGGATATGATCCAGAAACGCTCATCGAGGGAACGGGAATGGTGAGTCTCTGAAAGACGGAAATTCAGAAGCCCTTGTTGAGCATCGACAAGGGCTTTGTTGTTTTTGTAGAAGTGACAAAAGCATCGTATATTTTTTCATGAGAAACATCTACCTGGACCATACTGCCACAACGCCGCTCGATCCGCGCGTCTACGAGGCGATGAAGCCGTATTTTCTGGAAACGTTCGGCAACGCTTCGTCCATCCACCGGTTCGGCCGGGAAGCGCGGGCGGCACTCGATGAAAGCCGGGAGAAGATCGCGAAGCTCATCGGCGCGCGTGCAGGAGAAATCATTTTTGTCGGCGGCGGCACGGAAGCCGACAATTTTGCGCTGAAAGGCGTCGCCCTGGAAATGAAGCATTCCGGCAAAGACCACATCATCACGAGCAAGGCTGAACATCATGCCGTGCTTGAAACTTGCGGGTTTCTCGAACAGACCGGGTTTCGGGTCACCTATGCGGACGTGGATGGATGCGGAATGGTTGACCCTCAAAACGTCGAAGCCGCTATCACGCCCGGAACCGGTCTCATTTCGATCATGCATGCCAACAACGAAGTTGGAACGATCAATCCTATCGCCGGCGTGGCATCTCTCGCGAAAGAAAGGGACATCGCTTTTCATTCGGATGCAGTCCAATCATTCGGAAAACTGTCGCTCAATGCTGATGCCCTGGGAGCCGACCTCCTCTCGCTTTCGGCGCACAAAATTTACGGGCCGAAGGGGATCGGTGCGTTGTACATCCGGAACGGAACGAGGATCGGGCGTTTCATCCATGGCGGCGGACAGGAACGCGGACGGCGTGCCGGAACGGAGAACGTTCCGCTTGCCGTCGGATTCGCTAAGGCGGCGGGGCTGATGGAGCAGGACCGAATTTCGGAGGCGCGCAGGCTGGTGGAACTCAAAGAGCGCTTCCGGACAATGCTCGCAGACCGTTTCCCGTCAATTCTGTTCAACGGGCATCGGACGGAATCCCTTCCCTATATCCTCAATATTTCCTTCGATAATGAAAAGCTGGAAATTGACGGGGAGGCGCTTCTCTTTAACCTTGACCTGGCAGGCATTGCCGTGACGAGCGGCTCGGCATGCACATCGGGAAGCATGAAGCCGTCCCATGTTCTTCTCGCGATGGGAAGAGAACGCAAGACGGCACAGGCGACCGTCCGGTTCTCATTTGGGAAAACTACGACAGAGGACGACCTCGTCTATACCGCGGAAAAGCTGGAGGAGATTGTCAAGAGGATCGGAAAACCTTCTTCTCGAAAATGACGCGTGCGCGTGAGCTTCGCGCTTCTACGCCGTTCTGCGATTTGACGTTTCCCATTCTCTGAGGATCAATCCGTACCGTAAACCGCGCTCGCTGACGGTGACTTTCTCGATTCGAAGTTGATTCATGAATTGAGAAAGAATGAGCGCGCCGGCAGTCAGAATATCCGCACGGCCTTCCGTCGCATTCGAAAGCGACCGGATCTCCGCAGTCGTCATCCCTCCAAGTTTTGTAAACCAATCCTCGACACGTTTCCGGTCCAGCATGTACCCGCTCACCTTTTCAACCTCAAAATCGGGAAGTCCCTGATCGATGCAGGCAAGCGTCGTTGCCGTGCCCGCCACTCCGATAAGTGTAAAGGCCGACGGATTGACCCCGCGGAGCTGTGAGAACTCAGAGGTAACTGCGCCTGCCGCTCTCCGTAACTCTTCCGGCTCCGGTGGGCTGTGTTTGAAGAACCGTTCCGTGACCCGGACACAGCCGAAGGGGAAACTCCTGCGCTCAAGTGCAGACGCTACGGCGGGCTTTGACCTCTCCGCCGGAGAAATATTTCCCGGGCTCGCGTCGGTCGGTTTGGGGAACGAAACCTCGGTGCTGCCGCCGCCAATATCGATGACGGCCGCCGGCGGTGTCGGTGCAGGAAGACCGCTGACGGCGCCATAGTACGTCAACGACGCTTCATCTTCACCGCTGATAATCTCGACATCAATATCGGTTGTTTGTTTAAGATATGAGATGAATTCATCCCTGTTGACGGCATCTCTTACAGCCGCCGTTGCCCCGGCGACCAGGCGGTCCGTGCCCATCTGCCTCGCAAGGTTCTTATATTCGTTGAGGATCCATGCAATGCGGTCGAACGCCGACGCGTGAATGACCCGCCTCTCATCGACATCTCTCCCGAGGCGAGGTACCCGTTGTTGATGCTCTACGACGCGGAGAGTGCCGTCCTTCGCAACGTCGGCAACGAGCAGCAAGACGGTATTCGTTCCAATGTCGATGCTCGCAATTCTCAGGACTTTTTCCTTGTCGCGAGGGCGATCCACTCGTTTTCAGCGAGCTGATCGACAATCTCAAAACCGTTCAACTCGAGATGCCGTAGGATCTCTGCTCGATCGCTGTCAAGTAATCCGGAGAGCAGGAGAATCCCGCGGTCGTTCAGTTTCTGCCGGAACTCATTCAGAAATTCAACGATGGTGGGGAAGGAGAGATTCGCCGTGATAAGGTCGAATGTCGAATGTATTTCCGGAACCGGGACGGAAGTGATCGATATTTTTCCGGCGAGACCGTTTGCCGTTACATTCTCCCGGGCGTTCGCGATCGCCCACTCGTCATTGTCGACGCAGACGCCGGATCGTGCGCCCAGCTTTACCGCCGCGATGGCCAGGATGCCTGTCCCGGTCCCGACATCGAGAATCAAGCATCCCGGTTTCGTGTATTTCTCGAGTAAGTTGAGGGTTAGCCGGGTGGATTCATGGTAGCCGGTCCCGAACGACATCTTCGGGTCGATCTGGATCACGAAGCGATTGCCGACATTGTCGTACGGGCACCAGGATGGTTTGATGACGATGCTCTTGCCGATTTCAATGGGCTGAACTGTTTTTTCCCACAGCTCGTTCCAGTTCTCTTCTTTGATCTCCCTGAATCGGATGTCGGCGTTTGCGGATGTGGTTTGCAGGATCGTCTTCAGGCCGGACTGAAATGTGCCGGATTGTTCCTCGGACCATGTGCTCTTGTCGAAATAACAAAAGAGATGCGAATCTGTGTCCTGGAATCCGAGGCAACCCAGCTCGATCATGGTCGAGACGAGCAGGTCCCGCTGTCTCTCGTTCGAAGAAATGGAAACTTCGAGAAAGGTTCTCTGCATGTCTTGGGATAGAACTAAGGATTGTAAGTATAGATAACGTGCAGGATCACCTTGCCCACCGCCTCGAGGCTCTCCGGGCTGCATTTATCCGGTGTGTCTTCCGAAGTGTGCCAGAACCGGTTGCTCGCGTCGGGATAGTCGAAATCGATGAGGTCGATGGTCTTGATGCCTGCCTCATTCAACGGTATATGGTCATCGGTGACGGCGTTCTGCGCGAAGCTCGAGAATTGTTCGACCCCTAATGCAGCGGCTGTCGACCAGACAAGGTCGACGATATCCGGAGCATACTTCATCGAGTACTGTTCCTTCCGGATCTCAAGCTGCTTGTCGCCAACCATGTCGAGCAAGATGCCGAAGGCGGGTGAGAACCCCTTCGGCAGGTGCTCGGCAAAGTATCTGGCGCCGAGCAGATAATTCGGCGTGTCGCTTTCCTTGCCATAGTCTTCACCGTCGACGAACAATATGTCGATGCCGATTGCCGGGGGAGCGGATCGAAGGTGTCGTGCGATCTCGAGGTAGATGGCGACGCCGCTTGCGCCGTCATTCGCTCCAAGAATTGGCTGGTTGCGTTTTTTGGGATCTTTCTCCTGGTCGGCCCGCGGGCGGGTGTCCCAGTGGGCGATGAGGAGGATTCTCGTCGTCGACTGCAGGTTAAACGACGCGATAATATTGGTGAGTTTCAATGTCACGCCATCATAGCCTGGCTGCGTAAACGGCTGAAGATTCACTGCGTCGGCGTATTGCTGGAGTTCCCTCTGAAGATAATCGAGGCACTTCTGATGTCCTGTGGAGCCCGGGTTGCGTGGTCCGAAATTAGTCTGGGCTTTCAGGTACTCGAATGCCTTCTTACCGTCGAATGTCGGGACGGCGGTCGCCGGTTGGGTTCGTTGCCGGTCAGGCTGCGGCACGGGATTTTTTTGTTGTTCCTTCGTGCATGCCTGGATAAACACAGCGAGGAGGACAAGGAGCAGGGAATATTTCATTGATCAAGGGTTTTGGGTAAATGATGACGAAGAAAATGTAGCTAAAACTTCGCAGAAAGGCAACGTCACAGGCCCTGTAGAGTCCGTTTCGTAAACGGACGGGGTTGTCATTCCCAACCGAAGAAGGCAACGTTGGGTGTCCGGTCTGGGGACCGGACTCTACGCAGGCAGACCGGGAGCACAGCTCCCTTGCAGTAAAGCGACTTGTTGTTTGTTATTTCCCGGGGTTGTCGGAGATGCCGCCAAGATGAGCGATATCCGGATTCCCCAGAATTCGCTTCGGCGCGCCATCCGAGGCGACATGAATCATCGCTCGACCGAGATCCTCCAGAGTGCAGATATATTTTCTAAAAAGAATTTTCCAGACGGGATAGAACGGCGCAAATACTTTGGCAAAGGGATTAGCATTTTTCGTTCCTTTGGTAGGATTGATGAATCCCGGTCTAAACAGGTAGACTGCTTTGAAGGGGAGCTTTGCGACTTCATTTTCGGTTTTCCCTTTTACTCTTGCCCACATGCTGCGTCCTTTGTCATTCGTACCCAGTCCTGAAACGTAGCAGAGAGTCATGTCGGGATTGAGTCGCGACAGCGTACGGGCGGCCTGCATTGTGAGGTCGTAGGTGACCCGCGTGTACTCCGCTTCGTTGTTCCCTATGGAGGAGACCCCGAGACAGAAGAAACAGGCCGTATAACCTCTCAGTGCTCCTTCAATGGCGGAGTAATCAAAGAAATCGTTATGAATAACCTCCTTCAATTTTTCGTGCTTCACACCGCAGGGTCTCCGGCCGATGACCAGGACCGATTCGACACCGGCATCCTTGAGGCATTCATGGAGAACTCCTTCTCCGACCATGCCCGTGGCGCCGAATATTATCGCTTTGATGCTCATTGTTCACCTCGTTGTCGTGAGCGTAAACTCGGCTCCAGCTTCCGCGTGAATTTTCACGGTGTCGAAGAGCGGAAGGGGAGAGTCCGTTTGCTTGATGAGCATCGGTATCTCGGTGCAGCCGAGGACGATTCCCTCGGCTCCCTCTGCTGCGAGCTTTCCGATGATCTGGATGTAGCGCTGCCGTGTGCTCTGCTGAAATACCCCTTTTCCCAGTTCGTCAAATATTGACAAGTGGACAAATTCGCGGTCGGCCTCGGGTGGGATGATAGTCTCAATCCCGCGTGCGGCGAGTTTGCTCTTGAAAAATCCATTTCCATCGTGAACTTCGTTCCGAGCAATCCCACTTTTTTGAGTTTCTGCCGTACGATCACTGCCCCCGTCGCCTCGGCGATATGAATAAGGGGTACATCTATCTTTGCGCGGATGTCGTCCGCAATGACGTGCAAAGTATTTGCACAGAGCATGATGCCTTCGGCACCCGAAGCAGTCAGATTTTTACAAGCGGGCGTCACGATGTTCAGCAACGCGCCCCAATCCTGCCGGCGGGTGATTTGCTCGATGTCCGCGAAGTTGAAGGAATACAGGATGCATCGTGCGAAGTTGGATCCGCCGAGTCGTTGGTTGATATTTTCGTTGAGAAGCCGGTAGTAGTCGACGGTCGAAACCCAGCTGGTACCTCCGACGAGTCCGATGGTTTTCATATGTTGCGCTCCTGCGATAGTTTCTTGTTTCCCAGATAGTTTGAGTCAATGCTTTGGTCGTGGATTACGTACTGCCGGTTCCCTTGTGATACAGTTTGTCCAAATGGCATAGCAATCCATCTTTCCGTCCCAGCCCGCCGACCCGTCATCCTGACACGTTTCAACTCAGGATCCGACGCGAAGCGTCGTCCAGCCTTCCTTCGTCCGTGCGTCGTCCTGATCCGCCTGAGGCGGATTTGTTCAGGACTAAGCTGAGCCGGCTTTGTTTAGATGCTGACCTAAAGCGTATCAGCAAGACGAGGGTAGGCAAGCGAAGCCAACCCTCGCGTCGTCCTGACATGTTTTAAGTCAGGATCTGGACAGAGCCCTTCGCTGCCGGCGTCCAGATTTATCATGAACATTCTCATGCGCAGTCTATCGCGCATTCCTGTACAACAAAAGATACTCCGAATCATAAAGATCGTATTTCTCCAACACTCTTACGCTCGTATCCTGCAGCATGGTTTCCTTCGTAAGCTCGGTTTGGGAAAAAATTGAGTGAGCCGTGAACGGATCCCACAGAATGAGGCATTCCGGGTACTTCTTCAGCATATCCCTGTTGAGTCTCGCGAACGACGGACCTCCGGACGGCGAGACATCCATCACATACGCCGCGACAGGGTCGTTCGAGAGCAGGGTCAGATTCGGATACTGCGCTCTGGCAACCCTGGTCAAGTTTATCGTCACCCGGTCATAGTTTGTCCAACGCCGGGGGTGAGTCGTTAATGTGCAATTGAACACAACAATACCAAAAACAATTCCGGAGAATACGAGTCTTCCCCATTGATTCCTGACTCTTTCAATAATTTCGGAAAATCCATACACCGACACCAGTCCCCAGAGCGGACCGACGACTGCAACGTACCGCAACTCGCCGACACTGGCTGTCCAATGGAATATTTCAGCGCCGCTCAGTGTGCTGATGATGAGATTGATTGCTATTGTGCAATAGATGATGCCAAATTCGGCCGTCCTCTTCGCCCGGGCAATGAAGACTGCGCCGATGACAAAGAGCACGACCTGTCCAAATCCGAAGATCGTTTGCAGGTTCTGCACGTAGTGCGTGACCGATACGCCGGGGATAAATTTTCCCAGATGCGAAAACCGCGACCACTCCCGGAAGAACGTCATGATATCACCGGAGATGATCGTTGAGAGTCCGATCCAGAGCAGTGGTCCCAATACCACCAACGGCAAAATTTTCCATTCACGTTTCCGCGAGTACACGATGAACATCAGGAGAGCATATGTGTACATTTCAAACCGGAAGAGAAAGACCAGCGACGCAATGGCTAGGCTCAATCCGGGCTTCCTTTTCATGTGGTACAAATACGCGAGCATGATGACCAGAGCCGTAGGGGCTTCATTAAGGCACGCATGGGAGATATCGAAGAGGATCGGTTGCAGTCCGGCGAGAAGGATAACCCACTCCGCATGTTTGATGCCTTTCAACTGCGCTATCCGGTACGTGACATACAGGAGGCAAAGAAATAGCGCCAGACAGAAGAACATCGTGAATAAATGTCCGAATTGGGCTGGTAGGGCAAAGAGCCAGAGGCGTCCCGGGCGATGCCAGGTTTGAACGGTTATGGGAAGCGATTGAAGCACGAACCTGCTGTAAAGAAAATGTGCGCACTCATCGACGAGATAGAAACCGTCCGAGGATACTATCCAGACGGATTCAATGGCGCCGACAACGACGAATGAGAAGACGAGAAAGGGATTTTTCATTGATTACTCAATATCATGCACCGCGTGGCGGAGTCACCCATCACCGACGGGAGGAAATCCGCAATCACAGCGACAAAAACATTGGAATGACCACTATACTCCTCTTCGATCAAGGGAGTGATGTGGTTTGTGCTATTCCGCCCGACGCCAGACCTTCTCTCCTACCATCATCTTTCCACGATGTTCGTCCCTCCACTTCTCGGAGATTCCCATTTGGTACTTGATGGTCGCCTTGGGAGAGACACCGAAAACATTTACGATCTGTGCACCAGTCAAGAGAATGAGTGTGACAACTTTGAAAGCGGGAGGAGGGGCGAGCGCAATGAGATAACGGATTTCTCTTACCTTAAGTTTAAGTTGACGGTTCCAAGTTTCGTTTACTACGTCCTTTGAGCCAGGGTGGTAGCGGCCAAAATAGACAGTAATACTCTTGCCAGTATGATGCTTGATTTCCATGGCTTGATGGCGTATATCCGGAAACAATCCGCCACCGGCGGATAGTTGTATCCAAGCCGCTCTGCAACCTCGAATTCGAACCAATGACCCTTTGGACGAACTTCGAGGATGCGACCGTTCGAATCTGTAGGCGCGTCGATTGACATCAAGTCTTCGGTGAGTATGGCAAGTTGCTCCAGAGTATAAAGAGTGTCCTTGGATGGCGGCTGGTTTGCGAGACTACTTGCATCCTCCAAATCGGTTTGGTAGATGAGTTTCCTTTTCTTGTTTGCCGATGCTAATAGAGTTTGTCTAGAGATCATTTGGAAGAGGTCACTTTCCTTGAGGAGTGTGGGAATGAACGGAGAGAGTGGATTCAATTTCTTTGATATCGTCTTCCGTGAGATCGAATAGCTGGTAGCAAAGATCGTCATTCTCTTTTTCCAGTCGGATCCGCTCCTCGTCAACATTAGTGCGAAGCAAGCGAGAGACATTTGCGACAATTGCAGAGGTAAGCTCAGGGCATGCAAACAATTGCTTTGCGACCGGGTAAGAACCCACATAGGAAGACCAGTAACGAAAGCGCTTTGCGTAGAGTGAATTGCCGCTTGTTGTTTTATGAAAATATTCGATGACTTTTGAATTGAGCAATCCAAGAACCGAAAAGTAGGAATTGTCAGACTTATCCTTGAGAATGATGTAAAAGCATGTACCGTTTACAAAGAAAGCTCCGTCATCAATAGCAAAACGATTGTGTGCAGAGATATCGGGTGTAATAAGCTTCCTCTGTCGGAAATCGTTGGGAAATTGGTGTACCCAGATTTCATACCACCGTCGGTCGCTCTCTGCAAGGTAAGTTCTAGCCTCCAACTGAGGCCGATTTGATTCGAGATACTCCTTAGCCTTTGGGTAGGCATCTAAGTTGATAGGAACAACCTTGCCGTTTTCCTCAATGTGCGGGTACAAAACAAATAGGTCATGCTCGGAATCCCAACGATAGTTCCAGCGGTCGATGTTATGGCTTTCGAGTATTGGATGCACCAACTCGAGCTCAAAACCTATTTGTTTGATAAAATTCTTGGTCGATATTGGTTTAATGAATACAGAATCGGCAGTAGTTTTGAGACCGACACTGATCTTTTGGGATATTTCATTAAGCGTGTGAGAAGAATTCAGCTTCAGCTTTGCGAGCAATCGATTTTCCCGTTCGTTATGGGAGGTCCAGACATTTGCTTTTGCAGACGGTCGGCTAGCGTAGAACCGCTGGATTTGAAAGACCCGGTTAGCGACTTCAACATTCGCCTCGAACGGAATTTGGGAGCCTGCAACCAATCCAAGAAGGTTATCCGATTGTCGGCGCGCGCGACCTGACCGTGGGACTCAGTGATAGAGGAATAAGCAATGTGCTCACCGTTATCCCGTGAGCGACTTGCGACAAGAATCATCGGCAGCACGGCAGCTTCAAAAAGTTTGGTATCAGACAGGTCAACGATCTCTTCGATCGAAAAATGCGTCAATAGGAATGCTCTGAGCTTCCTTGCTCTTGATGTGCTGAGAAGCTTGTTGGAAACTATGAACCCCAGTCTTCCTTGGTCTTGCAGAAGATATTCGGACAATTCAACAAAGAGGGCGGAAATATCAAATCGACCTGTGGCTGTTTTATAAGTTGAAGCATATTGATCTCGTTTGATCAGGGATGTATTCTGGATTCTAACATATGGTGGGTTGCCAATAACAGCATGAAATGAATGTTTCGTAAATGGAGAATCAACTTTGGTTTCCTCTGTCGCAAGGTCATCCAATTCTAATTGAGTGGATGGGAGTTTTAGCGACAGGGAATCAACGACAGCGATGTTCTTGAAGAGTTGCGGGACATCCGATTCAGACAAGGATGCCTTCTCGAGGAGATGTTTCCTTGTCGCTGATACGGCTCGCTCATCTATATCCATCCCAAACAGGGAATTAGTTAAGATGTGTTTCGCCTCGTGAGCGCCAAAACTTCCAAATGTAGCGAACCACCGCTGTGCAAGGATGTCGAATGCCTTCAGCAAAAATAGTCCTGAACCACAACCGGGATCCAATACTCGGATGCCCTGCAAACAATTGTCAGATTCGACGAGTGGACGCAGTGTACGCTGCACTATGTAATCCACAATAGGATCGGGAGTGTAGTGTGTCCCGAGAAGTTTTCGGTGTTCATCAGAATATGTTTGCTCGTGTCTACGAGCTTGTGCCTCAATTAGCATTGTGATTCAAAGATAACCTTCGGCTAATGAAAATACAAACAACGCGGATCGCTCTCAGCAGCGAGTCCGCGTGCCAATGGCTGGGGGACTCCTATGATGGCACATTGTGTCCTTCGTACCAGGTAGGGGCGGTATGCACGCCACCCGGTGACCACCGAGCTGTCCTGTCACCATCTCATCGACGAAAAGTGCAAATTGATTTCGAAATAATACAGATTTTCTCCATGGTTATCAAATCCGGCTCGCCTCATCCTCCCCGGCACAACTTCGGCTGTTTTGTCGTCGCTTGAGGGTAAGTGGGTCGGTCGGAGCCCTCTGCTTCGCGGGTGAAACCTTTTTCCCGTGGTCTCGTCTAAAGAATTGGAAGAGAGAATGCGCCGACCGCACATCTGCACCGGGGGTTCCGGCTTTCCGGAACGCCTCCGGCCCAGACGCGGGTCGTGCGATTTTCTGTTAACAATCAAGGAGCTGACTATGAATAAATCCTGGAGTCTCACCGCCAAACTTGTCGCTTTTGCCGTCCTCGCCGTGGCCTTCGGCGCCACGATGATCGCCCTTTCCATGCGGGGACCGCACCGTGAACACGACTCATTCAACTTCGGCGATTCATGGGACGGCCATTCGAAACACATCGAGAAGCAATTCCCTGTCCAGCCCGACGGCGAGCTGGTCATCGATACGGATGACGGAGAAATTTCCATCACCGGCACGGACAGCAGTCAGGTGAGCGTTGTCGTAAGTGAGCGAGGTTCTTCGGAACGCCTCGGAAAATTCAGCGTCGATTTCAGCCAGACCGGAAACAAAGTGACGATCACCGGAAGAGAAGATCGTGAGTTTCTGCACGGTTGGGGCAACAATTCGCTCGACGTGAAGTTTCAGGTCCTGGTTCCGAAGAAATTCAACTTCCGGCTGAATACTTCGGGCGGCAATATCGCGCTTCAGCAGGTGAGCGGATCGGCGGAGGGCGAGACCTCCGGCGGGAATATTGATTTGACGGAATATGACGGGAAGGTCCGGCTGACAACCTCCGGCGGAGACCTGAACGTGCAGAAATGCAACGGCGATTTTTACCTCCAGACTTCGGGCGGTAACGTACGCGGAGAGTCGATTGTCGGCACGATCGATTTCGAGACCTCCGGCGGCAATATCGTCCTGAGAGATACCGACGGCAAGCTTCGAGCATCCACGTCGGGCGGAAACATCCGCGCTGAAGTTAAAGGGAACAAAGGAATCGACCTCGAAACATCGGGCGGCAATATCGTCGTCAAGCTCCCGAAAGCCGCGGCTGGGACAGTCGATGCAACCACAAGCGGTGGGGATGTGAGCTGCGATCTGGAGTTCAGCGGAAAAATCAAGGACGGTGCCATGCACGGCAAGATCAACGGCGGCGGCGATGCAATCCACCTTGAGACGTCAGGCGGGAATATCGAAATTGATCCCCTGGACTGAGGGGGAAAAAAGGCTTCAACCAGGCCGGGGGCTTTCGAAGTTCCGGCCAGACCTCACTGCATCCCGTGTGCCGGCCGGTGGCCGGCTATTACGGATTTCGGTCGGAGAAGTTAGCGAGCAGTTCCATGACTCTGTCCTGCGCGTTCCTCAGTGAGGTGATCATTCCCGGGAAATGGTTGGCCATGAAGCTGAAGGCGAGCATCCTGCCGTCGGCGGTTCTCACGTAGCCTGAAAGCGTACTCACACCCGAAATCGAACCCGTCTTCGCATGAACATTCCCCTGCGCACGGGTGTTCCTCATCCTGTTCTTTAATGTTCCGTCGACGCCGCCGACGGGCAGGCTCTCATAGAATCGTTTGAAGGTTGACGGCTCGCCGTACTCACTTCGCAGAATCTGCACGATGATGTCGGGTGAGACAAGGTCATAGAATGACTCCCCCGAACCGTCGGCGAGATTCATCTTCGTTGTATCGATCCCGATACGTGAGAGATATTCCTTCACGATGTCTAATCCTGCGGCGGCCGAGCCCGGGGTGCCGTGTTTTTCAGCCGACAGGGTTTTCAGCAGATTTTCTGCTGCCAGGTTGTCGCTTGTTTTATTGATGCGATGCACGACAGAGTCCACCGGATGAGATAACTCAGCTATCCTGAATTTCCCAATCGCGGTATCGAACCTGATCCCGCCGTCCAGTTCGACTCCATTCCGGTTCAACGCGGTTCTCAGCAAATTCAGGAAGTACATTTCCGGTTTCCAGACACTCAGATCGAATTGTTGTTCCGGATCACCGGGTTTCATGCGACCCCGGATGATGATCGTGGTATCATTCTTGCGCCTCGTAGGGCTGAGTGCGGGGAGCGTTGTGTCGGAAGAAGTCACGCCGAGGTTAACCACCGGGACGTACTGTGTCTGCGGCTCTACCGAAAAGTTCAGCGAATCCCCGTTCGCTTTCCCGGGACGCACAGTGAGATGTACAGCGTTCTCATTGACCATCAGCGGCGTAATAAATGCCGCATACGCCTCCGGTTCATCATCCCACATCCAGCCTGCGCCCCAGGGGATATCATCGAAGTATGTGACATTGCCGACAAGATCTCCGGTGATCGCATGGATGCCCAGTCGTTTGACCGATGCTGCCATCGAATCGAGGTCGGCAGTGTTCATTAGCGGGTCGCCGCATCCTTTGACGTAGAGATTTCCGGAGAGCACGCCATCGCCGGCTTCCCGGTCCGAGCTGATCCGCGTTGTGAACCTGAAATCCTTGTCAAGCGTGGAAACCGCTGTTGATGTCGTCAGGAGTTTCATGTTCGACGCAGGGTGAAAAAGTTTGTTGCTGTTCCGCGTATAGAGAACCTTACCGTCGTCGAGTGAAATTATCTTGACTCCGATCAGGCTCGGCACGAACACGGTATCATCAAGAATGCTGTCGATTCGTGATTGAAGCTCAGCACGACCGGTGAGTGCGCCCGGCGAGGCCCGTCTCGTGGTGCTGACTGTTGAGCAGGCTTGCAGGAGCAGGAATAACACGGCAATGGGAAACAAATTCCGCAGGTTCATATCATTTCGGGCTCAAGATGATTTCAAAAAGTTGCATCATTGTACTTAAAAATAATGAAATTCAAAAGCGACAGACACTCCGGTAAAGCTCTTAACCGCAAAGACCGCAAAACGTTATTCGGCGGACCATTCCCTCTGCGACCTTTGCGAATCTTTTCTCTGCGTGTTTGCGTTAAAGCTTTTCAAACCGTTGGGAGTGCACCTGGTTGCATTTCACGGAGATTTCCCTAAATTACGGGACATGACAAAAGAAACACGTTTGCGGATCATCATTCTTCTTGCCCTATTGATAGGGTATTTCGTGGTTGCGGTTCTGCGTTCGGGAACCGCCTGGAAGTGATGCGGTCATGGGAAAAGAAGCAGCCGCCCACCTCGCCGACGAGGCACATTCACTGCTTCGCCTGTTTGGAAATTCTTCCGAGGCCGAGATGACACGCCATGCCGACAACGTTTTGAGCTTTTTCAGGAAACTTAACGATCTCTCATCGGGCCGCATCCAGGTTGCTGCGAAGAATGGCGAATCCATTTGAATTTGATTCTTTGATTGGGTATATTTGGTTTGGAATTCAAGCAAAAATTCATGCTGAACGAAAAAAAAATTAAGAGAATCTTGCTGGTTGATGATGAGGTAAATTTCGCTCAGCTCCTCGGCGGGCTGCTGCACATGGATGGATTTGAAGTTACCGTCGCTCACGATGGGCAGGAGGCGCTTGAGAAGCTCGCGACATTTACGCCTGACGCGATCATTTCCGATGTCGTGATGCCGCGCGTGGATGGGTTCGAGATGTTCAAGCAGGTGAAAGCGAACGAAAAGACTGCGTCTATCCCGTTCCTGTTCATTACCGGTTATCAAGACAGTCAGATGCTCAAGAAGGCACGGGCCATCGGCGCCTTCGGCATCCTGCAGAAACCCATCGACATCGAGCAGATCGAGCGCCGGCTCGGCGAGCTCACCAAAGGCCGCTGACGGCCTTAGATCTCGACTCTCATTTCGCGTTTCGCGTCGATCGCGCGAAGCGTGATGTGATGATTCTCATCCGCCTGAACCATCCCCCAGTAGAGTGCAAATTGCTCCAGCTGGTAATCGGGCGGATACCTTTCTGACATTCCCAGGAACACCTCGTCCACGCCGAGCTGCGCGGCCGTGTAACTGATCGCATAGGTCGGGTTGTTGGTCGGAACCACGATCGGGAGTATCGTTTTCCCTTCCTTCTCTGCCAGCTTGATGACCTCCGAGAACAACTCGACCTGTTCGAGTGAGATTGAATTGTCGACGGTCATGCTCTCTTTTCCTGCAAGAACTCTCGCATAGAGCGCAATGATATCCGTCGTCTCCGGGTCGTTTTCCTGCAGGCATTTGATGAAATGATGCAATCGATTCGGCGCCCGGACGGCGATGAGTTTTCGGCGCGGGTGTTTGCATCCTATCGCCTCGACGGTGAGCTGATCCTGGCCGAACACATTGAATTTTTCCAGTTCGGGTCCCCGCTGTGCCGCGAGTTTTTTGTTGGCGCGTTCTGAAATTCCGAAGAAAACGTAGAGAATGACGGTGAACGCGATCCCGCCGACTGTGGCGTACGGTTTTGTGAAGAGGTTAACGATGCCAAGCAGAAGGAGGACGGTGAAGACAAGTCCAAGGCCGACCGGGATCTCGATTTTTCCAATGGTGATATTGATCGGGACTTTCCATTCCCGCCGGCTTGTCTGCCGGTACCGGAGTACGATCATCGAATACCCCTTCATGACAAAACTCCACACAACGCCGAAGGCATACACTTCACCGAGAAGAAAACGTCGCCGCGGCTTGCGATGATGATGAGCAACTGAAGAATTGCAAGGGTATTGATGATCCGGTGCGATGTGCCGAACTTCTTGTGCGGCTTGCGGAACCACTCATGCAGAACCCCGTCCTCGGCAACGCGGTTGAGCACACTGTTTGCACCGATAATGGCGGTGTTGACCGCTCCTGCCAGAATCAGGAATCCCACGAAGACAACAAAGCCCTGGAGGATCATCACGGTCGTCCGGCTGCCGACGAGATGCATCGCAAGCCCGCTCAGTGCATTGTCGTTATACTCCCCCAGCAGTTCCTTTTCGGGCACGATCATTGAAGCGAAGAGTGAGTTGAGTCCCGTGAAAACAAACGCAAAAACAAATATGATCATTCCTGTCCGGAGGAGGTTCTTCAACTTCGGGGCTTCAATTTCACGATACACCTGGGCAAGCGTTTCTTCACCGCTGACCGCGAGAATTGAATGTCCCATGCCGACCAGGACGCCGACCAGACCGATCGTCTTCAGCCAGTCAATATTCTTCAACAATCCGAGTGCGTCGTCGGAGAGCCTGATCGTAAAGGGCGGAAGGGTTACACCGCGCGTGGCAATCGTTACAATGGACCAGACAAAAAGGACCGCCGCGAGAACACAGGTTATCTGGAAAATCCGAAGAGCTTTCTCGCTGGATTCTTCGATACCGATGATATTCTTTCTCCAAAAATAGAGCTCAATCAATACGGCAATGATGACGGAAGTTATTTCCGGCTGTATTCTGAGGCTCGCACCGATATAAAACAACGTGGAATTGATCAGGCCGGCGATGTACAATCCGGCGGAAACCGCACTGATGGGAGCGGTGATAAGATAATCGAACAGAAGCGCCGAGACGGAAAATTTTGCCGCAGTTTCACCGAGAGCTTCATGGACCACGCGGTAAACTCCCCCGCGCACGAACATGCTCGACAATTCAATGTAAATTGCCCGAATGCCATAGGCAAACAGCATCACGAATAGGATGAACCATGGCGCGGATGGCCCCACTGCTTTCTCGGCTATGCCAAGTGCGTAATACGCGCTCGAAGCCAGGTCGGAGAGAACGATTGCAGAAGCTCTCCAGTACGAAATGAAGGAGAGCATCACAGTCGTAATGATGACGACCTTCACTTTCTTGAGAGTATCTCCCCCCGCATCTTTCTTTACGTCAACGGTTACCTGTTTCATTCAGTTCTTCGTAATCCGGGAGGCAGTTGTTGGGCCGGCCACGTCATTGCGGGGTCGAGGTGCAGGGAACTAGGCAATAATGGCAATTCTCTATGGTAAATGTGTGGAGTGCGAGGAATATGATACCAAGAATCCTTTGAAAAGTCAATTTTTGAATTTTCCTTAGTTTCTCAATATATTGTCACAAAGAGACACATTATGGAATTGCCATTTTTCAGAAGCCTGCGGTTCAAGATAGGATTCGGGTACATTGTCCTCGTTGTCATCAATGTCGGCGCGATGCTCTGGACGATGTACAACATTGGGAAATTGACCGACGCCGTCGAAGTGAGCCTTGGCGAAAATTACCCAAACGTTATCGCAGTGGAGAATCTGGCACGCTCGGTCAGAAGACATGAGCATGCCCTCTCTCTGATTCTCAATAACGACCTGAGGAACGGCAAAATTGAATTCACGCTGGCGCGGGATGAATTTTTTCAATGGTTCCAGAAAGCCGGTGAGAATCGCACCATTGCCCTCGCCGGTCCGATTCTCGAGAACATCCGTTCGACCTACGAAGGGTATCTTTTTCTCAGTGACTCGTTGATGAAGATGGCGTCAAGAAAGGAGTTTGGCCACGCGAAAGCGTTTCACTACAATGCGTTGCACCCGTTCTATCAACGATTGGCGGATAATTGCTACTGGCTGTTTGAGGAAAACCAGAAGCAGATGGCCGAGGTTAGTTCGCGCACGAAGCAGACGGCGGACGGCGTTATGGTCGCAATTTTTACGGCGTCGCTTCTCGCCATCGGGCTCAGTATTCTCACGATGATTCAATTCACGAAGAGAATCATCGAGCCGGCGGAGCGGCTCACGGATACCGTGCACGCGATCGGGCGGGGACGGCTCGACCTCAAGATTGACGTTGAAACGAATGACGAAGTCGGAGTGCTGAGCCGGGAATTCAATAAGATGACGGAGCGTTTACGGAAATTCGAGGAGATGAACATCGAAAAAATTCTCGCTGAAAAACAGAAATCGGAAGCGATCGTAAGCAACATTTCGGATGCCATCATCGTCTGCGACCCCGATGAGCACGTCCTCCTGATGAATCACTCGGCGGAGGAGTTGTTGAAGGTGCGGGAGCCGGACGTCGTCGGAAAACATGTGGCCGAGCTAACGGCCGACAGCAGGCTGCTCGACCTCTTCAGTAATCCGACTGATTCTGCGTCGCTCACCCAGCCCTACCTGCAATTCAGCTACAACGACCGGGCAGTGTACCTGCGCCCACGCGTTTCCACTATTCCTACTCCACATTCGGAGAGGGGAGGCGTCGTCCTGGTTCTGCAAGACGTGACCCAGTTCAAGGAACTCGACAAAATGAAATCTGATTTCATGGCCACCGTGACGCATGAATTCCGCACACCTGTAACCTCGATCACGATGGGGGTCGACATTCTGCGACAGCATCTTCTGGGCCCGCTGACGGCGGCGCAGGAAGAGCTTCTCGCATCATTCAAAGAAGACTGCGGCCGGCTTACCAAACTTGTTCGCGAGCTTCTCCAGTTGTCGAAGATCGAAACCGGAGAGAGAGAGAAGCATCCCGAGCGTGTCGACCTCAAACGGGTTATCGAATCTACGCTCCAGCCGCTTCAGGTTCAGTTTGGAGAAAAGGGCGTAAGCCTGAAGCTTTCCCTGAACCCGAATCTTCCGGCGCTCACAGGCGACGAGCAGCAAATCTCATGGGTGATCTCCAATCTTGCCACCAATGCGCTCCGGTACACCGATGCCGGCGGGAAAGTCGAAATCGTCGCCGACGCCGATGCCGAGGGCATTCTTGTCCAGGTCCGGGATACCGGAAGGGGAATCCCTCGGGAATACCAGGACAAGATTTTCGACAAGTTTGTGCAGGTGAGGCAGGCATGGCAGACCACCCCGGGAAGCGTAGGGCTGGGTCTGGCAATTGCCAAGGAAATCGTTGAGATGTACGGTGGGAAGATATGGGTCGAGAGCGAAGTGAACCAAGGCAGCACCTTTTCTTTCCGGCTGCCGATTGAACACCCCCACGAAGTATGATGTGTCGCGGCACCATCCTCGTCATTGACGATGAACCGAACGTCCTCAAGACCTTGAAGATCGGTCTCGATGCGATCGGGTTCCAGACTGAAGGGTTCGGCAATCCTCTCGACGCTCTCGAGCGACTCCAGGAACAGTTCTTCAATATTGCGCTCATCGACCTCATGATGGAACCGATTGACGGGATGCAGGTCCTGAAAGAGATTCGAACAAAATCACCCGAGACGACCTGCGTGATCGTCACCGCGCACGGCTCCATCGACAGCGCTGTCGAAGCTATCAAACACGGGGCTTTTGATTTTCTCCAGAAGCCCTTTGACCTGAAAGAGCTCCAGGTATTCACGGAGAAAGTCTTCGAGCACCACCTGCTGCAAAAGGAGGTTCGCGCATTGCGCGACCAGATCGCGGCCTCGCGCTCCCGCGTGGAAATCATCACGCGGAACGCGCTCATGCGCCAGCAGATCGATCTTGCAGGGCAGGTTGCCGACAGCATGCTGACGGTGTTGATCGAAGGGGAGAGCGGAACCGGAAAGGAGCTCTTCGCGCAGTTCATTCATGAACACAGCGGCCGCAAGGATAGACCTTTCGCAAAAGTGAGTTGTGCCGCGCTGGCTGAGAGTCTGTTGGAGAGCGAGCTCTTTGGGCACGCGCGCGGCGCATTTACTGGCGCGATCAAGGATCGCGAGGGAAGGTTCGAAGCGGCGGACGGAGGAACGATTTTTCTCGACGAGATCGCTGAAGTCGCCCAGATAACCCAGGTAAAGCTTCTGCGTTTCTTGCAGGACCGTGAATTCGAGCGGGTCGGTGAGAATATTACCCGCAAGGTCGATGTGCGCGTCATCGCGGCAACGAATAGAAAACTCGCTGAATCCTTGAGGGAAGGAAGTTTCCGGGAGGACTTGTTCTATCGCTTGAACACGGTCCGCCTCAGTCTCCCGCCGCTCCGGGAGCGTCCGGAAGACATTCTTGTCCTCACGTATCATGCGCTCAAGAAGTTCTCCTCGGGGTCGAAGAGTTATGATATTTCGCCCGACGCCTCGAAACTCCTCACGACGTACCGCTGGCCCGGGAACGTCCGGGAACTCGAGCACGTCATCGAGCGTGCCGTGCTGCTTGCCCATGACAGCGTGATCGAGCCTTCCCATTTGCCGCCCGAGCTGCAACAAATCGATCAGAGCTCGGCAGGTCTCCTCTCATTAGAACAGCTTGAGCGGCAACATATCGCGCGCGTTCTTCGCGTAGCGAAGGACCTGGATGAGGCCTCCCGCGTCCTGGAGATCGACCCCACGACGTTATGGCGGAAACGAAAGAAATACGGGCTTTAGCCTTTTTCTATTGTAATTTGCATTCAGTCGTAACTATCAGTTTTTGAATCAGTTATCGAAAAACACGTTGTCGTGCCCCGCTGTGCACTGCATTTTGCAATCCAGCTGCTCAAGAATCAACAAATAACAGGTCATTTTCGCCCGTAGATTGACCCTGCCGTCTCAAAAGTCTGGCATCTGAGTTGCTATTGAGTCTGTTGGATGTTGTGTCCAGAATGGACGGCACCGCATGATAAATTGTAATCACAATGTGGGGTAGTGAACATGTCCGTAAAGATGCGAACGGTTTCCAACGGCAAAATAGGTATCATTGAGCTCAAGGGTTCCCTCGTCGGGGATAAAGACACCGACGATTTCCGTGAAACCGTTGCCGACCTTATCGAACAAGGGAACAAATCGTTGATCATTGACCTCAGCAAGGTTAATTACATGAACAGCTCCGGAATCGGTTCCCTTATCGCGGTGCATTCGAGCTATGCCAAAAATGCCGGTGTTGTGAAGCTTGCCGGGTTGAGCAGCAGTGTTCAGAATCTTTTTATTGTCACCAAGCTTATCGATGTTTTTGATGTTCATGAAAACGTCGACCAGGCAATCGGCACCTTTCTCAAATAGAAACTCAAAAATCATATTCTTCATGTATAACATTTCAATAGGAGTCACCTCATGAAACAATCAACATTCGTGATCATACTGCTCGTAGCGGCATTCGGTGCGGCATTGTTGATCTATTTCTTTGTGCTGGGCGATCCCAGTAATTTTTCCGATGGCGCCAACCGTGAGAAGCCGTTGACCCTCCTGGGTCAGGTCTACACGGGTGGACCTATCGTTCCCGCGCTGATCACGCTTTCCATTATGGTTATCACATTTGTGTTCGAGCGCATTTTTTCATTGCGCAAGGCCCAGGGTAAAGGATCTCTGCCGACCTTCTTAAAGAACCTCCAGCGCGGTCTTACCGACGGCGATATCGATGGTGCGATTGCAGCCTGTGACCAGCAGCGCGGCTCGATGGCGAATATTATTCGTGCGGGGTTAGAGCGTCATCAACTTATCACTCGTGGCGGCAAGAGCATGGATGCTGACAAGCAGATGGCGGAAGTTCAGCGCGCGATCGAAGAAGCCACGTCGCTGGAAATGCCGCTGCTCGAAAAGAATCTCATTGCCATGTCCACGATCGCTTCGATCTCGACAATGCTTGGATTGCTCGGAACGGTTATCGGCATGATCCGGTCGTTCCGCGCCCTGGCGCACGCCGGCGCAACCGATGCCATCCAGCTTTCCATCGGTATATCCGAAGCGCTCGTCAACACGGCGCTCGGCCTGTTTGCCGCCATCGTGGGAATTGTGGCGTACAACTTCTTCGTCAATAAAGTGGACAACTTCACCTACATGATCGATGAAGCAAGTTACGACGTGGTTCAGACGCTCACGTCCAAGGGGAAATAAGCAGAAAGGTGGTTTTCGATTATGCCAAAGATCAAGAAAGCACGTGTAGCCGTAAGGATGGACATGACGCCGATGGTGGATGTCGCGTTCCTTTTGCTGACGTTTTTCATGCTTACCACCCAGTTCAAACCGCCGGAAGTCGTGCAGATCGTTCTTCCGACATCGCATTCGGATTTCAAACTTCCGGAGTCCGATGTCATGACGATCACGATCAGCAAGGATAACCGGCTGTTCCTCGGCGTGGATAATCAATATGTACGTTCGAAAATCTTCGGTCCTGAAAACAGACTTCGCCCCGAAGTTGAGATTGAGATCAAACAGCTTGGCAATATGCTGGTCCAGGCGCGTATGGCAAATCCGAAACTGAGGACGGTGGTGAAGGGCGACCGGGACGCAGAATACGGGATCACGGAAGATGTCATGGATATTCTGCAGAAGGCGAACATCACGCGGTTTAATCTTGTCACTGACCTGGCAAGAGACTAAAGGAGAAAATTATGGCCTCTGTTGACACTGCTGCCCCTAGAGGGCACGACAAGAAGAAGAAAAAACGCGGGAAGATGCGCCGGCTCGGCGTCCGTATGGACATGACGCCGATGGTCGACGTAGCGTTCCTGCTCCTCACGTTTTTCATGCTCACGACATCCATGAGCAGGCCTCAGACAATGGAAATCAATATGCCGCCGAATGACGTCAGCGTGCCGGTCGGTGAGACCAATTTGCTCACATTGCGCGTGAAAGAGGACGGTTCAATCTATTGGAACATGGGATTCGAGAAACCCGAAAAGATTGATTTCAAGGGTTTGCGCGCGTTCCTAGTCCAAAAAATTCAACAGAATCCCAAACTGGTTACGCTGCTGAAGATCGACCGAAAAGGAAAGTACACGATGATGGTCGATATTATGGATGATTTCAACCTGGCCAATATCTCGCGATTCAGTATCGCGAAGATGCAGGACGTAGATCAGAAGATTCTCGAAAAAGTTTCATCGTAGAAAGGAGATGACGTTATGACGGCAGTTGCTGTTATTGAGAGATCCCAATATGGAATGCGCGAGCTCCGAAAGCTCTACCAGCGCTATGCAATGAGAGGATTGATCATTGCGATTTGCATCCACGGACTCGCCATCGCAACGTACTGGCTTGTCAACTATCTGCAGCAAGACGATGAGGCGAATGCACCGTTAGTTCGTATCATGAAGTACAGTGAATTGGGTCCACCGCCTTCCATCACGGACGCTGAAGCGGCTCCTCAGGTTGCCGTTTCCGCACCGGTGGCACGGCCCACCGTCGGTACTCCGGTGCCGGTCCCCGACGCCGAGGTGAGCCCGGATCAAACGATCGCGACGCAACAGCAGATGTCGGCCGTCCCGAGCCCCATCGTGGATAACAACGCAGCGACCGGGAATGTTTCGATTCAACAGGATATCAAGATCGAAGACGACCCCGACCCGGGCGCATTCATCCCGGTAGAAAAACAGCCGGTGCCGGTAAAGCAGGTTTCCCCTGAGTATCCCGAGATCGCCCAGCGCGCAGGTGTTGAGGGAACGGTGTGGGTGAAAATCCTCGTCGACAAGGAAGGGAAAGCCAAGAAAGCTATCATCATGAAGAGCGATGCGGAAATCTTCAACGATGCTGCGATCGCCGCCGCGAAACAGTGGGTATTTACCCCGGCGTTGATGAATAACGGTCCCGTCGCTGTATGGGCAGCGATTCCGTTTCGCTTTAAGCTGAACAAGTAGGTTCACTGTTCTGCCGACGGGGCGGAAAGGGATGTCCCACGATGCAGGCGTCAATTGCATTTCGGTCTGTACCATGCGAGCGAACGTGAGCGCCGATACCGTCACTCGCGTTGTCAGCTACGTGACATCTTCCCTGGTCTTGCTTGTGGGGATCATGGTGCTGTTCGACATATTCCTCCCCGGGTCTGTCCCGGAGAATTTTCGGGTGATTCTTGGCGTTTGCATGGTGATCTACGGAGTCTACCGGATATTCATGATCTGGAAAAAACAACAGAGTGAAAGAACCTGGGTCGGGAATGATGAGCGTTAATCGGCCGATGTGCGTCCCCGGTGCTCTTGCCGTCGTCGTGATGATAACTCTTGCCGCGTGCTCACCCGAGCGGAAGGAAACGCCGACCAAGGGTAAGATGTTGGCCCTTGTTTCAGAATCGGTTGCTCCTGTTCTCAAGCAGGAACAGGCAGAATTTGAGGATTTGTACAGGGAAGCGAAAATCGATTTGAAAGTTGCTTCGACACGCGACGCGATTGTACAGTTCTTTAACGCCGACAGCATCAAAACGATTGTTTCATCCCGCCCTTTGAACGCGGAGGAACAAGCTGTAGTCAAACGGTATCATCTTGATTTTGCCGAATACAAAATTGCCATTGATGGAGTCGCATTGATCGTCTCGCGCGAAAACCCAGTGGCCCGGCTCCGGACGACCCAGCTCGACAGCATGTATCGGGGCGTAACGACGCGCTGGAGCCAGTTGGGGTGGAAGGGTTCATCTTCGTCCATCGGGATTTGCTTGCCGGATGAAAACGCAGGCGAATTTGAGATTGTTGCGACGAAAATACTTCATGGGGGAAAATTTTCTACACCGGCAAAGGTCGCGGGTTCGTCGCCTGAGATGCTGCAGTACGTTGCCGATCACTCGAACTCTATCGGCATGGTCAGTGTCGCCTGGTTGGCCAATTACCTGGACAAGGTCAAAGTTCTTGAGCTGTGCGATCCCGATGCTCCGGATTCCCTGGGCATCCGCGGGCAATACTTCGGTCCCCATCAGGCCAATCTGTATCGTGCGTACTACCCTCTCACGACGGAAGTCTTCATCTATTCGCGGACCGATATGTACAGCGTCGCAGCAGGATTTATCACATTTATTTCAAGCGCACCCGGTCAGAAAATCGTCTTGAATAGCGGACTGGTTCCGGCGACGATGCCGGTGCATTTAGTCGAATTAACAAATAAGAGTCTCCCACAGTGAAAAAATACATCAGACTACTCTCATTATCGATGGTGCTGGTTATCCTGGCATGCTTACCTGCGCGTGCCGATGACCCATTGCAGGCCGGCAAAGCAGCATTGGAAAAAGGCGACCTCCAGGGGGCAATCACGGCGTTCCAGGAAGCGGCGCGCAAGGATAAGAAAAACCCGCAGGCCTTTTTCCTTCTGGCAACGGCGTACTACCGTGCGGACTCGCTTGACCAGGCCACTGCTGCCGGGGTACAGGCTCGCGAGCTGGATCCGGCGAACGCAGCGGTGTTCAGCTTGCTCGGCGATATCTACGTGAAGCAGGGCATTGCTCCGATGGCCATTGAGCAATACAAGCATTCAGTATCATTCGACAGCACCAAACCGGATGTGTATTTGAAGTTAGCCCATTCCTACATGAAGACGCGGATGTACAATGATGCCGCGTTTGCTTTCCGGAGCGCGATCAAGCTCGATACCACGAACATACAGCCGTTCAGGGAACTTGGTAATCTTTATATGCAGGCGAAACAGTACGTGAATGCCGTGCCATTCCTCCAATGGCTTGTCGACCGCCAGCCTGACGAAGCCCAGCCGCGGATCCAGCTGGCGAAATCTTTGTACTATACCAGGAATTACGAACTCCTCATACCGGTCGCGAACAAAGTCCTGCAACGTGACTCAACTCAAAAGGATGTCATGCACATGCTCGGTGTCGCGTACGTGAGAACCCGTGACAACGCCAATGCGGAAAAAGTTCTCCTGATCCTCGAACAACGGGATACGCTGAAAGCCGAAGAGTACGTGAGGCTGGCGCAGTCTCAGAAGGCTCTCGACAAGGTCGATGAAGCGATCACATCGTATGAAAAAGCATTTCGCGCCGACTCAACGCTGGGTGATATTTACTACGACCTCGGCACGCTCTATATGAAACGGAAGCGGTACCAGGAAGCGGTAACGATGTTCGAGAAAAAAATTGCCACCGACACATCGTCGAATTATCGATGGGCATCGCATCTGAGCGCCGGGCAGCTTCTCATTCAGCTAAAAGATCTGGAGGGTGCCCGCAAACATCTTCTTGCGAGCATTCAAATAAAGCCCGACTACCTGGCAGGGTGGAGCAATCTCGGTATATGCTATTCCCAGATGGACTCGACCCAACAAAAAGTTGCCACGTACCAGAAGGTCATTGAGCTCGCCACGGCCGGTGAGCCGGGCAAGCATAATAAGGAACTGGAAGAATCATACAGGATCATAGGTGTGCAGCACTACGTCGACAAAAAATACTCCTTGGCAATTGATTACCTCAAGAAAGCCCTTCAACTCGACGCAAAGGACTGCGACGTTCTCTTGCTATTAGCTGAAGCGTTCCAGGCAAATGACCAGAAGGATGATGCGATCAAGTACTATCGAAAGGTTCTTGAGATCTGCCCGAAGAATACCACGCAGCATAATGATGCGATAAAGTACCTTAAGATGCTGGGAGAATTTGATGTAGAAGGCAAGTAGGGGCAGTAGTTTTTGCGGTTCTTGACGCATTTTGGAGGTTCCCACCCCTCGTGTTGAGGATTCGTTTTTTCCATTTTTTTTTGCTACATTTTCCACCGTTCTAACATTCGGCGAGTGGGCGGGCATGAGCTGCGCTCGATATCGTCGAAGAAGTTGCATTTCACCGGTTTCCACATTTCCGTCAACATGAAAGGATAAGTCTTCTTTATGGAATTATCACTTGTTCTTGGGATTAGTTTTGTCGGCCTGTTGTTTGCGGTCTATCTCAGCCGGAACGTTCTAAAGCGCGATACGGGCACGGACGCCATGCGGGAAATTTCGAACGCGATCAAACAGGGCGCGGAAGCTTTTCTGCGACGCCAGAACCGCACCATCGGCACACTGGCCGTCGCGCTCGCTCTCGTGATCTACATTCTCTACGCGTTTGTCCGAACGCCGAATCCGCACGATCCGGCAAGTCCCGGGGACCTTGCCCTCTGGACGACGATCTCGTTCATTCTGGGAGCGGCCTGTTCCGTTGCGGCGGGGTACATGGGGATGTGGGTTGCAATCCGCGCGAACATCCGTACCGCTTCGGCCGCCCGGACGGGAATGAATGGCGCGCTCCAAACGGCCCTCCGTGGAGGTGCGGTCTCCGGATTTTTCGTGGTGGCGATGAGTTTGCTGGGCGTCGGCGGCCTGTTCTCGCTGATCAGCGGGCTCAACATCGTTACGGGCGTGGAAAAGATTCCTCTCTTGATCGCGGGATACGGATTCGGGGCGAGTTTCGTCGCCCTCTTCGCGCAACTTGGCGGCGGTATTTATACGAAAGCCGCAGACGTTGGCGCCGACCTTGTCGGAAAAGTCGAAGCTGGAATTCCCGAAGACGATCCCCGCAATCCTGCGGTGATTGCGGACCTGGTTGGTGATAACGTCGGCGATTGTGCGGGGCGAGGCGCCGACCTCTTTGAGTCAACAGCGGCGGAAAACATCGGCGCGATGATTCTCGCGGCAGCGTTGTATTCCGCGAATCAAAGCGTGTTTCAAACGCAGGGTCTTTCACTGGTCGGCGTGCTGCTGTTTCCGCTCGTCGCCCGCGCGTTCGGCATCCTCGCATCGATTGTCGGGATCATGAGCGTGAAGACGAACGACAAGGAAGACCCGATGAAGGCGTTGAACCGGGGGTATTTTGTGGCTGCGAGCCTCGTGATAGTCGGATTTCTTGTCGCATCGCGATGGCTGCTGGGTCCGGAGTACTACTTCAACTTTTTCCTGTGCGGCGTGATCGGCGTGTTGACGTCTGTCGCGTTTGTGTACATTACCCAATACTACACTGAATACCGTTACCGGCCCGTGAAGTCGATCGCGGAAGCCTCGCAGACCGGCCCCGCAACGAATATCATCGCGGGCGTGGCCGTCGGGATGGAGTCGACCGGTTATCCGATTCTCGTAATTGCCGCGGCGATCATTGCGGCGTATTTTCTTGGTCAGCATTCGGGCCTGAATGAGGCGGGACTCTTTGGCACGGCCGTGGCGACGATGGGCATGCTCGGGACGGCCGCCTACATCCTTGCAATGGACACGTTCGGCCCCATCACGGATAACGCCGGCGGCATCATAGAAATGAGCAAGCAGCCGGAGAACGTCCGCGTGCGGACGGACCGGCTCGACGCCGTCGGAAACACAACGAAAGCCCTGACGAAAGGATATGCCGTCGGGTCCGCGGCGCTTGCCGCGTTTCTCCTCTTCGGCGCCTACATCGATGAAGTCCGCGCTTACAAGCCGGATTTTCAGCCCGTCATCAACCTGGACAAGCCCGAAGTATTCGTGGGCGCGATGCTGGGAGCCGTCCTCGTCTATCTTTTCTCGTCGCTCGCCATCAAGGCAGTCGGCAAAGCTGCATACGCGATCATCAACAATGTGCGGGAGCAATTCAAGAACAACCCAGGAATCATGCAGGGGACATCGAAGCCCGACTACGGCCAGTGCGTCGACATCGCGACGCGGGCGGCGCTCGGGAAGATGGTTCTGCCGGGCCTTCTGGTCGTCGGGATGACCGTCGGTGTGGGAATTGTTTTCAAGTATTTGTACAACATCGGCGGGCAGCTTCCAACTGCTGCCACCGGGGCCGAAGTGGTCGGTGGATATCTCATGGTGGGAACAATTTCGGGAATCCTTATGGCCCTGTTCTTGAACAACGGCGGCGGGGCATGGGACAACGCCAAGAAATACATCGAGGCGGGCGCGTATGGCGGAAAGAAATCCGACCCGCACAAGGCTGCCGTCGTAGGGGATACGGTCGGCGATCCGTTCAAGGATACTGCCGGTCCATCTCTGCACGTGTTGATCAAGCTTCTTTCGACGATTACGCTGGTACTCGCTCCGCTATTCATTTGACCTCTTCTGAAGAGGGGAAAGGAGCGCAACATGTAGTAGGGGGAGGCAACGGTTTCATATTGTTTTCAAGGGTATTTTGTACGATAAGCCGAATGAGATGACAGAAGACAACCGGCACATAGATTCGTCGAACACACCTTCCCAGCCGGCGCCCGCCGAAACCCGCAAGCTTGCCGCGATCATGTTCACCGACATCAAGGACTTCTCCAGGAAAATGCAGAAGGACGAGGCGGCAACAATGCGCATGCTCAAGATCCACAATCAGATCCTTGATGAGACGATAGCAAGAAATGCGGGGGCGGTCGTCAAGACGATCGGTGATGCATATCTTGTGTCATTCGACAGTGTCGTGAGCGCAACCCTCTGCGCCATGGAGGCACAGCAGACGTTCCATCAGCACAACGGCGAGGCGAAATCCGAAGAGGACAGGATCGAGGTGCGGATCGGAGTGCACCTTGGCGATGTCATTGTCAGGGATAAGGACGTGTTCGGAGACGGTGTCAACATTGCCTCGCGCATCCAATCCATCGCGGAAGTCGGAGGCGTCAACATATCGGACAGCGTCTATCAACAGGTCCGCAACAAGATCAATATCCGCGTCCTCAATCTCGGCGTTCCCCAGCTCAAGGGAATCGACCAGCCGATTAAAATCTACCAGGTGATCATTGTACCGACAGATAAAGCGCGCGGCAAGCTTACGACGAACATCTTCGTCATGCAGACCATTCTCAAGCGAAAAAAGAGCAAGCGTGTTCTCGGGTTTGGATTCGGGATCGCCGCACTGTTGGGATTCGCATGGCTGTATCTGTTGTCGACCGGGCCGGCGTCAAATTCGTTGGCTATTCTCCCTTTCCAGAATCTGGGAGATCCTGCGAATGAGTATATTGCGGATGGTTTTACCCAGGACCTGAACACGTCGATTTCGAAAATCGGAGATGTGCTTGTTCTATCCGAGGGAAGCACGCGCGAATTCAAGAACACGAAATTGTCCGAGAAAGACATTGCAAAGAAGCTTGGGGTTCGTTACCTGCTCACCGGAAACATTCAGGTGAAACCAAATGGGGTGACCGTTTTTTCGCGCCTGACTGATCCGGCGAAGGATATTGACGTTTGGCGCCAAAGTTTTGACAACAAATCGCGTGAAGAGATCCTCTCCATCCAGCACGAGATTTTCCGTCAAATCGCCTTACGATTCCAATCAGAGCTCGCATCTTCCAGCACCTCAAAAACCTCGATGGAGGTCTATCAACTCTACAGCAAGGGACTGGAATATGACCGCCAAGCGCACAAGGATGACAACCAAATCGCCATATCGCTTTTCCAGCAAGCCGTCGAAAAGGATACTACGTTTGCTCAGGGATACATAAAATTGGCAAGCGCTGAGCTTCAGGAACACGAGCAGGACTGGGACAAAAGTGAAAAGTGGTTGATTGATGCGGATCGCAACATCAGGCGTACGTTTGTGCTTGATTCGAGCAATGCTGAAGTGGATTGGCTTCGTGGCCGACTTTCCATTGCGCGAGGAGATCGGAAGCAAGGCATTGCATATCTGGAACAGGCTATTCAAAAAAATCCGAATTTGATGAGACCGTATGTTTACTTGGGTCTTCAGTACATTCAGAATCTGAACGACCCAGCAAAGGCCATTACCTATCTCACAAAGGCATATGAACTTGAGCCCACGAACTACAACAACACAATGAACCTGGGTATTGCCTATGGGGTGGAAAGGAATTACACCGAAGCAATCAAGTGGTTCCAACGCACGGTAACGCTCAATCCAGATCACGAAGACCCATGGAGGAATTTAGGTGTGCTGTATGAGCGAATTTCTTCTTATGATAGCGCCGAAGCAGCATACAGGAATGCACTGCAGAAGAATCCGAGAGATCCAGTGACATGCGAATTCCTTTCTGCTTTGCTTCTCACTAGAGGTCGTATGGATAATGCCGAGTCCGTGCTGGCATCATGCCTCCAGTTTGAGCCCAATAATTATCGTCTCATTTACATGCTCGGAATTGCAGAATCCCGGTTGGGTCGGAGAGATTCCGCGCTGAGAGTCTGGAAGATGGGGGTGGCATTGGCAAAGGCAGGGACAGTCAAAAATCCGAATGTCTCAGAGCATTATCTCTATGTCGCATTTTTCAGCGCCCGCCTCGGGGCAGTCGATTCGGCAATCATTCATGCGAGGCAAGCAGTGGCGATCGATTCATCTGAAGACAATGTTATGGGAATGGCGCGCATTTATGCGATCACCGGGAGAAAACAGGAAATGATCGACTGGTTCAAGCGTGCACGCGCGATGGACCCGGAATACGATGCATCATTTCTGGCGACCGATATTGATTTTGAGAAGTATCGATCCGACCCCGACTTGCTCCTCGCCGCAAGGCAATAGGTGGTTTTTTCAGAGTTGTCCGTAAGAAAAGAAGTCCCATTCCGGGTCATCGGAGTGGGACTGTTTTTTTGTCGGATGCGAATGCCGATGTCTTCATCGGAACCCTCACCCCTCCGCCTACAGCGGTATCCCCTCTCCCGCAAGCGGGAGAGGGGAATTAAAGGGGAGAGGGTAGCGGATGGCATGACGATCCAATGACTTATTAAAGCTATTTGAGTCACACGATACTAGCGCAGCAGAAGCATCTTCATTGTCTGCACAAAGTTCTGAGCGTTGCGTTGATTCGCATCCTTCGACGCGTTGGCAATAATTTGATAGAAGTAGACTCCACTTGCCAATTCTGCTGTGTTGAATTGCTCTCCATAACTGCCCGCCGGGTAGGATTTGTTCTCTACAATCTTGGCGACTTCCTGTCCGAGAATGTTGAAGACCTTCAGAGTGACCACTGCATCCTGCGGCAGGTCGAATCGGATCGTTGTCGAAGGATTGAACGGATTCGGGTAATTCTGGTACAGGGCAAACTGCTTTGGCAGACTTGATAGCGGCACGGCCGACAGCCGGAGAGAGATCTGCTCCGGCGGCTGCGCCACCGTCATACTGCCTTGTCCACGCAGGATCGTTTCCTTCCCGTCGATGCGCAACGTGTACGTCCCATTCTGCTTGCTCGCATCCCAGCTGATCGTCAAGGGATACTCGGCAGAAGACAGAGCAAGCGAAACATCCTTCTGGCCTCCGGTATCTGCCATTGCCGCCAGATATCCGTTCGTGAATCGCGCATCGAAGATGCCCCGGGGTGGTACCGGTGGTAACTCGAATCGGGAAAGGTCCAGTTTTTCGTTCCTTCCAAAAAAGAGAGTTTGCCCGCCATCCGACTGGTCACGAATGGTTAGCGTATTCAATGAACTCAACGGGTTCTGTGCGGAAGACACCTTGCTGCTGATCGCCGTGTCGGGTTGTCCGAGAACGAGTTTCCCCGTGGCACTCGTCTTGACCCAGTACCCTTGCATCGGCAGGAGACTATCTGGGACAATGTAACCGTGCTTGTATCCAAAAAAGGACCCATTGATGATGCCCGGCGGGACGCTGACGATCGATGCCACGGCCACCGGGTAACTCGGAACGCCGATCATGTTCCATCCGATTACAGCATTGACGCTATCCTGGGGACGGTCATCTCCTAAGATCTCAATCGAATACGGAGCGGAGAATTTTAACCAATATCCGGTTCCAACCTGGAGAATTGATTGTGCGACGTACCCACTCTGATAGGAAAAGGCCATTGAAGAACTGCATGGAATTCCATTGGATTGGAAGATAGTATCCTTGTTGAAATTCTCAGGAGTGACGGGCAATGAAACCATGTTCCATCCCGCATTGATTGGATTTACGGCTACCGGACCTCGCGCCGCCATCAGTCCGGATTGCGAACCCAGGACTTCCGATGGGTCGTATCGGAGTTGAAGCTTTGTGAGATAACTACCAGTGCCTTCCGGTCGGATTTTGTACTCTCGTAGAACAGAAGGAGTTGAAAATGTGTCACTTGCCGCCATCTTCGGGAGCGCACTGCCGGCACTGGGTTTACCATAGGTCCATGTCGAAAAATGAGTAACCGAATCGACTGTCACAAAGTGATTCACGGTATCCACAATCCCGCCCATCTTAATCCACTTGAGGCCGGTGTAGGAACGTGGCGTGGAAGTCGGCAGCACGGTTGTCATCGTAACGGAAGTCGGGTACTGGCTCGTTCCGTAGAATTGCACGTAGGTATTCGCACTTTCAAACGCGTACTGTCCGGTTTCGCCGCTCCTTATTTTTCTGGAAATACTGCCGCCCTCGACCTCACCCGCGCCTGTGATGGCTGAGACGGAGTCGTTTTGGATGAAGATCGTATCCGCGCTCCGCGCAATTAATACTCTGTCGAGTATGAGCTGACCCTGGACAACAATATTCTCAAGGGTGCTCGTGTTATCCCCGGAGATGCGAAGATTCCAGAACGGACTCGCGTCAATATATTTCTGCCTGTTGCCGCTGAACACGACCGTGGAATTACCGTAATTAAATGTGCCCTGGTTCACCCAGTCGTCCCCGCAAAAAAGTGCCTGACCCGAGCTGGGGGGAACATTGATAGTCCCCCCGCTGTCGATCACAACGCAACCCGTAAAGGTAAGCGGGCCTGAAGTCCCTGTGAAGCCGAAGATCGCGCTGCCCCCAACTTCCAGAGCTCCCACGGTGTGGGGGCTGACAGTATCATACGCCACCGTTGCCAGAATCTTGACCGCCTGGCTGTCCGCCGGAACGTGATTTCCTGCCCAATTGCCCGGATTGGACCAGGAACTGCTTGTCGCGCCGGTAAATACCGTCGCCGGAGCTTCACCGAAGTCCAGAGAATCAAGGGACGGTGCGATCCCTACGCTCACAAGGTAGAAGCGGGGTACACGGGGATACGTATGAACAAAATCGTTGTGTTGAATTTCGGTTACCACGTATGAGCCTGCCGGAACGTCGGTAAAGTAATAGCGGCCGTTAACTCCCGTGAGCGTCGTCTCCGGGACGAAGGATGCTGCGGAGTACGGAGCCTCTCGGAGCACGACGTTCCATCCGGCGAGTGGGGGTTCCGACACTTCTCTCACGTGATCACTGTTCAGGTCGGAGAAAACAGTGCCCGAAATTGAAATTGTCAGAACAATACCGCCTGTCGCTGTGGAAAGGATTGTTCCCTGGTCACCCGCCGCCCAGCCCGTCAAGGCGTCCGCAAACGAAACGCTGTAAAGCGTCTGAGTCGTTGCGCTCAACTGCGAGGGCCAGGTAAGGCCGCCGTCGGTTGTGCGAAGGATAATGCCGCCATCTCCAACGGCGACCCCCGTCGTGGGGCTTCCGAACGATACCCCATGGAGGGAAGCGATAGTCCCGCTGTTCTGGCTTGCCCAGTTCAAACCACCATTACTGCTATGGAGGATCGTCCCGTTGTTCCCCACTGCCCATCCGTTGAGCGTGTCCGGGAATGTTACCGCATAAAGGGCGTTGCCGGTACCTGAGGCGGCGGCATTCCATGCAAAGTGATTGGGTCCCAGAGAAACGGAGTAGAGGATTTTTCCACTATTGCCGACGGCAATTGACTTTCCGTTGGGTAGGGTTGCGACCCCAAAAAGAGTAGTGTTTGTGCCGCTGGTATCAGTCAACCAGGTAGTGCCACCGTTCGTAGTTCTGATAATGGTCCCAAGCAGCCCGACTGCGACCCCTGTATTTGCGTCAACAAAGGAAACGCCATAGAGAGATGTCAGCGTGCCGCTGCTCTGGCTTGTCCAGTTCGCACCACCATTGGTGGTATGGACAACGGCGCCGTTCTGGTCGACGATCGTGGCGTGGCTCGGGTCGGGACATGAAACACCAAAGACAATATGGGTTCCCGGGATTCCGGTTGTTTGAGTAATCCATGTATTCCCGCCGTTAGTGGTCCACAGCGTTGTTCCCATCGCCCCCACGACAATTCCTGTATTGTTGTCGGCGAAAGAGACCCCACAAAATGTTGGGTTGGAGGAATCGGGTTGGGAAGCGGACCACCCGGTTTGGGCGAATGACCGCGCGGCGATTGAAGGGAATAATCCGAAAATGCAGATGAGAATTAATGTATTCTTCTTCATGGTGCACCTCAAGTTATGACGGTGAAGTTCGCACAAAGTGTAAGCAAATGATGGGAAAGCTACTGTTCCCATTCATGAACATAGTCGATTAGGCCCGGGTATACCATCAGTACAATAGCAAATTGGTTTTCAAAAGTCAAGGATGCTTGTCACAAAGCCCGGGAGGGTCTTTTGTTGCGAGAGCGTTTGAATCTGCCTCCCAATTTTCGTATATTTTCACACCATTTTCCCGGAAAGAATCCTCTATTCGTTGAGAATCTGACCGTTTTCTGTAAAGAACGATATGAAGGAGATTATCGATGGAACACTTTAAAGATAGTATCTATAAACTCGTAGTAGAGACCTCAAGCAACCTTCCCCCGGACGTTCGCAGAGCACTCGAGCGTGCGATGCAGATCGAGACACCCGACACCCGGTCATCGCTCGCTCTGCAGACCATCGCGATAAACGTCGATATGGCATGCAGCGATGTTGCCCCGATCTGTCAGGACACGGGCATGCCGACGTTTGAGATAAAAACGCCGGTCGGGGCAAACCACCTGACCATGAAAAAGCAGATCAAGGAGGCGATCTCCGAAGCTACGAAACGGGGAAAGCTCCGGCCGAATTCCGTCGATTCGCTCACGGGAAAAAACAGCGGAGATAATCTCGGCGAAGGAACGCCCGTCATGCATTTCGAGCAATGGGAGAACAACGAAATCGAAGTAAAACTTCTGCTCAAAGGCGGCGGTTGTGAGAATAAGAACATCCAGTACTCGGTGCCGTGCGAGTTGACGAACCTCGGGCGAGCCGACCGCAACCTCGACGGGGTTCGCAAGTGCATCATGCACGCGGTGTACCAGGCCCAGGGACATGGATGCAGCGTCGGAGCGATCGGTGTGGCGATCGGCGGCGACCGGGCAACGGGGTACTCTTATGCAAAGCAGCAATTGTTCCGGACGCTCGATGATGTTAACCCGAATCCGGAACTCGCGAAGCTCGAGAACTACATCATGGAAAATGCAAACAAACTCGGCATCGGCACCATGGGCTTCGGTGGCAAGGTGAGTCTTATCGGGTGCAAAATCGGAGTGTTCAATCGCTTGCCTGCGAGCTACTTTGTAACGGTTGCCTACGATTGCTGGGCTTTCCGCAGACTTGGAGTCGTTCTCGACGCCTCCACCGGAAAGATCAAGCGATGGCTGTACAGAGACGACACGCCCGCCCGCCGGATGGCGAAGGAAAGCAAGCTACCCCTGACCGGCCGGGAAGTTTCCCTGACGACCCCCATTTCAGAGGAACAGATTCGCAGTCTGAAGGTCGGTGATATCGTCCTGCTCAACGGGGCGATGCACACCGGTCGGGATACGCTCCATCATCATCTCATGACCCATGATTCGCCCGTTGATCTTCATGGCGCGGCATTGTATCATTGCGGTCCGGTGGCGCTCAAAAAAGACGGCAAGTGGTTTCTGAATGCCGCTGGTCCGACAACCAGCGGCCGCGAGGAGCCGTACCAGGCGGATGTGATAAAGAAGTTCGGTCTGCGCGCGGTCATCGGCAAAGGCGGCATGGGCGCCAGGACTCTTGCAGCGCTCAAAGAGCACGGCGCGGTTTACTTCAATGCGATCGGTGGTGCGGCGCAGTACTACACGAAGTGCATCGTGGATGTCGAAGGTGTGGACTTCCTCGATTTCGGCATTCCAGAGGCAATGTGGCACATTAGGGTGAAGGACTTCGTGGTGATCGTCACGATGGATGCGCACGGCAACAGCCTGCACGCGGAAGTCGACGAAGCTTCAGCGAAGGAATTGGCAAAGTTCTCGGAACCGGTCAGCCTTTAGATAACATCCGGCAAGGATAGATTATGAACATGGTATTGGTGAAGAATTTTCCCAACCGTTTGCTGGCGGAGCAAGCCCGGGAGAGTCTTGAGCTGGAGGATATTCCCTCGCTGGTTCAGGCATCGGACACCGGCATCGTGGGACTGGGGAGTATAGGCCTCTCCGAAGGAGTGGATTTGTATGTGCCGGAGGAATTCGCAGTCCGGGCTACTGAAATTGTACAGACCGTCTTCGACGGGATTTGAATCGCTTCACCGGGATTCAAGTTGAAAATTGTGTAGAATTTTCGTTTATTGAAGTACACAACTATGGCGGACAAAGAAATATCTGTGACAGAAGGTCAACCTGCCCGTCCGGCGAAACCGCCAGCGGCACCGGCGCGTAAGAAAAGGCCGCGTGAGCTCGCCGTTGTCAACCAGTCCGCGTGTACGGGATGCGAAGTGTGCCTGGAGTTCTGTCCGGTCGATTGCATCTACGTGGTCGCAGGACCCGATTACGATGTTCACAAGAAAGTTGTAGAAATCGACCTGGATGTTTGCATCGGATGCAAACTGTGCGTGAAATACTGTCCGTGGGAGACGATCGAGATGGTGGAAACCGCGCAGGCGCTGGATGTTGCGAAGGAATGGACGCAGCGAACGGTCATGCCCGGCAAGGAATGGATGCAGGGGGCGAATGCCGAAATGGGTGAGTTGTTTCCGACAGCTTTCTACAAGGACAAACCTCCGGTCTGATGCCGTAGCGCGATTCGCTGAATCGCGTGAGAGCAATTTGGTGTGTAGTGCGATTCGCCGAATCGCGAAAGAGCAAAACGGTGTAGTGGTAGAGCAGTCCCGATAACTTTTTCTAAGCTGGCGTAGCTCAGTGGTAGAGCAGCGGTTTCGTAAACCGCAGGTCGTAGGTTCAAATCCCACCGCCAGCTCAAGCAGTCAAGGTAAAAGTTATCGGGATAAACCGCAGGTCGTAGGTTCTGCGCTGGTCTTTCTATCGTGTTCCTAGGGGATTGGGGGAAGGGAGAATTTCGTAGTGCGATTCGCCGAATCGCATAAGAGTAAACTTTGGTGGATAATCCCCTTATCATATCCGAGTAAGCGACTCCTGTTGTGGTCCAACCTGGCAGGGGTTTTTTTATACTATGACAATGTCGAATTCTTACGATCTCATCATTGTTGGAGCCGGCCCGGCGGGTCTGGCGTGCGCGATCGAAGCGCAGCGGGCCGGAATAGAGTACCTCGTCATTGACAAGGGCGGGGTCGTTAACGCCATCCAGGAATTTCAACGGGATATGTTCTTTTTCTCCACTCCCGAGCTGCTGGAAATTGGGAATATCCCGTTCATTGTGCCGACCATGCGTCCGACCTCGCTCGACTGCGTGAATTACTATCGTGAGGTGGTCGGGCATTACGCGCTTCGCTGTCGTTTCCATGATGAAGTCATCAGCGTCGTGCGGGAGAATGGAGCATTTGTTCTTAGAACCGGGAAAGGCACCGAATTCAGAGCCCGGTCGCTTGCTCTGGCGACGGGATACTACTACACACCGAATCCGCTCGGCGTGCCCGGGGAGGCTCTTCCCCATGTCACTCATTACTACCGCGATCCCTTCCCGTACTTTCAGCAGGACGTTCTCGTCGTCGGTGGTAAGAACTCCGCCGTCGAAACTGCCCTCGATCTGTATCGTCACGGCGTACGCGTGACGCTCGTACATCGTGGTCCGAAACTCAGCGACGGTGTAAAGTACTGGATTCTTCCTGATTTTGAAAATCGCGTTGCCAAAGGTTCAATAAAACTTCATTTCAACACGAGAGTAAAAGAGTTCAAAGTAGGTTCAACCGTTGTGCAGAACGAAGCGGGCGAGCAATGGGAGATTAGTACGGATTTTGCTTTCGCTCTCATCGGATACCGGCCGGACGTCGGCTTCCTCAAATCGCTCGGCATTGAGGTCGATTCCGACACTCTCGCTCCGGTCCACGACCCCGGGACAATGGAGACGAACGTCCCCTGCATATTTGTCGCCGGAGGACTGGTCGGAGGGAGGTTCAACAACAGAGTGTTCATCGAGAACGGGAGAGAACATGGGAAGAAGATCGTAACGGAGCTGCTGAAAAGATGGTAAGCTTCGGCTCAGTGTCGCGTGTTCACATGTTGCGGGCCGCACCATCAAAAGGTCTCCATTATTCGGGTTGCATTCACGCGCTGCACGGGGTATTTTTCAATTTCTTGGCCTGTTTTTTTGCTTGTTTCGGTCAAAATCGCTATATTATCCCCGCATTTGACTTTGTTTTTTCCATATCGAAGTTTCACATCATCCCGGATATCACCGGAAGCAGGATTCGGGATCACGTACAACAATGAAGGACGTTCATGAACGAAGGGACAATTATTCAGGTCATCGGACCTGTGGTCGACGTGGAATTTGCTGAAGGGAAACTTCCTTCAATATACAATGCAGTGAAAATTCCCCGCAAGAACAGTGAAGGCGTTGACGAAGACCTGATATGCGAAGTGCAACAGCATCTCGGTGAAGACCGCGTGCGCACGGTCGCCATGGATTCAACCGACGGTCTTGTGCGGGGTATGAAGGCGTTCGACCTCGGGATGGCCATCCAGGTCCCGGTCGGCCCGGCAACTCTCGGCCGGCTCATCAACGTGATCGGCAAGCCGATCGATGCGCTTGGGGAAATCCAGAGCAAGAAAATGTACTCAATCCATCGTCCCGCGCCCGAATTCAGCGACCTCAGCACGAAGAGAGAAATATTCGAGACGGGGATCAAGGTGATCGACCTCCTGGAGCCGTACACCAAAGGAGGCAAGACAGGATTGTTCGGCGGCGCGGGTGTGGGAAAGACCGTCATCATCCAGGAATTGATCCACAACATTGCCACCCATCACGGCGGCTTTTCCGTCTTCGGCGGCGTCGGAGAACGAACGCGCGAGGGAAACGACCTCTGGCTCGAAATGAAACATTCCGGCGTTCTCGACAAGACGGTGCTCGTCTTCGGCCAGATGAACGAGCCCCCAGGCGCCCGCCAGCGCGTGGGACTCACCGCCCTGACGATGGCGGAGTATTTTCGTGACGAGGAAGGGAAGGACGTTTTGCTGTTCATCGATAACATCTTCCGGTTTGTGCAGGCCGGCTCGGAAGTGTCCGCGTTGCTCGGGCGCATGCCGTCCGCGGTGGGGTACCAGCCGACACTCGGCACCGAAATGGGCGAGTTGCAGGAGCGTATAACTTCCACGAAGCACGGTTCGATCACGTCGGTACAGGCGATCTATGTTCCCGCAGACGATCTGACCGATCCGGCTCCGGCGACCACATTCAGTCACCTCGATGCCACAACGGTGTTGAGCCGGCAGATCGTCGACAAAGGCATCTACCCGGCCGTTGATCCACTGGATTCCACATCGCGGGCACTCGACCCGGGCATCGTGGGCGACGAGCATTACGGTGTCGCGAATCGGGTGAAAGAAATCCTTCAGACATACAAAGACCTGCAGGATATCATTAATATCCTCGGGATGGATGAGCTGACGGACGAGGACAAGTTAACCGTGCTCCGGGCGAGAAAGATCGAGAAATTCCTCTCGCAACCGTTCTTCGTCGCGGAAGAATTCACCGGCACGCCCGGTCGGTACGTGAAGCTCGAGGATACGATTCGCGGCTTCAAAGGGATTGTCGAAGGCGAGTATGACCAGATTCCCGAAGGCGCTTTCTACATGGTTGGGACAATAGAAGAGGTTCTTGAAAAGCACAAGAAGATGGCGGCGTAACCGGTACCATGTCGGACAAGACGTTTAAACTGGAAATCGTAACTCCCGGAAGGTTGTTTACTCAGGCAACGTCGTGAGTTTCTCTGCCCCCGGAGAAGAGGGAGGTTTCCAGGTGTTGTACAATCACGCGCCCCTGCTGTCGGCGATTGTGGTCGGGGAGGTCAAGATTCAGGAATCCGACGGCAAGCTGGCGCGGTATGCGACGAGCGGGGGTTTTGTCGAAGTTCTCTCGAATCATGTTGTGCTCCTGGCCGAGACCGCTGAATCATCGGAAGAGATCGATGTCCGTCGGGCTGAGGAGGCGAAGAGACGTGCCGAAGAACGTCTTCACGAGCCGGCACCCGACCTGGACATTCAGCGTGCGAGGCTGGCGCTCGCCCGGGCGCTCAACAGATTGCGGATTGTTCAATCGAAATAACGCTTTTGAACCGGAACGTGTACGCCCACTTCAATCCGATTGCCTGGAGTGGGCGTTTGCTTTTCTATCGTGTGGATGTATCAGTTTCAACTCCTGTCACGATCCGGACTGTGACAAGAGCCAAAACATCCTCCCTTAATAGGGGAGGATTATAGGAGGAGTTGTCGACAAGCGTTTAGGAATGAAAATGTTGCACTACGGAAAGTTCAACTTCATTGACATTCAAATGAAGAAAGAGTATATTCTGCGTCAACATATGAATTTCGCACAGTGATGATCACGACCAGGGCAGAGATACATCTGACGGCTTTGCAGGATAATTTTGAAAAAATCAGGCATCGTGTCGGCCGCGGAGTCGGAGTCATGGGTATCGTAAAAGCGAACGCATACGGTCATGGATTGCCTGAGGTCGCCGCGGCGCTGGCGGGATCGGGGATTGATTATCTGGGTGTCGGGTTTCTTCAGGAGGGTATTCTCCTGCGTGAACATGGTATTCAGGTGCCGATTCTCGTCCTCGGTGGAGTGCTCGGGAGTCAGGTGCAGGAATTTCTCCATTACGACCTGGATATCACCGTGGCATCTGTTGAAATAGCGGAACGAATTGAACAGGAAGCAGCCACGAACGGAAAGAAAAGAGCGAACGTTCATTTGAAGATAGACACCGGGATGGAGCGCATCGGTGTCCATCCCGAGCATGCGCTGGAATTTGTCCGGCGCGTCAGCCGCCTGCCGCACCTTGACGTCAAGGGCATCTACAGTCATTTTGCCACGTCCGACGAGCGCGACAAGACGTTCGCCCTCCTCCAGCTCGAACGGTTCAATGCGGTTCTCGACGCCGTGCGGAAATCCGGAATTGAGATCCCGTACATACATATGGCCAACAGCGGGGCGATCCTCGACTTGCCCGATTCGTATTTCACGATGGTGCGGCCAGGTATTCTCCTTTACGGTATTTATCCCTCAAGAGAGACGACCGAAAGCATTCCCGTGGATCCGGTGCTTTCGCTGAAATCGAATGTCGTGTTCGTGAAGTCGGTACCGGCGGGAACGAGTATCAGTTACGGGCGAAGATACTACACAGCGACGAGTGCGAGAATTATTACCGTCCCGATTGGATACGGGGATGGCTACAGCCGTCGCCTCACGGGCCGGGGAACCGTGATTATTGCCGGAAAACGTCTCCCCATCGTGGGGGCGATCTGCATGGATCAGATCATGGTCGACGGCGGCAGTGAGGGAAATATTCACGTCGGCGATGATGTTGTACTCATCGGCTCGGACGGCGGGCAGTCGATTTCGGTCTGGGAACTTGCCGACCTGATCGGAACGAACCCGTACGAAGTGCTTACGGGGATATCAGCCCGGGTGCCACGGGTGGTAATAAACTAAGATAGAAAGCAACGTAATGCCTAATGTCTACGCAGTCATAATGGCCGGCGGTGTCGGGACCAGATTCTGGCCCCGGAGCAGAGAAAAATCGCCGAAGCAACTCCTGGAAATCGTGGGAAAGGGGACGATGCTCCAGAATACGGTCAAACGCATCAGCGATTTCATCGAGCCGACGAATATTCTAATCGTGACCAACAAGCTCCAGAAGGCGATGGTGGCAAAGCAGCTGCCGCAGATTCCGAACGACAATCTCATCGTCGAGCCGATTGGCCGCAACACCGCCCCCTGCATCGGACTCGCCGCACTCTTCCTCCGGCGCATGGACCCGGAAGCGGTGATGGTGACGCTACCGGCAGACCATATCATGCAAAACGAGGAGGAATTCCGCCGTGTTCTTCGTCTTGCGATATGGGTTGCCTATGAGTCCGGGCGCCTGATCACCATCGGCGTCCAGCCGACACGGCCGGAAACGGGATACGGTTATATCCAGGTCGTCGATGAGGACGACAAAACGAATCCGTATTTTGCCCGCGGCGTTTATAAAGTGATCACGTTCGCGGAAAAACCCAATACGGCAACGGCCCAGCAATTCCTCAGGAGCGGAGACTTTCTGTGGAATAGCGGTATGTTTATCTGGCGGGCCGATGCGATCCTGAGGGAAATTCAGCAGCTTCTCCCCGAGCTGTACGACCGGCTGCAGGAAGTCGATGAAGCGATCGGGACGAACGGCTACGACCACGCGATCGAGACGGCCTATCGCATCATCCGCAGCATCTCCATCGACTATGGCGTGATGGAGAAGGCAAAGGATGTGTATGTTATCAAAGGGAACTTCGGCTGGAGCGATGTCGGCTCGTGGGACGAGGTCTACCGCATCTCCGGCAAAGATGAACACGGAAACAGCGTCACCGGGAAGGCGCTACTCCTCGAGTCGAAAAACACGCAGGTATATGCGGCAGACAAATTTGTGGCGACCATCGGCATTGAGGGTATCACGGTAATCGTCACCGATGATGCCGTGCTGGTTTGTAAACAGGGCGAGTCGCAGGAAGTGAAAGAAGTGGTTGATTATCTCCGCCGCAAGACAATGAATGAGTTTCTTTGATGGGTTCGAGCATCCGATATACCTGGATTCTCATGATGACCGCTCTGCTGATCGGCTGTACTTCCGCTCCACGCTACACTGCAACAAAGTTCCCGGCCACACGACCGTCGTTGGAACCGGGAAGCTACTCGATGGTTGAGGAAGGAGTTGCATCGTATTATGCCTCCGAGTTCAACGGACGCCCGACATCAAACGGAGAGATTTACGACATGAACCAGATGACGGCAGCGCATCGGACTCTTCCGTTCAATACCAAAGTCCGCGTCACGAATGTCGCTACGGGCAAATCGGTGAACGTGCGAATAAATGACCGGGGCCCATTCAAGGCCGACCGCATCATCGACCTGTCCCTTGCCGCGGCAAAGGAATTGGGACTTATCGGTACAGGAACGGCGCGCGTGCGGGTTGAAGTTGTCGAGCTTGGACCAACGAACGCCGTCAAAACCCCTTAAGCATCTGACGAGATTATTATGCCCAAAAAATTGATCACCGAATGGACTGTCATAGAGGCCTCCCGGCGCGGGGAAAAGGCGCTGTTGGTCGACGACGGAACGATCGTGACTGGGGCGGCACAGGATCGCGCGCGGCAACTGGGCGTCCGGTTTGAAAAGAAATCGCAGGAAGCTGCTTCTCAGCCAGCGGTGCCTTCGAAAACGGTCGATGGTGCGGCGAAGGGACGGCAGACCGTGGCTTTGGGCAGCGACCACGGCGGATTCCAGCTCAAAGAACAACTGAAGCCGTTCCTGGAAAGCCTGGGATGCAAGGTCGTTGACGTCGGCACGTATTCGGAAGATGCCTGCGATTTTCCGGATTTTGCCTATGCAGTTGCGCGGATGGTCTCGGTCGGGGATGCGGCGAAAGGCATCATGATCGACTCAGTTGGATCGGCTTCTGCCATTGTGGCAAACAAGCTGCCAGGAATTCGTGCAGTCTGCTGTCCCAACGAATTCTCGGCGAGGAGTAGCAGGGAACACAATGATGCCAATGTCCTGACATTGGGCGGAAAAGTCCATGGCATCGAGCTGGCCAAGTCCATTGTCAAAGTCTGGCTGGAGACATCGTTTGGCGGAGGCAGACATCAAAAACGGGTCGATAAGATCTCGGAAATCGAAAAGCGCTTTCTGAAGCAGTAACAACCATCCAAATTCTCTCAATTTGGCTGTTTTTTGTCCTGACTCTTAGTAGAAGGGGATTCCCTTGACTTTTAATAGGATATTCACTAAATTTTAAGTGTTAATTAAGACAGGCCCTATAACTCTTTGAATATCAATAAAACATTAAATTTTTTCGCCAAACGATTCCTGGAAAGTGCCAGGTCGTTTTCCCGTGATTTTGGTATCGCACTCCTGATTCTCATAGTGGTGGTGGCAACTGTTTCCCCCATCTCACCGGGCATTGGAAGAAATGCAGCAGGGGATACCAGTCTTCCGGTTCGGGATGCAGGGCTTTCCGAGAATGTCAGGGCTGAATCATATCCACCGCCATACTTGAAGCTCGTGAAGGAGTACGCGGATGTCTATGGCCTGGATTTTCGTTTTGTCCTGGCCCTTGTGAAGCAGGAATCCCGGTTTGATGCCGAAGCGATAAGCAGTCGAGGAGCCGCCGGACTCATGCAGATCATGCCGCCGACGGAAACAGAGATTTCGGACAAGCTTGACTTGAGAAGTTCGCACGCTCCGAGGGAAAACATACATGCCGGAATTTACTATTTTGCAGAAATACTGAAGCTTTTCCCCGGGATCGACACAGACAGTCGACTACGTCTGTCGTTGGCCGCTTATTTTGCAGGGCCTACCAGGATCTACGATGCCCAGGATGTTGCGGCCTACATGGGCGAAAATCCGACTTCCTGGTCTTCAATTAAGGGCGCTTTGCCTCTTCTTTCGAAGCGTTTCTATTCGCTTCATCGTGCGATCTGGGAGGATGGCCGGCCGAAGAGCGGATATTTCGGTTCCTGGCGCCAGACGCTTGCATACGTCGACAACATCATGGAAAATTACAAGGAATATCAGAGAGAGTACGACTAGTCATTCCGGATAAAATTATCCGCTGCCTGCTGTTCCCCGTTTTCCGTTTCCTGCGCCATGCATCCCGCCCACCATTTCCTTCGTCGTCATAAAACTATTTTTGCGATAATATAAAAAATCTCTTGACTTTTATTAGGGAATTCTTATATTAACAAGTGTTTGAATCCGAAGGCACTGGCTCGACATAACTGCTCGGGAGGCGGTTATCTTAGACCGCCGGTGCCTTCGGTTCTTTTTTAGTGGGTACGTATGACAGTTTTCAGTCGCATGTTTCAGGTTGAAAGATTTGACAGTGAATTGTAAAGTGAGACATTTGAAAAATTCAGAAAGGTCATCCTGATCCCGTCCCGCTTTCTTTCGGGACGGGAGAAGGATCTGACAATACATGGGTGAGATTCTTCATCCGCCTGTGGCGGATTCAGAATGACGGCTGCGTGGGGGGCAATTCATTCTACAATTCTACCTACAGCGATTTCTGGGGTGCCCCTGTTCAGAGACTTGAAGGCGGTCTCTGAGCAGGTTTTTTGATTTCTGGTTGCCGCGAAACGAGGCAGGTGTCAGTTGGTGATAAGCAAAGCGGAAACTGCATAACCGGAAAAGGCATTATTCAGTTGTATCCAAGTACTACCGCCATCTGTTGAACGATAGAGGCCGCTGCCGCTAGTACCTGCAAAGATATTGGAGCCACTGACTGCAAGTGAAAAAATGGATTCAATTAGTGGGCCATCTTCCACTGACTGCCAGCTTGTTCCGTTGTTCGTAGAGAGAAAGACGCCGCCGGGATGGTATCGCGAAACGGAGCCACAATATGTTCCTGCAAAGAGATTCGTCCCACTGGCGGTAAGGGACCAGACAGGAGTGCTTGTTAAGCCGGAATCAATAGCAGTCCAGCTTGTGCCGTCGTTCGTAGATAGAAACATGCCGCTCCAGGTACCAGCAAAGAGATTTGTGCCGGAGACGGCAAGAGCGTTGACAAGAGTGCCCGTCAAGCCGTTATCCACTGCAGTCCAGCTTGTGCCGTTGTTGGTGGATAGAAAAACTCCGCCACCATTCGTCCCAGCAAAAAGATTCGTACCGGTCGCTGTAAGAGCAGCTACATGCTTATTCGTCAAGCCAATGTTGACAGCTGACCAGCTCGTACCACTGTTCGTTGATAGAAAGACGCCGCCGCCCCAGGTCCCGGCAAAGAGATTCGTGCCAGAGACAGCGAGGGCATGGATAGCAGTGGGTGTCAAACCGGCACCCGGCGCAGTCCAGCTCGCGCCGCTGTTTGTGGAACGGAAGATGCTCCAACCACCGGCGAAGAGGTTTGTGTCTGAGAGGGCAAAAGCAACGACATCTGTGTCAACGAATCTGATATAAGTCCAACTCGTGCCGTTGTCCGTGGAAAGAAAGACACCCATACCAGTACCGGCGAAAATGCGCTCAGGATTTGCATTTGATGGCGGCGCGACTGGAGATGTCTCTTTTTTACATCCCACCAAAAACACCACAGTGAGGATAAGCAGAAGGACTGTTTGGCGTTTCATATTTTCCCCCGATAGTAACATTCCCTTCGTGGCGATTCCTGCCACAGCTTGAACTCCCCAAATGTAAGGATATTTCAATAAAAAAGCCGGGCTTTGATTGCCCGGCTTGGTGAAAACTGTAACAAACTCACAGGAGATTCAATCGCTCAGAGTCCCCAAATCATGGGAGCAGAATGGCGGCGGCAATGACGGTCGTCCACAACCCGTTCTTGTCGCCCTCAGCCGATTGCGTGACATTGTATGACTTCACGATCTTTCCGCTCATCTTGTAAATCTTCTCGCGTTCATCCCACGCCGTGTTGTAATCGAACTCGACGCCGAGCGTTGTCGCAAGCATGGTCGCCGCGAGGTCCTCGGCATATTCTCCGGCTCTCTCGTCTGTTTCTCCAAACGGATGATGCTCCGAGAGGTACCCGTACTGCGTGCTGTCCGACGGAGTTGCGACCCCGAGGGACGCCGCAATGAGCCGATTCGGCTCATTCGTAGCGTTGCGTGCGATCACGGAAAAAGTGATCTGTCCGGATTGCAGCGATTTCAATCCCTCTTCAACGGAGACTCGTTTGCATCCCGGGGGGAAAATGCTGGAAACAGTGACGAGATTGCACTTCTCAATTTTCGCATCGCGCAAAGCCGATTCGAACGACTGAAGGTATTCCTTGTGGCGGCCAACGCCCTTGGTGAAAAAGATCTTGGTGGGTACGTACACGCTTCTCTCCTAACTGAATTGTGGAATGATGTGATGTTGAGTATATAAGATTATGAGATCTTGAGATTATGAGATATTGAGGATGTGAGATGGCTGTTCATTTTGATTCCGGGGATATACGTCAGACATGCGAACGGTGCATTCTGCGCTGGAGATCCCGTTCAACGTCCCGTTTGGCGATGGATTCTCGCTTGTCGTACAGTTTCTTGCCGCGGGCAACCCCCAATTCTATTTTTGCGATATTGTTCTTGAAGTAAATTCTCAACGGAACGAGAGTGAGACCTTTCTCCGATATCTTGGCGAACAACCTTCTAATTTCCTGTTTGTGAAGCAACAACTTCCGGTCGCGCTTTGGGTCGTGATTGTTGATGTTGCCCTTCTCAAAAGGACTGATGTGCATGCCGATGAGCCACACTTCTCCATTCTTGATGTTCGCGTAACAGTCCTGAAAGCTCGCATTCCCATCACGAAGTGATTTGACTTCCGTTCCCCTGAGTGCGATGCCGGCCTCACAGGATTCCAGGATAAAGTATTCGTGCCGGGCCTTCCGGTTGGTTGCGACGTTTTTTTCTTCCGCAATTTCCGGGCTCATGATGGACGGGAACCAAGCGTATCGGGGGAATCATCCACGGAGTATCGACATAGTGGGACTAATAATAAGAATTCTGAGAGGCAAATGCAACATTTGCCGCGTACCGGGTGTCGGACGTTTTCGGGCAAAAAAAAGGCCCATCCCGCTCCTCCTCGGCGGGATAGGCTTGCCCCATGGCAGGTGCCTCTATCAGGACCGCCTATGGTTTCCCTCCATCTACCATCGACGGGTAATCCTGCCACCTTCCCAAGAATCTCATAGCTTCATGATTGCTGGGAAACGTGATGTCATACACATGAAAAGAACATGCTGCTATCTTAATATCCTCTCACTTGGGGCAATCTGCGGAAAATAAGGTTATTTATTTTTGGGGATGGCTCAATCTTGCAAATGCGGGCTCTTCACGTCATTCGAGGAAATTTTTGGTTTTGTCAAACCGTTGAAACGGTTACGTCCCAACTTTCGTGGCAGATAACCCACGACTTAAGTCGTGGGTTACAAACATGAACCTTCGGAATCGAAGTCGTTTCAACGACTTCTTGATATACTAAACCAGGGTTCCTCAAATAGCCCGGCCGGGTGCGACTCACTTTTGATGGTTAAGTGAGTCGCACCTTTGGACATCTTTGGTGGATTTCTTTGATTTTTCCGTACTTTTTCATATATTTTTGTCCATTATGGCAGAACGACAATTTGATATTGCAATCATCGGCGGTGGTCCCGGCGGCTATGTCGCAGCCATCCGGGCCGCGCAGCTTGGTTTTAAAACCGCGGTCATCGAGCGCGATAAGCTCGGAGGCGTGTGTCTCAACTGGGGATGTATTCCGACAAAGGCGCTGTTGAAGAATGCCGAGGTCTACGGGCATTTCAAACATGCCGAAGAATGGGGAATCTCCTGCAAAGACCTGAAATTCGATTTCTCAAAAATCATCCGGCGGAGCCGTGATGTCGCGCTCAGGAATTCGAAGGGCGTGGAATATCTCTTCAAGAAGAACAAGATCGAGCACATCTCCGGGTTCGGGAAGTTGTCCGGCAAGGGTAGAATCGAGGTCAGCGGGGACGGCAAACCGGCGGAAACTGTTTTCGCGAAGCATATCATCGTTGCGACCGGGGCGAGGCCCCGTAGTCTGCCGGGAGTGAAGATCGACGGGAAGAAGATTATCTCCAGCGCAGAAGCTATGACCCTGCCCGAACTTCCCCAGTCGATGGTCATCATCGGCGCCGGGGCGATCGGCGTCGAGTTCGCTTATTTCTATAACACCTTCGGGACGAAAGTCACGCTCGTTGAGATGATGCCGGAGATCCTCCCCGTGGAAGACAGGGAGATCTCAAAACTCCTTGAGAGCAGTTTTCGAAAGCGGGGAATCGATATCCTCACGGAAGCGAAGGTCGAAAGCGTCACCGTGCCGGGCCAGGTTGCATTGACCGTCTCGACAAAGGAGGGATCAAAAGAACTCAAGGGTGATGTTGCCTTGATGTCGATCGGCGTTCAGGGCAATGTCGAGAATATGGGTCTGGAAACTCTTGGGGTAAAAATCGAGAAGAGCTGGATTCAGGTCGATGATTTCGGCAGGACGAATGTCGACGGGGTATATGCGATCGGCGATGTCGCCGGACCGCCGTGGCTTGCCCACGTGGCGTCGAAGGAAGGGATCATCTGCATTGAAGCAATCGCGGGGAAAGACCCGCAGCCGATTGATTACACCAATATTCCAGGCTGCACGTACTGCCAGCCGCAGGTGGCGAGCCTTGGGCTTACGGAAGAAAAAGCGGCCGCGGCGGGTCACGAGCTCAAAGTGGGAAGATTCCCGTTCAGCGCAAGCGGCAAGGCGCGCGCCATCGGTGAGACCGAAGGAATGGTAAAATTGATTTTCGATGCGAAATACGGTGAGCTTCTCGGTGCGCATATCCTCGGCGTCGAGGCGACGGAAATGATCGCGGAACTTGTGCTGGCAAAGGCGCTCGAAGCGACCGGGTCCGGGATATACAATGCCATTCATGCTCATCCTACGCTCTCCGAGGCGATCATGGAAGCCGCGGAAAACGCGTACGGGCATGCGATACATATCTGATTGACGAATTGAGGGATTGGGGATTTTGGATTGAGGATTTAGCAGGTAGGTTGTAGGTAATGGGTGGTAGGTTTCAGGTGGTAGGATTTCGAACTTGAGACATTTGAGTTATTAACCGAGGCAGACAAAAAGCAAAAGTCAACACGTCATCCCCGCACGTATTAAGCGGGAATCCAGTCGTTGGATTGGCGATTGGGGATTGAGGATTGGGGATTGAGGATTTACGATTGAGGATTTAGGATTTTCACATATGTTCTTTACAAGAACTTTTCATTGAAAAAGATTACGTCACGAAATAAGATAACGTCTGTTCGTTTAGGTCTCACGGATTACGAATCCGTGTGGAGTCTTCAACGCCGGATCTTTGATTGTCGCGTCGCGGGAACTATCGGCGATGTTCTGTTGCTGAACGAACATCGGCATGTGTACACTATCGGCAAATCGGGCGACGCAAACCATCTTCTCGCCAACAGCCAAGAGCTAATGGCCAAGGGCGTGACAGTTCTTTCCGTCGACCGCGGCGGCGACATCACGTACCATGGCCCGGGCCAGCTCGTTGCGTATCCGATTCTCGACCTCAACGGATACGGCCTCGACGTCCATCAGATATCTCCGCTCGCTTGAGGAAGTTATTATCCTTACGCTCGCGGAGTACGGCATTGAGGCGCGCCGGGACGGCAGGTTCACCGGCGTATGGGTTGGTAACGACAAGATCGCGGCAATCGGCGTAAAAGTCAGCCACTGGGTCACCATGCACGGCCTGGCATTTAATGTCAATAGCGACCTCTCATTCTTCGACCGGATTATCCCATGCGGTATCTTCGACAAGGGTGTCACGTCGCTCGAGCGGCTGAAGGGAAAAGAAGTTCCGATGGACGAGGTCAGCGCGCTCCTTATGGAAAATTTTGGGAAGGTTTTCAACGCCGAGTATTCATGAGCGTTGTGCTGCCGATTTCATGGAATATATTGAACATTCATTCACGGAGAAGCAAGAATGCCTTCAAGCGTAAAACCCGGAGCAACGACGGGTCCGAAAGCAGCCCCGGGAGAAACGAAGGGGGGTGACGGTCGCTCGCGGAGCGCAACAAAAACAGCGGGCCGGCTTCCGCTTTCGGGCGAGCGGCTTATCGAGGCCTTCCGGCTCATGTTCACCGCGCGCAAGACGGACGACAAGATTCTCGTGATGCTAAAGCAAGGGAAAGCTTTTTTCCATATCGGCGGCTCGGGTCATGAGGCTGCGCAGGTCGGCGCGGCGATGGCGCTGAAACCCGGATACGATTGGGCATACCCCTACTATCGTAATCTTGCGTTCGCACTCGCGTACGGTTACAGAGTTGAAGATGTGTTTCTCGACGCGCTCAACCGGTCGAAGGGCCCGGACAGCGGCGGCTTTGCGATGCCATTCCACTACGGACATAATGACTTGCGGATCGTCGCGCAGTCGAGTCCCACGGGGACGCAATATCTGCAGGCAGTCGGCACCGCGCTCGGCGCCGTACGAGAAGGCGTTGACCAGGTGGTATACGTTTCCTCCGGCGAAGGTGCGACGAGCGAAGGGGAATTTCACGAGGCGCTCAATTGGGCCGCACGGGAGAAGCTCCCGGTGATATTTCATATCGAGGATAACAGATACGCGATCTCTGTGTCGAAGAGAGAACAAACCGCCGGCGAATCGGTCTATCGTCTCGTGAGCGGATACGAAGGCCTGAATCGTTACGAAGTCGACGGTTGCGATTTCATCGCTGCGTATTCGACCGCAGCACATGCGGTGGAAAAGGCGCGCAACGGCGAAGGCCCGAGCCTCATCCTCGCTCACACGGTTCGACTGTTGCCGCATTCGTCGTCGGACGACCAGCGGAAGTATCGGTCCGAGGAAGAACTCGCCCTGGACCGTGAACGGGATCCCCTGCCGCGATTTGAGAAGTACCTGCTCGAGCATGGAGTCATGAAGGAAGAAGAGGTGCAAAAAGTTAAGCTGGAAGTCGTTGAGCGGATCGACCGCGCCGCACAGGCGGCGGAGGATGAATCGCAGCCGGTTCCTGCCGACCTCTTGAAATATGTGTATTCCCCCTCCGTTGCTGTTTCAGCTGAAAGGTTCGTTGAGCCCGAACACCATGGTCAAAAGATCGTCATGGTGGATGCCATTAACCATGCCATGGCCGAAGAAATGGAACGGAATCCCAAAATGCTGATCTATGGCGAAGACGTTGCCGGCGAGAAGGGAGGAGTCTTTACAGCGACCAAAGGATTGACGAAGAAATTCGGCTGGGATCGTGTCTTCAATTCCCCGCTCGCCGAAGCGAGCATCGTCGGGACGGCCTTCGGGCTCGCCGTGCGCGGGTTCAAGCCGTGTGTTGAGATTCAGTTCGGAGACTATATCTGGCCGGCGTTCATGCAGCTTCGCGATGAAGTTGCCATGCTCCGCTTTCGCTCCAATAATCACTGGTCGTGCCCGATGGTCGTGCGCGCGGCAGTCGGCGGTTACATTCACGGCGGGTTGTATCACAGCCAGAGCATCGAATCCATTTTTGCGCATGTTCCGGGACTGCGGGTTGTCATGCCGTCCAATGCCGCGGACGCGAAAGGGTTGCTCAAGACCGCCTGCCGTTGTGATGATCCGGTCATTTTTTGCGAGCATAAAGGACTCTACCGGGCGGCGGTTGCCGCAGCGCCCGAGCCGGATGCCGACTACTGCCTGCCCTTCGGAGTCGCCAGGACCGTGCGGGCCGGGGACGATATCTCCATCATCACATGGGGGATGATGGTCCACCGCTCGTTGGAAGCGGCAAAGGCGATGGAAGAGAAAGGCGTGAGCGTGGAGGTTGTGGACCTTCGCACGCTGAACCCGCTGGATACGGACGCGATCCTGAAGAGCGCCGGGAAAACGGGCAAGATTCTGGTTGTCCACGAAGACACCCTGACGGGCGGTTTCGGCGGAGAAGTGGTTGCGCTTATAGCTGACAAGGTGTTCATGCAACTCGACGCACCGATAAAGCGAGTCGCGGCAAAAGACTCGCCTATTCCCTACGCGCCGACACTTGAGAATGCCATGCTGCCGCAGACCTCCGATATCTTATTGGCTCTCCGGGAACTGGCGGAGTACTGATAGAAGATAGGATTGTCGATTTCGGATTGCGGATTTTGGAATTGTTTCGTAGTTATTGTTTCACGCATGGAGTCGAAAGCCAATACGTCATTCCCGCATGTCTTAAGCGGGAATCAAGTCGTTGGATTGGCGAATGTTGATTGCGGATTTTGGATTTGCTGAGGTGACAGGTATTCGAATTCTTCACTGAGAATTATTGCACTGGACAGCATCACATGGTAAGAAACCCAAAGATGTTGAAAGCGTTTGAAGACGATCTCGCGCGAAAAACCAAGCCGGATTATCACAAAAACGTGAAGATCGTCAACGCACTCCTGCGATATGCAAGGGGATTGGGGAAATTTCCCCCCAAGAATCGGCTCGAGGATATAGAAATTGATATCAGGTACGCAAGGGCGATTAACAGTGTTCGATAAGCAACTGGCGAAGATCGCCAAACAACTCGATGCCGCCAAGATCCCGTACATGATTATCGGGGGACAGGCAGTCCTTCGGTACGGTGAACCCCGGCTGACAAAAGACATTGATGTGACCCTCGGGCTCGGTGTTCATGAGCTTCCAAAGATCTTGGATCTCCTTAAGAAGCTGAAATTGAGGTGCCTCGTGCCTTCTCCGAAAAAATTTGTCGAGATGACGTACGTCCTCCCGGCGATAGATGCGGAATCGGAAGTGCGTATTGATTTCATATTCTCTGACACCGCGTTTGAGCGTCGATCGATCAAGAGATCAAAGGCCGTAAAGATCGGGAATCAGCGTGTGCAATTTGCCACCCTGGAGGATGTTATCATCCAGAAAGTGATAGCGGGGCGGGAGCGGGACCTGGAAGACGTTGCGACAATGCTGATGAAAAATCCACGGGCGAATGTGCGTTATATAAAGAAATGGTTGGGAGAGTTTGAGAAGGCGCTTGGTGTCGTTCTCGTTCGACGATTCAGCGCACTCATGAAGAAGAGATCACGCAGGCATTTTAAATTATTCTGAAAGAAGAAAATGGCAAAAGTTGAAGTTGTCATGCCCCAGCTCGGTGAAAGTCTCACCGAAGGTACTATCATCAAGTGGCACAAGAAGCCCGGTGAAAAAGTGAGGAAGGATGAAACACTCCTGGAGATCAGCACGGATAAAGTCGACTCTGAGATCCCCTCGCCGGCGTCCGGCGTTGTGGTGAAATTATTGTTCGAAGAGCAGAAAACAGTGGCCGTTCGCACCGTCATTGCCGAAATAGAGACGGATGCCTCGGCGGCAGTCGTTGAGTCGGCGCCGGCGCGCGCCGCTGAAACCGCCAGGCCCGCGGCACCACCGGAATGCGCCAAGCCGGCCCACAATCGCCGCGTCCGGCAGCGGCTCCAGCCGGCGGCCGGTTTTATTCTCCGCTCGTGCTCAACATCGCACGCGAGGAGGGAATATCGATGGCCGAGCTGGAGACAATTCCGGGAACCGGTGAAGGGGGAAGAGTCAGCAAGAAGGATATTCTCGCGTATGGTCAATCCCGCAAGAGTGCGCCGGCGGTTCCGGCAACGGCGTCTCCAATTCCCGCTCTGACTGCCCCGAGCGCTCCGCGAATTGAAAAGACGCTGAAACATGTGGACTCGGGCGAACTCGCGAAGAAATATCCTCCGCCGCAGTATGAGATTCTCCAGATGAGTAACATTCTGCAGAAAATGTCGGAGCACATGGTAAGAAGCGTGCAAACATCGCCGCACGTGTATGCCGTTCACGAGTGCGATATGACGAGAGTAGATGCGGCGCGTCGGAAGAACGCGGAGGCGTTCGAAAGACGAGAGGGATTCAAACTGACATTCATGCCGTTCATTTGCGACGCGATAGTGAAAGCCGTGAAACAATTTCCGTTGATCAATTCAGCCGTTGAGGGGGATAAAATCATCCTGAAGAAATTCATCAACCTGGGGATGGCGGTGGCTTCGGAGAACGGCCTGATCGTTCCCGTGATCAAGAACGCAGAGGAAAAGAACTTTGTGGGACTTGCGCGGGCGGTGAACGACCTGGCAACACGCGCGCGAAGCAAACGGCTGACACCTCCGGACATCGAGGGGGGAACCTTTACCATCACGAACTTCGGAGTGTTCGGCACAATGATCGGCATCCCGATTATCAACCAGCCGCAAGTCGCGATCCTCGGCCTCGGGGCGATCAAGAAGCGTCCGGTGGTCGTAGACGCTGCTGCCGGCGGCGCAATTGCCATTCGATCGATCGCATACCTCACGCTTTCATTCGACCACCGCATTGTGGATGGTGCGCTCGGAGGGTCGTTCCTTGAAACCGTCGTGCAGAATCTTGAAAACTGGGATGAGCGACAAGTTGTGTAGGCGATAGGTGATAGGTTATAGATAGCAGGTTGTGGGTCAGAAAATGGATCAGCCAGAATGGGGGAATGGGAGAAACGGAGAATCGGTGAAGGGGTGATAGGTACTGGGTGGTAGGGGGAATTTCGAATTTCGGATTTTCAATTTTGAATTTGTCCCGCTTCTGGATTCCGCTTACGTTGGCGGGATTCCGAAAGGCGGAATTTGAGATTTAGGATCTTGGATTTGAGACATCTGAATAATTAGCTGTGGTCAGACATGAAAGCAAGAGCCAAAACGTCATTCCCGCCCGCCTGCCAAAGCTCGCCCACCGGAGGCGGGAGAGCGGCGGGCAGGCATGTCTTAAGCGGGAATCCAATCATAGAAGCGTGTTGAGAGCATTCTGATGAATTTTGTGATACAGGAAATACCGGCCCAACCGGGTGCGGCGCGCAGCCGCCGTCCGGAGTGGCTCAAGGCGAAGATTCCTTCGGGGGAGAATTATGCCCGTCTGAAGAGCATCATCGATACGCGCAACCTCCACACAGTGTGCGAAGAGGCGCGCTGCCCGAACATGGGCGAATGCTGGAACCACGGGACGGCTACGTTCATGATTCTCGGGGACATCTGCACCCGAAGTTGCGGCTTTTGCGCCGTGAAGACCGGCAAGCCGGTGGAACTTGACGCAGATGAGCCGCGTCGCGTTGCGGAGGCAGTGCAATTACTCGGCGTACGCCACGCCGTGATTACTTCCGTGGACCGTGACGAATTGTACGACGGGGGAGCGCAGATCTTCGCAGAGACGGTGCGGCGGATCCGTTCGTTGAGTCCCGAAACACGAATTGAAGTTCTCATCCCGGATTTCAAGGGAGAGGAATTCGCTCTGAATATCGTCCTGGACTCTCTTCCCGACATCCTGAACCATAACATGGAAACCGTTCCGCGTTTGTATCACGACGTGCGTCCCCAGGCAAAGTACGCGCGGAGCCTGGAACTTCTCGACCGGGCAAAACGGCGGGGGTTCGTGACGAAGACCGGGATGATGCTCGGCGTCGGCGAACGAACGGAAGAAGTGGTCGAAGTAATGACGGACCTCCGCCGGGTCAACTGTGATATTCTCACACTTGGCCAGTACCTCCAGCCGACGAAGGATCATCTGCCGGTCGACCGTTTTGTGCACCCCGAGGAGTTCAGCTCGCTGAAGGAGAAGGGACATGCCATGGGTTTTCGCCATGTCGAATCCGGTCCGTTGGTCAGAAGTTCGTACCATGCGGAGGGCCAGGACCGAGACCGTTGATGACAGATGATGGAGTGATGGAGGATGGATGATGGAAGACGATGAAACGGAGAAGGGGTGAATGGGAGAAACGGAGAGATGGAGTAATGGAGTAGTTGAGATGATGAGTAGTTAGGTAGTTGAATAGTAGGGTAGTTAAGATAAAGAGATAGACGAGTAGTGGCGCTGGCGAGATGATGAGAAAGATGGATGGTGGCAGGGCTGAGATTATGAGATGCGCCATAACGTTTTTTACTTTTGATTTTTGAATTTTTAATTGTTCTTGAAATGGCTCATCCTTGCCTCTTTCCGAAATTTTTCTTATTATTGTGTTGTTCCTGTCCCGCCGTAGGCGGGATTTTTGTAAGCTCCATTCCCCTAAAGCCTGTCATTTTGAGCATAAAAGGCTGATTCTTCGGCCCGGCACGCGTCGGCATTCGAGAGGGAAAAGCGGGGTGAAGAACAAATTTATCAATATCAAGGATCTCCTGTGGCATTAGCTCAGCACATTACGCACTCGTTCAATAAGGATGAGATTTCTAAGAAATGGTATCTGGTCGACGCCAATGGACAAACGCTCGGTCGCGTGGCGAGTCACGTCGCGCACATCCTGCGCGGAAAGCATAAGCCGATCTTCACGCCCAACGCGGACTGCGGAGATTTTGTTGTCATCATCAACGCCGACAGGGTCAAGGTGGAAGGAAGGCGCACGGAACTTAAGTCGTATTTCCATCATACGGGATACCCCGGCGGCGCGGTTGTCCAATCGATGAAAGAACTGATGAAGACGAATCCCGAGCGGGTCTTCATGCACGCTGTCAAGGGTATGATCCCGCACAATCGCCTCGGTGCGCGTATCCTGAAAAAGCTGAAGGTGTATCGCGGCGATAGTCATCCGCATGCCGCGCAAAAACCGGAGCCGCTGAAATTTTAATTCTTGAATTAATCCACTACAAGGATACAGAATGATTGCTCATCCACACATTGCCGTTGGCCGTCGCAAGACGTTGGTGGCCCGCGTGATCGTAAAGCAAGGTTCCGGAATTGTCACTGTAAACGACCGGCCATTGGAACAGTACTTCCCGGTCGATACGCTGCGCACCGAAGTGCTGCTGCCCTTCGTTGCCACAGAAACCATGGGAAAGTTCGATGTTGTCGCGATAGTTGAAGGCGGCGGGTTGACGGGCCAGGCCGGCGCCATGAAGCTCGGAATTTCGCGGGCGCTGGTGCGGATGAATGAAGAATTGCGAGCGCTGTTGCGCACCAACAAGATGATGACGCGTGACCCGCGGATGGTCGAGCGAAAAAAATACGGCCAGCGCAAAGCGCGAAAGAGATTCCAGTTCTCGAAGCGTTAATTCGTTACATAGTTTAGTAGTTAGATAGTTGAATAGTTGGGTAGTTTGCCAAGAACGAACTAACCAACCAACGAACTAAGGAACTAACCAACTAAAATCACACATACTCTCTGATTTCCACGGCAGTGTCCCGCCCGCAAGCGTCACCCGGGGGCGTGATTCCGTGGAAAGATGACGGGAGTAGAGGAATCAACTAACAAAGGAGTAACTCTATTTATGCCACAAGTTGAACTTGCGGATCTTCTCAGTGCCGGTGCCCACTTCGGGCATCTCACCCGCCGTTGGAATCCCAAAATGAAGCCGTTTATTTTCATGGAACGAAACGGCATTCACATCATCGACCTCAAGAAAACCCAGGACCTGTTGAACGTCGCCTGCGGCGCGATTTCAGATATCGTCGCCGACGGGAGGAAAATCCTGTTTGTTGGAACCAAGAACCAGGCCCAGCAGGTCGTCGAGGAAGAAGCAAAACGATGCGGACAATTCTACGTCACGGAGCGCTGGCTCGGTGGGATGCTGACAAACTTCACGACGATTCGAAAGAGTGTCAAGCGTTTGACCAACATTGAGAAGATGGAAACCGACGGGACGTACGATAAAGTCACGAAGAAGGAAATTCTCTTTCTCGACAGGGAAAAAAGCAAGCTCCAGAAGGTTCTCATGGGCGTTGTGGAAATGACCCGTCTGCCGGGAGCGCTATTTGTCGTTGACATCAAGAAAGAGGAAATCTCCGTCAATGAAGCAAAACGACTGAACATTCCCGTCTTTGCGATCGTCGACACGAATTGCGACCCCACAACCGTGGATTACCCCATTCCGGCAAACGACGATGCGATCAAATCAATCCAGGTGTTCACGAAGGCGATCGCTGATGCCGTCATTGAAGGAAACGAGCGCGGGTCGGTTCAGCTCGAAGGGGCCGATGCACACCCTGCGGCAAAAGAAAGCCCGGCAGAAAATACTAAAGAATAATCTTACTGAAAAAGAAAAGAGTTTGTGCCTATGACGATTACACCCGATCAAGTAAAGTCGCTGCGCGAACGCACCGGCGCAGGAATGATGGATTGCAAGAAAGCGCTGACGGATTCGAACGGCGACATGGAAAAAGCCATTGACTACCTGAGGAAAAAAGGCGCCGCTACCGCTGAGAAACGCGCCGACCGCACGACGAACCAGGGCGCCGTGGACGCGTACATCCATGCCGGCGGCCGCATCGGTGCGATGGTCGAGCTGAATTGTGAAACGGATTTTGTCGCGAAGACGGACGATTTCAAGACGCTTGCCCGCGACCTCGCCATGCAGATCGCGGCGATGAATCCGCAGTACGTATCAAAAGAAAATGTGCCGAAGGAAGTGGTCGAGCGCGAACTGGAAATCTACCGCACACAGGCTCGCAACGAAAAGAAGCCGGAGCCGGTGGTCGAACGCATCGCTCTGGGCAAGCTCGATAAATTCTACCAGGAATTCTGCCTGACCGAACAGTCATTTATCAAGGATTCCGGCAAGACTATCAAGGATCTGGTGCTCGAGATGACTGCAAAGACTGGCGAGAAGATCAGCATTCGCCGGTACGAGAGATTTCATCTGGGTGAGAATTCTCAGTAACCGAGGTGAACTGTCCTGCGATCCCATCGCGGCGCAGAACGCCGTGGCTAACCATCCCGCCCTTCGTGATATTCAGGGCGGTCCCGGACTGAAGGGAAAAGGAAATGAAAACCAAGCTCAAATACCGCCGCATACTGCTCAAGATCAGCGGCGAGGCGCTCATGGGAGACGGTGAGTTCGGAATTGACCCTGCGGTTATCCGGAGGTATGCAGAAGAAATCAGCAGGGTGAACCGCCTCGGCGTCGCCATGGGCATCGTTATCGGCGGCGGTAACATTTACCGGGGAGTGGAAAACTCGTCCGACGGGGTTGACAAGGTGACCGGCGATCAGATGGGAATGCTGGCGACGATCATTAACGGACTGGCGCTCCAGAGCGCGCTCGAACACCACGGAGTCTTTACCCGCCTCATGAGTCCCATCAAGATGGAAGAAATCGCCGAGCCGTTCATCCGGCGGAGGGCAATCCGTCATCTTGAAAAGGGTCGTATCGTTATTTTCGGCGCAGGCACCGGCAACCCCTACTTTACAACCGACACGGCGGCCGCGCTGCGGGCCGTTGAGATTCACGCGGATGTCATCGTCAAGGGCACCCGGGTTGAAGGCGTCTACGATTGCGACCCGGAAAAGAATCCGAAGGCTTCCTTGTTCCGTGAGATCTCATACTATGAGGTGCTGGAAAAGGATCTGAAAATCATGGATCTCACGTCCATCACGCTCTGCAAAGAAAACAACATGCCGATCGTTGTCTTCAATCTTAACAAACACGGAAATCTGGAACGTCTCGTGCGCGGGGAACACATCGGCACCTACGTAACGCCGAACGCGACGACGCGGCGGGCCGGCGGAACAAAACGAAACTCCCGGGGTTGATCGTACTATGAACCCCTGTACAACATTGTAGCGAGAAAACCATGGTAAAAGAGATGTTGAAGGATGCTGAAAACAAGATGCACAAATCCGTCGAAGTCCTGCGCTCCGAGCTGGCGAAAATCCGCACGGGCAAAGCGACCACCGTTCTCCTCGACGGGATCAAAGTCGAATACTACGGCTCGCAGATGTTGCTCACACAGGTGGCAAACGTCAGCGTGAAGGACGTCCATACGATTGCCGTCCAGCCATGGGACAAGAATATGTGCGCTCCCATTGAAAAAGCGATCCTCGCGGCGAACCTCGGCCTCAACCCCATCGGAGATGGTACGATCGTCAGGGTTCCGATTCCCCCGCTCAACGAAGAGCGCCGCAGGGAACTGGCTAAGCTTGTGAAGAAGTTCGCCGAAGACGAAAAGATCGCCGTGCGAAACGTTCGGCGCGACACCATCGAGCACCTGAAACGCTCGGAGAAAGCGGAACACTTCTCCGAGGATGAGCGCAAGCGCGGTGAGATCGAAGCTCAAAAATTGACCGACAAATTCATCAAGGATATCGACGCCATCGTCGTGCAAAAAGAGAAAGAAATAATGGAAGTGTAGAAGATAGTTGAATAGTTGGGTAGTTGAGTAGTTGAGGTAGTTGCGTAAGTTGTATAAGTACGTTTTTTAATTTTGAATTTTGCCTTTTGAATTGAGTGACACGTGTAAGAACGTTTTTTAATTTTTCATTTTTCATTTTTAATTGTTACGGACAAGCCGAACGCGTTAAGCAGAGTCGGCTTTTTTTGTGCGATCGCGGGTCGAAATATCCAATAATTCTGTGCGCTTCGTTTGCGCCATTCCCTGGTCAATTTAAGGCAATTTAACTGCTCCGAAACAATTTGAACGCTGGATTCGTAAATCAAGATAGAGAAGAAAACCAACGATTCTTGAACGGTATGGAAACCACAACATCGGCAACTTCGCCACGGCGACTCTACAAGTCACGCCGAGAGCGAATGATCGACGGCGTCTGCGGCGGGATCGCGGAGTATTTTGATGTTGACGCGACCATCGTCCGGATTCTGTGGGTCCTCGTCGCGCTCCTCGGCGGGTCCGGTTTCATACTCTACATAATCGCGATGATCATCATGCCGGTGAACCCGGACCACATCGGCGCTACGCAGACGGCGGCCAACGGGACAAAACGCACCGACAAGAAACGATTCTGGGGTGTTCTGCTCATCCTCGTGGGTGCGCTGATTCTGTTCTCCAATCTCGGTTTGTTCGCCGCTTTCCGGTGGTGGCATATGTCGTGGGATGTTGTCTTCCCGGTCGCACTCATCATTATCGGCGCCTGGCTGATGTACGTTCATGCAAACAAGCCGGAGGTCGTCGTTCAACCTTCCGGCGCATCCGCGGCGGAAAATGTCCCTCCTGCTCCCGAGCCCCGGCGGGAATTGAGACGATCTATTTCAGAGCGAAAACTGTTCGGCGTGTGTTCCGGAATCGCAAAGTACTTTAACGTCGATCCCACGATCGTGCGTGTGCTCTATGTGCTGCTGGTGCTGGCATCGTTTGGCTGGGGATTGCTGCTGTATATCATACTCACTATTCTCGTGCCGGAAGAAAAACTCTCGACGACTTCAGGATAAGGAATTTCGAATGGATAAAAGCAGAAGGCATGTCTCGTGGTTCGGCGTCGCGCTGATTGTTTTCGGCACGCTCATCTTGTTTCACCGGCTTCACCTTATCAGAGCCGGGGTTGATCAGATTCTCTGGGCGATGCTGATGCTCGTCGGCGTTATGGGAGTCGTGAGGGGATTTTCCCTGAACCGGCGCGGGAAGATTTTTTGGGGGACAGTCTGGTTTCTTCTCGGATTGTTTTTTATCTTGCGCAGTATCGATAGGATCGAGCTCCGCGCGCACATGTTTCCTCCGGCCATGTTCCTGATCGTCGGTCTTGCGTTTCTCATGACGTACCTCAACGACCTGCGCGATTGGTATATTCTCATACCGGCGTTTATTCTGACCGCCACCGGAGGCGCTTTCATCCTTGCGGATCTCGGATACCTGTCCAGTTGGGAAGTATGGGAGGCCGTGAGGATGTACTGGCCCGTCGCATTGATCATTCTGGGGGCCGGATTGATCCTGCGGCGGAAAATGCGCCTGCCATCGAATCCTCCCGCTGCGTAAAGACATCCCCCGACCTCAGGATAATAATCTGGGAGGGAGTTCCTACTCCCGACCACTTATCCGGAACGAACAAAAGCCTACCTGTCTTTGCGAGGAGTCCCGACCTTTTCTGTCGGGACGACGAAGCAATCTATACGATGCGAGAGGGCCGCGAGCATGCCTGCGTCCAGATTGCTTCGCTCGTCCGAAAAGCGCGGACTTCGCTCGCAAAGACGGGTTATCGAGGATGCTGAAATGTGCTTAGTGAGCCTCGAACCAGTTTTTTCCCGCTCCAACCTCGACTTCTACCGGAACCGACAACGGAAGCGCGTTCTTCATTTCATCGGCGATGAACTTCCCGGCTTTCGACTCCTCGCTCTTCACCGTTTCGAATACCAGCTCATCATGGACCTGCAACAGCATGCGCATGTTCAACCCCAGACTTTCTATTCTTGAGCTGATTCTTACCATCGCGATCTTGATCATGTCGGCAGCAGTGCCCTGGATCGGCATGTTAATGGCCTGGCGTTCGGCATTGCCCCGGACGTTCTGATTCCGGCTGTTGATGTCTGGGAGATATCTGCGTCTGCCGAGGAGCGTGCTGACGTATCCTTCACGCCGGGCTTTGGCGATCGTGTCGGCGATGTATTGGTTCACTTTCGGAAACCGCTCGAAGTATTTCGAAATAATATCCTTGGCCTCGGCCTGGGAGATGTCGAGCCGCGTCGCCAGGCCGTACGGCCCGATGCCGTACATGATGCCGAAGTTTACTTCCTTGGCCTTTCTTCGCATGTCCCGGCTCACGGCGTCGGGTTCTACGCCGAAGACCCTTGCAGCGGTGGTCGCATGAATGTCTTCGCCGTGCCGGAAGGCTTCCATCATGCCTTCATCGCCGGAAATGTGCGCCATCACCCGCAGCTCAATCTGCGAATAATCTGCCGAGAGGATTACGTTGCCCCGGCCGCCCGCGATGAACGCTTTCCGGATGCTCCTCCCAATTTCCGTGCGGATGGGGATGTTCTGCAGATTGGGGTCGCTGCTCGAAAGCCGCCCGGTCGCGGCAACGGTTTGGTTGAAGGATGTATGGAGCTTTCCGGTGTTCGGATTGATCAGCTCGGGCAGGGCGTCGACGTACGTCGATTTCAATTTCTGCAGCTGCCGGTATTCAAGGAGTTTTTCGACGACGGGATGAGCATGCCGGAGGGTTTCGAGAACCCCGACGTCGGTGGAAAATCCGGTCTTGGTCTTTCGCACGACGCCAAGCTTGAGTTTCTCAAAGAGGATTTTGCTGAGCTGCTGTGTTGAATTGATGTTGAACTTCTCTCCGGCCTGGCCGTAGATCTCGTTCGTCAGATTGTCCAACATTCGTCCAAGCTCTTTGGAGAGCCCGGCGAGGAATTCGACATCGATAGTGACCCCGGCACGCTCCATTTCCGCGAGAACCGTCGTAAGCGGGAATTCAATCTCGGTGCAGAGCTTCAATCGTGACTGATCCTCAAGCTTTTTGCCCAGGGTTTCGTAGAGTCGGAAGGTGATGTCCGCGTCCTGCGCGGAATAGTCGGCGACTTTCTGAACTTCGATCTCCCGGATGCCCTTCTTTTCCTTCCCGGTACCGACGAGCTCGTCGTACGTGATCATGGCATAACCGAGATGGTCCGCTGCAAGCGCGTCGAGGTTGTGCTGGCCGTCGGGCCGGAGGACGTAATTTGCCACCATCGTGTCGAACATCACTCCGCGTGTTTCAATTCCATTCGCGGCGAGGACCAGCATGTCATATTTGATGTTCTGTCCGATTTTCCCGATGGACGCGTCGGAGAGAACGGGGGAGAGGCGCGTGATGATGGAGCCTAGAGGGAAACCGGGTTGGTCCGGCATGGAAGATGGAGGATGGAGGATGGAAGATGGAGGATTGAGGATGGACGATGGACGATTGAGGATGGACGATTGAGGATGGACGATTGAGGATGACGGGGTCGTGCCGTCTTCGTCTTTCGATTCGTCCCCAAAGAGACCGAGCCCTCTATTTTCACCATCTCTTGCCACTTGCTTCTTGCCTCTTGTTTCCTGCCCCTGGTCTCTTCTTTCCGGCATTCCCTCTTCCCTGGCCGGTTGCACCGGGACGTACCACGCTTCTGTCGGCCGTACCGCGAACGAAAGTCCTACGAGCTCCGCCCTGAGAGCATCGGTTGAGGTTGTCTCCGTGTCGAGCACAAAATGTTTCGAGCGGCGCAGCATCTTCACCAAGGCATCGAGTTCTTGCTCCGTCCTGACAAGGTGGTATGTATGCGCGTCGCTTGTGATATTCGCCAGTTCAAGTTTTTGAATGTCGAAGCTCGTGGCATTGTCATCGACAGGGGGCCGGACGGGTGGAATGCGATGGACGGTATCTGAGATTCTTCTGACCAGTGACCGGAATTCCAGCTCCGTGAAAAGCCGTTTGAGCTTCTCCGTGTCGCGGGGTCTGGCCTGGAGTTCGCGGATATTGACCGCGATCGGGGTGTTCGTGTCGATGGTTACGAGCTGCTTTGATAGCAACGCTTTGTCCCTATTGTTCCGCAGCTTTTCCTGAAGGCCTTTTTGAGGAATCTTGTCGATGTTTTCCAGTATGTGCTCGATCGTTCCGAATCTTTGAACAAGCGGGATTGCGGTCTTCTCGCCGATTCCCGGGACGCCGGGCACATTGTCCGATGTGTCTCCGCTCAGCCCGAGGACATCGATGACATGGTCGGGAGTTACGCCGAACTTCTCTTTCACTCCCGCGAGGCCGACGATCTCCCATTCATCTCCTCTCTTGCCGGGCTTGTACATTTTCACGAGTGGGGAAAGAAGCTGCATGAAGTCTTTATCGCCCGTTACGAGGAAGGTCGCGATGCCATCGCGCTCGGCTTTTCTTGCAAGAGTGCCCATGATGTCGTCCGCTTCATAGCCCGGCAGCTCCAGCAGCGGAACGTTGAACGCCTCGACAACTTCCTTCAGTTTATCCATCTGGGCCGAAAGGTCTTCGGGCATTTTCTCTCTCGTCGCCTTGTACGGTTCGTACATTTTATGGCGGAACGTCGGTTCCCGGGTATCGAAGACGACGGCGATGTGTTCCGGCTCATCCTCAACAAGAATCTTCATGAGCGTTGTGGTAAAGCCATAGACGGCGCTGGTGTTTTCTCCCTTGGAATTCAGCAGCGGACGGTTGATGAAGGAAAAATATGCCCGGTAGGCGAGCGCCATGCCGTCGAGCAAAAACAGCCGTTCATGCCCAGGGCTGTCATCTTTTCTTTTTGTCAAGGGAATTAATCAGTATTCAAGGATGGACAAAGATAGCAATTTTTTGGGACTTCACACAAAGATAGGCAGTGCCTCGGTTGCAATCGCATGGTGTAAATTAGACCCGTCGAAAGGTGTGGTCATGGTTTGCCGCAACACTCAAAAATGAAAATGGTGCGGTCGTTTCTCCCATCAACGATGCTCTATTATATATTACCGATCCCGCGATGGTGCTGTTGATTTATGCTCCGGATTTCTCTATATTTAAATGATCTTTCGAGGCTTTGTGAGATGGGCTGGCAGGAGATTCCCAAACTATCGGAGGGTTAGGCTAATGGTAAGTCACCGGTCTTGAAAACCGGCGTCCGAAAGGACTTGGGGGTTCAAGTCCCTCACCCTCCGCAAGACTGCGTCCCGCCGAAAGAGGGCGGACCTGTCCGCCGTAGATAAATTTCATCAAATAACATACTATACATGGCAGCAATTGATACGTTTGATTGGCTTGTTTCAACTGGGTTGAAGAACCCCGATGACGAACTGACGAAGTTTGTGGCAGCTCAGCGTGCATGTCTTCTGACCCTCCGGAATGAGGATGAGCGACAGAGGTTTGTAAATGATCTCATGCAAGAATTCCGGAATCGCGCAGTTCCCAAAAGGATTGCCGGGCGGAGGACGAATTGAGCATAGCGATTGGAACTAAGCGGAATTTTCACTATATTTTGACGCGAAATTCCAAATGGGGTCGTAGTTCAGTCCCGCCAGAAGCATGCGGGATCTCGTTCACAAAAGAGGTTCACTCGATTTGGTTCGATGGCTTAGCGGGTGAGTTGTAATTGATTCATCGCAATTTGTTGGGGTCGTAGTTCAGCTTGGTTAGAACGTCTGCCTGTCACGCAGAAGGCCGCGGGTTCGAGTCCCGTCGACCCCGCAAGAAGTCGAAGAGTTGATTAAGGGATTGCCAGAAGCAGAAGGCCGTCCCGTCACGACGGAGTCGAGACGGGAAGTCCCGTCGACCCCGCAAGAAGTCGAGAGTTGATTAAGGGATTGCCAGAAGCAGAAGGCCGTCCCGTCACGACGGAGTCGAGACGGGAAGTCCCGTCGACCCCGCATAAGTCGGTTGTAGTTTCACCAAGTGATGGCTGACTTTGGCTTCACCTCCGTCTTGCCGTCCCGTCCGATTTCACGGGACGGGATTGATCGGCATCTGAACATGCCAGTGTGGTCTCAGTCCAGATCCCGACCAGAAACGTGTCGGGACGACGCTCCGCGTCGGATCCCGACCAGGAGCATCCTTCGCTCCGCTCAGGACATGTGTCGGGACGACGCTTCGTGTCGGATCCCGACCAGAAGCGTGCCAGGATGACGTACGCGGGGGAGGGGCTCCTAACCGTTTTTCCGCCTGCCGTCAGGCAAGACCTGGTTTGAATGAATAATGTGCTCTTTAGACACTGTCGTTAGACTCGTTCAATCCCATCAATCCATGATTACCCTGGTTGGCAACAACGACCGCCCCATCGTCCCCCGGCGGATTTCGTTTTTCCTCGTGTTGCTGTTTCTTACCTGTGCCTTCTCACAGCCGAAAATCGTCGTCGTCCAGGGAACAACATTCGATTACGGCAAGGTCGAAGAAGGCGCTTCGGTAACAAGAACGCTCACGCTGAAAAACATAGGCACAGATTCACTCCTCATCTCAAACGTATCGACATCCTGCGGGTGCACAGTCGCAAAATTGTCGGAAAAAGATCTTGCCCCCGGCGATTCGTCGGCGCTGACAATCGCTTTTTATACGAAGGACGTTGTCGGAACTTCTGTCAGGAGACAGGTCTTCGTCCGTTCGAACGATTCAACCCAGTCGACCGTCACGATCACGATGGTCGCGACGATTCTGCACTTCATCGATACCGATCCGCATTACATCAACTTTGGCGAGGTCCATCGCGGTTCGACCGTGACGCGTTCCGTGGTTCTCCGGAATATGCGCGATACGGCCGTCAAGCTCCTGTCCGTTTCGACCGGGGACGCGCAAGTCGCCGGACGGCTCGCTGCGGGCAGCCTCGGATCTCACGGTGAGACCCGATTGCTGGTGTCCTTGACGCCGGCGACAGTGGGGAGGATTGCCGGGCAAATCGAGATTGCAACTGACAATCCTCATGTGCCGAAAATTAGCATTTCCTATGTTGCGAGCGGTCGAAAATAGTCCTCTTGCGGGGTCTTGGTGAATTAGGGAGCTTGTTTGCTTATTTCCTCAGGGTTTGGCGGTGGACAGGAGGATTTTCAAGGGAAATTGTCGTACTTTTTGCGGTTTCCCAAAATGCTCAAAATCCGGCCATTTTTTGGCAAGTAACGCAAGAATTTCATTTTTGAAAATATTTGTACTTTTTTTCTCAAAACACTTGACAGTTTGTCAAACTTTTCTTACAATTAGTCAAGCAATGGATGGATAACGATATGCGATTATCGTTGAACGGCATCTCGCTCGCCAAATAGAGTGCCGTTAATTCGATTCATCCATGATTCAACAATTTGAAATACAACCTAACGCCTGGCTTAGAAGTTTTTTTTCGTCGGTTCCTGCAGGAATTCATCCGACAATTATGCAATTGCCCGAGCGATAGGCATCACGAACCATATACAGGTGGCGATAGTTGTTCATGCACCACGTGGTAGATTTCAAAAACACAATATTGGTAGCAAGGAGATATGATCGATAGTCATTGCTACGACTTTCCAGTGCGTTCTTTTCACTCAAGCTCATTGCGCGGGACAAAAATGTCGATGCGATGGTATCGTCATACCGGCGCGGATGTATCTTCACGTGCGTTAAATAAAACTTCACTCTAATCCAAAACACTAATTCACAAATCCACAAATCACAACAACATATTAACAGGAGATTTCTTATGAAATCCTTTAAACTTGTTGTAACGCTGGTGCTGATGGCGGGATTTCTCACGGCGAGCGGGTTCGCAAAGAACTCGAAGCTTGGGAAAACTGCAGTCATCGGCAAACCAGTTACAACTGTGACGATGCCGACGGTGAACCCGCAGACATCGGGATTGCCTGACAACCGTCCTACAAGGAGTGGTCAGCGGGCTCCGATGAATGCGGCTGCGGCTGCACCCGCACCGACGAAGCTATCGAAGGAAGCCTTCACGAAGCAGTACGGAACGATGTCGAGCGGCCTCAGCGGCCTGTATCACATCCCGGGCAACTTCCCGAGCATCGGCGCCGCGGTAGCAGTATTGAACTATCTCGGCTTGTCGGGCAATGCAACGTTCGAACTCGACGCAACGGCATACACGGAAAACAGTCCGATAGTATTCGGTGCGTATACCGGTTCGGGCACCTATACTGCCACGTTCCAGCCGGGTCCCGGCGTAGCGACAACAGTTACTTTTGTATCGACGTATGCGAGCGGAAAAGGATTTGCGTTTAACGGCGCGCAGAACGTCACGATCGACGGTTTGAACACCGGCGGCGCGAGCCTGGCCATGAACTGGGCGCCGAATGCAACGTCCACGTACCCGGACGGCGACATATTCGGTTCAACCGTTTACATCACGGGCATGTCGCAGAGTATTGCCGTAAAGAACGCGTCGGTCAAGGGACATGTGAACAACGATGTATGGATCAATCAGACCCAGGGACGTCCGGCGTTATTCATCTTCACCGCCACGGCCGACCCGGGCCCGAGCGCGGCCATCACGTTCGATCACCTGACAATCACCGGCGCCACCTACGGCATCAAGGTGTTGTCACAGTCCGCTATTGTTTCGGTGGATTCATTGAATATCACCAATTGCAATATCGGAAGTGCATTCGGAGATTCCGTCGCAGAAGGCGGATGGTACGAGTACACGGAAAAGGTGACATTTGCAAATAACGTGGTTGACGGAATCCACTTCCTCGATTACTACTGGAACAATGCCTACGACGAATACGACAATGACGTCGTTTTCGGGGCGGGCCAGATAATGTACGGCTTCGCCTATACCACCGCCGAGTACTTTGCACTGACAGATAGAATGCGGTTTCATGACAACATCATCCGGAACGTCGACGAAATCGCAAGCCCCGGTGAAGGTCTGAGCACGTATGCGGTCAGAATCTATGACAGCAATCAGGGACTCGGTGTAGCGTCGGAAACCTACAACAACCGTATTTATAACATCAGCAACCCCGGCGGCGGCGGTTCTTTGCTCGTTGGTTTCCGCGGCCCCCAGGGAAATTTCTACAATAACTCAATCCAGCTGGCCGGCGTGTTCCCGACCGGAGTCACAGCAACCTGCTTCAACGGCGGAGCAGGAGTTACGTCCAACAACGCTTTCTCGATGGAATTGACGGGCGGCGGCGCATCGTCTAAGAGAGCTGCTGCGGCAGGCGGCACGATTAACCACAACGCTCTCTATTCCACCGGTTATTTCGTTGCCTCGTACAGCACGCCCAATGCGGCGGTTGCAGCCGGAATCAATCCAAATGGATCGTTCGGTCCGGTGGGTTTCACGAGTGATTTGCACCTGAACTCGGCGGGTCCATCCGCTGCTGAGAACATCGGCATGCAGCTACCTTTTGCCGAGCGGACGAACATAGTTCATGACATCGACGGCGACCTGCGTGATACGTCGGTAACGGGTCATCCGGATGCCGGCGCTGATGAAGTCGCGGCACCGTTCACAGCACCGTTTGCCAGCGATGTGTGGCCGGTTTCAGTCCCAACACCTCTCCCCGCCGGCGTTCCCGCCAGCTTGGGTGTAACTCCGGTGGTGTGGGTGAAGAATAACACGATTGCTCCTACTGCCGGGTTCAATCTCCAGCTCAATATTGCGGACGCTGGTCCATACAGCAGCACCATAGCGGTTCCGCCGTTAAGCCCACTTGCAGACACGGCGATCAGCACGTTTACACCGTGGACACCCGCGGCAGGCGGGCCATGGACAGTTACGGCAACCTCCTCACTGGCGGGCGATATTTATCCGGGTTACAGCATTATCACGCGTACCCAGACGGCGCAGGCGCCTCTTGCCATCAGCAACGACACGACATGGACGTGGGATGCCGGCGCAGGCGGCTGGACTTCCACGAACGACTGGGTCCTGAGCAATACGTTCACGAAACTCGGTGGACCGTATGAAGGGAAGTCGTGGGTTACCAACCGTCCGAACGATTCGACAACCTATACCGAAGGCGCGTATGCCAGCTCACAGGGCTATTCGGCGACCTATCCAGGTGCAAACGTCCTGACATCCCCATGGCTGAATCTCTCCGGTCTCCCCGGTGGCGATCTGTACATCTCGTTTGTACAGAGTATCAACACCGAGCCGGGATGGGACGGAAGCTGGTGGGACTACACGACGGACGGCGTAACTTGGCATAAACTTGGTCAATTAAACGACCCGAACGGAATCAACTGGTATAGCACGTCCGTGTACGCGAATGCGCAGTCGTATATCGGCAATCCGCCGGATACGGCCACAATGCAGATGCCTAACTACCTGATCTACGGACCGGGAACGGATAATCCGACGTTACCGATGGCGTTTTGGACCAGCAATGGCAACCCCGGTGTTGTCGGCAGCGAAACCGGACCGATGGGTCCCGACGGGTGGATTTACAATCAATTACACGTTACGTCGGTGACCAACGCGGCTCTTTATCGAGCCCCGGTCGTGAAGTTCCGCTATGTCGCGTTCTCCGACGCGTCAGGAGCATATGCGGGTTGGGCAATTGACAACTTCCGCTTATCTCACACCTCCACGGTGTTCACGGGTGGAACGATCACCGGTACCGTGTTTGAAGACCTCAACGCGAATGGAGTAGCCGACGCGTTGGAACCGCTTCAAAGCGGGATGAAGGTGTACCTGGCCTACTTCGGTGTGGCAAAGGAAACCACAACCACCGATGTCAACGGCTTGTACTCATTCAATATCGGAAGCGCGAACAACTCGCTCCCCGGCGCTTATGATGTCACAGTTGCCAATAACGCCGGATGGGGATATGTTCTTCCGACGTATCCAAACGTGGGCGTTGTGAATCATCCTTCCGATGGATCGGTATTGACACAGAACTTCGCTCTCTTTAACGGCCACATCTCGGGCACAGTGTTCTCGGATGTGAACGACAACCGTGTCTTCGACAACGGAGAACCGGGAATAGCAGGTTACACCGTTGACGTCCACAAGGATTCGCTCAATGGCGCGATCGTAGCGTCCGGAGTGACGGCTGCCAATGGCACGTACGTGCTTGGCGTTCCCCCGAATACGTACTGGGTGGTGGAAGAGTCGCTTGCAACAGCGCGACGCACGTTCCCACTCCCCGGGCCGTATGATGCTGTGACAACCAGCGGTACGAGCGGATCTCCCACGGCGGTGTCAGCAGGAAATAACTTCGGGAACTGGTTATTTGGCCAGATCTACGTCAGTTCAACGAAGGACTTCAACGCCGACGGCATCGAGGAAGCATCGGATGCTGTAGCGATTGACGCTCCTGCCATTGCAGTGTACAACGTGACCAAGAGCGGCGTGCATTTCCTCGGACCCGACACGGTCGGAGGCGGCGCCCAGCTTACGGATCACTTCACGATGGCGAACCTTGATTCGGGTGTATACACTGTTACCCAGAGCTACCTCACGCCGACATGGGCGCCAACCACGCCAACCTCGTACACGGTCAGTCTCACCAGCGGCGCATCCATTGTGGATACGTTCCTCTCATCCAGGCTGTTGAGCTACAGCGGTACGATCTATAACGACGTTAACGGCAACGGCGTCAAGAACCCGGGCGAGAACGGTGTCCTCGGTTGGACGGTGACTCTCAACGGGATTCACCATAACGGTATCCACTCGACATTATCGGACAGTCTGGGCAATTACTCATTCACAGGCCTGCTAGCCGATAAGTTCAACGTGACTGAAACAGTGAACGCCGGTTGGACTCGAACAACGGCAGCAGCGTACAACGATTCGCTGCACCTTGCAAGTCCGATTGCTACCGGAAGGAACTTCGGCAACTTCAAGCAGTTCAGCATCAGCGGCATAGCGTATCGTGACCGCAACCTGAATGGCGTGCGGGATGCCGGTGAAGAAGGCCTCGTTCGCACGTTTGTTGTGAGCGGCGCATCGGCCGACACGACAACCAGCGCCGGCGACGGCAGCTTCACGCTCAGCGGCAAAGGCCCGGGCAGCTTCAAGCTCATGGAGAACCCGGTTCCGGCAGGATTCGCGATTTCAGCGCCAGCCGGCGACAGCCTTATCGTTGTTGGCGTGAGCGGAACGAACGTGACAGGAGAAATGTTCGGCAACGTTCAGATCTCCGATTCACAGACCACGTTCCGGACGTTCAGCGCTACCGACTTCTTTAACGCGTATGGTCAGAAGGTCATCAAGCGCGTTAAGAAGGCCCCGATCATTGCTCCGAACCTCTACACGCTCATGGCGGAACTCGATGTCGAAACCAATAAACTTCCGGGTTACGGCTTCGGTCTTGCCGGTATTGCTGTTCCGACTCCTGGAAAGGGGAACGAACCGTATTTGCTGCCGTCGAAATACGGAGATGTGTTCACGACGATCTATGCAAAAGCACCTGGAACGGCGCACACTGGTACTCCGCACGGACTCGACTACTTCGATGGACGGGTCAAGCTGATCATCGGCTGGCAGAAGACCCTTACTGCGCTTCTGCAGAATAACAAGATCGTTGCAGACCTGTTGGCATTGTCGGTTAATATCGCGTTCAGCGATCATGGCAGAACGACGCCCGGCTTTGGCGACCTCATCTACAACGATCCGGGTAATCCACTCAACGCAAAGACGATTCGGCAGATCAAAGCATCGGCCGATACCATCATGACGCTGTGGTATAACCTACCGCTGAGCGTGTACATGAACTATGACACTGTTGTCGCGAAGATCAACGCGGCGTTCACGAACGGCGACGTTGTGTTCGGCGCGTCCGACACGGCGACATGGCAGAGTTCTACGAAGCTCACATTGAAGGGTGTGAAGCCGGTAACTTCAGTTGCGTTCCTGTCGGCGAACCCGCAGGTCACACCGAAGGTCATTCCGGATCCGATCGTCGAGTATGTTGCGCCGACAGCGTATGCGCTGCTGCAAAACTACCCGAACCCCTTCAACCCGACAACGTCGATTCCGTTCGACTTGCCGCAACAGTCCGTTGTGACACTCAAGATCTACAATATGCTGGGTCAAGAGATTGCAACGCTGATCGACCATCAGACGATGGATGCCGACAGGCAGGAAGTCACGTTTGACGCTAGCCGTCTACCGTCAGGCGTTTACTTCTACCGCATCATGGCAAACGGAATCTCCGATGGAACGAGCGCGGCGAAGAACTTCACGCAAGTGAAGAAGATGATGTTGTTGAAGTAAGCTTTCACTTCCGACTATCCCGTCCCGCTTGCGCGGGACGGGGCGTCGGGATGGTTTTATCCTCCGTCCCGCGAGAGTGGAACGGAGGAACTGTAGGAACACGCAAGAGTACTGGGTACCGTCCTGATTTCAGTGGCTGTCACGGTCCCCGCCCAAAAGACGGCGGGCAGGCATACCGTGACAGAACGACATTCGGTCACGAAATGGTTCGTGACCGCTACGCAGTCCACCAATATTAGGACATCACCGGGTACTACACATAAATCAATAAGATGTCCAATCATCACATGTATTTCAGGAGCAACAAGATGAAACTAACGATAAGACTTTTTTTGATCGTGACTGCGATTCTATTGTCTGTGAATTTTCTATCGGCACAGTTTAGGCGATGCACAACGTGGATAAATGTTGTTGGACAAAAGTCGGACACGAAACCAATCCTTATGACGTTCGGAGTGGACACTGCGGCAACGTATGGTATTGATTCTCTGTTAGGCGAATCGGAAGCACCTCCTCTCCCGCCAGTCGGAGTTCTCGATGCCCGCTGGATTGATCCGAGATTTAATCAGGGGATCAGTGGTGTAAATTACTTCCTCGGAGGGTTGTACCTGCTGGACCTGCGCAAGTACACCGGTTCTGCCCAGGTTGACACTTTCGATCTGTCATTCGCGCCCGACACGCAGTTCGTCACACTGCGCTGGGCAGACTCATCGTCTCTCGTAAAGGGGGGTGCCACGAGCATGATCCTGCAAGATGGAAACGGGCCGGGTCAATACTATAATATCGATATGCTTGGCGTGGACAGCCTGCAGGTGACGAAATCAAAGGTGAAGGACGTCCTGATCATTCGAACGGGGGAGAAATTGATCTCAGGGGTCCAGCGTGTAAGTCGTGTCGTGCCCGGTGGTTTTGCGTTGCAGCAGAATTACCCGAATCCATTTAACCCGACAACGACCATCGAGTTTGCGATCGCCAGGAACGTTATGGCCGAAATCGCCGTCTACGATGTTATCGGCCGCAAGGTTGCGACCCTCGTTTCCGGTCAATTGAATCCCGGCACGTACACGACCCAGTGGAACGGGAAAGACAGCCGCGGTATCGAGATGGGCAGCGGCGTGTATATGGCAAGGATGACGGCGCGGACAACGGATGCGAGCGGCAACCAAGAATTCTCCGCCGTGCGTAAACTGCTCTTGATGAAGTAAACGTCATCCTCCGCGCGCGACCTCACGTGCCCGCGTGTGAGTTTGACCGAGTTCAGAATGCGGGGGTTCTTTGGAAAAAAGAACTTCCGCATTTGTTTTAACCGCGGGAGTTGAGCTGAAGGAAGAGCCGGCGCTTCGACAACGCGGTATCGTATCCTCCAAACCCTCACCCCTTCAATTCCCCTCTCCCAATGGGAGAGGGGACAGGGGTGAGGGTAAAGAGCCGTTTGCGCAACATCACTTAGTCAATCTATTTCCGGGATAGGATACCAGATAAACCGGCGGCGTTTGAGGTTCGCTTTCTTACAAGAAGCTCCGTAAGGATGTGGACAGAAAGGCGGCGCGCTGGACGTTCCCAAATGGAATTTGGGAACGAGTTCGCGTGGGTACCGACGGAAACGAGGAGAAAGGACTTAGCAATGGAAAAATCAGCGTTTGGGAAACATCATATCATAACTGTCATGGCCGCTCGTCATACCAGACTCAACCTGCTGCTTGCGGTTTTCCTCGCCGCTGCCCTGGCCCCGGGGATCATCTTTGCCCAAGTCGCCTTTAAGATTCCGATCCGCGTTGCGGACGCCGCCGGGCACAACGCTACGCTCTGGTTTGGCGTTCATCCGCAAGCCACCAATTGTATCGACACGACCGTTTTCGGCGCGTGCGACAGCGCCAATGAGTATGGGACGGCGCCTATCGGCCCCGGGGGTGTTTTTGACACGCGGTTTATTCCCAACCCCGAATTTCCAGCCACGGCGTGTCTGGACCAGGGAGAATACATTAATATCCAGAAATTTTCGAGCACCACCCAGATAGACTCGTACTATATTTACGTTCAGCCGGGTACTACCGATGCTTTTCCGACCGGATTTCCTATAACATTATCCTGGCCTTCAAACGTCTCGACCCTTTGCGATAGCGCGCTGCTGATCGACAACGCGTCAGGAGGATTCAGTGTAAACGCCCATCTTAACAAGCAGACTTCGGTCTCCTTCACCAAACCGTCGATCAAACAGCTCAATTTGTATCTGTACGGACCCAAACATTCCGCCGCCATTCCCGCCGTGCCCACGCTGACATTTCCCGCAAACGCGGCCGGGGGTGTCGATACGAGTCTCACGTTTACGTGGCAACCGGTCGCAGGGGCGGTCGGTTACACGATCCAGGTTTCTGCCGATCCCCAGTTTGGCTCCTTCATACTCAGCGACACCGCAGCGGGGACCTCGAAAAAATTGAGCGGGCTCTCCCAGCGGACGAAATACTACTGGCAAGTCAGGGCAAGCTCGTCCTACGTGACCAGCTGCTATCAATCCCCGGCTTTTCAATTTACAACGACTCTCAGTCCTCCGGGCATTCCTCTCCTGATAATTCCGGCTGCCGGCGACACGACCATTGCGACGACGCCGACGTTCCGGTGGTTTAAAGCTGCGTACGCCGATAGCTATCATGTGCAGGTCGCACGAGACGTGAATTTCACATCGATCATCAGCGATGTCATGACGGCCGACACCTCGATCCAGGTCGGCTCGTTCCCAAACTGCACTTCGTTGAACTGGCGGGCGTTCGGCAAGAATCCCTCGGGCCAGAGCGCTTCTTCGGCGGTCGTGAATTTCAAAATAGTGTCGGTGGTTCCCGGCACACCCGCTCTCGTTACGCCCCATGCCGGCGACACCCTCCAGAACGTCATCGGTGCTGCATTGGAGTCCTGCCGACCCCTGTTCGAAGACATTTCATCTGCAGGTGGCAACCGATAGCGGTTTTGGCGCCTCAACGCTGGCAATCAACGTCTCGGTAACAGATACGACGGCCAGCATCCTTGCGCTGCAAAACTGCGTTTCGTATTACTGGCATGTCAACGCCGGCGGGTCGAAGGGAGCGAGTCCGTACACCGCCTTCAGGAGATTCACCGTTGCCGCGGGCGCGCCGTCCGCGCCGCAGCTCGGTTTGCCCAATAATAAGGATACCGTCTCAACAACGCCGACGCTGCACTGGGCTTCCGCCGACCCGTGCACAAAGTCATTCCACCTCCAGGTAGCATCCGACAGCAACTTCACGGTGGTGGCCGTCGACACCGCGCTGACGGACACGACCCTGCAGGTGAAGGTTCTGCAGAATTGTGCGACGTATTACTGGCGCGTCGCCGCCGTGAATCCGGTCGCCGGTACAGGCCAGTACGCGAAATTCAAGAGATTTGTCATCACGCCTGCGATTCCTTCGGCGCCGGTCCTGGTTCTTCCCGTCGACGCCGATACAACGCAATCAATTGTTCCGACGCTGAGCTGGACGGCCGCCGACCCCTGCTCCAGGCAATTCCACCTCCAGGTTGCCACGGATACGAATTTTACGGTGTCGAGCAATGTATTGGACACCGTCACAAGCCTCACGTCGTACCGGTTTACGACGCGCCTGCTGACGAAGACTTTCTACTACTGGCGTGTGGCCTCGGTGGGCGTTGCAGGCGCCAGCGCGTTTGCCGTACATCGCAGTTTTGAGACGGTGAAGATTGGACCGCCGACAGTACCCGTTTTGATCAGTCCGGCGAATGGCGCCGGGGGATTTAATAACCAGACGCCGGTGTTTGTATGGCACGCCGTCTACCAGGCCGACTCGTACCGGCTCCAGGTCGCATTCGATTCCCTTTTCACTTCCCCCGTGTTCGATGATTCACTGATTACCGACACGTCGTACCAGACACCGGCCATTAATTCCTGTACGCAGTATTACTGGCATGTTCAGTCGAAGAACACGGTGGCGATCAGCGCCTGGTCGCCGGTATGGAGCTTCCAGACAGTCGTTCTCGTCCCGACGACGCCCGCTCTAGTCAGTCCCCCGAATGGACACACGGGCGTGCCGGTGCAGCCGACGTTCGTTTGGTCAAAATCATTCTGCGTTACATGGTATGAGCTGCAAGTCGCGCGGGATGCACAGTTCAATGCGATCGTCTTCGACGATTCGCTCATTACCGACACGTCGTACCAGATACCTGCACTTACCTCGTGCACGACATTTTTCTGGCGCGTCAGGGCCAAGAATTCCAAAGGCGAGAGCGCTTTTTCGTCCGTGTTGTCATTCCAGACAGTTATCTTGCAGGCGTCCGCACCGTTCCTCACCGACCCGCGCAATGACAGCACCTACGCCCCGATCCAGCCCACGCTTCAATGGAACGGTTCGTTCTGCACGGCGATGTACGAGTTGCAGGTTTCTTCCGACTCGGGCTTCAGCCATGTGGTGTTCGATGATTCCGCGATACAGATCACGAGTTGGAATCTTTCCAACCTGAGCAGCAGGACGAAATACTACTGGCACGTGCGTGCGGGTAACGTGACGGGGTGGGGTCCGTGGTCGACGGCCTGGCATTTCACAACGACGCTCGTCGGTCCAGCCAACTGGATGGTCCCCCTGGCGATCAGAGAGACGGCGGGCGCGGGAGATACGCTTTTCTTCGGCGTGAATCCGAACGCCACGTACGGCATCGACCCGAGTCTCGGCGAGTTCGAGCTTCCGCCCGCGGCGCCGGGGCAGTTCGATATCCGGTTCATCGACATCGCATCCCGGCCGGGCCTGCTGGGAGAGGGCGTACGGCTCGACCTTGTTCCATTCTATACGTACACTCAGATCGATTCGTACCGCGTAAAATTTCAGCTCGGTTTCGGCACCTATCCCGTAATGCTCTCGTGGCCGCAGAGCTTCGTCGAGCAAATCTGCGACAGCATGCTGCTGGTGGATGAATTCGGCGGTGTGGCCGTGCGGAATCGTATGGATTTGGACTCCACGGCGTCGGTTACAAACGTCAACATCTCATCCCTCTATATCATACAATGGGGCGCACGGCCCGTCGTAACGGGCGTCAAGCCTGTCTTATCGCAAATCCCCAAAGGTTACGTGCTCTATCAGAACTATCCCAACCCGTTCAATCCGTCGACGAGGATTGAGTTCTCGGTCGAGCATGCTGCGCGGGTGCGTATGACTGTGTACGATATGCTTGGAAGAGAAATCAGGACGTTGGCCAACGGAATGTACGAAGCGGGCGACCACGTGATCACGTGGGATGGCCGCAACGGGTCCGGTGCGCAGATGACGAGCGGCGTCTATTATATCCGCATGGTCGCGACGGGCGCCTCCGGCAGCCAGGGAGCGGCGGATGTCGTCAGCACGAGAAAGATGATTCTTCTGAAATAGTAAATCGTTCCGCAGCCGCTCTCATGACCTCGCGAGCGAATGGCTGCGGAACATCGAAAGAAACGCCCTCGTCGAGAGGGCGTTTTTATTTTGTGGATTTTTTTCGTATCCTTGATGCGCAGTCGTCCGCTCATGCAGGAAATACATTGTAACTCCATGAAGAGAGAAAGAGCTTTTCCGTTGTCGGTTCCGGTCTTGTTGTCGCTGCTCATTTTGACAACAGCGTATGCCTCCGGCGGGAAGAAGACAGGTACCGTCCGCAACGGAATAAAACGGGTTGCGGGGGTGCCGCACGCCACGCTTCTCAACATCAACAATATCGCGATGTGGGCGAACGACAACGGCGTTCTGGAACGGCGTTCCGATGTTCAGACAGCCGGAGTGACTTTTCCCCGCGGGACGGCGACGTGCGTTTATGCCGGCGGATTTCTCTGGGGGGGGTATGTCGTCCAGGGAGGCAACCGGACGCTTAGCGTAGGAGGACAAACGTACACTGCCGGAACGGTTCCCGGGCGCATCATCGCTCCCGGGGTCGCGGAGAACCCGGACAACCCGGACGTTCACATCTATCGCGTTCGCAGGGACTGGCAGACAGCGGATCTTACGCAGGACGCGTCAGAGTATTTCGGGAAGGCAATCCAGGACGTGACTAGCGACAACATTGCAGCCCTTCGGGAGCAGTACAGGCAGGATTGGATTAATTGGCCCTGGCAGAAAGGCGCTCCGTATTACAACCGTGACGGTGTTCCCGGCTATCAGCCCGCCCCCGGCGGCTCGTACGACTCCACGATGGATGAACCGGGCCTCGCCGGCGCCGACGAAGTGTTGTGGCTTGTGTGCAACGACCTCGACCCCGACGCAGTGGGCGCTCTCACGGGATCTTCCCCCATCGGATTAGAGCTCCAGATTACGTGCTGGGCGTACTCTCACACGAGCACGCTGGCCAATGTCATCTTCCAGCGCTACCGCCTTATCTATAAAGGAACCGCCACCACGCCGGCAACCTCCATCATCGATTCGATGTATCTGGCCAAGTGGGTTGATCCGAATATCGGAGACCCCAGCGACGATTTTGCGGGCTGCCTCCCCGGCAGGAATATCGGGTATGCCTACAATTCCACCCCAACTGACGAGATCTACTCATCGTACGGTCTGGTGCCGCCGGTCGTCGGATACGCGATTCTCCAGGGACCGGTTATTCCCCAGACCGGGAGTACGGCGCGATGGAATTTTGGCGCTCTCCGAAACCACGCGAATCTTCCGATGACTTCGTTCGCGTACTTTGCCGCGGGAGGGCTCATGACCGATCCGTCGATCTCGACCAGCGCCAGAGCCTGGTGGCCGGTTCTTCGCGGGAACTGTTACACCGATCCGGTTTCCGGGAATTGCACGAAATTTCCCTTGTCCGGCGACCCGAGTGCGTTCACCGGTTGGGTGGACGGCCGTGTGGATCCGGCCGGTGAACGGAAATTCCTCATTTCATCGGGGCCTTTCCGGATGGCCGTAGGCGATACCCAGGAGGTCGTGGTCGGGCTCATGTGCGCCGAGGGGACAGACAATATCAACGGCATCTCTGCGATGGAGCAAATAGCCGGAGGGACCCAAGACCTGCTGAATTTCGATTTTACTCCCGCCAATCCAGTACCCGTGCCCGATTTCCGTATCGTGGAGCTGAGTAATAAATTTATCTTCGATTGGGAATCGGACACCACGACGACGCACCAGATCGAGAGTTTCAACTCGCAGGGCTACAAATTCGAGACGTACAAGATTTATCAATTCCGGAGCCCGGCGCCCACCGACACTTTCGTGCTTTTCCCGCCGTTTGATGTTACGAAGCCCCGGTCGCTCCAGGTGACCACGGACCTGTTGCGAAATTTCATGCTGGTGAACGGACAGAGCTATTACTATGCTATCACCGCTGTGATGTTGAATTCCGATTCGGCGGTGTTCCAGAAAGAACTGGAATCTGCGGTGATAATAAAAACCGGAGTCCCTCACAGCCCCAATCCGGGAACGGTCTATCCTTACTACCCGGGGGACACGGTTTCCAACATCCGGAATATTGCCGGTGATAATGACGGCATCGTCCGGGCAATTTACTTTGATCCCTCAAAAGCGGACGGCCATGCCTATGAAGTGTGGTACCACCGGCCGTACCTGCAGGACAAGCCGACATGGGACTTCATCGACACGACGGCGTCGGACACGCTCCTCCGTGGAATGACGATGGGTCTGCCCCCGATCCGTATTGTGACCCGCGGGTTCACTCTCGAAGTGAAAGAGCCGCCTTTCGGGTTCAAGAACGTTCTGCAGACGGAGTACGCGTTTAAGCCGGCCAACGACGTCGTGTTCAACGTCGAGAACCCTCAGAAGAATTATATGATTCTCGGCGGAGGTTCTTCACTGCTGGATACGATCGTGGGTTACACAACGGCCGACCAGGATCTCGAATGGAGGTTCACCGGTGATTCAAGCTGGGCGGCCTGGATCAATGACAACCCTCTTTCATCGAAATGGGTACGGGTGCCCTACACCATGTGGCAGATGGATCGGACAGGTAAGCCGGTGGGGCGGCAGGTCTACACGTTCATCACCGACCACGCGCAAGACAGCATCTGGCGCCCAAGCGTTCTGTTGGACCGCGACTTCAACGGACAACCGATCAGCCTGTTCTACCCGATTTCCGCGTACGTCGACAGCGTGCAGGAAAATGGCCTTTGGTATGCCACGCGGTATAATGATTCCATCCCGTGGGCGCCTGAGGGGTTTATCATCAAGGCGCTAATGTACGTGGTTTCGTACGATCGCTACAGGGCTGAGCTGTGGAGGGCTTACATCGCCGACCTTGACGGGGACGGAATTCCCGCGCCGAAGGGTACGATCGTTCGTTTCGTCCAGAACAAACAGATCCGCGATAACGACAGAGTCCTTGTCGCACCCGGCAGCGTTGCGACGGATAATGTGGCGGCGGCGCGTGCGGAAGTTCAGAAGGTCAACGTCTTTCCCAATCCATATTATGGAATGAACAGGGCGGAACTCAGTCGTACGCAAAAGTTCGTCACGTTCAACCACCTGCCGAGATTTGCGACGATCCGCATCATCAACCTGTCGGGCGTTCTGGTGAAGACAATTTATAAAGACGATGACTCGCAGTTCGCTACATGGGATTTGAACAACGAGAGCGCTTTGCCCGTCGCGAGCGGTGTCTACCTGGCCAACATTGAAATGCGGGATGTCAACAGTGTTGACCTCGGGTCCACGGTCCTGAAACTGATGATCGTGCAGGAACAACGATTCATTCAAACCCGCTGACCGCGTGACAATGAATCGAATAGCGATGCGGGACCCAACCTCCACCGAACGACACCCGCCGGCGTTCGCAGTCGCGATAATCCTGGTGTTTCTGCTCGCGGCCGTCGCGTACGGGGGCCGCGCTGACAAGGCCGGCACTGCGGCTGCGCAGGAGTTGCTCATCCCCGTGGGGGGCGACGCAATAGCAATGGGAGGGTCGTCACTCTCGATTGTCACAGGCATCGATGCTCTTTACTGGAATCCTGCCGGTCTTGTCCGCTCGCCGGATGAAACCGACGCGACGTTTTCCCACATGAGTTATTTTGCCGGGATCGGAGTGGATTACGCTGCCGTGAGCACGAAGATTCCCAACATCGCGAGCATCGGCCTCGCGGTCAAGTCTCTGTCCTTCGGACAAATCCCGGTCACAACGGAAGATTATCCCGACGGCAACGGCCAGTTTGCATCGCCGAGTTACGTGGTGGTAAGCGGCGCGCTTTCGCGTCTCATCACCGACCACATCGCGTTCGGGCTCACCGGCAACATTATCTTCGAGAGCATGGATAAAGTCTCGGCGACGGGAGTCGCTTTCTCGTTCGGTTTGCAGTACAACGGTTTGGGCGGCGTCGAAGGCCTGAGTTTCGGCGTCACCGTCGACAATATCGGTCCACCGATGACCTACGACGGCGATGGTTTGTTGCGGGTAGGACAGGTCGACAACGTGCTGCGCCCCGAGACAACATACAAGATTCAGGCAGCCTCGGATGATCTCCCGTCGATGATCTGCATCGGCCTCGGATACACGATGCCCCTTTCGGACCGTGAGCAGGTGCAATTGACGACGACATTCCAGAACAACGATTACTCCGACGATGAATACAAATTCGGAGCGGAATTCGTGTATGACCGGATTGTATCGTTCCGTGCAGGATACAGCATGTCGGCAGGAAGCGAATCCGATTACATCTACGGTTTCTCCGGCGGAATTGGCGTTGCCGTGCGGTTTCAGGGCATTAATCTGGCCGTCGATTATGCCTATCGGGCTGCAAGCTATTTTAGCGGAAATAACGTCCTGAGCCTGAATCTTGGCTTCTGATTTATAGCCAAAGCACGCACGAAATCTACATTATTCTGTGATTTTTCGCAATATTTGGGAAACATAAATAATTGAAAAAAAAATGAGCAAGCTCTTGACAATTTTTTGTAAAAGGAGTATATTCCAGTAGCCTCATAAATCCTTATATTCTCGCGACCTAGTGTTTCGGTGTGCTTTTTTTTACTGAAACGATCTGATTCTTGTTGGTACTGGAATATCAATCATCGTCTGTTTTTCACTGCCGATTCTTCTGTATCAGTGCGAATGTTCTGAACATACATTTTCATAACTCACAAATAAAAGTCCAATAATTCTAGATAAGGAGTGTAACCTGTATGAAGAGAATATACTTTTTGCTCTTCCTTCTGTTGCTCAGCAGCATGGCTGTTGCTCAGAAGACGCAAGTGTTGGTCAACAGAGAGGGAGAAGTTGTTCCCTTGAGGAAAGGGCAGTCTGCTAGGAAGGCGATCACTGCCTACGTGAAGCAAAAAAGGCAGCTCGAAGCAACGCAAGCTGCGTGCACTAACCCCCTTACGTTAGGTTGGGACCTCGCTGACTATCCCTCGGACAATGGATTTAATACGTACCATAAGGATATGATTGCGATCAATATGTTGTCGCCGGCGGACGGCACGATGGACACCCTCTTCGTTTACAATGATTCCAACGTCAATAAGGACTCGACCCTGTACGTGAGAATCATGGTATCGCGCATATTCCCGGGAAACGGGCCGGGCTACGGACAGTACGCGCCATATCTGCCGGGTGTTCTAACGGCTATTAACCCCACGGATTCAGGAGGGGTCGCCCCGAGCAACACGAACGTCGCGCTCTGCTGGGGATTCTTTACCAGCACCAATGATCTGGATGGACAGGCTAACAACCCCGGTTACTTCCCGGGTTTGGGCATCGGCGGAGTCGCCGCATTTCCGGGAGATGCAACCCCACCGGACACCACGGCATGGGTGTCGACCATGCATTTACAGTATCCGCATGCACCGGCGTCATTTCCTCCGACGGCTGAAGAAATCTGGGGACTCGGTGGATATCCGTTCACCAAAATCAAGGGAAACGGCTACATCAACGCGTTTAATCTGGGTCTCATCGGCGCTCCCGCGTTCAAAGCGGGCGATCCGGTAATGATTGTACTTGAAACTCCGGGCGCACACTGGGACGCGAACGACGCCGTGGATGACCCGGCGAAAACTCTTTACGGCATCCACACCTTGAGCAGCCCCGACGCGGATGGTTTGTTCCACACCACGCATGATTGGAAATTCTATGAACATCTGGGCACGTGCGGCGTCCCCGGATGGATCGACCGCGGCAGCTGGGAATACAATGTGTGGTTCAAGATGACGGTCACGGGCAATACCGCTCCACATACAACGAGCATCACGAACCTGGGAACGACGCTTCTTGCAGCGCCACGCGACGTCATTGTTAGTCTCGAAGATTGTAACTTTAGCGCGCCTGGCAGCGCCGGTGTGGCTACTGCGCACATGGCGTACTCCGTCGATGGGGGACCGTTCCAAATGCTTCCCCTGGATTTCCTCGGCGGCAGCACGTTCCATGGCCAGATTCCGGCTATCGCACCGACAACCGGCCGGCCGTATTCACGTGCCGTCCAATATTATGTGGCCGCAGCCGATTCACAAGGACTGGTGATGGATAGCGGTATTATCCATTCGTATAGTATCCTTTCGTTCGGTAATGAGTATTACTACCCTGATACGGCGGTTGCATGCGTTCCTCAAATCATCAAGGATACGCAGGGAAGCAATTACCTCGACACGACGAGCACGTTGGGGGTTCACACGCACCCGACATGGTTCGAACCTCCGGTTACATACCCGAACGTAAACAAGGCCCCCAAGGACGATGGGACTGCAGGACCGTTCCCGCTCGGCGGACCGTTCATCTACTTCGGAGATACTGTAAACTACGCGTGGATCGGGATGAACGGTGCGATGTCGCTCTCCAAATTCGCGACGGATACGATCGATGTGAACGACAACGGATTTTATACCGACTATGATTATTATTATCAAGAGGCTGAGCATCTCGGACGCGGAGATACAACAGGCGCGGGCAACATACCGAGGAATTTTATCGCGACGTTCTGGTATGACCTCCTCTACGCCGATACAAGCAATGTCCAGTATGGCCGCATCTTCTGGAAGAACGATAGCTGTCGGTTTATCGCTGAATTTGATTCTATCGGCATCAACTATGACGTAGGACCGGGCAACACCGGGGCCTTCTTACAGTCTCCAACGACGTTCCGCACGATACTGAACAAGTGCGATGGCACGATCCAAATGCAATGGGACAATGTCCAGGAGTCTGGCGCTCCCGTGGATACGCTTTCGTCAGTTGGACTCATGGGGAATGAGGGAAGGATTATCCGGCCCGATACGGTAGCGACGCAGGTGGGCTCGAATCCCGGGTTCCTGAAACTTTTTCGTGGGTCGGAGAACGGCCCTTTTCAGCTCAAACCCCGCGACGGATGGTGCGTCGAGTTCCATCCGACCGCCGGCTCCGTGGCGGCGAGCGGCTGGAATATCCTGTCGTTGCCTGTGACGCCGCAAGGGAACAATAACGCGAAGACAACTTTGTATCCGTCGGCAGTTTCGCAGGCGTTCACGTACCGCGGCGGATATGTGCAAAGCCCGACGCTGGCGCCGGGGATGGGTTACTGGCTGAAATTCCCGACTGCGAATACATACGCGACGGCGGGATTGCCTGTCTACAACGGTGTCGACAGTGTGAAAACCGACTGGAACCTCGTGGGATCGATTGTGAAACCGGTCCTGACGTCGGCGATCGTTCAGTCCCCGACGAATATCGTAACGTCGAACTACTACGGTTACAACCACGGGTACGTCATTGCGACAGAGATCGACCCGGGCAAAGGATACTGGGTGAAGTCGAACCAGACAGGCGCCCTGCAGCTGACGGCGAGCTCGATCCCGAAGGCAACGCCGGGAATCACGGATCTGACGGTTCTGAACAAGATCACGGTGAGCGACGCTGCGAAATACCAGCAGCCGTTGTACGTTGGCAGTGAAAGCCAGCTCAAGACGCCGGCGAGTTTCTATGAGCTTCCGCCGACGGTACCCGACGGCGTGTTCGATGTGCGGTTTGCGTCGCAGCGGATGCTGGAGACGTATCCGGACAATATGGTAGCCGGGAAGGTATACGAGTACCCGATCAGTCTGCAGTCGAGTTCGTATCCAGTGACGGTTCAGTGGGATATCAAGAACACGAACGGCCGGACGCTGACATTGACGGACGGACTGGGTGGTCGGATAGTGAACAACGTGGTGTTGAACAACACGGGATCGATGAAGATAACGAACGCGAGCGTGAAGTCGCTGGTGCTGAGACTGGTGGACGGAGTGGCGGTGCCGAAGGAGTTCGCGTTGAGTCAGAACTATCCGAACCCGTTCAACCCGACGACGCGGTTCAATGTGGATGTACCGAAGACGACGAACGTCGACGTAATCGTGTACAACATACTGGGCCAGAAGGTGGCAACGTTGATGACCGGACAGCAATCGGCCGGTTACCACACGGTGGAATGGGACGGTCGAGACGCGCATGGATTGGTGGTGCCGAGCGGGATGTACTTTGTTCGGATGTCCGCCGACCAGTTCTCGTCAGTCCGCAAGGCCATGATGCTGAAATAGTTTGAAAACCGGATGGGGCGCCCATCGCGCAACGATATGATGGGCGCCACCTCTCCGGAGGATGCGACCAAGCATTGCAAGTAAACAATTAACCCACTCACATCATGTTAAAGAGGTATGTCATGAATAGAATTACTGGTTTGTTCGTGTTGACATGCGTCTGCCTGCTCTTTGTGGTGACGTTCTCACCGATGCGGGCGCAGACCACCTTCACGACCCATATTTTGTGCACCGACGGCCTGGCGAGCGATTCGCTTTCACTGGGCATCGGAGTGAGTCCCCTTGCGACTTACGGTATCGATTCGACATTGCTCGGGGAGAAAGAACAGCCGCCGTTTCCACCGGTGGGAGTTTTTTACGCGGTTCTTGTAGACCCCCGCGGCAACCGTGCAACTGGTCAGGGATTGTTGCTCGACCTGCGCCCGCTGTTCTGGGACGCCCAGTATGACACGTTTGAAATAGATTACCAGAGAGACTCATCGGCGGTGGCGAACCATCAGCAAATGACGTTCTCGTGGCCATCAAAGCTGGATTCGATCGGCAGCGGAATGCGCTGGAAAATGATCGACCCGGTTACGTACGGAAGCCTGATCAACGTCGATATGAACGCGCAGACTTCCTACGCGATCCCGCTTTCGTACAATGTCGGTCAGATTTGGATCATCAAATCCGACCCTGTGAAGTTCCGTTCGTTCTGTTATACGACGATTGCCAACGACAAGGATCAGTTCGGTAAAGGCGGCAAGGCGAATGTCGGCAAAACGGCCATCCACGACAAATTCACTGCGACGAAGACCCAGATGTGGTCTGCTCACGTGGACAGCGTGGTGCTGGCGTTCAGCGGTCCGGTCTACGATTCGACGCTTGTGTACTCGCCTTTCACTTCCATAAAGGACAATAAGAACGACCACAAGGGCTTCTCTCTCTCCGGAGCCGCCGTTGATTCGCTCGGGACCTTTAACATCCACGGCATCGGGCAGAAAGGCGCCATCCTGAAGCTGACAATAGCCGCATTCTACCATGGCGCTGCCGTTCCGAAGAAGGGCAAGAACTCCCTCAAGTGCGATTCGATCGTTGTCAACACTCTCCAATTTCCGGAGCCCGATGTCACCAACCTCCTAACGTACATAATGGCGAACGCGACGTTCCCGACCACAGAAGGGCTCATCATTGGAGACCCGAGTTTCCACGGATACCAGGGTGGTGTGAAACCGAAGGACTCCACGTACTACGTGTACCATAAAAAATTGGCTGATGTCCAGAAGTCGCTAGTGAAATGGACCCAGAACGTGTCGACGATTCATACGGAACCGGGCACTCCGCATGTATTTTACCACGACATGCTCATCGGTGGCAAGATCATGAAGGCGAAAGTGGAAGGCCTGGCGCCCACAACGTCGTCCAACCCGTTGTTCGCGGAAGCGTTGACGCTGAAGTTGAACCTTCTGTTCAGCACGGTGGACTTCGCGGGGAACAACCTGAATCACGTTTTGATGGTTGATCCTGCGAGCAAGTTTGTCGGCATGAACCTGGCGGCTATTTCGGCCTTTGCCGATACGTTCATCACGAACCCGGCGAACGTCAAGAACCCGGCGTTGTCGTCGGTGGGCATCACCGACCTGTACAATGATTTGCACAGGATCAACTGCGCGTTCGAATCGTCGCTGGATACGGTGAGCTGGTCGAATGCAAAGCCACTACTGACGGCCGCAGTATGCATTTCCGACGTTCCATACCTGAAGAGAGACATCGCGAACCCGTCCCGGACGGTTCCAATACAACAGGCGAATGCCGCAGTGCCTGTGGAATACACATTATTCCAGAATTATCCCAACCCCTTCAACCCGACGACCACGATTGAATTCAAGCTGCCGGTCACGTCATACGTGACGGTCGTTGTGTTCAATATGTTGGGTCAGGAAGTGGTGAAATTGGCCGACCATCAGCAGTTTGCTGAGGGCACGAGCCATGTTCAGTTCGACGCCGCTCGTTACGCGTCGGGCGTTTATTTCTATCGTATCCTTGTGAACGACCTGGCAAACGGTGCGATGAAGTTCCAGGAAGTTCGCAAGATGATGTTGCTCAAATAAGCTGAAAATGGTCGTTTCCGTGGTCTTTTCCTGATAAGAGAAGACCACGGAAATCAGGCCGTGAGAGTTGCTATTAAGTTCAAGTTTACGTATAATCATCACTATCTGAAAGGATGCGTCGGGGACCGAAGCGACGGCAATTTGGAAATCAAACTTTGAATAGAACACAAAAACCACAATTAAATTTCTAATCCACCAATTCATCAAATATCTTCAAAAGGAGTTACACATGAAAAGCTATATAGTTGTTGCGCTTGTGGCGATGTTCTGCCTCGGCTTGAACCTTGCGATGGCTCAGCCAACCCAGCAGGCAGACATCCTGTTGCAGGTTACCGTTGGTGAGAATCCGTTGACGCTCACCGTCAACGCACCGATGGACGTTGCCGGTTTAACGGCGGGTCAGGACTTCGCGTTCGTACCCGATGGTGCAGGCAGCTATCTGGTTCCCGCGAACCCGGGCGCCGTTGTTCCGCCGATCATTAACTCGGCTGCGGATGTGAGCATCTCCGGCGATCCGAACGCCACCGTGCTGGTGTCGTTTGCTCTTCCATCGGTACTGTATCCTTCCGTAGGCCCCGGCCTCGTGCACATCAGCTTCAACGGTACGTCCGCCATTTGGGGACTTGCCGGTGCGATGACGAACTACTTCGACCCGAGAGTTCCGACGCAGATCGTTCTGGATCCGACGGGCGTAGGCACGAGCGTTGACCTTGGCGGTATCGTCAGCGTTGCTGCGAACTCGGTAGCCGACGTGTACACGGGCGATGCGATCATGACGGTGTCGTACGTTGGTAACTAACCACGAGCAATAATTAGCCGATGTCGGGATATCGATAAAGGTTAATCTTGGTTCAACAAGTGAAGAGGGGTAGTTCAGAATACTCCTAACAAAAGCTGAACTACCCCTTTTTGATTAAGATTCAAGTACGAGGGGACACGGTGTTGGCATTCTATCGGTTTCTCTTCCGCTGCAACGTTCGTTGGCAAGAAGTGCCGGTAGGATATGTTCTCTAAATCCTAAGGAAGGTGTGAACTAAATTATGTTGACAGACTACGAATTGAGGATGGAGGTCTGTTGAGGATGAATTTTCCGGTCAACGCTGGGAGATTTTTTTTCGGTTTTGTACTGCTTGCCCTTTTCGCGTGCCTTGCGAATGCCTCGGTAACCGTGAATCCCAAATTTCTTTTTCTCGACGGCTCACGCCGCTCTGTTTCAGTCACCGTGACGAATCCCGGCGGCGAGGAGGCAGAAGTCTGGGTCGAGGTGAAATACGGCTACGAGACCTCCGACAACAGCGGCAAGATTCTCATCCACTTCGATACCCTCGCGGTCGATGAACCCTCGGCCGCAACATGGATTCGATGTTATCCCCCGCGGTTCATCGTCGGAGCGGGAGAAACCCAGACGATTCGCATCGCAGTGCGGCCTCCGGCAGGAACCGGTGAAGGAGAGTACTGGGCGCGAATTCTTGTGACGAGCAGACTTCGCAACATTTCGCAATTGTCCCCCTCCGGCTTACTAAGCTCGGCCAAGTCCGGAATTAATCTCATGACTCAGTTGAGCCTCCCGTTTCATTACCGGGTGGGGAAAGTAACAACAGGCCTGCAGGTGACGAGTATGAATGCCTCCACTTCCGACACGGCCATCGTGGTTTCGATGCAGCTGGCAAAAGTCGGTAATGCGGCGTTCTGGGGATCGCGGGTCATCAAGATCACGAATGAATCCGGCAAAGTCGTCTCCACGGAGACAAAGAACGTGTGCGTTTATAAGACGCTTACGCTCATCGACAGGATTAACCGGACAAACCTCCCGTCGGGCACCTACAGTGTCGACGTGGAATTTGTCACGGGAAAGAGGACGGATTTGCGGGTTTCCGACCTTGTCCAAGCTCCGTCGGTTCATGCAGCAGCTTCGGTCCTGATACCTTGAATGGGGCGGGTGGAACGGCCGTGCGACACTTCTTCGCCATCTTAGCCGGAATCTGCATCTGGGGCTTCAACGCCTTCGGACAGCCCTTGCCCGATGAAAGAAACGTTGTCGAGCTGCGCGTCCAGGGGCTTGAAAAAAAGGAAATAAATATTCTTGTCAAGAATAACGAGGCCTATCTCCCCGTTGTAACCATTTTTAATTTTCTCGGCGTCAAAGCCGACTACGATTCGTCCGCGATCAAGGTGGACGGCTTCTTCAAGACACCCGACAGTTCCTATGTCATCGATCCGACGGCCGGCTTCGCGGCCATCGACGGCAGAAGCGTTGTGATGACAGACCAGGATTATGCGGTCGTCGCAAATGAACTCCTGGTCCGTATGGCGATTATCAACGAACTGCTGAACCTGGACATCACGTACAATCCCAAGAGACTTGTCGTCGAGGTCAAGAGGTTCCGGGATCTTCCGGCATATGTGGAGGTTCAACGCCACCACAGACTCCAGCAGATGGAAAAGCGGCAGAATCTCATTCCGGCGCCGGACGTCACCCTCGGGCGCGATGCGTCCGTTTTCGGGTCGGAGCGCCTGGATTGGAGTCTTACGTCGCACTTCACTTCGTCGCAGTACGTCGAAAGCAGGTATACACTCGCGCTCGGAGCACAGGTGCTGGGGGGCGACGGCACCGCAAGGCTGGTCGGCCTGTCTGAACCGCTCATTCACCTTAACGAGAACAACCTCCAGGGGCAGGTTCGCTTTCCGTTCCTCGATAATCCTGTTGTGCAGCAAGTCATCGTCGGCGACTATACAGACATGGGGATTCAACCCCGCACGGTGACGGGGGTTGAAATCACCAACAAGCCGCTGGCCGAACGATACTTCTTCACCCGCGAGGTCTTCCGCGGACAATTTGAACCGAATAACAACGTTGAGCTCCGGGGTGGAATTGCCGGCTTCCAGCTCCAGCAAACCAACGACGAAGGGATGTACCAGTTCAACCTCCCGATAATCTACGGCGAGGGCAACATGGAAATCCATGCGTACGACCCGTGGGGGCAGGAACGCGTTTTGAGATACCGGCTCAACGTGCCACGGACGCTCCTTCCGCCAGGGGATATTGAATACTCACTCGAGGGTGGAAGAATCCGGCCGCCGTCGAACATGCTCGCATCTTCCGGGTATTTCAACTACGGCGTGTCCTCGCAACTCACGGTCGGGGGCAGGGTCGAGTACTATGACCTCGGAACCCCGACGGACAAATTCTACCCCGCGCTCACCGGGACGTCTCTCCTCTCCAGCGGCCTTGCTTTCAATGCCGTCGTGGCGCCCTCCGCCGTCTCGCAGGCGGGACTCGACTGGATATTCCCCAACTACGCCGAGATCTCCCTCACGGGGCAAAAGTATTCCGACAACGCCTTCTTTAACCCGACGCAGAGAAACGACAACATGAATGCCACAGTGAGTCTCCCGTTTACCTGGAACGGAAGCAGTCTCACGGTGGGTTTGTTCGGCGAACAGGCGACCTCGCCGGGTTACCGGGATCGCCAAGTCCAGCTTTCCCTCTCCGGCATGTTCTCCATCTTCTCGCCCGCCTACAGCTCGTCGATGTCCTGGCAGACGGACGACGGGACGGGGATCACATCGAGGCTGACGTATCTCTCCGACGGGTCGATGGCCGTGTATTTGCCCGCGGGAGTGGTCGCCATGGGCGAATTGATGTACGACCATATCACGCGCCAGGCGGAGGATATCCGGGTGCAGGTTTTCAAGCGTCTGCCCAACACTCTGCAAATCATGATGATGTATGAGCGCCTGCCTCTCTTTGAGTCGTACAACGTTGGATTGCAATTACAGTATTACTTCCCATCGTTCAGGATTCAGGGGAACCTTGCAAACTCCGAGTTCAAGCAGTCCAACTATACGACGATGGAATCCGGCTCCATCAGCTTCGACCCAAAGTTCTTCTCGCTCTTCTTTGAAAACAGCCCGAGTTATGTCGGATACTCCGGGATGATCGTCCATCCGTTCCTGGACGCCAACGGGAACGGAGTTCAGGATCGTGACGAAGAGACGATCGATAAGGGCCGCATTTACTTCGCAGACGTTACGCGGGCTGCAATGCCTTCAAATCTGGCGCCCGACAAGTTGTATGCAGACCGTCTCCCGGTGTATGAAGAATACGACATCTTTCTCGACCCGCAGAGTCTTGACAACCCCGTCTGGGTGCCGGAGTTCAGCAGTATTCGAATGCTCTCGCAACCCAACTACATGCGACGTATCAATATCCCCGTCGTGAACGGCGGGTCAGTCCACGGAACGGTCACTCTGGCCGACGGCTCCATCAAGCCCCTCGAGGGTATCATCGTCAAGATTACTGCCCTCGGCGACGGGCACGGGACGAAAGGGTTCAACAAGACGATGAGCACGTTCTCGACCGGAGAATTTCAATTTGACCTGATCCCCCCGGGTTCATACCTCGTCGAGCTGGATCCCAATCAACCACAGGTGCGAGGATATGCAGCACAGCCTGCGAACAGGGAAGTGTCGATCGTCTCAAAAGCAGACGGCGATCTTGCAACAGGCGTGGATTTTGTCTTGAAAGCAAAGTAATGCAGGCGGCGAATGATGAACGATGAAACGATAGCGAAACGGATGAGCGCAGGAAGGAGTGATACCATGAAACTGACGAAGATTTTCCGAAGGGGAACCCCGGCGACGGGAGGGAGCACGCCTTTCCGGGCCGGCGAGAGTTTTGTTGTTGTCCTCTCGTTGATGCTGTGCCTTGCCGTTCCTGTCTCCGGGCAGAGCATGAAGGAACGGTACATGACCGTTCAGCCGTACGATAGCGCCGCAGCCGCTGATTCCGCGTCGCTTCAGGACAACACTGAACCGCTTACGCCGAAGGAAATTCTGGACAGCGGCCCTTCATGGTCATGGGCCAATCCCTATCCGCAGGGCAACACGCTGTACTCGATCGACCTGTTCGGGGACACCGGGATGTGCACGGTCGGCGAAGCGGGGACCGTCGTACGCACAACCGACGGAGGCACGACCTGGCGGTCGCAGCACAATGTCGGGTTGACGAACTATCGCCTGACGTCCATCTGCGTGGTCGACACGGAGGTGATCTACGCTGCCGGTGTGGTTGGTACGGTCGTCAAGTCCACCGACGGCGGGGCGACATGGACTAGCCTCAATGCCGCCACGAGCATGCCGTTGTATGCGATCAACTTTGTCAACGAGGATACGGGGTGGGCCGTTGGGTACTCCTCGACGGTCGTTGCCACAGTCGACGGAGGCGCTCACTGGACGCATCAGATCGTGCCGGCCTACGCGAAGCTGTACGATGTGAAATTTATCAACCCCGACACCGGCTGGATCGTCGGCTCACAGGGAAACATTTTCGTGACGCACAACGGGGGCACGACATGGTCGTCCCAACCTTCAAATGACACTTCGAGCTATTCTTCCGTCAAGTTCATCAACGACACCACCGGCTGGATCGTGGGAAGCAACGGCGTGATTCTGCAGACCACAGACGGCTCTCACTGGAACCACATAAGCTTCAACGTGTCGCAGTACTTTGAATCTGTCGACTTCGTCGATTCCGCGAACGGTTGGGCGGCGGGGTGGTACGGCCTTATTGAGCATTCAACCGACGGAGGATTTACCTGGGCTCAGCAGACTTCGGGTACGAACTCAGCCCTGACAGCTATACGTTTTCTCTCCGATTCCGTCGGCTGGGCTGTCGGCGTCAGCGGCCTGATCCTCAGCACGGTGGATGGCGGGGCGTCGTGGCAGCAGCTCAACGCAGGTATCACCGGTGACTTCTACTCGGTAACCTTCGCATCCGATTCGAGCGGTTGGGCGGTGGGCGACCAGGGCTCCATTGCGCAATCCACCGACGGCGGCATCAGCTGGGCCTACCAGACGTTGGGCGTAACAAAGAAATTGACCTCCGTTTTTTTCCTGGATCCTTTCTACGGATGGGCCGTCGGCTATTCGGGAACCATTATCAATACCACGAACGGCGGCACAACCTGGAACGACGAGAGTCCGGGCATTACGACTACTCTGTATGGCGTGTTTTTCGTCGACGCGAACAACGGTTTTGTCGTCGGAGACGGCGGGAAGGTTCTCAAGACGGTCAATGGCGGGTTGACGTGGACCACGAAGTATGTGCGGCCAAGGGTTCTCTTGAAATCGCTCTACTTTTTCGACAGCAACAACGGCGTGGTGTGCGGGGCTCTCGGCTATGTATTTTCAACCGGCACTGCCGGCGGATCGTGGGATACCACGTCATCGAGGCTGGCGACAACGAGTAATCTGAGCTCCATGACATTCTTTGGCGGCTCTTCCACCGGTTGCGCTGTGGGAGCGAAAGGAACCATCATCACCACCGGCGACGGCGGGCAAACCTGGACGCTCCAGTCGTCCGGGACGGTCTCCCCGTTATATTCCGTTTCGTTCGCCGACCCCTCAAACGGCTGGGCGGTCGGATTCGGCGGTACAATTGTTTCCTCAGGCGACGGTGGGGCAACGTGGACGAAGCAGGCCGGCGGCACATCGAACGTCCTGCTCGGAACGATGTTCAGAGATGACACGACCGGATGGGCTGTCGGCAGGGCCGGGACGATCCTCAAGTTTCATAGTGCCGGAACGGCCCCGTTCAAGATAGTCAAGTCACCACGGAAGATACTTTCCATATCCAATTATCCGAACCCGTTCAATCCGAGCACGATGATCTCATTCACCCTCAGCGATGCCACCGTCCTGTCGATCAAGGTGTACAACATGCTCGGTCAGGAAGTTCGCACGCTCGTGGAATCGCAGCCGTTCACGGGGGGAACCCATCAGGTGATGTTCGATGCGCGGGGAATAGCCTCGGGCATCTATCTTGCAAGAGTCTATACGCCAAATGGCACGAACCAAGTAGTCAGGAAAATGTTGTTCGTTAAATAGATTTAACGATGATGCGGCTTCGCAAATGTTTCAAGGAGAAATGCTTTGATTTGGATTGCCGCATGAGCGAGCCGGTGGGGAGGTTTCAGAAAAAAATGCGTTGTGCCGGGGGAACATTCCCGCGATTCTTCCGGTCGGTCATCCTCCTGCTGTGTGTCGTTTGTTCCCTTTCCCGTAATGCCTTCCCGCAGATCACGCAATTATATCCGTCGAGCACGGCCGCCGCGAGCCACGGTTGGTTCTGGCAGAATCCTTTTCCGCAGGGAAACGATCTGTATGGCGTTGTTTCGTTCGACTCGTTGCATGCTCTTGCCGTCGGCGGGATGGGAACGGTCATTCAAACCACCGACGGGGGAGTGACCTGGAATGTGCAGCCCATGGCGGGCGGTGTTCGCGCGACCTTGCGGTCGGTGTACTTCGTCGACAACAATCTTGGTTGGGCAGTCGGAGATTCCGGTATCACACTCAGTTCAACCGACGGCGGGCAAACCTGGGCCAGGCGTTCACTGAATGTCCCGTCGGCCTCGCTTCAGAAAGTGAGTTTTGCCGATGATCTCCATGGATGGACCGTCGGACCCTCGGGGTTCATCTTCAACACGACGGACGGAGGTGTGTCGTGGTCGCAGCAGCGTTCGAATATATCGCGGATCCTCTACTCCGTTTATTTCATAACGCCGTCGCTCGGATGGGCATGCGGCGACTACGGAGTGATCCTGCGGACGAACAATGGAGGGCAAGCGTGGGACAGTTTGTTCACATCGTCATACCTCGCATTTCATGATGTTTTTTTCAATACCACGACCCTGGGCTGGCTGGTCGGCAATTCAGGCGTTCTCTTCAAATCGACCGACGGCGGTACCTCCTGGGGCAGGATGACTCCCGGGACATCGGCTTCCTTCTCCGCCGTGAGCTTTCCCACTTCGACGAAGGGCATGGTCGTCGGGAAAGGGGGCAAGATTGTAACAACGACGAACGGCGGCCTGGCATGGACGGTGACGACGGCGGACACGGGGGTGGACCTCAACGGCGTTTCTCTAAAGACCGCGTTTTCCGGATGGACCGTCGGCGACAATGGGCGCGTTTGGATGGTAACGACGAATCCGGTTACTCACAAGGCCCAGGTGGTTCCCCAGTCGGGCGGGCCTTTGAATGACCTGGAGAGTTTCGATTTTCTCGATTCGGCCCGGGGTTGGGCCGTGGGGGACGGCGGTGAAGTGCTCGGGACGACCGACGGCGGGAACACCTGGGTCCCACAGGTAAGTCAAACCAGCACGAAACTGAACGCGATAGATATGTCGGATGCCTATCACGGCTCCGCGGTCGGCGACTCGGGCACCATTATAACGACAACGAATGGAGGCGCCAACTGGTTTCAGGCGTACAACGGTGCGCCCCCGTATTCCCTCACCTCCGTGAAGTATGCCGATTCCCTCCACGGGATTGCCCTCGGCAACACGGGAACGGTTGTCAAGACCGTCGACGGTGGATACTACTGGCAGCATGTGGAATCCGATACGATGATCAATTTCGCCTCTGTTTTCCCGGTGGATACCTCGACTTTCTGGGCCGTCGGTGATTCATCCAACATTGGCCAGGTGGTGAGGAGCGACGACGGCGGGACTACCTGGAACCAGGTCCCCATCCAGCCGACGTTCAGGCTGAATTCCGTTTTCTTTCTTAGGCCGAGCGAGGGCTGGGCTGCCGGAAGGACCGGCAAAATCCTGAGAACGACCGATTACGGCGTGGACTGGATCCCACAGCACAGCCCGGTTCGAACGGATTTTTATTCGATCTATTTTGCGAGCGACAGCATCGGCTGGGTGGCCGGAGACAGCGGGATAATCCTGAAAACGACGAACGGCGGAGTTGCCTGGCTTCTCCTGCCGAGCGGAACCAACAACAGGTTTACAGCTTTGCATTTTCTTGATAGCCTGAAGGGATGGGCGATGGGAGTTGGCGGCACGATCCTGAAGACTCTCGACGGCGGCGGTACTCCGGCCGTTATCATTCCACCTCCACCTCCACCACCGCATTCGGTCGTCGTAAAAATTGTTGATTCGCTTCTGAATTACCCCAATCCGTTCGACCCGTTGAAGGGCGCCACCAGTTTTTCGTTGAAAGTGAGCCGCTCGACTATCGGAACCGTCACGATTTATGACATACTTGGCAGGAGGATCAGAGTGATACCGTTCAGCGTCATTGTGACACCGGGGCAAGCTACCGTGATGACCATCGGCACCTGGGACGGCGTCGAAGAGAACGGCCGGAGAGCCCCCAGCGGAGTGTACTTCTACATTGTTGAGAGCCCCCTTTTCACCGTTCATCAAAAATTGATGCTGGCGAGATAGCCTGCCTGCGTCCTCCAAGCTCATTTCAGCGCCTGCCCTGAAATTCTTTAGTTCAAGGTCCTCGATAGCCCGTCTTTGCGAGCGAAATCCCTCTTTTGGATGAGCGAAGTCCCTTCTTTTGGGATCCTCGCGGCTGACCCTAACGGTCGGCCGCGGGACAATCTGGACGTAGACAGCCTGGCGATCCGTTTGCATCGTATGGATTGTGAGCGCCTCTGGCGCCATGGCGCTTTGCGCCACTTCGTCGTCCCGCCCTTCGACACACTCAGGGCGGGACTCCTCGCAAAGACGGGTGGGCGAACCCGCTCCCGGCAAGCCACTCCGGATGCCGTCAAAACGATCGAAGGCATTACCCATTCTCCCTTTCCACCATTTATGGGGGAAAGGGAGGTAGAGGGATAGAGGGTTTACGGTGCCGCGGCCCGAGGTCCAGATTGTGAGCGCCTCTGGCGCCATGGCGCTTTGCGCCACTTCGTCGTCCCGACAGAAGAGGTCGGGACTCCTCGCAAAGACGGGTGGGCAAACCCGCTCCCGGCAAGCCACTCCGGATGCCGTCAAAACGATCGAAGGCATTACCCATTCTCCCTTTCCACCATTTATGGGGGAAAGGGAGGTAGAGGGATAGAGGGTTTACGGTGCCGCGGCCCGAGGTCCAGATTGTGAGCGCCTCTGGCGCCATGGCGCTTTGCGCCACTTCGTCGTTCCGCCCTTCGACACACTCAGGGCGGGACTCCTCGCAAAGACAGGCGGGCGAACGCGTCTTTTGCTCGTTCCCAAATTCCATTTGGGAATGTTCCAAGCAAGCAATACCGGACACTGGCACAACGCTCGTGGCCACTACGTATTCTCCCCTTCCCACATTTATGGGGGAAGGGGAGGTAGAGGGGTAGAGGGTTGTCACGAGCCTTCTCGTTGGGAGTGAGCTCCGCTCTCGACTGAAATTCTTGCGCCGGGCAAAGCGATGACTCAACCCCCCTGTCTTGGCAGAGAAGTGTCGTCCCCCTTTTTTCAAAGGGGGGATCAAGGGGGTTTTGATTCTTCCCGGCTCCATTGTCCGTTTACGAAACGGACTCTACGGCTCCTGGTTGCATCGTCCCCATGCAGCGCAAACCTTCGCAAGGTCGGGCAAAAGGTCACCTTCTGCATACTAAATTCAGGGTTGAAGGTTACCTTTCATCTTGGAAAACCTTGCGAAGGTTCAGGCCGCAGAGGCGTGATGTTTCATCTTTCAGACTTTTTTTGTACATTGACAGAAGAAAATGTTTTGGGAGGAAAAACAGACAGAAAGTGATGGTATCCTTATGACTTCTTCGTTAAGATCAAGATTGTATTTGCTGGGCTTCATCGTTGTACTCTTTCTTGGATTTCCCCGTTCTGCTGTTTTCTGTCAGACTATTACTGCTAGTCAAATGCCAAGCTCTTTCGCTGGCGGAGGTGGTACCGGAACGACGGGCTATCCTTACGCAGTGTATGCGGTCATTCAGGGATTTACCGCTTGTGCGAACAGCCAGGCGTATGTGAAATTCTACTCCGGTTCTCTTGGCAACGAATACATGTGGAGCGCGACAAATGTCTGGAGCAATACGACGACCTACTCAAGTTCAAATCAGCCTGTCGTTAGTATTGACGCGAGCGGAAATTGGTCCGGATGGATCTATGTAAAGCATTATGATGCTCTGACTTCTCCATATAAGTTGAGGGCCGCCAAGGTTGGAGCCACCAGTACAAATGTGACAAGCGGGAACATAAATTTTATGGCTTTGAATATGACCCTCGGTACCGGCACCGGCGGTTGGATCGTTCGCGCCAGTTCTCCCGCCGTGAATAAAGGGATTCTTGCGTATTCGGGAACCACGCTCGTCGGATCGTATCGAACCGAGGATAATGGCATAACCGAAGGGTACTCGTACAGTTCCGGAGGATACAAAATCGCCGTGCCTGTCGGCACGATTGATTCGCTTGTTACGTATAATGATGACGGCAGCCGGGACCAGCTCTTCATAGGACCATGGTCGATAATCGCGGGCCAGGAAACGGATGCGAGCACGGGCGCCGGGCACCTCGGAATTGGAAGCGCCTCGGTTGTGCCGTCCTTCATTGCCGGAGGGGTCAGCCAACCCATCTCCATTCATGTCCTCACTCAAAGTCCTTACACGCTCACCAACGCAGAAGTGGTCATTCCTTCAACGTGGACCTGGTCACAATCCACGACGGATATTGTGCTGGCGGGCGGTGGAAGTCCGGTCGCGAGTGTTTCGGGTGACACGATTTATGTTTCCGGCATGACTCTCGCCGTCGGAGACAGCCTGCAGATTCAGGTCAATAATATGACGCCGGCTGACACCACCCTCTATTTCACATTTCCGATATTAACAGGCACTTCACCGGATTCAATTTACGCTTTCGGAGCCCCGCCCGAGGCGTTGGTTCATGGCACGCCTCTGGCCATCGCCGATGTGAAACCGAACGATGCAAACGGAGTTCCGCTCATGCTGAACCAATTTGTGACTATTCATGGCATTGTGACCGTCGCGAACGAGTTCGGGAGTCCATCCTATGTTCAGGACAATACTGCGGGTATCGCCGTCTATGGAACCACGTTTTCTTCTTCTGTTTCGGATGGGGATGAGCTGATTCTGACTGGTTTGGTGAGCTCTTTCTACGGACTGACGGAGCTCGGCAGCACTTCCAGCCCGCCGATCATCGTTCAAACCGTCAGTCACGGTAACACCGTTGTACCGCTCGTGGTGACGTGCGCGCAGGTGACAAACGACGGCGCTGGCGGTGTTGAACAGTACGAAGGTTCATTGGTGAGACTGAATGCAGTAACCGTTACGAGCCTGACGGGTACTCCGATTTCGACATGGGCAGTGTCAGGATCGGGAACAAACTACCGGCTCACTGACGCTTCGGACACGCTTGAAATCCGGGTCGACAACAATGTCAATTTTGCCGGGCTGCCGGCGCCCTCTGGCCCATTCGATGTGATCGGGATAGTAGGCCAGTACGTATCGGCTTCACCGTACATCGGCGGTTATCAATTTCAGCCGCGATCCAGCGCCGATATTCTCGCTTCGGGCCCGATATTTGCCACCGTACCGGTGGAGAGCAACATCACTTCCAGCTCGATGACAATCAGCTGGAGCACGGTAAACAATGGCACGACACGGCTGAAATACGGGACGAGCACTGCGTACGAGCTTGGAGTGCTTTCTCCGGACAATAGCCTCAGCACCAGTCATGCAATTGGCCTCACAAGCCTTACAGCTGCCACCGTTTACCATGTTCAGGCATTTTCAGTCGGCTCCGCGAGCGATACGAGTTTTGCGGGCGATCTTGTCGTAAGCACTTCTTCACCATCCAGGACAACCGGACAGATGAACGTGTACTTCAACTTCAACATCGATACGTCCGTCTCCTTCGGTGAAAAGGCACTCGGCAACCAGAATCTTATCGCGCTGATACTTGCGCGGATTAATAACGCTCGCTATTCCATCGATGCGGCCCTGTACAGTCTGAGCGGAACGAGCCAGGGAAACGTGGTTGCAAATGCTCTGATCGCTGCCAGGAACCGGGGCGTCAGGGTCCGGGTGATCTGTGAACATGACAACATTTCATACAGCGGATTTCAACTATTGATTTCAGGCGGAGTGCCGCTCATCGACGATACATTCGACCCGGTCGATGCCGGCGCCGGCCTGATGCACAATAAATTCTTCGTCTTCGACGCCGTCGGCGGCGCGCCCGACAGCGTCTGGGTATGGGGCGGGTCGTGGAATCCAACCGTGGAGGGAACGACGCAAGACCATCAAAATTCCATCGAGATTCAGGACGTCGCTCTCGCGAACGCGTACACGATGGAGTTCAACCAGATGTGGGGCAGCTCGACGGCGACGCCGAACTCGACATACTCCCGGTTCGGGTCGAGAAAAGCGGACATCACCCCGCACAATTTCGTCATCAATGGCATCCCGGTGAGCTCGTATTTCAGCCCTTCCGACCAGACAACGGCCCACATTCGAACAACGCTCGGCAAAGCCCAGCATTCCATCGCATCCTCGATCCTCACGTTCACCCGTCAGGACATCGCCGATACGATCATCGCGAGAAAAAATGCCGGCTCGAAAGCGCGCGTCGTAATGGATAACAATACGGATACGGGCAACCAGTATGCGTTTCTGCTGGCGAATGGCGTCGATGTGCACCTGAAGGGATTCAGCGTCGGTCTCCTGCACCACAAGTATGCGGTTGTCGACGCCGACCAGGTTGCCGGAACGCAGTATACGGTCACCGGCTCGCACAACTGGTCGACCGCTGCCGAAACAGTGAACGACGAGAACACTCTCATCGTGCAGAGTAAACGCATCGCAAATCTCTATCTCCAGGAATTCTCCGCCCGATACCTCGAGGCCGGCGGGACCGATTCGATCAAGGTCAGTACCTCCGCGCTGTTCTCGTGCAACAAATCGGCGATCAATTTCGGAAGTGTCTCGGTCGGCGGTTCGAAACAGGACAGCTTCTTTGTGACGAATTCGGGCAACATCGCCCTGACGATCTCCTCCGATACATCGACCAATCCCCGGTTCACCGTCGTTCCGGGAAGCGCGAGCGTCGCTCCCTCCGGGTCGCAGAAATTTGTCGTGACGTTTTCACCAATCGCCACCGGCGCCCAGGCAGGTTCCATTGTCATAGCGCACAACGCGCCGGGGACTCCCGACACGGTTTCAGTACAGGGGGCAGGTTCGGGCGCGCCGGCGTTTTTCAAGACCGCCGCGACCATCAATTTCGATACCGTTGTCACGGGTACGGCGAAGCCGGACAGCTTCAAGGTCGTCAACACGGGCAACGCGCTGCTGAAAGTTTCTTCCGTGCTATCGTCGAACCCGCTGTTCACCGTCGCGCCCGACAGTGCGGCCATCATGCCGTCGGACACGCAGACATTCGTAGTGACATTTTCACCGGTGCTTCCCGGTACCCAGCTCGGCAAGTTCTACATCACGCACAATGCCTCCGGCAGTCCCGACAGTGTGAGTGTGCAGGGTGTGGGAAAGTTTCCTCTGACGATCGCGGAAACCGTGTCGATGTTAAAGGACTGGAACATGGTATCCATTCCGGTGGTAGTGGGCAACGGGAGTCGAGCGGTGGTTTTCCCACACTCCTCTTCACAGGCGTTTGCATATCAGGGAAAATATGTTTCCCTGGATTCTCTTATGTGCGGAATAGGATACTGGATGAAGTTTCCGTCAGCCGAAACCGACACCGTCAGCGGTATGCCGCTCTCGACCGACAGTCTGACCATATCGGCGCGGTGGAACATGATCGGGTCGATTGCAGCGCCCGTCGCCGTCAGCTCTATTATACAGGCCCCCCGAACAACATCCAGTCTCAATACTTTGGATACAGCGGGTCATATACGATCGCCGACACGATCTTCCCCGGCAGGGCATACTGGGTCAAGGCGAATCAGGCGGGAACGCTCATCTTCACATCCTCCGCGCAGGCGCCCAAAGTCAGGGCTCAACAGGTGCCCGCCAGGCTGAATCAGCTGGCGATAACGGATGCGGACGGCCACAGGCAGATTCTCTGGTTTGGCCAGAAGCAGCAGGGGGGATCGGCGTCCGGGCTGTATGATTTGCCCCCGATTCCGCCGTCCGGGGCATTCGACGCACGCTTTAATTCCGATAAATTTGTCGAATTTCATGATTCCAGCCTCTCACAACCTGCGGATTTTCGCATTGCTCTGCAGATTGAAAAATATCCGATAAAATTATGCTGGACTATTGCAACTAACAAATTAAATTATTATACTCTCACTACGCCTCGGGATGGCCAGATTATCACACAACGTCTGGCCGATCAGGGGGAAATGAGCTTCAGTAGCAAGCCGTCGTCGTTCTTGGTGTTGACTGTTTCACCAGTGAAGAAAATTCCGGAAGAATTTTCCTTAGGCCAGAATTATCCGAATCCATTTAATCCGGTCACGAAGATTCCTTTCGGGGTTCCACGGCAATCGTCCGTAACGATCACAGTCTACAATCAGATCGGACAGGAAGTGAAGACGCTCTTGCAGCAGGCGAGCTACGGGGCAGGATATTATGAAGTGACTGCGGATGTTTCTCATCTCGCGTCAGGAGTGTACTACTACATGATGACTGCAGTCGCAAACGACCAGAGCTTTTCCACATTTCGTCAAGTGAAGAAACTATTGATTCTTAAGTAAGCAACTCATATGTCGCCGGATCGCCGGGGCGTGCAGGAGTGCTCCAGGGGGGCGAACTGCCCGAGTGACCGTTGATTTTCGGCGTACCTATGATGCTCCAGGCGGAGTAGTTCACAACTCAGGTAACGGATGCGTAGATTTTTGTTACTGGTTTTATTCCTGATTCCCCTAGTGACGCAGCAGCTCTGTGCTCAGTGGCCATGCAGCGCCAATCAGAGCGTTGCGCTTGCCGTCGCGCCGAACAATCAATGGAATGTTCGTCTCGCGGGCGACGGGAAAGCCGGGGTGTATTCAGTGTGGCAGGACCGGCGCGGAGGCGTTACCGACAAATTATACATCCAGCATCTTGACGCTACCGGCGCCAACTCATGGCAGGCCGGCGGCCTTCCGATCTCTCTCAGCAGCGGCTACCAGTATTACCCGCAAATACTCACCGATGGCGGCGGCGATGTCATCGTCGTCTGGCAGGACAACCGCACGGACGTCGATTACGACATCTACGCGCAGCGGATCTCTTCGAGCGGAAATCAGTACTGGGCGCCCGGAGGTGTGGCGGTCTGCAACGCGTCCGGCAATCAGTACAATCCGCAGCTTATTGGCGACGGCGCCGGCGGTGAGATCATCACGTGGCAGGATTACCGGAACGGAAACGCCGATATCTATGTGCAGCGCGTGAACGGCTCCGGCCAGAGTGTCTGGACGTCGAATGGAGTTGCAGTCTGTACCGACCCGAACCAGCAGATCAATCCCTGTCTTGTGACCGACGGACAGGGCGGTGCGTACATAACATGGACCGATTATCGCAGCGGCAGCGGCACTTCGGATATTTATTGCCAGCACGTACTGGCGAATGGCCAGATGGCGCTTGCCGCCAACGGCATTCCGGTGTGCACGGCTCCAAATACCCAGTGGAATCCGCAGATCGTCAGCGACGGCGCGCAGGGGGCAATCATTTGCTGGCAGGACCGCCGGTCGGGCGGTTCCGATCAGATTTTTGCACAGCGCGTCAACAGCTCCGGCGCAACGGTATGGGCGGCCAACGGAATACCGCTGGCCTCATCGACCGGGATTCAGTACTATCCGACTCTGGCAAGCGACGGCGGCGGGGGCGCGGTGGCCGTTTGGCAGGATAACCGGAGCGGCGTCGACTACGACATTTATGCCCAGCGGGTCAATGCAACGGGCCAGGTTCTCTGGCTCTCGAACGGCCTCCCCGTCTGCGTGATTGCGGGCCAGCAGTATAATCCCCAGCTTATCATTGACGGCCAGAGCGTGTTGGTCACGTGGCAGGACGAACGCAATGGCACCGATTTCGATATCTACGCACAGCGCCTCCTTCTCAGCGGAATCCCTCAATGGGCAACGAACGGCATCCCGGTGTTCACCTACCCGGCCAACCAGGTATCCCCGCAGATCGCCGGAGACGGACTCCAGGGGTGTATCATTGCCTGGTCGGACTATCGCGACGGCACGGGCACGACGGATCTCTATGCTCAGCGGGTAAGCGCAAGCGGACAACTCGCCGGCGGCTGCTACCGGACATTCATGCAGGACAGCCTGGCGCTCAAGTCGATTCGGCTGTACATAAATAAGAAAACGCCCATCAATATGCCCAACGCAGGGAACGTTCGCGATTCGGTTTTCGGTCGCGGAGCATTTCCCAACGGGATCACCATGGGCATTGCGCGGCCCGACAGCGCCAAATTCTACGGCTGGGAAATTTTCAACAAGAATTACAATGTGAAGAATGCCCTGCCCGATACGGGTATCGCGCGGGCCTTCGACCGCATCTATGGCCGGAAGTTTGTCGGCCTCACGAGAAACACGAGCGCGCGCTCCTACAACAATCGGCTCCTTGGCGAGTTGATGGCCTTGAAAATGAGTATCGCAGCAAGCGACGTTAGAATCACGGACTCTCAGTTCGGGGAGCTGATTTACAACGACCCGACGAACCCGGCCAATGTTCTGAATCATAAATCGCTGCGTCAGCTTGCTGTGTATGTCGATAGTCTTCTCACGATGTGGAAATGGTATTCCAACATCAACTATCTCCAGCTTGCCGCGTCGATCCGGCAGATCAACGACGCGTTCGACGGACAGATCGACACCACATCGACACGGCCGCTGAAGATCAAGTCGACGAAGGCCCTTTTTGGCGTTGCTTTTCTTCAGCCGAACCCGCAGCCGCTGGAAGCTCTTCCGGCGTTCATTCCTCAGATTGTTGACGATGGAGTGACTCCCCAGAGCTACGTGCTGTATCAGAATTACCCCAATCCCTTCAATCCTTCGACTACAATTGAGTTCGATCTTCCTCAACAGTCCATAGTGACGCTTAAGGTGTACAATATCCTTGGGCAGGAAACAACGACATTGCTCGACCACGTTGCCATGGATCAGGGAAACCAGCACCTGGTCTTTGATGCTTCCGCCTCCGGTGGGATGGCATCGGGCGTCTATTTCTACCGGCTCTTCGCCGAAGACGCCGGAGGCTCGGGGAAGGTTGCCTCGATCGTTAAGAAGATGTTACTCCTCAAATAAACTGAGCGTTGAAGGAGTAATCCCGCGTGCTTTTCGCGGGACTGCTCCTCAAATAAACTGAGCATTGAAGGAGTAATCCCGCGTGCTTTTCGCGGGACTGCTCCTCAAATAAACTGAGCGTTGAAGGAGTAATCCCGCGTGCTTTTCGCGGGACTGCCCCCCAAATAAACTGAGCGTTGAAGGAGTAATCCCGTTCCGCGTAGAGTACGAAAATCAGGCGAAGGTAAAATCTTCGCCTTTTTCTTTGAAGTGAGCCGGAGCCTCCTGGCAAGGGGGGTCTCGGCCACAACGACGGCGGACAGGTGTGCTCCAGGCCGAAATTCTTGCGCCGAAACTCATCCCCTCCGGTCCCCTTCTCTACGAGTAGAGAAGGGGAAGCGCTTCCGCGGCCAACGTCCCTCTCTAATTTTAGAGAGGGACCATAGGGTGAGTTCGCGCAGCAAAAGGTACCCTTCTGCTCTGCAAATTCAAGGAAGGAGGTTACCTTTCATTCAGGAAAACCTTGCGAAGGTCTGCTCTTTCCCAAATTCCATTTGGGAACGTTTCGGCCAAGGCAATGCGAAGGTCGGCAAATTCGGTAGCAGGAGTGTGTGCTCTGTTCGGCGTCTGCCCTGAAGAGCCTTAGTTCAGGGTTCGAGCATTCAAAGCTCATTTCAGCGTCCCCGCTGAAATGTACGGGGCTGGGGTAGGGTAGAAGAGTCAGTGGAGGCATGTATGACATTTAGACCACGACATGTTGCTGGTGATTTGTATTTTGTCACGGCAACGGTAGTTGGATGGAGAAGGCTGTTTGAGGAACAAGCCTTTACGCAGATCGTGTTGGATTCCTTGACATGGCACCGGGATCACCGGCGGTGCAAAGTATTCGGATTCGTTATTATGCCGCATCATGTTCATATGGTGATACAACCCATGGGTGGTCAAACGATTTCTGGGATACTCCAGAGTTTCGGTTCGTACACAGCGCACAGAATTTTGAGTGAATTGCGAAATCAGAGGCGCCACAATCTCTTGAAGTATTTTCACAGGCAAGCGCTTCAGGCAAATTCAGGAGAAGAGCACCGTATATGGTGGAAAATTCAAGCTAAGAATATCTATTCGGCTGCATTTCTGAGACAGAAGCTGGAATATCTCCATAACAATCCGGTTGCAAAGGGTTGGAAGCTTGCACAGGAACGATGGCAATACAGGTATTCATCAGCATGCTACTATGATCGGGGTCTACGGCCCCTGATCCAGATTGATGATGGGGGAGAGCTGTTTGGATGAGTGCTGCAGAGCTTGGGCTTGCGTGCTGGGTGACCGACCGCGGGGACGCGGTCGGTAGCAGGAGTGTGTGCTCTATTCGGCGTCTGCCCTGAAGAGCTTTAGTTCAGGGTCCGAGCATTCAAAGCTCATTTCAACGTCCCCGCTGAAATGTACTGAGCATGGGGGCTTCGTGCCGACCGCGGGGACGCGGTCGGTAGCAGGAGTGTGTGCTCTATTCGGCGCCTGCCCTGAAATGCTTTAGTTCAGGGTCCCCGCCTTCAAAGCTCATCTCAGCGTCCCCGCTGAGATGTACTGAGCATGGAGGCTTCGTGCCGACCGCGGGGACGCGGTCGGTAGCAGGAGTGTGTGCTCTATTCGGCGCCTGCCCTGAAATGCTTTAGTTCAGGGTCCGAGCATTCAAAGCTCATTTCAACGTCCCCGCTGAAATGTACTGAGCATGGGGGCTTCGTGCCGACCGCGGGGACGCGGTCGGTAGCAGGAGTGTGTGCTCTATTCGGCGCCTGCCCTGAAATGCTTTAGTTCAGGGTCCCCGCCTTCAAAGCTCATCTCAGCGTCCCCGCTGAGATGTACTGAGCATGGAGGCTTCGTGCCGACCGCGGGGACGCGGTCGGTAGCAGGAGTGTGTGCTCTATTCGGCGCCTGCCCTGAAATGCTTTAGTTCAGGGTCCCCGCCTTCAAAGCTCATCTCAGCGTCCCCGCTGAGATGTACTGAGCATGGAGGCTTCGTGCCGACCGCGAGCCCGCCTGCGTCCTGAATACTTCCGGGACTTCGGCGGGTGCAAGATGCGGCCGGGGGCGGGGTGAGGGTTAACACGGGAACACGGCGCGTAGAGTCCGGTCCCCAGACCGGACCTCCAAGATTGTCCGCGCCCGGGTTTGAATGAGCAATCCCGTCCGTTTACGAAACGGACTCTACGGCCTGGTTTTGGACTCCCAGCGGTCGGGAGCGAATTGTCAAAATTTCTTTAGAACTAAATCACTACATCGTTCTTTCATAATCAATCGAAGGAGTCTTCAATGAAACTCTCTAAGATTTTCTTCCTCACGGCGGTATTCCTCCTGTGTTCTTCCTGGAGCTTTTCCCAGTTCGCCCGGCAGTGGGTCGGCCGCTTCGCGTCGACCGTGAAAAACGGCAACGGCGCCGCGACAGCAATGGCGGTGGACGACTCGGGTTTCGTCTATATTACGGGCTGGACCACCAGGCAATCGACCGGCATCGACATCGTTACGATCAAGTACTCTCCGGACGGTGAAAAGCTCTGGGCGGCATATTACGACGGAGGGTTCGCCGGACGTGCCGACAAAGGATGCGCCATCGCAGTGGACTCCTCGAACAACGTTTACGTCACCGGGACGAGCGACGGAGGAGCGGCGACGGGGCTCGACTTTGTCACGCTGAAATACAACCGGACGGGCGACACCTTGAAATGGGCAAGACGCTATGACGGCCCCGCCCATGGCGCCGATACTCCCATCGGGGTCGCGGTCAACGATTCGTTCTATGTTTATGTGTCCGGCTCCAGTGCGGGCATCGGAACGGGCCTGGATTACGCGACAATCAAGTACGACGCAAACGGCGATTCCATCTGGGTCCGCCGTCACAACGGACCCCTCAACGGCAACGATTTCCCGACCGCAATGCTCCTCAACGGGTTTACCGACCTCTACGTCACCGGCGCGGAAACCGACACCATGTATGACTACTTCACGATCAAATATAACGCCATCACTGGCGATTCAGTCTGGGCCGCATACTACAACGGGCCCGGTGACGGAAACGACATCCCGAGCGCCATGGCCATGCGCTCGACCGGACTTTATATCACCGGCGCAAGCCAGGATTCTGTGACCGGCTATGACTATTGCACGGTCAGGTACAACACGTCGACCGGGGCCCAGGTTTGGCTCTCGCGCTACGACGGAAGCGCCCACGGGGATGATTTCCCCTCCGCCATCGCGCTCAGCACTTCCGGCAGCAGGGTGTATGTAACCGGGAAAAGTCTTGTCCAGGGTGAATTCTTCGATGCCGTGACCGTTGCCTACGCGCAGACCAACGGGAACCAGAGCTGGAGCTCGCCGCCGGCGTTCAACGGGACGGCGAACGACGACGACGCAGGCGTGGCGGTCTCGACGGACAGCGACCCGCTGGTTTTAATCTCCGCGTCGGATGAAGGCGTGGGCAAGGATTACGTTCTCATCAAGTATAAGGGCACCAACGGTTCTCTCGAGTGGAGCGTTACGTACAACGGCCCGGGCAACGATGACGATGTGCCGGCCGCCCTGGGGTCGTTCAACGGTTCGTACTATGTCACCGGCAGCAGCATCGGAACCACATTTCTTTCGGATGTTCTCACGATTAAGTATTCCGACCCCTTGCATCTTAAGTATCGGACATTTATTCAAGACAGCCTGGTCGTCAAAGACGCCAACTTGAAGAACCTTTCGTCGAAAGTGACTCCCGGCAGCATCCGCGACACGGCTTTCGCCCGCGCGTTTCCTAAAATCAAAAAAGGTTACCCCGGGTATCCCGGCGGCATGGTGGTCGGCAACTCGCGCCCGGATAGCGCTAAGACATTCGGCTGGATCCGCCTCGACAAAGGTTCGGCGGTCACAGCGCTCCTTCCCGACACCGGCCGTCCACGCGGCCTCGATACCACCGGCGGCAAACTATTTGTCGGGGAGAAGAAAGATATTGCTCGAAAAGCATATAACAATCATCTTGTAGGGCAGCTCGTCGCACTGCGCGTCAACATAGGGGCGAGCGACGCCGAGGTGACTCCGCCGACGCTGGGCGACTTGACGTACACCGGTGCGGATACGATTAATGGGGTTGCACTCAACGGCATGTCGCTTCGCCAGATCGCGTCGCTCACGGACAACCTGCTCACGTACTGGCGGCACTATCAGCCGGTGAATTGGAAGCTGCTCGATTCCATACTCACGAAAGTGAACGGCGCGTTCCAGGGTCCGCTGAAGGTGGTAAGCACCTCGCCGCTCGTCGTCACCGGAGCCGTGCTGGTCGATAGCGTCGGGTTCCTTGCGCCGGGGATTGCGCCCCTTCCCGAACCGCTGGCATTTCCCAAGGGTTCGCTCGAAGAAACTCCGAAACAATATACGCTCTATCAAAACTATCCGAACCCGTTCAATCCGACGACAACGATCGAGTTCGACCTGCCGCAGCAGGCCGTGGTAACGTTGAAAATCTATAATATCCTGGGCCAGGAAGTGGCGACGTTGTTTGACCGTCAGCAGATGGATGACGGAACGCAGGAAGTGCAATTTGACGCATCGCGGCTGGCGTCGGGTGTGTACTTCTGCCGCATGATTGCCGAGGGGATGAACGGCGATGGAACGAAGGCGGCGACGTTTGCGGCGGTAAAGAAGATGTTGATGATAAAATAACGAAGTCGTTTTATCAGAAGTCCCGCATGCTTTCCGCGGGGATGCTCCTGAAGTAAGTAGATGCGAGAAGCAGGCGAAGGTTAAAATCTTCGCCTGCTTTTTTTTGGCCATCCATCCTCGCCAACCCGTCTTTGCGAGCGAAGTCCCTCTTTTGGGATCCTCGCGGCTGACCCCAACGGTCGGCCGCGGGACAATCTGGACGTAGACAGCCTGGCGATCCGTTTGCATCGTATGGATTGTGAGCGCCTCTGGCGCCATGGCGCTTTGCGCCACTTCGTCGTCCCGCCCTTCGACAAGCTCAGGGCGGGACTCCTCGCAAAGACGGGTGGGCGAACCCGCTCCCGGCAAGCCACTCCGGATGCCGTCAAAACGATCGAAGGCATTACCCATTCTCCCTTTCCACCATTTATGGGGGAAAGGGAGGTAGAGGGATAGAGGGTTTACGGTGCCGCGGCCCGAGGTCCAGATTGTGAGCGCCTCTGGCGCCATGGCGCTTTGCGCCACTTCGTCGTCCCGACAGAAGAGGTCGGGACTCCTCGCAAAGACGGGTGGGCGAACCCGCTCCCGGCAAGCCACTCCGGATGCCGTCAAAACGAACGAAGGCATTACCCATTCTCCCTTTCCACCATTTATGGGGGAAAGGGAGGTAGAGGGATAGAGGGTTTACGGTGCCGCGGCCCGAGGTCCAGATTGTGAGCGCCTCTGGCGCCATGGCGCTTTGCGCCACTTCGTCGTCCCGACAGAAGAGGTCGGGACTCCTCGCAAAGACAGGCGGACGAAGACAGGCGGCGAAGCCGTTGAAATTGCATTCTGATTTCTTTGTTTGTATATTACGCCTGTGTGCGTCCGGCCCCCCCTGTCGTAATCAAGTCGCCTCCCCTTGATTCGACTGCCGGACCCACACATTGATTAGGTCGGGCTCCGTACCTCCTGGAGCCCGACTTTTTGCTTCAGGGACGGCAGTAGCGCCGCAGTCATACTCTCTCGCGAAAATATCAAGAATTCTTACGCACTAAAGACTCTGATTTGGGGAGGCGTCTCTCATCCTGCCTTCCCGCCTGCACGCTCTGCAGAATTAACATTTTTATCAAAAATTTACTTGAATTTACAATTTGTTTTCTTTACATTACCTCCGGAGGCGAAAGCCAGGAGTTTATCTCATTACATTTTGTGAAGGAGTCAGTCATGAAACGTTCGCTCTTATTTCTCGCTCTCTTGCTACTCATTGCCGCGCAACTCTACGGCGGTGAAAGGAAAAGGATCCCGATGTACAACAGAACTACCAAGTCCTGGGTCTCGTTTCCCTTTTATACCATCCATGATATCGAGTTTGTTTCTCAGGATTCTCTGTTGAAGGCGGATACTCTGGGGGATAACAACGCGCGCTGGACTTTGCAGGCATCCCGTTTTGGAATTGCACCGGCGATAAATGATAACGACTCTGAGATCGTGACCCTGGGCCTGGTGGTCTGTCCTCAATTTGTGATCACGTATACCGGGGGCGGACTGACGATGTTGCTCCATGACACGATAAACAACTATTCGAATTCGTGGGGTGGAATACTGCTGCGATATCCGGTGGCGGATACCGCGTCGTGGGATCTCAACGGTTATGGAAGTGTGGAAAAAGGAGACCTCATCTACGTGACAGCCAAGGTCAACGACTATCCGGCAAACTATATGAATAGCACGACCGAACTGGTTCCGGACACCAACTATACCACTACGGTCGTCGGGCATAACATACCGATTCCCGCGCCCACACTGGTCGACATTACCGATCTGAATCACGGCGCCTATAATTCGACCGGTCCTTTTTCGAAACCATACTCAATAGCGGAGCAGTACGAGAACAGTCTCATCGAATTGACGGGTCTGGCGGTAACGAATTACCTGAACTCGGGCCGGCAGCTCGTGCTGACCGGGGCGGGCGGGAACCAGCTCACCGATTATGATTGGTCATACTATTTCACGATCGGAAACGCGGGCGGAGCGGGCGACCCGAATTTTCACCAGCCGCCGGTCGGCGCGGTCATGGACACAATCCGCGGGACACTCGGAACCACTTCCGGCAATGAAAATAGCGACGGCTACCGGATCATCCCGCTCTATCCGGGAGATATCGTCTGGGGAGTGACTCTCCCCCTTGTCTCAGCGCATCGTCGGAATCCGGTCGTCGTGACGCCGAATGATTCAGTGCAGGTGCAGGTGTCAATGGCGCTGGAATCTGGCGGGCTTCCCCTGTACAAGTGCGTCATTGTGAAGAGCATCAATTATGGCCCGTGGACCGTTGACACGCTCGGATACTACGGATCGACTTCCAATCCCGACTCGACTATCTATGCGGAATATATTCTGGATCAGGACGGGAACCCCTGGCCCCTTGGAACAAACGTGAGGTATTTCTTCAAGGGAATCGATAACTTCGGCGACGAAGGGATCTACGCAAATGCCAGCGGATCGTTCGGACGCGATACAACGAGGGGCTTCTTCTTTTACAATGTTGGGAACGGCAGCCTGACGATTCATGACGTTCAGTATACTCCGTACACCAACGGTCGCTCCGCATATGCCGGAGGAGTAACCTCCCTCTCGGGCATCGTCACGGCCGATACGACCGTCATGCGCCTCAGCCCCTTGTCTGCCACCCCCACGGGGGTCGGCACGAATGCGTACTACATTCAGAATGGGAGCGGACCGTGGAACGGTATCTGGGTGATCAGTACGGATTCCCTCAGCGCCGTACAACTCGCCGCCATGAGGTTGGGCGACAGCGTTGTCGTCTATGGGGCAATTGAAGAAAACTTTGAAGTCACCACCTTGTTCGATTCCACGGTTGCCATCGTTGCCCATAATCGCCCGCAGCCGGCGCCGGTTACGATTACAACCGCGACGCTGGGCGTTCGGGGCAATGGGGACCCCGTCGGCGAGCAATGGGAAGGTTGTCTTGTCCGCGTCGTGAATGCAAGATTCATGGACACCGCCGCATACTACACGAATATAACAGAGTACGGGATCGACGACGGAACCGGCGAAATGCACGTCCTGAGGGACGGCAGGAATAACTATTCGAATCATGGCGCGGATACCATCAGCGGCGACCGGATTTTCAATATCGGCGACCGGGTCGATACGATGATCGGTATCGTCTATTATAGCTATAACCAATACAAGCTCGTTCCCCGTTCCAATGCCGATATCGTGGCGGGCGAACCGTTCCAGTACCAGAAAGACTGGAACCTCGTTTCCGTGGGCCGCGACCAGCAACCGGCGATTGGTGCGTACACCCAGGGCAACTTGTTCCCGGGATCGCTCGGCACGCCATTCGCCTACGAGGGCCGTTACGTTCCCGTCACGACCACTCTTGCCTTCGACGAGGGGTACTGGCTTAAGTTCCCCGCGACGACCACGATCCGGCAGCTCGGCGTGAAGCATACGCACGACTTTATACCTGTGAACCCGGGATGGAATATCATCGGCGCGATCGGCGATTCGGTGCCGGTGAGTCCGGTCGTCCCCTCGACGCCCGGAAATACGCTCTCGCACTTCTTTGGATACTCGAACGGGTATGCGATCCCGGCACAACTCAAGCCGTCGCAGGGATACTGGGTGAAGTCTGCGGTGCGCGACAGCCTCCTGGTCTCCTCGCAGCACGCAATGCCAAAAGCCTCGCCGTCGGCGGTCGATATTGGCCAGTTCAACACGCTCACGATCACCGATAACAGCGGGAGCGCCCAGACACTTTTCTTCGGGCAGGACGCGGATGGGAAATTGCCTCTTGCGTCGTTTGAGCTTCCGCCCCCGGGACCGGGGAGCAGGATGGACGTCCGGTTCTCCACTGGCCGCATTCTTGAAGCCCATCCCGCAACGCTCGTCGCACCCGTCGACTATCCCATCGTCATCAACGGCGGGCAGGCGCCGCTGAAAGTGAAATGGAACATCGTTAACCCGAACGGCAAGAAGTACACGCTCTCGGATGGAGTCAACGGAAAGCTTTTCAAGGCGGCGGCGATAACCGGCGCCGGTGAAATGACGCTGACCAAAGTGCCGCCGGGGCTTATGCTGAGCGCCGGAGCCGGCGCAGCGCTGCCGAAAGAGTTTTCGCTCGGCCAGAATTACCCGAATCCCTTCAACCCGACCACATCGTTTGTCGTCGGCCTGCCGCAGACTGCGCACCTCCAGATCATTGTCTATAATATACTGGGGCAGAAGGTCGCGACGCTGGTTGACGAGGAGCGGTCGGCCGGATTCCAGACCATCACCTGGAACGGAGCTTCGCAGAGCGGTTTGAGCGTGTCGAGCGGCGTTTATTTTGTGCGTATGACGGCGGAGCCCTCGAATGGCGTAGGCCGTCCGTTCATCGGCTTGCGCAAGATCGTGATGATGAAATAAAGGGCCCGGCTCCGAGGGTATTCCGTTGCCAACATCCCTCTCTAATTTTAGAGAGGGATTATAGGGTGAGTTCGCAGAGCAAAAGGTAACCTTCTGCAAAGCAAATTCAGGGATGAAGGTTACCTTTCAGCCCGACCCATAAGGCAACCGCGCGTAGAGTCCGGTCCCCAGACCGGACCTCCAAGATTGTCCGCGCCCGGGTTTGAATAGGCAACCCTGTCCGTTTACGAAACGGACTCTACGGTTCTGGCCGAGTAAACCTTCGCAAGGTCGAGCAAAAGGTAACCTTCTGCAAAGCAAATTCAGGGATGAAGGTTACCTTTCATCGTGGCAAACCTTGCGAAGGTCTGCTCGTTCCCAAATTCCATTTGGGAACGCTGGGGGCAACTCGGTCCGGAAGCGGGCGGATTGCTCGTGGCCATTACCCATTCTCCCTTTCCACCATTTATGGGGGAAAGGGAGGCAGAGGGATAGAGGGTTTACGGTGCCGCGGCCCGAGGTCCAGATTGTGAGCGCCTCTGGCGCCATGGCGCTTTGCGCCACTTCGTCGTCCCGACAGAAGAGGTCGGGACTCCTCGCAAAGACAGGAGGGCCATCCGGCCCGCGGCAGGCGAGGATTGCGGTATTCTTCGCCATTTTTCGCGGCTGTTCTTTTTAACATAAGAATAACAAGAATTTCACTACAAATCGCTTGACAATTCGTGGAAGATTTGCTACCTTAGCTGCATAGCAATCAACCTTCACGCTTTAGTTTTTCCACCATCTTTTTCTGTTCTTTGATACGCGTGCATGCAGTAATTCTTGACGTCTCTGTCAACCATTTAACCAATTAACCAATTAACCATTTAACCATTTAACCAGTTAACCAGTTAACCAATTAACCAATTAACCATTTAACCAGTTAACCAATTACCCAATCAACCATCTAACCGTCAACCAAGAACAAACAACACATAACAACTTTCAGGGAGGGAATGACGTTATGAAAAGAAAGACAACACAGACAGGTCACACGAACAGACAAGGAATTTTGGTTAAAGAACTTTCATTACTGGAAAAAAGGATCGGCGGCAAGATTGATAAGCTTGACCTCAAGATCGACAATGTCGAGAAACGGCTCGATGGAAGGATTGACGGTTTCGAAAAACGGCTTGATAATAAGCTCGATATTCAGACAGAGTCGCTGAAAGGTTACGTCGATGGACGCTTCGAGCAAGTTGACCAACGCTTCGAGCAAGTTGACCAACGCTTCGAGCAAGTTGACCAACGCTTCGAGCAAGTTGACCAACGCTTCGAGCAAGTTGACCAACGCTTCGACCAAGTTGACCAACGCTTCGACCAGGTTAACGGAAGGTTCGAGCAGATGGACCAACGCTTCGACCAAGTTGACCAACGCTTCGACCAGGTTAACGGAAGGTTCGAGCAGATGAACCGGCGCTTTGATACGGTTGAGAAGAAACTGGATACAAATACTACCGGTCTGGCAAAACTAATTGAGACCCGCGTCGGCGAAATTCTTACGCTGCAGGTGCAAGTTAACGATCACGAACGCCGGCTCAAGATCGTAGAAGCAAAAGCGTGATCAATGACGAATGAGCAATGAGTAATGACCAAGTAACCAGTTGACCATTTAACCAGTAGATTTTCGGGAGGCAGTGAATTATGGTAAAAAGTACGACATCGAAACAGAAAACTCTTAGCCGGGAAATCCTGGTTAAAGAACTAACGGCGTTTGAGAAGCGTCTTGATTCAAGGTTCGACTCGAAGATTGAATCTGTCGAGAAGCGGTTCGACTCGAAGATTGAATCTGTCGAGAAGCGGTTCGGCTCGAAGATTGATTCTGTCGAGAAGCGGCTCGGCTCGAAGATTGATTCTGTCGAGAAGCGGCTCGAGGCGAAGATGGACTATACCGCACAGTCGTTCAAGGAGTATGTAGACAGCCGCATTGCTCCACTGCGCGCCGACATGCAGAAGCAGGGAGACAAAATGGATCGCTATTTCAACGGGATAGTGAAGATGGTTGAAAGTGTCATAGGCAAAGTAGCCGGCAATGGCGAACAATTAGAAGGCCACGAAGAACGTCTGGAGAACCATGAACGTCGCCTCAAAGTCGTCGAAGCAAGAAACTAATGGCCAAAGAGCCAATAGCCTGGAGCCGTTAGCCATTGGCCGTTAGCTGTTGGAAGATCGGATGGGCAAGAACCTGAAACTTAAAACCCGAAACTCAAAACTCTAACCCAAAACCTATGACCTTCAACCGACAACTGTTAACCAATAACTTAGAACCGTCAACCAATCAACCATCTAACTGTCAACCGTCAACCAAGAACATGAACCAATAACATTTTTTTAAATCTTTACTAATTAACCAATCCATACAAAGGAGATTTGCAATGAAACACTTCATATTTCTTGCTGTGGTTGTCCTGCTCGCGAGCGCGATGAGCGCAACGGCGTGGGGGGCAATTGATACTGCGAAGACGACCGGAACATGGTCGACTCTGGGAAATTGGTCCACCGGAGCTTTACCGGGTGCGACCGATACCGCGTTCGTCCTTGACGGAGTCACGTTCACCATTAACCAGAACGTCACTGTCTCGTCGCTGATTGTCGGCGGCGGCGGCGGCGGCGCTACTTTGAATTTTGACGATATCGCCACTATCCGCAAAGTGATATTGAGCAATGATCTAACGATTAACGCGCTCAGTTCAGTCTTGGGGAGAGTTACAACTGCCGGTTGGGATACGTTGTATCTCGCCGGTAACCTCACCAACAATGGCACATTTAATGCCATAAGGACAACCGGAAGCACCAACAACATTGGCTTGGCAGTGATGTTCACCAATATAACGGGCGACCAATACATACAGGGATCGACTCCAATTTTGACACAATTCGGCAAAGTGTATCTGTCGAAGGGGTCACGCTCGCAGATTGTTCACGATAGTCTCAATACGAATATCGGTAACCCTGCTGGTTCGAACCATAGTTCGAAACCTGCAACACTATTCGTCCTGGGTCAAACGGGCAGTGCTACCGGATACGGAACATGGGAACAAGATGCGGGGACGCTGAATGCCATAACATCGACTTTTTCGCCGAGTGGAAGTACTTTTGCTCTCAACACGCGTGTCGGCCTGAATTTTATGGGCAGCGGCAGCTTCCTCGATACGGTGTCCGGTAGTGCGTATTTTGAAGTTCTCACGAACATTAATACCACGGGTACAGTCACTCTTAATAGTACCGGCGGTAATTTTGGGTGGGATGACACTGCGACCATATACAACGGGACAATTTATGATTATGAAGGCACATTTGGATTCCCTTATGCAGCAAGCGCCAGTTACTCGCTAACCCCGGTTGTGACTATGCACGGGGGCAGTATTTATCTCAGCCCTTATGCCACGTATGCAACTTCTAATAGCACCTTTAACCAATTGTACGTTTATAACGCTGGCACACTGAATATGGATGGAGGGTCGATTACCATCGTAAGCCCGGAACCTTCCGTCAGGACAACCGGTCACGATATTCATGTAGGTACCTCATCAAAGTTATATATCACGGGTGGAACAATTAATCTCGGCGACGGAGTGGACAACCATACAAGCACCTATGGTTTCGTCGTTGTAGATTCTTCCAGCTATGCTCTTAATAATCTGGTCGTGCAGGGCGGCGGCTGGGGTCGTCAGGCAACCCTGGGATGTGGTTTTACCACCAACTCAATTACAATTGCTGCCGGAAGTTACCTGACTGACAGTACAAACGTTCTCACGGTTACCGGAAATATTGCAAATTCGGGCACAAATTTGAACGGCTCGGGCGGGGAAATTAAGCTGGCGAGCGGTTCATCCCAGCATACGCTTTCCGGAACCGGAATCTACGGCAATCTGGAATTGAATGATGTCAACGGTGCATACATGACGGGCAATGCGATCGTCACCGGCGTATTAACCCTCACGAACGGCACATTCAGCGTTAATACGGGCATGCTGACACTTCAAAACCCGATCGGCGGAACGTCATCCAACTTTAGTGCGGGCGGAAACTCGTCGGTCGTTATCGGCGGGAGTGCGGCTTCGGGATCAATCTCCCCAGCGGTGTCTCTGCCCTGAATAACTTCACGCTGAACAATGCCAGCGGTTCGACCCTCCAGGGTCCTCTCACCGTGAACGGTGCAACCACGATCACGAATGGCGCCCTTACCACCGGTGCGAACACGCTGACTCTCGGTTCCAGCGGCACTCTGTCTGAAGCCGGCAACGGGAACATCGTCCTCGGCACGGTGCAGTCGACGCAAACCGTGAGCGGGAACATTGCAAAAGCCCAGAAAGGGGCGAAATTGCCCGCGGCGTTTCAGACATTCGGCGGAATCGGTTTTGATATCGACCCCGCAGGCGGGACTTCTCCCGGTTTGACCACAGTGACCCGTACAACGGGCGTAGCCCAGGGGTTCGCCTCGCGGTCAATCCTGCGTTACTATGATGTAAATGCCGCAACGAACAGCGGTTTAAATGCGAACGTCGTGTTCCACTTCGACAGCGCAGCGGCGGAGTTGAATGGATATGATCGGAATCTCAACCTATGGCGGTCGCCCGATGGCGGCGCAACCTGGGCATCCGTTGGCGGCACCGTCGACTCAATTCACGGAAACGGTAACCAAGACGGGAGTCACAAATCTCTCCCGGTGGACTGCTTCCGAGCTACCGCTGGTCAGCTCCAACAGCGTTCTTTCGGATGTCATTGCCGGATCCCTGACCATCCCCGGCTCAATTTCTTCCATTGCGACGACGCAGGGGACAGAGGTTGCCGTCTATAGTTTTGAAGTTCGTGACGGCGGCGCTTCGGGGGATCCCGATGCAACCCCGACAATCATCAATAGTCTCACCATCAATCAGGGGAGCGCCAATGCGGCGGCCGACTGGACGCAGTATATCCAGGGCGCAAACCTGTTTGACGGCGTTACCGACCTCGGCGCTGCGACAGTTCATGCAACGTCGCTGACATGGTCAGGCGCGCCGATCGTGTCCGTTCCGGACAACGGGAACAAGACCCTCACACTCAAGATATACCTTAAGGCTTCGTTGCCCGTGGGTGCGGACAATAAATTGTTTGAATTCAAAATCAACGGGAGCACAGACATCGTTGTCGATGGCTCCGGCTCCGGCATGGTATCCGGCGAATCCGACGTCGTCGGAGCGCCGGGAACATCGATCGGGGTTGTCGCTGCGAAGTTGAATTTTGTCGGAACCCTCGGATATACGCATAGCGGCTGGACATTCTCGGCCTCCGTAAGCGGGACCGACACCAACGGCAACATCAGCGCTGAATTCACGTCGCCCGTAACCGTCGCGCTTGCGAGCGGATCGGGTGTCCTTACGGGCACAATCCCGAAGTCGGCAGTGAGCGGCGTCGCGCCTTTCACTGATTTATCGATTGCAGGCCATGGTCTGGTAACGCTCAGTGCTACATACGGCTTGCTGACGGCTGCGACGTCGAATTCATTTGCGGTGGATTCGACCGCTGCTGTTCAAGGTTGCTGCCGGCGGTCCGAAGGATACGCTGTACTGGGATTCGCCTTCCACATGGCAGCTGCTTTCTGGCTATTCTCACTACGGAGTTCCGCACAGCTGGGACAACGTTGTCCTTGACAACACGTACCAGACAGGGAGCTATGCGGTCAAGATCGGTGTGACTTCTGCAGGAGCGCAGGTCTCCGACACCGCGGCTACTATCTACATTGGATATGCCCACAATCCCGACACGATAAGCCTGCTTATTCCTCCAGCGCATACGCAGTACTTCCCGGGCGCTCTCTACTGGGGCGACGGAGTCGCGGGTAACTATGACATGGTGATCGATACGGGCGGACTTTTCCAGGTCAGCTCGGGCGTTGTCGGGCACAATGCTTTCAACTATCCCGCCATCAGCCTCAACGATTCGCTGCAAGATAAAGAAGGGCGGCAGGCTCTACTTTAACTCCGCATCGTACGGGAGCGGCATCTTTGGGATGACCCAAAACCTGGACGGTGATTATGGAACCTTCGAATACGACGTTCCGTCCGGATTCTCCGACGCCAATGGGCAGCAATACTGGTACCCGAATCTGGTATTCAGTAATACTCATGGCGCACCCACCTACTACGTCTATAACGGCGGGAGTGGTCCGATGTACGTCAAAGGCAACCTTACGACGAATCCGGGAGCCAGAGACTCATTAGGTCTCACTGCGGACCAGCCGACAATTGTCTATGGAAACATCATAAACAACGGCACATGCAAATTCCCGTTCGGCCCTCTCATGTGGGCAGGCTCGGGTGTCCAAACTGTTTCGGGTACACCGATCACCCTGGGTGCCGGAGCTCTTATAATGAACAACGCCGGTGTCAACCTTCTGTCAAATCTGTACGTGACGGGCGGGACAGTCCAGACGAGCGGTAACTACACGTATGTACAGTATGGCATCACCGACTCGACTGTAACACTGGGCGGCACAATCAACACGGGCGCTGACACGATGTTCCTCACTCCTGCGGGCCTTATGAACGAAGGCACGTATCCGGTTCAAGGGAATGTGAGCTCAACGCGCACGCTGACCCAGAGCATCAACACCGACTTCGGCCTTGGTTTCCAGATGGATGCACTGGGCGGAGCCCCCGGGTCTACGACGGTCTTGCGAAAGACCGGCGTTGCGGATTCCGGCTACGCTCATAATAAGTCCATTCTGAGGGACTACACGGTAAATGCTGCCAATAACACCGCTTTGAACGCAACAATTGTGGCCGGATATGCCCCGACTCTAACAGAGTTGAACGGCATTTCCGCGAGCAATTTGCTGCTTCAGAAATCGTTGGACGGTGGTGTGACGTGGGCGGGAAAGAAGGGAACCCTTGACAGTGTGACCAATCACACGATCACAGCCACGGGTATCCCCAGTCCCAATGCGCGGTGGACCATGGCTGCTGCGACCTCGCCTTTGTTCGTTCCGCACGCCATTGTTATCCGCAGCTTCAAGGATACTGTTGGAACGGTTGCGCCCCAGGTGGTGCAGAAGTGGAGACTGGCTCTGTACCAGGACTCGGTCACGGTTTCCACTCTCATCAGTTCCGACTTCCTGAACTCCGGTATATTAGGGACCACATATCTTGCGTCGGGAACCTACATCCTTGCCGAGAACGACAGCACGGGATGGGTGCACCTTGGCAGAATTCTCCACGGCACCTCGATCGGCAATTCAGTGGTGTCCAGCACCTCGCGGTTCGATACGATCATCGTGACGGATGCAAGCCCGAACAGCGCGGACACGGTCGACTTTGTCAACCAGCAGGTGAGTTCGATCACGGTGGTGAAAATCCGTGACTACGACGGCAGGTTGAGCACGACCGGGGACCAGTTGCCGCAGAGCTGGCACCTTTCGCTGTACAAGGGATCGGTTTCAGGGTCAAATCTTATCGATTCCGTAAACAGCAGCACTCTGGTGGCTACAAATCTGCCGGGCGGCTCGTACATCGCAGTCGAAGCGGACAGCGGCGCGCCGTGGTACCGCCTCAATGGTAACCACACGCTGCTCTGATACGTTGACAATTGCCGCCAACCAGTCGATCGCGGACACCTTCATCAACCTGAAGGGCAACGCGTTGTCGATACAGAAGTATGTCGATGCGGACGGGAAGTTCGCGACGACAGGCGACCGCACTCTGAAGAACTGGTATCTCTCAGTTTACAGGGATTCAGCGACCGGAACGCTCGTAACCTCCGGCAGTGCGACGGGCATTTCCGCGAATAACCTCGGGAATGGAAACTACTACATCTCCGAAGCTGACAGCACGGGCTGGGTGAACCTTGGCTACGTGGTGAACGGAGCGGGAACGTCGAGCGCAACGGATCACATCCTGGTCTATTTGTCGAACGGTCTGGTGGACTCGGTGTCATTCGTGAATGCGCCTCCGATTTACAGCCAGACGTTCCGCAGCTTCCGACCGGACAGCATAGCGAACGCAGGAGTAGCGGCGAAGGCAGTAGATTTGAAGAAGCCGGACAAGGTGCAATTCACGGTCACGGTTCACAACGATTCGGCGAATATAACGGGACTGCACATGGAGTTTGCGGTTGCGCTATATGATTCATCGATACGTGCATTCACGGTGAATCCGCCGGCGACGAAGAAGATGACGGATACGAAGAGCCAGAAGTGGGACTTCACGTTTGCTTCGCCCATAAGTCCATCCACGCCCGTGACAATATCGGGTTGGGGCACTGCAGGAAAGCTGCAGACGGCAAAGTACCATTGGCTGCGCAATGGAGTGAAGGTCGGGAAAACAGACGTCAGTCTAACGAGCACGGCTTTCACGGTGGATCAGATCCAGGAACCGATGCCGGATGTCGTGAACGTGCTGGCTCAGACATACAATGATGTATTGACGGCTCTGGGTGGAATGACAATCGGCGTGCCACAGCCGGATAGTCTGAAGGGATATCTGTCGTGGGTGATCATGAAGAAGTACGCGGACGTGCAGTCATCGATGTACAAGAGTCCGAATCTTCAGACCGGAACGCCCCGCGGGTTGGACTTCAAGTCGCCCGGCGGCGTATTGAGTGACACGACGAAGTCGTCGGATTGGCTCAAAGGCAAGCAGGGATCGCTATCGCCGAAGACTGTGCAGTCCAACGCATTGTTTGGGAACCTTGTAGCGTTGAAGCTGGGCATCTGGGCGAGCTACGATAAGGTGACGCCAGTCGGACTTGGCGAGTTGATATATCACGACGGTACGGGCAATCCGCTGAACGGGATGCAGGTGAAGCAGATTGCAGCCATGGCGGACACGCTGATGACGGGATACGTGACGTACGCATGGGATACGACGAAGTGGAACACGAAGCATACGATACCGACGGTAAAGCTTGCTCGGATCCGGAACTTTGCGGATGCCGGGACGTACGCTAATCTGTCGAACACGATCTACCGTATCGACACGGCGTTTACAGGTCCGATGGATACGGTGAGTTTCGCAACGGGCCTGGTAACCAAGGGCGTGCGGCCGTTGGTGAATGTCGCGTTCCTGCGGTCGGATCCGAGCATTCAGCCGTCAGTGAACACGGCCCCGCAGACACCGGTTGCATCAGAGGTCGTGACGCCGGTGGCGTACACGCTGTACCAGAACTATCCGAATCCGTTCAATCCAACGACGACGATCCGGTTCGACTTACCGCAGCAGGCAGTGGTAACGTTGAAGATCTACAACATACTGGGTCAGGAAGTGGCGACGTTGTTTGATCGTCAGCAGATGGATTACGGGACGCAGGAAGTGCAATTCGACGCATCGCGGTTGGCGTCGGGAGTGTACTTCTACCGTATGATTGCCGACGGGATCAGCGACGCCGGTGCGAAGACGTCGACGTTCGTGACGGTAAAGAAGATGATGCTCATCAAGTAAGTTGGGCGTAGAGGAGTAGCCCGCGTGGATTTGGCGGGGATGCTCCTGAAGTAACTAGAAGCAGGCGAAGGTTAAAATCTTCGCCTGTTTTTTTTTGCTCCGTCCTAAAGCTACCTGCTGGGAGGGAGCTGTGCTCCCGACCGTCGGTGGCAACCGCGCGTAGAGTCCGGTCCCCAGACCGGACCTCCAAGATTGCGCGTGGCCGGGTTTGAATGAGCAACCCCGTCCGTTTACGAAACGCGAGCCTGCCGGAGGCTGCCCGAAGGCAGGGACTCTACGGTTCTGGCCGAGTAAACCTTCGCAAGGTCGGGCAAAAGGTAACCTTCTGCAAAGCAAATTCAGGGATGAAGGTTACCTTTCATCGTGGCAAACCTTGCGAAGGTCTGCTAGCCCGTCTTTGCGAGCGAAGTCCCTCTTTTGGATGAGCGAAGTCCCTTCTTTTGGGATCCTCGCGGCTGACCCCAACGGTCGGCCGCGGGACAATCTGGACGTAGACAGCCTGGCGATCCGTTTGCATCGTATGGATTGTGAGCGCCTCTGGCGCCATGGCGCTTTGCGCCACTTCGTCGTCCCAAGAAGACATTCAGGACTCCTCGCAAAGACAGGCGGGCGGGGGGGAGGAGGCGTTTGCACCGGGCAAAGCGATGACTCAACGCCCCTGTTTTGACAGAGACGTGTCGTCCCCCTTTTTTTTCAACGGGGGGATCAAGGGGGGTTACCTTTCACAAGAAAATAACAAGAATTTAATTAGAGTTCTCTTGACAATGAAGGGAAAATTTGTTAATTTCCACTGCGAATTAATTCGCGCCTATCATCGTTGCCTTCTTGTTCTTTTCAACATTCCGTGCAGTCGGCTTTTGTGCGATATTGAAATCTGCTCGTGGAACGCACTCCGGCATGTGCCAGCAATCAACTAACCAGATTTCGTCATTCACTACTAATCGATCGTCTAGGAGGGTTTATGAAGAATTTCGCAGTCGTATCTTATCGCTACGTCGCCGCAGTGCTCTTCCTCGCACTCGGTGTGGCCGCGACGGCGTTGGGACAGTCACCATTCACTGCCGGCAACATCGTTGTTGTTCAGATGGGAAATGGGTCGGGAGCGCTATCTTCGGCAGCCGCCCCAATATCTCTCATCGAGTATACGCCGTCTGGAACGCTTGTTCAAACGATACCGTTTGCCTCAACGGGGTCGTCGCCAAGGCTTGTTGTTACAGGCAGTTCCGGTAGTGAGGGCCATGTGGTTCGATCGAGCGATGGAAATTATCTTACCGTAGTGGGCTACGACACTGTTGCGGGTGCCGCATCCTTTGCTTTAGCCGCCGTTAGGAGAGAAGTTGCGAGGATCGACGCATCGGGTACTATCAACTACACCACGGAATTTACTGATGGGAGTACAACCGCGGTGAGAAGTGCCGTAACTGACAATGGTTCCAATACCTGGACGGCAACTTCCTCAATTGGTGTCAGGTACAAGTCATTCGGGAGCACCGGCACTTCGACGCAATTGTCCTCGGCACCCACCAACACCAGGGTTGTGAAAATCTTCAACGGGCAACTATATATAACAAGTGCCTCGGGCGCATACCTGGCAGTTGCTTCAATTGGATCTGGAACTCCGACAACATCGGGTCAAACGACCACGGCACTCCCCGGTATGCCTGCAACCGGCACACACAGCCCGTATAGTTTTTCCATTAGCCCTGATGGTAACACCTTGTATATCGCCGACGATGGAGCAGCGTCAGCCGGTGGTGGTATCCAAAAATGGACTTTCAGTGGCTCAACGTGGAGTCTGGCGTATACCCTTTTGAACAACGGTTCGACGACAACCAGCACAAGAGGTCTGGCGGTCGATTGGAGCGGGGCAAATCCCGTAATTTATGCGACCACTACTGCTACGAGTGCTAACAACCTGATAAAGGTAGTGGATACAGGTTCTGGAAGCACGGCGACCACTATTGCCACGGCACCTACATTTACGGTTTACCGGGGAGTTGATTTTACGCCTGCCTCCGCTGTGGCTCCAACGGTAACGACAAACCCCGCAACGAGCATTCTCGCCACCGGCGCCACACTCAATGGCTCGGTGAATCCAGGCGGTGCAAGCACAACCGTGAGCTTTGATTATGGCACAACCGCTCTCTACGGAACAAACGTCTCCGGAACTCCAAGTCCGATTACGGGCGGAACGAACACTGCTGTCAGCGCGGCAATTACGTCGCTCACGCCTAATCAGTTATATCATTTTAGAGTGGACGCAACAAACAGCGTTGCCACAGCCAACGGCTCGGATGCGACATTTACCACGCTGCCCACCGCACCGACTGCCACGCCGGCAAGCTCGGTCGGAGAAACAGGATTTACGGCAAACTGGACTGCTTCCGGCGACGTGAATGCGCCCTCCTCGTACACCTTGGAAGTTGCCACGAGCAGTGGGTTTGGCGGCACGATTATACAAACGGACCCCGGACTCACGGGAACAAACTTTGTCGTTACAACAAGCATAAGCGGAGGGAACACGTACTACTATAGGGTGACGGCAGTCGGCACTGGTGGGTCAAGCGCTCCGTCCAATACGATTTCGCAGCTAACGCTCCCACCGGCTCCGGTCGCGACTGCTCCCTCAAACGTTATTGCAACTGCATTTGATGCAAACTGGAACGCTTCCACGAGCGCCACAAGCTATCGCCTGGACGTTGCTACGGACATCGGTTTCTCGTCTTTTGTTTCAGGGTACAACAATCTGACGGTGAACGCTACAACCCAAACGGTAAGCGGGATATCACCCACAATCAAATATTACTATCGCGCAAGAGCAGTCAATGCGACCGGCACGAGCGCGAATGGGACCATCGACAGCGCTACGACAATAGCTGCCGCGCCTCCGACGTTAAACACGCCCACCGCCGCCAGTATCGGCGCCACGGGTGCAACGCTTGGAGCGAACGTTTTCAGCGACAACAACGATGCCGATTTCCAGCGCGGCATTGTCTGGGCGACCACGGTGAATCCCGATACCAACAGCACGAGGGTGATAGCAAGTGGAACGGGAACCGGTGTGTTTACAACTCCGGTAACCGGATTGACGCCAGGAACACTTATCCACTATCGCGGCTACGCCATTAACCACTTCGGTATCGGCTATACCAGCGATGCGACATTCTACTCGCTTTCGGTTGAGCCGGCAACCCAGGCTACGGGCTTTGCAGCCGCAGCCCCATTCGCCGCGACGGTCGGTCTCTCCTGGACCGCCTCGGCAGACGGAAACGGCTACCTTATCCTGCAGAAGACCGGCTCGGATCCGGCAGATGTTCCATCGGCGGCCCGGCGGTATTCAGTTGGAGATTCCATCGGGACGTCGCGCGTTGTGGCGTTCATTACGTCGAACGCCACCATGTCGACTTCCGACACTGGTTTGGCAGGCAGCACGAATTATCACTTTGCGATCATGACGTTCGCGTGGGACGGGACGAACAGCGGAACAATCAATTATAACACCAGCTCGATTCCGACCTCGAATACGACAACATTGAGCAACCTGTCCGACGTTGTTGCGACTCCCGGGTTTGTCTATGCGTCGGGCATTCCGTATGTCACCTACACGGGCATCGGCGATATCACGAAGCTCAATTCAGTCGCAGCATTCGGTCTTACTGTGCGCGATGGCGGTCCGGGTCCCGATGCAGATGCAGCAGGGACAACCCTGACGTCGATCAGTTTCTCCGTCACGAATTGGAGTTTTCTCAGCAGGGCTGCGTTGTATCTAGGGGATACAACGGAACTTGGCGAGGTTGCAGTTTCAAGCGGCACGGTGGCGTTCGGCGGGCTCACGGGGGTGGTAGCGCCCGACGGCGGAACAGCAACCCTTGTTCTGCGGGTAGTGTACAATACTACTGTCGCCGATAATGCCCGGAATACGTATACAGTATCGTCAGCAATCGCTGACTCAAGCGGCTCCGTATTTGCCGCGGCAAATGGCGGCGGAGCAGTAAGCTCAACGTCCGGAACCGACAACGTAGTTTCTGTCGTGGCAACGCAGCTTATCTTCTCGCCAAACGTCGTCGGCGGAAAGTATAATGTGGCGTTTTCCGCGACGGCAAAGGCTGTCGACATCAACAACAACGTCGACTCTGACTATGTCAGCCCGCAGGTGGCGTTCACGAAGGCCAGCGGTCCGGGCAACCTCACCGGCAACTCACCGGTGACACCGGTCAAGGGGATTGCCACCGAGGCTACGCTCGTGCTCGACCAGGGTGGAACGTACACGCTGCAGGCAAGCTCAGGTAGTCTCTCGGGGATCTCGAATTCCTTCGCTATCGCCGCGCCTGCCACATTTAAGGTGAATGCCGGCGCAGACACGTTGTACTGGGATCAGCCATCTACCTGGGTTGTCGTAAGAGGCGGTTCAGTGACCGGCATACCACACAAGGCGGATTCCGTCATCTTCGACCATCAGTTTCACACCGGTAAATATGTCGTATGCCCTGCACGGAATGCCACTGATACTTCGACCTCTGCCCCGACTGATACTGTGGGCCAGCTTACTATTGGTTATCCGGGAAACCCCGATACGGTCGAGTTGTATATCCCGCCGGGCGGTTATAAGAACAACAATGCTGCCGTGCTGTGGGGTGATAGTGTGGCAGGTAATTATGATCTTGTTATTGCGGAGCGCGGTGTTGTAAGGGATTCCAAATGGAGCTATTCCAAGAGCATGTCGTATAAATCCGTCCTCGATTCCGTTTGGATCCGTTCTGGTGGGTTGTGGTACCATAATACCACGGGGTATCCCACCATGCTTGCCAGGATGAGTCACAGGCTCGACGGTGATTATGGAACGGTGGAATTCGATGTCGACAGCAGACAGGGTTCCTTCGATATCAACGCCCCTGGATACTACTATCCCAACGTCGTTTTCAGCAACCGGACCGGCTATGCCCCGACGTATTACCTCTACTTCGACCGGCTCGAGCGGCGCACTATACATCAAGGGTAATTTGACGATCAATACCGGGGCAGTGGATTCACTGTGCAGCGGTTATCCGGTTGTAGTGTACGGCAACATCGTCAATAACGGCACCATGAGGGCCGCACTTACTCCATCCACGATCGTATTCGGCGGATCGACAACACAAACCGTGTCGGGCAGCAGCCCATTAGTAGCCAATGGCGGTTTTGTCTCGCTGAACCCGGGCGGCGTGAACTTCCTGACGGATGCATACGTCACGGGAGGAGCGGTTCAAACCACGGGCACATATACGTACGACTCATCCGGCGGTAAAATGGTGACGTTCCCGGTCGCGGGTGTCATCAACACCGGCTCGTCAACGATGTACCTGAATCCCGCCGGCGGCCAGACGATGAACGAAGGCACGAATCCGGTGCAAGGTAATGTGAGCTCAACCCGCACGCTCCTTCAGAACAGCAACACCGACTTCGGCAATGGTTTCCAGATGGACGCCCTGGGCGGAGTCCCCGGGTCAACAACGGTCTTGCGAAAGACCGGCGTTGCAGATTCCGGCTACGCTCATGACAAATCCATCTTGAAGCATTACGATGTGACGGATTCCAATAATACCGCATTGAACGCAACAATTGTCGTCGGCTATTCACCGTCATTAACGGAGTTGAATGGGATTTCCGCGACCAACTTGTTGCTGCAGAAGTCAACGGACAATGGTGCAACGTGGGCTGGAAAGAAGGGAACCCTTGACACTGTGACCAATCATACGATTACTGCCACGGGTGTCAGCAGTCCCGGTGCTGCGCGGTGGACGATGGCTTCGGCAATGGCGCCTTTGTTCGTTCCCCACGCCATTGTTATCCGCAGCTTCAAGGATACGGTTGGAACGGTAGCGCCCCAGGTGGCACAGAAGTGGAGACTGGCTCTGTACCAGGATTCGGTCAGCGCTTCCACTCTCCAGAATTCCGGGTTTTCGAACTCCGGTATATTAGGGACCACATATCTTGCGTCGGGAACCTACATCCTTGCCGAGAACGACAGCGCGGGATGGGTGCACCTTGGCAGAATTCTCCACGGCACATCGATCGGCAATTCAGTGGTGTCCAGCACCTCGCGGTTCGATACGATCATCGTGACGGATGCAAGCCCGAACAGCGCGGACACGGTCGACTTTGTCAACCAGCAGGTAAGCTCGATCACGGTGGTGAAACTCCGTGACTACGACGGCAGGTTGAGCACGACCGGGGACCAGTTGCCGCAGAGCTGGCACCTTTCGCTGTACAAGGGATCGGTTTCAGGGTCAAATCTGATCGATTCCGTAAACAACAGCACTCTGGTGGCTACAAATCTGCCGGGCGGCTCGTACATCGCAGTCGAAGCGGACAGCGGCGCACCGTGGTACCGCCTCAATGGTAACCACACGCTGTCTGATACGTTGACAATTGCCGCCAACCAGTCGATCGCGGACACCTTCATCAACCTGAAGGGCAACGCGTTGTCGATACAGAAGTATGTCGATGCGGACGGGAAGTTCGCGACGACAGGCGACCGCACTCTGAAGAACTGGTATCTCTCAGTTTACAGGGATTCAGCGACCGGAACGCTCGTAACCTCAGGAAGTGCAACCGGTATTTCCGCGAATAACCTCGGGAATGGAAACTACTACATCTCCGAAGCTGACAGCACGGGCTGGGTGAACCTTGGCTACGTGGTGAACGGAGCGGGAACGTCGAGCGCAACGGATCACATCCTGGTCTATTTGTCGAACGGTCTGGTGGACTCGGTATCATTCGTGAATGCGCCTCCGATTTACAGCCAGACGTTCCGCAGCTTCCGACCGGACAGCATAGCGAACGCAGGAGTAGCGGCGAAGGCAGTAGATTTGAAGAAGCCGGACAAGGTGCAATTCACGGTCACGGTTCACAACGATTCGGCGAATATAACGGGACTGCACATGGAGTTTGCGGTTGCGCTATATGATTCATCGATACGTGCATTCACGGTGAATCCGCCGGCGACGAAGAAGATGACGGATACGAAGAGCCAGAAGTGGGACTTCACGTTTGCATCGCCGATAGGCGCTTCCACGCCCGTCACAGTATCGGGTTGGGGCACGGCAGGAAAGCTGCAGACGGCAAAGTACCATTGGCTGCGCAATGGAGTGAAGGTCGGGAAAACAGAACGTCAGTCTAACGAGCACGGCTTTCACGGTGGATCAGATCCAGGAACCGATGCCGGATGTCGTGAACGTGCTGGCTCAGACATACAATGATGTATTGACGGCTCTGGGTGGAATGACAATCGGCGTGCCACAGCCGGATAGTCTGAAGGGATATCTGTCGTGGGTGATCATGAAGAAGTACGCGGACGTGCAGTCATCGATGTACAAGAGTCCGAATCTTCAGACCGGAACGCCCCGCGGGTTGGACTTCAAGTCGCCCGGCGGCGTATTGAGTGACACGACGAAGTCGTCGGATTGGCTCAAAGGCAAGCAGGGATCGCTATCGCCGAAGACTGTGCAGTCCAACGCATTGTTTGGTAACCTTGTAGCGTTGAAGCTGGGCATCTGGGCGAGCTACGATAAGGTGACGCCAGTCGGACTTGGCGAGTTGATATATGACGACGGCACGAGCAATCCGCTGAACGGGATGCAGGTGAAGCAGATTGCAGCCATGGCGGACACGCTGATGACGGGATACGTGACGTACGCATGGGATACGACGAAGTGGAACACGAAGCATACGATACCGACGGTAAAGCTTGCTCGGATCCGGAACTTTGCGGATGCCGGGACGTACGCTAATCTGTCGAACACGATCTACCGTATCGACACGGCGTTTACAGGTCCGATGGATACGGTGAGTTTCGCAACGGGCCTGGTAACCAAGGGCGTGCGGCCGTTGGTGAATGTCGCGTTCCTGCGGTCGGATCCGAGCATTCAGCCGTCAGTGAACACGGCCCCGCAGACACCGGTTGCATCAGAGGTCGTGACGCCGGTGGCGTACACGCTGTACCAGAACTATCCGAATCCGTTCAATCCAACGACAACGATCCGGTTCGACTTACCGCAGCAGGCAGTGGTAACGTTGAAGATCTACAACATACTGGGTCAGGAAGTGGCGACGTTGTTTGATCGTCAGCAGATGGATTACGGGACGCAGGAAGTGCAATTCGACGCATCGCGGTTGGCGTCGGGAGTGTACTTCTACCGTATGATTGCCGACGGGATCAGCGACGCCGGTGCGAAGACGTCGACGTTCGTGACGGTAAAGAAGATGATGCTCATCAAGTAAGTTGGGCGTCAGAGGAGTAGCCCGCGTGGATTTGGCGGGGATGCTCCTGAAGTAACTAGAAGCAGGCGAAGGTTAAAATCTTCGCCTGTTTTTTTTTGCTCCGTCCTAAAGCTACCTGCTGGGAGGGAGCTGTGCTCCCGACCGTCGGTGGCAACCGCGCGTAGAGTCCGGTCCCCAGACCGGACCTCCAAGATTGCGCGTGGCCGGGTTTGAATGAGCAACCCCGTCCGTTTACGAAACGCGAGCCTGCCGGAGGCTGGCCGAAGGCAGGGACTCTACGGTTCTGGCCGAGTAAACCTTCGCAAGGTCGGGCAAAAGGTAACCTTCTGCAAAGCAAATTCAGGGATGAAGGTTACCTTTCATCGTGGCAAACCTTGCGAAGGTCTGCTAGCCCGTCTTTGCGAGCGAAGTCCCTTCTTTTGGGATCCTCGCGGCTGACCCCAACGGTCGGCCGCGGGACAATCTGGACGTAGACAGCCTGGCGATCCGTTTGCATCGTATGGATTGTGAGCGCCTCTGGCGCCATGGCGCTTTGCGCCACTTCGTCGTCCCGAGAAGACATTCGGGACTCCTCGCAAAGACAGGCGGGCGAACCCACTCCCGGCAAGCCACTCCGGATGCCGTCAAAACGATCGAAGGCATTACCCATTCTCCCTTTCCACCATTTATGGGGGAAAGGGAGGTAGAGGGATAGAGGGTTTACGGTGCCGCGGCCCGAGGTCCAGATTGTGAGCGCCTCTGGCGCCATGGCGCTTTGCGCCACTTCGTCGTCCCGCCCTTCGACAAGCTCAGGGCGGGACTCCTCGCAAAGACGGGTGGGCGAACCCGCTCCCGGCAAGCCACTCCGGATGCCGTCAAAACGATCGAAGGCATTACCCATTCTCCCTTTCCACCATTTATGGGGGAAAGGGAGGTAGAGGGATAGAGGGTTTACGGTGCCGCGGCCCGAGGTCCAGATTGTGAGCGCCTCTGGCGCCATGGCGCTTTGCGCCACTTCGTCGTCCCGACAGAAGAGGTCGGGACTCCTCGCAAAGACAGGCGGGCTGGATTGCTATTTTTCCGGTTTTTTGATATGTTAGTAACGCCTTATTAACATTACCCGATACCGGATGAAAACTGCCACTGAATACCTCTGGTTTAACACGAAGAAAAAGCGGGAGTATATCAACATAACGTCCGACGTGGAACAGGTTGTTGAAAAGAGCGGCGTGAAGGAAGGGATGGCGCTCGTTTCGGCGATGCACATCACCGCGGGGGTCTACGTGAACGATGCGGAGGATGGCCTCATTCACGATATCGATGAGTGGCTGGAGTCGCTGGCGCCATTCAAAGCCGGTTATCGGCATCATCGCACCGGCGAAACGAACGCCGACGCACATTTGAAAAGCTTGATGGTGCACCACGAAGTGATCGTTCCCGTCACTGGCGGCAAACTCGATTTCGGTCCATGGCAACAAATATACTACGCGGAATTTGACGGTCAGCGGCGCAAGCGGGTTATCGTGAAGGTGATGGGGGAGTGATTACGTGCGGAGTGTACAGATCCTGGGGATCATGGCCGCCTGCTGCCTCGTGCTCACTCGCCTCCCTGCGCAGCAAGTACTCAAAGCGAGCCGTAATTTCCAGTTTGATGTTGACGTCGCAAGATTCTATTATGACGAGAAAGAAGTCACCACGGAAGTGTACTTTGGCGTCCGTGAGGGGATGCTGGACTACCGGCAGGATTCGGGACGGTTCGTCGGCGGAATGAACATGAAATTGGAAGTCAGGCAGAATAGTGAGCTTGTAATGAAGCGCGAATGGGGCGTGCCCCACACAATGCAGGATACGACGCAGTCGCGTTTTGGGAAAATGCTTGTAGGAGTCGAATCGTTCCGGCTGGCTCCGGGCGCCTACCGTATGACCGTTACGGGATATGACGTTTTCGACAAAGGTCGGCGGAATTCCGTCGTCATTCCTCTTCGAATCAATCCAATTCCGACTGATGCCATCGCGACGAGCGACATCGAGCTGTGCTCGTCGATTCGATCCTCGTCCAACAATGGATCGATATTCTATAAGGATACTTACGAGGTTGTTCCGAACGCGGGCAGGATGTACGAAAAGAACCTGCCGGTTCTGTATTATTATGTCGAACTCTACAATGTTCTCAAGGGCCTGTCGCGGAATTATCTCGTGGTCAGAACCACGGTGAAGAACGCCGGGGGCAAAGAACTTGTCCGCCACGATACGACGGAGCCGCGCAAGGTCAATTCGAGCGTGGAGGCGGGGAGGATCAACATTTCGCGTCTGCGGGGGGGAACGTACGAGCTTCACGTCGACCTGATGGATTCTGCCGGTCACGATTTGGCATCCGCAACCAAGAAGTTTTTCGTGTTCAAGCCCGGAGTGGCAAAGGGCAGCTTCTCGCAAGTGCCTTCTGCCGACTTTCTCACGAGTGCATACGCCACTATGACGGAGGCGGCAGTCGACAAAGAGTTAGCCGAGGTGCAGTACATTGCCGGTGCGACCGAACTGAAACAGTACAAACATCTCACGGGTGTTGATTCAAAGCGGGCTTTCCTATTCCAGTTCTGGGGCGTGCGCGAGAAGGCCCGGGAGGGGGCGAAGAGTGAATATATGAATCGCGTCCGGCTTGCCTCGGAAAATTATTCGAACAGCTTGAGAGAAGGCTGGGAGACGGACCGGGGACGCATCGCAATTCTCTACGGTCCGGCCGATTCCGTGGAGCGATTTTCCGGCTCGCGCGAATCGAACCCGTACGAGATCTGGCATTACAATGACATTCAAGGAGGAGTCATTTTTGTTTTCGTAGACCATTCCGGGTTCAGTGACTATATTCTCGTGCATTCCACGCACCGAGAAGAGCTCCGGAGCGAGAATTGGTATCAGCAGTATGTCCGGCGGATACAATAGGCGGCATGCATGAAACATTATATCGAGTTTGCATTCTTCCAGCTGTTCAGATGGTGTGTTGTGATCCTGCCGTTGAAGTCTGCCCAGCGGCTTGGCGGATATCTCGGGTCGCTGGCGTTTCACCTGTATACTCCTCGCAAGAATATCGCACTGGAGAATCTGCGATATGCGTTTCCGGAAAAAACGGAGGCAGAACGCCGGAAGATCGCCCGGGGAGCGTTCCGGAATTACGGTATCGCGCTTGTCGAATTGCTGTGGTTTCCCAACCTCGATGATAAAGCGCTCCGTCGATTGGTCGAGATACAGAACCTCGATTTGATGACGGCAGCGCACGCCCGGGGGAAAGGGCTCATCATGCTCTCCGGCCATTTTGGGAATTGGGAACTTATTGCGCTGGCGATGGGCCATTGCAGCAAGTTGCCGATCACGATCATCGTCCAGAAGCAGGCCAACAGGTGGGTCGATGATGTGATCAACCGCAATCGATGCCTGCTGGGGAACAGAGTCGTTCCGATGGGAATTTCTGTGCGTGAGATTATCAAGACGCTCGACAAGGGGGGAGTTGTTGCGATAGCCCCGGACCAAAGCGGCGCGATGGAGGGCGCGTTTGTGAATTTTTTCGGACGCAGCGTTGCCACCCATAAAGGTCCCGCCGTGTTTGCGCTGCGAAGCCGGGCGCCGGTTCAGATGGGCTTCATGACGCGCAAGCCGGACGGCACCTACACCGTCGTCCTCGAGGGAATTCCCACGGAGGACCTCACCGACACAACGGAAGAAAACGTAGTGGAGCTCACGCGCAGGCACACGGCGCTCCTGGAAAAATACATCCGGATGTACCCGGATCATTGGTTGTGGATGCACAGGCGCTGGAAACACACGCAGGAACAGGTCAAACAAGTGGAAGAGTCATCTGCGCGTGCCGCTACCTGAGATCCGCAACGCCCTCATCGTCCAGACGGCCTTTCTCGGGGATGTGATCCTCACGCTTCCCCTCGTCCAGGTCCTGAAGCAAAGTTTTCCTTCCGCGGGAATCGATATCGTCGTCACGCCGCAGGCGGCAACATTGCTACAGAACCATCCCGCGCTTCGCGGGGTTTTTGAGTTCGACAAACGCGGAAAGGATTCGGGAATCGGAGGATTGATGAGAAAGGTCTCGCAGATCCGCGAAGGGAAATACGATCTGGCAGTCGTCCCGCATCGTTCATTGCGCAGCGCTCTGCTCGTTCGCCTCGGGAAGATCCCTTTCCGTATCGGATTTCACACGAGCGCCGGGAAGATTCTCTTCAATGAAGTCGTACGCTATGAGAAATCTCTCCATGAAGTCGAGCGGAATTTGCGACTGCTCCGGCCTCTGGGGATCGAGGCCACGGGCGCGGAGTATCCGGAGTTGTATCCTGCTGACGATGACCGGCGCGCCGTGGATGACTTACTCGGTCTGGCGGGCATCAAAGATCGGACAAAACTGATAGCGGTCGCCCCCGGGACAGTCTGGAACACCAAACGGTGGTTGAAAGAACGGTTCGTCGAGCTTTCGCGGAAGCTTCTTGAAGCGGGCTGGGGGGTGGCGTTGATAGGCGGCGGGAGCGACGTGTCATTGTGTGACGGCATTGTTCACGACGTCGCCTCGTCCCGCGTCTTCTCCACCGCGGGAAAGCTCACTCTTCTGCAGTCCGCAGATCTGATCCGTCGTTGCCGGGTGCTGGTATGCAATGACAGCGCTCCGATGCATCTGGCGGTCGCTGTTCGAACACCCGTTGTCGCGGTGTTCGGCGCGACAGTCCCGGAATTTGGATTCGCCCCATACGGAAAATATGACGCAGTGGTTGAAACAAAAGGCCTGGCGTGCCGGCCGTGCAGCATCCACGGTGGGGACAAATGCCCGATCTCAACCTTTGAGTGTATGGTAAAGATATCCGCTGACGAAGTACTGAGCGCAGTCATGCAGGTTGTGCTTCGTGCCGGGGCATAGCTGGAAGCTTTAACGCAAAGGCCGCAGAGAGAAGATTCCCTCTGCGTCGCGCGCCAGTTGGATGGTTTGAAAATCTGCCGAATTTTTGCTACATTGTTGGAGAATCGTTGAGAGAAACGCGCGCGAAGGCGGTTTTTGCGAATACAGCCCATGCCATCGCGCAGCATCTGAGCGAGTTGACATGCGCCCGTAGCTCAGCTGGATAGAGCGACAGCCTCCGGAGCTGTAGGTCAGGCGTTCGAATGAAGCGGAAACCCTGATTTTCCTTCTGCTGCTAATGGAATTGCTAAATGAAAGGGCTTAGCAATGTCCATTTCCCACCTCTCACTCTTCAAACGTTCCAACGGCGTTTACTACATCATTTACGTCCATGATGGCCGTACTCGCTGGAAGTCAACACACGCCACTCTCAAGCACGAAGCGCTGAAAGTCCTCACAGAGTTTGAGCAACTTCTCAAGAAAAATCCACCGCCGATGTTGTTCACTGAGTTTGTCTGCCAATTCAATACCTCCCAGAGATACAGTCTACGGCAATCGACACTTGAGCGCATTTACCAACCTGCCTTCGATTCCTTCCTTGCAGTTTGCGGAAACAAGGCACTCGGCGCTTACACCGTTCAAGACGTTGAGCAGTTCAAGCGAACTCGGCTTGAGAAATGTTCGGCAACCTACGTCAACATCCAGTTTCGCTCGCTGAGGGCTGCCTTCAATCTTGCAGTGAAATGGCAGATGCTGAATGAAAGTCCTTTTGCCAAAGCCACGACCGTGAAAGTACCGGAACAAGTCCCGTCGTTTCTTTCAAAGCGGGATTTTGGGCTGTTGCTGGACGCCGTAAGAGAGCCTGTCCTGAAAGATTTGTTCTTGTTTGCCGTTCTCACAGGAATGAGGCAGGGAGAAATTCTGAGCCTTCAGTGGAGTGATGTTGACCTTGACCGGAAGCTCATCAACGTCACAAACTCAGGGCGCTTCCTCACCAAGACGGGGAAGTCCCGTAACATACCGATGAGTGATACTGTTTTCGGCTTGCTTTCACACCGTAGCCTCTTGAAAAGTACTTCGCCGTACATCTTCCACAGGACCGGATTTAAACTTAACCAGAGCTATGTAGAGCACAAATTCAAGGCATACATTAGAGGGTTGAAGTTGAATGATGCTTTGAGGTTTCACAGCCTGAGACATAGCTTCTCAACATGGCTGTTGCAGGACGGCGTAAACATTTACGAGGTTCAAAAGCTGCTCGGTCATTCCAGCGTCAAGGTCACCGAGGTATATTCTCACCTTGTAGCGAGCGAGCTTCACAGCGCTGTAAACAGGATATCTCTACCTCTGAACTGAGAAAGCCCGTCTAAACGTAAGTATGAGCCAAAGAAGTGCCTTATTGAATTGCAGTTAGAATATCCGTAACTTTAAATGGTTCTTGAGCTCTGACAGAAACGCCATGAAATCTACTTTTCAATTACCCTCTGTTTGTGTGGCGCACAAGCGCCAAAGCCATTGGCGTGGCTTGTCAGCACAAGCAGAGGGATTTTTATATTCACTTGAGAGGTTGAAATCCTTCTGTGAAGTTGCGAGTATGGCTCAGGATTTCGCGTTGGTTTTACTGGAGAAATTAGAGAGATATAAAATCAAAAAGAAGGGAGAATGAAATGTCATTACTCGAATCACAGGCAGAACAAATACTGGAGTTTAAGGTAGAAGCAAAGATGCTCGCCAAGGCTTGTCAGGAGACGATTGAAGCCGCTGGACTTACCGTGCAGGAACTCTCACCGGAAACCGGAATCATCACAGCCAAAAAACCATATTTCTCTCTCGCCACTTCGGCCAAGCTCGTTCTTACGATTTCAAAAAGGGAGGATGGCTCTGCCGTACAAATAAAGGTTTCGGCTCACGATAGCCCGTTCTATCCTGGCGAAGCTCAAAAGTTTCTCGGCAAGTTCATGACCTCGCTTTCCGCGCATCCCGTACTCAAAAATAGTTCTGTCGCGGGATGGTGAGAGAATGCCATTATTAGAACATCTATCCGGAGAGGGAAAAAGAATGTTCGGCAGTCAAGATTCGTCCATCACATCCGACGGTCATTGTTCGTATTGCGGGAGCCAGTTAATCGAGAGGCCGATGAAGTGTTCTCATTGCGGTGAATGGCTGAATCGGGATAAGAGAGAGCGACAACAGGAAATCGAGAAGGCGATAGTTATCACCGGGAGGGTGGCAAAGATGATTGCGTGGTTCATCGGATTTCTTCTTGCTGTCCAAATAATCGACATGCTCCTCCGGTTGAAATGAGTTCCCTCCGGCGCCCCCAAAGTAGAAATTTCGGAGCCATATAGAATATGGGATGTTCGTTGCCGTCACTGTTACACGATGAAATATGATACCGATAACGTGTGTTCATGTTGTGGAGAGTTACTGTCTTAAAGGACAAGAGACGAACATGAAAAGAGATTGGGCAAGACTGTGAGTATTGGTTCAAAAGGTAAACGCCCAGGTGCTGGTGGTTTAACACTCGATGTAGGCAAGTTCATTAAGCAAGTCGAAGTTGTCAGCCCAGAGGCAGCGGACGTGCTGAAGAAAGGCTGGAATGATTTTACTGCCTGTTACGGCAAGGAGGGTAAAATTTATGCACCTATTGATAATGAACTCAAGGAAGGAATTGCCAAGATGGTGAAGAGGCTGAACATGATTCCACAGAGTCAGCAAGGTGAACTAACAGTAGAAATTGCTGAGTCATTGAGATTGTACGAAACAACCGTACAGATGGGCAACCGCATCGCTAAGGTTGTCAATAGACAAATTGACGCTGAAATCATTCTCATCGCATGCACAGTGAGCAACTATGCAATGAACAAGGACAATGATATCGCGGCCCGGTCATGCAGCCTCTTCACGGTCAAGACGTGGATAACGCAACGTGATGATAAGGTACGCGACATTCATGCGGGGATGGACGGTATCAGCGTAGGCATGAATGAGAAATTTGTTTTGCCTAACGGCGATGAACTTGATTACCCTTGTGACCCCAATGCGAAGTTTGATGAAAGTATCCTCGGTTGTCGATGTGTAGCCTTCTTCAGCAAGTAACAAATGCCATACAGTTTGGTTTTTCCAAGTGAGTAAAGGATATCAAATGCAGAAGATTAACGACAAGACAATCTTGAAGCTGCTCCGGAAAGAAGCTGGTGTCATTAAGTGGTATGAGCACACCTCCCCCGATGGTCAGCGGCGTTTGTGGATTTCATACAATACTGAAGGGCAGACCGTTAACAAGAACATTGAGGCTTTTTTGGCAATACATCGGGGAGACCTTGACAGACGCATAGAAGAAAAAACGAAGATTGAACAAAATAAATTTTCAAAAGGAATCCCTTACTTCTCTTCTCCACGTACTCCTACACTACTGAGATGTAAAGAGGACAATGAATTAACTTTGAATGAACAAAGGGATAAGAAAACAAAGCTCAAAGCTAAGAAGTTAGAAATTGAGAACAAGGACAAAATCGTTAGGGCTTTAACCGAATTGGGAAGTCGCTATGATGCTGGCCTTCTAACGAATCTTAGCTTAACTGAGGAGCATGCAACGGGCGGAAGAAAGAATCCCGACGAGGATTTAGAAGCACCTGGGGGGCACAAGAAATTAGTGAAGACGCGTGTTGCCTTAGCCAAAGCCACTAATACCATTTACGAACAGCACAACAAAGGAATATCCGACAAAAACCGTATAGACTTCTGCCGAGATTACTTAAAGAAAAACAGTATCAAAGGGAGGAAAACCTACACACCAGAAAAACTGAATAATGCCGTTTCAAAGTATGCCGAAAAGATTAAGAACAAGCAGCGACCTAAGAAGTGAATTCACGTGAATTCAGGTGAGTGACTAAAAACAAGACTTTTCTATATTGAATTGTAGCTTCTTTCAGGGCGTACCTTGAAGAAGTTACTGCTAAAAGAAAATTAGCTTCACTGGTGCTCGGCGTAGCAGCGGCACTGGTGAAGCTTTTTTATTGCTTAAAGAGCAAAGCCCTCAGCAAGTTTGCGGCTCGCTGAGGGCAGAAAGGTGTTACGCTATGTCACAATATACAAATTCTCTCCGATTAATTCCAACAGCACATTTACATGTGTTCCAGGTTCAGCTCAATCTACCCCTTCAGACTCGCTATATCGGAAAACTCAATGAAGCAGGAGAAGGGACTTTTTTCACCAAAAGAGGCGCTCAGCATCTTCACCGGAAAACAAACTCACTTGGAATCAATCTTGAGCTGGTTCAGCGTCAGGATTATCATTTCAAATGGATTTTGGTTGAATTTAATGGCAAGAGGGTCATCACTTCAAGGGAGTTCCTTCTTTATCACGGCTCAGTCTTTGACTTCAGCAAAGCAGGATTCGAGAAACAAATATTTCTCCAGCTCGATTTGTGGGGCGAGGAACGGGCGAAAGCCTTCGAGCGAACACTTGTCCAGCAAGGCGACCTCTTTGCTAAGGCAGTGTAGGGCGGTGATAAGAACATGAGCGCGCTGGGTGAAAGAATAGAACGTGAACGACAGGTTGTGTGTACGCTTCTGCTCAGAGAATCAGCACACACAGAACTACCAGAAACCTTTTCTGAATCCGCATTTGAGAGCCCTGAATACCGTTCTCTTTACGTGATAATGAGCAAAGACTTTTTCTGCGGAGGAAATCCTGCAAGGATTGTTGAGCTTGAAAAGAGATTCCCTGAGTTGAAGCCGCTGCTTGACAATGTTACTTATCCCGCAACTGTGCTGAACGGCGAATTTAGAGCAATGGCGGCCTCTCTGATTCGTCATCGAAGTTCAAAACTTGTTCAGGAAAGCTCATCGGTGGAAACAGGTACAAATGTATCGGAAGGCATTGACAGGGAATTTAAGTTTGAATTGTTAAACGGCATGGAGATTTGCGACATGGACATACCTGAGCAGTCATTCTTAGTGAAGAATCTTATCTCTGAGTGCTCGGTGAATTTCCTGAGTGGCGAGGAAGGATGTGGCAAGAGCCTGTTGGCAATGAATCTTGCCCTCTCAATCGCTGTGGGTGCATCCAAGTGGCTTGCATACGATGTGGCAAAGCAAGGGAAGGTTCTCTACCTCAACAACGAATTGGCGTTTTCAGACTTTGCAAGAAGGCTGAAAAGCATGAGCCAATCGTTACCAGCGAGAGGGGATATTTCTAACCTCATCGTGCCGAAGGAAGTACCAGCACTGACTGAATGCTGGAACACACTCAATGAAGTATGCGAACGAGAAAAGCCGTGCCTCATCGTTGTAGATTGCCTCTACTTCGCACACGACAAAGATGAGAATGACAGTTCGCAGATGAAAGCTCTTATGAGGCAATTCCTTGCATTGAGAGACAGGTTCCATCTTGCCCTATTGCTGATTCATCACACCAAGAAGGCTGCCAGATATGAAAAAATGCACAACGACCAAATGAGAGGTTCTAACGTCTTTGGTGGAATAACAGACACGGTCCTGCAAGTGAGACGTTCAGCAGCGGACGAAAGCAAACGAATCATCAAACCGACAAAGTTCAGACATGTCTCTGATGAAAACAGAAAATGCAAGTTGCTCTCACTGAACAATGAATCCCTTTGGTTCAAAGATGAGGGGGAAACCGATGAAGGCGAACACATTGCAAGCGCTAACCCAACAGCGGAGGAAGAAATCGACTTCAGGGAAATTTTCGGGGAAGACAGGGAGCTATCCCGTAAACAGGTTGTCGAACGCTGTCAGCCATTGGGATATGATGAGCGAACCATTGACCGGATTTTGAACAAAGTAAAGTCCAACGGTACGCTGAAAGTGCCAAGATATGGTTACTACGCACTTTGACATTGACATTGCCTAAGGGAAAATGTGTCGAAGTCAAAGTGATTGGGGAAAAGAGAGAGATTGACAAAAATCGTGTATATGTCCCTACCTACTAACTTTGACATTGACACCTTTTTGTAAGGGGTTGTCGAAGTGTCAAAGTGTCAAAGCTTAAATTTTGCATTGATAAGAGGATTTCCCGAATGAGTGAGAAGCGCGTCACAGAGCATCGCCCGGAAACGGCAGTACAACGTGAAGCCTTTGAGCTGTACGCAGCCATGCCACGCGAACAACGAAGCATGAGGAAGCTCGCAGTGATGATACGGCGCCACCCGGGAGTCATTATGCGGTGGAGTACGCAGTTTGATTGGATGGATAGATTAAGCCAGCGCGATGCCGAGGCATTGGTAAGCAAACGCAAGCAGTTCGAAGAGCAAGTCAACCTTGAGAAGCAAACCTATATCAACATCTGGAAAGCCGTTGTCCGAAAGGCGTTCAAGAAGATTGACGGCAGAGATGAGCTTATCATTTCACCGGAAAATGTGAGCGACCTGGAAAAAGCCACGAAGATGCTTCTGCTCTTGCAGGGCGAGGCGACGGACAGAATCGAAATCGCTACACAAGTCATCAACAGAATCGTCAACGTCCTCAACGTCAAAATCACTGACTCAAAGCTGCGGTATGAAGTCTTTGAGGAACTGAGCCGGATTTCAGGGAAAGGTCAGTAACCTTCTGCGAGTTGAGTTTTCAGCCAAAAATTGGTATATTCTGTACGCAATAGAAATCATTCAATCACCACTAAAAACGATTTTTAGGAATGTCCTTTCTCGAATTGCAGCCTTGTGGTGAGGTGAATGAGCGAGAAGGGACGTTCCATTTTCAGCGGATGGCTGTGTGCAGGTGCTAATGAATTTGCTAATAACCTTTGGCACTTTCTACTCACAGCAGGAATGAAACCATTCGTTTTTCCATGCGCCCGTAGCTCAGCTGGATAGAGCGACAGCCTCCGGAGCTGTAGGTCAGGCGTTCGAATCGCCTCGGGCGTACCCAAAAAAACACAGTCAAACGAACAATCTCGGAACATTATGCTGAAGCCAAAGAAGAAGATAACCAAGAAAGAAATGAAGCAGGATACGCTCGTCTCGACGTATGCGCAAATAACATCGTTCTACTATGAGAACAAGAAGTACGTCAGCTATGCCCTCACGGGACTTGTCGCGATCGTCATCATCGCAGTCGTTTTCATCAACAACCGGCGTGCGGGCAGCGAGAAGGCGGCGACGGAGCTCGGGAAGGTTTTCACCTTTTTTGACGCGGGCACGAACGACCCCCATCAATACCAGGTTGCAATCGACGGTCAGCCGGAGCGCGGGATCATCGGTCTGAAGGCGATTGTCGAAAATTACGGCAGCAGCGACGCGGGCGAACTTGCGCGCTTCTATCTTGCGAATGCGTATTTCAACCTTGGCAAGATCGATGATGCGCAAAAGCAATTTGAGAAGTTCAGCGGCAGCGACAACCTGCTGAACGCTTCGGCGTACGCCGGGCTCGCGGCATGCTATGAATCCAAGAAATCGTACGATAAGGCGGCATCATACTACGAGAAGGCCGCGAACACAGTGTCGAATACGATGAACACTCCTGCGTACCTGCACTTTGCCGCCCGATGCTGCGCATTGGGAGGTGACAAGGAGAGAGCTGCGGCGTTGTACAAACGATTGAAAAAGGAATATCCCGCATCGAGCTACGCACGAGAGGCGGAGAGGTATATCGCACAGTTTTCAGCATAAGCAGTTCAAGATAATGAAAATAAACCCATTCTCTCGGGGGGAGTGGGTTTTTTTCGTTTTACCGCTTCCGTTGTGATTTTCGTCGAAAAGTCATACTTTGTGTCGTACCGAAAGTGATAACAATGTCTCTTACAGCGCTGGAAGTGAAATGAAGCTTCTGCCCGACAAGACGTTTGCCAGGGAGATTCTCTATATTGCAACTCCTGTCGTGGCAGCGCTCTCCTCTCAGGTGATCGTCTCCATCGTCAACACCGCGATGATCGGCAGACTGGGCAACACGCAGGTTCAGCTCGCCGCAATGGGACTGGGATTTCTCGGAACGATGGCAGTGACGAGCATGTTTTCGAGTTTCAGCACCGGAACCCAGGTGCTTGCTGCCCGCAGGCATGGAGAGGAAAATTATACGGCCGCCGGGGAAGTCCTGAATAATTCACTTCTTATTTCCCTTATCGTGGGGATTGTGTTCGGAGCGGCGGGATATGTGTTTTCCTACGACATTATCGATTTCTTCTCGAAAAATGCGGACGTCACGCGCGCCGGGGCCGCCTACATGAAGTACCAGTTCCTTGGCCTTCCTTTCTTCTTACTCATTGTGTCCTATCGCGGCTTTTTCTCCGGCATCGGGCACACAAAGGTATTCATGTTCTCCGCCATCATCATTAATGTCTTCAACATTGCATTCAATTACTTCTTCATCTTCGGCACGTTCGGATTTCCCAGGATGGAGCTGGCCGGGGCGGGGATCGGCTCGTCGGTGAGTATGGTCCTCGGGTGGCTGTTTTTCGTCGGTGTAACTTTTCTAGGCGGATATCGAAGACAATATAGGTATTATTCCCATTTCCACCTCTCCCGGGAGGTGATTTGGCAGATCGTAAAAATGTCGATTCCGGTGTCCATGCAGAATATTCTCATTTTGTTGGGTTTTCTTGTATTTGTCGCCATCACGGGGATCATCGGCATCGGCGCACAGGCTGCGAGTCAGGTTGTCATCAGCGCGCTGTTCATCTCCATGATGCCGTGTTTCGGATTCGGCATGGCCGGACAAACGCTCGTTGGACAGTCCCTGGGCAAGGGAGACCTCCATCTCGCCCAGCGATATGGATTTGAGACGGCAAAGCTCGGAACGATTTTCACAATCATTGTCGGTATATTTTTTGTCTTTGTTCCCGATTGGATACTCTTGATCATAACGACAAACAAGGAAGTAATCGACGCGGCCCGGCCCGTGCTGCAAATCGCCGGAGTCGCGCAGGTCTTTTATGCCGCAGGTATCATCCTCGCGAATGCGATACAGGCGGGCGGATCGACCGTTTTCGTCATGTATGTCGAGGTACTTACGCACTGGATCGTCTTTCTGCCGCTGGCGTACTTGTTCGGTGTTCGCCTGGGGCTCGGGCTTGTGGGCGCATGGCTTGCCTTGCCCGTCTACATCATTGCCTACACCGTCTCGAATTTTATGAAATTCCGTTCACTGACGTGGGTCAAAGTCAAGCTCTGAGATGGCACACCCGGACGAGGTAAAACCTTTCCGCTCGCGGGTGAAGAGAGCGTTGTTCCTCACGATATCCGCGATTCTGCTGTTCGCGGTGTTCCTGACGGACATCATTCGCAGGAGCGTCGATATCGATGCCGGCTGGATATCGTTCCTCCGTAACATGGTCGTGATCGCGGCGTTTATTCTCCTCTATTTTCTCATCGAAGGACTCTGGCGGCGCGACCAGAATCCAGCGCAAAAACTCGGTTTCCTTCTCGTTGTTACCATCGTCATCGGGACGGCGATCCTGGTGTTGTCGTTGTTCCCGTCGAGCGGCTTCAACGTCAAGAACTACATGTTGATTCCGCTCGGGTTTGATTCCATCGTCTTGGCGAACGTGTTCGGAGCGGCGCTGGGAACCCTGATGCTCGTGATGCTGTTGAGTCTGCGGGACATTATTTTCTCGAAACGCCGGAAGGGCACGCGAAGGAATTTCCTGATTTTCATCGGGTGTGCGGCGGCGACGGCGCTCTCGACGCTCTCCTCGCGACCCATGGATTCCAGCTGGCTCTCGTCCTTGCTCCTGGGGCTCACGGTGGCCGCAATGCTGATGAATACGTTCCGTCTGTCGTGGATTGTGTACCTCTCGAAGCGAGAGAAGCTTTTCAGCATGCTGTACGGTTTTCTCCTGTTCGGCATCCTTATCGGGTTCGACTACATGGTGTGGTCGAAACGTCGTTTGGGAAATCGCTGTTGTTCTATTCTCCTCCGCTCCAATCGTTCGTTGCGGTGGTCTTTCTGTTCTCGACGATCTACTTCGGCATGACGTTTCTCAGTACGCTTTTTCATCTGCCCACTGCGGAGGCGTTCGACAGAAAAATCAGCGAAGTGTCGTCGCTCCACAATCTGGGACGGCTGGTGACGCAGGTGTTCGACTTCAACGAGCTCGTCGACTCTGTGACGAGGATGACGCTGGAAGTCTGCCAGGCCCAGAGCTCCTGGCTTGAGATAATTAAGGAGCAGAACCCGCGGATGCCACTCGGGGAAGCGGTCGGGAGTGCTTCAGCCGGCGAACAGGTTGAACCGGTGGGCCTGAAAAATATTTCGCGCGAAGAGATTCTCGGCATCGTGTCGTCGAATGAGGGGTCACTGAGGGCTCTCGTCCTGGACACCCTGCGGCCGGTGGTGGTCGACAACGTCGGAAATGACAGGCGAACAGCACACCTGCGCGACGCGAAGCGGAAGTTCGAATCGATGGTGATTGTTCCGCTGCTGTCGCATAACCGGGCGATCGGAATTCTCTATGCCACAAAGGGAATGCCGTTCGGTTTCGACCAGGAGGATGTTGATGCCATCTCGGCCTTCGCGGACCAGGCCACGATCGCGATTGAGAATTCGAGGCTGATCGAAAAATCCCTGGAGCGCGAGCGCTTGATGCGGGAGATCATGCTTGCTCAGGAAATGCAAAAAAAACTTCTTCCGCAGAAACTGCCCGTGATTGCCGGTGTCGAAATCGAAGCGCTCTCTTCGCCGGCGTTCGAAGTCGGGGGAGATTACTACGACTTTGTCCAGCTCGATGAACATCACCTCGGGATCATTGTCGGCAACGTCTCCGGGAAAGGAGTCTCCGCGGCGTTCTACATGGCGGAAATGAAAGGCATCTTCCAATCTTTGAGCAAGATTCATCCTTCGCCGAGAGATTTCCTGGCGCAAGCCCATGCCGCACTCTCAGCGACGATCGACAAACGGTCTTTTATCAGCGTCATCTACGCCGTGCTGGATGTGCGTGACGGGACGATGACGGTTGCACGAGCCGGTCATTGTCCCCTGCTCCACGTTTCCGACGGCGAGGCCAACTTCATCAAACCCGTCGGCCTGGGCCTCGGCATGGGTACTCCCTCGTTCTTCGAGCGGACGGTGGAGCAGGAGAGAATTCATATGTCCCATGGCGATGTCGCGATTCTTTTTACCGACGGCATCACGGAAGCGCGGCGTGCGGACGGAGAGGAATTCGGCTATGAACGGTTGTTGGAAATCGGAAAAACTTCCGGCCAACAATCCGCCATCGAAATTCGTGATGCCATCATTATGGCAGTCGACAGACATATGAACCATCAGTCGCCCGAAGATGACCTCACCCTGGTCGTCATCAAATGGCTAAGATCTTGAACAAATTCAAGTAAATTAACTGGAGAACTTTTATGAGCGATTTCAAAATCGGTATCCGGGAAATGAGCAATATCAATGTCATTGACCTCAAAGGGTACCTGGATGCCCATACGGCGCCGGAGCTGGAAGATGCCTTCCAGAAACTGGTCACGGAAAGAAAATACAAGATCATAGTGAATTGCAAAGATCTTTCGTACATCAGCAGCGCCGGACTGGGAGTCTTCATGGCGTTCATCGAGGACGTCCGGAACAATCAGGGCGACATAAAATTGTCGAATATGTCATCCAAGGTCTTTAACGTCTTTGACCTCCTTGGTTTTCCCCTGCTGTATGACATCACGAAGACCGAAGCTGAAGCCGTCGGCAAGTTCACGGTATCGAAGAAGTAAGGCAGCATCAAAGGTCTGTATCGAATGCCCTCGCAAGGGAAACAGTTGACATTGACTATTGAGAGCCGGACGGATAGGCTGCGGCTTGTCCGGGAGTTCGTTGCGGACGCGGCGCGCGACTTCGGGTTCGACAACGAATCGGTCCACAAGATTGCGCTCGCAGTCGACGAGGCGTGCACCAACGTCATCAAACACTCATATAAATTCGCCGCGGATAAGGAAATTGAAGTCGCCGTTCATACCCGCAACGGCGCGTTTGAGGTTATTATCTACGACCGGGGTATATCATTCGACCCCAACGCCGTCCACAATCCGGACATGAAAGAGTACCTTCAACACTTTCGCAAAGGGGGATTGGGAATGTTCCTCATGCGTTCACTCATGGACAAAATTGAGTATAAATGTCCGGCACAGAACAGAAATGAAATGCACCTGACGAAATATTTGCACCGTCAGGAGACCAACTAGAATATGAAAGAAGCCGCTAAGATAAAGACCGCCGGCACGTTGAATCCACATCGGCGGCAACAGGAATATGAGAGCAGGTTTGACCTTGCTGCGCTGTTCGAGTTCAGCAAGAATATCAACACGACTCTCGAGCTGAACGTCATCCTCGGCCGCTTCCTTCTTACAATCATGGGAAAACTTCTTTCCCCGAAGTCCGTCGTCCTTCTGAAAATCGGAAAGGATGTTTTTCAGATCAAAGAGGCAAAAGGCCTTCCCTCAACTGCCATCGACCAGAAAATGACGATTCGGAAACCTCCCCGCCGGCTCCTCTACGCCAGGCGGGAAGACGCGCGGAAATCGCCGCACATTTCCTGGTTCCGGAATCAGGGCATCGATATTCTCGTGCCCCTCATCGCGGGCGAGGAAATTCTCGGGATCGCCGGGTTCGGGTCGAGAATCATGAAAAACAAGCTCACGCAGAAAGAAGAGACGTATGTTAAAAGTCTCGCGAACATCGCCGCGGCTGCCATCGGGAATAGTGTGGCCGTTCAGGAGCTGAGGCAGGTGAACCGCCGGCTGGACGGCAAAGTCCAGGAGCTTAACACGCTGTTCGAATTGAGCAAAGAATTCAATTCGGTGCTCGATACCGAGCGCCTCGTGAAATTGCTGACGTTCTCCGTCCTTGGTCATATCGGCGTGAACCGCTATTTCGTTTGCCTGAACCGGTCTGGAACAATGCAGCTCGTCCAATCCCGGCTCGACCGTGAATTCGACCCCGCGCTGTTTCGCCACGTGTGCACGATTACTGCCCCGACGAAGGTGGAATCGTTGAAGCGCGCTTACCAGTCGGCATTGCACGAGATCGGCATCCGGCTTCTTATTCCCCTGCGCATGGGCAACGAAACGAAAGGTGTCGTCGGCGTGGGTGATAAAATCCGCGGCGGGGAGTATTCGCAAACCGACACTGAATTTCTTTCGTCGCTCGGCAATCTCGCGATCGTTTCGCTGGAAAATGCCCGGCTGTTCCGTGATGCAATTGAGAAACAGAAGATGGAAGATGAGCTTCTGATCGCGCGGGAGATCCAGCGGGGATTGCTGCCTTCCACACTCCCGGCGATTCCTCATTTCGATATCGCGGCAAAGACAATTTCTTCGAAACAGGTGGGGGGTGACTATTACGACATCATCAAGCTCGACAACGCAAAGTTCATTATTGCGATCGGCGACGTTTCCGGAAAGGGGACCCCAGCCTCGCTGCTCATGGCAAATCTCCAGGCGACGATCAGGGCGCTCGTCCCGTTCGGCTACCCGCTCACGGAGCTGACCAGGCGGGTCAACGACCTCATGTGCGATAACACGAGCTCCGGAAGGTTCGTTACGTTCTTCTGGGGACTCCTGGACGCCAATGGACGAACGCTAAGGTACGTTAACGCCGGACACAATCCCCCATTCGTTTTTCGCGCGGGCGGCACGGTCGAACGTCTTGACCGAGGCGGGATCATCCTCGGTGTTCTCAGAACGATTGCGCCGTATCAGGACGGGCAAGTGGCTTTCAACCCCGGAGATGTACTCGTGCTCTTTACCGATGGCGTCAGTGAAGCGATGAACGACCAGTCGGAAGAATACGGCGAGATCCGGCTCGAACAACTGGCGAAAGAAAATCTCGGTGAGTCTCCGCAGGCCGTTCTTTCACGCATTGTGGAAGCCGTTCAGCGTCACAGTCAGAACGTTCCACAATCCGATGATATCACGCTGCTCGTCTTGAAGGCGACGGAGTAGCTTCGTGAGCTGATGCATATTGAAGCTTCCGGCGACTTACCCTCACCCCGTCACTCCGTGACATCCCTCCCATTGGGAGAGGGATCGAGGGTGAGGGTCAGTTAGTGCCGCCGTGAGAGGCGAAGGGGAGAGGGTTGAGCACAGCGCATAATCGGGAGTGCTTCTATGACCAAACAATAATCATCCCATGTGAAAGGTGTCCTGCTATGGCAGAAAACAAAACCAAAGCGACAAAAAACAGTGTAACTGCTTTCTTGAACAAAATCAAGGACCGGCAATTGCGGAACGATTGTTTTGTCATTCTCGAATATGATGCAGAAAGTCTCGAATTGTGAACCCGTCATGTGGGGGAGCGCAATCATCGGTTTTGGTACATTTCACTATGTTTATGAGAGCGGACGTGAAGGAGATACGGTAGTTCTAGGCTTCTCACCGAGAAAACAAAACATCAGCATCTATCTAATGGGAGGATTGAAGAAAATTGAAGATGAACTTCCCAGGCTGGGGAAGTACAAAAGCGGCAAAGGATGCCTGTATATTAAATCGCTCAGCGATGTGAATGCGGAGGTTCTCAAGAAAATCCTTGCCAAAGCTTTCAAGGAAGCACAACGTACAATTGCGCACCCGGGCTAACCAGCCTCTCAAGCAGACGTTGAGCAGTCCGGCGGAGGAGAGTTGATTCTTGGAGAGGCGCTTCTTATCTTGGTGTGAAACTTCATGTTATCCATGATCGCGTCAACCACGACATCTGAAAATACGACCTGGACGGTCTTGTCGCTTCTTCACTGGAGCGCCGGCTTTCTCTCCGAAAAGGGGTTTGACAGTCCACGGTTAACGTCGGAGTTGTTGTTAAGCCGGGTTCTTGGGTGCCGGAGAATCGAACTCTATACAAATTTTGACAAGCCGCTGTCCGCGGCCGAAACTGGCCGGCTTCAAGTCCATTTTCAAACGCAGACTGGAGCATGAACCATTGCAATACATCCTGGGTGATTGTGAATTCATGGGAATGGAGTTCTCCGTCGACCGTCGGGTCCTCATCCCCCGACCGGAAACGGAAGTCCTCGTGGAATACGTCGTCAAGATGGTGAAGGGATCCTCGCGGCCACCGGGGAAGATGCTGGATATCGGAACGGGTTCCGGCAATATCGCGATCACTCTGGCCAAATTTCTCCCTGAAACTACCATCGACGCGATCGACGCCAGCGCCGAAGCTCTTGAAGTCGCGCAGTCCAATCTCCGGCGGCATCGCCTGGAAGCGCAGGTCCGGCTCATGCAGTGCGACTTCCTGAATGCTGATCAGACGCTGCCCCGACACAGCTATCAAAGTGTAGTTTCAAACCCGCCGTACATCTCAGAGCGGGAATTCGAATTGCTTGCGCCGGAAATCAGGGTGTTTGAGCCGCGAATGGCTACGACCGACGGTGGCGACGGGTTGAGTTTTTATAGAGCGATTGCTGAAAAGGGAAAAGAACTCCTGGCCCCGGAAGGTTCCGTTGTCGTTGAGATGGCCTATGATCAATCCGCATCGGTGCGAAAAATATTTGAAGAAGCCGGATATCGGGAAGTGGAAACTGTTGCTGATTATTCCGGGATTGATCGTGTCGTGAGCGCACGGTGGAAATGAAACGATGAGAGCCTTGATCCAGCGGGTGAAGGAAGCAAGCGTGAGCGTGAATGGCGCTCTCCATGCAAAGGTGGGAAAGGGCTTGCTGATCTTCCTCGGAATCAAACAAGGGGATACGCCCGCGGATGCAGCGTACCTTGCACAGCGCTGTGCGAATCTCCGCATCTTCGGCGATGAACAGGGGAACATGAATCTCTCGGTGAAGGAGGTGGGGGGCAGCGCCCTCGTGGTTTCACAATTCACGCTCTATGCCGACACACGCAAGGGCAACCGGCCGGGTTTCACGGATGCAGCTCCCGCCGGCATGGCGGAGCCGCTGTACCTGGATTTTGCGGAACGTCTCTCATTCGAGCTGGGCAATTCCAATGTCCGTACGGGCGTGTTTCGAGCAATGATGGATATCAGTCTCATCAATGACGGGCCGGTGACCGTGATGTTGGAAAGTAAAAGTCCCGCGGAGTAGCCCGGCGCAGTCATGTCGCCTCACATTCTCATGATTTTCCTGGACGGGGTCGGGATTGGCAGGAAGGATTCCGCTCACAATCCGTTTTTCAATGTCGGGATGAAAACGCTCTCGCGACTTCTCGGCGGGAAGATCCCGCACCTCCGGAGTGCCCGCATTACCACGTCATTCGCATCCGTTGTCCCGCTGAATGCAACGCTCGGCGTTCCGGGATTACCGCAAAGCGGAACCGGTCAAACGGCCTTGCTGACGGGTTTCAACGCTCCCCGGTTTGTGGGAAAGCACTTTGGTCCATATCCCTACTCGACCTTGAAGCCGGTGATCGCCGAGCGCAGCATCTTCCGGCAGCTGCTCTCGCTCGGGAAGAAACCGTACTACGCGAATGCGTTTCCGCGGCAATTCTTTGAATACATCGGCTCGGGCGCAAAAAGGGCGCGACTTCCGGTGTGCACGATGTCATGGTTGTCGTCCGGATGTGCGTTGAACGATGCAGCCGCGTTGTCGCAGGGCCGGGCAGTGTCTCCGGACATCACCAACAGACGATGGCCATCCCTCGGCTATCCGGACATGCCCGTCCTTACACCCGGGGACGCAGGACGGCGGCTTGCCCGCCTCGCGAGGGAATTTGATTTTGTGCTGTTCGAGTACTACCAGACCGATAAGGCAGGCCATGCCCAATCGATGCAGCAGGCAGCGGAGGTTTTGAACGAGCTCGACGGCCTGCTCGAAGGGGTTCTCAGCGCGTTCGACGACGGTTCAATGCTGCTCATCGTGACAAGCGACCATGGAAATCTCGAGGATCTTTCAACAAAGAGCCATACGCGGAATCCGGTTCCCATGCTGGCAGCAGGCTCCCTCCACCGGAAATTGACGTCGAATGCCGAAAATCTTACTCATGTCGTACCAGCAATCATCAACATGATGAACTGACGTTCAGGGGGGAGGCACAAGCAGTGTTGACAAATCGCCCGGCGATGAAGTTTCTGTTGCCTTTTGTCATGGGTATCCTCATTGGCATGGAGTACCCGGTGCCTTTGTGGCTGGTCGGGATTGCTCTCGCAATTCTTCTCTGTTTAACTCTCTTCTCATTCCTTCGAACCCCGAACCGCTCCGGTATTCTCAATTCCCTGTGCGTATTTGGATTGATTCTCTGCTTTGGGATGTTCAGGATCGCCGTCGACGGCAGAATCAGTTCGGATGATAATGTAACAGGCTTCGTTTCTCCAAAAAGGGAAGTGACCCTCCTCGGAATCATCTCCGAATATCCCAAATCGAACGGACAATCGATCCAGTTCGTCGTGGATGCCGAGAGTCTGGCGATTCGAGGAAGGTGGTTCAAGGTGTCGGGAGGGGTCATCACGTCTGTTCACATCAGCGGCTCCCGCCCGGGGTTTCTGGATTCGATAACATACGGCAGAATCATCGCGCTGGCAGGCCAGCTGGTTGCCCTTGGCGGCGAGAGAAATCCCGGAGACCCCGACCTGCGGGAGTACTATCATGTGAACAACATCTATGCGAGGTTTCTCCACCGCCGCGACGCTCCTGTTCTCCTCGGGTCCATCAGGGGTAATTTTCTCTCTTCGGTTGTTTATGCCGTGCGGCGGTCAATCGCTCACAGGTTTGAGCGATTTGTCAGGGGTGAAGAGGCTGCGTTTCTCAAAGGGCTGATCGTCGGCGACCGGAGTGAAATTCATCCGGATCTTAAGGATGCGTTCGTCAACGCGGGTGTCATGCACATTATCGCGGTGGCCGGATTGCACGTCGGTATGATAAGCTACATTCTCCTCTCGGTGTTCACGGCTTTGCGTTTTCCCGGAAAAGTCCGCCTGCTGCTTCTGGGAGCGTGCCTCTTGTTCTTTGTCTTTCTCAGCGGCTCGGCCGAGCCCGTGCTTCGTGCGGTCACCATGGCCATGATTTTCATCGGCGCGACATTCGTGGAGCGCAGGGTGGATGTATATAATTCTCTCGCCCTTGCCGGAATTGTTTTGCTGCTTCTCGACGCGAGGAACCTCTTCCAGGCGGGCTTCCAGCTTTCTTTCTCGGCAGTTTTCTTTCTCATCTATCTTTATCCCCGGTGCAGGGCGCTCACGGGATATCTCCCCGAACTTGTCCGCAATAATTCCGTTGTGAGATTTGCCGCCGATCTCGTCGCCGTGTCGCTATCGGCGGCTATCGGAACGCTGCCGTTCACATCGCTGTATTTCGGAAAGGTTTCCCTCATCGGCCTTGCGGCCAATATTGTCGTCGTGCCGGTTACGGGGATTGTTCTTGCCCTGGGTCTGACAACCGTCGCTGCGTCATATTTCTCTGCGTGGGTTGGCGCGGTGTACGCTGCCTCGACGAAGCTGCTCGCCCATATGCTGTTGCAATCCATTTCCATTTTCGGGAATCTCTCATTTGCGTATGTGGATAGTCATTTCTCGCTCTGGAGCTCACTCGCATTCTATGGCCTCGTCTTTGTGGTTGCTAACATCCGGAACAAAGCGCTCCTCGGGAGGTTCGTTGTGGTGTTCCTGATCGCGGCAAACATTGTGCTGTACCGGGCTCTCATCTCCGCGGATTCCGGGCACAAGCACCTGAGAGTCACTTTCATCGAACGTTCGGACAGGGAGACGCCATATTCATCGAATTTCCCGACGGCAAAAATCTGCTGATGGATGCCGGTCCGCGTACACCGAACCTTGACGCAGGGAATCGATTTGTCGGGCCGTTCCTGAAATCCCGGGGCATTCATCGCTTGAACTCAATCGTTTTGAGTCATCCCGACGGCGATCACATCGGCGGCGCACCGTATCTCATGCGTCACTTTCTTGTTGACCGCATCTTCGACTGCGGATCGTTCTCGCAGTCGGGCCTCTCCCGGGAATGCCTTCATCTGTGCGACTCCCTGCATATCGGGCGCACCGATGAGATCGCGGGGAATATGATCGGGGGATACGAGAACGCGCGCCTGTATGTGCTGAATCCGGAGGCTGTTCTCGTTGCTGCGGATACAACTGTCCGGTTGAGCTTCAATAATCAATCGTTGGTTGTGAAACTCCTCTACGGACGAACGAGTCTGTTGCTCACAGGTGATGCGGAGGAGCCGGCGGAACAGCGGATGATTGAGCGCTACGGCGGGTTCATCGCGTCAAATGTTCTCAAGGCTGGCCATCACGGCAGTAGAACGAGCAGCTCGCCCGAATTCCTTGCCGCAGTCCGGCCGGATCTTGCCATCATCTCCGTCGGACAGAACAATACGTTTGGTCATCCCTCGAAGCAGGTTCTGGAACGGCTGGAGAATATCCATTGTGAATACCTGCGAACGGATGAACTTGGCGCTGCCGTTTTGGAATCGGATGGCACGCGCTGGCAGGTTGTCCACTGGCAGTAGTCCTTGAATCTCTGGCCACGATTGCGTATTTTGTTTCATTGTTATTGATCGACAACCAGGTGGACCAATCTTCAGGACGTTATCATGGCAAAATCGCAGAATGAACGCAGAACGCAATTCAAGACTGATTCCGGGATTACAATAGAGCAAGCATACGTACCGGAGGATTTCGAGTATGGCGAATTGCTCGGCAATCCGGGCGAATATCCGTTTACACGCGGTGTTTACCCCACGATGTACCGGGGACGATTCTGGACAATGCGCCAGTATGCAGGGTTTGGAACCGCAGAAGAATCGAACAAACGGTATCGTTACCTGCTTGCCCAGGGGACAACGGGATTATCGGTGGCGTTCGACCTGCCGACGCAGATGGGATATGATTCCGACCATCCGATGACGGAAGGCGAAGTCGGAAAAGTCGGCGTGGCAATCGACTCGCTCGAGGATATCGAGACGTTGTTCAACGGAATTCCTCTCGACCGGATCACGACGTCCATGACCATCAACGCTACAGCTGCGATCCTTCTGTGCATGGTTGTGGCGACGGCAAAGAAACAGGGGGCGGATCTGCAAAAACTTTCAGGCACGATCCAAAACGACATCCTGAAAGAATACATCGCGAGGGGGACGCACATCTATCCGCCGCAACCCTCCATGCGGCTGGTGACGGACACCTTCCAGTGGTGCAGTGAACACCTCCCGAAGTGGAATGTGATTTCCATCAGCGGATATCACATACGGGAGGCGGGTTCCACAGCCGTCCAGGAACTGGCATTCACGCTCGCGAATGCCTGCGCGTACGTTCAGGCCGCGGTCGACGCGGGCCTGGATGTTGATGTCTTCGGGTCCCAGATCTCATTTTTCTTTAACGCTCATAATAACCTCTTCGAAGAGATTGCAAAATTCCGCGCCGCACGGAGGATGTGGGCAAAGATTATGAAAGAACGATTCGATGCGAAGAACCCTGAATCGATGAAACTGCGTTTCCACGCCCAGACGGGCGGCTCGACGCTGACGGCACAGCAGATCGATAACAACGTGGCGCGCGTGACACTTCAGGCTCTTGCGGCGGTCCTCGGCGGCTGCCAATCGTTGCATACAAACAGCCGGGATGAGGCGTTGGCGCTGCCCTCAGAAGAGGCAGCACGACTGGCACTCCGCACCCAGCAGGTTATTGCATTTGAATCAGGCGTTACCGACACCGTCGACCCCCTGGGGGGTTCGTATTTCGTCGAACAACTCACGGATGAAATCGAGAAGAGGGCGGGAGAGTACCTGCGAAAGATCGACGCTCTGGGCGGAGCCGTCAAGGCAATCGAACAGAAGTTCTACGAGACAGAGATTGCCGAGAGTGCGTACCGCTACCAGCAGGCGATAGAGAAAAAAGACAAGGTGGTCGTCGGTGTGAACGAATTCAAGTCGGAAGAAAAGACGCGGCCACAGCTGCTGACGGTCGAGGCGGGCGTCCGGTCTCAACAGATTGACAGACTGCGGGCAGTGCGGAAGAGGAGGGACGGCAAAAGGGTTGCTTCTGCGCTGGTTTCACTGCGACAGGCGGCGCAAGGTAAGGACAACCTCCTTCCCCATATTCTCATGTGCGTTGAATCGTATTGCACACTCGGAGAGATCTCGGATGCGCTGCGAACAGTCTGGGGAGAATATGCGTAGAGTCCGATTCGTAATCGGACAGGGAGCCGTAGAGTCTGTTTCGTAAACGGACAGGGAGTATGGATGTCCGGTCTGGGGACCGGACTCTACGGCTAAGACAGGAACATCTCTGCCGAAGGGCACAAGTCATTCACCGGACATTCGGCGCATTTCGGCTTCCGCGCCTGGCAAATTCTTCTTCCATGAAATATCATCAGGTGGCTGACATCGATCCAATCTTTTTTCGGGACAATCTGCATCATGTCCCGTTCGATTTTCTCCGGGTCATCCTCCTTCGAGAATCCAAGCCGTTGGGAGAGCCTCCTGACGTGGGTGTCGACGACGATTCCTACGGCTTTTCTGAAGGCGGTTCCCAGAACGACGTTTGCAGTTTTTCTTCCAACTCCGGCCAGCTGCGTAAGTTCTTCCATGCTGCCGGGAACGATCCCGTTGTGCCGTTCGGTCAGGGCAGTGCAGCAATTGATGATGTTGCGCGCCTTTGCCCGGTAAAACCCCGTTGAACGAATGTCGGCCTCAAGCTCTTCTGAGTGAGCGGTCGCAAAGTCTTTCGCAGTTCGGTACTTGTGGAACAGCGTCTTTGTCACGATGTTTACCCGCTCGTCCGTGCACTGCGCAGAGAGGATTGTCGCAACAAGAAGTTCAAGTGGATTCACATGTTCGAGAGCGCAGGTCGCCTCCGGGTAATGACGTTTCAGCCGGGCTACCACGGTCCGTGATCGCTTCTTCAACGCCTCCGGCTGTTCTTTTCCCTTGGAAATCTTTCCGGCCATTAGTGAACTCTTACATCGCCGAAGACTTTTGTAATAGAAATCTTGAGCCGCTTCGGCGATGCCTCGTACGGCGCCGTGGCAGTATGGAGGTCGGCGGATATGCCTCCTTTGTGCTGGTCGAAGACCGTCACATTTCCGAACGTAGAATTCGCGTTTACGCTGACCGCGGCATCTTTGGGCAGTATCACCGTTGAATCTCCAAAAACGCCGTGGATGCGGAGGATATGTTCGCCATCGGCAAACGCCGCCTGGGAGAGATTGACCGTGCAATCGCCGAAGATTGTGGAAACGGAACCACCCTTGAAATTCTGGGAAGAAACGTTCACGAAAACATCCCCGAAGACATTCGAATCGTGGATCAGCTCACCTTCAAACTGGGGTGAGGAGGACGGTTGGTCGGCGGCCGGTGCTGGCTGTCCCCCGACCGGAGGCGTTTGTTCGGCAGCCGCATGCCGATGTTCTCCCTTTCGTTTTGTCAGAATGTACACTCCCCACAGTATGATGAAAACGGGCCAGTAATCTCTCATGACATCTTCGAGATCCGCAATGCCCAGGTTGTTCAGGAGCAAGAGTACTCCGAAAATGACGAGAATTAGTCCCCAGAATGAGTTACGCATAAATGATTGTTCCGTCTATTCTAAATGATTATTGTTTTACCTACCACCTATGATCCCAAACCTCTAACCCCTACCCTCAAACGTCCGAACGTCCATCCTCCATCTTCCATTTTCCATCCTCCATCTTCCGTTTTCCATAATCCTTCATCTACCACCTATCACCGTACTGACGTCCTTCAGGTTCATCGTATTGACCACATCCTTCCGCTCGAGCCATCCTTTTCGCGCGATTCCGATGCCGTAGCGGACGTTCCTTCAGACCATCGATCCTGTGAGCGTCGGGATTAATGCACACCCTGACGCCTTTCTCTTTTGCGTACTTGCAGAGTCGCCAGTCGAGGTCGAGACGGGAGGGATGCGAATTGATCTCAATCATCTTGCCGTAATCTGCCGCAGCGTTGATGACCTCGATCATGTTCAGTGGATAACCTTCACGCTCAAGTAACAGCCGGCCCGTCGGGTGCCCCAGCATTGTGACGTATTTATTTTTCAGAGCCTTGATGATGCGTCCGGTGGCTTCGGTTTCCGTCATTTTGAACTTGCTATGAATCGACGCGACGACATAATCAAACCGTTCCAGGACATCGCTCTTCCAGTCCAAACTGCCGTCCGGGAGAATATCGACTTCCGTTCCCTTGAAGACCTTGAAATCATTAAAGCCGCCGTTAAGTTTGTCGATTTCCCTGAGCTGCTGTTTTACTTTTTCGTAGCTCAGGCCGCCGGCATAGGCAGCGATTTTGCTGTGGTCGGCGATCCCAAGATATTCCCAGCCCAATTCCCTCGCGGCTGCGGCCATTTCTGCAAGGGTGTTCGCTCCATCACTATACGTTGTATGGCAGTGAAAAGTTCCACGGAGATCCTTGAGTTCGATCAGGTTCGGAATGGCATCGTCCGCCGCCGCTTCAATCTCGCCCGTGTGTTCGCGCAACTCGGCGGGAACATAGGCAAGACGAAGGGACTTATAGATATCTTCTTCCGTCGTACATCGTATGAGGCGTTTTGATTTGCCCCGTTTTTCATCCGCTCCGAGTTCCGAGAATCCATACTCGTTCAGACTCCAGCCAAATTGCTTTGCCCGTGAGCGCATTTCGATGTTGTGCTCTTTACTTCCCGTGAAGTACGCGAGCGCGAACGGGAATTCTGCCTCGCTCACAATCCGCAAGTCACACTGGATCCCGGGTCTCAGCATCACGCTTGATTTTGTTTCACCCTGGCCAATGAGAGATTCGACGTCCGGATGGGACGTAAATGCCCGCATGATATTCGCGGCATTGGCCGGCTTTGCACTGACAACAATATCGATATCGCCGATGATCTCTTTCCGTCTGCGTAAGCTTCCCGCAATCTCACATCGTATCACTCCCTTTTGTTTCTTGAGTACATCGAGGATGCGGGTGGCGGCCTCCTCAGCCAGGGGGAGCAGATGCTTGTCGGCGTGCTTGCTTAAGATCTCGATGCCCTTGAGGATATTTTCTTCGCTCTTCTCGCCGAAACCGTCCAGCGTGGCCAGCTTGTGCTGTTGTGCCGCTTTCTGGAGCTGGCCGACCGACTTGATGTTCAATGTATCATAGAGAATTTTCACACGCTTTGGGCCGAGGCCCTGGATACGCAACATCTCCAACAAACCCGGGGGGAGGGATGATTGTAATTCATGATGATACTTCGACTTGCCGCTTCGAACCAGTTCCGTAATTGTTTCTGCCAACCCCTTGCCGATTCCCTTGATGTCTTGGATCTCGCCCGTCTCGACGAGTGCTTCGAGATTCTTCATTAGAGCCCCGACGATGCGGGAGGCATTGTGGTATGCCCGTGACTTGAATGGATTTTCACCTCGAAGCTCCAAGAGTGTTCCGATCTCATCGAGGATGTCGGCGATTTCTTTCTTATCCATTGCGCGAGAATAGTATGATTACGTTCAGACCTAGGAACGATGGGTTATGATGAAACCGCCGTGACTTCGCCGCCCGCGAGAACTTCTCTTTTCGTGAGGGTCTCAAAAAATGAATTGAGATGGTCAATCACTTGCTGCTCCTCCGTGCATTTCATCAGTTCAACGCGGAGTTTCGAGATCCACGGCAATTCACGAAGATAACCCGCATAATGTTTCCGGAATTCGATTACTGCCCGTTGTTCTCCCTTGTATTTCACCGCCAGTCGCAGATGGGAAAGCAATAAATCGAACCGGTCTCGCGCCGTCCGGGGCGGAAGCAATTCGCCTGTGTCCAAGTAATGCTTGATTTCCCGGAATATCCATGGATTCTCGATTGCCGCCCGCGCGACCATCACTCCGTCGCATCCGGTTGTGTCAAACACTGCCTTCGCTCGTTCAGGCGAATCAATTCCTCCGTTGACGATGACCGGGATGCTCACGGCCTGCTTCACTGCCGGGATCAAACTATAGTCCGGTTCTCCTTTGTGGCCTTGAGCGCGCGTCCTGCAGTGGATGGTGAGGGCTTTTGCACCGGTATCCTCCACCATTTTCGCCACTTCAATGATCTGAATTGTCTTCTCATCCCATCCTAAACGGGTCTTCACCGTCACCGGAAGGCTCACAGCCTCGACGACCGTAGAAATGAGAAGGCGCATTTGGGGGAGGTTGCGGAGTAATCCGGATCCGGCTCCGCGTCCCACGATCTTGCGCACCCAGCAGCCGCAGTTGATATCGATAAGGTCGGGACGCAAGGATTCTGCCATCCGTGCCGCCGTATCCATGGATGATTCGTCCCCGCCGTAGAGCTGAATGCCGAACGGTCGTTCTTCCTCGAGAAATTCCATCTTTTGTTTCGTCCGCTTGGAATCGCGGGCAAGGCCGTCGGCGTTGACGAATTCCGTGTACATGATATCCGCGCCGAGGTTCTTGCACACCAGCCGGAAAGCTATGTCCGTGACATCTTCCATCGGCGCAAGGAGCACCGCACGCGGAATATTGATGGTGCCGATTTGCATGAACAAATGTACAGAAAATCGCGCTGCGAAACAATCCGGGGTTCCTCGGTTTGAATCGCAGCCGCCGGACTCAACCTCCTCCGGCGAGGCTGACCAAGAAGCCTATTGTTTTGTCATGGTGAGGGAAGCGAAAGACGACAAATAGAAAGTATCTGTCATTCTGAGGGAGCGAAGCGACCGAAGAATCTCATCTCGGTTTTGTCAGATCCTTCGTCCATCCCGAACAAAACGGGACGGACTCAGGATGACAGTTCCTTTTTCTTGCTTTTTAGACAGCCTCATAAAAGGGCAGGTTAGACTGCACTCGATAACGAACAGAAGGTCAGGCAAACAGTCTATTTAGAAGCGAGAGAATCAGAGACCCTCTTCAGCTTGCGCATCACTTGCTTTGGAATCGTTTTCGCGTAGCGGTTGTATGCATGCATATCCCGAAACAACTCCAGCGAATCGTTTTCAGCCGTCCGGACCAGGCGCTGGAGAAGTTGATAGGAAGGAGTCTCCGGTCCGCCTTCAGAGGAGAGGACGGGGCGAAGGCCGCGTCCGACGTATTGCGCCAGAAACAGAGTTGATGCCATGATCCGGTCGTGGTGTCGTGGGGTCATGCTGCGGGTACTCAATCCCAATCGCGTGAGCCGCCGCCGGATATGATCGACCCTCGACTGTGGAATTCTCACCGGACAGAGCGCAATCGCTTTTCCCGCAACGCCGGCCGCTGCGCTGTCGGGTCCGAAAAGAGGATGAGTTCCAAGAATGAGGACATGAGAAGGCAAAAGCTTCTTCATCCAGACGGCGGGCTGCTCCTTCACCGAGCACACATCGCAGACAAGCGAGCCCGGTTTGACCATCGGAGCAATTGATGTGAGAAGTCCTGGCAGCCGGTTAATGGGGACGGCCAGAATGATGGTTGGTTTGGATGCCGCTTCCCTAAGCGATATTTTCCTGATTCCGGCTTCGGGTTTGAAATTTATCTTCGTATCCGAAACGGAAACCCTGAACTCTTTCTTCAGAATATGAGCCGCGAGGCGCCCGAATCTTCCATAACCGATGACGGCGATTTCCTTTTTCACGCGTTTCTCTGAATGATCCGTGAATCCGCAAATATCGCTTTGTAGATCGTTTTGATAAGAGACCGTTCGAGACCGGCTTCGTCCGCCAGGGTAAATCTGGTCTTGAGGATCTCGCGTTCCCGTTTCGGGTTCGGAATGGGGATCCCGCGCTGGTTCTTCCAGCGGCCGGCAGCCCGGACGAGATCCTGCCGCTGACTCAACAAGATGATCAGCATGTCATCGAAAAGATCAATCTCTTCCCGGATGCGGGCAATGGAATCGCTTTTCCGCGTCATTTCCTGCCGCAACAGGTGATCGGCGAGCACGAGGGCGATCATGGACTCGACGACCGGAACAACCCGCGGACAAAGACACGGGTCGTGCCGGCCTTCCACCTTAATTGTTCGTCGCTTCCCCCTGATGTCGACAGTGTCTTGCGCTTTGGGTATTGACGACGCCGGTTTGACCGCAACCCGGACGACGATATCTTCGCCGTTTGAAATTCCGCCGAGAATCCCACCGGCAAAATTGGTTTTCGTTCTCACCCTGCCGGTCTTCTTCTCCGTGTAAAAAGCATCGTTGTGCTCGCTCCCTTTCATCCGAGCCGAAGCGAACCCCGAGCCGATTTCAAATCCCTTCACTGCGGGGATTGAAAGCAGGGCTTTGGCCAGATCGGCTTCGAGTTTGTCGAATACCGGGTCTCCCAGTCCCGCCGGACAGTTTTTCACAACCGCTTCGACGACGCCGCCAAGAGAATCGCCCTCATTCTTTACTCGGAGTATCTTTCTCTCCATTTTCTTTGCGGCCTCGGGGTCGGGGCAGCGTACAGGGTTATTGTCAATTTCGTCTAAGTCGATCTTCCGGGCAACTATGCCTCCGATTTCTTTGGTGTATGCTGCGATTCGGATTCCCCGTCGGTCGAGGAGGTGTTGTGCAAAGGCACCCGCAGCGACGCGTCCCGCAGTTTCCCTCCCGGACGATCGGCCTCCGCCGCGATAATCCTGTATTCCATACTTCAAGAGATACGTGTAGCCCGCGTGCCCCGGTCGGAAAAGGTCTTTGATGGAATCATACGCCTTCGGATCCTGGTCTTTGTTCTCGACCAGCATGCAGATGGGTGTTCCGAGTGTCTTACCGTTGAAGACACCGCTCAGCACCTGAACCCGGTCGGGCTCCTTGCGCGATGTCGTGACGGCGCTCTGGCCGGGTCGCCGGCGATCCAGTTCTTTCTGGATAAATGCAATGGAGAACGGCACGTTTGGCCGTACTCCGTCCATCAGCACGCCGACAGCGGGGCCGTGGCTCTCGCCGAACGTCGTGACCCGGAAGAATTTTCCGGTTGTGTTGCCTGCCATACCTTATTCCTTTCCTTCAATTTTGCCGAACTCTTCCCAGAATCCCGGGAAGGATTTTGAAACGCATGCGGGATTCGTGATCACAATGCCCTCAACTTTCAGTCCGGCGACGGCAAAACTCATCGCCATACGATGGTCGTCGTATGTTTCGATTTCCGCCCCGTGCGGCGGTTGTGGTTGGATGATGAGACCGTCTTCAAGCTGCTCAACTCCCGTGCCCATTCGCCGGAGCTGAGCGGCCAGGGCTGAGAGGCGGTCTGTTTCCTTGTACTTGAGATGGGCTACGTTGCCGATTCTGGTCGGACCCTCGGCAAATGCTGCCAGCACAGCCAGCGTGGGAACGCAGTCTGGCATGCTGTTCATATCGACCTCGGTGCCGAAAAGCCGCCCGCCGCGGAGTTCCACGCCGGTTGAGCGCCGGGCGACCGCGCATCCCATGTCTTCGAGCACACTGAGAAACTTCAAATCGCCCTGGAGCGAATCGGGAGAAAGGTCCGGAATACGCACTCTTCCCCCCGTGAGCGCCGCCGCCGCAAGGAAGTACGATGCTGACGTAGCATCAGCCTCGATGTGGAATTCTCTTCCGATGTATTTCTGGGAATTGTCCACGTCAAAATTGCGCTGGTCGATGACCTTGACGTGCGCCCCGAATGACCGCATCACATGCAGCGACATGTCGATATAGGGGAGAGAACTGATATCATCTGTGATGTGAAGCGTGACGGGTCGTCGTGCGTACGGGGCCGAGAGCAAGAGAGATGAGGCAAACTGGCTGCTGATGGATGCGCTGATGCCGATTCTGCCGCCGAGAAAATTTCCACCGACGATGGTCACAGGCGGAAAACCATTCGTCCCTGTCGCTTTAACCCCCGCTGATTGAAGCGCGCTCAGAAGATCCCCGATTGGACGCCGGAGCATCTGGTCGTCCCCGTTGATCACGGATGTCCCTTTCGCAAGTGCCGCGAAAGACGACAAAAAACGCATAGCCGTGCCGGCGTTGCCGACGAAAATCTCCGTGGCGGGAGCAAGGAAATGGCCGGCTGTACCGTCGACTTCCAGGATTTCTCCTCGTTCTCTGATCCCGACCCCGAATTTTCTCAACGAATCGATCAACACTCTGGAATCATCGCTCAGCGACGGCCGGACGAGTTGAGACACACCTTCGGCCAGGGCGGCCACGATGAGCGCCCGGTTTGTGTAGCTCTTCGAAGGCGGGATGTGCACTTCAGCATCGAGTCGTTTTGCCGGACGGATGCAGCGTGCAGGTTCGCCAGTCATACAAGTCCCTCGAGAAAGAGTTTGGATTGCAATCGAGCCTGCAGAGTGAACAGCTCCGCCCCGGCGATGACCCTGCAATGCGCCGACGAGGCCGCAGCGAGCAACGGCGTCATCTCCGGCCGGTAGACGGCGTCGAAAACGATCATCCCTCTTTGAAAGAATTTTTTTGAAACCAGCGGGGGGTCGGTCTCCGGATGCATCCCGACGGAAGTTCCGTTCATCAAGACGTCCGTCCTCAAACTCTTCGAGAAAGTCAAAGAGCGCCCATTCACAGCCAAACTCAGATGCCAGCGCCCGTGCTTTATCGCTGGAACGACCGACGACGGTAGTGTGCGCGCCGAGCGACACCGAGGCGAATGCCAGTGCGCGTGCAGTTCCGCCCGTCCCGAGCACAACGATGTGCTTGCCGCGCGGCTGAATTTTCTTCTTCATGATCTGGACGATGGCGGAAAGGTCGGTGTTGAAGCCGATGAGCCGCCTTTTGCTGACAATAACTGTGTTCACGGCTTGCAGCTTCCCGGCTGCTGCGTCAATGGTTTCCAGGAAAGGTATGATTCGTTCTTTGAAGGGCATCGTCACGCTGAACCCGTGGAGCTCGCCGCTAAAGGTGTCAAGAAAACTGGCGAGATCGTCGACGAGAAAATTCAGGTAGATGGCATTGACATCTTTTCGCTTGAAGATCGTGTTGTGGTAGAAAATTCCCTTGCTCTGTGAAACCGGGTTTCCGACCAGACCGAAAACCTCTGTCCGGGAATTGAAAGCAGCAATCCTATAGATATGCTTCAAGTCATCAACTGTGAATTGACCCGGTGCGGTAGATTCATCGACCTCCGGGGAGGCATAGGTGAGAAAGCCGCCGAACCGTGCCGACAGGATTCTGCTCGCCTGTCCACGTTCGCCCATGCAGAACGCTATCAATTTTTGGCGGTCGCGCTTCGCCCGTTTGAGCAACGCGAAAACGCGTTTGTTATCTATAATGTCATTCGCGGTCGTCGCAATCTTGAGGATTTCAGCTCCCGTTTTCCTCATGTTTGCATACACTGTCTCAAGATCGTCGGGTGTCTCATCAAAATTGTGGTATGAAACGATGATTTTTGTCCGCCGGGAATTGCGCGAAAGGAACAATATACGCTCGAGGCCCCAGCTCATTTCTACGTCGACAAAATCTGCGCCGCAGCCAATCGCCCTGGAAAGGATATCGATTTGTTCATCTGCGGAGCCGGAGAACGCGCCGCCTTCGCCGGATCGACGGTTAGTGATGATAACCCCTGGCCTGGGTTTCCTGAGCAGTCTTTCGAAGTCCACATCGGCCATGCCGTCAATTCTTACCTCAACGAGGTCGGCTTTCTTGCCCGCGCTCGAGAGTTTTCTGATTGCCTCGGCCATGGAAGCCGGAGCGATGGAAGCGCAGATTTTCATCGTGCAAGGATCTCTCGGATTTTTTCGTGCGACAGACGCACACCGGCAAGAGCTTTACCGATTTGCCGGAGAAGTGTGTAATGGACTTTCCCGTCTTTGGCCTTTTTATCCGTGCGCGTTGCTTCGCACAGCTCCCCGATATCGGTTGAAGACGGAATCCCTGTCGGGAGCCGGTAGGCATGCAGAAGGTTTTCGAGCCGCCCCACTGCGGCGGCGCTCAGGAGACCGGTCGCAGCCGAAATCTTCGCTTCTGCAGCCATGCCGATAGCCACTGCCGTCCCGTGCGGAAGCCGGTAGGCGGAGAGCGCCTCTAAGGCATGGCCGACCGTGTGGCCGAAATTTAGGATGCGGCGGTAATCGGCTTCCTTCTCATCGATTTCCACGACATTTTTTTTCAATTCACAGCACCGTGAAACGACCCTGACAAGAGTTTTTGTGTCACGCCTCATGATGGCATCGATATGAACCTCAAGGTACGAGAACAGATCTCTGTCGAGGATTGCGGCATATTTTATGACTTCCGCCAGGCCGTTGATGAATTCACGTTCAGGGAGCGTGCCGAGTGTCGATATATCGATGAGGACTCTCTTCGGCTGATAAAATGCTCCGAGAAGATTCTTGCCCGACGGATGGTTGATGGCTACCTTGCCGCCGATGCTGCTGTCCACCTGGGCGAGGAGGGTTGTCGGCACTTGTACATACCGGATACCGCGATGCAAGGTAGCTGCAACAAAACCGGCCAGGTCGCCGACCATTCCGCCGCCGAGCGCGATTATGACGGAACTTCTGCCCGCGCCCAGAGAAAGGAGTTTGTCTTCCAGGAGTGCTTTCGTCGTACGGTTCTTGGATTTCTCTCCGGCGGGCACCGAAAGCAGGGGACAATCCACCCCGCGCTTTTTCATCAAATGGGTGAACTTCGTGCCGTAATATTTTTTCACATTCGCGTCGGTGATCGTGAAATAACGGTCACCGGGAACAAACCGTAGAATATCTCTCGCGGCGTCGGCCAGAGTGGTCCCGATGACGATATCGTAGGAATCGTCAGCTTCTTTTTTCAGATTGATATGGATTCTTGTGGCCATAAATCAATTGGTTTGTCAGCGTTTGCTTCAAGCTTTCTGCATCTCATCATCCAGGGAAGATCTCATCCTGCTTACAAATTCAACCGCGCGGTCGATGGCGTGTTCAGGCGGGGAATTATGCAAAACCCGGATTATCGCACTGCCGATAATGACTCCGTCGGCGTTCTTTGTCGCCGTGAGCGCATCGTGCGGCGTGGAGATCCCGAAGCCGACGAGAAGAGGATTCTTTTTTATGCAGGCGCGTGCCCGCTCAAGAAATGCGTTCGCTGACTCATCGAACGCTGTGCGTTCGCCCGTGACGCCGGTGACGGAGATGCAATAGACGAAACCGGTTGAGCATCGATCCAGCTCGGCGAGCCGTTCGTTCGAAGTTGTTGGCGCCGCAAGGAAAATCGTGTCGACATTTCTTTCGGTCGCAAGGAACCGGTACTCGTCACTTTCTTCAAGCGGGAGGTCGGCAATAATCGTTCCGTCGACACCGATGTCCGCACATGAATCTACGAATTTCTTAAGTCCGAAAGTGAAGATTGGATTCGCGTATCCCATCAATACGAGTGGTACCTCAGATTGCGCCCGGATTTCATTCGCCATTTGCATTGTCTTCTCAAGCGTGACACCGTTTTGGATGGCCGTTTCGGAGCTGAGCTGAATCATCGGTCCGTCGGCGATGGGGTCGGAAAAAGGAATCCCGATTTCGACCATATCTGCACCTGCGTCTGCCAGTCTATGGACGAGCGGGACGGTCGTGTCAAAGGTCGGGAAACCTGCAGTCACGAATATCGAGAGTGCCTTACGGTGATCGCGTCGAAGTTGATGAAGCTTTTGTAGAATTCTCATATTCAGAGGCAGCAAAGCAGTCGTTTTGATTTCTGAGACACCGTGCGTTCAGGTCTATTAACCGCACGGGACGCGATGAAAACGCAAAGAACGCATTGGAAGAAGATGGATACGTGGATCATTCGCTTTATTCCGAGGCCTGTTTCCTGACGAAGGCCTTCATAATCGCCGGCAAATCCTTCTCTCCGCGTCCTGAAAGATTCACAATAACGGACTCATTTTCCACGGTCTTGGGCATCAGGTATGTAAGATACGCGAGAGCGTGGGAAGATTCAAGTGCCGGGAGAATACCCTCGAAGCGGGTGAGTTCGAGTGCAGCTTCGAGCGCTTCATCGTCGGTGACTGAGACGTACGAAACGCGACCGGAATCTTTCAAGTAGCTGTGTTCGGGGCCCACTCCCGGATAATCGAGGCCGGCCGACACCGAGTGCGCCGGAAGAATCTGACCGTCCTCACTTTGCAAAACGTAGCTATAGGAGCCGTGAAGCACACCCGGTCTCCCGGCGGTGAGCGTCGCAGCATGCTTGCCGCTCGCAACCCCAAGTCCTGCCGCCTCGACGCCGATCATGTTCACGTCATCATTCAGGAAATCGGAAAATAAACCGATCGAGTTGCTTCCCCCGCCGACGCAGGCGACGAGATATCGGGGCAATCGTTTTTCACGTTGAAGGATTTGCATCCTGGCTTCTTTGCCAATCACAGACTGGAAGTCACGCACGATCATGGGGTAGGGGTGAGGACCGACGGCCGACCCGATGACATAAAATGTTCCGCGGACGTTTGTTACCCAATCCCGGAGCGCTTCGTTGGTCGCATCCTTGAGAGTTCTTGTGCCCGCGTTGACGGGGATGACTTCCGCTCCAAGCAGTCTCATCCTCTGGACGTTGATCTCCTGCCGTGCCATGTCTTCCGTGCCCATGTACACGGCGCATTTCAGTCCTGCTTTCGCGGCGACGGTTGCGGTTGCAACGCCGTGCTGCCCGGCTCCGGTCTCCGCGATGATTCTCGATTTCCCCAGGTGTTGTGCAAGCAGAATCTGACCGACAGTGTTATTAATTTTGTGCGCGCCTGTATGGCAGAGATCTTCGCGCTTGAGATAGATTTTCGCCCTGTTGAATTTTCCCGTCAGCCGTTCAGCGAAATAGAGCGGTGTCGGCCTGCCGGCAAAATCCCGTAACAGGACTTGCAGCTCGACTTGAAAAGCGGGTTCGTTCTTCACTTGTCGGTAGGTTTCTTCCAGTTCCCTGAGCGCCGACATCAATGTTTCCGGAACGAACCTTCCGCCGAATTTGCCGAAGTGGCCGCGTTCGTCCGGGAATTTCTTCTCAGCAGTATTATTTGAATTGTGCATTACCATCCTCATTGTGTCTTTAGAATCCCAAATTCGAGACATCTGAAAAATAATAATCCAAGTGTCATTCTGATCCCGTCCCGATTCTTTTCGGGACGGGAGAAGAATCTGACTATTCAATTTGAGGCAAAAAGCGAGATTCTTCGTCGCTTCGCTCCTCAGAATGACAAGCCTCTTTGATCTTTCAGATGTCTCAAATCCGAATTCCTAAATACGAAACAAATTCAAAATTCTAAGACTGAAATCCGAAACAGACCATATATCCAAAACATGAGACCTGAAACATGAAACCTGACGCTTGAAACTCAATCGCCAATTCCTGAACAAATCCAAAATCCGCAATCTACAATCGCCAATCCAAAGACTGGATTCCCGCTTAAGACATGCCTGCCCGCCGCTCTCCCGCCTCCGGTGGGCGAGCTTTGGCAGGCGGGCGGGAATGACGTTTTGACTTTTGCTTTTGTCTGCCAAGGTCAACAACTCAAATATCTCAAGTTCGAAATCGAACCACCTGAAACCTATCACCTACAACCTACTACCTCATTCCTCCTTTGAATCCCCAATCGCCAATCCGAGAGATCCACAATCCCCAAACCCTATCACCCACCACCTATCACCTACTGCCCATTCACACCGCCTCTACGGTATGTGGCATTTCCCTGAATGTCCGTCCCATGACGGCGGCGATCTGGTCCACTTTATCCAATAGCGCTTTGAACTTCGACGGTTTCAGGGATTGGTAGCCGTCGGACAATGCCGATGCCGGATCGGGATGGACTTCGATGATGAGTCCGTCCGCCCCGGCCGCGATGGCGGCGAGAGACATGGGCATGACGCCGTCCCAGACCCCGATCCCGTGGCTCGGGTCAACGATGATCGGAAGGTGCGACAGTTTCTTAATAATGGGGAGAGCGTTGAGGTCGAGTGTGTTGCGGGTCGCGGGTTCGAACGTGCGAATCCCCCGTTCGCATAGGATCACGTCGTAGTTCCCTCCGTTGAGAATATATTCCGCGGACATTAACAGTTCTTCGATAGTCGCGGCAAAACTGCGTTTGAGAAGCACGGGCTTCCGGAGGTCGCCAACCGCTTCAAGGAGAGAATAGTTGTGCATGTTGCGCGCGCCGATTTGGAGCACGTCGGCGCAGTCAGCAGCCATGGACAGCGTTTCCGTGTCTTTGACTTCGGTAACGATCTTGAGACCGGTCACGGTCCTCGCTTCCTTGAGATACTCCAGCGCTTTCTCTTTAAGTCCCTGGAACGAATACGGTGACGTGCGGGGTTTGTACGCGCCGCCGCGTAGAAAGGCCACGCCGAGTTCCTTGAGCCTGCCGGCTATGTCAATGATCTGTTCCCTGCTTTCGACCGAGCAGGGTCCGGCAATGACGGCCAGACGATTTCCGCCGATGGTCTCGCCGCCGACGGAAACGACGGTATTCTCGGGTTTGACGTCCCGGCTGACAAGCTTGAACGGCTTGGAAACCGGGATGGCTTCAACGACGCCGGGAAGGTTAAGGAACGTCTCAGCGTCCACCTTACCACTGTTACCCGTGATACCGATCGCAAGACGCTGCTCGCCCGGGATTTCGTGCGGCACCCAACCAAGGTTGTTGATTGTATTCTTCACACGTTCGACATCCGAGCGCGTGGCATTCAATTTCATAACTATGAGCATTTGGATCTCCTATGAGTTCTTGTCAATGATGTTCTGCATTCCGGCATCATTCCTGCAGTTGTCGGTCCGCGGAAAATGGTCCATCGTTCAGAAACTTGCACGTCGCAATTGTTCAAAAAGCGATTTCACTTTGGCATGGTCCTTCTTGCCGGGAAGAAGTTCGACCCCGCTGTTGATGTCGATCGCGTACGGACGGACACTCCGGATTGCATCGACAGCGTTCAGAGGGTTCAGGCCTCCGGCGAGCACGAGACGGTGAAATTTTTTCAATTCCCGTGCGATTGAAAAATCCGGGAGTGTCCCGGTGCCGCCGTACTCGCCATCGTTTGCTCCGTCAATAAGTGCCGCTCGGATCTTGTATTTACCGATCGCTACAACCTGATCGCTGCTCCTCACCCGAAAAGCCTTCCAGACGTCGGTCGCGTATCCTTCACAATCGTCGGGGAGCTCATTCCCACTGAGTTGAATGACGCGTATTCCCGTTGCACAAATTGCTCTTTCGACCACTTCTCTCTTTGCATTGACAAACACACCGACCGGCGTGACGGTGGGAGGGAGTTGTCGGATGATTGATGCCGCTTTCGACGGCTCAATGAAGCGGGAACTTCTTTCGTAAAAAATAAAGCCCAGGGCATCCACACCGACTTCTGTGCAGAACAACGCATCCTCCAGATTCGTAATACCGCAGATTTTAACTTTTGGATTCGTCATCGAGGGCATCCAATAGTGCTTTCAGTGCGTGACCGGGGTTGGGAGCCGCCATGAGATGCTCTCCTATGAGAGCCGCCCTAATGCCTGCGTCGCGGAGTCTTCTGAGGTCCAAGGCGCTGTGGATGCCGCTCTCGCTGACAACGGTGACATCGCCCGGCAGAAGACGAGCGACGGTTATCGAGCGGTTGACATCGACGTCGAACGTTCGTAAGTCGCGATTGTTCACGCCAACAAGTTTCATCAGGTCCAGGTTGAGGAGTTCGAGTTCATTTTCCCCGTACACCTCAACGAGACATTCGAGATGCAATTCTCCTGCCGCAGCAAAGAGATCGCTCAACTGGGTCTTCGCCAGGACCGAGGCGATCAGGAGAATCGCGTCGGCGCCGTAGGCTTTTGCTTCCACAATCTGGTATTCGTCAATAATGAAGTCCTTCCGGAGGATCGGCAGCGCAACGGCCTGCCGCGTGCGTTGCAGGTCGTCCAGCCTTCCGGAAAAAAACCGTTCATCGGTGAGCACCGAAATTGCCGCGGCACCGTGTGATTCATACTCACGAGCGAGCAGGCCCGGGTCGGCGTTATTCCTGATCATGCCGGCTGCAGGAGAAGCTCGCTTGACTTCGGCGATCACAGCGAAAGGCAGGGGTTTACGTACTTCCCCGGTCAGTGAAATTGTCTTTCGGGCAAAGAATTCCATTGAGGAGAGCGCCGAAGTTGTGACTCTGGCTTTGCTTGCCGAGACTTCTCCGCGCTTATGTTCGACGATTGTTTCGAGTATGTTCATCGGTTCGTGATTTCCCTCAGTTGATGCAGCTTCTCCAGTGCCTTTCCTGAGTCGATCGATTCCGAGGCGAGGCCAACGCCTTCGCGGGGAGTTCGAGCCCTACCTGCCGCCATGAGCCCGAATGCCGCATTCGCAACGACGACATCGCGGCGCGGACCTTTCTCCCCGTAGAGAATATTCAAAATGATCGAAGCATTGGTCCCGGCCGAACCGCCGCGCAGGTCGGATGCCTTCGCCGGCGGGAGTCCCAACTGTCCGGAGTCGACACTATATTCCCGCGCGCCTGCCCGGTCGTCCACCTCGAACACGGTCGTAGCGGTTTCGAGAGATATTTCATCCAAACCGTCCTGAGCATGAATGACGAAAACCTTCGCAGCTCTCGACCGGGAAAAAACGGCTGCCATGATCTGTGCCGCTTCGTGGCTGAATGTCCCTACGAGCTGTCGTCGAACGCCGGCTGGGTTCGTCATCGGTCCGAGCATGTTGAAGCAGGTCTTTACCCCGAGATCCAATCGTGCTTTTGCGGCGTGCTTCATGGCGGGGTGAAACAACGGAGCAAACAGGAACCCAATACCGATCTCGTTGATGCACGGTCCCACTCTCTCGGGAGATATCCCAATGTTAACCCCCAGAGTTTTTAACACCTCTGCACTGCCGCACAGGCTCGAGTTGGACCGGTTACCGTGCTTGGCAACGGTCACGCCGGCTCCAGCGACTACGAAGGATGCGGCCGTAGAGATATTAAATGTTCCCGAGCCGTCGCCTCCCGTGCCGCACATATCGACCGCATCCGGGTCGTCGATACTCACCGGGAGAGCTTTCTCTCTCATCACTTCCGCAAACGCCTGAACCTCATGGGTTCGTTCACCCTTGAGCTTGAGAGCAATAAGAAACGCGGCAGTTTGTGCGTCAGTCGACCTGCCTTCCATGATGGTCGTCATGGCGGTCGTCGCCTCTCCATGCGTGAGGTCGATTCGTTCAATGAGTTTCTGGATGATCTCCTTCATGCGGATTACTTCTCGCTGTTTATCCAGTTTGCGATGAGTTGGGGTCCGACCGCCGTCAGCACAGATTCAGGATGGAACTGTATACCCTCAATCGGAAAATCCCTGTGTCGCACCCCCATGACGACCCCATCTGCCGTTGTCGCGGTGATGTGGAGCTGGGGCGGCATGTTCTCAGCGGAGATCATCAATGAATGGTACCGCGTGGCTTCGAACGCCAGGGGAATATCCCGATAGAGTCCCGTCGCATCATGTTGGATAGGCGATGTCTTTCCATGCATGAGGCAGGGAGCGTACGTGATGGTCCCGCCAAAGGCGTATCCGATTGCTTGATGCCCCAGGCACACTCCCAGAATCGGAGTTGTTTTGCCGGCGTTCCGGATGAGTTCCACGCAAACACCCGCGTTCTCAGGCCGCCCTGGGCCCGGCGACAGCACGATGCGGTCCGGTGACATTCGTATCAGTGCCTCCGCGCTCATTGCATCGTTGCGCACAACCCGGACATCGGGGGTATGGCGTGCAACAAGCTGGACGAGGTTGAACGTGAAGGAATCGTAGTTGTCGATAATGAGAATCATCCCGTAATCTCTTCTGCCTTTCGCAACGATTCGATAAGTGCACGGGCCTTGTTGAGCATTTCCTGATACTCCCGCGCGGGGTCGGAATCCGCCACAATTCCCGCACCGGCCTGAAAGTGAATGTTGCCGCCATATGCGCACATCGTCCTGATCGCAATGCACATATCCATGTTTCCCGAGAAATCGAAATATCCGATACACCCTGCGTACATGCCCCGGCGACTCTGCTCAAGCTCATCGATGATTTCCATCGCACGGATTTTTGGCGCCCCGGAAACTGTCCCGGCGGGAAACGCTGCCTTGAGGGCGTCGATGCATGTTTTCCCTTCCGCCATCTTGCCGACGACGCGGGAAGCAATGTGCATGACGTGTGAATAACGCACGATGAACATGAATTGTTCGACCTTTACGCTCCCGGGTTCACAAACCTTTCCGATGTCATTCCGGCCCAGGTCGACAAGCATCACATGCTCGGCACGTTCCTTTTCGTCGGCGAGCAATTCTATTTCAAGCCGTCGGTCTTCCTCGTCCGTCCCGCCCCGCGGCCGCGTTCCTGCGATAGGATAGGTCTCGGCGAATCCGTTCTCGACGCGGACGAACATCTCCGGCGATGAGCCGATCACCGTGAAGTCCTCGAAGTCGATGTAGTACAGATATGGGGAGGGATTGATGACCCGTAACGCCCGGTAGACGTTGAAGAGATCTCCGGTGTAGGCCGCCGAAAATCGTTGGGAGAGGACAACTTGAAAAATATCCCCCTCTGTGATGTACTTCTTGGCCCTCGACACCATGGAGAAGAAGTGTTCCGGAGAGGTATCGCCGACAACGCCCTCCGCGCGGGACCGGAACTGTCGATGGCGAACAGTTTCCGCCCGGAGTGACTGCTCCAGAACCCGGATTTCCGAAATCGCGGCGTCAAACTGTGACCGGGTATCAACCTTTGGGTCGACAAGGACATTCACGATGATTGTAATCTGGTGCTTGAGATGGTCGAAGACCAGAAGAGAAGTAAATAACGCAAGAATACTGTCGGGCGCATCCGGCACATCCGTGATTCGGCATGGAATGTCTTCGATGAACCTGACCGTATCGTATCCGATGAAGCCGACGAGCCCTCCGGTGAAACGAGGCAGGTCGGGTAGGGCAGGCTGCCGATAACTCGCCGTGAGCTCACCCATGAGTTCAAAGAAATTTCTCTTGGAGGTCCGGGTAATGCCGTGCTCTGTGACGGTCGTTGTATTCATCCTGCAGGCGAGAGTTGCTATCGGGTCACGCCCGATGAACGAGTATCGTGCGAAGCGCTCGCCGCCCTCGACACTCTCAAACAAGAAAGACCCCGTAGAGTCTTCGCGGAGCCGCAAGTAGGCGGACACGGGCGTGAGCGTATCGGCGAGCAGCGTTGTGCTGACCGGAATCACATTATACGACCGGGCAAGATGTGTGAATTCTGTGAACGTCATTGGTTACTCGGAATCCCCCGTTCCTTCCAAATCACGGACGGGGGTATAAAATGAAAAAGCCCCTCTTGGAGTTCCAAGAAGGGCTTTCGAAATTGCAAATTCTTGTGATTAAGCCGTTCTCTTCCCACCAAATGCTGAGGAGGTACCTTGCCAGTAGCACCAGAACCAGTTACAACGGGCGATATGGTTATTGGGAAGATTCACTTTTGACCTACTGTAGAATACGAAGTTTTCCGGTCTTTGTCAAGCATATTTAAGAGTTTTTTCTATGATTTCGAAATCATGCCAAAATGGGATTTCTGAAGGGCTTTTCAGTATCGGACTTGATAGAGAAGGAGGTAGATGGTCACGCCCGTAATGGAAACATACAGCCAGATCGGATATGTCCACTTCGCGATTGCTTTGTGCCGGTCGACCCGGCCATTCAGTCCACGACGCAGTGTGATAATTGCGAGCGGAACAATGGCCGCTGCCAGAAAAGTGTGAGAAATCAGAATCGTGAAGTACACGGGACGAATCCACCCTTCACCAGGAAATCTCGTCGTCCCGTGGACGGCGTGATATGCAAGATAGGAGATCAAAAACAATGTTGAGACGACGAATGTCGCAATCATGCACTTTTTGTGCGCCCGTCTGTTGCCGCGTTTGATGAACCAATAACCGGTGGCGAGAAGAATCGCGCTTGTCGAGTTCAAAATCGCGTTGAGTGTTGGAAGGAAATCGATCATCACCGGTGCGGAATGGTGAGTCTTTTTGTGTCGTTCAGGAGCGAGCTCATTGCGAGGGAATCTTCACTATCGTAATATCCCCGAATGGCCGACCGGTCGTCGATGAGAACGAACTTCTGGCTGTGAAGGATTCCGCCGCCCTCGCCCGTGTCCGCGTTGACGGCCAGGTGGAAACCCTCCCGCGCGAGTCTGAAAATCTGCCCTTTGTCTCCGGTAAGGAAGATCCATTTACCCCGAACCGCTCCATATTGTTTCCCGTACTCGGCAAGCACCGGCGGAGTGTCCGTCTCCGGGTCAACTGAAATTGAAAGGAGCTGAACCTTCGGTTCATCCATGAGGTTTTTCTGAAGCTCGGCCATTTGCGAACTCATGAAAGGGCATGCCCCGGCGCAGGTTGTGAAAATGAAATCTGCGATCGTGACTTTTCCCATCAATCTGTTGTTCGTAAAAACGCTGCTATCCTCGGCAATCAGGGAAAACGGCGGAGCCACTCCGAAGGAGGGCAGCGGGGGTTTCTTGTGAACCACATCCACCCAGTACCAGTACCCGACAATGATGAAACCCAGAAGGAGGGGAACACCGACTATGACCGACAGCAAAAATCTCCTCTTCATGGATGTCTTAGCTCCGGCCTGACTTTTTCATGACGATGGAGGACGCAGCAAACATGGCGACCGCGAATCCGATGACAATAAGTATGTTGACCGGAAAGGGAGAGAACCCCTCCATTCCAACGCTCCCGTTCAGATACAGGCTCTGCCGGAGCGCTTCGACTCCATAGGTCAGAGGATTGATCATCATCAGTTTGCCGAGCCATCCTGCCGCCCCTGAGGCGGGGAAGAGAGCGCCCGAAAGCAGCCACAAAGGGATGAGGAAGAGATTCATGATTGCGTGAAAACCCTGGGTGGATTCCATTCTCCATGCAATCAGAAAACCCATTCCCGTAAGGCCAAAGGATATGGCAAAAAGTGTGAACATCGTGACCGCGACAGAAGCAAACTGCAGCGGGATGCCTATGAAGGGAGCTAGAATGAGCAGGATCAGACCCTGGAGCATCGAAAGCAGGGTTCCGCCGAGAATTTTGCCCAGGGCAATGCTCGAACGGCGTACCGGGGCGACGACGATGGATTGCAGGAATCCTTCCCTGCGATCCTCAATGATCGAGATTGTGGAAAATATGGAAGTAAAAAGAATGACGAGTATCATCGTGCCGGGAAAGAAGTACTCAAGGTAATTCATTTCCGGCCGTGCGCCCGGCTGGCGGAAGGAGCTTTGAAGCCCCGATCCGATCAGGAACCAGAACACTAGCGGTGACCCGATGACACCGATGATCCGGCTTCGCTGCCGGTAGAATCGGACGATCTCGCGCCGGCAGAGCGTGAGGGCAGGCAACATAAACCCCGGTTTCCGCGAAATGCCGGCGTCGTTCATCCGCGGGCCCAGGCCCGGTCGGTCAGTGTGGTCTTCGACCTTGCTCACTGCGGCGTTTCTCCACCGTCATCCCAGAATCTATGGCCGGTTTTGTGAATGAAAACATCTTCGAGTGTCGGCTTGGAGAGGGTTATGCTGTCGATAAGCCCCGGGAAGGATTGAACCAGCTGGGGAATGAACTCGTGTCCCCGGTCGCGTTCGATGTGAACTGTATTCTCCACAACCAGGGCGGAGGTATTGAATTTCTTCAGAACCATGTCGGCCAGACCTGCCGGATCCGATGTTGTTACCGATATCACATCGCCGCCGATCTCCTGCTTCAATTCCTGAGGCGTGCCAAGAGCAACAAGCTTGCCGTGGTCAAGAATTGCTATACGGTCGCATTTGTCCGCCTCGTCTAGAATGTGGGAGGTCAGGACGATCGTGACGCCGTCATTCTTTTTCAGTTCGTCCAGGTACATCATGAATTCCCGTCGGGCCCCCGGGTCAAGCCCGGTGCTCGGCTCATCCAGAATGAGCAGTTGAGGCTCATGGAGCAAGGCCTTTGCCAGTTCGACGCGACGCTGTGTCCCCCCGGAGAGATGTTCGACCAGATCATTGGCCCTGTCGAGAATGCCCACCTTCGAGAGAACTTCGGCAATGCGGGACTTCAATCTTTCCCCGCTCAAGTTGTACAGATGACCCTGGTGAAAAAGATTCTCCCGGGCCGTCAGTTTCTTATCAAGACTCGGGTGCTGGAAAGCGACCCCGAGAAGCTGTCGCACGCGTTGAACGTCTATGAGAACATCAAAATCAAAAATCCTGGCGGATCCCCCGGTAGGGCGGAGGAGGGTGGAGAGAATCCGGAACAGCGTGCTCTTTCCGCTTCCGTTCGGACCAAGCAGTCCGAAAATCTCGCCCCGTGCGATATTGAAGCTGATATTGCTGAGCGCGATGCGGGGCTCCCTTTGCCGGCGGACGGCTGGATAAGTATGAGTGAGCTGGTTGACCTGAACGGCAGGCATCATATGTGACAATATACAACTGAGTGACTTAAAAGGCGAATCCGGTGCGGAGGCCGGTCGGTGCCAATGCACCTATATCTTGTCCACTGACATGAGAATCAACAACGCGGGCAGATAGAGCAGGGAAGCGAAAAATACACGGCGTGAATAATAATTGACCTTCGCGATCGCGCCGGTGTTCAGCGTCCCGGAGTATTTCGTAAAGAAAATCGCAAAAATCAGAAATACTACTCCAAAGACTGCAGCGCTGACAAAATACAACATCCCGGTAAAGCCAAGGATGGTCGTTGTCAGCGTTGCGGGTATGAGCGCGATGCAATAGACAAGAATCTGTCTGCCGGTCCTTGTCCCGTCTTCGTCAATTACGGTGAGCATTTTGAAACCGGCCCGCGCGTAATCTTTTCGGTACATCCACGCGAGTGAAAAGAAATGTGGCATTTGCCAGCAGAAAAGAATCGCGAAGAGAATCCATGCTTCGAGAGAAATCGTGCCGCGAACAGCCGTCCAGCCCATCATGGGTGGGATGGCGCCGGGAATCCCGCCGATGACCGTCGAGAGAGGAGTTATTCGTTTGAGCGGCGTGTACAGGAACAGGTACGTAATCGACGTCAATGTGGCAAGAAAGCCGGTGAGCGGATTGACGAAAAGGGTTAACTCCAGAATGCCGATAACGGAAATCAGACTCCCGAAGAGCAAAGCCTCTGCCGGAAGCATCCGGCCGGCTGGAAGCGGCCGCCGCTCTGTGCGTTTCATCAGCGCGTCGTACTCGCGTTCAATGAACTGGTTTAACGTACCCGCGCCGCCGCCGACGAGTGCAGTCCCGAATGCCGTATGAATAAAGAGCCAGATATCGAAAGACCCCGTGGTCGCCAGATAAAAGCCGCAGAGCGTTGTCAAAACCGAAAGAGACGTAAGTTCCGGCTTCATCAACTCGATGTAATCGCGTGTTCGTGACCGTGAGTGAACCACGCCGGGAGAGAGAACTTTGACTTCTGCGTTCATGCCGTGACCTCGCGTGGTACAATCGCCGGCGCTGGTCTGCGGGACCGGAGCCCAAAGAGTTTGACCGAATGCAGCGTCAGGAGAGCGCTGCTGACGAGCAAAAGCGCTCCGGTCGCGACATGTGCCGTCGTAATGTCAACCGCCTTACGGCTGAGAACCGTGAATGCCCCGAGTGTTGCCTGCACAACAATGAGCCCGAGCAGGAGGTACGCGAATTGCCCGAAACGTTTGTCGATCGAACGGAGCTTCGTCAAGCGGAACGCCGTCCAGAGAACCATCATGATGACGACGACCGCCCAGGCGCGATGCGCCATGTGAACGACGATCTGACCCGACGTTATCGGTTCATCACCCCCGAGCCGGATTCCTGATTGCACAAGCTGCTGGTTGTATTGTGCAATTGATTCCTGACTCAGGGATGGGAAAATCTGGCCGTACGCCAACGGAAAATCAGGCACGGCGAGCCCCGCATCCGTATGGCGCATCAACGCGCCAAAGAGAAGCTGGATGAAAACAGTTCCGAAGGTGAGCCCCGCAAGCAGAGTGACCGGAGGGGAATTCCGCTCGGGTCCGAGTGCGGCATCGTTCGTGAGGCGCCACGAGTCGGACGTGAATACGGCGATTGACGAAACAATGACAAAAAAAGATTGTGCGAGAGCGGCATGTGCCACGGATACCGCCGCCGGAAGCAGCAGGAGGACTGTCAACCCGCCCAGTAGTCCCTGCGCAACGACGCTCCCTAGGGCAACGAAACCCAGGTTTCTGACCCAGCGCCGTTGCTCGCGTTTCCACAGCCAGATTGTCAGAAGAATCGTCAAGAATCCCACAAAGGATGCAATCATCCGGTGGCTGTGCTCAAAGAAAATCCCTCCGACCATCTGGTCAAGGGGAAAAGCAAACATGAAATGTCCGTACGTCGTGGGCCAATCCGGCACCGACAACCCTGATTGCGTGCTTGTCACCAGACCTCCCGCAACGATGAGAAGAAATGTGCAGATCGCTGTGAGGACTGCGAACCGGTGCATGTTCTTATAGTTCGTCAATGGGTTCCCCTCTCGGCCATGCTCGCAGTCGAATCGGCTGAGGATGGCGGGGGAGCGAGCGCGGCTTCCTGGTCTGCCACCCACTTATCAAATTCTTCCTGTGTAACGACATTGATGTAGCCCCGCATTCTGAAATGACCGAGCCCGCAGAGCTGTGCGCAGGCGATCTCGGTAGGCGTCGCGGGAGCGATGAGGATTTCCCGGACATCCGCGTCGGCGAGTTTGCAGATGACCTGGTCCGACATCGGGTCTCCTTTGTTGACAATCGCGGCGCCGGATTTGTCGTTGTACGTTTCCATTGCCACATAGTTGTCGATACCCGCAAGCGGCCGCGCGGTAACCGTCTTTACTCCTGAATCAGTCAATTTGGTAACCGCGTCTTCATTCAACGGATCACCTTTGCCGACGAGTATTCCTCCCGTCGTGTCCTTTGGATCTTTGTATTCGCTCGCCGACACATACTTATCGAGATTCGCAGCCATGCGCGCGGTCACCGTTGTTATCCCCGCATCCACAAGTTTGCCGGCGTTGTCCTTATCGAGCGCACTTCCCTTCGTCACCAGACTTGCTCCCGAGCTGTCGGCACAGTCTTTCATGACGATATATTTTGTGAAATCTCCTCCCTTTGAGATCACGATATCGCCAACCGTGGGAAGGACAATCCTGGTCGTGCTCTCCATCAATTTCGATATCGAATAGGGCTTGCGGAGCTCCTCGCGCACCTGGGCTGTGGTTTTCGTCGGAGTGAACCAGACGGGGATGTCCATTCCGGGGACCACGTCCTGCTTGACGCGCATGGTCGGCAGGTTGAAGCAGTGAATCACGTCCTTCGAAGTGAGGTGGATGATCACGGGCTTGTTGACGGGAAGGCACAATTGATTGATCGTCGTAATGTCGTCTTTTGCGTCCGGGTCGTTCCGGTCCAGGCCGAGCGGGTTGTCCTGGTCGACGAGATTGATCGAGGCTTTTCCAAATTTTCCGTCGGGTCCGGGGTAATGGATATTCCACGCAAATTGTTCGGCCACGATACGCACAACAATGGCATCCTTCTCAAGGGGGAACTCGTTCACGCGCCGCGCCCAGATCGGCGCGTCGATGCCAAAAAGTGTCGTGAGCTCAAAAACGGCAACTGCACCCGTGAGATAGAGGGCAAACTTGGATTTCGCCCCGCGATAGTTCGCGCGGGGATTCTTCGATGCCCGAAAGCGGACGAGAGTGATAATATAAAAAATGATCCAGCCGGCAAACAGCGCCAGCATGAGCCAGTGAATTACAACGATAGAGTGGTCGATCTCGCCGCCCTGCGCCGACGCAAGGGGCGGCAATCCTAAGTATTTTTCCATTCAGGAACTCCTTGTTCATCATGGTCTTGAAGAATGCGGCTGTCATCGGCGCCCGGGCCGCGAAGATCCATTCTCTGGTTGCGTATCCTCTTCCACATGAAAAGAAAGAAGGTCGTGATACCGCTGAAAACCACGCCGGTCGTGCCGAGCAAAAACAAAATCGCCTGGTTCATCCCGCTCACACCGGAGGTCCCGGTGTCTCCGTAACACAGTGGACAGGCCTCGACGAGGGAGTGGCCGGCGATCGCGAGCAGCAGAAGGATCAAAAATCTCCACTTCATCATAGGAAACTCACCTTCTTCAACTTTCGCAGGAATCGGATTCCGTAAAGAACCAGACCTATGCCCGCAAGAAACGAAATACCCGCGAACGCAACCATGGTGACATTCCCCCCCGATTGGTACATCGTAACATTCCAGGCTCCGAAACCGAACAGGAAGAGAACCGAGACGACAATAAAGAATATGTGAAATGTTTTAAGGGACATTGTGGTATGTGATTGGGTCTGAATGTGCGAACAAGGGCAACGCCATGAGGGCGGCGAAGAAAACCGCGGTAATGATGAGCGTTGCGTAGATCAACTTCTTTTCCGAAATAAGATGCATGAAGTAGCTTGCTACGAGCGAGCCTTTGATGCCGGCAATGAATAACGCCACAATGACGGCGGCAACAATATTGAGGCGAAGGTATGACACGGCGACTGTTATCATGGTCAACGCCATGAGCGCCACGAACACCATGATGTACACGCGAACGTGTTTCTTGATATCTTCAGGGTTTGCCGATTCCATGGGAACTCCGTTGTTATAATAGATAGAGTGCAGGGAAGAGGAATATCCAGACGAGGTCGACAAAGTGCCAGTACAAACCGGCAACTTCCACACGGTTGGTAAACCGCTGGGGGTCGGTTGCCCACATCCTGCTTCCGCGTCCCCACAAATAGATGTTCAGAATTATTCCGCCGACGACGTGAAGTCCGTGCAGTCCCGTCATCGTGAAGTACACTGCGAAGAAATTGCTTGTGCTCGGGAAATGGCCGGCCTCAAATTTGTGAGCATACTCGAACCCCTTCACGACGAGGAAAATGAACCCGCACAGGATCGTCAGGCCCATGAACATTTTATATCGCTGAAGGTTCTTCATCATGAGCGAAGCCCACGACATCACCATCGTGACGCTTGAAGTGATGAGTACGGCCGTGTTCAATGTCGCAAGCGGGATATTCAACTCTTCATATCCGCGCGGCCACGTCGGCGCGCCGATCCTGAGCAGTATGTACGACGTGAAGAGGGCTCCGAAAAGCATGACTTCGGATGCGAGAAATAACCATATCCCCACCTTTGCGTTGTAAACGCCGGTGTCGGGGCGCGCTGTAGCTGTGTAAGGAATTTGCATGAGTCGTCAGGCCTCCGGTAATTCGTTTTGAGGTGTAAAGTCTCTTGGCCGGTCCGGTACGCTGTATTCATACGGTCCGCGATATACTTCGGGGATCGTTTCGAAATTGCCGTGGGGCACCGGCGGCGTCGGCGTTGCCGCCCAATCGAGAGTCGTTGCTTCCCACGGGTTTGCATTGACGTGCACGCCTTTGCGGGAGCTCCAGAAGAGGTTGAAGATGAAGACCAGCTGGAAGAGCGCCATCACCCAGGCAGCCACGGACATGACCTGATTCAGGTACAGCACGCCCTGGGCATGAGCGTACTGCTGGCCACCGTCATAGAGGCGCCGGGAAACTCCGGCCAGACCCTGGATCAGCATGGGGAAGAAAATGAAGTTCATGCAAATGAACGAACCTATAAAATGAATCTTTCCGAGCGTTTCGTTCATGCGCCTTCCCGTGATCTTTGGATACCAGAAATAAATGCCGGCGAACATGGCGAAAATGGTTCCAGGCGCGACGACGTAATGAAAATGCCCGATCACATAGTACGTGTCGTGCAGCGCAATGTCCGAAGTTGCGAGCCCGAGAGGCAGGCCTGTGAGCCCCCCGATCCCGAACATCGGAAGAAAGGCCAGTGCGAACAGCATCGGGGTGTTAAACCGGATAGAGCCGCCGTACAGGGACATGATCAGGCACGACAAAACGATGGCGGAAGGGATTGAAATAATCATGGTCGTAGTCTGGAAAAAAGCGCTGATGGCCGTTCCCATCCCCGTGATGTACATGTGGTGCGCCCAGACGATGAACGACATAAAGCCGACAAAAAGGACGGCATAGACCATCGTTTTGTATCCCCAGAGCGGCTTCCGCGTGTTGTTGGCAATGACTTCTGCGACAATGCCCATGGCCGGAAGAATGAGAACGTAGACCTCCGGGTGCGCGAGAAACCAGAAGAGGTGCTGCCAGAGCAACGGGCTTCCCCCGCCCGCATACGATTGCACCTGTCCGCTGACGATCAATCCGGCCGGCATGAAAAAGCTGGTTCCCGCAACCCTGTCCATCAATTGCAGTATCCCCGCCGCCTCAAGCGGAGGGAACGCAAGGAGCAGGAGGAACGACGTTACAAACTGTGCCCAGACAAAGAACGGCAGTCGGAAGAACGACAGACCCTTCGTCCGGAGCTGGACGATGGTTGTGATGAAGTTGACCGACCCGAGGAGGGAGGATGTGATCAAGAAAACCATGCCGATGAGCCAGACCGTCTGGCCGGTTGTCGCGAGCACCGAGAGGGGAGCGTACGACGTCCAGCCCGAATTTGCGGCGCCGCCCGGCAGGAAGAAACTCAGCAGCATCGTTAAGCCGCCCAGAAAATACACCCAGTAACTCATCATGTTGATCTTCGGGAACGCCATGTCAACCGCGCCGATCTGCAGCGGCATTACGTAGTTGCCAAATCCTCCGACTGCCAGCGGCACGATCCCGAGAAACACCATGATCGTTCCGTGCATGGCGCCGAGCTGGTTGTAGAATTCGGGAAGCATGACGCCATCGGGCATCCTCTCTTCACCGGAGGCGAAATAATATACGATCGCGGCAATGCCGAGCAGGAGCAGCCCGATGACTGTGCCGGCGGACGGCTTGAAGCGGGAGATGACGATGACGATGATCCCGATGGCGACGAGGGGGACGATGAAGTAGAGGGTTGGGAACGGTTCACCGGGGTTGGCAAGCTGCCACCGCATCATCATAATGAGTGTGAACCCGAACAACAGGAAGAGCAGAGAAGTGAGAGTGTACTGGATTCCAATAACCTTATGGTCGGTGGAAAACATGTACTTCCGCCAGAAACTCAACTCCCGGTGGTGTCCCGCAGCGCCGGTAGCTTGAGTTTCGTTATGTGAATCCGTACTCATAACGCTCTTCTCAGCCTATATGTATAGAACAAACGTGCTTTTGATGGGTTATATCCGTCGCTCAAACGATCGGAGCGGCGGAGTCCAGCTACTTCGCTTCGAACGTAAATTCTGCAGTTTTCGTATCGGACGCGCCAACGGACACGTTCATCGTCTGCGTTCCGTATTTCTCATGCCATGCTTCGATCACGTAATCTCCGGCAGGGAGGCCCTTTATCTCGAAATTTCCTTTTTGATCGGTGACTGCGTAAAACGGATGGTCGAGAACGCCGATCCATGAAGCCATCCAGTTGTGGACGTCACACTTCACTTTTACCATGACTTCTGCCTTGTCAAATTTCTTCACCGTCTTCATCCCCTGCTTCGGCTGCCCGATGTTAAATTGCGAGCTGTTCTTGGGCATCGCGTGAATGTTGTGAAGTGTCGGGTCGCTGTTGACGATCTCAAGTTCCTGGTTGGTCATGATGCCGAACACGTGAGGATTGTACATACAGCCCTTTTGCTCAATCGTTACCTTCTGCGCAGGCGTCGGGAATTTTTTCCCTTCCAGTCCCTTTTTCACGTAAACAAACACCCAACGAAGACTCTTGTCCGGGTTGACCACCACCTGCTCGGACGCAACATCCTTTCCTTCGTGGGCCTTTGAGCATTTTGCATCGGCATTCATCTTGATTTTGGGTAATGCGGGAACAGTCCCTTTGAAGAAGACCTTTCCCGTAATATTCCCTGCAAATGCCTGTGCCAGGAGAGTGTTGAATAATACAACAACAACAAATGATAGCCTCGAGGTCCTCATCATTATACTATTCCTTTCAAAATGTAGAGAAAATACACAAAAGTTGATTAAGGCAAAACCCGGAAATGTGCGCTTCTATAGGGTAAGAACTACTGCACAATCTTCGCACGTAATTATAACCAATTTCTCCGATATATTCAACAAATGAACAGTGGAAAAGATTCCGATATTCAGACCGTAATAACTTTTTCTCTGCATTGAGAACGTTCAGTATCCTACAAGCCTAGACCGCTGAATCTTGACTTTCCCCAAAAGCTTTCGTATACTTTGCAACCGATTGCAGGACATTTATTATATCGCTCCAGGCGAAGCGCTTTTTCGGCGGACGATTGTCCTGCATCAAGATGAGTTTCGTTGTAATACTGCAATGAACCCCGCCGAGTGATCAGCGGGGTTTTTATATGTATCAAAACCGAGTTGCCGCCGGTCGGTGAGGCAAGCTGCAAAGTCGAAAGGAATCTGTATGATAGTTGTGATGAAATCGAGCGCGACTGAAGATGACGTGCAGCGCGTCATTCAGCGCGTCGAGGAACTCGGACTGAAGCCGCATCTTTCCAGGGGGGTGCAGCGCACGATCATCGGCATCATCGGAGACGAACGTCTCTTTAAAAAGGAACATTTCTCTCTTCTCCCCTGTGTCGAGAATGTCATCCCCGTTCTTCGGCCGTACAAGCTCGTCAGCCGGGATTTCACTCCGGAGGACAGTGTCATCGATGTGGCGGGGGTAAAGATAGGCGGAAGGAATATTGTAGTGATTGCCGGTCCATGTTCCGTCGAAAGTGAAGAGCAACTGCTCGCGAGCGCTCTCGCAGTGAGATCGGCGGGCGCATCTTTGCTGCGGGGCGGAGCGTACAAACCTAGAACCAGTCCGTATGCGTTCCAGGGTTTGGGAGAAGATGGTTTGAAATTGCTGGCGAAGGCGCGTGAGCAAACGGGATTGGGGATCGTGACGGAGGTGATGGAATCGGGAGAGGTGGAACTTGTCTCCGAATATGCGGACTGTCTGCAGGTAGGTGCGCGCAACATGCAGAACACGAAGCTCCTGAAGAAAATCTCACAGGTCGGAAAACCCGTCCTGCTGAAACGGAATTTCTCCGCGACGCTCAACGAATTCCTGATGAGTGCCGAATACATTCTCGCGGGCGGCAATCATAATGTCATCCTGTGTGAGCGGGGCATTCGCACGTTCGTCGAATATACCCGCAATACCCTGGACCTTAACGTTGTCCCGGCGATCAAACAGCTCTCGCATCTTCCCATCATTGTCGACCCAAGCCACGGGACGGGCAGACAAGATCTGATCATCCCGATGAGCCGTGCCGCAGTTGCCGCCGGCGCCGATGGGTTGATCCTGGAAGTTCATCCCGATCCTTCCCAGGCTCTTTCGGACGGCGAGCAGTCGCTAACACCGGCGATGTTTGAACAACTCATGTTGCAGGTGAGGGCTGTTGCCGCCGCAGTGGGAAGAACAAGTGATTGATTGTAACAGTGCGCACCGCTCATCACGCCGGAACGTGCGCCATCCCATTGATTTTCATTCCTGAATTCCGTACGTTGAATTGAATCAATGGCCAGCTCGCAGACGTTAAAGAAGCTCAAGGAAATAGTTGGTCCGGAGAACCTGCTCGATTCTCCGGAGGCGCGCATTTCGTACTCATACGATGCGGCTGCATTGAAACCGCAGATACCCATCGCGGCCGTCCGGCCCTCGACTGCTGAACAAATTTCCCGGATCGTCAGGCTCGCGAACGAAGAAGGTTTTTCCGTTGTGCCGCGAGGGTCGGGCACGGGACTCAGCGGCGGCGTCATCCCTCTGGAGAATTCCATCGTCCTGCTAACCAACCACTGGAATCGGATTCTCGAAATAGACCCGGAAAATCTCACGGCAAGTGTCGAGCCGGGCGTAATAACGGCACATCTCCATGAGGCTGTCGAAAAGCTCGGTTTGCTGTATCCGCCCGACCCCGGAAGCTCGAGCATTTCCACGATTGCCGGAAATGTCGCTGAGAATGCGGGCGGCTTGAGGGGTCTGAAGTATGGCGTCACAAAGAATTATGTCCTGGGAATGGAGGTAGTGTTGCCGACCGGCGAGATACTCCGCACCGGCGGGAAATCGGTCAAGGATGTTGCAGGCTATAATTTAAAGGACGTGCTGACGGGCTCCGAAGGGACTCTCGGGATCTTCACAAAAATTCTTCTCCGCCTCATCCCCAAACCGGAAACCTCCAAGACCATGCTCGCCTTTTACACATCCATGGAAGATGCGGCAAGAACGGTCTCTGCCGTCATCGCCGCGAGAATTACTCCGGCCATGCTGGAGTTTCTTGATAACATGACCATTCGCTGCGTTGAGGAGTACGCTCATCTTGGCCTTCCCACCGATGCCGAGGCACTGCTTCTCATCGAAGTCGACGGGCGGTCCTCGGTTGTTGAGGAGGATGCGCGCCTCGTCGAGGAGATTTGCAGGAAATATCATGCCACCGCAGTCAAAGTTTCTCAGAACGAGAGCGAGTCGGTGAAACTGAAGGCAGCCCGACGCTCAGCGCTCACCTCCCTCGCACGGGTGACGCCAACGACCATTATGGAAGATGTCGCCGTTCCCCGCTCCGACCTCGCCCGACTCATCGACCGGATAAAGTCAATTGCCCGGAAGCACGATGTTCGCATCGGTACGTTTGGTCACGCTGGCGACGGCAATCTTCATCCGAACTATTTGACGGACGAACGCGATAACGAAGCATTCGGACGGGCAGAGAAGACTATTTTCGAGGTGGAGGAAGCCGCGATTGAGCTTGGCGGAACGATCACCGGCGAACACGGGGTCGGCCTGTACAAAAAACGCCTGCTGGAAAAGATGGTCGGAAGCGCGTCGGTCGGTATGATGAAAACCTTAAAGCAGATGATGGACCCGAATAATATTCTGAATCCCGGCAAAATCTTCGACATGAATTCACGGTGCGAAGGCCCGCTGCCCAGGCAGAGAGAACAGATCATGAAGTTCGAGGACGTTGCATGGATGTAGTATGACCAGTCTGAAAGAATATTTTAGCAGGCAGCGGAAGTTCCCGCTGACCATGATCGGTATCGCCTTACTTGTCTTTCTGGGATTTGCAGATTACCTGACGGGCCCGGATATTTCATTTTCATTCCTCTATTTTCTCCCAATTTATCTGGTTGCGCGTTTTGCCGGCAAGCGTGAGGGTCTCCTGATTTCCATTCTGGGGGCTGTCACAAAGCTCATCGCTGATTTTGCGATGGGATCTCATTATGCAAATGGCTTGATCCCGTACTGGAATGCGTTGATGCTCCTGGGTATTTTCGTCGTAGTGACGAACTACATTTCCGCCCTCAAAGAACTGAATGAAAATCTGGAGCAGAATGTCAGGGAGAGAACGATAACCTTGACGGCGGAAATCCATGAGCGGATCCGGGCGGAGGAATCACTCCGGCAAAGCGAAAGACGGTTCCGCAGTCTGTCGGAAGCGTCCTTCGAAGGGATTGTCCTCACCGAGAACGGCGTGATCTCCGATATCAATAATCGGATGGCCGAGATGCTCGGATACTCGGCACAGGAGATGATCGGGAAAAGCGTCGTGGATTTTGTCGCGCCGGAATCGCTTGACCTTGTCACGAAGCACATGCAGTCGGGGTCGGAGGACCCCTACGAGCACATCGCGCTCCGCAAAGATGGCTTTGCTTTTCCCGTCGAAGTCCGTGCGAAGGCGATAAAATCCCAGGACAGTGTATTGCGCATGACGGCGCTCCGCGACATATCCGACCGCAAGAGGGCGGAGGAGATATTGAAAGGCCAGCAGGAGTTTCTGAGAAAAGTGATTGACCTCAACCCGGGCTTTGTCTTCGCCAAGGACAGGGAAGGCAGGTTCACCCTGGTCAATCAGGCTGTAGCGGACGCGTACGGCACGACCGTCGAATACCTTATCGGCAAAACCGACGCCGATTTCAACTCCAATCTCGAAGAGGTCGAGTTCTTCAGGAGAATGGACATTGAAGTCATGGACTCTCACCGGATGAAGTTTATACCGGAAGAGAAGCTCACTGACTCAACCGGCAAAATGCGCTGGCTGCAAACGGTGAAGATTCCGATCATCGGGAACGACGGCGTTGCGAATCAAATACTGGGCGTGTCCTCCGACATCAGCGAGAGGAAACGCACGGAGCAATTGCAGGACGCGGTCTACCGGATCTCTGCGGCTGTCGCGAGCTCCGCATTGCTCGACGACCTGTTCAGGGCCGTACACCGGATTATCGGCGGAGTGATGCCCGCGCAGAATTTCTACATCGCACTCTATGATGACAAGACGGAGGTTCTCACTTTTCCGTACTTCGTCGATGAAGTGGATATTACGCCGCCGGCGGGGAATGTCGGCAAGGGGCTCACCGCCTATGTTCTGCGGACGGGCAATTCGCTGCTGTGCGATACAAAGCTCTTTGAAGAACTGGCACGCCGCGGGGACGCCGAGCTTATCGGCGCACCGTCCTCTATCTGGCTTGGTGTTGCTCTGGCCGTCGAGCAGAAGACGATCGGTGTCATTGTGGTGCAGCATTACTCCGACCCGGGTGCGTACGGGGAGCCCGAGAAGCACATTCTGGAGTTTATCTCTTCGGAGGTGGCCCGCGCAATCGACCGCAAGTGGGCGGAGGAGAAAATCCGGGAGAGTGAAGAACGCTACCGGCGCCTTATCGAGATGTCGCCCGATGCAATCGCGGTTCACTGCAATGGAAAGGTCGTGTTCGCGAATTCGGCAACAATGCGGTTATTGGGGGCAAACACCCTCGACCAGGTGATAGGCAAACCACTGCAGGAAATTGTCCATCCGGACTATTGGCAGGTTGTCGAAGAGAGAGTCCGGCAAATGACGGAGGAACACAAGGAAGGGCCGCTGCTTGAGGAAAAATTCGTGCGGCTCGACGGCACGCCCGTCGATGTCGAAGTCGCGGCGATTCCGTTCACATTCCAGGGAGAACCTGCCGTGCAGGTCGTTGTCCGCGATATCACGGAACGCAAACGTGTCCAGCGGGCGCTGGAGCTGCAAACATCGTACTTCCAACAGCTTTTCGAGAGCTCACCGGCGGGGATTGTCCTTCTCGGTAAGAACAATGAAATACTCAATGCTAACAGAGCATTTGAGCAAATGTTTCACTACCCTGTGGAAGAATTAAGAGGTATAAATATCGACGATCTTATCGTGCCCGAGGCCCTGCGAAGCGAGGGAGAAAACCTATCCCTCAGATCGCAGCGGGGGGACGTTGTCCAGAAGGAAACGGTCAGAATGCGGAAAGACGGCGTCCTCGTCGGTGTCAGCATTGCCGGGTATCCCATTGTCATCGAAAACGAGCGCGTGGGTATCTATGGGATGTACATTGACATCTCGGAGCGGAGAAAATTGGAAGACCAACTCCGGCAAGCTCAGAAAATGGAAGGGATCGGTACTCTTGCAGGCGGCATTGCGCACGATTTCAATAATGTTCTTGGAATCATCCTCGCGTATACTTCCGTCCTCCAGCAGGGAAAAGTTGACCCTGGAAAAGAGTCCCAGTGTCTCGAAACCATTGAGAAGGCAGTGCAACGGGGCGCGACCCTTGTCCGGCAGCTTCTCACATTCGCAAGAAAGACGGACGTAATGCTGGAATCTCTCAACCTCAATGAGCTGGTCACCGAGCTTTCCGCTATGTTGAAGGAAGCGTTTCCAAAGACCATCACGTTCTCATTGCAGCTCGGCAACCAGCTCCCGAGCATTATCGGCGACCATAACCAGATACACCAGGCCCTGCTCAATCTATGCCTCAATTCCCGCGATGCCATGCCCCACGGCGGGTCGATCACATTCACAACGGAGATAATAGACCGGGCGACTTTGCCGGAACATTATTCGGACGCCCAGGACGACCGGTACATTTGCCTGAGTGTGGCCGATACCGGCGAAGGGATGGACGAAACAACGCGGAGCAGGGTCTTTGAGCCGTTCTTCACGACGAAAGTCCGGGGAAAAGGAACCGGTCTTGGTCTGGCGGTTGCCTACGGTGTTGTCAAAGGTCACCGGGGATACATCGATGTTGAGAGTGCCGTCGGAAAAGGGACGACGTTTCGTCTGTATTTTCCCGCTTCTCCACGAAAGTATGAGTCACTTGAGACGGCAAAAGAAGAATCGAAGGACGTTGTCGGTGGAAACGAGACTATTCTCATCGTTGAGGATGAGGATCTCCTCCTGGTATTGGTGAAAACTATCTGTGAGGCGAGGGGCTATAAGATTTTCACGGCAAAAGACGGAGAGGAAGGCGTGAAAATGTACGCCGAACATAAGGACGAAATATCGTTGGTCCTGACAGACCTGGGATTACCAAAGCTCGGCGGTTTTGAGGAGTTTCTGGAGATCAAGAGAATCAATCCGCATGTGAAGGTCCTCTTCGCCAGCGGCTATGTCGACCCTCAGCTCCGGGGTGAGATGCTGAAAGCGGGCATCCAGGATTTTGTTCAGAAGCCGTATGAATCGAGCAAGCTCCTCATGAAAATCAGGGAAGTACTCGATAAGAACTGACTCCTCCCCGCTCCCAACTCGCAAATTCGGAAGTCATCTCGTCGCCACCAATTCGAAATTGAACATTCGCAATTCGAAATACTCAAATCCCCAATCGACAATCCGCAATCCAAAATCAATTAGATGAATCCCATACCGTCAACCCTGGTCCATAAGATTCTCCCAGCGAGGCAGTTGTCCGGTGATCGGTCTCCTGCGATCATCCTTCTCCACGGGCGGGGTTCGAACGAGGACGATCTGCTGGGACTCGCGGAATTTCTCGATGCCCGCTGCATTCTTGTGGCGGCACGCGCGCCGTTCGATTTCCAGCCGAGCGGAGGATTCACATGGTACGATCTTCTGGAAGTGGGACGACCGGATCCAAAAATGTTTGCGGAAAGTTATCGACGGTTGACGCAGTTCATCGAAGACGTTAAGAAAGGTTATCCCATTGACCCGTCGAGAGTCTTCTTCCTTGGATTCAGCATGGGGACAATCATGTCGTATGCCATGGCGCTGACAAACCACGGAGAAGTCGCGGGTGTTGTAGCGAATAGTGGTTACATCCCCGAAGATGCCGAGTTGAATTTTGAGTGGGATCAATTGGGGGAACATCGTTCTTCGTCGCGCATGGCGTCCTTGACCAGGTCATTCCCGTTCAGATGGCCCGGAGAGCACGGCACCTCCTGGAAGAAGCAAGAGCGGGCGTTGTCTACCGCGAGTATCCAATGGCACATGAAATCAGCGAAGACAGCTTACATGACATGTCAGAATGGCTCACCCGCAGGCTCGACAAGCCACGAAATGAACGAGAGCCACTACAACGCCCATAACTTACAATTTTCCCAATTCGAAATTGGCAATTCGACATTCGCAATACTGCCCAATGGTTACACGACCGGATTCTGCCTTCTGTCTCTTGGCTTCTGGATTCCAAGTTGACAATCGTAAATTGGCAATCGCAAATCGAAAATAGAACGGCTATCAGGCAGCCCCCAATTCGAAATTGAACATTCGCAATTCGAAATACTCAAATCCGCAATCCTCAATCCCCAATCCGCAATCGGGCAGATGATTCCTCTCCGCGACACGAACCCCACGCGCACGTTTCCATTCATCACCTATGCGCTCGTTATCGCGAACATCATCGTGTTCCTCTTTGAGGTAACGCTCGGAAAACATCTCAGCCTGTTCGTTTCTGAATTCGGTGTTGTGCCCGCGCGTTTTGTTGAAGAAATTCATTCGGCAAGGATCGACGTTGGAACGTTCCTGCCGTTTCTCAGCTCGATGTTTCTTCATGGGGGATGGTTCCATCTTTTGGGCAATATGCTCTTCCTGCATATTTTCGGCGACAATGTCGAGGACGAATTCGGACATTTTACTTTCCTTCTTTTTTATATCTTTGCGGGGATCGTGGCTGCCGGCACACAGGTATACTTCAGTCCTGCTTCTCAGATTCCGATGGTCGGCGCCAGCGGTGCGATCGCGGGCGTCATGGGGGCCTACGTGTTCATGTTCCCCAGAGCAAAAATTGCCACGCTCATCCCCATCATCTTTTTCTTCTTCAAGATCGTTGATTTGCCGGCCTTCATCTTCCTCGGGTTCTGGATATTACTCCAGGTGCTCAGCGCCGTGATGGACCTGGGAATCGGCGCGGATGCCGGCGGCGTGGCTGTGTGGGCCCATATCGGAGGATTTGCCGCCGGGGCGATGTCATTCCCATTCCTGAGAAAGAAACGACGATGACCGACCGCGTCGACATCCGGGCGCTCGATGAGCTCCTCCACCGCTGTATGAAGTGCGGGTTGTGCCTGCCGGTTTGCCCTACCTATAACCTGACATTCGAGGAACAATCTTCCCCGCGCGGACGGATTCGACTCATGAAGCATGTCCATGAAGGCTCGATGGACGTCACCCGGAATTTTGCCGATCAAATGTACTTCTGCCTGGATTGCCAGGCATGCCAGACCGCCTGCCCGGCAGGAGTTCAATACGGTGCGCTCGTTGAGGAAACCCGCGGGCTGATTGATGAAAAGAAACAGGACCCGTACGCATTGCGGCTGATCAAGTCTGTCTTCCTGCGGGGAGTTCTCGCCAGCAAAACCCGGACGAAACTCGCCGCCAGGCTCCTCCGCTTGTACCAGTGGACCGGGCTGAGAGAGGCAGTTGACCGTACGAATATCCTGGGTTTGATTTCCGACCAGCTCCGGCAGAAACACCTCCTCTTGCCCGTTGTCGACGAGGAGTTTTTTGATGAAACCACTCCGGAAGTCGTAGCTCCGCAAGGTGAGAAGCGCGGACGCGTCGTTTTTCTGTCGGGATGTATCATGAATGTCGCCTTTGCCGGTATCCATCGTGACGCGGTCGCCGTATTATCGAAAAACGGATTCGAGGTCGTTATGCCGCGTCGTCTGCAGTGCTGCGGCTCGCTCCACGGCCACAACGGCGATTTCGAAACTGCAAGAACTCTTGCAAGGAAGAATGTGGATGTGCTCGATCAGCTCCGGTACGATGCGCTCGTTGTCGATTCGGCCGGATGCGGCGCCTTCCTCAAGGAATACGGAAAGCTGCTTTCAGACGATCCGAAATACGCTTCGCGGGCGGAATCGGTGGCTGGGAAAATCAAAGATGTGACGGAGTTTCTGCCCGAAGTCGGGTTCTTGCGGCCCGGTTCTATCGCAACGTCCGGCACCCCCGAATCGGCAGGACGGGACCGGTCGAATGGTGTCGTGAGAGTAACGTATCACGAAGCTTGCCATCTCGTCCACACGCAGAAAATAAGTCAGCAGCCCAGGCAGCTGCTGCAAGCTATTCCGGGGATAGCATTCGTCGAACTTCCCGAAGCGACATGGTGCTGCGGGAGCGCCGGTATCTATAATGTACTTCGGTTCGAGGACTCGATGCAGATACTTGAACGGAAAATGAAAAATCTCGAATCAACGCACGCCGATATTGTCGTTACGGCAAACCCGGGATGTCATATACAGCTCCAGTACGGCATAAGAAAATTCGGACTTACCATGGAGGTTCTGCATCCTGTGAGCCTGTTGAACAGAGCCTACAACGGCTGCCTTGCGAAAAGAGATGTCATCCGATGAACACACATTGCCAACCAGGAATAGACTGACAGAGGATCCATTATGAAAGATAGTCATACGGTGCAACCGGAGCACAAAAAAATTCCGCCATTCTATTGGGCGCTTTTTTCCGCCGCAGTTCTCTTCGCGGATTATTTGACCGGACCGTTCATTCAATTTCCCGTCTTCTATGTCCTCCCGGTATTTCTCGCCGCCTGGTACAGAGGGCGTTCCTGGGCGCTGGTTTTCGCGGCTATCATGCCCCTCGCGCGATTCTACTATAATATCTTCTGGAAAGTGCCGTGGACGACGTTCGAGGAAACGGTCAACGTGCTCATCCAGATTTTCATGCTTGCACTTCTCGCCGTCCTGACCGATAGAGTTGCCATGAGGGAGAGGACCCTGCAAAAGGAAGTCCACATGTTGCAAGGGCTGCTTCCGATTTGCAGCAATTGCAAGAAGATCCGGAATGACAAACAGGTCTGGGAACCGATGGAAAAATACATCGGAGAGCGCTCGGAGGCGAGTTTCACGCATGGTATTTGTCCGGAGTGCAGGCAGAAACTCTATCCGGATGCAGGGAACGCGGCAGGCAGTAGCAGCTGATTCGCCGGGAGGCGGAGGCCATCTCATCGATCATGTGCCTCTGGCGGCAGACGTGCTGTCTCTGAATCTTCCCCTGAACCCATCACCCATTCTCCGTTTCACCCTGTCTCCGCTTCGGTTCTGTCCCTTCCGTTGATTTACCACCTGCAACCTACCACCCATTTCCCGTGACCCCGGATTGCTTTTCCCTCCACAATATCCTATCTTTTTGATATGAAACCCGTCGTCATCGTCCATCATCACGAGATTACCCTCAAAGGCGACAACCGCCGGTTCTTCGAGCAGGTCCTGATGAGGAACGTGCGTACGTCGCTTTCCGGGCTCTCGCCGGCTGTCAACGTTCGTGGCGGCTACGGCCGATTTGTCCTGGAGGTCGGTGCCGATGCCCACCCGGACGAGGTCGCGCAACGCCTCCGGCTTGTCTTCGGACTGGCGAATATCTGCTCCGGCGTTGAGGTCGAGCAGAATATCGACGTTTTCTGCCGCACCGCCGGGGAACTTCTTCAGGGACGGGAATTCAAAACTATTAAAGTGCATACGAGCAGGCCCGACAAGAGATTTCCGATATCATCGATGGACGTCAACGCAAAGGTCGGCGAGTATCTCTGCGGGAAGTTCGGCGTCAGAGCGAATCTGTCGGACCCTGATGAGACCGTCCATATCGAGATTGTCGATGGAGTCGCGTACGTGTATTGCTCAAAGCTTGATGGAGCTGGCGGGTTGCCGGTCGGCGTGAGCGGCAAGGTGGTTTCGTTGCTCTCGGCCGGTTTCGATTCTCCTGTGGCCTCGTGGCGGATGATGAAGCGGGGTGCGACGGTAATTTTCGTCCACTTCCACAGCATCCCGTACACGAGCAGTGACTCGCTCGACCAGGTGAAGCAGCTCGTGACCTCGTTGACCCGCTATCAGTATCATTCCAGGCTGTACCTTGTTCCGTTCGCCGGCGTCCAGCAGGAAATTGTTATGAAATCCCCGGAGTCCCTGCGCGTCATTCTCTACCGCCGGATGATGCTTCGTATTGCCGAGGCAATCGCGAAACAGGAGCAGGCCGAGGCGCTCGTGACGGGTGAAGCGGTGGGCCAGGTTGCCTCGCAGACATTACGCAACATTCGCATTATCGATGAAGCTGCGACGTATCCCATCCTGCGCCCGCTTTCGGGTAATGACAAAGAGGAAACGATGTCGATTGCACGCAGCATCGGAACGTTTGAGATCTCTGAAGAGCCGTTCGACGATTGCTGCTCGTTTCTTGCCCCGCGCAGACCCGAGACGTGGGCGAGGGAAAAGGATGTCATCGACGCAGAAGCAAAACTCGAGGTTTCTCATCTTGTCGAATCGGCGATGGCCGGCATCTCGCGCGAAAACTATCATTATCCCGCTGCCCAGCAAGCCCATCTGCAGGAGATTCCGTCAAGTTAGTACAGGCAGGTAATAGGGGATAGGTTATAGGTGACAGGTTTCAGGTTCGAGGATTCGGGTTTGACAATTCTGAAAAATCAAGAACGGCTGTCATGCCCGAATGTTTCTGTCGGGCATCCAGAATTAGACTTCATTTCAAAAGGAGAAAAGTATGGCCACAAAAATCATCGTCCGGAATAACGGCTCGTTGCGGGTTGAAGGAGACATAGAGATCTACGACCACGATGGAGCCAAGTATGACCTCGCCGGGCGAACTTCGCTCTCGTTCTGTCGTTGCGGGCTGAGCGCAACAAAACCATTCTGCGACGGGACCCACAAGAAGAACAACTTTCAATCGGAGTGTAAGGCCTATGCGTTGCCGCCTCCCCAGCCGAAGCCCTGATAACGTAGGTTGGAAGTGGTAGGTTGTAGATGGTTGGTCAGTCATATAAGCAAAAGCCAATACGTCATTCCCGCATGTTTTTAGCGGGAATCCATATTATTTCTACTAAGGAGAATTTACGTATGAGATACATCAAATTGCTGTGTATGCTACTGTTGTGTCCGTGGTCGATCGTCCTCGCCCAGTTTGAGGGCGAGATCGATATGAAGATCACGAGCAACGAGGAAATACCGTCGCGGGAAACCAATGTCTCGATGCTCATCAGGAACGAGCTAATGTCTGTAAGGGTCAACAACGAGGTCGGGCCGATGCATGCCGGCAGAATCATCGTGCGCGGCGACAAGAAACTTATGTGGATCGTAGATGACCAGCGCAAGGTGGTATTCGAGAGATCCCTCGAAGCTACTCGGCAACAAGATTCGATGAAGCAGGCAGACAGCCTCCCGAAACCGAATATCCGGAAAACGGGAAAGACAATGACACTCCTCGGCTATTCCTGTGATGAATGGGTCGTTGCGGGCGAAGACGGTGAAACGAGCGTCTGGTGCACCTCGAAGCTCGGAGACGTGTACAAGGGTTTCTCAAACTCATTCGGCGAAATACGGAAAATGAGAATGCGAAAAAGCACGTCGGATTGGCATGACGATTTCATGGGTAAGGATCTCTTCCCGCTGAAGGCCGTCACGACGAAGGACGGGAAAGTGAAATCCACCCAGGAAGTCACGAAGATCGAACTAAAGAAAATCGGCGACCCGGTGTTTGAATTTCCGGAAGATTACAAGAAACAGACTCTCAACATGGATCTCAATAAGACGATGGAACAAATGCGGGAGATGATGCAACAGCGATTGCAGCAGAAGGATAAAAAAGACAACTGAAATCCGGTAGAACTTCGTTGAGCTATCGTGGGGGATGGTTTTGCACCCTCCCCTGATAGGGGAGAGACGGAGAGGGGTTTTATTCAGACAACACGATTCAAATCGAGACACTACCGTCCGGACATTCTGCTTGCAAAATATGTGTTAATTCATTAGTATGATGTAATCACAACACGGAACGAGTCGTAGAGATGGAAAAGAAGAATCGCAGAAAATTTCTCAAGGAGGTTGGTATCGCCGGATCCCTGATCGCTTTTGGAAAGTATATCGGCCATGCCGGACAGGTACTCGATGATGAAGGAAGTGAGTTTCTTCCTCAGGCCGAAAGCAAGATCAATGGTGAATTCCCGATTGATTTCCAATACGCTCCGTCATTCTGGCAGTCGACATATTGCTTCCCGGACGACCCGTACAAGAGCCTCGTCGGCAAAAACGGCGAGCTGCTGTATGGCCATCCCGGCCTGGAGGCCGAGCTCGATGCATTCGCCCATCGCGTGTGGGTCGGTCTGAAGGATGAAGTGAAGGGACAGTACGCTGAACAGAAGCTCGAAGCGCCCGGGATTCCCATCATCACGACGAAACTTCACTTTGCCGATGCGGACGTGCTGCTCACGTCATTCGCGACGAATCGGAAAGAGGAGGGACGCGTCGATAACCTTCTTGTGGAATTCTTGCCGAAGGGAAATTCCGGACATTCGATCTCGCCGCTCATTGTGATAGGCTCGAAGAGTGAATTCAAATCAAAGAATGAGGATGATTCCCGCTTCCCGGCAAAGCAGGTCGGCGCCGTATCTCTCGAAGGAGACAAACATTCATTGTTCATGGTCGTCGATTCTCCGGTCGACATCGAACAAACTTCCGATGGACGGACATGCGCGCTCAAATCCGGGGCCGGGCAGCTGGTGTTTTTCGCACGCTTCCCGCAGGAAGGTCAAACAATCGATAAGGTCAAGGATGGACTGCTCGAACCGAAGCAGTTGATGGCCGAGTCGCGTGCATTCTGGCAGGCGTGGAAACCGTTCGACGGGAACGTGAATTGGCAGGTGAAGGCCGAACATCAGGCGTTCCTGACTGCATGCGCCAGGAACATTCTGCAGTCGCGGGAAATAAAGAATGGGAAGAAGCTGTTTCAGGTCGGGCCGACGGTCTATCGCGGTTTATGGTTCATCGATGGGACCTTCATACTGGAGGCCGCACGGTACATGGGGTATGACAAGGAAGCCCAGGAGGGACTTGAGGCGATGTGGGATCTCCAGAATGCCGATGGCGCGTTTTTTGCCGGCGCGGGAACCCATCACTGGAAGGATACAGCCGCCGCACTCTACTCCCTGGCACGCCAGGCCGACCTCGCCCAGAACTGGGACTTCCTCAAAGACAATTGGACCGACGCGCACAAAGCGGTCATGTTCCTGAGAGACCTCCGGCACAAAGCCGTCAACGACGGCACCTCGAACGGAAAATACGGACTACTCCCGCGCGGTTTTGGCGACAGCGGTATCGGTGGAATCCGTTCAGAATTTACAAATACGATCTGGGCCATCATCGCGTTGAAAGAGCTGGTGAGCGTCGCGCAGAGAGTCGGCCTGCCCCGGCGGGAGGAAGTCAGAGACCTCTACCGGGATTTGCTGGTCTTGTTCACCAACGCTTCCAAAGTGGAAATGCGTGACCATCCCAAGGGATTCAAGTATCTCCCGATGCTGATGAAGGAGGATCCGGCCTGGTCGGACCCAGACCCGCAAAAACGCCCGCAGCCGCAGGCAGCGCAACTATATCTCTCCCACGCGATCTACCCCGGGATAATTTTGCAGAAAGACGATCCGGTCATTTCCGGACATATCCAGCTCATGAAAGCTGTGACGCAGGAAGATATTCCCGCGGAAACCGGATGGCTCGCCCACGACGCAGTCTGGCCGTACAACGCGCCTATGGTCGCCCAGGTCTACCTGTGGGCAAAAATGCCCGAGCTCGCGCGGAAAACATTTGCCGGATTTCTGAACCATGCATCGCCCCTCTTTGCCTGGCGGGAGGAACAATCATTGCTTGCATCGCATCTCGACAAATATATCGGCGATATGCCCCACAACTGGGCAAGCGCGGAATGTGTTCGGTTCCTTCGCCATTCCTTGATTATGGAAGTAGATGAGAGACTGCGGCTTATTGATGGCATCGTCGAGGAAGATTTGATCGCGAAAAAACATCTTCGGATAGAGTATACACCCACCCGATGGGGCCGGGTGACGCTCTCCTTTGAACCGCTTGACAACAAGACGTGGAGCATGAAGTTCAAGCGTGAGGATTTTAACCAGAAGTACATGCCCAAACTTATGTACGTGGAGTTTCCGCGCCACCTGCCGCTCAAGGTTCAGTTTATCAACATCACCGGCGCCACGGCCGGGTCGGCGGAAATCGGCCGCATGCTCGTCGACGGCCAGGCGACTTCATGGGAAGCGACTTTCCGCAACGTCGGTTAATGGTGGTCAGACATTTCTGTCTGACGGCAATCGGTCGGACATTGCTGTTTGACCTCAAAAGGTTATGAAATCGCCGGCATTCCCTACAACAATTTTTCTGCTATGCCTCGGCATATTCACTCCGGCCGCGGCACAGTTTTCCTACGTCAAGATAAACAAACTCTATACTTCGATCGAGCCCGAGGAAGTCTCGATCGCCGTGAATCCTATCAATCCCTTGAACCTCGTTGCCGGGGCGAACATCAGTTTCTACTACACTTCTTCCGACGGTGGTTTCACCTGGTCGGAAAATCGTTTGTCTTCCACTTTTGGTGTGTGGGGTGATCCATGCGTGATTTTCGACGCGCTCGGAAACGCTTACTACGGCCATCTCTCGAATCCCCCGTCGCCGGGATACTGGATTGACAGGATCGTCGTCCAGAGTTCAACCGATGGCGGCCAATCGTGGAATGCGGGTGCCGCAATCGGATTCAACCCCCCGCGCCACCAGCAGGACAAGGATTGGTTTGCCGCAGACATGACGGGATCGCCGTTCAGGAATAACATCTATGCGGCCTGGACGCAGTTCGATTCCTACGGCAGTACGAATCCCGCAGACAGCTCAAGAATTCTTTTTTCCCGAAGCACCGACCATGGTCAGACGTGGTCGGCTGCCGTGAGAGTAAGCGATGCAGCGGGGAACTGTGTCGACAGCGACAGCACAGTTGAGGGTGCGGTCCCCGCAGTCGGACCCGGCGGGGAAGTGTATCTCAGCTGGGCCGGCCCTCTGGGGATCATGTTCGATAAGTCGACCGATGGCGGACAGACATTTGGCCCGGATGTTTTTGTCACGACACAGCCAGGCGGATGGGACTTTAATATTTCCGGTATCTACCGTACGAACGGAATGCCCGTCACTTCCTGTGATGCCGGTAATTCTCCGTTCAGGGGAAACGTTTACGTTCAGTGGTCGGACCAGAGGAATGGAGTAGATAATACGGATATTTTTTTCATCAGGTCCACAGACGGCGGACAATCGTGGGGGACGGTGAAGAAAGTGAATGACGATACAGCAGCGGCCCAGCAATTCTTTTCCTGGATGACGGTCGATCAGAGCAACGGAAACATCTATGTCATTTTCTATGACCGGCGAAACACGATTGGAGACGCGACGGATGTGTATGTCGCGAAATCGGCCGACGGCGGCGAGTCGTTTTACAATTTCAAACTCACCGACTCGTCATTTACTCCCCGGTCCGATGTCTTCTTCGGAGACTATACCAACATCGTCGCCAGGGACGGGAAGGTGTATCCGATGTGGATGAGGATGGACGGCACGACGTTGAGTGTCTGGACCGCCATCATCAACGACGGCACGACATTCAAACTGGCGGTCAATCCTGCATGGAACATGATCTCGCTGCCGCTCATGGTCAATGACTGGCGAAAGACATCGCTGTTTCCGGCCTCTGTTTCGGATGCCTTTGGCTATGACCACCGGTATGTTGTGGAGGATACGCTGCGGATCGGCGTGGGATACTGGCTGAAATTCCCGTCGCGCGATACGGTGCTCTTTTCCGGTTCGAACATATCTGTCGACACCGTGCACGTGTCTGCTCGCTGGAATCTTATCGGCACATTGTCCGCGAAGGTTCCGGTCGCCACGATTGCAGCCGACCCGCCGGGCATGACCGCTTCAGGTTTCTATGCCTTCTCCGACAGCGGTTATACGGTTGCGGATACGATACGGCCCGGCTATGCGTACTGGGTAAAAGTTGACATGGACGGCACGCTCATTTTGCCTTCGTCGTTGATAACCCCGCGGGCACAGCGCCTCCGGTTCGTTCCCGATGGAGAGTTGCCTCCTCGGCCGCCCGGATCCCCGGCGCGGGATCTCACCTCCCGCGTTCCCGGCCAGTTTGGGCTCGAGCAGAACTATCCCAACCCGTTTAACCCGTCGACTGTCGTCCGGTACCAGTTGCCCGTTAGCGCTCGCGTGTCGCTGATCGTCTATGACGTGCTCGGACGGGTGGTTGCGACTCTCGTTAACAGTCTTCAGGATGCCGGGTTCAAGTCAGTGATGTTCGACGGCAGCGCCCTGTCGAGCGGTTTGTACTATTGCCGCCTAACCGCAGGCGATTTTACCCAGGTCCGAAAAATGTTGCTCATCCGCTAGAAGCGCCCGGTCAGACATTTCCGTCTAACTATGAGTTTGACGGATCAACATGAACATAGTCTTTGCAAAATGAAAGGCACAATGATGGAAAGAAAATTCTTTCTCCTTCTCTTCGTCTCGCTGAGCTTTGCATACCCTCAGGAAAGAAAAGCCGACCAGAAATCCATCCCGGCATTTGAAATCATGTCGAACGACCTCGAATTGTCGCGCCCGGCCCAGCCCACGCAGTATTTCGACAAGATCGGAAGGCGCACTGGTCTCATGGGATATGAGAGCGGGACATTTGAAGCCTGGGTCTGGCCGTGGAAACCGTTGAGAAATTTTGAGCTTTCTTTCCTGCTGGGCGCTTCCACCGAGCCGATCCTCGCGAAGGATATAGTTCGCACAATTTCCGTGACACCGGAGGTTACAACCCTCATCTACACGTACGAATCGTTCACCGTGAAGGAATACATCCTGGTTCCCCGCGATGAGCCCGGAGCAATACTTCTCCTGGATGTTCATTCCACAACTCCGCTTTCCATCATTCCGGGCTTCATTCCGGTCATGCAGCCCATGTGGCCTGCGGGCATCGGCGGACAATTCAGCTACTGGGATGATGACGTGAATGGATACGTGATTTCTGAAGGCCAGTGGCGTGCAGAGTTCATCTGCGGATCTCCCGGGGGACAACAGATGGCGGCGCCGCCCGCACATATGTTTGCCGACAATCCGCTTCAGTTTAAGATCGACGTGAAACCCGGTGAGTCTGATGGGCGATTTATCCCCATCGTCATCGCCGGGGCGGTACCGGATTCCGCAAGCGGAAAAATGAAGATGGATTCTGTGAAGGCGACGTACACGCGGCTATGGAAGAATGCTGAAAAATACTACCGGGAGAATTACGATTATTACCGGGACCTCCGGTATTCGACGATGCAGGTGACTACTCCCGACAAATTGGTCAATCTGGCCTACGAATGGGGGAAGGTCGCACTTGATAATCTCCTCATCACGAATCCGAAACTCGGGACGGGACTTGTCGCAGGGTTTGGCCTCTCGGGCGGGGGAGAACGGCCCGGGTTCGCCTGGTTCTTCGGCGGAGATGCATTTATCAACGTTCTGACGATGAACAGCGTTGGAATGTTCAAACAGTCCCGAGACGCGCTCGCCTTCACGCAGAAATGGCAGCGGCAGGATGATTTTCCCATAAGGAAAAAGAATCCGGGCGATCCGCCGAAGGACGTCGGCAAGATGGCCCACGAGCTTTCGCAGAGCGACGGCATCTGCGACTGGTGGAATGATTACCACTATGGCTACAACCACGCAGACACAACACCGTGGTACCTCGTGGCAATGGGGGACTATGTCCGGACGAGCGGCGATGTGGAATTTTTGAAACAAAGCTGGACGTTTGTCAAACAGGCGTACGCCTGGTGCCTGAGCAAGGACAGCGATGCCGATGGCCTGATGGACCTGAAAGGCGCCGGGCTCGGCGCGCTGGAGTTCGGCAAACTCGTCGGTATCTACGCGGATGTATACACGTGCGGCGTCTGGGTGCAGTCGATCAAAGAGATGAAGTACATGGCTGAGCTGGTCGGCGATACCGCGGCCGCGAACCAGGCCGACGCGCAGTTCAGGAAAGCGCAGCCGCAGCTCGAGAAAAAATTCTGGATGGATAAGGAGGGGTACTACAGCTACGGCGCGACCGAAAAAGGTGAGCAGGTGCATGAAAAGACTCCCTGGTCCGGCGTTGCGATGATGTTCGGTTTGCTGGACGAAGACCGGACTGCAAAGAGCATCGAGGAATTCAACGGAGCCGATCTGTGTACGGATTGGGGAGTGCGCACGCTGTCCAACAAGTCCGACCTGTTCGACCCGACGAACTACAACTATGGCGCCGTCTGGCCGTTCATCGCGTCATTTTTCAACACGGCCCAGTTCAAACACCACTACGCGCTCGCAGGATACCAGATACTCCAATCCAATATCAGGCATGTGTTCGACCATGGCCTCGGCGTTGTTCCCGAAGTTTTTTCCGGCGAGCTCAACGAGAAACTCGGGGAGGGCTACCACCATCAGGGGTTCTCGACAACGGGATACATGCTGCCCCTCGTGCGTGGATTTCTTGGGCTGGAGGTGGATGCACTCCGCAAGACAATTCATTTCTCACCGCCCGGCCCGTGGGTACCTTACCTGAGGATCGGTAATGTCAAAATGAATAATGATACAATCAACCTCCAAACCTACGATGCAGCAGTGCAAGTCAGGAAAAATGGACTCGACAGCATTGCTGTGGCATTCTCTCCATCCTTGAATCTGTGCTCAGAAGTGGAGTATGTTTCACTCAACTCTTCATCGGGAAAAATGGCGGATAGCACCCAGGCGAGAATTCCATTCAGTGCAAAGAACGGCATTGAGGATAATCATGTCCTTGTGAACTTCAAGGTTTGGGACCAGGCATTTGTCAATATAAACTTGCTCCCTGGGTTACGTACAGTGAGGTTCCCGCATTTTGCGACACAATCGTATTATCCGATTTCAGATGGATCAACGAACAAGGGACTCCGGTTCATATCTGAAAAACTCCAGGATGGCAAACTCGTCCTGACAGTCGAGGGACTCAGCGGAGTGACGTACGATATCGCCTTGGACCAGTTCAATAGGGTTGTTTCTGGCGCTGAACCGAAGGATAAGGATCATCGTATGCACACGGTAACTTTCGATAAGAAGACGAAGCAGGAGTTTGTCCGGAAGGAAATTGTCATCACGGTGAAATAATGGCGTCTGAAGCTGATGCCGCATTCTCCGTCGCGGTCCAAGTGCATAGCAACACCTGAAAACTGAAACTTGAAACCTGAAACTAGTCGCTTGAAACTTTAAAAGGGGAATCTCAAACCTGAAACCTCAATCCCCAATCCGCAATCTCCAATCCGCAATCCTAAATCCCCAATCCCAAATCTAGAATCTCGTCCCCGCCGGGTTGTATACCGCAACGCCGTTCGGTGTTCCGATCCAGAGGTTCCCGTTTCGATCGTAGGTCAATGCAGTGACGGTGTCACTGGGAAGTTGCGGGGTATTTAGACAATTGAATTTCGACCAGGAGGTATCGGCCAACCGAATCAATCCCGCGTTCGTCCCGAACCATCGGGTCAGGTCGTAGTCTGTCGTCACGGCGTTCACGTTGCCCGGAGGCAGCGATCCGTTGGTGCTTTCGCTCGTGTAATGCGTCCATTGCAGAGTCTTTGTGTTCAGACTCGATACTCCCGCCCACTTGGCAAACCATGCGATGTTGTGATAATCGAAGGCGATGGAAGCGATGGGCAGATCGTACGGTGGAGGGATGATCTGCGCCGGGTGCCAGTTAAGATTTGCATCAACGTAGACCGCGCAGGAGCTGCCGGAACGTCGGGTCCTGGCTCCCGAACCAAATGGAGTTGTCGTTGATGTTGAGCGCCACGGCCCGCACCTGATTTGAAGGAAGAGTGCTGTTGCCTGTTGTGTAGTTGTACCAGATTCCCCCCGCGTTGATCGCCGGGATGAAGTGGCCGACGCCGAGGTACGTTGCGCACCATACCTCTCCGGGGATCGCCCCGTTGCTGGCAACTTGCCCACGGTCAAGCCCGGTGACAACGTCGTAAGGAATTCCTCCGTTGCTCGTCGTATAGTACTTCCACACGGCCTGCGTTGAGAATTGATTATATCTGGCGATTCCGCCGCCGTCGAGAGCGAACCAGATACTGCGGTCGAGTCCCTGGGTTATGGAGTTGACGGTGCTTACTGTCACTTCCCCGCCGTTGAAATATGTTGTGTACGCCAGTTGGGTGACGAATGCATTCCAGCTTCCGCGATTGAAGTACGAAGCCCCGCTGTCCATCGCGACCCAAACATTCGCGTCAGCATCGGTGTACAGGAAATTAACCCGATTCCCTACCAGTTGACCATTCGCTCTGTTGAACGTAACCCAGGGTGGACCCGCGGCCACCGTGCCCGTCGAGCTTTTGTTGCATCCGATAATCGAGGCCAGGAGAATTACAAGAAGAGTCAGGCGAAAAGTGGATCCTGACAGCAATTTCCATTTCAGTAATCGGGCCGCGTTCTTCATGCTCTTTTCCGGTTGTATCATTGTTAATTTCTCCTAATTCCTACGCCCATAATACCAAATTGTTTCAGAATTTCAAAATTTGCGGCAAATTCCCCACAACTCTGGCTTTTTCTCGTCAGAATTGTGGAAAGAGACTCCTTGAGGGAACACGTGGAGCTACTACTTTTTTGTTGAAAACAACGCACTTTTGCTTGACAAAAATATAATTTTTCACTATAATGGGTTGTTAATAACGCTTAAGACAGATTTAACCACCCCTCATGATACTTTGATATTCTTAACGCGAGTGACATTATGAACTACTTCAACATCCACCGGCTGCGCTCGTTCGCACTTCTCCTTTCAGTTCTTCTCCTGCTGTTCAGCGCAATCAGTTGTCAATACGATTACAACTCTCCTGGTCCCGGCTACATTGAAGTGATATTGCACACGATTTCCAGTCCCAGGAATATCACGTTTAGTCCCCAGAATAATTTTACGCTGACCATTACGACCGTGCAGGCTGTCAGGGACAACGGTGCGCTGGACTTGATCTACGGCGACCTCAAGGCCTTTAACCGGCAACCCACTGTTGTCAATACGCTCGACACGCTAGCCCGGGATTCCTCGGAGATCATGGGTTTGGGGTACGCGCCACCCGGCCATTATACGACAATTGATTTATTGCTCACGCCGGGCGAGATCGTTACGCTCGACGGATATCGACAGATAAATGTTTGTGCGGATCCTAAGTGCGGGAGTCCGTATCCATCCAATACATTTCTCCAGTTCCAAAGTCCTTTCGATGTGAATGAGGGACAAACGACGCGAGTGACCCTCACGATTAATCTTGATTCCACGCTCGTGAAGGGTGCAGAACAGTACTATTTCCGACCTTACTACTACATTTCCTCAATTTCCTATGAGTAACAATCGTTCCCTTCTCTATAACAAAGTGACAGGGCTATTTAGTGCCCGGACCTGGGTAATTTTCTTAATCGCCGCGGCTGCCGTCGTGGGATGGAATTGCACAGGGGGTGGGGGATATCTTCCTGATATCCCTCCGATCGTGCGCCTGGCAAACTTGCCTCCGACGCAAGATACAATCACATCGTCAAATCCACGAATTACATTGTACTGGGTTGGCGATGACCCCGATGGTTACGTCGTGGCATTCAAGTACCGTTGGACGTATCCCATCAACGGCGTCATATATGAGCGACCCTGGTCAACCCTCCTCAATATCGGTGCGGTTGAGAACGGATCCACAAATTTTGCGTTTATGCTCGATACGACGAACTACACGAGAACACTCGGGCCGACCGCCTACAATGGTCAGGCGAGTGAACGCTATGCCCCGGCCGTGTATAAATATTTCGCGACACTGCCGCCGGAGGGTTTGGATTCATCGATCTCAAATCCCCTCGCCCTGGGTGACACCCTGCCGATCGCGGGGGTTCGAGTGTATGCCTCCGATCCGGAAAACCAACCCTTTCCGGTACACGTGAATCCGAACAGCGGAACGTTTATTTTTGATTCACAGGACAGTCTCAATTTCCATACGTTCGAGATTGCAGCAATTGATAACCTGGGGGTCGTCGGCGCTTCGGCAAAGCTCTCATTCAATACACTCCGGGTGACCATGCCGCGAACACAGATCAGCGGGATCTATTACGGGCCCGACCTGACTCAGCCGGGAGATTCCCTTCTCGTTATCGACCATGTCACGGACACATTTAAGGGAATCGAGATTGATTACCAGGGTATCGACCCGAACAGCCGTACCCTCCAGTTTTCGTGGAATGTCGATAGCTTGAAAAATCCCGACGGGAGCTTGCAGTGGACGGATTGGACGTCGAACACAGCCGCTTTTGTCAACGCCTCGGATTTTGATCCGTCGAAGGAATACCAAGCCGACCATATATTCTCCGTCCGGTCCAGAAATGAGTTCGGCGCCATCGACACGGCCGGCTTCTACGGCAACATCACTACCCAGAATGGCGGCAACAATTTGCAGAGCTATACACAAACGACGGTGGATCGGCTGGATAAGGACGGAGGGTTTCGTCCAACGGCCGGAAATTATGGCCTCGTAGCCCAGCCAGGGTCGAATCCCGGAACGATGAAACTTATCTACAACAATGGCACGCCCGTCGATAATATCGCTGCTCGGGCGAAGGGTATTGCCCTCCATGGCGGCGTCGCGGGGATGCTGACCGTTGATGCGAACGGTATTCCAAGCTCGCTTCCGCAATCCGACACTGTCTCGGTGGTCGTCGCGAGCACGCACTTCTTAACGATCTACCCGAAATTCGCGCGGGACCCGAGTTATCGCAGATACTTGATCTTGAATAACTCGTACCATTGGAGTCCGGCGCATGTCACGCCCTCCAGGCCTTCGTACACGATGATCGAGAATTTCTACACATCGATCTTCAATGACCTTGGCAAGAATAACCTCGATATATATGACGTTCCCAAAATCTCTACCACCGGAATCAAAGATTTTGTGACTCCGGGAGATCTTTCAAACTACAGCGTGGTTTTTGTTATCGCTGAGACCGACTCGCCGTACACCAAAAACATCGGCGGCGTCTACGGACCGGAACCCATCAACTACTCGTTCTCTGCGTCGCGCATACAGACGCTCCAAACCTATTGCGACGTTGGCGGCAAGGTCGTGATTAGCGCGATCAATCTTTTCTCCCCGGCAAATTCGGATCCGTCCGGAGCGGCCCTTATTCACGTCAGTACGAATCCGCTCACGGCGCCGGCACAAGAACCCAATGTCGATCTTGCGGGCGCGACGGCTGACTCGACAAGCGGTTATCCCAGTGCGGTCTTTGACCGCCAGAAAATCGACACTACGGACTGTCCGGTTGGTGCAATCGGAGATATCTGGACTATAACGCCCATCGGGTTCGGAGAGAGAACGTATTATTACCAGACTCCCAGTGTGATACAAATACTACGATGGAGTTCAACTGGACCTACTTCAACGGCAAAATTATCGGAAGCCGGTACGAGGGCGTGACGTACGACGTGATATTCTATGGATTCCCGCTGTACTATTGTCAATACGGGAATGCTGAGGATATTATTAAGAACACGTTGATCGATATTGGTGAAAACTGAGAAAGGCTAACGACGATGAAATACCTCTTTCGTTTCATATTCATCTGTGGATTACTGTCGGTCGCGATCGGCACAACCGCCATCGCGGGTAACACGGGCAAGATCGTCGGGAAAATCACGGATGCCAAAACGGGCGAAGCCCTCCTCGGTGTCAACGTGCAGGTTCTGACGACAACCCGCGGAGCTGTGAGCGATGCCGACGGAAAGTACACCATCATAGGCGTTCCGCTCGGAAGATATTCGGTGAAAGCAAGCATGGTCGGTTATCAGGACGTTGAGATCACCGGAGTTAAAATCGGAGCGGACGAAACGACCCAGCTGAACTTTGAATTGACCTCAACGGAGGTTGCCCTTCCAACGGTTATCATAACCGCGGACCAAAAGCTGGTGAATACCAATATCACATCATCCACCCAAAATGTGAGTGCGAACGCGATCGCACAAATTCCCGACGTGAAGGAAGTCCAGGACGTCGTGAAGATGCAGGCGGGAGTCGTGAAGCAGGGCAACAACCTTTTCCTGCGGGGCGGAAGGGCAAACGAAGTCCAGTACCTCGTCGACGGTATTCCCACGAATGACGTGCTCGGGAGTAGTGAACTCTCGGGGAGCACCAGTACAACGAATGCGGCAATTGCGCAATTGTACGCCGGCACAAGCTCTGGCGTAATCGGAGGCGGCACAAGCGGCCTGGTGGTATCGGCAAATTCCATTCAGTCGGTCAGCGTCCAGACGAGCGGATTCGATGCCGACTACGGCAACGCCCAATCCGGAATTGTGAACATTGTGACCAAATCGGGAAGCGACCGGTACACCGGGGCGTTGCAGTTCCGCACCGATAAGGTCCAGACTTCCAACCAGAATGAGACGTTTTCTTCAATGGCGTTCGGCGGACCCGAGCCAATTACGAAATTTCTAATGTCGAGCCTTGGCGTGAACGTCCCGGGTTCGCTCACCTTTTTCTTCAACGCGGATGCCGATAGGTCCAACGGCGCGTACCAGTACGTTCACAACAGCTTCTACGATCCTGTTGAACGTAAGATAGCGTTGAACGGCTTTCTCGGCGGCTTGTTCAACGGACTCGGGTTCACGTACAACGACGAGCAAAGCAACACTTTCACGTTCAACTCGAAGATCCGTTACGACATCAGCGGCTCGGACCAGGTCTTCTACACCTATCGCACCAGTATTTCAACGTCCGATCCGTACGTCCAGAACTGGAAGTACCTCGCAGATTCTTCGGGGTTGACCGGCACACTCTCTTCCCAGCACACGCTTTCGTGGACCCATTTCTTTGGAGCGAACTCATTCGTTCGCCTCAATCTTGGTCGGCTTGAGACTCATAGCGGCAATGATGTCGCAGGACTGCTGCCGTACCAGTATTCTTCTGCATACCAGCAGCTAAACCCCAACGGCGACGGCTTCAGTTACCTCGGCTCGGATCAGTACTGGTCTTCTTCCCTGACGAGGATCTGGACGGTACGGTTGGATTTGAACAGCCAGGTGCATCCGCTGCACCTCTTGAAAACGGGATTCGAGTTCGATTATGAAGAACTTAATTCGACACAGATCTACTATCCCACTGTTCCCACGTACATCAATGGGATCCTCACGTATCCGCCGTACCCCGATACGTCGGACGCGGGAATGGCCCTCAACCGCGGGTTATATCCATACTACGGCCAGTATCGTTATGTCATCAACAATTTCCCGAATCGCGGTGCGGCATATGTGCAGGATAACATCGAGTTTTCGGGCCTGAACCTTCACGTCGGTCTCAGATACGATTATTTCGATCCGGGAAGACAGGTGTTCTACGACCAGTTCATTCAGGATTGGAATCGGGATGTCAACGGAAACCTGCCGCCGGCGCTCCAGATTGCGCCGAGCTGGGCAGACGCTCAAACTTCTGACCAGGAATTCCTCTCGGACTCAAAAAGGCTTGAATACTACATAACCCATGGTTGGTTCAGCCCGCGCCTCTCGATCGGCTATCCGGTGACGGACAGAATTGTCTTTTATTTCAATTATGGACACTTCCTCCAATATCCCGACCGGTCGTACTATTACCAGGATCCCCATACGTATTACGCCGGAAACACGGTCGGAAATCCCGGCCTGACTCCGCAACGTACGGTTGCCTATGAATCCGGCTTCGAGGATCAGTTCAACGAGGATATGTCGTTCGGTGTCCATGCGTTCTACAAGGACATTTTCGATTATCCTTCCACGATTCCGCGGCCCGGCTACATGAACATCTACACGAATTTCGACTACGCCAGCGCCCGGGGCTTTGAGCTGACCTTTAACCAGGCTCTCAGCGGTAACCTTTCCACGAGCTTCAGTTATACGTACCAGATTGCAACGGGGCGGGCGTCGAGTCCTCTTGCCTCCGTCTTCGACCCGAGTTCAGCATTCCTGACTCGTGAGACGCCCCTCAGTTGGGACCAGACCAATACCGCCAACATCTTTCTCACCTACCGGGTCGGCCCGAAGGAAGAACCAAAATTGTTTGGTCTTCCGTTTATCAACAATTACGGCATGTCGCTCACATGGACCTACGGAAGCGGCCTCCCCTATACTCCGTATGTCCGGACGTACAATGCACGTAATGTGTTCCTCATCAACAGCGCGACAGGTCCCTACTCCTCGACCGTGAACCTTTCCCTGTACAAGGGATTCTACGTGTATGAAAAAATCAATTTGCTCGTTACGCTGGATGTTCTCAACCTCCTGGATCGCAGGAATGTGGTGTCGCTCGACCCGGGCACGGGATTCAATACTCAGGTCGGCAGGCCGTATGTGTACGGGGATGTCGATCCCAATACGAACTACGTCAGACCGTGGTACGGTATGGATGCATTGGTGCCTCCTTACGTGTTTGATTCACCAAGACAGGTTCTTCTTGGCGTAAAGATAAACTGGGAATAAGAATGAGTTATTTTACAGGACACAATGTTATGACGAAAAGATGCGTTGTTTGGCTTGCCGGTATCCTCCTCCTGGCGGGTGTTTTTTCCGCGCGCACCAAGGATAAGTTCAGCTTCACGCGCGAAGGCGGATACAAGCTCATGAATGTCACCGAGGGCCCCAACTGGACGAAGTACTTTCACCAGGGCTTCAACATGCAATTGTGGATTTCGAACGCAATGACAAACGGCTGCGAGGCCGTTGCAGGCCAGTGCGGCGGAATTGGGCCCGACGGGAAAACACTGTTTGGCTTGGAATATCCGCTCGGCTCGGGTATCGAGCACCTCTTTGGCGGGGGCCCCTGGATTGGGGGCCTGGTCAATGGGATCAGGCACGTCGATGAAGGGTACAACGGCGACGACGCAAGAACCGAATTCCAGCCGAACCTTCAGGACACCTTGCGCGACAAGATGTGGGTGACGTCTGTCGGAGACACCCTGTACGACCCCAACAGGCCCGGATACTATAAGAAGCCGATGAACAGGCTGGGATACGACGACGACGGCGACGGGAAGATCGACGAAGATGAGCTGGACGGCATCGACAATGACGGAGACTGGAATCCACTGACCGACGACATCGGGGCCGACGGTGTTCCGGACTCGCTGGAGGTCGGCTGCAAAGGCGGGTTTGACCCCGTAAGAAATCCCGACCCTGCATACGATGACTATCTCCCCAGCAAGCACGATTCCTGCCATCCCGATATCCATGGCGCGTATCCTCTGATGAAGGACAAGAACAAGTATACCGAGAAGAACGGCCTGCCCGACCACGGCGAGCCGCACGTGGATGAAGATTACGGAGCAGTTTCCGACCAGGACGTGTATTGTGCGTCCACCGATACGTTCAATCAGAAACTTGGTAGTCCCGCCATCGGCCACTTCCCGATGGGAGTGAAATGCGAATTGAAGTCGTATGCCTGGAGAGGAGATTTCGCCGATGGAATACTGCCCGTCGAATATAAGTTTATCAACGTTCAAAAGTATAATATTACGAATGTTTTTGTAGGCATGTTCAATGATTATGACGTTGGACCGTACACCGTCAGCAATTATCCTACTCACAACTACGCCGCCTACATACCGCAATACCGTACCGGCTACGTCATGAACCCGCTGGACCGCGGGTCCACGCCCGCGGGGTTGACCGTGCTTCACACGCCGAGGCCGCTGGACTCGCTGCAATACGTCTGGCAATGGCACGGTTTTAATGACCCCGGGACGATTGATTCGCTCATCTACGCCCGCATGGCGTGGATTGGCTACGACACCACGCAGCGTATTAAGCCGAGTCAGTCGCCCACGAACCTGAGCGACACGCGCTTTTACTTCGCGTTCGGCCCGTTCGACACGTTGCGTCCGCCTTCGGCGAGGAAACCCGGAGGGGACACGCTGGATATCATCATGTGCTACGTCGGCGGATACGCTGTCGACCAGGGTCCGCACAATTTGCAGGACAACGCCGCGAATGCGCTCAAGTTTTACGCTGCCGGGTGGCAGCCGCCGTTCACGCTCGCAACGCCGTGCATGAAAATAGATACTGGATTCAAGAGAATTGTCTTGCATTGGGGTGGAAAGGTGCAGGATCCCACGCGCGGCGTATGCGTGGACCCGACAACCCAATGGGATCTTTCCAGCTCTATCGCCGAATCATATCCGGACTCGAATTGGCGAAGAATAAACCCGCCGGCCAACGCTATCGGCCCCGATGGCAAAGTTCACGGTGGCCGGAGCTTTGAGGGCTACCGCGTGTATCGAAGCGAAGATCCAAACGGCGCTGCCAGCACTTTTGCTCTCATGGGTCAATGGGATATCAAAGACAGCCTTACGGCGAAATTCGGCGTGCCCAATGACTACGATACCGGATTGGATACAATCACCTATCACTGCTCATGTCCGGATTCAGGTTATTACATAGTTGATACGAATCTTGTGCGGGGGAAAATTTACTGGTATGCCGTCACTGCGTATGGTATTCCGGACAGAACGGTTATCCCCGTAAAGGATAATTTGGGCAACACGACCTACGATACGTTGTTCGCTGCGAACGGTGAATCGCCGATGATTCCGGACAGGATCGACCTTCCGTTCTCGCCATCGAGCATCGGTTGGCCAGGTGCTTGTGGTGCCGAATCCGTATCGTGTCGATCAGGATTACACATTCGAAAACGGCGGATGGGAAGGGCGTTCGCAGGACTGGAATGAGACGAAGCGCGTCATCAAATTCATCCATCTTCCAGTTAACGCGACCATCCGGATCTTTACTCTCGCGGGAGAACTTGTGACCACGCTCACGAATGTCGGAAGCCAGACGCCCGGAGAATTGGAATGGAATCTCCTCAGTCAGAGCAACCGCGCGCTTGCCAGTGGATTGTACGTCTTTACTGTAGAGTCCCAGGTGGGCAAGCAAATTGGCAAATTTGTTTTGATCCGTTGACCATTTCAGATGGAGTGAACAAAATGAAAAACATGTTGAAGTATCTCGCCGTTCTTCTTATCCTGGTGGTAGCGGTGCCAATCCCGGGCAACGCCGGAGACCGGTCGGGAACAGTTTCTGAGGAATTTCTGAAGCTCCCTCTGGATGCCCGCACTGTGGCGATGGGAGGAGCGGATGTCGCTCTGGCGTGGGGCACCGCGTCTATCGGATATAATCCCTCCGGGATCCTGTCGGTCAATGACTATGGATTTGGTGCGAGCTATACGTCCTGGTTTGCCAATATTTCTCACAGCTATGCCGGTATCGTTAAACGGATCCCGGATGTCGGGGCCTTCGGCTTCAGTATCATTTCACTCTCGACGGACGACATGATCGAAACGACCCCGCAATATCCCGAAGGTACCGGGCGAACCTTCCGCGCAAGCGATTTTGCGTTCAGCGTCGCGTTCGCGCGCCAGGTCACGGATCAGTTCAGGGTCGGCATCAACGGGAAGATTATCCAGTCGTACCTGTTTAACAAGGAACTCGGAGCGTCAACGTTCGCTTTTGATATCGGGACCTTGTACGATATTCCTATCCTCCACAGCCGCCTTGGAGTTTCGTTGACGAATATCGGCAAGGACATAGAGTTCATTAATGAATCATATGCGCTTCCTACAGCCCTGCGTTTCGGCGTGCTCACCGACCTCATCAAGGAGACCGACCAGAGCCTCGTGGCTACGTTACAGGTTTCCCGGTTCAACGATGCCGACGAACAGTATAACGTGGGTGTCGAGTATCTGTTCAATAACCTTGTCGCGCTTCGAGGCGGACGAAAATTTGGGTACGATGACGAGAACTGGACGTTCGGGTTTGGCGTAAAGCTTACTTCTCTGGGATTGAACGGATCGCTTGATTACGGATTCGATAATTTTGTATACCTTCCCGGAACTCACTCGTTCACTCTCAATATGGATTTTTAATGTTGGCCGGCAGTAACGGTGAATTTTATATGAGGAGAATCTTATTAATGGAAAAGACTCAATCGACGATCATTCTTGTGTTGCTAGGGATGCTTATCTTCTCGGGGTGTGACCTCACGACCAATAACCACGGCAGCAACGGCGGCCAGCTTGTGGGGAAAGACCTGGTGATCAATGAGGTTTATGCCATTCCCCCCAGCGAGTACTACGCTTTCTCCTGGATAGAACTCATGAACGCCTCCAACAGGCGCATCCAGTGGTCGAGCGTTGCCACGCCGGCTGTCGGGTATGCGTGCGGAAGCGGAGGAACCATACTTACCACCAAAGACGGTGGAAACACGTGGTTGACCGTCGGCAGTCCAACGTCCTCCGACCTCCATGCAATCAGATTTCGTGAGCAGGATTCCGGCTATATCGTTGGAGCGAGCGGAACGATCCTGAGGTCGACGAATAAGGGAGCTTCCTGGGTTCAACAGTCGAGCGGGGTGACGGTCAACCTGAATTCGATCGTCACCACTCTTCCCACAACAGGCGGCAAGAACGCGTGGGTGTGCGGTGATAGCGGCACGATTCTCATCACATTTAACAACGGAGCGAGCTGGGCTCCGCCCTTGGCGGGGAGCGGAACGACCCACTCGCTCCATTCCATCGATATGTTCTCAGAAGCGGGTGTTGGAAATCTGTATGCCTCCGGAGACGCGGGAACGATCATATTTTCAAACAGTGCAGGTTTCTCCTGGAATCTCACCAACGCGAATCCCAACTACAGCTACTATGCGGTTGCCTGCTATCAGGACACAGCCTGGGCTGCCGGTACGAGTGGCGCTGCTTTTGTTACCAGGGACGAAGGGAACGATTACGCCATTGAATCGACGATGGTATCAGTGAACCTTCGCTGTCTCTTTGTTTCCAAGCCGGCTCTCGACCCGGTGCCGACGTTCATGCCCGGCGAAATGTGGGCGGCGGGCGACGGCGGAGTGATCATCAGGACAACCAACAGCGGACTGAACTGGGTAAAAATCGACGCTGGTAATATTCCCACAACCAACCGGCTCAACTCGATCATGTTTGTCGACAGTCTGCGCGGATGGGCTTTCGGCGACAACGGCACGATCATCAACACTATCAACGCAGGGTTAAACTGGTCACTTCAGAACAGCGGCACGACTGCAAACCTCTACAGCGCTTATTTCTATCCGATTGCCTCGCTTCAGACGGTTTACGACCAATATGTTCTCGTGATGTACGCACAGCGGAAACACGTTTTCTTCGATCCTTGTGCTGTCATCACGTCCGGCGTGAATCCGAACTTTGATTTCATCACGCGCGTCGACACAGGGTATGTATTCTATAACCCCTATCAGTCGTTCGGCGTGGGCCAGGACACCATCGGTCCCATAAACCCCGGCGGGTTCGTGGTCATCAATAGCGACAGCAGCAAATTCCAGGATCATTTTAATCTTGGACCCGGTAGCACACAGGTCGCCAACGTATCCACCGGTTCGTACAGTGACGCAACAGGAAGCGGTTTCGTCCTGTGGACCCTTCTCCCGCGGGGCGAAATCAGATTGTTGAAGGTGTTCGAGAGCGACAGATATGTGTATGGAAACCGCTCGATCACCGTGCTCACGGATACAACGCTCTCGTATGTTCAGGACATTGATGTTGTCAGATTCGGGAATTTTCAGGCGGATGATAAACAGCTTCAGGATTTGGCCCGGGTGTTTTTCGTCCCGGGGGTTCCGGCGTTGATAAGCAACTGCAACAGTTTCTTTACTGAATATAAGGGGACGTATCAGGGTGCTGACTACTACTCATACAAAGCGCCCAAGTATGCGAACAATATTGCCGCGGGATACATCCCGGAATGGTGGTCTCTCGCACGATACGGAAATGACCTCATCGTTGACCCGACCACCGAAATCTCGGCGCAATCATTTTACCTGACGAACGTGCCAATCCCCGGCTGGTACAGCCAGAAGACCCGATAAATTCTTCTGTTCGATCTCAGCTAAGCCGGTTCTGGTAATCAGGACCGGCTTTCTTATTGATAGGGGGTCAAGACGCTGAAGGAGGCCCGACTGCGCTCCAAAAGAGGGAGCTTCGTCGGATTGGACCCGCCCTCCGAAAGCCTCAGAGTAATCAACCGTAGAATGGGGGGGTTGACGAAATTATTGAAGAATCTGCTTCGAACGTCCTGAAAAGGGAAAGGCAAAAAGCACTTCGAATTGATGCCAGAGCCTCGCGTGCGATCACATTACCAATGGAAGTGGCTTGACAAGAGCAGGGGAATTGATTAAACTATAACTATCCAGCCGGGCAGGGATCGATGATCTGTGTAACCTTCGGAAGGTATCAGAGCTTGAGCCGAGCAACCTTCGGAAGGTATCAAAGTTTGAGCAGAGCGACCTTCCGAAGGTAGCTGCGCGGAGGGTCGCCAGGCAGAGTAACCTTCGGAAGGTATCAGAGCTTGAGCCACGCAACCTTCCGAAGGTAGCCAGGCAGAGTAACCTTCGGAAGGTATCAGAGCTTGAGCCAGGCAACCTTCCGAAGGTAGCTCGTAAGGTATCACAGGATGAAGTACGAGGATGAAAAATATTATCACATTTACAACAGAGGAGCACACAAGGCACCACTGTTCTTGGTCAGCGAGCACTACGGGTATTGCATGCGATTGATAGGTAACTATTCTTCACGGTATCGTGTTTCCATTGAAGCGTTGTGCTTGATGCCAAATCATTATCACATGCTCGTCCAGCAGTTGGAAGGCGGCTCGATTTCGAGATTTATCCAGACAACATTCAACGCGTACGTTCAGGGCTTCAACGTGCAGACGGAACACAGCGGAGCGCTCTTTCAAGGCAAGGCTAAAGCACTTGAAGTAGATAGCGATGAGTATGCTGTTCGATTGTGTCGTTACATCCATTTGAATCCTGTCGTTGCGGGGCTTGTCTCAGCTCCGGAAGAGTGGAAATGGTCGGATTACCGGGAGTGGATCGATGGTCTGAGTAACCTTCGGAAGGTATCAGAGTTTGAACCACGCAACCTTCCGAAGGTAGCCAAGCCGAGTAACCTTCGGAAGGTATCAAAGCTTGAGCCATGCAACCTTCCGAAGGTCGCCAGGCCGAGTAACCTTCGGAAGGTATCCAAGCTTGATCCACGCAACCTTCCGAAGGTAGCTCCGAAGTTATCTTTGCGCGAGATATTTTTTGAGTCCGGCAAAGCATACGCAGAATTTGTTTCGTTGGGACAGGAAGAGCAAGACTTGAGGAAATACATGCTTGAGTGACTGGAAGGAAACCATGTAACCTTCGGAAGGTATCAGGGTTTGAGCAGAGCAACCTTCCGAAGGTAGCCAAGCCGAGTAACCTTCGGAAGGTATCAAAGCTTGAGCCATGCAACCTTCCGAAGGTATCCAAGCCGAGTAACCTTCGGAAGGTATCAAAGCTTGAGCCATGCAACCTTCCGAAGGTATCCAAGCCGAGTAACCTTCGGAAGGTATCAAAGCTTGATCCACGCAACCTTCCGAAGGTAGCCAAGCCGAGTAACCTTCGGAAGGTATCAAAGCTTGAGCAGAGTGACCTTCCGAAGGTATCTCCGAATGAAAGGACCATAAGAATATCTCAGGTAGGAGGACACGACAAATGAAGAATGATAAGAAACGTAAGCACGCTGAACAGAACATCACCGGGCGCAAGCGCGCTGAGGAATGGCTTGCACTGCTTGCGCACACAATCCGGAGTATTGGTGAATGCGTCAGCGTCACCGACACGGAAAACAGGATTCTTTTTGTCAACGACGCCTTTTCGAGAACCTATGGTTACGCCCCCGATGAGCTCATCGGACAGTCCATCAGTATTGTCCGCTCACCACGGACCCAGCCTCCCACCGATGAGGTTTTGTATTCAACGCGTCAAGGCGGTTGGCAAGGCGAGATGGTAAACCGGAAAAAAGACGGAACCGAATTTCCGATCGCTCTTTCTACCTCCATTGTCCGGAATGAGGAGGGACATGTGCTTGCACTAGTCGGGATCGCCCTGGACATCACCGAGCGCAAGCAGGCGGAAGCCCTGTTACGCTCAAGCGAAGCGCAATTTCGCGCGCTGTTTGAAAACGCGCTGATCGGCATAGGTGTCGCCGATATGCAAGGCAACCTGTTGGCTGTTAACGACATCCTGCTAAAATCCGGAGGTTACGACCGGGAAGACATTATCAGAATAAGCAACGTCGGCATGTTGTATCACGATCCAAAGCAGAGAGAAGAGGTCCTCGCGATCTTCCAAGCAGAGGGATTTGTCAAGGGTCGCGAGGTGAAATTCAGGCGGAAGGATGGTACATCGTATGACTGTCGGCTTTCCCTCGTAGGAACGACCTTCAACGGACGAACCTTCGATACAAGCGATAGTTGAGGATATCACCGAGCGCAAACAGGCGGAGGACAGGCTGCGGGACAGCGAAGATCGCTTTCGAACTCTCGTTGAAAATCAGGGGGAAGGAATAGGCATAGTGGATGCACAGGAATGCTTTGTGTTTGCCAATCCCGCTGGAGAGGCTATTTTCGGCGTGCCGCGAGGCGGCCTTGTGGGCCGAAACTTGTTTGAGTTTGTCAGACCGGATCAGCGGGACATCATACAGGCTCAAAGCAACGTCCGCCGTGAAGCCAAAAGAAGCGAGTATCAGGTGCAAATAATTTGTGCCGATGGCGAGATGCGCTATCTCCATGTGACAGCCTCTCCCCGAATGCAGGAAGGACGCTACAGCGGCGCCTTCGCCGTTTTTTCGGACATCACCGAGCGCAAACAGGCGGAGGAAAATCGCCGCAAGTCCCATGAAGAGCTTCGTATGCTCGCGGATCATCTGCAAACTATCCGTGAGGAAGAGCGGAAACGTCTGGCCCGGGAATTCCACGACCAGTTAGGACAATCAATGACCGCGTTGAAAATGGACCTGGTGCTCCTCCTTAGAATGATATCCGATGAAAAGCAGGATATACAGCGCAAGCTCGTAGCTGAAGAATTGCGGTCAATGCAGAAGCTTGTAGAAGATACGGTTCGGTTAATCTGGAATATCATAGCTGAGCTTCGGCCGCAGATGCTCGATGACCTGGGACTTCTGGCAGCTTTCGAATGGGAAACCAAGGAATTCAAACTGCGAACGGGCATTTGCTGTTCGTTCGAATAATCCGCAGGAGATATCCAGTTGGATTCTAAAAAGTCCATTGCTCTTTTTCGAATCTATCAAGAAGCTCTCACGAACGTTGCACGCCACGCCAACGCTGCCGTTGTGAAGAGTGTTCTTCGAACGGATAACGAAATGCTCATCCTCAATATCAATGATAATGGGCGGGGAATTTCGCTCAGTGAACAATTGAGATCTGATTCTCTTGGTCTTATCGGGATGCGCGAACGCGCCATGGTTCTCGGCGGATCGTTCGAAATCAATGGGATCGCCGGTGAAGGAACGACAATAATAATCCGGTTGCCGTTGGGAGAAAATTCTCCGAAGGCTCAAAGTGCTCCTTAGGAAAGTCCTTGGACCTGACTCCACGGAACCAACGTCCGGCACCGCAACCGTAGAAAAGGAACATAGCGATGACAAGAATCTTCCTCGTTGACGATCACGTTCTTATCCGCGAGGGGTTAAAAAAAATCCTTCGTATCGAACCCGACTTTACAGTCGTTGGTGAAGCGCAGTACGGTTACGAGGCACTGGATAAATTGGATCAATGCCGCTGCGATCTGCTCATACTGGATATTGCCCTTCCTGACAAAAGCGGACTTGAGATTTTGAAAGAAGTGAAAGCCCGGCATCCCCAAATACTCGTGCTTGTCCTGAGCATACATCCTGAAGAACGTTATGCCCTTCGTGCATTGACCGATGGTGCAAACGGTTACCTCACGAAAAACAGCGCTGTTGAGGAGCTTATTTCGGCGCTGAGAACTATTATCGCCGGGGAAAAGTATGTCAGTCGTACGGTTGCACAGGAATTGGTTGAGAATCTCCAGAGTGGTCAAAAAAGAAATATCCATGCAAATCTTTCCGATAGGGAGTTCCAGATCCTGCTTCTCATAGGTTCCGGTAAAACCGTGTCCCGGATTGCCGGGGAGCTAAATCTGAGTGTAAGCACGGTGAATACTCATCGGTTGCATATTCTGGAAAAAATGGCTTTGAAAACAAACGCCGAAACTCATGCGCTATGTACTGGAAAATCATCTGTTAGATTGATGGCGCCCATTCCCACATCCCCGCACAGTTTTCCTTTCTTGAGACATCATCCTTCACGCAGTTTATCCTTGGCGCTAGCGTCAGGCATAAAGGCAAAAGCCAATCTGTCATCCCGGCACTCTCCTCCGTCGTCCTGATCCGCCTGAGGCGGATCTATTCAGGACCTGACGCGAAGCGTCATCCTGACATTCTTCAAGTCAGGATCTATGCGTTGCCTGCTTAGTTTAGATGCCGATCAAAAGCATATCGGCAAGACGGGGGGAAGATGCTCACCAGAAGTGAGCACCCTTGGTGCCATCGCGCGCTCCGCGGGAAATGTCAGCATCACGCTGGGACTTTCTGGACAGCCTCGGGCCCTCGCGTTTTCCCTTGCTAGTCCTCCATGGTCTTTTGCGAAGGTCCTGGTTGAAAAAGAGGAGTACTACGGGCAAAGTCATTCCAATCCGTCGCTAAGAATACGACATAAAGACCGCATTTTTTGCTATACCGTTTGATATTGCATTCGCTTACATTAAAGTTGACAAGAAAGGAAGGACTTCGTGCATGTACTCATTGCCGATGACCACGTCGCCATACAGCAACGGCTCGTCAAAGCAGTTTCTCAAGTCCGCAATGCCCAGGTCGTTGGCGTAGCAAGCGATGGCATCGAAGCGCTCAAATTAATTCAAGATTTGAAGCCTGAACTGGCAATTCTCAATCTGCGCATGCCGGCGATGGACGGCTTTGAATTGATACGAAGTCTCAAGCAAAATTATCCGTCGACAATCCTCCTGGTGCTTACAAACTTCGCAACGTCTGCTCATCGAGAAAAGTGTACGAAACTCGGGGTTAAGTACTTTTTTGATAAGACAACCGAATTCGAGCAAGCAATAGAAATGATTGAAAGATTGGCTTCATCGTTCGACATACATCCTGCATAACGGGTAACCTTCGGAAGGTATCAGAGTGTGAAAAACTCTAACCACAACGAACATCCGGCCGGACATCTTTACCTTCTCATTTTCATCATCCTTGCCCTGGGCATCGTCACTTCAGGCCGCTTTGCCTACCTCAACTATGAAAAGAAGTATCGCAATCAAGTGCAACAGCAGCTTTCTGCCGTTGCAGAGTTGAAAGTAGATCAATTAGCGCTGTGGCGCGGGGAACGATTGGGGGATGCAAATGTATTTTACAAAAATCCCGTCTTCTCCGGACTGGTCAAGCGCGTTTTTCAAAATCCAAACGACCTTACTGCGAAGGGAAAAATTCAAGTCTGGATAGAGCAAGTTCAAACAATGTATCAGTACAACCGGATATATCTCGACGATCTCCAGGGAGTTGAACGGATATCTGTTCCCGACGCTAGAATTCATCCATCGTTCGTCGTGTCTCTGTGCTCTGCCGAAGTGCTTAAGAGCCGGAGAGTTGCATTTCAGGATTTCTACCGCGATGAGAACGACGAGAAGGTGTACCTGGCCATCTGCATTCCCATTATCGATGAGTACGATAGCAGCGAAGCGCTCGGCACGCTTGTGATGCGAATGGATCCGACGCAGTACTTGTACCCGATGTTAGAGAAATGGCCAACGCCCAGCCGGACGTCCGAAACGCTGATCATCCGCCGCGATGGAAACGAAGCGCTGTTTCTGAACGACCTGAAATTCCGGAAGGATGCGGCATTGAATCTGCGAATTCCATTGGAAAGGAAAGATGTTCTTGCAACGAAAGCTGCCTTAGGTATAGAAGGTGTCGTGGAAGGCATAGACTATCGTACAGTACAAGTTATTGGCGATGTGCGCGCTGTGCCGAACTCGCCGTGGTTTCTGGTTGCCCGTATGGATATCGAAGAGGTATACGCACCTATGAAGGAAGGATTGTGGATAGTGGTCCTTCTTGCAGGCGGTTTCATCGCCATTGCGGGCGCGGGGGTAGGTTTTATGTGGCGGCAGCAACGTAACCGTTTCTACCGGGAACATTACGAATCGGTGAAAGCGGTGCGGAAATCAGAGCTGCGCTACCGTCGTCTCTTCGAAGCGGCGAGAGACGGCATTTTGATCCTCGACGCCGAAACCGGGATGGTCGTAGATGTGAATCTGTTCTTGATCGAATTGTTGGAATTCTCGCGCGAACAATTCCTTGGGAAAAAGATCTGGGAGCTTGGGTTCTTCAAAGATATTGCCGCGAGTAAATTGAATTTCACGCAACTGCAGGAGAAACACTTTATCCGTTACGAAAATTTGCCGCTGAAGACAGCCAAAGGGAGACTGATAAATGTGGAGTTCGTCAGCAACGTCTATGAGGTGGACCACAACAAAATAATTCAGTGCAATATCAGAGACATCACCGAGCGCAAGCGGGCAGAGGCGGAGCTCGCTGCTGCGCATCGGCTTTACCAGGAGCTGTTCGAAAACGTCAATGTCGGCATTCTCCGTTCCACGCCGGGGCCGGAAGGGACATTTGTCGATGTGAATCCGGCGATGGTCAGGCTGTTCGAGGCGGACAACCGTGAGCAGTTGATGGCTCTTCAACCGAGCGATATCTATTGGGACGCGAGCCAGCGCAAGATCATCAGCGATGCCATCCTGGCCAACGGTTTTGCCAATGAAGAAATCAGGTACAAAACCCTCAATGGGAAAATGATCTGGTGTCAAATAAATACGACTAGAAAAATCGACGCAAACGGCCAAGTGTATTTCGACTCCACAATTGAGAACATCACCGAGCGAAAGCGGGCCGAGGAAGAAATTAGCAGATTGAATGAAGACCTGGAGCAGCGGGTGCATGAGCGCACAGCGCAGCTTGAGGCCTCGAATGAGGAACTGGAAGCCTTTTCATTCTCTGTGTCGCACGACCTCCGGACTCCGCTGAGGAGCATGGACGGTTTCAGCCAGGCCCTGCTCGAAGATTATGCGAATCTGATGGACAACCGTGGGAAAGATTATCTCCGGCGAATTCGGTCGGCGGCGCAGCGTATGTCCCGGCTCATCGAGGATATGTTGAAATTGTCGCGCGTGACGCGGGATGAAATGAACATCCAGCCCGTGAACCTGAGCGACCTTGCTGCCGACATTGTCGAAGAATTCAAAAGGGATCAGCCCGGACGCTGCGTGGATGTCGTCATTGCTCGGGGAATTGCAGCACAGGGCGACGCAAGGCTCCTCTCAATGTGATGCAGAATCTCCTGGCAAACGCATGGAAGTTCACGTCCAAACATCCGAGTGCGAGAATCGAATTCGGGGTTGCCGGGGAGGATGGGAAATCCATTTATTTCGTCAGGGACAATGGCGCGGGCTTTGACATGAAATACTCAGACAAGCTGTTCGGAGTTTTTCAACGACTTCATGCCACGGCAGAATTTCCCGGAACGGGTGTGGGATTGGCAACTGTGAACCGCATTGTCCGCCGCCACGGTGGGTCGGTTTGGGCGGAAGGAGCAGTTGAAAAGGGCGCGACATTCTATTTCACTCTCCAGAACGTCATTCCCACCCGCCTCCCAAAGCTCGCCCACCGAAGGCGGGAGAGCGGCGGGCAGGCACGTTTTAAGTGGGAATCCAGTCTCTGGATTGAGGATTGACGATTGAGTTTGTTTGAGATTTCTCCGCCAGAGGCGGATGCGCCTTTGGCGTAGGATTTAGGGCTTCAGATTTTAAGATCGAACATTCTTTTGTGTAATGTCGCTAAATAGAAAGGACACGTCCATGCGTGACGGAATCATTTTACTTGTGGAAGATAATCCCGATGATGTTGACTTGACGCTCCGTGCGCTGCAGAAAAGCAATATCCTCAACAAAGTCGAAATTGCGGTGGATGGCACACAAGCGCTCGATTATCTCTTCAATCAGGGGGCATACGCCGGCAAGGAAACCAACGACCTTCCTACGCTCATCCTGCTCGACCTGAAGTTGCCCAAGATCGACGGACTCGAAGTCCTGCGTCGGATACGGGGCGACAAACGGACACAGCTCCTTCCCGTGGCAATTCTCACATCGTCGAGCGAGGAGAGAGACGTCGTCATGGGATACAAGCTGGGGGCGAATAGTTACGTACGCAAACCGGTCGACTTCAATCAATTTGCGGAGGCAGTCGCCCACTTAGGACTCTACTGGCTGTTGTTGAACGAACCCTGCCCGCAAAAGGGGGATTGAACGTGAAACAAGAACTCCGTGTACTCCTGATCGAAGATTCTGAAGACGACGCGCTGCTGCTCGTTCGTGAGATTCAGCGTGCCGGGTACGACCCGCAATACGCTCGGGTTCAGAATAAAGAGGAGCTTCTTTCAGCATTCGGCCGGCAGAGCTGGGACATCGTCTTTGCGGATTATTCCATGCCGGAGTTTTCCGGTGATGAAGCGCTGGAGCTTTTCAAAGAGCGGGGGATCGATATTCCTTTCATCTTCGTCTCAGGTGCGATGGGGGAAGATCGTGCCGTTGAGTGCATGAAGGCCGGCGCCCACGACTACTTCGTGAAGGGGAATTTGACTCGTCTGCAACCGGTAATTGAGCGTGAGCTCCGCGAAGCCAAAATACGATGGGAACGCAAGGAGGCCGGGGAGCAATTGCGCTACCAAGCCACCCTCTTGGCAAATGTGAGTGATGCCATCGTCGCCTCCGATTCCCACTACCAGTTAACCGAGTGGAACGGGGGCGCTGAGTCTCTGTACGGTTGGAAGGCCGAAGAAGTCCTCGGGCGGAATGGGCTAGAAATACTGCACACCGAATGGCCCGGGGCGGATGCGAAAGAGATGAGGCGCACGATAGCTGAGACAGGTCGCTGGCGGGGAGAGGCAACCCAGACTCGCAAGGATGGCGCACGGATTTTCGTCGAGTTGGCTACGATGGTGCTTCGCAATAAAAACGGCCAGATCACCGGCTATGTGAGTGTCATTCGCGACATCACCGAGCGTAAGCGCGCCGAAGAAGAGCTCGAACTGCTGAAACATTCCATTGATGGGCATTATGATGGCGGGTACTGGATGGACAGCGATAACAGGTTCATCTACGTCAATGAGGCCGGCTGCAAGGCTCTTGGATATAGGCGTGAGGAGTTGATCGGCATGACCGTGGATAAGGTCAACCCGAGGGCAACTGCTGGTGCAATGAAAAGTTTGTGGGAGCGACTCAGAACAGGGGGATTCTCTTCCATGGAATCGGTGCATCGCCGGAAAGACGGAAGCGAATTCCCGGTTGAAATTGTTTCAACCTATGTGCGTTTCGGAGGTAAGGAATATAACTGTGGATTTGCTCGCGACATTACCGCTCGGAAGCACTTTGAAGAAGCTCTTGCTGAATCGAAAGCTCTCCTCTCCTCAATCATCGACAGTACGCCGGATCTGATATGGTCTGTCGATGCCGACACATTTGCATTGTTGACGTTTAACAAAGGATTGGAAGATTTCTTCAATCGGGCAGGTATCCGGATCAAAAAAGGCATCCTTCTCAAGGATATCCTTCCCGCAGAGTTAGTCAATAAATTGTCCGACTTGTATTCACGAACATTGAAAGAAGGCCTTCTGATCACAGAGTATCAGACAACCATCGGCAACCGCGTACTCTGGATCCATCTGCAAGTGCTTTCGCGGGGAAACAAGCCGTATGCGATATCTGTTTTTGCCAGAGACATCACCGAGCGTAAGCGGGCAGAGAGGGCGCTACGCATGTCGGAAGATAAATTTTCAAAAGTATTTCGCTCGAGTCCGGATGCAATTCTGGTTACGGAATTGAAGCACGGAACAATCGAAGAAGTCAATACAAGCTTCGTGAAGCTCTCCGGATATTCTCGGGATGAGCTCATCGGGCATACGGTATTGGAGTTGAATTTGTATGAAGAGGCAAGCCGCCAGCAGTTTCTCGCCATGCTCTCGGAACATCACCTTATAAGGCATGTTGAATTTGGACTTAAGAATAGGGCAGGACAAGAGATACTTGTAGTGGCTTCAGCGGAATTGATTGAGATCGATGAAGTACCTCATGTCATTACTACCCTCCAGGATATTACCGCGCGCAAACGGACAGAAAAAGAACTAAGCGTGAATGAACAAAAGTACCGCAGTATCTTTGAGAATATCCAGGACGTATATTACGAGGCAACAATGGACGGGACACTCCTCGAAGTCAGCCCTTCCATTGAGATTGTGTCGAGAGGACAGTATCATAGGAATGATCTTATTGGAAAGTTGTTGTACGATTTCTATCCCGATGTCAGAGAACGACATGCTCTTGTATCAGCATTAAAGGAAAAAGGAAGTGTTACAGAATTCGAGGTAACGCTGAAAAACCGCGATGGTTCATTGATTCCATGTTCCGTTACTGCAAAGGTCCTGCTCAATGCTCAAGGCAATCCGGAGAAGATCATAGGCAACGTGCACGACATCAGCAGGCGCAAGCAAGCGGAGAAGGAAAACTCAACGCTTGCCTTTGCCCTGAGAAGCATCAATGAGTGTGTGAGCATCACTGATATGGACGACACCATTCTTTTTGTTAACGCGTCTTTCCTGGAGACGTATGGCTACAGTGAAAATGAGCTCCTTGGAAAGAATATGAGTATCGTCCGTTCACCTAAGGACTCCCAGGACACGACGGGGAATATTCTTCCATCGACCGTGGCTGGAGGATGGCACGGTGAGATGTGGAATCGAAGGAAGGATGGCACGGAATTTCCCATTTCCCTTTCTACAACGGCTGTCCGCGACAACCTTGGGCAGCCCATTGCTCTTATTGGGATCGCAATCGACATCGCCGAGCGGAAGCGCTCGGAAGAAGCGCTCCGCAAGTCCGAGGACCAGTACCGCACGCTTTTCGATGAATCGCTCAATGTAGTGTTTATCTCCACGCCGGACGGAAAACTGACGGAGATTAACCCTGCCGGGGTTAAACTGTTCGGTTACGGCTCGAAAGAAGAGATGCTCACTGCGGCTGTCGCGCAGGACTTGTTCATGAACCCGGACGATCGTAGACAATATCAGGCGTCAATCGATGAGAAGGGATTCGTGAAAGACTATGAAATTGAGTGCAAGACAAAAGACGGGAAGTTGCTTAACATCCTTGAGACTGCAAATGCCGTCCGCGACGCTTTCGGAAATGTGGTGGCATACCGGGGCATCATGCGCGATATTACTGTGCAGAAGCGTCTTGAGAAGGAATTCCTGAGAGCGCAGAGGATGGAAAGCATCGGAACCCTCGCCGGGGGGGTTGCACACGACCTGAATAATGTGCTGGCGCCCATAATGATGGCAGTTGAAATTCTCCAGGCGAAATTCTCCGACGAAGAGGGCAAACGTATTCTCGAAACGCTTGCGACGAGTACCAGGAGAGGGTCGGACATTGTGAAACAAATCCTTGCATTTGGCCGCGGCATCGAGGGCCATCGCATCATCATCCAGCCAAAGCATGTCATCCGGGAAGTCGAGAAAATTTCTGCCGAAACATTCCCGAAGTCGATCCAGGTCAAGACGATTATCCCGAAAGATCTCTGGACGATTCTCGCAGACCCGACCCAATTCCATCAGGTGTTGTTGAACGTGTGCGTCAACGCGAGGGATGCGATGCCGAGAGGGGGAACATTGACCATTGCGGCGGAGAATGTTAGCCTGGATGAGTACTTTTCCACGATGCATGCGCAAGCCAAGCCGGGACCTCATGTCGTCGTGACCATCACTGATACCGGGACGGGCATTCCCCCCGAAGTGCTTGAGCATATTTTCGACCCGTTCTTCACAACAAAAGAAGTCGGGAAAGGCACCGGCCTTGGTCTCTCCACGGCGCTCGGGATCGTGAAAGCTCACGGCGGATTTATCGATGTCTACAGTGAGCCGGGCAGGGGAACATTCTTCAGGATCTACTTCCCGGCACAAATGGGTGAGCAAGGGGCGGCCAAAGAAACTGAGCGACCCGAACTTCCACGCGGAAAGGGCGAATTGATCCTTGTCGTTGACGATGAGGCATCCATCCGTGAAATCGCAAGATTGACCCTTGAGGTAAACGGGTACCGGGTCGTCACTGCGAGCGACGGCGTCGAAGCAGTGTCGGTCTGCGCCCGGGATAAAGGCGAGATCGGGCTCATCCTCATCGACATGATGATGCCGGGGATGGATGGTCCAACGACGATCCGGGCTCTTCAGATGATGAAAATAGGCGCAAAAATAGTCGGCACGAGCGGGCACACGGAGCGGGAAAGCATGAGTTCGGATTCGATCCCGGGAATGCAAGCATTCTTGCAAAAGCCGTATACGGCCGAGGCATTGCTGCACTTGCTGTACGATGTGCTCAATAACGAGCAACCTTCGGAAGGTAACAGAGTTTGAGCCAGGCAACCTTCCGAAGGTATCAGCGCGGAAGGTCGCCAAGCCGAGCAACCTTCGGAAGGTATCAGAGTTTGAGCCAGGCAACCTTCCGAAGGTGTCTGCGCGGAAGGTTGTCAAGCTGAGCAACCTTCGGAAGGTATCAGAGCTTGAGCCAGGCAACCTTCCGAAGGTATCTGCGCGGAAGGTCGCCAAGCCGAGCAACCTTCGGAAGGTAACAGAGTTTGAGCCACGTAACCTTCCGAAGGTATCTGCGCGGAAGGTCGACAAGCCGAGCAACCTTCGGAAGGTAACAGAGTTTGAGCCAGGCAACCTTCCGAAGGTATCTGCGCGGAAGGTCGCCAAGCCGAGCAACCTTCGGAAGGTATCAGAGCTTGAGCCAGGCAACCTTCCGAAGGTGTCTGCGCGGAAGGTTGTCAAGCTGAGCAACCTTCGGAAGGTATCAGAGCTTGAGCCAGGCAACCTTCCGAAGGTATCTGCGCGGAAGGTCGCCAAGCCGAGCAACCTTCGGAAGGTAACAGAGTTTGAGCCACGTAACCTTCCGAAGGTGTCTGCGCGGAAGGTCGCCAAGCCGAGCAACCTTCGGAAGGTAACAGAGTTTGAGCCAGGCAACCTTCCGAAGGTATCTGCGCGGAAGGTCGCCAAGCCGAGCAACCTTCGGAAGGTAACAGAGTTTGAGCCACGTAACCTTCCGAAGGTATCTGCGCGGAAGGTCGCCAAGCCGAGCAACCTTCGGAAGGTATCAGAGTTTGAGCCAGGCAACCTTCCGAAGGTATCTGCGCGGAAGGTCGCCAAGCCGAGCAACCTTCGGAAGGTATCAGAGTTTGAGCCAGGCAACCTTCCGAAGGTATCTGCGCGGACTAAGAGGGGTTTAGAAAGGTGAAAACATATGATCAGTGATTATTTAAAACTGGCCGACAAATTCATTCTCCGGAATGATTTCGATGCGGCGGAATATGAAGTCAACAAGGCCCTCAAGCTCGAGCCGGCAAATAGACTCGGGCTCGCGTATCTGGATCGTGTCCGGCATTTCCGTCTCGAGTATGAGGAAAAGAGAAAATCGGAGAAGAAGGCGCGCATCATCATCATCGACGACGAACCGGATTATGTCGGCATGCTGCAGCTATTGCTTTTAACTTCTGGATATGATGTGGCGAGCGCCTTCTCGCCGGAGGAGGCGATAAAAAAGCTCTCGTCATATACTCCCGACCTAATTCTGTGCGATATTCATTTCGACAATTCGGAGTTAGACGGTTTTTCCCTGTACGAGCACGTGCGCACAGTGCCGGCCCTCGCTGCCGTTCCATTCATCTTCATCACGGGGGTGAAGGATGAACAGATTCATACTTCAAGCCTTGAACTCGGCGTGGACAGTTTTATCGTCAAGCCCTTCAGCAGCGATATGCTGCTGGCGGCGATAGAAGGGAAGATCAAAAGATTCGGTGATTTGAAAAAGACAGGCAAGAATGAATGAGTCTCAAATCAAATCATTCCTGTAGTGGACTTCAAGCCCGCGAGCCGATGTTCCGAAAAGCGGAACTCAGGCGGGGGGTGAGGTCAAACGGGATGGACGCGAGAGACCCCACCTCAGTCTTCCCCTAAGAGGGGAGGATGGTTGTTGGTACATTGTGGCAGAAGTCACAACATCCTCTCCCTTTAGAACCTGTCCTGAGTCCTTCGTCCGCCAGAGGCGGACTCAGCATAAACTCCGCGAAGGAAGAGGACTACAGGTGAGGTCCCATTTAAAATACTCAAATACTGCCGAGGAGAATTACTCGTGGTGAAGAATAGCAACCGGATACTGGTCGTCGATGACGATGAAGGCATGCGCTACCTGCTCACCTCATCGCTTGAAAAGGAAGGGTATGCCGTGGAGAGTGCCCAGGATGGAGTTGATGCTATCAACGTTCTCCAGGCCAAACACTTCGATGCAGCGCTCCTTGACGTTACGATGCCAAAAATCGATGGGGTCGAAGTTCTGAAGTTCATTAAGGAGAACTCTCCGTCGACTGAGGTCATCATGGTGACAGGGGTCGACGAGGTGACGGTTGCCGTCGACTGCATGAAAATAGGAGCGTATGACTACATTCTGAAACCTGTTGCCTCGGACCAACTTCTCAATTCGTTGCGGCGCGCGCTCGAACGAATGCATCTCGTGCGGGAAAACGTGCTCATCAAGAAGGAGCTGGCGCGCTTCACCGGACCGTCTGAAATGATCGGTCAAAGCCCGGCGTTCAAGAACATTCTTGAACTTGCCGGCCGTGTCGCTCCTACAGAGTCGACAATTCTTATCCAGGGAGCAAGCGGCACGGGAAAAGAACTCATTGCAAACTTCATCTACAAGAACAGCGCCCGCGCACAGCATCCGTTCGTTGTTCTTAATTGCGCCTCCATTCCCGACACACTCATAGAGAGCGAGTTGTTTGGGCATGAAAGAGGAGCATTCACAGATGCGAAGTCCATGAAACAAGGGCTTGTGGAACTGGCGAACGGTGGGACGCTTTTTCTCGATGAAGTTGGCGATATCAGCCCTGTCGTTCAGCCGAAGCTCCTCCGGTTCATCCAAACGGGTGAGTTCCGCCGGGTCGGCGGTAACAATGTGGTGAAATCCGACGTGCGCGTTCTTTCCGCCACAAACAAGAACCTGGTCGATGAGGTGAAGGCGGGGCGCTTCCGCGAAGATCTTTTGTACCGCGTGAATGTCATCACTCTTGAAGTTCCGCACCTGAAGGACCGTCCGGAAGACATCTTTCTCCTGGCAGATTGGTTCCTGAAGAACAAATTGAAGACGAAAACGGAGATACAGATAAGCCCGGAGGCGGCCGAGGCGCTGAAGAGGTATGACTGGCCGGGCAACGTGCGCGAGCTTGAGAATGTAATCGAACGGGCTGCGATTCTCTGTAACGGCAATCTGATCCGGCTGAACGACCTCTCACTTCCTCTCGGAGGGAATGCGCCTCGGGGGGGACGGATGGAGAAAGAGTCATCGGGAGCAATCTGCCGCTGGAGGAAATAGAACGGATGCATATCGAGGGTGTCTTCCACGGCACCGGCGGTAACAAACCCGAAACCGCGAAATTCCTTGGCATCAGTCTTAAAACTCTCTACACGAAACTCAGCAAGTACCAAATCAAGTAGACGGCCTGGCGTGAATGCGTGGTGAGGCCCTTCAATGGGGTCGTTTCACCGCAAGCAAGCGTGCCAAAAGGGACAATTTTTTTAATTTTGCCTTTTGAATTCTTTAAGTGCTGAAGGAGACCCGACTGCGCTCCAAAAGAGGGAGCTTCGTCGGACAGGGGCCTGGCAACCGGAGGTAGTTTTTATTTTTTAATTTTGACTTTTTAATTTTGACTTGATTTGTGCTGAAGGAGGGAGTTGAACCCTCACCCGGGTTAAGCCGGACTGGATTTTGAGTCCAGCGCGTCTGCCAGTTCCGCCACTTCAGCATCGCGCACTTGCGCGGGGAAAATATACGAATAATGCCGCAGGAAAGCAACGGAGAAACAGACTCACGACCTTCCATCGGAATTCTTTGCAATTTCTACAATCTTCCTTCCAACCCTCTTACATCTGCTGCCAATAGGCATTTAAATCTGCGGGAATCAAGGGAATTGAAGTTTTCTGTTTAGGCACGCGCCGTGCAGCATGTCTCTGTGAACGTATGAAGACGACAATGACACAGAAATTCACACTGAACAACAACAACTGCATAACAGGAGGAATTATGAAAAATCAATTCGTAGTACTGATCGCGAGCCTTGCGATAATGGTCATGTTCACCGGGTTCAGCCATTCGGTCAATCCCGTTGCATGGATTGACAGCTTATCCCCTCAATATCTTGGCGCAGGTGTCTCGAACGACACGCTGCTGGTCAATGGCGGTAATTTTATGGCATATTCCGTCGGAAGAATCAATGGATCAAACCGCCCGACAATCTACATCAGCAGCACGCAGCTTCAAGTTGTCGTTCTTGACCGGGATTTGGCAGATCCAGGTCAGGCTGCAGTCACGGTTTTCAATCCAGCGCCCGGCGGAGGTGAGTCCCTTTCGCGGCAATTGGAAGTCGAATACCCTGCTCCAGCCATAATGGGCTTGCTGCCTACCGATCACCTCGCGACACCAGACTCCGTCACGGTGACGATTCTGGGATCCAATTTCTTCCTCGGCGCGACAGCATATCTCAACGGCAATGCGTGTCCCACGACCTTCGTAAACAAGTCGACGATCGGTGTAACCATCCGTGGCGGTAACATTGCGACTGCCGGGGTGTTCAGCTTCGTGGTAATGAACCCGTCCCCGTCGGTCGGCCAGTCAAATCAGCAGTTTTTCGGGGTGACGAACGCCCAGCCGCAGATTGTCCGTATCTCCCCCTCCTCGCAACCCGTCGGAAGTCTCTCGTTTACTCTGACGGTCACGGGATCCGATTTCGTGTCTGCCACAGTCGTCAGGTTTAATAATTCGGCCTGCGTCACAACCTTCATCAATTCAACGACGCTAACGGCGGTCATTCCCCCCGTGAATTTGATGACGCCAGGATCCTACACCGTCTCCGTCTTTAGTCCACATGCCTACTGCGATGAGGCCGGCAGCGTCCTGTTTTCAGTAACTTCCAGCGGCTGCGGTCATGGAAAAGGACGACCCAAGAATCATACAGCAAGCCTGCAAGGAAACGACGGTGTCGAATTTTCCTTGAATCAGAACTACCCGGAGCCGTTCAATCCAACGACAATCATCGGTTTTGACCTGCCGACATCATCGACGGTGACGTTAATAGTGTACAACATGCTCGGTCAACAAGTGGCAGTGCTGCTCAATCAGGAGCAACTGAGCTCCGGGAATCGTCAGGTACAGTTCTCTGCGTCCAACCTTCCATCCGGAACCTATATTTACCGCATCGAAGCCGACGCAATCGGGGGAAATGGACTGGATGGGCGCATGGTAGATGTGAAGAAAATGACTTTGCTGAAGTAAATATCGCCTCAGTTTTTTCAATCCTCCCGGATGCCGCGCATCGCGTCGATGCGCGGCATTTTTGTTAACCGGGGAATCCCGGCTTTTGCCTGGAATCAGCGTTTCTTGGAAAACCTGAACAAGATCGTTCTTGACGTCCGATATCTGGAACCGAGGCGGGGAGCCATACCGATATATATCATCGCATGAGAGGATATGCAAAGGGCTGTTCCAGGGACGATTCTTTGAAAATTCTTCAAAAGTTGTCTTGCCAACAGCCGATAAGGATGAGGACGGGCCTAAACAGCTCGTATTGAGGATAAGTGTGACTGCAACCGATGGCACGCGCGTTGCGTCAAATCAAGTCAAGATCATGAAAAGCCAGGAGTCCATAATGAGAAACAACAATTTCAAATCAGGAGGAATCATGAAAAACCAATTTGTAAAACTGATGACAACGCTTGCCCTCATGCTCACGTCCTTCGGGATTTGCAGCGCGGCCAATCCCGTTGCATGGATCACACAGTTTTCTCCAAAGCATCTTACCGTCGGGGCCCCGAATTCCGTGCTGACCATCATGGGCGGCAATTTCGTGGCGGGTTCCGTTGGAAGGGTCAATGGATCGAACCGCCCGACAATCTACCTGAGCAACACACTGATTCAAGTCACCATTCTTACCGGAGACGTGGCGGCTCCCGGTCAGGCTCTGATCACAGTTTTGAATCCGACGCCCGGAGGGGGCGAGTCTGATATGGCGGGAATCGGAATTGTCTACCCAACTCCGACGATCTCGAGCCTGTGGCCGACCGTTCATCCTGCGACCACAGACCCCGTCACGATAACGGTGACTGGAACAGGATTCTGCCCCGGCGCGACGGTCTATACTAACGGGATGGATGGGGATGAGAGCGTAACGACTTTTGTGAACAGTACGACGCTCAGTGTGGCAGTCGATGCTGAAGACGTTGCGACAGGGGGGATGGTTGGGTTTGTCGCAGTGAATCCAAGTCCCTCAGTCGGCTATTCAAATCAGCAGTTTCTCAAGGTAACGAACCCCTCGCCGGGGATCGTCAGTATCTCGTCTTCTTCGATGCCCGTTGGAAGCCCTTCGTTCACTTTGACGGTGACGGGATCCAACTTCGTGCCCGCTTCAGCCATCAGTTTTAATAATTCGGCATGCGTGACAACCTTCATCAGTTCAACGATGCTTACTGCCGTTATTCCCGCTTTGGATCTGAGAACGACTGGATCCTTCATCATCTCCGTTGCAAGCCCTTACGCCAAGAGCGGTGAATCAGCAAGCATCTCGTTCTCGGTAATTTCAAGCGGCGGCGGTCATGGGAAAGGACGATCTTACACCTCAACAAGCCTGGGCGGGGACGACGGCGTCGAATTTTCCTTGAATCAAAACTATCCGGAGCCATTCAATCCAACGACAATCATCGGATTTGACCTGCCCACAGAATCGGCGGTAACATTAAAAGTGTACAACATGCTCGGGCAAGAAGTGGCGGTGCTGCTCAATCAGGCGCAACTGAGCTCCGGGAATCGTCAGGTACAGTTCTCCGCATCCAACCTTCCGTCCGGGACCTATATTTACCGCATCGAAGCCGACCCAATTGGGGGAGATGGACAGAATTGGCCAATGGTAGATGTGAAGAAAATGACTTTGCTGAAATAATTGTCACCCCTTGTTTGATGTGAGGCTCCTTAATGCCGCGGTTTGTGATGACCCGCGGCATTCTTATGATCTCAATACACCCGATTTCCATCAGAAACCAGTACTTCCCTGAGACATTATAAGGGCCGATTCCAGGGCCATGGTGGCACGCGTATCGACCCAATGTGGTAGGAATCAAACCAAATTAATGGATATGCCGGGCAGAGCGGATGCGCTAAATGTGATAAATGTGCGCATGGGCATTGATTTTCAATCAGGGATTCGTTATGTTTTTATATGAAACTGCTTGAAGTGAGTCTGGGTAACGCATGACCTTGTCATTAACTGAACCGAGGTTCTGGCGTTTGTGTGTGATAACCGCGCTGCGGGCTCGTTCTCTGGCCCGGGCGTATTGCCTCGATCGTGGATATCTCATTATTCGCTGAGAGTCGGAGGGGAAGATGTTCAACAAGTCTGTCCGGGTTTCACTTTGCGTTGCGCTCCTCACGCTTTCCTTCATCTGTTTGGGTCTTGCCGATCAATACAAAAGCAATGGGACGGGAAATTGGTCGGCGCCCGGAACATGGCAAATCTCGACTGACGGCGGCAATACCTGGGCAGCGTTGTCGACGACTCCCGGAAATCACCCGAATGACACGGTCCTTGTCCTGGATACGCACACGGTAACGATCGACGCGAATTTTCAAATTTCAAAATTAACAGTTGGAGGAGGAACTTCAGGTTCTCTCATCTTCGGGACCACGAATCGAACTGACACCGTCACCGGCAGTATTCTTGTCTCGGCCGGCGCTCAATTTACATCCGGTACTGCCGGCGTCACGACTCATACGTTGTTGTTTCGGCGGAGACACGCTGACAAATAATGGGACGTTCAACATGAGTGTCCTGGCGACACGCGTTTGCGACTGGACGTTCAACAAGAACGGGAACCAGACCGTCAATGGTACCGGTGCGACATATTCATTCGACCAGATCACCCTCAACCTGGGTGCGAGCATGTCGAACATCCTGGAAGTGAAGTCGGTCATTACGATGCTTGCGGCTACTGCGAGTCCTACTCTCACCTTGAACAACGGGACCTTCAAGCTGTCCAGTGCGTCCACATTGACTCCTTTCGGCGGAAACATCACCATCCCTGCAACTGCGGGTTATTTCTTGAACGCCGCAGGCACTTCTAATTGGGGCAACACCGGGAATTTGGTTTTGGAAGGCGGCCTCACCGTCGTTTTAGGGACTATGAATGTTGCATCATCCACCAGCAACGCACTCAAGATTGGGGCGACCGGGACTTTTTCGATGTCGGGCGGTGCGGTCAACGTTAAAGGCCGTGTGGAGGCAGATTCAACGGGTGGGATGTTGACAATCAGTGGCGGCGTTCTGACCATCCCTGCAGGCGGCACGGTAAATACTTCTGCAAATTCTATATTCCAGGTGAGCGGGACGACGTTCAACATGTCGAACGGAACAATCAGCGTCAACAGCCCCAACACGAATACGACGCTCGCCGATGTAAATATCAATCCCTCAAGCGGCTCGATAACCGGCGGGCTTCTCCAGATAACGACCGGCGCAGTTGCCAATACGATTTCCGTCAGCAGCACGATCCCGGTATTTAATTTCACAATTGTCAACGGCGCTGCGGCTGTGGTCGCCCTCCTGCGGGATAACCCCCTGGTCGTGTCGGGCGCTTTGACGATAACTTCGGGAACCCTCGATGCTGCCACGAATAATATCAACATCCAGGTGAATGGCAATTGGACCAATTCCGGCACATACAATACCGGCACGAACACGGTTACGTTCCATGGGACGGTTGCCCAAACGATCGGCGGCACGGCCACATCGACGTTCAACAATCTGACCGCAGCCAATAGCGTTAGCGTTACGCTGGCGCATGCCATCACCGCTAACGGGAATCTGGCGGTCAACACCGGAACGTTCATAGACGCAGGTTTCCAGATTACAGGGAACGCAGCGGGCACGATGACGATGGCAGCGGGGACGGGCTTGACGCTTGGGACGGCGGCGACGGCGACGGCATTTCCGACGAATTTTGTGAACGGGAATATCACGTTGAACGCGACGAGCACGGTGACGTACAATTCGAATGCAGCTCAGACGATCTCGGGTGTGCCGACGTACGGGAACCTGACGCTGGCGGCAACGGCTGCGGCAACAAAGACGTTAGGGGCAGCGACGACGATAGCCGGGGTTTTGACAATCGGTGCGAACAACACGCTGGATGTGAGCGCAAGTAACTTTGCCGTGAACATCGCCGGGAACTGGACGAATAATTCTGCTGCTGCAGCCTTTACGGCGAGGGCGGGGACGGTTACATTTAACGGCGCGGCAGCTCAAACACTCGGGGGGACTCAATCGACGAGTTTCAACAATCTTACCATCGCCAACAGCGTTAGCGTAACATTGGCACGTGCGACCACTGTGAACGGGAATCTGGCGGTCAACACCGGGACGTTGATAGACGGAGGTTTCCAGATTGCGGGAAATGCGGCGGGGACGATGACCATGGCAGCCGGGACGGGCTTGACGCTGGGGACGGCAGCAACGGCGACCGTGTTCCCGACACTGTTCACGAACGCGAATATCACGCTGAACACAACGAGCACAGTGACGTATAATTCGAATGCAGCTCAGACGATTTCGGGAGTGCCGGCGTACGGGAATCTGACTTTGGCTGCGACGGCAGCGGCGACGAAGACGCTGGGAGCGGCGACGGCGGTGAACGGGAATTTGACGATAGGCGCGAACAACACCCTGGCGGATGGAGGCTTTCAGATCACAGGGAATGGCACGGGCACGATGACGACGGCAGCCGGGACGGGCTTGACGCTTGGGACTGCGGCAACGGCGACGGCATTTCCGACGAATTTTGTGAACGCGAACATCGCGTTGAACGCGACGAGCACGGTGACGTATAATTCGAATGCAGCGCAGACGATCTCGGGAGTGCCGGCGTATGGAAACCTGACGCTGGCGGCAACGGCTGCGGTAACGAAGACTCTGGGATCGGCGGTGACGATCAACGGTGCGCTGACGCTGAACAACCTGAACACGCTGGATGTGAGCGCGAGCAATTATGGGATCACTCTTGGGGGTAACTGGAATGCGGTAACCGGGAGCGTATTCACGGCGCGGTCCGGGGTGGTGACGTTCAACGGGACGGGTGCACAACAGATCCTGGGGACGCTGGTGACGAAGACGTACAACAACGTTGTGATCAACATGACGCCGGGGATGCTGCTGAACACGGCAGGTGGCACGACGACGGTGAATGTGACTAATCTGACGATGACGCAGGGGAATTTCACGCCGCCGGCGACACTGGGCATTACGGGTTCGTTAACGTTGACGGCTGGGACGTTGACGGCTGGGACGAACATCAATGTGAGCGGGAACTGGACGAACAACGGAGGCACGTTCACGCCGGGTGCAAATACGGTGACGTTCAACAGCGCAGCTGTGGCTGAATCGATCAACGGGACTGCGGCGACGCAGACGTTCAACAATCTCATCGTGAACAAGACGGGGCAGACTCTCGCAATTGGAGGCAGTACCACGACATTGACCATGAACGGCGCATTTACGTTGACTGCCGGTACTTTCACGGCGCCAGCCACTCTGAACGTGGCCGGAGCTTTGACGCTGACTGCGGGGACGCTCACTGCGGGAGCGGCCATTAACGTCGGGGGAAACTGGTCGGCAGCGACGGGTACGGTCTTCACACCGGGAACCGGAGCGGTGACGTTCAACGGGAGCGGGGCACAACAGATTCTCGGGACGTTGGTGACCGAAACCTACAACGACGTGGTGATTAACAAGTCGGTGGGAACGCTTCTGAACGTTGCAGGCAGCACGACAACAGTGAATGTGAACAACCTGACGATGACACAGGGGAATTTTACGCCGCCGGCAACTCTGAGCATCGCAGCTTCTCTCACGGGCACGACGGGGACGTTTACGGCGGGGACAAACATAAATGTCAGCGGCAACTGGACGAATAACGGAGTTACGTTCACGCCCGGTGCGAATACGGTGACGTTCAACAGTACAACGGCGGCCCAGGCGATCAAGGGAAGCGCCGTAACGCAGACGTTCAACAATCTCGTAGTAAACAAAACGGGCCAAACTCTGACTGTCGGTGGAAGCACGACAACATTGGCCATAAACGCCGCTTTGACGATAACCGCCGGAACCCTTGCAGCGGGGACCGCGACGGCACTCAACATCGCCGGCAACTGGTCGAACAACTCCGGCGCAACTGCCTTCACGGCCGCTTCGAGCACGGTAACATTCAACGGAGTGGCGGCTCAAACACTCGGTGGGACCCAATCGACGAGTTTTAACAATCTTACCATTGCCAACAGCGTTAGTGTAACATTGGCACGCGCGACCACTGTGAACGGGAATCTGGCCGTCAACACCGGAACGTTCATAGACGCAGGTTTCCAGCTTACAGGGAACGCGTCAGGGACGATGACAATGGCAGCCGGGACGGGATTGACTGTTGGGACGGCAGCAACGGCGACCGTGTTCCCGACGCTATTCACCAACGCGAATATCTCGTTGAACGCGACGAGCACGGTGACGTACAATTCGAACGTAGCGCAAACGATTTCGGGAGTGCCGGCGTACGGGAACGTGACGCTGGCGGCGACGGCTGCGGTGACAAAGACGCTGGGAGCAGCGACAACGATCAATCATAATCTGGCAATCAATGCGAACAACACCCTCGCGGATGGAGGCTTTCAGATTACAGGGAACGCAGCGGGCACGATGACGATGGCAGCGGGGACGGGCTTGACGCTTGGGACGGCGGCGACGGCGACGGCATTTCCGACGAATTTTGTGAACGGGAATATCACGTTGAACGCGACGAGCACGGTGACGTACAATTCGAATGCAGCTCAGACGATCTCGGGTGTGCCGACGTACGGGAACCTGACGCTGGCGGCAACGGCTGCGGCAACAAAGACGTTAGGGGCAGCGACGACGATAGCCGGGGTTTTGACAATCGGTGCGAACAACACGCTGGATGTGAGCGCAAGTAACTTTGCCGTGAACATCGCCGGGAACTGGACGAATAATTCTGCTGCTGCAGCCTTTACGGCGAGGGCGGGGACGGTTACATTTAACGGCGCGGCAGCTCAAACACTCGGGGGGACTCAATCGACGAGTTTCAACAATCTTACCATCGCCAACAGCGTTAGCGTAACATTGGCACGTGCGACCACTGTGAACGGGAATCTGGCGGTCAACACCGGGACGTTGATAGACGGAGGTTTCCAGATTGCGGGAAATGCGGCGGGGACGATGACCATGGCAGCCGGGACGGGCTTGACGCTGGGGACGGCAGCAACGGCGACCGTGTTCCCGACACTGTTCACGAACGCGAATATCACGCTGAACACAACGAGCACAGTGACGTATAATTCGAATGCAGCTCAGACGATTTCGGGAGTGCCGGCGTACGGGAATCTGACTTTGGCTGCGACGGCAGCGGCGACGAAGACGCTGGGAGCGGCGACGGCGGTGAACGGGAATTTGACGATAGGCGCGAACAACACCCTGGCGGATGGAGGCTTTCAGATAACCGGGAATGGCACGGGCACGATGACGACGGCAGCCGGGACGGGCTTGACGCTTGGGACTGCGGCAACGGCGACGGCATTTCCGACGAATTTTGTGAACGCGAACATCGCGTTGAACGCGACGAGCACAGTGACGTACAATTCGAATGCAGCGCAGACGATCTCGGGAGTGCCGGCGTACGGAAACCTGACGCTGGCGGCAACGGCTGCGGTAACGAAGACTCTGGGATCGGCGGTGACGATCAACGGTGCGCTGACGCTGAACAACCTGAACACGCTGGATGTGAGCGCGAGCAATTATGGGATCACTCTTGGGGGTAACTGGAATGCGGTAACCGGGAGCGTATTCACGGCGCGGTCCGGGGTGGTGACGTTCAACGGGACGGGTGCACAGCAGATCCTGGGGACGCTGGTGACGAAGACGTACAACAACGTTGTGATCAACATGACGCCGGGGATGCTGCTGAACACGGCAGGTGGCACGACGACGGTGAATGTGACTAATCTGACGATGACGCAGGGGAATTTCACGCCGCCGGCGACACTGGGCATTACGGGTTCGTTAACGTTGACGGCTGGGACGTTGACGGCTGGGACGAACATCAATGTGAGCGGGAACTGGACGAACAACGGAGGCACGTTCACGCCGGGTGCAAATACGGTGACGTTCAACAGCGCAGCTGTGGCTGAATCGATCAACGGGACTGCGGCGACGCAGACGTTCAACAATCTCATCGTGAACAAGACGGGGCAGACTCTCGCAATTGGAGGCAGTACCACGACATTGACCATGAACGGCGCATTTACGTTGACTGCCGGTACTTTCACGGCGCCAGCCACTCTGAACGTGGCCGGAGCTTTGACGCTGACTGCGGGGACGCTCACTGCGGGAGCGGCCATTAACGTCGGCGGCAACTGGACAAACAACGCGGGCGCAGCCGCGTTCACGGCCTCTTCGGGCACGGTGACATTGAACGGAGGAAGTGCTCAGTCAATCGGTGGTTCGTTCCCATCGACGTTCTATAATCTCACGGTGAATAACTCGAATGGCGTCTCGATGGCCGCAAATGTAACTGCCGGCAATGCCCTGACTATTTCTGCGGGCAGCCTCAGTACCGGTGCGCAGACTGTAACACTGGCTTCTTCCGCGACGATTTCAGAGTCACCGGGGGCGACTGTCTTTGGAAATCTTACAATAACCAAGAACATCATTGCAACCTCCGGCACGGAATACCTTGGCAATATTGGAACAGACATCACGATGCACGGGACCGCACCCGGCAACACCACTGTCCTGCGCAAAACAGGCACCGCTTCCACCGGCAACGGTCACAACTCAATCCTGCGATATTTCAATATCTCTCCGACGACGAACTCCGGGTTGAATGCCGACCTCGTTTTTCACTACGACAACAGCGAGCTGAACGGCCAAACTGCAAGTATTCTGGAACTCTACAAATCGACCGACAATGGATCGACATGGAGCGACATTGGAGGAACTGTCAATACGGGGGCAGGAACAATTTCCGTCAGCGGTCTCGACGGATTTTCACGATGGACGGCTTCGGACACGAACAATTCTCTGGGCACTTCGCCGACGCCGACGACGACGAGCATCAATCCAACCTCCAAAACGGTGGGCGATCCGGGTTTTACGCTTACAGTGAACGGAACGAATTTCGTTAATGGCAAATCTACAGTCCAGCTGGGCGGCAGTAGCAGGTCTACATCGTTCGTGAATCAAAACCAGCTGACAGCAACGATACCCGCTGGCGACCTTGTGGCCGCAGGCACGAGGACTATTACTGTCTTCAATAGTAATGGAGGCGGCTCCTCGAACGGGCAGACACTCACCGTGAATCAGGCAGGCACCATCGGAAACATCTCGTCAAACCTCAATCCATCTGTTTTCGGTCAATCAGTGACATTCACTGCAACGGCGACCCCCGCAACTGGGAGCGGCGTCAATCCGACCGGACATTTCACATTCTACGATGGCGCAAGTTTGTTGGGAACAGTCTCTCTTGTCGGAGATAGCGCTCAGCTCAGCACCGGGACGTTGGTCAGCGGGAGTCATACAGTGAAAGCAGTGTATGGCGGCGACGCGAATTTCCAATCGGACAGTGCCACAATCGTACAGGTGGTAAACCAGGCGACCCCAATTTTGGTATTGAGCTCGAATCTCAACCCTTCGAGCTTTGAACAAAATGTGACCTTCAAAGTTATCATGACGAATTTGGGCGGGACACCGACGGGGAGTGTGACGTTCTATGACGGTGCGGGTTCGTTAGGTACGGTATCCTGGGTGTCCGATAGCGCGTCTCTCAGCACGGCTAACCTGTCAGTCGGTGGTCACACGATCAAGGTCGTGTACCCCGGTGACGTGAACTACGTGCCGGACAGCACGACACTTGCGCAGACAGTGAATATGAGTGTGCCCACGATGACTCTCACCTCGAGCGCCAATCCATCGACCTTCGAGCAGAATGTGACGTTCAAAGTGCATGTAGACGGCGTGAGTCATACGCCGACCGGCAGCGTGACGTTCTATGACGGAGCGAGTTCCTTGGGGACGGCATCGCTGACAGGGGATAGTGCGTCGGTGGCGACAGCGGGCTTGAGTGTGGGCGGCCATACAATCAAAGCGGTCTATGGCGGAGACGGTAACTTCGTTCTTGACAGCATGACGTTGGCACAGACGGTGAACAAGAGCTTGCCCTCGATGACGCTCTTGTCAAGCGTCAATCCATCGACCTTCGCGCAGAATGTGACATTTCAAGTCCATGTGGATGGGGTGAGTCATACGCCGACGGGTTCAGTGACGTTTTATGACGGCGCGGGTTTGTTGGGGACAATTACTCTCGTCGGAGACAGCGCTCAGATGAGTACGGCGGCGTTGACCGGCGGGAGTCATTTGATAAAAGGTGTGTACGGCGGCGACGGTAATTTCAAATCCGACAGTATGACAATTGTGCAGACTGTAAACCAGGCCTCGCCACTTCTGGTGTTGAGCTCGAGTTTCAACCCATCGTCCTTTGAACAAAACGTGACCTTTAAAGTCCATGTGTCGAATTCGGGTCCGACACCGACTGGGAGTGTGACGTTCTATGACGGCGCGAGTTCATTGGGTACGGTACCCTGGGTGGCCGATAGCGCCTCAGTCAGCACGGCCAATCTGACAAGCGGTGTTCACGCGATCAAGGTTGTGTACCTCGGCGATATCAACTTTGTTCCCGACAGCACGACATTGGTGCAGACTGTGAATAAGAGCCTGCCGACGATGAGCCTTTCGTCGAGCGTCAATCCGTCGACCTTCGAGCAAAATGTGACATTCAAGGTGCATGTGGACGGTGTAAGTCATACACCGACGGGCAGCGTTACGTTTTATGATGGAGCGATCTTATTGGGTACAACGTCACTTGTTGGGGATAGTGCCTTCGTGAGTACAGCCAATTTGAGTGGCGGAAGTCATACGATCAAGACGGTGTACGGCGGAGACGGGAATTTCGCTATTGACAGTACGACGGCGGTACAGACGGTGAACAAGAGCTTGCCAACGATGACGCTCTTGTCAAGCGTCAATCCATCGACCTTCGAGCAGAATGTGACGTTCAAGGTGCATGTAGACGGCGTGAGTCATACACCGACGGGAAGCGTAACCTTCTATAATGGAGCGAGTTCATTGGGTGCAACATCGCTCGTTGGAGACAGTGCACTTCTGAGCACGGCGAATTTGAGTGGTGGAAGTCATACAATAAAGACGGTCTACGGCGGAGATGGTAACTTCGTCGTTGACAGCACGACAGTGATACAGACGGTGAACAAGGAATTGCCCACGATGACGCTCTTGTCAAGCGTCAATCCATCGACTTTCGAGCAGAATGTGATATTCAAAGTCCATGTGGACGGCGTGAGTTATACGCCGACCGGCAGTGTGACGTTCTATGACGGAGCAACTTCCTTAGGGACGGCGTCATTGATAGGGGATAGTGCATCGGTTGCGACGGCCGGTTTGAGTGTAGGCGGCCATACGGTGAAGGTTGTGTATGGAGACGACGGTAACTTTGTTTCCGATAGCACGACGCTGGTACAGACAGTGAACAAGAGCGTGCCGACGCTTACTCTGTCCTCGAGCGCCAATCCATCGACATTCGAGCAGAGTGTGACGTTTAAGATTCATGTGACAAATTCCAGTCATACGCCGACCGGAAGCGTGACGTTTTATGACGGCGTGAGTGCTTTGGGGACTGCATCTTTGGTGGGAGATAGTGCGTTAGTCAGCACGCCGAACTTGACAGGCGGCGGGCACACTGTCAAAGCAGTGTATGGAGGCGATGGGAACTTCGTATCAGACAGCACAACATTGACGCAGACGGTGAACCCGGCAATTCCTTCATTGGCTCTGACGTTAAGCGCTAATCCATCTACCTTCGAGCAGAATGTGACGTTCAAAGTTCATGTGGACGGTGTAAGTCATACACCGACGGGCAGCGTGACCTTCTATGACGGAGTGAGTTCATTGGGTACGATAGCGCTCGCTGGCGACAGTGCACTTCTGAGCACGACGAATTTGAGTGGCGGGAGTCATACGATCAAAGCGGTCTACGGCGGAGATGGTAACTTCGTCGTTGACAGCACGACAGTGGTTCAGACGGTCAACAAGAGCATGCCCACGATGACGCTCTTGTCGAGCGTCAATCCATCGACCTTCGAGCAGAATGTGACGTTCAAGGTGCATGTAGACGGCGTGAGTCATACACCGACGGGAAGCGTAACCTTCTATAATGGAGCGAGTTCATTGGGTACAACATCGCTCGTTGGAGACAGTGCACTTCTGAGCACGGCGAATTTGAGTGGTGGAAGTCATACAATAAAGACGGTCTACGGCGGAGATGGTAACTTCGTCGTTGACAGCACGACAGTGATACAGACGGTGAACAAGGAATTGCCCATGATGACGCTGTTGTCAAGCGTCAATCCGTCGACCTTCGAGCAGAATGTGACGTTCAAGGTGCATGTTGATGGTGTGAGTCATACGCCTACGGGTAGCGTGACTTTTTATGATGGAGGAACCTCGTTAGGCACGGCTTCTCTCGTGGGAGACAGTGCGTCGGTTAGTACGTCCAATCTGACGGCAGGCGGCCACACGGTGAAGGTTGTGTATGGAGACGACGGTAACTTTGTTTCCGATAGCACGACGCTGGCGCAGACAGTGAACAAAGCGCCGCCGGGCCTTGTGTTAACTTCGAGCGTGAACCCGTCGACATATCTGCAGAATGTGATATTCAAGATGTATGTGTCGAATTCCAGCTACACGCCGACCGGAAGTGTGACGTTTTACAACGGAGCGATTTCGTTGGGGGTGGCTGCGCTCGTAGGGGACAGTACGCAGGTGAGCACTTCGAGTTTGATGGGTGGAAGTCGGACGATCAAAGGTGTGTACGGCGGCGATGGAAACTTCCGGTCGGACAGTGCAACCCTTCTGCAAACGGTCAAGAAAAAACCGACGGTGAGTTTTCTGACGTACTCCGCGGGGACATCTTTCTACAGACAACCCGTAACTTTCAGTGATAGCGTTGCCGGCTCCGTCCCGGACGGGGGAAAGGTCTTGTTTGAGGTCGATGGTATCGCGTTCGGCGACTCGGCGGCGATCAACGGCAGCGGTGTGGCGATCGTGACGATTGCGAACATGGATGCGGGCACCCACTCGGTACAAGGATTTTACGGTGGCACGAATGAGTTTGACACAAGCCGGTCGAATACGCTGGCGGAAATTGTCACCAGAGTGGCAACGACTGGAATACTCTCATCCGCGCTTAACCCTTCCATCTATGGCCAGGCCGTAGTGCTCAGGGACAGTGTGACCGGATCACCCGACAGCGGCACCGTGCAGTTCAAAGAAGGAAACAACAACCTGGGATCACCCGATTCGATCAACGCCAACGGCGTTGCTGTGCTGTCAGTATCTTCGCTGAATGCGGGTTCACATAACATTACCGCCATCTACAGTGGAACAACCAGTCTGTCGACGAACACTTCAAATGTGCTGATACAGATTGTTCGGAAGAAACCTACGTCAAGTGTCCTGACATCATCGCTCAACCCGTTGATATTCGGGCAACCCGTGATTTTCAGAGACAGCATTACGGGATCACCGGTCGGCGGCTCGGTCGTTTTCAAGGATGGAAATCTCAGTCTCGGTGCGGCTGTGTCTATTGATTCAACGTGTGTCGCTACCGTCATCGCACCGGGGCTGCTAAGAGGGCCACATTTCGTACAAGCTCTCTATAGCGGGACATCCAACTTTACAGGAAGCGTCTCGGATACGCTTGCCCAGATGGTAAATCCGAGGCCGACCTCGAGCGTTCTGGTGCAATCTTCGAGCACATCTCTCCTGGGTGATACGGTCACATTTGTGGACAGCATCACTAGCCTTAGGGTCCCGGATGGAGGTGCGGTGCAATTCAAGGATGGCGGTTTAAATCTCGGGAATCCTGTGTCCATCGACACCAATGGCATCGTGAGAATGTCGACGTCGGCTCTCCCGGCGGGGTCCCATACGATAACTGCCGACTATGGCGGCACAAATAACTATACACCCTGTTCCTCGAATGCAATCGTTCATGCCATTGCCGACTCGGCAAGGTTCCGTTCCATCTCTGCCATCAATCTGACGAATCAAAGGGATAATCTGGGGAAATCGGATAAGTATGTCCAGCGAAAAGCCGACAGAGTGTACTTCAGTGCCCGGATGGTGAATGACACAATATCGACAACTGGACTGTATATCGAGTTCAGTATCGGGATCGACACCGGTCATCCATTGATTATTGTACCCACTCCGGTGACCGCAACGGCGAGTGACCGCGGGATGCAGAAATGGTTTGTCGCATTCGCGGATTCCGTAAGACACGGGGACACTGTGAAAGTGTACGGCTGGGGTGTACGGAATAAACTCCAGGCAATTGCACGCTACTACTGGAGGAGAGGAACGGCAAGGTCGAGCAGGGATAAGAAGGATGCACAATTTTCGGTGAATACGCTCCAGCTTCCTATGCCGAACAACCTCAACGTGCTCTATGAAGCCTATGCCTACGGCGGTTTTGCTCCCACGAACGGTATGGTCGTGGGCCGGAATCGGTCGGATAGTGCGCGATACTTCGGATGGGTGCGGCTGAAAAATTATTCCAACGCGCTGAAATCGCTGAAGGACAGAAGCGGCGTGCACTCGTGCATTCCCCGGCCATTCGATTTCTACACGTCTGGATGTTCTTTGCAATTGAATCGTCCGATTACAAGAGAGCAGTCCACGCTTCCGCCGAGCAAACAGAACAATACGCTCTTCGCCGATATGATCGCGTTAAAACTTAATGTCGTTGCCAGTGCTCTCAATATAACGCCGGTGGGATTCGGTGAGCTCGTGTTCGATGACGGCATGAGCACTTCGCTCGACGGGATGACGGTGGGCGAAATCAGCGCGTACGGTGATTCCCTCATGTCGGGTTTTCTCGTAGATTCGACATATCTGCGGGCAGGGAAGCCAACGACGGTGAAGGTGCGTCACTTCGCTAACGCTGACGCATTTCTAGCCCTCGATTCGGTCATCGCGAAAGTCAATAGCGCGTTCGAAGGTCCTATGGACACCGTCAAGTTCAGCGATACCCTGAGATTGACGGGAGTAAAGCGACTCGGGGATGTAAGCTATCTCCATCGTGATCCGCATCTCCTCCCCGCCAGGATAGTGCCTGTTCTGGGGAACGACGCATACGCAAGCGGATTGCCCGCGGCGTATCAGTTGTATCAGAACTATCCGAATCCGTTCAATCCGGCGACGACGATCCGGTTCGATCTTCCGCAGCAGGCTGTGGTAACGTTGAAGATCTACAACATCCTTGGTCAGGAAGTGACGACGTTGTACGACCGACAGCAGATGGATGTTGGTACGCAGGAAGTGCAATTTGACGCATCGCGGTTGGCGTCGGGCGTGTATATCTACCGCATGATTGCCGACGGGATGAATGACGACGGGACGAAGGCGGCGACGTTCATGACGGTAAAGAAGATGTTGATGATAAAATGACGAAGTCATTTTATCAGAAATCCCGCGTTCTCTTCGCGGGAATGTTTCTCAAGTGATGTGAGCAAGTGAGACTACCAGAAGCAGGCGAAGGTTAAAATCTTCGCCTGCTTTTTTTTGCTCGGGTCGTTGCTCGTTCCCAAATTCCATTTGGGAACGCCCCCGACCCACTGCGACAACCGTGCGTAGAGTCCGGTCCCCAGACCGGACCTCCAATATTGCGCGTGGCCGGGTTTGGATGAACAACCCCGTCCGTTTACGAAACGGACTCTACGGTTCTGGCCGAGTAAACCTTCGCAAGGTCAAGCAAGAGGTAACCTTCTGCAAAGCAAATTCAGGGATGAAGGTTACCTTTCATCGTGGCAAACCTTGCGAAGGTCTGCTCGTTCTCCATCCCATTTCAGCACCTCCCCGGCCAGGTTCTTGTTAGTCATCCGCTTTTTCCCTATATTTTTCCATTCACTGAATTGATTTCTAAGCGACTGGAGAGAACATTACGTTGATGACCTACAAGAAACGAACGCATACCTGCGGCGATTTGCGTTTGCAGGATATCGGAAAAAATGTCACCCTTACGGGCTGGGTGGATTCGCGACGCGACCTCGGAGGAGTCGTTTTCATCTATCTGCGCGACCGGTACGGCAAGACGCAGGCTGTGTTCAGCCCTCAAACAAATCAAGCCGTCCATGCGCTGGCCGGCACGTTACGAACGGAGTTTGTCGTTTCAGTTACCGGGAAAGTCGGCCGCCGTCCGGCCGGTTCTGAGAATACCTCTCTTCCTACCGGTGTCATCGATGTAATCGCCGACGAACTGACAATCTTGAATACCGCGGAAACGCCTCCGTTTGCCATCGAAGAGAATCTCGATGTGAATGAAGAACTGCGTCTCAAGTACCGGTATCTCGACCTCCGCCGATCCCGGATGCAGAGGAATCTTATCACACGGCACAAGATGTATCTGAGCGCCCGCAAGTACTTTGACGAATTGGGATTTGTTGAGATCGAAACTCCCATGCTCATGAAAAGCACGCCGGAAGGCGCGCGCGATTATCTCGTGCCAAGCCGCGTTCACGCCGGGAAATTCTATGCGCTCCCGCAATCGCCCCAGACGTACAAACAAATTTTGATGGTTGCGGGCATGGATCGGTATTTTCAAATCGTGAAATGTTTCCGTGATGAGGACTTGCGGGCCGACCGGCAACCGGAATTCACTCAGATCGATGTCGAAATGTCGTTTGCCGACGAAGAGACCGTCAGGGAAGTTGTCGAAGGATTCATCGTGAGATTGTTCAAAGAGATAAAAGGTCTGGAAATCTCCGCTCCTTTCCCGCGCCTGACCTACAAACAGGCAATGGAAACGTACGGGTCCGATAAGCCGGATATGAGATTCGGACTGATGTTTGCAGATGTTAGCGATACTGTCCGTGGTACCGTATTCCGCGTTTTCAGCGACACTCTCTTGAAAGGGGGAGTTGTGGCGGGATTCGTGGCGCCCGGTTGTGCGACGTACTCACGGAGCCAGCTCGATGGCCTGACAGATGCAGCGAAAAGCCTCGGCGCCGGCGGGTTGGTGTGGATGCGCGTCACTGCTGCCGGTATCGAAAGTCCGACGGCGAAGTTTCTGGGCCCGGATATTATCAACCTCATCAGGGCGAAGATGGACGCGAAGGACGGCGACTTGATTCTCCTGATATCCGACACATGGAATAAGGCGTATACTATTCTCGGCGGGCTGCGTCTTGAAATGGCACGACGTTTGAACCTGGTCGACGAACAGAAAAACAGCTTTCTCTGGGTGACTGATTTCCCGATGTTCGAATATGATGAAGCTGGGAAGCGATACGTTGCTATGCATCACCCGTTCACCGCGCCGAACAGTGAAGACCTTCCGCTGCTCGATTCTGAGCCGCTCAAAGCCCGGGCCCGCGCATACGACCTCGTGCTCAACGGAAACGAAATCGCCGGCGGCAGTATTCGTATTCACGACCGGGCACTGCAAAGCAAGGTGTTCGGGCTCCTGGGCATCGACGAAGAACAGGCTCGGAATAAATTTGGATTCATGCTGGAAGCGTTTCGCTACGGCGCGCCGCCACATGGCGGGATTGCCTTCGGATTCGATAGGATTTGCATGCTGTTGACCGGTGAAAAATCCATCCGTGATGTGATTGCCTTTCCGAAGACGACGAGCGCAATGTCGTTGATGGACGATTCGCCGTCGGAGGTCGACCCGCAACAACTGAAAGAGTTGCACATCAAAATTGTCTCATTGAGTTCTTAGAATATTCAGCAGATATTTAATCGGAGAACTAATATGATAGGTATAGTTGGTTACGGTGCATACCTGCCGCGCTATCGCATCAAATCTGAAGTGATCGCACAGCAATGGGGCGCCGACCCCGAAGCGATTCAACGCGGCCTGATGCTTACAGAAAAAACTGTTCCCGGTCAGGATGAGGATACAATCACAATTTCGGTGGCTGCCGCGAAAAACGCACTTTCGCGCGCACAAATCAACCCAAAAGAAATCGGGGCAGTGTATATCGGTTCGGAGTCGCATCCATACGCTGTCAAGCCGAGCGGAACGATCCTCATCGATGCGCTTGGAATCGGTCCGCACGTGCATGTGGCAAGCTACGAATTTGCGTGCAAAGCTGGAACCGAAGCGATGTACGTCGCGTATAGTCATGTGAAGGCAGGTGAAATGAAATACGCGATGGGTATCGGTGCCGACACTTCGCAGGGTGCACCAGGTGATGCCCTTGAATACTCCGCGTCCGCCGGAGGTGCGGCATTCATCATGGGCGATCAGCGTGTCGCGGCTGAAATCTTATATACTCACTCGTACACTTCGGATACGCCCGACTTCTGGCGGCGCGAAGGAGAAATGTATCCCCGGCACGGTGGCCGGTTCACAGGTGACCCTGCATACTTTAGACATGTCATGGGCGCTGGCAAAGCACTTCTCGAAAAATCCAAATTGTCACCGAAGGACTTTGCTTTTGCCGTTTTCCACATGCCGAACGGGAAATTTCCCCAGGAAGCTGGCAAGCGACTCGGTTTCACGAAAAAGCAGCTTGAGGTCGGTTGGATTGTTCCCTGGATGGGCAATACCTACTCCGGCTCTTCACCGACGGGTTTGACTGCAATTCTTGATGTTGCAAAACCCGGGGATTTGATTTTCATGGTATCCTTTGGCTCTGGAGCAGGAAGTGATGGTTTCATTTTTAGCGTGACGGATGAGATTACAAAGCTGCAGGATCGCGCTCCGAAAACGCGGGATTATTTGGACCGGAGCAAGATGTACCTTAATTACGGCCAGTATGCCAAGTTCCGCAACAAAATCAAACTCAATGATTGAGGAGAGACAATTATGAGGGACGTGGTAGTCATAGGGGCCGGCATGACGAAGTTCGGCGAGCTTTGGGGACAATCAATCAAGGATATTTTTGTTGAAGCGGCGCTTAAGGCAATCGAAAATGCGGGAGTGGATCACATCGATTCGATGTACGTCGGTGCGATGTCTTCCGGTTTGTTTGTGGGGCAGGAACATCTGGGCGCTGTCATGGCAGATTACCTTGGTGTAAACCCGATTCCTTCCACACACGTCGAGTCGGCGTGCGCGTCGGGCGGTGCGGCATTCCGCCAGGCGTTTTTCGAAGTAGCATCCGGTGCAAGTGAGATTGTGTTGGCAAGCGGTGTCGAGAAGATGACCGACGGCGCCGATGTCACGGAAGTTTTGGCAACAGCCGCCGATCAGGAGTACGAAGTGTACCATGGTGTCACGTTCCCCGGGCTCTATGCATTGATCGCGCGTGCACACATGGAACAGTTCGGCACTACTCGCGAGCAGTTGGCGGCGGTCGCGGTGAAGAATCATCGCAATGGCTCCAAGAATCCAAACGCGCAGTTCCGGAATGAAGTGACCGCTGAGCAAGTGATGAAGTCGACGATGGTCGCCGACCCTCTTCGTCTCCTTGATTGTTCTCCGGTGAGTGACGGCGCTGCTGCGGTCATTGTCGCGTCGATGGATGTTGCAAAGAAACTGAAGAGGAATCCGATTCGAGTTATCGCTTCAGCACAGGCATCCGATACAATCGCATTGCATGGACGTAAATCGCTCACCACGCTCAATTCTGTTGTCAAGGCGGCTGAAAAAGCGTACAAGATGGCCGACAAGAGACCGAAGGACATGAACCTGGTTGAGGTGCATGATTGCTTTACGATTGCCGAGATTGTGGCAACGGAAGACCTTGGGTTCTTTGAGAAGGGAAAAGGCGGTGAGGCAGCGCTCAATGGGTGGACATCCATCGAGTGTAAAATGATTCCAGTCAACACGAGCGGCGGCCTTAAATCAAAAGGTCATCCTGTTGGGGCTACGGGTATCGCGCAAATCATCGAGCTGTATGAACAATTCAATGGCACGGCCGGCCCACGCCAGGTTCCTGACGCCCATATTGCTATGGCGCAAAACATGGGCGGCAGTGGAGCGAGCTGCGTCATCCACATACTGGAGGTCAAATGATTACGGCACGATACCACAGAGAAACTCCGCAGCGGTACAGACTCGAAGCTTCACAATGTTCGAAGTGTGGACATACCGCTTTTCCGCCCCGGCTGGTTTGTCCTGAATGCAAAGGAAGAACATTCGAGACCGTCAAACTGAATGATCAGGGAAAGCTCATCACATTTACAGTTGTTCGAGTTTCTTCTGATAGGTTCTCGAAAGAAACTCCCTTTGCCGTTGGTATTGTTGAATTGAATGGCGGCGTAAGAATTACCACGCAAATTACCGACGCCAACGTCGATGAGCTGAAGGTTGGACAGAGCGTGAAGCTTGTGTTCCGGAGAATCCAGGACGACGGCAAGGCAGGGATTCACTGCTACGGGTACAAAGCTATTACAATATAAAAGCCGCCACGTCATTCCCGCATGTCTTAAGCGGGAATCCATTTTTACCATAAGGATCTTATTTGAAGCAGAAAATTAGAATTGCATCCGGTCAAGGATTCTGGGGGGATTTGCAGACGGCCCCTTTCGACCAGGTTACCAAAGGTCCGGTCGATTATCTCATGATGGATTTCTTGGCTGAAGTGACGATGTCGATCATGCAAAAACAGAAGCGGCGGAATCCGGAATTGGGTTATGCCAAAGACCTTGTCAGTATCGTCGAGAATATTCTTCCGGTTTGTCTTGAGAAAAATATTAAGATCATAACGAATGGCGGCGGCGTGAATCCCGAGGGTTGCAGAGAAGAACTCTTTCGATGGGCCCGCAAGAAAGGTGTTAAGGGTTTAAGGATCGGAATCGTGAAAGGTGATGATATTCTCAGCCGAATCGGGGAATTCAAGGAACAGGGACTGCATCTGGAAAATATGGAGACACGAGAATCGATGGAAATGATTGGCCAGAAGTTCCTGAGCGCGAACGTCTATTTCGGCGCTCGCCCGATTGTCCGAGCCCTCGAGCTGGGGGCACAGATCATCGTTACAGGACGGACCACAGACACTGCGCTCACCTATGCGCCGATGATCCACGAATTTGGCTGGTCGTGGACTGACTGGGATAAACTGGCGACGGGAGTCGTTGCCGGCCATATTCTTGAATGCGGCGGACAGGCATCCGGCGGAAATTTCTCCGCCGATTGGAAATCCGTCCCGGACCTCGCTCATATTGGATTCCCAATCGCCGAGGCCTACCCGGACGGCGACATTATCATCACGAAACATGAGAATACAGGAGGCATGGTGACAGTGCAGACTGTTTCCGAGCAACTCATGTATGAGATCGGCGACCCGACCAATTATATTACTCCGGAGTGTATCGCCGATTTTACCACCATCAAGCTTGAGCAGGCGGGGAAAGACAGGGTCAGAGTTCACGACATCCGGGGCAAGCCGGCAACGGAATTCTACAAGGTATCGATGTCATATAGCGACGGTTATACGGCCGTCGGTACGTTGACGTATGCATGGCCCGACGCGCTCGAGAAGGCAAAGAAGGCGGATGAAATTCTTCGGACCCGGCTTTCGGATTTAGGATTGAAGTTCGACGAGATTCGGACGGAATTTCTCGGTTTGAACTCCTGCCACGGTCCGATCGCGGAGATGCCGGATGTTGTCAATGAAGTCGTTCTCCGCGTGGGCGTGAGAAGTCATGACCGGCAGTGCGTCGAGCGATTCGGGATGGAAATAGCTCCGCTCATTCTCACCGGCCCGCCGGCGGTGACGGGCTTTGCCGGCGGACGCCCCAGACCGAGCGAGGTCATCGCGTACTGGCCGTCGTTAATCCCGAAGAAAGCAGTTGAACCGGAAGTGACGGTTACCGAGGCGTAACGTGCGACTCACTTTCCGCACTTGAATGTTCAATATCGCCGTGTCCATCCACTAAGGAATCTTTATGAGCATCGCTTCAGTAGACTGATGAAAATACAGCTTTCAAAGATCTGCCACGCCCGCTCGGGCGACAAAGGAGATACCGGCAATATCGGCCTCATCGCACGAAAACCGGAATACTTCCATGTCATCAAGAAGTATGTAACCGCGGAAGCCGTCAAGAAACACTTTGGGGGAATTTGTCTGGGAAAGGTCGAGCGCTTCGAGCTTCCGAACCTCAACGCCCTTAATTTCCTTCTCCACAATTCACTCGGCGGCGGCGGAACAGTTTCATTGAAGAACGACGCGCAGGGAAAAACACTGAGCAGTGCTCTCTTAAGGATGGAAATTGAAGTAACAGAAGAAATACAGGTGGTAGGAGAAGGCGAAAGGGTGAATCGGTGATATGGTGAAGGGGAGAGGGATTAATGGAGTGATGGAGTAGTTGAGATGATGAGTAGTTAGGTAGTTGAATAGTTGGGTAGTTAAGTAGTTGAGAGTGTTAGGAGCAAGAAATCAGAAGCAAGAGACCAACAGCTAAGAGCTAGCAGCCAAAGGCCAAAAGCTTTTAGCAATGACTAATGAACAATGATTAATGAATAATGACAACGAACTGACAACTAAGAACCAACAACCAAGAACTAAGGACCTGAATTGTTTAGGATTTCGGATTTAGATATTAGAATTTAAAATCTGTTCTTATCAAGGAAAACTATGTTTGAAGATTTAAAAGACAAATTGAAGGAACTTGAGGGCAAACTGAACGTGCTCCGGGGGTATCTTTGACATCGATAACCGGGAGAGTGAAATCGCAGAACTCGAGACGAAAACGCATGCGCCCGGTTTCTGGAACGATAACGCTGCCGCGCAAAAGGTCATGCAGCACATCAGCCAGCAGAAGGGATGGGTGGAGGCGTGGAATGCCGTCCGGAGAAAACTCCATGATGCCCAGACGCTCCTTGAACTAGCAGCGGAATCCTCCGACGAGACGTTTGTCGGTGAGTTGCAGTCGGAGGTTTCTTCCATTGAGGTATCCCTTGCAGATCTGGAATTCCGCAACATGCTCGGCGGCGAGGATGACGCGAAGAATTGCATACTGACAATTCACTCCGGGGCCGGGGGAACTGAGGCTCAGGACTGGGCCGAGATGCTGCTCCGCATGTACACGCGCTGGTCGGAACGAAAAGGGTTCAAGACATCGCTCGTCGATGAGATGGAAGGAGAAGGTGCGGGAATCAAAAGTGCTGCCATTGAGGTCCAGGGTGAGCACGCCTACGGATACTTGAAAGCGGAAACGGGGGTCCACCGGTTGGTGCGGATTTCGCCATTCGATGCAAACGCCCGTCGCCACACCTCGTTTGCTTCCGTCTTTGTGTATCCGGAAATTGAGGACGATGTCGCGATTGAAATCAACCCCGCTGAGATTGAGTTCGCGACGTACCGCTCGGGGGGCAAGGGCGGCCAGAATGTGAACAAAGTTGAAACCGCCGTGCGCATCAAACACATCCCAACCGGCATCGTCGTAGCCTGCCAGCAGGAACGCTCACAGTTCCAAAACAGGGAACGGGCCATGAAAATGTTGAAATCCCGATTGTACCAGGTACGGAAAGAAGAAGAAGAGGCGAGACTCTCCGCGATTGAAAGTACAAAAAAGAAAATAGAGTGGGGAAGTCAGATTCGCTCGTATGTGTTTCATCCCTACAACATGGTGAAAGACCACCGCACCGATGCGGAAACAAGCAACACCCAGGCAGTGATGGACGGCGCCATCGATGATTTCATCAAAGCATACCTTCTCATGAGCACAGGCAATCAGTCCGGCAAGAGCGGTCCCAAATCGCCAATCCGCAATCCGAAATAGCACAGGCCACCTCCTTGACTCTTGAAAGATTTATAGCCATGCATGATCTCCGGCAACGTCATCAGTGTGCGGCCATTGTCTCAATCTGCAATCGCCAATTCGCAATCCGAAATAGCACAGGCAATACTTTGTCGTTTGAGCTCCTTAGAGTCTCCCACTGTCTGCAGCAACATCGTGAGTCCGCCGCCGCCGCACTATTCCGCAATCGCCAATCCGCAATCCGAAATAGCACAGGCCACTACCTTGACTCTTGAGTGGTTCATAGCGAAGCGTTATCTTCAAGCACATCGGCGGAGCGGTTTTCTTTCCTTTATTTCGACGTTTGCCATTGCCGGCATCACGCTGGGAACGGCGGCCCTGATCATCACTCTCTCCATTCTCGCAGGGTTCGAACGTGAGATCAAAGAAAAGGTTATTGGATTCACAGCTCACATTCAGGTTTTCGGGCTGCAGAATCTACCGCTCACGGGTTACCGGCGATCTATCGAAGAAGTGAAAGGCAAACTCCCCGGCATCAAAGGGATCTCTCCATACGTGGCCAAAGAAGCAATGATCCGTTCAAGGGAAGCGGTTGACGGAGTTTTCCTCAAGGGTATCGACCCTGCCGACGATGTGACTTCGATCCGGAAGTACCTCGTTCTGGGAAAAGGTATCTCCGGGGAGAGCGGAGACATGCACGAGATCGTCTTAGGGAAAAAACTTGCCGACAGGCTGAATGTCAATCTCGGCGACAAACTCGTCGTCTTTGGCTTGCCCGCCGGTGAAACGCAAAGTATCCAACCGCGTGCAATGCAATTCCAATTAGTGGGAATCTATGAATCGGGGATGGCGGAGTATGATGACGTTTATGCATACACCGACCTCCGTAGCGCCCAGCAAATTTTCCAGCTTGGCGACAAGATTTCAGGATACGACGTTCTGGTCAACGACCTCACTGCCGTCAGCGAGAACGCACAACGGCTTCAGGAACTGCTGGGATATCCTCATTACGCCCGAACAGTCTTTGAGACCTACCGGAACCTGTTTTCCTGGGTCGACCTCCAAAAGAAAATGTCTCCGGTTCTGATGGCCCTGATCGTCATCGTTGCCGCCGTTAATGTCATCGGAACGCTACTGATGTTCGTCCTGGAACGAACGCAGGCTATCGGCATCCTGAAATCGCTCGGGGCGGGTCCGGGACATATTCAGCGAATCTTCTGGATGCAGGGGATGGTCATAGCCGTCGTGGGAATCGTCGGAGGGAATGTTGTTGCGCTCGTTCTGTGCTGGCTGCAACTGCGATTCAAATTGCTGTCGCTTCCGTCCGATATTTATTTCATGAGCAGCGTGCCCATGATGCTCAAAGGGGAGAATTTTATCCTGGTCTCGGCCATTGTTCTTTTTCTCACGATGCTGACCACCATCATCCCTTCAAGGTCGGCGGCAAAGCTGGAGACTATCGCAGCGCTGCACTTTGGGTGATGCACAATGAAAGTTGAGAACTTCATTGCCCGGCGGTATTTGATTTCGAAAGGAAAAGTCCGTTTCATCAATGTTATCGGACTTATCTCCATCATCGGAATCACCGTCGGCGTCGCCGCTCTTCTTATTGCACTGTCCGTGTTCAACGGTTTTAACGGCGTGGTGACTTCCGTGCTGGTCGGATTCGACCCGCATTTGCGGATTGAAAAACGTGGCAGCTTCAATGCGGCGGAAATCTCATCCATGGAGAATATTCTGCGGAAAAGGCCGGACGTGACAGCGTTCTCACCGTTTGTTTCGGGTAAAGCTATGCTTGTCGCGAAATCCTTTAACCGGGTCGTCTTCGTCAGGGGAGTGGAAGAGAAACGGATCGGCGATGTTTCGGGTTTGAAGGATAAATTGGTTCTCGGGAGCCTTGCGCTCGGAGATTCAGATGGGGTTGGCGGGATCGTCATAGGATTGAATCTCTCTGATCGGTTGGGGTCCGTTGTGGGGGACGAAATATCCATAATTAGCCCCTACGGGCTTCAATCCGCACTGTCCGGCCTCATGGCGCCTGAGGCGGTGAAATATCGAATTACGGGCATCTATGAGTCAAATAACAAGGATTATGACGGTAATTACGCCTACATTGCTGTTTCGTCGGCCCAAAAACTGTTTAATTCCGGGGAGAAGTATAACGGGATCGAGATGCGTATCAAGGATTTCACTGAGTCGGAGAAAGTGAAGGATGAACTCCTGCCCGCCCTGCCTGCCGGCGTTACGGTCTCGACGTGGTACGACCTTCATCGAAATCTTTATTCAGTAATGCAAATCGAGCGTTGGTCGGCCTACATTCTCCTCTGCCTCATCATCATGGTCGCAACATTCAATATGCTTGGCTCGTTGACCATGGGTGTGATTGAGAAACGGAGAGATATCGGTGTGTTGAAATCGATGGGGATGGATTCAAGGAGCATTATCCGCATTTTCATGGCCGAAGGAATGCTGGTCGGCATCGCCGGCACGGTTCTGGGTGTCGCGGTCGGGCTGGTTGTTCTTTTCCTGCAGATCGAGTACCAGGTGTTTCCGCTCGACACGACAATCTATATTATCCCGGCGATTCCGGTGAAGATCGTATGGACTGATTTCGTTGCCGTTGCCGCGGCTTCCCTCGGGCTTTCATGTCTGGCGTCTTACTATCCTGCGAGGCGCGCCGCAAATACACTCACTGCCGATTCACTGCGTTGGGAATGACATGGCGAACAATCTAATCGTATTGCGCTGCTCGGGTGTTCAAAAGTCTTACTCGCTCGGTCGGAAGGCTGGCTCCCTGCAGGCCGCTGCTCCCGACCGCGGAGAGTCGCCCGCGCAACTTCATGTATTGAAAGGCATCGACCTTGAAGTGCGGGAGGGAGAGTTCATATCGATTGTGGGGGCATCCGGCTCTGGGAAAAGCACCCTCCTTCACGTACTCGGCGGGTTGGACCGTCCGTCGTCGGGGAGCGTATTTTGGCAGGACAAAGATATTTCTCTGCTCAATGATGGACCGCTGGCCGTTCTCAGAGGAACGCACGTCGGGTTTGTATTTCAATTCCACTATCTTCTGCCGGAGTTCACAGCTCTTGAAAACGTCATGATTCCCCGGATGATTCAACGAGCATCAGTCGCCTCATCCCGGGAGAACGCAGTCAAACTTCTGGACAAAGTCGGACTGGGCGGCAGACTGCACCACAAGCCGACCGAGCTGTCGGGAGGGGAGCAACAGCGTGTCGCGGTCGCCAGGGCGCTGGCAAACCAACCCCGCGTCGTATTTGCCGATGAGCCTTCCGGCAACCTCGACTCCTCGAACAGCCGGCAGCTCCATGAGTTGTTTCAGGAATTGAACGAATCATTTAACCAGACGTTTCTCATCGTGACGCACAACGAAAAGTTCGCGGAACATTCCAGCAGGCAGTTTCGCATGGTGGATGGAAGGCTCCAGCAGTAATAGACGGCCTTTGCGGCCAGGAGGTACGTGGACAAGGGTCTTGAGAATGCCGGACAGGCCATGCCTGCGAAACGGGAATCCGCCGCCGATCGCGTAAACCAGGATGTCTCATGAGATTTCATCGTCACATATTCCTTCTAGGTTGTTTCCTCAGTCTCACGGTGCTGGGAAATGATGCTCCCGGGGGAGAATGGCTGTTCCAGATGAGTGGATCATCAAGGGCCCTCCGGGCGGTGAAGCTGGTGAATCGGTCGAGTGGATTTGTCGTGGGAGATAGCGGAACCATGCTCTCCACCACGAATGGAGGAGATACCTGGGCAGCTCTGAGCCTTCCAACAACCGCCGACCTGTTCGGGATTAACTTTATCGACAGCGTCATCGGATTCGTAGTCGGCGATGGTGGCACCATTCTGCAAACCAACGATGGAGGTGCAACGTGGCTACGGCGCAACAGCGGAACCTTGGTTCGGTTGAGTGCAGTTGCGTTCGGCGATCCACTGCACGTCACTGCTGTGGGTGATGGCGGCATAATTCTTCACACTTCCAATGGCGGAGTGACGTGGCATGTGCAGGCCAGCGGGACGACCAATAACCTAAGCGGAGTCTCATTCTCATCGCCGACGGCGGGAATTGCTGTCGGCGATAACGCGACCATTTTACTGAGCAACGACGGGGGGGTGACGTGGAATCAACAACAGGGAGGGCTGGGATCACTGAGCGGTGTCGTTTTTCTCGATAGTCTGCACGGATATGCCATTGCGCTCGATAATCTCGTTCTGCACACGACGAATGGGGGCGCAGCGTGGTTTGCCGGGACGGAACCTCCGTGCTGCGGTTCACTCAATGCCGTCAGCTTCACGGATGTTGACGTGGGGACCGTTGTCGGGAGTCCGGGGAGGGTTTTTCGCACCACCGATGGTGGACAGTCCTGGACCCCCCAGGCGGCCAATTCGAATTTCGATTGGCTCGCAGTGTCTTTCCTGGATGATACGACCGGGACGATTGTCGGCAGTCAGGGTGAGATCATTCACACAGTATCGGGCGGCGGTAATTCGATTATCTTCCCGGTGAGCCTTCTATCGCCGCCGAATGGCGCCCTTGACCAGGCTGTGGAGAATCCTCTGTCGTGGGAGTCGTTCCCGGGTGCTGGTTCTTATATTCTGCAGGTGACAACGGATTCGACATTCTCGGGTGGATTCATTTTCAATGATTCCACGGTGACCGACACATTCAAAATTGTCGGCACCCTCGAGTTCGGAATCCGGCATTTCTGGCGTGTAAAAGCGAGACTCTCGCAAGGAACGAGCCTCTGGTCGGAAGTTTGGAACTTCACGACAGCCGAATACCCCGAACTCACTGTCAGACAGATTCAGCAAGATTCTCAGGATTCCCTCCTGCTCGCAGATTCATTGCAATATTCGTTGCCTCCGCCTTGGACGCTTCAGGCTTCCACCTACCGGGGAATCCCCGTACGATTGACCGCCTTCTGTGTCGTACCGCCAACGGAACTCTTTATCGGAGTCTCCGACCATGATTGCCTATGATACCGGGGGGAATGGAACTGCATGGCGGGGGATCCCTGTACAGATCGATTCCGAATACCAGCCGGGCGGGTTCATGAAAATCCAGCGGGGCGACGTTGTGGAGATGCGCGGTGTCGTCGACGAGTCTCCCCAGAACAGCATGAATAGTACCACGATCTTCAAGTGCCGTTTTTTGAAGATCAATGACTCCCTGTATCCTCCGCCGTCGGCGCTGCAAGTTACGATCGCGAATTTTTACAATGGAACGTATCCGGGAGGTTCGTTGGTGTACAGCCGAGGTGAACAGTATGAGGGAATGATGGTGGAGCTGCACAACGTTTCCGTCGCCGCTCTCCTCGACACAACATCGGGAATCGTCGAACTCATCGATCAGAATTCCAACACCCTGGTGACTTCGGATGCTTCGCGCTGGTATACACTGGGCAATTACCGCGATTCCGTCTCACGATATTCGACCCCTCCTGTGGGCGCCCGTATCGACACGATCCGAGGCATCATCATCGCCGGCTCGGCCTCGGACATCGGAGAGATCAACTATGGCTATCGATTGGTCCCCGTCTTTCCCGGAAGCGTCGTGTACAGCTCGACGAACGGGAGTGTGTTCAGTGGCGCCGTTTTCACCGACCTGAACGGTGACAGCGTGAGAAACCCGGGCGAACCGGGTATCCCGGTTGCTCGCATCGATGTTGCGGGAGACTCGTACGCGATCACGGTCACGGATGCCAATGGAAACTACACCCTGAACGGACTTGGCGCGGGTCGCTTTTGGGTGACCGAGGACGCCCCGTCCGACGCCAGAGTGACAAAGCCGCCCGGTGGCTATTACATGGTGAACGTAGGCACCCATGATACACTCTCTGGCATGGATTTCGGGATCCACGAATCATTGAACTCGGTAACCGGTATCGTCTACTTTGATGTGAATGAGAACGGTCAGTATGACAGCTCGGATAAACCTCTCTCCGGATGGGTGGTTCGACTGACCGGCTACATCAGCGATTCGGTTGTTACAGACACGGCCGGCCGATATGCTTTTTATCGCGTCTACTACGGGACGAGCCGGATCACTCTCGAGATGCAGCCCACGTGGGAACAAATGTATCCGCCTCTGCAACAGGGATTCACATTCACGATCCAAGCCGTAGACCAGCACTACACCGGCGTTAATTTCAGCGTTCACCACATTCCGCAGAGAGTCAAACTCGCTCTCACAGTCCACGACAACAACTATCTTGACGAGCGGGAGGTCTGGTGGGGAGTTCGCCCGGGGGCAACCTATGGAATTTGGGGGGTCGATCCTCACTGCACGTCTGCTGATTTCTCTGAAGGAGAATTTGAACTGCCTCCCGTGGTCGCGAATATCTTTGACGTGCGCTTCCTCGACCCGCATGGGTCCAACCTTCAGTTCGGCAACGGTTCATGGACTGATATGAGGGCTTATGTGAGTTCTGCCCAGGCGGATACGTACCTCGTGAAATTCAGTCCCGATCGGGCGGACGGCGCCGATCATCCGATGACGCTGCTTTGGTCGAAACAGCAGGTACAATCTCTCTATGGCGGTTCGGTCATGCTTGTGGATAGATTTGGCATTTCCATCGATTTGAAGCAAGAAGATAGTCTGGTTGTGACGAATTCGAATATCTCGAGCCTGATTCTTATCGCGCAGAATCCCCTTCTTCCCCCGGCGGGAGTTGCCGGAGGTTCGGTCAATTTGCCGAAAGAGTTCGCTCTCGAACAAAATTTCCCAAATCCCTTTAATCCGACAACGGTATTTCGTTACGCTCTCCCGGAGGATGCACAGGTAAGCCTAAGGGTTTATAATCTTTTGGGACAGGAAGTGAAGACTCTTGTGAACGGGGTCCAGATCGCCGGTTACCACTCTGTAGCTTGGAGCGCTTCGGCGATGGCCAGCGGAGTCTATTTCTATCGCCTCGAAGCGGCGGGTCTCTCCCAACCCATCAGGACGTTCGAGCAGGTCCGCAAGATGGTTCTCGTCAAATAGGGGGGAAGAATTTCTTTCAAAACCGGTTGAATTTCTTGCAAGATTTTGGGATTTTCACTATATTAAAAGCCAATTGTTTTGAAAATTGGCCGATTTGCGGGCTTCTTGGCCCGAATTGCCGATCGACTATCTCCTTGAAATCAATGTGGATCGAATGTCTGAGCTAAAACTTTTTGCCGGAAGATCCAATGCCCAGCTCGCTGGTGACATTGCCAGGAAGCTTGGTCAACCGTTGGGTCAATGTGAGATAAAGAACTTTAGCGATGGGGAAATCTGGATAAAGTATAATGAGAACATTCGCGGGGGCGATGTCTTCATCATCCAGTCGACGAATCCGCCGTCGGATAATTTGATGGAATTGTTGATTATGCTGGACGCCGCGAAGCGGGCGTCCGCACGGCGCGTGACGGCAGTGATTCCTTACTTCGGCTATGGACGGCAGGACAGAAAAGACCAGCCGCGGGTTTCCATCACGGCTAAACTCGTCGCGAATCTTATTACACATGCCGGCGCGGACCGGGTCATCACTATGGATTTGCATGCGCCGCAAATCCAGGGGTTCTTCGACATACCGTTTGACCATCTCTACTCGTCGGCGGTGTTTGCGCCCTTTTTCAGCGAGGAGAAAATTCCGGACCTTGCGGTTGTTTCACCCGACGTGGGCGGGATCAAAATGGCAAGAGCGTTCGCGACGCGGCTGGGTGCGGAGTTGATACTGATTGACAAGCGCCGCCCCAAGCCCAATAATGCCGAAGTGATGAATGTGATCGGTAATGCAAATAAGAAAAATATCCTGATTGTCGATGATTTGATCGATACTGGCGGGACATTCTGCAGCGCAGTTCATGCTCTCAAGGAACAGGGCGCCGATAAGATTTACGGCGCTTGCACGCACCCGGTCTTATCGGGAAGAGCCGTCAGCCGGATCTCCGATTCGGAAGTTTCCACGCTCTATGTGACCGACACGATCACACTGAGCGAAAAGTGCCGCTCGATGGGAAAGTTGCGGGTTCTTTCTGTCGCCAATATTTTCGCAGAGGCAATCAAGCGTGGGTTCAAAAATCAGTCCATTAGTTCGTTGTTTGATATTGACAAAGGGTAAGAAAAGGAATTATCAATGCGCGAAATTACGATAGAAGCGGAAGTCCGGACAAAACTCGGAAAACATTCCCGGAGGCTCCGGCACGAAGGGAAAGTCCCGGGTGTGTACTACGTCGCGGGGGAACAAAATATCCCGATCATGGTGGCGGAAAAAAGTCTGAAGCCGCTTATTTTTACGTCCGAAGCTCACATCATCAACCTGAAGCTCAACGACGGCGTGTCGAAGAATTGCATCCTTCGCGATATCCAGTTCGACCCCGTCACCGACGTCCCGATCCATATTGATCTGCTGGGATTGCGTCAGGACAGAAAGATAAGTATCGAAGTCCCGGTGATCATCACGGGTGGAATTCCGGCCGGTGTGCGCGAAGGCGGAATATTGCACGCCTTCATCCACCGGCTGAAGATCTCCTGCCTGCCCAAAGATATCCCCGAGCATCTCGAAGTGAACGCCGAAAATCTGAAAATCAATCAGTTCGTCCATGTCCGCGACCTTAAGATCGAGAATGTGACGATTCTGGAAAACGAGACGAGTCCAATCGTCGGAGTCATGCCTCCTGTAAAAGAAGTTGAGGTCGCCCCGGCAGCCGTTGAAGAAACGCTGGAACCGGAAGTCATCGCGAAAGGCAAGAAGCCTGAAGACGAAGAAGGCGAGGGTGCCGAGCCTGGGAAAAAAGCCGAAGCTGGAAAGAAGGCCGAGCCTGAAAAGAAGGCTGAAGGTGAGAAAAAGGCCGACGCGGCTTCCAAACAACCCGCCGCGGCCGATGTTAAGGGATCCAAGAAAAAATAGCGTGACGATTTCAACCTGTTGCTGTGCAGGCGATAGTAGGACTTGGAAATCCGGGCTCGGAGTATGAGGGGACCAGACATAATGTTGGGTTTGCGGTAGTCGAAAGACTGGCGCAGACGCTCCGGCTCGAGTTCCGCGCCGGCCGCGGTGAGTATCTCCTGGCGGAGAGGATGTTAAGCGGTGAGAAAATTGTTCTTGTAAAACCGGTGACGTACATGAATGATTCCGGCGTCGCCGTAAAAGAAATTGTCGAAAGCTATGAATTGCCGCTTTCTCAATTGCTCGTCGTCGCGGACGATGTTCATCTTCCGCTGGGCGCTTTGAGGCTTCGCCCTGATGGAAGCGATGGCGGCCACAACGGGCTGGCATCGATCATTTATCAACTGGAATCGCAGGATTTTCCGCGTATCCGGTGCGGCATCGGAAACGCAACGACGCAAGTCAAGACAGGAGAACTTACGGAGTTTGTTCTCTCGGTGTTTGAGGTCCATGAACGGAACAGCATCGAATCAATGATCGACCGTGCCGCCGATGCCGCATTCATGGTGGCCGTGCAGGGACTTCAGGCGGCAATGAACAAGTTTAACGCAGCAAGCAATTAATTCATCCTATTCCTGAATTTATCGCCGTTCAGCGGGGATAATTATTCGGGGATCAATCAACAACGTCCAAAGGAACGATGTATGCAACCCAGAAAATACCTCTACGAGACTACCTTCATCGTGAACGCGACCCTTGAAGATCATCAAGTGGAAGCGATCATCACGCGAACCCAGGAAATCATCACAAAAGAAGAAGGCGAAACCAAAGCCGTCAATCGCTGGGGGAGAAAACGTCTCGCCTACCCGGTGCGGAAGAAAAATAACGGCTATTACGTCAACATGGAATTCGACGCGCTCGGCACGGTTGTCAAGCAATTGGAGCATGTGTTCTCTCTTGATGAACATATCCTGCGATTCCTGACGGTAAGAGTCGACGAGAAAGCGCTTAAAGCCCGCGCGCTCGCACCACCACCGAAGGTTGCGGAAGAAATTCCTGAACTCGCGGAAGCTCCTGTTTTACCGGCGGTCAAGGCGCCCCTCTTCGAGGACGATGAAGAAGAAACTCCAGCCGCATAATCGCTTGTAGTGCAGCAACCAGTCAATTTCCCGACAAACCCTGAGGAAATGCTATGGCCGATCTGAAAATGCCCGAACTGAATATGATTGTCATTGCAGGCAATCTCACGAAAGACCCGGTGTTTCGGCAAACGACCAATGGAACTCCAGTCGTCAATTTCTACATCGCCTCGAACAGGAAATACCGCGATGCGGCGAGTCAATGGCAGGAAGAAGTGTGCTACGTGGGCGTTGTCGCCTGGAACAAGCTCGCGGAAAGCTGCATGAACCGCCTGAAGAAGGGAAGCGGCGTTCTGGTCGACGGCGAATTGCAAAGCCATTCATTCAAAACGGAAGACGGTTTCAACCGCAGTATCGTCGAGATCAAGGCACGACGCATTCAGTTCCTCAATAAGAAGAGCATTCCCACCGATGCCGTCGCGGTGGAAACGCACACGCCGCATCATGAAGAAGAACCATCATCGTTCGAGGATGACTCGTTCGACAGGTTCCTTGCAAAGGAAGAAGTCTGAGTCTTAACCAATTTTTGCATAACCATTTTAGAGAATAACAGGAAAACGTATGATGAAGCAGGACCAGCAAATCAAGAAGCGCAGAACATGCCGCTTTTGTGACAATAAAGAGATTTTCATCGATTACAAAGACGAAAAGAAGTTGATCCGGTTTGTATCGGAGCAAGGGAAGATCATTCCGAAGCGAATTACGGGGACGTGCGCTAAACATCAGCGGCAGCTTGCCCGGGCTATCAAACGTGCCCGGTATCTGGCGCTGCTGCCGTTTGTCTCTGATACAATTCGTTAATATTCACACATGATAGCATTGGAGCAAGAATGAAAATAATTCTGCGTCAGGATTTTGAGAAGCTGGGTAAGATCGGCGACATTGTCGAAGTGAAAGACGGCTATGCCCGCAATTATCTTATCCCGAAGAAAATTGGATATCTGGCAACCAAGGGAAACCTTCAGACTCATGAGGAAGAGAAGAAACAACATGAGCTCCGCCAGAAAAAAGACCTGGTCAAGGCCCAGAAGATTGCCTCTGAGTTGGAGAAGCTCTCCCTCACCATTCCGATGAAGGTGGGTGAGGAGGAGAAGCTCTTCGGAGCGGTGACGTCACAGATGATCGCCGATGTCCTTAAGGAAAAAGGGTTCGACGTTGACAAGCGCATCATTGAGCTCGAAGAGCCCATCAAGGCGCTTGGGATCTACACGGTGAATCTGAATCTTCATACCGGTGTTGTCGGCAAAGTGAAAGTCTGGGTTGTTAAGGAATAACGAGTCTCCCTGTCTCTCCCTCCGGATGAGCACGCAACTTTTCGACGGGAACAAGCGTTCTCACTGTCAGACCACATGTCGGATTTCACAAAATACTCGTTTTGAATAGCGTAGAAGGATAACATCGTGGAAAACGTAAGCATCCTTACCGCTTTTGTCTTTGGATTGATCTCATTCATCTCTCCATGCGTCCTGCCGATCGTGCCGGGATATCTCTCCTTCATCTCGGGACTCTCGTTTGAAGAGATGCAGAACGCGGATAATCTCGCCAGTGTCCGTAAGCGTGTTCTTGCAAACTCGCTCGTGTTTGTCCTCGGCTTTTCTCTGGTCTTTATCGCTCTCGGAGCGTCCGCAAGCGCCGTGGGCCAATTCCTGCACGAATGGTTGAATCTCATTTCGAAAATTGCGGGGATCGTTATCATAATCTTTGGGATTCATATGACGGGATTGTACAGAATCCCGTTCCTGAATTATGAGAAGCGCATTCACTCGCAGGCAAAACCGATGGGATTCATTGGCTCGTTTGTCGTAGGTCTTGCATTCGCGTTCGGTTGGACTCCGTGCATCGGTCCAATTCTCGCGGGCATCCTCGCTCTCGCCGCCCAGCAGGAAACCGTCGGCCAGGGCATCGTGTTGCTTGCCTGTTACTCGGCAGGCCTGGGGATTCCATTCCTTCTCGCCGCCCTCAGTCTCACCGTATTCTACAGGATTTTTGACAAATTCAAGCGCTATCTTCACGTTGTGGAAGTTGTCGGTGGCGTCTTGCTGATACTGGTCGGCATTTTGATCGCCACGAATTACCTCACGATCATTTCTGCCTACCTTGCAAAATGGTTTCCGTTTTTGAATGAGATTGGATAACTGTGACCTATGAAAACACGACGATGACAAAATCGCTAAAGAACATTGATGACGTGACGATCCGGTTTGCCGGCGATTCCGGCGACGGTATGCAGCTCACCGGAATGCAGTTCACGAGCACAACGGCGCTCGTCGGAAACGACCTGAGCACACTCCCGGATTACCCGGCGGAAATCCGCGCCCCCGCAGGAACGCTCTTCGGCGTGAGCGGTTTCCAGATACGTTTTGGCTCGGCAGAAATCAATACACCCGGCGATACCTGCGATGTCCTGGTGGCGATGAATCCGGCCGCTCTGAAGGTGAATCTCCGAAGTTTGCGGGATGGAGGTACCATCATTGCCAATACCGACGGATTCAATGAAAAGAACCTCAGACTCGCAGGGTATGAGAAGAATCCGCTGGAAGATGAGTCCCTTTCGAAGTATCAACTCCATGCAGTCGATATCACCAAGCTCACCCAGAACGCTCTCGACGACATGAATATGTCGGGGAAGATCGTCGACCGGAGCAAGAACTTTTTTGCGCTCGGGATGATGTACTGGATGTTCTCGCGCCCGATGGACTCCACGTTGAATTGGATCAAGGATAAGTTCAAGAAAACACCCGAACTTATCGAAGCTAACACACGAGTCTTGAAGGCAGGGTACGCCTTCGGCGAGACTACGGAGATTTTTGCTGTGCGCTATGAAGTAAAGCCGGCCTCCCTGTCCCCGGGAAGGTACCGGAGTATCACCGGCAATGAGGCGACGGCCTGGGGGCTCGTTGCCGCTTCGGTGAAATCAGGGCTGGATTTGTTCCTGGGGAGCTATCCGATTACGCCGGCAAGCGACATTCTCCACGAGCTTTCCAAGCACAAGAATTTCCGGGTGAAGACATTCCAGGCGGAGGATGAAATTGCAGGCATCACCAGTGCAATTGGCGCTTCCTACGGCGGCGCACTCGGTGCAACTACGACCAGCGGGCCGGGCATGGCACTGAAGTCGGAAGCGCTAGGACTGGCCGTCATGCTGGAACTTCCCCTGGTTGTGTGCAACGTCCAGCGCGGCGGACCGAGCACGGGATTGCCGACGAAGACGGAACAAGCCGACCTTCTGCAGGCCGTCTACGGGCGCAATAGCGAGGCGCCGATTCCGGTCATAGCGGCAAGCACGCCGGCGGATTGTTTTCAAACCGTATTCGAGGCCGCACGTATTGCTCTCAAGTATATGACTCCCGTGATTTTTCTCTCCGACGGATATCTCGCGAACGGAGCCGAACCGTGGCTCATTCCACCCGTGAGCTCGCTGCCCGATATCTCAAGGAGTTTCAGAACGGACGCTGAAGGTTTCTTCCCATATTCCCGTGACGAGAAGACTCTCTCTCGACCATGGGCTATCCCCGGCACTCCGGGGCTTGAACACCGCATCGGAGGCTTGGAGAAACAACACATCACGGGCGACGTCAGCTACGACGCGGACAATCACGAATTCATGGTGAGAATGCGTCAAGCGAAAATCGACGGCATTGCCGACGATATTCCGCCCGCAAAGGTCGATGGCGCCGAAAAAGGCGACCTTCTGGTTGTGGGGTGGGGTGGAACGTACGGAGCGATTCGGACGGCGGTCGAAAACAAACGACGCGAGGGGAAATCGGTCTATCACTTGCATCTCAAGTACCTGAATCCGCTTCAAAAGAATCTTGGGGACATCCTCTATAACTTCAAGAATGTGCTCGTGCCGGAATTGAATCTCGGCCAGCTTTCGAAATTGCTTCGCGCGCAATATCTTCTGCCCACGGTGGGCTTGAACAAAGTGCAGGGGCTTCCTTTTAAGGCAAGTGAAATAGAAATGAAAATTGATGAGATCCTTTTGGCGGGATCTAATTGTTAGGTAGTGGTCGGATAGGCACACTGCAATGATTCAAATTGATCAAGCGAAAGTGAATGTATGATGAATCGTGTCGACGAATTACTCAAAACTGCGAAGAGCCAGCCCGCAGCGAAGTATACTGCAAAGGACTTTCAGTCCGATCAGGACGTCCGGTGGTGCCCAGGGTGTGGCGATTATTCCATCCTCGCGCAGACTCAACGCGTCATGCCCGACCTCGGCATCGCGAAGCATAATACTGTTTTCGTCTCCGGGATCGGATGCTCAAGCCGGTTTCCCTATTACATGGAGACCTACGGTTTTCATGGAATCCACGGCCGCGCAGCCGCCATCGCTTCAGGGCTTAAAGTCTCCCGGCCGGATTTGTCTGTCTGGGTTGCGACGGGCGACGGCGATGGACTGAGTATCGGCGGCAATCACCTCATTCATATTTGCCGCAGGAATATCGATGTGAAAATCCTGCTGTTCAATAATCAGATTTACGGCTTGACCAAGGGACAGTACTCGCCGACATCGGAACTCGGGAAAATCACGAAGTCGTCGCCTTACGGAACGGTCGACCATCCATTTAATCCGCTCCTGGTCGCGCTGGGCGCCGAAGCCTCGTTCGTTGCCCGCGCACTCGACCGCGACGCGAAACATATGCAATCCGTTATCAAGCGCGCCGCCCAGCACAAAGGGACGGCATTCATCGAAATCTACCAGAACTGCAATGTTTTCAACGACGGCGCTTTCTTCAAGTTCACGGAAAAAGAAACCAAGGATGATAATGTCGTATTTCTCGAGCACGGGAAACCGATGATTTTCGGCAAGGAGAAAGACAAAGGAATCAAGCTCGATGGATTCACGCCGATGGTTGTTTCTCTGGCCGAAGGTAAATTATCGCCCAGCGACCTTATCGTCCATAATGAGAAGGATACGATGCTCTCTTTCATCCTCTCGAGGATGTCGAACATTCCTCATCTCCCACGCCCCGTCGGCGTGGTATACGCGGTCGAACGACCCCTGTATGAGGCAGAAGTCGAAAGACAGATCCAGCAAGCCGTTCAGAAGCAGGGTGAGGGCGACCTGGAGAAGCTTCTGAACCACGGCGAAACATGGACAATCCAATGATCAGAGTGCGCAATTCTCACATGCCTCCAATCTCTCATGGGGGCTTTTTCATTTTAGCGAACTATGTCAGCCGATACTGAGATCATCCGCCGCCTCATCGAGCAGCATAGCTCTTTTGTCCTCACGACACACGTGAATCCTGATGGCGACGGGCTGGGCTCGGAACTTGCCTTCGCGCATTTCCTTCGAAAGCTGGGTAAGAGGGTCAGTATCATCAACCATAGCAAGACGCCCGACAACTATCTGTGGCTGGATGCCGGCAACGAAATTGTCCACTTCTCGCCCGAGCGGGATCGAACGAGCATTCTGGCCGCGGAGATCATCTTCATCCTTGACACCAATCAACCCGAACGGCTGCGGACGATGCAGGAGGCTGTTCTTCAAAGCAAAGCGAAAAAGATTGTCATCGACCATCATCTTGAAGCCCTTCCGTTTGCCGATCATTACGTCATCGACATCGACGCGACTTCGACGGGGGAGATCGTGTACAACATCATCAAAGCCATTGATGGGAAACTGTTCGACCGCGACATTGCCCGCTCGCTGTATACCGCCATCATGACCGACACGGGTTCTTTCCGTTATCCCCGAACCGACCCTGAAACTCATCGAATAACATCGCACCTTATCGAATGCGGTGCCGATCCGACGGAGATCTTTGCCTGCGTCTACGAGGACTGGTCTTTGGGGCGTATGCGGCTGCTGGGCGAAATGCTCGATTCGATGAAATCGGCATACAGATGGAAAACTCGCCTACGTCGTTTGCACGAAAGAGATGTTCCAACGAACGGAAACAACGGAAGCAGAAACGGATAATTTCACGACCTATCCGATGAGCGTCCGGGGTGTGCTGGTGGGCATCCTGTTCAACGAATTGAAGGATGGCATAAAAATCAGTTTTCGCTCGAAGGGATCCATTCCCATCAATGAGCTTGCAAAAGAATTCGGCGGCAACGGCCATTTGAATGCCGCGGGAGCCCGCCTGCATGACGCCAAACTCGATGAGACCATATTGTTGGTGATTGAGCGTGCACAGAAGTACTTGGAGAAGTGAAGGGGATATTCTGAATGAATATGTTTACCATCTCGAAACAACAAAAGGTCGGACAATGAAACTTTCATACGTGGTCGGGACGCTCCGGCAAATAAAGGCGGATGCAGTGGCTGTATTCCTCGCGGAAGATAAAAAGCTCTTTGAAGAAGGGCTCACAGGAGTTCGGAAAGCACTCGGGCGGAAAATTGACCTGATCGTCAGGTTGGAAGATTTCCGTGGAAAGGATGGCGAGATTTGTTCAGTCGTCGCCGAAGCCCGGCTCGGATCGCCACGCCTTTTTCTTGTCGGACTCGGAGAGACCAAGAAACTCTCGTTGGAAACCTATCGCAGGGCCGCAGCAGGAGCAGCCAAGAAAGCCCGCTCACTCAAAGTGAAACACCTTGCGCTCCTGATCCCGGACCGGATAAAGGAATGCCCGTTCTCTCGCCCGGAGATTGGTGTGGCGCTGTCCGAGGGGGCGATTCTCTCGCTCTACAAGTTTGACAAGTACTTCACTGAAAAGAAGGACAAGGATCCTAAAATTGAACAGCTGACCATTGTAGGCACAACACTGGAAGATGAAAAGGAAACAAAGCGGGCCCTTGCCAAAACGAAGACCGTCTGTGAGGCGGTGTACGTTGCACGCGACCTGGAAAACGCGCCAGGTAATGAAATCTACCCGGAGACCCTCGCTTCTTCTGCCCGCCAGTCAGCGGAAAAACATGGATATACAGCTACGATCTGGGATAAGAAACGCATTGAAAAGGAAGGCTTTGGCGGGCTCCTCGGTGTTAACGCCGGAAGCGACAAACCGCCTCGGTTTATTATCCTTGAGATCAATGCGAATCGCCGTGACCTCGACACACTTGTCCTCGTGGGGAAAGGCGTGACATTTGATAGCGGGGGCATATCGATAAAACCTTCAAGCGGCATGGCGGAAATGAAAATGGATATGTCGGGCGCGGCGGCTGTCATCGGAACGATGGAAGCGGCGGCTCGTTTGAAGATTCCTGTGCACCTCGTCGGCCTGATCCCGGCGACGGAAAACATGCCGGGCGGGTCGGCGATAAAACCCGGAGATATTATTGTCCATTATGGTGGAAAAACTTCGGAAGTCGACAACACCGACGCGGAGGGACGGCTGATTCTTGCCGACGCCCTCGCGTACGCCGGTACGTACAAACCCAAAGCAGTGATCGATCTGGCGACGCTCACTGGTGCGTGTGTCGTCGCACTCGGCAGCCATGCCACCGGCATGATGGGCAACGATGATGAACTGATGTCGAAGCTGAAATCCGCCGGCGAACGGACTCATGAGCGGGTGTGGCAGTTGCCGCTCTTTGATGAATATGAGAAACAAATCAAGAGCGATGTTGCCGACGTGAAAAACGTGGGCGGGCGCTGGGCCGGAGCGATTACGGCTGCATTGTTCCTGAAGAAGTTTGTCGGAGAATACAAATGGGTGCATCTGGATATCGCCGGCACCGCGATTCTCGAAGAGGACTTCCCGTATGCCCCCAAGGGCGGCTCGGGTGTCGGAGTAAGACTGCTTGTTGAGTTCTTGGAGAAATGGAAAGGCTAGATCTTCTTGTCCGGGATGCATCCGTGTCCCGCGATTAAGTAGCCTTAGGTCTGTAACTAGAAAAGGTCGGCTTATCACGCCGACCTTTTCTGGTTAAGGGATCTTTATGGATCTACCGGGATACTATTTGGTGATCAACATTTTTTTGACTTGAGAGAAGCTCTTCGTCGGATCACTGGCGCTCATGGCATCCAGCCGGTAGAAATAAATTCCGCTGGCCATTCCCTCCGCTTTCCATTGTACCGTATACGCACCTGGTTGCTTACCTCATTCACCAGAGTTGCCACCGCTCTGCCGAGTTCGTCATAGATCTTCAGCGATACAAATCCCAAATCGGCAATCCGAAATCCGAAATCGGTTGTCGGATTGAATGGGTTTGGATAATTCTGTGAAAGTGAAAACGCGACAGGTCTTGTTGCGGCCGGATCGATCACTCCTGTAACAGCCCCGAACGCGAGGTCGTCAAGTATTGAACGATCGTCCCGACGCTTGGAGAGACGAACTGGCTCCCGATAATGTCGATCCAGGCGGAATCCGGGGTGCCCGAGGTAAGTAATAAATAGGAAGACTGAATTCCTTCCAGGCTTGAAACCGTAGAACCGGTTTGCAAACATTCCCGCCTCCAATCGCCTCTGCTCGCTTGACACATGCAAGACTAAGATCCATAGCGAATCACCCCCAACCGGTGAAACTTGAAATAGCCTGTCAAAGATCCATAATGAGCTGAGACAGGGAAGAGCACGATACGCAGTCGGAGGAAATCCCTAGGTAATCCCTGGACGTTGCACCATGGCCCCATGAGAGAGTAAAAACCTGCCATGGGCGTCGGCTCGACTTCGTGATCGGAGTGAGAACGTTCGCAGCATTGTTCATGGTCCAGTGGTCCGGGTTCCCCAGGGTCCAATGCTCGAATCCCGCGTTCGGGATCGTGTCCTGTGCGGAAACGACACCCACGAATGATAACAAGAGTGCCATTGAAATTATAACATGCTTCATCGTTCTTTGCCTTTCAAGAGATTTTAAGGATTTATGAGTTAGCTAGACGTCATTTTCGCCAGCGAAAATCCTCGCCCTGAAAGGTAAAAAAGAAAAGAATAAAATTCAACTGGCCGCGCATTCAATCTGCGTGGCCAGCCGGGTGGACTTGCCGGAACCCCCAGAGAGTATCCTATTTGGCCAATATTAGCTTCCTGGTCTGAGAAAAGGTCCCGCTCCGAAGCTCGTAAAGATACGTGCCACTCGCGATTCCTACTGCATTCCATCCCACCGTATAATCACCCGGCTGCTTCACCTCATTCACGAGAGTAGCCACCTCTCGGCCGAGGACATCGAAGACCCTTAGTGTCACAAATGACGAATGACTAATGGCGAATGACACCTTTGTCGTTGGATTAAACGGGTTTGGATAGTTCTGTGATAACTCGAAACCGGAGGGAAGGCTGGTTCGCGGTTCGTCGACGCCCAGCGCAGGCCCAAAGGAAAGATCGTCCAGCAAGAAAAACGCTCCCGAATTTCCAAAGCCCCTTTGATTGATGGTTACCCAGATGTTAACGAGGTCAGGAGTGCCGCTGGCGATGTAATGGATGTTTGCCACGAATTCCTGGTATGAATCAGTGCCGTTCACAATCGAAAGTGTATCCATGCCGATGAGCGTGTCCTTGCTTTGAGACCGTGATGCCGATGACGAGAGTAGCGGAAATGACTCGCATTAGCGGCACGAACACATAGAATCCGTGCAATGCCGCCGGCCGGGAGTTGATGGTGTAGCCATTGCCATCCGCACCGGATAAAAGCACTGGCGCGAGCTCCGCGAATTGTCCCGAGGCAATGACTGCTCCCTTGAGCGCATAAGAGCCTGAATGGGAACTTGTCGACTGCGTAATCGGGTTGACGCCGCTATAGTCGTTCGTCTGCCAGTTGTCCGGGGTTCCAGTGGTCCAGTTCTCGAATCCCGCGTTTAGGATTTGCGCGTATGCCGGGGAGATCACCAGCGCCAGAATCAAAGAAAATAAGAAGAAGCAACGAATCATGGTAGTCCTCATAAATTGTACCGGTTGCAGGAATTATGGCCGCTCATTATCCCCACCATTAATGTATAACCTTCCAAAAGAGCTTACGAAAACATACGGAAGAAGTTGCGTAATGTCAAGGAGACCTCTGAACCGGCTGCAATCGCCCGTTTCCAATTCATCAACTTATTAGGGAATTCTTTGCATTTCTGCGCTATCCTTCGTACATTTTTTGTTGTCCAATGCCGAATGATGATGAATCGTAAACTCGTTTTGTCCCAGATAGTACTGTCTGTTGTGTTGTGGTCCGTTGGATTCTCCCAGCGCTTTGGAGGCCGACCCAACCGTGACGAAAACAGCTTGCTGTATGAGCAATCCCGCCCCGTATATTTTGAAACGTTAAACCTCATGTCGGCCGATAGCGGGAAAAGCAGGCTTGACGTGAGTTTTCGTGTTTCATCAGACTTCTTCGTGCTTGTCCAGGACACGTCGCTTCATCCATCGCTTCCTTTCGTCGGGGGATGCGATATCACCGTCGAAATACTGGATTCGGACAGAGTCTCGGTGGCGAGAGAACTCGCGAGGAAGGACGTTCATACGTCCGGACCGGCCGCATCAAATTCCGAGAGGAAGTCCGTTGAGGGGGTTTTCTCGTTCAACGTTCCGCCGGGGTCGTACACGATTGTGACGGAAGCAAAGGACAGGGAATCGGACAGAAAATATTTTGACGACAGTAAGAAGGTGACGCTGAAAGACTTTTCCCGGCATGGGCTCGAATTGTCGGATGTTGTGTTTGTCGAAACCGTGAAAAGTCCGGTGGATTCTCCCGCTTCCATGCGATCGTTGAATATGGGCGGCGGGGTTCCTTTCGGGGGGAATTGGGAGGGATACGTCGAACTCGCAAGCCCGGTACCCAGAGAGTCACTCCTCGTCGTGTATCGAATTTTCAAGCTCGGTCCCGAGAAGGGAGAGCGCGATCAGATTATCGTCGATTCGATCCCTGCGGATCACATCTCGGAAGCCAGGTCGTTGGCGGTGGTGCAAAGGGAGGACGGCTACTTCTACATCGCGAGTGGCTCGAACCGCCCGGGGAGATACTCTGTCTTCCTCAATCTTCAGGGTGATACAATTGCACAGGGGAATTATGAAATGGATGTCACGGCACGTTCGCGCACGGACACTGCCTCCCTGACGAAACAGTTCCAGGTTTCGTGGGTGGGGATGCCGCGTTCGTTGATGAATCTGGACGTTGCCGTCGAGGCACTCGAGTATATCATGAAGGCAGACGAGTTCAAATCGATAAACGACGCCGGAGCGAAAGAACGGCGCACGCTATTTGAGGAGTTCTGGAAGAAGCACGACCCGACGCCCGGCACGGCGTATAACGAAGCGATGGCGGAATATTACCGTCGGGTTGACCACGCGATGACTGCCTTCACGACGGTGCGCGAAATGGTCGGGATGAAAACCGAGCGAGGCAAGGCGTACATCCTCTACGGGCCGCCGACACGCACCGACCGTACCCTTCTGCCGAAAGAGCCTCCAAAGGAAATCTGGTACTACGAAACTCTGGGGAAGAAACTCACGTTCATCGATGAAAATCGTGATGGGAATTACAAGTTGATCGCCGAAGAACAGTTGCCGAAGGCCAAATGAAGCCCGTTGTGTGCATAACAATGGGAGATTTCAACGGCATAGGCCCTGAAGTGACACTGAAAGCGCTTCAGCGAAGAGATATCCTGAAGATTTGCAACCCTGTCCTCATCGGGTCCCTCGATGTCTATGAATGGTATGCCCGGCTGTTCGGAATGAAATTGATGTTCAGGGAAGTCGACGGCGTTCCAAAGAGATTCGACGATCGCGCCATCCCGGTCATTCATCTCAGAAAATTTCATAGACCTCTCATTCGGCCTGGGAAGATCCTCCGGGAAGCGGGCGGCTATGCCGGTGAAGCCGTTGAAAAAGCCGTGGAATTTGCCATGAATCACCGGGTTGATGCGATGGTGACCGCTCCTCTGTCGAAGGAGGCGATGAATGCCGCGGGATACTCGTATCCCGGGCAAACAGAAATGATCGCGAAGCTTTCAGGGAGTCCCCGCGTAGCCATGATGTTGATTGCCTCTGGACTCAGGGTCGGGCTCGTCACGGTCCATGATCCGGTTAAGAGTGTCTCCCGTCAGATTTCTAAGCGGGTTGTCAGTGAGAAGATCGCTCTGGTGCACCAGTCTTTGAAAAAGGATTTTGCAATCCGGTCGCCAAAGATCGCCGTCCTCGGGCTGAATCCTCATGCCGGGGAAAATGGGATGATCGGGCGTGAAGAGGAGCGTTGCATCCGGCCCGCAATTGCGCAGATGCGGGCGAAGCGGATCCACGTTCATGGCCCGTTCCCCGCGGACGGGTTTTTCGGGTTGCACGCATACATGGAATACGATGCCGTTCTCGCGATGTACCATGACCAGGGACTCATCCCGTTAAAGATGGTGGGCTTTGAGATCGGTGTGAATTTTTCAGCGGGGCTGCCGTTGGTTCGAACATCTCCCGATCATGGAACCGCCTTCGACATCGCCGGCAAGGGACTTGCAAATCCCCGAAGTATCATCGAGGCGGTCAGGTTGGCGGTGGAAATTGTGAAAAACCGAAAGAGAAAAGGAACGATATGATCTATTTAGATCATGTATCGGTTGTCTACGATGGACAGCCCGTTTTCAGGGATGTCAGTATGCACGTCAAGCAAGGGGAATTTGTCTCCCTGGTCGGAGAAACGGGCGTGGGGAAAACAACGCTGCTGCGGCTGATTTATTTTGATGTGTTCCCATCGGAGGGGACGGTAATTGTTGGCGAGTATAGCTCAACGTCCCTTAGGAAGAAAGATATTCCGAGGATACGACGTAAAATCGGGATCGCATTCCAGGATTTCAAATTGCTTGAAGACCGCAACGTGTACGACAATGTTGCTTTCGCACTCCAGGTGACCGGCACCAGGCATTCCGAGGTCGGCAAGCGTGTGCTCCGGGTGCTCGCCGACGTTGGCCTCAGCCACAAACGGAGCAGCATGCCGCATGAGCTGTCGGGTGGCGAGCAGCAGCGGGTTGTCATTGCCCGGGCGCTGGTGAATGAGCCGTTCGTTCTTCTCGCCGATGAACCGACGGGCAACCTTGACCCTGCGACATCGGAAGAAATCCTCGACCTGATCAAGACGATCAACAACCATGGGACCGCAGTTGTGATGGCGACACACAATCACGACCTCGTGCGAAAATCGGGGAGTCGTATTATGCAGTTGAAGGATGGGAATATTGCCGAGATTCAAACCGTGTCGTAGAGTCCGTTTCGTAAACGGACAAGGAGTCGTAGAGTCCGATTCGTAATCGGACAGGGAGCCGTAGGGTCCGATTCGCAATCGGACAGGGAGCCGTAGGGTCCGATTCGTAATCGGACAGGGAGCCGTAGAGTCCGATTCGCAATCGGACAGGGAGCCGTAGGGTCCGATTCGTAAACGGACAGGGAGCCGTAGGGTCCGATTCGTAAACGGACAGGGGTCGCACGTCCGGTCTGGGGACCGGACTCTACGGCTGAGTTACCGCCTCCACGCGTTTTGCTTCCGGCGCGTGTTGCATGATCGTCCGCTCAATGCCGGCCCGCAGCGTCATTCCCGACATCGGACAGTGTACGCATGTACCCTGGTATCGCAATTCCACAATGCCATCAGCCGTAATGCCGACCAATTCCACGTCGCCGCCGTCGGCCTGCAGGTAAGGCCGGCACACTTCCAGGGCTTGCTCAATTCTTGCTTTTATGCTGGTATTCGGTTCCATCTTCGGGCACTCGGCTCAGTTGTCGAGGCTGATTTCGATTTGTGATTTGTTTGCTGAGAGATGGCCGATGCTGATCTGAGCGGCCATGTTTCGGGCAATCTGACGGATGAGTTTCGACTGTTCCGCTTCCGGTTCGAGAACGACGATCGGGTTTCCTGTGTCTCCACCTAGCCGAATCGGCGTGTACAGAGGGACTTCTCCAAGAAGCGGTACGCCGAGCTCCTCGGCGGCAGTGCGCCCGCCGCCTGTGGCAAAGATATTCTCGCGATGGCCGCAATGTCCGCAGATATAATAGCTCATGTTTTCGATGATGCCCAGCACCGGGACGTTCACTTTGGCGAACATCGCATACGCTTTTCGCGCGTCGGCGAGGGATATATCCTGCGGCGTCGTGACGACAACCGATCCAGAAAGCGGGATGGATTGGACGAGCGTCAGATGAATATCGCCCGTGCCGGGCGGCAGGTCGAACACGAGATAGTCGAGATCGCCCCATTCCACATCCGACATGAATTGTTTAACGGCGCCGCTCACCATCGGTCCACGCCAGATCACGGCCTGCATCGGATCCACGAGGAATCCAATCGACATCACCTTCACGCCGTGCGCTTCCAGCGGGACCAGCTTCTGATTCCTAAGCTGGGGGCGTTCGCTGATTCCCATCATCAAAGGAATGCTCGGACCGTAGATGTCCGCGTCGAGCAACCCCACCTTCGCACCATCCAGCGCCAGCGAGACTGCAAGATTGACCGCAATCGTCGATTTCCCCACTCCACCTTTTCCACTTGCCACGGCGATGGTATTCTTCACGCCCGCGAGGAGATCCGAAGCCGGTCGGAGGGAGCTGGGCCGGACGCTGGACGTCATATGTACATCAATCGTTCCCACGCCGGAGATCGCATCGTGAATCGCCCGAACGGAAGCTGCTTTCAGCTCATCCTTCACCGGACAGGAGGGAGTCGTCAGCTCGATCGTGAAGCTGATATTCTGTCCGTCGATCTTCAAGTCTTTTATGAAATTGAGCGACACTATATCCCTCTGCAAATCGGGGTCTTTCACCGTTCGCAATGCTTCTAGTACGCTTCCATCAGTAAATGTGCTTTTCATACGTTGCTATGTTGTTCATGATTATACGGGTCTGGATAAAGTGAGTTATGACGATTACAAAAATTCGTGTCCAACCAATCTCGGGGAAGATCGGGGTACTCATGGAACGATGCTCACGCAATCACGCCCAGTCTTTTCCCGACCTTCTGAAATGCTTCCAGCGCCCTGTCGAGGTGATCTTTCTCGTGAGCGGCAGATATCTGAACGCGTATCCTTGCCTGTCCTTTTGGAACGACAGGATAAAAGAAACCGACGACATAGATGCCTTCGTCGTACAGCTGGCGTGCCATTTCCTGGACGGTTTTCGCATTGTGGAGAATGATCGGAACAATCGGATGGAATCCTTCCTTGATGGAAAAACCGATCTGTGCGATCTTCTGCCTGAAATATTGAGCGTTGCGGTCGAGCCTGTCGCGCAGCTCGGTCGATTGCTTCAGGATCTCAATCGCCTTGATCGTTGCACTCGCGACAACGGGGCTGAGCGTGTTTGAGAAGATGTAGGGGCGTGAGCGTTGCCGTAGTATCTCGATCAGCGTTCTGCTGCCCGCGATGCAGCCGCCGGAGGCGCCGCCCAGAGCTTTTCCGAATGTTGTCGTAATGATGTCGACCTGGCGCATGACGTCGTAGTGCTCATGCGTGCCCCGACCCGTTTTCCCGATGAAACCCGTTGCATGGGAATCATCCACCATGAGCAGGGCGTCGTATCGGTCGGCGAGGGAAGAGATCTGGTCGAGTTTCGCGAGGTAACCATCCATCGAGAACGCACCGTCGGTGGCGATCATCCTGAGGCGTTTGTCCTGGGTTTGCAGAAGATGGCGTTCGAGGTCATCCATATCCATGTGCTTGTACCGGTGACGCTCAGCCTTGCACATGCGAATGCCGTCGATGATGGATGCGTGGTTCAATTCGTCTGAAATAATCGCATCCTCTTCTTTCAGCAGCGCCTCAAACAAACCGCCATTGGCATCGAAGCACGACGAGTAGAGAATCGTGTCCTCCATTCCCAGAAAATCCGAAAGGTCCCGCTCCAATCGTTTGTGAATATCCTGTGTTCCGCAAATGAACCTGACGGACGACATTCCGTAGCCGCGTTCTTCGAGACCTTTCTTTGCTGCTTCAAGCAATGCAGGATTGTCCGAGAGCCCGAGGTAGTTATTCGAACAGAAATTAATGACTTCCTTGATCGCAGAGTTCGCGGGATACTCGACACATATACCCGCCGCCTGGGGGGAGTGGAGAATCCGCTCTTCTTTGAATAGATCCGCGTGATGGAGATCCATCAGCTCTCTGTGGAATAATTCCTTTACTCTCTCATGCTGAGCCACAAGTATTCAGACCTGCACTATTATGACAAAGACCAATAACAACTGTTGATGAAGCGCTGCCGCGCGCGCGGCTTACATGCCGTACATTGCTATGATTTCTTCCTTTTTCTTTCCAAGGATCTTATACTTCGCACCGATCTTCGTAAAGGCGGCGATCGCAGCGTCGAGATGTTCTCTCTCGTGGTCTGCGGAGATCTGCGTTCTGATCCTCGCCTGGCCTTGCGGAACGACGGGGAAGAAGAACCCGACGACATAAATGCCCTCCTGGTACAGATCGCGTGCGACATCCTGCGCGAGTTTCGCATTGTATAGCATTACCGGGACGATAGGGCTGTCGCCTTTCTTGATGTCCAATCCTGCCTGAACCATTTTCTCGCGGAAGTATGTCGTATTTGCTTCCAGTTTATCTCGCCGGTCGGTGGATTTCGAAATCAGATCGATCACCTTGATGGCAGCAGCAATGACAACCGGCGGCACCGTGTTCGAAAAGAGATATGGCCGCGCCCGTTGACGGCACATTTCCACGATTTCCTTCTTGCCGCTGACGCAACCTCCGGCCGCTCCGCCCAGCGCCTTGCCGAGAGTGGTGGTGATGACATCCACCCTGCCCATGACACCGCAATGCTCATGCGTTCCTTTCCCGTGTTTCCCGATGAAGCCGGTGGCATGTGAGTCGTCGACCATAACCATCGCGTCGTATTTCTCGGCGAGATCACATATTTTGTCGAGCTTTACGATATCGCCGTCCATGGAGAAAACGCCGTCGGTGATTATTAACCGGAATCTGCAGTGTTGGGTTTCCTGCAGTTTCTCCTCGAGATGGGCCATGTCCGAATGCTTGTAGTTATAGAGCTGGGCCTTGCAGAGCCGCATCCCATCCACGATCGAAGCATGCACGAGCCGGTCGGCAATCATGGCATCATCCTTGTCGAGCATGACGTCGAAGAGTCCGGCGTTCGCTTCCATGCACGACGGGAAGAGGAGAGTGTCTTCCATGCCGAGAAATTCGGAGAGCTTGTTCTCAAGAATCCGGTGAATATCCTGGGTGCCGCAGATGAAGCGGACTGACGACATCCCGTAGCCGCGTTCATCGAGGCCTTTGTGAGCTGCCTCGATGACGTCCGGATGACTGGAGAGGCCGAGATAGTTGTTCGCGCAGAAGTTCAGGACGTCCTTCGTCGGCGCCCCGGTGGGGAATTCGACGCGTATTTTGGCCGCCTGGGGCGATTTGATGAATCTCTCTTCTTTGAAAATACCGCCCTGACGTATCCCCTTGAGCTCGTTGTCAAAAAATGATTTTGCCTTATCGCTGTATGCCATGGTTCCTCCTTAAATTTTTGTGTATTCTTTAAGGAGAGCGATGATATTGTTCACGGAGTCGAACGCCTCCGGCGTTGCCTTCTCGTCCGCAATCTTAATCTGAAATTTTTTCTCCAGGAACATCTTGAGTGATACCATGGAGAACGAATCGACGATTCCGCTCGAGATGAGCTTCGTGGTTTCGTTCACGTCCTGGGTTGAGTCTTCATCGAGGTATTCCTTCTTGACGTAGTCAATGATCATTTGTTTTACGTTGTCAGCCATAGCTTCTCCAATCTATTGTAGTTGTGTATTGTCAGTTAAAATTCTCACAAGTCGTTCTCGAGTGATGATGTGTCTCCAAGTTCCTGACCCCACTCTTTGGCCCGCAGAAGCCGCCGCATGATTTTTCCGCTGCGTGTCTTCGGGAGCGATGCAACAAATTCGATTTCCTGCGGCATTGCAAGGGGGGAAAGTTTCTTCCGTATGTAGTTCATGATGCTCAGTTCCAGGTCATCTCCGGGCTCGTACCCCGGCTTGAGCGCCACGAATGCTTTCACGACCTCCATGTTGATAGGGTCGGGTTTGCCCACGGCCGCCGATTCAGCTACTGCCGGATGTTCAAGCAAAGCGGATTCGATCTCGAACGGGCCGACGAGATGCCCTGCCGTGTTGATCACGTCGTCATCGCGGCCCACGAACCAGAAATAACCGTCGCTGTCAATACTCGCACGGTCGCCGCATACGTACCAGCCATTCTTGAATTTGCCCTCGTACGTGACCTTGTTGTTCCAGTAGGATCGCATCATCGACGGCCAGCCGGGTCTGAGGCCAATGAGGCCGACCGTTCCGGGCGTGGCGAGCGGTTCGAAAGTGTTTGCGTTGAGAACCGCGGCGGTCATACCCGGGAAGGGTTTTCCCATTGAACCCGGTTTGATTTTCATCCCGGGCGCATTCGCGATGACCATGGCGCCGGTTTCCGTCTGCCAGAACGTGTCGAGAAAAGGCTTTCCGAAAGCCTTCTCGGACCAGATGACGGCTTCGGCATTCAGCGGTTCTCCCACGCTGGCCAGATGCCTAAGGGACGAAAGGTCGTGCTTCTTCACAATCTCCAGGCCTTCCTTCATCAACAGCCGGATTGCCGTCGGCGCGGAGTACCACATCGTGACCTTGTATTTTTCGATGAATGCGTACCACTTCTCGGACCCAAAGCCGGCATCCAGCACGACCTGCGTGACTCCGTTTGCCCAGGGTCCGATGATCCCATACGAGGTACCCGTCACCCAACCCGGGTCGGCAGTGCACCAGTAGATATCGTCTGGCTGGAGGTCGAGAATCCAATTGGCGGTGATATACTGGGAGATAATCGAAGAATGAACATGCTGCGCGCCCTTTGGCTTCCCTGTCGTACCCGATGTGTAGTGAATCACGGACGGCATCTCGCGATCAGCTTTGACAATATCAAACTTCTCCACTTTTTGCGCTTTCTCCATCCGGAAGTGAATCTCGTTCACCTGGGGCGCCGTGTCATCTGCATCAACGACGATGACCTTGGTGAGTTCCGGGAGTTTATCCTTGATTCTTCTGACTTTACCGAGATGCTTCTTCTGCGTAATGATCGCCTTCGCTTTCGAATCATCCAGCCGGGTGAACAGGGCTTCCTCGCCGAAGGCGGAGAAAAGCGGCTGGGCGATGGCGCCCATTTTCAGAATGCCGAGGAATCCGATGTACAGCTCGGGGACCTTGTCCATGAAAAGACAGACCCGGTCGCCGATACCGATGTTGATGCTCTGCAGAAACCGTGCGATCGTGTTGCTGTAGATGCGGATATCGTCGTACGTGAATTCCTTGACTTGTCCGTCAAACCCTTCCCAGAGAAGGGCGAGTTTCTTGCCCAGGCCTTTTTCGCAAATACGGTCGCTGCAATAATAGCCGATATTGTAGATCCCGTTCTTGCCGTACTCGAGCCGTTCTTCCGAGTGCTTCCATTGAAAAGTCTTGTACTTTTCTTCGTATGAACCGATATTACTCATAATACTCCGTTATGTTCAATCTTCCGTGATGACGCAGGTCAACACATACTTTTTTGAATGTGAATGACTGATGTGAATTTGTGATACCGATGTGCTTGCTGCAAATTGGCCAACAACCCCGCGCAAACGGGCTTTCCGTAGTTTTTCGATTTCTATGTCCTGCCAGCAGGAGCCGAAATTCAACCCGCACCCGAGCGCTTTCAGAACGGCTTCCTTTGTGGCGAAGAGCGCCGCCGAGAAGCCTGTGTCTCCGTTTCCTGGCGGGGCTTCGTTCCTTTCCTTTTCCGTAAGAATCTGCCGGATGAAACTCCGCTTGTCATCGATCTTCTCGAATCTTTCGACATCGACAATATCGACACCGATTCCTTTGACCATCATTTTTCAGAGATAAAACTCTAGATTCTTGGTGATTTAAACCGCCAGAATATAAGAACTTTTCAAATGATTTCCACGACGATGCTCATCGATGTCCGTTCGACAGTTCCGATTCGCCACAACTTTATGGCCTGAACAGAACCTTGAGTGCGTCGCCGTCGGCGATGGCCTGAAATCCTGTTTCGAATTCGGCGAGAGGCAGTTGGTGCGTGACGAATCCCGATTTCAAGAATCTTTTTGCGAGACCTTTTTTCAGAATGGCGGTCATCATGTCCCAGGTCGACCAGACGCGCCTGCCAATGACCCCGTGAATGGTCACGCCCGGGAAAATGACATTCCCGGCGAAGTCGATGGGCATCGTCCCGCTCGTCAATCCAAGAAGAGACATCTCTCCGCCCATCCGGAGGACTTTGAAAGCGTCTTCATACGCGTGGTAGCTGCCGGACATTTCGAGGACGGCATCGACGCCGGCGCCGTGATTCTGCTGTTTCGCAACTTTATAGAATTCCTCGCGCTCTTCCGGAACGGACACGTCGAAGCATTCGTCGGCGCCCAGCAGTCGGGCGATTCTAAACCGCCTATGTTCCAGTTTTTCGTGCGTGTTCACCCCGTGCGAAGCATCGGTCACCAGGATCCTCTTTGCTCCCGCACCTTTGGCGATCGCGACGGACATCAAGCCAATCACGCCGATTCCCAGAACGGCAACTGTCTTGTTTTTGATGGTTGAAAGCGACTGCACCGTATGGGTGGCGTTGCCGATAGCGTCCATGAATGCGACGATCTCTTCGGGGATTTCTCCGTTCTTGAAGATGATCACGTTCTCGGACGGAAGGACGACATATTCGGCGAACGCCCCGTCGGCGTGGAGACCGCGGATGACGGTTTTCGTACACACATGGTATTCTCCCAGCTTGCACTGGGCGCAGATCCCGCACGTGATGTGCATTTCTGCCGTCGAAATGAAATTCTCGTTGAGAAACGATATGAACGATGAATCTCTCGCGATCTGGGACGCCGTCCGGTGTTTCGTGAATTTCCTCAACGCAGGGAATTCCTTCGCTTTCCCGATCACCTGGTGTGCAAGATGCAATCTGGCTTTGGGGCCGGCGTCGGTAATCCTGCCGCAGAATTCGTGACCGATGGTCACATTCGCCGTCTTCAACGACGACATGCTGTTCTTTAGTGAATCTTTTGAAGCGTAAATCCCGACATCCGTTCCGCAGATTCCTGCCGCAAGGACTTTTATCTGGACGTCGTTCGGTTGCACGGCAACGGGAATGTTCTTTTCGACAAGTTCCAACCCACGATGCCACGCTTTATAGAGTTCGGGTTTTTGTTTAACGAGTGCTTTCATGGCTTTGAGAATGTTAGTGATACTATCGTTCGGGTGATTTTCTAAGTCGTGCCGCAAAGGATCCGTCGATGTGGTCCCGGTGGGGGAAAGTCTGTACGAACCCTTCGACGGTGACGATGGATTTATTTACAAACTGAGACGCGTTCTCAAGTTGGAAGTCCGGATGCCGGTCAAGGAACGCTTTGACAAGTAATTCGTTTTCTTCTGGTTCGGTTGTGCAGGTGCTGTACACGAGGATGCCGCCGGGCTTCACCAGGCGCGCGGCGTTTTCGATGAGATTGTTCTGAAGAATTGTCAGACGGGGGATATCCTCCGGTTCCCGCTTCCATCGCAGGTCGGGTTTCTTTCGTAATACACCGAGCCCGGAGCACGGTGCGTCGACAAGGACCTTGTCAACCGGAGCCACTTCGAGCGTCGAGGAATCCGCAGTCACCGTTTCGACCGACGTGATTCCGAGTCTCTCGCAGCTCTGTCGAATGAGGTTGAGTTTGTGTTCATATTTGTCGACTGCGATGATCGAAGCGCGATTGTCGACAAGTTCTCCGATCAGGGTGGTTTTCCCACCCGGGGCCGCGCACAAATCCACGATCCGTTCGCCGGGTTTCGGGTCGAGGAGTATAACGGGAAGGGCGGCGCTTTCATCCTGGATCGAGAAGTAGCCCTGCTGGAAGATGTCGAGCTGGGCGATGCCGGCCAGACTTCGCACCCGAATGAAGTAGTCGATGAAACTCGATCCCTGGTAAGCAACCTGCTGCCGGTCGAGGAGCGCCAGAAACTCCGACGGGTTGGTTTTCAGTTTATTGATGCGAAGAGTCAGCGGGGGAATCTCATTGTTCGCCGCAAGAAATTTCTCGAGATCATCCTTCGGGAACCGCTGGAGCCAGCGTTTTACGAGCCACGGCGGATGGGAATAAAACACCGAGAAATATTGGGCCGCATCCTCGGTCTTGTCGGGGTATTGTATATCGCTGAGACTCCGGATGATATTCCTCAGAACAGCATTGACGAGTCCGGCAATCTTCTCTCCGCGGATGCGCTTGATGAATTCGACTGCTTCGTTGACCGCGGCATAGTGGGGGAGCCGGTCGAGGAACATGATCTGATACAACGCGATACGCAACGTGTTCTTCACGTTGATGTCGGATTTCGGGAAATTCCCGTGGGTAAACCGGTTGAGAACCCAGTCAAGACGCCCTTGCCATCGCATGACGCCGTGGACAAGTTCCACAAGGAGATTCTTGTCGACGCCGGCAATGTCGCCGGCCTTTAATTCTGCGTCAAGAACTTTGTCGAGATAAGCATCCGACCTCTCGATGCGGTTGAGAATCTTGACGGCCGTGGCACGAACTCCGTTGTAGAGCAACTGCGGTTCGACGGTTTCCATACTCATGTGCCCGACAGTGCCAGACGGCGTTCATCGTCCGTCGCCGTGAAAGCATGGCGCATCATCGTTTCATAGGCCGGTGTCATCCGGACGTCCCGACGTGCCATCACGCGGCGGGCTATCTCCAGGCTCTTTTCAAGCTCAAAGACCGACAGGGAACCGGGACTTCCCCACGAAAAGGACGGCACGAATTTGGGCGGCAGGCCCGCCCCGTAAAGATTGCTCGAAATGCCGACGACGGTCCCGGTGTCGAACATCATGTTGATTCCGGTCTTCGAATGGTCGCCCATCGTCAATCCTACGAACTGCATTCCCGTATCGACTGTTTTGCCGTTGACCACTACTTTGACCGAGCCGTAAGTATTCTTTAAATCGCTGTTATTGGTGTCCGCGCCGATGTTGACCCAGCTTCCCAGGTAAGCGTGTCCAAGAAAGCCTTCGTGCTGCTTGTTGGAGTATGACTGGATGATGGAATTTTCGACTTCTCCACCGACCTTGCAATGGGGTCCGATTGACGTTCCATGGTAAATTTTTGCGCCGGCTTTCACCAAGGATGAATCGCCGATATACAGAGGGCCTTCCAGGTATGAGTTCGGCATCACCGTCACGCTGTTGCCGATCATGATGGGTCCCGTTTCGGCATTGAGAACAGCGCCGGGCATGACGACGGCTTCCATCCCGATGGAAATATTTTTTTTGTTGAGAAGATGGGCGCCTTTGTAGACCATCGCGGAGGCAGATTTCGTTCGGGGAAGCTTGATCCTCACTCGGAAATCATTTTCGATCTCCGCCGCATTGTGGGCCAGCAGCTCCCAAGGATATTGGATCAGCTGGCAGTCGAGTTCTTCTGACGGGAATGATTCGAATACTTGCCGGTGCGGTAATTCGGATCTCAGGAGTGGGGTGATCTGAAGTATGTGTTCTTGCCGGACCAAGGCGAGCGCGACCTCTTTGCCTGCGAGAAAGACCTTTTCCTCGGAATGAACGCGCCGGATAATCTCACTGACCGATTGGTTCATCAGCAGGCGTCCGTTCACGAACCATGTATCGTCTTCGGGGAAATCGTTAACCGGTCGCAACGGATCTTGTTCCCGAAGGCAATCGGCCAGGAACGGGCGGGCATGGTAGACGACCCGGCGAGCGGGAACCGACTTCTCGATCCTCGCCCGGAGGCTCAACGTCCCGCAATACAGATCATACACCGGACGAAGATAGGTGAGGGGATGAAAATTTTTGGCGAGCGAGTCTTCAAAGACACAAATGTGCATAGGTCAGCGTTTATTGAGCAAAAAAACGGAATCCCAAAGCTCTGGAATTCCGTTTTCTGCGGGTAAAGGACAGAATCCTTCTATGCTGCGACCGTCGCTTCTTTGGCTTTCTTTGAATACTTTCTCTGGAACCGTTCGACGCGTCCGGCGGAGTCAACAAGCTTCTGTTTGCCCGTGAAGAATGGATGGCACTTTGAACAGATCTCAACCTTCAGATTGCCCGATGTTGACCGTGTTTCGAAAGTGCTTCCACAAACGCACGTGACGATTGCTCGCTTATAGGCGGGGTGAATGTTGTCTTTCATCAAAAATTCTCCATTTCTGCATAATAACCAAGTATATTAATATACGATTTTTCCCGGTCAGGGACAAAAAGTGTCGGCTGATACCAGGTGGCCGGCGGTTGCGATCAATTTCAAAAATGATCTATGTAGTAGCCGCTCTCAAACGCGTCATTCAGCTTCTCAGCTTGTTGACGGGCTTCATCCTTCGAAGCGTATTTCCCGAGCGAGACGCGATGCCATCCGTTCTTGTCGGTCACGAAGGCCTGGTAACCAGCTTCGTTCCAACGGCTCGCCTCGTCGTCTGCGCGTGCCTTTTCCTTATACGATCCGATGAAAATGGTGTAGTCTCCTTTCCCACCCGGTACCGGCGCCGGTTTCACAACTTTCGGAGGAGGATTCTCTTTGATTGTTTCCTTCTTTGGTGCCGGCGGCTGTTTCCCGGGCTTGGATTTCGGCGGTTGCTTCTCAGCCGCCATCTTCGGAGGTTGCTTCTCCGGCTTCTTCATTTCCACCTTTGTTGCCGGTTCTTTTTTCGGCTCCACTTTCTTTGGCTCAACTTTGCCTGGAGTGGTCACGGGTTGGGGCGGTGGTTGCTGGGCCGCAGCTAGCGCAGCAGAGTCGGGCTTCTGCGGTGTTACAGTCTCAACGATCTTGGGAGGCTCAGGCTTCTTCTTCTTGAGGATTCCGGTTTTCATTGCCAAAAAACCGGCGGCACCAAGGACTATAATCCCCAGAATCACGAAGACAAGTTTCTTGATCGGGAATGCCGAGCCCCGTGGTTTATGGAGAATCGGTTGCGGTCGTTGAGGAGCCTGTTCCTGCGGCTCTTCTTCGTGATCCTTAAAATCAAACGGCATACATCCTCCAATAGTGATTGAGAGAGTTATTCAATATTCTTGATGTCATACTGTATTGCATTCTTCGACAATTTTATTCACGTCAGGAGCCGGCACTTGGTTCCCAACTCTGTAATGTACGACTTCGGTGTATTTATATCAAGCTTCCAAGTAAACTTTTTAAGGGAGGACGAAGGGGTGTCCAAATGGCACCCGCTCTTCCGAAAAGCCTTCAAAACCAGTCATAATATAGGTATAATCGAATATATTTACAAGACAACGCTGGTACTTCAAAGAAGATGATGAAACGTATGCCGGCGGTCTTGTTTTCTTTCCGGTATTTTGTATATTTCTCAATTCAAAAATCGAATGATCGTTGGAAATAGAATAATGATGCTGCACGTATTCCTCTGGGGTGCTCCGGAGCCGTATGAAGGTTGAGCGGGTCGACCTTCTCAATTCATCGGGCGAGTGTATTCGTGGCGATCTGCGCTCCGGACGCGGGGGAAATCCGGTTGTCATCGTTTGCCATAGTTTCATGGCATTCAAAGATTGGGGATTTTTTCCTTATATTGGTGAGAAGTTAGCGCAAGCGGGATTTGTTTCTTTCGTCTTCAATTTTTCCCATAACGGGGTCGAAGGTGATAATGCTCGCATAACGGATTTTGGGAAATTTGAGAAGAATACATTCACGAAGGAGCTTGAAGACCTTCGGACAGTTGTCGATGCGTTTGCTACCGGTCTCATACCGTCGGGGAAGCAAATGCCGCGCGACGGGGGCCCGGAACCGGGGAAGATCATTCTCCTCGGTCATTCCCGAGGCGGCGGACTCGCAATTGTTCACGCCGCGACCGACAGGCGCGTGTCCGCTCTCGTGACGCTTTCAGCGATCGCAACATTCGACAGATGGACGGTCCACCAGAAGGAGAATTGGCGACGCCTCGGTTGGTATCCTCTCTCACGCGACACCACGGCGAGCCCTCTCCGGCTTGGAATCGATGTGCTGAGGGATCTTGAGAATCATCGTGACCGGCTCAATGTCGAGAAATCGGCAGCGAGCGTGAATATTCCCTGGTTGATTCTCCATGGAAAGGCTGACCTGACCGTTCAACCCCGGGAAGCGGTGCAACTATATGCCGCCGCAAACCGGACAACGACGGAACTGGTTTTGCTGGACAGGGTGGGGCATCTCTACAAGGCCGATATTCCGGAAAGAGATAACTATGCGACCTTGGATGAAACATTGGAAATCATAATTCATTGGCTTCATAAAACTTTTTGAGGAATGCACATGAAAATAAATACCGCGCGGCTTGGAGCAACGGCTGCTATCGGCCGGGATGCAGTTTCCCAGGCGTTGTGGATCGGAACCTTCACGGTATTGACGGCGATCGGGGCCCAGATCCAGATCCCACACCAGCCCGTCCCGTACACGATTCAGACTTTCTTTGTCTTGCTCGCCGGCGCTGTGCTCGGGAAACGAAATGGCGCCATCAGCCAGATCGTCTATCTTGGCCTCGGCGCGATAGGCGTCCCGGTCTTCTCCGGGTGGGGGTTTGGGTTTCTCCGGATAGTGGGACCAACCGGCGGCTACTTGCTGGCGTTCCCGGTTGCCGCGTATGCCGTCGGGTATATTGCTCACCGGGAGAAAACTCTAGTGTGGTCCCTGCTTTCGATGACGGCCGGCATGTTCATCGTGTTTACACTGGGAACACTTCAACTGAATTTCGTCTATTTTCATAACCTCGGCGATGCGGTGAAGAGTGGATTCCTGATTTTTTCGTGGTGGGATGTACTGAAGCTCGTTGGAGCGGCAATGGTGTATCGCCAGATGGCAGGACGGGGCGCGGGCGGCGCGCGAAAGGATTGAAACACCATTGTGTGTCACAATTACAAAGTTACGTGATTTGTTGATTCTTCGTTGGTCATTCCTTTTCCTGGTCCTGATTCCGTGCGTGAGCCGGGGTCAGGTCTTCGTCCCAAAACGTGAAGTCCGCGCCGTGTGGATCGCGACCGTTGCGGGGCTCGATTGGCCGGCCTCGTATGACACTCCGGAGCAGCAAAAATCCCTCCGCGAAATAGTTGAGAAGTTATACCGGGCACATTTTAACACGATTTTCTTTCAAGCACGGGGCCGGGCTGATGCCATGTATCGTTCTCCCTATGAGCCATGGGCGCAGCAATTGACCGGTACGCTCGGCAGGGATCCCGGTTGGGATCCGCTTGAGTTCATTATCGGCGAAGCGCACAGGCGCGGCATGGAAGTTCACGCGTGGTTTAACACATTTCTTGTCAAGAGCGGAGCGCCGAAGCCTTCTGAGTCGACCCCGCGGCACATCATTCTTGAACATCCCGAATGGCTCCACCTCGTGAAGGGAGAATGGTGGGTCGACCCGGGCATTCCTCCCGCGCGAAAGTACACGATGAATGTGGCGCTCGATATTATACGCCGGTATGATGTGGACGGTATCCATTTCGATTTTATGCGATACCCCGGGGAATCGTTTCCCGATCAGGTAACCCATGAAATGTACGGTGCCGGCATGTCTCGCGCCGATTGGCGAAGGGAAAACATCAATAAATTCGTGCGGGAATTCTATGATGCCGCCGTGCTGCTCAAGCCAATGCTGAAGGTCGGGTCGGCGCCTATAGGAATCTACAACCGCGAGTCAAAAGAAGTCGGGCTGTACTCTTTTGAAGATGTCTTCCAGGATTCCAGGCGTTGGCTGCGCGAAGGGAAGCAGGATTATCTCGTTCCCCAGGTGTACTGGTCGCTGGGGCACAAGGCCGGGAAACCGGATTTTGCAGCTGTCGTGAGAGACTGGTCGAAGAATACCTACGGACGTCAGATGATTATCGGAGTGGGTGCGTATAAAAACGATGTCTATCGCCAGGTCCCCCTTCTCGTTGATACGACACGATTCTATGGACTGGACGGAAACGCGTATTTCCGTTACGAAAACATTGAGAGTATACTGGATGTCGGAATGCGGTATCGATACCTCGCCAATATCCCGCCGATGCCGTGGAAGGACTCGATTCCGCCCAATCCTCCGTCGCAGTTCAAAGTGGTCAGTGATTCCGATGGGATATTCAGACTGCAATGGCATTCGCCGGCGCTGGCGATCGATGGCGACGGTGCCCGGTTCTATGATGTGTACCGTTCCACAACGAAACCCGTGAATCGTGACAATGCAAGAAATCTCGTCCACATTGTCGTAGATGGAGATACGACCTTCGTCGACACGATCCGGCATCCGACATCGATGAAGTATTACTATACGGTGACCGCTCTCGACAAAGGATATAATGAAAGCTCGGCGCCTAAGGAAGAGAGCATCGTGGTGCCTGAGATCGTGATACTTGCGAGAAGGTTCTCAAACAAGTTGAGTCTCGCACATCCCTTCCCGGAACCGGCGTCGGACTACGTGTACGTTCCGTATGAGTTAAAAGATTCCGCTGCGGTCTCGTTGGTGCTCGTGAATGGAATTAGTAACGAGGCGCTGCGTGTCGTCGCCGCTGTCCAACCGGCCGGCAGGCACGTTGCGGCGGTCGACGTTTCCGGATTGGAGGAAGGGAAATATCAGTGTGAGCTCCGCGCGGGTGGGGTGACCCTGACAAACTCCCTGACCGTCATACATTGAGTCGTGTTCGCTCCGGGAATCGGCATTTCCCAATGGCGGATTTTGCAGAATTCACGGAGAAAACGTCGATTCGACTTGGATAAAAAATTTTGGGGTGGAAGCCTCCGGAGCTATTGCTATTTTCTTTCATTGTATATATATTCCTTTCACACACTGGGGACCGTTCCGGGACGGTGCTTCAATTACCTTGAATCTCTGATCTGCGTGCCTGATGAAACGTTCGAGACATCATAAAAAATGGACATCGGATGAACTTCGCATCTTGAAGGAGTCCTATGGTTCCATGCGCAGGCGGGTTCTTGCCGAACGGCTCAAGAGGTCGGTGCTTGCCATCAGTACGCGCGCGCGCCATCTACGTCTGACAAAGAAACTCCGTCCGTGGTCAACCGCTGACGATGAGGTCCTACGGAAACTTTACGGTACAGAAAGTTTTGAGTCGATTGCGAAACAGCTTGGACGCTCCGAAGTTGCCGTTGCCGGCAGGACGTCGAAGCTCGGACTACGTACGAGAGTGTTCTGGGCTCCGGCGGAAATTCGATATCTGCGCCGATGGTATGGGAAAAAAAGCGCTGTGGAACTTGCGCGCCTGATGGGACGCGATGTGCTTTCAGTTCGCTCGAAGGCGAAACGACTGGATCTCACGAAACGTGTCCCGAAAAAACCCTGGACACCCGCTGATGTGACCTTCCTCCGGGAAAATATCCGTACAATGAGCCACAAGGAACTTGCGGCGAAATTGAATCGGACGGCATGGGCAATCGGTCAGTATGCTTCGCGATCGGGCCTGCTCAAGAAGCAATAAGGCAGGCCAGGAACAGCGGGGAGGAGAAAGATTCAGACGCCCCACCCAACCATATTCACGCCATATTAATGATTAACCCCGCCGTAGTGGTTCAACATGTTGAACCTACTGCGTTCCTACCAGTTTAACCAGCCAGAGACTCAACTCGGGGAAATACGTCACCACAAGCAGCATCGCGAAGAGAATCGCGATGAAGGGGAGCGTTACGCGGTACATCTTTGTCATCGGTCGCTCGAAGCGGAGACTTCCGAGAAACAGATTGAGGCCGAGAGGCGGAAGCATGTATCCGATTTCCAGGTTGAGCAGGAAGATAATTCCCAGGTGAACGGGGTCAACTCCGTACTGGTTGGCAATCGGGATGATGAGCGGGACGATAATGATGATCGCCGAAAAGATCTCGATCATGTTGATGATGAGGAGGATGCAGTTCAAGAGCACGAGGAATGTGTATTTGTTTTCGATGAACAGCCGGATCCACTCAAACAATTTCTGCGGAATCTGTTCGTCGATGAAGTAATTCGTCAGCCCCAGCGCTGTCCCCAGCACCACAAAAATCGCGCCGACGAGCAGCATGCTCTTCTGCATGACCCGCGGCACATCGCCGAAGAGCTTGATGTCCTTGTAAACGAAAACTTCGATGATGAGTACGTAGAACGCCGTCACTGCAGCGGCCTCCGTCGCGGTAAAAATCCCGCCGTAAATTCCCCCGATGACGATGAACGGCAACGGGATTTCCCAGATTGATTCCCTGAGGCGACGCACAACGTTCTTCCAGTTAAAGGGGGTTCGTTGGATCGTCGAGCGAAAACTCACGGTAAGCGCGTAGGCGCTGAGGAGTACGACGAGGAGAAGTCCGGGAACCAGCCCTGCGATAAACAACTTATCGATCGAAATCTGCGCCACGAGTCCGTACAGAATGATCGGCAGGCTGGGAGGGAACAATAATCCCAGACTTCCGCTCGTCGTGAGAAGTCCGAGGGAAAATTTTTCAGAATATCCCTGCTTCAGCAGGATGGGGAAGAGAAGTCCGCCGAGCGCGATGATCGTGACTCCGGAGGCTCCCGTGAACGCCGTGAAGATCGCGCAGGAACAGAGCGCCACCACCGCGAGTCCGCCGGGGATTGAACCGACAACTGCCTGCGACAGGTTCACCAGCCGCTGCGGCGTCTTGCTCTCGGCAAGGAGGTAGCCCGCGAATGTGAAGAGGGGAATTGCAATCAGCGATGGGAACTCGGAAAGCCGGGTGAGTTCCGCGATGACGAATTTTGACTCACCGCCAGAGGTTGTGAACAGATAAAGAGCCAGGGCTCCGATCAACGAGAACAGCGGCGCACCGAGGAGCGCGAGGAGGATAATGATGACGCCGATGACGATCAGTTCCATCGAAGCGTTTATGGCAATGAATTTGACGGTTGTTGCTCCCGGATCCCGTGCCTGCCGAACAACCTGTAGAAATGCGAGATGACACGGATAAAGAAATGGAGCGTGATGAATCCGAATCCAAAGGGGATGATCGCGAAGTAAAGTCTCTTCGGCAGGTCAAAAAGGTCCTTCTCGTCTTCCATAATTCCTTCAAAAAGAAATTGAAACGCAGCCCGCATGAGAAGATAGGCAACAACCATCGCGAAGCCCTCGACGATGATTTTGACCACCTGGAGAGTTCGTGGACCCAGGAAACGGTTCAGAAAATCGATGCCCAAATGTTTTTCTTCCTTCGTGGCGATCGCGGCGCCGGTGAATCCGACCCACACCACCATGTACCGGAGAAGAGGGTCGGCCCAAAGAAAACCGAAGGAAAAGAGGTTCCTGAGCACGACCTGGAGAAAAGCGAGGACGACCATGGACGACAAGAGTACGACGACGATTCCCGTCTCAATCCAGGTCAGAAGTTTTTCTATGAACGAAAGGAATTTCACTTAGCGGCGATGGATGATGTGAATAGTGGCCGGCACGTTACTTCGATTTCTTCGGGGCGCTTTTCGAGCGGACGGTCTGGACGGCGCCTTCCACATCGTTCAGAAGTTTCTCATCGAACAATTTGCCGACGAGCGAACGACGGGCCTTCTTGCCGATCTCATCATACTGTGCGAGAAGTTTTTTGTCTTTGACGCTGGTGATCTGGATGCCGTTCTTTTTCAGTGTTTCAACCGCTTTGGCATTGTCTTCACGGCTTAGCCGGGTCAATTTCGCGAAGTAGGTTTTGCCGTTGTTCAGGAGGATATCCTGTATGTCTTTCGGAAGCTGGTCGAATTTACTTTTTGAGATGACAATGGCGCCCTGGGCGTCGGCAAGCGGAACGTCGAGCATGTACTTTACGCGCGTAAACCATTGGAGCGCAATGCATTCGAACGGCGGCGAGTAAATACCGTCGATCAATTTCGTTTGAAGAGAGGTCATGACGTCGGTGATCGACAGGGGAATGGGATGCACTTCGAGCACGTTGAACATCGCCTCGGCGATGGGATCGCCCTCCCACATCCACATCTTGACGCCCTTCAATTCGGCGGGAGTTGTCACGGGAGCATTCGTGAAGGCGTAGACGAAGCCCACCTCGGCCCACCCAAGGATTACGAATCCGCCGTCTTCGAAGGACTTCTCGAACAGCTCATGAAATTGATTGCTGACACTGTCGGCCTCTTCTCCCGTCTTGAAAAGGAACGGAGCATCAAGGACGCGCACGTTTTTTGCGATTTCACCGATGCCAACGCCGGTGATCCCGGCTGCGTGGAGTTGTCCCAACCGAATCTTGCGCAGGACGTCCTTCTCATCTCCCTGCACGCCGTTTGCGTAAATCCTGAAACCGACCCTGCCGCCGCTTTCCTTTCGTACCGCCTGGTCATACTCCTTCATAACGTTGATCCACGTGCTGCCCTCAGTTGCAAGTGTGGCAAACTTGATCGTGTATTGTTGGGCCGTGAGAGAACAGGTTGATAGAAGAATCGTAACGAATGTGCTCAGATGAATCCGGATATCTCTGGTTGTCAATGTACGTCCCTTGGTTGCTGTTGATGGATGAAAAGCGCTTCCTAAAACAAGTCGCCGATTTTCGACCGGAGCAATCTTGCCTTTCTCTTGGCGATCGCGTTCGAGAGACGCGCTTCCGGAAGAATGTTGATCGAGGCAGTGTCAATGCGTGTGAGCAGATTTTCAAAGAGGTCCCGGTTCTGGGTCTGGACGGCATAGGAGCGTGCATAGTAGATGAAGGTCATCAGGAATTTCCCCTCATTGATTTCCAGACATTTCTCAAAGTGCATCTTTGAGGTATCGGGATTCCCTCCGAGGATCTTCGGCCTGCTCCCGTACAATGTTCCGAGGAAGAAATGGGCGCCGCCGTAGAAGAAACGCGGGTCGTGTTCGACCACAAAATTCATCATCGCCTCAACCCGCGGAAGTTCCGCAATGGTTGCGGGATCGGTGAGAGTCAGGCTGATAGCGCTACCCCATCCCACGGCGGTCCAGAAAATGGCGGGGACGTCATCGCGGGAGAATGTCGCTAAGGCGGTGCGAAATTCGTCGATGTTCCCGTCGAGTGCGATTGCAAACCGCGCGTTTTTCCGGAGGATTCTTAAGCCGTACTCCTTTCCCCGCAGGTAGAACATCCGTGCGCGGTCCAGGCTGTCATCTTCCGCAAAACCCAGTGCGTAGCTCAGTATCCCATCGAGGCGAGGAGAAGGAAGTGTTCGTTTCCGGGGTCGCTTCGTATGATTGCCTCGAGGAGCTTGAGATTTGAAGCGATGCTCTGCTCAGCGATTGTCAAATCCTGTTCCTCACTGACGACGGTAAATCCGTTATCCATGATTCCCCCCATGGAGCTGACGGCAATGCGCTGGAAGCATCCTGCGAAAAGAAAAGCAATGAGTATGGAATAATGGAATAGTCTCATGGACATCGAAATGTGGAGTGAATATAAGAAAAATCGCTTACGTCTCAAAATCTGAACCGCTGATTTGTATGATGAAATGATGCCGCTGATTCTTGACGTGAGGTTGTGCAAGTCATTTCTGTGTTATCATAAACATCAGCTCTTATCAGCGTAATCAGCGGTTCTGACCGTTCATGCTATCCGCCTCACTCCTTGCCTCGCACTGGCATCGCAGTGCGGGCGGGGTCGGTTGCGGGGATCATTCCACCAGAACAAAATCGATCTCGCGGTTTTCGGGGTCGACGCGAACGACCTGGACTTTGACCTTATCTCCCAGGCGATAGCGCTTCTTCGTCCGGCGGCCGAGGAGCGCATAGTGCTTCTCATCATACACGTAGTAGTCGTCTTTCATATCCCTGACGCGGATAAGTCCTTCGACGAGCAGGTCGGTAATCTCGACGAACATGCCGAAATTCGTCACGCCGGAAATGAGCGCGTGGAACTCGTCGCCGACATGGCGCTTCATGTATTCAACCTGCATCACCTTCACGGATGCACGCTCGGCTTCCATTGCGACGCGCTCCATATCCGAGGACTGTTTGCAAATGTCCGGAAGAGCTTGAAGGAAATGCTCCCGTCGTTTGTGTGCCATTTTCTGCTCATATTCGTGCAGGAGTCTGTGGACGATCAGATCGGGATAGCGACGAATCGGAGACGTGAAATGCGTATAGTACCGGAACCCCAGCCCGAAGTGACCGATGTTGGTCTCCGAGTAAACCGCCTTGGCCATGGACCTGATGGCAACTTCATTGATGACGGTTTCTTCTTCCGTTCCCTTAACATCCCTCAGGAGTTTCTGAAGGGCGCGGGAGGTCACGCCGCCGTCGAGATTCAACGCATAGCCGAGGTGTTCGACAAAGGAGGCAAGGTCGCGCAGTTTGTCGGGGTTGGGTGTATCGTGAATGCGATAAATGAACGGCCGGATGTTCTCTTCTTTCTTGGCGAGGCCAATATGCTTTGCGACGACCTGGTTGGCAAGCAGCATGAATTCTTCGACCAATCTGTGAGCGTCCAGTCGCTCTTTCTTTATTATCTCCGTCGGTTTTCCCTTGTCATCGAATCGAAATTTTGTTTCAACGGTATCGAAGTCGATGCTTCCTTCTTTCATTCGCTTTTGGAGGAGAACCTGACTGAGTTTGTGCATCTGGCCGATTACTCCCGCGTGAGCTCCACGGCCGGTCTCAATGATTATTTGCACTTCCTCGTAGGTGAACCGCCGCTTGCTGTGAATGACGCTCTTCACGATGCGGGATTCCTTGACGATTCCGCGCGGATTGACGGTCATGATCGTGCTGTACGTCAAACGGTCGACGTCCGGACGCAGGCTGCAGAGATTGTTCGAGATATTTTCCGGAAGCATGGGGATCACTTCATCGGCGAGGTAGACGCTCGTGCCGCGATTGAGTGCCTCAACGTCCAGGGCCGAGCCCTCACGGACGTAATGGCTCACGTCGGCGATATGAACCCCGAGCAGGAAATCCCCGTCGTCCTGCACTTCGAGCGAAACGGCATCGTCAAAATCCTTGGCATCCTCGGGGTCGATTGTGAAACAGACATGGCCGCGCAGGTCAAGGCGTTTCTTGTACTCCTCTTTCGGTATGGCCGCTTCGATCTTCTCCGCCTCGGCAAGAACATCCTTCGGAAAGTGTAGCGGAAGCCGGAATTGTCTCGCGACGGAAGCCATTTCCGCGCCGACTTCGCCCGATTTGCCAAGCACTTCGACAACATGGCCTTCAGGATTGAGCTGGCGGGAAGTCCAATTGTCGATGACCGCGACCACTTTTTGCCCGGGCCGGGCCCCCATCGTTTTTGTCTTAGCGATGTAAATATCGCGTCCAATGCGGCGGTCATCAGGCGCGACGAAGAAGAAATCGCGGCCCTTTTCGATGACGCCGACGACAGGCTGCCTGCTCCGCTCGACGATATCGACAATTTCGCCCTCGAGCGATGTCGTCTGTCCCTTTGCCATCACGGGAGTGGGTGTTGCATACAGCGTAACCCTCACCGTATCACCGTCCAGCGCCGTTCCAAGATTGGGATTCTGGATAAATACCCTGCCCTGATGCGGGGGGAGAAGGTCGACGGTGCCGTGCCCCTGTTTCGCGAGTTTTACAATACCGGTTGCGGTATGGGAGCGGGGGGGAGTCAAATGGCCGAAGCGTTTTCGGTGAAGACGGTCGATAAGCCTGGATTGGGAAAGTTCGTTCAGCAATCCTCCCAATGCACGGGCTTCATCTTTGTGTTTGACGGAGAGACGGCGGGCGAGTTCTTCGACGGTGAAGTGTTCGCGTGGATGGTTGGCAAAGAACTGCAGGATACGCTCTGTGAGATCGTCGGGATGTCGGTCAGTCATAGGTCAAAATGATAATCGATAATAAATGCGCGCGGTATTTGTGAGTATGCGGTCTTCGGAGGATTCTGTGCCTTCAACTTTGTGCTCGAACTCAAAGAACAGATTTCTGATTGTTGTGGTGTTGAATACGTCTCCAAGGTTGAGTTGGTAACTGACATTGGCGTTGTTGATGTCGTTGAGGATCTGTCCTCCGAACCTCCAGTAACCGTTGAAGAGTTCCCCGGTGACCCGCAGGTCGGCGCTGCCTTGCAGGCTTCCCCCGCGGTATGAAACTTCGGCGGTTCTGATGAACGGAAACTCCTGCCTCATGAAGTCAGTCAGCATGCCGGAGAGGAATGACGTTGTGAAGCCGGAAAGAACGGACGAACTTGTTGATTGTCCGTATGTGGATAGCACACTCGCCTTATCCTGGGACGTCAGCTCATCCTTGAACTTATTTGTCATAATGAAGGAAATGGCGTCCGATTGCACGTCGCCGCCCTTTGCCTGGGTTGCCCAATCGACCGGGTCTTTGCCCGGGTCAATCTGCACTTTCATGGACATGCGCAGTATCGGTTGATAGCGCGTCCCCGAGATGTCCAGCTCAACGATAGTTGTTTGAGACGTGCTGTCTTTCTGGTGAAGACCCTCATACGTTGCGGCGACATTCAAGACAGGGTTGTCCCATGGGCCCGTAAATTTCACATCGCCGCTAGCTTCAAACCGTTTCAGAAAATTGTAGTACGACCCGGGTGAAATGGAAATAGAGCCATTGACGTTGGGAGCGCCCTGCACATTGGCCACTGTGACCTTTCCGTCGAGCTTCGCCGAAAGTTCTTGATTGGTCGTCGGGGTAAAAATCATACGGATTCGCGACGGACCGCTGGTTTCTATGCTGAGGTCGTAGTCCAGCCTCTCAAGAAGTGTCGGTTCCGCTGAACCGGTGTCTTTCAACAAAGAGGAAAGTGAACTGTCGGTCGAGCCGTAAAAGCGGTCGGCAAATCGACCTCTTCCTTTTTCCGAAGCCGATGTGTCAATGATAATGTAGTTGAGCATGAGACCGGAGCCGATCGACGCCGTTTCGCTCGTCGGCGGGAAGACCATATCCATGTCTCGAATGAAAATCCGCCCGCTCAATTTAGGACGCTTTATCGTTCCGGTGATCTTCAACCCGGAAGTATCGAACGCCGTGAACAACGTCCCGTACATGGTTTGAATAACATGACGCGTTGCGTCGGTCATAATGACGAGCTTGCCGGTGGCAACCAGCTCGAGCGAATCGATCTGGAAGTTTTTCATCCTCACCGTTCCGTTCACTTTCGCCTCTCCGTCGCTGCGATCCTCCGCAATATTGCGGATGGTGAAATTCCGGAACGCGAGTTTATCGCCGGAGGGCTCAAGGTCGCCCGCAATTGTATAGACAATATTGTTCGGCCGGAATCTGAACCGGGAATTCTTTATCGAAATTGCTCCGGTGTAGACCGGGTTCAACGGAGTTCCGGTAATCAATATGTTACACACTACCTGGCCGGTAAGGTTCTGTAGCTCGGGAAACAATGACTCGAGCGCGTTGATGTTGAAATTCTTCGAGGTGATTTCAAGATGTTCTTCCTTGTCGAGGAATCGTTCCTGGACACCCCTAAGAGCGAGATCCACCGGCACGAATCCTTTGATGAAAAGTTGGGGGGTCGTGTCCGTGAGCGCCGATTTCACTTTCACGTCGATGGTAGCAAGCCGATCCCGGTAGAGGATGCTCGCGCCGACGTTCCCGACGCTCGTTTGCTTGTAGAGTATGTTCCGGCCGGTCGCGGCGGCGGTGATGACCGGCGCATCCGTTGTACCGGAGAGATCGATGTCGGCATCCGTACTTCCCGCGAAACCGATTTCGTGCTGGGAAGCAAGGTGAGGATGAAGCAGAGAATCCAATTCCGTCAGCACGAAATTGCGAATGGAAAGCTTCAGGTCGCATTTCCCCGAGGTGTCCAGACTCCCCGTGAGTGCGAATGATTCCGGTCCGTGTTTCATCGTGGCGTGCATCACCCGGATTCCACCGGAGTTCAGCCTGACCTGAATGTCATTTTCATTCTTCCATTTCAAGGTTTGCGTTGCTACCGCGAACGTGTCGACATCGAAAGCGTACGTGTTCGGCTGAAGGGCAACTTTCCCGCGAATATCGAAGCTGTAAGCAGAGTCTAAAATCCCCCTGAACGTATACGAGCCCTCGGCCAGGCGGTAGTCAAAGCCGGCACGAACATCGGTCAGCGATACGGTATTGAATAATCCCGACTGGACACGAACGTCGAGATTTGTCGCGAGCTGTTCCAGCGTCCCGGTTGTGCTCAAGCTATCAGCTTGCACCTTGAGGCTGCAATTATGAATGAGAAGGCCCTTCTTGATCGTACCAATAAACGATTCTTCGAGAGCACCGTTCAAGATGAACGAGAGGCGGTCGTTCATTCCCTCAAGGCTGCCGCTGAAGTCACCTTTCGCGTTAAACGGCATCCCGCCGATAATGTCGGCAACCGGTTCAAGATTCTTAAGGACGATGTGGTATGTGAAATCCTGCCGGAGTTGTTCTGCCGAGTGACGCGAGATGGTCTCCGTGACCCGCTTATTCCCTGCAGATGTTGTATCGGCACCGGCGGCATGACCGGCCATTTTCTTGACGAACGTCTCTGCTAATTCGGGAAGAATCGAAGCGAGCAAATCAAGGTCGAATTGCCCGTTCACCTCGACGTCGGAGATTGCCGACTGGAGTGACAAATGCTTGTTTCGCCCGTCGTGCTGGTCAAGAACCAGGCGGAGGTCCTGCCGGGGAATTGAATGGTGGTTCAGCGTCGACGGTAGAAGAGTAATCGCAGCGTCAGCGCTGATATTGTCGATCGTTTTTCCCGAGCCGTTCAATTTCGCGGAGAACGAAAGATTTGTCTCAAATTTCGAGTCTGGAAAAATCCTTGAAAGATCGAGGGAACCGAATGTGAGAACTCCCTCCCATGCCGGGAGATCGGGATTGGTGAGATTGATTTTCCCTTTCGCGCCGGCCGTCATCCCGCCCAGATTGACGGAAGAAGTGTACTGGAAGCGGTGCGGCCAGGCATCAACGTCGATTTGCGAATTCCCGACGGCAAAATTCCGTACCCTTCCGGAATCGACGTTGAGCTTGAGGTGAGCGGAGAGGCTGTCGAGTGAAAACCCTTCACCCTTGATCTCTCCCCTGGTCGACATCGCCCCGGAGAGGCTTTTGGCGTTGAGAATAGTTCCTATGTCCAGATTGATGGTGGAGAACGTCAAGTCATATTGCGGGAGGCCGTGCGTGAGATTCATCTGCCCGGAAAGATTCATGTCGCCATGCTCCCCTTTCATCACTACCGTTGCTTTGAAGTCGAGGGGTTTCCCGACGTACTGTGCGAACAGGGAAAGCTGGCCGACACCTTCAAACGACGGGACATGAGATGTCGGGAGCAGTTTCGCGACATCGGCGGGGTCGACCTTGCTGTCCCCGATCAGCACGTCGAGCCGCAAATCGTCCGGATGGTGAAGATTCTTCAGCGTTCCTGCCAGTTTCAACGAGCTCGAATGCGTCTTGAGGTTCAGGTGCTTGATGTTGAGATTCCCGAATTCTCCGCTTGCTTCAAGCTCGAGGGCGGAAGATCCTTCGAAGGGGTCCAGGGGCGCCAGGAAACTTTTCAGCTCGGAAAAATCTATGTTCTTGGCGTTCAACTGCACCTGCACCGGGTCAAACTGGAGTTTCGCGATGTCGATTCCCTTGAACACATCCGGCCCGCTGATCGCGGCGCTGAATTGGAGCGAAGATTTTCCGGTCTGGATGACGACGTTGTGCATGCCGATTCCTTGCCGGTCGGCTTTGAACTCACCCGAAAACCGGGAAAGCTGAAACTCAGGAGTGAGGGACGAGAATGAGGCGGAGTGAATCACCGCGCTGATATTGTCGGTCTTGATGGCGGCAGAAACGTTGAGGTTTACATCGCGTAAGGAGAAATTATGGTATTCGACTTCGCCCGGCCGGGAAGGGCTATGATCCGGCGAAGCGAGGGACGCGAAATCAATGAGGGAGACCGTTCCGTCCTTGAGCTCGACATTCTTGAGGATGATGCTCCAGTCAAAAGTGCCATGGCTGGTATCCTCCGAAGACCCGAAGAGCTTGGCGAAGTTCCATTCGCCGGATAACGACCGAATGAGTGTGATGGACGGATGCTGGACAGTGAGGCGGTTCACAACGATCGATTTCTTCAGAAGCGCAAGCGGATCGTGTTCGATGGTGATGGGGCCCGTCGAGAGCAGCTTGATCTCGCCGTAATCGATGGCAAGCGAATCGATCTCGAGGCCGGTAACGAAATTGCCGCGGATCGTGCCCAAGTGGAGCTGGACGTTCGCTTTCGTCGAGAGGGAGGAGACGACGATCAGGCGAAGGCGGTCCTTAAAAAAATTCGTTTGCGTAATGGTCGCGATGAGTATCAGGAGCAGGATGAAGATTCCTGCTGAAACACCGACAACCTTGAGGATGGTTTTGACAACCTTCATCAGTGTGATGTTCCCTCAGCAATAACGCTCACGGATCCGGTCGATGATTTGTGATGTGGAGAGCCCCGGTGTCAGTTGTATCGTGGATACGACGCCGCCTGCCTGTTCTACAACCTCCTTGCCGACGATGTCGTCGACTTTCCAATCCGCGCCCTTCACGAGCACATCCGGGACGATTGCACGAATGAGCTCATCCGGTGTATCCTCATCAAATAAACATACGTAATCCACCGGCAAGAGATTCGCGACGATGGCAGCACGGTCATCCTGCTCGACAATGGGCCTTTTTGCTCCTTTGATTCTCCGGGTGGAAGCATCCGTGTTGATGCCCACCACCAGGATATTCCCCAGCGCTTTCGCTTTGGTAAGGTATTCGACGTGCCCTTTGTGAAGTATATCGAAGCAGCCGTTGGTGAAAACGACTTTTTGTCCGGACTGCCTGCACGCTTCACGGGTACGCCGCAATTCGGGGAGAGTGACGATCCGGCCCATCAGTTCGCCGAGTCAGAGCGAGGACTGTGATCCATGTCCCGGAGGACGGCATCCCGGAGTTCAATTTTGTCGATGGGAACTATGCCGACAGAGCCGCACACAATGCCGCCGGCGATGTTCGCGAGAGTTGAGGCTTCTCTGATGGTCGCCCCGCCCACCAGCGCCATTGTGAGGGTGGCAATGACCGTGTCGCCGGCTCCGGAAACGTCGGCAACATTGCGCGCCTTTGTCGGCACGTGAGTGACCGAGCCGTCTTTTTCGAACAACGACATTCCCTGCTCGCCCCGTGTCAGAAGCACGCTTGAGGCATTGAGCCGTTCAAGGATTTTCTTCCCGGCGGTGATGACATCGTGGTCATCGTTCATTCTCAAACCCAGAACTTCTTCGACTTCTTTACGGTTGGGTTTGAAAACCGTGACATCGGTGAATTCAAAGAAGTTGTTGTATTTCGGGTCGACGGTGATTGGCTTCTTATGTTGATTGGCCCATTTGATAATCTCGTGAATCAGGTCCTTTACGACGACCCCTTTATTGTAATCCTCGATGATGATCCCGTCGATCGCTTCGCTGTTGCGCAGGAGGGTTTCCAGAATTCCGTTCTGGATCGGCGTGGAGATTTCTTCCCGTGATTCCCGGTCGATGCGAACCACGTGCTGACTGTGTGCGATGATGCGCGTCTTGACGGTCGTCGGGCGGGCAGGATCGACAACTATGCCGTCGGCCGGGAACGTGTTCTGATGAATGATGTTCAACAGTTTCTTTCCGCTTGAATCATCGCCGACAACGCCGACGAGCAGCGGTTTCCCCCCGAGCGATTTAATGTTATGAGCAACGTTTGCTGCTCCGCCCAGACGGACTTGTTCGGTTTCAACGTCGACGACGGGGACCGGCGCTTCAGGCGATATCCGGTTGACCTTGCCCCAGATATAGCTGTCGAGCATCAGATCGCCGACCACGGCGATTGTTTTGCCGTTAAGAGCGTTGAGCAGTGAGATCAGTCGTTTTTGGGATATGTGCACCATTGAAATCGGCTAATTGAATGATTCATAATTTATGGAAATATACCCAGATCCCGCTTGATAATCAAGTAAAAGACGGGTCATTCCTTTGTTTTTTCATGCTTTATTCGATATATTCCATTGCCTATGCGAGCAATACCGAGAGTATCTCAATTCCAATTCAAGTACTTCCAGAAGCTCACAAAGAAGAAATACCGGGAGCAGGAGCAGAGGTTCCTTATCGAAGGGACAAAACTTGTCCATGAGGTGCTCCAGTCCGACTGGAAACTCGAGACCCTGCTGCTGCACAGGGATTTTTTGATGACTGAGAGCGCCGGGGAAGTTCTGCGCCTTGCCCAGGCCGTCCATTGTGAATTGTTGGAGGTCTCCAGCGACGAACTCAAAAAGCTCTCGGAAACGGTGACGCCACAAGGTATTGTCGGGGTGGTTGTTGCCCGGCCTCAATTTCTCGATTCGGCTCTCAGCGCAGAGGCGCATCGCTGCCTTGTGGTCGTCCTCGATGATGTAGCCGACCCCGGAAATGTGGGCACGATTCTCCGCACATGCGACTGGTTTGGCGTGGATGCTGTCGTGCTGAGCAAATCGAGCGTGGAGATTTTCAACCCCAAAGTTGTTCGCTCCGCCATGGGTTCTCTTTTCCACTTGCCGATCTGCATCGACGCGGATTTGTCATCCTTCTTGAAGTCGGCGAAAACTAAGGGCTTCGAAATCATTGCGACTGCCATCGAAGGTGGAAGAATGCTGCCCGAGATCAATTTCCCCGAGAAGACAATCATGGTGTTTGGCAATGAAGCTCATGGGGTATCCCCGGCGATTGCGCAATTGGCCGACCGGCTGATGACGATCCCGAAACATGGCAGGGCAGAGTCGCTCAACGTAGCGATCGCTAGCGGTGTCGCCATCGGGTATTGGCGTATGACGTCGTCGATGCAGCACGCGGGAGCGACGGATCGCATTCGGTAGAGCATAGGATCGGAAGGAACTTGCTTTTGTTTCGTGTTTTGGCTAACTTTTGAATGAAAATCCAATTCGAACTGTGATAGAAAACTATATTCCCATCGGGATCATGATCTGCATCGCCGTCGTATTCGGAGTGGTGATGTCGAAGGCGAGCGAGATCTTCGGGCCGAAGAACTCGACGGAAGAAAAACTGTCGACGTATGAAAGCGGGATGGAACCAGTCCGCACTGCGCGGGAACGATTTTCCGTCCGGTTTTATATGATCGCGATGCTGTTCATCGTTTTTGATATTGAAGTCGTTTTTCTCTATCCCTGGGCAGTCAATTTTCGGGATCTCGGCGTTTCCGGGTTCATTGAGATGATCGTGTTCATCACCATTCTCATGGCTGGTCTCCTCTACGTGTGGAAGAAAGGCGCGCTGGAATGGTCACGGGCAACAACGCGGCCTGCAGAAGCGCTCCGCGAAGTACCGCTGCAAAAGGATACATTGACGGAAGAAGGGACGGTTTGACGCGATGTCGGGGAATATGAATGAAGGATTTTTGACGACGCGAATAGAAGATATCATGCACTGGTCTCAAAAGAATTCCCTCTGGCCAATGCCGATGGGGATTTCATGTTGCGCCATTGAGATGATGTCGTTCGCAGGACCGAGAACGGATGTCGCCCGTTTCGGGTCGGAGGCCTTCCGTTTTTCCCCTCGACAAAGCGATTTGATGATCGTCGCCGGGACCGTGACGTACAAGATGGCCCATGTTGTTCGGAAGATCTATGACCAGATGCCCGACCCGAAATGGGTGATCGCAATGGGCGCCTGCACGTCGACGGGGGGGATGTACCGTTCTTATTCGGTCGTCCAGGGAATAGACCTCTTCATTCCGGTTGACGTGTACGTTGCGGGTTGTCCCCCGCGGCCGGACAATCTCCTGAAAGGTCTGATAGAGGTTCAAAAGAAAATTGCGCGCGGCGAAAGGCCAGGTCAAAAAATATATGTGGGGGAGAGGGGAGAGCTCGCTCACACTTCATGAAGGACGCCATTCTCGAAAAACTCCGGTCGAATTTTAAGGATGCGCTCGAATCCACGAGCGAGTTTCGCGGCGAGGTCACGGTCGTAGTGAGAAAACAAGAGATAGTCGACGTTTGTCGGTTTCTGCGCGACGACGATGAGCTGCGTTTCGACATGTTGAAAGATCTCTGTGGCGCGGATTACTTTCGTCCGGAGGACAGGTTCGAAGTTGTATATAATCTGTATTCGCTGAAGAACAAGTCCCGCCTGCGGTTGAAAGTACGGGTCGATGAAACGGACCTCCACGTTCCCACGGTGACGGCGGTATGGCCGGGGGCAAATTGGCACGAACGGGAAGCATTTGACATGTACGGAATTGTGTTTGACGGTCATCCCGACCTGAGGCGCATTTACATGCCGGATGAATTCGAATACTATCCGCTGAGAAAAGATTTTCCTCTCATGGGAATTCCCGGCTCACTTCCGCTTCCGCGTAAATAGGTCAATCCGTCGATCCCTATGGAATCAAGTTCCGCAGAACCCCGGCAACAAATTCTGAAGGCGCTGGAAGGTCAGGACACCACGGTCACGTTTGACGACCCTCTCGACAGCGAGATGGTGCTCAACATGGGCCCCCAGCATCCAGCCACGCACGGCGTTCTTCGATTGCTTCTCAGATTGGATGGTGAGATCGTCGTCTCTGCCGTTCCCGACCTTGGATACCTGCATCGCGGTTATGAGAAGCTCGCCGAAAATATGACGTATCATGAATTCATTCCACACACCGACCGCCTCGACTATCTTTCGCCGCTTGCCAATAATGTCGCGTACGTCCTTGCGGTGGAAAAACTCGCCGGCATTGAAGTTCCTCCACGCGCCCAGTACATCCGGGTGGTCTGTGCAGAGCTTGCGCGACTCGCTTCACACCTCGTCTGGCTCGGGTCGATGGCAATGGATGTCGGTGCCGTTACAGTGCTGTTGTGGGGCTTTCGTGAGCGGGAAAAGATTCAGGACATCTGGGACATCCTGACGGGCGTGAGGTTCACGACGAGTTTCACGCGCATAGGAGGTCTCGCCCAGGATATGACCGACGAGGCCGTTGCCATGACGAAGGACTTTATCGACCAGCTTCCGGCGTCGCTTGATGAATGCGAAAAGCTGCTTTTGAAAAACCGGATCTTCGTCGATCGATGCGAAGGCGTCGGTATCCTCTCGCAGGAAGACGCCATCAGAATGGGAGTCACCGGCCCGATTCTCCGAGCGACCGGCGTCGCGCACGATCTCCGTCGGGACGAACCCTATCTTGTATACGATGCCCTTGACTTCGATGTTCCCGTCTACGGTGATTGCGATGTTCTTGCCCGCTTCTACGTTCGTATGCACGAGATGCGCGAGAGCATAAAGATTGTCCGGCAGGCCCTGGACAAAATGCCCGGAGGGGCAGTCAATGCGCGGGAACCAAAACGCGTCCTGCCGAAGAAAGAACGTACCTACGGCAAGATGGAAGAGCTCATTCATGATTTCATGCTGGTCAACTTCGGCATCGACCCTCCGATCGGTGAGGTGTATCATGCGGTGGAAGCTTCCAAGGGGGAACTGGGGTTTTATGTTGTAAGCCACGGCGAAGGAAATCCATGGCGGCTCAAGATCCACGCTCCGTCTTTCTCCAATATCCAGTCGCTCCCGATCATGCTCAAAGGGGGTATGATCTCCGATATTGTCGCTGTCATTGGAAGTGTCGACCCGGTTATGGGGGAAGCGGACAAGTAGCGGTGTGCCATGCTCTCTGAAGACAATCTCAAGAAAATACAGGAGTTGAAGAAACGCTATCCGACCGCCAAGGCGCTCGCACTGCCGGTGCTCTGGATAGCCCAGGAGCAATTCGGGTGGATCTCTCCCGAGACCATGAAGTACGTCGCCGGTTTGCTCAACGTTCCGCTGGGACACATTTATGGAGTGGTGACGTTCTACACGATGTTCAATACGAAGCCCGTTGGGAAGTACCACGTGCAGGTATGCACAAATGTCTCCTGCCAGCTTCTCGGCGCGGAAAAACTCACCGAACATATCTGCACACGGCTCAAGGTGAAACCGGGAGAAACAACGGCGGACAAAAAATTTACGGTTACGGAGGTTGAATGCCTCGGTTCGTGCGGGACCGCCCCGATGATGCAGGTCAACGATGAGTACTACGAGGGACTCACGACCGAAGCGGTCGACAAGGTTCTTGCAGAATTAAAGTAATGCATGCCTGACTTCGCCGAAAAACTGATCCTTCCCGATATTCCGGACCTGCACCGGATCGATGTCTACGAAAGCCATGGTGGATACCAGGCCCTCCGCACTGCACTGGCGATGAAACCTGAAGACGTCACCGACCGGGTGAAAAAATCCAACCTACGAGGTCGGGGCGGCGCCTGTTTCCCGACGGGCCTCAAATGGACTTTCATGCCGAAACAAACGTCCAAGGCCAAGTATCTCTGCGCGAATGGCGATGAAAGCGAGCCGGGGACATTCAAGGACAGGCAAATCTTCGAGCTCAACCCGCATCTATTCATCGAAGGTGCGTTGATTGCCGCCTATGCAATGGGTATCTCGACGACGTATGTTTATGTTCGCGGCGAATACATCAAATGGATCCGGCTGCTCCAGAAAGCGATCGACGACGCATACGTAAAGAACTACATCGGGAACAACATCCTCGGCACAAATTTCAGCACGAACATGTATGTCCATCGGGGAGCCGGCGCGTATATCTGCGGCGAGGAATCGGCTCTCATGAATTCCATCGAGGGCGATCGCGGCTATCCCCGGGTAAAACCTCCTTTCCCTGCGCAAAACGGGTTATGGGGATGCCCGACGACCATCAACAACATCGAGACGATAGCCAACGTCCCGATCATCATCGCGAAAGGGTGGGAGTGGTTTTCGAAGATCGGCGAGCCCAAACATCCCGGCACGCTCCTCTTCGGCATCAGCGGTCATGTGAACAAACCGGGCGTGTTTGAATTCCCGACCGGGATACTGCTGACCGACCTCATTTACAAACATGCGGGCGGTGTTCCGGGAAACAAAAAGGTGAAGGCCGTGATTCCGGGAGGGTCGTCTACGATGTGGCTGCGGGGCGATGAACTCGAAGGCGTGAAGATGGATGCGGAGTCATTGAAATCGGCCGGAACTTCGGTCGGAACGGGCGGTGTGATTGTCATGAACGAAGACACGGATATTCTCAAGGTTCTTGCGCGCATCGCACATTTCTATCATCACGAATCGTGCGGGCAATGTACACCGTGCCGGGAAGGCTGCGGCTGGATGGAGAAGATCATTAACCGGTTTGTGGATGGCGAAGGCACTGTGCAGGATGTCGACCTGCTGCTGGATGTGGCGAACAACATCGAAGGCAATACTGTGTGCGCTCTTGGGGATGCGGCGGCGTGGCCGGTGCAAAGCGTGATTAAGAAATTTCGGGATGAATTTGAGCGGCGGGCCCGAAAAACTCCCTCCATCTCAGCATCAATCAAGCCCCCTCACCTCGTAACCGCGTAGAGCTTAGTTGTTCTGCGCTCCTTCAAGTATCCATCTCTTTATCCCCGTGATCTGATTGGTGTTGAGGGGCGGCGGCGGCGGAGGAGGCATAATTCCAAGACCGTGGCTTTTTTCAATACTCCAGACGAGCGGACTGCTGGCAGTGTCCCCCACTCTTATGACGGGCGGGCTCGCGCTCATTAAATCTTGATAGGTCTCAAGACTGAGGCCGCCAACTCCCGTGTACTCGTCATGGCAACTGGGTACGGCGCAGCTATGGAGAAATAACGGTTCCACTTGCTTGCCATAACTCACCCCGCTCGCCGGGAAGACGATATCGCTGGCGCTTTGATTTGTGCTGGCGTCCTTACAGCTCGTAGCGAAAAGAGCGATTGGCAGGAGAAAGAACCGGGCAAAATGTTGTATGCGGCTTTTCATGCGGCAGACGGAGTAGGAGAAATACGGGAATCATCGATGCTCTGCGCGATCTGTCCGTACAGATGGGAAGTGACGAGATATCCATAGAAAGACGTCGCGAATATTCCGACCAGGAAGAAAATGATGCCCACGGTCGCCAGGAGCTGAACACCGATCGCCAGCAGCATCGCAAGGCAGGCGTCCCGCCAATGAGCCCTGAAGAGACGCAGAACTTCGCCAACGTCGAGTGCGTTTCCCATGCTTTCGCGTTCGGAATACCTCGTCGCGATGATAGGCTTCATGGCCGCGATGAACAGTGAATAGGGCAGAACGAGAAGGATGATAATCATAGCAAATCCGGTGCCGGCCACCATCCCGGGAAACCCTCCAATATGCAGATTCGCAATGACGAGGAGGAAAAAAGCCGGGACGAGGATGACTGCCGTCGGCAGATAATATATGATGAGAACCACGATATATTTAAAACCCACGATGAATTTTACACCAACGTCTTTCCATTCCGGGAGAGGATACTGCTCATGTCGTCTCATCCGTTGAATGAGTTCAACATAATAGCCGCAGACCACAGGGAACCCTATAAGAAGAACACAAAAAGCCGCAAAGATGGTTCCGATAACCATCTTTGCAAGCCAGTCCGGATCTCTGAATGGGAATGAAAATGCTTCGCCGATGTCTTTCATATTCAAAATTATAGCAAAAAACAGCGCGACTTGCAAATAGGAATTTCACTTGATTTGAGGTCTGTCCGGCTCGGTTTTCTGCACGCGGGATGAAATCCTCCCGTCAGGGGGCTGTCGGTGATGGGGAACACTGTCGTATTGATGTCGTATTGACATTAATTCCTTTATTTGGTAATTTAATCATCGTAGTGCGGATGATAATGGGTCGAATCTGAATGTTCAACATTAATCGGGGCAGCATAATGAAAAAAATTCTATTACTTCTTGTCCTCTTTCTTTTCGCATTTCAAGGAGAAGCCCAGTGGAGCAAGTCGAATGGGTTGACGGGGCAAACTGCATACGCTATTGCCGCCAATGGATCAAACATCCTGGCTGGGTGCGACAGTGGAATCTATCTCTCTACAAATAGAGGGCTCGGCTGGATAAGAATCGAGAAGACGAATAGCCCTGCCATTTCGTTCGCAGCAATCGGCTCGCTCATTTTCGTGGGCACGGCCGGAAGTGGCGTTCTAACTTCGTCCGACTTGGGGAACACCTGGCATGGCGATACATCGGATCACAGCATTGTTTACTCCTTTGCGCAGCATGATTCGTCGATTCTCAAGGGCACCGATAATGGAGCCTTCCGGAGCGTTGATACCGGAAAGACGTGGCAGTCTGCATTGTTGAGCGGTTTTGAAGTGAAAGCCCTGGTCGCCGACAGCGCCGGCATTCTTGCAGGTGCTCGTTCCGGTGCTGTGTTGCGGACCTTTGACGATGGCATGAGTTGGCATGGGCTCGACAGCGGGTTGACGAATTTTTTTGTGTCGTCATTTGCAACGACACAGTCGTCTATTTTTGCCGGAACCACCGGCGGCGGTGTCTTCCGTACGACAGATCATGGGGTGAGCTGGCAGGCGGCGGATACCGGGTTAACAAACTCCCATATACAATGTTTTGCCGTGTCCAATGTTAACCTCTTCGTAGGAACGCAGGGGGGAGGAGTATTCCTTTCAACGGACAATGGCACGCACTGGCAATCAGTAAATGATGGATTAGATTCGCTTGACGTCCGCGCTGTGGCCGTCACGGATTCTACTGTACTGGTGGGTACTTTTGGCGGAGCCGTATGGAGCCGTCCGCGCGCCGGGTTCATTACGTCTGTCAGGGAAGACCGACCGGGAACGCTTCCGGCGAGCTATGCTCTTTTTCAGAATTACCCTAATCCATTCAACCCCACGACGCTCATTGAGTATCAATTGCCGAGCGGCGACTATGTAACCCTTCGGGTGTATAACATGCTGGGGCAGGAGGTGCGCACTCTCGTCAACGGCTTCGTCCAGGCCGGCCGTCATTCAACCGTATTCGACGCGGCGGACCTGGCAAGTGGAGCTTATTTCTATCGGTTGACCACCGGGAAGTTCACGAGCGTGATGAGGTTGCTGCTCGTCAAGTAATCCCTGTTCTTTGTCGCGGAGGGAGGCTCCGACGGCAAATTCAGGACTTCTGAAGAGGATTTGCGCAATACACTTGATTGACTTTTGCCGCAATTTTGTATACATTTACTTGATCTTTTCATTTGTTCTTTGTCAATTGGGGAAGCAATTCGAAATTGGCAATCGTAAATTGAAAATGTTATTGGGGCTGTAGCTCAGTTGGGAGAGCGCGTGAATGGCATTCACGAGGCCGAGGGTTCGATCCCCTTCAGCTCCACCAGTTGACCGATCTCTGGATTACCGGTTTATAAATTAACCAATTAACCAACGATGGCTAAACGGTTAGAAGAATTCCAGTCATTCCGCTCGAAAATGAACGAACGCATCCTCGGCGTTGACAATCGTGCGATCAAACGTTTCTTCGGTGTGGATACGCTTACCTACGAGCCGGGCAAGCTTGATGCCAGGACGAAGGAGATGCTCGGTCTCGTTGCTTCGATGGTGCTTCGGTGCGACGACTGCATTTCATACCATATTCTTCAATGCAAGGAGCAGGGCGTCACCGACGATGAGTTGTTTGAAGTTTTCAGTGTTGCTCTCACCGTCGGCGGCTCGATTGTCGTCCCGCACCTGCGCAGGGCCGTTGCATTCCTGGATGAAATGAACGAGGGCAAGGGCCGTGGGCATGGCCAATAAGCCTCTGCAACATTTCGGCGGTTCTACCGTAACATCTCACGGAATTGAGTGTGCCAATACTCACAAAATTCGTCCCTTTGATGATTCTCGAGACTCGTACCCGCTTTCTTCCACGGCTTCGTAGTGTGTAAGGACCCTTCTGTTCACACAATGATTTCTTCGCAGGCGTCCTCCCCCGAAATCAGGCAACTGCTTGTCGACGTGGCCAATCATTCTCATGATCTGGTCATTCTGGCGGACGGGAAACAATCCATTCACTTTGTGAACCGAACTGCATGCCGGAGAACCGGATACAGCTCGAAGGATTTGGTCGGGAAGAAACTTCACCTACTGTATCTGAGGGGTATGGGAGCAAGTTATGTGTCGAAAGTGTCCAAAGCTCTGCGGGAGAAAGGGAGGTGGTCGGGAGAAATCGAATTTCAAAGGTCCGATGGCACGGCGCTGTGGCTTGACGCCTCCATTTTTTATTCCGGTTCTCCGGGGCACAAAGGCAACGAGATCGTGGTCGTGGCCCACGACCTGAGCGACCGGCGAATGCTCGTCAATCAATCCTGGAAATCGGAGAATAGACTTGAGTCCGTTTTTAATACGATGAAGGACGCACTTTTCGTAACGGATATAAGAGGAAAAGTGTTGTTGTGCAACAGCGCACACGCTCAAATGTCCGGATATCCGGAAACGGAGATTATCGGAGCAGAGCCTCCCTACCCCTGGATCGCCTCCGGTGAAAAGACGAGAATGAGCCAGGCCCGGAAGATACTTCGCAAAGAGGGTTCACTCAACAATTTCGTGGAGGTGTGGAATCGGAAGAGCGGCGAAGCCGTGACCGTCAGTCTCTCTTCGTTGCCCTTTCCCTTGAAATCTCGGCATGCCCGCGGTCATGTTATCACAGCGCGCGATGTGACCGGCCTTGCCGATGCCGGGGAATTGCAACGGACGAACGAGCGCTTCCAGATGTTGGTGAACGAAATCCAGCGGAAGGCGACTGTTTTGAAGGTGCTGGACGAAATACATCATCTCGTACTAAAGAATGCAGCCATTGACAAAGTATTTTCCGCCATTGTCGCTGGTGTCAAGAAAATTGTGGCCCACGACCTGGCGGGATTCTACGTCTTCGATGAATCCCTTAACCTGTTAATGCCCCGCACAGTTTTGCGGAACACTCCGTTCTCCCGCCGGCTGGCGAGATTTCCCCTGCCCCTTGGAGAGGGAATTATCGGGAGGGCGGCCGTCACTGGGAAAATGGCGTTGGTCAACAACGCCCAAATGGACCCGCGGTCACGTTACCCCGAAGGTATGAAACCGAGCATTGAACATTTCATCGCTGTTCCGATGAAAAGAAGGAAGACCTTGTTTGGTGTTCTCGTTGTCGCACGCAATCGCAGCCCGGAGTTCATGGAGGATGAAGCCGAGCTCATAGAGTTGTTTGCAAACGCGGCAACAGTTGCCCTCGAGAATGAGCGCCTTGCGGCCCGGCGGTTGAACCGGCATCACATGGGGCCGGTGAAAGGTTCAAATGAACGCGACGGTGTTTTCTCCGATGTCCGTCGGGGGGGTGTTGGTCGAAGGGGTTACAGCCTGAACGCAAACCCCGCAGGTGCGCCGGGGCGGCAAACCATGAAAAACCCGCAACCCGATCCTCCAGTCTCTCGTCGCAGTGAAAGGCCCCCATGGAGACAGTAGATTTTCTGGGACTGAACATTATTATAGTCGGAGTTGCCGTATTGGCGGTCTTTGTATATTTGATTTTCCTGATTAACAAGCGACGCAAAGAAAAATTCCTGCATCGTGGATCAAACAAGAACGATAATAAAGGTCTCTGAATATTACCTTGCGAATTCCTGAACTATTCTCCGGAGTTGCTATGCGAATATCCCTGCTTTTCCTTGCCATCTTCTCGTCAACTCTCTGCGCAGAACAACTCTGGCAGCAGGAGGTTCACTATAAAATCGACGCGACGCTCGACACGAAACAGCACCGCATCGAAGGGAGCGAACAACTTGTGTACAGAAATAACTCGCCCGACGTTCTGAATGTGGTATACTTCAGGCTCTACTGGAATCTCTTTACGCAGGGAAGCTATGGTCTGGCCTTCGAAGAGCGCAACAAATCCTATTATTCTGATACAACCGGCGGTATCTGGCTAACAAAGTTCAACGTTCTCGACGGTGAACTCGAGCAAACGCCCGAATATCATGTCGATAATACGGTGATGGAGGTTCGCTTGTTGAAGCCCCTCAATCCGGGAGACAGCGTCGTTTTCAGATGCGACTACGTCGAACGCGTACCGGAGGGAGGAGAACGGTCTGGCCACCAGGGAAGGGATTACAACATCGCACAGTGGTATCCGCAGATCGCGACGTACGACAGGTACGGATGGGACAAGAATCAATACCTCGGTCCTGCGGAATTCCACCTCGAGTACGGCACGTTCGATGTCAACATATCTCTCCCAAAGAGTTTCACGCTTGGTTATACGGGCGTTCTGTTGAATCCTGAAGACGTCTATTCCGACAGCGTCCGCCAGCGGCTGGCCGAATCCAGCGGGAAGGATGAAACGGTGCGCATAGCCGACTACTCCGGCCGGGAATGGGGCGACAAGGATACGGCCATCGTCACATGGAAATTCCATGCCGACCATGTGCGCGATTTCGCCTGGACCGCGAACGAACATTACATCTGGGACATGTCGCATTGGTCTCCGGCGCCGGGTCAGGCGCCAATTTCCATAAGCGCGCTCTATTTTTCCGATAAGGCGGATTATTGGAAGGACATCGCGCATTTCGGACACCACGCGATCAGTTTCTTCAGCACGCACTACGGATTGTACGCTTACCCGAGCATGTTTGTCGTCGAGGGTGTCGTCGGCGGAGGGATGGAATATCCCGGCATAGTTTTCATCGGCCATTACGGCGACAAAACCAGCCATTCTCTCTATGGCGTCGTGGTTCACGAAATCGGCCATAGCTGGTATCCCATGATGATCGGCAGCAATGAAACATACTTTGCTTTCATGGATGAAGGTTTCAATACGTTCATCACGGCGACGGCCGTTGAGGATTACTACGGCCGGCACGACAACACGTTCGAGTGGACGGATTGGTATCAACGTCTTCTGAAATTCCCCAACGACGATGAGCGCGAGGGCATTCAGCGATCGGCTCTTTGGCTGGCGAAGACGGGATACGAGGAACCCATCGCGACGCACACGTACCGGTTCGCAGAACAGGGTTTGTCGGGTGTCTCGATTTATAGCAAAACGGCGGCAGTCATGTTCATGCTCCGGTACGTTCTGGGAGATTCTGTTTTTGAGAAAGTGATGAAGGAATACTACAATCGTTGGAAGTTCAAGCTCCCGTACCCGGAGGATTTTTACGCAACTGCCCAGGAGGTGAGCGGTTACCGCGATTTGCGGTGGTTCTTCGACGAGTGGTTCAATCGCACGTACACATGCGACTATGGACTTGGCCGCCTGAAGTATTCCACGCTGAAAAACGGGGACCAGACGGTGTATCGTACGAAAGTGGGCATTCACCGGTACGGCCAGGCAATCATGCCGTTGGATGTGCGCATCGAAATGGATGACCAGAGCAATCAAACGATCTGGATTCCTTACGATAAATGGATCAATGCCGAGGTCGATGTTGACACCGTCGTTGATTTACCCGCGCGTCCGGTCCAGGCGGAAATCAACCCGGGCGGAGAGATCCTCGACATCAATCGTCTCAACAACCGGGCCTCCTTCCCGAAAGTCGATTTCCGGCTCGACAATACGTTGTTTGATGTTACCCCGATCGATGCCTACCTGCTCAAGATGCGGCCGTCTTTCTGGTACACCGACCAGGGTGGATGGAACCTGGGATACAAACTGAGCGGGAGCTTCCTCGACGATGAGTATTCGGGATCGCTCTACCAACTCTACAATTTCCGCGACAAAACGGTCGATTACGATCTTTCACTCTCGCACAATCTTTTTGAGCTATCTCCAACGAGCTCTCTCACAGCCCGTTGGTATCAACTGGAGGGACGAAAAGGCCTTGCCCTCGGATTCCAAAAAGGGTTTCGCGAACATTTCTCTTATCCACCGTACCACACCGTGACAATCCGGTACTCCTACTCGCAGGCTGAAAACAACGAGTATCTTCTTCTACCATCCACATGGGATCCGGGAAGTTTGCAGCGGATGGTTGTCGGGTATGAATATTTCAATTACGGTTCGTGGTGGAATGCTCACGCCAACGCGACGTTCGAAGGATCCGTCTCGCTTATTGGAAGAAGTGATTGGGCGTACTCAAAGCGTACGTTTGAAGTGAAGACGGATCTAGATATGCCGGCGGATTGGACGTTGGGGTTGAGAGTCATGAGCGGAGTCGGTCAGGGTGACATCCCGGACCAGACCAAGTACTATCTTGCCGGCGCCTCGCCGCTCGACGAGTTCAGTTCGCCGTTCTTCAGAAGCAAGGGCGTGCTGCCCAGCACCGTCCGCGACCACGCGATGTTCTTCGGCGGGGGGGGGGATGCGCGGATACTATTCCCTCATGTCGCTCGGCAGCGACAAGGTCGAAGCCGTGAATGCCGAAGCGAGGTTCACCGAGCTCATTCCATATTTCCAGTCAGACATTCCCTTCGCGGGCAGACTCATGCGGATGTTCCGCAGCAGTCTTTTCATCGACGCCGGCAGGATCGCGGACAATCCGGTCAATCTGTGGGACCAGAAGTTCCAAATAGACTGGGGATTCGGTATTCGTCTTGCGTCGCTTTCGAGCTTGTTCGGCTCGTTTTCAAACTCTAATGTTTTCTCAGGGATCGGGTTGCGAACTCTTCGTGTCGATTTTCCACTCTTCGTGAGCGCGCCGCCTGCCGGGGAAAACAAGTTGAAGTTTCGGTGGGTCGTCGGCCTGACGGAATCGTTCTAACGCAGGTCTACCGTCCAGTTTTCCACTGGCGGTTGCTTCTCATCGGGCAGATTCCGATATTTCGTCTAACTGTGTTAGCCGACCTTTCGCGGCGTATCGCACTCCGATTCGGAGGCGGCGGTTCGTCGTATCGTCATGTTTCATCGCGGCGAGGGAATGGTGTAGGCCGGAGATTTTGATTTGATGCAGCACAACTACGGAGAAGAAATATGGTCCAGATTTTCTTACTGATTCTCATCGCGTTGTTTTTCCAGGTAATGATGCGTTCCGGCATAGTGAACAAGCTCTCCTCTTCACCGGATACGAGGGGTTGTATGCCGATAATTCGTGGCATGCTCGCCTGGGCCGGGATCGCCCTCATGAGTTGGGGATTGGGGCAGGTGTTGGCGATGGGCATTGACATCCTCTCAGACGAGTTCGATTACATGAGTCTCATTCAGATCGCTGCCGCGGTTTTCGCCATTGTCTCCGTATACCGAGCGCTCGTTTCCTCTGCCGAACCAGGAACGGCGGGAGGCACATGGGATCTGTTCGTCCGTTCATTCCTCTTCCGCACAGAATCAAAGGTTCTGCGCAGGGTTCCAGAAAAACCCGACCAGCCCAAACCTCCGGAACGCGTCAAAGAAGAGCCCGAAATAATCAAGCTGGAAGACCTTGAAAAGCCCCCGAAACCAGGCAACGCGAAGGACAAAGATATTGAGAATTATTTTGGCAGTTAGGTCGGTTGGAAGTTGACGAATGAAAGGGGGCGCCGCAAAAGGAAGAATATCATCGGGCGGATACACTTGCTGACGTTGCCACATTTCGAGAAACGCTCCCCGTGACTCAAATACTGATTCTCGTTGCCATGGTTTTCTTTCTCCGCGTGCTGAAGCAGGCGGGGGTGCTGGACAAGCTTCTCCAGTCGTCGGCCGCACAATCCTACGGTCACATTATCTGGGCTCTGCTTGCATGGTCTCTTCTTGGTCTGGTTGCATGGGGATGCTGGCAAATTGTAATGCTCGTGTCGGCCATCATTTCAGTCCAGTTTGATTTCATCGACGTCATAAAACTTGCCGCCATCGCCATGGGGTTCGCCTATCTCTTCCAGATCGTGGTGACGTACAGTGAAGCCGGAGCCACGGGGCGGGCTTGGGATTTGCTCCTTCGTTCGCTTCTCTTCCATTCTCAATCCAGGGTGAGGGACGATATTTTCGAGAAAGCAGAACGGCTGGAACTCCAGCAGCGCATCGAGCGGGAGCAGAAGATTCAGCGAGAGCTGGACGTTCAAAAGCCGAAGGACGAAGACCTCGAAAGGCATTTTGACGAATAATTGCATCTCACAATCTGATACCAGATACCTTTTGAGCTGGTGGATGGGTAACATCGATCGCGTTCCGGGTGCCGCTGCTGCATGCAGGATGACTTTGGCCAGACCTACCAGCCTGTACGATGATTTCCCACTTCGCGTGGTCTTTGTGGAACAACCATGACATATGTCTTCATTATATCAATCTGCGTTCTTCTGGTTTCCTTCTTCATCCTCCAGCGTCTGAAGCAACAGCAGGCGCACCAGGGCACGCAGAAAATACCCGCTTTCATTGGAGGCATTGCTGCGTGGTCTGTCGTGACCGTGCTGGCCATTGCTCTGGTCAAAATTGTGGAATTCTCATATCATATGTTTACGGCCCCCGCCGCCGAAATGGCGACTGGTTTAATGGGGGCTGCATTCGCTTTTGTCGGAGGCCTGTTCGGTGTAGTCATGGTGTTTCATCTGACTCAGATCGTCGACACCTTTTACTTCCAGGAATTTTTCATGCATTCATTGGCATTCCGGGCATACGAAATCAAAAGAGAGGATGTTTTCGCTGAACTCGAACAGCACGTTATTAATCAGGTCAGGAAAGAGAACGTCCGACACGTCAGAGGCCGCGGAGGTGATGCGAGAAAAGAAAATCAGGAAGCACGATCCCGGGCAGCTCAGGAAGGAACTGGCACGGCAGAAGCACCGGCCGGTACAATCCATCCACCTCCAGGACGAAGTTCGAAGACTCGCACAGGGGGAAGAAGTAGACATCTCCGATTCATGGCACATGAACAGCCTGCGCAGGGCATCCAATCCGTTGTATCTCCAGATTTCAGAGGTCAGGATTCGTCCGGCGGTGGGGGTGCTGTCCTTTCGACTGACAGTTCAGGATGTTCAGCAGGAAGATCTCCGCGATGTGAAGATCGTCTACCGGTTGAAACAGGACCTCTACGATGTTCTGCAGGCAATACGCTCGGAGGAGTGGATGCGGCCCTACGCGCGGTTCTTTCAATCGATGACGGTGAAATGCTACGCGACGCGCCTCAATTCATTCGGCCAGCCGCTTCTATACCCGTTCATGACTATCAACGTCGCGGTGGAGGAATTAGAAAAGCTGGAGGGGCGTTTCTTCAACGTCGGAAACTTTGGGAAGATTGCAAAAGTCGATTTCAACGGAGGAGAACCTATCCGGTAATACTCCGAGGGCGATGGCTGCTCAATGTTTGAATCGGAATAAAAGTTTCTCTATATTTGGCCTAATTGTTCTTGCATTGAATTGAAAATAGACCGCTCCAGGGTTCACAAAATCCTCGTCATCAAGTTGCGCGCGATAGGTGATGTGCTGCTTTCAACGGCGGTACTTGAAAATCTCAGGAGCGCGTTTCCCCGGGCGACGATTGACTTTCTGACGGAAAGACCGAGTCGGGAAGTCATTGAAGGCAATCCTGTCGTGCATTCCACGCTTGTCTTTGACGGCAAGGTCCAGTCAGGGGTCTCGCTGATCGTTCAAGTCCGGACACAGAGATACGACCTGGTGATTGACCTCTTTGGCAATCCCCGGAGCGCGCTCGTGACCCTGTTCAGCGGGGCGTCTTACCGCGTCGGCTACCGGTTCAAGTGGCGCCAGTATTGTTATAATATCGTTGTCGAGCCCAGGGGCGGCGAAAAGCACAACACCGAATTCAACCTGGATGCCCTCCGGGCCATGGATGTGGCGATCTCCAGATCTGCCATTTTTTTCCCCGTAGGCGAGGATGCCGTTCAATTCGCGGATCGATTTTTCCGTGACCAGAAGTTGAATGACCGGCCTGTCGTCGCATTGAATCCCGGTGGAGGGTGGTACACGAAGCGGTGGCCTCTCCGTAGTTTTGCCGCGCTCGGGGATTTGATCTCGGACAAGCTTGGAGTGCAGACCCTCGTTATCTGGGGTCCCGGTGAGCTGCCGCTCGCGGAGCAAATCCGGGGCATGATGAGAAACCAGCCAGGCCTGATTCCTCTGTGCGGCCTCAAAGAACTCGCCGCGATTCTTCACCGGTGCCGGGTCATGGTAACAAATGACTCCGGACCGATGCACATTGCGGCGGCAACGGGAACGCCGGTGGTTGCTATATTCGGTCCTACCAGGCCCCATCTGCAAGGACCATTTGGAAATGAGGCAGAAATTGTGCAAAATCAAAAACTTTTTTGTCTGGGCTGCAACCTCACGAAATGTCCCATCGGCAATCCGTGCATGGAGAATTTGTCCGTCGAAAAAGTATTCGAAGGTTTCACGGATTTGATGCGCAAAACAAAGAAACTCGGGGAGAACGTACTCTGATGAAAAAAAAATCCAAAGGAAAAAGTCCGGTTCGGAAGAGAATGGCGATCCCCGACTGCAAACAGTTCACGGGGTACAAGCCGTGTTTCCCCGACACAAATTGCCTTGAGAAATGCGTCGACCCGAAACCGCGGGGGGCTAAGATTCTCATCATCAATCTCGAGGCCATGGGCAATGTCCTCGTGACTACGACGCTTCTTCCGGCCATCAAGCGCAAATATCCCGAAAGCACGGTTTTTTGGATTACGCTCAGGAACGCCGCGCCGCTCCTTCTCTACAATAGCTTCATCGACAGGGTCTTTGTATGGGAGCCGGAGAGCTGGCTCGTTCTCCAGGCAATGCAGTTCGACCTCGTCATGAATATCGACAAAGCATCGCACGCGTGCGCATTCATGATGTCGCTGAAGTCCCGGAAGAAAGTCGGCTATGGACTGAAGAACGACGGGGCCATTGTTCCGCTGAATAAAGAAGCGGAATACAATTACGGGCTCGGGCTCGACGACCATGCCAAATTCCGCGTTAATCAAAGGTCTAATTCCCAGCTTCTCACCGAAGCGATGGGCTTGAGATTTCACCGAGATGAATATCTCCTGCAATTGTCGGATGAAGAACTGGAATTCTGTCATCGGTACAAACAGTCGATCCTCTCGGATGTACACCTATCTGGCACTCAAGATCCGCCGATGATTGTAGGTTTCAACACCGGCTGCTCGCTCTTGTATTCGAACAAGAAAATGACCCTCGACCAGCACGTTATCCTTATTGATGAGCTTTCCAGGCGGGCGGGTATCCGCTTGCTGTTGCTCGGAGGGCCTGAGGATACTGCCCGGAACGCGGAAATCTCCCGGCAGGCCGGGACCAGGGTAATCAATACTCCAACGATGGAGGGACTGCGGCGAGGGATATGCTATGAGAATGTGTGCGACATTGTCGTCACGGGTGATTCACTCGGAATGCACATCGCGATTGCACTGAAGAAGCATGTGCTCGTGTGTTTTGGCGTCAGTTGTCCGCAGGAAGTTGATTTGTTCGGAAGGGGAGTAAAATTCATCCCCGAAGGTTTGGCGTGTTCGCCATGCTGGAAGAGAGAATGTCCCTACAATCTTGAATGCATCCAGATGGTTGACCTCGAGGGGATCGTTCGCGAAGTCGACAACTTTCGGAATGCATTGAGGCGTAAGGGTAAGTAAAAAACCCCTTCCCGATCGTGCCGGAAAGGGGTTTGCAACGATAAAATCTTACGTCCTATTCCCCGGTTTTCCCTTTTGGACCTTCACTTTTCTGATATTCCTCCCACTTCATGGTCTTGTAGTAATCCCCGCCGATAAACTTAACGATACCCAAAAACTCATCGGCCTTCACGTATCCCGGTAATGAAGTGATATGATTCCCGTCTGGATCGAGGAAAAGTATGGTGGGATATCCTGTGACCTTGAATGCCTGAGCGAGATCCATCTCTGAATATGTTTTCCCTTTGTAGTGCAATTCTTCACTCGACTCGGCGTTTACCTTCACCAGAACGTACTGTTGCGTAAGATAACCGGCCACCTTGTCGTTCGCATACACGTCGCGGTCCATGCGTTTGCACCAACCGCACCAGTCGGTGTAAACGTCGACAAGAATTTTCTTATCGCTCTTCTGTGCTTCGGCGAGACCTTTGTCGAACGACAGCCACTGGAGATCATGTCCCGCATCACCGGCGATGCCCATCGACCAAAACAGGATCAGGGTTGCGGCCGGAAGTATCGTTCTTATCTTTCTGCGAATCATTGGAATTGGATAACGAGAGTAAATGTTTGCATCGTTCCTAAGTCGTACTCGACTGGCATAAAGGCATAGTCGACCTGGAACACGCTATACCTAACACCCACACCTGCGGAAAAGTTCTTTGTGTCGTAGCCGGTTTGGTAGCCTGCACGCATTGCAAACGCATGCTTATACTCAAGCTCAACGCCCATATGGGCATGCAGCGTGTTGTCCTGAGTCACCGAAACGATCTCTGCGGCGGTTGTGAGCGTTCCGTCAAGACTCTCGAGCGAGGTCTCGTATGCCCCGCCAATCCGCGTGGTTGTTGGTAGCTTCGATGATGATTGGTCCAGCGCCGTCATGGATCCGATGTTGCTCACGGACATTCCGAGCCGGACATTCCAGGGTGTGAGGACGAGGGCGCCAAAATTCAGTCCGAGTCCGGAGGCCTCATTCGTTAGAATCTTTTCGTAGAGAAAATTTCCGGTGGCGCCGATGCTGACGGTGGAATCGAATTGATAGGACGCGGATAGTCCAATCGCGGCGTTTTTCGCGTCGAAGGTACCTAGCGGCGGGCCAGGATTCTCGCGGATCTCAATGTTGTCCACGCTCGTTGAATTGATGCCAAGACCGAGAGTCAGCGCGTCAAGGGATGTCTTCGCTGCTATGAAATCGGTTCTCGTGTCCTGAATCCACTCCTTGTGCATCAGAAGGAGTTGCGAATTGTTCGAGAGCGATAGAGCCGCGGGATTATAGTAAACGGCGCTCGGGTCCGAGGCGATGGCGCTGTACGCTTCGCCCATCGCAAGGGCGCGGCTGCCGACGCCGAGCTTGAGAAATGCCATCCCCGTATTTCCGCCCTCCTGCGCGTATGTGCACGGTGCGATGAGACACAAGATGATGATTGCCGAGAAGAAATTCTTCATGGTTTTCTAGAACAAAAGAGACAGCGAAATGATGTGCATGCCCTGCGGTGAAAAAGGCTCAACAACAAATGCGTAATCGAGAACGGGATTCCACTGACCGAACGAACTTCTCGCCGTGAAACCAAACGAGGGCTTCGCACCGGTCGCGTTGTCGCTGAAATCGATCCGGTCGACCCCTCCACGCAGGCTGAAATGGTCAACGAGCGCGTACTCTGCTCCCGCCCGGAAGACCGATCCGCCATCGGAGGAATTCTCATACTCCGCGGAGATAACCGCGCGTTTTGAGAGCAGCGTATAGGACAGAGCGACTCTGCTCAAGGTCGGGAACGCATCTTCCGTTTGTTGCCCATCCGTGCCATAGAGCGGTGTCGTATCCCATTTGTATTTTGAACCGATGTCCTTGACCGCCGCTCCAAGCGAGAGGTCGGGTGTGACCTGGTAGACGCCTCCCACATCGAACCCGACGGTTGTCGTACTCACCTGGTCGAACAGCTTGGCATAGTAAACCTTCACGCAAACGCCCAGTGACACCTCGTCGGCGACCCGGTTTGCGAATGCGAAAAAAAACTGGTTTTCCGTCGTTGAATATGTTTCCGTGTGGTACCCGTCGTTATCGCGGCCGTCGATATCTCTCACGCCGGAGTTAATGATGCCTACCGAGAAGGCCCCCCGCGGTTGGATGGGCTGGACGTAACTGAGGAAATTCAAAGAGCGGTCGAGCGAGAGAATCCCGAACGTCGCCGATCCGGTGCTCTGTGGAGCAAATGCGACCAGGGCGGGATTGTAGTAGGCATTCATCTCGCCGGTAGTAACGGACGTGAGCGCATTTCCCATACCCATCCCCCGGGCGCCGAAGCCTAAGCGCGTGAAACTGCCGGCACTTTGCGCCCGAATGACGGAACAGGAGAGGATGACGAGGACGACGGAGATGAAAGTGTTTTTCACGTCAACGCAACACAATTATTTTTCCAAACATCGGCTCGCCGCCATCCATCGTAATCCTGTAGAAATAGACACCGTTGGCCACCATTTTCCCACCATCGGAGGACCCATCCCAGAGTTCGTCATATTCGGAAGAGGAGGAACGCGGCGCATCGTGAATGAGTGTGCGCACGCGGTTCATACCAAAATCGAAAATATCGATGCTGACACTTCTGGAAGCAGGCTGGCCCCCCAGGTTGAGCGCGCCATAGTGAATGCGCACCTGCTGCTGGGCCGGCGAGAAGGGGTTCGGGTACGCATATGAGGTGCTGGATGTTCCAACGGGCTGGTATGTTCGGTAGATTTTCCAGGAAGAGCCGAAGAGATTCGTCGTGTCGTCTACAGTGCTTGCCATGCCGTCGCCTGTACCGACAAAAACAGTGTCGGCAATTGAGTTGACGGCATATGATGCCGCCGAGGTTACGGCCTGCCGGGTTGCAGGGTTGGCCATGTATGAAAACCTGCTGAAGCTCAATCCTCCATCAGCGGTCCGGAAGACGCCGTCGTCGCTGGCGATGTAGACAATGGAGTCCCTGAAAGAAATATCGTATGCCTTGACGCCGTTCAGGAGATTCTTCCACGTCCTGCCGCCATCGTCGGTGTAGCTCACGCCATAGTCTTCCGAGGGGTCATCGGCCTTCCAGTTGACCGTCCAGAGACGGAGACCGCCATGGTACATTTGTTGGTTAATAGCAACAACCCAGTCTCCCAGGATCGGTTCAACCTGGTTCTGATGGCTGAATTTTACCCAGCTTTTCCCGCTATCTATGGATTTGTTCACCCCGCCGGCCGTTCCGCACCATATCGTGTCGTTATCCTGCGCGAAAACAGAGAACGCAAGAAAGTTGTTATTTTGACGGGGGTCAAAATGCTCGAAGAGTCTTTGCTGCCGGAGTGTATCATTGGCTGCGTACGTCCAGAGTGTATCCGTAGGTCTGAGAGTACTTTGGGCGTCCGGAGGCAGCGGTATCCTCTGCCAGGTTGTCCCGCTGTCCGTTGATTTGCGGAGCCCGCTTGCCCAGCTCGCAATCCACACTGTCCCCGGTGAAAGGGAGATGTCAAAAGTCACATTCTGTTCCGGCACGACTATCGGGAGCATCCAGAGAGAGTCGTTGATTCCATAGGACAGAATACTGTCGCCGCGGGCGTCGAGCGCCTGGGGCAGGTGCGTCCAATGACTGCCGCTGTCGGAGGAAAATGCGTACCCGCTGCCTGTCTGGACCGTGCCATCGCTCGCCGCCTCTTCGTAACCTGTCGACGCCCAGATCGTGTGGTTCTTGGCGGCAAGCGCAAATATTGCATCGTTGGCGAAGGCAGGGTCCGAGCGATAGCTTCTCCAGGATCTGCCGAAATCGATGCTTTTCGCCAATCCCTTGTCTGTACCTATCCAGAGGTCCAAATTGTCGACCGAAATTTTTGAGACGCCGTTGCTCGGAACCATCGAACTGGAAGGATGGATGATGTCGGACACGTGGAATGATTTCAAGAATCTTTTTTGCCCCGATGCCGGGGTAAACACGACGAACACGGAAAAGAGACAGAACGCCGTATGGAGAACAATATTTCGCACGTCACTTCACCGTCAGATACTTTGTAAGAGGAGGGCTGACATCGCCCGTTTTATCCAGGGCGTGAAATTCGAAGGCATATGTTTTTCGGACGCCGGGGTGATCGCTGAGAACGACAGTAATTGTATAGATCCCATCGCCGGCCAATACATCGCCGCTCCCGCCCGGTCCGTTGGTGTTACCGTCGTCGAGGAGGTCGAACTTATGTGTGGGGTCTGTCGAGTTCAGACTGTAGAAATAGACCTCTGCGATGGCACCGAGGCCGTCGGAGTCGGCCACTGTCGCCGTGAGCTTTATCAACTCCGTGCCGCCCGACGGGAGGGTCACTGTATCGGGAACGCCGGCGGCAGTGACCTGAGGAATACTGCTTCTCCTGGTGACAACAAGCGACGCCTGCTCCGCGTTGCTGCTGAGATTGAATTGATCGATCGCGATTGCCTCGACTGTATAAATTCCCACGTCGTTGCGGCCGAGGAAGAATGTGAACTGACCGTTGTAAGTGACTCCCGAGGAATCCGTGATGACCCGATTCAGCTGTCCGGATGTGACATAATCCACCGAACCAGGCAGGGCCACCTGATAAGTAACTTGTGTGATGCTCTGGAGGCCGTTATCATCTGTCACGTGTACGGTGAATGAATCGGTGACCTCGTACTGGCCATTCGGTAGATGGGTGACAGCACCGCCCGTGGTTGTGTCTAGATTCAGCGCGGAGTACCGCAGGAATGCCGAAGTGATGAAAGGGCCAGTGAGTTTGGAATCGATGAGCCCGCTTTTCTCTTTTTCACACGAGAAGAAGAGAAAAGACGCAAGAAGCAAGAGGACAAAGAGTGTGAGTTTCTTCATTGAATGAGCAATCCGGTAATCATTTCTCCTGCCGGTATTCGTGACCGACAAGGTGAAAAGCACCCGCAGTATTCCAACCTATGTATGATTTGAAAATCTGAAAACCTGTGACAATGCGCCGGTTAACGATTCCGAATTGTTCTTGACGTTCCTCTATGATAAAAGCTAATAAATTAGATGATAAAAAACAAGAAATCAGTTTGGACTTATTTCAAAAAGAGGCACCGGGGGGAAGGAAACAACGAAAACGGCGAACGTAAACCACCCCAGGACCTTTCTGGACGGGCCAAGATCGGTCTCGTCGGGAATTTCAGGATGGTCTATTTTTATGATGAAGAAAAGGACAGCCGCCCAGACCAACCACCCGACCGTTCCCGGCTGCACTTTCCATCCGAGGAAGGGCAGGAGGCTCGAGAGTCCCATGAGAATGAGAGCTGCGAAGAATACGCGGGCGATGCGTCCCTGTCCTTTCCCGATCAACGCGTAGAGGATGTGCCCGCCGTCCAGTTGGCCGACCGGGATCAAATTGAGCGCGGTCACGAACAAACCGAACCATCCGACGCAAAGGAAGGGATAATGGTACACTTCATTCATCGGCGGCATGAAGGTATGCGCGGCAAAAAAGTGCGACAGACCCCAGAATAGCAGGGAGCTTCCGAACGTCAGGCCGTATTCCGGGATCTTATCCAGGTGCCGGTATTCGGGATGGATGGAGAACAAATATTCCTTCCCCGGAAGTGTCAGAAAGCCGTAGAGCAGTACCGCGACCGTGACGGCCAAACCTGCAAGTGGGCCGGCGATGCCGATATCAAAGAGAGATTTCTTCGAGGTGAGGGGAGAACGGATGCGAATCACCGCGCCCATCGTACCGAAAGGATTCAGGAGAAAAGGTGGTATGGGAATAAAGTACGGGAGCGTCGTCGTTACTCCGTAGTACCGCGCTGCAAAATAGTGGCCAAATTCATGAGCGGAGAGAACGGCCAGAAGAGAAATGGAATACGGTAATCCCCGATAGAAGTTTGATAGCTCGAACGGATCCTGGTTAAGCCATTGAACTCCGGCGAGCGTTGTTGTGAAGAAGGCAAGGACGAACAGCAGGATGTGAAGAGAGTACTTCAACAATCCAGCAGACGGCGAGGGTCCTTGCTTTACTTCGTGGGCTGCATAGGGATTTGAGACGTTTTCATCCATGCTGGTCCATCAAAATAACAAAAATGCTTGTGAAATGAAAGGGCGGTGGGAAAACAAAAAGGCTCTGCAGGAAATCCGGCAGAGCCCTGGAAGATTCAGGTTGCTCGGTTTACTGGGGGCGCGGTGCGTCCGGAGGGGGCATAATGGTGATACCGGATTTCGTCGGTCGCGGTGCGTCCGGGGGGGGCATAATGGTGATACCGGATTTTGTCGGTCGCGGTGCATCCGGCGGGGGCATAATCGTAATCCCGGATTTCTGGGCGTAGGAGATTCCGATATTGACAACGACAACCATAAGCATCGTCACGAGAATTGAGCGAAAACGTGCCCAATTGCGATTATTAGTAGATTTTGACATTTGAATTACTCCTAATTGATGGTAGTTTGGGAATGGTTACTTAAATTACCGCTTAAAGTCAGTCTCAATTCGTGAATAATTTAACTATTGAAACTCAAAAAGTCAATATCTGACGCGCAAAAAGTGAAAAATTTTCAGGAAAAATTTGCGTGACAAAAATCACATTAATAGCGTCTCTGGGATGATTTTTACGAATAGTTCTTGACAATATTCTGATAATTCCATATCTTTGATTGGTAAATTTCAGCGAAGAAAGGTAGAATTTGAGATGAAGACACCGATGAAAATATTCCTTCTCTGGATCGCCGCGATGGCGCTCTACGCGGCGAGTCTGGTTTTTCTCCAGCATCGTGATGTGGGCCTTCCCGCGATCATCAACCGTTCGCTCCTCACGCTCTCGTTTTTCATCACGCTGTTTATCGTGCTGAAAGATCCCAACAAGAAAAACAGATTCATTTTCCTGAACTTTCTCGTGTTCTTCTCGTTGACCTTTTTCGCCCATCTCTACGATTTTGTCGGACGCACATTCCTGACCGGCTACAAATACTCGGTGATTCTTTACTACCAGTATTATATTACCGCGTTTGTCCTCTCGCTCTCGCTTGCGATCGTCTATCTCGTCATCGATACGTTGTTCAATAACTTCAAAGTTGTGCATAAGTATCTTGCTGCTGGCGCGATCGTTTTGTTCTTTTTCGTTTGGTATTTCCATCCGATGATCTCCAACCCGATGTACATGTATTCAACTGAGGAAATCAATCAATGGAAAACGCTGGCACAGCACGTCGATCAGCATCCGGGGAATCTCGACGCGGGAGAACTTGCCAAGGTCGTCAATCTTCAATCGTGGCGGGACGGGAAGGCCGTAGGACCGCTGTACCCGGAGGAAAATGCAAGGCGCATTGAGGAACTGCTGCCATACCTGGAAGGCAATAATTATATCATGCTTCTCACCCAGCCCTTGCACGCGAATATCATCTCCATGAATGTCATGGTCATAGCGTTTGTTCTGTTGTTTTTTGGATATCAGTACAAGAAAGATCCGCCGCAGGGAGCCTACGTGGATAAGATCATGTTCGTTTTCCTGGTGTTTGTGTCGACTGAGATTCTCCACTATTGGGGTTACATGCACAGTGTGGAATGGCAATCGTACACGCAGTTATTCAACATCGGTCAGTATATCACGATTATGATGTTGTTCATGATGGTTGTATTCTTCGGGCTGAGGCTGGGTTTCATCAGCTCGATTCAGGGAGAATTCTACGAGGCGGAACTTGCGGCGAACCCTCAACAGATCAGCCGTTGGCGCGACAGGATCGATAACATTGTGCTGACAAGGTTCTTCAACTTCAAGCCGTTTCATGGAAGACTGTTTCAGAGTATCGGCAAATAATTTATCGGGGAAAAGCAATGGAAGAAATAGAGAAAAAAGCAAACGAGACGGAAAAGAAAAAGAGCGGGGCGCTGCAATATCCAATCGTCGGTAAGAGCCGTCCCGTCGATCAACTGATCAAGATCGTCGGCAAGCTCGGGAAAGTCCGGCAGGATGCTGCGATCTGGGGCGAGGTGGGAGTTGGAAAAGGCACCATCGCCAAGAATATTTATGCGCAGGGGCTCACTCAGCGGCCTAAAGAACCACTGGTGTCGCTGAATCTTTCGGCTCTTTCAGACTCCGAATTGGATGTCGTGCTGTTCGGAACCGATGCGGGAACCGATAGCTTACAGTCCGGCGTGCGGAAGGGACTCCTTGACGTCGCAAACGGCGGGACAGTCCTTATCGAGGAAATCGAAGAAGCAAGCCTCCGCGACCAGATGAAAATTCTGAACGTGATGAATCAACGCGCGTCGCGCCAATCGGCGGAAGACGGGAATGACCCCGTGGATGTGCGATTTATCATCACGATGGCAGAAGATCCAAAAACCCTCGTTATGAAGAGGAAACTTCTCGAAGAACTGTACAGCAAAATCGAGGGATTTGAAATGATCTACGTCCCGCCGCTGCGGGAACGGCCGGAAGATATTCCTCTCCTGGTGAAGCATTTCGCCTCCGCACTCTGCAGAGAACTCGGGATGGCCGACCTGGCCATCGATATAAACGCCATCGACGTCCTGGTCCGTCAGCCATGGAAAGAAAATATCCGGGAACTGAAGGCCGTTGTCGACCGGTCGGTGCTCTTTTCAACGGGCGGTCGATTTATGCTCCCGCCTGAGCTTGTTGACGAAAAGACCGAAGTCGTGAAAATGATAACCAATATTGAATCCGGTCAGGATTTTGTGCTTGAGAACTCGCTCGACGTTATTGAGAAAGGTATTATAGAGCGCGCGCTGCAGCGCTTCGGCCATAATCAATTGAGAGCTGCAGGATTCCTGGGGTTGACGGAGCAAACGCTGCGATACAAGCTGAAACGCCTCGGTATTGTCAGCTCGCGAGCTCGGTCGAACTAAGAACAACAGTTTCACATCTTGTGCACAAATGCCCTTCAACATGAAGGGCATTTGTATTTTTACCGACTAATGCCCTTACAACTAAATGAATATACATGAACCGGGCATCCCGCAGCAGCGGGACGCGTTCCAACAAGCTTTTGCTATTGTCTTGAGTACAATCATTGTGTTGGAACGGCACTAGAGTCTTCTCTCTTTCCAGATGACATCCCTGCTTGCTATCGCAACCAGTGGAATCGCGAGAACGTAGAACGTAAAGTAGACCTCAAAGAAAGGAAGATACTTGAGGTATGACAGGCAGCGGAGTTCTTTCAGCGGCTTCCAGAGGAACATGGTGTCTACCAGAGTCTTCACCGCGACAGCGGCAATCCACACAGGGAAGCCCACGAAACACCAACCAACGATGAGAGCCAGGTTCAGCACCCAACCGACGGCAGTGATCGCAACTCCTCTGGGCACCATATCGAGTCCCCCGACACCCCACCGCTGCTTCTGACGGTACAGCTCCCGCCAGCTCTGGCACGGCTTGCTCCTGACTGCTGCGAGGGGATTGACGGGAAATCGCAGCACGTATTTCGTCTTCTGGAGAATGGCCTGGACGAGGGCATAGTCTTCCGTTACACTGAAAGGAATTACCTCATAGCCGCCGGCTGCGTCGTATGCGGACCGGCGAACGGACAGGTTATTTCCGATAGCGGTCAATGGGATCTTCAGCCCGGCGGTGCCGGAGGCCAAACCGAAGAGATAAATCCAATCCAATGCCTGCATTCCTCCAAAAACTTCCGTCGACTCAAGGAGGGTGAATCCACCCACGATGCCCGTTTCCGCATCGAAGGTTTGCACGGTCTCGCGGATCCACCCCGAAGGGACGGAACAATCCGCGTCAGTGAACAGTAGAATCTCCCCGTGCGAAAGGGAAATCCCGAGAGCGACGGCGTTCATTTTCCCCCGAAGATTCCCCAGTTCCGGCTGCGTCCTGGCCGTTCTTACAGAACGGTGCTCTTCTGAGAATTTTCGGATGATCTCCGGCGTACGGTCGGTCGAACGGTCATCGACGACGATAATTTCAATTTTGTCGCTGGGATACGCAAGGCGCGCGAGAGAAGCCAGGCACTGTTCGATGCGTTCTTCTTCGTTCCGGGCCGCGACGATTATCGAGACGGTCGGTTCGTAGTCCGGGGTCTTCCGCACCCGATTTGCCTTCCCTATTCCCAACGCGAGAACAAAAATCTCGAGGGCAAACGCGAGGGATGCCGTAATCAACACATATGTGAAAAGCTCGCTCATGATCTCCTATCTGTGACCCGTAAATGTAAACAAACAATTCCTTGGAGTCAACGTCAAGTTGACTCTCTGCTGCAAAAATGGTATATTTTTCAAGGAAATTGGTTCCCATGTATCATAATCTCTAACTGCAAAAGAGCTGATGCGCATCGTATCCCGAAGTTCGCGTTCCGAGACCTCCCGGCAACTTCGCTCCAGCTATGAAAAGACTGTCCTGCCGAATGGCCTCCGCATTGTCACGGAGGAAATTCCGTATGTCCGGTCTGTATCCATCGGGGTCTGGGCGAACGTCGGATCCCGGGATGAGAACACCGACACGAATGGCATTTCTCATTTTGTCGAACACATGGTTTTTAAAGGGACGAGGCGCTATCGCACACACCAGATCGCTCAAAGCCTCGAGTCCGTGGGGGGATACCTCAACGCGTTCACGTCCAAGGAAAACACATGCTTCTACGCCCGTATTCTCGACGAGCATCTCCCGAAAGCGGTGGACGTGCTTTCCGAGCTCGTTCAACGTCCTCTTTTTGAAGCCAGGGAAATTGAAAAGGAGAAACAGGTTGTTCTCGAGGAGATCAAGAATATCGAAGACGACCCCGACGACCTTATCCACGATTACTTCGACCGCACGCTCTTTCCAAATCATGCCCTTGGATTTCCCGTCATCGGTACGCCGAAATGCATCAATGAACTGTCCCGGGACAACTTGTTCGGGCACATGCGAAAATACTATCGTTCCGGCCAATTGGTCGTTGCGGCGGCGGGCAATCTAAAACATGATGCTGTGGTGGCGCTGGTCGCGAAGCACTTCAATCTGAAAACGCATCGTGATGGTCACTTAAAACGCGACCAGGCGCGAAGATCTCTCCAGGGAAGAGAACAGATTTTTGAGAAACAAATCACGCAGGCCCATGTATGCCTTGGAACGGTGGGTTACAGCGTCAGACATCAGCACCGGTACCCGCTCCTTCTGCTCAATACGCTCCTCGGCGACGGCATGAGCTCCCGCCTCTTCCAGCATATCCGCGAGAAGTACGGTTTCGCCTACAATATTTATTCATTCGCGAACTTCATGAGCGATACGGGGAACTTCGGCGTGTACGTCGGAACGGATGAGAACAAAGTGGAACGATCCATTGATCTCATCCGCCGGGAACTGGAGAAGCTGAAAAAGCAAAAAGTGAGCAATGCCGAATTGGAACGCACGAAAGCCCAGTTGAAAGGTACGATGATGTTGAGCCTCGAGAATATGTCCAGCCGGATGATGCGGCTGGGGACCGGCGAATTGATGTTCCGGGATCACCTGCCGGTGGATGAAATTCTCCGGAAAGTCGACGGCGTCACATCCGCCCGGATACTTGAAACTGCCAACAACCTTATTCGGTTTGACCATTTTTCAACCGTCATCATCAAGCCGGCAAAGAAAAAGGCCAGCATTTGAGCCGACTGGTTGTATTTGTGCGGCGCGGCAAACAGAATTGGAACTGACAAACATGCTCAGCAAAAGTGACATCAATAGAAACCTGCTCGATGCGGAGTACGCCGTTCGTGGACCCATCGTGAACCGGGCTCAGCAGCTTGAAGAGCTCGGGAAAAAGATCATCTATTGCAACATCGGGAATCCACAGGCGCTGAAACAAAAACCCTTGACGTATCTGCGCCAGATGCTGAGCCTGCTCGAGTACCCGGAGATTCTCTCGAAGTCCGACATGCTGCATTACTACCCCAAAGACATTGTTGAAAAAGCGAACCTGTTCCTGAGAAATCATCCCCATGGAACCGGCGCGTACTCTCAGAGCGCGGGAATTCCTTTCATCCGGCAGGCCGTTGCTGACTTTATCGCGCGCCGCGACGGGATTCCGACAGATAAGAATCGCGTCATTCTTACCGATGGCGCGAGCAAGGGAGTTCAGGCAGCCATTCTTTCTTTATTGAAGAATCCCAACGACGGTTTCATGATTCCGATTCCTCAGTACCCGCTGTATAGCGCCTCGATCAAGTTGTACGGTGGGAAAGAGGTAGGATATTATCTCGACGAAAACAACCGCTGGCAGCTGAACGTGGATATTCTCCGGGAGAGCTTCGCGAAGGCAGAACGGGAAGGAATCCATCCGGTCGCGATCGCGGTAATCAACCCGGGGAACCCGACCGGGGCCGTCCTCACGCGTGAGAACATCCGAATGGTTGTTCAATTCGCGAAGGAACACCGGCTCGCGATTCTCGCAGATGAAGTTTACCAGGAGAATGTGTACGCGGCAAACCGCACGTTCGTTTCATTCGCGAAAGTCATGCATGAGTCGGGAGAGAAGGACGTCGCATTGTTCAGCTTCCATTCCGTTTCAAAAGGATTTCTGGGCGAATGCGGCCACCGTGGCGGGTATACCGAATTCAGGAATGTCCCGGACAACGTTCTTGCCGAGCTGGTGAAGCTGCAATCGATAAGCCTGTGCGCCAACCTCAGCGGCCAGATCGCAACCTATATGATGGTATCCCCTCCAAAACCGGAAGACGAAAGTTACGCAACATACCGGGGGGAGAGAGAGCGTGTGCTGAACTCGCTCAAGAAGAAAGCGGAAATGCTTGGCGAAGGCATCAACACGATACCGGGCATGAGTCTCGACATGCCCGAAGGTGCAATGTACGCTTTTGTGAAGTTTTCGCTTCCGGCGGATGCATCGCTCGATGTGCATGCAATGACTCCGCGTCAGCGGATGGAATATGAAGCGAGCCGCGATGAAACTTACTGTATGGCGATGCTGGAGGAGACGGGGATTTGTGTCGTGCCCGGGTCCGGGTTCGGACAGATGCCCGGGACGCTGCACTTCAGAACGACATTCCTTCCCCCGGAGAACGAAATCGAAGAGTTTGTCACCCGGTTGAAGGAGTTCCATGAGAAATATGTGAAAAAACTCGCCAAGGTTTGACAGACCCACAGGCCCGATACCCAACGCACCATAAGAGAAGAGCGCTTTGCCGAGAATAACTATCAATGAAAAACAGTACTTCGTCGAAGACGGAGTGACGATCATCCAGGCCGCGGAGAAGAATGGAATCGCCATCCCGCACTTCTGCTGGCATCCGCGCCTTACGGTGGCCGGCAATTGCAGGATGTGCCTGGTCGAAGTGGAGAAGAGTCCGAAGCTCGTGATCGCGTGTTCGACAACCGTTGCCGAAGGAATGATCATTCGGACCGCAACCCCCCGGGTAGTCAATGCCCGGCAGGCGGTTATGGAATTCTTGCTCATCAATCATCCCCTCGATTGCCCCATTTGCGACGAAGCGGGTGAGTGCAAACTTCAGGACTACGCGTATAAATACGGCGAAGGTATCAGCCGCTTCGAATTTGAAAAGGTGCGAAAACCGAAGCGAGTGGAGCTCGGCCCGAACGTAATGCTCGACGTCGAACGATGCATCATGTGCTCACGCTGCATACGCTTTTGCGATGAGATAGCGAAGAAACCGCAGCTTACGTTCACACAACGAAACGACCATATCGTTCTCACGACATTTCCCGGCGAACAGCTCGACAATTCATATTCGATGAACACGATCGACCTGTGCCCGGTGGGCGCGCTGACGAGCAGGGATTTTCGATTCAAGTCGCGGGTCTGGGAAATGTCGTCGACGGATTCCATCTGTACTGGATGCGCGCGCGGATGCAACGTCAAAACATGGGTTCGGAATAATGAGATTCTCCGCCTGACGCCTCGCTTCAATCCGGAGGTGAATGATTACTGGATGTGCGACCATGGAAGACTGAACACGTTCAAGCCAGTAAACGCCGACACCAGAATCAAAGCTCCCATGGTGAGCAAGGACAATGCGCTGGTCGAAGTCGGGTGGGACGAAGCGATCTCGAGGGTCGTTTCCGAGCTGAAGTCTTTCAAGAAGCAGGAGATTGCTGCTTTCGGTTCTGCTTTCGCGACCAACGAGGATAATTACCTGCTGGTGAAACTCATGCGTCAACTCGGAGTTGTGAATGTCGATTTCGTGGAACACTCCGCTCCGGGTAACGAAGATTCGATCCTGATTCGCGCCGATAAGACACCCAATGCTCTGGGTGCCCGAGAAGTCGGTGTTAAGCCGGCGGCCAAAGGGATGAAGCTGGAGAAGATCATTCAGGGGATAAAGGACGGCACAATCAAGGCCCTCTATTCTATCGACGACGACATTGCGGCAAACCGGGCCATGGCAGAAGTGATCGGGAGATTGGATTTCTTCGTCGTACATGCCTCTCATCGCACTGCGACGGCGGAAGCGGCTGATGTCGTGCTCTCGAGTTCGACCTTTGCCGAGAAGCACGGGACGTTCACGAACTTTGAAGGCCAGGTGCAGCGTATCCGTGCGGCGGTCGCGACGGTCGAGCAGGACAGGGCTCTCGACGGTTTTTCCATGAGCCGGCTGGACAAGTTCGGTGCGCAGAACGACAAGTGGATGAGAGGCGCCAGGCGCGATGCACGACCGACATGGAGAGTCCTGACCAGCGTAGCAAACGCCTTCGGGGCGAAATGGAGGTACAATGTTGTGGAAGATGTGTTCGCCGAGATAACTTCTTCGGTCGAATCGTTCAAAGGCATGACGTACCTGCGGCTCGGCACTCGCGGTCTGAAACTGAGGACGAAAACTCAACAACCGTCTCCGGTACAGAAGTAAATGGATATTCTTATCGCATTTCTGAAGATCGTTTTCGTTCTGGTCGTGAACCTCACGTTGGTGGCCTACACCGTTTTGCTGGAACGTCGGCTGGCCGCGGCAATTCAAAACCGCATCGGCCCGAATCGTGTGGGATGGCAGGGATTACTCCAGCCGATTGCGGATGTAATGAAACTCGTCCTGAAGGAAGATATCGTTCCCCGGCAGGCGAATAGGTTCATCCACGACCTCGCGCCGATCATTTCCATCATTGTCGCGCTCGTGACGTTCGCCGTGATCCCGTTCGGAGACCGCATAGCGCTCTTCGGGCAGGATGTCAAATTGCAGATCGCGAGCGTGAACATCGGCATCCTGTATATTCTCGCGTTCACTTCGCTGGGTGTGTATGGTCTGACCCTGAGCGGCTGGTCGTCAAATAACAAGTACTCATTGCTCGGCGGCTTGCGCTCGTCTGCACAAATGATCAGTTACGAGCTTTCGATGGGTGTCTCGATCGTAGGTGTGGTCATGGTGGCCGGAAGTCTTGAGCTCGACAAGATTGTCGCGGCCCAGAGCGGCTGGATGTGGAACATCTTTTTGCAGCCGATCGGCTTTATCACGTTTGTCGTCGCGGCGTTCGCAGAAACGAATCGCATGCCTTTCGACCTTCCGGAAGCCGAGCCGGAGCTCGTCGCGGGATACCACACCGAATACAGCGGCATGAAGTTTGCGATGTTTTACTTGTCGGAATACGCCAATATGTTGACCTCCAGCGCGCTCATCGTAACGTTGTATTTTGGGGGATGGCAAATCCCGTATTTACATTTGCTCGGGTTGTCGCCGCTCTGGACGAGCGTACTACCGGTTCTCGCCTTCTACCTGAAGGCCGTGATTGTGGTGGTGTTCTTCATCCTGGTCCGTTGGACGGTACCGCGATTTCGTTACGACCAGTTGATGAACATCGGATGGAAGGTCATGCTTCCGCTCTCGATTCTCAATGTCTTGATAACGGGAATAATGATTCTGTTGGGCTGGATCAAATGAAGCCGACCGGTCAGAAGAGGATAGTCCACCGTGGGGATCTGAACTTCTTCCAGAAGCTCTACATCCCGGAGATTTTCCGGGGGCTGAAGATCACGATCACACAGATTTTCAGGCCGAAGTTCACCCGCCAGTATCCGGAAGAGCGGTGGGAGCCGCCGGCGGCGTTCCGTGGCAGGCCTGTGCTCGTCCAGCAGAACGATGTTGAACGCTGCGTTGCGTGCGGATTGTGCGCGCGCGTGTGCCCGGCCCTTGCGATCGAAGTGCAGGGCTCAGAAACCGAATTGTGGAAGGAACGCTACCCGGTCAAGTTCGAAATCAATATGTTGCGATGTATCTTCTGCGGCTTCTGTGAAGAGGTCTGCCCCGAGGAAGCGATCGTAATGAGCAAGGATTTTGAGCTGGTATTCACGAGCCAGGAGGATGCAATCTATGCAAAGGATAAACTGCTGAAGTCCGCGGAGGAGCTTAAGGACCGATTGGAATACCTTCGCGCTCACAGGTGATTGCCGCTTCAGTGCGAAGGGGGATGGCCCGAATTGGAAGTATGTGGAACATTGTGCATGTTAGAGTAGAAAACCGAAATACCAACCGAAATGAGAGCAATTCAAGTGAATTCAAATCCACTGGCAGAAATCTTTGGATTCCCATTTGACAATCGAAGCCGACAGGCCGAACGTTACCGGAAAGACAATCTATGCCCCTTCAATAACAGGGTTCCCTAATGCACAAAGGACAAGGCAAACGACCCCTTGGGCGTTTGCAGCATCTTCGAAGAGAGCCAGACTATCATCACATGTCCGGTTCGATTTCGAGAAGACTGGCTCATTGCCGGGGATGCGGCTCAGTTCTTCTTCAAATCTGATGCCTCTTGGACTTCGATCGCTGAGGTGAGGCTAAATGACAAGGACGGAAACACGGCTGGGAATATCGACTTGGTTCTCGTGTCATACGATGGGCGAGGTCGAGTTGTCGAATTTGGTTCGCTTGAAATCCAAGCCATGTACATCTCCGGAAATGTCCGCCCCCCGTTCGAGAAGTACATGACGGTCCGCCAAGGTTCAGATAACTTCACTTGGAGTGGCCCTAATTTTCCCAAAGCCGATTTTTTGTCTTTTTCCAGAAAGAGACTCGCACCACAGATGCTTTACAAAGGTGGGATCCTGAAAGCATGGAAGAAGAAGCAGGCCGTCGCTCTCCAAACGTCGTTTTTTGAAACACTTCCTAAGTTAAAGGAGGCTCCCCAATCGAAAGCGGACATAGCTTGGTTGTTGTATGACCTAAAACTTGACAAAAAAAACAACCGATTCAAGCTCACACAGAATCGAATCGTTTACACAGAGTTCCAATCTGCGCTCAAACAGATAACGACCACTGACCCGGGCCAAATTCATGATTTCATTGACGTATTGCAACAGAAACTAGATGAAAAGCTCGAAGGCAATCCCCCAGACGCACCGACGCTTACGGACCTTTCACTCACCTAAAAAGGGTCAAGTGAAGGAGCAGTTGGTTCTTTTCGGGGCTTCAAAACCGAAGGTCATAAACGTTTCTACTGTTCCGCAGAGAAGTCCGTTCAGATATCCGGGAGGGAAAACATGGCTTATTCCCTACATCCGCCAATGGCTTGGTTCAGATTCCTTTGAAAGCAAGGAACTCATCGAGCCATTTGCAGGTGGTGGAATCGTGAGCCTCACCGCAGTCGCTGAAAGAAGAGTGCGCCAAGCTTTGATGATTGAGCTTGATGAAGATGTTGCTTCGGTTTGGCAAACCATTCTCAGCGACAACGCCCAGTGGCTTGCCAACAAGATCGTTGCTTTTTCGGTAACGAGATCTAGCGTCGAATTAGTCCTTGCCAAAACCCCATCTTGCGTCCGAGAGAGGGCTTTCGCAGTTTTGCTCAAGAATCGTATGAGTCACGGAGGAATTCTTGCTAATGGCGCCGGTCTGCTCAACCACGGTGAGAATGGCAAGGGCCTTCTTTCTCGCTGGTATCCACAAACACTCCGAAGCCGAATTCTCGACATTCAGAACTACAAGTCAAGAGTGAGCTTCGTTCGAGGGGATGGCTTTAAAACACTGAGAGACAATGCTCATCGGACTGACGCTTTGTTCTTCATTGATCCACCGTACACTGTTGCTGGAAGGAGACTCTATCGCTATCCCGATATAGATCATGCTGAACTCTTCCGAATTGCATTAGCACTCCGAGGCTCTTTCCTGATCACGTATGACAACGCACATGAAATCAGAAAGCTAGCATCAGCCGGCGGGTTTCAGATTGCAGAAATTCCAATGAAGAGAACTCACCACGCCGAAAAGACTGAGTTGATCATCAGCAGAGATCTTAGTTGGCTCAAGATCATTTGATATGATTTACCGCCCACATGCAGCATGACATCCCAATACTACGCTCGTTCATTTGAGGAAGGCTCTACACGTTATACTTGCTCAAACCGCTATCGTTTGTAGATTGATGGTCGGCGCGGCTGACTGGCGCAACGAGACGATGCTTGAATTTCTTAGAACTATTGATGAGGTAATGCATGAAATCAAGAATAGCAATACTCGGTTCTCTTTCTGTACTGTTTTCTTGCCTTGTCTTTTCGCAGTTCCAGATCAAATACGACAGATTTACACTCCCTGACGGATTAACCGTTGTTCTCCACGAAGACCATTCCGTGCCCGTCATCGCGGTGAATGTTTACTATCACGTCGGATCGGGCAGGGAGAAACCGGGGAGGACGGGGTTCGCGCATCTGTTCGAGCACATCATGTTTGAAGGTTCCGGGCATGTACCGAAGGGAAAGTTCGACAATTGGCTCGAAGCGGCCGGCGGTGACAACAACGGTTCGACGACTTCGGACAGGACAAATTACTTCGAAATCGTCCCGAGTAATGCTCTTGAGCTTCCGTTGTTCCTCGAGTCCGACAGGATGGGGTACCTCCTGGACGCGATGTCTCCTGCAAAAGTGGATGCGCAGCGCGACGTCGTGAAGAATGAACGCCGTCAATCGTACGAAAACCGGCCGTATGGATTGGCATCGATTGTTATCGATGAAAATCTCTTTCCACCGGACCACCCATACCACTGGCCGACGATCGGATATATGGACGATCTCACAGCCGCGAGCTATGACGATGTCGTGGACTTTTTCAAAAAATACTATTCCCCGGCAAACGCCAGCCTTGTCATCGCGGGAGATTTCGATGCAAAGAAAACAAGGGCTCTTGTGGAAAAATGGTTCAGCGACGTTGCACGCCGCAACGCTGTTCCCCCGATCGCGCCTCCGGTCGCGTTTCTGACTGAGGAAAAGCGGCTTGTTATGGAAGACAAAGTCCAACTGCCGCGATTATATATCACCTGGCTCTCGCCGCCGGCCTTCAATCCGGGCGACGCAGAGCTCGACGTGCTTTCGAACGTTCTTGCCGGGGGAAAGAACTCGCGCCTCTACAAGCGTCTTGTTTACGATTTACAGATCGCGCAGGATGTTTCGGCATTTGAGGACTCGCGTCAGCTGCAATCCGAATTCATGATCGTCGCGACTGCACGCAGTGGTCACACGTTGAGCGAGATCGCGAAGGTCATAGATGAAGAAATTGTCCGCCTCCAGCGGGGAGCGCCTGGCCTTCGGGAAGTACAGCGGGCTGTGAATCAGATGGAAGCGAGCTTTCTCGACCGCCTGGAAGACATCGGCGGAACTGCTGACCAGATCAACAATTACCTCACGCTCACAGGGAATCCCGACTATTTCGACCAAGACCTTGCACGTTACGAAGCTCTGAAGCCGAGCGATATCCAGAGCATCGCGCAGACCTGTTTGCGGTGCGATGGCCGCGTGATCCTGAGCGTGGTTCCCCAGGGCAAACGAGAACTGGCAATTCCGGAAACGAAGGAGGGCAAATAGCCATGAAGACCAATCGATTTGCAGTATTCATCCTCCTGGCAGGTCTCGTTCTCGGTTTCTCCCTGACGAGCGCACAGCAGCCGGACCGCAGTAAGCCGCCGGAGTCCGGTCCACCGCCGATTCTCAAGCTCCCGCCCATCCTGCATCTGAAACTCTCGAATGGACTGCCGGTCGTTTTGCTGGAAAAACATACACTGCCCTTAGTACAGATGGAGCTTATCGCGATGGCGGGCTCGGCAATGGACCCGCCGGGAAAGAACGGGCTGGCGAACATTGCCGCGGCAATGATGGATGAGGGGGCCGGTTCTCGTGACGCTCTTCAATTCGCGGATGCCATCGATTTTCTGGGAGCGAGCATCTCGGAGTTCGCCGGCCAGCATACATCGGGCGTCATTCTCCACACGCCCCTCTCCAAACTCGATTCAGCGCTGTCCCTCTTCGCGGATATCGTCCTGAGGCCGAAGTTTCCTGCGGAGGAACTGGACCGGCAGAGGAAGGAGCGGTTGACCACGCTGCTCGAGTGGCACGATGAACCCCGCTCGGTCGCGGGCGTTCTTTTCAACCGGATACTGTATGGAAGCGAACATCCGTACGGCCTGCCTCCGATCGGCAATGAAAAGAACCTGCGCGCGTTTCGTGTGGATGATCTCAATATGTTTCACGACACGTATTACCATCCGAACAATGCCACGCTTGTCGTTGTCGGAGACGTTTCAGCAAGCATGATCCTGCCGAAACTCGAAGAAGCATTCGGTCAGTGGAAGCCGTCGCCGGTTCCCCGGGCGTCCTGGCCGCCGATCCGGCAGGTGCAAGAACGGAAAATCTATCTCGTCGACAAGCCTTCGGCGGCACAGTCGGAAATTCGCATCGGCCGGATAGGCGTCGATCGCATGACGGAAGATTACTACGCGTTGATTGTCATGAACACGATCCTCGGCGGGTCATTCACTTCGCGACTGAACATGAATCTGCGCGAAGAGCACGGCTACACGTACGGTGCGGGCTCCAGCTTTGATTTCCGCCCGCTCGCCGGACCCTTCGTTGCCCGCGCGGCGGTACAGACGAACGTAACGGACAAAGCCCTCGGCGAGTTCATGAAGGAGCTCAACCGGATTCTGGATCCGGTCACGGATGACGAGCTCAGCCGTGCCAAGAACTACCTGACCCTGCGTTATCCCGAGAATTTTGAATCCATCGGTCAGATCACCGCGCAACTTTCAGATCTCGTTGTGTTTAAACTGCCGGACAATTACTTCGAGAATTACACCCGGCACATCGTGGCCGTCACGAAAGACAACGTCCAGCGAGTCGCGAAGAAATATCTCGACCCTGAAAAGGTCGCGATCATCATTGTTGGAGACCGACAGCAAATTCAAAAAGGGGTGGATGACTTGAAGCTCGGGCCGACTCAGGTGATGACGGTTGACGACGTTCTCGGGAGCGCGCCGGTTCTCGAAGAAGGGAAGTGAGGAGGTTGTGCGGGTTTTCTACCGTCGCAGCTGCTTCCACCATCGGTCGACCACCTCGGTCACGCTGACGGCGGTTTCGGGCTGCTTCCATTTGTCGAAGAACATGATGTCCGAGCCTGCCGGTTTCGGGGGAGGCCTTATCCATAAGAACGCGGACGGGAATAGGAGCGGCGTCGCCAATGATATAGACTTCGCCCTGCCTGAGGGTCGGCAGAACGTCGATGAAATTCGACTGCGATTCCGGTACTAGTTTGCGGACGTAGTTCTGATCGTTGGGGTTTAAGAGACGCATCGCGACGAAATTGTTGCACTGAGCCGTGATGGTTTCGGATATTTCCGCGGGACGCTGGCTCACGATCATACAGCTCACACCGTATTTTCTTCCTTCCTTGGCGATTCGTTCCACTGTTTTCAGTGCGGCTTTGCTCTTCGTGTTCGGTGATAAATAGTTGTGGGCCTCCTCAAAGGCGATGAGAACCGGAAAATCCCGCCTGTTCACATTCCAGAGGTTGAAATCGTAAATAATCCTCCCCAGCAGCGAGACGAGAGTATTGACGACGTCGAACGGGACGCCGCTGAGGTCGATGATGGAGATTGTTTTTTCGGAATCGAGATTGAACAACCTTGAGAGCAAGGGCGCGAACGTATCGGAGGAACGGTACTTTTTCGGCCTGAAGAGGAACTCGTATCGTTTGTCATAAATCTTGCTGTCCATCCGCACGAGGAACCGCGTGAATTGACCGTAGAACGGGCCTTCTTTTCCGCCGAGAGTCCGTTCCGTATCCAGCGCCTTCATCCGGGACGTCACATCCAGGAAATCGAAGTACAAGGGCGTATCGACCGTGATGTATTCCTTCAGGAGGAGATTCTTGCCGCGTTTTGAATCGATGACGGCATCTTTCATGACCATCATCTGGTTGTTGGCTGAAGGTTCGTTTTCATCGATGAAAGTCTCGATCAGTTCGTCGAAGTTCATTAACCAGTAGGGAAGCTCCAGCTCCGTGATCTTGATAATGTCGGCCGAATCTTTGAATGCCATTTCGTATTCTCCGTGCAGATCAAGAAGAATAACGTGTGTGTTCTGATAATTGGCGACCTTCTGGAGAATGGCCGCCACCGTGAATGACTTTCCGGAGCCCGACGATCCGAAGATAGCGACATGTTTGCCAAAAAATTTATTCGGGTCGATGTAAAAGCGTTCGGTGTCGAACATTGAAATCCTGCCGACCGAGAAATCGAAGTCGCGGTACGTCGAGAAGATCAGTTTCAGGTCTTCCTGGTTGGTTGCGTACACGGCATCTCCGACCAGGGGCAGGGTAGTGACGCCGCGCTCGAAGTGGTTCCCCTGGAGCGTTCCGACGGGACTGATTTCGATGATCCGGTGGCCGGAACCGATGCCGGCATCGCCTGCGAGGAGACTATCATCCCGCATTGACGTAATGGCGCCGATAATTTCGCGATCGCCCAGCGGTACGACAACGTACGTTCCGATCTGACCCGGCCGGTACTGCGTACTGTCTCCCGTCGGCACCAGGCTGAAGTCCTCTTGGAGAACCACGGACATGCTCGATGCTGAAACCGCGTAGATAGTACCCAGATGTTTTGTTGTGTCCATGACTGATACCCTTTTGCTTAATCAATGCGCTTGATGACGAGCAATGTTCTGTCGTCCGAACGTTCAGATAACGTACCAAATTTTTGGACATCTTCCAAAATAATCCGGGTGATCTCTTTCGCGCTCTTCCGGCAGTGCTCAGTGAGCAGGTTGACGAGGCGTAATTCCCCGTAGAATGCTCCCTCCGCGTTCTCAGCTTCCGTGATTCCGTCGGTATAAAGCAGGAGCACGTCGTCCTTCTGCATGAGGAAACTCTCGGTCTTGAAGCTGCCGTCCGGGAACGGCCCGAGGAATTGTCCCGTCGTCTCGAGGAACTCGCAGCTCTGAGACCGGGAGCGGAAGAGAACGGGATTGTTGTGCCCGCAGTTAGCATAAATGATCAAACCGTTCCTGTCGTCGGTCAGCTCGCCGTAGAAGAGCGACACAAACTGTTCTTCCGAAAAAGTTTTATTGAGCAGTTTGTTGATGCGCGACAGCAACCCGCTGATCTTGGTCTGGTACTCGAATCCCATCCTCAGCGCGCCCGAAACGTACAATGCTTCGGCGGCCGCGGAGAACCCCTTGTTCGCCGCATCGCCGATCACAAAACCGAGGCGCTCGGGATCGCCCGCCGACTGGAGATAATCGAAGAAATCTCCGCCGACAATACGGTCGGGAACGGAGACACCGTACAATTCATACTTATGAAACCGCATTTCGTGCTGAGGAAGAATGCTCTGCTGGATTTCACGCGCCTTGTCGATATCGCGCGCGAGGGCCTTGGCCTTTTGCTCGCTTCTTTTGCCCCTGAGCACCGAGCTGAGAGCCGAACTGACGATGTTAAGCGTGGACGTCAGATTCTCATCGATATGGTCGGCGTTAAACGCCAGAACATATCGGTAAAGTGTTTTCCCGTGCCATTGGACTTTTTCGCCGATCCCCGTAGCGGAATAGTTCTTTATTCCCCGATCGCGCAAATAAACATTCTCCTCGTTCGCCAGAAGCGTCCGGACTTTCGGCAACTCCAGAAAAATAGGATAATCCTTGATCTTGATCTGGTAGTTTGCTTTGATGGGTTCGATATCGCCGACCTGGCCGACGAGGAAGTAGGAGCCCGTCTTCGTATCAAGCTTCCACACGCGCCCGCCCTTAAGTCTAATTTCTTCATTTCGAACGATTTCCTGAATGACGTGCTGCAGAAGCTCCTCTTCCGTGACAAAGCTCTGAGAGGCGATATTTTCGATCGTGCGGTAAAGTTTACGTAACTGCATTTCGTTGGTTTCGTTAGTTCGTTGGATCGTTAGTTCGTTGGATCGTTAGTTCGTTCAGTCCTTGAGTTGAACGTCTAGTTTCATCCGATTCATCCGTTTAATTCGTTGTTTTCGTTGGTTTCGTTAGTTCGTTGGTTTCGTTGTCACTTGTTCTTGGTCATTTGTCATTGGTTCTTAGTCATTAGATCCCAGTTGTCGGTTGTCAGCTCTTTGTTCATGGCTCTTTATCTCATCTACTTATTATCTCATATTTCCACCCATTCTCCCACTCGCCCCTTCTCCGTCTCATTCTCTCAACCACTCATCATCTCATAATCTCTCCGTTTCACCGATTCACCCTGTCTCCGTTTCAGTATCTAATTATCTCATCATCTCCCTGTCTCGAAATCTCAACCACTTCAATTCTGTCTTCTGACTCCTGGATTCTGTTTTCTTAATTCTGACTCCCGTCTTCTGGATTTGGGATCTTATTCATGATATTTCATTTCACCGGCCCGGACGGGGAAAGAGAGATGGTCCTCATTTCGCGGGATCGCGCAGGTGTAGTGCGGGCTGTAGGCACAGTACGGATTGTACGCGATGTTGAAGTCGACGGTGTAGACTGCATTTCCATTCTCTTGTTCTTCGCCTACATCGACGTAGCGACCGACGTCGTAGGTCTCTTTTCCCGTAGTTTCATCCGTGAACCATACTGCGAGGGTTCGATTGCTCAGGCCGCTTTGGTTCGCGTCGGAGGGAAGATATTTATAGACATTGAGCCTGTACGGTCTTCCGTTGAATTCAAGAACGAAATACCCGTACCGCAATTGCCGGCGTTCGTCGCCCTTTGTCCCAAAGACACTCACAGTTTCCGGCCGTTCGAAGCGGTTGAGCGTCGATCGAAAATAATACGGGAGGTCGGGCGCGAACCATTTGACCCCGTGATATCGAATGGAACTGTCCCTGCGGAAGGGCGAATCGTTGCTCAACTGGAAGAAGGAGTCCACCTCAACGCGATGTTGGAGAATGCCGCGGATGATTCTTAAGCTGTCCTCCGCCGAGCTGTAGACAGTCGCAGGATGCTGCCGTTGACAACTCACAGAAAAGAGAATTCCGACTACGGCGCAGAGATGAAAAAGGATGTACCTGTGTCTCATCGAGCGTCGCTATCGCCGTCCGTCTTGAAGGGGCTGCATTTTCCACAACGAACCGCCGTCTGTAGTCTTTATAATCGTGCCGTTGCGGCCGACTGCCCATCCCGTCAGTTTGTCTGCAAACGTCAGCGAATAAAGGACGTCTTCCGTCCCGCTATTTTGCCTTGACCAGGATGTTCCGCCGTCGGTAGTTTTCAAGACAACGCCGTCACTTCCGACGACGCACCCGCTGTCGGCATCAGTCATTCGGATGGAATAAAGGTAGCTTGCAACCTTGAAGAGTATGAAGGTTTCATATGTGTTTTGTCTTGCCCAGGTCGTGCCGCCGTTAGTCGTGTGCATCACGGCTCCATATCCGCCGACGATCCAGCCCAGGTTCTTGTTGACGAACTGGCATGACAGGAAAAAGTTGGGCAGTTCACTCGTCACGTGTACCCATGTGGTTCCTCCGTCTCCGGTCTTGAGCATCGTTCCGCTCGCGCCGACGACCCAGCCCTTGAGAGAATCGGAGACTTCAGCTGCCCAGAGATGATCTTTGATTCCGGTTGGCTGGGGGGACCAGGTTTTTCCGCCATTCCTCGTTTTCAGAATCGTTCCGCTAAAGCCAACCACCCAGCCGGTGGAGGCCGTGGCGAAGCGAATGCCCACAAGGTCCGTCTTACTGCCGCTTTTCAACTTCTTCCAGGAAGCTCCGCCGTTTGTCGTAGCGAGAATGGTGCCTTGTTTCCCTGCCGTCCAGCCGAGTTTTGAATTGAAGAAATCGACGGAATAGAGGTCTGCCGATGTCGCGCTGGGGACAACCCGCCATGTTGTCCCGCCGTCGGTCGTTCGGAGGATCAATCCCGAGCCGCCGACCGCGATCACTGTGGACGTGCTCGTTGCCTTTACCCCGTAAAAGGTCGCTCCGCTGAGAGACTGTGCTAAGGAATTGGTTTGGATACCAAGCAATAAGGACGTAACCGCGAGGAAAAGAGTGGGAAGGCGCATTCGAAAGTTGATTGTTTGTTTCATCTTTGATCGGTGTGTCATCCTGAACGGAGCGAAGGATCTCAATCGATTTCGAGCATTGAGATGTTTCTCCCGTCGCATGAAAAACTGCGACGGGATCAACATGACAGTTCGCTCAGTGGTTTAGATGTCTCAAATTACTAAATGTTGCATAGGAAAGCAAACGTAGCGCAATCTGCTAAACCACGATCGTAGGGCGATTCGCCGAATCGCGACCGTTTTTCGGTTTGCCAAACCACCTGCCTACCTTCGTCACCCTGAGAGACCGAGTCCGCGCTGTTTGCGGACGAGGGAGTCGAAGGGTGTCCGTGGCAGTGTCTGAACCATGATTTTTGGGATTAGGGGATTACCATGATTAGATTAATCTAGTTGATCGTGTGAATCAAGAGAATTGCCATTCGGACGGCTAAAATAAATTTGGGCAGCTTGCTGAGTCGCGGTGGCTGAACCCATGAGTTCAGTCATGGGGGATGACAAAACCGGGCAGCGTCTAAACCGTTCCAACGGTTTAAGAAATTGAGATACTGAGGGGTTAAGCCTCTCTCCGCGATGCGAAACCGCTGAAGCGGTTCCTGGCATCTGGCCTTAGGTGTATCTGTCCCACGACTAAAGTCGTGGGTAGTCTAACCGTTCTCTTTCATCAACCTCATCATGATTTGTAGGATTTCGGCATTACCAGGATTAGATTAATCGGGGCAATCGTGTGATTCAAGTGAATCGTGGTTCAGACAGTCCTGCGACGGAAAATTAGGATCAAAACGAGTGTCAGGGCGATCGTAGTAATTGTTGTGACGATCCCACCCTCGAGTCCGAACGCTCCTCCTGTGAAAAGCGGCGGGCCCTGCACTGTGAACAACTGCCAGCCCACGCGCAGATGGGATTGCCCGCTCACCACTAACCCAAGTATCGGCCCTAACAAGACGTTCCACATGAAATGAATGGCCGTCGGCAGCCAAAGATTTCCGGTGAATCAGAAAGAGACCGGTTTTCCAGAGGATCGTCCAAGTCGGTCTTATCCATGCTATCGGCATTATCCTCTCACTGGCTTTTTCAAATTGAACCGGAATGCAATCGCATCAGTTCTTCCATGCGTGCCTTTATATCCTTCCATTCAGACTCGATGATGCTGAAGTAGACTGAATGCCTCTTTCGACCGCCTGGAGTGATCATGTGATTACGGAAGATACCTTCTTCCTTTGCGCCTAAGCGCAGGAGCGCTGTGCGGGATTTTTGATTGAGTGAATCGGTTTTAAACTCCACCCGGATGCATCCGAGGATTTCGAAAGCGTGGCCGAGCATGAGATATTTCGTTTCAGTGTTAACGCCGGATCGCTGCCACTGCTTCCCGATCCACGTCCAGCCAATCTCGAGCCTGCGGTTTGATTTATCGATGTTTGCGAAGCGCGTGCTCCCGACTGCCGTGCCGGAGTTCTTTTCAATGATGGCAAACGGTAGCGCGGTTCCTTCCGACTGCCAGCTCAGAGCCGTTTCAATGTACTTCCTCATGTCGTCAGGAGTCCGCATGACCGAGGTCGTGAACTCCCACCAGTCCTCACCCAAACCAGCGTCGCAGAGCTGGGCGTGATGGCCGGGGGAGAGCGGTTCGAGCCGGACGTGCGTTCCTTCCAGTGTGACAGGGTGGAGGTTCATGCGATGGTTCGGGGAATATTATGTTGAAATTGATTCCGTAGGGGATCAACATGTTGATCCCCTAATCGCCTTTGACGGCGGATTCGGCGAAAGCTGGTTCACCTGCGGCTAGGTCGAGGCGCATTTCCTCGGGCGTTCCAAATACGCGTGCCCGCTCGTCGTCGAATTCGCCCTCCCAACGTGCGACGACGACGGTTGCCATGCAATTCCCGAGAACGTTGACCGATGTCCGCGCCATGTCCATGAGTTCATCAACTCCGAAAATCACTATGACGCCTTCCGGAGGCAAACCGAAGGACTGCAAGGTCGCAAGGAGTATGACGAGGGCGGCTCGCGGCACGCCTGCAACGCCTTTTGAGGTCACCATCAGTGTGAGCATCATCATGAGTTGCTGGCCGAAACTGAAATGAACCCCGGTCGTCGCCTCCGCCGCCTGGGCCACGAATACCGACGCCATCGCAAGATAGAGCGTCGAACCGACGAGGTTGAAGCTGTAGCCCGTCGGAAGAACAAATCCAACCGTGTGCTTCGGTACCCCAAGGCGCTCCATCACCTCCATGGCCTTTGGGAGGGCTGACTCGCTGCTCGTCGTCGCGAATGCGATTGTGAACGGTTCGCGAACGGCTTTGAGGAAGCTCTTCACGGGCAGCTTGATAATAGCGGCTACGGCTCCGAGCACAACGACGACGAAGATGACCAGCGCGACGTAGAGAGAGCCCACAAGCATGCCGAGATTGACGAGCACCGCCGGGCCGTTTTGGCCGATCGTGTGCGCCATCGCAGCGCCGACACCGACAGGTGCGAATCTCATGACGTACCCGGTGAACTTGAACATGACCTGGGCCAGACTGTCGCAGAAATCGAGGATCGGTTTTCCCCGCGCGCCCAATGCGGATACCGCGAGGGCGAAGAGGATGGAAAACGCTACGATCTGGAGAACGTCCCCCCGCACCATCGCGTCGAAGAAACTCGCGGGGAAAATGTGCACGAGCGTTTCGATGAACGTCTTTGGATGCGTCTGGGCGAGCTGTCCGAGCGAATTTGTTCCTACAGGAAGGTATACTCCCGCCCCCGGTTTGGTGAGGTTCACGACGCCGAGCCCGATAAAAAGCGCCGCAGTAGTAGCGAGCTCAAAGAAGATGAGCGCTTTCAGTCCCATTCTTCCTATTTTCCTCAGGCCGCCGCCTCCGGCAATGCCCACGACGATCGTGGCAAATATCAGCGGGGCGATGATGGACTTGATGAGACTGAGAAAAATATCCCGCAGGAAGAAGATGTTGATGCCCCACTCGGGCTGCAGCCAGCCAAGTAACCCTCCCAGCACCAACCCCACGACAATCCATGAGGTCAGGGAGAGCTGGTACCAGCGCCGTTGTGGCGGGACAGTGTGCGTCATATCAATTTACAAATGTGAACGCCATCTGCCGGCCACCAATTCGAAATTGCCAGGCCATTTCCCGACCATAATCCGAAATCGCCAATCCGCAATCCGAAATCAATTGAAGGCCTGGTTCCGTATCATCTTCGTCACGTCGAACGGCGCAGGGTCGCCGCCCAGGTACTTGTGGAACCAATCCAGATGCGCGTTATAGTACAGCGGCATTGATTTCACTGCGTTGGGCCAGTGACCGTCGTTTGGGAAAACGATCAGGCGGGAAGGGACGCCCATCTCTTGCAGATCGGTGAAAAATTCCAGACTCTGGGTATAAGGAACCCGGTAATCCTTCTCGCCGGTGATGACGAGGCACGGTGTTTTAAAATTCTTTACGGAATTATTGGGCGAGAACTTTTGGTAAAGGTCGGATGTCCACGGCAGTCCGTTTAGTTCCCACTCCGGGAACCAGAGCTCTTCCGTAGCGCCGTGCATGGCGGTGAGGTCATAAACGCCCATCATGCAGGCTATTGCTTTGAATCGGGTTGTGTGGCCTTCGAGCCACATCATCATGTAACCGCCGTACGACCAGCCCATCGCGCCGATGCGGTCTTTGTCAACCCACGAGATCCTCTCGAGGGAGTCGGCGACGGCCATGATATCCTGATAGACTTTTCCGTTCCAATCTTTCGAGATGGCTGCGGTGAATTCCTGTCCATAGCCCGTTGAGCCATGCGGGTTGGGAAACGCGACGATGTAACCCGATCCGGGATACATCTGCCAGTCGCCGCGGAATGCGTCGGCCCACTGCTGTTGCGGTCCCCCGTGCACATTGATAATAAGCGGATATTTCTTTGCCGGGTCAAAATCATGCGGCTTGACGATGAATGTGTGAATCATCTTTCCGGTGGGGGAAGGGATCCACATCTCTTCTGCGGGACGGATATCTACCCGGTCTGCGAGGTCCTTGTTGAAGAACGTCAGCTGTTTGAGGTTCTTACCGTCGGAGGAGCAGCGCCATACTTCCACCGGTTCGCCGATCGCCCGCCGCGCAAAAACGATTGTCTTACCGTCGGGTGAGACCGAGAACGCGTCAATGGTTTTCACGTCAACGATTTTAGTGATCTTTTTCGTCTTGATATCGATCTTGTGAATGGGAACATGTCCCTGCACGTCGGCGGTGAAGTACAGACTCTTGGAATCGGGCGACCACCGGAAATCACTCACCCAGTTGTCAAAACCCTCCGTGAGAACACTCTTGGCTCCGGTGGCTCTGTCATAGAGGCCCATTCTGAACCTGTCGGATTCGTATGCCGGGGTGGTCTGAAATTTGTAGGCGATGTACTTCCCGTCTGGTGAGTACTGCGGATTGCCGTCGTAGGCTTTGTTCTCCGCCGTGATGTTTTTCGGTTCCTTCCCGAACTCGGAAGAAATCCAGAGGTCTTTATTCGTCGAGGTTGCTTCGACGGGATCGTGGTTGGAGACGAAGCATACTTCCTTCCCGTCCGGCGCGAGGTCGAAACCGATTCCGCCGAGTTCGAACGCCGGAGCGTCGTATGGGCCCGGCGTGATGTCGGAATATTTGCCAAAGTCGGTATAGAACGAAATGAGATGCGTCGCCTTGCCGTCCTTCCAGGCGGTCCAGTGCCGGTACATCAGTTTGTCGACCACATGCGCCTGCATAGGGCCGCTGCTCGTGGTGCTGTCGTTGTACTTCTGGCTGTTATCATAGACCACGCAATCGGGGAAGACGTCGCTGGCGAATACGATGGTTCCTCCATCCGGTGTCATCATTGGATCGCCGACGCCCATGGCGAAATCCGTGATTTGTTTAGCGTCGCCGCCCTCCGCGGGAATCGACCACACCTGCGGGCCGTTTGTCCTCGTGGACACGAACAGGATGGACTTGCCGTCGGGCGACCAGCGAGGGTGATTGTCGGCGGCGGGATTGTTTGTAAGATTGTGAATATCGCTTCCGTCCGCGTTCATGACGTAAACGTCCTGATTCGTTTTTCCTTTTTCGAGAAAACTCTCGGTGACGACGAACGCGATCTTCTTGCCGTCGGGCGAAAATTGCGGGTCGGTAATGCCCTTAAGCTTGTAGAGGTCTGTCAGCGTGAACGCGCGCTTCTGGGCCGACAACGGAACCGCCATGGCCAGCATGAGCATGAGAAGAATGGATTTCTTCATAGTAACTCCTTTTCGGATTTGGGATTTTGGATTGTGGATTTCCGATTGTGGATTTTGGACTTGCAGGGTGTGGCAAGATTTGTATTCTTTTAAAAAAGAAAAACAATCGGGCTAAGTCTTCATTTCTGTGGGTGAGGAGGCTGGGGGGGACGACTGCTGTTCCAGCAATCAGCATATATCTTCCACGTACCGTCGGGCTGTCGTTTCCAGACCGTTGAATATTTCCCGGTGTCCGATACGGTGGGCATGTTCGGACGCTGAATGTCCACGAAATACTGGCCGATCTCAAGTGCAGTGCTGTCTTGACCCTGGACGTTAAGAGTGGTGAACGAGGCCTTTGTAATCTTCACGCCGCGGTCTGGCATCAATGAAAGCGCCGCCCGGAGTTGCTCTTTCCCTTTCGCCATCGGCTTGTTGGGCGGCAGAACAGTAACGTCGTCGGTATAGATCGTCAGGAGAGTATCGATTTGATCCTTCTTGACAGCTTCCGCCCATCTGGCATTCTGCGCTTCGATGGCCTTTCGCACTTCTGCAAGGTCGAGCGGCTTTGGACGGGGGGAGCAGCAGGAAAATAAGGCTGCAATAATGATGAAAAAGGCGCGTTGTATCTTCATGAGTAATCCGTTCGGAAAACCTGTAATGGCCGGTTATGGCTTAATGGTAAGAATAATCTGGTTGAATTTCAACCTCTGACGCGATTCGGTGCTTTCTCCAACAAGGAAGTAGTTCAACCGTAAAGTGCTCTAAGCGTTTTAGCCCTTTGCGCCCCGTGTGAGTCTTTTCTCTGCGTGCGTTGCGTTAAAGCTTTTAACCGCAGAGTGCGCAAAGGAGGCGCAAAGGGAACACGCACGGCCAACGATACAATAGGGGGTTAATTGTGCATCAAACTCTTTCGAACCTCGGCACTCTGCCCACCTCCACGAGTGACGGTCACAGCCGTTCCAGATTCTTCCCGAGTTTCTCAAGCGTCATCTTGAATGATTCGAGCTTTTCGCGCTCTTTGTCGACCACCTCTTTCGGAGCTCTGCCGACAAAACTCTCGTTGGCCAGCTTCTTCTGAACCCCGTCGAACATACCCTGGACCCGGGCCATTTCCTTCTGAATGCGCTGCCGCTCGGCGTCGAGGTCGATGATGCCTTCAAGTGGAATGAAGATCTCTCCGCCGTCCACCACTGCACTCGCGGCATGTTTCGGTTTACCGGGTCCCGTGAGTTCTTCGATCTTCACGACGCGGCCCAGCCGCTGAAAGTAATTTTGATATTTCTTGAGCGTCTCCGTTTTGTCCCGTTCAGAGAATCTCACAATCATATCAATTTCCTTCGAAGGTGGAACGGATAGCTCTCCGCGAACATTCCGAACACAGTTGATCACGTTCTGCACGAACGCCATTTCGGACTCCGTTTTCTTGTCGATCCAAGAGCTATCGTGTACCGGAAACGGGGCAATCATAATCGATTCGGTCGACTTGCGCTCTGAGAGGTGTTGCCATAATTCTTCCGTTACGAACGGCATGAACGGATGAAGGAGCCGCAATGCCACGTCAAAAACGCCGATCGCACGTTCGAGAACGATGCGTTTGACCTCTTCCGTCTCCTCGCCATACAATCGTCCCTTAATCATTTCCACATACCAATCGCAGAAATCATGCCACAGGAAATCATACAGCAATTTTGTTCCTTGATTGATCTCGAACTTCCCGAGCGCGGTATTCATGTCCTCGATTGTGGAATGAAGGCGGGAGAGGATCCATCGGTCGGCAAGGTCGAGGTGAAGGGTGGAGGTTTGGGGTTCGAGGTTTGGGGTTCGAGTTCTGGGGTTTGAGATTCGAGGATCGGGTTGCTTTTTCTCATTACCCAAACCCGTAACCTCTAACCCTTGCTTATTCATCAAGAGAAATCTTCCCGCATTCCAGACTTTGTTGGCGAAATTTCTTCCCAGCTCGCACTTGTCGTTGGAATACAGAACGTCCTGCCCGAGAGGAGCTAGGTAAAGAATCGTGAATCGGAGGGCGTCGGCGCCGTATTCCGCGATCACGTCGAGCGGGTCGGGTGAGTTGCCGAGGGACTTGCTCATCTTCCGCCCCTGAACATCGCGGATGATGCTCGTGAAATACACATCCCTGAACGGGATGAGGTCTTCGGAACGTTTTCTAGGGCTGCCGTCGGCCAGGGGAGTATCGCCCATGACCTCGAGTCCGGCCATGATCATTCTCGCGACCCAGAAGAAAATGATATCGGGAGCCGTGACGAGAACGTCGGTAGGGTAGAAATAACGGAGTTCGGGATTGTCGCCGGGCCAGCCGAGCGTCGAGAACGGCCACAGCCAGGAGGAAAACCACGTGTCGAGCACGTCTTCATCCTGGCGCAAATTCTTTGACCCGCAATGAGGGCATTCCTCCGGGGCTGTGCGCGAAACGATCGGTTGATTGCACTCAAGCTTGCATTTTCCGTCCCCGACGCAGTACCAGACGGGGATCCGGTGGCCCCACCAGAGCTGTCGGGAAATACACCAGTCGCGGATGTTGGTCATCCAGTGTTCGTACACTTTCGTCCACCGGTCCGGGTGGAAGTTGATCTTGCCGTCGAGAACGACGCCGAGCGCCTGTTCGGCGAGCGGTTTCATTTTCACGAACCACTGGTCGGAGAGATACGGTTCGATGATCGTGTGACACCGGTAGCAGTGGCCGACATTGTGCGTATAGGGTTCGGTTTTCAAAACGAGCCCGAGAGCTTCCAGATCCCTGAGCACCGCTTTGCGCGCATCGAACCGGTCCATGCCCCGGTACTTTTCCGGGACATTGTCGTTCATCCTTGCCGAGATATCGTAGATGTTGATAGGCGTCATGACGTGACGCTGGCCGAGGTTTGCGTTGTGCCGTTCGCCGATCCAGTAGTCGTTGGGGTCGTGGGCGGGCGTGACCTTTACCATTCCTGTTCCGAATTTCGGATCCACGAAATCGTCGGTGATGACAGGAATTTCGCGATTCGCCAGCGGCAGGATCGCCATGCGGCCGACGAGGTGCTGATAGCGTTCATCTTTCGGATTGACTGCGATGGCAGTATCGCCGAGCATCGTTTCGGGGCGCGTCGTCGCGACAATTGCGTAGTCCTTCAAATCTTTGATCGGGTACTTGATGTACCATAGGTGGCTTTGCTGCTCGTTGTATTCCACTTCATCGTCGCTGATGGCCGTGTGGTCCTTGGGGCACCAGTTGACGATATATTTCCCGCGGTAGATGAGCCCTCTTTCATACAGACGGACAAATATCTCCCGCACCGCATTCGAAAGGCCCTCGTCCATGGTGAAACGCTCGCGTTCCCAATCGCACGAAGTTCCCAGCTTCCTCAATTGTCTTATGATCGTACCGCCGTATTCTTCCTTCCACTTCCAGACGAGCTTGATGAATTCATCACGGCCGAGGTCATGCCGCGTCTTGCCGTCCTTCATCAATGACTTTTCGACAACGTTCTGCGTGGCGATTCCGGCATGATCCGTTCCGGGCATCCACAACGTTTCAAATCCTTGCATGCGTTTCCACCGGACGAAGACGTCCTGAATGGAATTGTTCAGAACGTGCCCCATCGTCAGAATGCCCGTGATGTTGGGCGGGGGGATGACAATAGAATACGGCTTCTTGCCGGGATTTGCTTTGGCGTGAAAAAACCCGTTCTTCTCCCAGAACTGGTACCATCGGCCTTCAGCTTCTTTCGGGTCGTATGCTTTTGGAAGTTCGGACATGAAAATGGTTTGAAATATTTAAATCGGAATTCGGTTCGACAGTAATCATGTACAGCTACTTGACGGTAAAACTCCTGCTCAGATCGGATTCATTCTTCATGCGGTCTTTGACAACGAGCTTCAGCGAATGTTTCCCGGGTTCGAGTTTATTGTCGGACTGGTATGCAACCTTTTTGTGTTCCCCGTCGATTTCCGGAATGACAAGTACCTTGTCAATGTACAGTTTTATTTCATCCGGGTCAACACCGGACAGATTGTCGTGGTAGCGGAAAGAGACGTAGACCTTCCTGTTACGAGCGAGAACTTTTAATCTTCCAACGGTCGGCGGCTCGCTGTCATGCAAAAGGGCCAGGTCGCCCAGCGTGCGCGTCATGGTGGTGGAAAAATACCCATGGTCCGGCGTTGCTGTTTGAAATATCCAGTTGCCGGTGGAACGAAAATACAGGCCAACATGACGTTTGTCCGCATCGGGCGGAGCCGGTACAGCGAACGTAATCCCCCGGTTGAGCAGGACGTTTGTGGGTTCAAATTCATAGATCAGCAGTCCACGAATCGTCTCTGCCGACCAACGCATGTAAAGCGGCTTGAAGACGGCTCCTGAATCGTAAGCAACCACTATTCCGTTGCCAGGAAGGGAAAAGGTGCCCGAGTGTTGTGCAGGGATTGGAAAAACGTCGAACGATTCACGCGCAGTCGCAATGGAACCGTTCACTTCCGCATTAACCTCGATTGTCCGCGTTCCGACAAACATGTCTGTCGGTTCAAAAACACCGGTGTACTTGTTTACATCAAGCGCTTCGAGCGTGACAGGATGTTGAATGCTGCCCTCGTGCACGACCGCTTCCGGCGGCGCGGTGAACATCCCGTGCGTGGAAAGCGTGATTTTGGTGTAATCGTTAAAGGGTTCGGCTTCAATTTCAACTTTTTGAGGTTCGGTATGCGGTTTCTTTTTGAAATAGAAGGCCGGGTCGGATTGCTCCCCGGTTCTCGTTTCGGCGATGACTTTCAGCACGTCGTACACGGCACCCTTCAGTGGAAGTTTGATGCCGGCGCTGTCGCCTTCGAAATTTTCTCCTCGCAGAGGATGCGCCGACCAGTGGGTTTCATTGAGCATTCTCCCATACATCATCCATTGCGAAACAGATTCAAATCCGTTCCCAGTCACAACGACATGATCGTCATCGACGCGTGCAATCCGGACGTTCGGTTTGCGGCATGCGATCAACGTCCCTTCGAGCACCGCTGTGTTTCCGTGGGCGTCCTTGCAGACGATCGTGTAGCGATGACTTCCTTCGGGGATTCGTCCCGTATTGATGATGCCGGCTCCCTCGGGACGATGATCATAGAAGGGGAGAGAGTTGCCGGTCTCAAGATAAAGTTTCTGGAATTTTCCTCTTCCTTCAAGAATAGAGGGGAAATCATAATGAAGATCTATTTGCTTCGTTTGTTTCACCGGAACTCTGTCGAGTTGCAGTGAGAACGTCAGACTGTTGTCCAGATAGAACTCAACGCGGTGGATTCCGGATTTGCTCCGCGTGCCGTTGACATAGTCGATCGCTTCGATCGCGAATCCGATCCGACCGCTTATCCGAATGGTCTGCGGAATCACGTACGCCTTCTTCCTGCGCGGAAATCTGCTGAAGTATCTCGTGCGGGAGGAATTGTCCACCGTGGAGTTGAACGAAAGAGGTGTTATCATCACGCGCTTGAATCTTGGCGGGACGTTGTCTTCCATCCGGAAGGAGCTGCAGAGAAGGGGATTCACCTGATTCATATTCTCATCCCGGATTTCAAAATGAAGGTGCGGAGGCCCGTACCCGCTGTTTCCCGAATAGGCAACAAGTTCTCCTTTCCGGACCGGAACACGGGACGGATCCACGGTCAGGTCGATGGCATAGGTTCCGCGGCGGTATTGTTCTTCGCGCGCGACGCGGTTGATGGCATCGTTGAACGTCAGGAGATGCGCGTAGGCTGTCACATATCCGTCGGGATGTTTGAGGAAAAGCATTTTTCCGTATCCGAAGGGAGAAATCACGATGCGGTAGACGTATCCGTCTCTTGATGCAAAGACATTGTGGCCGGTCTGGCCGTTGGTGCTGATATCAATACCGCCGTGAAAGTGCGTCGACCGGTATTCGGCAAAGGAGGAGGTCACCTTTGTGCTTGCATCTGTCGGCCAGAGATAATCGTCCAGGTTTGTGGCGATCGTGTCGAAGCTCGTTGCCCGGAAATCGCTCACGGCCTCACCGGCCGGCGCCGGCGTCGATTCTTTATCTTTCCCCGGTACCGGAAGAAATGAACAGGTGAGGAATGCGGAAACCACGACCCACCCCATGAGCATGGAAAAACGGGAGACGGGATGTTTCATCAACTACGGGAGTGTTTTCACGTGGTGGGAAATTGCCGTCCAGCCGACAAGCTCGGCCCGGACAATATCTCCGTCGCTGACTGTGCCGACCCCTTCGGGAGTTCCTGTAAAGACCAGATCGCCGGCTTCAAGTGTGAACAGCGTTGAAATGTAGGCGATGACGCTGTTGACGGAGAAAATCATTTTGTTGATGGTGGTTTGTTGACGAACCGCCCCGTTGACGGAGCACCTGATTTCGAGATGAAGCGGGTCGTGCATCATGGAGGCCGGGATAATTTCCGACACCGGAGCAGAGGTATCAAAACCTTTTGCGATCGCCCAGGGCAAACCCTTCGTTTTCGCTTCGGACTGGATGTCGCGCAGCGTCATATCGAGGCCGACCGCGTAGCCGTGAATGTGTTTAGGAACATCCTGCTCGGAGATATTCTTCGCGTGAGACCCGATGGCAATGACGAGCTCAACTTCGTGATGCAGTTGTTTCGAAATCGACGGTCGAACAATGTCCTCTCCGTCGCAGATAACTGCAGAGGAGGGTTTCAGAAAGATCACAGGCGTCGTCGGGATTTCCGATTTCATTTCCTTCGCATGTTCGGCGTAATTCCGGCCGACACAGAATACATTTCCGACAGTGAAATCTATGTGCGATCCGCGAACCTTAAGTGTTTTCATTTATCCAGAGAATTTCTCTAAATATACTCATAATAAGGCATTTTCACAAGAAGAGACGTCTGAGCCTGTGATGCCGGTTATTTGCTTTATGGACAAATTCTGTTATATTTCAAAAAATTTCAAGAGAACGCATTTGAAAACCTACGAACAGGCCGGCGTGAACATCGCCGCCGGTGATGAGCTCGTCCACCGCATCAAGCAAAAAGTCCGCTCGACGTTTTCCCCCGCAGTTTTGACCGATATCGGAAATTTTGGCGCTTTCTACGACGCAAAGTTCAAAGGAATCCGCTCGCCCGTTCTCGTCTCCAGCACTGACGGCGTCGGAACGAAATTGCGCGTCGCTTTTCTGATGAACAAACACCATACGGTTGGACAGGACCTCGTAAATCATTGCGTCAATGACATTGCGGTGTGCGGCGCCATGCCCCTTTTCTTTCTGGATTATATCGGAATGGGCAAATTGAATCCCCTGGTGGCTGAACAGGTCATCACCGGGATGGTGAAGGGATGCAAGGAGAACTCCTGTTCGCTGGTCGGGGGTGAAACGGCGGAAATGCCAGGATTCTATCGGGAACATGAGTACGACCTCGTGGGGACCATCGTGGGTGTCGTCGACAGGAGGAACATGTTCGATGGAACGAAGGTGAAGAATGGCGATATTCTCATCGGACTTCCTTCAAAGGGATTGCACACGAATGGATACTCTCTCGCTCGCGCCGTGCTCTTCGAGAGGTATGAGGTTGACGATTTTGTAGATGAACTAGGGGCGACGCTGGGGGACGTACTCCTGGCGGGTCATCGCTCATATCTGAAAGCAATCCAATCGGTGAAGGACCTGCCTGCCGCCCATGCGTTCGCTCACATCACCGGCGGGGGTATCGCAGGGAATACTTCGCGCGTGATTCCCAAACCCCTTCATGTCAACATCGACTGGCAAAGCTGGGAGCGCCCGCCCATTTTCAGGCTGATCCAAAAGCTTGGCGAGGTTTCTGAGGATGACATGCGGCGCACGTTCAACCTGGGAATAGGCTTGGTGATCGTGGCCGCCAAAAAAGGCGCGGACAAGTTGTTGAATGTTTTGCGGAAACAGGAGGAGCATCCGGTGATTCTCGGTGCTGTGAAAAAATAACTGACTCCGTATTTTAGAAAAGACATCCGTGAAAGAACCTACGAAAAAAAACCAGATGAACGAGCCCTCCACCGGCCGTGAGCTCGGCGGCCAATCAGGAGAAGCGCTTGAGGCGATCCGCCGCATTTACATGCTCCATGAAATTGTCCTGCGATTCGATTTCGCTCCGGGCAGTGAGCAGATACTGAATGTAGTTCGGCAAAAAGCACGCCTGCTTTTGACCTTTGACCTCTGTTTAGCCGGAATCTTGAATCGAGGACAGACACATTTCGTTCTCCATGCGCTTTCGCCTGCTGCCGATGCAGCCGGAGTGAACAAGAATCACATGAGCGTTGAAGAAAGTTTCTTCGGCTGGGCAAACGACAATCAATCCCCGGTGATTCTGGAACTTCGACCGGGACCGTCGGCGGGCAGTGACGTTGAGAGCAGGATACGGAAGGCGGGGATTCGGACACTGCTGACCGTCCCGATGCGTGCAGGCACCGATGCGGTGGGCTTTCTGGCATTCGGTTGCTCGGGTCCGGGGGTTTTCACCGAGGAGGATATCGGTATCGCCCAGCTCTTTGCCCTCTATCTCGCGACATCGCTCAGGAATTTGACGCTTCTTGATAATACGCGCCGCCGGATGACTCAAATTGAGTCGATCAATGCCATCACCCGGCGTGTTACCTCCAAATTGAATCTTGAAGAGTTGCTGGGCGTTGCCGCTGAATCCATCCAGAAGGGTTTCGACTATTTCGACGTCACGATCTTCCTGTTTTCAGAGGACAAAAGTGATTTGATTCTCGAAGCGCATGCGGGCAATTTCGCCGACGTTGTTCCTCACAAATACCGGCAACCGCTTGACCGCGGTATCGTCGGGAGTGTTGCATCATCCGGAGAGAGGATGACGGCCAACGACGTTTCGATAGAGCCCCGGTTCCAGGCAACCGGCTCGCACGTAACTAACTCGGAGCTCGCTCTGCCCATCAAAATCGATTCCGAGGTGGTGGGCGTCCTCAACGTTGAGGATACGAAACTCTATGCATTCGATGAAACGGATGCCATCGTCCTGGAGACCGTCTGCGACCAGATCGGCAACGCCATGAAGAATGCCAAATTGTATGACGAGATCAAGAGGGTGAACGTCAAACTCACGGACATGGATAAGGTGAAGTCGGAGTTTCTCAGCATCGTTTCCCATGACTTTCGCACGCCCATCGCGAACATCATGCTCTCCGGAAAATTTGTGCTCAAGAGCGAAGACATCCAGAAGAATCCGCGCGTGAGAGACCAGGTCCGGCTGATTGTCGACCAGGCCCAGCGTTTGAGCAAGCTCGCGGACGATACACTATCGATCTCCCGAATCGAATCAGGCCAGATCGAATACTCCTTCAAGATCGTGAACGTTGAGCGACTTATCCAGGATGCAATAGCGCAGGTACAGCATTCGCCGCGTCACAAGCTTGAGTATAAAGTCGATTTCAACGCCACCTACATCAAGGGTGACCAGATAAAGCTCCGGCAGGTTATCCAGAACCTCGTGATCAATGCGGTGAAATACTCACCGCGCGGGGGTACCGTCACCGTCACTGCGCAGGATGTCCCGGAGGAGGATATTCTGGTATGTGTCAAAGATGAAGGTCTCGGGATATCTCCGGAACAGAAGGACAAGCTTTTCCAGAAATTCTCCCGTGTAAACGAGGGGGAAGCGAGCAAGATGACAGGCTCGGGACTGGGGTTGTGGATTTGCAAAGAGATAGTGGTGGCACACGGGGGGAAGATATGGTTCGAGAGCGAGTTGGGGAAGGGAACAACCTTCAAGTTCACTCTCAAGAAGAGCCACTAATATCAGAGGTTAACGGCAGGGCCGTGGTGAGAAGCTTTTAACGCAAAGACCGCAGAGAAAAGATTCGCAGAGTCCGCAGAGGGAATGGCTCATAGTTGTTCTTACACTTCGTGCCCTTTGTGCCTTTGTGGTTGAAGGATTTAACGCAGAGGTCGCACAGGGAATAGAGCTGAACTGATCATGCGCCCCGTCCTGACGCATCATTCCTATCAGCGTTTTGAAGCCTGCCGTTGGAGAGTATCGAGCCTCCATTCGAGTTTTTGGTAGAAATCCTTCCATCTCATCACATCGGTTCTGTAATCCGAAACCGTGGCTTGAATCTGCGCCGGTGTGGTGTGGTAAACCTGGTACAGGCTGTCCATGCGACGCTGCATGGTGGATGAATCCGGATGGAGGAGCACACTCTCTTCCTTCATTACGAGCTTGTCGGCATAGAACTTCACAAATGCATCCTCGGCCATCACTTCTCCCCCTGCCTGTTTCTTCGAGCAGGAGCAGAGAACCGCACCAACGACCGCCAGCATGAACAGATTCAATTTCATTCTTCTTCCAGATTGATGTGACTATTTTAGTCATTTTTAGCGCGAAATGCAATGACAGCCACCGGAATTAGGGGGAGTACAGGGTTTTTGGTTCCCTTGACTTTCAGTCGATTTCTTCCTATCTTTTTCCGCCACCTGTTGGTTAAAGACTGCTATTTTGTTCAATCCTTTGGAGATTTATGGCAACAACTTCAGATTTTCGTAGTGGGATGGCCATCCGCATCGATGGTGAGTTGTGGACGATTGTTGAATTTCAGCATGTGAATCCGGGCAATTGGCGCGCATTTGTTCGCGCGAAACTCAAGAGTTTAAGGTCGGGAAAAGTTGTCGAGACGCGATTCCGTGCAGGGGAGTCTGTTGACGTTGTTCGACTTGAGACAAAGGATTTTCAATTTCTCTATCATGACGGTTCGGGATACGTGTTCATGGATACAGAGACGTACGACCAGTTAACGGTGCAGGAGGTTACTCTCGGCGGCAAGGCGCGCTTCCTGAGAGAAGGCCAGGGCGTAAAAATCCTGTTCCATGGGAGCGATATCATTGCTCTCGACCTCCCCGATAAGGTTGATTTGAAAGTCGTTGAAACCGGTCCGGGCGTGAAGGGCGATACTGCAACGGGGGCACAAAAACCCGCGAAGGTCGAATCCGGCGCGATGGTGAACGTTCCCCTTTTCATCAATGAAGGAGATATCATTAAGGTTGATACGCGGTCGGGCGATTATCTTGAGCGTGTCACTGCCGCGTAAGCGGTTTCGTTCTGTTCTTTAGTAACAGTTTAACCACTTGATGGAACAACTATGGAACTTGGCTATCTCAAGAAATTAATTCGTCTCCTGGAGCAAAGCAAGGTTGACGAAATCGAAGTCGAAGAAGAGGGGATCAAGATTCGGATTTCGAGAAACAGCGTTGGCTCTGGGGTTGCCTATCCGTCACAAGTCGCACAACCCTTGACCCAGCCGCAACATTCAGGACATGATGTGGAGGCAGCCCAGTCAGCGGTTCCTGCAAAGCCGGAGGTGAAGTACCATGAAGTCAAATCGCCGATCGTCGGAACATTTTACCGCGCACCCGCTCCCGACGCCGATCCCTACATCCAGGTCGGGCAGGCTGTGCAGGCCGGAACTGTCCTCTGCATCATCGAAGCGATGAAACTCATGAATGAGATTGAGTGCGACGTTGCAGGTCGGGTCGTGAAGATCGGAGTTGAAAACGGGCAGCCGGTGGAATACAACCAGACGTTGTTCTTCATAGAGCCGGCATAAGATGGGCGAGCGCGGAGTGCTCAGATTTCCGGTCGAATGCGGGGGCGCATTTGTTTAAGAAGGTCCTTATTGCCAACAGGGGAGAAATCGCTCTCCGGATTACCCGGGTCTGCCGGGATCTGGGGATAAAAACAGTTGCGGTTTATTCCGAGGCCGATCGTTATTCCCTCCACGTAAAATTTGCCGATGAAGCGGTGTGTATTGGACCTCCTGCGAGTAAGGAAAGTTATCTTAACATTCCCCGCATCATCTCTGCCGCCGAAATCACGAATGCCGATGCCATCCATCCTGGATATGGATTCCTCGCGGAGAATTCGCAATTTGCCGAGATCTGTCACTCTCAAGGATTAAAATTTATCGGTCCGTCTCCGGAGGCAATAACGGCGATGGGGGATAAGGCATTCGCAAAAGACACGATGAAGAAAGCCGGGGTCCCGGTGATACCCGGGAGCGACGGGATTGTGAAAAATTCGAAAGAAGGACGTGATGTCGCGGAAGCGATCGGTTTTCCTGTTATGATCAAGGCGTCTGCCGGAGGTGGCGGAAAAGGCATGCGTGTTGTTCAGACAGCGGCGGAATTTGATAACTCCTTCCAGATGGCAAGCAATGAAGCCGAAGCAGCGTTCGGAAACCCCAGCGTGTACGTCGAAAAACTCGTTATGCAGCCGCGGCATATCGAGATACAGGTGCTCGGCGATGAGTTTGGTAACGTCATACATTTGAATGAACGTGATTGCACAATCCAGCGGCGGCATCAAAAGCTGGTGGAAGAGTCTCCGTCACCGATTGTGACGCCCGAGCTCCGGGAGAAAATGGGTGCCGCAGCAGTCAAGGGAGCCAAAGGTGTGAAATATGAAGGCGCCGGAACGATAGAATTTCTTGTGGACGGGAACAGGAACTATTACTTCATGGAAATGAACACCCGCATCCAGGTCGAGCACCCCGTCACTGAGCTGGTCACCGGAATGGATCTTATCAAGATGCAGATTCAGATAGCCGCACACGAACGTTTGCGCAAGAAAGAATACAAACCGCACGGCCATGCGATTGAATGCCGGATCAATGCCGAAGACCCCGACCAGGCTTTCCGTCCTTCTCCCGGCGAAATCACGAGTTTCCATCTCCCCGGCGGGTTTGGTGTGAGAGTGGATACGCATTGTTACACCGGATATCGCATTCCGCCGTTTTACGATTCCCTCATAGCGAAGCTCATCGTCCACGCTCCGACGCGCGAGGAAGCAATCACGAAGATGTCCACCGCACTCGAGGAGTTTACCGTTGAGGGTGTGGCGACAACGGTTCCCTTCCACCGGCGCGTCATGCAGGACGAAAGGTTCCGGAGCGGCGAGTACGATACGAGTTACATCGATAAAACAATCCTCCACGACTAATCTTTGAAAGGTGGCATTATGACTTTTCCTGAGAACCTGAAGTATACGAAAGAACACGAGTGGATTCGGCCCGAAGGAGCCGCGGGTGTGGTCGGCATTACCGACTATGCACAGGGCGAGCTCGGAGACGTTGTCTTCGTGGAACTTCCCGCGAAAGGAAAACAGTTCAAACAGGGCGAGAGCCTGGGCACGATTGAAGCTGTGAAAGCTGTTTCCGATATCTACGCCCCTGTTTCGGGTGAAGTTGTCGAAGTGAACCCGGTGCTGGAAAAATCGCCCGACCTCGTGAATAAGCTGCCGTATGACAAGGGCTGGATGGTTAAAATCTCCATTAGGAATCCCGCGGAGCTCAATAGCCTCCTCGACGCAAAGCACTATCGCGAGTTAATCGGGAAATAGTACCCCTGGATGTCGGTTGGTTGTTATCGCCAATCGTCCAATGATGACGGTTGGTGAGCGTGAGTTTGTATCTTTTTGTACAGGAATTTTCTCAATCTTCAGAACCTTGGCTTTTATTCCCTAACCTCGAACCTCTAACCTCGAACCTATTTTTATGTCCATAAACCTTTCTCAAACAGATTCCTTTGTACGCCGCCACATCGGCCCCGATGAACAAGAAGTGAAGGAGATGCTGAATGTTGTGGGCGCAAAAACGCTTGATGAGTTCATCGAGAGCGTGGTTCCGAAAGCAATCCGTACTGGCACAGCTATGTCACTTCCACCTCCGCGGAGCGAGCAAGAAACGCTCAATGAGCTGGCCTCGATGGCATCGAAGAACCGGGTCTACCGGTCCTTGATCGGCATGGGGTACTACGATACCATCACCCCGACTGTAATCCAACGAAATATTTTTGAAAACGCCGGGTGGTACACCCAGTACACACCATACCAGGCCGAAATCGCCCAGGGACGACTTGAAGCGCTGCTCAATTTCCAGACGATGATCATTGACCTTACCGGACTCAATATCGCGAACGCCTCTCTGCTGGATGAAGCCACCGCCGCAGCCGAAGCCATGTTGATGTTTTTCAGCCTGAAAGGTCATCCTGAAGGCGGTGTATTCTTCGTCGCAGACGATTGCCATCCGCAGACGATTGCAGTGGTGATAACGCGTGCGAAGGCCCTCGGAATCAAGGTTGTGTTGGGCAAGCATGCCAACTTTGAATTTTCCGACAAGGTTTTTGGTGCCCTTGTCCAGTATCCGTCGACCGATGGTGCGGTAAACGATTACCGATCCTTCTGCGATCGGGCGCATGCCTCAGGGGCGAAGGTGGTCGTGGCGGCCGATCTTCTGAGTCTGACCCTTCTGACTCCTCCGGGGGAATTTGGCGCGGATGCCTCGGTCGGCAACTCCCAGAGGTTCGGTGTTCCGCTCGGATATGGCGGCCCTCACGCGGCATTTTTCGCGACCAAAGAGGAGTTCAAGCGAAGCATGCCGGGCCGGATAATCGGCGTATCCATCGATCCCCGGGGTCACAGCGCGCTCCGGATGGTGCTCCAAACCCGTGAGCAACATATCCGCCGTGAAAAGGCGACATCGAACATCTGCACGGCTCAAGTTCTCCTCGCCGTTATGGCAGGCATGTATGCCGTCTACCATGGCCCGCACGGTCTCGCAGCTATCGCGGAACGCGTCCACAATCTAACCAAGGTTTTGGCAAAGGGTTTGCGGCAGCTCGGGTACTCCATCCTAAATGATGACTTTTTCGATACTCTCCATGTGGCAGCTGACGCGGGCCGACGCCAAAAGCTTACCACACAAATAAACTCGAAGCAGATTAATATAAGGTATTACGACAACGGCTCGTTTGGGATTTCTCTTGATGAAGTTTCTACCGTCGAGGAAGTCGATTTGTTGCTGAAACTCTTCGCGCTCGACAAGGCCCCCGGCTTCGATGCGGCAGCGATCGCGAAAGACGAAACCCCGGGTTACCAGGGAAAGCTCAAGCGCACTTCTCGGTTTCTCCAGCATCCGGTATTCAACACCCATCATTCAGAAACCGAAATGCTGCGATACATTCATGCATTGGAAAGAAAAGACCTGTCCCTGACTTCGAGCATGATTCCGCTGGGTTCGTGCACGATGAAATTGAACGCTACCACGGAGCTTTATCCGGTCAGCTGGAGGGAGTTTTCCAAACTACATCCATTCATTCCGACGGCACAGGCCCTGGGGTATCAGGAATTGTTCCGGCAGCTCGGGTCAATGTTGAAAGAGATTACCGGGTTCGCTGCGGTTTCGCTACAACCGAATTCAGGGGCAGCAGGGGAATACACGGGACTTCTCGTCATTCGTGCCTACCATGAAGATCGGGGTCAATTGCACCGGAATGTGTGTCTCATCCCGTCATCCGCCCATGGCACGAATCCCGCCAGCGCGGTCATGGCGGGGATGGAAGTCGTGGTCGTGCGCGCCACAGACGACGGTTCGATCGACATTCATGACCTTGAGGAGAAAGCCCAATTGCACAAAGATCGACTCGCGGCGATCATGGTCACGTATCCTTCGACGCACGGAGTATTTGAAGAAGGGATTACTGAGATCTGTAAGATCATTCACAAGCACGGCGGTTTAGTGTACATGGACGGCGCCAACATGAATGCACAGGTTGGATTGTGCCGACCGGCGGTGTTCGGCGCCGATGTTTGCCATATCAATCTCCACAAGACATTCGCCATCCCACATGGCGGCGGTGGGCCTGGGATGGGGCCAATTTGTGTAACAGAGAAACTTGCCCGCTTCCTTCCTTCACATCCAGTTGTACCGACCGGGGGGGAGAAAAGTCTGGGTACGGTTTCGGCAGCTCCATGTGGCAGCGCGAGCATACTGGTCATCTCATGGGCGTATATCCGGATGATGGGAGCACGCGGATTGACGGACGCCACGAAGATCGCCATCCTCAACGCAAATTATATGGCAAAGCGGCTGGAGAAACATTTCCCGACGCTCTACACTGGTATCAACGGCCGCGTCGCCCACGAGTTCCTTGCCGACATGCGCGATATGAAGGAGCAAGCGGGGATTGAGGTTGAAGATGTCGCAAAGCGATTGATGGACTACGGATTTCATGCACCGACAACGTCGTTTCCGGTTCATGGCACGCTCATGATCGAGCCGACAGAAAGCGAATCGAAGGAAGAACTCGACAGGTTCTGCGATGCCATGATCTCGATCCATGCCGAAGTGAGGGAAATCATCGACGGTAGGGCGGATCGGGAAAACAACGTCCTGAAGAATTCGCCCCATACTGCGGATATGGTCGCCAGCGACACATGGAATTTCCCGTACCCGCGCGAGAAAGCGGCCTACCCTGCGCCGTGGACACGTTCCCATAAGTTCTGGCCGTCCGTCGGACGCGCCAACAGCGCCTATGGAGACCGCAACCTGGTTTGTTCCTGCCCGCCGGTGGAAGAGTATGCAAAGGAGCGTGGAGGATGAAACCCTTGAAGGTCGTAGCGCGGTTTCGAGGCGCTGGAGCAAGTGGTCTCCAGCGCCTTTTTCATGGATGAAGGTTACCTTCTGCGTGGGAATGACGTTGCAGAAGGTAACCTTCTGCGCAGCAACCCTGAGATGGTTCGTTTGGCTCCGGCCAAAGTTTTTCGTATTTTTCTTAAGCTAAAAGCCAAAGGCCAATCGCTAAAAGCACCAACCAGGAACCAATGACAAATGACCAAGAACAAGTAACAAAGAACCACGAACCAACAACCAAGAACAAGTAACAACGGAACTAACGAAACCAACGATAACAACGAATTAAACGGATGAATCGGATGAAACTAGACAACGAATTTAACGGATGAAACGAACTAACAAACTAACAAAACTATTTAACTAACGAACTATCTTTGCAACATCCTGACCTAGTTCTTGTCCTCAATTTTGGCGCGCAGTATTCGCAGCTCATCGCCCGGAGGGTGCGTGAGCTCGGAGTGTATTCCGAGCTTCACCCATTCGACCTTCCCATTGGGCAAATCTCGAAACTCCAGCCGAGAGGCATTATTTTGTCCGGTGGACCCTCGAGCGTTTACTCGAAGGATGCTCCGCTTCCCGATCCTAAACTGTTCGATCTCGGGATTCCGATCCTTGGCATCTGCTATGGATTGCAAGTGTTTGCCTATCAACTTGGCGGCGAGGTTGACCGTTCGGCCCGGCGGGAGTTCGGGCTGGCCGAAGTTGAAATCACTGATAATTCGGATTTATTCTCGGGGATCGGTGCTACAACGAATGTGTGGATGAGCCATGGCGATGCTTTGAAGGCCATGCCCCGCGGATTCGAGCACATCGCGCACTCGAGCAATTCGCCGATTTGCGCAATCCGGAACAAAGACAAGAAAATGTACGGAGTGCAATTCCATCCTGAAGTCGTTCACACCGTGAAGGGCAAGGAAATACTACGCAACTTCGTGTTCTCGATCTGCGGATGCGCTGGAGACTGGAATGCCGGTTCGTTCATCGAACGGTCTCTTGCTGAAATTCAGGCGAAGGCCGGAAACATGAACGTCATCTGTGCCCTCAGCGGCGGCGTCGATTCCTCGGTGCTCGCTGTCCTGCTGCACAAGGCGATGGGAAACCGGTTGCATTGCATCCACATCAACAATGGCCTGATGAGGAAGAACGAGAGCGAGAAGGTAGTCAAATTGTATCGCGATACATATCATTTCAATCTTGACTATGTGGACGCGACAGACACTTTTCTCGGAAGATTGCGCGGAGTATCGGACCCGGAGCAGAAACGGAAGGTTGTCGGGAATACATTTATCGAAGTATTCGAAAGTGAGGCGAAGAAAATAGGGAATGTGGGCTTCCTCGCGCAGGGGACGTTGTATCCTGATGTCATCGAATCAGTCTCGTTCCGCGGTCCATCCGCCACGATAAAGTCGCATCACAACGTCGGAGGTTTGCCCGAGAAAATGAACCTCAAACTGCTCGAGCCGTTCCGGGAGTTGTTCAAGGATGAGGTCCGGGCTGTCGGGCGCGCGCTCGGATTGCCGGAAGAATTCATAGGCCGTCATCCATTCCCGGGTCCGGGACTGGCCGTGCGCATTATGAGTGATGTGACGAAGGAGAAACTGGCAGTCTTGCGGGATGTGGACGAAATTTTCATCGATGAAATTCGCAAAGCCGGACTTTATGAGACGATATGGCAGGCATTTGCCGTCCTGCTTCCCGTTCAATCGGTCGGCGTCATGGGTGATGAGCGAACATACGAGAACGTGGTTGCGCTGCGCGCGGTGACGAGTCTCGACGGGATGACGGCAGATTGGTCGCCTATCCCGCACGACGTACTCGGACGCATTTCGAATCGGATCGTCAACGAGGTGCGGGGTGTCAACCGTGTTGTTTACGATATCAGCTCCAAACCACCATCAACGATAGAATGGGAATGACCCTCACCCTCGCTCCCTCTCCCAATGGGAGAGGGATGTCACGGAGTGACAAGGTGAGGGTCTCAGAGAAATGAAAGGAATAGAATGAATACCTTTTTTAACGAACTCAAATGGCGCGGCTTTCTTCACTCTGCAACGCAGGGAGCGGAGAAGCATCTCGCCGAAAACAAAGTCACCGGCTACATCGGATTCGATCCGAGCGCGCCGAGTTTGCACGTCGGGTCGCTGCTGCCTATCATGGGACTTGTCCATCTCCAGCGCTATGGACATTCTCCGATTGCAGTCGCGGGCGGCGGGACGGGGATGGTCGGCGACCCGAGTGGCAAGACGCAAGAACGTAAACTACTGTCGAAGGACGAAATCAAGCACAACCTTGATGGGATCCGCCGCCAGCTAATGCAATTCCTCGATTTCAATGCAAAGATAAATCCCGCGAGAATTGTCGACAACGCTGATTGGCTGTCACAGCTTTCGTTTATGGATTTTCTCCGCGATGTGGGAAAATATTTCTCCGTCAACGAGATGCTCGCGAAAGAGTCGGTAAAATCCCGGATCGAGCAGGAGCAGGGTATGTCGTTCACGGAATTCAGCTATGTTCTCTTACAGTCGTACGATTTTCTCCAGTTGAACCAGAGTTATAACTGCACGCTCCAGATGGGGGGAAGCGACCAGTGGGGGAACATTGTTTCGGGCATCGACCTTATTCGCCGGTTGCGCGGCGCGGAAGCTCACGGGATCGTGTTCCCGCTGATAACGACATCCTCGGGAGTCAAGTTTGGCAAGACGGAAAGCGGCACGGTCTGGCTCGATTCTTCTCTGACGTTGGCGTACAGGTTTTATCAGTTCTGGTATAATACGGACGACCGAGATGTAATCCAGTACCTGAAATTATTCACTCTTCTCGGGCACGAGAGAATTGACGAGTTCCAGCATGTGGTCGAAACGGCGCCGGAGAAGCGCGAGGCTCAGGCAATGCTGGCGCAGGAAGTAACGAGAAGAGTACACGGTGAAACTGCAATCGCACAAGCCATGAAAGCGTCTAAGATTTTCTTTGGTGGAGAGATTACCGATGTCGATGAGAAGGAACTCATGGATATTTTCAGCGATGTGCCCTCCATCGATTTTCCGAAGGTCGACCTCGGGGGTGAGGGATTCAGTTTGGTTCAACTCGTCGAAAAAACAGGAGCGGCCAAATCGAGGGGGGATGCCCGTCGCGCAATCGAATCCGGCGGAATCTATCTCAACAACAAGCGCATCGTTGACGTGAAGAAGCAGGTCACCATCAAGGACGCCAATCGGGGCAAGTTCATCGTTCTGAGGAAGGGCGGGAAGAATTACTTCCTGGTGAAGATTGTGTGAAGAATCGCGAATATGGGACATTCTTCGTACGTGTGGCATGCTCAGTTGCAGGAGAACCGCCCCCTCAGTATATTACCCTAAAGGAAGGAGAATATCGATCATGTCCCCTGCTGTAAAAGAGGTTGCCGTGAAGCTCCTCGGATTGCCTTCATCCGAGCGTGCACTGCTTGCCGAGAAGCTGATCGCCAGTCTCGACGAGAGTGTAGACGATGACGCGGAGGTTTTGTGGATTCGAGAGACCGAACGGCGTTATAACGAGATCGTGGAAGCCAAGGTCGGGACGAAATCCGCGAAAAGAGTCTTGCGCGACGCGCGCGCGAAACTGAAGTGAAAAATGTCGCATTTCATCCTGAAGCTGAAGCGGAGTTGTTAGCCGCTGCGAAGTTTTATGAGGCTCACGCCCCAAAGTTGGGAGTTTCGTTTTTAGATGAGGTAGAAAGAGCCCTTGCGGGGATTGCGGAAGCCCCCGACCGCTGGCCAGTTCTCACTTCGAAGGCGAGGAGGTATCTTCTTCGCCGATTTCCATTTGCGATTGTCTATGCTGTCACTGCCGATGTCATCGTTGTGCTCGCGGTAATGCATCTCCATCGTCGTCCGAACTACTGGAGAGAGAGGAGTTGATCCTTTGAACCGAACCAAGGCTGCTAGACCGATCATGGCGCGCCAACGATTCTGTGCCATTGCTCTTACAGTTCTGGGCTTGGGTTTGGCAGGAGAATCACTTCTGGCTCAAGAAGGTGAGAAGCGCGTGTTTTATGATGACCCATACCCTATCGAACCCTCTTCCCCGAATCTGCACGCATATGTCATGATCCAGATAAAGGACTCAGCAGGCATCCATCACGTGTTCGCGTATGACTGGAGTTCAAGGGAAAAGAAGGAAGTTTTCAAGTACACTTGTGGGTCAAAACATGAATATGAGCACGTTCAAGTGGCTCCCATTGGTAATGCAGTGTATGTCGCTCTCGATAATGCATGGACTGGATATGGCGATAGCACATATAACGGAAGCATCATGGTGTGGGACGGGAGGGCATTCACTAAGCATCCATCGCTTAAGGAAAGGGAAGTCGAAAGCATGAGTGGCGACGGTACTACCTACAGAATGGCAAGCCATATCCCCACGCCCATTCTGTCTCCCGACGGCAAATCTATTGTCATGTACGATAATTGCTTCTATGAGTATGTTGATTCATGGCCTGGGATTGGCCTCAATCATCAACGGATATCTGCTCTACGCTTTGGTGAAGCATCGCTTCATTACGTAATAGATGATACGCTTGAATCCAATGGGATGGGAGCCGGTGAAGAGTATATCAGGGAGGTTATCCATTTTTCACTACACATGCCATCCGTGGTCTATACACATGACTTTATTTCGGGACAACTCCATTCCACTCATCGAAATTTGTGCAGGCTGGATTTGCGGACCGGCCAATATCAGCTGGTCGATTCTCAAATCGAGTTATTCCTGGATGCTTCAATCGACGACCGGCTTATCCTCTACACGAACGATGACGAAACATGCTGCGGTGGTTCTAACTATACTGATAACCTCTTGATTCTATATGACACAAAGCTTCAAAAGCGGGTGCTGCTGTATGATGAGTATGTGCGATATCACAATAAAGGCAAGGAGGATGATTATGAGCCATCTAACGGAGCCATCTCTCCGGATAATCAGTGGATCGCTTCAACAGTAGGCGACTCCATTCTTGCGTTCAGCACCGACGGAAAACTTCAGCGGCAATTCGGCGACCGGAAACTTTTGGGATGGGTCGACAGCACACATTTTCTTTGCTGGCCGGAATCACAGACCGTCACTTCCGGCAGGCTGCAGACAACCCATGGTTCCATGCGCGTCATTGACATTTCGACCGCACAGGAAGAAGAGCTGTTTCCGAAACAAATGGAATTCATGAGCATTGTCTGGCAATAGGAACATTCGCTCGACCAGTACCGATTCATCGTATCATCTCATCTGGCAAACCGTTAGCAAGATCCCCAAAGGCAAGGTCGCGACGTACGGTCAGATCGCCCGGTTATCCGGCTTCCCGGGCCAGGCCCGCCTCGTCGGTTATGCTCTCCACAATCTCCCCCTTAACATCGATGTCCCATGGCACAGGGTGGTCAATGCCCGGGGGATGATTTCTTTTCCCAAAAGCGGACATTCATATCAACGGCAGAAAGAACTTCTTGAAAACGATGGGATTGAATTCCAACGTGGTAGAATTGATTTGGGGAAATACGGCTGGAAGAAATCCCGCAGCCGCGGGCACTAACTGACGGATAAATTGTTATTATGTTTGTGAAGGACATATTAACATGAAGCAACGTATCGTTTTCATACTATTTCTCGCATCCGGTGTTCTGGCGGCCTGCCATTCGGGGAAAGCCGGTGATTCCTCAGGCTCTCGGTCTGCCATGAGGAGTGACTCGGTGGAACAGAAAGGAAACAAGATGGCGAAGAAAGTCGTCAAGACGGAGGATGAATGGAAGAAAGAACTTTCGCCCATGGCATATTATGTAGCGAGGGAGAAGGGAACAGAGCGCCCATTCACCGGCGAATACTGGAACAATCACGACGAAGGGACGTACGTTTGCGCTGCATGCGGACAGCAGTTGTTCACATCCGATACAAAATTCGAATCGGGAACGGGCTGGCCAAGCTTCTGGGCGCCCATCTCGCCGGATAGCATTGAGACAGTATCGGATTCAAGCCTGTTCATGATGCGAACCGAAGTGCTCTGCAGTCGATGCGAATCTCACCTCGGTCATGTTTTTGATGACGGTCCGAAACCGACCGGATTACGCTACTGCATGAATTCGGCGGCCCTGAAATTCATCAAGACAAAATAGGAATTGGCTGTTGCTAAAAGATTTAACGCAGAAGACGCAGATAATAGGATTCGCAGAGGTCGCAAAGAGAAATGGCAGTGACCATTCTTGCGCTTCGTGTTTCTTCGTGTCTTAGTGGTTAGATTTTTTTTCGACGTTAGTGCTTCAGCAAAACCGGGCCATTTCGATCACACGCCCTGTCTGAACGTATCATTTACATCAGCGTAATCAGCGGTCCTTTGTTTTTGTGCCGATTTTCGTTACATTGTCTGTGAAATTGAAAGGTGATTATGAAAAAGGTTGAGAAAGCGAAACAGACCAAGAAAGGCAAGCTGGATGACATTTTTCCGCTCGAGCGGGAGAATTTCATTATACTCGGGGTGGGTGTTCTCGTGATCATCCTGGGTTACGTTGCTCTCTCGGAGAATAAGGTGGAAGGATTCGTTCCTCTGGTCCTGGCTCCGGTTCTCCTGGTTCTTGGATATTGTGTCATCGTGCCGTTCGGTATTATGTTCCGGAAGAAGGACAAGCCCCGGCCTTCACAGGAGGCCGTTGCCACGCCGCCCCAGCAGCCGACGTAGCTCCAAGATTGGATACAAGAACGGAGCGATCGGCCCGGTTGAATTTTCCGACAACGCTTTGTTCGCAATTGTGTAAGCGGCGGTTCTGAGAAGAATTGCCGCTTTTGTTTTCTTGACTTTCTTTGTGTGGATTCTGATATTGTCACGCGGAGATCATAATACTAACTTTTTTGGAAGGGTATATGAACATGAGTAAAACGACAATCATCGTGCTTGCAGTCCTGGGGGTCATCGTCCTTTTTGCAATCGGCATCATCGCCTGGGGAACTGGAATCTACAACTCGCTTGTGGCTCTTGACGAAGGGACGAAACAGGCCTGGGGACAGGTTCAGAATCAGTACCAGCGCCGGTCGGACCTGATTCCAAACCTTGTAGAGACCGTGAAGGGATATGCCACGCATGAGAGCTCGGTCTTCGAGGAGGTCGCCGAGGCGCGTTCAAGTGTTGGAAAGCTCCAGGTGACCCCGGATATTCTCAACAACCCGCAGATGTTTCAGAAATTTCAGGAAGCACAGGCCGGCATGAGCTCCCGCTCTCTCCCGGCTGCTTGCGGTCGCGGAGAATTATCCCACGTTGAAAGCCAATGAAAATTTTCTTCAATTGCAGGCCCAGCTTGAAGGCACCGAAAACCGGATAGCCGTCGAGCGAAGGCGGTTCAATGAAGTGATTCAGGATTACAACGTGAAAGTTCGGACGTTCCCAGCCTCGGTTCTTGCAGGCATGTTCGGGTTCGGACAGAAGGCATACTTCCAGGCTGAGCCAGGCGCCGATAAAGCTCCGAAGGTAAAATTCTAGCGCGGGCATCCGCAGCATGAGAATATTCTCTCTTCTCGTTCTCGGGACTTTTGTTCTCTCTTGTCTGGCAGTCCACGCCCAGACACCGCCGGTCGTTGAGATTCATCGCCGGATCACCGACCAGACGGGCACTCTTTCAGAATCTGCCGTACAGTCTCTCGAGGACAAATTGCAGCAATTCGAAGCGCAGACATCCAACCAGGTTGTTGTTGTGATGATTCCCTCGCTCGGCGGGGAGAGCCTTGAGGACTATTCGATGCAGGTTGCCGAGAAGAATAAATTCGGGAAAAAGGGAAGAGACAACGGAGTCCTCGTCATCATTTCGAAGGAAGATCGCCAGATGAGGATTGAGGTCGGTTACGGTTTGGAGGGTGTGCTCCCCGATGCGATATCGGACCAGATCATTCGGAACATCATGATACCACAATTCCGCGAAGGCGATTTTGAGGCGGGGATCAATGCGGGCATCGACGCGATCATGATGGCGACGAAAGGCGAGTTCAAGGGCGTCCCGGCCGGGAGCGGGCGTCGCGGGACATCCGACCCCCTGGTAAGAATTCTCGTCTTCCTCTTCTTTATCGTCTTCGGTCCTCTTATGCGTATCATGAGAGGCGGCCGGAGATTTCATGTCGGCGGCGGCGGATGGAACACGACCGGAGGATGGATTGGCGGCGGCTTCGGGGGCGGTGGGTTCGGTGGTGGCGGCTTCGGCGGTGGTGGGTTCAGTGGTGGGGGTGGTGGATTTGGCGGCGGCGGCGCAAGTGGAAGCTGGTAGGGCGGAAGGATCCGGACAATGAGCAAAGGTTTCCTGAAAAAATATCTCTCGGAGGCGGACCTCGCGGGTATTGCCGCAAAGATCGGAGAGGTGGAAAAAAACACAAGCGGAGAGATTCGGGTGTGCATACGCCATCGCCGTCATTGGCGCGAGCGCAAAATGTCACTTCACGAGATTGCCGTTCATGAGTTCCATCGTCTGAAGATGCACCACACCAAAGAACGGACGGGAGTGCTCATTCTTCTGCTTTTCAATGAGCGCAAGTTTCACATTGTGGCCGATGAAGGGATACATCGCAAGGTTGAAGACGGCACGTGGGATCGCATCGCCGAGAGCATCGCTGTGCATTTCAAAAAAGGGAATTTCTTTCAAGGGATTTGTGACGGGCTCGGGTCGGTCGGGAGAGTCCTGAGCAGGCATTTCCCGCGGCAAAAAGGGGGAGAGAGTGAGTTATCCAACGAGGTTGACGTAAGCTAGCTTGTTGGTTTTGAGGTTGTCGGGGAGATTTCGTAAATTTGAGGTTGGGTGGATTTGTGATGCCGGCCCCGTAGCTCAAGTGGATAGAGCATCAGCCTTCTTCGAAAATCACCCACGAATCCGCTTCTCAGGATGAGTGGAAATGATTTTCAGAATCCCGCTGGAACGAAGTGCAAGCGGGATAAGCTGAAAGAGTTAGGATGGGAAAATGTACACTGGCCCCGTAGCTCAAGTGGATAGAGCATCAGCCTTCTTCGAAAATCACCCACGAATCCGCTTCTCAGGATGAGTGGAAATGATTTTCAGAATCCCGCTGGAACGAAGTGCAAGCGGGATAAGCTGAAAGAGTTAGGATGGGAAAATGTACACTGGCCCCGTAGCTCAAGTGGATAGAGCATCAGCCTTCTTCGAAAATCACCCACGAATCCGCTTCTCAGGATGAGTGGAAATGATTTTCAGAATCCCGCTGGAACGAAGTGCAAGCGGGATAAGCTGAAAGAGTTAGGATGGGAAAATGTACACTGGCCCCGTAGCTCAAGTGGATAGAGCATCAGCCTTCTTCGAAAATCACCCACGAATCCGCTTCTCAGGATGAGTGGAAATGATTTTCAGAATCCCGCTGGAACGAAGTGCAAGCGGGATAAGCTGAAAGAGTTAGGATGGGAAAATGTACACTGGCCCCGTAGCTCAAGTGGATAGAGCATCAGCCTTCTTCGAAAATCACCCACGAATCCGCTTCTCAGGATGAGTGGAAATGATTTTCAGAATCCCGCTGGAACGAAGTGCAAGCGGGATAAGCTGAAAGAGTTAGGATGGGAAAATGTACACTGGCCCCGTAGCTCAAGTGGATAGAGCATCAGCCTTCTAAGCTGAGGGTTGCGCGTTCGATTCGCGCCGGGGTCACGAGCTGTTCTTCGCTTACGCACCGTTCACAGGGAGTTGTTTAGCCTGCCGCTCCGATTTTCAGTTTCTCACATTTGTTCTGCTGATAACCTGCTAACGATGAAACCCGTGAAGGCAGGCCCACCAACCATGCCTTTCAACCGGGATGGCAAGAAAACCGACAAAGGTCGTTCCTGTCGGGGACGCAACCTCTCTTCGCCACACTGTCCATCTACCAAACGAACCTACGGCGATCCTACTGCGAGAGCAACAAAAAAAAGCCGGCCCGCCACAGGCGGACCGACCTTTTTGTGACGCTGGCACGTTGCTGAATGTTACTTCATCAAGAGCATCTTCTTGACGCTTGTGTAAACTGCTTCAACCGAATTCACGTCTGCGGAAACCGGCTGCGCCGCGATCCGGTAAATGTAAACTCCGGAAGCGAGCCGCGAGGCGTCGAACCTCTGCTCGTGCTGACCCTCATCCATGAGCTGATGGTCGAACAACGTGGCAACTTCCTGCCCGAGGATATTATAGATCGTCAGGGTTACAACCGACTGCTTCGGCACGTCGAAACGGATCGTGGTTGACGGATTGAAGGGATTCGGGAAATTCTGGTACAGAGCGAATTCCTTCGGATGAACCGCGAGCGGAACTATCCCTTTACCGGCATTCCCTTGTAAAGTGGCGGGATTTGCCGTAAGGAAACTCACGTCGCCCAGCTGGCGAACACCCTTCAGCTCGAGATGATTACAGCTCCAGCTAACGGTGTCCACACGACCGCTGTCGGCAAACGCGCCGTTAAGTCTGTGGACGACAAAGTACACATCGTCACCCGTCATCGACGTGCCGCCGGGGCAGGTGAGCCACAGGTTGGCGTGCGCGTAAATCGAATCGATCGTCTGGCCGTTGAAGAACGAACTGCTCGTGTCGGCTGAATCCGCCGCAGCGTTGTAAATCAGCGACCCTAATCCACTCGGGAATTCTCCCAACGAGCTGGCTTTCAGATTGAGTCCCAGCCCAAGCACTTCAGCGAACAGCTTGTCACTGAAGGTTTTCGGAGGCAGGCCCTTAATCTGCTTCTTGAAGATTTTCGGGTCGCTCAGACAGCTGGCCGGACCGGTGTGCATCAAGCCCTTCCCGTCATTTAGCGATTTCGACGCCGTCGACCACTTATCGATCAGCACCGATTTCGCGCCGGAGGATGCGCCGATCGTCATCGGAAATGCGTGGAGCAACGTCAAGTCGTCTCCGACGTTGGAAAGTGCCGGCATTGGCAGACCAGGCGCATTGCGCACGAAGACCGTCACTTTTGAAGTGAGCTTCTTCTGCTTCCCCTTCAGGGTTGTAAGCCATGTTACCGCTGGCTTTATCGGAGTTCCAGTGGTACCCCTTCCGACGACCCGCAGAGTCTCACCCGGAGTGATTGATCCTGTGTAGCTGACGGTCTTATTGTTAAACGAAGTAAGCGTATCATGCTCAAGACTGTCCGAGTAGACAGCGCCCGTGCTCTGCATACCAAAATTGAGCGTGAAACCAGTGATAGGCGCAGTTGCCGGACCGGGCGCAATGACGAGGAATTCGAAGTCCACCTTATCCGCTTTGCACTTTACAGATTTGAGCGCGTTGGCCCAATCCTGCATCGTTGCTGTGCGGAATGTCGTGTCGGTGCGGGCGGCTGAATTCAACCACTGCACGCTCGTCGATTCACAGTTCGAGACCGAAAAGCTGAAAGTCCCGGAGGGTGGAGCGCTTACGGCATATCCAGGGGGCACGCTCTCGTGCAGTGTGTACGAATCCGGTGGCAAGCCCGTGAAGCAGACCGCGCCGTTAATATCGGTCTGGCCGGAGAAAGCGTTGGTCGGGTTTTGACCGGTCAAGATGAAGGTGACTCCGGACATCGGCAGTTCACCGGGATCGAGCTGCCCGTTATGGTTGCTGTCGTAGTACTTCGTGACGCATAGAGTGCCACCATGTGCGCGGGTGCCGAAACTGACGGGAGGAATCGCCGCGCCGCTCGTGACGGTGATCCGCGACGGAGCCGTCGTCGTCGGGTCTGAGCATGGCTCGGTCTGTTCACTGACCGTCCATGTCCCGGGAAACATCGTAGCGAAGCTGAACTGACCGGTGCTGTCCGTCCGCGTGACTGCAGGATTCGCGCCTGAGGCGGGCAGGCCGACGACGAACGTCAGACTGTCGAGATGTCCCGCCGCGATACCGTTTGAGTCAAGAAGTGTTATCGTACCACCCCTGTAAATTTTCCCAGTCTCGAGCGGGTCTACTGCGTCTCCATCGAGGTCGCCTGCGAGTACGATCTCACCATATAGACTCATTCCTCCAGACGGGGATGCTCCGCCTCCCAACATGGGCATCAGGTCGACCTCGAGAAAAAACATCGAAGAAGCTCGACACTGTTGGACTCGAGGGGGAAGGAACCATGCGTCCGTCTCCGTCGTCGTACAACTTCATAAGCGTTACGTGTCCTTTAAAATCCTTCTTTGATGATAATGTGACTGTGTACGGGTTGCCGCCGAGCTGGACAGTGGACGTAGAATGGAGATCGAAGAGCATCCATCTGCGTCGGGATCTCCCCGTCCTCAAATTTAGTGCCCTTGACCGTTCCGTCCCACCCCTTGCCGATGCTCGAATAGTCACTCACATGTCGTCCTGCTTTCGGAGCGAGAGGTGCCACATCTTTCCTTTGATTATCCATGATGGCTGCTCTTTTTGCATACGTATAACCGACCGTAGTGCCAGTGATTGGCGTTCCCTGAGGAAGACCATTCAATCTTAAGCCGAACGAGCCGGTGAGCACGTGCACCGAGATTGCCGGGTTCTGGTTACAGCTAGGGACAAGGCCAACCGCCTGACCCTGCAACCCCTGCTCGCCTGGGTCGCGCGAGCCGTTACCATTATGATCATTGAACGTGACGCCCGAAAGAGACGGCGCCTGGAAGTTGCCGAAGTTAACGGCCGAAAGTGAATCGCCGGGAGCCGTTGAGAACCCGTACACGGGTAAACCGCTTGTTAGGACCCAGCCGGGCTGTCCGTTTTCCTGAACGCGGTATGTACCCGCGGGCACATTCGTGAAGGAGTAGTTGCCCGACAGATCAGTGCGTACCGTATCCACGATGTTACCCGCTGTGTCAAGTAGAGCGATCTTCCAGTTCGCGAGACCGGTTTCACCGGGATCGAGAACGCCGTTGCCGTTTGCATCGAGCCATTTATTGCCGGTGATGGTACCTGCCACGGCAGTATCGAGCTCTATTCGCATCGCGGAGGGCGAGGGCGACCATGTCGCCCCGTCGTCTAGGCTTATCTCGGTAAAGATATCAAAGAAAGCGCTGCATGTCGATGCGCCCGGCTTGCCGGAAGAGGCGCTCGCAACAATCATGCCCTTCGAAGGCAGTGTGGGACTCTCACGCAGGCGCAGATGTGATAACGTCGGACTTTCGCGCAGGTGAATTTTCGTCGAGTCCTTTTTGACCTCAAGGTAGTACACGTTCCCCGTAGGAGTGCTGTCGGCGGCAGTGACCTGAAACGCGAGGTCAACGTCGAGGAAGACATCGAAGAATGAATTCCCGCCATCGAGGGATAGTGTTGCCCGACAGCTTGCCGAAGTTTGTGTCACCGCGCTGTCGCCGGATGGAGGAAGAGCGAATCCCTTGGCCACGTTGAAGAATCCGAGACGGGCCATCTGCGTTCCGTCGGCGAACAAACCGTTCCCGCACGTCTCGTTGCTCTTTGCCCATAGCCCCCCTCCGGACGAACTCAACGCCCCCGATGGGGCGGGGGGAGCCAGAAGCTGCTGTTCAATTCGGACGGAGTCGTTCGAGGGCGACCATGTTGTACCGCCGTCAAGACTGATCTCCGTAAAGACATCAAAGAAACTGCTGATTCTGTATCCGCCGCCGTTCGGTGCAACCGTGCGTCGACCGAGCGATTGCTTCGTCGGACTCTCCCTCAGCATCACTGTTCCGACGCTCCCGAGGTTACCCGTAAGAGTAAGGGAAAGCATCTCCTGGTTGTAGTCGCGTTCCTGCCCGTTATCCGAGGAATGCGAGATCTGAACGGTCTCATCTCCGGTCATGTGGACGTCGGTCCTCGGCAATCCCGGGCCGAAGGAAATCTGCATATCGCAATCCACATCGGTCTCGTAGACTTGTTGAGTGCCGAGAGCCGGCAGTGCAAGCCGGGCAGAAGATGAACCCGAGGGGCGGGATATCATGGTCCACTGGTATGACATGCCGTTGCTCCAGGTTGGCGGTGGAGTTCCCGGCGGGAGAGGAGTCTGAAAATCAAGATCTCCGTTTGACGGCCAGAGGTCGTCGGAATATGTCTCGACGGGCAGACAGGCCTGCGTTGTCCCCAATGAAGGAGGAAGCGTGTCGGTGTATGTCAGCGTAAACGGAGGTTGAGGGGTCCATGTGGCACCTCCGTCAACACTCAATTCGGTAAACACGTCGAAGAAGCTGCTGATTGCAAATCCGCCATTTCCTCCTCCAGCACCTCCCGCACCGCCTGCTCCACCGGTTGCACGGACGCTGGTCCGGCCGAGGGAGGCCTTCGACGGGCTCTCACGCACCATGACACCACCGGGGAGCGTCCCCCCGCTGATATCAAGCTGGAGCATCTCGGTGTCATAATAATCATTGCTTGCATCACCGCTGTTGTGCGAGTAGCGAACGGAACAGGTGCCCGTTGATGAACGCTGGAGACCGCCATACAGGTAGAGAACGTCGCATGAAAATGTGTTCGTCATGGAACTACCCAAGGGTGGCGAGGGTGGTGATGGTGCGCGGTCTGTTACCACAAGATCCGGATATCCGTCGCCGTTCAGATCGCCGATGGAAATCCCCGGAGGTGAGACAACATCGCCGGCGACATCAGGAACGAACGTGGGAGTCGGTGTCATTACAAGTCTCACTGAGTTATCCGCCGGCGTCCACGTGGACCCGCCATCCACACTGAGTTCGAGAAATACATCGAAGAAACTGCTGATTCTGTATCCCCTGGGGTCTGATCTCACGGTTGTTTGCCCTGTCGAATGGAGCGTCGGACTCTCGCGGAGCATGACCGATAAACCTCCTCCGGAGATATCGAGTTGAACCAGTTCTGTGCTGAATGTCTGAACACCCGCGGAGTCATTTAACCGCTGGACGATCGTCCTGGCGGCAACCGCCAAGTTGTTGAAGCTGAAGGATCCGCCGGCACCGCCTCCGGCTGTGGTCGAAGAGTTGTCCGCTTGCAACGGCCTGTTCGACGAAAGTCTTAATCGCGCCGATCTCTTTCCTCTGCGAACCTGAAAAGTCAAGCGAGAGTTCTGTAAAAACATCAAAAAAGCTGCTGCTGTGGAATGTCAGGGGGCGGTCCGAAGGGTCGAGCATCTCAGTGTGGAACACCGGAAGTAAATCGTCCGATGATACCACTGCCGGAACATCCGGTTGCGTTGCTGCTAATGACGGGAGAGTGTCGGAGTATGTCAGTGTAAACGGAGGTTGAGGTGTCCATGTGGCGCCTCCATTTGTGCTGAACTCGGTGAATACGTCAAAGAAACTTGAAACCCGGTATCCGCCACCGCCGGCTGAGATCTCGGTTTGGCCGCGCGAAGGTTGCGTCGGACTTTCTCGAATCATGACACCCGCGGGGAATGTTCCACCGCTGATATCCATCTGGAGCATTTCAACGTCAAAGAATTGGTTCGATCCATCGTCGAACGTACGTGTGTATTGCACTGAACAAGCGGCGCTCGCTGAACGCTGGAACCCGCCATACAGATAGAGCACGTTGCATGAGAAGGACTGTGTAACTGAGCTGCCGACTGGAGGCATGGGAGGTGATGATGCACCGTCCATCATTACGAGATCCGGATGACCGTCACCGTTCAGGTCGCCGATGGAAACCCCGGGAGGTGAAACCTGGTCCCCGGGAATATCAACAACAAATGTGGGAGTCGGCGTTGTTACCAGCCTGACGGAGTTATCCGCCGGCGTCCAGGTTGCACCGCCGTCCATGCTTAATTCCAGGAACACGTCGAAGAAGCTGCTGACTCTGTAACCCCCGTTGCTCGATAATCGTTTGACCGTTGTTTGTCCGGTCGACTGCAGGGTAGGGCTTTCGCGAAGCATGACCGATGAACCGCCGCCGGAAATATCCAGTTGAGTCATTTCTGTGCTGTAAATCTGTATACCTGCGGAATCGTTTAACCGTTGAACGATCGTCCGTGCGACCGCCGGCCAAGTGTCAACATGGAACGTAACGCCGCCATCGGTAGAGACCGCCGCGCTCGCTACCCCCTGTTCCACGAAAGTTTTGATGGTCGTAACCTCTTTCCGTGCCGACCCTGAAAAGTCGAACGAGAACCTTGTGACGATTTCAACGGAACTGGTGCTGTGGAATGTCACCGGGTGGTCCGACGGGTCGAGCATCACAGTGCCAAGCACCGGCAGCGAATCGTCCGGAGAGATCACCGGCGGCACGCCCGTCTGCGAGATCGCCGTAGCGACCGTCGCAAACAACATTGCGAAGAACAAGAAAGCGTGTTTCATGAAGTACCCCTTCTGAAAAGTGAATGATTTGTTTTGGACTGTTATATTTCTATAAGGTCACGTTGTACAACAAGAACAACGTCCGTAGCTGTTTTCATATTCGAATTGTGAATCGGTCATCTGTTATGCTTGCTTTCGTCCGATTGCGTCCCGAGCGCAATGCGTCGTGTATCGACAAGTTTCTCGCCGCCATTGTCGATGGAAAGGCGATAAATATAAACGCCATTGGTGTAGCCGCGGGCAATAAAATCAACTGCATGCGTTCCCGGCTTGAATAGCTGTCCGTCAAAAAGTGTTGCCAACTCCCGGCCCTCCAGATCGAAGAGCGTAAGAGTCACACGGGCCTCTTTCGGCAAATCGAACTCGATTCCCGAAGGCTTAAAGGGATCGGGATATATTAGTCGCGTCGAAAATTCCTTTTTTATTTTCTACTCCTATCCACGTGCTGGTACGGAATCTGAATACCAATGGTATCGGAAATGAGCTTGAGATTTAATTGATCGAGAGCCCTATACAAAATACTTCATAGGGAGTGAGCGGGCAATCAGGGGATCCATGATTTTGATCATGGGAATACATGATCTCTGCGAAGAGGCTCGTTTGGAGGGATATTTGGCCGGAGATGTGCCGGCCGGAAACTACTCGAGGGAGGTCAAACCGTGCCGGATGGCATATTTCGTCAGTTCGGCAACAGTATGAAGTTTGAGCTTCTCCATGATATGTTGCCGATGAGTTTCAATTGTCGGTACGCTGACGTGAAGAATGGATGCGATTTCTTTGGTGGATTTCCCTTCGGCGATGAGCTGGAGTACCTCCCGTTCTCTTGGAGTCAGAGCGGGGTCCCCGACCGATCGTATTCTGGGAATTTGGTCGAGATAGTCCTGGATGACGGGTCCGGTTACGTCGGGACTGACGTAAATTTTTTGCGCCATAACGGCCTGGATCGCTTGCTGGAGTTCATCGACCGCACAGTGTTTCAAGAGATATCCGGATGCTCCGGCCTCAAGCATCTGAATAACATATCGTTTATCGGAATGCATGGACAGCGCGATGATCTTACCCTCCGGATTTTCGGCCAGGATCTGGCGCGTCGCTTCAATGCCGTTGAGATCGGGCATGGAAATGTCGATAATGACGATATCCGGTTGAAGTTGTTTTGCCAGCGTGACGGCGGCGCGACCGTTTTCGGCCTGGCCTGCGACAGTCATCTTGAGTTCGTTCTCAAGAATACTGCGAAGACCCTCGCGCACGATCTTGTGGTCGTCGGCAAGCAGTACCCGTATGCTCATGCCATGCCCCCTCCGGTTGTCTGACGGCTGTTTCCGCCGATGGGATGTTTCTCGTCTGTCAGCGGAGAAGTGATTGAAACAGTTGTGCCATTCCCCGGCGAAGACTCTATGCTCAACAATCCGCCGAGCGACCCCAGCCGTTCCCGGATGTTGAACAAACCGAATCCTCCGCCGGCCGCTTTGTCAGGAATTGCCTTCGCATCAACGTCAAACCCTACACCATCATCGTGAATAACGATCCGGATGGCGGAATCCTCGCGTCCTACCTTGACAGTGACTTTCTTTGCTTCGGAATGTTTCACGACGTTCATGAATACCTCGCGTACCGCCTGAAAGAGAATCACCCTATCTTCAATGCGGACAGGTTTGTGCCGGCCGTCGTCTTCAACCTCGAAGCTCATGGAATGTTGCATGTGGAATTGTTCTGCCAGCCACTCGATCGCCGCCTCAAGGTTCAACTCATAGAGGATAGGGGGACACAATTCGAACGTCAACGATTGCGTATTTGTGATGGACTGCTCGATGAGTTCGCGCAATTCCTGCAGAGTGTTTCCCGACATGTCGTTGGAGGAGGATAGTTGAATCGAACGGATTTTCAACTTGCAAAGGGTGAGTGTTTGTCCGATGACATCATGGAGATAGGAAGCCATGCGTCTTCGTTCGCGTTCCTCCGTCATGGAAAGCTCGGACGTCAGGAGTCGCATTTTCTGTTCGATCAGCTTCCGCTCAGTGATATCGAATGCAGTGCCGAGCCGCGCGTGCATTCCCTGAAAGTTAATCCAGCCCGACGTGAAGTCTACCCACCGGACTTCGCCCGGTTTCGTCACGATTCTGCACTCGAACTGATGGCGGAGCGAAGGATCGTCTCCCGGCGCGAGTTCGTGACTTGTGACAAGCTGCCGGTCCGACGCATGCACGATGTCAGTGATCTTTCTTGAAAGAAGTTCACCCTCGGAGTATCCGGTCAGATATTCCGCTGTCGTGTTGACGAAGAGAATCTGAGCCTCGCGGTATATAAAGATGGCCGAAGCGGTCGTTTCAGTCACCGTACGGAATTTCTCTTCGCTTTTCCGGAGAGCAATGTCGTGATTTCTTTTTCTGATAAGAAGGACAACTGCAAGAGTTACAGCGATCACTCCGAGGGTTCCAACGGGAAGAAGGAACAAGGGACGCAGGTAGAGCGGGAGAGGAAAGATAAACGAGCCCTCGATCCCTTTCTCATCAAAATTCCCCAAAAGACCCTTGGCCTGCACGCAATAAGTATACGATCCCGGTTTTACATCGGTTAGAGTAATTTCATCCGTACGTTGCCACGGTGTCCAGGGGTTGTCATCGATGCGCACGCGGGTCAGGATCTGCTCGGGAGCCAATTCGGCCCAGTAGGCGAACGGCCGCCATCTTAGAACGATATTGGATTCCTGCAGCAGCGGCTTATCGAGTACGATGCGCGGGTACGGCGCGGAAGTTTGTTCACGGTGGAGGATGGCGACTCCCTTGCCGTGAGTCCCGACGTACACACGATCCTTCAAAGGAAGCAACGGCCAGAGAGCAAGATGCGCCAGGCCGGATTGCTCATTGAAGGTCGACCAGTCACCTTTGTAGTAGCTTGAGAGTCCCCCCCGGGTTGCTATCCAGACTCGGTCATCGTCGTCACACCGGATATCCCAAATGTTGTTGTTGACGAGTCCGTTGTCTGTGGTGAAATAATGGATCGAGTCGTTTTTATCAATTGTGCCCAACCCGCTGCGGTCGTCGTAATCGCCGAACCACAACGTGTTTTCCCGGTCGGTCGTCATCGCGAAGACACGGTGACCATGGAGTCCTTCCTTTTGGGTCCAGTGTCTCCATGTGCCGTTTCTGAATCTGCTGATCCCTCCGTACGTGCCGAACCAGAGCGTACCGTCAGTCCCGCCCGCGAATGAATAGACGCGGCCGTTGGGAAGTCCTTCGGTTTCACCCCATCGTTGGAAACGGCCGTGGTCAAGGCAATAAGCTCCGGGCTGAACTTCTCCGATGGGGGGGTAGAACTTCCCGATCCCAAGCGCCCAGAGGCGGCCCTGAGGGTCGACGCGAAGTTTATGGAAGCAAATTCCACCGGCGTCGTCACCGACCGGAATGCGGTCCCATCGTTTTCCGTCCCATCGGAACAGACCGGAAAACGTAGCGCCGCTTGAAACCCAGACATTGCCGGCCGGGTCTTCTGCAAGTCCGGTAATGACGTACAGCCGCACGCCATTGACGGCGGAGATTTGGCGCACGGCGCCGGATGTGTCGTGGATTTCAATTCCGTCGCTTGTTGCGACCCAAATATCGCCGTTGCGTGTCTGGAGAATTTCGTTGACCGAATTTCGCATATCGGGAGGGGGATGATTCCAGTAGGTCCAGCGCGAGGATGATCGCCGGTACAGAAAAAGTCCGTGTTGCGTCCCGACCCAGAGGTCTCCGTCGCGGCGGAAGGCCACCAACGAAATATCCCGGATGAGCGGATTGTTGAACGAAACGGACAACCATTTTCCGTTTCGCCGGAGACGGACTTCGTCCGATGGGTAGACAGCTATCACATCACCGGCGTCGCTGATGTCCATTGTTTTGATATTGTCGGGTTTCTCCGCTTCATTGTGGCGGGGGAGTCCGCGTCCTTCCCATTCCCACAGCCCGCGCTTCTCGGCAGGGAACTGCAGCGCGACAACGCCCGATCCGTTCCGGTTCTCGACGATGGCGCAAGGGCCCAGCGGGGCCGAGCCGGTGTGGATCTTAAGTCTGGGCATTCCGTCTTCCCACCGGTAAATGCCGTCGACGAGGTTCAGCCAGACGCTTCCCCGGCGTGTCCTCGAAATGGTAATCACGCGTCCCTCTGTGGTCGAGCGGGCAGTCTGACAAGGTTCGACGAATCCATCGCGATAGCGGTATAATGTTGTACCGCGGAGGAAGATGAATTCGTCGTTGTTGAGCGATGCGCCGCCGACATCCGGACCGATTGTCAGCGGCCGGAATCCGTCACGCGTCCCGATGAGGTAGTTCTTGCCGTCGCTGACAACAATGCTGTCGCGCACTTCGCCCATGATTCTAAAGAGCGGGCCGGCAGGGAGCCCGTCGCCGGTGTCCATTGGATTCCACTGGAAGCCATCGAACCAGGCAAGTCCGCCGGCAGTCTGTACCCAGACCGTGCCGTCGCGCGCTTCGAGAATGCCGTGAATCTCGCCGGCCGGAAGGCCAGTCTCCGTCGTAAAATGCGCCCATCGCCACGATTCGTCAAATTCGCTGGAGGAAGCATATCCCAAACTGCATACTGAGATGCACAATAAGAGCAGAGCGAGCGTCGTGATGGCAATGGGTTTCATCTCGGTGAAAAGGTACCGTTTTGAGCAGTTCGTAAATTGTAATGTAGGGTAAATCAGAACGAATATCAAGACGCCCGGCGGCAATCAAGGGTCCAATCCAGCAGGGTGTTGAAAAACACAAGAGGGAGTGTCTCTGCGATCTCATTCGAATGCATTTAGATACTATCAATGGGGAAAAAATAGTATATTACACCGATGACCGGCGTGCCAGAAAATGAAGAAAACTAGCAAGAAGTTCCTTCCCTGTCTGCTTGCCCTGACCCTGGCAGCAACCTTTTGCCAGGCGCAAGGACATGACGGGACAATGCAACAGCTGCTTCGCACATCGCAAAGAGAGCAGGCCATGGTGAAAGGACGCTTCCGCGGAGTGAGCCTCGACAAAATCACACTCCCGGCGTCGAACACCCCCTCTCGCAACAGTCGGAGTCGCGAAAACACTGCGGGTGCCTCATCCCGCAGGCCGTACTTGCCGGCATCGGCAAACTTCTGGACAGGAACAGAATGGCCGTCTTATGGTTATGTTATGGCTCTCGCCGTCAGCCCAACTCGCGGCGGCTCGCTCCTGTTTGCCGGGACATTCTACAATGGAGTTTTTCTTTCTACGGACGGCGGCGCAAGCTGGACCCAGGCGAACAATGGACTGACAGACACGTCGGTTCTCTCGATTGCCGTCAGTCCCGACACCTCGGGGGGCAAGACAACGGTGTTTGCGGGAACGTATGGCAGCGGCGTCTTTATCTCGACTGACAGCGGTGCCTCCTGGAAGGATGTGAACAACGGCCTTACCAACACAATTATTTCTGTTCTGGCGGCTAGCGCCAATGGTGCGGGGGGAACGGACCTCTTCGCAGGAACCGATGCGGGCGTTTTTCTCACGACAAACAACGGCGCCAGCTGGTCAAGTGTGAACTCGGGTTTGCCCGATGACCCTGTCTACGCCCTCGCGTTCACTCCCCCGGATTCATCGGGATCGGGAACCGGCAGCCTGTTCGCAGGCCTTTATCTCGGCGGCGTGTATCGTTCGACGGACAACGGAGCGCATTGGACGCCAGCGGATTCCGGGCTGACGGATACCACGGTACGTGCGTTCACAGTAGGCCCCCGGGACTCGTCGGGAGTGCCGGAACTTTTCGCCGGCACCGGCAGTGGAATCTTTCTTTCCACCAACAACGGTATGAACTGGACTGCGCTTGATTCAGGCTTGACAAATGTCGACGTCTGGACTCTCGCGGTAGTGTCCGGTGGAACCAATATCCTCGCCGGCACCGATGGCGGCGGCGTGTATATTTCGACGAACAACGGAACGAGCTGGACGCAGGCAAACAGCGGATTGCCGAACGGTTTCGTGACCACAATCATGGTCGATGCGGCGGGAAACATATTCGCGGGGACGTGGGGCGATGGGGTGTTCAGTGCGCAACCTGCGGCCGGACTCACACTCACGGCCAATCAGGGGTGGAATCTGCTCTCATTGCCGCTCAAGCCGGGGATGGGCCCGGGGGTGACAACAGTGTTTCCGCTTGCAGGCTCGTGGGCGTTCATGTATACGGATTCCGGCTACTATCAGAGCGCCACATTGGACAATGGCGTCGGTTACTGGTTGGAATTTTTTACGCCGGAAACATCGATGGTCGTGGGCACTCCGCTCACATCGGAGACTCTCATGGTGCATCAGGGTTGGAACCTTATAGGTTCCGTGGTTGAACCGATCCCGACGGCGAATATTATCAGCGACACTGCCGGACTAATCACAAGTCAGTTTTTTGGCTACAACGAAGGGTACTACCCATCGGACACGATTCAGCCCGGGTCCGGCTATTGGGTTAAAGTCGACACGAACGGTTACATGATTCTGTCACCGGTTTCTGCGGGCATCTCAAGAAAGTCAACCGCCCGCCGTATCCAGATCATCAGGACGGACGAAATGCCCCCGCCGCCGCCCGGTGTGATGCCGTTGCGGGTCCCACGTGCGGCAGCAGAATGGAAACTGGAAGATGCATACCCGAACCCATTCAATCCGACAGCAAATTTTCAATTTTCAATTTCACAGTTACAATTTGTCTCGCTGAAGGTCTATGATGCGCTCGGCAGAGAAGTGGCAACTCTGCTGAATGAAGTGAAGCTGCCCGGTGAGTACAAGGTGGAGTGGAATGCGGCGGGAGTTGCGAGCGGCGTGTACTACTACCGGTTGATGGGGGGCGGCATCGCGCTTACCAAAAAGATCGTCCTGTTGAAATAATCGGAAGCAAGGGCAAAGATACATTGGATGGGAATCGCATGAAGACCTACCGACATGTGACGAGTGCGCTGATAGTTCTTCTGCCGATGGTCCTGTTCTGGCCGACGTTGTACTTCGGCCCGGTGCAGGACAACTACGGGGTAATCTACAACCTTATGTTCCATACAACGGGAGAAAGCCTATTCTTCCGGCCTCTCGGCATGCTCCTGTACTACGTCATTGTTTCATTCGGAATTCCGGCGTTTGTGTGGCATTCATTCGGGCTCGCCCTTCATATCGCAACCTCATTCATCGTTGTTGGCATCGTGAAGAAGCTGTTCGAATGGGAGCGCGTCGCCTACATGGTGGGACTCTTCTACTCCTGTTCACTCGCGCTTCTTGACCCTCTCTCCTGGATGGTGGGATTTTATGATCTGGGATGTGTGTTCTTCTTCGTGCTTGCGTTCTATTTGTTCTTGAGAGGGAGTTACTGGTCGATTCTGGCCTATGCGCTCGCCCTGCTTTTCAAAGAGAGCGCGATGGCGTTTCCGTTTGTCGCGTCTGCGTATTATGTATCGGTGCACGGGAAGAATAAACTTGTACTCGGTGCATTCTGGCTTGTCGCGCTTTTGTATCTTGCCGTACGATTTTTCCTGGTATCCGGTGCGAGCTCGAATTACGACTATGCCCTCGGGATAAACGTGGTTAATAACCTGGTTGCGTATGCTTCGTGGAGTGCGTATTCCGCTTTGTTGTTCGGCGTGATTTGCATCGGCTTCATTGTTCAACGGGGATGGAAGAAGTTCGCTGATATGGGAGTGTGGTGGTTGCTGTCTCTTCTTCCCGTGCTTTTCCTCGCTGATTATGTCGGAACGCGACCGTCGGGCGAAGTATTCCACAAGACTCATGCGATAATTTACTACATGGTTTATTCTCTCCCGGCTTTTTACTGTCTTGTGTGCGGCATAGCGACGAAGCCGAAACACATGATTGCCGTAGCGGCAGTCTTCGCCGTTGTATTCCTGATTTCATACTCCCAGCTTCGCTCAATGGTGAACGGCGATACGGGATACGAATATGTTGACGGCTTCAACAACCTGCCGCGAAAAGTTCGCGAGGCAGAGGCCGCCAAGGCGCTCGTCCTGGGCACGTATCCGAAACTGTCACCGCACACAACTGTGATGCTTCCGCGGGGAATCAATCCGGGAACATTCGCCGGAGATTATGGGCTGAGAGTGTGGTACAATGATTCGACGCTTCATGTAACGGTGAAAAAATAACAATCGCTGTCTGAACCACGATTCGCTTGATCCACACGATTACCTCGATTGTTTTAATCATGAGAATCTAATAATCCTACGAATCATGGTTCAGACGTGACGGCGAGGAATATCACTTCAATGGCAGGATCTTTTTCCCTTCCACATACGTTCCCGCAGTCAGTCTTTACCGACAGGATTGAGAATCACCGAAGAAATCACTATCTTCATTACTACCAAAAACCTCCAAAACCATAGAAAGGCCTCCAATGCAGAAAAGTTTCGCAATTCTCTTTATCCTTCTTGTGTCGATCGGTGCTGGTTCTGCACAGGTATCAGGGTATAAGATAATCGATAAAGTGAAGCCCGGCGGAGACGGTGGATGGGATTACTTGAATGCCGACCCTGTAACCGGGATGCTTTTCATATCCCGCGGTACACACGTGCAGGTCTTGGATATGGAGAAGAAAACGCTTGCCGCCGATATTCCCAACACAAATGGAGTCCATGGGATTGCACTGGCTCATGAATTCGGGAAGGGGTACATCAGCGACGGGAGAGACACTGCCGTCACGGTGTTCGATTTGAAGACCTTCAAGACGATCAAGGTCATCAAAATCAAAGGTCTGAATCCTGACGCCATCATCTACGACAATGCATCGAAGCGTGTTTTCACTTTCAACGGAAGAAGCACCAATGCAACTGCTATTGATGCTGCCTCGGATTCAATCGTTGGTACGGTTCCACTCGACGGGAAACCGGAATTTGCTCAGGCAGACGGAAAGGGCAACATCTATGTGAATATTGAAGACAAGAGCACCATTACCTCTTTCAACGCGAAGACGCTGAAGGTCATTAAAACATGGTCCATAGCTCCGGGAGAAGAGGCTTCAGGCCTGGCAATCAACCGTAACAACCACCGGCTCTACTCCGTGGCGAGCAACAAAAAGATGATCGTTTCGGACTATGAAGCCGGGAAGGTCGTCGCAGATATTCCAATCGGTGAGGGACCCGATGCCGCCGCATGCGACCCCGGGGCTCACTTTGTATTCAGCTCAAATGGCCGTGACGGAACTCTCTCTGTCATCCTCGAAGAAGAGCACGACACCTACACGCCTCTTGAGCCCGTGAAGACGCAGGAAAGCGCACGGACAATGTCGCTCGACCCGAAAACGCATCGGATCTATCTTGCTGCCGCAGAATTCGGAAAGGCCCCCGAACCGACGAAGGATAATCCTCGTCCACGGGCACCGATGATCCCCGACAGTTTTACAATATTGATTCTCGGTCGATAGGACGGCATTCCTCGGTATTTCCCGTCGTGATTGGTATGGGGGGACAGGAAATGTCGCGTGTGTCAGGAGATCGACGCGCCGGTTCACTCCAACACGCCAGAGGTCTTGAGTTTAAGTTTGGAGTTTAGTATATTATCACAGCACGGTAAAGCTAACGAACTGTCCAAACCAACGATTTTGGTTAACTGAGCCCTTGCGGGTGTGCAATGCCTTTGGACGGGCTGTTAGCACCTGCAAGGGTTCGGTGTTAGTAAGAAGGGAACAGCTGCTACTAGACCTGCTAACAGATGCTAACAACCTGAGTCTTTAGCAGGGGGAAAAACCCTCGAAATTGAAGCAGAGCCCGTAGCTCAGGGGTAGAGCATCTGCCTTTTAAGCAGAGGGCCGTTGGTTCGAGACCAACCGGGCTCACAAGAAATCAATTAAAAAGGAAAAAGTAAAAAATGCATTGTAAGGGCAGTGTTATTTTGAATTTTTAATTTTGACTTTTTAATTGTCTTATTGCGCGAGTGGTGGAACTGGCAGACACACCATCTTGAGGGGGTGGCGCCCGGAAGGGCATGCGAGTTCAAGTCTCGCCTCGCGCACCAGGTGTTTGTTGTGCCTAAACTTGATTTTTACAGGATTCAAGTGTATCTTACGAGGGAATAACCTGCTAATGAAGCGCCTATTTGCCTATATCGCCCTTGCCGTGGTGTTTTTTGTCTGTGTTTCCCAGGCAGGAATAATTAGACCCGATTCATTCCAGGCAAGCAGCGACGGTTCGGACATCGTCCTGCGATGGATCACCGATGATGAAACGAATGTTGCGTACTTCGAGATCGATAGGCGTACCGGCACGGACGGAGACTTCCTTGCCATCGGGACGCTCAACCCTAAAGGGCCTTCGCTGTATGAGTACACCGACTATTCTGCCTTTCGAAAAATCACCACCATTTATCAATACCGTGTGAAGGTCGTTTTCAGCGACAAGACTCCTCCGCTGTATGTCGGTCCTTTGACAGTCGCTCATTCGGTCTCGGGGGTTCGCAGGACCTGGGGGAGCATCAAAGCGATGTTTCGCTGAGCAGAGACCGACGTGTAAGAAGATGGCAGACGTGAAGATGAGCGGGATCTCACTGCGTGGGGTTTCGCTTTTTTCGTTTCCGGTCTTTCGATGAAGATGCTTGTGCCGAAAAGGCTCATCCTTGCGTCCGCTTCGCGCCGCCGACAGATTCTTTTGAGACAAGTTGGCCTCACATTCGAGGTGCGCGAGAGCGACATTGGCGAAGAATTTGAGAAAGGCCTGAGTATCCCAGAGAACATGAAAACTCTCGCGCTCCGGAAAGCGCAGGCCGTTGTCAGGCCGTCCGATGATGCCATCGTCATCGGTGCGGACACGGTCGTCGTTCTTGACAATGAGGTACTCACGAAACCGAGGGATGGGCGGGATGCATGTCGAATGCTGGCGAAACTGAGCGGCCGTACCCATGAAGTCTATACCGGTTTCGTGCTGCTTGATTCTCCGACCGGGAACTCGGCATCAGCCGTGGAAACGACAAAGGTCACATTTCGAAACCTCTCCGGGAAAGAGATCGACGAGTACGTCTCGTCCGGTTCACCGATGGACAAAGCCGGTGCGTATGGAATCCAGGATGATTACGGCGCAGTCTTTGTAGAACGGATTGAAGGATGCTACTACAATGTGGTCGGATTTCCACTCGCACGATTTTACGTCACGATGCAGGAATTTCAGAAACAATTAGCCTAGGGCGCTCATGGAAAAGAAAATACGCGTACTCGTTGCGAAGGCCGGCCTTGACGGACATGACCGCGGCGCAAAGGTCGTCGCCGCCGCGCTCCGAGATGCCGGGATGGAAGTGATCTATACCGGACTACGGAAAACTCCCGAAATGATCGTTGAAGCTGCGCTGCAGGAGGACGTCGACGCCATCGGCATCAGTTTGCTCAGCGGTGCGCACATGACGGTGTTCCCGCGCGTCCTGAAGCTCATGAAAGAAAAAGGATTGGTTGATGTTCTTCTGTTCGGAGGCGGGATCATACCGGACCAGGATCTCAAAATGCTGAAGGAGATGGGTGTGGGGGAGCTCTTCACTCCGGGGGCGTCTACGATCGAAATCGTTAAGTACATCCGGGGCTGGGTGGAGAAGCACCGCTCCAATTGAAACCCTCCACCGGGCGAGGATTATCCCTCATCCAGCCATATCTTGGGGTCGACTTGAATTGAGTCGCTCTCTTCGTCGGCAGCTTGCTGTGCCTCCTGGGCGACGGCCGCAGTCTTGATGCTGATACCCTTCGCTGAGAACCCGAAAAGATCGTCGAAGGAAAAGATCGCTTGAAAATCCTGCGGTTCGAAAAAACTCTCGAACTTTCCGGCGAATTCATCCAGACGCCTGAGATAGTAGGGGATATTCTCATCGGGGAAATTCGGATCCCATTCGTCAGACAGTTTGCAATTCTCAAATCCTTTCACTGTCGCTTCGCTACCTGTAATATAGAAAGAAATGCGGTCGCCCGGTTTCCATCGTAGATTTGCGGCGATTGCGACCTCGTAACTTGCCGTTCGATTGCGTTTTCCATCCGCGACTTCTTTGGAGTATTGCGATATGCCTTCCTTCAGTACCTCCGTGCGCGAGAATTCGGCCACCGTCAGTTTCCGTTGAGATAAGTCGGTGCGCAGGTTGACGTAGATCTCATGGAGCCGGTTGAGATCGTTTTTAAGCAGCGCTTGGATCGAATCTGCAATGAACCGTCTGCCGAACCCTTCCAGGTTGCGCGAAATCAGGGACGAGCCCCGTATCCTGATCTTGTCGTCGTAGCCGAGGAGAGCGTAGTTTTTCTTTTTGTAACTGAGCATCTTCTCGTATCTGCCGTCGATACTGAGGTTGATTCCCTCCGGCAGCAGCTTCGACATACGGCGGGTGAACGCCCGTTCAGCTGCTTCCGTTTTAAGGGCGGGGGGCGAGACGAACAAGATCCCGTCGGTGTCAACCTCGACGACCGTGCCGCCGTTCTCGGAAATGGCGTCGATGAGCTGTGTGAGGAGTTTTTGGCCGGTTTTCGTGATGCGGTCGGCGGCTGCATAATCGTTGAAGAGGGCCCTGCCATAGCCCAGGTATCCGTAGAAGGAGTTGATGAGAATTTTGTATGCTGACTGCATCGCATCCCATTTTGCCTTTTCAACACCGTTCTTCTCCGCCTTCATCCGTTTTTTCGCGTCCAGCCGTATTGTCAGGAGACCCTCCAGCACGTGCAGAAAAATACCCAATGAGTCGGTTGCCGGGGCGATTTTTGCGGTTGTCATGATGGAAGGATACATGGATTCAACGTCGACGTGAAGAATGGGGCCAAGAACCCCGGTGTGGAAAACGTCGGCATATCCGCCGGTCGTCTGTGTGCCGGGTTGCGGCTTCGGTACCGAGTGTTTTTGCCGAACATACTCACGCAGCAGGATGGACTCAATTCTCGATGACGCGCCGAGCCGGGCCAGCGTGCCATAGTTGCCGGGAACGATTTGGGACAGGTAGAAAATGTTGGGAGAAAGGTAGTCGCTCACGAATCTCGTTTCATGGGCATTATCAAGCGCGTAGCGGATGAGCACATCGGGCTCATGTTCCCAATACCAGGATATCCTGTCCTGTTTGACGTAGACCCTGCCGGTTTTTGCCAGGCCGAATTGCTGGGCGACATGCCCGAGACCATAGCGTTCGAGCGACCGTTTGGAAGAGTCGTGGGTTTGGACTAACTGCCGTGTGTCGATAATATGCCTTCCCGCAATTTCGTACAAGGAATAGTCCGGAGTCCGGTCGGAGAAGGCGGAACGGGAATCAAGAGAATGGAGGCTGGAACCGTCACGGCCCAGTGCACATTCAACGTTATGCATCTCGCACCGTCCGAGGAGATACGGCAAATCTGCATAGTAGATATTATGGCCTTCGATGACGTCCGGGTCCTGGTCATGGATGATGCGAACGAATTCTTCCAGCATCTCCCGTTCGTTGTATTTCTTCGCGTCGATAACGTATTCCCAGCCCCGGTTATCAGAGAGCGTAAGCAGAAACATCCGGTTTTCGCGCCGGTTCGGATTGCCGTAGTTGAGTCCCCGGGCATATGTGGTTTCGACATTAAGCTGCAATCGATGAAGGTCTTCAAACTGCATTTGCTTGAACAGCGTCTTACCGGTTTGAATGAGGAATTGTGAAACGGGGTCGGTTCGAACGTGGATGAGATCAAGCTCAGCATAACTATCGACCTTCTCGCCGCGCTCCGCGGCATACCGGGCAATGATGAAATGAACGGCGCTCCACATGTCAGCCCAGCGGGTGAAGGCGCAGAGATAGCGGTAAAAGTTCTTGCCGTCTAGTTCGCGAATCCAGTGTTTTTCGGAGAAGCCGTTGAGGTACGATGCGTCGGCGAGAAAGAGAAAGGGATAAAACTCGTCGTCGTGCGGCACAACGGACTCGCCGGCGCGCGCATACACTCTCATCCGGTTCTCGCCGACTTGCTGGACGGCGACGATGCGCTCTTCGGGGTTATGTCCGTGGAGTGCCGGATCCATCGAAGCCCGGAATTACCTCTTCTTCTCCTTTTCGAGGAACGGTGTGAGAAGGTCGATTGGAACGGGGAAGAGGATAGTTGAATTCTTATCGGCAGCAATCTCCGTCAGGGTTTGCAGAAATCGCAACTGAAGCGCGATCGGGTTGACAGCGATGACGGCTGCGGCGTCGGAGAGTTTGTGACTTGCCTGGAGTTCACCTTCCGCATGGACAACCTTGGCACGGCGTTCACGCTCGGCTTCCGCTTGTTTGGCCATGGCGCGCTGCATTTCGATGGGCAGGTCAATCTGCTTGACCTCAACATTCGAAACCTTGATGCCCCAGGGTTCCGTATGTTCGTCAATGATCTTCGCCAATTCCCGGTTGATCTTGTCGCGCTGGGCGAGGAGCTCGTCCAATTCCGACTGGCCGAGGATGCTGCGCAGGGTGGTTTGCGAAAGCTGCGAGGTCGCGAAAAGGAAGTTCTCTACGTCGACGATGGCTTTCTCGGGTTGCATAACTCTGAAATAGACAACGGCATTCACCTTGATTGACACGTTGTCCTTGGTGATGATATCCTGTGGCGGAACGTCGAGCACCACCGTCCGCAGACTGACCTTCACCATGCGGTCAACCATGGGAATCAGGAATATGATTCCGGGACCTTTGGCGCCGATAAGCCTTCCCAGCCGGAAGACCACGCCGCGCTCGTACTCCCGCAGAATGCGAATGGCGTTCGAGAGGATGATGATCCCGAATAAAACTGCTATGAAAACAAATGCGGATACAATTTCCATACAATCTCCTGTTAGATTATAGCTTGTGATTTTCTGACTTTGAGTGTGAGATTTGCGACCTCTTCCACTCGCACACGGGTTCCTTTTTTGATGGTTCCATCCAGACTGACAGCCGACCAGAGTTCGCCGTGGACTTTCACCTGTCCACCCGGTTTCAGGTCGGAATAGGCTTCGCCCACTTCCCCCACCATTCCCTGGCTGCCCGTTGTCGGTTTCCGTCGCTGGGCAGTGATCCCCTTGCCGATGGCAAATACAAAAAATGCAACCGTGAGGGCCACCGTCACAACGACAACTTCCCAGGAAATCGACACCAACTCAAGCGTGGAATGAGATTGAAACAACATTAGTGAACCGAGCAGGAGTGAGATGACGCCGCCCGCTGCGAGGAGTCCATGACTTACGATCTTTATTTCGAGGAGGAACAGGAGGACGGCGAAAATGATGAGCGCGACCCCTGCATAATTGACGGGAAGCGTATGAAGCGAATAGAATGCCAGCACAAGACAGATGAACCCCACGACACCCGGCAGAATGGATCCGGGGTTATAGAGACTCAAATAGCAGACCGTAGACTCCGAGCATCATGAGGATATAGGCGATATTTGGGTCGGTGAGAATTTCAAGGATTTTTTGCCGGAAGGAAATTTCAAACGTTTCGATGACGGCATTCCTCGTTGCAAGGACTCGTACGCCGGCGGAAGTCTCCACCTGCCTACCGTCAATCTTTTCCAACAATTCCCTGATCCCCGAAGCGATCGTGTCAATAACGTTTTTTTCGAGCGCTTCAGTCTCCGTCAGGGCGACACTCCTTCGTACAGCGTCTTCCGCCCACGCCACGTTGCGATTTCGTTTTTCGCTAATCGTTCTGATGAATGCCGCCGCGTCGTTCGTCGCTTTTGCCATCATGATCGAGTCTTGCTGTTCACCCATCGTGACCGGATGGGCAGCGCCGATGTTCGTTCCGGGCGCCATGGCAGCAATGTGCGCCGCCATCGTGACGAAAACACCCGCAGATGCCGCTTGTGCACCGGCGGGAGACACATAGACGACAACGGGCAGGGGGGATGTCAGAAAATCGGTGACAATGTCGCGCGTGGAATTCAACAAACCTCCCGGCGTATTGAGCTGGATGACGAGACATTCTGCGCCGGCCGAGGAGGCTCGCTCGAGAGCATCATGGATGTAATCAGCGGTGGCAGGGTTAATGGCGCCTTCCACCGTGATCACATGAACGACGGGCGGTCCGGCATAACCGAGCGTCGTAAGGAGCAATAATGTTGCTATATGGGCAAGGGAGTGTCGCACGATACCAAGGTAATGAAAAATTCACGCTTTGGCAATGCGTGTCTGAACCGCTGATGAACGTGATACAATATCGTCCGAACGATCTGGAGCGTAGTTGGGCGGAAAGGGAGAGATTCGAACTCTCGGTACCCTTTCGGGTACACACGCTCTCCAGGCGTGCCAGTTAAACCACTCCTGCACCTTTCCAAATGCCACGTAATATACGGTAAATTCGCCAAAAGAAAAAGTCGGCTCCTTGCGTCGGTATCGCAGGTTGAGGGTGAAAAAAAAGCACTCAGGTCGGGGACGTACCTGAGCGCTTCCAAAATCTATTCACGCCAAGAATGCGGCATGAATAGACATAACCTTAATGATGTACGGAAGTATACTCAACGAACGAGAAAGTGTCAAGGCCTTAAAAATTAGAAATTAACAAAAAAATACGTTAGAATTACCTAAGAATGATCTCTGGCACCAAGCTTGTGTTGTGTCTGGCATTGATCCTAAATTAACGAGAAAATGATGATTGTAGGTTGACTTTCTTCTATAATTTATTATATTTGGATTCACTATTGACAAATTGCTACCCGTATTTTCTCAGATGGAATAAGACTTACTCTTCATCTATGTCTTCTCGCGCCTGTCTTATCGTGCTGTTGAGTTCGCTGCTGCAGGTTACCACCGGACGGGGGCAACCCTTGCGGAAGTCGGCGGATGATGTCCTAAACATGTACACGACCGTTGGCCAGATCGGCCTTACCGTTACCAACTTCGCCACGATCGGCGATGAGAACGCCTTCTGGCCTACTCAACCGTCATGTCAGTACCCCATCGGGTCGGGCATCGAGCATATCTGGCAGGGCGGCCTGTGGGTTGGGGCAAGGATTGTCTATCATGATTCGGCCGACCCGCGCATTTCGAGCGGCGACATCTTTGTCTCGACCGGTTCGAATGACCGTGCGGGGGCTCCGACGACGTATGGGGGGAATGAATTCACATCCGAAATTGGCGACAGTATCACCGTGCTTTCGTCGCTGGAACTTGGCCGTCCGGCGGGCGCTTTGTTTAGCGTGAATGCTGTTAGCCATGAAGATTTCATTTGCGATTATTCCGATTTGCACACCAGAGTTCCCCAAACCAACGACTCCATTCTCAATCACATCCCGCTGGGTATCAAAGTTCATCAGTCGAGCTATGCCTGGAACTTTCCGTTTGCCAATTACTTCGTGATCCTCCGCTACGATATAACGAACGCAAGCGCTGATACGCTGGATTCTGTCTATGTCGGGTTCTGGAATAATTCTGTCGTCCGCAACACGAATCTCGTACGGCCGGGCACCCCCGGGTATTTTGATCATGGTGCGTTCGGCTACGACTCGACGCTTCGAATGGCATACTCTTTTGATTTTGACGGCATCCCCGGCGGTCCTCCCGCGAACAGTTATGTCGGTGTGAAATTGTTGGGCACAACTCCATTTCCCGTCGGAATCGATTCGCTGGGCGACATGCATCTGAATTCGTACTACAATGCTTGGCGGTATAGAGCTGCCTCCGGTCAGACCGAGGAGGCGTATCTTTCTCCAACGGATGACTACAATACCTCGGATCATTACCTGAGCCGGTACGGCAGGATGACCCAGTCGATGCCGCAACAGTTCGTCACCCCCCTTCAGTTGTCACCGGGAAATTTCACGTACCTTCTTTCCACGGGACCACTCGTGGGGGCCATCTACGATTCTATCGAGGGACACCAGGAAACTTCCAGCCGCCTGAATCCCGGAGATTCCATCGAAGTCGTGTTTGGGATCATCTGCGGGAAAAAATACGGCAATGACGCCACTTCAGCCAACACATTGGCCGACCGAAAAACCCTCTATAGCAATGCCGCGTGGGCGCAGCAGACGTACAATGGTGAAGATGCGAACGGAAATAACAAGCTTGACCCGGGAGAGGATTTGAATGGCAATGGCAAACTCGACCGCTACACGCTGCCGTCGCCTCCGCGGAAACCCATCGTTCGAGCCGATGTTTCGAATCAGCAAGTTATTGTTTATTGGGACAAATCGACGGCTGAAGAATCCATTAACCCTTATTCCCACAAAAAGGATTTTGAAGGATACCGGGTTTATCGCTCAACTGCCGGACAGGATTTCCAGAATCACGATGATTTCATCCTGAATCCGCCCCTGATCGCGGATTTCGACCGGGCAGACGATGATGTTGGATATAACACAGGTTTCGGGACGATTCTATTGGATAGCGCCAAAACATTTCCATCTGATACCACACATTACTGGTACCGGTTTCCACCGAAAGGGGTTTCTACATCGGTTCTCAATGGCTGGCAGTACATCTACGGAGTTTCGGCGTACGACAGCGGAGATGCTGCCAACGGAGTCCCCAGCCTCGAAAGTGCCATGTCGGAGGTGAGAGTAATACCGGGAACTCCCGCAACCTCCGATAACTCTAAACCCATTGGAGTGTATCCTAACCCGTATTATGCGAAGGCGTACTGGGATGGGGGCACCGAAAGACTCCGGAAAATATATTTTTACAATCTCCCGGCACGCTGCGATATTACGATATACACTCTGGCCGGCGATGTTGTCAAGATCATTCATCATGATGCTTCAACGTACGACGGCACGGATATCAATTGGTTTAGCACGTACGGCGACCCTTCGACGAAAGCGCAATTCTCGGGCGGAGAGCACGCCTGGGACTTGATTACGGGACATGATCAGGCCATCGCAACGGGAATGTATCTCTTCAGCGTCAAGGACAATGCCACCGGCAGCATCAAGCTTGGAAGGTTCTTGGTTATTAAATGAAGAACTGGATATCATATCTGCTCCTTGTTCTTGCCATCATGGCCGGGTGCATCACTCAGCCCGTGAATAAGCCGATTGTCAACCAGCCTCCGGCCACATACTTCTGGATTTATCCCGATAGCACGATTCTCCAAGGTAACAGCCAGCAACATATTCATTGGTGGGGCGTGGCTCCGGATGGAATCGTGGTAGGATATTTGTTCGCTTCGGGAAAGTTCCTGACTTCATCAAAAACACTCCCGCATCCCGATACAATCGGATGGGGATGGACGACTGCGACCGACAGCATCATAGCCTTCCCCCTGCGTCAGAAACAGGACACGTTCGATATTGCTGTCCGCGCCGTCGATAATCAATTTCAGCAGACGTTGCCCCAGCAAGCCGTCGTCCGGTTCAGTTCAAGAGATTCCTTGGGAGTGCACGTGACAGTTCCATACTGGGATGTCAATATGGATGCACGGTTCGATTCCGGAGATGTCGCACTTCCCTCGATGGCTGCTGCGGTTGACCCGAAGGGAGCTGTTCAGCCAGTTCCGCTGCTAAATCAGCCCCCGACGGTCGTCTTTGCACAGAATCCCAACAATCCGTCGGTCGTAATGCAGCAGCCGGATACTACGTTCACGGTTGCAACTTTTGCGTGGGTTGGCACTGACCCGGACGGCAACCAGACCATTGCCGACTATGAGTTTGCACTTAATGATACAAGCAAACCTGCTAACTGGGTATCTGTACCCGGAACTGTTAATCTCATCACACTCGTCGTCCCCCGGCAGAGAAGTGACGTGGGGGATAGCACTGCGAACATTTATATAGGGTCGACCTTCTTGACCGCAAGAATTATCGGCACCGCGCGAGGCCTGAGGTTGAACGCCTTCAACCGATTCTTTCTGCGCGCAAGAGATATTGCCGGAGATGCGAGCAAGATAATATCGATGCCCGACACGGGAAGGACATGGTTTGTAAGAAAACCACAGGCAAAGCTTCTTATTGTTAGCGATTACGTTGGCGGCGCGGGGCGCCCGAATGATGTAAAGGCGTTCTATCGGGATACCTTATTCGGCGGAAACAGTTCGTTCAGCAACGTAATCCGTCAGAAGTTTTCCGGATTCGATATGATTGATATCGCGAAAGGGCTGTCTTCAGGAACCAAGACTAGCACCTCGATTGGCATTGAGGTGCCGTCCTTCATCGACCCGGCATTTGTATTTACGCTCCATCTCTATGATGTGGTGTTCTGGTACACCGATCCATACCCGAGTCTTGCAGTTGCGCAGGTGCCGTTGTATGATTACCTCAACCCTGGCGTTTATCCCCACACGGGAAAAGTCATTTACTCTGCTATGTTCCAGAGCAATAGCGACCCGCGACGTGCGCTGAGGGATTTTGCCCCCATCGATAGTGTTAGCTCAGTGGACCTTGTGGACAAGGACGCGTACGCGGATCTCTTATTGCCCCGGTTCGGAGAGACCCAGATCTCGGGATCACAGGGTTATTGGGTCTACCCGGATTCGACGGACATGGAAGACGTGTACCCCCCGTTGAAGTTCGACATGTCCTTCTCGATTCCGCTATACCTGAACCCCATCTACAAGCGCGCGGATGCCCGGTACATCTACCGTATCCAGGACTATGTCCCCAGCGGTTCATCGAGCGTCGTCCGTTATGATACCTTGATCACTCTCAATGAGCTGCGCTCGATTTCTCTCCATAATGCCGACGCGTGGGTGTGTGGCACGGGCGGCGCGATATTTCATACGACAAATTTCGGTGAAACCTGGGCGGCTCAAGCGAGCGGGGTCGGTAACTTTCTTGAATCGATTCAGATGCTCGATGAGGATAACGGCTGGTGCGTGGGCGATTCCGGAACCATTCTCCAGACCGGGAATGGCGGCTCAGCGTGGAATGACCTCTCAATTCCATCGCCGCAAAATCTCAACGGTGTGTCTTTTGTATCACCGACAACGGGAGTCATCGTGGGGACTGATGGCCTCATCATCAGAACGACTGACGGCGGAGAGGATTGGGGATCATCTCCGGGCGTGACCAGTCAAAACCTTCATTCAGTTAGCTTCGCAGGAGCGAATGAAGGGATAGCCGTGGGAGACACTGAAATAATTCTCCGAACCGTCGATGGAGGTGTCAATTGGAACCAGGTCTATATAGGCAACCTGGGAAATCCGTACCCGCTCCACGCGGCACAAATGGTCGATGAGACGGTTGGATACGCAGTCGGAAGCAAGGCACTTGTTCTCAAGACCATAGACAGTGGAAAGACGTGGCAACGCCTCCCCTCTCTTCCGGCTCTCCCGCTCGGGGGTGATACTCTGCATGGGGTGTACTTCCTGGATGAAAATACTGGATTTGTGGGCGGGACCATTGGAACGATCTTGAAAACCGTCAACGGCGGGCAAACCTGGTCACCTCCAGCTACCTCCATCGTCACTCAAAACGTGAATGATTTTGGATTTTCCAGCTCACAGCAAGGATTGGCGGTTGGGGGGTCGATACTAACAAAGCCAGTGGATAATACTTTGCATCCCGGCGGTGGAATCATTTTGCAAACGGGCGACGGTGGGTCGACGTGGCAATTGAAACCGCGAGGGGGACTTTACGTCGGAGTCATGGACGGCAATAAACAGTTCGTTTTCCTGGGATTGCCGCTTCACCAGCTCAACGGTGACGGTGTCTCGGCAGTAAATTTCCTTCAGCATGTCTTGTTCACCGAGTTCGGTTTCTAGTGTATGAAATTCAAGCTCTCCATCCCGCTCATTTTTATTTGCGCATTTCTTCTGGAAGGTGCGTGTCTTGGCCAGCAGGCGCCGAGAGGGACTATCAAGGGAAAAATCCTGGATAAGAAAACGGGGGAACCACTGCCGAGTGTGAACGTCACTGTCAAAGGGACATACTACGGCGCGATGAGCGACATGGACGGCGCGTTCACCATAGCTAATATTAATGCAGGCACCTACGACATTCTGGTCTCACTTCTAGGCTACAAGTCGGTTGAATTCACGGCTTTCAAAGTTGCACCGGGACAGACTGCATCGCTTGACGTAAGGATGGAAGAAACAGTCCTGAGTTTGGGCCAGGAAGTAGTTATTATCGGTGAAAAACCACTCTTCAACATAGAGGAGACGCAGACAAGAAGGTCGGTGACAGGCGACGACATCCGCGCCGCAGCAGTACAAAGCGTTCAAGACGTTGTTGGAATGCAAACCGGCGTCGTACAAGCTGACAACGAAATTCACATCAGGGGCGGCCGGACGTACGAAAACGCCTACCTGCTCGACGGGGTGTCCGTTCAGGACCAGCTGGCTGGAAGCGGTTTCGGCTTGCAGCTTCCACCGGGTGCCATCCAGGAAGTCGAGGTTCTTACCGGCGGGTACAATGCGGAATATGGCCAGGCAACTTCCGGTATCGTCAACATTACAACAAAAGAAGGTGCCACAAACTACAGCGGCACGCTATCCTATAAACGGGATCATTTCGGATTCAATGACCAATCCCTTTCAAACTTCAACACGGACGTCACTGAAGCTTCTTTGAGCGGGCCGGAGCCGATCACTTCGACGCTTATTCCCGCCCTGAAGGAGAAAATCCCCGGTTCGCTGAGCTTCTTCGGGACGTTCTATTCAAACCTCACGGATGGTTATACGCGGTGGGCGGAAAAGATCGTGAATGGTCAGCCTGTCGGGTACGAGGTTCGGGTTCCAAATCAGCTCTACTCATCAATCCTGGACAACAACACATTCTGGTCTCCGCGTGCGAACAACAACTGGTCGTGGCTTGGCAAACTGACCTGGAAGCTGAGTCCCACATTCAAAATATCATATTCATACGCAGAATCACGCCAGATAGACCAGAATACGCAAGCGATTCAAAATACCTTTTCGTACGTCAAACCGAACCCGGGATACCAGTATCAATTCCAAAATATCCTCGACAGCGCGAATACATTCACTCAAAGGAATATTCAGCAATCGATCACGATCACCCACACGCTGAATACCCAAACGTACTACGAACTGCATTTGAGTCTCTACACGGCACACGTGCGGGCCGATGCCAATGGCAAGTACTTCACGGCGTACAACCAGCCCAAAGATATCGTGACGCTTCCTATCCAGTACTATAATTTGAATCGGGATACTATCGGTGTCATTCCAGGTGACGGTCTTTATGATGTCGGAAATCCAACCGAGTGGCGCGACCATTATATGTCTGAATACACGGTGAAGGGTGATTTGACTCATAATTTCACCGAGAAAAATAAATTCAAGACTGGCATCGAGTTGAGATTCCAAAACCTGCAGATGGTCGACATTGTCGATCCCTGGTACAGATCTGCCCTCAGTCCTCTCGGTCTGGATAATGATATTTACTCTGTCAGCCCATCGCAGGGAGCGCTATATGCCCAGGACAATTACACGTTGCAGGGTATGATCCTGAATGTCGGTCTCCGTTTGGACTACTGGATGCCGGGAAAATACGTCGATAGTATTGTGGCGCTTCCTTCGGACTCCACCAATATATCGGAACAAATACGGCAGGCGTACTATGCGGATAGCTATAATTTCTTCGGTCGACAATTGAAGGCTCGTTTGAGTCCGCGCTTGGGAGTGTCGCACCCGGTTTCCGATAATCAAACACTCTTCTTCTCCTACGGACATTTCTCGAAACTTCCGCGGCCGCAGTTTGTCTATTCGAAACTGGCGAGCAGCAATTCTCAATCACCGTCGCAGACATTTGGCAATCCGAACCTGAACCCGGAAACGACCGTTTCTTACGAACTGGGTTTTCGCAACCAGATCAGCGAGAGCGATGTCTTGACCCTAACGGCGTATTACAAAGACGTTTTCGATTATATTTCGGCTCAATCGATCCAAATAACCAACCCGAGGTTTTCGTCGAGCAGCTACACTGTCTATATCAATCAGGACTATAGTCGCATACGGGGCATCGAGGCTGAATATAAGTTGCGCGCGAGTAATTGGCTGCATGGAGTCTTGTCGGGTTCCTATTCCATCGCGACAGGAAAGAGCTCAGATGCGCAGGAAGCAGCTTATAATCTGCAACAGGGGCTTTACGAGAATATCCGCGAGGAACCCATGATATTCGACCGACCCTTGCAGATTTCGGCAAGCCTGAACGTCACTTCCCAAAAGAATCAACCGTTGTTCGGATTCGGCAAGGGGTGGCTTGAAAACTATAACGCTTTTATCCGAGTCTTTTATGAGTCGGGCAAACGATATACTCAGCAGATTTTCGTCGGCAACGATCCGACGAACGGACGGCCTGAGTACGTTCCGGACTATAACGATCCAAACAATGAGATAGGGGATCCGTGGTTCTATGTCGACCTCAATATTGAAAAGTACTTTGACGTTTCGGTCGGCCAACTCGTTTTGACAATCGAGATCTTGAATCTTCTCGACAGAAAGAACTCTCAAATCATCAATCCGGTGACGGGCCGGGCCTACCAATATGGAGATCCGACGCAATATCCGGGCAGCGTCAACGACCCTTTGTATCCGCAATTGACGTATCCGGTGTCAGCGTATCCATACGATCCATCAAGGTATCTTAATCCACGAACGTTCCGGGCCGGCCTCTCCTTCCGATTCTAAGAATGCGCGCTCTATCATTCCATAGACACATCGTGTTGATTCTTGTCTTCAGCATCGGAAACCTGTTGCCGGTCGAAGGATGGGGACAGCTTGTTCCAAACCTTGGCGGCCAGCGGGTTGGAATATCGGCGTTCCAATTTCTGAAACTCGGTGTGGGGGCGCGGGCCATAGGCCTCGGTGAGACATATGTTGCAATCGCTAATGATGCTTCTGCACTTTACTGGAACCCGGCCGGATTGGTCCAATTCTCGGATAATCAGATTCTTTTCGGCCATACCGAATATGTTCTTGACATCAAGCATGAATTCCTAGGTGCGGCAATCCACGTGTCGCCGAGTGATGCAGTCGGTTTTGCAATTACTGCTCTCCGAACCCAAGACCAGGAAATCACAACGGAGGCCCAGCCATTCGGGACGGGACAATACTACACGTACGGTGACTTCGCTGCCGCGGTAAGCTATAGTCGGAAAATGACGGACCAATTCAGCTTCGGATTGACGGTGAGATACATCGAGGAGACACTCGACGTGCTGAAGATGCGCGGAACCGTTGTTGATTTTGGGACATACTATTGGACGGGGATCGGCACATCGAGATTCGCAGTCGTTGTATCAAACTTCGGCCCGGACGTTGCGCCAACCGGCCAGGTAGCGCTCTTCGGCGGTGGTCAGATGAATTCATTTGAGTCATTTTCCCCCCCCACACAATTCAAAATCGGTTTCGCATTAGACCCCGTTCTAACGGCAGACCAACGAGTCACGGCATCCCTCGAACTACAGCATCCGAATGATAACGCGGAGAACCTTCATGCAGGAGTGGAGTATTGCTGGAACAACTGGGTCTCATTCCGGGCGGGTGTCCGGCGAACAATCGGCGAACCTCTGTTCGGCATGGATGCTACGACCGCAAGCGATTTCACCCTCGGGATTGGTATCAATGCCCCCACGGCGTTAACCGACTTGAAATTTGATTATGCCTATGCTCACTTTAATGACCTCGGGAGCGTTCATAGAATATCAATAGGAGCATCATTCTGATGAGCATTCTGAGAACATGTTCCGGTGTCTCCGTTGTTTTGATGGTCTTGCTCGCGACCTCAGGATGTGACAAGAAGTTCGATCTCTCTCAACTTCCGCAGACTGTTTCGGTCAGCGGCATCGGTGACACTCTCTATTATGAAGTCCAACCGCCGTGGGGCGGCTTCCAGAATCCTGTCGCCGTTTTGGTGGGGAAAGATAATCTCATTTATGTCGCGGATAACGGGTCAAATGAGGTCATTATGATGGATGCCAGCGGAAAGGTCCTTAACCGCCGGAGTGTACCGAGTCCCACGTCTCTTGCTCAGAATACAACACTGGATCTGTACATCGGCGGCACCGCGTTGGCGCAAAATGGAATCGATACAGTTGGAGCCCTCTATAAACTCTTCCTCGAGAGATTTGATACAACCTACGTCGATATAGTGATTGATTCTCTGACCGGCACAAAAACGTACGTATACCATGATTCATCAACTTTTTTTAGCAACAACATGGATATCGCCCCGATGCGGATCGTGCGAAAAGAAGCCGGTTATCCGCAGCGGCGTTTTGTGGGCATCGGCATCCTCCCCGATAATCAATATCTGGCCGCCCGCGTTGGCCCGGACAACAGCAGCTTTGTCGACCCGGACACACGCGTGCTCATGTTCACGAAAGGTGATACATTGATCACACCGGTACCTGAACTTCAGACAGGCTGTGGAACGGCCATCAACGACATCAACCAGGTTACCGGAATAGCAGTTTTTGGGGGGATCCGGGATTATGTACTCACTCAGAGCGATCAGTGTATCGCGTACGGGGCAATCTGGATGACGTGGCAAATAACGGGAGATTTCGCAGGGTGGGTGCCTAAATATGATCCGGCCGTTGCCGCCCAGCAAAGTAAGGACTTTATCCAGCCGGGCCGCTTCGTGGCCGCGTCAGGGGTTGCGATCGATCCGCGTCGCAGCGATGTATTCATTGTCGATTCTTACCTTGATAGCGTTGTGAAATTTGACCGGAATGGAAATTTTAAAAAGGAGTCCTTCGGAAGGTACCGGACAGTATCAAGCAATCTCCCCGGCTTAAACCACCCGAGGTCGGTTGCCATTTCGACCGACTGCACGCTGTACGTTGCGGACACTGGCAACAAAGTTATCCGCCGGTTCAAACTTGCAGGGCAATCCGGTTGTCCATAAGGCCGCGGCTGTCGGCACTTCCCGCCAATCGCTAAGAATAATGTTCGGAAGGAACCAGCACGAGTTTATGCCAGTACTCGCGATGGATGTAGTGCGTCAGGAGGGCGGTGAGGTCGCTCGTAAGCGCAGGCGGTAGCAGAATGTAGAGACGGTGGGGTTCCTGTGTCAATGCGTCCTTCTGGTCGAGGAAAACGTTGTACTCCGTCAGCAGTTCCTCAGACTCCAGGCTCTCATCTCCCGTGACTACCAACCCGATCACAAAACATCTATTCTCATCGTCATAGGCCAAGACATCCGGGACCTTGTCCTCCTGGTCGCCGTAACCGTCGTTATGGAGGGGAGCGGGAGCCGTGTAGCCCATGACTCCGGATACCCCCAGGATGCGAAATCCTTCTTCCAAGAAGAGGTCGAGCAGCTCCCGGGTCATTCCGGTTCGTTTTTCATCAGTTGTTTTCACACACCTTCTCGCATTGTTTCCGATGAGTCGCTATCGTCCATTGTTGGATGATAACGAAATCACACACATTTTGCAATAATCAGGTCTGGAATAAGCGGCGATATGGATAAGGGCGTCCATCCTCTTTTCCCCGATTCCATTCAGGAACGTTCGCGGCCACTTGTAATTCAATCAATTAATCAGTAAATTATTTCGAGTTGTACCTTAACCCGACGCGTGAAGGAACAATGGGCTAGTCCAATCTTGTTCGCCAAGATTGGAGGGTAAGAAAATAGATGGTATTCCTGATTTGACGATTTTGCCGCGGCATTCCCCGGAGAGGTGGGTGAGTGGCTTAAACCAACGGTTTGCTAAACCGTCGTAGGGGGTCAACTTCTACCGAGAGTTCAAATCTCTCCCTCTCCGCAAAATTGTTTATGGCTGCGGGAGCTTCAAATCAGGTAAACGCCGGCGTTGGAACTCTGACCGCGGCCGGGAGCATTTCGAGTCCCGCTTTTGTCCAGAAGTGTGCGTCGCTTTCACCGTGCTTGGTATCCCCGTCGGCCGGGGATATTTTTGTTTCAATACTATGAATGATCTCTCATCAATCCGTGTTCGATTCGCCCCCAGCCCGACAGGATTCCTGCATGTTGGCGGGCTGAGGACGGCTCTCTATAATTTTCTTTTCGCCAGAAAGATGGACGGCGTTTTTGTCCTCCGGATTGAAGATACCGATAGAGCGCGGTACGTTGACCACGCTGTCGATAACCTCATCGAGACGCTGCGTTGGGCCGGCCTCGACTATGATGAAGGCCCGAGGAGGGAGGGCCCATTCGGTCCATATGTTCAGTCCGAGCGACTGGAAATCTACAGAAAGCACATCGACATTCTTATTGGGACCGGCGACGCGTACCGTTGTTTCTGTTCGGCGGAGCGCATTGAAGAGGTAAGGAAACAAAAAGCGAAAGCGGGACTTCAGCCCAAATACGACCGGCACTGCCTCGGACTTGCTGCCGGGGAAATTGAAGAGAATCTGCGGATCGGAATGCCGTCTGTCGTCCGGATGAAAGTGCCGGATGCGACCGTTGTCCAATTTCAGGACGTCATCCGCGGAAAAGTAGAGTTCTCAAGCGAGCTGCTCGACGACCAGGTGCTCATGAAGTCGGACGGATATCCGACGTACCATCTGGCGAATGTCGTTGACGACCATCTTATGAAAATTTCCCACGTCATACGCGGCGAGGAATGGCTTTCGAGCACGCCGAAACATGTGTTGTTGTACAAGTATTTTGGCTGGGAATTGCCCGTGTTCGCCCATCTCCCTCTGCTCCTGAACCCCGACCGTTCCAAACTCAGCAAGCGGCAAGGTGACGTTGCGGTCGAAGATTTTCGGTCCAAAGGATATTTGAATGAAACACTCCTCAATTTTGTCGCCCTCCTCGGCTGGAATCCCGGCACGGAGAAGGAATTTTTCAACTTGAGCGAACTGATCGCCGAATTTTCGCTCGAAGGGGTCAACAAAGCCGGCGCGATCTTCAATGTCGAGAAACTAAACTGGTTGAACTTCGAACATCTTCGGAAAACATCCGATGCTGAGGTTCTGCGAATGTTGAAAGAAGAGCTGGCGCAATCGAAATACAAGGACATCTTGCTCGACGATGCGTATTTGCTGGACGTCATGCGTGCCATGCGGGAGAGAGTCACCTTCGTTAGGGATTTTCTCGAAAAGAGTCCATACTTCTTTGAGGCGCCGTCGGTCTACGACCCCGTTATGGTGAAGAAACACTGGCACGAAGACACGCCGGACCATCTCCGGCATTTGACGCAGGAGTTTTTGAAATTGGAACATCCCTCGAAAGAGGATTTTGAAACGTCGCTTCATAGGACAGCGGGGATACTGCACCTCAGCAACGCGAGACTCATTCATCCGGTGCGGCTGGCGGTCTCCGGAGTTGCGGGGGGGCCAGGCCTCTACGATATTTTGGTCATCCTCGGGAAAGACGAGAGCATTAAGAGAATACTTACGGCCATCGAAAACATCAAGGACAATGGAATCGAACAGCAATAAACATCCGGGCGGAAGCAAAGGGCAAACGGAACCTTCCAGGCCGGTGAATTTCGTCAGGGAAACGATCGACAATGACTTGAAAACCGACAAGTTCGGCGGAAGAGTACAGACGCGTTTTCCCCCCGAACCCAACGGCTACCTCCATATCGGACATGCGAAGTCCATTTGCCTGAATTTCGGTATCGCCAGGGATTATGGCGGTTCTTGCAATCTGCGGTTCGACGACACGAATCCGACAAAGGAAGAAGTCGAGTATGTTGAATCGATCAAGGAAGATGTCCGGTGGCTGGGATTCGACTGGGAAGACAGGGAGTACTATGCGTCCGATTATTTTGGGCAACTGTACGACTATGCCATACAACTCATCAAGAAAGGGAAGGCGTACGTTTGTGATTTAAACGCCGACCAGATACGGGAGCTTAGGGGAACGCTGACCCAGCCGGGAATAGAAAGTCCCTTCCGGAATCGTTCAATCGAAGAAAATCTGGATCTCTTCCAACGAATGCGTCGGGGCGAATTTCCCGACGGCAGTCGTACGCTTCGCGCAAAGATCGACATGGCTTCTCCCAATTTGAATATGCGTGACCCCGTGATGTACCGCATTCTCAAAGCCTCGCATCACCGCACCGGCGACGCCTGGTGTGTCTATCCGATGTACGATTGGGCGCATGGCCAGTGTGATTCGATCGAGAAAATTACTCATTCCATTTGCACCCTGGAGTTTGCCGACCATCGACCGTTGTACGATTGGTTTATCGAGGAACTCGGAATCTATCATCCCCAGCAGATAGAATTCGCACGGCTGAATCTGAGCTTTACAATCATGAGCAAGCGGAAGTTGTTGCAGCTCGTCGAGGAGAAATTCGTGAGCGGTTGGGATGACCCCCGCATGCCGACGATCTGCGGGTTACGGCGGCGCGGTTTTACGCCGGAGTCCATCCGTTACTTTGCCGACCGCGTTGGCGTGGCCAAACGCGACAATATGATTGACGTAGCTTTGCTGGAGGACAGCGTCCGGGAAGACCTGAATAAACGATCACGTCGCATGATGGCTGTTCTGCGTCCTCTGAAAGTCGTGATAGACAATTATCCCGAAGGACAGGTGGAAGAATTGGAAGCCGTGAATAATCCCGAAGACCCGGCCATGGGCACAAGGAAGATTCTGTTCTCGAGAGAGGTTTACATAGAGCGGGAGGACTTTCGGGAAGATCCGCCTCCAAAGTATTTTCGACTGTCGCCCGGAAACGAAGTCCGTTTGAGATACGGTTATATCGTCAAGTGCGTCAAGGTGGTCAAAGACCAAAAGTCCGGAGAGGTTATCGAGGTGCACTGCACGTATGATCCGTCCACCCGGAGCGGCTTGACGCAAAGCCAGAGGAAGGTGAAAGGAACAATCCACTGGGTCTCGGTTTCTCATGCAATCAACGCCGAAGTAAGGCTGTACGACAGATTGTTCACCGTCGAAAACCCGGTGGGCGACACCTGGAGGGATTTTCTTAATCCACACTCGCTCGAAATACTGCGTGAGTGCAAGGTCGAAGCGGGGCTTGCGCGTGCGAAATCTCAGGATCGGTTTCAGTTTGAACGTGTGGGATATTTTGTTGTCGACCGGGATTCAACTTCCGGCAATCACGTTTTCAACCGCACCGTCACTCTGCGGGATACGTGGGCGAGAATTGAAAAAGGCGCCTCTTGATTCTCGACAGAGAAAGATTTATATTTGGCAAACCTCTCCATGCGTAACGATATCATAAGAATCAAGAATGCCCCGTTTTATGCCTATCACGGTGTAGAACGTGATGAGCAGAATCTGGGCGGAAAGTTCGAAATTGATGTGGAGATTCAGAGTGATTTGTCGGCTGCGTTTTCAACAGACAATTTGAAGAGCACGATCAATTATGAATCTCTCTATGCCGTTATCGAAAAATCAGTCACAGAAAAGAAATACTATCTCCTGGAGACTCTGGCAAATGACATTGCCAGAAAAATTCTTCGGGAGTTCGCTCAGGTGGACCAGGTCACGATAAAAGTCCGGAAACCCCATCCCCGCGTAAAAGGCGTTGTTGATTACGTGGAAGTGGAGATTACCGAACGAAGGCGGGAATAGTGTCGGGAGTTTTTCTCGGGTTAGGCTCGAATGTGGGTGACCGGCTGCACTATCTGTCAAAGGCGGTCGAAGAACTCGCTCTGGTTGGAACGGTCGTCCGCCTGTTGTCGGTGTATGAGACCGATGCTGTCGGTATGGGTGACGCAAGAACGTTTTACAATATGTCGGTCGAAGTCGAAACATCTCTCACGGCCGAAGACTTTCTGAAGAATGTGAAAATGATAGAGCATGACATCGGAAGGACTCCGGGTACGCACATGAAGCCGAGGGAAATCGATATTGATATTTTGCTTTACGGGAATACGGTGATATCCAGCGACGTGTTCCGGGTGCCGCACCCCGGGATATCGGAAAGACGGTTCGTGCTGGAACCGTTGAGCGAAATCGCGGGGGACGTGGTTCATCCGACGTTGCGGCAGACGATCCGGCAGCTTCTGCGGCAATGTAATGATGGTTCGCGCGTTGTGCGCACGCCATTGTCAGTCAACGAATTGCATTCAATCTAACGGGGCGGCGGTGCAGCAATCTCTCGATTCACTCATCGAACAATCGGATATCCACTACATCGCCGTGGAGGGCGTGATTGGAGCCGGCAAAACTTCCCTCTCGACAATGCTTTCCGATCGGCTCTCGGCGAATCTCGTCCTTGAGAAATTCGAGGAGAATCCGTTTCTCCCGAAATTTTATGAAGACCCGGAACATTACGCATTCCAGACTCAGATTTTCTTCCTCCTCAATCGCTACAAACAACAACAAGCTCTTTTTCAGGCGGATTTGTTCCATCGATTTCTTATTACTGACTACATTTTCGAGAAAGACAAGATATTTGCCTATTTGAATCTTGCCGACGACGAGTTAAAACTCTACGAAACGCTTCTCGAGAGCATCCAGAAGAATATCACAACGCCGGACCTCGTGGTCTATATTCAGAGCAGTGTCGATCGCCTCATGGCGAACATCCGTAAGCGGGGGAGAGCTATCGAACGCAACATGTCAGAGCAGTACATCCGCGATTTGAACGAAGCATACAACTACTTCTTTTTCCGTTACAAGAATGCGCCGCTGCTCATTGTCAACGCCTCTCAAATCGATTTCGTCAACGACAAGAATCACTTCGAGGATCTTCTGAGAGAAATATTCCGGCCGAACAAGGCGCCTGTGGAATACTACAATCCTGTTGCCCTCTCCTGAGAGCCCGGTATGGTCCGTCTTCTTCTCTGGCTGGTCTTTGCGTGGATAATCTGGAAATTCGTGCAAAGCTTTGCCGCCGCTCCCAAAGACCGGACGGCAAAGCGTCCCGATCCTCCAGCTTCTTCCCCGCGGCCGCCGTTTCATGATATCGAAGATGCGACCTTTGAGGACCTCACCCCCGACAAAGAGAATAGAAAATAGCCTGCCTCGAAGTTGTTCCCGCCGCCCCTTTCCCGGCACTCCCGGCCCGCAGGATGCAATCGCTTTTTGAGATGTCCCCTGAATGAACCGTTTCACTTGATTCTGGGACACACTCTGATTATCTTGCATATGGCATGAACAAAGAAACCGCTGGCAACGACTCCGGAACGACACCGGAAAAGGGAATTCCATCCAACCTGGAAGAGGAAATCCTCCGGCTTAAGAGAGATCTCCACGCTGTCGTACTTGCCCACTATTATCAGGAATCCGAGATCCAGGATATTGCCGATTATGTGGGTGACAGTCTGGAGCTCTCCCGGCGCGCAGAATCCACCGACGCGGATGTAATTGTCTTTGCCGGCGTTCACTTCATGGCAGAGACGGCAAAAATCCTTAACCCGCGGAAACAGGTTCTGCTGCCCGACCTGGCAGCCGGATGCTCGTTGGCGGAGGGATGCCCGGCACCGTTGTTCAAGGAGTTCAGGGAGCAGCACCCGGACCATACCGCGATTACCTACATCAATTGCTCGGCGGAGGTCAAGGCGCTGAGCGACATTATTTGCACGTCGAGTAACGCTGAAAAAATTATCCGGCAAATTCCCGCCGGCAAGCCGATTCTCTTCGCTCCCGATAGGAACCTCGGAAATTATCTGGTAAAAAAAACGGGACGTCCAATGCTCCTGTGGCAGGGAACGTGTATCGTTCATGAAACATTCAGCGGCCGGAAGCTTCTGCACCTGAAAACGCAATATCCTTCGGCGAAGCTGATTGCGCACCCGGAATGCGAAGAAATTGTCCTCGACGAGGCGGACTTTGTCGGTTCGACGAGTTCTCTCCTGCGATTCGTCCAGCAGAGCCATGACATGGAATTTATTGTTGCCACGGAGACGGGCATCATTCATCAGATGCAGAAGGCGTGTCCCGGGAAATCCTTCATTCCGGCGCCGCCGGAAGAAAGTTGCGCCTGCAACCAATGCCCCTACATGAAACTGAACACGATGGAAAAACTGTATTCATGCATGAAGAATCGCTCGCCGGAAATCACGTTGGACGGCGCACTCATCGAGCGGGCGTTGGTGCCAATTCATCGCATGATGCAAATGAGTTGATATCGATATAGTGTAACGCACTCACGAAGCACCAAACCCATAATTCAAAAACATCACTCGCTCATTTGCACTACTTCAATTCTTCGATGTTTACCAACAATCCAGAAAGTGACTTCCATGCTGCCCCATGTTAAGAAGATTCCTGCTGTGCTCTTTGTGCTTGCATTGCCCTCGATGACCTCGCTTGCGCAACCTGCAGATACTACAAAAGCCCGCCCGTACGAGTTACTTGCTCGAAGGATTTTCTCTACCGCGTTGGCCTCCGGGGGGGCGTATGAGATCCTTACAGATTTGACGACCAAAGTGGGTGCGAGGGTCAGCGGTTCGCCACAGGCAGACCGGGCGGTCGAGTGGGGAAAAAGGACGATGGAGCGCCTGGGATTCGACAAAGTCCATCTTGAGTCTGTCATGGTGCCTCACTGGGTTCGCGGTCCCGTCGAAGAAGCCTCAATCGTCTCCTCCAAATCACTGGGCAACGTTCCGCTGAAAATTTGTGCGCTCGGCGGCAGTATCGCTACTCCGGAGGGCGGGATAACCGCCGAAGTGCTCGAAGTGAAATCCTTCGAGGAACTCCACGCCTTGAAAGACAAGGCTAAAGGGAAAATTATTTTTTTTAACAGGCCTTTTGACAGGAGTAAGCTGAATTCTTTTGAAATGTACGGCGGAGCTGTCAACCAGCGGGGGCAGGGAGCCGTGGAAGCTGCAAGGGTCGGAGGTGTCGCAGCGCTGGTGCGGTCGATGACGTTGAGGATCGACGACGTTCCTCATACAGGCGCCATGGGTTACGCGGATAATGTTACCAAACTGCCTACTGCTGCCGTCAGTACTATCGGCGCAAATCTTCTCGATGACCTATTGAGCAAAGAAGGGAACGTCAGTGTGTATCTGAAATTGACATGCAACACCCTGCCCGATGTGGAATCGGCCAACGTGGTCGGCGAGCTGACGGGAACGGAGAAACCGGATGAAGTCATCGTCATCGGAGGGCATCTTGACAGCTGGGACAAAGGTCAGGGGGCTCACGACGACGGCGCCGGGGTCGCGCACACAATCGAAGCGCTGCGGTTATTGAAGGAAATGGGACTGAAGCCGAAACGAACGGTCCGCGCGGTGCTTTTCATCAACGAAGAAAATGGATCCCGGGGGGGAAAGGCGTATGCCGAGAAAGAACGGCCCGGGGAGAATCATATCGCGGCCCTCGAATCGGATGAAGGAGGGTTCACTCCGCGAGGGTTTGGAGTGAGCACGGATTCCCTGAGGTTTGAGAGGATCGAGCGATGGGCCTATCTCTTCGAGCCGATTGAAGCTGACCGTATCCGGAAAGGCGGCGGCGGAGCCGATATCTCGGAACTTGGAAGCAAGGGAGTTCCTGAGATTGGCTTAAGAGTGGATACGCAACGATACTTCGACTACCATCACTCGGACGAGGATACGATCGACAAGGTCAACGAGCGGGAACTGGAACTCGGAGCCGCGTCGATAGCGACACTCGTCTACGTTCTCGCGCAGGAAGGACTCTGAACGGGGTGTTTCTCCGGCAGGGTTTGGCTCCTCGCCGATGTCTATTCCTCGGCCTTCACCTCGATGAGAACAATCTTGAATGACCGGTACACTTCGATCGCGGCGAACACTATACCAACAAGAACTCCCACCATCCCTGCCATAAAAATGACGAGGGCGGCGCTCTCGAGGGTGTCCGCCTCCACAAACAGATTCAGTCCTATGGCCAGTGAGGCAAGGACGAACATCCCGACAGACGCCTGCAACGAAAGGATTGAATTGCGGGCCAATGCGCACCGCTGCACCAGATCTTCCGCCTGCTTCCGGACACTCATGTACCGGACATTGTCCGTATAGGGAAGATCGCCGGCCTTCTCAATGAGCATTTTCGTAAGCTTCCGCCGCTCTTCGGTGAGCAGCCGGATGCGGGTAATGAGGTTGGAATACCTGTTGAGCAAACCGAGGAGAAGCAATCCGACTGCGGAGATGCCCAATGCAGGCGCAAGAATCGCCTGGATGGCTTGAATTGCAGTATATGTCGGAATATGCATGGCGTAATTTACGTTTTTTTTTGTTCAAATTCTCATCGTTAGGCCTTGATACTTCGTGATTTTTTCCGTACTATTTTCTGGTAATGGTTGACTTCATCTCACTCACTCCATATGGACAAGGACTCTTTATGCGTCGCATTTTCATCCTGGTCATGAGCCTAGTCGTTTTTGTCTCCGTTTTCGCTGTTATCGTCAACTCGAACCGCTATCGAAGATTTTTTGCATGCGAAGAACAGGCGGAGAAAGGCAGATCGGGCGCAATGCAAGCACTTGATTTCTGGACTCGCTCCCGTGCTTATCCTAACAAGGACATCCCTGCGGATAAGTATTATCGGTCATATCAACTCGCGAAAGCCAAACAGAAAGAATTTACAAACACGTTGACCGCCGGGGGTACCTGGGATCCGATTGGACCGACGAACCTTCAGGGCCGTACCATCAGTGTCGCCCTGAATCCGGTGAACCCGACCACGGTATACATAGGGAGCGCAAGCGGAGGCCTCTGGCAATCATACAGCGGCGGAGTGGCAAATGACTGGAAACAGGTGAAACTTGGTTATCCCGCTCTCGGCATCGGGGCAATCGTCATCGATCCTACGGATTCGAACGTCATCTACATCGGAACGGGCGAAGTGTACGGCTACCAGGCGGCCAACGGCGGCGTGGCGTTGCGGACGATGCGCGGAAGCTACGGCATTGGAATTTTGAAGACCACTGATGGTGGACAGACATGGACGAAGAGCCTCGATTGGTCGTATAACAATCAGCGAGGCGTCGAGGCGATGAGGATGAACCCTCTTAATCACAACACTATCTGGGCCGCGACTACTGAAGGTCTGTACAAATCTGTTAATGCCGGCAAATCGTGGAATGTTGTCCTTGGTGTGGACCTGGGCGGGCCGGAGCTGGGTGAAGACGTTATCATCAATCCTTTAGACACGAACTATGTGATGGCCTCGTTCGGCGACCTGAACAGTCCTATGACGGGCATTTACCGGACGCTGAACGGTGGAGGTTATTGGGAGAAGGCGGATGCAATCCCGGCATTTACCGGGAAAGCCCGGTTGGAAATGTACGGTGCGAATCCGAATGTCGTCTACGCGAGTGTCGCGGACAGTACGACCGGCATCGGCAGCCTCTGGCGCACAGACGACTTCGGAGGGAGTTGGGTCGAGCTGAGCAATAATAACAACAATCCTGTTTTCGGAGAGCCCGGAAGCGGACAGGGCTGGTATTCTCATTTCGTCGCCGTGAATCCCCAGGACTCCACTCAAATAGTCCAAGCGTGCGTTTCGTGCGGCAAATCCACGGATGGGGGGCTGTCGTTTTTCGGCATAGCGAGTGATTACTCAGACAATCATAATTATGCTCATCATCCGACAAACCCCAACGTCCTTTATGTCGTGAACGACGACGGGGTTTACCGCTCCGATGATTTTGGATCGAGCTTCGTTGATGTCGGTTACGGTATGCAAACCGGACAGTTTTACAACGGCTTTTCATGCTCCAGAACTGATTCGTTATTGGCGATGGGACAATGTCAGGACCATATACCCGGATACCTCTATTTCGGGTCATCGACGTGGAACCGCAGCGTGACCGATGAGGTCGGATGGACGGCCATCAACCAGACCGATGACCACTATGCCTACGCGGTCGACCGGTTTGGCGAAGCTATCTATGGATCGAACGACCGGGGAAATTCATTCTATGGATTGTACTCATTTGATGGGAGCGGGGCATGGAATTCTCCTTTCGTTCTTTCTTCCGCCAATCCCAATGTTCTCTACTTCGGCGACGTCCATCTTCATAAATCGACCGACGGCGGTTCGACGTGGTTTGTCACCAACGGCGGCGCCGCGCTCGACGGCAACCCGGCTTTGTCTATGGCAATCTCGCCGACGAGCCCCGATACTGTGTACGTCGGGATGGCACCCGTGAACACGAGCGCGCATGTTTTCCGGACAACAAACGGCGGAGCGTCCTGGCAGGACATCACCGGAGCCCTCCCGGATCGCTACCCGATGGACATTGCGGTCGACCCGGAAAATTCATGGACGGTGTATGCGGCTATGGGAGGTTTCGGTAGCGGCCACCTGTTCAAGTCGACGGATGCCGGGTCCAACTGGACGGATATCACCGGTTCGCTTCCCGATGCTCCGGCCACTGCGGTCGCAATCGATCCGCTCCATTCGAACATCGTCTACGCGGGAGATGATCTGGGCGTCTATGTTTCAACGGATGGCGGGACGGACTGGTCGGCGTACAACCAGGGGCTTCCCGATGCTGTAATTGCTGCAGACCTCGTCATCTCGCCGTCGAACAGGGCATTGCGGGTGGCGACGCATGGGAATGGCGTGTGGGAACGAAAACTCGTCGGCGAACTGCCTGCGAATTATCTCGATTATGAAGTTCTCTCTCTGGACATGCCCGTCGATGGCGCGCAGTACGAATTAGGCGTCTCGCTTGCCTCCTTGCGTGCCACTTTCAAGAGTTTAAGCCTGCAGTCGCCCACAGACTCGTTCAACGTGCGATATCAGATTTTCCAGGGCGCCAATGTGCTCTACTCGGACACAAAGAGGATCGCCGCCTTGGCGCCGGGTGAAGCAAGGACGGTGACTTTTGACGGGTCCTTTTCCCCGCCCGATACTGGAAGCTATTCGTTCGAAGCAATCTCGCTCTTCCCGGATATGAATTCGCATGATGACACGCTGAAGGGGACGATCACTGTGATTTTTCCACCTACCATACAGAATGCCGTGGTTGTGAAACAGTACTCCCCATACAGCGAAATCGCGGGGGGCATCGCTGGTCCTTCGGGTGATGATGTCCAGTCGAACGTCGGACTTCCGTTCTTGTTCGTGTATGATGGTTTTGCATACGACTCCGTCCAGATAAGCACGAACGGATGGATGGAATTCGGGAGCGGCATGTCCGGGTCGTTGCGCGGTCTATCGACACCTCAACAGATCGGAGGGTATTTCAATGCGGCGGCACGTGTGGATGCCGAGCGACCGACCAAAGCGCTCGGGCCGTGGTGGGCGGATCTTAATACGGGTTCGAGCGGTGTGATCACGTACAAGACGCTCGGCACAGCTCCGAACAGAGTTTTCGTTGTCCAGTGGAAGAACATGCTTGCCTACTGGGATGCGGGTTCAACGACCACATTCCTCAATTTCCAGGTTCGATTGTCCGAGAGCTCGAACTTCATTGATTTCTGTTATGGGCCGCTTGTGATGGGCACGTATCCCTCCGGTGCGGGCGCTACCATCGACATGAAAGATTACATTGGCGGTGATTACCGGTATTATGATGTCTACTCTCGCGCGGTCGGCCCGATGGGAGCTATTGCATCGGACCTCAATCCGGATGCCGATTGGCCGGGGCAGGATAGCTCTTTTCATATCACGACAAGTGGAATCACCGGCATAGGGAATCATGGGCCACTTCTGCCGATGACATTCCAGCTGAGCCAAAACTATCCCAACCCTTTCAATCCGACGACACGCATCGTGTATGAGCTCCCGACGGAGAGTAAAGTGACCCTGACGATTTATGACCTGCAGGGTCGTGAGGTTGCCACTCTTGTCAACGCCGTGCAGGAAGCAGGCCCGAGGTCGGTCGACTGGAACTCCGCGAGTGTCAAAGCCGGTTCCGTCGCCAGCGGAATTTATTTCTATCGGATCATGGCAACGAGTATTGCGGAACCCTCAAAATCGTTTGCCCAGGTTAAGAAAATGGTTTTGTTGAAATAATAGCATCAAACCCTCGAATATATTTGAAAAAGGAACTTTCATGAGACGTACGATAACCATCCTGATCGGTGTCATGGCATTTGCTGCGGTTTTTTTCGTCATCGTCAATTCCAGCCGTTATCGAAAGTATGCACCTGGAGAATGGCATGAAAAGGAACGCACATCCGATGCGATGCAGGCGCTGGATTTGTGGACGCGTTCTCGTGCCTACCCGGAGAAGGACATTCCCGCGGACAAGTACTATCGTGCCTATCAAATGGCGCGGTCGAAGAAGAGAGAACCAAGCAGTGTACTCACTGCCGGGAGCATCTGGAGTCCGATCGGTCCAACAAATCTGCACGGACGGGCGCTCAGCGTGGCGCTGAATCCGCTCAATCCGAACACCGTTTATGTCGGCACGGCAAGCGGCGGACTGTGGCGCTCCTACACCGGCGGACTCGGCGGCGACTGGCTGCAGGTAAAACTCGGCTATCCCGCTCTCGGTGTCAGCGCTGTGCTGATCGATCCAACGGATACGAATGTCGTCTACATTGGGACCGGGGAAGTGTATGGTTATCAGGCGGCTAATGGGGGGGTGGTGATAAGAACTATGCGTGGAAGCTACGGCATTGGCATTCTGAAAACTACCGACGGAGGGCAAACGTGGGCAAAGAGCCTCGACTGGTCGTACAACAATCAGACCGGAGTCGAGGCCATGGAAATGAATCCGCTGAATCCTCACACGATCTGGGCTGCAACAACCGAAGGTCTCTACAGGACGACGGATGCCGGAACGACGTGGGGAGCCATTAATATCTCCGGGATGAATATGCTGGAGGACATCGTTATCAATCCGACGGACACTGCCCAGATGCTCGTCTCGATCGGGGATTTGTCAGGGGGCTGCGTGATCTTGCGAACGACGGACGCAGGGGTGGATTGGAGTCAATCAATATTTGAAACGGGCCACTACTACACGGGTAAATTGCGCCTGGAATCGTATGCCGCACATCCGAATGTAGTTTATGCGAGCGTTGCCGATGGCGTTGTCGATTACGGTGCGTTGTATCGTTCCACGGATTTCGGCACATCCTGGATGAAACTCTACATGCCGACGAATCTCTACCAGGTCCAGGGATGGTATTCGCACTTTGTTGCAGTCCATCCGACGGATTCGAGTAAGATAGTCTACGCGTCGGTGAACACCATGCGGTCCACGGACGGCGGGCATTCATTCACGTTGGGTGGTAGCGGTTATGGTGGGGGAAACTACGCCGACAACCATGGATATGCGCACCATCCGACAAATCCGGATATTCTTTATGTTGTCAATGACGATGGAGTCTATCGCACCGACGATTTTGGCATAAGCTTTTATAGCGTCGGCACAGGAATGCAGACGGGTCAATTCTACAACGGGTTTTCATGCTCGGCCAGCGATTCGCTCCTGGCGATCGGTCAGTGCCAGGACCATATCCCCGGCTACAGATATTTGGGATCTTCAACATGGGATCACAATAGCGTTACCGATGAAGTCGGATGGACGGCGATTAATCAGTCCAACGACAATATCATGTACGCGGTCGATCGGTACGGCGATGACATTTATGAGTCGAACAATCGCGGCGCGTCCTTCTTTGGCCTTGCATCTTTCGACGGGAGCGGCGGATGGAATTCGCCTTTCCTTCTTTCTGTCGCAAATCCGAGTGTATTGTATTTCGGGGATGTCCATGTCCACAAATCGACCAGCTCCGGCGGCGGATGGTTCACCGTCAACAGTGGCAACCCGCTTGACGGGAATCCTGCACTTTCAATGGCAATGTCCGCAACGAGCGCAGATACGGTTTATGTTGGTACTGCACCCATCTCAGCACCTGCGCATGTTTTCCGCTCGACGAACGGTGGAACGTCATGGCAGGATGTCACCGGCATTCTTCCGGATCGCTATCCCATGGACCTTGCGGTTGACCCGCAAAACTCCCGGACTGTGTACGCAGCAATGGGAGGGTTCGGGAGCGGTCACCTGTTCAAGTCGACGGATGCCGGCACAAACTGGACGGACATCACGGGGTCACTCCCCGATGCTCCGGCAACGGCAGTCGCCGTTGATCCGCTGCATTCCAACGACGTATATGCCGGCAATGACCTGGGAGTGTATGTCTCAACCGACGGTGGGACGACCTGGAGCGAATTTAGCCAGGGTCTCCCCGACGCTGCGATCGCGGCCGATCTGGTCATCTCGCCATCGAACCGTGCGTTGAGGGTTGCGACCCACGGCAATGGTGTCTGGGAACGAAAACTCGTCGGCGAGCTTCCGGCGAACTATGTTGACTATGAAGTCATGGCGCTGAATATGCCGTCGGATGGGGGGCTATATACGCTTGGCGCACAGATTTCTCCTCTCAGCGCTACCTTCAAGAGCTTGAGCTTACAGTCGCAGACGGATTCGTTCAATGTTCAATACCAAATTCTCAACGGCAGTAATGTCCTATATTCGGACATACAACGTATCGCGGGCCTGAGCACCGGGGAACAGAGGACGGTGACATTCGATGCAGGCCTTTCCCCGCCAGATACGGGATACTTCACGATTCGGGCGATCTCGATGTTCGCTGACGCCAATCCACACGATGACACACTCAGCGGAACAATCAATGTTGTCCTGCCTCCGACGATCTCCAATGCTATCGTTGTGAAGCAGTACTCTCCGTATACGGAAATTACCGGGGGATCGGCCGGTCCCTCGGGAGATGATGTGCAATTGAACGTCGGACTGCCGTTCTTCTTTGTGTATGACGGTCTTAAGTATGATTCTGCGCAGATCAGCACAAACGGTTGGCTGGAACTCGGGACGGGCATGTCCGGTTCGCTCCGGGGTCTGTCTACTCCCGCTCAGGTCGGAGGATATTTCAGCGCCGGGCCGCGTTCCGATAACGAGCGCCCGACGAAGGTCCTTGGTCCATGGTGGGCCGATCTTAACACATCGCCGATTGGTCAAATTGCATATCAAACATTGGGAACGGCGCCGAACAGAATCTTTGTCGTGCAGTGGAAGAATGTTCTTGCGTATTACGACCCCGGGTCGACTACAACGTATCTGAATTTTCAGGTGCGTCTGTATGAGACTTCCAACGTCATGGACTTCAGTTACGGGCCTGTGGTTGCGGGTGCATTTCCTTCCGGCGCGACTGGCGCGGCGGAGGTCCTGAAAGACTACGTCGGCGGCGATTACCGTTTTTATGACATCTATGAACGAGGGACAGGCCTTGCCGCAGCGCTCACATCGGGCCTGACGCCTCTCGCGAACTGGCCGGGACAGGACAGCGCTTATCATATTGCAACGAATGGCGGAGGAGTCATTTCCTCGTACGGACCGCATTGGAATATTGTCTCCGATCCCGTACAGCGCAGCAATATCTATTCGCAATCCGTTTTCCCGGCTTCGCAAGGAAGGGCTTTTGCTTTTGCGGGAAGCTACCAGCTCTCGGATTCATTGAAACCCGGGAAAGGATATTGGTTAAAGTTTCCGTTGGCGGCCATTCAGTTCATTCCTGGATCGCCGATTTCAACAGCCGTGGAATCACTGGCTGTCGGATGGAACCTCATCGGCTCGGTTGACCACAAAGTTCCGGCGCCTATAGGCGGCATTGTAGCGAGTGAAACGTTTGGCTATTCGGACGGCTATCATATCGTTGACTCGATTGTGCCGGGACAGGGATACTGGGTTAAGGCAAGCAGCGCCGGAGTAGTGACCCTTGGCTCTCATGCAATGCCAAAGGCAAATGCAAGGAATCTCAGCAGCATGAGCAGCATCACCATTAGTGATAAACTTGGGGGGTCGCAGACACTGTATCTTATGGAGCAGAACACTGGCGGGACAAGCCTGGATCAGTACGAAATGCCTCCACTTCCTCCGGCAGGAAACTTCGACGTGCGTTTCGCGAGCCAGCGCATGGTGGAGAGTTTTTCGTCCACAACGGAAGTGGGTTCGCTCTTTCCTCTGGAAATTCAGTCGCCGGAATATCCCCTGGTGATCTCTTATTCAATGAAGGATGTTGCGGACAAACGGCTTCTGCTGGAAGTGATGACCCAAGGAACCCTTACGGCGAATTATCCGTTGACTGGGAATGGTTCGATCACTGTCTCCGGGGGAGTCGATCAGGAGTTTGTGTTGAAAGTAGGAGCATCCCAGGCAGTGCCTTCGACATTCACGCTGAAACAGAATTATCCGAATCCCTTCAATCCCACGACGGCAATTGATTTCGGCGTGCCGACAAACAGCAGGGTGGACCTGCGGGTGTACGACATGCTCGGGCGTGAGGTGATGAAGCTTGCGGAAGGAAACTATGAGCCGGGAAGCTACACAGTCAACGGCGATTTCAGCCGGCTGGCGAGCGGTGTGTACCTGTACCGCCTGACGGCAGTTGGAATAGCAGGGCCGCAAAAGTCCTTTACGCAAGTGAAGAAAATGTTGATGATCAAATGACGAAGTCATTTGATGAGAAATCCCGCCATCTTTTGGCGGGATTGATAGGCACATCGTGGAGTCATTTTATCAGGAGTCCCGTCCCGATGGATCGGGACGGAATTGATAGTCACTTGGAGAAGTCATTTTATCAGTTGTCATCAGAAGTCATCAGCGGTCCGCGTTCTTTTGCGGGACTGTCTGAACCATGATTCTTAGGATTTTGAGATTTCCATGATGGGAACAATCGAGGTAATCATGTGAATCGTGCGAATCGCGGTTCAGACGGCGCGGGAGTGTCGGCGGATTGTTTTGCTTTATGCGCTTTTGAGCCCTGGCGCGAGCGATGGTGCAGATTTATTTTCTAAACAGCCCTAAAAGTCTTGACTTAAATTCGATATATGGTTACCTTTGTGTAATATCAATCGAGGGCGAATCATGAGGTTATTACATCTTCCCGATGGCAAACCCGTGAGTTCGAAAAAGAACCCGCTTGTGCTGTATATGGCACGGCGGGTTTTGCGTTTCAGCAAGAGAAAACCTTCGTCGATAATTTTCTTGAGGAGAGGATGATATCGAGACGTCCCTTAATTGAATTAAGAGGTCAGCGATCCTTCCATGGGTTTTGCATATTAGGAACATTCAGAAAGGAGTGTCTGCAATGCCGGCCATAAAACTGCCACATATTCTCTGCGTCGTGTTCCTTTTTCCCATTGTTGTTTTCAGCCAACCATTGGTGACAACGCTTCCTCCGGACTCAGTTGGTACGACGACTGTCTTATTGCATGGTCAATTCGATAACACTCGAATAAGTGCTCGGTCCGTGTGTTTCGATCTGGGCTGGACGGATGAGTATGAAGTCTATATCCAGGGTATTTGTTTTCGACCGACAATGACTGTGCATGGCAATATTACAGACGTTTTGTTCCCCGTGAGCTGGTTACTCTCCGGCACAACATGGCATTGGCAAATGGTGGGTGAGGATACAACGACGGGAAATCTTTGCTGGGGGGATGACATTGTATTTCAAACTCTAAATGACACCAACGCAGGAGGATTCGTTATAGATATGACGCTCACGGCAGAGACCGGAACTCGTTGGGCGCGCTTCGGTGTTCATACCGAGGCAACGTACTGCGTGGACATTGGACTTGGCGAGGTCCAAATGCCGCCACGGGAGCCATTTGTTTTCGACCTTCGGTTTCTGGACCCCCACGGATATTTTCCCCAGTGCATGGGTGAAGGTCTTTGGTATGATATAAGACAATACGTGAGTCCTACCCAAGTGGATACCTACGAAGTCGCGCTTACCCCCATTACATACCCGGCAGTACTCTCCTGGTCCCAGCTGGCTAACCAGTACTCTGGTGCGGTGAGACTGATTGATGTGTACGGAGGCCTGTTCGTCAACCTCGATATGAAGGCACAAACGTCCCTTACGATCACTTCGAATCGTATGACAGACATGTACATCATTGCGGAAGGCCCCATGAACCTGGTCACCGTAGGAATCGAGTCCCTCGTAGGAGATGATGTTTCACTTTCGGGCAAGTTCAATCCCAATGGCATCGAGACGTATTCCTGGTTTGAATGGGGCGACACGTTGACTTACGGTGACTCGACGCTGCCGAAGTCGATTGGGAGCGGCACAGCTCCAGTTGGATTCCTCGACACACTCAAAAACCTTCAGGCCGGCAAGCTTTATCACTATCGCGCGGTCACTGAAAATGCATTGGGCAGAAATTATGGAATTGATCAATGGTTTGAGGTCTCCTCGCTCACATCCGTTGCCAAAGTACCCACAATCTCTTCCAGATTCAAGCTCGATCAAAACTATCCCAACCCATTCAATCCATCATCGACGATCACTTACTTCCTCCCTCAAAAGTCATTCGTGACGCTAAAGCTCTACGATCTATTAGGAAGGGAAGTCCGCACTCTCGTCAACGCTGAACAAGAACCAGGGAACTACACGCGAATGGTCGACGCAAACAATCTTCCGAGCGGCGTTTACTTCTATAGAATGCAGGCAGGGAAATTTTCGGACGTGAAGAAGATGTTGATGTTAAAATGACGGAGTCATTTTAACAGAAATCCCGCATTCTGTTGCGGGACTGCTTTTGAAATAGTATCACTCTCGACAATTCCCACCGAGAAATAAAATGTCATGTCTTAATACGTATTTCAGGAGACACAACATGAAACTAACGGTAAGACTTGCATTGGCGCTTGCAGCCATTGCGTTGTGTGTGAGTTCCCTTTCAGCACAGTGGGTGCGGGAAGCCACGTGGATCAAAGTTGTCGGACAGAAGCCGGGGTCACAACCGATTCTGATGTGGTTCGGAGTGGACTCGATGGCGACGTATGGCATCGATCCACTCCTTGGAGAAGTGGAAACTTCACCACCCCCGCCGGCCGGCATTCTTGATGCCCGTTGGATTGACCCGAGATTTGACCAGGGGATTGACACAGTGAATGAGTTCGGTCAGGGTCTGTACATCAGTGATTATCGATACGATACTGGTAGTCCGCAGCTTGACACATTCGAGTTGGAGTTCACGCCTGACACGCTCTTTGTCACGCTGTACTGGGCAGACTCATCCGTTCTCGAAATGCGCGGGATAACGAGCCTGATCATGCATGATGGGGATAGTGGCGGCGCCGCACATAATGTCAATATGTTATCGGTCGATAGCTTTCAGGTGAAGAAATCGAAAGTACAGAAAATGTTGATCTATCGGACCGGACAAGAGATGTTGATCTACGGGGGGGTCCAGCGAGTAAGCCATGTCGTGCCCGGCGGTTTTGCCCTGCAGCAGAATTATCCGAATCCGTTCAATCCGGCGACAAAAATGTCATTTGTCATCAGTCATTTGTCACACTGAAAGTGTATGACGTACTTGGCAAAGATGTGGCTACTCTGGTGAGCGATGTCAAGCAGCCGGGCGAATATACCGTGGAGTGGAACCCTACGATAAGTTCAGGGCAAGGCTTCGCCAGCGGCGTTTATTTTTATAGCCTGCAGGCAGGTGAATTCACTTCAACGAAGGAACTCTTGTTCATTAAATGACGAAGTCATTTGGGCAGAAGTCCCGCGTGTTTTTCGTGGGGATACTGATTAAATAAGGACGAATTCAGTTGAGGAGATTTTGATATCGTGAGATGTTGAAATAAAATCAGACGGTCAGAAGAGGGATTCATGAAGCAATGAAGAAATGATACAATGAACAAATGGAGTTAATGGAAAAATTGCAGATGAATCGCGGTTCAGACTGTCGAGGCGAATCCACGCACGCGCTGAGGCGCACTCGATGAACCCATGACTTTAGTCATGGGGAAAGACAAAACGAAACAACGACTAAACCGTTTCTCCAAAGGAGTCCTTCGGACAACGGTTTAAGAAATCGAGATACTCAAACCGCTGAAGCGGTTTCTGACATCTGGACTTGCTTGTGCTTGTCCCACGACTGAGGTCGTGGGTAGTCTCATTGTATGCTTTCATCAACCTCAGCATGAAGGCCAGGATGTGTCTGAACTATGATTCGTCGGATTAGAGGATTACCATGATTTAACCAATCTAGGTAGTCATGTGAATCGTACGCATCGCGGTTTCGGACGGCCAGAACTGTTCCTTCCTTCCCCGTCCCCCGAAACTCGAATCCCTAACCTCAAACCCCCAAACCTCATCGATGTTCACTATAACCGTTCATGGTTATGCGATGTGCGTTCTGCTTATACAGTCGCGCATTTGCCCCCCTTCACGCGGCCGGTCATCTCAACGGATGACGAGGCGGAGTAAAGGGCTCTCCGATAGTGTCGTATTTGAAATAGACTGATTAAGTTTTTCGCCTTTTAACCCTCGCCCCCAACCCCTCTCCCGCGAGCGGGAGAGGGGAATTGAAGGGGAGAGGGTTGTGCATGGCATTACGATCCGAGGACTTGTTCAGATTATTTCTGGTCGAACGCCTTGTTGGGATACGCCGGCGCAGGAGGCACTTCTACTGGATGCAATCGAATCTGATCCTGAAGGTATTTTATCGCGGCGTCGAGTTGTACATCCTGACCTTCATACGTCGCTCCCGGCAGATTGTCGACGACCATGTCGGGGTCGACTCCGTGGCCCTCAATTAGCCACTGGCCCTCCGGTCCGTAAACTCCCATTTCCGCAGCCGAGGCGATTCCATTATCAACCAGCCAGTTATCGAATGACAGCCAGATTTCGCCTCCCCACGTTCGCGTCCCGATGACCTTACCCAGGCCGAGCCGCCGGAAACCTTCCGTGAACGCTTCTCCGTCGGACGCCGTGAAAGCATCGCACAAAACAACCATGGGTCCGCGGAAGGCATACTGCATATTCCATGTCGGTTTGCCGACACGCCCCTTCCAGTAAAACCAGGCCTTGCGCAGGAGTTTTTCGAGAACCCAGCTATCGATGTTTCCTCCGCGATTGTGCCGCACATCGATAATCAGTCCTTTTCTGTTGAAGACCGGGTAATAGTTCTTTACCCACTCCGTGTAATTACCGCCACCCATCGCCCGCAGGTGTACGTATCCAATGTCCCCCTTGCCCGCTTCATCCACATGCAGCCGGCGAGTGTATTCCCATTCACCGTAACGCAGGTTGGATTCATCACCAGAAGAAATCGGGTCGACGACTGCGTCAAATTCCTTCCCCGATGACGCGGATTGCACTTTCAAAAGAACTTGCTGGCTTGACTGATTCCTCAGGAGAAGCAGCGGAGAAACTGTCGAGAGGGTTGACACACCATTAATGGATTTGATGACGTCATTCTCCCTGATGTCCAGATAGGGCTTGAGAAGGGGGGAAGCAACCTCCGGGTAATTTGGGTCGCTCTGGAAAATGTGCTGGATTTTGTACCCTCCGCCGGATTCGTCGCGCACAAGCCGTGCGCCGAGGGATGCTGTTCCGATCTGCTCGGGATTTACGCGCCTGTCTCCGCCCTGGACAAACGTGTGGAGAGCGGAAAGTTCTCCAACAAGGTCTGAGATAAGGTCGTTCAGCTCGTCCCGGTCACTGACACGGTCGACGAGGGGAAGATGCCTTTCCAGCAATCCCTTGTAGTCGACGCCATGCATGTTGGGATCGTAGAAGTAATCGCGTTCAAGCCGCCATGCCTCGACGAACATCTGTCGCCATTCATCCCTTGGATTCACGGTAAACATCCAATTATCGAGATTGACCTTGCTTTTGGAGAGGTCGGAAGGAGGGCTGCCGGATGCATCGACGACATAGATGTCGTTACCTTTCCGAACCATGATCTTTTTCCCGTCGTGAGAGAGCTCGTAGCCGCCAACGTCTTCAAGCAACGTCTTCGTCGAGATATCCTGATTCTTAAGCTCGACCGCGACGAGCTTCGTTTTAGAGCCGAGAGAAACTTCGGATTCATTCCAGAAGAGGAACTTGTCATTCATCGATAAATTCCTGTACGTTCCTGCCGGGAGCGGGACTTCCGTTACCCTGTCCTGAATTCCGGCCGTATCGATGACGACCTCAACGGTCTTCTTCTCATCATCCTTCTTTTTGCCTTCGTCCTTGTGCTCCGGTTCCTTGGTGGTGAGCTCGTTCCCAGGCAGGAAGGGGGAGCGGAGATCTTTCTTCAACGAGATGCTGTAGATTTTTGTCGTCTTGTCAAAAAACGGTTCGGGTGCATTCGAACCCCACGGACCGCTGACGAGCGATTGGAAGAAACGATCCGAGAGGAAATACAACCATTTGCCGTCGGGGCTCCAGACAGGGTTGTAACTTTCAACCCGCTCGCTGGTAAGAAAGATGTGTTGTCCCTCTTTCACATTGTACAGTTTGATGAGTTGAAACATATTATCCGCGGCGGCTGCATATGCAAGCCATTTGCTATCGGGCGACCACGTGATGTCAGAAAAACCGGAGATGTCCGAAGTGTCCACCTGGATGGTGTTCTTTTCTTCGACGTTGTAAAGCCATAGGCGCTGGTTTTTGTCCTCGTAGGCGATCCATTTCCCATCCGGCGAGGGAGTGCCGTCGCCCAGGAAACCTCTGCCGACATGGGTCAGCTGCTGCGCGTCTCCAAGCCCGTTTGCCGGAAGCTTCCAGAATTCCAATTCACCGCTCTCATCTGACAATACAAGGAGCGATTTTCCGTCCGGCATGAATCGCGAGCTTCGGTACCGTATGCCGTTTTTCGTTGTTGTGCGAATGAATCTGCCTTGCTGGGCCGGTGCGACGAAAACCTGTCCGCGGGCTGTGAGGGCAACGCGGTCCCCGCTCGGTGAAAGACTCGTTGCCGTAAGGTAATCCATGGGTTTCTTGACCCACTTTTCCCGCACCTGGTCAAAGTCGGAAGACAGAGTTATCGGAATCACACCGTCTTTGCCGGACGCAATATCGAAAAGATGAATATCTGCGCCGAGCTGGTAGACGATCTTCCCATCCCGGAGTGAAGGATATTTGACATCCCATCCTTTATGGGAAGTGTGCTGGATCAGTCCCTTGCCATCCAGGTCCATCGACCAGATATTCATCGAGCCGTCACGGTCGCTGGCAAAGTAGACTCTGTTGTTCCAGAACATCGGCGTCTTGCTCGTTCCCTCGTAGTCGGCGGTCAGGGGGATGGCTTCCGCTTTGCCGATCTCGTATTTCCAGATGTTCTGCGCCGTGCCGCCTTTGTACCGCTTGGTGTGGCTTCCCTGAAATGGATAGCGCGTGAAATAGAGAGTGGATCCGCCCGGATCCATACAACCGTCACTGGCTTGACTCAATTGGAACGGTTCAACCGTGCCCGTCTTCAGGTCAATCGTGAGCAATTGCCGGTTCGGTAGGGTGGAATAGTGCAAGGATTGATACATGATTTTGCCGTCCGGCGTCCATCCGACCACGACAGCGTTCTCACCGTCGAAGGTTCTTCGCACCGGAACACCGCCGTCAATAGGCATCGTATAAACCTCCGTCGGTCCTTCATACTGGGCAGAAAATGCTACCAACTTTCCGTCGGGGGATACGGCGGCGAATGCTTCTGTCCCGAGATTTGACGTCAGCCTCTGGGCCAGGCCACCGCTGATACCGACAGTCCATAAATCGCCTTCCGATGTAAAGATGATCCGGTCACCCGCCAGTGCAGGGAAACGATAGTAACCCTGCGGTGAACTTGCGTGCACGAACGAGAGTGTGAATAAAAACATGGCGAGAGCAAATACGAAGCTTCTCATTTTGACTCCAGGCTGTTAGGATTTGGCGTTTAGAGAACGAACGGCGCGGAAAATCTGTCGCCGCAGATCGAAGGTACAAAATTCTAAAAGGGGAAGCAAGGCTGTCCCAAAAGTCCCGACGTCATGACATTTCGAGCGGGGCGGGTTGGCACCAAGGGTGCTCGCTTCTGGCCTGCCCCGAAATTGTTTAGGAGTCGGCATTTAAACGATGGCAACGCTTAGATCCTGACCTAAAGCATGGCAGGACGACGCTTCGCGTCGGATTCCGTCCCGACTTTGCTCTCCTTGGGGTCTTTTCGTGTCCAGGATGACAGGGAATCGATTAACTGTGCCGGATGGACATAATATCCCCATCCCTGACGATATATTCCTTTCCTTCGAGTCTCCAGTGACCTGCCTCCTTGGCCTTGGCGAACGACCCTTCGTGAGCGATGAAGTGATCGTAGCCAACGACTTCGGCGCGTATAAACTTATTGACAAAGTCGGAATGAATCACCCCTGCCGCTTCCTGTGCCGTCATCCCTTTCTTCATCGTCCATGCCCGGCACTCGTCTTCGCCAACAGTCAAGAATGACTGCAGACCAAGAAGCGCGTAGGACTCGCGAATCAACGTGTCGAGGGCGGATTGCTTGATGCCGTATTCACCCATGAAAACCTTCCTCTCATCGTCTGGAAGCTCCGACATTTCCATCTCGATCTTGCCGAAGAACGACATGACCTTCGTGTTTTTTGATTCTTTCTTATCTGCCGCCTGTTTAACGGCAGAATCAGCTATTGGTCGTTGAGACTCGTCGAAATTCAATGCAATGAGCATTGGCTTGATGGAAAGGAGCTGGTACGTCTTAAGGATTTGAACATCCTCTTTTGTGAGCTCGACGTCGCGTAAGGGTTTTTCGGTCTGAAGAATTTGATGACATTTCTCCAGTACTGGAAGTTCTTTCTTCAGAGGCTCTTCCTGGGTTTTCATGAGTTGCCTCTTTATCCTATCGATCCGGGTTTCCAGGATAGACAGGTCGGAGATGATAAATTCCGTTTCGAATGAAGAGATATCCCGCATCGCGTCGATCGTCCCATCGGGATGGGGAACCGCGGCGTCGTCGAACATTCGAACGACCTGGACAAGGGCATCGTTTGTTTTTACGTTCCCGAGAAAATTTGTGGTGAACTGCGTGGAGCCCGATTCTCCTTTCTTCAATCCCACGACATCGACAAACTCAATGGTTGCATGGACGGTACTTTTAGGAGAAAAGAGGGCGGAACACATATCCAATCGGGCATCGGGGACTTTCACGATCGCATGATGGGCCTCCGCCTTCGTGAGCGCTGAGGGGTCAAGGTGCGTTCCAGTGATCGTCTGAAAAAGTGTGGATTTACCCGAAAAAGGTAGGCCGACGATTCCGATCTGCATAGAGTGCTTTCATAAATGAGGAAATGACGGTAACAAGATACGAAAATATATTCATACCTGCCAACGTCATCCGCCGGGTGAAGTTGACTTTCTTCGTACTTATATCCATATTCACAAATTATTATTTCAAGACAAATCATTGTGATTGATAGGCCATGATCAGATTTCATTGTCCGTTTCTTCTCGTCCTTCTCCTCTTCTCCGGATCTCCCTTTCAGCTTTACGGCCAGGGGACCAATCCTGCCCTTTTCCAAAACCTCCACTGGAGAATGATCGGACCGTTCAGAGGCGGCAGAACCGTAGGGGTGGCGGGTATTCCCGACCAACCGAATGTGTTCTATATCGGTGTCAATAACGGAGGCGTTTGGCGTACCAGCGACTACGGCCGAACCTGGAAGCCCATCTTCGATGACCAACCGACGGGATCCATTGGCGCGCTCGTCGTCGCGCCATCCAATCCCGACATCATTTACGTTGGAAGCGGTGAAGGTCTTCAGCGCCCGGACCTTTCGGTGGGGGATGGCGTTTTCAAATCGACAGACGGCGGAACGACGTGGCGGAACATGGGGCTCAACGATGCCCAGCAAGTCGGCGCAGTCATTGTCGATCCGAAGGATGCGAATCGCGTGTTTGTCGCTGTGCTTGGCCATCCTTACGGGGCAAACGAACAGCGCGGCGTCTTCCGGTCGACAAACGGCGGTCAAACATGGGAGAAAGTTCTGTACAATGACGAGAACACGGGCGCGATTGCGCTGGCATTCGATCCGGAGAATCCGGACATTTTGTATGCGGACCTCTGGGGCGCACGGCAGGGTCCGTGGGAAAATGGTGAATGGCAGGGGGCGACGAGCGGCTTGTACAAGTCTGGCGATGGAGGAACAACATGGCGCCAGCTCACCGGCGGGCTTCCCACCGTCGACCAGGGCCTGGGACGAATAGGCTTCGCGGTCGCTCCATCCGACCCGTCACGCCTGTACGCGATCGTCGATGCGGGCGAGCTTGGCGGAGTGTATAAGTCTGATGATGGCGGAGAGCATTGGGTTCGCACAAACCATGAAGAGCGCATTTCAGGTCGCGGAGACGATTTTGCCGAGGTGAAAGTTCATCCGAAGAACAAGGACATCATTTTTGTAGCAAACACTTCAACGTATCGCTCAAACGACGCCGGCCGGACGTTCACTGCCATCAAAGGGGCTCCCGGTGGAGACAATTACCACACCATCTGGATCAATCCCATCCATCCGGATATCATGCTTCTGGCGAGCGACCAGGGCGCGGTGGTAACTGTCAACGGCGGAGAGACGTGGAGTTCATGGTATAACCAGCCGACAGCACAGCTTTACCATGTCGCGGCCGACAACCAATTCCCATACAATGTGTATAGCGGACAACAGGAGAGCGGTTCCGTCGGTATTGCAAGCCGCGGAAACGACGGAGTAATTTCATTCCGCGACTGGCATCCGGTCGGCGCCGATGAATATGCTTCTGTAGCGCCTGACCCTCTGCACCCCAACATCATCTACGGCGGGAGGGTGACGCGCTATGATAAATCGACGGGAGAAGTGCAAAACATCTCGCCCGAAGGTATCCGGTCGGGGAAATACCGTTTTCTTCGAACGGCTCCTTTGATGTTTTCGCCCGTCAACCCGCATGCTCTCTTCTTTGGATCGAATGTTTTATTCAAGCAACTTCAGGCGGCCATGAGTGGAGCATCATCAGCCCGGACCTCTCGCGTGAATCTCCCGACGTACCTGCCAGCATCGGAATATTTCGGACGCCGGAACTATCAAAACAACCGAGACGCGGGGTGATTTATGCCCTCGGCTTGTCGCCGTTCGATGAAAAGATCATCTGGGCGGGAACCGATGACGGTTACGTCCATGTGACGCGGGATGAAGGAACTAGCTGGGGCAATGTCACTCCGCCTTCCCTGACTGCTTGGAGCAAAGTCGCCGGCATCGACGCGGGTCATTTCGATGCAAAGACGGCATACATCGCCGTAAACCGGATACGTCTTGACAATATGCGACCGCATATTTACCGGACGCATGACGGGGGATTAACGTGGAAGGAAATTGTAAGTGGTCTGCCGGAGAGCGGACCTGTGAACGCCGTCCGTGAGGATCCCATCCGCAAGGGATTGCTTTTTGCCGGAACCGAGCGGGCCGTTTACGTATCGCTCGACAATGGCGAGGGATGGATGCCCTTGCGGCTGAACATGCCTGCGACCTCGATCCGTGATCTTGTGATTCACAAAGCGGATATCGTTGTCGCAACTCACGGCCGCTCGTTCTGGATCCTCGACAATATCACCACTTTGCGGCAGCTTCCCGAACATAGAGGGTTATCACAGCCGACGCTCTTCAAACCCGATTCTGCGTATCGAGTGCGATGGAATACCAACACCGATACTCCTATTCCCCCGGATGAAGCCGCAGGCGAGAACCCGCCAGACGGCGCGTGCATCGATTATTACCTACCGCGCACTGCCGACGAAGTGACGCTCAAGATTTTCGACGGGGCACACGAATTGATTCGTCGAGTTTCGAGCAAGGACGTTCCGGAGAACATCGATACGAATAAACTTGCGATCCCCACGTATTGGATCCGGCCGGAAATGCGGTTATCGGCGGTTGCGGGAATTCATCGATTCGTCTGGGATTTGCACTACGCTCCCCCTGAAGGGCTGCCGCATTCGTTTTCGATGGCAGCAGTTGCCCGCAACACTGCCCGTCAGCCCCAGGGACCGTGCGTGACTCCTGCAACATACACAGTCACGCTGACAGTCGACAACCAGACCCTGTCGGAACCACTAACAGTGATCATGGACCCGCGCATTGAGGTCTCCGATCTATTGCTCCGGAAGCAACTCGACCAGTCACTGGAATGCTACAGCGGTCTTCGTGACTTGCACAAGCTGGAGGGAGAAGTCCGGGATCTCAGGAATCAGGTTGATTCCCTGATTGTTAGAGTAGCCGGTCCGCTGAAGGATTCACTTGCATCTCTTAAACGGAAATTGCATTCGGTTCAGAGTGGCGGCGTGCCCGACAACGTGGACGTCGTGTATTTTGAAATGGACGATGGCACGTCTACCAAAGAAACTCTCGCCGGATTGCAGACAAAGTTTTTCTACCTGATGATGGCGCTTCAAAGCACGGAAGCCCCGCCCACGGCGGCACAGGAAAGCGCTGTCAGCAGAGAACGAAGCCTCCTGCGAAGTATGAATGATTGGTGGAAGAATCTCCAGGATAAAGGGTTGACAAGGATCAATGGAGAACTGGATAAGCTTCATCTGGAGCAATTGAAGATCCACAAAGAATAACCACGAAGACACGAAGAAACACGAAGCGCAAGTAGGATCACGGCCATTCCCCTTTGCGACCTTTGCGTTAAATCTTCTAACCGCACGCGAAGGAACCTCAGAGGACTCAAAAAGAACTACTCCCACCGGCAATCTCCCCGGTTTGGAAAATAGCCAGAATTTCGCTATATTAAAAGCGTGATTCTCCACACCTTCACGTATTGACTCACAGCGTAAAGAGAGACGCAGTATCTCTCCATTCATACATATTGGACCTGGAAGGAAGAACTATTGAACATCTTCGCCGGCAATTTGTCTAAGGAAGTGAAAGAAGACGACCTCCGAGCTGAATTTCGGGCATACGGGGAAGTCTCATTCGTAAACATTGTTAAGAATCGGGCGAGCAGGATGTCCGCTGGATTTGGTTTTGTCGAGATGCCCGTCCAGCTCGAAGCTGAAGCAGCCATTTCGGGACTGAATGGGAAAGAACTTAAAGGGCAGTCGCTCAACGTTAGCGACGCCAAGCCGCGTGCCTTGAAGCCGATCGAATTCCCGAAGTGATCGGGGAACCACAAGACCTTCAATAAAAAATCCCATCCAGCGCCGCGCTGAATGGGATTTTGTGCAACATGCCTTCCGAGGCGGCTTGACCGCTTTGCCTCGACCTTACGTCAGCCCTGCAAGGCCTTCCTGCTGGCGTCTCCTCAAATCCGAGAAGCTAATAAGTTTATGCTGCTCCTTGTCCCACAGACGCAGAGGGAGACTTCGCAAGCTCGTTCGCAGCGTTAACACAACCGTCTTGTGAAACATCGGGACCTCTTCATGGCATTGTTCCAGGGAGTAATTCGGGATTCTCGGGTTGAGATGGTGAACGTGATGGAAGCCGATATTGCCCGTGAACCACTGCAGAACTTTCGGCAGCTCATAGTAGGAACTGCCCTGCAATGCCGCCCTTGTTACATCCCAGTCGGGTTTGCTTGACCAATAAGTATTTTCAAACTGATGCTGGACGTAAAATAACCATGATCCGGTCGACGATGATATCAGCGTGATCGGAACCTGTACCAGCAAAAATGCTTTTAACCCGACGAGCCAGATCATTCCCCCGGTTACCAACGCTATTGCCAAATCAGTCAGGTAAACGCTTCGCCGAATTTGTTTCAGAGAATTAGCCCCGGAAATGGGGAAACGGTAAACGACAGTGAATAATACCGGGGGGAATAGAATGAACAGTATCAAGGGATTACGATAAAGACGGTATTTGAGCCTTCCCCAACGGGACTTTTGGAGATATTCATCGACGGTCATTGTAAAAATATCTCCTATCCCTCGGTTTTCCAACTTCCCGGCATTTGCATGATGAATGGCATGGCTCTTCCGCCAATAATGGTATGGCGTCAGCGTAAAAACGCTGGCGATCATGCCCCACAGGTCATTGGCTTTTCTGGAGTTGAAAAATGAACCATGGCCGCAATCATGCTGGATGATAAACATCCGGACAAAAAAACCGGCAGTCGGCAATGCGAGCAGGAGGGTCAACCAGTAACTTACCCCCAGACTGAGATACATGAGATACCAGAAAGCAACGAATGGCAGGAATGAATTGCATAGTTGCCAAATGCTTTTGCGCTTGACGGAACTTTGATACTTTGCCATCGCGGCCGCCTGTGCCAGTTGCGACAAGGATGAATCCGTGGATGAAGTCATTTCTGTCTCTATTCTCCTCATTGCTTACTTATCTAAGATAAGCGTACTTTCAACAATATCAAAAAAAATCCCTGTCCCGAATTTCTTCGAGGACAGGGTTTTGTGTAACGAGATGCCCTTGGCAGGGACTTTAGATAACTGAAACGTTTGTCGCCTGGAGCCCCTTGGGACCCTGCTCGACTTCGAATTCAACTTTATCGCCCTCGTTCAGGTTCTTGTAGCCGCCGCCGCTGATTGCCTTGAAATGCACGAAGACATCTTCGCCGCCGTTACGAGAAATGAAGCCATAACCCTTGCTTCCGTTGAACCACTTGACTGTTCCTTGTTCCATGGAACCTATCCTTTCCTGTCCGCCATGCCTGCAATTTGCAAGCCTTGCGCGAACGTGTAATTGTAACCCGACTTACCGTCGGAAGGTGTACGCCGAAAATACCAGCTCTTAAAGCACTTATTTGTTCTTTTGATGGCGTTTCGGCTTTGGAAGGAGTCGTACGGTTCATCAGCAGGTAACTTAAAGCTCTCCAAAAGGAGAATAAACGGTGTACTGTTATTTGCTGGAACAAATATAGACAATTTAGTCTTCAAATCCAAATCAGACCAACTTCTGGACTTCTCCAGGCAGTGATTGTCGTACGACGTGCTTATCGGATTCCTCCTAGTCTTTTTAGCTCGTCATTAATCAGTTTCCTCTTTTCGCTTCCTTGAGGCAATATTCTTGCATAGCGCGACAAGATATCTACCGCCTTTTGCCGGTCATTTCTCAAGCTGTAAATTGCTATGAGTCCCTGATACGGCTCTTCTCTATTCTCATCGAGGTTTAATGACTCGGTGAAGACCTTTTCTGCTTCTTCCAGTCTTTTGAGTGATACTAAAATTCCCCCTTTTTTGCTCAAGATTATTGCGTCCCTGGGATTCACTCGTAAGTATCTCTCAGCCCACATCAGAGCTTCTTCAGGCCTTCCCAATCCGCCCTCAACAAAAACTAATTCTCTCGCCGCATAAGGGTGATTTGGATCTACTTCAATTAATTCTCGCAACAGCTGCTCACTCTTGGTCAATTTGCCTCTTATCGACATAACGAGTGCGAGTCTTCCCATAAAGTCTACCGCCTCGGAGCTATCACTGTCACGGAAAATCGTTCGAATCTTTGATGTATCAAAAGTATCCTCCGTCGGCAGATGTGAATACTTATAAATCCAGAATGATGGACCGGTGAGACTTTCCGCCGGCGTTATCTGATAGACAAGAGTCCATTTCAGGCGTAGAGAGTCATAGAACGGAAGAATCTTGTGGAACCTCAAAGGGTTCTTGACATATCTGCCATAATCATAGTCGCTGGTAACGAGCAAATCAAGGTCTTCGTACCATCGTTCGTCATAGTAGGGGAATGTCACTTCTGCACGGCCTGCGTTAAATGCGATAGGAATCAAGAGATACCTGTTTGTTGGCAGGTTCAGGCCATAGGGTCCCGTCGCAATCGCTGAATTCCGTGGGAAATGACTGGCGATCCAATTTGCAGTTATTGTGCGAGTGTCGGGCAGAGATAAAGTGTGATGGTATTGCAACGTGGTGAAAAATGAAGGAACGAATACGAGCAAACCTGTTATGATTGCTGCACTCGCTGGAAGAATCTTTGATCCCTGATTAGTTCCACTTCGTCGGGTTTTCAGATATCCCAACGTCCAACTCCAAAATTTGAACGTGCCCACAGTCCCCACAAGCATAAGGATCGGGATCGCTGGAATTAAGTATCTATCCGCCTTCATCGCCCAGGAAGCAATTGTCGCGAGGTAAAGCGCAGGGAAAGACAAGAGAATGATGTTCATTTTGCTTGTCCTAACGGCCAAGTAGACAAACGACAAGAGCACAATGATACTAAAAGGGAGTCCCAGATTGTAGGGAAACGACTGAAAGAAATAGTATTGGAATGCGTTCGTAGAAGGATCTGCCGAGAGATGACCGAGTTCCATGTGTCTTTCAACTTCAAAAAACTGTCTGCTAAACTCATGGAACTGGATCAGGATGTAGGGATTACAGAGGACAAACACGAAACCCGAAGCCAGGATCGATGCCAGCAGAAGGCCGCTCTTAAGCGATGCGATTCCTTGACCGAATGACTTTGACCTGAGCGCGTGAGCCAGGATAAGAGAAATAATGAGAATCCCTCCATTGTACTTTGTCGCCGCAGCAAGACCGACGCTTATTCCGCTCCAGATATACCATCGAATCGATCCTTCTTTGTACAGCATGAAAACGAACAGAACGGAAAGAATCGAGAAGAATGCAAGCGGTGTATCAACGTTGATGAGATGGGAGCGGTCAACATGCAGGACATTTATCGCAACCAATGCCGCGGCAACCAGCCCCACACGGCGGTCGGCAACACGCATACCCAGGATGTAAATCACGATGATCGTTCCCATATCGAATGTGACCGCCACGAGCCTTGCGATTACGACGAAGGTTGAGAAATCGGCGGTGTACGCATGATGGAATACTTCGAGATCGGGATATGAACCGAACACGTGACCGATGACGAACTGAATGCCCTGAACGCAAAATTCAAGATAGAACGTCAGTGCCGGATACGTAAAAAAGTGAGGGTTGAAATCGAAGCCAGTTCTATCCCAGTTCCAGAATTGCCACGATATTTTCAGCGGCATTCCCTCCTCGTAAAATTCCGGCAGGCCCCAGGTGATGTGCCATAGCCTGAGCGCCAAACCAAGGCAGATTATAAGAAACAGGACGATGCGGTAATCATGTTCTTCTGTATGGGTTCCTCCGAGACTTGGCCCGTTTTGTTGCTTGGTCATTTGTTATCAGTTGATTGAAGAAGCGTATTCGTGTATCATGAAGTCAAAATAGCTATTTCACGATTAGAATTCAAACTTCCATCTTACCAAAAAGATTTCTATCTTTCATCAGATACTCGATACTCATGATGAAGATGATATACAACGGAGAGGGTTACAAATCGGAGTATTAACTCTCATTAGATTGAAAGGAAGTGCTCATGTTCAAGACTTTTTCAATTAATCGACTGATTGCCCTTTTGGTGGGGGCAGGTTTCTTGTTCCTCACGATTGAGTGCATCGTAGAACATCGGGATATTCTTATCAAGGAACCCACGTCCCTCATCCCCATCGCGTTCAGTGCCCTCGGCTTTATAATCAGCGCGCTCGCCGTGTGGCAATGGAAGGAGTCAAGGATTCGGCTCCTGCACCTGACTTTGTTTGCGACGTTCTTGGTAGCCGGTGCCGGGGTCTATTTCCATGTCGGCGAAGATAAGGATGAAGAACAAACTGAACAGAATTCTAAAGAGAAAGAAAAGGATAAGCCGTTGATGGCGCCATTGGCCTTTGCGGGACTCGCAGCGTTTGGATTACTCGGAACATCCAGGAAATGGCCGGCGGAAGTGGTTCAAAAGGTTGATAGGAAGACTGCAATAGGTTCATAGAGAGTTGTGTTGGGGTCATCTAGAAAACCCAAATCCTGATAACCATGGGCAAGACGCAAGGACCAAGAACGAATGACAAAGAACTAATGACTAGTAACGAACGAGCCAAAAGCTAAGAGCGATGACCAATGAGGAATGAACAATGAATGAAGGGAAAAGTATGAACACAAGAACTTTAGGCAGTCAGGGGCTCAAGGTATCCGCCATCGGCTTGGGCTGCATGGGGATGTCGGATTTTTACGGCCATCGCGACGATACGGAGTCGATTGCCACAATTCATCGAGCCTTGGACCTTGGGATAAATTTCCTGGACACTGCGGATATGTACGGACCGTACAAGAATGAAGAGCTCGTGGGCGAGGCCCTCAAAGGGAAGCGCTCACAAGTGCTTCTCGCGACAAAATTCGGGATTGTGCGGGACCCCGGACATCCGTCGGCCCGCGGAATCAACGGCAAGCCGGAATATGTACGATCTTCGTGTGAAGGAAGCCTTCGCCGCCTCGGCGTCGATGTGATAGACCTGTACTACCTGCACCGAGTCGACCCAAACACGCCAATCGAAGAAACCGTCGGGGCGATGGCAGGGTTGGTAAGCGAAGGGAAGGTCCGCTTTATAGGTCTCTCGGAAGCGGGAGCCAAAACGATCCGGCGGGCGCACGCTGTGCATCCCATTACCGCTCTTCAAAATGAGTATTCATTGTGGACGCGGGATCCTGAGGATGAAGTTCTTGCGACCTGCCGTGAGCTTGGAATTGGCCTGGTCGCCTACAGTCCGTTAGGCCGGGGCTTCCTCACCGGGAGAATCCGGCGCAACGCGGATCTTGCTACGGACGACTACCGTCGTTTCTCACCGCGTTTTCAGGAGGCGAATTTTCAGCACAACCTCAATATCGTCAATCGACTCGAGGAGATTGCAAGGCAAAAGAGTTGTAAGCCTTCCCAGCTCGCTCTTGCCTGGGTTCTGGCACAGGGAAAGGACATCGTTCCCATCCCTGGAACAAAACGGCGTGCGTATCTTGAGGAGAACGCGGTGGCAGCGGATATCGTGCTGACGCGGGAGGATCTCGCCCGGATAGAGGAAGTCGCACCACGGGGTGTGGCAGCAGGACTGCGCTATCCCGAGGGGATGATGCAATTGGTAAATCGATAGTGCACTGTCTCAGGAATCGATTGACTGACTCTTGGGGCTTTTGACCCTCTCCCTTTCAATTCCCCTCTCCCGCTTGCGGGAGAGGGGAAAGGGGTGAGGGTAGTGAGAGACATTACGTTCACAAGTCTCGTCAAAACTAGTGTTGTGGCGAGTTGCCTGAGATTATTTCAATCGTTGCGTAGCGCTTCTACCGGATCAATTCTCGCCGCGCGCGCAGCGGGGTAGGAGCCCGCCAGGACGGCAACTCCAATTCCGACTGCAAGGGCAATGAAGACAAGCCATAACGGGAGCGCGAAGAGCTCCATTTCGGGGATGCCCTCTCTTCTCATGTAGAAATGCGCAACGACGGTCGCAATGCGCGTGATTATCCAACCCGATACGATTCCTACCGCCGATCCGATGAATCCGATGACGGCAGATTCCACGAGAAAAAGAACGCGGATCTCTCCCTCGTCGGCCCCGAGTGATTTGAAGATACCGATTTCACGCTTTCGCTCAAGGATCGACATGACCATGGTGTTGACAATCCCAAGGGACGCGGTAAAGAGGGCGAGGAGGCCGATGGCTCCGAGCGCCATGTTGATATAGATGAATGCTTTTTGGATTTGCTCGAATGCTGCCGCAAAACTAAACGTCCGATATCCCTGAGCCTCCACGGAATCCTTTATCGGGCCGTAGAACACATGGGGGTCGAAGTTGATGGTGACCTGGGAAAATGATCTTCCAGCACGATCGTCCGGAGCGGAAAATAGATTCCCTGCACTCATTGCCGCGAAGAGACTCGGTGGGATTTCCGCTCATCCCGGCCGTGCTGAATCGCTCCGCCGTTTTGAACGGAATGATGACCGATTCCATCCGGAACCACCGGACCTGCTCTGCCTCTATCACTCCGCAGATCGTGAGCGTGTCGCTAACCGTACGGCGGGCGTTTAAGAAGCCATTGACAAATCGCCGGACTGCCTCGTTTGCTTCCGTGCGGAGGATGCGACCCCGGTATTCGCTGTTGTTCAGGAGGGAATCGAGATTTATATGGCGTATCCTGTCCAGCGCAGTTTCACCACGGTCGACAATCACGTGCCCGAACGCGCTGTCAATAGTGGAGACCTGCACCGATACGATCAAGCGATGCCCGATCACAGAATCTGCGGATTTGATGCCGACCTTTTTTAAGAGGTCGCTCGAGATAATGGCGGATCGTGAACTGTCATTCTCGAAGATTGTGCCCGCGCGCATCTTGGAAAAGAGCTTTGTTTTCATTGCCGCATGGGAAAGCGATTGAGCCCGCGCCTCGATGAGCGAATCGGCAAAAAGTACCTTCACCGTAAATGGATCAAATGGATACACCAGTAGAACCCCGGGAATTCTCGAGAATCTGTCCAGCGCGGCAACGTCGAGCTTCGGACTCCGGAACGCTTCGGGGTCGTTAGGCCTCCGCTGCGGATAGACCTGCATCGTGGAAAGAAGACCCAGCTCACGATATTGTTGTTCGATATTTTCCATGGTGCCGGCGCCGAATGATGCCATAGTCACAAAGGCCGCAATGGCAATGACGATGCCTGCCACCGTGAGCGTGGTGCGGAGCTTCATCCGCCATAGGTTGCCCGTGGATATCGTTATAAGGTCTCGGACAATCATGCCCTGCCTTTTAATGACGCCATCGGTGAATCGCTCTCGACAACCTTGCCGTAGTGCATGCGGATTGCTCTATGCGAACATTCCCGGGCCATATCAAGATTGTGTGTCACCATCATGATGGTTAGCCCCGTACGGTTTAGATCGCTCAAGAGGCGGGCGATTTGTTGAGCATTCTCAAAGTCAAGATTCCCGGTCGGCTCATCGGCAAGCAGAATTTCGGGTTTTTTTACGATCGCGCGGGCGACGGCAACACGCTGTTGCTCTCCGCCAGATAGATCCGCCGGCCGGTGCAGAACGCGGTCTGCAAGACCAAGTCCTTCGAGCGCTTCCATCGCCAGGCGTCGTCGGTCGCCGGGTGGTGTGCCGTTGAAGAATAATGCCGTTTCGACGTTCTGAAGCGCCGTGTAGTGAGAAATTAGGTTGAACGATTGAAAAATCATTCCGACCCTGCGGGCCCGGTAGGCGGCAAGCTGCTTCCGCGACATGGCCGAGAGCGCGGAACCCTCGAATTCAACGGAGCCCGAGCTGGGCGTATCCAGTCCTGCGAGGAGATTGAGGAGAGTCGACTTGCCCGAGCCCGATGAACCGACAATGGCAAGGAATTCTCCGCGGGCAACGTCGAGCGAAACACCATCGATTGCGCGAACCTGGTGAGGCCCCCGCTCGTAGTGGCGGCAAAGTTCTTTGGTCCGCAGGAACGGATTATCTTTCATGAGAACAGCGGCGCAAGTGGAAATTGATGATCTTGTTTCGTACAATACATGTGGAGTGGAATCGACTTTCAGAATATACTCTTCACATCCCTTATTTGCAATAGAATGACAAGGACCGAATAATACTTGATCCAAAAGAATCTGGGGACGATTCTTGACATTCTCCCTACCATTCCTTAAATTTTCATTGCTGAGGTCAACTATGCAGGGGAGATTTACATATCCGAGTTCTTTCTCAAGACCCATTTCCAAGCCGCATCAAATAGCCATGTCATTGAACGGGTTTGGTGGTCCTGAGGAATTGACTAATGAAAATAATGGTGCAATACTGTTTGATTACAGATTTTAACTGCCATTTGGTGCTGGCACAACCTTAAACAATAGAAGGATATCCCAAATGAAAAAGTTTTTTCTAACCTTGCTATTCCTATCTTTCAATGTGCTTCTTGCCCAGCAGTCCGATGATGTTTACTACCCTCTGAAAGTCGGATACAAATGGACGTATACTTGGGGCACGCCGGAAAACGAACAAGTTATCAAGGTTACACAGTTCGACGATGATTACAACGCATACATGGTTACTGAAATTCTGAAACTCGGAACGGCACTTCCCATGACCACTGATGTGCTGGTTGATAAGCGAAAAACTCGTGTACTGAAAATCGGCTCTCGTGGAGGGTTGCTCAACACTGACTGGAATTTTTCGTCTCAAGTCGTCTTGGAATTCCCACTAAAGGAAGGTAAAACTTGGAAAGATGAAAGTGGAACATTTCCGATCCAGTACACTGTTGTCGGCTTCGTCGACCTGAGAGTCGAGGCAGGTAACTTTTCCAATGTCTGCAAAATTAAGAAAGCCGTTTATGACGCAAAAGGAAAGAGGGCTAAAGTTTCACTGCAATATTTCCAATACTACGCTCCAAATGTCGGCCTTATCAAAGAGGAAATCATCAATCCACAAGACAAGACACCCAAGACTTTTCGTGAACTAACAGATTACAAAATTGAATGAAGTTCGCACCCATGAAACAGAAAATCAACGGAACTCTGAATTGCCCCAACCATCTGCAGAGTACAAAGCAAGGCTTTGTACTTTCGATCTATCGCGCCGACCAAGACCACGTTGCCCATTTGCCGAACTACGGTGGAGGGAAGAAGGTATTGATCCCCGAAAGAATGTATGCTGAAATAAGAAGATACTGGGATGAAGATCGAGGTACCCTTCTCGATCCCGGCAGTGGCTCAATTCGCGACGATGCAATCTTAGTTCCAAATTCACCACGACTCGATGAAGATAAACATGCATGAGAAAAACTCGCACCAAACGGCAGTTAACAAGCGTAACAAGGTCGCCTTTATTGAAGTGAATTGTTGTGGCTCAACACTTCCGCTCACATGAATGAGAATTATAGTTCGCTCCAGCGTTGCGTTGTTATACCGGACGTTAGGCGCAAGCAAAGATTCATTTTGATAAGGCGTTTTGCGGCACATCTAAGCGAACGGCACTGGTAAGTGATGAACATATGAACATGGGATCGTATTGGGAAAGTATTGATATCGTCTTGCAGAGGTTCCCAAATCTCAGAAAGCAGATTCCTCTCAACTGGCCTCGGTGTATTAGCTATGAGCAAGTGCGTGAATACGATCGACATCGAACAGATAAATACTGGGAACACCAAAACCTTTCGTCTCTCGCTTACACACTCAAGAATTCCAATGAAGAGCGAACGTGTGCACTTTACGAATCCGTTCTAACCGCTCTTGAGTGGTTTTCCACTGAGATGACCAATCTAGCAAAAGCCAGCGTTACACTTAGTCCTTTGTGGGAAAACTCTTGGAATGTAAATGACAATCCGTTCTGGTCTGTAATTAGCGAGGTCAAGCTGACCCAACTCTTGCACACAAACAAATGGACTATCCTTGGATTTCACCAGAAGATTGGCACTTCATCACAAAATGCTGACATCCTTGCTAGCCGGAATGGAAAAGTAACTCATATTGATGTGGAAGCATCCTCAATGACAAGAATTGTCGAGGGTGATGACAACGCCTTTAGGCGATTCATTGTCAAGAGAACGAAAGACAAAATTGATAAGAAGCTCAAATATGTTCCTCAAGCAGAATTCGGAATGGTAGGAATGGTCTTTCGTCCTCGCACCGCAGACATACAGCGTTTTGCCTTTAAGAGTTCGACCACGGATAGGGTCAAAACAGGCCACAACAACGTTTGGGGGAACATTTACTGGTTGGCAGCAGGGCATCGACCAGAAGAAAAGTTTGGGCTTCATCTTGCGGACAATACTCTTATGGCAACCTTGCCCTAAACCACACATTTCGTATTCTCGCGGCAAAACGCTAATGTCATAGAACCTTGCCTTCAGAACAAGCAAAATAACGACGCTGGATGAAGGGCAAAGGGAATAAGAATCTCGCTCAAGTTTTGTTCACCGGCCATTAATCTGTACATGGCTTCACAAAACCGTTGCGTTATCTCGTTAGAATCACATTTACTCGATTGAACAAACAGGGGTACTTTATGAAAAGAGCTGTTTATTGCCTATCGCTTGTTGGCGTTATCATCTTATCACTACACGGCTGCAGCAGAGAAAATAGATACAATTATTTTCGAAAGGTTTATCTTGATGGTAAATTTTCAATTGTTGGCCGATACCCGATTGCTGATCAATTGGCTGATTCCGCAAACTGCTATCACTTTGTATACGATGAGAAGGGGAGACTGGTAAGCGTAGAATATCTTAAAGGTGGCAAACTGTCTGTGGATGCCGACTTGGGAGTTTCAAGAATTGTCATCGACCAAAATGATGGTTTTGAAAAAAGAATTTACCAGGATCCTAAAGGAAAGCCTACTCGTGATATTCAAGGTGTATATTCAATACGATTAAAATATGATGACAAAGGCAATCCTGTTTCGATGTTCAACTATGACAAACACGGTTCCCTAATCGAAGATAACCGCGGATGCGCTCAATATATGTGGTTGCTGGACGAACAGGGGAGAAGAATTAAATCATACCGGATCGACACAGTTGGACAAAGAATCTTCGATAAGGACGGGGGATATGAGGTTCGATGGAAGTACGACAGTCATGGAAACGTAGTCGAACATTCAAATCACGGAGTCGACGGGCAACTACTAGAATTTGTTACCGGCTATGCGACTGAACGCTTCAGGCATGATGAACAGGGCAACGTGGTAGAAGTACGATATTGTGGGACTGACGAGCAATTAAAAGAAGATAAATCTCATGGCGTTGCCATTGTCCGCCTTAAGTATAATGAGCAGGGCAACGTGGCAGAAGAAAGTTATTATGGTACTGATGAGCAATCAAAAGAAGATAGAAATTCAGGTGCTGCCATCCTCCGACGGAAATATGATGAACAGGGCAATGTGGCAGAAATACGATATTATGGTATTGACGAGCAATTAAAAGAAGATAAATCTCAGGGGGGTGCCATTTTTCGCTATAAATATAATGAACATGGCGAGGTGGCAGAAGTGCGATGTTATGGTACTGACGAGCAATTAAAAGGTAATTCACTTGGCGTCGCCATTACCCGCTGTAAGTATGATGAAGATGGCCACCTAGCAGAAGAACGGTTTTATGGCACAGATGAGCGACCCAAAGAGGATGAATCTCTTGGTGCTGCCATTGTCCGCCATAAGTATGATGAGCAAGGTAACGTGGCAGAAGAACGTTATTATGGCACCGATGAGCAGTTGAAAGAATCTAAGAATTCGGGTGCTGCCATTATCCGATGGAAGTATGATCAAAGGGGAGAAGTCATTAGCAAAACATCCCTAGACAGGGACGAAAGAGTTATCTACAGTCAATGATGTCGAATCCCTACGCGCGTTTCGAAGCCGAGGAAATAACTCCAGCGGGTGACCGGTGTGTGGTGATGTTGATTTACCGCAAACCGAAAGACGGAAAACCTTGGCATGTCCTCGGAGTCGATGTTTCGAAGATCGGTGGCGGAAAAGTGGCCGATAACTCTTCCTACGTTAGGGATGGCCGGTGAGGTATTTTCCATGAAGGATCCGGAAGGGAAAATACGCGTAGGGATGGGCGGCTGGCAACTGGAGCCGTTCAACGGTCCGTTGTATCCGGCAAATTCCCCGAAAGGCTTTCGAAAACTGGAACACTACAGCCGCTTTTTCGACGTCGTCGAAGTCAATGCGACATTTTATACGAACGCCCTCACGCCTCGGAATGCGTATCAATGGATGCAGGATGTTTCCGGGAACCCGGGATTCAAATTTAGCGTCAAACTTTTCAAAGCATTCACGCATTCCATGGATGCCACACGCGGAGATGTCAAATCCATCCATCGCCTTCTGGAACCGATGGCAGCGGAAGAACGGTTGTGCGGTCTCGTGATGCAGTTCCCATATTCCTTCGTTTTCAATGATCAAAACCGCGCCCACCTCACAAAGCTCGGAAAAGCATTTTCGGAGTTCAGACTCTTCGTGGAAGTACGACACAATTCCTGGAACGTGCCGGAAGTGCACGCCTTTCTACAGGGAAACAATCTCCATCTCGTCAATGTGGATCTGCCGAAAATCAAAAAGCACATGCCCCTGACCGATACCGCTTGGGGTGACACCACCTACTTCCGTTTCATGGGCCGGAATGCGGAGATGTGGGATCACGGTTCTTCCGGCGGGTCGAAGAAGGACGGCGTCGGAGAGCGGGAGATATCTCTACCGTTATCGAAAGGAGGAGCTCACGGAGCTGATAACGGCTGTCAAGTCGGCGGCCATGAAGGTGAACGAGACGGCAGTGATTTTCCACAACGACCCCAACGGTTATTCACTTCTGAACGGTTTTCAATTCCGTCATCTTATACATGGAGATAAGAAATTTGATATTCCGGAAAACCTCATCGCGGTTTTTCCGGAACTGAGATCAAACAGCAATTCAGGCGAGGCGTCGCACTCTGCATCTGATGGAGCGGAAAATTGATTCGGTCATCCTCAGTTACCCACCCCGTCGACTTCGTCGACACCCCCTCCAAGGGGGGACCTCCTTCTCCCCACAATTGAGACTAATGGAGTTCGGGGTGATCGAGAGCAATGCATTTTCTATGAACTTTTTGTATCTTGCTTGATGTGTTGCGCAGGATAGTGTCGGATGACCATAATCCGAAGTCTCAAACAAATTCAAAACACTTAAGGTCGCTCGTTTGGATGCTGACCAGAAGAATGTTAGTTCGACAGAGCAAAGAGGACACCGATCTTTTCGTCATCCCGACATGTTTCTGGTCGGGATCTGAACTAAGATCACCTGGCCACCGTATAGATGCTGACCAAGAGCATGTCAGCAAGACGAGATGTTATAGGATTTAGGATTTTTCGCGAAGAATCATAGCTCTGCGTAACATCACTTACTTATGTCAAGAATCTGAAGAAGTTTTCTGAGACTTAATCAAAGGAAATCAAATGTATAAAATTGTCTTGCTCAGACACGGTGAAAGTGTCTGGAACAAAGAGAATCGATTCACCGGGTGGACCGATGTGGACCTATCGGAAAAGGGAATACTGGAAGCCCACCAGGCGGGGAAAATGCTTGCCGAGCAAGGGTTCACTTTCGACATCGCATTCACCTCAGTTTTGAAGCGAGCCGTCCGCACGTTGTGGATTGCTCTGGACGAAATGGATTCGATGTGGATCCCCGTGCATAATTCGTGGAGATTAAACGAACGGCATTACGGCGCTTTGCAGGGCCTGAACAAAGCAGAGACGGCATCGAAGTTCGGCGAGGAGCAAGTTCATATCTGGCGCAGAAGTTATGATGTCCGGCCTCCCGCCCTCGAACCGTCGGATTCGCGCAGTCCTGCGAAAGATGTGCGCTATCGTAACCTCACCCCCGGTGATATCCCGCTCACGGAGTGCCTGAAGGACACGGTTTCCCGTTTTCTCCCGTACTGGCATGAGACAATTGTGCCCACCGTCCGTTCCGGAAAACGTACGATCATCGCCGCCCATGGTAACAGTCTTCGCGCTGTCGTGAAGTACCTCGACAACGTTTCCGACGAGGCGATTGTTGATCTCAATATCCCGACCGGCGTGCCCCTCGTGTATGAGTTGGATGAGCAACTTCGTCCGTTGAAACATTACTACCTTGGAGACCCGGATTCAGTGAAAAAGGCCATGGAAGCCGTTGCTAAGCAGGGGAAAGCACGTCACTGAACGCATTGCCTCATTAAACCCTTTGCGCACTTTGCTGCCAGAAGATTTACCGCAGAGGACGCAGAGAAAAAATTCGCAAAGGTCGCAAAGGGCATAGTGCCCGGCAAAACGCTTTGCGGTCTTTGCGTGTCCTTTGCGATCTCTGCGGTTAAAAGCTTTAAATGCAACGCACGCAGAGAAAGGATTCGCAAAGGTCGCAGAGAAGATGGCATGAAGCAATCGATGATTTTTGCGTTGCGGTTCAAATTATTTCTTAATTCGGATACTGTCCGGATCACTGAGATTTGGAATTAATGAAAGGATATGCTAACTTAAATACAGGCGATAACCCCTTTGGTGAGTTTGAGCAAACTAGTGTGAGCCTGGCACCCCCGTCGGAATCGTGTCGCCTCCCCACGATCCGGCAAGCTAGGCTCACGCTTTTTTTTTGGGTGGTTGGCTCGCAGTTTTTTAGAGATGGCCGCAAAGTTTCCCGGATGTCAAGATCCCGCCATGATTGGAAAATCCATTCGCTGGTTTTCCGATTTCGTTTTTTTTTCTTACATTTTTGTCTGAATAAATCATTTACATGAAAGGTCTATGCAGTCGAAGAACACATATCTGACGAAATCACGCCTCACCGTCAACAATCAAACGTTTGCGATGTTCTCTCTCCGGGCATTAGAGAAACAACTTTCGAGGAATCTCGCGCAGTTGCCTTATTCATTGCGCATCTTGCTGGAGAACCTGTTGCGTCACGAAGACGGCCAGTCCGTCCGAAGGGAGGACATTGAAGCGCTGGCAAACTGGAATCCGACGGCGGCGGCTGACAGGGAGATAGCCTTCATGCCGGCACGCGTGTTATTGCAGGATTTCACAGGCGTGCCATGTGTGGTTGACCTGGCGGTGATGCGCGATGCCATTGTGAGAATGGGCGGGGATCCGAACAAGGTCAATCCTCTGCAACCCGTTGACCTGGTCATTGACCACTCTGTGCAGGTCGATGAGTACGGTTCAGAGATGGCATTCAGAATAAACGCTGAGAAAGAATTTGAACGGAATAGGGAGCGCTACGCATTCCTGCGTTGGGGGCAGCAGGCATTTGAGAATTTTCGTGTTGTACCGCCCGATACCGGAATTGTTCATCAGGTGAACCTTGAATATCTTGCCCGCGTCGTGTTCACAAAGGAAGTCGATGGACAGATGCAGGCGTATCCTGATACTCTTGTTGGCACCGATTCTCACACGACCATGATCAACGGTCTCGGTGTTCTTGGCTGGGGGGTTGGAGGGATTGAAGCCGAGGCTGCGATGCTCGGCCAGCCAATTTCAATGCTTATTCCCAAAGTGGTTGGCTTTAAACTCCTTGGCACTCTGAAGCCGGGTGCGACCGCCACAGATCTGGTTTTGACCGTAACCCAGATGTTGCGCAAGAAAGGTGTGGTCGGAAAATTTGTAGAATTCTATGGCCCCGGTGTTTCATCGTTGAGCCTCGCCAATCGGGCAACTATTGCAAACATGGCGCCTGAGTACGGAGCGACAATGGGATTTTTCCCTGTCGACGAGGAAACTATAAACTACCTTCGTTTTACCGGACGAGAGAATGACCTCGCATCACTCGTTGAGGCGTACTGCAAAGAACAACGGATCTTCCGTGCGGATGGGGAAACCGAACCGATTTATTCCGACACGATAGAACTCGACCTCGGCACGGTAGACCCGAGCATCGCCGGGCCAAAAAGGCCTCAAGACCGGATATCGCTTTCACAGTCAAAGTTCGCTTATCGTAAGGCGCTTATTGAAATGGTGACGACGAAAGGTCTTCCGCTCGACCGGGCAAGTGCCGACAAATGGGCGGACGGAGCCGGGTCACAAGAGGGGAAGATCGACACCATATTAAAACAGGTTCCCGTCAATTATGGAGGAAGAGATTTTCAGCTTGGCCACGGCGCCGTGGTCATCGCGGCAATTACGAGTTGCACAAATACCTCGAATCCATCGGTCATGGTGGCTGCCGGACTTCTTGCGAAAAAAGCGGCGGAGAAAGGACTCCAATCGAAACCGTGGGTGAAAACAAGTCTTGCTCCCGGTTCGAAAGTAGTCACCGAGTATTTGCACGAAGCTGGTCTGGACAACTCGCTTAATCAACTTGGCTTCAATCTCGTAGGATACGGCTGTACAACGTGCATTGGTAACAGCGGACCTCTCCCGGAACCGGTCTCGAAAGCAATTCAGGAAAACGATTTTGTGGTTGCTTCCGTTCTCTCCGGGAACAGGAATTTTGAGGGACGGGTTCAGCAGCAGGTCCGCGCGAACTATCTCGCTTCTCCTCCGTTGGTGGTTGCATACGCACTTGCCGGAACGATGGATATCGATTTGCTGCGGGAACCCATTGGCAGCAGCCCCGGCGGCCAGCCGGTCTATCTCAAGGATATCTGGCCGTCACCCGAAGAAGTCGAATCGACCATTCGGTCATGCGTGAAATCGGAAATGTACCGCCGCCAGTATTCGGATGTATTCAAAGGAGATGAGCGCTGGAAAACACTTGCCGTACCGACGGGCCGTCAGTATGTGTGGGAAAATGCGTCAACCTACATCAAGGCCGCACCGTTCTTTGAAAACATGCCGGCGGAACCCCGACCGCTTACGGATATTCGCGGAGCAAAAGTTCTGGCATTGTTCGGGGATTCCAACACAACGGACCATATTTCCCCCGCCGGCTCGATTGCTGAAAAAAGCCCGGCCGGGCACTATCTGCTCGCCCACGGCGTTGAAAAGAAGGATTTCAATTCGTACGGCGCCCGCCGCGGGAACCACGATGTGATGGTGCGGGGAACGTTCGCAAATATCCGGCTGCGCAACCTGCTCGCACCCGGTACAGAGGGGGGATGGACGATTCATCGATCGTCCAGGGCGCCCATGACAATCTTCGATGCTGCCATGAAGTACATGGAAGAAGGAATCCCTCTTCTCATTATCGCCGGCAAAGAATACGGCTCGGGCTCGTCGCGGGATTGGGCGGCCAAGGGACCACGAATGCTCGGCGTGCGGGCTGTCATTGCCGAGAGCTTTGAACGTATCCACCGGAGCAACCTCATCGGCATGGGCATATTGCCTCTTCAATTTGAGGATGGACAGAATTGGAAAACGTTTGGCTTGTCGGGATTGGAGGATTATGATGTCGAGGGCATCGCATCCGACCTGCGTCCGGGCAAGAAGGTGAAGATTACGGCCCGAGCCAATTCAGGTGCCATTGTGTCGTTTTCTGTCATATGCCGGATTGATACGCCGAATGAAGTCGATTACTACAAGAACGATGGCATCCTGCAGTACGTGTTGAGGTCGTTGCTTAAACCATAGGATTTCTGCCATGTAGTTGCCTGCGTGAACGCGTGGGCGGCGTGCTGATGCCGGCAAGCAGTGGAACATGTCCTGCCGACGTGCGCGGGCGTTCATTCTTGCAAATCATCCATTTTTTCGCTAAATTTTCAAAGAAATTCGATGAAGAAAGGGTGTTGAAACGCACATGAATTCTGTGAAAACCGTCTTCTTGATGACGCTGTTGATGGTGTTTCTCTTGATCGTCGGAGGATTGCTCGGCGGCCAGCAAGGTATGATCCTGGCGCTTGTGATATCATTGGTCATGAACTTTGGCTCGTACTGGTTCTCCGACAAGATTGTCCTGATGATGTACCACGCAAAGGAGGTCACAGAAGCCGAAGAACCGAGATTGTTCTCGATCGTTTCCAGGGTGGCAATAGCCGCGCAGTTGCCCCTTCCAAGGGTATACATCATCCCCAACGATACGCCGAATGCTTTTGCGACCGGGCGCAATCCCGAACACGCTGCCGTCGCTGCCACACAGGGCATTCTCAATTTGCTCAGCGATGACGAGCTCGAAGGAGTATTTGCTCATGAATTTGCTCATATAAAACATCGCGATATTCTGACCGGAACGATCGTTGCCACGATGGTTGGGACGATCGTGTTCATTGCCCGTATGGCCGGGTGGTCGATGATGTTTGCGGGGGGAGGGCGGGACAACCGGCGTGGTTCGAACGGACTCGGTGAACTTCTTCTGCTCATTGTTGCCCCTATCGCTGCGACGGTCGTTCAACTCGCGATTTCCCGTTCCCGTGAATTCGCTGCCGACGAAGGAGGAGCGCATATCACGCACAGGCCGCTCTCGCTGGCGAATGCTCTGCAAAAACTCGAACGCGGTGTTCAGCAAATTCCGATGGGGAAAAATTCCCCTGCGACGGCACATCTCTTTATCGTCAGCCCGCTTCATGGTGGCGGAGTCATGAAGCTATTTTCCACACACCCGCCGCTCCAGGAACGGATTGAACGTCTTCAGAAGATTGCAATGGCCGGAGCCTGATGTAAGATTCTGATGTTTTTATCAACGACATTCCAATACTTGTTTGAGAGAAAGGCACTCAATGACTGAAGAATCTTCGGTGTATCACGAACCGACCCCCATTCCGGACAAAAGCAACCCTTTTGAATCGATGATGAAGCGATTCGATGTGGCTGCGGATATTTTAAAACTCGAGCCGGGAGTTTACAAGTATCTCAAAACTCCAACGAAGCAAGTCATTATCTCGATTCCAATCCAGATGGACGACGGGCGGATGGAGATTTTCGAGGGGTACCGCGTCATTCACAATGACGTACTTGGGCCTTCGAAGGGCGGCATCCGTTATGCTCCCGACGTTTCGCTGGATGAAGTGAAGGCCCTCGCTGCGTGGATGACGTGGAAATGTGCGGTGATGAATATCCCGTTCGGCGGGGCCAAAGGCGCGGTCCGCTGCGATGTCACGAAACTCACGAGAGTCGAACTCGAAAAAATCACCCGCCGGTATACATCCAACCTGCTCGATGTGTTCGGCCCCGATAAAGATATTCCCGCCCCCGACATGAATACCGACGAGCAAGTCATGGCGTGGATCATGGATACGTACAGCATGCATATGAAGCGGACGGAAACGGCGGTTGTAACAGGCAAACCGCTGATCATCGGTGGCTCGCTCGGCCGCCGCGAAGCTACGGGGCGCGGTTGCATGATCACGACGCTTGCTGCGATGGAGAAACTTGGTATCAAGCCGACGGATACGACCGTTGTTGTTCAGGGTTTTGGCAATGTCGGCTCGGTGTCCGCAGAGCTTCTCGCCGAACGCGGATGTAAGATCGTCGGCATTTCCGACGTTAGCACGTCGTGTGCAAACACTAAAGGAATCAATATCGAAGATGCGTTGAAATGGGTGAGCAAGCACCGGCTACTCAAGGGTTTCCCCGGCGCCGACCATGTCCGCGCGGAGACGTTTCTTGAACTGCCGTGCGATGTTCTTGTCCCTGCCGCCCGCGAAGGACAAATCACTGCAAAAAATGCATCGAAGATCAAGGCAAAGATCATTTGTGAGGGAGCAAACGGTCCGACGGTGGCAAACGCGGACCCAATCCTCCAGCAGAAGGGGATCATGGTCATTCCGGATATCCTCGCGAATGCAGGCGGCGTGACTGTTTCATACTTTGAGTGGGTACAGGATAGAATAGGATATTTCTGGACTCTCGACAGAGTGAACAGAAGGTTGGAACGGATGATGCGTCAATCCTTCGAGACCGTGTATAGCACTGCCCAACACTACAAGGTATCCCTCAGAATTGCGGCCTACATTATCGCAATCGACAAGGTCGCAAAGACATTGAAGGTACGAGGTATCTACGGCTAACCATCGGCTGGGCGAATTGCTGAAGAAGAAACTCATCGGTGCCGTGGTTCTCATCTTCGTTTTGGAGGGTGATTCACTGTGCTCCGTGGGTGGTGGGAATGACATGCACGGCTCGACGAAAACCAATCTCGAGGTTTTCCAGAATATCCTTGTCAAGCTGAGCAAGGATATTGCAGCGCAATCGAAATTTGAAGCGGGCGACCGGGTTGCGGTGAAAATCCAGCCTGCTGACGAGTCGTGGCTCGTGGAACAATCATTGACTGCGGCTCTTCGGGAACTGGGGGTAATGGTATTCGCGGATTCTTTTCCGAAGAGTGACCAGCCCGCACGGGCGACAACTCCACGTTATTCACTCAATGCAATGGTTGTGAATATGCAAATCCACTATGACACGCCGTTCCATGACGGCATTTTTGGGCCGGAGAAGGTTCGGCGGACTGCGGCGGTTTCCCTGGCCTATCAATCGGCCGACGAGGAAACGAAGGAAATACGTTCGAGCCGCACTCTTTTGGATGACGATGTCGACACGGTATCCGTGGGAGAGATTTCCACTCTCGAGCAGCCTGCTCTCAAGAGCACGCATGCGATCCTCCCCGACGCTAGTGCTCTCGACCGGTTCATGGAACCCCTGATCATTGTTGGAGCGACCGCCGTTGCAGTGTACTTGTTTTTTCATGTGCGGAGCTGACATGCCAGCGTGCTTGAAGAGCAAGTTGAGAGGGTTTCTCGGGGCGGTCATCATCGCGCTACTGTCGGGGTTGATCGGCTCCTGCGGCTCATCGACTCCTTCCCTCACGCTTAGCGCCGAGGATCGGTATAACGCGGGGCGGAAGAAGTTCCTCGATGGCGATTATCTGGAGGCTATCAACGATTTTGAAATTGTGAAGCTTCAGTTCGCCGGATCGGCCGTCGCCGACAGTTCCCAGTTTTATCTCGGTGAATGTCATTATAAACGCGAAGAATTTCTCCTCGGTGCAGAAGAATTCCAGAATCTTCGGCGCAATTTCCCCACAAGTCCGCTGACACCCCTCGCGCAGCACTACATTGCCATGTGCTACTACAACCTGTCTCCCAAATCCTTTCTCGACCAGAAGTACACGGTACGGGCGATAGATGAATTTCAGACGTTCATCGAATACTATCCAAAGAGCGACCTTGTACATGACGCCGAGACAAAGATTCAGGAACTGAATGCCCGTCTCGCACAAAAGGAGTACGATACGGCAGGACTTTACATGAAACTTGAGCGATACAAAGCGGCGGCGTATTACTACAACAGCGTGGTGGAAAAGTATCATGACAGCCGGTTTGCCGAAACCCGCATTGATCGGAAAGATCAGAGCCCTGATTGCCCGGAAAAGATATGAAGAGGCGAAACCGGAAGTGGAGAAGTTCCTGGATAAGTACCCCGACAGCATCTTCAAGAGCGAGGCGGAATCGGTTCAGCGGGACATCAATGCACACCTTCAGAGCGATTCCGCAGACGTTCCCAGGCAACAGCAAATCGACTCCGGCCACTGACGCGTGCAATGAAGGAAGCCTGATGTCGACAACAAAAAGGAGCGGAGGAGAGCAACGGTTCGTAAAAGACTCTCAGGTTGAGATGACGCAGCTGGTTCTTCCCAACGATACCAACCAGCTGGGCAATCTGCTCGGCGGTCGGTTGATGGAGTGGATGGACATTGCCGCAGCAATCTCTGCGCAGCGCCATTCCAATCGGATTTGCGTTACCGCCGCCGTCGATTACCTCGTGTTTCACCATCCGATCAAGCTCGGAGAAGTAGTGACTCTTCACGCATCGGTGAACCGCGTGTTTGAAACTTCAATGGAAGTGGGTGTCCAGGTATTGGCAGAGAACCAGCTGACAGGAGAGCGCAAGACCACAAATACTGCTTACCTGACCTTCGTGGCTGTCGATGGCCGTAACAAGCCCGTACGAATTTCTCCTGTTATCCCTCAGTCCGAGCCGGAAAAACGCCGCTTCGAGGAAGCCATGGTGCGCCGTAAACATCGCCTGAATTCTCGCCGGAATGAGAATAAATCAGACTGACGCTCACAACGCAGGAATACCAATACTCGTTCGGATACATCGTTTGATCTCATTCCGAATACCCAGTGCAATGGTGGCGCTTTGCATTTTGTCCGTGTGTCAACTTTACTCAAGACAGCGCTCCGCCACATTTGGAGTTGTATCAGAATTGAAAACTGTTCGCGCCCCCCGCGGGATCCTTACCGCTGATTTTAACGGTGACGGAATACAGGACCTTGCAACGTTTAGCAACAACCAAATCTACCTCCATATCCAGGAAAACGATACGGTTCGATGGCGCACGGTACCGGTGCGCTTCGATGTTCAAATCGTCGACATGGTGGCGGCTCACTGCGATAATGACCGCCTCTCCGATATCGTCCTGATCACCGAGCATCCTTCGGAAATACAAGTGTACCTCGGGAAACCGGACAACAAATTCTCCTTTCGGTGGAAGGCTCCCCTGACTCAACCGTTCGAAAATATCGTTGTAGGTGATATCAACAACGATGGAAAAGCGGATATCCTCCTGTTTGGTAAGAAGGAGCCGGGGATCACAGTGTATCTTGGGAACAACAACGGAACCTTCGCTGCGCCGGTCGCGATACTGTCGGACTATACGTTCAGCACGGTTGCAGTGGAGGATTTCAATGAAGATGGGATAAATGATGTGCTTGCGGTTAACTGGATCTCAAACGAGGTACTGCTCTTTTCCGGGTTTGGTAAAATGAAATTCAGCAATCCATCTGTCCTTTCATTCGAAGATGAGCCAACCCAGCTTGCCACCGCTTTTCTCGACTCGGGCTACACAAAAGACCTCGTAGTGGGATTTTCGGAGCGGAAGGAAATACAGACATTTGCAGGGGATGGATTCGGGGGGTTTACCCACATGCAAACAATATCCCTCGAATCTGCCCCGTCTCAAATCGGAGTCGCGGATTTCAATGCAGATGGAAAACAGGATATTGTGTTGTTCAGTCAGGAGCGCAAGTGCATTGAGCTGTTGTTGAACAACGGGAAGGGGGAGTTTGGGGAACGATCGCTGTTTGCAGCAGGTAAATCACCCCTGGAATTCGCAATCTTCTCCGATGAATACAAGTCCTATCCCGATATCGCTGTTGTGGACAATGACCGGTCGCATCTACGCTTGCTGCAAAACTCTGCCGTGAGGGTGGTACGGGCGAAGCAGATGGCGTACGGCATGGGCCTGCTGCCGACGGGGATCCTGGTGGCGGATGTCAATGCAGACGGTTGGCCTGATATTCTTGTTGCGAACAGCGGTTCCCAGAGCATCTCACTCCTTACAAATTATGGAGATGGCACATTTGAAGGACAAGTCCTCTTGCCGACTTCTTCCAATGTGAGTTCCCTGCTTTATTGCCTACGTAATGATACCCTTGCGAAAGTACTCGCGACGGATAATAAACAGGACAAGGTCTCAATTACAGACTTGAACTCGAAGGATTTGTCGCATATTTCGTACGCGTTGTCTGCCTCGCTTGATCCGGACGTGCTCCTGGCGACTCTTGGGCAGGGCAATGAATTGTTGACGATTTATAACCTGGATCATGGAGACTTACCGCACGATGTTTCCCTCATGAAGTTCCAGCAAATCTCACAAACGCGTTTTGTGGAGCAGGGTTTCTCGATTCATCCCGCGGGTCCGGCGATTGCGGCAAGCATCGGTGACTTTGACGGCGATGGAATTCCCGATGTAGCGTATCTCTGCCTCAACAAGAAATTGAAAAAAATTGAGGCGTATCAGTCAAAAGGGACTGCATCGTCCGAATTTGTCGCACCAAGGCTGGCGTTCAGGATGGATGGACAAGATACCATCAGCGCTTTTCTCTGGACGACAGACCTTAACAAGGACGGGATACAGGATCTTGTCGTGCTCCTTCGTGATCCAGTCAATCTCTTGTATACGTCGCTCGGCCGCCGCGACACCACACTTACGGCTCCTCGAACGGATACGAATTATGCTGTAAATGTCCTGTCGAAAGACAGGCTGAAATTCTTCGATGTAAACGGTGACGGGAAAATGGACATCGTCATCGACAACAGCCTCACGAAAACTATTCAGGTTTTGTTTGGCAACGGTGACGGGTCATTTTCGGCGCCGGTGAGATTGATAAATTCCGAAGGTGTGGGCGGTTTTGCCATTGATGACATTAATAAAGACGATATTCCTGAGTTGATCGTTACGGACACGGGGAACGGCGTCTTGAAAATTGTCTCCATCGAGTAAGGTGCATGGAATAGAGAATATGACTGCCATTCTTTTCAAGGGATCGAATTTGAAGAAGGTGTTCGACCGGAAGACGGTTTTTTCGGAAATTCGGATCGAGCTGAGACAGACGCAGTCGCTCGCTATAACAGGGCGCAATGGAAGCGGCAAAACGACGTTGCTGAAGATTCTGGCCGGCGTTTCCTCGGCGACAACCGGGAGCGTTGAGTTCTCTCTCGACGGAACCACCGTCGATCCGATTGAATGGTTCCGATTTCTCGGCTTTGTCTCTCCGTATCTTCAGTTGTACGACGAGTTCACAGCATGGGAAAATCTTGATCTGGCCAGAAGCATCAGGGGGATTCACGCCGCCGATAGCCGACTACAGTCACTACTGGAACGCGTGGGGTTATCCTCGCGGAACGATTCTCCCGTCAGAACGTTTTCATCGGGTATGAAACAACGCCTCAAGTACGCCTGCGCGCTTCTTCACGAACCCCCCGTGCTTCTGCTCGACGAGCCGACCGCAAATCTGGACGTGGACGGGAAATCGATGGTTCAGGCTATCATCAGTGAGCAACGGCAACTGGGGGTGGTGATCATCGCGACCAATGAACCCGACGAAGTCACGTGGTCGGGCTCCATTCTCAACCTGGACAAGCGTCCCGAGATGGAGTGAGCCATGCGGACATTTTCATCCATATCTCCGCTTATCAGTGTGTTCCTGAAGGACCTGCGGTCCGAATTACGCACCCGGTATGCCCTGAACGCACTCATCATGTTTGTCGTGACCACCATTTCCATCGTTCTATTTGCTATCGGCAATGAAAACGCCTCGGTGGAAATACTCTCCGGAGTCCTCTGGATCATTATTTTCTTTTCCACCATGTCAGGCCTGTCCCGGACATTCGTGAGTGAGGAAGAACGGGGAACCGTCATGACTCTACAGCTGATGGCGCGGCCCATGACGGTTTACTTCGGAAAACTTCTCTTCAACTTTGTGCTTCTTCTTGCGATGAACGTTTTCACAATCGCCCTCTACGTGCTCCTTATTTCAGCGTTTACCATCAAAAGCTATCTCATTTTCACCCTGACGATGTTTCTGGGAACATGTGGGCTGGCGAGCGCATCCACCATTATTGCTGCGATCATTGCCAAAGCGAACACCAAGGGAACATTGTACCCGGTGCTCTCTTTCCCGATTTTGCTTCCCTTGCTGCTGACCGTTATCAACGGTACGCAGCTTGCCGTGGACGGTGCGGCGTTGAGCGAATCTTTTCAGGTTTTCCAAGTGCTCATCGCGTACGTCACCGTGATAACGACCGTGTCGTATTTGCTTTTCCCATTTATTTGGCGGGACTGACGGGAATTTTTTTATATCGGATGAAGTTTACTATATTAAGCAGTTTTGAAATGTCACATGGTTAATCGAAGTTGATGAAAATTGTATTGGGTATATGGCTTTCACTCGTGTTTGTGGCCGCGCTGGGGTTTCCGATTGTTCCGGCACCCCAACAGTGGTATGAGTTTCCGATCATTCCGGGCCTTGAAGAGAAGGCGAGGATTCTCTTTTTTCACGTCCCCATGTCATGGGTGACGGTCGTGGCGTTCGTGGTCTCGATGATTTACGGCATCAGGTACCTAGCCAAGAAGAATCTCAATGACGACGTCAAATCGGTATCTTCTGCTGGCCTTGGTTTGATGTTCTGCCTCCTCGCCACTGTCACCGGTTCGATCTGGGCGAAATTCAACTGGGGATCCTTCTGGAACTGGGATCCGAGAGAAACGTCCATTTTTATGCTGCTCCTGATCTATGGAGCGTATTTTGCGCTGCGCTCGGCGCTGGACGTGGAAGAAAAAGAGGGCGACCCTGTCGGCAGTGTACTCGATCATCGCCGGCGTGACCGTTCCCTTTTTTATTTTCATCATGCCGCGCATCGTTGCGAGCCTTCATCCTGAACCGATAGTGAACGCTCAGGGCAAGGTTCATATGAACAGCACAATGCTGGTCGTGTTTCTCAGTTCTCTCGCGGGGTTTACGGCCTTGTATTGGTGGATGTTTACGTTGAAGGTCCGGGCTCAACGATTGGAGAATAAGAGTTCGCTGTAGAAAGCAGGTGATTCGGCTGTACGTGTACTATCATTGTACTTCGTGTTCTTTTTATTAGGCAGAGAGAAAATCATTCTTGCACATGGTTGATACTATGGTGATTTCATGAATGGAAGTCTGCTGGTAGAATTCGCATTCGGTGCGACAATTCTCTCGGGGTTCTTCTACAATTATTCATTCCGGAAGAACAACCTCAGGTACCTTCACCTTGCGCGGTATGCATATCATGCAGCCACACTGTTGGTCATGGGCTTCTGCGCGCTCCTCATTTCTCTCATTCTCACACATCAGTTCCAATACACATACGTTTGGAACTACAGCTCGACCGATCTGCCGACTCCGTTGCTGGTCTCGACGTTCTACGCCGGACAGGAAGGCAGCTTCTCTCTCTGGGCGTTGTACACTTCGATCATCGGCGTGTTCCTGATGCATTACACCTCAAAGAGAAACTATGAGGCCGAGGTGATGTTCGTATGGACGCTCATTCTTACCTTCCTCTTGCTCATGCTCGTGGTCAAAAATCCTTTTGAGCTGATCTGGGACTCGTTTCCCAAAGACCTTATCCATAGCGGCGCGATTCCGGCGGCGGCAGGAAACTTTGTCTGGCTCGACCGCGTGAAAGGTCTATGGGCACAGTATCCGGTGGAAGGGAGGGGGCTTAATCCTCTCCTCCAGAATTACTGGATGGTGGTTCATCCTCAAATTCTGTTTACTGGATTTACATCGATGGCCGTGCCGTACGCTTTCGCGGTCGCCGGTCTTTTGCGAAGAGACTATCAAACATGGGTCAGAGTTGCGAAGCCCTGGACGGTTTTTGGCGCCGCGGCATTGGGAACGGGGATCATCCTCGGTGGCTATTGGGCCTACGAGACCCTCGGTTGGGGCGGCTATTGGGGTTGGGATCCGGTTGAGAATTCCTCTCTCATCCCGTGGCTTGTCTGTGTTGCTTCGATCCATACGATCATGGCACAACGGCGCTCCGGAACTTTTGTGCGTACCAATTTCGCGCTGAGCATACTGTGTTTTATTATGGTGCTGTACAGTACGTTTCTGACGCGGAGCGGCGTCCTCGGCGATACGTCGGTCCATTCATTTGTCGACGCAGGCATGTGGGCCTACTGGATACTGCTGCTCGGAATTTTTCTGTTTGGAATACTTGGTTTCGGCCTTCTCCTCCGCCGTATGAGGGAGATGCCGAAAATTCCTGTCGAACACAGCATCTTCTCGCGTGAGTTTGCACTTGTCCTAGGCGCTCTTACCATATGTTTTGCGGCGCTTTTCATAACGATCGGAACATCCTCGCCAATCATCACTAATATCATCAAAGGAAGGGCTGCGGCGGTCGATACGATCTTCTACGTGAAAACGACTCTGCCATTGGGAATTGTCGTGGCTTTTCTCGCCGGCATGGGGCAGTTACTTTGGTGGAGGAACTCGTCCGGCCAGACATTGTTCAGGAGCCTGCTGTACCCGGGGATATCGTCAGTGGTGTTCGTGGTCGGATTGGTTTTTGCAGGTGTGCACGATGTGCCGATCATCCTGTTCACATTCTTTTCAGCTTTTGCGCTCTTTGTGAACCTCATTGTAGGATACCGGATCTTCAAAGGAAATCCTCAATACGCAGGCGGCGCAATTGCGCACATTGGCATTGCCTTGTTGTTTCTTGGCTTCGTCGCCAGTGCGCGATATGACAACAAACAAACTGTCTCCCTTGAACAGGGCAAACCTGTGGAAGTTCTTGGAGGCTATAAAATCACGTATGTCGGTAACCACATGCTTGACGCCGAGCGGTACGGGATGGACGTCGAGGTTGAGCATGGCAATGAACGGTTCGGGATGATGCCCATCATGCGCTACAGCAGCTCGGACAACAGCATGATGCGGCATCCGGACATCCTGAACATGTACACGAAGGATTTTTACCTCTCGCCGGTTTCTGTTGAGACGCCCGATGTCAAAGTTCAAGGATCGGTGGCCTTACTGAAAGGTGAATCGAAAGAAGTCAACGGTGTCCGGGTGAAGTTTGTGGATTACGACTTCAACGACGCCGAGAAATCGCGGATGTTCGAAGGAGGCGGATTCTCAATCGGGGCAGTATTGGAAATAACAAAAGATGGAAAATCCGAGAGAATCAAGCCGATCATGAAAAACGCAAAGGGAGAGATTACGTATCTTCCTGCTCATGCGTCCTTCAGCACTGTAGAATTCAGCATTTCAAAACTACAACCCAATAAGGAGGATCCTTCACAGTCAATGGTCGAACTGTCCATCTCCGACCCATCAGACATGTCGAAGAGACCAAAGGCAGAAACGCTCGTTGTGGAGGCAAGCATCAAACCTTACATCAACCTCGTGTGGATGGGTACAATCACTCTGCTGGTCGGGTTTCTCTTAACAATTTTCAGGAGAGTCAAAGAGGCAGGAATAGGTAGCTGACCGAGGTCCCGTGCTCCGCAGGCGATTCGGGAGCACAGAGTGTCTCTCTTCAATCCTTGTCCAGGTCGATCCGCCTTAGTCGCAGGGAATTGCTCACAACCGAGACTGAACTGAAGGCCATTGCACCGGCAGCTATCATAGGATTCAAGGCTCCCGCAATCGCGAGAGGTATTAAGACAATATTGTAAATAAATGCCCAGAAAAGATTCTGGTATATAGTCTTAAGCATCTTCTCTGAAAGTCTGATCATTCGTACTAAATCTCTCAAATCTCCCTTGACAAGCGTTATGTTCCCGACCTCATTTGCGATATCTGTGCCTGTCCCGATGGCAATCCCGATGTCGGCCTTAGCCAGCGCGGGAGCATCGTTGATTCCATCACCCACGAATGCCACCACTTTCCCAGTGCTTTGAAGCCTGACAATAGCGTCGATTTTGTCCTGGGGCAGCAATTCTGCATGATAGTCCCGAATCCCAACCTCTTGGGCAATCATTTTGGCGGTATGCTGGTTGTCACCAGTGAGCATAGCCACTTCATATCCAAGACCAATAAGCTCCCTGATAGACTCCTTTGCGGTGTCCTTGACGATATCTGCAATTCCAATAACACCAACTAGAGATCGGTCTACTGCGACAAAGATTGACGTTTTTGGCGACCGCGTGAGGATGGAAATCGACGCGTCATACCTGTCCAAATCGACATTCAAATCGTGTAATAGACTTGTATTTCCAATGGTTATCATTTTGTTTTCAAGCAGTACTTTTAGACCTCTTCCAGGCAATGAAATGAAGTCCTTGCCAGGAAGTAAGTTTATGCCTGAATTTTTGGCAAAGCCAGTGACAGCCCCGGCAAGCGGGTGTTCCGAGTATTGTTCGGCGGAAGCGGCTAGCTGGACAATCTGATCCTTGGTAAAAGGGGGAATGGAGATAACATCTGTAACAGTTGGTTTTCCCCGCGTTATTGTACCTGTTTTATCCAGCAGAATGACGTCCAAATTCTTAATAATTTCTAGCGCCTCGGCATCCTTTATCAGAATGCCATGCTCCGCGCCTTTGCCCACTCCAACCATGACGGCAGTTGGCGTGGCCAGTCCAAGTGCACATGGGCATGCCACAATGAGAACGGCGACAAAGCTCACGAGCGCCTGGATGAGCTTAGGATCGGTTCCGAAAATATACCATCCTATGAAGGTGAGGGCGGCAATGGCAATTACTGCCGGCACAAAAACGGCAGCGACTTTGTCGGCAAATCGTTGGATGGGAGCTTTCGACTCCTGAGACGCTACTACCAACCGGACAATTTGAGCGAGGACGGAATTCTTGCCAACACTCTTTGCCTGAATTCTGAAACTCCCGGTCATGTTGAGGGTTGCACCGATTACTTCATCTCCAATCTTCTTCTCGATGGGCAAGCTTTCACCGGTCACCATCGATTCGTCGACTGAAGAATGTCCTTCGACGACTATTCCGTCTACAGGTATCTTCTCACCGGGTTTTACGATGACAATGTCGTTTACGTCTACCTGGCCGATAGGCACCGCAACTTCAATATTGTCTCGGAGCACGAGAGCGTTCTTCGGGCTCAGGCCCAGCAACTTCCTGATGGCATCAGAAGCACGTCCTTTGGCTTTTGCTTCGAAAAACCTTCCCAGCAGAATGAGAGTGATAATGACTGCCGAAGTATCATAGTAAGTCGAGAGTTGTGCGTCACCGTCTTGAAAAACACCGGGGGCGAACGTCATCGCCGCGCTGTATAGGTATGCGGACAACGTCCCGACCGCAACGAGCGTATTCATGTCCGCGCTGAAATGCCTGGCGGTGGCCCAAAAACCTCTGAAGAACCGCCGTCCGGGCCAGAACATCACAACGGAAGTAAGCACGAACAAGATGTAATTGACTGCATTCTCCTTTTGGGCGAAGAACATGCCAAGCACAAGAATGGGCAGAGTCAACAGCGCACTCGCCAGCAATTCTGATCTGAGCTCTTGGTACTCTTTCAATCGTGACTGTTCGGCGGCACCAGGGGCTTCTCCCGCTGCCGCATCGGAAACGGCATAGCCCACCTTCTCGATTGACTTCTTAAATGCACCGTAGCCGGTCCGGGCTGGGTCGAACTCAATCGTGGCAGATTCAGTAAGAAGATTGACCGCGGCCTTCTGGACACCATCGAGCCGGGCTAATTCTGTCTGGATTCGGTTTACGCAGCTCGCACAGCTCATCCCACGGATAGGAATGACGATCTTTTCTGTTTGCCGCCGATGATGATCGTCAATAGGGGGGGAAACAACTCGCATGTAACCGGCAAGCTCGAACTCTGGAGTCACCTTTGCCGGAGTTGTGCCGCCTAGAAAAGACTCGGGCGCTTTGTCAAAAAGGCGTTTGCATCCGAGACAGCAAAAATAATACGTCTCTCCCTTATAATCGCTCGTTGCGGTCGCACGGTTTTCGTCGACCATCATGTCGCAGACAGGATCTCGTTTCATAGTGACCGGTTAAAAGAAGGGAATCAATCGGAACGACGGCCCGCGGCGGTTCTTAAAGTAATCAGCCGTCGATTTTGCAACACTTCTCAAGTTTGTCGTATGCATCCGGATTTCGCTTGCGCCCGTTCGCATCGTATCCTGCCTCGGTGACAGCCTCTTCGATCGCCTGCACGTTCGTTTGCAGCGGCACAAATTTCACCTGGGCGGATTTTTTGTCCAGATCGATTTCGACATCCTTGACGCCCTCGACATGGTAGATTGCGGTACGAATTGTTTTTGCGCATTTATCGCACACCATGCTGGGCAGGGCGATGCTTGTTGTTTCGACTTTCAGAAGTGGGTTCTCATTCGGCTTTTTGCCGGAACACCCGATGATCGCGATTGCGAGCAGGACAAAAATGACATTTTTCATAAGTGCTATTTTCTTAGTAAGACAAGCTGATTTATATTCTCATTTTCCAATCACGGACGATAGCTGCGTCGATCTGAACTTCATTTCCGACTACAGCGCTTGGAATAGGAGCCGGAGGATACTTCTGGCAGGAACCCTGAGTTCCCTCAAGGTTGCCCAGCTTCCAGCGCGTTCCGCAGACCCCGCAAACGAGCTCAGTGTTTTCGATGCGAAATGTTTTCGAATTGCAAGGTTCGCACATCCGGATGCAGGTGACGAGCTTTCCGTCATTGTTGATGAACGCGAGCAAGGGGATCGTTGCATTTTGAGTCACGTAATCGAATGACACCATTCTCTTTTCTAACAGCTTACTCAAGGGAAAGATGATTTTCCCGTTTTGAACCGTGACCTCTATTTGTTGCTGGTCGATGTTCACACTGCTGAAAGCCGCTGCCATGGCGACATCGGGCTGTTTTTCGATGACCGGATCGGGCTTCCCGGGCAGGTGTTCGACAAAGACATAAAGGAACACGAAAAAGAGAATGACCGTCAAGATGCCGTAGACTCGTTTGGCTCCCGGTGTCATCACGCGTTTACTAATCTTCGCCTGTGGCGCAAGGTCAGGCGGCATGACGGTCGGCTCAACGGGTTGCGGCGCTGGCGTTCCGCAGGAGGGACAGAACTTCGCTCCCTGCGTTAGTGGTGCATGGCACGATTTACAGGAATTGTCGCTCACTCGATGATTCCACCTGAATATTTCGGGGTTTTATCGTAAACAAAAAGCCGTTCCTGTTACAACACCGGAACGGCCAAAAATCTACTGCGGGATGAGATTAGTTCTTTTCACCCTCTGTTGCCGCCTTGTCGGATTTTCCCGATTTTGTGTCAACCTTTGCCTCACTGGTCTTCTGCCCGGAGCAGCAGTTCATCTTACCCGTTGATTTGGAGGATGACTTCTTACCGGATTTTTGCATGCTGCAGCATCCTTTGCCGGAAGTCTTGCCGTCTTTCATCCCGGGGCAATCCTTCATATCTGAAGCCTTCGCGCCGCTCATGCAGCAACTCGCGGTTGATTTGCTTGCTGTAGTTTTCTTGGTGGTTTTTGTCTCCTGAGCCTGTCCAAGAGCCAGCGAAAAAATGAAACACGCTGCAATGAGGGAAAAGCATAATGACCGTACCTTCATCTTCTACTCCTTGATGATTGTGTGTAGATTACTTTCTTAAATTTACAAAATATATCTGTATTTCCAAATGTTTCAGCTTTCACCCGCTCTTCTGACAAAATAGCCAGAAACATACCGGGAAATCCCGAAACGGAGAATGGGCATCACCCACATTAACGCCCGTGATGTGGAGCGAGTTCCAGGCAGCCGGTTTCGTCTCCTACTGCTTCCTTGTCGATGGTTTCAATGTTCCCCGCCGCAATGCCGCTTCTTTCATCATCGAAAAGATGATGGGAGTGACAAAGAGGACGTGAACCGCGGAACTGATGATGCCCCCGATCATGGGAGCGGCGATAGGTTTCATCACATCCGACCCCGTGCCGGTGCTCCACATAATCGGCATGAGGCCGATGAGATTCGTGGCCACCGTCATGATCTTGGGCCGCAATCGGAGTACGGCCCCGTCGATCGTTGCTTGCCTGATGTCATCGGCCGTCAGCGGACCACTGAGCAATCGCCGGTCGAGTGATTCGTGCAAGTAAATTACCATAACGACGCCCGTTTCCACTGCGACGCCATAAAGCGCTATGAACCCGACCCACACGGCAACACTGAAATTGTATCCGAGGAAGTAGATCAAGTAAACGCCGCCGATGAGAGCGAAGGGAACTGAAAGCATTACCATGGATGCTTCCACGAAGGATTTGAACGTGAAGTACAGCATCACGAAAATGATCAGGAAGACGAGGGGTAATACAATTTCCAGGCGGTTCTTCGCGCGCAGTTGGTTCTCGTATTCGCCACTCCATGAAACATAATAGCCGGGCGGAAGTTGCAAACGCTTATTGAGAGTTTCCTTGGCCTCATCGACGAAACCTCCGAGGTCCCGACCGCGTACATTGAGAAAGACGATCGAGCGAAGGAGCCCATTTTCACTGTTGACCATGGGGGGGCCCGGAGTTTGGCGGATGTCGGCAAGTTGCGCGAGCGGTATGAAACTGAACTTCTGGTTCGAGCTTTGTGAAATGGAGCCCGGATTCAGGTCTCCCTCCGAGGGTGATCTCATGGCCGTCGATGAACTCAAACCATCCGCGGCAGAGGATGATGATGGGGACGTGGTTTCAATGTTCGCCATGGATGGGCGAGGCACGGGCACGAGCAGGCGTTTCAGCGCGTCGACATTGTCGCGGTAATCCCTGGCGAATCGAACCCTGATGGGAAACCGTCGTCTTCCCTCCACGGTCGTCGAGATATTCTCGCCGCCGATAGCGGTCTCAACCACATTCAGAACATCGCCCACATTGATGCCGTAACGCGCAACGGCGTCCGGCTTGATCGCGATATCCAGGAATTCTCCCCCTGTGACACGCTCGGCGTAGAGGTCGACCGCTCCCGGGAGGGTCCCGAGGATTCGTTCGGCCTGAATTGCCAGACGTTCGAGTGTGTCGAGGTTTTCTCCGAAGACTTTCACTCCAATATCAGTCCGAACGCCGGTCGAAAGCATGTTGATGCGGTTAATGATTGGCTGGGTCCAGCCGTTTCTCACACCTGGAATCTGAAGTCGCCGGTCGAGTTGCTCCACAATCTCATCTTTTGTCATCCCCTTCCGGCATTGGGATTTAGGTTTGAGGAGAATGATCGTTTCAAGCATGCTGACCGGAGCGGGGTCTGTCGGTGTTTCCGCACGGCCGACTTTTCCGAGAACCTGATCTACTTCAGGAAAGTCGGCTATGATTTTGTCCTGAACCTGGAGAATCCGTTTTGCCTCGGTGATGGAAACGCTCGGAAGCGTCACCGGCATGAACAGCAGGCTCCCTTCGTCGAGTGGCGGCATAAACTCAGACCCGATGTGCATGATCATCGGGATGGTGATGAGAAGAGCCAGGATGCTAACTGCCAGAGTCGTTTTCCGGAATTTCAACGCCTTCTTCAGAACCGGTTCGTACAGACCCATAAGAAAGCGTGAAACCGGATTCTTCTGCTCAGGACGGAATTTCCCTCTCATCAACATGGTCATCAACATCGGGACGAGCGTAATGGAGATGATCGCCGATGAAGCCAGCGCGAATGTCTTTGTCCAGGCGAGCGGGTGAAACAGTTTCCCTTCCTGCCCCTGCAGCATGAATACCGGGAGGAATGAAACGACAATGATCGCAAGCGAAAAGAATATTGCGCGACCGACCTGCTGCGCTGAACGAATCGAAATTTCCGTGTAATCAACCGGCCCACCCTGGAGTTGCGCGTGTGCAATATTCCGGTATGCGTTTTCAACAAGAACAATGGAGGAGTCAACGAGCACACCAATCGCGATCGCCAGGCCGCCCAGACTCATAATGTTTGATGTGATCCCGAATTGCTTCATCAGGATGAACGCCATCAAAACCGAAACCGGAAGCTCGATGAGGATGCGAAGAGCGCTCCGGAAATGGAATATGAATACCATGATGATCAGGCTTACGACGAGAGCCTCTTCGATCAGCGCGTGTCGCAGCGTATCGATGGATCGTTCAATCAGATCGGAACGGTCATACGCGGTTTTGATCTCGACTCCCTTCGGCAAACCCTTCTGGATTTCCAAAATCTTCAATTTCACACGCCCGATGACATCCTTCGCGTTCTCACCGTAACGCATAACGATAATGCCGCCAACGACCTCGCCGGTTCCATTTTTGTCGAGCAAGCCGGGTCGCAGGTCGTTTCCCATCTGGACTGTGCCGACATTGCGAACGTAAAGGGGGACGCCGTTATTCCCCGTTCCGACGACAATGTTTTCGATTTCCTTCACAGAGTGAACATATCCCAGCCCGCGCACGTACATTTGCGCACCGTTTGATTCAACAACTTTGCCGCCGACGTCGCGGTTGGATGAAGTGATCGCGGCGACGACAGCATTAAAGTTGACGTCGTGCGCGGCGAGTTTGTTCGGGTCCAGATCGACCTGGTATTGCTTGACAAAACCGCCGATGCTCGCGACTTCCGCCACACCGGGCACAGAATTAAGCTGATAACGCACATACCAATCCTGGATGGCCCTCAGTTCACCCAGATCATAATCCTTTCCCTCCACCGTGTACCAGTAGACATGCCCGACGCCTGTGCCGTCGGGTCCGAGCGTCGGAACAACTCCGGAAGGCAGAAAGGCAGCGGCATTGTTGAGCTTCTCCAGAACCCGGCTCCGAGCCCAGTAGATATCGACATTATCCTCAAAGATGATGTAGATGAATGACATCCCGAACATCGATTGGGCACGGACGGCTTTCACGCTCGGCAACCCCTGCAGGTTGCTGACCAGCGGATACGTGATCTGGTCTTCAATGATTTTCGGGGACCGTCCCATCCATGGCGTGAAGACAATCACTTGATTGTCCGAGAGATCGGGAATGGCATCAACGGGCGTTGTGTACACCGACCAGATACCCCAGCCGATCAAGATGGAATATACCAGTATGACAACAAATTTGTGCCGTGCCGAGTATTCTATAATTTTTTCGATCATAAGGTTTCCCTGCAGTGCTTGGCGCACTATTTTGAAGTTTGCATTTGACTTTCAGAGTCGATCAAGTATCCTCCGGATGAAACCACGACGTCGCCTTCATTGATACCTTCGAGAATCTGCACGCTCTCGTCAGTCTGCTCGCCGACGTTCACCACCCGGGGCTCAAAGAGTCCGGGGCTTTTCTGCACCCAAACGACCTGATGCTGACCCGTGGAAAGCAGAGCAGTGGCTGGGACGACAATCATCGCTGGCATTTCAATTCTGATGGTTGCATCCATGAACATATCGAGTTTGAGTTCTTCTCCGGCGTTCTGTAGATCTGCGCGAAGCCGAAGCGTTCTTGTCTGCGGGTCGAGCGCCGGGCTGATGAAGGTTATCCTCCCACCGAACATCTTTCCGGGAAACGCGACCGCCGTCGCTTCAATGGCTTGACCGGTTCTCAGCAAAGAGTCTCTCATATTCATAGATATCGATGGTAAGCCAGACAGTCGAAAGGTCGGCGACATCGTAAATATCCTCACCCGCAGTGACATATCGCTGGGGGTCGACGCCCTTCTTCAGAACTGTTCCGCCGACGGGGGAGTATATGGTGAGCGTGTTCCTGACTTTTTTCGTACTGTCCAGTTCCGAGATTTGAGTGTCCGTGAATCCCCAGCGCAGGAGTTTCTCCCGGGACTCGTCTAGTAGTGACTTTGCGCCCGACGAAATGATCTCCGTCGCATCCTTCACCTCCTCAAAAGAGTTCCGCGCGAGCAGATATTCCTTCTGGGCTGATATTGCATCAGGGCTGTAGACTTCGGCGACAGGGTCGCCCTTCTTGACCTTCATACCGGTGTAGGTGAGATACAACCGTTCGATGCGTGCAGGGTACCGCATGCTGATATGTCTGATATTTGGCTCCGCATATCCAATTTTTCCCACAGCGTGGATTTCCTTCCGTAATGGTAAACGCCGGGCGACCGTTGTTGCAACATTGGCCAGGATTTGTCGGGAAGGCGATATCGTAACTGTGACGATATGGTCTTTTTCTTCGCCGGACATTTCCGTGCCGTCCGATTTCTTCACCAGTGTCATACCACAGACAGGACATGCGCCCGGTGCGTCTTTATGAATGAACGGATGCATCGGACACGTATAGTACGATCTTGTCAGAATTGCCGTATCTCGCGCCGGTGGCAACACTGCATCGGCGTAAACGGGGACCCGCTCCATTCCCATCGATGATTTACCGGGGTGGTCACTTCGATCCCCCGGCAGCATTGGATCGGTCCAATAAAGTATCAGGCGCTCCGGCTTCGCGGGAAACAACCTGGGATACAGTGCGAGTGTGATCGCAGCGATCACTACACCACCAATGATTGCGTACAATAATTTTCTGTTCATGGCATCATCCTTCCATTATTTGAAATTCGATAGATTTTGCGTTCCTGCTTCGCGTTCCAGTCCGCCGATGTTTTGCTCAAACTGCATGCGGAGCATGAAGTACTCTTTGGTGAGATTGACGTAGGTTCGGTATGAGTCGCTCAACATGAGGAAATCTGTCCGCCCGGTCCGGTAGGACTCGAGGCTTGCGTTGAGCGATTGTCGTGCCTCGGGCAGGATTGCGGTGCGATACAGCTCAAGTTGTTTCTTTCCCGCATCTATTCTGTAATACAGGTCCTTGATATTGGCGGCGACCATGTTCCTTGCAGCAGTGTAGTCGGAACGGGCCTCGTCTATCGATGCAGAAGCTTCCTCGATGCGCGCGTTGGTTCTTCCAAGAGTCCAGGGTGCAATAGGAATGGTTACGGTCGCCATGACGCTCCAGCCGCTGAAATCAGAGCTTGGAGACGTAAGCCGCTCCAGGCCAACCTTGAAATCCGGCCAGTAGTCAAGCTTTGCCAGGGAAAGACTGAGTTGCCGCTGAGCGATAGACAGTGAATCGTGGACGATCATAGGTCGGTTATCCATGGCCCAATGCAGGAGTGAATCAAGTCGAGCTTCGAATACGATTTCGTCGGGAATGACGGCGAACCCGAGTGTGTCTCTTGGACTGCGATTGAGGATTGACATCATCATGGCTTTCACGCTCAATTCCCTTTGACGGAGCGTGATTAAGTCATTCTCGACCATATGCAATTCGACCTGGCCTTTAAGCACATCCTGCTGCGATGATTCACCCACGCCGTACCTTGCCCGCGCAATCGTGACGAACTGATTGAGAAGGCGGGCGTTCTCCCCGTCGAGGATGGTATTTTGTTGGACGAACCAGAGTTCGTAATAGGCCGACTTGAGTCCCGAGAGGACCTCATTGACCTTCTCGAGATGTTCGTGGTGCGCATGGTCCGCTTCGATGCGAGACAGATCTTCACGTTTTCCGAGTTTAACCGGGAAGGGAATCGTCTGTGATAGCTCGAACCGGGAGTACATCGCCTGATTGAATCTGAAATCCGGCATTGCCTCCTGCAGGAATCTCAGCTCGGGAGCATCAAGCGAACCCGCCTGCTGGACCCTTGCCTCCATGACGTCCATTTTCTGAAGTTCAGATTTGATCTCCAGGTTGTTCATAAGTGCTTCGACCGTCAGGAACTGGAGGTCGAGCTCGACCGGTTCGGGAACGTTGACCGAGTCCTGCTGGCTGAAACCTCGCAAGGGCAGCAAAAGCATTATCGCCAGAAATATTTTTGTAATCATAATTCCTCACACAGTTCTTCATGAGTTTTCGTCCACAAGAATGGACGAAGACGTTCATCATTCTCGGGAAAGAGGATGATGCGTTGACAGCGGCGCGAGCCGCCTAGAAGCTACAGCGTGACGGAATTAAATCAGGAGAGCTGAAGTGAAGATCGGAATATCTTCGGAGTGGGGAGGAGATGGAACATACGATATGATGGATATTGAAGCGTGAACCTGTGGAGCGACAACAAATTGGAGTGATGGAGTGATGGAGTATTGGATGCTTGCGGCGGCACTTTGTCCCTGGAGAAATTCAGTCTTGTTTCGCTCCGCGGCAATCGTTGTTTTGCAGCAGTCCGTATTCTTGAAGCCATTTAACGCAGCATCCGTGCTGCCCGATTTCTCGCAGCAGCAGGAAGCTTTCGTTCTTGCCATCGGGCACGATGCGACGACGATTGGCAGACCGACGTTAAAAATGCAAAATACGAGTGCCAGAAGCACCGGTATGACTCTGTATGTCGAAATCTTTGCCATTCTAAATATTAAACATACAAATGAAGCCTTTAATTCCCGCAACAACAGCTACACACAAAAGATAGCGTATTGGCAACCAAATACCAAAACCTGAAGAGCACAGTTAGTGGCTGAATCTAAAATGCTCAGATTGCGTATTTCGACCAGGGTAATCGGTCAGTTTAACATTTGGAGGGCAAACGACTTGACAAGGGTGACTTCAGCACCTGTTTCAACGAAACCACACTGCTTTTCCCTGATGCTGAGCGCCGTGGCCATGGTCGTTATGCGGAGCGGTGCGTCAACTCAACCTTGATTCAAGTTGGCTCCATTTATCGAGATACTTTGACAGGTCTCGCTTTGCCACTTGCTGGTCATCCAATTTATCGTTGATCAGAAGCAATAAGTCCTTTCTTGATAGGCCACGCGTTTCCCAGCACCCATTTTGAGAAGTAACGACTATGTAAACATTAAAGCTTGTCAGTTGCCCGTGTATTGTTCGAAGCTTCCTCAGCAATTCTCGTGGCTCAACAACGAGATATTGTGCATTACGTGTATTGAAGTTGTATAGAACCAAAATCCAAAGGTCCGCCTTCGACTGCTCAATCTTCTTCATGTTCAGTGTCCACCATCCAACGGATTTCACCTTATGTGCAAGCTCAGAATCGGGCTTGGTAGAGAAATCCTTTGAGAATTTCACTTGTAGTCCAGCGAAGGTACGCTTTCCTGGATTGGTAACCAGCAAGTCGACTCCGGTGTCCCTGGACGGCACCCATATTCGGTACGACTTATATTTCTCTTCAAGAAACGTAGCTACGAGATATTCTCCAGCATGAATCGTAAACAATGGTCTCATGGTTGACTCCGATGTTGGTGTTGAGCGCCCCGTTTCACTTGATGCGTCGCAGAATAATGCAGCAGTTGTTTTGCAAATGTACTCATACACCTATCGCCATTGAAGAAAAGTGTTGAGCGAGTTCCTGTCGTGACATTCACGGCCTAGATGTTAGGCTTGTTTTGTGTTCGTTCGTTCCCGCTAAAGGTGGAGTGCTCCATTTAAAAACTTTCGAATGCTTTAAGCAATAAATCCTTCTTTGGATTGGATTGGTAGAAAAGTAATACAAAGGAACCATTCACCTTTATGGGTACCGTGGAACCCATTATCGTAATGGTACCATCAATTTTGTATTTCTCAAGTAGCTTGCGTTCCGATTCGTCAGAGTTGTCGTACTTGTATATTTCAACCTCATCACCTTCAACATAAACCGCACATCCGCTGACTGCGCCGAGGGCATTGGGCTGCCGTCCAGTTAATGAACCAACGTCTAAGCCGTTATCACGAAAGTGACTGATAAGATCATGAATAGCTTTGGCATTATTATTTCGCTCCATCGTGCAGGAGACAAGATACACGCAGAGAACGACAAATGAGAATGAGATGATTGAACGCTGAGCAGCTTTCATATTCATTTCTCCTATATTATGGAAATAGACCGAACTAGGATTCATGCTCCAAGAATTAGAGAGGAATAAAACCTGTCGATTCTTTGTTCAACAGCGTGAGAGCACATTGATTGACTATTATCTTCTGACATTTGCATCTTCACTGTTGCCGTGCTATGCGTTCGTGCCGCCGCCCTTTATCAAAGTCGGCGGTAGTCGTGCCTTTCGGGATACAATAAGAGTATCGGAGCGTTTCGAAGGCAATTCCATCGATTACCAACGCGAGTCAATGCACTCTCAATCCAAGTCTGTTCGGCATCAAGAACGTTGAAAAAAACCTCAACCTTTTTCTGTAGAAATAGCCCGGCATTCCAAGGGGCTCCATGATGGTTGAAGCGCCTCGCATCTCCGGTATGATAGTTTGGCCCACGTCGGAAGAAAACATTTAAATCGTAATCTTTAAACTGTTGTGAGATCCCAAATTGGAAACGCGCAGCTCCCCCATATAAAATAAGCGAGCGCATTGAGAGAGAATCGTCTAGGTGCATGCTATGCAGCTTAGCACGGGAATATTCGACGACGAAGTTAGACAATTCAATTAGTTCGCTCTCTGTGTGAGGCATTTAGAATATCTCCTTTCTCCTGATGATATTCCATGCGGCGGCATGGCGCATCTGTAATGACGCAATATTGTTTCCTTCGATCGCTGAACCAGCCATGTTGAAACTGATGGTAGGTTTGCCAACTTCCACCCCTAAATCTACCCGGCGAATATACAAAAGATTCTACAGAGTGTCAATCAAGTCCAAACTCGTTTTTCTGACACACGAGGGCTCGCGGATTTATCCCCCAAAAAACTTCAGATGGAAAATATCGCTCAACCCCAATCGCCTCGACGCAGTAGAAGGGCTCGCCATACCTGACTCCGATCTGTTGTCCATAAAATTTCGCGCGCGTCTCCAGCATGTCAAGAAATGACTTTTCACTCAAAACTGTTCGCGGTTCCCGGGATGCCGGGTCGTAGAATTGCGACTTAAACGCGAGGATGGCTTCAACGCGGGTTTGGTAGCTGTCGCTGATATCGACAATGAACGTAGGGGCAAAAGTGTGCCATTGCATGAAATGGAAGTATTTCTTTGGACGCCACGGCTCCTGTTTTTTCCCTGCCAGCTTCGTATCCATCTTCTGCAATCCTGAGTAATACCATGCTTCGCGGCAGAGATGATGCGCGCGAACATGGTCGGGGTGCCGTTCGGAAGAGTGGGGGATAAGGAGAACCTGGGGCCGGTATTTCCGGATCACGGAGACAAGCTTAAGAAGATTTTTCCTCGATATTTCGATGTCGCCGTCGGGAAGATGAAGGTTCTCGCGGACACATCCCAGGATTTTCGCAGCAGATTTTGCTTCTCTCAAGCGAATTTCCCTGTTCCCCGGGTGCCGAGTTCGCCTTCTGTCAGGTCGAGAATGCCCACTTTGTACCCCAGCTTCACGGACGCTGCCAGCGTGCCGGAACAGGACAGCTCAACGTCGTCAGGATGAGCCCCAATAGCGAGTATGTCCAATTCCATAAATGATCAAGTTTTGTTGCGGATGGAGAACGTTGAAAGCAATATAGCCAACGCAGCTCAAAAAGACAACGCATGGTAGTGCATTATTGCCGGTTCATAACCTCCCCTTTAGAGACTGACCATAAAGTCTCTTGTTTTGTCATGTTGAGCGAAGCGAAACATCTCAATGCTCGAAAAACGATGAGATTCTTCACTCCGTTCAGAATGACAATCACTTTTTCTGACTTTTTGGACAGCCTCGAAAGGGGTGGTTGATTATCACCGAATCAATAAACATATTGTTAAGCGACGTTACGTAGAGTCATTATTGTTATTGGAGAATTCTGAATTCGATTACCTGAGACGTAAGCAAATCCTACATGAAGATAAATAGAACAAACGATAGTAGATGTCATTCTGAACGGAACGAAGTGGAGTGAAGAATCTCATCCGTGTAGTGTCAGATCCTTCGCTCCGCTCAGGATGACTAAGGAGTTTCGGGATTTCGTGCTTGGATTTTGTTTATGATTTCGGATTTAGTGTTTCGTATTTTGCGCATCCAACATTGTATTGCTTAAAGTGATTAATTAATCTATGGCAATCGATTCGACTGTCTTGAGCGTCACCGAGCTGACCCGGCGGATCAAGGGCGTTCTCGAAAGCGGGTTCACGCGGCTTGCCGTGCAAGGCGAGATATCCAACTTCAAACGACATTCATCCGGTCACCTCTACTTTACGCTCAAAGATGAAAGTGCACAACTGCAGGCGGTGATGTGGCGGAGCAGGGCGGCGAATCTGCTCTTTACACCGCAGGACGGCATGAAAGTTATCCTCCGGGGCAACATCACCGTATATGAGGTCCGGTGGAGTCTACCAGATTGATGTCGCCCAGATTCAACCGCTCGGAGTCGGGGAGCTCCAAATCGCTTTTGAAAAACTCAAGCAAAAGCTTGCCGCAGAAGGACTTTTCGACGCCGACTGCAAGAGACTTATTCCGGAATATCCGGAGAGCATAGGGATCGTGACGTCAAAGACCGGAGCGGCCTTACGCGACATTGTGAATGTCATTTCGCGGCGTTTTCCCTCAGTCGAGTTGATCCTTTATCCTGTCAAAGTCCAGGGTGCTGGCGCGGCAGAAGAGATTGCGACTGCAATCGAGGAATTCAATGCATTCGGGGAGGTCGATGTTCTCATCGTTGGGAGGGGGGGCGGCTCGCTCGAAGACCTCTGGGCATTCAACGAGGAGGCCGTTGCACGGGCAATTTACGCTTCGAAGATTCCCGTCATCAGCGCGGTTGGGCACGAAATCGACTTCACAATTGCGGATTTTGTCGCCGACCTGAGAGCGCCGACGCCCTCGGCGGCTGCCGAACTCGCAGTCAGGAATAGGGCTGAATTAGTTGAAATTGTACGCAATTTTTATTATACTGCACGTCAGATTGTTGGCGATAGAATCGTTTCGGAACGAAAGAATGTGGGCACGCTCCTGAGGAGTCATTCATTCAACAAACCCGTCGATCTGGTTCGCCGGTACTCACAGCAGATGGATGAGTTAAAACAGACCCTGACAAGAGTCATGGTACACCGGGTCGAACTGATCCGGCAGAATCTGTTATCGTTACAGCAGCGCGTCACCTCGGTTAATCCCGATGTGATCCTGAAGCGTGGCTACGCGATGGTCGTGCGTGACGGGAGCCTCATAACCAGAGCCCGGGAACTCGGAAAGGACGATCTGGTCCGGATGAAGTTCGAGGACGGCGACGTTCCCGCCAAAGTGCAATAACGTTATGGTGTTCGATTGACAAAAGCCGCGATAAAGAAAAAGGGGAACTTCGAGCAGGCGTTGAAACGACTCGAGGGCATCGTCGAAACGCTTGAACAGGGTACCGTTTCACTCGATGAAGCCATGTCCATGTATGAGGAGGGTGTGCAGCTTTCAAAACAATGTCTTGAAACGCTGACACAGGCTGAGCTTAAGCTGAAGCAGTTGAGCAAAGATGTAAATGGGAAATTTCGAACTTTCCGAAGAAGGTCTGGAAGAATAGTTTTCATGGCAGACTCAGAATATAAGTTCTTATCCCGCATCGATTCACCCGCCGATCTCCGCAAACTTACCATCCCTGAATTACGAACGGTGTGCACGGAACTCCGGGAGTTTATCATCGATATGATATCGAAGGTCGGGGGGCACCTCGGCGCCGGGCTCGGGACGGTGGAGCTGGCGGTTGCCTTGCACTACGTCTTCAATACACCCGAAGACAAGATCATCTGGGATGTGGGACACCAGGCATATCCGCACAAGATCCTGACCGGTAGACGGGATGTTTTCCATACGATCAGGCAGCTCGGCGGCATCAGCGGTTTCCTTCGCCGGGATGAAAGCGTCTATGATACGTTCGGCGCCGGCCATGCAAGCACGGCAATCTCGGCGGCTCTGGGAATCGCGACGGCGAGAGACTTCGATGGAAAAAAATACAACGTCATCGCCGTCGTCGGCGACGGATCGCTCACGGGCGGAATGGCGTACGAGGCGATGAATAACGCCGGACTTCTCAAGAAAAACATGATTGTCGTACTCAACGACAATCAAATGGTCTCGCTTTCGTCCCGAAATCCAAGAGTGTGGACGCTGCAAAACTATTTTACGGAACTGCTCACCCACCCGACCTACAATAAGTTCAAATCGAATGTCTGGGAATTGACCGGCAAGCTTGATTCCATCGGAGACCGCCTCCGTGGCGTTGCACAGAAGGTCGAACGCGGCGTCAAGGCCGTCGTGACGCCCGGAATGCTCTTTGAAGCGCTCGGTTTTCGTTACTTTGGACCCGTCAACGGACATAATGTTGCCAAGCTGGTCGAAATCTTCCGGCACGTGAAAGACATGAACGGTCCGATTCTTATCCATGCGATCACGCAAAAAGGGAAGGGATATCCTCCCGCGGAAAAAGAAGCCACACGACTTCATGGCGTGACTCCGTTCGACAAGGTTACCGGAGTCTCCCACAAGGATGTCAATGAACGTCAGTCCCTTACCGGCATTTTCGGAAAAGCTCTCGTGGAAATCTGTAAGATGAATCCGAAGGTGGTCGGAATCACCGCCGCGATGGCCGACGGTACCGGCCTTACACCCTTGCACGAGGAGATGCCGGAGAGATTTTTCGACGTCGGCATAGCCGAGCAGCACGCAGTGACGTTTGCCGCCGGGCTGGCGACGGAAGGGTATATTCCTGTTACGGCAATTTATTCGACTTTTCTCCAGCGTGCCTACGACCAGATCATCCACGACGTCGCACTTCAAGGCCTCCATGTGGTATTCGTGATGGACCGGGGGGGACTGGTCGGGTCAGATGGCCCGACCCATCATGGCGTTTTTGATTTCAGCTATTTGCGGTGTGTCCCCGGGCTGGTGCTCATGGCACCAAAAGACGAGCAGGAGCTGCGCGATATGTTGTACACGGCTGTCGAGTATAAAGGAGGACCCATAGCTCTCAGATACCCGCGGGGCAATGCAGTTGGTGTTCCGCTGAGGCCGGGTTTTCAACGAATCGCAATCGGCAAGGCAGAAACGGTCCGGCGTGGCAGGGACATTGCCATTCTTGCGATTGGGAATATGGTTGCCAACGCGCTGTCAGCCGCTGAGCTTCTTGCCGGGGAGGGGATCGAAGCTGAGGTGGTTAACATGCGATTCGTAAAACCTCTGGATGAGAAACTGATTGAAGATGTGTGCTCTCGATTCCGGCACATCGTAACAGTCGAAGACCAGGTGATCGAGGGCGGGTTCGGGACTGCCGTCATCGAGAGCATCAACGGACAGGGGATTACCGGCGTCAAAGTGAAAAGTCACGGCATACCCGACAAATTTATCGAGCATGGATCGCCGTCCGAGCTGCACCGGATGCTCAAGCTCGACGCGGAGGGAATCGCATCTATCACGAAAGACTTCTTAGCAGGCGTGCTGCATGGCGCCGGTGTGATATCAACTATTGAGGATAAGGTGGTCTGAACATGGAGAAAGTTCGTATTGGCATTGTCGGCCTGGGCTGGGTCTCACAAGTATTTCACCTGCCCGTGCTTTCGAGGTTCGAGGACGTTGAAATCGCTGCGGTCTGCGACCGCGACAAAGCACGAGCCAAGATGATAGCGGACAAATTCAAGATCTCCCGCTGGTACACCGACTACGAGCAGATGCTTCAAAAGGAAGAGCTAAACGCCATCGACGTGTGTACGAGCACGGATGCGCACCTACCGATCACCCTCGCCGCGCTTTCGGCAGGAAAGGATGTGTTCGTTGAAAAGCCGATCGCACGGCATTATGACGAAGCAGCGCAAATGGCGGAGTCAGCCCGCATGCATAAGAAAAAGCTCATGGTCGGAATGAATAATCGCTTCCGCCCCGACACGATGATCCTGAAATCGTATATCGAAAAAGGGGAGCTCGGGAAAATATTCTACGCAAAAGCAGGATGGTTCAAGAAGCTCGCGTATGACCAGCCGTGGATGACCCAGAAGGACAAATCCGGCGGCGGTGTGTTCCTTGATCTTGGAATCGTCATGCTCGACCTGACGCTATGGATGCTCGGTTTCCCGAGCGTGCAGCGCGTGACGTCAAAAATGTACCGGCAGAAAACGAAAACCGTGGAGGACTCCTGTGTTGCATTCATTGAAATGAAAGACGGCATCACCATGATTCTCGAGGTAAGCTGGTCGTTTCAGTCGGCCCAGGATTTTTACTATTGCGACTTTTTCGGGTCCGAAGGAAGCGCGATGATTAATCCTCTTCGCATTCACAAATCGCTCCATGACAATCTGGTGAATGTTACGCCGGTCAAGATCGAAACTCCCCAAAACCTCCATAAGAAGAGTTATGAGAACGAGCTCCGGCATTTTGTCGGCGCAGCGCGTGGATTGCATCCCGTGATCTCGACGGGTGATGAGGCTGTCCAGCGAATGAAAATCGTCGAGGCGGTATACGATTCCGCTAAGAAAACGAAAGAAATCGTTTTCAAATAATCGGGCGGATTCCCGAGGACCGCGGACTCCGGCGGCCGTTCTCCTTTGTGATTACTACAGCGATGCAAAATACAAGAGTCATAGCCCTTCTCACTGATTTTGGCCGGTCGGATGTCTATGTGGGAGCCATGAAAGGCGTCATCCTGCGCATCGCCGCGTCTGCAAATATTGTCGACATCACACATGATATCATACCTCACGGCATCGACCAGGCAGCATACTTGTTGTGGAGTGCATACAGGTTTTTCCCCAAAGGAACGGTTTTCGTTGTCGTTGTGGATCCCAACGTCGGGAGTCGGCGAAAAATACTGTGTGTCGAAACTTCCGACTATCTCTTTCTCGCGCCGGACAACGGAACCCTGAAATACGTGCTGAAGGAAGCCGGGTCGAAACGCGTTATTGCGGTCACGAGTTCAAGATATTTCGCCGAAAACGTCAGCGCCACTTTTCATGGGCGGGATATCTTCGCCCCGGTGGCAGCGCATTTAGCGGCGGGACTTGCCCCTGCAAAGCTCGGTACGGCAACGATACCGCAGGTTGGCAAGGACTGGTTTCTGGAAATCGGTCGGGCAAGTAAAAAGCGTCAAGAAGGAAAAATTCTCCACATCGATCACTTTGGTAACATAATCACAAATTTCTTCATCCTCAAAGATGTGAAAACGAAAATGAGGTTGCAGATTGGAGGGCAGAGTGTAACCGATTGTTATAGATTCTACTCGGAAGCCAGGCGGGGCATGCCGTTTTTGATGAAAGGCAGTTCGTCTCTGCTGGAAGTATCGCTCCAGAATGGAAATGCCGCCACACTGTTAAGCGCAAAAGTCAATCAAAAGGTCGTGCTTACGCAAGGTTGATATGCCCCGGGTCATTAAATCCGATCTCGATGAGTTCTATATAGCCGAATGCCTCGCCCTCGCGGTGAAGGGCGCCGGATACGTCAGCCCCAATCCGATGGTCGGTGCGGTTATCGTTAAGAATGGCAGAATCATCAGCCGGGGATACCATCAGAAGTTTGGCGAAGCCCATGCTGAAGTCCATGCACTTAGCAATGCGCGAGGCAAGGTACGGGGTGCAACATTGTACGTGAACCTGGAGCCCTGCAATTTCTATGGAAAGACCCCGCCATGCACTGATGCGGTCATTTCATCCGGAATCTCTAGGGTTGTCGTCGGCACAATAGACCAAAATCCGATGGTCGCAGGCGGCGGAATTCGCCGCCTCGGACGTGCGGGAATTTCCGTGACTGTAGGCGTGCTGGAAGAAGAATGCAGGAAGCTTAATGAATCTTTCTTCAAGTTTGTCCGAAAACACACTCCGTTCGTTACGCTCAAAGTGGCGCAAACACTTGATGGGAAGATCGCCGATAAAAATGGGGCATCGAAATGGATCACCAACCGCATGTCACGGACGCTGGTTCATCAGATGCGTTCCCGGTACGACGCCGTTCTGGTCGGCGCTGGAACGGTCCATGCGGATGACCCTCAGCTCACCGTGCGGCAAGTAAAAGGCCGCAATCCGGTTCGAGTCATTCTGAGCAGATCTCTCGACATCAGCCCGGACGCGAAAGTTTTCTCCGGCCCCGGGAGAACACTTTTGTTCACCGATCCACAGGCTGCGCGACGGCGCGGTGCCAGGATAAGAGAATTGATCCGAAGAGGGACCGAGATTATCGATATCGCCGCACACCGGAACGGCAAGTTTCCGATTCCCAAGATACTGGAGTCACTTGGACAGCGAGGCATAGCGTCTGTGTTGGTGGAAGGTGGAGCTTCCACGTATAGCGCATTTCTTCATCAAGGGTGCGTGGATAAGGTACTCTTTTTCGTGGCCCCGAAAATTGTGGGGAACGGGCTCGACGCGTTTGGAGAGCTCTCCGGCCGCGTGTTAGGGAAGGGAGTGGAATTTACAAATATCTCCTCGTGGAACCTCGATGGGGACATTCTAATCGAAGCGTACGTGAAGAAATAGAGAGAACCTCGATGTTTACAGGTATCATCACAGAAATTGGAACAGTTGAGAAATCCGGATCCCAAGGGGGGAGTATCCGGTTTCGCATCGCGGCGCCCCGGTCGACATCCGAGCTGAAAATCGGTGATAGTGTTTCGATCAACGGCGCATGTCACACGGTTGTCTGGAGAAAAGGCAAGTCCTTTGAAGTGGAATCGGTTGAAGAAACATTGAAAAAGACCGCCCTTCGCTTGTTGAAGTCGGGCAGCAAGGTCAACCTCAAGATGCCGATGAAAGCATCGGGGCGGTTCGACGGGCACATGATGCTCGGACACGTTGATGCGGTGGGGTCGGTTGTCAAGATTGGCCGGCGCGAAAGCAGCTCGATGTTCACGTTCGAAATACCGTCTATGTTTCGCAAGTATGTCGTGCCGGTCGGGTCGATCGCAGTCGATGGCGTGAGTCTGACTGTTGCGGAAATTGACGGGAATACCTTCACCGTTTCAATCATCCCGCACACGATCCATCAGACGATCTTCCATTTGTACGAGAAAGGCACAAAGGTCAATCTTGAATTTGACATCATCGGGAAGTATATTCAGCGCATGATCGAAGGAGAACAAGACGGGGCGGCAATCGGGAAACGCCTCGACAAGAATCGCCTGCGCGAATTGGGATATTGATGGCACGAAAACTTTACTACAGGATACTCGACAACGGCCGGAACAGGATCGCCGACGAAGAATGGGATACGCTCGCGCGACTCCAGCATTGGTATAATTCGGAGTTCATTTGGACGGCGGGCAAGCTCGCGTTCAAGATGTACGCGATCTTCCCGAACATCGACCATTATTTCTACGAGGAGGATGAACTCTGGCCCCGCATTATTCAGCGGCGGAGCGAGCTGCGGAGTGCCGGTTGTTCAGAGAATGCCATCGTGCGCAGCTTGGAGGCTGAAAATCTTGTCATCGCGAAAAAGGGTGGATATTTCGACGGTTGCCTAGCTTCGGGTTTTACGCGGGTTGCCGCCAATGAATGGAACGCATATCTTGCCTGCGAATTTCTCCTGAAAGCCTCGACGATTGTGCCGCAAGCTGTGATTTCAGTCCATGATGAAGGCGCATTCATAAAGTCGCGGGTTGCTCATTTCCAGAACGGCGTCGTGAAGATACCGGTTATTCCGCAAGAGAAAATCTCCTATTTCGAGGCGATGGTTACGAACAGGCATGTTTTTTCCGTCGTCGATCCGGCGAAGTACGATCATTTCCCGGTGTATCGAAATACCGTATCCGGTTTCAACGACCTTGACAGGGATGTGCAGCATTCGGTTGTCAGGGATTTGAACTGGCTGGGATTTGAAAGTAATTATGACCTCAACGGGGATGATATCCAGGGTTACGATTTGAATAAGAAGGCCGCCGGTTTCGGACTTGAAAGGCCGACAACAGAATCTTGAAGTTGATGATTTTTTTCCATATATTTATACGATTTTACCAAATATGAAGAGGAAAACATGTTTAATTTCTTAGTTTTGCTGGATATCGTTGTTTCAATACTACTGATGATCGTTGTCCTTATGCAGTCGAGCAAGGGGGGCGGTCTCGCGGGCTCATTTGGCGGCAGCACTGTGGGAACGGTTTTTGGAGTCCGCCGCACGGCAGATTTTCTCAGTAGAACGACGACGATTCTGGCATCCATTTTCATTGCTCTTTGCTTGATTGCGAACATCTTCTTTCTGCCCAGCTCATCTAAGAGCGTGGAAAGCATCATTCAGAGGGGAAATCCAAGCTCCGTTCCGGCGCCGCTGGCACCCCGCAGCCTGCCGGCGGCCGTTCCGCAGCAGCCTGGGAAGTAGCACCAACACAAAGTTTATTCGGATAATCTTGACTCTCTGAAAGTCATTCCTTACCTTCTAGTGTAGGCCGAAGCACAAGTTCTTTGAAAACCCGCGTTGTCCTGATTGGGATGATGCGGGTTTTTGTGCTTTCGAAAAGGGTGGCGAGGCAAGCCTGTTATCTATACAGAGTGATGCATGCTGTCTGAACCATGATTCGTCGGATTAGAGGATTACCAAGACTAAACGAATCGAGGTAATCATGTGAATCAGGCGAATCGAGGTTCAGACGGTCGAGGCGAATCCACGCATGTTGCCGAGGCGCGCTCTGTGAACCCATGACTTTAGTCATGGGGAAAGACAAGACGAAACAATGTCTAAACCGTTTCAACGGTTTAAGAAATCGAGATACTGAAGGCTCTCGCAACGATGTTAAACCGCTGAAGCGGTTCCTGATATCTGGACTTGCTTGTGCTTGTCCCACGACTGAAGTCGTGGGTAGTCTCACTGTATGCTTACATCAACTTCCAGCCCATAACCACAACGCACATGATGGACTTTTGGCACGTTTTTGTGTACCTTAACAACAAGTTGACTAGCAAAATTGACATGAAACCGAAAAAGTCTGCTTCCAGCACGGGAAAACTGGCCGTCGGTATTCTGATTCTGTTCATTGCTCTGACGTGTGTCTCAGGGAGTCAGGAACGGAAAAGCGTGCAGCCATCGGATACCTCCGTGGGCGGGCTTCAGAGCTTTCAGTCGGAGTCTCTGTTCATAAGTCTCTCGTTTTTCCATCCCCTGTCACTCGCGTTCCTTTCTCAAGCGCCTGCTGTCTGGTCACAATCCATCTTTGAGACGTTACCGGCGAAAATCGATATTGTGTCTCCGTGGAAACTGGAGGTGGCAAACGAGGATGAATATCGAACGATGCGGATAATTCTGGAGTCAATTGAATTTGGGGGAGTGGGATATATCGGCTATGAACACATCAAAAAGTACGGCTTGAAATAGCACGACGATCACCAAGATATTCAGTGTACTTCTTCCCGTGTCTCACAAAGTGAATACTCGGATTCTTTAGATCGCTGAAAAGCCTCTCCCTTGAAAGTCTCCCCTTTTTTTGTTAGATTGTCAGAAGTTACAACGACTTCTGACAGAGCTTCTAACACTTTTTGAGTAGAAGTGGCGTTGGGAAAACAGGAAAACGCGCTGAATAAGTTGTTTTTAACAAACGCGCCCATGGCTCAATTGGTAGAGCAGCTGACTCTTAATCAGCGGGTTCCAGGTTCGAGTCCTGGTGGGCGCACTCCGATTGTTTCATGGAACATTCAGGATCCGCCATCCTCCTGGCGGAATGGCAGATACCTTCAGGTCTCGCCAAATCCCTCGACTCTCCCGCTCTTCCCGATAAAGAACATCGGGACAGGTCGAGCAGGATCGCTCGGGAGGCGGGATCCTCAAAACGAATTAGAAGTTAGCACAGCCTTTTGCTGAGGTTAGGCTAATTTCTTTCTTTTTCCCCCCTTGTGATAAGAATGAATTGATAGCCGAATTTCTTTGTGTTACAAGAGATTAGTCCTTTCATCATAGGTCGTTTAGATGCCATTGGCCAGAGCAAACATAGATACCGGTCTAAGCATCACCAGCGATATCAGCGGTCCGACTTGATTATGAATCTCAGGCATGATATATTAAGCGGATGATCGTGATATCCAGAAAACCTGTATACTGTGAGATCCATTGCCACCCCATCTCTTAACCTGACTCTCTTTGTCCGGCCTTTCGTCCATCCAAGCCCGCGGATTAACCTGTGAACGACAGAACAAGTAGTGGGAAGCCAACCATGGCCATGCCCAGTAACGATAACTACCGGATAATAGATTCATCGTTTGGCCTCGGTGAGTCGGGTATTGGTTTGCTCCGGCTGGATGGACACGATTGCCTCGACTTTCTTCAGCGCCTTTCCACCAACGATATGAATGGACTAAATGCGGGGGAGCATCGAACGACGGTTCTCACAAATGAGAAGGGAAGGATAATTGACATCGTTACCCTTTTGAGGATGGAGGATTCCTTCCTGCTGACCACTAGCAGTGACAATTTTCAGAGGGTTAAGGATTGGCTCGAAGCATTTATTGTCATGGAAGATCTTCATATCAACGACATAACAGCCGATTTTTCAAGATATTGTATTGTGGGCTCTAAAGTAATTGCTGGTGTCCAACAATTGAGTCCGATCCTTGATTTTGACGTCGACAAGATTCTGGCCTTGCCGAACGGTATTCTGTTCCGGGATCCCTTGTGGAAAATCCCGTTCTATCATCTAATCGTCAAACGCGGGCTGATAGTTGACAATACTGCGACTCCGGCTAACTTTCCTGAGACACCATCGATAGATTCTGAAACTCTGGAAAATTTGAGAATCGAAAGCGGCGTTCCGCGATTGAGTCACGAACTAACTGATAGCTTGAATCCGCTTGAAGCAAACCTCGAAAAATTTGTCAGCTTCAAAAAAGGCTGCTATATTGGACAAGAAGTCATTGCCAGACTTGATACTTACAAAAAACTTCAGCGAAAACTGATGGGACTGGTGCTGGGTAAGATATCACCGCCCTTATGTGAAAGGCAAAAGCTCTACGTCAATGGCGACGAAGTCGGATGGATGACGAGCACCGGTTGGTCGTATAAACTAGATAAAGCGATTGCGCTATGTTACCTCGAAATAAATATAGTTGCGCCTATCGTTGAATATAAGATTGATGGCATGCAAAATCTGAGCATCGCTCAGGTCGTCGATTTACCCTTTGTGGATGTGAATGTATCATGAAATCATCCGGACAGAAAGTCGCGGTTGTTACCGGTTCCGGGAGAAGACTCGGCAGGCGAATTGCCCTGGCGCTTGCCGGGGAGGGTTTCGATCTTGTCATAAACTACCTGCATTCAGCAAAGGGAGCACGGGAAACTGTCGATTTGATTCACGGAATGGGACGGCAGGCCATTGCAGTAAAGGGCGATATTTCAAAAAAGTCGGACGCGACACGATTGATGCGAAGAGCGGTTTCTCGCTTTGGCAGGCTCGACCTTCTGGTGAACAACGCCGCGATCTTCATCGAAAGCCCATGGAATAAGACAACAGAGCAGATTTGGGACCGGACGATTGATACGAACCTCAAAGGCACGTTCTTGTGCTGTCAGGCGGCCGCAACTTCCATGCTCAGGAGAAAGCACGGCAGGATCATCAACGTCGCTTCATTAGGCGGTGTCCAGGCCTGGAAGGAGCATTTGCCCTACAGCATTTCCAAGGCGGGAGTCATAATGCTCACCCGGTGCCTGGCCAAAGCCCTCGCACCCGGCATCACTGTGAACGCGATTGCACCCGGGACGATCATTATGGACAAGGAAGAATTGCCCGATCAAATGCATATTCCTATCAACAAAATACCTTTGAAACGTTATGGTAATGCGTTTGATATCACAGAGTTAGTCTTGTTTCTTGCAACCACGGCGAACTATATCACCGGGCAGACATTCGTAGTGGATGGCGGCCGATCTGCTTAACAACCTGGAAGCGAAATGAATTACTCAACAATCACCTACGAAGTGAAAAACCGCGTGGCCACTGTTACCATGGATCGCCCCGACAAACGCAATGCTCTCAATGAGGCGATGATTGAAGATCTTACGAAGGTCCTGCAAAATATCAGCAGGTCTGCGGACTCGCGGGTAGCAATACTTACCGGTTCCGGTGGATCATTCTGTGCAGGGATGGATCTGGATTATCTTAAGACAATGTCGGATAAAGTGCACGAAGATAATGTAAGAGATGCGCATAACTTCTTGAATTTATTGCAGATTATCTCAAGTCTTAAGAAGCCAATCATAGCGGTAGTGAATGGTCCTGCTCTAGGCGGCGGTTGCGGGCTGGCCGCGGCTTGTGATTTCGTGCTGGCGGCGAAGGATTCCTCCAGACTGGGGACCCCCGAAGTTCGACTCGGCTTCGTCCCGGCTGTTATCCTGTTGTTCCTCATCAAAAGGATGGGCGAAGGGAGGGCCAAGGAACTCGTGCTCCGGGGCGACATCCTCGACGCGGCAAAAGCGAAAGAGTTCGGTTTGGTGACGGAAATTATCGAAGACTCTAATCTCAAACAAACCTCGGTTGCATTTGCGGAGGAGCTTGCTGCGACAACAAGCCCATCATCTATCAATCTGACGAAGGAGTTGTTTTCCCGACTGAATGATATGAATGTGCAGGAAATATTGGACTATGCATCCAAGGTGAACGCTCTCGCAAGGAAGACTGAAGATTTTCGGAAAGGAATTGACTCGTTCATCAAAAAGGAAAAACTGAAATGGTAAGTAAACGACCTGAGGGTCTCAAGAAGTATATCAGGAGCATCCCTGATTTCCCCAAGAAGGGGATCGTGTTCCGGGACATAACCACGCTGTTGAAGGAGGGGAAAGCGTTCAAGAAGACCGTTGATGACTTGTACAAGCACTACAGGGCGGAGAGGATCGACAAAATCGCCAGCGTTGAGTCTCGCGGGTTCATTCTCGGAAGCGCGCTGGCATACCGGCTCGGCGTCGGGTTTGTCCCCGTTCGAAAACCGAAAAAACTGCCTGCGGAGTCAATCAAGGAAGAATACCAGCTCGAATATGGGACCGATTCCCTTGAAATTCACACCGATGCGATTCAAAAAGGGGAGAGAGTTCTCATTGTCGACGATTTGCTTGCGACAGGAGGCACGGCAGAGGCAACGTGCAGGTTGGTAACCAGGTTAGGCGGAAAAATCGCAGGGCTTGCATTCCTGATTGAGCTTACATTTCTGAAGGGACGGGAAAAACTGCGCGGGCAGAAGATTTTTTCGCTTATCAAGTACAACTCAGAGTAGAATCCTCGTCCCTGAGTTTATTCGCCGTCTGTTGGGCATAATAGGTCGGGAGTACACCTGTCCGCCTTTTTCCCGCCGGAACTCCCTCCCAGCCTTGAGTCCTCGGAGGGAGCTTCGCCCCGGACCTGGGAGACACATGCCTTCCTGCATGCCATTGTCCCCACCGGCTCGTCCGCAATCAAACCGAAGGTGGCCGACGAGTTCTTAACCGATTGCGTTCCGTCCCCGCGCCCGCTCCCTAAGCAATTCCAAGAACGGTGCGGTACGCCGGAATATCCAAGAAACCATGTCCGCTGATGTTGAACGCAATAACTTTCTTTTCCCCGGTCTGTTTGCATTTCAGAGCTTCATCGACTGCGCAGCAGACTGAGTAAGCCGACTCAGGCGCTGGCAACCAGCCTTCGGCTTCGATGAACAGCTTGGTGTTCTCAAATATATGCTTCTCATCACTCGGATAAGCAATGGTATCGATATATCCTTTGTGCCGCAACAGACTGAGGATCGGAGAGCAGCCGTGGTAGCGCAACCCATCCCCTTTGACGGGCTGCATATCGTGCTTATGACCGAGAGAGTACATTTTCAGCATCGGCGTCATCTCAGCATAATCGGCAAAGTCGTACTCGTATTTCCCCTGTAAATTGGGTGCAACCTGGCTTTGCGCCGCGATGAACCGAATTTTCTTTCCTTTGGTCAGTACATCACCGAGGAAGGGGATTGCAAAGCCGCCGAAATTTGATCCCCCGCCCAGGCATGAAATGACCACATCGGGATAATCATTGAACGACTCGAACTGCTTCTGCGTTTCCAGTCCGATGATCGTCTGATGCATGAGAACATGATTGAGAACCGATCCCAGGCAATACGTTGCCTTCGGGTCTTTTTGGGAATCCTCCAGACCTTCTGAAATTGCGATACCCAGCGAACCAACATGCTCAGGATTCTTTTCATAGAGAGTTCTGCCAAACAACGTCATGGGACTCGGCGAAGCATAAACCTCCGCGCCAAAAAGCTTCATGAGCGACAAGCGATCCTGTTTCCAGTTGTAGACGCTACGGACCCAGAACACCGTACATTTCAACCCGGAGATCGCCGCCGCATACGCGAGAGCCGTGCCCCACTGACCGGCGCCGGTTTCTGTTGTCACGCGATTGAATCCCTGCTGCTTAGCGTACCAGCACTGCGCGAGTGCCGTGTTCACTTTGTGGCTTCCGGTGGGGCTGAAGAACTCACTTTTGTAATAAAGCCGCGCTGGCGTGCCCAGTCTCTTTTCCAAATTTGTCGCTCTGAAAAGCGGGCGCGGTCGGCCCGCCTTGGCATACAGATCCATAATCCCGCCGGGGATATCGATCCATTTATCTTGGGAGAATTCCTGTTTGAGGCATTCACCAACCATCAAATTCGGCAAGTTCTGGATGCGTGAGGGCCCTTCCTTGGGATCCATCGGAGGCGGTAAAGGCTCCGGGAGGTCGGGAATGATGTTATACCATTGAGTCGGGAATTGATCGACATTCAAGTTGACCATGGATTTCATTTTGTGTTCTCCTCAGTGTGGACGCGGTTTTTAATTAGAAAGAAGATTTATCTTTGTGAAGTCTGATGCATTGGTTCGATGTAAACAATTTGTCCCTGCTCCACTGCCTCTGTCGAGCTAAATTTAGAAAAATGAATAACCAATGTCAATAATTTCGTTGCTACTGAGCGAATTTTCCCGTAAATTACAAAATACAATGCATTGAGATTATGAAAACGATCATAGAACCATTCAAAATCAAGACGGTTGAACCGATTCAGTTCACAACGGTTGAAGAGAGGGAGCACATTCTCCGTGCGGCGGGATACAATCCATTTATGATTCGGGCCGAAGACGTCCTGATCGACCTCTTGACCGATAGTGGGACATCTGCGATGAGCGCGGCGCAATGGGCGGGGATGATGGAGGGGGATGAGTCATACGCAGGTGCGAGAAGCTTTTTCCGCTTCGAGAAGATCGCAAAGGAAATTACCGGCTTCAAGTATATCATTCCCACGCACCAGGGAAGGGCGGCGGAGAAAATACTCTTTTCCGTTGCCGGCGGACCCGGCAAGTTCATACCGAACAACACCCATTTCGATACAACGAGAGCGAATGTCGAGGCCTCTGGAGCCGAAGCCCACGATTTTCTCGTTGAAGTTGGGAAAAACCCGGAAACGATCGCCGACTTCAAAGGCAACATGGATATTCCGGCACTCGAGCGGTTCATCAGGGAGAAAGGCGCGGGGAACATACCGCTCATCATGATTACAATCACGAACAACGCCGGGGGCGGTCAACCGGTCTCCATGGAAAATATCCGGCAAACGAAATCGCTTGCCAAACGGTATGGGATCCCGCTTTTCCTGGACGCGTGCAGGTTTGCCGAGAACGCTTTTTTCATCAAAATGAGGGAAAAAGGCTACAAGGATAAATCCGTGAAAGAAATCGCGCAAGAAATGTTCTCATACGCGGACGGTTGTACAATGAGCGCGAAAAAGGACGCTCTCGTCAACATGGGCGGTTTCCTTGGCTTGAACGATGATGCTCTTGCAATGAACGCCAGGAATATCCTTGTCGTCACGGAAGGATTCCCCACGTACGGCGGTCTTGCAGGACGCGACCTGGAAGCGATAGCACAGGGCTTGGAAGAAGTCCTTGATGAAAATTATCTCACATACCGGATTCGTTCCATCGAATATCTGGGTGAAAACCTCGTGAGCGCCGGGGTACCCATACTTCAACCGCCGGGCGGACATGCCATTTATCTCGATGCGAAACGTTTTGCGGCGCACATTCCGCAGCGCCAATTTCCCGGACAATCGATCGTTTGCGAATTGTATCGCTGGGGAGGAATTCGTTCGGTGGAGATCGGGAGCGTGATGTTTGGCCGAAACGACCCCACGTCCGGTACCTTTTCACCCGCAGCCATGGAGTTGGTACGCCTTGCCATCCCGCGTCGAGTCTACACCCAGAGCCACATCGACTATGTCATTGAGGTTGTGGTTGAAGTGTTCGGGAAACGTGCACAGATGAAAGGCTTCCGTATTGTTGAGGAGCCACCCATGCTTCGCCATTTCACCGCGCGTTTCGAGCCGGTATAGAGGCGATCGTCCATGATAACCTGCCCAATCTGTCAAAAGGCGAACCACCATCTTGCGCCGATCTGTGAATTCTGCGGCTGCTTTCTCCAGCAAAAGATCGATAATCTCAATTTGTTCGAAATGATGTGGAGGGTTGTGGAGTCGCCGCGTCGGGCGTTTCAAATAATCGCCATGGCGCGGCATAAAAACTATGCTATCGTCCTCAGTTCTCTTGCCGGGGTTGGTTTCGCATTCACGTTGTTCTGGTTCCTTAATATCGGTGACGTGGTAACGGATCTCATTAGTCTGGTTGCATACGGAGTGTTCTTCGGACTCTTCCTGGGTCCGATTTCCATTTTTCTATTTAGCATCTTTGTCAAGCTTGTGACCATGTTTAACCGGACAAAGGTACACTTCAAGAATATCTACTCTGTTGCATCTTACGCCCTCATGCCGGTCGTTGTAACTGTTTTTTCGATCCTGCCGATCGAGCTGCTGACGTACGGGGTCTATATGTTCTCCAGGAATCCCTCGCCGTATACGCTGAAACCCTTCTCGTATGTCACAATTCTGGGCCTCGACGGCCTCTGCGCTCTCTGGACGGTGATCCTGTTTGTGACGGCTATGAAGGTTTTGCTTGACTCTGGCTGGCGAAAAGCGATTCTTGTATCGTCGTGTTCATTGCTGGCATTCTCCGGCATCATCACCGGATTGATTCTGACGTTTCTATCGAGAATCCCGATACGGTTATGAGCAGGGAGGAGTTCGAGAAAATCGTCGAGGAAGCCTTCGAGTTGCTGCCACAGAAGTTCAAATCCGCAATCGAAAACGTCGGGATCCTGGTTGAGGACTATCCCGATGATGAACTGACCCGGAAAGTAGGTCTGTCTTCCAGGCGTCACCTTCTTGGATTGTATCAGGGTGTTCCCCTGCAGAAGCGGGGATCATGGTACGGTATGTCGCCGACCCTCCCGGATAAAATCTCACTCTACCAAAAAAATATCGAACAATCTTGCAGGTCAGACCAGGAGATCAAGGAAAAAATTGCGGAGGTATTGGTACACGAGATAGGTCATTATTTTGGGATGACCGAAGAAGAAATTCGTGCGGCAGGATTTTAAGAAGAAATTTCGTATATTACGACGGTAAAATATTAAGGGAATCCATGGGAAAAGTCATATTCACAATTTCATACGAAATCGATCCCGCAAAGAGGGACGAATACCTCGACCTCACCGAGAAGATGAAGAGCCACCTGGCAGGGAACAAAGGGAAGGATTACGCCATCTACGAACACAAAACGAAGAAGAACAGCTTCTCCGAAGTATTCATCTGCAAGAGTATGGAAGAATACGACCAGCTTGAAGACGATCAGGACGAAACAACCGAGGAATTGGTTGGCCGCCTCGAAGGCCTTCTGCTGACGAACGCCAAAATGAAGTACTCGACGCTGGTTGAATTGTAACGATTTCCGTCTTCTGCGGGTTCTCTTTTGCTTCCACCGCTAATTAATCCGGCAAGACCCCCTTACTGTTTCCTGGCTTCCAGGATCGCCTTCAGCGTCACTTCCTGAGTTCCCCGTTTTACCACGATTGTTACCTCGTCTTTGGGTTTGAAACTCTCGAGACTGTACATGAAGTCGTAGATATTCTTGACGTCCTTGCCGCCGAATTTTATGATCACATCGCCTTCCTTGAGACCGGCTTTTTCTGCCGGACTTCCGGGCCTGGTTCCCGATATTCTCAGCCCTGCCGCATCCTCGGCGAAATCAGGCACAATTCCAAGGCTCACCTGGGCGCCGCGCCGGTCACCCTGAGCTGCCGGGGCCGCCATCCTCGTGAACGTAGGCTTTTCTCCCATGTTCGCAACGTCCAGGGCAACTCTCGCAACATACTCGATGACCTTTTGTTCGCCGGCATAGTTGATCTTGTCCCACGTGTCCGACGGCTTGTGGTAATCCTCATGAAGATTCGTAAAGAAGAACATGACCGGCAAGTTCTTTGCATAGAATGATGCGTGGTCGCTCGGTCCATAACCGTCGGGTTTGAGAACTAGTCTCAACGAAGAATCCGGGTTTTCTTTCCTTGCGATCGGCTCCCATTGAGGGGAAGTACCCATTCCTTCAACAATGAGCGTGCTGTCCTTCAGCCGGCCAATCATATCCATGTTGATCATCGCTATCGTGCTTTCGAGCGGGACGACCGGATGTTGAACGTAGTAGTTTGAACCCAGCAATCCCATTTCCTCTCCGGAGAAGGAAGTGAAAAGGAGGCTTCGTTTGAAGGCCTGTCTGTGGGCCGCGAAGTACTGTGCCAGCTCGAGCACTCCCGCCGTTCCAGAGGCATTATCATCCGCCCCATGGTGGATTGCGATTGTGTCGGGCTTCAGTGAACCGGAACCCTGTCCGCCCATCCCCAGATGGTCGAAGTGCGCGCCGATAACCACGACCTGCTTCTTTAACACCGAGTCGGAGCCTTCGAGAAAACCCAGCACGTTGGCGGTCGAGGCGTATTGTTTGACGATCTGGGTTTGCATCAAGACCGTGGTGTGGGCAACGTTGAACGATATCGGCTTCTTTGAATCGTAGATCCTCTGCTGAATCGTTTTGAGGTCGTTTCCTGCGCCTGAGAGCCGCAGGAGGGAGTCTGCTATCGACGATTTGAGATTGACGATCGGAATTCCCGAGGCCGTGCCCTGACCTTCCAGACGGAGAGTAACGAGTCCGGGCTTCTCCTCGTCTGCAGGTCCGGTGACCATAATAATTCCCACTGCACCTTTTTCCCGCGCCGTGAACGCTTTCAGATAGGGTGAATCGTATCCATGGAATCTGGCGTCCTTCGATCCGATGTCGGGCGTGAAGCGAAGCATCATGACAATTTTTCCGTGCACGTCAATGTCGGCATAGTCATCGTACTGGAGCGAATCTGCCTTGATCCCGTAGCCGACAAACGCCAGGCCGGCGGTAATGCTCGTGTCTGAGGAATTGGCCAACGGACGAAAGTCTTCATCGGGAGTGAACTGCATCCGGGTGGTTCCTATTGTCACGCTCAAGCTGTTGTGCTGCCCGGCAGAAATGGCGGAAGTCACGTTGAAATACTGGAAGTAGTCTCCATGATCTCCGACGGGCTTAAGACCGTACGATTTGAATTCGTGCGCGATGTAATGAGCCGCGGCCACGTTGCCTTCCTCTCCCGATTTTCTTCCCTTGAGCTCATCGGATGCAAGGTATTTGACATGTTGTTGAACTTCGACGGCGGTAATGTCGGAACTCGTGTATCTCTCCGGCTGAGAAGAGCAAGCAACGAGACCGATTGAAAATCCCACAAGAATAAGCAATTTGTTCATAACAGAATTCCCTCATTATTTGTTATATGTTTCCAGAATGTCTACCAGCTCCATTAGTTTTCCGACCATGCATGTACTTGCCCTGCCGCGCAACTCGCGCACGGCGACCTTTGTGCGCAGGCCCTCGTGCAGTAGCGGTTTCACGTTTTCCCCCGCGATCTCGTAGTGAGTGCTGTCGTCGGCAATAAACTGCCAGCAGCCGGATTCGATGTTCACAAAGTGCATCCGACCGGTGAGGACAAGAACACCCTTGCCATAGGATTTTGTCGCCTCCGAGGAACTGCACGCATGCAAGGCAACGGAGACAAGAGCGAGAAACAGCAAATCAAGCGATGGACATTTGCACGGCGGGAATGTGAGGAACGTCTTCCTCACGGCAGCCAATCAGCAATGAACACATTAATTTCATATTTTGACCTGCCGTTCCTGCCGGAAGAAAAAACAAACTTCTTCCCATCGCTTGTAAACATCGGAAAGCTCTCGAACTTCGGGCTAAAGGTGATTCGTTCCAGCCCCGTTCCGTCGATATTGATCATATACAAATCAAAATCCATCGGGTTGTCTGCCGCCGCTTCCATATTCGACGCAAAAACTATGTGCTTGCCGTCGGGATGCATGAACGGTGCAAAGTTCGCCGCGTTGTTGTGGGTAAGCTGTCGCTTGTTTGATCCGTCGGCATCCATGATGAAAATCTGAAGATTCATCGGCTTGATTTTTTCTTCGGCCAGAAGTTCTTTGTAATCGCTGATTTCCTTTCCCGTCGCAGGGTGGTACGCTCGATAGACGATTTGTTTTCCATCGGGAGAGAAGAAAGGACCTCCGTCATAGCCAAGCTCATGCGTAAGTTGACGAACATCGCTGCCGTCCAGGTTCATCGTGTAAATATCAAGGTCGCCGTTGCGGATGGAAGTGAACGCGATCTTGTCGCCTTTAGGCGAGATGACCGCCTCGGCGTCGTATCCCGGCGTGTCGGTGAGGCGCTTCGTGATATTACCATTCGTGTCGGCAACGAAAATGTCGAAGCCCGGATATAATCCCCAGACATATCCCTTTTTCCGGTCAGGAGCCGGGGGGCATTTCGGGTCTGCAAGGTGCGTTGAGGCATACAGGATATGAGCACCGTCGGGGAAAAAATAGGAACAGGTCGTCCGGCCTTTTCCGGTGGACAGCAATTTGACACCGGAACCATCGATGTTCATCATGAAAATCTGATCACAGGCGAAGCTGTCGCGGGTCGACTGGAACACGAGTTTCGTGTTGTCGAACGAGAAGTACGCCTCTGCATTTATCCCGCCGAAGGTGAGCTGGCGGATGTTCCCGAAATGTCTTTCCTTTGGGTAATACAAGGAGTCACCGGTTTGCGATATCGTCATTGTAGTCGCACCGGGGAACGCCATGAGGAAGATGATGATTATGCCACTCAACGAAGAGAGAAATCTCTCCCCGAACTCAAGTCCGTTTCGAAATAGGGTCATCCGTTTGTCTATGATTGAGAGAGTTGCCGTCTACCGTTGAACTTCAAATACCTTCGCCGACGCATCCCAGTGAAGCCTGGCGTGGTTCTCATTCCACCAAATCTGGACTCTCTGCGGCTCGGTGAGTTTGAACTCGAAGCGGATATGCTGTCGAAGGTGGTCGAACGCGTCGTCGGCAAACACACCGCCATCTGAAATGATCCCAATGAGCTGAGGAATTGCCTCGGAATTACCCAGTTCCAGAGCAGTTTCCAGGAGCTGTATTCTCATCTCGACATCTTCTTCAACCTTTGCAGTTTCGACGAGCACGAGGGACGCCTGGCCATCGCCGAGTGTTCGAATAGCCTCGATGGCGCTCCGGCGAACCTCATCCGATGGATCATGCAAGAGTTTGACAATCTCCGGAACGGCCGATTTCTCGCGCAATTTTGTTATCAGGTCAACCGCAAGTTTGCGAACCTGCGCGTCTTCGTCGTGCAATCTCTCTATGAGTATTGGCAGCCAAAGATCCTTCTTTTCACCGTATAATTCCAGATTGGCAATGGCAGTTTGGCGGTCGGTGCCCAGCTTGCTGCTCAGCATATGAATCGTGTGTTGGAGCGGGTCTTCTTCAGCTTTGCGAAAGAAAAACAGACCCCCGATGAAAATTGCGACGACGATGAGGGAGCCCGCCATGTTGCGCAGTGCAATCGACTTGCGTGGAGAAATCTTGAGGTAACGATAGATGCCGGTGGCGATGAGCGCGAGGGCGAAAAGGACAACCACCAGCGGGCTCGTCGGTAATCCAGTATCCCATGAGAGCTTCACACCGATGAAACTGATGATCGAACCGCCAATCCATCCAAGCGTCAGGCGCGTGCTGAGTTTGTCCGAGATCAACATAGCTCCGACAGACGGGATCACGAGATAACTGAACACCAGGAAGACGCCGGCAATTGCCACAGAGCTCGTAATGACGAAGCCGAACGACATATAAAACAAAAAGTCCCAGAACCTCACGCTGACGCCGGACTCTTCTGCCTTTGCCGGGTTGAGTGATATCGCCATGAACTTCTTCCTGAAAATAAAATGGAAGAGGCCGACGCAAGCGTAAATGATGGCGGTCTTGATGACGACGTGCGATTGCACCCAGAGAAGCTCGCCTTTTATGATGTGATCGAGTTCTTGCGGTCCCAGGGCGCTCTTGGAGAGCACCAGAATCGTCGCCGCAAACGTCACGGCATAGACAATCCCGATGATCGCTTCATGCGGGACTTTTTCTCCCTTCATGCGCGTTGCGGAGAAGATGAATGCGCCGAAGATCGTGAAAGCCAGGGAATAGAGGTACAGCGCTGTGAGGTCTTTGCCGACTTCGTATCCCAGAAGAACACCTATAACGGTGCCGAGCGCGGCAATTTGGGCGAGTGCGAGATCGACAAAAATAACTTTGCGTGCTATGACGTGTACGCCGAGATATACATGGATGCCGGTTAACACCAGGCAGGCCGCCAGAGGCCATATCATCGTCTCGGGTATGTAAAAGAGTTGCTCCATGAGTTTCCTGCCTGCTCGATTATTTCAATGATTGTGCGATATCTTCAATCAAGAACGTAATAAGATTCTCATACGTCGTAAGTTCTTCGGTAGCGCCCACGTCCATGTACGTAACAACCACTTTTGCGCCAGTTTTGCTCGCAACATAATCTGCCGCTTCCCTGGAATAGAAGTTATCGTTGAGAATCACCTTGATCCCTTCGCGGTTCACCTGCTCGACAACCGCATCGCGGTGTTTCGGTGGAGGAGGGATGCCCGGTTTTTCTTCAAGTTCTCCCATGATTTGAAGTCCGAACCTGTCGGCAAAATAGATGTACGTTTTATGATAGGAGATGATTTTTGCGTGGTTGAGATCTTGAGCCATCTTCATCCATCCGCCCAATTTTGAGTCGAGCTTCTTGGCCTTTAACCAGTCCATGAGCTCGTCATTCGCGGCCTTGCGCGTGAGGATGTCGCCGCCTGATTTGCCAACCGCTTTCAGGAGTTCCTCCCCGAACATTGCCGCATCAAGCCGGTTCTTGAATCCCTCGAATTGGTGCTGGTAGTATGATTCGTTGGGCGGGTCCAGCTGCTTCAGGCGCTCGGAAATATTTCCCGCAATGATTCTCACATTGAGGGGATCGAGCCACACGTGGGGGTTCCCCTGGGGGTGAATATCTCCCCAGGACCGGGAAACTTCCGTAGGGAGCTCCTTCACCGGAACGTTGATCGTGGCAATCAGATGGCCCGGGCTGCCGACTTGGATGGAAGGGTTGCCCGATGCGTCGACGACATTTTTCGACCACATATCCAGCGAAAGACCGGACTCGATGAAGAGGTCGGCATCGGTCGCCATTTGATTCATTCTGGGCGTCGGCGTCACGTAATGGGGGTCCTGCTTCGGGTTGGCGAGAGCGCTGACTTCAACTTTATCGCCCCCGACTTGTTCGGTGACGTATTTTAAATAATTCAGGGTGGTGACAACTTTGAGCTTCTTGGTTTGCGCCGCAGTAACCTGCGTCATCACAAGAATCAGTACGATCGATATTTTGAGAATCGTTTTCATTTCTATTCCTTTATTTATCAGTTCGAAGAGCTATTTGTTAACCCAGTACGGTTCCGTGGGGTGTGAACCGAAGACCAGGTTGACATCGAGAAGAATGGTGTTGAGATTATTCTGGGCAACAATATCACTCTGCCGATGCTCGAAGCCCAAGCGGAATCTCAAGAATTCCGTAGTATAATAACTGGCGTAAACTCCGATATTTCTCGTTATCAGCGCCGTATTGCCGGGTTCTTCGATCCAATCGTATCGCGTGCCGAGATACAACCAATACGACGTTTGGTATTGCAGATATCCGAACCAACCATACGGATGGATTCTGTTAAGGGTGGAATCGATGTGATCAATCACGAGAGCTTCCCCGCCCGCGACGACCGAATGCGATTCTCGCTCTTCCGCGGGTGCCCATTTGTATGTCAAATCCACGCCGTAGGCCCGCGTCGCATAGTCACCTCCCTCATCGTAGGCGCTGGCACCGACGTTGAGAAGATGCTCGTTGCTCCAGTCTTTCGATAGGTTCAAATGCCCGATGTACGCCGGCTGTCGCACCGTGATTGGAGTGAGAGGTGAAACCGGCAAGTTGGCATTCGAGATGGCAATATCGCCCGCACGCACAACGTCGGCATTCATTTCCAATGTGGTCCCGGAAATCGGATTGGGAAGATAAAAGTCCAAATCCATCCCAACCGGATTAAAGCCTGATTCAAAAAACTCACCATGATCGGTTCCCAGATAGCGAGAAACAATGAGCGGGCGGGTTGTCCACGGGAGGTCATGGATGTGGATCTTGTTGTCTGTTCCGATGGAAGCGCGGTACTTTCCGATCTTTATTTTCAATCCAAGCGGCGCTGATTCGAGGATGGGAAGCCGTTTGATGAGACCGTATGCCTCTTCGGCATCGATCCCGAATTGTGAGTTCGCCTCGTTTTCAAGCGAAATGACTGCGAAGGCTGAGGCATAGGGATCGACCGCTGAACTCAATTCGACCTCAACAGTCCGCAAGAAGGGACGATTGCTGATCACGTTTTTTTCCGGTGATGGATCGACGACATCCTTGTTGTCGGAGCGAGCCGCGAAATTTATGGCAGTCACCATCTTCGGGTTGAAGGCGATAGGGGCAAGGCCCCGTGAGACCGCATCGATTTTGCTTTCAAGCTCCTGCAGCCGCTTCTCAAGCCGCTCCTCCATCCGGTCAAGTTCATCCGATTGGTCGGCGGACGGGTTATACGCTGATAGCTTGAGACTATCAAGCTCGGCCCGGAGCAGACGGACTTCGCTCCGTAGCTGGCCGATCTCCCGCGACGCCGAAGAATCTGCTGAGATGCTTCGATCGTTTTGAGAAAAACCTATGGTGCAAGAAACGAGAGTGAGAATGAACAAAAATTTTAGAATGCGCATGAACCTTCTCCATACCTTGTGGAAAAAATTGCCGACTTGTCTTCGGCAAAACCATTAAACAAGAGTATGGACCGAAGGGGGAGCGCGGGTATGAGTGAGTGAGTAGGTTGGCGAGTGAGAAGCTGCAACGGGACTATGAACCACGACCTCAAAATTCGGGTTCACCTTCCCGAAAATGTCAGGATGTGCAAAACATGTTTGAGTCGAATTGATTCTGAAACATATGGCGCAGAAAGCCAGATTGTGGTCTTTGAGGATTCCATCAGGGGCACTCTTGACAACGGTCGCGTTCGGGCCGCCGCCGACGCCGTGCGTATGGAGAATCGAAAGTACTGGCATAGTCGCGCTGTAACTTACTATAAACAGCCAAACGACAATGAATTTCGGGATTCTGCTCATACGTGATCGTAAATGTAGCGATTCTTAAGTGAATTTACAACAAATCGCCCGCGGAATTGATTCCGTTAATCATGCTGTGATGGAGGACATCCGACTGACAATTGATTGTTGGAATTATTCGTGCAATATGATATATTTCCGTTTAAGGTTTTGATGAAGTCAATCATGAAAAGAAGTGTTCTTATAACAGGAGGAACCGGGGCGCTGGGGACAGTTGTGGCCGGACGCTTCATCCGCGGAGGAGCCAATGTTGCAGTTTCGTATATCACACGGCAGGAACTGCAACGTCGCTCACCTATCTTCGGTGGATTATCGTAAAGGAGCACTGGCATGACTTTAATGGAACAAATAGCGGAGGACATGAAGAAGGCAATGAAGTCGGGTGAAAAGCTCAGGCTGGAAACCCTGCGCATGATTCGCGCCCAACTCCTGGAAAAGAGGGTTGAGAGGCGTCCCTCGGGTGAGATTACTGCGGAAGATGAGCTATCCGTGCTTATGGGCGCCTCCAAAAAGCGCAAGGAGGCAATCGAAATTTATCAACAGCATGGTAAAGCCGAGATGGCAAACCAGGAGCAGCAGGAACTTGCCATCATCCAGGAATACATGCCCAAGCAATTGTCGGAGCAGGAAGTTGAGACGTTCATAAAACAAACTATCGACGACCTTCAAGCTGCATCCGCAAAAGATTTTGGTAAAGTAATGCCGATCGTCATGAAGGAACTCAAAGGAAAGGCCGACGGCAAAATCATTCAGGGGATTGTAAAGAAATTCTTAGGGGCGTAGCCAATGAATCTTGTAGACCTGGTCATTCTAATCTATCTCGTCCCGTTTGTGGTCTTCGGGTATCGGGATGGCTTTCTGAAAAAGACCCTTGGGTTTGCGGCATTCGTGGTAGGATTTGTTGTTGCGGTGAGATCGATGGCTAGAGTCGGGAACTGGATCTACCACGGACTCCATTTGCCGAAAGAGATGTCGATTGCCGTGGGATTCTTCATTGTGGTTTTCATTTTCGTAGGCCTGGAAAATTTGATTTACCTGTGGATCAAGAGCAGGGCTATCCACGACACGCCCAAGTTTTGGTCGCGGGTTATCGGGGCAATTGTCGGAGGAATTGAGGGCACGATCGCCGCAAGCCTGGTGCTGATTCTCCTGCTCATCGTCGAATACCCACCTCAGAAAATGCAGGAGGAGTCGCTCCTCTACCGTCCACTCGTGGAAATCGCCCCGACAGTCTTCGATTATTCCATGATGTGGGCGCCGGACACCGAGGATTTTTATGACCAGCTGAAACGACATTTCCAGCATTTGCACATCCCATAGCAATATCCATTGCATGCAAGAGTTTCTAAACTCGTTTTCGAAGCTTGAATTTGACAAATTAAAGAAGCACGTTCAACGCTACGCGTCTTCACCCATCGGTAAGGAGCTGGTCCAACAGCTCACGCCGTCCTCATCCATCGCAGATATCCGTTCGAGCCTCGCACTCGTTTCGGAAATGAAGCGCCTCCTGGAAGAACATGAGTACCCCCCGCTCGACGATGTGCCGGATGTTCGCGTCAGTTTGCATCATTCCTCTATCGAAAATTTTGTCCTCCCTGCGGAAGAACTACATAAAATCGAACGTCTCCTGGAGACATCAAGGAAAACAACCTCCTACTTCAAGCAAAAAAAAGACAAATATCCGCTTTTGTACTCCAGGGTTCAGGAAATCCAGGCTCATCAGGTTCTCGAGTATAACATACGTGAAGCTATTGATAACGACGGAGTTGTCAAAGACAACGCGACGAAGGAACTGGCAAGAATCAGAAAAAGGATCGTTGAGAAGAATGACCAGTTACGCTCCCAGCTGGAGAATATCCTGAAATCACTAGTCGGAAAGGAATGGGCACAGGAGGAGATCATCACCACGAGGGACGGTAGGATGGTGGTGCCGGTGCGGACCGAGTATAAGAACCGTGTTCCGGGGTTCATCCACAGTTCCTCCTCGAGCGGGGCAACCGTTTTCATTGAACCGTCCGAAACGCTGGAATCCAATAATGACCTGAGAACCTTGCAGTTCCAGGAACAGCGTGAAATTGAACGAATACTGAGAGAGCTGACCCGACAAGTTCGGGATGCCAGGGAAGCCTTAGAGGAAAACCTTCGGAGTCTCAGTTTTCTCGATTTCGTCGCCGCAAAGGCGAAGTATTCAATCGAGGTCCTGGGAGCGGAGCCAATAATCAAAACCGACGGAAGTCTGCATATCAAGGGAGCACGACACCCGCTACTTCTCCAGAAACACAAACGGGAGGAGGTGGTCCCGTTGGATGTCGACCTTGAAGGCCCAACGAGAACGATCATCATCACCGGGCCGAACGCCGGAGGCAAAAGCGTAGCCCTCAAGACAATTGGCATTTTGAATGTCCTCCTGCAGTCAGGGTGCCACATTCCGGTCTCGGCAGAGAGCGAGCTTCCGATTTTTAGTGAGCTTTTTGTCGATATCGGCGACGAACAGTCGATCGAAGACGATCTCAGTAGCTTCAGCTCTCATTTAAGAAACCTGAAGGAAGTCCTTCATAATGCGACGAAAACGTCGCTCGTGCTGCTGGATGAGATAGGGTCCGGGACTGACCCGGTCGAGGGTTCATCTCTGGCTGCGGCAGTTCTGGAGTCTTTGACCGCGACCGGTTGTTTGACTGTCGCCACGACGCACCACGGCTCCCTCAAGACCTTTGCCTACGAAACCCCGGGAATTGAAAACGCCGCCATGGAGTTCGATCAATCATCGCTCTTGCCGACCTACCATTTCCGCATGGGATTGCCGGGGAGCAGCTATGCCATTGAAATGGCCGAACGGATGTCAATGCCGCTGGGAATCACGGAGCGAGCGAAAAAGATGCGCGGAAGCGGCGCAAATAGTTTTGAAAATTTAATTCTGGATCTTGAACGCCAATCGCAAAAACTAGCAACCGATCTCGAGCTTGTCCGAACGGAAAAACTCCAACTCAATACATTGATTATACATTATCAAAGTCAGATAACTGCCTTAGAGAAAGAGCTTAAGACTATCAAATTAAGAGCTGCACATGAAGCCCAGGAGATCATCGGGAGAGCGAATTCGGCTGTCGAAGCGGCCATCCAGAAAATCAAAGAACAGGCAGCCGGGAGGGAATCAATCAGGGATGCAAAACTCGAAATAAAGGAGCTCGCAGCAGAATTGACTACTCTTAGGGAGAAGCTTGAACCCGAAGATATCTCAGTGCAGGAATTGACTGTAGGAACCATCGTCAAATTGAAACAGACTAATGCGATCGGTGAAGTGATTGAAGGAACAAATGATGGAAATTACACCGTGTTGATGGGGGGAATCAAAGTCAAAGTCGATAAGAAGGAATTGGAGCCCGCAAATGGTCCAACAATGGTTGTCCCCGCCCGGGCTACAGGCCTGGAACCATCAGCGGCAAAACGCGAAATTGATCTCCGCGGCATGTACGGCGATGAGGCAATGGATGCGATCGACAAATTCCTTGATTCAGCCATAGTTTCCGGGCTGCATCGAGTCGATATCATCCACGGCAAGGGCACGGGGGCACTCAGGAAGAAGGTGGGGGAATATCTGAAGAAGAACCCCTCCGTCAAGGCTTTTCGGTTGGGTGAGTGGAATGAGGGAGGAGCAGGTGTCACTGTGGTGGAACTCAGCTGATTCATTTGCTGTCAAAGGATACGTCTATTTGTACTTGAGATCTTATCCATAAGAAATTGTATTATGAAATGATTAGCATTATTTCAATGATTTTTCAATTTAATACTTTGTCTCAATCATTTTTCAGTTGAATGAGCAGATCAGAAGTTGACATGCAGCAGAAAGCCCTGGACCTGGGACTCTCCAGAGATGAGTTTGAGGTAATTCTTCAGGTCCTTGGCCGGCAACCGAATTTTACGGAGCTAAGCATGTACAGCGTCATGTGGAGCGAGCACTGCAGCTATAAGAACTCCATCGCTGAGCTGAAGAAGTTGCCGCGCAGTGGAAAACGCTTGCTTGTGAGCGCTGGAGAAGAAAATGCAGGGCTCGTGGATATCGGTGACGGGTTGGCCGTGGCGTTTAAGCTTGAGAGTCACAATCACCCTTCGGCAGTCGAACCCTACCAGGGCGCTGCCACAGGCGTAGGCGGAATTATGAGGGATATTTTTACCATGGGAGCACGGCCGGTGGCTGCCTTGAACTCACTCCGATTTGGCGACCCGCGATTGCCACGGACCCAATATCTCCTCAAGGGCGTCGTTCGAGGTATCGCCGACTATGGTAACAGCTTCGGCGTGCCGACGGTGGCGGGGGATGTATATTTTGATGAATGTTATGCAGAAAACCCTTTGATCAATGTGATGGCAGTCGGTGTCGTAAAACATGCTGACATCGCTACAGGTAAAGCCCTAGGTGAAGGCAACATCGTCATGATCGTCGGTTCTTCGACGGGGAGAGACGGAATTCACGGGGCCACGTTCGCCTCGGAGAATATTTCTGAGGAATCAGAGCAACGCCGGCCGAGCGTGCAGGTGGGGGATCCATTCACGGAGAAACTTTTGCTCGAAGCATCTCTGGAGGCAATACAGGCTGGTTTCGTCGTAGGAATCCAGGATATGGGAGCAGCCGGAATAACGTGCTCTACATCGGAAATGAGCGCAAGGGGCAAGTCAGGAATGATCATCGACCTGGACAAGGTGCCGCTTCGTGAGAAAGACATGTCCGATTTTGAGATCATGCTCTCAGAATCTCAGGAACGCATGTTGATGGTTGTTCGACCTGAACATGAGGAAGCCATTAAAGATATCTTTAAAAAATGGGACTTACACTGTCAGCCTATAGGAATTGTTACATCCAAAGCGAACCTGATCATTCGGAGAAGTGAGCGAACCGTTGCTGACATCCCGGCCCAGAGCCTTGTTCTGGGAGGAGGCGCCCCGGTGTACAACAGAGAGTCAAAGCGGCCTGCATATCTGGATGAACTTCATCGGACTGATTTGAGCGCTTTGCCTGAGCCCAAGGATTTGAATGATGTTTTGCTCAGATTGCTTGGTTCGCCCAACATCTGCTCCCGACGGTGGATTGTCCGGCAGTATGACACCATGGTGCGGACAAACACTGTGAGCTTCGATACCTCTGACGCCGCAGTTATCAGGCTGAAGGGAACGGACAAGGCCCTGGCTGTGAAGACCGATTGCAACCCCCGCTATGTGTACTTGAACCCATACAAAGGGGCACAAATCGCTGTAGCTGAATCGGCGAGAAATGTTGTGTGCACTGGCGCTACGCCTATCGCTATCACGAATTGTTTGAACTTCGGAAATCCATACAAACCCGAAGTGTTCTGGCAATTCAAGGAATCAATTAGAGGTATCTCTGACGCCTGTCGTGCGCTGGACACTCCTGTGACAGGTGGTAACGTAAGTTTCTACAATGAAAACCCGCAAGGCCCGGTCTTCCCGACACCGGTTATCGGGATGCTGGGTGAAATTCAACTGATGCGGCATGTGACGACGGCAGGCTTCAAGAATATTGGGGACGTGATCGTGCTACTCGGTGAGACAATAGGGCATATAGGCGGGTCTGAGTATCTCAAATTAGTTCACGGACTCGTGGCCGGCGATGCTCCGGATATCGACCTACAAAAGGAGAGAAGCCTTTATGCGGCCTGTCTGGAGATGATCCGATCCGGAGTAGTCCATTCATGCCATGATTTGAGTGAGGGCGGTCTCGGGGTCGCATTGGCTGAGTGCGCCGCATTCTCAGCAGACATGAACAATCCCTTAGGCGCTCATCTGGATTTTGACCCCGGAGAGCGGGCAGACTTTCTTTTGTTTGGAGAAGATCAGTCAAGAATCCTCATAACGACAGCGCACTTATCTATAAGTGAAATAGAGAGAATCGCAAAATCATTTCATGTACCATCCAAAGTAATTGGAGAAGTCACCCAGAAGACTTTCTCGATCGGAAGCACTATCCAATTGAAGTTCGAAGAACTCATCAGAGCCTTTTATGGCAGTTTTCCGGTCTCAGGACAATAGTGCGCATGGAATCCCATCATGCAGATTGGTGATTCCTGGACCGCGGGCAGATCTGCTATGTCGGAGGAATCGATATCGAAAATAATAACTCATTTTAAGTAATTGGTCTTAACTACGCTGTTTACAATTCGTTACAGCTTCCGTATCAAATCGTACGAAATGACTACACACTTGGTCCGCCAGCCCGTCGCCAATTGACTATCTGCTTAGTCGCCTACACATATCTGACATCTTCCTAATTAGGCGACCTGAGCTGACACATACCGTGCTCCGCAGGGCTTTGCAAGACCTCTAGTAAGGCCTTATCAATAAGTATATGTCCATCTCGCAAAAGTTTGCATAATACACACCGGCCCAAAGATGGCCTGCATTCAATCCATAGGAGCACGATGGATATTGAGAAACCGCCAACCCGGTCCCAGCAAATTTAGTTGGATTCAGTAGAGCATGTTCGACGTAGTGTGCAGTAATGGCCGGGGAAGAAACGGGCGATAGGGCGGAGAAGATAATCACGGTAGCTTTCGGAGATTGGTGCGTATTCCGAGTTCTTTTATAGTTTACATAATATATATTATTAGGCATTCTTATCTGGTCTATCCAAACCGGCTGTCTCGTCAGCTTCTTTCATTTTGAAGTAAGTTAGCGCGAACAGCACCGACAAGAGGAAGATCATTGAAACGAACCATACGATTCTGGATTCAATGGCCGGGAGTGATCCCGTGGCCTCTATGGTTTGGCTGAGCGAGTCTATCATCTGGCCGTTGTCTGCTATGCAAAATACGCAAGTACGATTGACGCGAAGAGATACGCGAGCAGCGCAATCCCGGTCAGGTGCAAAATCTTGCCCGTTCGCCCCGTGTTTAATTCTCTGTCAATAAAGGGAACAACGATGAGACCGACCCCCAGTGTTGCAGTTAGGACATTTACGATCATTTCTCCATCGAGGTTGAATATCCTCGCCGGGACAATCCTCAGAGTCTCGAACAATGGCAGGAAATACCATGATGGTTTGATTCCTGCGGGAGCAGATGCCAGTACATCTGCTTTGATACCTAAGGCGAACGGGAAAAACATTGCCAGGGATATCAATATTGCAAGACCTGCGATCCATGCCAGGGCTTCCCGATAAAGGTAATTCGGAAAGAAAGGAATCCCGGGATGGTTCGTCTTAACACCATTCGGCACACTCGATCCGTGAATCTGATTCAAGATTAGGTGAATGGAGATAAGTAACAAAGTTAAAAGCGGTAATATCGTTACATGTAAAGCAAATAGCCGCTTCAAAGTGTCTTCACCAACGAATTCACCGCCCCTCAGTAGCCTTACGACCAGCTCACCCACCAACGGCGTACTGCGCGGGATCTCAGTCCCTATCTGCGTGGCAAAATACGCGGTGCCATCCCACGGGAGCAGGAATCCCGTAAACGCAAACCCGAAAAGGAGAAATAGTTGAAGAACTCCGCTCACCCACATCAACTCTCGCGGTTTGCGGTAAGATCTTAAGAAGAACGTGCTCGACATGTGAATCAAGACGCTTCCAATCATGAGATGAGCCGACCAGGCATGAATGGAACGAAGAAGCCACCCGTAGGGCACGTCGTTGATGATAAAACGCAGGCTTTCATTGGCCGTATTTGGCGTGGGGCTGTAATAGATCAAGAGCAAAATCCCCGATAGCAGCTGGATCCCGAAGAAAAAAAACGACAACCCTCCGAATAAATACCAAAATGAATGCTTATGCCGCGGGACAGTCTTTCGGGAAAAGAATTCAATCGCCGCAGAAAGGTGCATTCGGTCATCAAGCCAGGTTTTAACTTTTGATACCGCGGTATTTACCATGACATGAATCGAGTTATTTTCTTGAATGCACAGCCATTAAAGCTCGGATATAAAGATGTTTCCATCCTTAACCACGACCCTTAATGATTGTAACGGCAATGGAGCCGGACCGGAAATGTTTTTACCATTCAGGTCGAAAATGCTTCCATGGCAGTTACAATGAAACCTATGGTCTTCGGAGCCATACTGGACTGTGCAACCAAGATGAGTGCAAATAGCCGAGAATGCCTTATACTGGTCATGCTCCGTATGGATGAGCACTACCGGCCTCTTGTTGAACTTGACGATCTTTGCGGCGTTTGCAGGTACATCCGTCAGGCTCGCAACACGCATCTCATCGAGGAATCGCTCCCGAATCCTGGGAGGCAAAACATATTCAAAGATTCCATACATCAACGGAAGGCAACTTACGATAAACCAAGCTCCCAGGGCCTGCGACAAGAAGTTCCTTCGAGATGATTTCTTATTCACTGATGTTACGCAGAAATGAAAAAAAGTGGTACATTGGGTGGACCGATGAAAGGACGAACCCAATGGACAAATCGATGCTTGATCTCTACAGCGACTACCTGCTCAGTTCCTTTGGTCAGACACCGGCGACCCGATTGTCGAACATTCTGCATGGAGCTATCAGTCATGATAGTATTACTCGATTTTTGTCAGAAAATATCCCCAAGTCGAAAGACCTATGGCAGATTGTGAAACGATACGTGCGTGAAATCCAGTCGGCAGATGGTGTCATGACGGTTGATGATAGTATTGAGGAAAAGCCATACACAGACGAGAATGATATTGTCTGTTGGCATTATGACCATGCTCGGGGATGTCAGACCAAAGGGATTAATTTCATGACGGTGTTGTACAGCAGCAATGAGGTGTCCTTGCCCGTAGGCTTTCAGATTGTTGCGAAGACCGAAACCTATGTAGAGGTGACAACCAAGAAGGAAAACCGTCGTAGTCCCGTCTCCAAGAATACCTATTACCAACGCTTGCTCGAAGCATGCGTGAGAAATGCCATTCCCTTTCGCTACGTCATCAACGATGTTTGGTACGGATCTGCCGAAAACATGATGTTTGTGAGACATACGCTCAAGAAACACTTTGTCATGCCGTTGAAGAGCAATCGGAAGATTGCACTGTCCAAAACCGACAAACGGCAGGGCAAGTACCAAGTGGTCGACACACTGGTGTTCAAGAAGGACAATACCGTACAGGAAGTCTACCTTGAAGGCGTTGACTTCCCGTTGCTGCTCACCAAGCAAGTCTTCGTAAACGATGACAAGAGCACAGGTATTCTGTACTTGGTCACCAGCGATACGACGCTCACTTTCGAGCGTATCACGACACTCTATCGCACACGATGGCATGTCGAGGAATATCATAAATCATTAAAGCAGAATGCATCACTGGAAAAATCTCCAACTCGTACCGTCACGACACAAACCACGCATTTCTTTGCTGCACTCTGTGCATACACAAAATTGGAGATGCTCAAGGTATCGACCCACATGAATCATTCAGCCCTGAAGCTGAATATTTACATGCAGGCGCTCATGACTGCCTATGAGCAACTGCGATCCCTGCAGCCCGTTCGATTTTCCAAAAATGTCCTGTTTGCGTAACATCAGTTATTCAAATCCATGATTGATTCTCAAACAACGATTCTCCCAATGGATACGTCATATTTCAAACGGCCGGAGAACACCTGCCTGGCACTTCCTGTCAGAACAACGTCCGATACCCTCTCCCCTTTCATGCGAAACGAAACAGTCAGCACTTCCCCGCTCCTCGTTTTAACCGCAATCGGAGATCTCATGCCAAATCTTTGTGCTGAAACCACGGCCGATGCCACTGCCCCTGTGCCACACGCCAGGGTCTCATTTTCCACTCCGCGTTCATACGTACGCATCGAAATAGTGTCATCGTCTATCAACTCTACGAAATCCACATTAGTTCCCCCTGGAGCAAACTGCCTGTGGGACCGAACGTGCCGGCCAATGTCGTTGATGTCCGGTTCCAATAGCCTTCGTCGCAGAGCCGACGGCGCCTCATTCAGAAACATCACTGCGTGCGGAGCGCCGGTAGTGATCCAGGTGAACAAGATTTTGGTTTTGGAAAGGGAGAGTTTCGTCTTTGTTAGCAGGAGCTTAGGTTTTTTCATGCGAAGTGAAATTGCATCGCCGGATACATGTGCCCGGTATATGTGACCGAGGGCTTCGAATCGAACGGATCGGTGGTTTTCCTCTTCCATGACGTACCGCGAAGCACACCGCCCGCCATTTCCACACATTCCCCCATAACTCCCGTCGGCGTTATAGTACATCATCGTGAAGTCGACCTTGGGATTTTTTTCAATGACGAGCAATCCATCTGCTCCCACTCCGTACCTTCGATCGCACGCAGCCCGGGCAAAGACTTTCCAGTCGACCAACAGGCGTGCCCTACGATTGTCAACCAGAACAAAATCGTTCCCTGCTCCCGTCATTTTGACGAATTCGATTTCCTTCACTCTGGATGTCGTCCTTTTGATAACCTTCTTAGTGTTTTTTCTGTTTTTCTCAATTTTGTCATTACCAGAGTCTTAGGCCGCGGCGTACGCGTGATGCCAGGCATCAACGTATTGTCGCTAGATATGGAAGAAGACAACGCAGTTGGTACGCCGCCGACCAAAGACGCTTTTCAATGTTCTCCATCATATTTTCCGATTCCTTTAGCTTCTTCCATTCCCTTTTTCATGGCGGTCAAGAGGGAAAGTACTTCCTGCGCACCACCTAATCTTGCCCTTGCCACGTCTGTCACCAAGCGCAGCTCAGAATCCAGGTTCGTCTCTCGTTCTACTATCGTGCTCACCAAAGCACGCGTTCCTTCGTTCATGATTACCCGCATGTCCCGACCCAGGAGTCTAGCACTCGCATGGTCGTGGTCATAGTTGCCGTCTTTCATAATGTCGCTATCACCATCCCAGATGCGAGTTTCATTTCCGAGCTCGATGTAATTCTTCATAAAGAACATTACATCTTCAGCATCCTTCGTACGCAGAGGATAATTGTCATGCCACGACAATAGTTTCATCATAGCAAGACCGGCTATTGTGCAGACTTTTACCTCTATATAGGGATCATGGGAAACGATAACGCCCAGATTGCTGCGAAAAGCATCCTCAATTCCTGATGTCCGCATTACAACATCATGCTCAGGCGGCCATGATATGGTTCCTGCAGGGTTCTCAAGTGAACCAAATGGAATGAGATCTATTATCGTACCGTTGCAATGAATTAGTCTTTGTTTTTGTGATTTGTCAGGTTTGTACCGATCTGTAGAGATCATTCTCTTTTGCAACCCTTGGTAGTCTTCCCAGCGCGCAACCCGAATGGCAAGGTCGATATCCCGTGTTGCGCGGATAGTTTGTATATCGAACAGCGCACTGAACACTATGTCCCGGGCCGTTGCCCCCACTATGAAAAAGGAGCACCCAAGTTCGCTCGTCATTTGAACGATGTCGATGAGAGCTTCTACCTGAGCTGATTCAAGTTTGCTCGAAATGTCCTTTGACATATTGGTCAAAAACAAGTTTTGCGGTTTCGATATTACGGGCATCCGCCGTTGCAAGAAGATCGGCGTAAATCAACAGCGCCGGAACAATACCATTGATTGGTTGGGCCGCCTTAAAGTGCCAGAACTGTTCTCTCAATTCAACGGCGCCGTTTTCATCCTTGCGGAGTTTGAGGTCAAGCACAAGCTTGTCAATCGGCTTGCGGGTATAGAGCGTTATGGTTGTCGGCTTCAGATAGCGCGTCAATTTATTGGCTGCTACTTCGCCGCCCCACAGTGCTTCGTGGCCAGGAAGTTGCAAGTCTTCCCAAAAGTTTGCACGATATGCGGCGAACCGGCCGATGAACCTGCGATGTCTGTACCTTTCCGCATAAGCCCTTGTCCATTTCTCTGCGATCTCTTCCTTTCTTGTAAGCCTTCTACCACGAGCGCCCAAGTCGAGGAGATATCCGTTGTCTGTAAGGTCCTTCATCACGCCCGCTACTGTGCCAAGCGCCGCACCGGCAGCGTGTGCAATTTCTCTGTAAGTTGCGTTATCGAGTTGCGGTTGGCAGAGAAGAGCGAATAGGATTCTGATCCCTCCCGTGCCTAGCAGCCCTTCTTCTTTACGTTCCGGGATTTGTTTGTCAGGGCGATTGCCGCACATGAACACCTTGAGCGGATGCTCATCGATGAATGCGTTCCCTGCCGTATCGATGAATTGAATGCCGAGCGCCTTCATCTTTCTCGCAAGCTGCGTAGGAACGAACTGAGTGATGACGACCCACTTACCCGGCGTTTCTTTAAAATGCTGCACTAATCGCCCAAGGACGGTGTCTGTGAGCCTCATCCGGATCTCGGCCATATATTCTATCGTCCCGCCCGGCTCGTCAATACGAATGGTGGCATCGACTTTCGTTCTTCCGTATTGCAGTTGGACCCGACCTTTTTCTGTCTTGAAGCCTGTCTCTTTTTGGAACGCATTAATAGCGTCATCGAGCAGTTGCAGTTCAGGCGCTTCAGGATTTGGGTTTGTTCGATCTTCGTTCATATTATGCCTACGTTCATTATTTACGAACATACAAAATTTATGAACAATATGCAAAAATTCAAAAAAACAAAATATATTGTTCATTCTAGTGTTATGTTCAATAATAATGAACATTCACAAATAATGAACAATTGCTCAAAAAAACCCCGGAATCGGGGATTTCGAAACTTCACCCCTCCTCACAAGGGGATTTGGGCAGGCTAACTCATTAGGGACATGCCTCGGACATTTAGCCCATATAAAACAAATCCCCGTAATTCGTTACGGGGATTGTGTGGAGATGCGGGGAATCGAACCCCGGTCCGAAGAGAAGACCACCAGAACATCTACATCTATAGTCTGTCTTTTAACTTCGGCATGTGGACCTCGAACAGACACGATTTCCCCAGCCTAACTCAGTGAAAACGTTCGCCCCTGAATCCCGAGCATATTCAGAGACTAGCCCGACGGAGTCGACACCCAGTTGCAACCTGCCAGGCGGGGCTGCAGTGGATGGGCTACTTATTTAATTAAGCAGCCAGTGCGTAGTTGTAGTTCGCACTTATAGGTTTTCCGCTTTATTATTCCCAGTGAAGGGATCCCTTTCGGGACGTGCGACGCGGAGAGCACGAGATGCGGTTCTGACCATCCTCATCCCCGTCGAAACCATATCATCCCCTGCTATTAATATACAAGTTACTACGCACTAAGGCAAATGCGCAAAATCGACTGCTTAAATATCGTAGTACAGGGCAAATTCGTGCGGATGTGGCCGGAGCTGCATCACCTTCACTTCCTTCTCCATTTTGTAATCAATCCATGTTTGAATCACATCCTCAGTGAACACACCGCCTTTGAGCAGGAAGTCGTGGTCGCGCTCAAGATTATGCAACGCCTCCTCCAACGACGCGGGAGCCGATGGGACGTTTTTCATTTCGTCCGGACCGAGCTCATAGATATCCACATCGAGCGGCTTTCCAGGGTCGAGTTTACGTTTGATACCGTCAAGCCCGGCCATCAACATTGCCGGAAAAGCGAGATATGGATTGCATGCAGGGTCCGGGCAGCGGAACTCGATCCGTTTCGCTTTGGGATTCGAAGAATACATCGGGATTCGAACGGAAGCACTCCTGTTCCTCTGAGAGTATACGAGATTCACCGGAGCTTCAAACCCGGGCACCATCCGTTTATAGGAGTTTGTCGTTGGGTTTGTGATTGCGCAGAGGGCCGGGGCGTGTTCGAGGATGCCGCCAATGAAATACATGGCGAGATCGCTCAGGTTTGCATACTTGTTGCCGGAGAACAGCGGTTTCTCGTTTTTCCACAGACTCATGTGGACATGCATTCCGGAACCGTTATCATTGAAGAGCGGCTTGGGCATGAATGTCACCGTTTTCCCATATTTCTTGGCAACATTCTTTGCAACGTATTTGTACTTCATAAGGTCATCGGCCATTTTCAGAAGAGTGTCCCTTCTCATGTCGATCTCTGTTTGTCCGGCGGTTGCAACCTCGTGATGGTGAACTTCAACTTGTACTCCTATTCGTTGCATGGTCAGAGCCATGTCGGAACGGATGTCCTGCAAACTGTCAATCGGGGGTGTCGGAAAGTACCCTTCCTTGAATCGGGGTTTGTGCCCGAGATTGTGCTTGTCTCCGCCATCCTTACCGCTATTCCAGAAACCTTCTTCGGAGTCGAGATAATAATAGCCAAAATTATGCGACTGATCGAAGCGGACGCTATCGAGGATGAAGAATTCTGCTTCCGGACCTACGAGGCAGGCATCCGCAATGCCCGTGGATTTCAGGTAGGATTCTGCCTTGGCGGCAATGTACCTGCCGTCACGGCTGTAAGGCTTTTCCGAGATTGGTTCTTTGACATCGCAGATAATGCTTAGCGTACTATGCGCGGTGAAGGGGTCGATGAAAAATGCATTCGGGTCGGGAAAGAGGAGCATATCGCTTTCATGGATTTTCTGAAATCCCTTGATACTTGAGCCGTCGAAACCCAGCCCATTCTCAAACGCGCCATCGTCGAATTCACCTCTCATGACGGAGATATGCTGCCACTGCCCTAGTATGTCGGCAAATCGAAGATCGATGATCTGGACATCATTGTCCTTTATGGCCTTGAAAACCTTTTTAACATCCTGAATTGAAGATTTACCCGGTGTTTTTTTCATAAGACTTCCTATGATGTTATTTTGATGATGTAAGTTTAATTCTAGTAGTTTCTTTGGAGGTGGAAAGGACCAGATTGGTCCGTGTTCCGGTGACACCTGGCCACGATTGTATTTTACTCAAAAGCTTTTCGAGTGTAGAAGTGTTTTCTGTCCGAAGTTTTAACACGTGAGAACCCTCGCCGGTTATGGCGTGGCACTCGATGATATCGTCGACCGCAGCCGCATGGCCGACCAGAGCATCAAAATGCTTTGACGAATCCATGTAGACAAATATGAAAGCAGTAATATCCTTCCCGGCCTTCTTATGGTCGATCCTGGCATAATATCCCGTGATGTAACCGGCTGCCTCGAGTTTTCGCAGCCTATCGCTGACCGAAGGCAGAGAAAGACCTACCTGCTCAGCAAGATCATTCCGGCGCGTCCGTCCCTGCTTTTGCAGAGATTCCAGGATTTTCACATCTATGTCGTCCAGCATCGGTCCGTTGAAATATTACCTTAAATAAGGATTATTTACGATTATATTGACAAATATAAGGTATATTAAACATTCTCCTCCTAATATAAGGCTTTCAGGGCAAAAAGTCAATATCGCTCGACGAGGAGACAATGAGATGACCGTAGTAAAGAAGCGCGACGGAAGATGAATCCCTCCGCGTCACGTTAACGCATTGCAGCCCTGCGCAGTTGTTCAACGGCCCGGGGAATCTTCTCTTTGGAAAAAATTGAATGTCCGGCAACAAGAACATTTGCTCCGGCGCCGACAAGAAGTGGTGCAGTGTGTTCATCCACTCCCCCATCAACTTCAAGATGAACCTGATGGTTGATTGATGCGATCATCGACGAGACTTCCTCAATTTTACGCAGCATTGCTTTGATGAATTTCTGAGCCCCGAAGCCCGGGTTGACCGTCATGACCAGGATAAGATCAACGTCTGTGATAATCTCCTTGAGCGCCAGGGCAGGCGTTGAGGGGTTCAACGCAACCCCGGCTTTCATTCCGAGCTCTTTAATATGTTGGATGGTCCGGTGCAAGTGCGGACATGCTTCCACATGAACGGTCAGCCGGTTGCTTCCAGCCTCCTGAAAAGCGCTCAGGTAGAGTTCAGGTTTCTCAATCATCAAATGCGTGTCAAGGGGCAGTTTTGTCACGGACCGGACGGCTCGCACAACCATTGGCCCGAAGGTTATGTTCGGCACAAACCGACCGTCCATGATATCAAGATGGATCCAATCAGCTCCGCCTTTTTCAGCCTGGCGAACCTGGTCTCCAAGGTTCGTAAAATCCGCGGATAGAATTGAAGGTGCAACAAGAGTTTTCATTGGTCAATCCCTGCGTTTAGTTTTCGAGCACATCATGCTTCTTCTCGCTCCCTTGAACCACAAAAACATCGATCGCCTGTCCCACAGCCACCAGCTCGGAAGCCCGCGGGAATTGGTCGACGATCGTGTTCGGAAGCAAATCCGGTACCTGCTGGTACGTAATATTCCCAAGCTTCAAACCATGGCTCGCAAGGATCTGCTGCGCTTGGGTGAGTGTCTTTCCGTTTAAGTCGGGAACGGAAATCTTATTCGAGATCTTGCCCTGACTTACGACGATCGAGACATAAACATCTCTTCTGACCTTTATTCCTGAGGCGAGGTTTTGCTCGATGATCGTGTTTTCGGGGAATTCGTCCGAGGGACTGTAATCGAGCGCGCCGAGCTTCAAACCCTGTCGTTCCAATTGAAATCGTGCGTCACGGAGGGTCCTGCCTTTCAGGTTCGGCACCGATACAAGCTGTTCCCCGCTGCTGATCGTCAAATAAATCCTGCGACCCTTATTTACTTTCCTTCCGGCGAGAGGATTTTGACTCATAACGGTTCCTTCCGGGTACTCTCTGTCCGTTCTCAGATCGCCCTGGCGCGGGATCAGTCCTATCGAGTCCAGTGTGCGTTGTGCGGCTTCAAAGCGCACACCCACGACCGAAGGAACCAGGACCTGGCCGCCCTGGTTCACATACCACGGCATCAACAGGTCATTGCAAACAAAGAAAATAAGGACAAAAAGCGCAAGGACAAGAAATATTTTTTTGACCCAACCGGAACGAATGATTTTGCCAACTTCGATTGTCATCATGCACATATTTTGTTTTCAATTTAGAATATATGAAATCCCTCAGTGAACAACAAGTGTTCCTGAGTTGCAAACGTAAAACAAATCCTTATATTGGGATTGAGGGCAGGAAATAGAAGGGCCTAAACGTCCTGCAATTCTCCCAGAGCACACGCAAAACTGCGTTTACTGTCCTCCGTGCGCGTCGGATCACCGCACTCGGTTGCACCGCGCGCTCGTCGGCGAATCCACTGGTCTCCATATTTGTCTCAAGCAGTCGAATGTTCGCGTCACCGAAATTAATCAGCAATTAAGCATGAGCGGTTGGCGATATCTGGCCGTCTTTCGGATGCTGATGACAGGGCTCGTTGCGGTCGTTCAGTGCTTTTTCTACCTGAAGGTGATGCAGTATCTTGAATCCAATCACAAACCGGCATGGATGAAGACCCTCACGAGATTCGTTTTTATCATCTTTAATCTGCCAATGATCATAACCCTGCTCTGGCACCCCAACGTCGTATCATTGCCGGAGTGGTTCATGGTCGTCGCGGTATACCCGTTTTACGTGTGGCACTACTCCCTTCTTTTCCTCTTTCTCTTCATCGCAGCCGGAAGGCTGCTTCAACTTCCCTTTCTTTCCGTTGCATGGCTCTGGAGGGGGCTCTCAAGAAAGAAAAATGAAACCCGGAATGTGCTCACCCACCCCGTCGATGTGAAGCGGAGAAAAATCCTTCGCCAGGGGGTCACGGTGCTTGCGGGAGCTGCATTTGCAACTACGACTCTTGGCATTATCCGGAACAACAGATTCGAAATTTCACACGTCGACGTTCCCATCACAAACCTGCCGGATGAGCTCCAGGGATTCACGATTGGCCTGCTAAGTGATATTCACTCGAGTATTTTTATGTCCAGAAGTCAAATGGAGGAATACGCAGTGGCATTGAACTCACTGAATGCCGACATGCTGGCAGTCGTAGGTGACTTCGTCAACAGTTTGGTCGAAGAAGTGTATCCTTTTGCAGAAGCTTTCTCCACACTGAAAGCCCCCCGCGGGGTCTATGGAGTTCTCGGAAATCATGACTATTTCACGAAGAATGTAGAGATTGTCGCAAGGGAAGTGAACTCCTGCGGCATCAACCTTCTCCGTAATAGTCGCCTGACAATCGAACATAACGGGAAAGAGCTCGAACTCGTGGGCATTGATGATCTGGGAAACCCTCTCCATGCCAGGAGATTGATTGCGAAAGAGGTGGCGGGAGCAGACCAGAGAAATCCCAAAATTCTCCTGGCTCACCGTCCATACTTCTTTCCGCAGGCTGCTGAACAAAAAATTGATCTGACACTCTCCGGACACACGCACGGCGGCCAGATTGTTTTTGCCCGAATCGGTGGAGACGTGATAGCGCCTGCCCGCATGGTATCGCCATACGTTGCCGGACTCTATTCGATCGGTTCATCACACATGTACGTTTCCAGGGGAATCGGGACAGTTGGTGTTCCAGTGCGACTTAATTGTCCGCCGGAACTCACTAAAATATCACTTGTTAGGGCATGAGATGTAGAATTGACTTGAAAGTATTCGAGATCTTTTCCCTCGATTATACCGGACATCAGAAAGAATGTGGGATGTTGGGGAAAACTCCTGACCTACCCTCTCATTTCCGACCTGAACTGCACAATTCGCACCGGGTTCAGGCATGTTGCCTCGCCTTTTCTTGATTCTCTCCTTAATTCTCTCTATATTCCAAGCCGTATGAAACTAAAAAGACACGCCGATAAGTACGCCCCTCTCGTCAAGGCAGCCGTTGAAGCTAAGAATCGATCACACTCGCCATACTCAGACTTTCGGGTGGGTGCCGCTCTCTTGACGTCCTCCGGCAAGATTTACACCGGTTGCAACATTGAAAGTAGCTCGTTCAGTCTCACGATATGTGCAGAACGCACCGCGCTCTTTAAGGCCGTCTCAGAATCCCAGAAGAGCTTCAAGGCAATTGCCATCGCCTCTGATGCAAAGGATTTCATCTCACCGTGCGGAGCATGCAGACAGGTTATACAAGATCTTGCCGGGAATATCGATGTCGTTCTGTCCAACAAGAAAGGCGCGACAAAAGTGATCAAGATGGCTGATCTCCTGCCCCTGCCGTTCGATGACCGAGAACTAAGATAATAGAGGAAAAACCTTGTCATGGATGTCGTAACTCTGCACAATATGCCTAAAGATACCGGCTGGATTGAAGTGATTACAGGATGCATGTTCAGCGGTAAGACGGAAGAGCTGATCCGTCGGCTACGGCGTGCTCAGATAGCTAAACAGGATGTAGTTATCTTCAAGCCTCAGATCGACAATCGCTACAGCTCGACCCACATTGTGTCACACAATGAACAATCTCTTTCTTCGGTTAGAGTCGATAATCCCAAAGATATCTTGTCATTAGCAAAAAATGCTCAAGTGATAGGTATTGATGAGGGTCAGTTCTTTTCTCCCGATCTGGTAGGAGTGTGTGAAGAATTAGCTGGAAGTGGGAAACGAGTAATTGTCGCAGGCCTGGATCAGGACTACAGGGGAAGGCCGTTTGAGCCTATGCCCCACCTCCTCGCCGTCGCCGAGTATATTACTAAGACGCTGGCTATTTGCATGAAGTGCGGGAATCCGGCAGACCGAACCCAACGGATCACCAAACAACAGGAACTCGTAGTCGTGGGAGCACGCGAAGTGTACGAAGCTCGCTGCAGAAGATGCTTTGACCCTCCCATCGAATGAGAACCAATGCCACACAAATGAAGTCTCTTAGAACTATCCTCCTCGCTGTTACTTGCCTCCTCTCGCTTGTGGGATGCGCCAAGAAACAGCCCCAGCAGGAGATACAGGGTGCGTGGAAGGTCGGACTCGTCTTCGACGTTGGCGGCAGGGGCGATAAATCCTTTAACGATGCCGCGTATAGGGGTTTGGAGAGGGCAAAGAAGGAACTGGGAGTTGATTTTGAATACATCGAGCCAGGACCGGGAGCCGACCGGGAAACAGCGCTCCGGCAGCTGGCCAACCGGCCTGATATCCGGCTGATTTTCGGCATCGGGTTCATTTTCACGGATGATATCACGAATATAGCCCGGGAGTTCCCCGACAAGAATTTCGCCTGCGTCGATTATACGTTTGATAGCACCAAGGTTATTCCGCCAAACCTCGTTGCACTTGAATTCAAAGAAGAAGAAGGTTCTTTCCTTGTCGGCGCACTGGCAGCATTGATGTCGAAAACCAAAATTATCGGTTTTATCGGAGGGATGCAGTCGCCTCTCATCAAAAAATTCGAAGTTGGTTATGTTGCAGGCGCAAAGTACGTCAATCCGTCGTGCAAAGTGCTCATTGCTTATGCCGGCGTCACCGGAGAAGCATTTAAGAACCCCGGCAAGGGCAAAGAGCTCGGGCTGGGGCAGTATTCTCAAGGAGCCGACATTATCTATCATGCTTCCGGCGTCACAGGGTTAGGGCTCTTTGAGGCAGCAAGAGAAACGCACAAACTTGCAATTGGAGTCGATTCCGACCAATTCCACGAGGCGCCAGGCTATGTGCTCACCAGCATGACCAAAATCGTGGAGAACACGATTTCTGAGACCGTCAGGAACACCAAGGAAGGGACTTTCAAGGGCGGTGTTGCTGCAATTTTTGGCTTGAAGTCAAAGGGTGTAGATTACGTCTACGACAATAATAATAAGGCATTGATTCCAGAAACCGTTCATGCACAAGTCGAAGAAATCCGAGATAAGATAATCTCGGGAGCCATCCCAGTTCCTGACCGATAATCTCTCGCCTACTGCTTCCTTCCATGCTGGCTTTTCAGATGCAAGATATTACCAAGTATTTTGGCGGCGTGAAGGCCAACGACTGCGTCAATCTTGCAGTTGAAAAAGGCCAGATCCATGCTCTCGTAGGGGAGAACGGAGCCGGGAAATCAACGCTGATGAAGATTCTTTACGGCATTCATGCTCCGGAAAGCGGCTCCATTTTCATAAATGGACACAAGCAATCTGTCCAAAGCCCGGCCAATGCAATATCTTGCGGCATCGGCATGGTGCACCAGCATTTCATGCTCATCCCCCCTCTCACCGTCGCTGAGAATATCATCCTCGGAATGGAACCGACGCGGGTAGGACAAATCCTGGACACCGGCCGGGCTGAGGAAGATGTCAACCGTCTTTCCACGACGTATCATTTCAATATCGACCCCAAGGAACGGATCGAGAATCTCTCAGTAGGCATGCAGCAACGGGTGGAAATCCTGAAAGTTCTTTACCGTAACGCAGAGATTCTTATCCTGGACGAGCCAACTGCCGTGCTCACACCGCATGAAATAGAAGAGCTTTTCGCGATACTCAGAAGGATGAGGGAGCAACAGAAGACAGTCGTTTTCATTACGCACAAACTCGCCGAAGTAATGGCAATAAGTGATCGTGTAACTGTAATGCGTCGCGGTAAAGTGATCGGCCACTTGGCCACCGAGTCCACTACCAAAGATCAGATTGCGCGAATGATGGTCGGACAGGAGGTTGACCATTCAATATCCTCTCCCGGGAAACCAATCCCTATGGCATCCAATCCCCCTGCGACGCGGGAGCCGGTGTTGTCAATCGAGAGTCTCTGTGCGCTGAACGACAAAGAATTGCCCGCGCTTCGGGACATCACGCTCTCCATTTTCAGCGGCGAAGTGCTGGGCATCGCGGCAGTCGAAGGAAACGGACAAAGTGAGCTGGTGCAGGTTCTCACGGGATTGCGTCGCATGACAGGAGGTGCGGTCAGGATCAGCGGCGCTGAAATCGCCCGACACAAACCCTCCATCGCGCATATTCCCGAAGACCGCCACAAGCATGGACTCGTGCTGGATTTTACGATCGCCGAGAACTTTCTTCTTGGGCGCCAACGTGAACCCGTGTATTCTTCATTCCTTAAGCTTCGGGCTGGCGCGCTAGACACTTATACGTTACGAATGATAGCACAGTATGACATTCGCACGGCTGACAGGAAACAGACGGCTCGTGAACTTTCAGGCGGCAATCAACAAAAAATCGTGATCGCCAGGGAGATATCGAAGAATGCCCCCTTGCTCGTCGTCAGCCAGCCGACAAGAGGTCTTGATATCAATGCGACACACTTTGTCCATCAAACACTTCTTTCCGAACGAGACAAGGGCAAAGCAATTCTGCTCGTCTCTTCGGATCTCTCTGAACTTCTCTCCATTTCAGATCGAATTTCGGTAATGTTCCAGGGCGAAATTACCATAACGGTGAACGCGAAAGAAACATCTGAACGGGAGCTTGGCCTGTACATGACGGGGGCTAAGCGAAAAGCAAGTTAAAATCATGCCGCCCGTTTCACACAGGAATATCGTTCAGGTCGAATCCGTTGAAGAAGCTTAGAAACATACTGCTTCAGCTCCTCGGCCCTACCCTTTCGCTCGTTCTGGCATTCATTGTCTGTGGAGTGTTTATACTCATCATAGGAAAGGACCCGCTTGCGGTGTACGGCATGTTCTTCTCTGAAACACTTGGGAACCCCTACGGCATCGGCCAGATCCTCTTCAAGGCAACTCCTTTGATGTTTACAGGCCTTTCCGCTGCTATCGCTTTTCGGGCTGGACTCTTCAATATCGGTGCAGAAGGACAGCTGTATATCGGTTCGTTCGTGACGGCATGGATTGGATTCACTTTTACGTCGTTGCCCGCCGTTCTTCTTCTTCCTCTTTGTGTTTTCGGTGGAATGCTCGGCGGTGCTGTCTGGGGAGCAATACCGGGCGTACTGAAGGCAAAATTCGGCGCGCACGAGGTGATCAATACTATCATGATGAATTTCATAGCTGCGGCGTTGATAAGCTACCTCGTGAACAATATCTTTGCCGTACCTGCAACCGTCCACACGCCTTCGATATCGGACAAAGCGGAGTTGATGCGTCTGGATCAACTCTCTGCTATTTTCAAAGGATCCCCCGTGAATTTGAGTCTTGTCATCGCCTTTCTCGCCTGCGCGTTTCTGTACTATTTTCTCTGGAAAACGAGGCAAGGGTACGAGCTCCGTGCCGTTGGCCTGAGTATCACCGCCGCCAGCTATGGTGGTATTGATGTCTCCCGGCGCACAATTATGGCGATGACGATGGCCGGCGCCTTTGCCGGACTTGTAGGAAGCAATTTTGTCCTTGGGTACAAGCACTATTTCGAGCTCGGGTTTTCGGAAGGAGTGGGTTTTATCGGAATTGCAGCCGCCTTGTTAGGAAGGAACCATCCTATCGGGATTATAGTCGCATCGCTTTTCTTCGGAGTACTTGAATACGGAAGCCTCACCATCAACACTATCGTTCCGAAGGAATTGGTGAATATCCTGCAGGCGATTATCATACTTTTTGTCATTGTCCTCACAAAGCTATTCGACCGGTGGATTAAAATCATGAACAGGCCGGTGGAGACTGTTCATGCTTGATTCTCTCTTGAGCTTTGCGTTTGTTGCACAGACCCTGAGGATCTCTGTTCCGTACGCCCTGCCTGCCCTCGGCGCGACGTTCAGCGAGAGGGGCGGAGTCGTTAACATCGCACTCGAGGGAATTCTGCTCATTGGCGCCTTCGCCACGACGGTCGGCACGTATTATTCTCATGACCCGATCGTTGGAATTCTCTGCGGTGTAGCTGCGGGCATGTTAACGGCGCTTCTTCACTGCGTGACCTCGGTGACCTTCAAAACCGACCAAATCGTCAGCGGGATTGCCATCAACCTGTTGGCGCTGGGGATCACAAAATTTTCATGCCAGCTGATTTTCAACAGCTCGAGCAACTCGACCCGAATTCCGGGCATCGAGGAATGGGGCGTTTTGTCAAGCATCCCCATACTCAACCCCTTCATTGTCGGCACCGTGTTCCTTGCACTACTTTCGCACTTTGTCATGTATAAGACCCGCTTCGGTCTGCGCCTGCGGGCCGTGGGCGAACACCCGGCAGCAGTCGAGACATTGGGCTTGAGCGTCTCCGGACTTCGGTACGCAGGCGTTCTCATCAGCGGGGCATTGGCCGGATTAGGCGGCTCGTGGTTGGCGCTTGATCAACATAGTTTCACCGATGGAATATCAGCGGGGCGCGGATTCATTGCTCTTGCGGCGATGATCATCGGCAAATGGAAACCAATCGGAGCTGTGGGTGCATGCCTTCTCTTCGGATTTGCGGAAAGTCTGACAATTCAGCTCCAGGGTAGTTTCGCGGCAACCCAGTTTGTCCAGATGATCCCGTATGTCCTCACAATGGTCGTCCTTGCGGGATTCATCGGCAAGTCCACCCCGCCTGCGGCAGATGGTATTCCATATGAGAATAGTTGAGACCGCCACTTAATCGGAGAAGAGGAGAAGGGAAACAAATATGAAGGAACAGAAGGACCAGAGAATCAATGAGACCATCCATTTCCTGCGGTCAAAAACCAAACTACGACCGAAGATCGCCGTGATTTTTGGTTCGGGACTCGGAGTCCTCGCCGGTGCTTTATCTTCAAAAAACATCATTAAAAGTTCGGCCATCCCACACTATCCGCTTTCGACTGTCGAGGGCCACGAAGGAAAACTCATTTTTGGAAGACTCGGCAATGTTCCACTTCTCGCGTTCCAGGGAAGGATACATTTTTACGAGACGGGAGATTTAGACCCCGTCCTGTACCCTATTCGTGTGGCTCACGAATTAGGAATCCGGATTCTCATTGTAACGAACGCTGCGGGAGCGGTTAATCGCACATTTTCGCCGGGAGACTTGATGTTGATCACCGACCAGGTCAATTTGACTTTCGAAAACCCATGTGAGCACCCATCAGGCGTTCATGCAACACAAGAAATTTATGATCGGCATCTGCAGGCGCAAATCAAATCCGTCGCAGGCAACAAGAGGATTTTGCTGCAAGAAGGAGTGTATTGCGGTCTGAAGGGTCCCTCCTATGAAACTTCGGCTGAGATCGAGATGGTACAGAGAATAGGATGCGATGCGGTGGGGATGTCGACCGTCAATGAAGTAAGCCTTGCCGCGGCGCTTGGCATTCGCGTCGCGGGCATCTCCTGTATCACAAACCTGGCAACCGGCATCAACGACGGAAGACTCTCGCACCTCGAGGTTACGGAAGTAGCAAACAATGTGAAGGAGACATTTGTGGAGTTGCTGACGGGAGTAATCGAGAAGATCAAATGATTTTCCCAAGGTGCGACTCACTTCCGCAAGTGAGTCGCACTTAGCTACTGCTTTCCAATCGTCAAAACATAATCTCGCAAAGCGTGGATCTGTTCTTTAGCATTTCCGTGTAGGATGTCAGGCTCCGGCGACTGCATGTCAGGGAAAAATGAAGGCATCCTTGCTCCGGGTTGAATAGCCATTGGATCGCTCAGCCAGTCTAAGATCCAGTCAGGCTTCAACCTATTCTTTGCCATCACAAGGTTGGGCGCAAGGTCGGACGGAGTTTTCCCTTCCGGAATCCGGCCTGTGTAATGGCAACTTAAGCATTGAAACTCGTCGAAGAGCTTCTTCCCCACTGTTACGTATTGCGGATCCGGCTGGAAGGAACGGTAATCCCGAATCTCGATCTCCTTCTTGTGAATTGCGAGGAAGTATCTCGTGATCGTCGTAATTTCCGAGTCTGTCAGGCCAAAGGTCGGCATCCGGAAGCTCAGCCAGGGGCGGATTGGCGTCGGACCTTTCAGAAAATCATGAAGCCAGACTTCCTGTACTTTCACGCCCTCGGGCCGAAGCAACGGAGGGGCCATTCCCTCATCATCGGTCAAAGCCTTGATTGCACCTCCCATTTCTTCAATCTGGTGGCAGTTGATGCAGTTGTAATACTCGGTTATCTTCCGGCCGGCTTCGAGCGCCTGCTCAGTTCTGTCATAGGGTTTCTGATAATCCGCCTCGGGAGTGTCTTTGGTAAAACCGCGCAGGAGCGTTCGAAGGATCACAATCTCGCTGTCTGCTAATGCGAACACCGGCATTTTCGATGCTATACGGTCGGTTGCATACACCCGGGCATCCTTGACCTTGTTGAATATCCAATCATCCCACGTGTGGGGGATTTTTGTATCGCCGAAATCGATTTCATCCATGCGCTTTCGCCCGATGTTCGCCAGGTCGACACTCACTCTTCCTTCTTTCTCCATTCCTTTGATTGCGTGACAGCCGTGGCAACCGTACTCGCGAATGAGCTTCTCCCCCATTTTCACCTTGGCAGGATCATCCAGGCTCAGAGTTTTTTGTTCAAAATGTCGATTGTCCTTGAGCGTCGTCAGATATGCAACCACATCGTGAGCTTCCTGGTCGGTTAGACGAAGATTCGGCATCCGCGCATCGGGCCGGAAATGCCGCGGATTCTTAACCCATTCAAACATCCAGTCGGGGTCGAGCTTGCTTCCGGCCCGGGTGAGCTCCGGCGCGATATCATAACTCGTCTCGCGCGCCTGACGCATGCGTGTGTCGTCGCCGATAACGTGGCATCCCTTGCAGCCTATGTTCTCGACGAGACCCTTCCCCTTCTCGGGGTTTCCACCGGAGCCAATCCCCTTCTGAGCGTGATACGGATTATCCTTTGCAACATTTGTGAGATAGGCTGTGATTGCTTCCGCCTGTTCGTCGTCGAATCGGAAGTTTGGCATACGCGTGTGGGGATTATAGTCTTTCGGATTGCGAACCCACCGGAAAATCCATTCCGGACGTGTTTTCGCAAGAAGCTGATTAAGCTCCGGTGCGATTTTCGCCACGTCCGTATAGCCTTTGATTTCATGGCATCCGAAGCAACCCGATTCAACCAGGAGTTGTTTCGCCTTGTTGATGCGGTCGCCGTATTTGACGTAGAGTTCATTCCAATGACAGCTATTGCAGGAGGCATACACTTCCTTGCCCTTGAGGAGCGGCCATTCCCAGTATTTGTCAGCATCACCGTGCGCCATGCCGGCAGTGAGCGCCGGTCCCTGTCCACGGTGACACGGGGTGCAGCCGAAAGTTTCAGGATCATGGATTTTCAACAACTCCTGCAACGGGTGCTTCGTGAATGGCTGCGGGGCATCATCCATGTTGTCGTCGTTCCAACCCATGTGGCAGGTCTGGCAACGGTCGATGCGAGCTTTGCGAGTTCCGAAATTCGTCCTGTCGAAATCGTTGACCATGACCTGCCGTATCTTCACCGTTGAGGCCAGAACACGATTTAACTTGGTCCTGGCATTGTCGATCGCCGTGAACAGAGGCTTGACTTTGGAGCGAACCCCTTTGACGATCCTGTCATAGGAAGACACAATCTTCTTGAGAGAATCTTCCCGGGCGGTCAGGTCTTCTACCCTCGCATTAAACTTGCTCATTTGCAGGCCGTATTCATCCACCTTCTTCTTCCAGCCCTGGTCTTCTTCACCTTCGTGGATCGATTTCTTCCAGAAATAGTACGCTTCGTCGGATCGGCTTTTTGCGAATGTAAAATCGCGGCTGGCATCCAGGAGTTGTTCTTCAATTGTGTTGATTCCGGATTTGGCCTCCATGTATTCCTTCGATTGCAGAGCGGCCTCAGCGGAATTCAGCTCGACCTTCAGCTGCTGATAAGCGGCGGAATCGAACGACGAATACGCATCTTTCAACCGGTCATTCCATTTTTGTTCGCTCAGGGTAAGGTATCGATCCTGATAGTCTTTCCATGGCCGGCGTGTCGTAACTTCGTTCACGACAGCCCATATCGTTCCGATGAACAACAGTAGAGACAATAACAGATAGATCTTGCCGTAGTCTCGGGCTTCAACAGGCGTTTGAGCCCTTCGTGTAAAGAATTGGAATAAGCCCTTCATGAGATGGGATCGATGATACGTTAAATATTAAACCAGGGAGTGACCCAGATGTACTTGATATTAAAACCGATTCGCAAGATCATTTTGATCGGCAGGGACATCATTGTCAGGAAAAGAAAAGCTACAATGCTGTATCGCAACACCCCGAGTTTTTTCATCAGGCCGGTATTCTTTTTCCACAACCAGTACAGCGGGATGAGCGTATAATATCCTATGACAAAGACGGCGCCAAAGATGAAGGCGGCAGGGTTCAGACTATTGTCCGCCATCCGGGTGTGAATGCCGACAAATTCAGACAGGTCGACATTTGTCAGTGATACAATGCGGTGCGTATCCCATGGTTCCCAGGGGGAAAAGAAATACCACCCGGGACCACGCCAGAACGTGCCTATCGCAATGAGTGAAACCCACAAAACCAGAAATCCGAATGTAAAGGTTACCACCGAAAACTTGCGTTCTTTGAATGTGTAGTATCCGTTTCCCTTTTCATTGATGTCGATGTATGGAATCGCCATCAGTCCAAGAATGATGAACGTGGGAAGGACAACTCCGGCGATCCACGGGTCGAAATACACCAGCATCTCCTGAAGGCCGAGAAAGTACCAGGGAGCTTTCGAAGGATTCGGGGTGAGTGTCGGATTTGCCGCTTCCTCAAGAGGAGCATCGATCAAAAAGGACCAGAACACGAGGATGACCATCACGAGCAATGCCGCAAGGAACTCCACCCGGACGAGGTTTGGCCATACTTGAACCTTGTCGCTCATCTTCTCTTCATCGATGAACCCCTGGCGGTCGTTCTTCAATGCTTTCTTGAAGTACCACAGGGTGTACGCGATCACCAGCACCAACAACATCACGATTGGAATGTTGTCCGGCTTCGATACGATTTTCCAGAGATTATTCATGCTAACATTACCCTATTCTTTTCCGTTCGGGCTGGGACCGGAGATACCACCGTCTTTTCTGATCCTCCAGAAATGGACAATCATGAAGATGGAGGCGATGATCGGCAGGAAGATACAATGTCCGACGTAAAAGCGGAGAAGCGTCGGAGGCCCGACCTGCGTGCCTCCCAGGAGGACGAATCGGATGTCATTATCGATACGCATCCCCAGCTGCGGACCGAACGGGCCCTCGTGACCCAGGAGAGGAGTCGCCCGGGCCATGTTCGTGCCGACCGTGACAGCCCATATTGCAAGCTGGTCCCACGGGAGCAGGTATCCGGTGAAACTCAAGAGGAGTGTAAGGACGAGGAGTATTACACCCACCGACCAGTTGAATTGTCTCGGCGGTTTGTAGGAACCGGTAAGAAAAACCCTGAACATATGGAGCATCACCGTAATCACCATCGCATGCGCCGCCCAACGATGCATGTTGCGGATGAGTGGACCGAAGGCCACGTCGTTCATCAGGTACTTCATGTCTTCATAGGCGTATTCAGCGGCAGGACGATAATAGAACATCAGGATGACGCCGGTAATCGTGAGGACGAGGAAAAGAAGGAAGGTGATTCCCCCCATGCCCCACGTGAAGCCGATGTTCGTTGCGTGACGCGAGATACGAACGGGATGGAGATGGAGCCAGACGTTGTCGACGAGCTGGAGCGCGCGATTTCGGTTCGTGTCCTGGTAGTTGTGCCGGAAAATCGATTTCCAGACTTCGGTTTTTTGCAACTTCTCTCGAATCTTAAACATCGAATTCTTTCACCAATGATCCTTTGTTAGGCCGAATACGGGAGAAATGCCTCGGGTTTCGTCCAGTCGCCATTCTCGAATCGAAATTTTATGTTCCGGTCGACCAGAATCTGGCCATCATCGCCGAGAGATATCTTGAGACGCTCGAGCGGACGCGGCGCCGGACCTTCAAAGTTGATCCCGGATTTTCTGTAACCGCTTCCATGACAGGGACACTTGAATTTATTGTCGGCTTCGAGCCATCGCGGCGTGCAACCCAGATGTGTGCAGATCGCCGATAACGCATAGAACCCTTCCGCTTCCCGAACAATCCACACACGATAATCATCCTTGTACTTTTCGCTGACCTCGCCTACCCGATAATCGTCCGGAAGACCGGCCTTGAACGCAGACGGAGGCTCGTAGAGAACACGGGGAAACATCATGCGAAGAGTGGCCACCGTCGACGTAGCCAGAAAAACGAAAAATGCCCCCCAGCCCGCCACTGTAAGAAAATTGCGCCGGTTTATACGCCAGATGCCTGGATCGTCTTCGGGGGCCCGATCCTGTTTTGGTTTTTTCGGAGCGACTGCGGGTGCGGCAACTGCCCGTTGAGGCTTTTCCTCCTTCACAGACGGCACAGCGCTGTCTGCCGGAGCCTTGGAATCGTCTGAATCACTCATTCCGTCAATGATTAAAATATGTACAGTAAACCTCGTGAACCAAGTGCCCAATTAGAATTCCGTTTGGCGCTCGGAGTAAAAATATAGCAAAAAATCTGATATTTGTCAACAAATCAGACTAAATTCTCCTTAATTCAGTCTTAATGTTCAATCATCAAGAGTCGGTACGCGACTGTACGTCCCCGAACATATTTTTGTGCACTGAACACAGACCATGAGCCCTCACAAGCAGATTGATTAGTGTTCCCCTCCCTCCCACGCACCGGCATTGGAATAATTCTTGATTCGTAAGGGCTTGCGGCCGCCGCCGGCGTCAAAGCATAGAATGTTTTGCATATATGGACATGAAAGAGTATATTCTCCAACACTCACCAGACATTCACAGGGCCATGAACGAATCAAATTGGATAAACTACCACGATCTTCCCCACTCGGCGGGTGGATTTTCAAAGCTCTTTCTCGACTACGTGAACCAATTTCCGAAGGTTCAAAGCTACTTCGAGAGTGATTTCCACAACCTTCAGCAACTCGGCGTTGCTGCCGGAAGAATTTGCCAGCGATTTCAGCACAGGACGGAGCTGGTCGAAATTCTGCTCGACCAGAACCGCACCTTTGGCCCCCATGAACGTGCGATTGAAAACATCCGCAAGCTCGGGGAGGAGAAAACCGTTGCAGTCGTCACGGGTCAGCAGGTCGGAATTTTGACCGGACCGATGTACACGATTTACAAGACAATTACCACCATCAAACTTGCCGAGCGGCTCGGCACGACATTTCCGGACTACACATTCGTGCCGGTATTCTGGCTCGAAGAATCGAGGACCACGACTTTGAGGAGGTGAACAAAATCGGTCTCCTGAATGCCGACCATGCCCCGGTGGCGGTGGAATACCTCATTGAAGGGAAACCGCTCGATAGAAACATCGGAGCGGTTGGGAGTATCATGCTCGACAGCCAGATTCAGACCTTTCTTGAGCAAATCCAGAGCATTCTCCCGCACAGTGAATTCAAGAAACCTCTGCTGGATTTACTTCAACAGGCGTATAAACCTGGAACGACCTTCACTGCAGCCTTTGCCGGCTTAATGAATCAATTATTCGGCTCATCCGGACTGGTGTTCATTTCTTCCAATGACAATCGCGTGAAACGCCTGCTTGCGCCCCTCTTTAAAAAGGAAATAGCTGACTATCCGAAACTGTCTCAGGTCATTATCGGGCGCAGTGCGGCTCTTGAAGCGGAGTATCACGCACAAATCAAACCGAAGGCGCTCAACCTCTTCCTCTTTCACAAGAATGGAAGATATCTCATTGAACCCCGGGAGCAGGATTTCAGTCTTAAAGGAACCCGGCAGTATTTTCAGAGGGATGAACTCCTGCGACTTGCTGACGAGACCCCTGAACTATTCAGCGCGAATGTCGTCCTGAGGCCCATTTGCCAGGACACGATTCTGCCTACACTCGTTTACGTTGGAGGTCCTTCGGAAATTGCATACTTCGCTCAATTGAAATCGGTGTATCAGTATTTCGAAGTTGCAATGCCGATGATCTACCCGCGGGCAAGCGCGACGATTCTGGAGGCAAAGCACGACAAGACGCTGGAAAAATACGAACTCGAATTACTGGAATTCTTCGGCAATCCGGAAAACGTGAACCGGAAGGTCATTGAGATGGTCTCCGAGGTGAAAATCGAAGACCTGTTCGGCGACGCATCGAAACGCATCGGAGAATTGACAAATGAAATGAAGTTCGGATTGAATTATATCGACTCTACGCTTCTCGGTGCTCTTGAGACGACAAAGTCAAAAATCGATTCTCACCTTCAGGTTCTGAAGGAAAAAACGATTGACGCCCAGAAACGAAAGCATGAAATTGCTCTCCGCCAGGTCTCGCGGGTCGCTAACAGCATCTTCCCGAACGGAAACTTCCAGGAAAGGGAGTTGAATATCATCTACTTCATGAACAAGCACGGCGTGGAATTTGTCGGGCACCTGATGAATGAACTGCAGATCGACAGCTTCAAGCACCAGATCATTCGCCTTGGTTAACTGTCGAGTAACACCAGTACTCACCGGCCGGCGAACGCCATGCCGCTCCTCTAACGGAGCGGCATGCTCGCACGGCTGAATCTTAATCCCGGTGTGGTGGACCGCCCCGATGTCCGCCGCCTTCGCGACGGTGCCCACCCGGACGCCGGTCTCCCCGTTCACTTCTACGTTCGGCTTCCCGCTGGGCTTCCTTCTCCGCGTCGTATCCGGGCATGAGCGCCTTCCGGCTCAGATTATACCGGCCCTCTTCATCTTTCTTGATCAGTTTGATGTCCAGCTCGTCGCCGACATTGAGAACGTCGGTAACTTTATTCACCCGATTCGTATCGATGTGGGATATGTGAACGAGACCTTCTCTTCCCGGGAGAAACTCGACGAAGGCGCCGAACTCCATGACGCGGGTCACTTTTCCGTGGTAGGTTTTCCCCACTTCGGGCACCTCAATGATCTTGTTAATGATCGCCAACGCCTTTTCACTCCCTTCGGAGCTGACGGATGCGATAACGACCGTTCCATCGTCCTCGATATTGATTTCTGCTCCGGTGTCCTTTACAATTCCGCGGATCACCTTCCCGCCCGGTCCGATGACGGAACCGATCATATCGACTGGAATTTTAATGGTGGTCAACCGTGGCGCGTAGCTCGACAATTCCTTCCGGGGCTGGTCGAGTGTTTGCGTCATGATATCGAGAATATGCAACCTGCCGGCTTTCGCCTGGGCAAGCGCCCTCTCAAAAATGTCGAACGTAATTCCCTGAATTTTGATATCCATCTGGAAACCGGTGACGCCATCCCTTGTACCGGCGACCTTGAAATCCATGTCGCCAAGGTGGTCTTCGTTGCCCAGAATATCGCTGAGGATTGCAACTTTGTCGGCTTCCTTGATAAGCCCCATGGCAATGCCCGCCACGGGTTTTTTCATGGGAACGCCCGCATCCATCAGGGACAAGGTCCCCGCGCATATCGTCGCCATCGACGATGAGCCGTTCGATTCAAGAATATCTGAAACGATGCGGATCGTGTACGGGAAGTCCAGCTCCGCGGGAAGAAGGCTTCTCAGCGAACGTTCGGCCAAATTCCCGTGTCCGATTTCCCGGCGGCTAGGATTTCCAATTCTGCGCACTTCACCGACCGAGTATGGAGGAAAATTATAGTGCAGCATGAACCGTTTGCTCGTTTCGGGAAGAAGCCCGTCGAGCATCTGTTCGTCCATCTTCGTGCCAAGTGTAACGGTCGTGAGACTTTGCGTTTCACCACGTGTGAACAGGGCTGAGCCGTGTGTTCTCGGCAGCACTCCGACTTCACAACTAATCGGACGTATATCGGTGACACCCCGGCCATCCAGGCGCTTCCCGTTTTTCAGGATCATTTCCCGCATCTCTTCGTATTCAATGTCATGAAGAATTTCGGAGACGAGGTGTTTCTTCGACTCGATGAAGGCTGCCGGACTTTCACTGAACAGCGCTTTCTCCATCTCATCGAGCGTCAGCTTGGCGGAAGCAACTTCCGTCTTCATGGCTTCGTACGCTGCCGTATGAATCTCTTCGTTAGATTTGCTCCGGGTGTCCTTGTCGAGAACCCGGTTCGTTACGGCACGGATCTTTTCACGGGCGATTCTCGAGACAATTTCAGCCAGTTCCTTTTTCAACGGGTTGGCAGCGACAGTTCTCTTCGCCCTGTTGCACTCCTTTTGTAATTGAAGCTGGATCTCGCAGAGTTTGAGGATATATTCCTGAGCGAATTTTAGCGCGTCGACTATCTCCTGCTCTGAGATTTCTTTTCCCTCACCTTCGACCATGAGGATCGAATCCCTGGTTCCGGCGACGGTTACATCCATATCGCTCGTTTCCAGCTGGGCAAAGGTCGGGTTAATGACAAACTTGCCCTCGATTCTCCCCACGCGGACCTGCCCGATCGGTCCATTGAACGGCACATCGGAGATCATTAGTGCGGCCGAAGCGCCGACGGCCCCGAGATTGTCGGCATCATGCTGCTGGTCGGATGAAAAAACGGTGACAATGATCTGCGTTTCACTATTGAATCCCTCCGAAAACATTGGCCGTATGGGACGGTCGATCAATCTCGCTGAGAGTATTTCCTTCTCTGATGGTCGTCCTTCCCGCTTCAGAAAGCCACCGGGGATTTTTCCCGCCGCCGCGGTTTTTTCCCTGTATTCAACCTGGAGAGGGAAAAAATCCTGGCCTTCCACTACCTCTTTGCTGGATACGACGGTCGCCAGGATCATCGTATCTGCGTAACGCACCATTACGGCGCCATCGGCTTGCTTGGCCAATTTGCCCGTCTCGATGGAAAACATCTGTCCACCGATTTCAACTTCTTTCGTTATAACCATGAAGGTATATTCCTAACATACGTGTTACATTCATTGCTGCTTAGTGCAGATTATGTTACTTTCGTAGATCTAATTCTTGAATAATTTTCTTATAGCGTTCGACGTTTTTGTAGTGCAGGTAGTCCAGCAATTTCTTCCGCTTGCTTACCATTCTCAACAATCCCAGACGGGAATGATTATCTTTCACGTTCGACTCCAGATGAGACGACAACTCAATGATGCGCGCGGTAAGAATAGCGATTTGAACCTCCGGAGATCCGGAATCGTTCGCCGATTTTCCGTACTTCTGCATGAGTTCTTGTGTTTGTTCCTTCGTAGTTGGCATTTCCTGCTCCTTGCAAGATTTATGGTTGATATATTTGTCCAAACAACTTCATACACTCGCGCCGATCCTGCCGCAATTGATCGGTCAAATCATCTTTCGATGAAAATTTTCTTTCATCCCGTAATCGTTTGATGAAACTCACATTGAGGCGTTCTCCATAAATGTCATCACCGAAATCAAAAAGATGGACCTCAATGGTTTGTCGGTGGTCGGATCCAAAAGTCGGGCGCACCCCGATATTGAGCATTCCATTCAATCGCTTCGGGCCGAGGTCGACATGGACGACATAGACGCCCGGTGCCGGAACGAGCTTATTCGGATACTCAGGCTCAATATTCGCCGTGGGGAATCCAAGCGCTGCACCGCGTCCATCCCCCTTAACGACCCTTCCCCGGATGGCGTACGGGCGGCCGAGCAGTCGTTCCGACAGATCCACTTCACCTCGCATCAGGTGGTCACGGATGGCCGTGCTGCTCACCACTTCACCGTCAACCACTACCGGCGGAACGGTTACCGCCGTAAATCCAAAGTCCCGGCCGATCTGCTGGAGTTCCAAAACCCCTGCTTCGCGGTCCTTGCCGAACATATGGTCATGCCCGACAACAACCTGCCGCACCCCAACGCTCTGTGCGACATACCTTTGATAAAACTCACGCGACGATAATCGCGAAAACTCATATGTGAATTTGAGGACAAGCGTCGCGTCTATCCCCATTCTTTCAAGAATTTCCAACCGTTCCTCCAGGCTTGACAGGTACCCTACCGGACCCCTGCCGACAACCTCACGCGGGTGGGGTGTGAACGTCAGCACGACACTCCTTCCGTGATGAGCTTCCGCCCGCGCCAGTACTTCATCGATAATCGCCCGGTGGCCCAGGTGCATGCCGTCGAATGTTCCGACTGTGACGATGGAGTCTGGCTCACACAGAATATCGTTTTCGGAGTAAACAACATTCATGACCGGTACTTTGCCGCTCCGGAACCCAGATCCACCAGGCCGACGAGCCTGTAACTCCTACGATCCTTTTTCTTCATCATTCTTGTGGATCTCCTTGAGGAGCCGGTTGAGCTTTTCGACGCGCTCAAGCGTATCATCAAGATAGAACTGGATGGATGGAGTGAACTTGATGCGGACATGCGAGCCCACGAACGATCGTACCTCGGGTTTCCGGTCCTCCAACATTTTTAGTGTACGCTGTTTCACTTCCTCGTTGCCCAGAATGCTGACATAAATCTTCGCAATTCGCAGATCGGGCGACATGCGAACCTCCGTGACTGTAATGAACCCGCATTGAGGGTCCCGGAATTCCCGGGTGAACAACATTCCAACTTCCTCTCGGATCAGAGAGGCCACTCTTTCGGTTCTCATCGACATAAAACATCCTCAAACTAATTTCCGCAGCGTTTCAACAATCTTGTACGCCTCGACCGTATCTCCAACCTTGATGTCATTGAAATTCTCCAGGCCAAGCCCGCATTCGAAGCCCGACTCCACCTCCCGGACATCGTCCTTGAATCGTTTCAAGGAAGAAAGACCGCCTTCATATACGACAATGCCGTCGCGAACGACACGGACTTTATTCCCCCTGGTGATTTTACCGTCCTGAACATAGCAACCGGCAATGGCGCCGACCTTTGGTATTTTGAACACTTCCCTAACGTCGATGGTTGCCGTGACTTCTTCGCGTTGTTCCGGAGCCAACAAGCCCTCGAGGGCTTTTTTCACTTCTTCAATTGCGTCATAGATGATGTTGTAGAGCCGTATATCGACGTGTTCCTGTTCGGAAAGGCGGCGTGCGTTCAGATTCGGGCGAACGTGAAATCCTATAATCACGGCGCTCGATGCGGCCGCGAGCAGGACATCGGATTCCGTAATCGCGCCGACTGCACTCATGATGACATTAACGCGGACTTCCGCGTGCGTAATCTTCATGAGCGAATCTGCGAGTGCGCCAACCGATCCATCAACGTCACCCTTGACAATGACCTTCAACTCTTTTACCTGGCCTTCCTGTATCTTCTGCGAGATGTCGTTCAGCGTCATACTCCGAATGAGTCTGAAATCCTGTTCGCGCTTCAATTGCTGTCTCCGCAGGCTGATTTCCCTGGCCTTTCGTTCATCTTCAACGACGACGAAGACATCGCCCGCCTGCGGCACCCCGTCGAATCCAAGGATCTGGGCAGGCGTGGAGGGTTTGGCCACTTCCGTCCGATTGCCACGCTCATCGAACATGGCACGAACGCGACCGCTCTGAATTCCCGCCACGAAGGAATCTCCGATAATGAGCGTTCCTTTCTGAACGAGAATGGTGGTAACGATTCCCTTTCCCTTATCGACCTGTGCTTCGATGATGACACCGCGGGCTTCTCGATGAAAGTTGGCTTTGAGGTCGAGAACGTCGGCTTCGAGAAGAATTTTTTCAAGAAGGACGCCCACATTATTTCCTGTTCGCGCGGAGAGTTCAACACATTGGTATTTTCCCCCCCATTCTTCCACGAGCACGTTCTTTTCTGCAAGCTGCTGCCGGATGCGGTCGGCATTGGCTTCCGGCTTATCGCACTTGTTGATCGCGATGACGATAGGAACGCCGGCCGCCTGAGCATGGCTGATAGCTTCCACCGTCTGCGGCATGACACTATCATCTGCCGCGACGACCAGAACAACGATATCGGTGATTTGGGCACCGCGTGCTCGCATTGCCGTAAACGCCTCATGACCCGGCGTGTCCAGAAATGTAATACGCTTTCCCGAATCCAACGTCACGGAATACGCGCCGATGTGCTGCGTGATACCCCCGGCTTCGCCGGCCACGACATTACTCCGGCGGATATAATCAAGCAGCGATGTCTTGCCGTGATCGACGTGACCCATGATGGTGACGACGGGAGGTCGCGGTGCGAGAGTTTCGTCCTCGTCCTCAATGTCCTCGATGAGTACCTCCTGGGCAAGCTCGGAGAAAAATTCCACCTGGTACCCGTATTCGTCGGCAACGAGCGTGATTGTATCCTTATCCAGCCTCTGGTTGATCGATACCATGAGACCTAATTCGATGCACTTTTTGATGACTTCGGCTACATCGACGTGCATGAGCGTGGCAAGTTCGTTGACCGACACGAATTCCGTCACCCTGAGAATCGACTTTTCCTTTTCAAGCCGCTCCAGATGCTTCTGCTCTTCCGCTTCCCTCTTTTCCTTGCGCCGCCGTTTGAAGGCCGCTCGCTGAGCGACGGAGGTCGCCTCATCCATTTCTGCCAGAGTACGCCTGATCGCCTCCTTCACTTCTTCCTGGTCGACCTCATTATACTTCAATTTCTTTTTCTTCTTCGCCTTCAGGAGCAATTCATCGACCTCTTCCACCGTCGACGGAACAGCTTCAGAGCGAACGCGCTTTCGTTTCTTCTTTCGTTTCTTCGTTTCTGCTTCGGCCGCCCGTTCAGCTTCTTTTTTCTCGCCGGCAGGATTTTCAATGGCGGCATGAGCGCGGCTCATTTCTTCGAGGTCAATTTTCCCTTTAATTGTCAACCCCATCTTGGGAGTGAGGTGAGGCATCACCTCCACTTTTTCTTCTTTGGCTTTTGGCCGGCCGGGTTTTTTCTGCTTGGCAGCCGCTGCCTTCTCTTCCTTGGGTGGTTCCTGGACCTCGGTCGATTTTGCCTCGACGGGAGAGACCTCCTTGGTCTTCTCCGCAGCACTCGGAGCGGGGACCGTTTCCGGAATTGTAGGCTCTTCTCGCTTGATTACTGGAGCGGGGACGGCGGGCTCTTCTTTCGCGATAGGGGACGCAACCTGAGATTTTTCTTTCTCTTCTTCCTTCGGTTTTCGTCCCGGTTTCGTTTTCGGCTTTTCCTCCGTTGCAGCTTCAGCTCTGGATTCGACTTTCTTTTTCGAATCCTGTATGGCCTGCATTTTTCGCTGGTGTTTTTCGGCGACCTCCTTTTCTTTCTTGAAATGGTCGACAATGTCGTGCATCATGCCGTCGGTAGCGACGCTCATGATTCCCTTCACATCATGACCCTTCTTCTTCAGATACTGGATCAACGTTTCACTGGAAACGTTGAATTCCTTGGCTATCTGATAAATCTTCTTTTTCGGAGGTTTATCTGTCATTCAGATTTTTCTGCTTCAGGTTGGGATTCTTTCTTCGGCTCTGCTGCATTCGCTTCACGGACATTATTGTCAAGCTGCTCATCGCGCTCTTCTTCTTCGAGTTCCGCTTCATCAAGTTCCCGTTTCATCATATCTTTCAGCGCAACGACCTTTTCTTCGGTGAGTCCGTCGATCTTCAGCAGGACTGCCGCCGGGGCTTCAATGAAATCCCGGGCATTTCCATAACCTTCCTCGAGGATACGCTCATACAGCGGCTCGCCCAACTCTTCACGAAACTCTGCGAGGTCCATGTCATATTCCTCCTCGGCTCCTTCCTTGACAAGATTGAGTTCATAACCCGTCAGTTTCGAGGCGAGTCGGACATTCTGCCCATTGCGTCCAATCGCCAGCGACACCTGATCTTTATCAACGAGGATGGACGCGGTTTTCTTCTCCTTGTCCACCGTGACACTCTTGAGTTTTGCCGGTGCCATCGCCCGCTGGATGTATACGACGGGGTCCTCGGAATAGTTGATCACATCGATGTTCTCATTGCTCATCTCACGGACAATCGAGTGAATGCGAACGCCCTTCATGCCGACGCACGCGCCCACCGCATCGATGCGGTCGTCATGCGATTCAACGGCAACTTTCGCGCGCTCGCCGCCCTCACGCGCAATTCCCTTGATTTCAATGATCCCGTCGTAGATTTCGGGAATTTCAAGCTCAAAAAGCTTTGCAAGAAAACGGGCATCGGAACGCGAGATGATCACAAGGGGATTACCGGCGTTCTTCCTGACTTCCTTGACAATTGCGCGGATTGTTTCACCTTTGCGATACCGTTCTTTGAAGATCTGTTCGCTCTTCGGCAGAACGAGCTCATTCCGGTTATGATTGACGAGAATTTCTCCCTTGCGGATCTGGTAGATTTCTCCGATGATTATTTCTCCGATGGTACTGCTGTACTCGTTGTAAATGACTTCCTTCTCGATCTCTTTTATCCGCTGATTCAGATTTTGTTTTGCGCTGACGATCAATCTCCGACCGAAGTCTTTAAGGTCAACGACCTCCACGAAATCATCTCCAACCTCAAGAGGTTCGTCAGACTTCTTCCGGACGGTTTCAACATCGATTTGAAGATTCGGGTCTGTCACCGTTTCAACAATTTGCCTCTCCAGATAGATTTCGATATCGCCTTTGTCCATATTGACAACAACATCAAAACGGGCATCGGGTCCGTATTTCTTTCTCATCATCATCGAAAACACTTCTTCGACGACGCCGAGCAACATATCTTTGTCGATTCTCTTCTCACGCACCATGTGAGAAAAAGACTCAACGATCTCATAATTCATTGTACTCTCCAGTGTAACATTGAACGATTACCCTTTTTTACCACGCCGGCTTGACGAGAGCCTCGATAATTTCATCAAAAAGAAAATTCTGCGGTTCTTTATTCTTCATCCGCAGCACGAAACCGTCGGGACGCACTTCGATTAGTTCGCCTTCGGCTTTCTGAACCAGGCCATCCTTCCTGAATTTTACGACTAATGTTCTGCCGACATTTCTCGGATACTGTCGCGCGAACTGTAACGGACGATCAATCCCCGGCGATGAAACAACCAGATCATACCGCCCCTGAACGATATTCGTCCGGTCGAGTGCAGATGAAAGATCGCGGCTTATCTCAGCGCACAGCTCAGTCGTGGCCCCCTGGTCCGTGTCGATGAAAACTTCTACAACCCTTCGGCTTCGCTCGCCGCGTACAGTAATGTCGACGAGCAACGCTCCTCTCGCTTCCACGATCGGCCGTGCAAGGTCCCCTATGTGAATTTGCAACACTTCCGTAACTCGTTACTTGTGAATAAGTTAGCAAGAGCCGACAAACGATTGAAACAAAAAAAGTCCCTTTTTGTGGGACTTTCTTACGAAGAGCGTCATAAATATAACGAACGCTTTCCTAAATAGCAAATCAAAATCCAGACAATTCCTTCATCGACGACTAGGCAAAATCTCCTAATTCTTTTGCATAAGCCGCGATTTCAGTCTATGCGCCGTCACAAGAGGAAAGGCGGCCTACGTCAGAATCGCCGTGAACATGGGGCAAACTCCTCCATCTCACCCACTCTAACGAAAGAGGGAATGAAATACTTCGATCGCCCTCTTCACTTCCTCCATGGTCACGTCAAGATGAAAGACTGCCCGGATGCAAGATGCTCGTTCCGGCGTCAGTAAGACACTTTTTGATTTAAGCAGGTCCAAAACCTCGGACTGACTCATGCCGGTGTTGACCGTTTCGAGAATGACCATGTTCGTCTGAACATCATCTGGGTCGACCTTTAGGGTGTTCAACCCGCTCAATCCGACGGCGAAGGTTCGAGCCTTGGCGTGGTCTTCATTGAGTCGATCGACGTTATGTTCGAGCGCGAACAAGGCGGCCGCTGCAAGGATACCGACCTGTCTCATTCCGCCGCCGAATAACTTCCTGTACTTCCTTGCTTCTTCAACAAACTCCTTCGACCCAATGATAATCGAGCCAACCGGAGCTCCCAGCCCTTTGGAAAAGCACACGGAGAGCGAATCCACATACCGGGCGTAGTCCGCGACGGGAATGCCGGTCGCGACACTCGCATTCCAGAGTCTTGCCCCGTCGAGATGCACGTTAATGTTGTTTTCGAGAGCCACCTCCCGGATCCTCTTCATTTCATCAATCGGAAACACCGAAGCGCCCGAGCGCCCGTGCGTGTTTTCAAGGCAGATGAGCTGCGTCTTTGGCATCCAGTAGACTTTCGGCCGTATCACTTCCCTGATCTGCTGAGCCGTGATGACACCCTTTCGATTCGGGATGGGCATCATTTGCACCCCGGACAACATCGACGGTGCAGCGGTTTCGTACACAAAGATGTGCGAGTCCTCATCGACGATTATTTCATCCCCCGGGTTGGTATGAACTTTGATGCACACTTCATTTCCCATTGTTCCGCTGGGCACAAAGAGCGCGGCTTCCTTGCCGAACAAGGCAGCAATTGTCTGCTGTAATTGATTCACGGTGGGGTCTTCGCCGAAAACGTCATCGCCAACTTCTGCGCGCATCATTGCTTCGAGCATCGGCCGCGATGGTCTCGTCACTGTATCACTACGAAGGTCAATGTACTTCATTTTCCTGGGCCCTTCTAATATGGAAATATGTCTTCCTGCCGATTCCGCCCGACACCACAGACAACCCCAGCGCCAAACACACCTCTGCAAACCAATCCCCGTATCTGGAATAGCACGTAAGTTCCATGTTCGGTACAACGGAGACGGTCAGTGTTTTTCGCGTAAAGAGCTCCGTGGATCGGAGGATATGGCCGAACGGGTCGATCACACAGGAGATTCCACCGTTACCGCATACAACAATCCATCTTCTATTTTCGACCGCCCTCAGGACCGTTGTTTGTTCATGCTGGTATGCGCCCGAAGTATTCCCCCACCAGCTGTCGTTTGTTATAACCGTCAAGAATTGTGCCCCCCGTCGTACAAAATTCGCCACGAACCCCGGATAAATTGACTCGAAGCAGATCAGATTCGAGAATTTCATCAGCGAAGAATCCCGGGCACGACAAACAAAGACCGTTGTATCGTGACCGATCCCCCATCCACCGAGACCAAAATTCCATTCCACCGCATTCAGAAAGCTGAGTTGTTCCGAGAAGGGAACCCGTTCAGCGAAAGGAACGAGGAGAATCTTCTCATATTCCTGGATTTCATTGGTGTGAGGCTGCAGAAGTAGCGAACCGTTGAACGAGTCATATCTCTGACCCTGCGCGCCAGTCCTGCTGCTCCTCGGAATGCTCTCCCCCTGTTTGTATTCCCTGAGTATGGGAGCGCCGGTCAGGAGATTGAGTCCCAGCAGGTCAACCTGCTCCTTGACGAGGTCAAAGATAACACGATTTCTCGGTTCAAGGATATAAAACGGGATCGCCGTTTCCGGCCAGAGCACGAGATCGACGCTGTCGCCGGCAACCTCATTGGTCATCTGCTGAAGATCCGAAACCTGTTTCACCGGATTCCCCTGCCACTTCTCGAAAGGGTCCACGTTGGGTTGAACAATTCCAACGCGGACTGCGCTCACGCCCACAGGATGCTGGTTTCGCCCGGCGACGAGAATCGCCTCACCGTAAATCAACGGCACCGCATAGATTGCGAGAATCGACAGAATCCAACCGAGCGTTCGGGGTGAAGTCAGGCTCCATTCCTTCAGGGAAAGTTTTGCGTAAAGGTAGTAGACAAGCACATTCAAACAAAGGAGCCAGAAAGAAATCCCGTAAACTCCAGTAAAGGACGAGAACTGAATTACGGAAAGATTGAACGCCTGAGTATTCCCGAGGCACAACCAGGGGAAAGAAAGATCGGTGAGGGAATGCAGATATTCGAAACCCACCCAGATGAACGGAAAGGAGAAAAGAGAAATGCTAATCCCGAATTGGCGCCGGACGAAAACCCAGCCGGCGATTGGCACGAGAAAGAAAAACGGATGAACGACCAGCAGCAACGCCCCCGCGAGCATCATGTACCAATCCCGCCCGTGCGCAAACCCCCCGGTCCAGTATATCGTAATGATATTGAATATCAGGAAAGTCAGGTACGAATATCGGAATGACTCGCCGTAATCTTCGATCTCTTCGAACAGAATGAAAAAAGGAACAAACGCAAACGCGGCAAATATGCTTGTCGGCAATGGCGGAAAGGCACATCCCAGCATAAGGCCCGACAGAATCGCAAGCCACCCTCTCATACGTTTCTGAGGCTGTATCATATCCCGCGTTCCACTCCTTGCACAACGATTGCTTGATTCGGAGGGATGGAAAGTGCAGGGTACTTGCGTCCCAGCGCATGCCACAGGGCGGCAATAAACAGAGCACAAAGAACTCCTATGACCGCCCCCCCTACGATATCGGAGGGGAAATGGACCCCGACGTATGGTCTTGTAAAGGCAATGACCGCAGCCCAGCCAAAGAAAGCCCATCGCCAGCGCGCAAAATAGAAGGCAAGAAACGTCGCCACCGCAAAATTATTGACAGCGTGAGAAGACGGAAAAGAGTATCCGCTTCCACAGGGCACCAGAAGGCGAACGCGCTCCACGACAAGCGTCCCATCGATTTCGTGGCATGGACGCGGCCGCTCGACGATGTTCTTGATCACCGCGCTGCTAAGTTGATCGCTCAAAATGATCAGAGGAATGAGCAACAATCCTATGATACGTCCTCTTCTCCCTCCCTTCCACATCAGGAGCAGCCAGGCCAGCGCATAGATCGCCAACCCGTACCAATGCTGATTCAGATCCGTCAGAAAGGGCATCACGATGTCAAAGACCGGGTTCGCCAGCGTTTGGTTGCAAAAAATGAAAGCCTCCTTGTCCAGCCGGTAGAGGGCTTCAATCATGCGTGTGACTCTGAACCTTCTTTGAAAGGAGCTTGCGCACGATGAGGATGAGAATGATCATCACCATGGTACCGATCACCACTTGACTGTAGGTAAAGAGGTATCCGTAGATTTTACGCCAATGGCTTCCCAGGGAATAGCCCGCGTAAACGAGAATACTGTACCAGGCGACGGAACTGACGAACGAGAGTATAGTTGTCTTGAGAAGATTGAGTCGAGCGATACCGGCAAAGAACGATATCACGGCGCGGGTTCCCGACAGGAACCTGTTCGCGACAATGATCAGGTCCCGTACTGCGCGAACCATCTTTCGGCCTTGTGAATAAGGGTGATGGAAATGAACGGCAGTCGCCCGGCTTCGATGATTCTTGTCCCAAACCAGCGACCGACTGCATACACGACCATAAATCCCAGTGTGCTTCCGGCAACTCCGCAAATGAGTGCGATGAAGAAGTTGCCCCTCCCCAGCGCGGCGAGAGCTCCGCCAAAGACCACGACAACGTCGCTCGGGGAAGGCGGAAAGACGTTTTCAATGAATGAGATTGAAAAGATAACCACGTAGATCCACAGAGGATCCAGCTTGGCAAGAGACTGAATAAGGTCGTTCAAGAGCGAATATCAGATGTTGAGTCGTAGCTGATTCTCAGCGATCAGGGCGATGGCGTGCGTCGCGGCACCCTCACCCATACCCACCGATCCCAGTTCTTCGCTGGTGGTCGCCTTGACGGACACGCGGTCGATGCTGATGCCCAGCGACTGCGCAATATTATCGCGCATTCTCTTAATGTACTGGACCGATCTTGGGCTGCTGGAGAATAACAGTGGCATCGACATTGACGATGTCGAAATTATTCAAGCGGACGAGATCAGCAACTTGCTTCAGGAGCACTAAACTCGAAATGTCTTTAAAACGCGGATCGTTATCAGGAAAAAGCTTCCCGATATCTCCCAAGGCAGCCGCGCCAAGCAGGGCATCGCAGACCGAGTGACACAGAACGTCGGCATCAGAATGGCCCAACAGGCCTTTGACGAACGGAATTTCAACTCCCCCCAAAATCATCTTGCGGTTGACGACCAATCGGTGAATGTCGTACCCAACACCTATGCGCATCTCAGTTTTACGTTTTCTTATCTAATTTCGAAAGTCTCATAATCAATCTTGAAATCTCCCCACCGTACCATCACGTCGGCAACATGAGCCAATCGCGGTCCTGCTTTAACTTCCTTTATGAGTCTCTTCAATCAATGACCGGTCTCCTCCGACAGCTATCTCAACATTCCCGTCATAGTTGTTTCGTACGAATCCCCTCAGCCGAAGTCGGGTGGCACGCTCAAGAACAAAATACCGAAATCCCACACCTTGCACCATCCCCCTGACCACAATGTGAGCTCCGATTTCCATATTCTCATCAATAGCTTGGGAAAAATACAATGAAATTGAATGAAAGTCAATTCTCCTGCATGGTCGGGTATATATCTGCGATGAGAATTGAACGTCCGCTGTGGGAGGTCAGTGCGGAAATAACCGGATGCGTTCTTAACCTTCAAAGGTGGATCACAAACCGTTAATGTGAACTCGAGCTCCGGGTGCAGGCCATGGTCGTCTCTGTTCTATCCTGCCACCGTGTTGAGGAACGGGCGGAAGTTTTCAAATAGGGCCGATGACTCCACGCCCTGCGTGGATATCAGACGATCGCTCTTCGGAGCATCTTCTTGAGATTATGGATCCTGCCTCGAATCGTCTGGAGTTTCGCCTTGTCATGGCTCGCCAGCGCAGTTTCCCGCTCTTTTCTGAGCGCACGAATCTCCATTTTTATCTTTCCCTTATTGATTCCCTTTGCTTCATGACGTGCGTGCGGGTCAATGCCAAGGGCGATGCACAACGCCGGCAGGAGCTTCTCCTTATGCATCGTGCTGTGCCCTTTCGTGGCTTCATGTTCGATACCGTCGGCAATCCCCCGTAGCTCTGCCACGGTCATGTTGCTGAGTTTCTCGTATGTGTATGCCATCGTTTGAATTCCTTATGAAAGAGTTAGCACTGCGTCCACGATTTCATCCCGGTTGGACTTAGGAAAAGTAACGAAATTAAATCCAACAATCAACTCCGGTTTGATACAATCGTTCAACCCGGAAACATGGTTTCCTCCGCGCGCCCGCCGGAATACTCAAAATAGAGCATACCATGCAGGCGATTCGGTACCAAAGGCCGCCTTGTTGCGAAAGCGGTCCGAGAGGAACCCGATTGAAAGCGCCCCTGCTATTTACCCCGCCGACAATTGCCAACGTTCATATTCCGGCCGTACTCACCTGGAGGTGAAAACTCTTCACCGCATATACGGGAATGACTGCCCGGGGACAATCCTGCTCGGTCACTCCTCGACCCGGAGCGACGGCATCACGAGCGAAGACATCTCAAATGCAAAGGCAAGAACCGCAGGCGAAAGAATGGACTCCATTCCTGCTCAAAACGAATGCTGCTCCCGGCTCACAGTCCAGACCGTATCCACCTCGCCGATACCCACCGCACTGCCCACGAATCTTCGGCAACTTTCTCGCAGGCCTCAAACAACACCCTGTACAGACCATCCGGAAGACTGTTTCGCCGCACGATGTAGGAATCACGGCGCGCGTGTTCACAGTGTTCGATCATTGCCCCGCCGGGCTTGATGAGCGTGATCGTGTAGTAGAATCCCTCCGGAAGGAGGAAGCAAAGATCGGCAGAATCACATCGAAGAATGTTTTTGCTGTAGGTGACTAGCTTCCCCGTTGCAAACTTCTCGTATTGACTCGGAGCGTTAGGCGCCATGCGCGCCCGCACATTGAACCGCAGATTGAGAATCGCGTCGGCTCCATCTCTCACCGCCTCGTCGATGGCTTCCTGGCGTACAAATTCTCCATCATGTTGGCCGTAGGGAGCGGACGAGGACGTCAGTGAATCGAGAACAAGATAGTCTTCCCGCTGGCGGATGGTATCGGTAAGAAAATTGATCTCCCGGCTCTGTGGCTCAACCTTGATCTCTTTCAGAGGAAGCGCAGGATGGGAAGCGCGCGCTGTAGGTCCGGTCCCACCACAGCCCCCTAGCAATAACGAAATGCATATGAGAAGGGAAATGTGCTGCATCAAAGAAAGGCGGAATAGTACGGAACTGGCGCCGAGAAAAAACTGGGGACTCTTATGTTGTAGTATCGAGCGGCGTCACTCACAACCCTCGATCATGCACGCTTGACGTATTCCGCGAAGTCCATATTCCATTCTTGGAGAGACTCAACATCCAGGACGTCGAGAAGGTGCTTTGGATTCTTCTTGCTGTAGTATTCGCAATAGGCCTTCACCGGGAGGGTTATCCACTCCACCAACACGGAGTCGGCAGTGTGCAAATATTCCAGGATCCGGTCGAGGTTATTCAACTGCTGTACATCTTTTCCCGAAAATGGCAGTTTCTTGATCAACTTACTGAGCAGGTGGGCCTGATCGATATCGTCACAAATAAAGCCCTGCCCGACCTCCTTGAAACCAAAAAGCTTGGCTTTTCTCAATTCAACAACTTTTCCGGTCTTTGTTTCCATGGTGTGGCGCTCAGTCTGGATATAAATTCCATACTTGGGCTCATAAGAAAAACCTAGAAATGGTTCCTTCTTTGAGACAACACGAGTCTCTGCATCTGTCAGTTGCTCATAGATCCAGATCATATTGGGAATCCCCTTAATGTCAACGAGAATTGGTCGGAACTACCTGCCGGCTTCCTGAAGAATGCCCGGCCGCACCAGTGGTGCAACCACTGAAAAAAACCTAAGCACAACCATCTGCACCTTCCCTGATGTCGCCCGAGTTCCGAGCAATACTACATTCAAAGTAAGAAATTTATTCGCAAGAGTCAATCCCTTCTCAAATGCGGAGCGATCCGCAGAAGAAAAATCAAGATCCGGTCCTATTGGCGTCTGAAGCGATTAAGGGACTTCTCAGGACTGGAATTTCATCGGAAAGCTCGGAGAACAACACACCTAGAACAATTCCAGCGGCACCGATAACGCCGATCGTTCCGATGATTTCGTCCCTCACAAAATACGCCAGGGTGGCAGCTACCACCGGCTCCATGGAAAAAATTACTGCCGCCCGGGTCGGCGTTGTATCCCCCTGATAGCGGTTTTGCACCCACATTGCGATGATCGTGGCAAAAATGGTTAAATACAGAAGCGAAGCAAAAGTGGCGCGGGTCGGTGCAAAGTTCATGTTCTCGAAAATCAATGCACTGATGAGTCCGAGCGCTCCGCACACGAGAAATTGAACGAAGGTGAGTTGCAGTTTGTCCGGTTCGGTGGAAGCAAAATCAAGATAAACAATATAGCATGCAAACATTACCGCACAGATGAGCGTTAGTCCGTCGCCGATATTGAAAGTTGAGCCCGTCGGCGATGTCAGCAAGTACAACCCCGCAGCTGCCAACAACACGCCGAGAATGTTGCCAACTTTGAGTGTGCGCCGTGGCAGATGAAAAATTCGCTGGACAATGTAGTGTATGATGGGCGTCAGGACAACGAGCAGTCCCGTGAAGAACGCGGACTTCGATGCTGTCGTGTACACCTGACCGACTGTTTGCATCGCAAATCCAACGTACAGCAAAAGGCCCAACGCTGTCCCCTTCTTAAACGTCGATGCGGGTATTCGCGTGAGTCGGCGAAAAAAGAAAGGCAGCAGAAGTGCTGCCGAAAGGGTAAACCTGAAGGCAGTATAGAAAAGAGGAGAATTATTCTCAAGAAGGGCTTTAGAGACGACGAAAGTACTGCCCCAGATTAAGGTTATTGCGAGGAGAAAACCCTCGGCACGGCGTTGCGCGGACAAGAGAAATCCAGAATGATTTGAAAAAAGTTACCGGCGAGCTGCCATCATTGCACCTGCTTCCCACACTTTGCCGGTCTCATAGTCTCCGAACAAATGTCCCCAGTGCGTTTCTTTCTTCCAGTGCTCGAAAACTTTCCGGTCCCTCAGAGGCCAGCGATAATAGTCATGGTACGCCTCCGAACCGAAGATGAAGACGTTTACGAGCGGCGTCCGGAAGAACACCTTCTGAAACCGGGCGAGGGGCCCGAACCACATCAGGTCGCCAACAAGACTCGCTCCGTTGTCGCCGACTGTGAATCCCCAGGATTCTTTTGAAATGTCATCGCCGGCGATTTCGATATCTCTCACATCCCCCACGCCAAGCTTGTCCTCGTGCGCCACTTTGATGTATTCGATGCTGAGCGGGTCGAAACCCATCATCTTTGCAGCAACGGCGTCGATGGCAACCTGGTCGGCGCTGGCAAGCATGTAATCCTTCACGACAGGAAACATCGTGCGGGACCCGGGCCATTTCCAACCGTGGTTCCGTCCATAACGGCAAATATTCCGGAATGAATTTCCTTCTGGATTGAGAGCAAGTCGACAAGAGTTTTGTGAATCCATGAATGCGTGTAGTGGCGTTTTGTGTTGAGCAGACCACCAAATGCGTTTTTCATTGCCCCCGTCGTAGTCGTATAGATGTGGCACTTCACTGTCGGCAGATGGACAATATTCTTCCCCACAAAGTATTCAGGAATAGTGATTCCTTCGGGATAAATTGTGTCAAGCACGTGCATTTTCGCCTTTGGTCTGTATTCTATCCACCGAATATCGCTATCTTTGAAATTGTACAGAACCGGAATTTCGTAACGCTTGAAAATAGGCACATAGTTATTCAGGTCTTCGCCTTTAAAGGCATTTGTTACGACCGTTTTGTTCTGCACACACGACACATTCTTGTATCCCGCGTTCTGAAGGGCAAGAATGGTCCCTTCCATCTGCCACGGAGTTGTGTTAGCCGCAGGAAAAGGAAAGTGCCAGGAGATATTGTCTTTCAGGATTGTGCCGGACCCCTTACTCAGGGCCTGGTCCATGCCTGCAAGTTTTGTCAACCTCTCAATGTCTTGTAAGATCGTTGCAGGCCGCGTCTTCACCACGGAAACTTTTGATTTCGCCATAGAATTATTTCCAATAAATTATGAATACTGCCACAATGACCCAGCATAATATGTTGATGACGAGCGGCACATCCGTGAGCGCAAGCCTGGTCGGATTGCCGCCTTCTTCCTTTTTGTGAACAAGATAGAGATACCGGAAGATTCCATACAGGACGAATGGAACAGTATAAATCAGGTTCGTTGTCCCGAATTTTCTGAGCGTTTCTTCGGAAATGGTGTACAGGGTGTACGACATGACCGTTGAGGCCGTGACGATCCCTATCATTTGATCGAGAAAATAGGGACTGTAGTATTGCAGAACCGAGCGGTGGCTCTCAGCATGCGCTTCGAGCAACAGTAACTCATGTCGCCTTTTGCTGAAACCGAGGAAGAGGGATAACAGCACAGTGCAGATCAGCAGCCAGACCGACGTGGGAACATCGATGAGCACGGCGCCGGCAATGACGCGGAGAACGAATCCACCGGCGATCGCCATGACGTCCAGGATAACCACGTCTTTCACCTTGATGGAATAAATGATGTTAATGGCAAGATAAACAACAAGAGCCGCCCCAAACCGGTCGCGAAGAACAAAGCCACCCGCCAGTCCTGCGGCAGCCAGAACCGCCGAAGAAATATATGCCGTCGATAGCTTCAGATGACCGGAGGGAAGGGCACGCTTGGATTTCACCGGGTGCAGCTTGTCATTCTCGAGGTCTGTGATGTCATTGAAGATATAAATGCTGCTGGAGATAAGCGAGAAAAATAGAAACCCCTTGAGGGTGAGAAGAACATCATCGATGCGAAAGAAGGTGGCCCGAAAATACGAGCGCCGCGAACAGGAACAAGTTCTTGATCCATTGCTGCAGCCTCATCGAGGCAATGATGTAACGAAATTGGTTATTCACGGCTCAGAATACTGCGGGTTCCTCGTACACGCCGAACACTTCAGCGAGGGTATAACACATTTCACCGAGAGTCACATAGGCATGCGTGCAATCGATGAGCCGGGGCATCAGATTGGAATTGTCTACTGCGGACTGTCGCAACGCGTCGAGAGACTTTTCAACCCCCTCATTGTTGCGCTGCGCCCGCACATCGGCAAGTCGCTGCTTCTGTTTGATTTCCACTTCCGGCGGGATGAGCAGGATCGGAATTTCGATCTGCTCATTTCCTTCCACAAATTCATTCACGCCAACGATGATTTTTTCTTTCTTATCGAGCTCCTGCTGATAACGGTACGCCGCGTCGGCAATTTCCCTCTGGAAAAAGCCGGCTTCGATTGAGGGAATCACACCGCCAAGAGCATCGATTTTCTCGAAATACGCTTCGGCCTCCCTCTCCATTTTATCGGTCATCGCTTCGACAAAATAACTTCCTGCCAGGGGATCGATCGTGTTGGTGACGCCTATTTCGTGCGCGATGATTTGTTGAGTCCGCAGCGCAATTTTCGCAGCCTTTTCAGAGGGCAACGCAAGCGTTTCATCCATCGAATTCGTATGTAATGATTGTGTACCGCCAAGGGCGCCGGCAAGGGCTTCGAAGGCGGTTCTCACGATGTTATTCTCTGGTTGCTGTGCTGTGAGCGAACAACCCGCCGTCTGCGTGTGAAACCGAAGCATCCAGGAACGGGGATTCTTTGCACCATACTTATCGCGCATCCTCTTTGCGTAAATCCTGCGTGCCGCCCTGAATTTTGCAATCTCTTCAAAAAAGTCGAGATGTGAGTTGAAGAAGAACGACAAGCGCGGAGCGAATTCATCTATATCCAGACCCTTCTCAATGCCGGCTTCGACATACGCAAAACCATCTGCCAGCGTGAATGCGAGTTCCTGGGCGGCCGTTGAACCGGCTTCGCGAATATGATAGCCGCTGACGGAAATAGGATTCCATTGAGGCATCTCCCGCGTGCAGTATTCGAACATGTCCGTGATGATTCTCATCGAAGGATGCGGCGGATAAATCCATTCCTTTTGCGCAATGTATTCCTTTAGAATGTCCGCCTGCAGTGTGCCCCGGAGGTGATGCGGTTTCACGCCCTGCTTTACGGCAACGGCGATGTACAACGCCAGCATCATTGCCGCCGGAGCGTTAATCGTCATCGACGTTGAGATCTCGCCGAGATTGATTCCGCGGAACAAAATCTCCATATCGGCGAGCGAGCTGACCGAAACACCGCAGATTCCCACTTCCCCCTCGGCGTGCGGATCGTCGCAATCTCTCCCCATCAATGTCGGAAGGTCGAATGCGACCGAAAGACCCGTTTGCCCATGCGCCAGGAGATAATGATATCGTTCGTTCGTATCCTCAGGAGTTCCGAACCCGGCGAATTGCCTCATCGTCCAGAGCCTTCCGCGGTACATGTTAGGATGAATCCCGCGCGTATAAGGAAATTCTCCCGGAAATCCAATATCCGCGAGATAGTTGATCTCGGCGACGTTGCTGGGGGTATAGAGCATCTCTATCGGCTCGCCGGAGACTGTGGTGAATTTTACCGGTCGGTGGCGTCCGGATTTTTTCGCTTTCTCGGCCCATGCTTCCTGGGCATCTCGTATCTCGTCAATATGGCTCGTCCCCATTGCTCCACTTCCAGTTATATGTTCATTCGTTTTCATCGGCAGCAGTTCAAGATACAAATTCCGTCATAGTTTTCAAATACGCTAGGAGGTTCTTCCAAACCTCTTATCGAGCTCGGACAAAGAAAGCCTGATCATGACCGGTCTACCATGCGGACAAACGTACGGAATCCGGGTGGCAAACAACTGATCCAGCAATGAACGCATCTCCGGTTCATTCAAAGGGTCGCCCGCCTTGACGGCCGCTTTGCAAGAAAATGATTTTGCCAATCGCTCACGCGGTTCAAGCTTCACGCTTTGCTCATCAGATTTATACAAATCGAGAACGTCCTGCAGGATTGAAGCTTCACGGCCAGGCTTTACGTCATTCGGAACTCCGTCGATTATGACCGTGGTCTTACCGAACAACTTCAAACTAAATCCGAGGCTCTCAAGAGCAGGATGCAATTGATGAACAAGCGCGGCATCCCCGGGAGTCATCTCTATTGTTTGCGGGAAAAGGAGCTGCTGCGATTTCTTGTCCGGCTTGTCAAATCGCGCGACAGTCCGCTCATAAATGACTCGCTCATGCGCGGCGTGCTGGTCGACGATGAGAAGACCGATTTCGACGGGAACGATGATATACTTATTGTGAATCTGCCACGTGTGACCCGCGGATGGAGTTCCCCGCAAATGATCCTGAGGTACGGGTTCCGGCCCTTGCGCCCCCGAGCGAAAGGCTTCATCGATATCTCCGGCTGAGGTGTGCGCTAGGAGCGGTGCGCGCGTCGAAGGAATTTCGCCCGTCGCCTTGTTCACAGCGAACAGTTCTTCCCAGTGCGCAGGGCGCGGCTGCTGGCCGCCGGGGAACGGAGTGAACCGCAACCGGACGTCCCCCGCCTTCGCGTGGCCCGATTGCCGGTATCAAATCCTGCGATGCCAGCGCCGACCTCACCGCCGACAGCACGAGGCGGTACATCGCGGATTCATCTTCGAATTTCACTTCCATCTTTGACGGATGAACGTTGACATCCACCTTACCGGGGTCGATGGAAAGAAACAGAACAAAAAACGGAAAACTTCCCTTCTCCAACAGATGTTCGTAGGCCTGGTACACCGCGCGATTCAAACTGCGGTTGATGACAAAACGGTTATTGAGATACAGGTACTGTTCGACATGCGATTTCCGGGCAAAGTCCGGCTTCCCAAGAAAACCGCCCACTGTGACCGCCTCCACCACTTCCTCGAAATGAAAAATCGTTTTCCAGAGTTTCTCTCCGAACACTTCCCTGACACGCTCATCGAGCGTTGTGGGACGAAGATGGAGAAGAGTTTCATCATCGTTGATAAACTTCATTTCGAGTTGCGGAAAAGATAATGCAACCCGCTGCACTACATCGTAAATGTGCTTGAACTCCGTGTTCGTACTCTTGAGGAATTTTCGTCGTGCCGGCGTGTTGTAAAAGAGATTCTTCACGGTTATCGACGTTCCGGGAGCAGCTGCTTCTTCCGAAATTTCAATCTTTAAACCCCCGTCAATGCGCACTTTTGTGCCGACATCCGATGCGGCCAGGCGGGTCCTTAGCTCAACCTGCGATACCGCCGCGATCGACGACAACGCCTCACCCCGGAATCCAAGCGTGCGGATGTTTTCAAGATCCTCAAGCACGGCGATCTTGCTGGTGGAATGACGTTCGAAGGCGATTGCAGCATCCTCCGGGCCCATCCCGCAGCCGTCATCGACCACCTGAATCAGTTTTTTCCCACCCTCCCTGACGATCACGGTGAGCGATGTCGCCCCGGAGTCGATCGAGTTCTCGATGAGTTCCTTGACGGCGGAAGCCGGGCGTTGCACGACCTCACCCGCTGCGATTTTGTTCGCAAGCGCTTCCGGCAGTATGTTGATAATGCGTGACACAGGCGTTAGAAAATCAATATGATGGATACCCGGTCCAATTCTCTCTCTTGCTTGACTAGCTCTTGCTGATTTTCGATTTCCATTGTACTCCCAAACCGGGTTCATCGTTGAGCACCAATTTCCCGCCCACGACTTTGACTCCATTGAAAGGATCGTTTCTCGTGAGTATATTCCCGTCGAGGTCGGCATAATCCACCAGCGGCGAGAGCTGTGCGGCCGCGGAGATCGCGACCGAAGTTTCGATCATGCAGCCAAGCATGACTTTCATATCCATTGCTTTGGCTGTGTGAATCATGCGAAGGGCTTCTCGCAGCCCCGTGCATTTCATCAGCTTGATGTTAATCCCGTCAAAAACGCCATGTAATCCGGGAAGGTCATGAAGACGCATCGCATTTTCGTCAGCGAGAATCGGCATATGCACTTGTTCCCGAAGCCACGCAGTGCCGTCAAGGTCGCTTGAGGGTAATGGCTGTTCGATGAATTCAACGCCCTGCTCTTCGAGCCAGAGGATCTTATCGCGCGCTAATTCCTTTGACGTCCAACCTTCGTTCGCGTCGACGCGGATGACTTTGTCGGTTATCTTCCTGATTGTTTTAATGATCTCTTCGTCATTCGGGACTCCGACTTTGACTTTGAGTATAGGATAGATTTCGGCTTCCCTTACCTTTTGTTCGATGATCTCAAGTTTGTCGATTCCTATCGTGAAGGATGTGAGAGGCGTCTTTTCCTTGTCGAGACCCCAGAGTTTCCACAACGGGATGCCCAGCTTTTTCCCGATCCAATCGTGAAGCGCGAGGTCGACAGCGGTTTTCGCCGAAGTGTTGCCGGGAGCAAGCGCACCGACGTATGCGAGTATATCTTCCGAAAGGAACGGGTCTTTGAATTGGGCCAGCTTAACGCCCTTAAGAAAATCAATGACCGTATCCATCGATTCGCCATACCGTTCGGTCGGCGCAGCTTCGCCGAATCCGATGATGCCGTCGTGTTCCAGCTCGACGATGATGCACGGGTCGATGACTTCCGACCCCCTGGCAATGGTAAAGGTATGGATGAGCTCGAGCCCGAAATACTTCCATGTTAATTTCATGCTTCAGCTTTCGAAGAGTGCGTCCACAAATGCCTTCCGGTCGAACGGTTGCAGATCATCGATTTGTTCGCCGACCCCGATATACTTCACGGGGATATTCAATTCCAGACTGATCCCAATCACAACGCCCCCTTTGGCGGTCCCGTCGAGCTTGGTGAGAACCAGACCCGAGATGCCGATTGCCGACATGAATTGCTTTGCTTGGGCGATCGCATTTTGACCGGTAGTCGCATCGAGAACGAGCAGAACTTCGTGGGGTGCGTCGGGAACTTGCTTCTGGAGGACGCGCTTGATTTTCTTCAACTCCTCCATCAAGTTCACTTTTGTATGCAAACGGCCGGCGGTGTCGATAATCATGACATCGGTGCCATGAGCGATTGCGGATTTAAGCGCATCGTATGCAACGGCGCCCGGGTCCGCACCCTGCGCCTGCTGGATAATTTCCACGCCTGCGCGCTGCGCCCAGATTTCCAGCTGTTCATTCGCCGCTGCACGGAACGTGTCGGCCGCCGCGATCATCACCTTCCTGCCTGCCGTCCGGTAGTTGTATGCCAGCTTGCCGATGGTTGTTGTCTTGCCTACTCCGTTGACACCAACCACGAGCACGACATGTGGAAGGTGACCCGGCGGAATCACAAAAGGCTCGGGCCCTGCGGTTGTTCCATCAACGAAGAACCTTTGAATTTCATCCCGGAGAAGCTTATCAAGGTCGGAGGGATTCTCGTAGCGCTCTTTTTTGACTCTGTCCCTGACGCGTTCGATGATTCTCGCGGTCGTTGTGACCCCCACATCGCCTGCCAGCATCGTCTCTTCGATACCATCCAGGAGCTCATCGTCGATCTTTGATTTTGTCGTGATTAGTTTTGTGATCTTTCCGAGAATGTTCTCCCGGGTCTTGACGAGGCCTTCTTTCAACCGTGTAAATTTGAACGCGTCCAGGAAACCCATTGTCACGCCTGCATATTACCAATTGACGCGGGAGGCTTCATTATGCCGATAAACCTTTTCGCGTAGAGGATGAATGAAACGCCCAAGATCAGGGAACTCAGAACCAGCAGGCTCTCTTTCAACCAACCGCTCCCCGGGTAATCCACGACGATCACGATGGCAAGGGTTGTGACGACTACTACTGCCAACTTGCCCACCAGGTTGGATTGAAGGACGATCCCCTTGACCTTCTTGATGTACATCCCACCAAGAAAAATCAGCATGTCCCTCACAATCAGCAAGAAGAGAAACCAGATAGGCAATCTTCCCTGAAGTGCCAGCACCACGGCGACGATGGCAACGCCGATTTTGTCGGCGAGCGGGTCGATGATTTTCCCGAACTCTGTCACCTGGTTCAATTTGCGGGCCAGCATCCCATCGAATATATCGCTTAAGACGGCAATCACGATCAGCATGACGCCGATTAAACGCTGCTCCGGATTCGCGGATGAAACGAGAATGGCAATCGGAATTGCAAGCAATAACCGGAAAGCGCTCAGGAAGTTGGAAATGGTCCACCGGTTCTCGGTCATGAGGACTCACATTTCATGTTCATTTTTCGAGCCGCCGGTTTCTATCACTGTAGGGTACTCACCGTTGAAACATGCCGTGCAATACGACTCCCCGTGTTCCTGCGGAACGGATGCGAGAAGATTTTCCAACGAAAGATACCCCAATGTGTCCACGCCCAGCTCCCGGCGAATCTTCTCAACGTCGCCGCCACACACATTTGCGATGAGCTCGTCCGCCCGGGGGAAATCCATCCCGTAATGGCATGGGAACCGTATCATCGGCGAGGTGACCCGAAAGTGGATCTCTTTTGCCCCTGCATCGCGAATTAATTTCACAAGCTGCTTCGATGTCGTGCCCCGCACGATGGAGTCGTCGACAATAATCACTATTTTCCCCTTCAACACTCCCTTTACGGTGTTGAATTTTGTCTTCACCCTCATTTGCCGGAGATCCTGTTCCGGCTGGATAAAAGTTCGCCCGACGTAATGGCTTCGAATCAGGCCGATTTCATACTTGCTTTTGTGACCGAGTTTCAAGTTCTCGCCCGCAAAGCCGAGAGTCGCCGTGTTGCTCGAATCGGGTACATTGATGATCACCACCGGCTCCTCGTCGTTCTTCGTCTTCGCCGGATGTTCCCTTGCCAGCGATTTCCCCAGCTTTCGCCGGACGCGGTCGACACTATCGCCGAAAATCCGGCTATCGGGTCGTGAGAAATAGATGTACTCGAAAATACAGTGATGCGGTTTGCTGTTGCTCTTCCGGAGATGGTACGACTTTGCCTCTCCGGTCCGGAGAGATTCCCGGTCAAACACCATCACCTCACCGGGTTCCACGTCACAGATGTACTCAGCATCGATGATATCGAATGCGCACGTCTCCGAGGCAACGACGAACGATGTGCCGATTTTCCCGACTGCGAGAGGACGCCAACCATGTGGGTCACGGGCGGCAACGAGCTTGTCATCCGTCAAGATCGTGATGGAGTATGCTCCCTGCACCCGGTCCAGCGCGTCGATGATTTGATGGATCTGGTCGGGCTCTCTGCTTTTGGCGATGAGATGAAGAATGATCTCCGTGTCAGTCGTCGTCTGGAAAATCGTCCCCTCATCCTGAAGTTGCTTTCTGACTTCCCTGAAATTCGTGAGGTTGCCGTTGTGGGAGATTGCGATATTCCCATTCCTGTAATTAACGATGAATGGCTGGAGATTCAGTTTATTGTCGGATGCCCCCGCAGTGGAATAGCGATCGTGCCCTATTGCCGCACTGCCGCGGAGTGTGTTGGAAAGAATCGTATCATCCCTAAAAACGTCGTTGACGAGTCCAAAATCCTTGTGGACGTGGAACCGATATTTCTTTGCATTCTCATCGAATTCTGATGTGACGATCCCCGCCCCCTCCTGTCCCCGATGTTGAAGTGCATGGAGTCCATAATAGGCCATCTGCGCGGCCTGTTCGTGGCCGTAAATCCCGAAAACGCCGCAATGGTCGCGGGGTTTATCGTCGTCGAATCGGATGCTCGTGGGAAAAGGAAATGATTTCATATCTCACAAAATAATCAAAATTCAGACGCAACTCAAGCATCCCACTGAGACAGAACCGTATCATGGAGCCACGATATGTCGTCGCGACGGGGATAGTCCGTCATGTAGTGCAATCCGCGGCTCTCTTTCCGGCTGAGGGCGCTCCGGATGATCAGATCGGCAACCGTCGCAAGATTCCGCAGCTCAATCAGGTCTTCGACGACCTTCGTGCGCTTGTAGAACGTTTCCACCTCCTCCATGATGAAGCTGATTCTCCGTAGCGCGCGCTCCAGCCGCAAGCTGGAGCGAACAATACCGACGTAATCCCACATCAGTTCCTGAACTTCCTTCTTATCGTGAGATATGAGAACCCACTCTGCCGCGTTGAACGTTCCGGTTTCATCCCAGTCGGGAATAACCGGGAATGACGGAAGATCAGAAGCAGAGGTTTTCACGGCATCCAGGTAAGCCCTGGACGAAAACACTATGGCTTCGAGCAGGGAATTACTTGCGAGACGGTTCGCTCCATGCACACCGGTCATCGCAACTTCGCCGCAGGCATAGAGATTTCTAATCAACGTCCGTCCGTTCAGATCCGTGACGATACCTCCACACGAATAGTGGGCGGCCGGCACGACAGGAATAGGTTCCTTTGTGATATCGAGTTTGTATTTTGTCAGACATGTGTCATAGATGTGCGGGAAGTGCTTTATAACTTCATCCGCCGGCAAATGCCGCAGGTCGAGCAGGACGTAGTCATCCCCGCTCTTCTTCAATTCAACGTCGATAGCCCGGGCGACAATGTCCCGGGGCGCAAGAGAGCCCCGGCGGTCGTAAGGGCTCATGAAGTCTTCTCCCTTTGTGGTTTTCAGGATTCCTCCAAAACCGCGGACGGCCTCTGAGATCAGGAACGCGGGAGAGCCGGAATTATACAAGGATGTCGGATGAAACTGGATAAATTCCATATTGCCGATAGCAGCACCCGCCCGGTATGCCATGGCGATGCCATCTCCCGTTGCGATCGGCGGGTTTGTCGTATGGCGGTAGACCTGACCCACGCCGCCGGTACACACTAACGTCACGCGAGCAAGAAACTTCTTGACATCATTCGCACTCGCGTCCAGCGCGTACACACCCCAGCAATGGATCGGTGTACGTTTGTTCAAGGGAATGCCCACATTATGTTCGGTGATGAAATCGATGGCAAGGTGGTCTTCGAACACGGCAATGTTGGGATGGCGGGCGATCCGATGAAGCAAAGCCCGTTCAATCTCCCTTCCCGTGTGATCATGCGCATGAACAATACGATTTCGGGAATGCCCTCCTTCTCTCCCGAGGTCGAGCTTCCCGTCATGCTCCGTGAAATCCACGCCCATCATCGTCAGTTCTTTCAGGCGCAACGGCCCTTCCCTCACGAGTACCTCGACAGCATCTTTATGGCAAAGCCCGACGCCCGTGTCCAGCGTGTCCTGAATGTGCAGATCGAAAGAGTCGTCAGACGATGCAACCGCCGCGATACCTCCTTGAGCGTAGTTAGTGTTGGATTCCGCCTTCTTCTTCTTTGTTACGATTGCGACCGTTCCCATCTCCGCTGCTTTGATCGCCAGTGACAGACCGGCAATGCCGCTGCCCACGATGAGAAAATCAATCCGAATTTCTTTTGTCATTCGATTTAGGTACGGGAAACGGAAACGATCTGGTCCAAAAGATGAAAAACAAAAGCGCAATTTTCCCGGAGCACTTCCAGACAACCCTCATTGCGGATCACAAGATCGGCACATGCAACTTTCTCCTCCGACGGTAACTGAGATTCTATCCTCAATTTGGCCTCGCCCCGGCTTATACCGTCCCGCTTTGAAATTCGCCGGATCCGCACTCCCGCCGAAGCATCAACCGCTACCACCAGATCAAAGAGATTCTCGGCATGCGCCTCATAAATGAGAGCGGCTTCCACAACAACAATTCCTTTTTCAGCCGATCCAATCCTCTGCCGCAGATTCCGCAGCACATAGGGATGAACGATCTCGTTCAATTTGTTCTTGATGGCTTCATCCTTGAAAATGAGGGCAGCCACACGCTTGCGGTCAAGAACGCCCTTTCTTGAATAGGCACGGTCGCCGAAAACACGTCTGATTTTTCGCTTCACGGTTTCGTGCGTATTGATGATTTGCCGCGCGATCCTGTCAGCAGAGAGAACCAGCGCGCCCAGCTGCCGGAAAACCAGACAGACCTCCGACTTTCCGCTTCCGATTCCGCCGGTAACCCCGACGACGAGTGATGATCCTCGTGCCACTATCATTCTGGATGTCATAAACGGCGAAGCCAGCCCTCGTTCCGCTCCGGCTGGCTTTCTCTCATTGTTTCATGGTTATTTCGCGTACGCGATCGACCGCTTTTCTCTGATCACGGTCACCTTGATTTGACCGGGGTATTCCAAATCCGACTGAATTTTTGCCGCGATGTCATGGGCGAGCATATCCGCCATCGCATCATCGATTTTATCGTGTTCGACGATGACCCTGATCTCCCTGCCTGCCTGGATGGCATACGTGTTTGCCACGCCGTCGAAGGTCTTTGCGATTTTCTCCAGTCGTTCCAACCGTTTCGCATAGATCTCAACGGACTCGCGCCGGGCACCCGGTCGGGCGCCGCTGATCGCGTCCGCCGCCTGCACGAGCGCTGTGATCGGCGTTTCCATCGGAATATCTTCATGGTGTGCGCCGACAGCATTGATGACAACGGGGTGTTCGCCGTATTTTTTTACGAGATCGTAACCGAGGAGGGCGTGGGGGCCCTCAACGGATCGGTCAACTGTCTTCCCGATATCGTGCATCAATCCTCCGCGCTTCGCCAGCGTTGCATCAAGACCGAGTTCCGCTGCCATAAGGCCCGTAAGTTGGGCCACCTCGATGCTGTGGGCAAGAAGATTCTGTCCATAGCTGGAGCGGTATTTCATGAGGCCGATGTGCTTTAGAATTTCCTGGTGGGCCCCGTGCAATCCGCACTCAAGCAGCGCATTTTCGCCCGTGTGAAGGATCTCTTCATCGAGTTCTGTCCGGACTTTCTCCACCACTTCCTCAATGCGTGAAGGATGAATTCGGCCGTCGGCGATAAGGCGCTCAAGGGAGATGCGGGCGACCTCGCGCCGCAATGGATCGAAAGCTGAGAGTATGACGGCCTCCGGCGTATCGTCCACGATAACGTCCACCCCCGTCGAGGCTTCAAAGGAACGGATGTTGCGGCCTTCTTTCCCTATTATGCGTCCTTTCATTTCGTCATTTGCAAGATGGAGAACGCTGACGCTTGCTTCCACCGAATGATCGGAAGCGCTTCTTTGAATGGCCTGGACAACGAGTTTTTGGGCTTCCTTTTTGGCTTCCAGTTTCGCGCCGTCCCGTACTTCCTTGATTGACTGCGCCGCTTCGGCTTTCGCTTCGGCCACCAGGTTCGCCATCAACGTCTTTCTCGCCTCATCGCGGGTCAAACCCGACACGCGCTCCAGTCGCTGGTTCTCCTCCTGCATGAGCCGTTGCAGTTGCGACTGTTTTTCTTCAAGCTGTTTGACGCGATCATCGATCTCGCGTTTTGATTGTGTAAGTTCCTTCTCCTTCCTGTTGATCAACTCAACCCTTCGCTCAAGGTTCTCCTCGCGCAACCCGAGCTGTTTCTCGAAGGCCTGGAGTTTGCTCCGCTTCGAGTTGATTTCGTGGTCGTGTTCCTGCTTCTTCTTATACCATTCATCTTTCACCTCAAGAAGTTTTTCCTTCTTGAGATTGTTGCCATCATGCTCGGCATCGGCCAATATCTTTTTCGCACGTTCTTCTGCGCCTGCAATCTTATTTTGACCGCTTCGCCGTTCGAGGTACCAACCCAGAGCGAAGGACACACCGACGAATACAATGACAATAGGAACAATCACATAGAGTCCAAGTATCATATTTCCTCCGAATCAATGATAAAAAAATAAAACCGCACCTGGCCGTTCGTCACGTGTATTGAAGAATCTCAGATAATACACAGTGGGTACCCGCCTGAACGTTTCTTACTTCCACTGTCTGCACATCCAAATAAATTTGGAGGTTACGCAAATCCCGCGTTAACGGGATGAGGCCTGTAATACAACGTCCGAGAGCCGAGTTCCCTATTAAAGTTACTTGTCAGATTCTTTAATATGTTTGACTCAGACATCCCGCCTGAGCGGGATGAATTGGCCGGAGGTGCGGCTTTTACAACACTACATGTGTGCCGCTACGAACAATGACAAAGAACAAGAACCTATGCTTCAGAACGTAAACACTGATCGAGATGGTTATTCATCTGCACAATTTCGTGCTCCAAATGAGCAATGAGCGAGCGATAACCCTCCCGCTCTTTGAACAAGTCTTCCGTAATGTTAAGTGCGGATAGAACGGCAACAGTGAGCGGTGGCTGCTCGGGTATTCGTTCATGAATTGTGCTAATCATTTCATCAACGTAGCTTGCCACTTTCTTGGTGAGTTCTTCACTTTCGCCACGCAGAGGATATTCCGAGCCAAAGATTTTAACCTTGATGCTTTTCCCGTCGGTTGCCATAATCTGATTTCGTCAATGATTCTGAAGTAGAATTGATCGTTCTCTTATGCCAAACATATCAAAGCTTTAACTGCTACCATGTCTCCGGTACGGTCATGTCTATTCCCTCCGCCATGGGAGACAATACTAACTTACAAATGAGAATTGATTTTTGCAATTAGTTCCCTGATTCTCTCACGAAGAATCTCTTTTTCTTCATTCGAAAACGAAAACGAGCTATTCGCATTCGATGCTTGCACCAGTTCCGCCCGCATCCGTCTGATTTCCTGCTCCTTCGTCTGGAGTTCATTTTTCAGGTTCTCGATCTGACCATGAGCGGACGTTAACCGCTCGTGAATTGATTGTCTCTCGCTCTTTAAATCGCCAATTAATGCAGAGGCCGCCCGCACTTTGTCCCAAAGCACCTTGAGCGCGTCTTCAAACGCCCTAGACTCTTTTGTGGACGCGATCTCAATTTCTTTTTCCTGGTGATCTACCAATGTGGTCTCCTATGCTCGTAATGATGCATTGAACTTTGACGATAGATGACCGATGACGTTCCGCACTACCACTTCAATCTCTTCCTGAGTGAGCGTGTGATCTTCCGATCGATACTCCAACGAAAAAGCACAACTCTTTTTGCCCGCCGCGATCTGGTTCCCACGGTAAATATCGAATAACTCCACCGAGGTCAAGAGCGGCCCGCTTGCACGACGTATCTCCGAAATCAGATCCTCCACCGGCAGTCCTTCTTCCACCACAACTGCAAGGTCACGCGCTACCAGGGGATACTTTGACGGAGCCCGATACGCGCGCCGCTCATGCATGATGCGGCTTAGAATCCCGGCGTCCAGTTCAGCGACATAGACATCCGATTCAATGTCGAAGCGCTGGAGAATCGTCTTTCTGACTTTACCCAGGAGACCGGCTTCTTCTCCATTGATTTCAATAAGAAGCCCGCCTTCAGTTAAAGCTTTGGTAGTAGGATACGGAATAAATTTATAATTGTCAAGGAAAATTTTTTCAAAAAGGGCCTCAATCTCCCCCTTAGCGTCAAAAATGTCGGTTGGTTTTGATTGGGTGTCCCACCTGGGGCGATCCACGTTTCCGTGAAATATGAGAATCAGTCTCGGAAATTCATTAAAACCTGCAACCAAACCCGATTTTTGCCCCAGCTGGGCCCTAAAGTATACTCTACCGAGCTCAAACAATCGCAGATTCTTTGCCCCCTGGAACACATTGTTTCGAACAACGCCAAGCGCGCTTGGTATCAAACTTGTCCGGAGGAATCCCATGTCTTTGCTGATAGGATTGGCAACTGCTACCGCCTTGTCTGACTCAACAGAGGCCATCCATTCGTGTTCCATGCTGTTCGTTACGATTTCACGAAAGCCACGACCGATCAACCATTCCCTGAGCACGTCCTGTGAGTCAGGCACGGGAGCATGAATTGAATACTCCAATGATGTCCTGGTTTCAATCCTGATATTGTCGTAACCGTACGTGCGGGCGACCTCCTCAACCAAATCGATCTCGCGTTCCAGGTCTGGCCGTGAAGTGGGAACGAGAAATTGGAGATCATCCTTCACTCTTTTTTTGCCAGCTGACGTTATGTCATCAATCCCGAGTCTATGCAAAAGAGCAGAAATTCTTGCAGGACGGAGTGTTGTCCCGAGTATTTCATTTGTTTTCTTAACACGGAGCGAGATCTTTCTGGGCGAGATTTTTTTGGGATACACATCAATAGGATTGCCGAGGACCTCACCGCCGCAGAGTTGCTGCATCAGAGACGCTGCCCGGTCTGCTGCCCAACGGGTGGCATTCGGGTCTGCTCCCCGCTCAAAACGCTGCGATGCATCAGTGGATATTCCGAGGTACTTCGAGGTTCTCCGTACGCTTCTTGGCTCAAAGTACGCACTTTCGATCAGCACGTTCGATGTTGATTCGGAGATTTCAGAATTAGTCCCGCCCATCACGCCCGCAACGGCAAGAGGACCATCCGAATCACAAATCATAAGCGTATCGCCCCGAAGCTTCCGCTCCTTGTGGTCAAGGGTAGTGAACGACTGGCCCAGGCTTGCACATTTCACAACGATCTCATGACCCGAGATTTTATCATAATCAAACGCATGAAGAGGATGACCGCATTCCATTAAAACATAGTTTGTTACGTCAACGACGTTATTGACCGGTCGAATACCGACGGCTTGGAGAAGATTCTGCATCCACTCTGGCGAGGGGCCGATGTTCACGTTGATCAGCACTCTCACGGTGTACCTCGGACACGCCGTCGCGTCCATGACCCTCGCAGATGCAAAATCCTTTGTCTTTTTCTTGCTTTCTGTGAGTTTGAACCCCTGAAGTCTGAGTTTCTTTCCCGTCATCGCGGCAATCTCCCGCGCGATACCAATATGATTCATCGCATCCGGGCGGTTTGGCGTTATGCCAATATCGAGGACTGTATCATCTAAACCAAGATATTCGCTTAATGGAGTGCCGGGAGTAGCGCTCGACTCAAGGATAAGAATCCCGGCCTTATCTTCGCCGAGGCCCAGCTCAAATCCGGAGCAGATCATCCCGAACGAATCTACTCCTCGAATCTTCGCCTGCGAAAGCCTGAATGGTTTACCCGCGGGGTCATGCTGGTCGTGTGGCACCTCCGCGCCAACGACTCCAACCGCCACTTTTTGTCCGGGTGCGACGTTGGGAGCACCACATACAACTTGTATTACTTCCCGGCCGGCATCGACTTTGCACACGGTAAGTTTGTCCGCATTGGGATGCTTTACCACCTCATTCACGCGGCCCACGATAAATCCCTTGTACTTGTCGCCAAGGCATTCGGCGCTTTCCACCTCAAGCCCCACCATCGTAAGCCTTCGGGCAAGCTCCTCCGTTGACAATTCAATGTCAACGTATTTTTTTAGCCACTGTAATGAGATACGCATTGCGTTTAAAGCTCAGAATTGCTTTAAAAATCTAACGTCGTTATCGAAGAACATGCGGATATCGTCGATGCCGTAGCGCAGCATGGCCATCCGCTCTATTCCCATACCGAAAGCATAACCGGAATACTTTTCGGGATCATATCCAACAAACTTGTAAACGTTGGGATCGACCATCCCGCAGCCGAGGATCTCGAGCCATCCGGTATTCTTGCAAACACGGCATCCCTTGCCGGAACAAATGAAGCAGGAGATGTCCATTTCGGCGCTCGGTTCCGTGAACGGAAAGAAACTGGGTCGAAATCGATAGCGCGTATCCGCGCCGTAAAGCTGTTTTGCGAAGGCTACGAGCGTGCCCTTGAGTTCGCTGAACGTCACACCGACGTCGACGTACAAGCCCTCCACCTGATGGAACAGGCAATAGCTTCTTGCGCTAATTGCTTCGTTACGATAGCAGCGGCCGGGGATAATGACTCTCACCGGCGGTTTTTGCTGTTCCATGACCCGTATCTGAACCGGCGAAGTGTGGGTTCGGAGAAGTATTTTGTCGGAAACGAAGAAAGTATCCTGCATATCACGCGCAGGGTGGTCCGGCGGAAAGTTCAACGCCTCGAAGTTATGGTAGTCATCCTCGATTTCCGGCCCCGCAGCGACGGCAAACCCCATCCCGGTGAAAATTCGCTTTATCTCATCGAGCGTTTGTGTGATTGGATGTTTTGACCCAATCCAGTGCTTGCGGCCGGGGAGTGTGAAGTCGATCGATGTCTGCTCCCGGTGAGTTGCTTTCTCGAGTCCTGCCTTTTTTTGGTCAAACGCCGACTGCACCGATGTTCTCAGCTCATTCAGGGCCTTTCCCAGCGCGGGGCGTTCCTCGGGGGGGACATCTTTCATGCGGTCGAACAGTTCGGCTACTTCCCCCTTCCGCGCGAGGAACCTCACGCGCACGTTTTCCAGCTCCTGAAGGGTTTTAACCATCCCCAGCGCTTCGAGAGCAGACAATCGAATTCGTTTAATCCGATCGAGCATACGGTTAGCTCATCCGATTAATCCAGAGCGTCGGCGCCGAATGGTTGATCTTCGCGGCATCCACGGCAGGGATGAAGGATCTTAGGCCGTCGCAAATTTCACGACCTCGGCAAACGCATCCGGGTTTCGTGAGGCCAGCTCGGCCAGAATCTTACGATTGATAATTACTTTTTTCTTGTCGAGTGCTGCGATCAATTTTGAATAGGTGGTCCCGTTCAAACGTGCGGCCGCATTGATGCGGGCAATCCAGAGCTGGTGAAACGAACGTTTCTTCAGCCGGCGGTCGCGATACGCGTGTTGCAGTCCCTTATCGATACTATGTTTCGCAACGGTTAGGACTTTGCTCCGCGCACCCCAATATCCCTTCGCGCGCGCAAGTACGCGCTTTCTGCGCCGGTGGGATGCAACTTTGTTTTGTGAACGTGGCATGTTTCTACTGTCTCCTGTTCTCTCAGTTTATGATTGAATCATCTGTTCAATTTTCTTTTGCTCTTCCTTCGAAACAAGGGTCGACTTTCGAAGGTGGCGTTTACGCTTTGAAGACTTCGATGAAAGGATATGACTGCGAAACGCTTTGCTTCGTTTGAACTTACCCGAGGCAGTGCGTCTGAAACGTTTCTTCGCACCTGAATCTGATTTCATTTTTGGCATGCTCTATTTCCTATGTTTGTGGTTCTATTTGCTTAATGACAATCTTTTTCTTTGTGCCTTTGTCCGGGGCGAAGATCATTGCCATGGTTCTTCCCTCCAGTTTCGCGAGCTGGTCTATTTTTGCGACGTCGTGCAGTTGCTCCGCCAGACGTTGGAGAAGCGCTTCACCATGCTCCTTGTATGTAATTTCCCTTCCTTTGAACACTACCGTCGCTTTGACTTTGTGTCCTTCCTCGAGAAATCTTCGCGCGTGCCGCATCTTGAATTCCATGTCATGGTCGTCGGTATTGGGATGGAACCGCAGCTCTTTTACCTGAGTGACCTGCTGATGTTTTCGCTGGAGCTTGTCTTTTTTCGATTGCTCATACTTATACTTCCCGAAATCCATGATTTTGCATACCGGCGGTGCAGCTTTCGGAACAATCTCAATCAAATCCAACCCCCGTTGCTGCGCGATAGCGACAGCTTCACGGGATGACATAACCCCCACCTGCCCTTTTTCGTCGATGACCCGGACTTTCGGCGCCCGGATTTCATCATTTATGCGAACACTGTCTGGTCCCTTGATAGCATTACTCCTGTTTTGTGAGTGATTTTTCTAAGATTTCTTTTTGAATTCTCGCGACGAAGGGTTGGAGAGCGCTCACCCCGACGTCACCTTTTTTGTGCTGCCGGACGGAAACACTGCCGGAGTTTTTCTCCTTCTCCCCAACGACCAGCATATAGGGAACTTTCCTTGTTTCCCAGTCACGAATTTTATAACCTATTTTCTCACGGCGCTCGTCCAGCTCAACTCTCACCTGCGCATCTTTCAGCGCCCGGTGAACGGCCTTCGCATAGTCCATCTGGTCATCGGTGATAGGAAGAACCACCGCTTGGACCGGCGACAACCAGACGGGGAACGCCCCTGCAAAGTGCTCCGTCAATATTCCGATGAACCGTTCGAACGACCCAAAAATGGCCCGGTGAATGGCGACAGGCCGTTTGCGCGATCCGTCCTCGGCAATGTATTCAAGCTCGAATCGTTCCGGCAACATCACGGAATCCAGCTGAATTGTCGCCACCTGCCATTCTCGTCCGATAGCATCCTCGATCTGAATGTCGATCTTCGGCCCATAAAACGCGCCTTCGTTTGCCTGCAACTTATAGCTGATGTTGTTAAATTCAAGAGCCTGCTTCAGACTCTGCTCGGCCTGTTCCCACAGTTTAACGTCGCCCATCGCTTTGTCGGGACGGGTCGAGAGGTTGTACGACGGCTTCAGTCCGAAGATGGCATAGAAATGGTTCACCAATTCTATCAGATTCTTAATTTCGTCAAGAATCTGATCGGGACGCAAATAAATGTGAGCATCGTCCATGGTAATCTGTCGGACCCGGAACATTCCCCCGAGAGCGCCCGAGATCTCGTTGCGGTGCAGCCTGCCGATCTCAGAGAAACGAAGGGGCAAATCCCGATAACTCCTCACCTTCTGCCGGTACACATAGGCACTCTCCGGGCAATTCATCGGTTTCAAACTATAGATTGTCTCATCACTCTCAAAATAAAACATGTTTTCCTTGTAATGAGACCAATGTCCGGACTGTTCCCACAAATCCTTCTTCACCAGGATAGGGGTGCTGATTTCCTGGTAACCGTTCATGTCAAGCTCCTGGCGAAGGAACTTCTCCAGTTCACGGAATACGATCATCCCGTTGGGAAGCCAGAATGGAGCACCGGGGGAGACATCATGGAACACGAACAGCTCAAGTTCTCTTCCCAGCTTTCGGTGATCGCGTCGCTTTGCCTCTTCAAGCCTGAAGAGATACGCATCAAGCTCTTTCTGGCTGGGGAATGTGATGCCATAAATGCGCTGGAGCATCTTGTTCTTTTCGCTTCCCCGCCAGTATGCCCCCGCCACGCTCAACAACTTTATCGCTTTGATCCGGCCGGTCGATGGGATGTGGGGGCCGAAACACAGATCCGTGAAATTGCCATGATGATAGAGAGAAATTGTCTCGTTCTTCAGTCCATCGAGCAACTCAAGTTTATATTGATCGTTCTTCTGTTTGAAGTAATCGACAACCTGCTCCCACGGCTTTTCTTCACGGATAAACGGCGTATCCTTTTTGGCAAGTTCATTCATCCGTTCTTCGATTCGTTGGAGGTCTTCAGGCGAAAGCGTATGACCTCCCAAGTCGATATCATAGTAAAATCCATCGTCAATCGGCGGCCCGATTCCGAATTTTGTCCCGGGGAACAGAGATTCGACTGCTTCAGCCATGAGATGGGCGGAACTGTGCCAGTAAGCATGCTTCCCGCCGCCATCTGCCCATTTCAGAATCTTTACGGAAGAATCCTGGTTGATAGCGCGCGACAGATCCCGCACTTCTCCATTGACTTCAATAGCAAGGGCCTCGCGGGCAAGTCCGGGACTTATGCTGTGTGCAATCTCCGCCCCGGTCACGCCCTTGGAGAACTCCCTGATACTGCCGTCGGGAAACGATATTTTCACTACAGAATTTTGCAAATCACTCCAACCTGTTTTTCTATTAAGCTGCGATTATTGCTCGCGTGGGCTCTATAGGACTCGAACCTATGACCTCTACCATGTCAAGGTAGCGCTCTAACCAACTGAGCTAAGAGCCCGTACTGATCCGGAGGCGTGCCGGGGACCGGAATCGAACCGGCACTCCCCTTGCGGAGAACAGGATTTTAAGTCCTGTGCGTCTACCAGTTCCGCCACCCCGGCAAAACAAATTCAGAGGACATCACCGGAAACGCAGGCTTGTTCTGCTGAAAAAACTCGCCCCTGCATTTTCGTCTCTGACATATCTTCGAGGCGCCGGGCGGATTCGAACCGTCGCATAAAGGTTTTGCAGACCTCTCCCTTACCACTTGGGTACGGCGCCGTCATGAGGCATAAATGACAAATCCCCGCCACTGAAATGATCTCCAAGCGGCGGGGAATTCAAAATCAATCATGTCCCTAATCATCCCGCCTTGTGGGAACAGGGCACGTTTTCATTGTCATTGAGCGGGAAACGGGATTTGAACCCGCGACATTCACCTTGGCAAGGTGACGCTCTACCAACTGAGCTATTCCCGCAATTCGCGCGAATAATATAGTAAAAATCTTCACATTCTGCAACATGCCGAACCGATTCCCTAAGGCAATTAATTAGAAAATAACGTTCAGAACCCTAAGTTCAGCCTTTCTTGGCCGTCAAGAGATCAACATACGACCCCAAGACAAAGTCTGCATCCTGAATGTTGAATTCTCTCACCAGGAATGCCACCACCTCCTGTGCCTCGTCCAGCGAATCCTCAACAGGGGTCTCCAATTCCAGGAAGCTCCCCAAGTTCTCCACTTCATCCAGATGGATACGGGTAGAATTGTACATAAACAAATCTCTCTTCTTCTTGACGGTTGCGCGGATACCGAGGGACTTCTCAAGGATTTCTTTCAGAAGAGAGATCTCACCGCATGGGAACACCCGATAATTGCTTTCACGGTGCTTCGAGCTTTCATCCCGTTCATAGAATATCAACTCGGCGCTCTCGTTATTGATTTCCCGCGACTTCAGGCGCCCCCGGGGCACGTTGAAGTAGGTGTCCACTTGATGAAGTGTACCCTCAAACGTCGCATTGATGAATCGGGCAGTTTGTTCCGCTTCAAGGACGCTGCGTATCGTTGCCTTAACCTCCAGATTGCGGGGCATTCGATGTGAAGGGACTTAGGGTCAGAGAAGAAAGGCTACCGGGAAATTTTCAAAATTTTGTATTCCAGCGTCCCGACGGGGACAGGAATTTTGACCGTTTCCCCCTCAGTCTTCCCTAACAATCCACGTCCCAGGGGAGAAGTGACCGAAATTTTATCTTGTTCGAAATTGGATTCTTCCGGCGAAACCAGTATGTAATTGACGATCTCATTCGTCTTTAAATCCCTAAGTTTAACTTTCGACAGAATGTATATCTTGTCGTTTGGAAGCTCCTTGCTCTGGATGATGCGCGCCCGGGACAGCGTTTGTTGGAGTCTTCCAATTCGCATTTCCAGATGCTGTTGGGCTTCTTTGGCGGCATCGTACTCTGCATTCTCAGAAAGATCTCCGTGTCCCCTCGCTTCGCCGATCTTTTGAGCGATCTCGGCACGTCCTTTCACTTTGAGCTCGCGGAGTTCATTTTCCAATTCCACCAACCGCTCACGCGTTAAGTAGACGATTCCAGTATCTTTGTTGTTTTCACTCATAAGGCTTTATGAAACAAAATTTATTCAGAACTTCCAATGGTCCCGGCATAATGCCTACGGACAAAAAGAAAAGCCATCACTCCAGTGAGTGCTGGCCGACAAAACATCCTAGATTCAATTTACAATACGAAATTCAAAAAATCAAGGGGGCGGGGTACTTATTTTTTCTTATCGACGAGGATCAGATGCCCGAGCTTATCTCGCTTTGTTTTCAAGTACTTCTCATTGATTGAATGAGGTTCCATCTCAAGCGGTACACGTTCAACGATATCAAGTCCGTAGCCATGCAATCCAATCACTTTTTTGGGGTTATTCGTCATGAGCCTGATCTTTCCCACGCCGAGGTCCCTCAGAATCTGCGCTCCAATGCCGTAATCGCGGAGGTCGGGACGAAAACCCAGTTTTTCATTCGCTTCAACGGTATCCAGTCCCTCATCCTGGAGATTGTACGCCCGCAGCTTGTTAGCCAATCCGATGCCGCGCCCCTCCTGCCGCATGTAGAGGACGACTCCCTTTTTCTCTTGTTCGACAAGTACCATAGCAGCATGGAGCTGGTCAGCGCAATCGCATCGCAGAGAACCAAACACATCCCCGGTGAGACATTCAGAATGGACTCGGACCAAGGTTGGCTGGTCGGGTTGAGGACTTCCCTTGACCAACGCCAGATGTTCTTTGTTATCCGTTTCACTCTTGTAAAGGCGTGCATCGAAGGTCCCGTAGCGGGTGGGCAATTTTGTCGCGACCAGGAGGTGGATCAGCTTCTCCCGTTGCATTCTGTATGCAATGAGGCTCTTCACGGTGATCATACGAAGCTGGAACTGTTTCGAGAACTGTTCCAATTCCGGAACCCGCGCCATCGCGCCATTGTCCTTCATAATTTCGCACAGCACACCGGCAGGATACATTCCGGCGAGCCGGCACAAATCCACCACCGCTTCGGTGTGTCCCGTGCGACGCAGCACGCCGCCGTCTAACGCACGCAAGGGAAAGATATGGCCGGGACGGGCAAGATCGGCGGGCTTAGTTTCCGGGTTAATGAGAGCCCGGACTGTTGCCGCGCGGTCGAACGCCGAAACGCCGGTGGTTGTTCCGTGAACGTAGTCGACCGAGACCGTAAATGACGTCTCATGAAGGGACGTATTGCTTTCGACCATCATGTCCAGCATAAGCTCCCTCGTCCGTTGCGGAGTAAGCGCCGCGCAAATGATACCCCGGCCGTGTTTCGACATAAAGTTGACGGTCTCAGGATCGCACTTCTCGGCGGCGACCACAAAATCGCCTTCGTTCTCACGGTCTTCGTCGTCAACGACAATAATCACTCTGCCGTTTTGAATGTCCTTTATCGCTTCTTCAATTGTGCTGAACACAATGATTTCTCACAATCTCTTTACTGAAAGCACTCGATGAAGGTTTAATTCTTCTTCTCTTCGGCTTCACCTTCTCGCGTGATCGTTGATACCGCCGACTTTTCAAACTTAAGTTTCACGTTGTCTGCCACCTGGACCAGGAGGGTCTTTTCATCCACTCCGACCACGGAACCGTGCATTCCGCCGACGGTTACGATCTTGTCTCCTTTCTTGACGTTCTCCAGCAATTTCTGCCGGTCTTTTTGACGTTTCTGCTGCGGCCGAAGTATCATGAAATAGAATATCAGGATAATCAGCGAAAACATAAACAGGGTGCTGATGAAACTTCCGCCGCCCTGCCCTTGCGGTGACATTCCGAAAATATGAAGTATGTTCAATTGCATCTCCTATTTGTTATTGATGTTGAGCATCACTACGGGCTTCCTGACGAAAGGATGCAAGCTGCTCTTGCTTCCATCCATGGAAGTTGTTGTGTACGATAGCCTGGCGAGCTTCGCGCATAATCCACTCGTAGAAGAAGAGATTATGAATGGTCGCCAGTTGCAGCCCAAGAATCTCCTTTGCCTGAAACAGATGGCGCACATACGCTCTCGTGAAATGCCGGCATGCATAGCAGCCGCACGTATCGTCGATGGGCGTAAAATCGTCCCTGAATTGTGCGTTCGTGATGTTCAACGCGCCCTTCGTTGTGAACAGCGTGGCATTCCGGCCGTTGCGCGTTGGCAGGACGCAGTCGAACATATCGATGCCCCGTTCAATCCCTTCCAGCAGGTTCTCCGGCGTTCCGACGCCCATGAGGTAGCGCGGTTTGGCAAATGGAAGCAATTCTGTGGATGACGACACAATCTCGTACATCTGCTCTGCCGGTTCGCCGACGGCAAGCCCGCCAATCGCATATCCCTCAAAATCCAAGTCGACGAGCGCGTCGATGGAGCGTTTCCGAATATCCGGAAAGACCCCCCCCTGCACTATACCGAACAGAACCTGAGCATGGTCATAGAATCCAACCGAGTTCAGAAACTGTTTCCTGCAGCGCTCTGCCCAGCGAAGAGTCTGTTCGTTGGATTGTCTGGCATCCTCATATGAACAAGGATAGGCCGTGCATTCGTCCAGGACCATCATGATATCCGAGCCGATAACGCGCTGGATGTCAATGATACTCTCGGGAGTAAAGAAATGCAACGAGCCATCGATGTGAGAGCGGAATTCCACCCCATCATCGGTGATCTTTCTTAACTCTGACAGACTGAATATCTGATATCCACCGCTGTCCGTCAGTATAGCCCTGTCCCAGCCCATGAGCTTATGAAGGCCGCCTGCCCGGTGGAGTATATCGGTCCCCGGTCGCAGGTAGAGATGATACGTGTTTCCTAGTATGAGTTCAGCGCCGACTTCGACAAGCTCGCGCGGCTCGATGGCTTTGACCGTGCCCTGTGTTCCCACCGGCATAAAGACCGGTGTTTGAACGGCACCATGATCCGTAACGAGCGTCCCGCTGCGGGCAAGTCCATCAGCGTGCTCAACTGCAAACTTCATTGAATAAACTTAAGAAAATTCGGGTCAATATGCAATGAAGCCTGCGTTCACGGATTTTTGTTGAGGCCCGAAAATCTCATTCTGACGTACCCGAACATTACCACCAAGGAAATAAGGCCGCCTGTGGCATCCGCCAGTGCGTCATAAATGTCCGGAGTGCGGCCAGGGACGAAATGCTGGTGAAGCTCATCCAGTATACCGTAACCGACCACGATGGCAAACGATACCAATGCCCGTTTCCAGTTGAACACATGCGAGGCAATCCCGGGATCAAGAGCGCGGTATACGAACACGCCGAAAATGAAGAAGATTGTTTCATGGATCAGTTTGTCGTGAGACAGGATCTCCAGCTTAGGAATTTCACTTGAAGGCACCGACGATAGGAGAAAAATAACCACAGCCCAGACTATTGCGGGATATTTGTATTTCATGAGCCCCGAGCCTGGAGGAGTCATTGCGCCTGATCGTCTCCTTCTATCCTGACAAACGCCGCCGGCAGCAGGTCTTGAATGTCCATGGCCATCATGCTTTTTTCACCGAACTTCTTGCGGGCTAAATCGCCCGCCAGGCCGTGGAGGTATACCCCGCAGTATGCCGCGACGGTCTGCTCCGCTCCCTGAGCCCATAAACCTGCGATGATTCCTGCCAAAACGTCTCCAGAACCCGCAGTCGCCATGCCGGCATTACCCGTGGGGTTGACATAAACTTCCCCCCGGGGAGAACTCGATACTGTCGGTGCACCCTTCAACACGAGCGTGATTTTGAATTTTCTTGCAACTTCCCGTGCGATGTCGACCCTCTGCTCATCAATCAAACCGGATTTCATCCCGATCAACCGGGAGAGCTCACCGGAATGCGGCGTAATGATGATTTCTTTGCTCCTGTGGCGCTTCAGGATGGAAATATTCGCAGCCAGTGCGTTAAGGGCATCGGCATCGAGGAGTAATGGCTTTTCGACCGACCCCACGATCTTCCAGATCAACTGTTGAGTCTCCGCATTGCCCGAAAGCCCCGGGCCGACAATCACGACATCCGCCCATCGGATATGTTTTTCAGCCCTCTCCAACGCTTTCAGGCTCAAACTGCCGTCTGGAGTTTCGTCCAGCGGCTCCACCATAACTTCTGTAAGTTTTCTTGCCAGAATCGAAGACACCGATCTGGGTGTCCCCAGTACCACTGCCCCTGCTCCCGACCTCAATCCGGATTTGGCTGCCATCGCGGCTGCTCCCGTCAAACCCTGTGAGCCGGCAAGGACATATACCTTGCCGACACTGTGCTTGTGGGCATCGAATGCCCGACGAGGTAAGAGCTTCCTAACATCTCCGATCCCGACAATGAAGGTACCGAGTCCAGGTCTCGTTGGAATACGTTGAATTGTTCCAAGATCTGCAACTTTAAGCTTACCAACATAATCCTTTGATTTGCCGGTAATTAACCCTATCTTCTTCATCCCCATTGTCACAGTAAGATTCGATCTGAAAGCGGTATTCTCAACTGTGCCTGTATCTGAATTCATGCCAGACGGAATGTCAATGCTTATCTTAACCGATGGTGACTCGTTTGCCCATCGGATGACTTCTTCATAGAGCCCTTGGAGTGCTCCCGAAAAGCCGGTGCCAAATAGCGCATCGACCAGAAAATCAGTCCTTGGGAGCACCCTTAGCGATCGTGATGACTTCAATTCGATGATCCTGAGACCTTGACTGGTAGCCAATGTCCTGGCGGTTCTTTTCAGTATTTCCAGATTTATCTTCGCATCCCCCCGGAACATCCCGCATCTTCCCAACAACCACGGCGACTACTTCAGCTCCACGAGTCAGCGCGTGCCGGGCAACGACAAAGCCATCGCCGCCGTTGTTCCCTTTGCCACACAGAATAACGACCGATTTGCCCACCACACTACCATATTCATGTTCAATCGCATCCACTACTCCCCGACCGGCATTTTCCATGAGAATCACCCCTGGAACCGAGAGCTTCCTCATGGCAAAGCCATCGAGTGCGCGCATCTCTTTCGAAGTTACAACAATTTCCATGTCTCAGAATAGCTTATCGATGAACGAAAGGACGGACGAAGGGAAAATGCCCAGTTCAATGATTGCCAGCGCTGCGATAGTCAAAACGGCCACACCCAGTTTGGATGAAACACCGGGCAGCGATGTATCGGATTCTTCAAAATACATTACGACCACGAGATGCAGATAATAATAGACACCCAGAACACTCGTCAGAACTCCAATCACTGCCAGCCATGTCATATGAGCATCTACGGCTGCCGCGAAGACATAGTATTTTCCCAGGAAGCCAGCGAAAGGAGGAATTCCGGACAGGGAAAGCATGAACACTGCCATAACAGCCGCAAGGTATGGCCTTCTCCCGGCAAGCCCCGAGTAATGTCCGAATGTCAGATTTTTCTCCTCATCGTTTTCCAGAAGCGACAAGACTCCAAAAGCGCCCAAATTCATGAATGTATATGCCACGAGATAGAACACGATACCAGTGCGGCCGAGTTCATTTGCGGCCGCCAGCCCGACCAGCATGTATCCCGCATGAGCGATACTCGAATACGCGAGCATCCGTTTGATGTTTGATTGGGACAGTGCGACGATGTTTCCGAGAATCATCGAGGCAGCTGCAACAACTGAAATGGCCAGCCGTAGCCCTTCCCCGTGAACGATCGGACGAGCGAATACAAGCATCAACGCGGAAAATGCCGCCGCTTTGGCTCCGGTCGACATGAAGCCGGCGACCGTCGTCGGCGACCCCTCGTACACATCCGGTACCCACATGTGGAAAGGAACCGCAGCAACTTTGAAGGCAAGCCCCACCAAGAGAAGTCCGATCCCGGCCCAGAATATTTTCGACGCTGACAGGTCCGGGTACTTTGCAACAATCATATTGATGTTGGTTGTCCCGCTCGATCCATAAATTAATGCAATGCCATAGACCAGAAATCCTGTTGCGAATGCGCCCAGCAAGAAGTACTTCAACGACGATTCATTCGACTTGACCCGCTTCCGCAGGAAACCGGCAAGCACATAAAGACAGACCGACATCAACTCGATTCCAAGGAAAACCATTATCAGATCCGCCGCCGATGCGATGAGCATCATCCCGATCGTCGCAAAGAGTATGAGCAGGTAGAATTCTCCCAAAGACCTCTGACTTGATCTGAGATACTCTCGCGACAGGAGAATCGTCGCCAACGCAGACAGCATAAACAGGATGCCGAAGAAGGTCCCGAAGCCTCCCGCAATCATCATATGGTTGAACACTTCCCCCTGCATGCCGATGGTGGCGAGTGAACAGACAATGCCGAGTGCGATGCCGAGCACCGAAACCCAAAAACTCGCTCCTTCGCTCCTTTTCACCAGCGCATCGATGAGAAGAACAAGCAGCGCAGCGCCCGTCATGGACAGTAACGGCGTAAGCAGAATGATATCGGAGGTCATACCACTCACTTTTTCGAGCCGGCTTTGCTTGCCCCGTCGCCCATATCGCTTCCGTGCATAAGATTATTCAGCGTAAGATTGCGCGGCTGGAACTGGCTGGTGGTTCTTAGTATCACCTGGTGTGCAGATACCTCAGTCTTCTTCATAAAAGTTCCCGGATAAACACCGATCCACACGATGAACAGCACCACCGGCACGAGAACTGCAATTTCGCGTAACGAAAGGTCGGGAAGATTTTGATTCGCAGGATTCACTACTTTGCCAAAGACGACCCGCTGGTACATCCATAAGAGGTAGACCGCAGAAAAGATGACGCCGGTCGCCGCGACGATCGTGAACCACTGATTCAGGTATCGAGAATAGAATGAGCCGAGAAGAATAAGAAATTCTCCCACGAATCCATTCAATCCCGGCAATCCGATCGAAGACAATGACACGATCATGAAGAACGTGGAGAGGACCGGCACGACTTTCGCCAGACCCCCAAAATCGGAAATATTGCGTGTGTGCCGCCTGTCGTAGATCATGCCCACGATCAAGAAGAGCGCCCCGGTAGAAAGTCCATGATTGACCATTTGAATGACACTCCCCTGAACCCCTTCGACCGTCAGTGCAAAGATCCCCAGAACGACAAACCCGAGATGACTTACAGACGAATATGCGACAAGTTTCTTAATGTCCGTCTGCACCATCGATACCAGGGCTCCGTAAATGATACCTATGACGGCAAGCGCCGCGATATACGGCATGAATATGAACGTTGCCTGAGGAAAAAGGGGCAGACAGAAACGAAGCAAGCCATAGGTACCCATCTTCAACAGCACACCGGCGAGTATCACACTTCCTGCCGTGGGGGCTTCAACGTGGGCGTCGGGCAACCACGTGTGAAATGGGAAAAGCGGAATCTTGATGGCGAAACTCAAAGTAAACGCCAGGAACATCCATGACTGGATTGCCACCGGAATCTGCGGACCGAGGGTGTACAACTGCACCAGGTCGGTTGTGAACTTTCCGGGAGACGCCACCTGCGACGCATAATAACCCAGCCAGATGATGGCAACGAGCATCAACAAGCTCCCGAACATCGTGTACAGAAAGAACTTCACAGCTGCATAAATCCTGTTTCCCCCACCCCAAATGCCAATGATGAAGTACATCGGGATCAACATGGCTTCCCAGAACATGTAGAACAGGATCAGATCCAGCGCGCAGAAAACGCCGAGCATCCCGGTTTCCAAGAGCAAGACCATGATCGTAAATTCTCTCACCCTGTGTTGGATTGAATTCCAGGCAGACAGCAAGGCAATCGGTGTAAGAAACGTCGTTAAGAGAACCAGCAGCAGCGATATGCCGTCTATGCCGACAGTGTAGTTTATATTCAGGGATTGAATCCAAGGTATGGAGAGCGAAAACTGCATCCCGGCAGTCGACGAATCAAACTTGTAGAACACGACCAGAGAAAGGAGAAATGTAAGCAAGCTGAATGCAAGACCGACAGTCTTGATGGCAGTGAGATGCTCCCGCCGGATGGCGAATAGCCCGGCAGCGCCGACAAGCGGCAGGAAAATAATGGCGGTCAGGATGAAAGACTGGCTCACTTCAACACCAAAATTCCGAGAATTACAATGATACCAATCACGAAGGCCAGTGCATAGCTTTGCGCCACGCCGCCTTGTAACCGTCGCATCAATCCGCTGAGTTTCTTCATGGACGATGCCAGACCGTTCACCAACCCATCGATCACTCCTACATCAACGCCCTTCCACAGGAGTTTTTCCGATCCTTTGACCACCGGGGTCACGATGGCGGCATCGTACGCCTCATCGATGTAGTACTTATTCAGCAGTACCCTGTACACGGCGCCGAATGATGCAGAAAGTCTGGCAACAATGTCCGTGCGCTTACGATAGATAATCCAGGCAAGATAAATTCCCCCGACAGCAATGGCAACAGAGAGCACCATCGTGAAATATTCGGATGTGCGCGAGCTTTCATTCACAATCGCCAGATTCACGGTGGCTCTCTCAAAAATCGGCTCAAGCCAACGTTCGATGGCATTTCCGCCTCCCAAGCTTTGCGGAATACCGACGAACCCACCGATGATTGAAAGCACGGCAAGGATGACCAGTGGAATGGTCATCACCTTCGGCGCCTCATGAGGGTGTTTATCGCTCGACCATCGAGCTTCACCGCTGAATGCGAGCGTGACAAGCCTGAACATGTAGAAGGCCGTCAGACCCGCGCAGAGCCATCCCAGAAGCCAGTACATGACCGAGCCCTGCGAGAATGCCCGCCAGAGGATTTCATCCTTGCTAAAGAACCCGGACAGGGGGGGAATGCCCGCAATCGCGAGCGCTGCGACAACGAATGTTTTGTACGTCGTCGGCATCCGGGTTCCCAACCCGCCCATTTTCCGAATATCCTGCTCTTCGTGCAGGGAGTGAATAACCGCCCCCGCCCCGAGGAAGAGCAACGCCTTGAAAAATGCATGCGTCATGACGTGGAAAATCCCTGATGCAAATGCCCCGACGCCAAGCCCCAGGAACATGTAGCCCAGCTGGCTTATCGTGGAATATGCGAGTATTTTCTTAATATCATTCTGTACCAGAGCCATGGTGGCGGCAAAAACGGCCGTGCAGATGCCGATCACAGCAACGATCTGCATCGTCTCCGGTGCAAGTGCATAGAGGAGCGAGCAACGGGCAACCATATAGACACCGGCCGTAACCATGGTTGCCGCATGAATAAGTGCACTCACGGGGGTCGGACCGGCCATAGCGTCGGGAAGCCACACAAAGAGAGGGATTTGAGCCGACTTGCCCGTTGCCCCTAGAAAAAGCAATAGTGTAATCCAGAATATCGTCGTGTTCCCTGAGGTCATCAAAGCCGCCGCACGCGTAAAGACATCTTCAAATCCAAGGCTGCCGAATGTTTTGAAGATCAAGAACATCGCGATGAGGAAACCGAAATCACCGATGCGGTTGACGATAAACGCCTTCTTTGCGGCATCGCTCGTCGTCGCCGCTCCGGCTTTGTACCCGCCGGTCTCGAATTTCCTGTCATGCCAGAAACCGATCAGAAGATACGAACAGAGCCCGACCCCCTCCCAACCGAGGAACATCAAGACGAAGTTGTCGGCGAGGACGAGATTGAGCATCATGAAAATGAAAAGATTCAGATAAGCGAAGAATCTCCAGAAACCCGGATCCCCCCGCATGTAGCCGATTGAGTACACGTGAATCAAGAATCCGACACCGGTAACAATCAGCGTCATGAGAATGGAAAGCTGGTCAACCTGATAGGCAACGTTGACCGAAAGTGAGCCTGCCGCGATCCAATTGAAAACGGTGATAATATGGGAACGCTCCTCAACCCGGGAACCCGCCATCTCCACGAACATCATAGCCGCGATCACGAAGGACGCTCCTATGACCCCGCTTCCGATGGCGCCGCTCAATTTTTCCGACGACAACTTCCTGCCAAGCAACCCGTTGACGAGAAATCCCACCAGGGGAAGATAGACTATGTAACCGGCGAAATTATACATCTACCATTTCATGATATTGATTTCATCTATATTCACCGTTTGCTTGTTCCGAAACAGCGCGATGATAATGGCCAGGCCGACAGCCGCCTCGGCCGCTGCCACGGCGATCACAAAAAATACCAGTATCTGGCCGGTAGAGTTTCCCAGGTACGATGAGAACGCGACAAGCGTGAGGTTCACAGAATTCAACATTAACTCAATCGACATGAAAACAATGATGGCATTGCGTCTTGTCAGAACGCCGACGACGCCGATGGAAAAGAGTATCGCCCCAAGCGTCAGGTAATAATTCAGCGGTATGCCGGGAACTGCTATATTCACTCGCCGCCCCTCTTCGCCAGTACGACAACTCCGACAATCGCCGCAAGCAACACTATGGAAGTCACTTCAAATGGAAGAAGATAGGCCGAAAACATCACCTTTCCGATGGCTTCAACCGTTCCCATTTCAGCCGCCAATGGAGACACCGTGAGCGACCCGGCTGAGCCGGACATTACAATACTCACCAGGAGTTCTCCCAGCACCACACAGGCGAGTACAACCGCCGCGATTTTTGTGTAGCCGGGTTTCTCCCTGCGGCTTCGGTCATCGTTCAGATTCAACAACATGATGACAAACAGAAAGAGCACCATGATTGCACCCGCGTACACGAGGATCTGGATGATGGCGATGAACTGTGCTTTGAGAGCAAGGTACAGCAGTGCAAGGCAGAAAAAATTCACAATCAAGAAAAGGACACTCATGATAGGATCCCGGCGGGTAACCACCAGGATAGCCGAGGCGACGGCTACCCCCGCCACAACAGAGAGAAAAACAGTTTCAAAATTCATTCATGATCGTAAGATTCTTCAGAAAACATATCGTTAAAGATAGCAAAAAAACCTGCCACTTTCAAAAACGCCGAAGCTTTCGAACGACGGTAAAGGTTTCCGATTGAAGCGAATCTGGCACTGAGGCCGACGGAACTTCAGACACCCGCATCCGCTAAGAAAAATGCCGCCAGCCGCGCGGTGTATCTTATTTCCCGGCGTTGCCCATCGCACGTTTCAGGCGAACGAGCGCGATATTGTAATCGAACAAGGACTGAATTTTTGTAATTCGTGCGTTCGACAAAGACAACTGTGCATCGGAGACATCCAGTTCGGTCCCTACTCCCGCTGCATATTGCCGTTCCGCCAGATTGAGATTCTCCTCTGCCTGTTCAAGCAACTTTGTCGACGCAGTGATCTCCTCATCCGCTTCCTTCAGACCCAGGTAGTTTCGTTCCACTTCAAGCAGAACCGATTCATTCAAGAGTTCCAGGCCTGCACGTGCGAGGTCGGTATTGGCGCGCGCCTGCTCCACCTGCGAGGATATCGCAAGACCGTCGAACACCGGAAAGCTGAATGTCAAGCCCGCGGTCCATCGACGAAACAGCGGGCTGGGATCGAAGTTGCTCCAGTTCCAACCGCTTGTATACGACAGTGTGGGAAGGTGCTGATTCCATGCCGCAGAAGCGAGAGAAGCATTGGCGTCCACGAGCGATCGAGCCGCGATCAATTCAGGACGTTGAACCATCGTAACCGATTTAATGGAATCGAGAGACATATTCATGGGTTCAACATTGAACCCATGCTGGATGCGATATTTCCCCGTGGAGCGGACACCCATTGCATTCTCCAGCCCCAACTTCGAAAGCCGTACCTGGTTCACCGCTCGGATGAGATTTACTTTTGCATTCGCAAGGTCGACTTCGGCTTTGGTCACATCCAATTGCGGGCGTATCCCTACGGTATAATTCGCTTTCGCCTGCTTCAAGTGTTGCTCGGCCTGATCCACAGCCTCCTGATTCACGATGGCAACCTGTTCGGCCTGTATCAGGCCGAAGTATGCCAACTGGACACTCAAGATTACTTCGTCGCGCGTCGAATCGTAGCCGGCATTCGCTGCATCAAGGAACTTATTGCTCGCAGCAACGCGCTCGATCGTTTTGCCAAAATCAAAAATATTCCCCTGAAACTGCAAACCGGTCGTGTAATTATTGTACGTTTGACCTTTTGGCGGAATCGACGGGTTGAACACGAATACGCCGTCTGTTCGCGTGACGTTCCCCGACGCGACCACCGACGGGTAGTATGCGGCTTGCGCCTGCGTCACACTGCCGGCTGCCGACCGCGTGCTCGCCTCTGCCGCTCGCATCAACGGCTGGTGCTCCAGCGCGATGGCAATCGCCCGTTCCAATGACAAAGAATCGGTTTGAACCGACGGCACCTGGGCAACAATCGATTGCCCGAAAAAGACAGTTGCAAGAATCGGCGCCATTAAAAATCGCATCATGCAGCGTTTTCCTCCTGAGATTTCATTTCTCGTTTGAATCTTTCTTCAAAAAGCGTGTAGAGAAGCGGGATGAAGAAAAGCGTTAAGCCCGTGGAAACAGTGAGACCTCCAATCACCGCCACGGCTAGCGGAGCCTGTGTCGATTCGCCACCGAAGCCGATTGCCATCGGAATCAACCCAAGAACGGTCGCAAGGGATGTCATCAGAATCGGTTTGAGCCGGGTGATGCCGCCCCGCACAACGGCGTCGTGCAATTCGATGCCCCTCATGCGCAAGTGATTAGTGTAGTCGACAAGCAGGATCCCGTTGCTGACGACGATTCCGACCATGACGATAACTCCCTGAAACGAAGTAACCGAGAGCGTGATATGCGTCAGAAACAATGCCCAGAGTACGCCCATGATCCCCAGCGGAACAGTAAACATGATAATGAACGGATCAAGAAGCGACTGGAATTGGGACGCCATGACGACATACACCAGAAGAATTGCCAGGCCGAAAGCAAGGGCCAGATCGCCGAAGGTTTTCTGCTGCTGCTCGACATTTCCGGTCATCTTGATCTCGAATCCCGGCGGGACGACGACCTTGCGTTGTATCTGATCTCCGATGTCCTTTGCAACACTGCCAAGGTCTCTTCCCGTCACGTTTGCAGTAACATCGATAAGCCGTTGCTGAACCTTACGGTCAATTTCAACGGGAGAGCTGGCCCGTTGAATGGACGCCACATTCCCAAGAAGGACCTGCTGTCCATTCGCGGTAGTGAGCACGAGATTCCTGAGTTCATCAATGTTGGAGCGATAGTCCTCGCTCAGTCGTACGAGCATATTGTACTGATTCCCGTTGACGGGGTCGGTGTAGAGAGAAGCTACCGTACCGTTGATGCACGTACTCACCGTGTTCGAGATATCGGACACATTTAGGCCGAGTGTTCCTGCCTTGTCCCGATCGATCTTGACCCGGATTTCCGGCAAATTGTCCTCCCTGCTCGAGAGGACATCGGTCGCCCCCGGAGTGGATCGGACAACCGATACGATCTGTTTCGCCAGAGCGGTACCCTGGTCAAGGTCAAATCCCCTGATTTCAACGTCGATCGGCGCGTTCGACCCAAAATTCAAAAGCATCCGGAGAAATCCGCTTGGAGAGACATAAAAGGTCGCACCGGAAATGCTCATTAGCTTCGGCCTGACCGCACTGATGATTTCGAAAAGGGATCGTTTTCTCTTGTCGGGGTCAACGAGTGCAACTTGTATGTTCGCAGCGTGACTACCGGTGTTGCGACTGAACAGACTCCCGCTCCGTGCCGCCGGAACACCGATATCCGTGACGATTGCCTGGGCCTCAGGGACATTCTCCTTCAATATACGTTCCACCTGCCGGCAGTATTGATCGGTAACTTCCACGCGAGTCCCGACAGGGAGCTTGACAGTAATGGCAAACTGTCCTTCATCCTGATCGGGAAAGAATTCCGTCCCGATAAATTTGACCAGGCCGAATGATAGGAGCGCCAGCAGGACAATTCCGATGAGTATCGCGTCGCGACGAGTTACGTCCGCTTTCCCAAACCACAACCATTTCAAGTGGTGCGGGAGACGGAAAATAACCGCGCTGCTAATCACCCACCGCAGTCGCTTTTCGTACCACCTGTCGAGAGATTCGATGAAATCGTGTGAAACAACACGTACACGGTCGGAGAATTTTGAAGATGTTCTATCCAGCAATTTCTCCGGAGGGAGATATTTCAAACACATCAGAGGAGTCACAGTCCTGGAAACAAAGAAGGAACCGAAGAGCGCCACCGTGATCGTGATGGTCAGCGGGATGAACATGAGCTTCGCGATTCCCGAGAGGAAGACAATCGGCAGGAACACGATGACTGTCGTCAGGGTGGAGATGAAAATCGGCGCGGCAACTTCTTTTGCGGCTTCCAGGGTTGCCTGAATTTTCGACTGTCCCTCTTTCCGTTCGTTGTAGTGGCGTGAGATCGCCTCCAGCTCAACGATGGAGTCATCTACGAGCCGACCTACAGCCAGCGCCAGCCCGCCAAACGTCATGATGTTCAGCGTAATATTGCCGAATCGGAAGAAGATGAAGGCGATCAAGATCGAGAGGGGAATTGCGACAATGATAATGAGTGTGCCCCGGAGATTTCTGAGAAAGAACAGAATAATAACCATCGCGAGAAATGCACCGAGGAATGCCTCGCGCTGCAAACCGGAGATCGTTTGTCGGATATACATCGACTGGTCGAACGAAAGAGACATTTTGACGTTCGGGGGAACGCCCACCAGCTTCGGCACCGCTCGGAGGACGTTATCGACGACGTCGACGGTATTGGCTTCTGCAAGCTTCACGACATTCAGGGTCACTCCCGGTGTACCGTTCACCCGGACAATCTCCGTCTCTTCCTGATAGCTGTCCTCGACCCTGCCGATATCCCTGACGCGTATCGTGACGCCATCGACGGTCTTTACGACGATATCCTCCATGGGTTTGACGACGTTAAACTGGCTCTCAGTCTTCAATGAGTAGTCGAACTTGCCGGTTTTCAGGTCACCGGAGGGAAGGATGAGATTGGAATTGGCGACGGCATTGAGAACGGTGGCGATAGGAAGATGGAGCGCTTCGACGCGATTCCGGTCGACAATGACATGAATCTCACGGATTCGGCCGCCGAGGACCTGTGCCGAAGCGACCCCGGGAAGGTGTTCCAGTTGAGGCTCAATTGTGTTCAGCGCCAAGTCGTACATGTCTCGCGGATCCATATCGCCCGACATGGCTATTCTGCACACGGGCACCGAGTTCAAATCGAATCGGATCGTCACCGGCTGCGAGATGCCGGTCGGCAGAAAGATCAGGGCGCGGTTTACGCGCTGGACGACATCCACGAGGCCCACATCCAGATTGGCATCCCAGTTGAAATTAATGCGAACCTGGGATATCCCTTCCCGCGTGCTGGATTGAACGTAGTCGACATTATTTACCGAGCTTGTCGCCCGCTCGATGAACACCGTTACCGCTTGTTCCATATCGAGGGGCCCGGCGCCCGTGTAGAATGTCACCGTGCTGACGACGGGAACCGTGATATTCGGCAGCAAGTCGATGGGAAGTTGCCGGAATGAGACGAACCCCAAAACAAGTATAGTGACAGCAAAGAGAAATGTCGAAATCGGGTATCGGAGCGCGAGCCGTGTAAGCCACATATCGTTTTACTTTTGGATGACCACTTGTGTACTGTCTTTGATGAACTGTTGACCAATCGTCATGATGCTTTCGGTGCCGTCAATGCCCGACAGGATTTCCGTGCGGAGATTTTGTTCCACACCCGGAATGATATCCTTCCGGCATGAAATCTTGTTGTTCACTGCAAACACGAAATAGCCCTTTTCGTCCTTCATTACCGATTGCGACGAAACGGTTATGGCGTCAGCGTGTTCATCGATAATCAGCGAAACATTTGCGTACATCCCCGGCTTCAGGAGATGATCGGGATTGGGAATATCGACCTGCACTTCCATGGTTCGCGTTGAAAGGTCGACGGCCCCGCTGTATCGCGATATCCTTCCGTAGAACTCCCGCCCGGGATAGGCGTCGACGGTGAGCAAGGCTTTTTTCCCGGCCGAGATTTTTGGGACGTCTCTTTCCAGTGCATTCACGATGATCTTCACCGTGTCCAGGTCCATGAGGTTGAACAACACCGAATTATTCGCATTTACGAGAGCTCCGGCGTCCAGATAGCGCTTCGTTACAACGCCTGAGAACGGAGCCGTGATCCACGCGTATCCAAGGCGGGTTTGCGCCGTTTCAAAATTCGCCTTCGCGACCTTCATAGAAGCATCGGCATTGTCCAGGTCTTGCTTTGCCACAAGATTCTGCTCGGACAACTCTTTCATTCGCACGTAATTAAGCCGGGCGTTCTCATAGGTGGCCGATGTCTGCCGGAATGTCTGGGCCAGTTCGGTGGTATCGATCATGGCCAGGAGATCGTTTACTCTCACATGCGACCCCATGTCGGAGGCAATGCTCTCCAGATTTCCTGTCACTTTTGAAAAAATGCTCGCCTGCTGAATCGGGAGTATGTCACCCGTAAACACGAGCTTATAGATGACCGTCTCCCGGCGAGCCTGTTCCACCTGGACAAGCGGGATGTTCATTCTGCGAGTGTCGGAGGAAGAAGCGCTCCCAACAATTTTCAACGTGACAGCTGCACCCACGAGGACGACAGCTACCAGTGCGATGATTTTTTTGTTAACCCTCATAACTGATTCAAAGTAAATAATTGGATGAACAATCGTGTTTCTTAACTAGTGCCGTTCCAACAAAATGATTGTGCTCAAGACAACGGCAAAAGCTCGTTGGAACGCGCACTGTGCCCCGTTCGTGTATATTCATTTAGTTGTGGGGGCACTAGTTCGGTGATGGACGCACGCCGTCCTTACAGATGCCTTGAAGAAAAATATCCGTCACCAGCTCGATCTCCTGTTCAAGGTCGGCGATTTCGCTACTCTCAACAACCGGACCCTCGGAGGATCGGATGCGGCACAGTCGCAGTCCCTTCATCGTGTGCAGAAAAGCTTCCGCAACTTTTTCAGCGGAATCGACGTCGAAATCATTGTTTTTCTTCCCTTCGAGAATGATGTGACGGAGGATTTTCAATTCCCTCTCGGCGAATTCTTCGAACATAGGTTTCATCATCGGGTTCATTTTCGATGAAGAACGCAGATCAAAGATATTCAGGTTCATAAGCTTGTTGAAATGCTCGAATCGATGCCGCACATACGAGCGCAGCTTATCGGGCGCAGGGATTTTCTCACCGGCTATAAGTGTCATGCTGTCGATGAATTCCTGTTTTTCCCGGGCAACAACAGATTCGAAAAGCTTCTCTTTGGTGGGAAAGTAATAGTACAGCGACGCTTTGCCGAGGCCGACCTGATCTGCGATTTCGTCCATGGTCACCTTGGAAAAACCGTAGTGGGCAAAATGTTTCTGGGCTGCGTCGAGAATCAGTTGTTTCGTCTTTTCCTTACCGGGGGATGCCACTATTCTATTTTTCGACTAATCGAGTTGAAAGTTCTAAGATACGAACACGGAACATATTTTGCAAATTGCTCGATCGGTTCTCGCCGCTCAACAGGACACTGCTCTCATCCAGGCACGTCGTAGACGAAAGGATATCAGTAGAAATAGTAGTACACGCTTATTTCCGGAAGCGGGAGAATTGTACCATCACTGAAGTATGTGAAGAGAAGACCACCGCTGACATGGAAGGATTCAATGCTTTGCCATTCACCGCCAACGCCGCCGCCAATCCTCAACGGCCCCGACAAACTGTTGCCGGATTCGCCGGAATAGAAATACCCTGCTCCCCCGCAAACGTAGAAGCGCGTATCGCGCGCGCGTATGATATCGTATTGCGCCTCACCCCCAAAGTTGTACTCCAGGTCGCTCTCCGTCTTGATGATCCCGAATACAAGCTGGTAGGAAAACTCCGACGGAAGATGCTGACGAAAGCTCAAACCAAAACCGCTCACGATACTCGCACTCGCTCCAAGTCCATAAATTGACCTTGCAAACTGTTTCGATTGATCCTGGTTCGGGACAGAAACCTGCGAAAGGCAGGTGGACGCTAGCAGTACCACGAGCACAGCCCAGAGAAGTGACTTCATGGTTATCTCCTTTATGGCGTTCTGAGAAGCCTGAAGAGCTCAGGCAAACTTGGACGTTTACCGGTAGCCAGGACGGCCGTGCGAAAGATCTTTCCGGCCATCCAGATGGCGGCCAGCATTGAAACGAAAAGGACCGCAATAGACGCAACGAGCTCGACTGCCGAAGGCGTCTGAATAGGGATCCGCATCGCCATCATCGTCGGCGTTAACAACGGTATGAAAGACAGCACTCTCACCATCAAGGAATTGGGATCCTGCATGATCGGTATGGACAGAGCGATGGGCAGCACCAACACAATCGTCAGATAGCTCGTGATCTGCTGGGCCTCCTGCTCCGTCGACACCGGCGAGCCGGCCGCGACAAACAACGCCGCGTACAGAAGATATCCGAGCACGAAATACACGAGGAGGAGCAACGCGCTAAGGGGAGAAATTAATGTAATCGCGAACTTCAGGCTGATGGCAATTCCTATGATCGACCAAAACCCGATTTGTGTAAATCCGAGTCCACTCAAGCCGATGATTTTTCCCGCCATGAGATCCCGTGCCGAGCAGGATGACATCAAAACTTCGACCACGCGGTTGGACTTTTCTTCCAACATGCTTCGGACAAGAAGCTGTCCGGAAGTCATGACGAGGAAAAACATCATCATCATGAAGATATAGGATGTGAAGAACACTTTTTCAAAACCGGATTCTTCCTCCTTCCCCCCTTTTGCGAGTTTCAATGTCCTGAGTTCTATTGTTTTTGTCAGGTCCTTGATCAACATCGGATTAAGCCCCTGGGAAGTCAATTTTTTCTCCACGATAACATCGCGGAGTGTCCTGGAAATCCTTTCGACCACTCTAAAATTACCAACATTTTGCGTATGGTAATCGACGCTCGTATCCGTCATGATGGACCTTCCAATCACCAGGTACCCTTCCATCTCACCACCGGCAATTAAAGAATCGGCAGTACGCTTAGCCAGCTCCACATCGCCCTCGGCCGGCGTCCCGACAGGCCGCACCACGTAATTGGGTTCACCGTTCGGGAGTTTATACCGTTCGGTAAGAAACTTTGACAGGGGCTGAGTAACGTCTCCGCCTACATCGATGATGCCGATGATTTTGCTCTCCTTGTCCGGGCGCGAGGCGAGGAGACCGGGAATGACCCCGAAACCGATCATGATGAGCGGCATGAGAAACAGAGTGATAAGGAAGGCCTTCGATTTAATTTTCTCGATGTACTCCCACCGCGCAACCGTGAACGCCTTTGTCATGCGATGGTACTCCCCGGCGCCACACTCCCCTGGCTGCCGACCGTTTTCAGGAAGATAGCCTGGAGTGACGGCTCATGAAGCTCGAATTTCCGGATGCTGATTCTCTGGGCGACATCCCGCAACAATTCTCCGGCGCGGACATGTTCATCCAGTTCAAGCTCTGCCGAATTTTCGTACAGCAGGGCTTGTTTGACGGCCGGAATTCCAGACAGGAATGAACCATCGCCTTCAAATTCAAGATGGACCGTATTTTTCCCGAACCGTTGCTTCACGCTGGACAATTCCCCTTCGAGCACCACTTTCCCACGATTGATGAGGCAAATTGTCTCGCACAATTTTTCGGCCTGGTCCATCATGTGCGTTGAAAACACAATAGCTTTCCCCCGCTGTTTCAGCTCGATGAGGATATCCTTCAAGAGTATTTGGTTCACCGGGTCGAGTCCGGAAAAGGGTTCATCCAGGATCACCAGTTGCGGGTCATGAAGAACGGAAATGATAAACTGCACTTTCTGTTGATTTCCCTTCGACAGCTCTTCAATTTTCCGTTCGTACTGTGGGAGCAAATCGAATCGACCAAGCCATTCGTACGCCCGCCTTTTCGCTTCGCCCACGGAAATCCCTTTCAGCGTGGCAAAATAGACGATGGTGTTGAGCAATTTGCTTTTTCGGTACAACCCCCGCTCCTCGGGGAGATACCCGAACAGGTTGCGGGTGCTTTCTTCAAACGGTTTTCCGTTCACCATCACTTTTCCGGCATCCGGGGAGATGATGTTCAGGATCATTCTGATGGTTGTTGTCTTGCCCGCGCCGTTGGGGCCGAGGAGACCAAAGATTTCGCCGCGCTTCACATTAAGTGAAACGTCGTCAACAGCGACGACACCGGCGTATTCCTTCCGAAGATGAGACGCGACGAGCATGGGGGCCGGTCAGGGAGTCAGGCGGTAAATCAATCGAGGGAAGGGAATGGTCTCACGCACGTGCTCCAGTCCACAAATCCAGGCTACTGTCCGTTCAATGCCGAGGCCGAATCCCGCATGCGGAACGGATCCATATCTTCTCAGGTCGAGGTACCACTCGAAAGCGGACTGCGGCAGATCATGTTCATGAATTCTCTGAAGGAGCGCGTCATAATCATCCTCACGTTGACTTCCGCCGATGATTTCACCGTAACCTTCGGGGGCAAGCACGTCCATCGCCATGGCAAGGTCGGGGTTCTTGGGGTCGCGCTTCATATAGAACGCCTTGATCTTTGCCGGATAACGATGCACGATGACCGGCCGTTCGAACTCTCCGGAGATGACTGTCTCATCCGTTCCCCCAAAATCATTACCGTACTCGAAGTCGACGTTCTTCCTTTTCAGGATCCCTACCGCCTCATCGTATGATATCTTCGGAAAAGGTTTCTTTACATTTTCCAGGACTTTCGTGTTGCGTTCGAGTGTTTGCAGTTCCTTTGCGCGATTCTTCAGAACTGAAGTCACAATATGTTCCAGGAACTCCTCTGCCAATTCCATATTGTCGTCAAGGTCATTGAATGCAACTTCCGGCTCAACCATCCAGAATTCCGTCAGGTGTCTTCGCGTCTTGGATTTCTCTGCCCTGAACGTAGGACCGAAGACATACACTTTTCCGAGAGCCATAGCCCCCGCTTCGGCGTAGAGTTGACCCGACTGTGTGAGGTACGCTTTGCCAAGGTCGAAGTAATCCGTTTCGAAAAGCGTGCTCGTTCCCTCACACGCCGCCGGCGTAAATATGGGCGCGTCCAGGAGCGTAAATCCGCGGCCATCGAAGAATTCCCGAATCGACTGAATGATCTGATGACGGATACGAAGGATAGCGTGCTGGCGGGAAGACCTCAGCCACAGATGTCGCTGGTCCATGAGAAAATCGACTCCATGCTCCTTCGGCGTAATCGGATAATCTTTTGCCACCTGCAGGATCTCAATTCCCGATAGGTCTAGTTCAAACCCGCCCGGAGCCCTGTCGTCTTTTCGCACTTTGCCGGTTACGACGAGTGATGATTCCTGGGTCAGGATATCGAATTGTGAAAACAAGCCGTCGGGAACCGAACCCTTCGCCATAACACACTGCACCACGCCAGTGCCATCCCGCACGACCAGAAACCGGATTTTCCCGCTCGAACGCTTGTTATACAACCATCCATGAATGCACACCTCTTCCCCGACATGGCGGGAGAGGTCCTCAATATATATGCGTGACATAATTCTTCACAATAATGAACAGAATATTGACGAACACACGAATCACTTGGGAGCTTCTCGGCGCGCCGAGACCGGACGGGATCATTGATCCTTCTCCCTTGAAATTCTTCTCAGTTCTCTTTGAGCCAGACGCAGGTCATCATCCAAAAAATGCCGCGAAAGACGACGCGCGCGACGCACCTCGCCGTCGTTGACCTCGGCAACGACCAAATCTTCATCGAAGTGTTTTGCCTCGACGACCACATCGCCGCCCGGCCCGATGATTTCCGATCCCCCCCAGAAGTTCACGCCGTCCTCAAATCCGACCCTATTGCAAAAGACGACATACGAACTGAGCAACCGGGCGTATGCCTTGTGTTGCTCGCTATTCACCCGGGCAATGCGGAGTTTATCATCCTCCGAGGATAGTCTGGTCGGACTTGCGGCAATTCCGATGATAACCCTCGCTCCGTCTTTTGCCAGAAGATACGGCAACGGAAGATGCCAGAAGTCCTCGCATATCAGCACACCGAGACGTCCATGTTTGGATTCGAAGGAGCGGATAGAATCACCCTGGCTGAAATACCGGAGCTCCTCGAACATCCCATACGTCGGCGGGTAGGTCTTTCGATGCACGGTGGTTACGTTCCCATCTTCAAAGAACACGGCAGAATTGAATATCCCGAATTCAGCGGACTCCTCTACGCAGCCGAGAAGAATCGATATTTTCCTGCTCTCCTTCACAATTTCGGAGAGAAGTTTCTCTCGGTGAGGTCGGATTGCAACATCCCAGTTGATATCTTTCACGGAGTAACCGCTCAGGCTCAATTCCGGAAAGACGACAAGGTCGGCACCCGCGCGCTCTGCCTTCCGAATGAACTGTACGTGCTTCCTGACGTTGCTCTTGATATCGCCAAGAACGCTGTCGATCTGTGCTAACGCAAGCTTAAACTCCAAACGTGTTTCCCCTCTCGGAATGCGAACTGCCCATCAGGAGATGTCAATCATTTTGATGTCTTTGATATACCGTATCGCCTTATCCTGTTTGAGGTTTCTCAGTTTCTCAAGCTTGCTCATGATACGTTTGACATTATCCTGAATAATTTTCACGTACGTTTTTTGCGTTTCCTTCCCGAAATGACGGTTGAGGTCATCGGATATTTCGTGCATCTCAACGAGAGGACGTTCCAGGTCATCAATAACGTCGGCAATAACCTCCCGAATGGCGCGCACCCTATGGCGGCTAATTTCAATCTCTATGATCTGTTGTTTCAACCGGTGCTTTTCGATGACACTGAGAATCGTCTTCGGAAGCACCGGCGATGAGATCTCTTCCTTCACAAGATAATCGTCCACACCAAGCTTCATTACCTTCAACGCGAGGTCGAAATCCTTGTTGACGGTGAGAAAGACAATGGGAAGGTTCACCTTCCTGTCTATCAATTCCTGCGTAATCTCCAGACCATTCTTCCCCGGAAGGAAATAGTCCATCACCACGACGTGGAGGTCCTTATTGGTTTCGATTACCTTGATTGCGTCGGTATAGTTTTCCCTCCAGATGACGTTGAATTTTCCCTTGTCGGATCTCTGAAGATAGATTTGAAGGAGTTTAGCAAAATCCTTGTTATCCTCAATCAATAAAATGTTTAGTGTCTCCGGTTCCATACTTTTCCTCGCTAATCATGTGTGAAGACTTTGGGAATTGTGAAGTAAAAGACTGAACCCTTTCCAGGTTCAGATTCGGCCCAAATCTTCCCTTTTTGCAATTCAATTATTTTCTTGACGATGGCAAGTCCCGCCCCGGTCCCCTCATAGTCCTCTCTCCGGTGGAGTCGTTCAAATATCACGAAAATCCTCTCCAGGAACTCTTTTTCGATACCGATGCCATTGTCCTTGACGTAAAAAAGATAGTAATTATTCTCTTCATTTCTAAATCCGATTTCCACCCTCGGCGCCGGACTGGTGTTGAACTTCAGTGCGTTTGCGACAAGGTTGCTCAGAACGATCTTCAGGTGCGTTTCGTTACCGACAATCGTCGGGAGCTCGCCCTCGACGATGATGGCGGCATTCCGCTGCCGGATGGTGAATTCCATATCCTCCCTCAGGTCGTCGATGACCTTGCCAACAGGCACCGGCGTCGACGATTCGGATGACCTGCTGACACGCGAGAGCATAAGAAGGTCGTTGATCAGTGCTTTCATCCGCGTGGTTGCAGACGCGACGGAATCCAGATAGTCTTTTCCTTCGCTCGAGATCACATCCCCGTAGTCGGCCTGAAGAATCTTGGAAAATCCCTCGATGCTGATGAGCGGTTCCTTCAAATCGTGAGAAACCACGTAGGTGAAATCATCCAGCTCCTTGTTGCGACGCTCAATTTCAAGTGATTTCTGGATGGTCTCTTCATACAGTTTGGCATTTTCGATGGCCGACCCCAGCTGGTTTCCGATGAGCTCAAGCAGACGTGTCAACTGAGGAGAAAACGTGTGGGGCGCCCGGTAGAATACATCAAGGGCACCAAGAACCCGATCCTTTGCCATCAATGGAATGGCCGCGAACGCCTCAATGTGTTCCTTCATCAATGCCTCCCTGCCCAATACGACGATTCTCTCATCGGTGGCAGCTTTGGCCGAGACATAAAACGGTTCCTTCCGAGCGACAACACCCCCGGTTGCCGAATCCGTCAAAGGCAATCGGGTCGAGAGCTCGGGTCTTTCAAATCCAAGTTGTTTTACAAGTGCCAATTCACGGGTGTCGTCTGCGGCAAGATACACGGCCACGGCATGTGCTTCCATCGTCGTCTTCAAAAGAGGCAGTACCGTTTCGAGGATATCCTGCAACTTGAGCGATGTGTTGATAAGCGTCGAAATTTGGTTGAGTGCAAGCAGTTCCTCATTGTTCTTCTTTAGCTCCTTCTCTGTCTGTTTGAGTGCCGTGATATCGGCATGAGAAATTACGAGCCCCGTAATGTGTTTCTCCACGATCAGAAGATTAGCGGACACCTGAAAAACCCTCTCGCTTGCATCACCGTTTCGCACAAATTCCTGCGAGAAAAACTTTCTCCGCCCGGAAAGCAGATCGGGTATCGCGGTCCTGAGAATGGACTTCAGGGATTCATCCGGCAGGGCGTCAAAAAGACTCATGCCCTGGTAGTTAGTGCGACGTACCACTCCATACTCACGGACAAATGCGTGCCAGGCCTTGTTCACTTCAAGAATGCGGCACTCCGTGTCAACGGTGTAGACGACGCTGTCGATCGAATCAAGAAGATTATGAATGTATGCTACGTGTTCCGTAACCTTGTCAAACAAACGCACTCTGTCGATGATCGTTCCGAGATGCTGCGCAAGAGGGAATAATACGGCGGCGTGTTCGAGTGAAAACGCATCGGACTGCAGGCTCGAAAGATTGAGCGTGGCGATTATTTTGCCTTTCAGCACAATCGGCAACGACATCTCCGAGCGCCAACCTTTTTCGAACGAAATCATGCTCCTGGATTCTTCGTTGGCAGAAAGGTCGGAAATAATCACCGGCTCCTTTGAACGAATCGTAAATTGCGCAATGGTTCGCTCAATCGGAATCCGGACACCCTTGGCAATAGCCGATGGCCCCGAGACTGCATAGGCCTGGATCGCAGTTTCATCTTCACTCACCAATCCTACATTGATCTCGTCGCATGGAACGACCACTTTGACCTCTTTTGCGGCGACTGAGAAGATCTTGTCAAAGTCGAGGGTCTGGTTTGCTGTGCTGATCACCCGGTTGATGAGTCTCGACCTGCTGGTTCCGGCGCTCAAGCTCTTTTGCCAGTTGTTTTCTCTCTGTGATGTCGCGTGCGAGGTTCAACATTGCAATGGGCTCGCCCATAGCGTTTCGAAGCAGCGTGGTGCTCAAGCTCATCGAGATCATCCGACTGTCCCTCGACTTCCATGTCATATCAAAGTCGCGCAACCAGCTCCTTTCGCGGAGACTCGATATCCAGAGAACGTAGCGGCCCATCTCTTCCTCGACCAGCCATGGATAAGGGAATTCGCGGCCGATTGCTTCCGTCCGGCTATATCCGAGCATGGTCATAAATGCCCTGTTCACCTGCAGAATGCTCCCCTTGAGATCGGTGATAAGGAGAACGTCATTGATCGTATCGATGACCTTGCGAAGGATTTGTTCGGACTCCCGCAGGTCAAGTTCAAGCCGTTTGCTCTCGCTGACGTCAACGACGAGACCGATGACCCCCAGGATCGTACCGTTGTCGTCCCGCTGCGGCATGTATCGTTCCCAGAAGAACTTTTGCTCTCTCAAAGCGGCATTCTGATATCCGAGAGTATCGGAACCCACTTTCTCTCCCGTGAGCGCCTGCCGGACAAGCTTAACTCTCTCGTCTTTACCCTTGCCGCCGAGGATTTCCGACACCGGCCTGCCCAGCACCTCCTTGCGCGTCAATCCGGTGATTTGCTCCATGATGTCGTTCCATTGAACACACTTGAGGCGTGCATCAAGCACGAGAATGCCTTCCTGAAGACTGCCGAGGATACTTGAAGTAAAGGAGTGCGATTGCCGAAGGTCCTCGATCGCCTCGCGGTAGCTCGTAATGTCCGACATGATGCCCTGCACGCTCACGACGTGCCCATCCCCCGACTTCTGGGGAACAGCGACATCGCGAACCCATCGATAGAGGGCTTTTCCCTTGGGGAGAACCCGGTATTCGTTCACGATTCGGGCACGGAGATCCTCGAGATTTGCGACGCGCCCCAGAAGTATCTTTTTGTCGTCAGGATGGACAAAGCCCAGCCACAGCGCAGGATTCCTGTAGAATTCCCTGGGCTTGTGACCAACGAGGTTCTCTATTGTTGGGCTTACGAAAAGGAATGCACCGCCGGCGGAGGCTTTGTAGACAACGTCATTGGCCGACTCGATTGCGGCTCGGTACTGCTCTTCGGCGCTCGACAAATCCTGATGAGACATTGCGTTCACAAGGGCTCTTGCGACATGGGGACCAACCTGCGAGAGCATACGAACCGATGGAGTAACGCTTTTGTTCTTCGACAGGAACAACATCAACCCCAGGAGCTCTTCACGCACGGTCAGCGGCAGAAAACAGACTGTGGCAATTCCGCACTTCTTAAAGAGAGCACGAAATGGAAGGTAGCTGGGATAATGCTCCAGGGGAAAAAGGTGGGGTTCCTGCGTTTTGGCGAGCAACCCCCCGATTCCCTCATCGAGACTGAGTTCCCCGAGCTTCTGGAGGATTTCCTCCGGCACATGACGCTGATAGACCAGTTTCAGGTTTTTGCGAGTATCGTCCGTGAGATAAATTGCTCCAGCGTCCCATTTCAGAACATCCGTCATCTTCTGGAGCACTGAACGCAACAGCGACTTCGTGTCGAGAGAGGCGTGTACAACGCAGAGGACTTCCTCGAATTGCTTCGCCTCCCCGGCCTGGACACGAAGCAACTCTCGAAGCTGTTTCCGATCAGCTTCCAGTCGACGGAGTTTGTCATCCGACCTTATTATATCCGGCGATCGCCGGTTTTTCTTCTGCATCAGAAACGTCTATGTTGATGGATCAATCCTTGGAGGAATTTACAAATTTTTAGAGTGGGGCACAAATAAAAAAGGCGTCCCGTTCACCGGGACGCCTTTGAAAACCAAGAATAGATGGTTTTCCGGAGTTCCTAGAAGAACCAAGAAATTGTCAACGATCCGGTCGAACTGATACCAAAGGCGCTTGAGGAAGGAACAGCGGCATACGAGCCATAGCTCATAAAGCCAAGCTGATATTCCGGACTCAAACTCACGTTATTCCAAGGGAACCAGTTCACGCCAGCAAGGACGCCAACACCAAACTGAGAAGCGTTCTCCCAGTTCGTTCCAGCGTTCTTGCTGCTGCCGTACATCAGCTGTGCGCCATAATATGCCGCACTTGAACCCAGCGTTGAGAAGACGTTTTCAAGTCCCACGGTCACACCGTAGGATGAAGGGTTATTGCTCGCTCCTGACACGCTGCTGCTCGTGAAACTCACGCCAAAACGGAGAGCCATATTGTCTTGAAAATAGTATTTCATTCCAGCTCCGCCATTGTAGCTGCCGACGCTTCCGGCGGTGAGGCCGTTATACGTGAACATCCACGCTTTGTCACCGGATTTGGTCTTTGGTGTTATGTCGTCCCCTGCAAACGCAAAGGTCGCGAGCACCACGACCGCCAATAACGTTAATCCAATCTTCTTCATCAGAACTTCTCCAAATAGTGAATAATTAGTGAATTAGTGAATTGTTAAGCTTTCATTAAACTCTCAAGAGAATCAACCGTGCAAGTATAATAAAAAAAACATCATTTGTCAAGTTTTATTTTAATATTTACCTTGAGGCGATTACTGTAAAGCTATGCGAACTCACGGGAAGTAAAAAAAATGCCCAAAATGTGCAGAAATCGACAATTTCAGGACTTAGGTGGGATTCTGGAGCTTTCGACCAGAAGTGGTCGGGCAATGTTATGTTTTCAGGAGGTCCCTTGAGATCACCATCCTCTGGACCTCAGAGGTTCCCTCATAAATCTCCGTGATTTTGGCATCCCTGAGGAACCGTTCGACCGAGTATTCCTTGATGTAACCGTATCCGCCATGGATTTGGATGGCTTCGAGGGCTGAATCGACGGCAACCTTGGACGCGAATAGTTTTGCCATAGCTGCCGCCTTTCCGTAGGGATTCGAAGAATCCTTCAGCGTAGCGGCCTTCAACGTGAGTAGGCGGGCCGCGTCAATCTTCGTCGCCATGTCAGCTATTTTGAACTGAATAGCCTGAAATTCGCCCAGGTACTGCCCAAATGCCTTCCGCTGCTTTGCGTAGCGTATGGACGCTTCAAGCGACGCCTGTCCAATTCCAAGCGCCTGGCTCGCAATCCCGATTCTCCCGCCATCGAGGGTTCTCATCGCGAACTTGAACCCGAATCCTTCTTCCCCGATCCGATTTTCGACGGGTACGCGGCAATCTTGAAACGCCAGCGAGACAGTATCGGAGCTCCGTATTCCGAGTTTTTTCTCTTTTTTTGCCACTGAAAGGCCCGGGGTTCCTTTCTCAACCATAAACGTGCTCACGCCATGCGGCCCTTTGGCCTTGTCTGTTGCCGCCATGACGAGGATGACATCCGCGTTCGAGCCGTTCGTAATGAAGTTCTTTGCACCGTTGAGAACATAAGACTCTCCTGACCTGACGGCAGTTGTCCGCTGATTCGACGCATCACTGCCCGCTTCCGGCTCTGAAAGAGCGAAAGCTCCGAGTTTTTTACCGGTGGCTAGTTGTACCAGGTACTTTTGTTTCTGTTCCTGCGTCCCCCACTCATTGATTCCGTGACAGACGAGGGAGTTATTCACGGACATGATCACACCGCATGACGCGTCCACCTTTGAAATCTCCTCCATTGCCAGCACGTAGCTGACGGTATCAAGTCCCGATCCTCCAAACTTTTCCGGCACCATCATACCCATGAAGCCCAGCTCGCCAAGCTTTTTCACCGCATCATAGGGGAATTCCTCTTTTTCATCCCGTTCGGCGGCAGAGGACGCGAGCTCGTCTTCGGCAAACTTCCGGGCAGTTTCGCGTATCATTAACTGAGTTTCGGTAAAATCGAAGGTCATAGGTAACGTTCTTAGTTGTTGGTTCTTTGTTCTTGGTTGACAGTTGTCAGTTGCTCGTTGTGCGTTGTTGGTTCCTTGTCATTGATCATTGCCAAGGGCTTTTGGCCTTTGGCTTTTAGCTATTGGCTAACAATTCAAAAGTTGACCGCTGATAAAAGATGATGAATATAATGAAAGCCTGTCTAAAAATCTCATCATCTCAGCCCTGCCACTGCCCGTCTTTCTCATTATCTCGCCAGCGCTATTACCCGCCTATCTCATCATCTCAGCGCCGCCATTACCTGTCTATCTCTTAATCTCAACTACTTAACTACCTAACTATTCAACTACCTAACTACTCATTGTCTCAACTGCTCCAATACTCCATCACTCCATTTCTCCCTTGATCATCTCGCCGCTTCACCCTCTCCTCGTTTCACCCATTCACCGTTTCACCCTTTCAGGTTCTGCTCTTCCCACCATCTCATCATTTCAACTACTTGTACTCATAGAATCCCTTTCCTGTCTTCCGGCCCAGGTGGCCTGCGGCAACCATCTTTCTCAATAGCGGACAGGGACGGTATTTGGGGTCTCCAAGCCCCTCGTGCAACACATTCATGATGGAAAGACACACATCAAGTCCGATGAAATCGGCAAGCGTGAGAGGTCCCATAGGATGGTTCATCCCGAGTTTCATCACGGTATCGATAGCTTCCGGCGACGCGACACCTTCCATCACGCAATACACGGCTTCATTGATCATTGGCAATAGTATCCGATTGGCTACAAAACCAGGGAAGTCCTTCACTTCGACTGGAACCTTCTCGAGTTTCTCGGCGAGGCGCTTGACTTCGAGGAAGGACGCGTCGCTCGTGACAAGTCCGCGCACAATCTCTACGAGCTTCATCACCGGAACGGGATTCATGAAATGCATGCCGATGACATTCTCCGGGCGTTTGGTCGCCGCCGCGATCTCCGTAATTGAAATCGAGGAGGTGTTCGACGCCAAAATCGCATGTGCGGGGGCATGGGCATCGAAAGTCCGGAAGATATCCTTCTTGGTGGAACTATCCTCGGTCGCAGCTTCGATAACTATGTCCGCATGGGCGACCGCATCGGCCAGGGAGGTCGCCGAGTGAATCCTGGAAACTGTCCGGGTTTTTTGGTCCTCGCTCAGTGTTCCCTTTTTTACTTGTCGGTCAAGGTTCGTCCGAATCGTATTCATCCCGCGCTCGATGAATTCCTGTTTTACGTCGTTCAGCGTGACAACAAAACCGTACTGCGCAAAAACATGGGCAATCCCGTTGCCCATCGTCCCGGCGCCGACAACCGTAACATTCTTGATTTCCATTACACCTCGATATGCTTATTTTTCGACAATCATTCCGCTGGCTTCACCCCCGCCGATGCAAATGGCAGCCATGCCTCGCTTCGCATTCCGCTGTTCCATGGCATGCAGCAGCGTCACCAGTATTCTTGCTCCGCTCGCACCGATAGGATGACCGAGCGCAACCGCACCGCCATTGACGTTGACTCTGGAGACATCCAGCCCGAGCAGTTTATTTACAGCGAGAGTCACGACAGCAAACGCCTCGTTGATCTCAAACAAATCGATGTCTTCAATTCTGATGCCGGCTTTCCCGAGGACTTTCGTGATCACATCCGCCGGCGCGGTCGTAAACCATTCCGGTTTCTTCGCCGCCGACGCGAACGCGGAGATTTTCGCCATCGGCTTCAACCCCAGGCTTTTGGCTTTCTCTTCTGCCATGACCACGACGGCTGCCGCACCATCGTTGATCTTGGATGCATTCGCCGCAGTCACTGTGCCGTCTTTTTGGAAGGCAGGCCTCAGCGATTTGAGTTTGTCAAACTTCACTTTTTTAGGTTCTTCATCTTCGCTGACGATAACCGGGTCCGCATTCTTTTGTTGCACATGTACCGGCACAATCTCATCGTCGAAAAGATGATTCCTCTGTGCCGCCAGCGCGCGTTGATAGCTCATGATGGAGTAGTCATCCTGCGTATCGCGCGGGATTGCACATTCTTTCGCACACAACTCTGCGGCAACGCCCATATGGAAGTCGTTATACACATCCCACAGTCCGTCTTTCACCATCGAGTCGATAAGCTGGGCATGGCCCATGCGGTAACCCGAACGGGCTTTGTCCAGCAAGTACGGAGTATTCGACATGCTTTCCATTCCCCCGGCAACCACTACTTCGGCATCACCGAGCATGATGGCCTGGGCTGCGAGCATGACGGCCTTAAGTCCGGAACCGCAGACCTTGTTGACGGTCATCGTTTGAACGGCATCGGGCAAGCCGGCGAACAGCGCTGCCTGCCTGGCCGGCGCCTGTCCGATCCCCGCTGTGAGCACGCATCCCATGATCACCTCGTTCACTTCGTTCTTGTCCAGCCCGATCCGCTTCAACGATCCCTCGATGGCTATCGCGCCGAGCTGGGGCGCCGAAAACGAGCTTAAGGAACCACCGAAAGAGCCTATGGGAGTTCTACATGCACTTACTATGACGACGTTCTTGCTCATGTGATCAAACGGGAATTTGGATGAGGAAGCCGATCTCTTGGCGGATCAGCGTATCGGAGGCAAATCGGCTGTGCTACTTGGTTCTCTTGAATTCAACTCTTCTATTCCTTGCCTGGCCCTGGGGCGTGGAATTGTCCGCGATTGGCATCGTATATCCGAACCCTCTTGTTGTCAATCGTGATGCCGCAACCCCTTTGGTGACGAGATACGCTTTTACGGCATCGGCCCGGTCCTGGGAAAGCTGCAAATTCGCGCGAGGGCTTCCGTTGTTGTCGGTGTGGCCGTAGATCGCGATTTCCACCGCAGGACTCGCGTTCAAACTGACTGCTACCTGGTCAAGGACGATTTTTGATTCCGGCAGCAAAGTCGCTTTTCCGCCTTCAAAATTCACTCCTTCGAGGATCAGGCTTTCGCCTACTTTGAACGACTTCGGGTAATCGTCGCTTGGGTCAAGAGGATTCGTACCTCTTCGCACTTCTACACCGTCGGGAACGCCGCCGCCATCGGTATCCGGGTTAAGCGGATTCGTATGGTACTTGAAAATTTCATCGTAATCGGATAAGCCGTCGCCGTCAGTGTCTTTCTTGAGAGGATCGGTATGGTATTTCAGTACTTCCTCTCCATCGGTGAGACCATCACCGTCGGTGTCGGGATTCAACGGGTCGGTATGATAGATCAGAACTTCTTCGCCGTCGGTCAATCCATCCCCGTCGGTATCAACCTTCAACGGGTCGGTATGGTAAATGAGAACCTCATCGCCGTCGCTCAAACCGTCGCCGTCGGTGTCAGCTTTTAAGGGGTCGGTGTGGTATTTCAGGACTTCATCGCCATCGGACAGCCCGTCCCCGTCTGTGTCCTTCTTCAACGGGTTTGTATTGTACACATGGACTTCTTCCGCGTCCGTCAGTCCATCTCCATCCGTATCGGGGTTGTAAGGATCCGTGCCGAGCTCCCGCTCCTCATCATCCGTCAACCCATCGCCATCGCTATCCACGTTCCCGAGTTTCACAAACGAGAAGAAGTTCAGCGTTACGGTCACATACGCATCCTTCTTCTGGCTGGTGACATCGGTGATATTCGCCGTACCCGTGTAATTATACGCTCCGGAAAGTTCGAGCGCGCTGTATTCGCTGACAAAATACTGTGCTCCAACGCCGAAGGGGAAATACGGGGTGTTGCGAGAGTAGTCGCCACTTGCGTTGCGCGGCAACGCGTGATCGTTTTTATCGACAGGGTTAAAATTCAGGAGTCCGACACCGCCAAATCCATAAGGAAGAAAATGTTGGATCTGGAAAGGAATAACCATCAACCGGGCATCCAGTGGAATAATTTGGGAGGAAAAAAATCTGTCACTCTCGGCTTCAATCGCACCGAGTCCCACGCCCGCTTCCATCGCGACACCGCTCATCGGGTAATACCGGACGAACGCCCGGCCGTAGGGTTGCATGATCGGGTTATTGACTTCTGTTCTGGCCAGGGCGCCTCCAAAACCAACGCCCACGCCAACCGCATTGGTTCTGTCTTGAGAATAACCCGTGGCACCTACGAGCATCAGAAGAAGCAACAGGAAACAGCTATATTTCAGCAGAGATGCCAATACATTCTTTCAGGTTCTTTATGAAAGTTAAGTCTTGGCAAGGACATAGTCAAGTGGACTGCGAAGTTTTCGCCCCTTTATTGATAAATGCCCAAAAACAGGCGATTTTCAACTATTCATTGACCGGAGAAACTCCTTGTTTGTTTTGGTTCCACGCATCTTTTCAATCAGGAACTCCATAGCCTCGACGGTGGAAAAGTCGCTCAAGAGCTTCCTCAGGATCCAAACGCGATTCAAATCGTCTGCTTCCATGAGCAATTCTTCCTTTCGTGTTCCAGACCTGTTCACGTCCATCGCGGGGAAGATGCGCTTGTCGCTTAACTTGCGGTCGAGAATGATTTCCATGTTACCGGTGCCTTTGAATTCTTCGAAGATGACTTCGTCCATCCGGCTGCCGGTCTCGACGAGTGCCGTGGCAATAATGGTCAGGCTTCCACCCTCTTCGACATTCCGGGCCGCGCCGAAGAACCTCTTGGGACGATGGAGTGCGTTGGCATCGACGCCGCCAGAGAGAATTTTGCCGCTGTGGGGAACGACCGTGTTGTGTGCCCTGGCCAGACGGGTAATACTATCGAGGAGGATTACGACATCCTTTTTCGCCTCAACCAATCGTTTTGCTTTTTCCAGAACCATGTCGGCAACCTGAACGTGCCGCTCCGGCGGTTCATCGAAAGTTGAACTTACAACCTCTGCGTTCACCGATCGTTCCATATCTGTGACTTCCTCGGGTCGCTCATCGATCAACAGAACGATGAGAAATACCTCCGGATGGTTCCGCAGGATGCTGTTAGCGAGCTTCTGCAGAAGAATTGTCTTCCCGGCCTTCGGAGGGGAGACGATCATCCCGCGTTGCCCCTTGCCTATCGGCGCCAGAAGGTCCATGATGCGCATGGAATACTCCCCCGGTGAAGTTTCCAATCGGAGACCATTGTTGGGATACAGCGGCGTGAGATTGTCGAACAACACGCGGTCACGTATTGCGTCCGGGTTTTCGTCATTGCAGGCTTCGATCCTGAGAAGGGCAAAGAACCGTTCGCCCTCTTTGGGCGGCCGAACCTGGCCGCTGACCGTATCGCCCGTCCGCAGACTGAACTTCTTGATCTGTGATGGAGACACGTAGATGTTGTCGGGCGACGGCAAGTAATTGTAATCTACGGAACGCAAGAATCCATAACCGTCGGGCAGGACTTCAAGGACTCCCTTGCTGAACGTCAGACCATCCTGTTCAGTTTGAGCCTCGAGAATTTTAAAAATCAGTTCCTGTTTTCGCAGATCGCTGTAACCGGATATATTCAATTCCTTCGCGATCGTTGTCAGCTCTGAAATCTTTCTCGATTTCAGCTCTGCAATGTCCATTGGCATAGCTAAATCTCCAGAATAATCACTGTGAAGAATTGTGAATTGTAATCGCTTTTCTTGTACGCATCAACGTGCCGTAATAACGAATTGCCCATCGGCCTGCGGTGAGGCACAGAATAAGAGATTAAAAGATGAAAAGCCTAAAAGGGATTAATTTCGTCTGATGAGAATTTGATGACCTTATACCCATTGAGAATATAAAAGGAATCTTGAAGAAAGTCAAGTTCTATGGCTGAATTCCCAAAGCTTGCATTGCTTCCCCGACCACATAATGTGATCCTACCACCAGAACAGGCTCCCCTTCCCGAGCTTCGCTCAGTGCCAGAATCAAGCCATTTTTCACGGATTTCCCCAGGAAGGCTCGCGACTTTCTCGAATGAACGGCTTCAACAATCCTTGTACCATCCAGGGCCCTCTCTGTCCGGGGTTGGACGGCGATGACGCACCGGCAGACGGGGAGCAGCTCGGCGGTCATCCGATCGTAGTCCTTCTCCTTCAAAGCCCCAAACACAGCTACGACCCGGGGCACACAAAGATCCTTCAGTGACCGGACGAGTGTCATGATTCCATCGGGGTTGTGTCCCACATCCGCAATGACGAGCGGCCGCATGCTCAAAAGATCAAGACGTCCTCTTAAACCGGAGAACCGCTGGATGTCGCCCAACCCTTTATTGATCGTGCTCGCGGAGATGCCGGCAAATCCCTCCGTCGACTTCAGATACTCGATCCCCAGCACGGCAAGCCGCGCATTGTGGACCTGGTGCGACCCGGCGAGGGAGACGTTCAAATTCTTGTAGGATGCGTGCTCTGTTTTCAGATCGACGATCGTACCCTCCAGGGATTGACGACGGATAGATGCCCGGGAGACATTCCTGGAATGAATTAGAGGACTTCTCACCGAGCGTGCGATGCGCTCCAGGGTTCTCACCGCCACAGGATTTGTTGTGTCTGTGAAACACGGAACCGCCGGCTTTATGATCCCTCCTTTTTCAAAAGCAATCCTCGAGTGGGTTTTCCCAAGATGCTCGGTGTGTTCGATGCCGATATTGGTGATGATGCTCGCGAGGGGCATAACGACGTTGGTAGCATCAAACCGGCCGCCCAATCCGGTCTCGACGACGGCGACATCAACCCCCCGCTCCGCAAAGTACTGGAACGCCATGGCCGTCGTCGTCTCAAAGAATGTTGCCTTTAATTTCTCGATACCCGGTTTGAGAAATTGCGTGTACTCAGACACGATCTCGGGAAGGATGGTCTCGCCGTCGATCCTGATCCGCTCTACGAAGTTCACAAGATGCGGTGAGGTATAAAGTCCGGTACGGTACCCCGAAGCAGTGAGCACAGAGGCGATCATTGCTGCTGTCGAGCCTTTGCCGTTTGTCCCTGCGACATGGACGGTGGGAAATTTCCGCTCCGGATGGTCGAGCGTTGTAAGCAGCGAACGGATGTTCCGGAGCCCCAGTTTGATTCCAAAGAACTGGAGGCTGTAGAGAAAGCGCAGATGTCTTGTTACGTCGGACAAGAGTACCCGGAGAGGTTACGAGAAGTAATCAACGCCAACTATCGATGACCGAGGTTGTTTCTGCCACATTCAGGTTTCCAATCAGGTCCGTTACGGCTCCGATCTTGTTTTCTTCGCAATATCGCACAATGCCTTCGGCGATCTTCATGCTTGCCGCCGGGTCCACGAAGTTTGCAGTGCCTACCTGAACCGCAGATGCTCCGACGAGGAGAAATTCGATGGCATCTTCAGAACTCATGATGCCGCCGATGCCGATAACGGGTATTTTCACGGCCCTGGCAACTTCATACACTTTGGCAAGTGCAACGGGCTTTATTGCCGGCCCGGAAAGGCCTCCGGTGGTTGTAGACAGCACGGGAGCCCGCCGTTTCAGGTCGATTGCCATGCCGACGAGCGTATTGATGAGCGAGACTGCATCCGCCCCCGCGCCGGCGGCGGCGCGGGCAAAGTCCGAGATATGAGTAACGTTTGGCGTGAGTTTGACGATCAGAGTCTTCTTCGTCAGTGGCCGTAGCCGGCGGGTTATTTCCGCGACCATGTCGCAATTCGTCCCGAAACTCAGGCCTCCTTCTTTCACGTTCGGACAGGAGACGTTTATTTCATATCCGTGAATCCCTTTCTGCTCATCCAGGCGTGAGAGAACCGTGCAGTATTCGTCAATCGTGCTGCCCGCGATATTCACGATGACGGACGTCTGAAGGGTTTGCAGGTACGGCAGTTTTTCGGCGATGAACTTCTCGACACCGATATTCGCGAGCCCGATAGAGTTAAGCATCCCTCCGGTTGTCTCCACGATCCGCACCGGAGGGTTCCCATCCCGCGGCTTCAGCGAGAGGGATTTTGTTATAACCCCGCCGAGCCGGTTGATGTTCACCAGGTCGGCGCACTCATCTCCGTAGCCAAACGTTCCGGATGCAACAAGGACAGGATTCTTGAGTACGAGGGAGCTGATTGTTACGCGCGAGTTTACCATTCAGGGAAACCGAATCGTTTGAGAATCAAAAACGGGACCTTCTTTGCAGACGAGCGAATACTTCTTCTCCTGACCGATGCGCTGAACGGGACAACCCTGGCAGATACCGATCCCGCACGCCATCGCACTCTCCAGCGACACCTCACACGGAATCCGGTATTCCGCAGCGAGTTCGTTCAAGCTCTTCAGCATGGCATTTGGACCGCACGCGAAGATCCTGGGGTTGGGAAAGCGGTTGCGGGCCAACTCACGACGCAGGAGATCGACAACTGTCCCCTGGAATCCATCGCTTCCGTCGTCGGTTGCGATGTGAACATTTGTCAGCGAAGCAGTCACCAATTGGCTCCTCGTTCGTGCCCCGAGAAATGTGGCAATGTTCCGTTTCCCGCCAATTGCATCCGTGATCATCGGGAGCGGGGCAACGCCGAGGCCCCCCGCCACCAGGAGTGCTGTTTCGAAGGGGGAGTTCACTGCAAACGGTCGGCCAAGCGGACCGATAACATCCAGCATCTCGCCCGGTCGCTTTTCAGAGAGAATCTTCGTTCCAGTCCCAACGACGTTAAAAATTATTTGCACTACACCCGGGATGACCTTGTAAACGCTGAACGGGCGCCTGAGAAGCGGAGAACAGGATCCATTGACCTTGATATTGACGAACTGGCCTGGTTCGATATTTGCAGAGAGGTTTGGAAAACGGAAACCGAGCACGAAAATCTGAGAGCCGAGGTTTTCGACCGACGCTATGGGACACACGGCCTGGATCATACAGCGGGGATAATCTACCGGCTTCTTTTATTATTATTGTCGTTATCGTCGCTAGTCGTTGTATCCGGCGGCTCCGGCTTGTCCTGAAGATCCAATTGCTCCTTGTCCTCGTCCTTGTTCTCCTCCTCGACGCCTTCATCCTGTCCCCTACGCCGCTTTCCCTGTTGGTCGACCTCTTCGCCTTTACCGGCTTTGCCGGAAATCCGTGACCGGTTCTGACCGCGCACGTTATCCTTTGCGACACTTTCCACTTCTTTGACATTGATGAATTTCGATAGGCTGTCGGGATTGTCGCGGACGGCGATTTTAGGTTGCACGTTGACGGCGTACAGCGACTTGGGATGCGCTTTGATGAGCCGGCGGTACCATGAGGCAGCGCTGTCGTTTTGAACGAGTACATTTTCATAGATCCAACCGACGGCATACTGGGCTTTCGGTGCAATCGGGGATGCGGGATACTTTTGACATACTTCTTTGAGAGTACGAAGCGCTTCATCCGTTTTTCCATCCGTGAGGGAGCGCTGCGCATCTGCATATTTCGACTCCGCGGAATCTGCTGCCTCGGCTGTACCCCCGATGCCCATGAGTCTCCGGACCTCACGCCCGTACTCCGATTCCTTATACCGGGCCAGGATTTGTTTATACAACGAATCGACGATGGCTGAGTCACCCCGGGCGCTGTGGACCTCCGCGAGCGCGTAGAGAGCGCGCGGGATAAATGCGGAGTTCACCGAATCATGTGCGACTTTTTCGAACCATACGACCGCCGAATCGGGAAATCCCAAATCGAGCATAAAAAGCCCGCCCAACTCAAATTTCGTTTGAATTAAAAGAAACCGAAGTGTATCGGGCGGCAGCCGCAAACGTTGAAGCGCTGATTTACTGTTCTGCATGTCGGACATTAATTTCACATAGGCGCTCACATTCTCAACCTCTCTCATAACCAAGGACGTTGAATCCGCCCACGTATCGCTTTCAATATCATCATCAAAATCATCATGGCCGCGTGACCGATGACGCATCATGCCGAACGGCTTTTCCGGACGATCCTTACGCATCGCCACGGATTGGGCGACGGGCTCACCGACTAGAAGAGCAGCCGCAGCGGCCCTGATCGCACTGCTGTCAATCCGGGAAGCGCCTCTTGTCCGGACGGCAGTGGAGTCAAGAACCTTGTAGCTGCTGTCCCTGGCAGCAGACGTCGTGTCGCGATGCAGGGAAGCAACAAAGAAGGTGTCGTACATGGAGACATTATTTTCAAGCGTAAAGTACCTCGAAAGAACGCCGGCCCTCTTTTGCGCCGGCGGTGTCACCTCTGAAGTACCGTTCTCTCCCTGCACCTTAGAGTACATGTCGAGGGCCGTTCTAAAATCCTTCAGATTGTTTTCGTAAAAAACCGCCTGCCGGTAGTAACCCTTCGCCGCGATGTCCGTGTGCCGGTAGGACGTGTCGAGCTTCGTAAACAATGGAAAGGCCCTTATAGTATCCCCCATCGCTAGGTATGCGCTGGCAATTTCAAGGTCCACGGGACCAAGCTCCTCGGGTTTGAACATCTCCTGTCTCAGATCGTGATACAGAGCAAGCGCCTGGTCGTACTCACCGATCGTCACGAGCATTATCCCTGCACGCAATATGGAACGTGTCCGCAGGGCGAAATCGGGTTTAAATTTTTTGACATTGAGATACGCAGCCGCGGCCTTCTTATTGTCGCCATTCCTTTGGTACGATTGGCCGAGTTGGTACTGGGCGATCGACCTCATAGACTTCGCGCCAGAGATCGTTACTGCCCGTTCGTACTGTTCAGCCGACCGCTGGTACTCTCCCCTGTCGAAATAGATCTGCGCTTCCAGCATGACTGCTTCAAGGGCAATGTCGTTCTTACTGTCGTCGAGTGCCTCGGGAACAAGCTCCTCGATCATCTTCAATGCATCATCATCTTTGTCCGAGTAATACTGGGCTTTCGCATACCACAGTTTCACCTCCGTACGCTTGTCGCTTCCGGGGAAGTCGTCCAAAAGTTCCTTGAATTTTCGTATTGCTGATTCATACTCGCCCATGTAAACGTACGATTCGCCAATCAGGACGATTGCGTCATCTACTATTTTACTTTCGGGATAGAACTGAATGATCTTGGAACACTTCTCGATGACCTTGTCAAACTTCGACTGACCGTCGCTCTTCGCGACAACGGGAACGAAGTAGTTCGTGTCTTTGCCAGCCGGCGGCACGCGTGTGAGATCGGTGACACCGTCATCGAACAACTTTTGCGCATTATAATACGTGTTAAAATACGCGGTCACGTTTTGATACGTCGAACAACCCTGGAGCATTAGAAGAAGGGCAAAAATTGGGACAACGCTACGAAGGAGAGCTTTTTGACTTGCCAAGCGGTTTCTCACGCACATGTCTTTGAACACACCCATTAGAACAATTTTATGATACAGAAAATTTCATGTAAAAGCAAAATTTGCACTTTTCGATCACATTCAGTAACTTTATCTAACAACCAGGGAGGTTTATCTATGTTCTCACACGTCTTGAGTGGGGCAACGTACGGCATCATGGCCCGTATCGTGCAGGTGGAAACGCATATCGAGCCCGCCCTCCACTCCTTCACTGTCGTGGGTCTACCGGACAATGCGGTCAAAGAGAGCCGCGACCGCGTTTTCGCAGCTATCAAAACCACGGGCTTTCGTTTTCCCCATATCCGTATCACCATCAATCTGGCACCGGCCGATGTCAAAAAGGAAGGCTCCGCGTATGACCTCCCCATCGCTCTCGGCATTCTTGCGGCCACCGAGCAGGTTTCTGTCGACATGTTGAAGGATTTTGTCATCCTCGGCGAGCTGGCGCTGGACGGGGCGCTGCGACCGATTCACGGAACGCTTCCTGTGGCGGTTGAGGTCCGCAAGGCCGGGATCCGAGGCATGATTGTCCCGAAGGAAAATGCCAAGGAGGCAGCAATGGTCGAAGGGCTTGAAGTCTACCCGATGGAATCGCTTACGGAGTCGGTCGATTTTCTCAACGGAGAACACGAACTGCTGAAGCCGTTCCGCGTGGATATGAAGGAGGTGTTTTGCCAGGAACAACGGTACGCGATCGATTTCGCCGACGTGAAGGGCCAGGAGAATGTCAAGCGCGCTCTCGAAGTCGCTGCTGCCGGCGGGCACAACATCATCATGATCGGTCCACCCGGCTCGGGAAAGACCATGCTCGCGAAGCGACTGCCGACAATTCTCCCTCCCATGACGTTCGAAGAAGCGATCGAGACAACGAAGATCCATTCTGTGTCGGGACTCCTTCCGCCCGACACCGCGCTTATTGCGACGCGACCGTTCCGCTCACCGCACCACACAATTTCGGACAGCGCGCTCGTGGGGGGCGGAACGATTCCCCATCCGGGAGAGATCTCGCTGGCGCATCACGGCGTCTTGTTCCTGGACGAACTGCCGGAATTCGCCCGGAACGTTCTTGAAGTGCTCCGGCAACCCATCGAAGACAGCCATGTCACGATCAGTCGTTCGAAGATGTCGCTGGACTTTCCGGCCAATTTCATGCTCGTCTGCGCCATGAACCCGTGTCCGTGCGGATATTTCACGGACCCCACGAAGGAATGCACCTGTACGCCGCTTCAGATTCAAAAGTACATGGCAAAGATCTCGGGACCGCTGCTCGACCGGATCGACCTGCACATCGAAGTGCCTGCAGTCAAATACAAGGATCTGTCCATCAAAATCATGCACGAACAGTCAGCCACAATCAGGGAGCGTGTCATTCAGGCGCGGAAGGCGCAGATGCAACGCTTCGCGGGCAGGAAGAATATGTACTGCAATTCGGACATGCAAGCCAGGGACATCGAGGAATTCTGCGCAACCGATGCGGCGGGAGAAGAGTTGCTCAAGATGGCAATTACAAAACTCGGACTTTCTGCCCGCGCTTACGATCGCATTCTCAAGGTCGCGCGCACGATCGCCGACATCGCCGGATTGCCCAGCATCCGTCCCGAACACATTAGCGAGGCGATTCAGTATCGCAGCCTTGATCGAAATCTCTGGAATGGATAATTTGTGTCTTTGTGCCTTCGTGGTAAATCTTTCACCACAAAGACACTAAGGCACCAAAGAACTGTATGAATTCATTTGCGCCAATACCGTTTGCACTCGAACAGATAGCAACCGAGACAATTGATGCGGTGTACAAAGTCCACAAAACTCTGGGACCGGGTTTGCTCGAATCAGTATACGAAAAGTGCCTCGCGTATGAGCTGTCGAATCGGGGCTACATGGTAAAAACCCAGGTGCCAGTACCTGTCGTGTACGATGGTATCAAACTCGAGGCGGGATTCCGAATCGACCTGGTAGTTGAGGATCAGCTGCTTGTGGAAATAAAATCGCTGGAGGTGATGCATCCAGTGTTCGAAGCGCAACTCCTTACCTATCTGAAACTGACCGGCAGGCGCCTGGGGTTCCTGATAAATTTCAATGTCCCTCTGATCAAGAATGGCATAAAGAGAATGGTGTTATAGCCTTGTGCCTTTGTGCCTTAGTGGTAAGATCTTTTCAACACGAAGACACTAAGGCACAAACAGGTGCATTCCTCACTTTCTAAGTTCGTTCGCTAAATGGTCTTTCAGGCGCCCGAGGGTCTGCTTCATAGAAGCAGGCTCGGCCGTCCAGATCCTGCGGCATTGCTCGACTCATTCATTGACCGACCAAACTCACTTGAGTAGCAGCATCTTACACACCTTCACAAACGAATTCCCGGGCTGCGACCTGTCGGTCACTTCAAGACGATAAAAATAAACCCCACTCGCGAAACGGTCCCCCTCGAATGTCACAGTAATTGGTCCTGGATTCTGGTAACCGTCGATTAATCGCGCCACTTCCGAACCGAGAAGATTATAGACGTTCAACCTGGCATATCCCGCTTGAGGGAGGAAGAATTGTATTGTAGTGCTCGGGTTGAATGGATTGGGATAATTTTGCTCGAGTTTCACCTGCAAAGGGATTGGCGATGCCGGGCGTTCCACGGACATGACCGATCCGGGGAGCGGGTGCAGCGACACACCACCGCCGTACGTACCCGCGAAGACATTCGCCCCGATCACTGCGAGCGAAAGGACAACGCTGTTCGAAAGTCCGGAATTCAGCGCTTGCCAATCCTTGCCGTTATCGGTTGAAAGAAAAACTCCGCCTCCGTCTGTGCCGGCAAATACACTGGAACCCCCCGACCCGTTAGGCGCAGTCGTGAGCGCAAGTACATAACCATTCGTCACGCCCGTAGCCGTTGCCTGCCAGGTTGTTCCGTTGTCGGTGGATGAATAAATTCCGCCTCCATTGGTTCCGGCGAACAGCGTTGAGCCGCCGGTTCCGTTTGAAACCACGGCAAGGGACAGGACAAAACTGTTGGTGAGTCCGGTGTTCATTGCCCGCCAGCTCGAACCTTCGTCGGTCGAACGAAAGACCCCTTCATCGGTACCAGCGAAAACAGCCTGGCCATTCCCGGGGGGACTGACAACGAGAGAAAACACGCTTCGATTCCCCAGACCGGCATTTTCTGCCGACCAGCTCGTGCCGAAGTCAGTGGAGCGGAACACACCGCCGCCGTCGGTTCCTGCGAGAATATTCGAGCTATCGACGGCAAGAGAAAGCACAAAGCTATTTGTCAGGCCCTTCGTCCCGGCCTGCCAGCTGGTCCCGTTGTCGGTAGAAACAAATACCCCGCTGCCGTTTGTCCCGGCTAGAATCGCGGTGCTGCCTTTTGCGTCAAACTGGCACGCGGCAAGACAAAGGACAAAACCATTCATTGCCCTCGTGCCTGTGGGCTGCCAATTAGCTCCATTGTCAGTGGAACGAAAAACTCCTCCGCCTGTGCCGGCAAAAATCTTGGTCCCACCAACAGACGCGGGCGCCGGGCTCACCGCGAGAGCGTTGACGATTGTGTTCGTCAATCCGGCATTCGCATCCTGCCATCCAACCGGGCCGCTCACCAAAAGATAGACGCCCTGGCCCGTCGTTCCCGCAAAGACAAGCGAACCGACGGCGGCAACAGAATTAACACTATTCTGATTTAAACCATTGTCACTACCCTGCCAATTTGCTCCGTTATCGGTTGAAAGAAAAACCCCGTTGTCAGTGCTCGCAAAAACCGTCGTTCCCGGCGTCCCATTGCCGGCGGCACTAACTGCAAGAGAGCGGACTGATTTGGCATTCAATCCAACACTTTTTGACTGCCATGTTCCTCCGGTATCTGTGGAGAGAAAAACACCAGCACCGAAATCAGTGCCGGCAAAAATATTCGAACCGCTTGACCCGTTGGGGGTGATGGCAAGTGACAAAACGCGTATTCCGGCCAACGCCCCGCCCTGCCAGGACATTCCCTGAGCGGTGAGAGCATAAGCAGCGACTCCACTGTTCGTGCCTGCAAAAACGTAGGGGCGTCCCGCACCGTCGAGGATAACAGCGAGCGATGTGACGGGAGCATTGGATAAATTCGAGGAGACGTTTTCCCATGTCGCGCCATTATCGCGGGACATCAAAATGCCATCGGCCGTCCCCACCAGGAGTTTTGTGCTGTCCGTGCCCGCAGACCCGGGAACGACAACAATGCAGTACGTAGCGTCATATGTGTTACCGTTATAGAGTAAACCGTTGCTGGCGGGTTGCCAGCTTGCACCGTTGTCGGTCGATCGGAATACACCAGCAGCATCGGTACCGACGAAGAGATTCGTCCCGCTCGCAGCAATCGAAATTATGTCAGAATATGTTGCCAATCCCGACCCACGAGATTGCCAGACGGACCCGTAATCAGTCGAAAGATAAACGCCCCCTCCGCGGGCTCCGGCTAAGAATATCCGGACCGTCTGCGAGAAGAGAAAGCACTGTAATGGAACTCAATCCGTTGTTCCGGGCTTGCCAGCTTGTGCCGCGGTCGGTGGAGAGATAAATGCCGCCGCCATCGGTGCCCGCAAAGATTATTGAATCCACGGATGTCAGACAGAACACCTGGCCGATGATTAATCCACTGTCGGCAACCTGCCAGACCATTCCCCCGTCGGTAGAGGCAAAGATCCCCTCGTTAGTACCTGCGAAGACCGTTGAGCCTCCCGTTCCCTGGGTCCCCGGAATGAACCCGAGCGAATGCACAACGCTGTTTGTCAAACCGGTATTTACTGCATGCCAGCTTGATCCGGTGTCGGTCGAGAGAAAAATGCCCCCTCCGACCAGACCGGCGAAGATGTCTGAGCCCGAGATGCCGAGTGAATACACACCCCAGTAGGTTTGCAATCCGTTATTGATCTTCTTCCAGCTGGTTCCCCCATTGCTGGAGACAACGACCCCCTGGTTATTGGTTCCCGCATAGATGTTTGAACCACTCACCTCAAGAGTGTACACGATCGCGTTCACCAGAGGTGTAACCTGCCAGGTGGCTCCGTTGTCGGTCGAGTGATATATGCCGTCATCAGTGCCGGCAAAGAAATCAGAACCGCTTGAGGCGAGTGAATAAATGTACGTGGTGCTCAACCCACCATTCGCAGCCTGCCAGCTCACACCGAGGTCAGAAGAACGGAAGACACCGTTGCCCAGTGTCCCGGCAAGGATGGTCGATCCGCTGGCAGCGAGAGAGTAAACATAACTGTACGTCAAGCCATTGTTCATACTCTGCCAGTTTGCCCCTTCGTCGGACGAGAAAAAAACGCCGCCGCCAAGGGTACCGACAAAAATACCGGAGCCGCTGGCAACAAGGGATTGGATACTGCCCCCATAAGGCCCGTTCGTGTGAACCCATTGAGGGTCCGATCGTGCTGAAGGAACGACGAGGAATGCAGACAACGATATGAGCAACGTGATAACCTGTTTCACAAGTCTATCGTCATCATAATGTTCGGAGGTGACCCATCTGCAGAAAAGGGTTCACGGCGGGCAAATGCCCCGCGCTTGCCACACACGACCCCTTCTGGTGACGCGAGACATCCAGACCGGCCTTTCTGCGTGCGCATTGGAGAGCGGCATGAGCATGTCCATGTCTCAACAGAGTTTCGGGAATGCCGGGAGAAACTATTTCAACAACACCAGCTTCTTAACCTGCAGGAACCGAAGTGAACCCGTCTCCGAGTCCTTCGCCATGAGCTGATAAAAGTACACTCCCGAAGCTACGTGCGCAGCGCTCCAAACAACAGAATAGCTCCCCGGCGCATACTGCCTGGCCGAAACCGGAGAGACGACCCGTTGACCCAGAATATTGTATATGTTCAACGTGACAACCGCATGCACCGGAACATCAAACTGAATCGTCGTCGACGGATTGAAGGGATTAGGGAAATTCTGCCGCAATGCGAATTCGCTCGGGACGGTCCCGCCGCTTTTGATCGTCACGAGAATTGTCCCGACCTTCGGGTCTGATATCCGTATGCTACCGTCACGGGAAACATCCGGACTGCCATATGCTTTTCCGGTGACGGGATTCGTAAACACGATTGATTGGATTCCATCCTGAATTACTCTCCAATGCAGAACGATGGGAAACTTCGCCGATTGGATTGAAATGGCGAATGTAGACGACCCATCCTCATCCGGCAATTTCTCAACGAGTTGCTGCGATCGAAAACGGGCGTCGAAGACACCCGCAGGGGGTGAAGGTGGAAGCTCGTAGGATGACAGCGTGGAATTCGGGTCATGCACTTTACCAAAATAAAGCGTCTGCCGCCCTGCTTCATTATCGGATATCGAAATGGAATTGAGGGAATCTAATAGACGAGAAGGCCGTTGCTTGGCAAGCGGCTGGTTCATAGAGGATGATGCAAGGACGATTTTCCCGCCTCCATTTACTTTGAGCCAATACCCCTGGCCTGGAATGATTGAATCGGCGATTACATATCCTGTTGTATAGCCGAAGCATTTACTCGCGATGAAACCCGATGGGATCTGACCGACGTTGACGATTGAAACCGGTCGACTAATGGAGCCAATCATGTTCCAACCATTAAGCACCGGAATCGTGTCATTCACCACCGAATCTCCTTCAATCCCGACATTTTGAGCTCCGGGGAACTTCAGCCAGAATCCAGCCCCGACGTGAAGGGTATCAAGAATGGCGTACCCCCTGTTATAGCCAAAAGCAAGTGAGGCCGCGCCGGGGAACATATCCGTCTTCCTCGAGCTCGTTGTCGGAAGTAACGGAAGGGACATCATATTCCAACCCGACATGACGGCGTAGTATGCCGGAGCGGAATGAACTATCTGGAAGACGGAGACGGACGTATCCGCTATCTTGAAGGTCGACTGTGTTTTCATATTCACTCTGAACTTTTTGCCTGCTGTCAGCGAGTCCTGGAGGAATACCTTTCCACTCGGAAAGGTCGTGCTGTCCCACCAAAGATTGACCGGATACCCACCAACCCCCGGCTGAAACTCGCATGTATAGATATTTTGCGGCCCGACGAAATTGAGAAGATTCCGCATGTCGATCAATGATGTAACGCCCGTAGGAAGGCGCCAGCGCGCGTCGAAGGTGCCGCGGGGAGGTTTCGGACCAAGCGGGGCCTCTCCCATCGCTGTGTCGATGCCGCTTGTCGCCCCGAACGCCGCTCCAAATTGCAGGGTATCGATACCCCGGCCATTGTCGGCAACAACCAGAGGCGTCATAAAGGCAAACGGGACAACGGGTGAATAATCCAGGCTTCCAAGATACCATGTGGTAAATTGACTTACAGAATCCAGAATGACCGCCTCCAGATCAGAGTCGAGGTAGTTGTCGGAGCCAAGATCGAGGAGAACTCCGCTCGTGTCGCGGAAGAATCCCAAATCGTAAGGATCCATGGATGTCTCCGACGTATCATACCGCAATGAAACCATTGCAGAATAACCGTGCCCGCCGTGGGCCTGAAACGTATAGAATCTATTCACAAACACCGTGTCCGAAAAGTCCGGTGGAAGCGAATCCGGGTAGGTGGTTACCGTGAGCGTATCGGGATAGGTTCCCTGACCGTTGAACTGCACGGAGGTCGCATAACTCTCAAACTGGTACACATCCGTGGAACCCTGGAGAATCGCCCGTTTGATCGTGCCGGGTCCGGTGATTCCCGAAACCTGATATGCTGCGGCAGCCGAATTCTGGATGGTGAGAGTATCGACCGGCCTTAATGTCGGCGCCGAGAGGGCAGTCAGAGCGTCCTTTATCACAACGTTCCCCGCCGTTTGCACAACCGAATTCTGAGGAATCAGAATGTTGCAAAAGACGCCGTTGACCCAACCTGTGCCGTTGAATACAACGGTCGATCCACCCGGAACGAAATTGCCTGTCGCCCCAACAAGAAAACTCCCTCCCACCTGAATTTGTGTTGCCGCACTCGGAGGGAGCGATAGGAGGCCATCCACATGCACGTCATTACTGACGATCAACTGCGACACGCCGGGGCCGATGGTGCATTTTGCCCCGGGACCAATCCTTAAGCTCGCGATACCCAGCTGTTGCTCGACTGCGTTGAGGACAGGATTGTGTGTTGCCGCGGCTATAAAGACACTGTCCAATCTGCCGGGCACGCCGGAGGGATTCCAGTTCGAGGGGTTTGTCCAGAGTGTATCAACACTCCCCGTCCATGTCCGCGGTGGTAACGGCGCGATGATAGACTCGAGAAGTGTGCTGCCGCTACCCTGCGCGAAAATGAGCCCGCCGGAAGAAGACTTCACAACTTGCACACTCAAAAACGTGGCGCCACTTGTAGTTAATTGCTGGGACCAGGTATTGCCGCCGTCGGTCGTGGCGAGGATGGTCCCCTGGTCTCCCACAATCCATCCGACCGAGGGCGAAAGGAAGGAAACGTCATATAAGCTCTCTCCAACATCGAGAGCATTCGCAGTCCATGTAGTTCCGCCATTTACGGTGGTGAGGATTGTGCTAAGGTCACCCACAACCACAGCCTGGTTCGCACTGATAACTTCAAGTGAATACAAGTCACTCGTGGTTTGGCTATTCTGCACCACCCAGTTGGTGCCGCCATTCGTGCTATGGAGGATTGTGCCTCCTAATCCCACCGCCCATCCATTATTGGCATCAAAGAATTTCACTTTTTGCAGAGGCGACGATGACGTGTTGTTTATGACGGTCCAGGTTGCCCCGCCGTTGGCAGTTCTCAGGATTGTCCCGACATCGCCGACTACCCAACCTCTTGTCGAGTTCACGAAATACACCGACTGCAGTGTCGGAAAACTCAAGATGTCCGTATGACTGTTTTGGGCGACCCAGTTTGTCCCGCCGTTCGTCGTATGAAGAACGACTCCACTGTCACCGACAACCCAGCCGTTCAGATTGTCGAGGAAGCATACACCATACATCGGCACATCGAAATTGCTCGTTTGCGCGGTCCAGCTTAATCCGCCATCAGTGGTCTTGACGATCGTTCCTTCGTCTCCAACCTCCCACCCCATCGTTGGTGAGGAGAAATTAAAGTCATACAGGTTGTCCTTGATATTCGTCGATTGCTGGCTCCAGCTCGTGCCCCCATTTGTGGTCGATAGGATGACGCCGGCGTCTCCGACCATCCATCCGGTTGTCGCAGTGGCAAAACGAATTCCGTAGATATCGTTATAGGTATTGCTCGGTTCCGTAACCCATGTCGATCCGCCGTCGGTTGTCTTGCTGATGGCTCCGACGCCACCTGCGACCCATCCGACCGATTCTGAAATGAACTGCACAGCATAGAGGCCGACGACTGAATCCGAACCGACCGATGTCCAGTTCATGCCTCCATCGGTCGTTTTCAGGATGGCTCCCAGAGAACCCGCCGCCCATCCGACGGAATCGTCGACGAAACTCAGACTGAACAAGGACCTGTTCGTGTTCGGGAAAAGCGCCATCCAGCTGCCGCCGCCGTCGGTTGTCTTGAGAATGGTACCATCAGAGCCGGCTACCCAACCCACTCTGGAATTGGCAAACTCAAACGAGTACAGGTTGGCATTCGTCCCGGTTGTCTCGGGAATCCAGTCCGAGCCTCCGTCGGTCGTACCAAAAATGACCCCGTTAAGGCCCGCCACCCAGCCGGTATCGGGAGATACGAAATGCACCGCATAAAGGTCGTTGCCCGTTGAAATCTCCTGCAACAACCATGTCTCCCCGGCATCGGAAGTCTGCAAAACGGTTCCCTGCTCCCCGACTGCCCAGCCTGTTGAACCAGAGACGAATTGAGTCGCGAGCAATTGCCCCGTCACGCCGGCCACGTTCGCTTCAACCTGCCAGCTGAGACCGCCGTTCGTCGTCTTGATAACCGTCCCGTTCGCGCCCACAGCGAGCGCGGTTGTCGGGTTGAATGCCCACACCCCGTTCAAAGGATTACCTTGGGGCAAGGGACTGAGCCATTGCCACAATCCCTGCTGTGCTTGTCCTTCACCATGAAAGATGCCGAGAAAAAATAGACAGAAAATAATATATCGCGAGAGTTTCATAGTCCTGGTTTGACTGAGCACATATCAATTCATTGTACAAAAATCATACGAAGAAATCTATTAGCAATCAAGTCTTCGGGCACCAAGTTGTGCCGGATCACATTTCCGGACGAAGACTCCACGGGAAGCAATGAGAATGAAGCGGTTTCAGGACGGAACGGTTCTATTCGGAGGGTTTCTTTTTCAAATGTTTCACGTCTGTTTTCAGGCGCTGAAGTGAATCCAGCCTGAGGCTGTCGCGACGCGAAGCAGAATCGGCCGTTGGGGTAACCGCCCGCGCTGCCTTGAACAAGGCAGAGTTTCCTCCTATGGCATTCATGCCCTGAGTCACCCCACGGACGACGGCATTCTCATTCGTCACAGAGGGTGCGGCAAGTTCAACCGATGCGGGTTCGTTCTTCCGGAGGTCTGTCGTTGACGTCATGGATTTTTCACCGGGCACGGCAGTTTCAAGCATCTTCCCCTCAACTTGCTTCCCCCGGCGGCCATTCCCTCCGGAGGTGGTCGGGACGGCCACTTCATCGCCCGAGGCCGCATTGTGGCGCCATTCGGAACTGCCGGATTTCTTCTGGAGGTTATCGACTGGGGGAGCAGGGACGAGCTCTTCCCTGTTCTCGGGAATAGCAAGGCGTTCGTGCGCTGGGGGCGCGACAGGCGAAGTTCGAATCAGCAAGAAGTATGAAACAACACCGACAACGATCACGCTTATCATGGAATATGCAAACACCGGAATTCTCCGGATGCCGGCAAGCCAGGCAAAGATACCTGACGTATCCTCGCGCCCTTCTTCTTCCGCAATACGTCGCTGCAGCCGGGCTTCAAAGTCCTCCGTCGATTCAACTTGCGGAAGACTTTTCAGCAGCCTGCGAACCGGGTGTCCCCGTTCATCGTTTCCATTCGTGTCATTCATTTTCATGTATCAGATCCTTCAGTAACTTTTGCAGTTGCGCCCGTCCACGATTCAATCTCGATTTCACGGTTCCGACATTCAGTCCGGTGACGGCGGAAATCTCATCGTACGAGAGTTCCTGGACATCACATAGAACGACGACCTCACGGTATTTTGCAGGGATTGCATTGAGCGCCTTCTGGATGGATTCCTGTTGCAAGGACCGTTCGGCCGCACCATCCGCGGGATACCGTGCATCGGCGATCTCGACGGTATTCTCCGCATCGCGTCCGCCCTTCCGGCTCAACGGAACTAGCATGCGGTACTTGCGCCGCCGCAATTCCGTCTTGGCCAGGTTCGTCGCAATTGTATACAACCATGTCGAGAACTCGCCACCGGCTGATAGAGGTCCCGGCTCCGATATACCCTCACGAACGTTTCCTGTACGATATCGTCCGCATCATCATAGTCTCCGACGTAGCGAAACACGAAGTTGACAAGCCGGTCTTTATACCTTCCGACAATCACATTGAACGCCGCGGCATCGCCTTGCTGGAAAGCCGACATGATCTCTTCATCGGTCGCTTTCCTGACGGTGGGTGAATAGTCAGCCATTCAGCTATTCTTTAAACTCGCACGAGGAGCATTTGTTCCGCCGAGCGCCCGTATCACGTCGTCATGCGGATTGTGCCGGAATGAAGACACCGGTACAAAAGCAGGGTCATCACGAGCTTCTCGCTTCCATTGCTGGATTTGAGGGCTTCATCGGCCTCAAGAAGCGCGGCGAAGCAGTCTTCGATCTGAGACCTGGAATAATTGTCCGTTCCTGCAAAATATTCGCGTAAGAAGAACTGCGGGACGCGCAGTTTCGCCGCCAGCTCGAACTCCGAGGAACCGCCGGTTCGCAATTCCTTGAGAAGCCACAATTTTTGAAAATACTTTGTCAGCATGACGATCACACCGACCGGTGAATCGCCGGCGCCAAGCATCCGTTCCAGAATTTCCACCGACCGGGAGAGGTTCTTCTGCCCGATGAACTTCTGAAGCTCAAAAATGTTGTACTGTTTCGAGTGGCCGACGAACGCTGTTTACATTGTCCTCATCGATCGTCGACTTTCCCTCGACAAAGATAAACAGCTTGTCTATCTCATTCTGGACTTCCCGTAATGAACTGCCGACATGCGCCAGCATAACCTGGCACGCTTCCGGCGTTATTTTTTTCCCCAGCTTATCAACGCGCCGCGCGATCCATTGCGGGATGGCGTTTTCATACAACTGACCGAACTCCACGACCCGGGCCCGTTCCTTGAGTGTCTTGAAGAGTTTTAGACGAAAATCGGGTCTGTCGGAAATTAACACCAAAACCGTCGACGGAGAGGGACGTTCAATGTACGGAAGCATGACGTCGCCGTTGGAAAGCTTGTCAAATTCGCGCACAACGACAACCCGGCGGTCAACCATCATGGGAAATGATGAGGCATACGAAATGATGTTCTTCGCATCTACTTCGTTGCCGTACAGGATATCGAGATTGAAACTCCTGGCCGATTCCTCGACCGCATAGTGGATAAGGGATTCAACTGCCTCATCGATGAGGAGGTCCTCTTCACCGTAGAAGAGATACACCGGGTCGAACTTCTTTTGGTGAAAAGAAGATACCAGTGTTTCGAACACTTCACTATCGCTTTTCTTTTTCTTCATCACATGCGTATAATGAGAACCCACCGCCGCAGCTCGCCCATCCATCGCGCTCCGTTCCGGGTACCTACACCGGACGGAACGTGGAGTTGCTGCTATCCTTCGGTTTTTTCCGACTCTTTCGAGTTCACTTCTTCCGTCGCGCCCTTCACGTACACTTTTTTCATCACAACATCTTTAAGCGGCCTGTTATTCTGCGAATTCGTCTGAACCTTGCCGATGGCATTGAGGATATCCATACCGGAGACCACTTCGCCAAAAATTGTGTGATGACCGTTCAGCCATGCAGTCGGAACCAGGGTGATAAAGAACTGGCTTCCGTTGGTGTTGGGTCCGGCATTCGCCATGGCAAGCAATCCTGAGCGGTCGAATTTCAAATTGGGGCTGATCTCATCCTCGAACTTCTTTCCGTAGATGCTTTCACCGCCCGCGCCGGTGCCCGTAGGATCGCCCCCCTGGATCATGAACTTGTCGATGACCCGATGGAATATCAGGCCATTGTAGTATCCCTTCTCGGCAAGTCCGGTGAAGTTCTCGACAGTCCTGGGGGCTTCCTTGCGGAAGAGTTTGACCTCAATCGTCCCCATAGATGTTTCGACTAAAATGGCTGCGTTGTCAGTCTTCGTCATAAATCACTCCTTGTTCAATCAGAAAATTGTATCCTCTTCTCCCGGCCCCGTCGAGAGGCGAAGTGGCCAGACCGGGTCACCCGCAGGAGCTACTTCTTGGGCCCCATGCGGCGAACCGATACGATAACCACCCGCGTCAGCGGAACATTTTGAAATGTCGTTGTCATTTCCGTCTCGCCGGATCGGGCAATGGCCGGAGCATCCCCGGTCTTCACTGCGCGGATCTTGTCCAGCACATCCATTCCGTTGATCACTTTACCAAACACGGCATACCCGTTTGGATCTGCGTTCCCTCGATCCAGGCTGTGATTGTCGACCACGTTGATGAAGAACTGTGAAGTGGCACTGTTCGGGGCAGGCATCCGTGCCATGGCAATGGTGCCGCGCTCGTTCTTGAGTCCGTTGGTGGATTCATTGATGATCGGCGCCTTCGTTTTCTTTTGTTTTATGGGGTTGGCGTTCATGAAACCGCCACCCTGGATCATGAAGTTGCTCATCACACGATGAAATACCGTGCTGTCGTAAAAATGCTCGTCGACGTAACCCAGGAAGTTCTTGACGGTGATTGGAGCTTTGTCATTGAAAAGTTCTATGGTAATGGTGCCCATGGAAGTTTTCATGACCACGACCGGATGCTCGGTGTCCTTCAATGTCGTCTTGTCCGACGTTCCTTCAGTTGTGGTCGGTTTCGCCACCTCCTGTTTTTCCTGTGCCCAGGCGACCATGGCGGCACAGACTACAAGCGCTAAAGCAAATGCGATGAATCGGTTGATCATAGTTGTATCTCCAGCATGATGTATATTTGTTTGAGTGAATTAATAGCTGACGTTGTGCAAAATTCTTTTCGACGTCCAAAATCAAAGATACATTCGAAGCACTAATTACTGCGCCAAAGGCGCATCCGCCTCTGGCGGAGAAATCTCAAACAAGCTCAAAACACCAATGTGAGACATTTGAAAAATCAAAGAGGCTTGTCATTCTGATTATTTTTTTAGATGTCTCGGTCTCAAGTGTTCCTCAAAATTAATGACCCCATTTCACCTCGGTTCCCAGGATCCCATGCGACGGTACCATCCTGCGGAGGTCAGCCTTTCGGCGGATCCGGTGAAACAGCGTCTGCGTCGGTGGCGATATTCTGTTTCATCACTTCCGACATTTTTAGATTCTGTCTCACAAAATAATAGAGACCGACGACTGTTACTCCGACATACCCCACCGCGTGCGTCACCGCCGCATAACTCCGGGCCACATCTTCATCGACGCCGTACAATTTTGTCAGAGTCTGAATCGTGAAGTAATGGTACGGCCCGGTTGCCCCGGGCGTCGGCATGACAATCCCGATACTCGATATTCCCTGCACAACGATCGCCGCAGCAAAATCTAATGAATATTTTTGTGTCATGCCAAAAGCGTAGAACGGCAAATACGTCATCACGATATACAATCCCCAGACGAGCACGCTGAGTAAACCGATCATAAAATAGTGTTTTGTTTCCTTCAAGAATTCAAAACCGTCGAGGAAGGAATGGGTGATGCGCTCCACCAATTGTGCCCTCTTGGGCGAGAGACGCCGCGTGAAGAACTTCAGCATCTTCTCCACCACATCCCGGCGCAGCATCAAGAACACGAAAAGGCCGAAGAAACCAAACGTCACTACGGCGGTCCAGATACCTGCTGCCTCAAGCCAGGGAAAGGCCGTGGTCAGTGGTCCGGAATAGACGAGCGGAATCAGTGCGATGACGACCATGAAGGAGAGAACGTCAAAAATCCGTTCCACGAGCACCGTCCCGAACGACGCGCTCCGCGAGACACCTTCTGCTTTTGCGAGGGCGTACGGGCGTACGAGCTCGCCTGCGCGCGGCAGAACGTTGTTCATCATGTACCCGATGATCGTCGCCGACCAGAGATTGCGAAAACGCAGGTTCGGTTTGAGCGGGCGGAGAAAATACTCCCATCGCCACGCACGAAGCGCATGGCTCAGCATGACGATCGGAAATGCGGACAGCGCCCACCAGTAATTCGCCTGCCGGAGAGTTACCCACAGTTTTTGGAAGTCCGTTCCGCGAAATGCCAGATAGAGAAACGCGAAGGTCAGCAGGATGCTGAACGTGTAGTTCAAGGTCGACTTGACGCGGGCGTTCATGGTTCCGGGCAGGGGTTGTTAGCGCAGGTCGATGACTTCCGCGCCGTGCGGTATCTTGTACTGGAACTCGTCATCCGCCAGACCCGTGTTCAATTTGAGGTCCTCAATCACGTACGTCGTGAGATTGTCGCTGACGTTGAGAATCTGCATTCTCTTCATGAGCAGCTCATCCCGGTCGACCCATACCTTCATCCATTGGAGATTTGAAGTCGACTCGCCGCCGTGTGATGAACGCTCTTTCGGAACGAGTTTGAGTACGATCGTTTCGTGCCCGCCCGTCCTTTCCTTCGACATGACCGTCGCGGAGTACTGTTGCGGGACGTTCACGAGCACCTTATCGGGGGAAAAGGATTTGGGGTCGTCGTGATATGTGTCGATGAGAACCTGGTTGGTATTCTTTGAATACGACCATACTGATTTCCCGTCGGTGACCACGGTCTGGTCCTCCGTTTCAATATGGTACTTGTTCCCTTTTTTCATCCAGAATTTGCCATTGAAGGATTGTTCGTTCTTCGTCACGCCGAAGGTCACGTTTTGAGTGAAGGATGCGGTGGCGTCCTGTATCTTATCGTATTTCTTTTGCAGACGGGAGAGAATTTCATTCGGGTCGTCATCTCCGCCCGCGAGAGCACATGGCACCAACACGATGGCGACGAGCAGAGCAACGACTCCAGTCTTCACCGGCATTTTAGATTGACCTCAGCACCTGGTTGAGTTCATCTTCCGTTTCTATGAGAACCTGACGGGCTTTGCTGCCGTCGAACGGTCCGACAATTCCGGCAGCTTCCAGCTCATCCACGATCCGGGCTGCGCGGGAATATCCCACCTTCAATCGCCGTTGGATCAGCGAGACCGATCCTTGCTGGTGGCGCACAATGAGACGCGCAGCCTCCTCAAAAAACTCGTCACGGTCTCCGGAAGTTCCGCCCGGGCCGGAGGATTTCCTCTCCATGATGGAAGGCAACATCCATGGCTTGCTGTATCCCTGCTGGTGCGCGATGTGGTCGGTCAATCGCTCGACTTCATCGGAGGAGATGAATGCGTTCTGAATGCGGAATGGTTTCGGACTGCCCGACGGCAGGTACAGCATATCGCCGCTGCCCAACAACTGTTCCGCCCCGTTCATGTCTAGAATCGTCCGTGAGTCCGTCTTTGATGCAACCTGGTACGCGACGCGCGCAGGAAAATTCGCCTTGATGACGCCCGTGATCACGTCGACCGACGGCCGCTGGGTCGCAAGCACCAGATGAATCCCGACAGCGCGTGCAAGCTGTGCCAGGCGTGCAATGGGCTCTTCGACTTCCCGTGCTGCTGTGAGCATCAGGTCTGCCAGCTCATCGATGACGACCACGAGGAACGGCATCTTCCGGTGAATAATTGTTTCAGTATTCTTGAGACGGCCCGACTGCAACCGCTCATTATAATCCTGGATGTTCCGAACGCCGGCGGACGCAAGGCGGTCGTACCGCTTCTCCATTTCAAGCTCGACACTCTTCAACACGCTCACGGCGCCCGCAGGCGTTGTGATGATTTCTTCGTCGATATCCGGAGAGACAGCCAGGAAATGATGCTTCAATCTCGCATAGAGCGCCAGCTCGATTTTTTTGGGATCGATGATAATGAATTTCACATCCGACGGATGAAGACGGAACAGAAAACCGGCAAGAATCGTGTTGATACCGACGCTTTTCCCCGAACCGGTCGATCCTGCGATCAAGAGATGCGGCAACTTGGAGAGATCATCCGTGTAGACATCTCCCGAGATGGTTTTCCCGAATGCAATGGGCAACAGCGCCTTTGCCTCACGGAATTTCGATGAATTCACCACACTGCGCAGATACACGATCGAGGGATTCTTATTGGGGATTTCAACTCCGACAGCGCTCTTCCCAGGAATGGGCGCGATGATGCGTATCCCTCTCGCGGCGAGCGCCAGCGCCAGATCATCCGCGAGACTGACGATACGACTGATCTTCACCCCTTCGGCGGGAACAAGCTCGTACAGAGTTATGACCGGCCCGGGCGTTACGCTTACGCTGTCTATGGCGACGCCAAAATTGGCCAGCTTTGCGCGCAGGAGCTCGGCGTTGGCCTTGAGTTCTTCGTTATCAACGGTATCGCTCTGGCGCGCAGCATCGAGTAAATCCACCGACGGGAAAACATAGTCGATCTCTTCATCCTGTTCCGAGGCATCACGGACATCCCTCTTATGCTGCTTTGGAGGTTCAGGAACTTCATGCTCCTCCTGCGGCAGCCCTTCAACAATCTCGAGCGGGATGTCGGCCGGGGGTTCTTCCACTTCAGTTTCTTCGACGATCGTCGGCAATTCTTTGAGAGCGTGAATTCTCGCCGGCTCTTCCTGTTCTTCCTCTTCGACCTGGCGGATAACCACTTCGGATTCCTCCGGTTCTTCTTCGGCGCGCTCGGCTCTTCGTTCGGCGTACCACGTCCGAAGCGCTTCCCACATTGCCTCGACGCGCTCGAGGGATTTGTGAATGTCCAGGTCGATGGCCAGCACAACGGTGATAAAGAGCAGCGTGAGGACAACGATGGAGGATCCTGCGACGCCGAGGAGACCGGTCATGAGCTCCGCCATAAATGCCCCCATGATACCGCTCCATTCCTTATCGATGTCGCCGAAGATGGAATTGGCGATACCGAACCCCGCCGAAACCAGCAACATAAGGACAACCGCGTAGTTTGTGAAAACCACCGGCTTCTCTATGCGCTTCTTCCGGAGAATGATCCATGCCCACATCAGCATGAGAACGGGAAACATGAACGAGACATACCCGACCGTCATGTTGATGAAAAAATTCGAACAGAGAGCGCCCAGCAAGCCCAAGTGATTTTTGATCTGGGCGGCCTCTGCCTTCACTGTTTCGTTGAACGGGAGCCGGAGGATATCGAAGGCGGAGATTTTCTCCAGAATCGCTTCATCTTCATACGAATACGAAACGATGCTGAGAAGAATCAACACACCGAACAACAGCATCAATACCGCGATGACCTGCCGCCGGCGGGCGGAGGAGTTTCGTTGACTGGATTTTCTTGGTGTGGCGGGTGAAGGATATTTCAGTTGTTCAGCCATCCTCGCCGCTAGTTCTCTGCATGCAGGGAAAGTTTGGGAGATTCCTTGCTCAGACGAATGACACTCCCCGAGAGCAGGGGCAACACGGGTATCGAGTCGATCTGAGCACAAACGTTCAAATCATCGGCAAATCCAATTTCCTGGAGGTAGATTCCGTGGTCCGAACTCTTCAGCATTTTCAAAATACTTTTGCCCGCGGCGCGGTCGAGCGCGACTGCCGCTTTTGCCCCATCGCCGGTTAGAACATCGTTCCCGAGCTCCCTGGTCAGCTTACTGATGATCTTGCCGGCGCAAACGGAATCCTCGATGCAGAATCGATGCTCTTTTCCGGCGCAGACGATCAGGATATCGCTCTGGAGTCCGCACAGGAATTCAACGACCGTTGAGAGGTTCACGAATCCGGCAACGACGAGGTTTTTGGCATATCGCCCCTTGACCATTGCCGCTGTTCCGTTCGTCGTCAAGAAAATGATCGACTTCCCCTTCACCGCCTGCTCGGTGTACTCTCCCGGGGAATTCCCCAGGTTGAATCCTTCAATCATCTTTCCGTTTCGCTCGCCGCCACGCAGGACAACCTCGCCGAAGAGACTGCCGGAGATTTTCACGGCGCTTTCGATGTCCGCAACGGGGATGATCTCCTTTGCGCCGCTCCGGAGCGCCATCGCGATGGTTGTCGACGAGCGAAGCACGTCGATGACGATGACGTTCTTGTCCTTTAATTGAAGCTCATCAAGCTGCGACGGGGTAAAATGAACGTCGATCTTGATCTTGCGTCTCGCGGGCATTTTCTACTTTTTGATGAACGGAAGCTTTGTCACCTGTGCCTTCAGCTCTCTGTCGCGGATAGCGATATCGATGGCGCTGCCTGCCTGGCTCAGGGCCTGGGGCACGTAGCCAAGTCCGATTCCTTTTTCCAACACCGGGGAGAGTGTACCGCTCGTGACGTGTCCGACGGAAATCCGATCGGAATGAATCTCATAGCCGTGACGGGGGAACGCCCGTTCATCAGAGATCGTGAACCCGACGAGCCGGCGTTTCAATCCCTCCTGTTTGATTTTCAGCAACACATCCTTGCTGATGAAATCAGTCTTATCCAGTTTTGTGATCCAACCCAAACCCGCTTCCAGCGGATTGGTCGTCTGGTCGATATCGTTTCCGTAAAGGCAGAATCCCATTTCCAGGCGCAGCGTATCGCGCGCTCCCAAACCGATGGGTTTGATACCGTACGGCTTACCGGCGTTCATCACGGCTTCCCAGATCTTTTCGGATGTAGGAACGGATGATTCAAAATACAATTCGAAACCGAGTTCACCGGTGTAGCCGGTCCGGGAAATAATCATGTCGACTCCCGCAAGTTTCCCCATGACGAAGGAGTAGTATGGCATATCGCCGAGTTTGACCGTCGTCAGAGTCTGGAGGACCGTTTGCGACCGGGGTCCCTGGACGGCGAGCATCGAATAACTATCGCTCCTGTCGATCACCTCAGCATTGAATTTACCTTTGTTCGAGTTTATCCAATCGAAATCCTTCTTGATATTTGAGGCGTTCACCACCATCATGTAGTGCTCGCCCATATGGTAGACGAGCAAATCGTCGACAATGCCGCCGTCGGGATAGCACATTGCGGAATACTGGATTTTCCCTTCGGAAAGCTTGGACGCATCGTTGATCGTCACATGCTGGACCAGCGCGAGGGCATCTTTTCCCCGGATCTCAAATTCACCCATGTGGGACACATCGAAAACTCCGACGGAAGTGCGGACACATTTGTGTTCTTCAATGATACTCGAGTAGTGAACCGGCATCTCGAATCCGGCGAAAGGAATGATCTTGCCGCCGCACTGCTGGTGAAGTCGATAGAAAGCTGTCCGTTTCATTTTCGCTGCCCTCCTCCCTTCCGGCCGCCGGAACGCGGGGTCTTTACTGTCGCGGGCCGTCTGCCGGCTTTGGGCTGGGAAGCGGCTGCGGGAGCGGCGGCCATTTTCTTCCAATCCGCAAGAAACCGCTCGAGTCCGATATCGGTCAGGGGATGCTTGATGAGCTGCGTGAAAACGTTGTACGGCATTGTTCCGATATGCGCTCCCATCATGGCAGCTTCAACGACGTGCAGCGGGTGACGGATGCTAGCGACGAGCACCTGCGTCTCAAAATCGTAGTTGCGGTAAATGGAGAGAATCTGTCCGATGAGCTCCATGCCCGACGTGCTGATATCGTCGAGGCGCCCAACGAACGGACTCACGATATAGGCCCCGGCCTTGGCGGCGAGCAGCGCCTGGTTGGGCGAGAAGCAGAGCGTAACGTTCGTGCGGATACCTTCCGCCTTCAGGGCTTTGACTGCCTTCAACCCTTCTCGGATGAGAGGAACTTTCACAACGATATTATGATGGATTTTCGCAAGGTCGCGCGCTTCACGCATCATCCCATCGAACTCGGTCGATACGACTTCGGCGCTGATGTCGCCGTCGACAATGCTGCAGATTTCCTTCAGCAGTCCTTTGAAGTCGCGTCCTTCCTTGGCGACGAGGCTTGGGTTGGTCGTGATTCCATCGAGAAGCCCCATGCTGGCGGCCTCTTTGATTTCATGCACATTGGCGGTATCGAGAAATATTTTCATTGCACAATTCTCAGAGTTATGAATGGTAGAGATTCGTTATGTCCTGGTTGAGTTTGGTGGAGACCACATGGAACTCCCCGACCGGCAGCTTCGGATCCTCTTCCAGCTTGATAAAGAGAAAATACCTGAACTTGAGTTTCGTCAGCCGCTTGATGCTTCCTTCCTTCAGATAGGCGCCGATGCTCGGGTGCACGCGGAGGACGATCTTGAACTCCCTCGACTCCGATTTAAACCGCCGGATCCATCGTTCGATATGGTTGACGATGCTCGACTTGGATTGGATCAGTCCCCCGCCGCCGCAGACCGGGCACGGTTCGCTGAAGCTGTGAAGGATGCTCTGGCGTATTCTCTGGCGGGTGATCTGTACGAGGCCGAATTCCGTCATTGGCAGGACGGTAATGCGGGCGCGGTCCTTCCGGAATTCCTTCCGCAGCTCATCGTACACTTTCTTTCTGTTGATTTCATCTTCGAGATCGATAAAATCGACCACGATGATGCCCCCGATATCCCGCAGTTTAAGCTGCCGGGCAACTTCACGGGACGCCTCGAGATCGGTGCGAAGGGAGTTCAGCTCCTGCTCGCGTTTCGCAGCGTAGCGGCCGCTGTTCACGTCGATGACGACCATTGCCTCCGTCTGTTCGATGATGATGTAGCCGCCGCTCTTCAACCAGACCTTGCGGCTGAGGGCCGTCGCAATTTCTTTTTCGATGCCGTACTCGTCGAAGATCGGCTCGCGTTCTTTATAGAACTCGACCTTCTCCAGCATCTGCGGAGAAACCAATTTCACATACGCGCGGATATCTCTGAACAGTTTTTTGGAATCGGTTACGACGCGCACGACGCCGTCGGTAAACAAGTCGCGGATCACGCTCGAGGTGGTCGTCATATCCTTGTAGAGGAGCGCCGGCGCCGTTTCCGACTTGATGCCCGCCTCAATTTCCCGCCACGTTTTAATCAGTGATTCCAGGTCCTGCTTCAACGACTCATCGTCTTTTTCCTGCGCTACGGTCCGGATGATCACACCGAATTTCTCCGGCAGCATGCTTTTCACGACTCTCCGGAGCCGGCGTTTTTCCTTGAAGTTGTTAATTTTCTTCGAGACGCCGATCTTGCCGTCGAACGGCAGAAGGACGAGAAACCGTCCCGGCAGGGAAACCTCGGAAGTTACCCGGACGCCTTTCTTGCCGACGGGCTCTTTCGTGATCTGGACGAGAATATCCTGGCCGGATACCAGGTTTGGTATGGCTGTGGATCTTCCATTGTCGCGGTTGTTATGGGAATCTGGTCTCCGGTCGCGCTGGTCGCGGCGTTGATCGCCGGGTTGAGGGCGCGGAGGCGGCGGTGGTTGGGGTCTTCCCTGCTCTTCGACTACCGAAGCAACTTCTTCGTCGGCGTCTTCATCGGTATCGACGTCCGAATCTTCGTCCCCGAGCAGTGCGGAATATTCGCTAAACGAGCTTCCTATGTCCGAAAAATGAAGGAAGGCATCTTGCTTGTGGCCGATGTCGATAAACGCGGCACGGATCCCTGGCATGACGCGGGCGACTTTGCCAAGGTAAATATCGCCGACATTACGTTCTTTTTCAGGAGTTTCGACATACAGTTCAGCTAGTTGTTCATCCTCCGTAATTGCAATCCGGACCTCGTTGGCGGTCGCATTGATAATAATCTCTTTTTTCATAATTGTAACTTCGTCCCTTTGAGCCGGCGGATCGGGTTCGATTGAACGCAAATCCTCCCCGGTTCGTAATTGTGAGTAATAAGAAGCAACAACGCCCGCGGATCAACGCCGGGGCGAAGTTTCGGAACGAATCGGGCGAACTTCTCCTTTGAGGAGAGCAAACTCGCGAAGCCAAGACACCCAGCATCGTTAACCAGAAACCTGTTGCAAACTGATTTAACATATCAAAAAATTGGAAAAATTATGGATTTCAAGCAAAATTTGACATGACAATGTGTAAGATAGTAAATTTACGAGAGGATAGCAAGGCGGAAAAACAAAAAGAGGTCAAGCTTCCCTGCGTCACACGAGAGTGACATCCTACCGTTGCTTCCTTCCGGACCTGGCGGGGTTCGGAGGTTTCTCGTTGCACAGGACTTGACCTCTTCTGGGTGATAATGTAACAAATATTCGGTGGGAAAGCAAAGGGGGATCTTCGTTCTTCGTTATTGGTTCGTGGTTGACAGTTCTTAGTTGCTAGTTCTTCGTTCTTTGTAATTCGTCATTGGTCACTAGTGGCTAGTCATTGCTCATTACTCATTGTTCATTGCTCCTGGCTTTTAGCTATTGGCTATTGGCTTCTTATTGTCTCGACCGCGCAAATTCCCGTCTTTCTCGTCATCTCCCGCATGCCACTACCCGCATCTCTCATAATCTTAACGATGTCATTGCCCGTTTATCTCAACTACACAACACCTCCAATTTGACTTTATTCCGGAAAATTCCTACAATGCCCCAACATTTTGGGCTTGTTCGTCTTCATATGAAAAGATTTCCCGGATGATTTCTACAAAAGGATACTACCATGAATGAAACCGTTCTCAACAGGCTTCTCCGTTACGTCAAGATCGACACACAATCGAAAGAGGATGTGGAGGAATATCCCAGTACATCCAAGCAGTTTGACCTTCTTAATCTCCTCGTGGGTGAATTACAAGCCGTCGGATTGAAAGACGTCCAGATTGACAAATACGGTTATGTGACGGCGACGCTTCCTTCCAATCTTCCCGCCGCCGATAAGGCGCACGGGAAGGTGCCGACCATCGGCTTCGTCGCTCATGTCGACACTTCGCCGGCAACGAGCGGCGAGAACGTCCAACCGCAGATCATAGAAAATTACAAAGGAGGCGATATCAAACTCCCCGGCGATCCGTCCGTGGTACTGCGCGTTTCGGAAAATCCCGAGCTGAAAAACTGCATCGGCAAGACGATCGTGACGACCGACGGAACAACCCTCCTCGGCGCCGACGACAAGGCAGGGATCGCCATTATCATGACTGCACTGCAGTCGCTCATCAATAACCCGAAAATCCCGCACGGCAACATTCGCATCGGATTCACGCCCGATGAAGAAGTCGGCAACGGGACGAAATTCTTCGACCTGAAAAAATTCGCCGCGGACTTTGCCTACACTGTCGACGGCGATACAACGGGAGAACTTAATAAAGAAACTTTCAGCGCCAACACCGCGGTCATCACGGTTCATGGACGGAATATCCATCCCGGAAGCGCGAAAGGCATCATGGTCAATTCTATCCGCGCCATCGCGGATATTATCGCGAGAACACCGAAAGACATGGCCCCCGAAACGACGGAGGGATACGAGCCGTACATCCATCCGTACGTCCTGCAAGGCGAGGAAGCAAAGTCGACTCTGAAAATCCTGTTGCGGGATTTTAAGACTGAAGGTTTGGACACACTCAAGCGTCGTCTCGAAAAGATCATTGCAGAGGTCCAGCCGCTTCATCCCAAAGCGAAATTTGAGCTGCAGATCATCGAATCCTACCGTAACATGCGGGAAGGACTTGAGAAAGATCCTCGCGTACTCGATTGCCTGTGGGATGCGACCAAACGGTCCGGCCTCGAACCGAAGTGGGTCCCCATCCGCGGCGGCACCGACGGCTCGCGATTGACGGCGCAGGGTTTACCGACCCCGAACATTTTTACCGGCGGACAAAATTATCACGGCAAGACGGAATGGGTATCCGTCCACGGAATGGAAAAAGCAGTGGAAACTGTGGTTAACCTCGCCCAGGTGTGGGTGGAAAAGTGTAGAACGAAGTAACGGGGATGTGCGATTTCGGAATGCGGAATGTATGGGATTGCGGATTGATGATTGAGGATTTTTGGAAACATCTGACTCATTTGCAGCGACAGACAAAAAGCAAAAGGCCGAACGTCATTCCCACACGTCTTAAGTGGGAATCCAGCCTTTGGATTGGCGAATGCGGATTGCCGATTGAGGATAAATGGAATTGCTGATCTGCAATTGCGGATTTAGAGCTTAGAACAACTGGGATCGTATCGCTCAAATAGTTTTGAAGAGCCCTTAGATCGTTATGTCATTCGCTACCCTCTCTCCTTCAATTCCCCTCTCCCGCTTGCGGGAGAGGGAAAGGGGTGAGGGTTAGGAGCCGCAGAACTTAATCAATCTATTACCGAGACAGGACGCAAGTCCAGACATCAAATTAAATCAGGAGTACTCCATGGAAACACCTGTCACCACCACCGGCCTTCCGGATAACGCTTACAAGGAACTCAAGGAAGGCGAAACGTATCGTCCAATCATGGACCCGGAAAAATCCCACCCCGAGGTAACGGGATGGTCGGTCGGCTGGGGACTCGTGATGGCCGTTCTATTTTCCGCCGCGGCGGCATACTCCGGCTTGAAAATCGGCCAGGTCTTTGAAGCTGCGATCCCGATCGCGATCCTCGCCGTCGGTCTCTCGGCGGCATTCAAGAAGAAGAATGCCCTCGGGCAGAATGTCATCATCCAGTCCATCGGCGCATGCTCGGGTGTGATCGTCGCAGGAGCAATTTTCACGATCCCCGCGCTTTATATTCTGGATCTCCCGGCGAGCTTCTTCCAGGTTTTTCTCGCCTCCATGCTCGGCGGCTTCCTGGGCATACTCTTCCTCATTCCGTTCAGAAAGTTCTTTGTGAAGGACATGCACGGGAAATTCCCATTTCCCGAGGCGACGGCAACCACGGAAATTCTCGTCGCAGGCGAAAAGGGCGGCAAGCAAGCCGCGGTCCTGATAGTTGCGGGACTTATCGGCGGCTTCTTCGATTTCACGTTCAGCGCATTCGGATACTGGTCGGAAGTGATCACTTCACGGATGTTTTCGTACGGGCAAGTGCTCGCCGACAGAGTAAAAATGGTGGCGAAGCTCGATGTCTCAGCGATGGTGTTCGGACTTGGTTACATTGTCGGTTTGAGGTACTCCGCGATCATCGCTGCGGGCTCCTTCCTTTCGTGGTTTGTTTTGATACCGCTCTTTAACGAGGTCGGACAATCGCTCACTGTGCCACTAGGCGCGACCGCGACAAAACTTATCGCGAATATGAGCGCCGAGGAGATCTTCCGGGCGTACGTCCGGCAGATCGGCATCGGCGGCATCGCAATGGCTGGTATCATCGGCATTCTCCGCTCGTCAAAGATCATCGGGGGGGCGTTCAAGCTTGCGTACAACGAGATTTTCAAGCACCAGTCGGGTCCTTCGGAGACCGCAGTTCGCTGGCAAACCGACCTCCGGATGAATTTCGTCGTTCTCCTCATATTGCTCACCGGACTTCTCATCTTCGTTTTCTTCTTCGGCGGTGTCGTGTTCAATTTCGAGTATGCAATCGTGGGACTGCTGATCGTCGTCATCGTTTCCTTCCTTTTTACGACTGTTGCGGCAAACGCAATCGCCATCGTCGGCACGAACCCTGTTTCCGGCATGACGCTCATGACGCTGATTCTTTCGTCCTTTATCCTTGTGAAGATCGGATTATCCGGCACATTTGGAATGGTGAGCGCGCTTATCATCGGCGGCGTCGTATGCACGGCGCTTTCCGTTGCAGGCGGATTCATTACCGACCTGAAGATCGGTTACTGGCTCGGGTCGACTCCCAAAAAAGCAGGAAACCTGGAAATTCCTGGGAGTTCTCGTTTCGGCAGCAACAGTCGGGGGTGTCATTCTGATCCTGAACGACACATACGGATTCAAAGGACCGAACGCGATGGTTGCCCCGCAGGCCAATGCCATGGCAGCGGTGATCCAGCCTCTCATGTCGAATGTTCCGGCGCCGTGGACTCTCTACCTCGTCGGCGCAGTGATCGCATTGATCCTGACGATGATCAACATTCCTCCGCTGGCATTTGCGCTGGGGATGTACATTCCGCAGGAGTTGAACGTTCCACTCGTCTTCGGCGGATTGGTCGCATGGTGGGTGACGACAAGGTCGAAGAACGAAAAACTGAACAACGCGAGATTTTCCAGGGGGACATTGATAGCATCCGGATTCATCGCCGGCGGATCGCTTTTCGGCGTGGTTAACGCATTGCTCCGATTTGGCGGATTCAACTGGTACAATAGCGAATGGGCCGAGTCGCACGGCGCCGAGATCGTAGGATTGATCATGTTTATCCTGCTCGTGTCGTATTCTTTGTGGGACTCGATGCGGGCGAAAGAGGAATAGCCATTTCGAATTGAGGATTGGGGATTTGTTGGGATTTCGGATTGACGATTGCCGATTGCGGAATTGAGACTTCGAGCATTGGCTCGGTCGTGCAAAAGTCAAAACGTCATTCCCGCACGTCTTAAGCGGGAATCCAGTCGTTTGATTGGCGATTGAAGATTTCGGATTGGGGATTGCGGATTTTGGATTTAGGTTATATAGGAATTAGGTTGAAGGATTGTTGATTTCGAGCTGCCGATTGAGAATCTGGCAGTTATATTTTTGAATTTTTCATTTTGAATTTGCTTCACCAGCCGCCTCCCGGGCATAAACACGCATTCATTGTCCGGCAACGGAGGAGGTGGGTATGCAGTCATTCAAGCGTTACGCGCTTTTCTTTATCATTTGCACCTGCAACGCGCAGGTGACACAATTCCCTTTCAATGAAAATTTCGATTCGGTCGTCGTCCCAGCACTGCCTTCCGGATGGACAACCACGACGAACCGTTCCACATCCGGTGATTTCACAACGACGGCTTCGAGTGTCTTCTCCTTCCCCGATGCGGTCGTCAGCACCAACGCCACGGTTTCCCAGAGCCTGACTTCCCCCCTTCTGGACTTTTCGAACAGACAGGCTGATAGTCTAACTTTCTACGAGCGTCGCTCGGGGAGCCATGATTCCGGCTTGCTCATCGAAGCATCGACCGATGGCGGCAGGATCTTTTCCATTCAGATAGGAGATACGTTGAGAAATCCGGGAACGACGGCATACCTTCCACGAAAGTTGAAGCTTCCACCTGCGATAAACGGTCAACCTGCCGTAATGATCCGGTGGCAGGTAACCGGCGACGGGACGGGAAAAACCGGCACCATCCGATTCGACAATATTACAATTTCCACGCTCTCGTCGACAGATGCGGGGATCTCGGCAATTCGCTTTTCGCCGCTCTACCCTATGGTCGGAGATTCGGTTCAGGTCGGGGCGGTCGTAAAAAACTTCGGAGTCCGGGAGATCCAAAATATCCCGGTGGAATTTTATGAGGATGCCAACGGAGATTCGCTCCCCCAGCCGAACGAGCTGATTGTGTCCCGTATTTTCGCCGGGCCGCTACAGCCCGGCGACACTGCGGTCGCTGAAGTGCAATTACACAGCCTCGCCTACGGCGAAAAAACAATCATGGCACGGACAAATTTGCCGGGCGATGAGAATTCAAGAGGATGATCTAAAGGTCGCCGTACTTTCGGTCGGGTCGGCCCGCCGTTCGATCGTGATCAATGAAGTCATGTACGCTCCGGCGGTCGAGCCGGAATGGGTCGAGCTGCTAAACACCCTCGACAGCGATGTTGACCTGAAGAACTGGAGGCTGAGCAATCGCAACACATCTTCATCGTACATCATCACGACAGCGCCAACGATACTCGCATCGCATACTTATACCGTCATAGCTAAGGACACGGCGCTCCTGAGAAACTTTCATCCCATCATTCCATCCGCGGTCATTCAATCCCCCGCCCTGCCGACATATTTGTTCAACAACGGCGGCGACGCCGTTGTGGTGTTCGATAGCCGGGGCGCCATCATGGACAGCATGCGTTACTACCCGTCGTGGGGTGGAACGGGAGGCGTGTCGCTCGAGCGCATCCAACCCGACAAAAATTCCAATGACTCTACAAATTGGGGGTCGTCGGAAGATACCTCAGGGAGTACTCCGGGCAGAAAGAATTCCTTGACACCGTTGGATTATGATCTGGCAATTCGCCGCACATCCACATCGAAGATAAGCCCGACTGCAGCTGCGATCGAGGCACTCGTCCAAAATATCGGATTGAAACCTGCCGCCGAATATTCCGTTTCCCTATTTTCGGATTCAAATGGTGATTCAATACCGCAGGATTCGGAGTTGCTGGAGAGAATAGCTTCCGCATCTGCTTTGGCGCCGGGGGATTCAGCGGCGTTCACATTCATGTGGAATAATCCGCCATCCGGAAGACGGCTTGTTATCGTGCGCATTGATTTCCCCGAAGATTTGAAATTGAAGAACAACCTCGCGTTCGATTCGGTAAACGTCGCGTTCGCACCGGCCTCGATCATCCTTAATGAGATTATGTATCAACCGATGCCGGGGCAATCAGAATATGTTGAACTATTCAATCGATGTACTCAGGCGCTGAATCTTGCGGGCTGGTCGCTCTCCGATATGAGGGACAAATCGGGGAAAAACCATGAGCTCTTGATTTCCAGGTCAGCGGTGAATGTGATGCCGGGTGCATATCTTGTCGTTGCGGCGGATTCATCCATTTTGAGCGCATTTCCGAATCTCGAAAACCCGGATGCGCATGTCGTTATCCTCAACAAGAGCAGTTTAAATCTCACTGACGGCGGTGACAACGTGATCCTGCGAGACATCACGGGAGAGGTGGTTGACAGCGTTCGGTACAGTCCGCAGTGGCACAATCCGAATCTTCCCGACGTTACGGGACGGTCGCTGGAGCGTGTCAATCCGGACCTGGCGAGCAACGACCCGAGGAATTGGAGTACATGTGCGCTCCGGTCCGGGGGAACTCCGGGGATGCGCAATAGCATTTTCACAGCCTCTATTCCCACTAATGCCTCTCTTACTTTTTCGCCGAATCCGTTTTCGCCCGATGGAGACGGCTTTGAAGATTTCACAATGATTTCGTACCGGTTGCCGACGAGCGCCGCATTGGTGCGCATTCGGATATACGATGCGAAGGGCCGGCTTGTGCGGTCGCTTGCGAACGCCGAGCCGAGTGGATCTCACGGACAGATTATCTGGGACGGCTTCACTGACGGCCGGGAAAAAGCGAGAATCGGGATCTATGTTGTGCTTTTAGAGGCACTTGATGCGAACGGGGGAACGGTGCAGATCACGAAAGGCGTGGTCGTAGTGGCCGCGAAATTGTAGGAGCATGCTGATTTCAACGAATTGTCGATTTGGGAAGCTAAACATTCTGAAAAGAGGATTGTTCTTGAGAAAAATTTTCGAATCTCTATTGACAATGTATGAAGGAATTATTACCTTCGGAGGAGTTGGACCGCTGATTAACCGCTGATTAACTGATACAAAAGGAGTATCAAACGACAACGGGGGAGGCAAAATGGAGAAAGAAAAGTTATCTCTCGGCACGAAAGCGACAGCGCAGGGATTTTACACGACTGTGCGGAAGGAGATGCTGCTACGAAATTACAGTCACAAGACGATCAAGGCGTATGTGAGTTGTCTTCGATCGTTCGTGAGGTACTTCCGCCCTCGCCATCCGAGGGATCTGGGTCAGGAAGATATTCGGAACTACCTTCTTCATCTTCTCGTAGACGAGAGATGTTCAGGAGGAACCGCAAATCAGGTGATCAACGCACTGCGATTATTGTATGTCGATCTCTACAAAATGCCGTTCGTAATCGGGTCGTTGCCGAGACCGCAGAAAGAGAAGAAGCTACCGGACGTGTTGAGTGAAAGTGAGGTAAAGCGGTTGTTTACGAGGGTGAATAATTTGAAACATCGCACGATGCTCATGCTTGCCTATGCGAGTGGATTGCGGGTGAGTGAATTGGTTCGCTTGCGCATCGAAGACATTGATGGCGAGCGTGGGCTCATTCATGTCCGGGATGCGAAGGGAAAACGGGATCGCTTCACAGTTTTCCCGGAATCACTTCGATCACAGCTTGTTGCGTACTGGAAAGCGCATCATTTGGGGACAACGGGATGGTTGTTCCCATGCCAAACCTTTGATCAACATCTTTCGGCGCGGAGCATTCAAGCCGTCTTCCAGCGGGCGGTGAAGCAGGCTGGAATCGGGAAACCGGCATCGATGCATACCCTGCGTCATTCATTCGCGACGCATCTTTTGGAGCGTGGCACTGACCTGCGATACATCCAGGAACTGTTGGGCCACCAAAGCTCAAAGACTACGGAAATTTACACGCATGTAAGCAATCGGGTGCTCGGGAAGATCCGAAGTCCTCTCGATTTTCTCAGAATGGATCACGAACATGATTTCCCAGGCCAATCAAGAAAATTGCTTCATTCCGGGGGAAAAGAAACTAATTAACAACGCAATAATGCGTCATTACAAGAGTTAGCCGTCATTGGGTTGCTATCAAAATGCAAGGTGGAAAGTGAGTCCACCCTCTCGGGATTTTCGAAGGTCAGTTCTCTCGACCGACCGCCGAGAGATCTTTTGAAGCAAAAGCGTAATTAGGGTGCCAACTTTGAGATATCAAATCGGTCATACATCGTGGACAATTCATCGATAACTTTCGCAACCCAACGAACGGCTAACACGCAAAACAACGACATTGGGATTGTCGAGGAGCGAAAAGCCTCATTCAACAATTTTGCTCACGGGCGATTTGTCTATGAATAGATTCGCAAAATTGTCGCGTTGTTTTGCCGGCCGTTAGGCGCCATGCCCATTTCAACAGGTAAAATTAAATGACAAACGAAAATCCGACCGCATTCGTCATCATGCCGTTCGACCCAGAATTCGATGCCATATACTCAGAGCTCGTCAAGCCTGCTCTCGAAAATGCTGGATACGAAGTCGACCGTGCAGATAGCTTAATGAATCAACAGAACATTCTCAAGGATATTATCAGGAACATCGCCAAGGCAGACTTGGTCGTCGCTGAACTGACGGCTCTAAACTCGAACGTTTTCTACGAACTCGGAATCGCCCATGCCCTTAGAAGGCGTACAATAATGATCACGCAATCTATTGATGACTTACCATTTGACTTGAAATCATACCGAGTTGTACCCTATTCCGCTCGATTCGATGAAATCAGGGAACTATCGAAAACCCTGACAGGCATTGCGCAAAAAGCCCGCACCGATTCAATTGATTTCGGCAATCCTATCATCGACTTTCTCCCCAGCGAACATGGCCCGGAGAACTCTGCCAAGAAAACCCAAGAGAATCATATCGCCGCCAAGGATATCTCTCATGAGCCTGAGGAGGAAAAAGGGATATGGGATTTTATCATCGATGGTGAATCCAATCTGCAAAAGGCAACTGAGGCACTCTCTCGGCTCAGCCAGGCCATAACCGATATTGGACAAAGAATGACCGCCCGAACAACAGAGGTTCAGAATATTCAAAAGAGCGGTGGCGCAGGGACAGCAGGCAAAATCTACAAGGTTGTTGAGCAAGCAGCCGGTGAGATTCTTGACTTTGCTCAGAAGGTCGAAGTTGAATTGCCAGGATTCCGCTCCGCCTGGGATATTGCCTCCGGCAGTATCACTGGAATGCTTCACACATCGTCGCTGAACACACCGGAGGACATGAATACCGCGATTCAATTTAAGGAAGTGCTCGTCACTCTGTCGAGTCAAATCACCGCCAGCACGGAATCTATAAGAGGTCTTCGAAACTCGCAGGCTCAAATGCAAGGGATCAGTAAGTCCATGAATCGCGCCACACGCAAGGCAACGTCCGCTCTCGATCAAGTGCTCGCAGAGTTCGAGAAATCACTTTCGTACACCACGAAAGCTACCGATCTAGTGGATGAGATGTTGAATGACTATCGAAATGGGCACGGCGCCTAACACGCAAAATAACGACGCTGGAAATGTCACGGCCAGTTAAAGCCTCGCTCAACAGTTTCGCTCCCGTGGCCATTTGTCTTTGTAGATGGTCGCAAAACTGTTGCGTTATTTTGCGAGACGTTAGCCGTCATTGGGTTGCTGTCAACATGCGAGGTGGAAAGTGAGTCCACCCTCTCCGGATTTTCGAAAGTCAGTTCTCGGGATCAACCGCCGAGAAATTTTTTCAAACAAAAGCGTAATTAGGCTGTCAACGTTGAGATATCAAATCGGTCATACATCGTGGACAATTCATCGATAACTCTCGCAACCCAACGAACGGCTAACACGCAAAACAACGACATTGGGATTGTCGAAGTACGAAAAGCCTCATTCAACAATTTTGCTCACGGGCGATTGGTCCATGAATAGATTCGCAAAATTGTCGCGTTGTTTTGCAGGCCGTTAGCCGTCATTGGGTTGCTGTCAACATGCGAGGTGGAAAGTGAGTCCACCCTCTCCGGATTTTCGAAAGTCAGTTCTCGGGATCAACCGCCGAGAAATTTTTTCAAACAAAAGCGTAATTAGGCTGTCAACGTTGAGATATCAAATCGGTCATACATCGTGGACAATTCATCGATAACTCTCGCAACCCAACGAACGGCTAACACGCAAAACAACGACATTGGGATTGTCGAAGTACGAAAAGCCTCATTCAACAATTTTGCTCACGGGCGATTGGTCCATGAATAGATTCGCAAAATTGTCGCGTTGTTTTGCAGGCCGTTATGCGCCAGCGCCACATTATTAACCATATCAGGAACATATGTTGACGACAATTAGGGAAATACATATAAGGTCGCTTCGTTCTATTGCACCTATCTTGACGAGCTATCTTAATCTAAACGAACGTCTCACCATCGACTGGGCTAAAGAACAGACCTTTCCTTGGTGGTTCAATGAACGAGCTAGCATGAGCATCCTTGCGGGGGCCATTTGGAAAGTCGGGGGCGTTGCCTTTGAAGAATTTTCCGATGAAAAGAGCTTCGTAAAGAAATATGGCCGAAGGAAGAAATACAGAGGACGCACTGACCTGTCCTTCTCGCACGGAAGACACAAATTTGTCGCTGAGGCCAAAATCTGCTTTGTAGACGCCCTTCCTAAAAGATATGATCCGAGAAAGAAGATTCTTGAGTCTCTCCAGGAGGCGAGCCAAGATGTCTCTAAGGTGCGTCCATACGGAGCTCAGAGGGTCGGTATCGTCTTTGTTTCTCCAAGGTTTCCGATCTGTTCAGAAACACAACTTGGCGGGTATATCAAAGATTGGATCAACGTCTTGAGGAAGATCCCATATTCAGCAGCAGCTTGGACTTTCCCAGCTGGCGCCCGTACCACATCTCAATGGAACAAGTGGAGAATGTTTCCTGGAACGGCCATAGTCGTCAAAAAAGTGGATTGATTTGTGGCGCCGGCGCATAACAGTGGTAACAACGAGGTTGGTAATGTCCATGTTCAATAAAGCCTCACTCATCGCTTTTGCTCATGGGCAATTAATCTACGAATAGATTCGCAAAAGCAATGCGTTGTTACCACAGCCGTTAGCCGTCATTGGGTTGCTGTCAACATGCGAGGTGGAAAGTGAGTCCACCCTCTCCGGATTTTCGAAAGTCAGTTCTCGGGATCAACCGCCGAGAAATTTTTTCAAACAAAAGCGTAATTAGGCTGTCAACGTTGAGATATCAAATCGGTCATACATCGTGGACAATTCATCGATAACTCTCGCAACCCAACGAACGGCTAACACGCAAAACAACGACATTGGGATTGTCGAAGTACGAAAAGCCTCATTCAACAATTTTGCTCACGGGCGATTGGTCCATGAATAGATTCGCAAAATTGTCGCGTTGTTTTGCAGGCCGTTAGGCGTCATGCCGCGCACCCATTGAATACACATTAGCAAATTATGAAACCCCGAAAGAACGCACGGCTTCTCGAACGAATGAGATCGATGATAGTGACTGACAAGGACATCAACTTTCTTGTCGGCGAGGGGCTGAAAATATTCACACCTGAGATGCTTTCGTTGATGAAGCAATTTGCCGTCAATCCCGAGACTACAATTCGTCTTTCGTTTTTATCGGCAAGGTGTTCCCAGGCACGAGCGAAACTTGGATGGGATCTTCCAACTGCCGCCGGAAAGATCGGTGTCCCTCGTTATCGCATTATTGCGATCGAGTCAGGTCGACACACGGAATTTTCTCAAATGGAGGTGCTCTTGTATATTAAGGCTCTTGGCATCGATGAGTGGTTTGAGAAATGGCGAAAGGCGAATCGGCGAACGTTTGCTACCATCCCGGAAGCACCAGCCGGGTCGACACCGTGGGCGAAAAGGGTGCGCGGCACGAACGCCTAACACGCAAAAATACGGCGCTGGGATCATGCTCGGTAGAAAAAGCCTCGCTCAACAGTTTTGTTCACTGGCCACTAATCAATGTCAGTGTTCACAAAAATGTTGCGTATTTTTGCTAAACGTTAGGCGAAATTGTTTTGCTTAAACTGCCACAAGAGGTTAGTTATGAATTTCACAAGCTTTTCTCTTAATATGTCGCAACGATCCCTCCACAACCGGACTACAAGAATCTTTCTCCTTAGTCTGGTCTGCTTGGCGTTTGCGTTGCCTCGTGGCACTTCAGTGGTGCCAAAGCGCCATACTAAACTCGAGAACATGAAGACTTTCGGGGAAAACAGCCTTCTGCAACCCGAGGTCGGGGATTCTCTTGCTGCTTCCAACGCGATCGCACAGAGTTTTGCGAGGATCGCAAAGTCTGAACTCCACGAACTACAGGAGAACATTACGTTGAGTGCATGGCGCCAACGGCATCCGCATGACTCACTAATCTGCTTCCGATATGAATTAGAGCAACCCACTGTAAGCAATGAACAGTGGTGTGTGAGCGCTGATGAGGTGTTTAGCCTTCCCGGAACACAGCAAGTGGCTCTGCGCCGAGCATACTTCTATGCGCCACCCCCTCCTCCCAGTCTCGTCCTGCCTCAACTCAGCGACAGCGTGCGCGTCCGGACAAATGAAGCAGTCCTTGGTATGATTTGGGTTGAGATGATTGAACGATCGCCAGAAGCAAGCATCACAATCGCAAATTCCGTGCAAGAAGGACTCTCATCTTGGTTGGGTAGTGGGAAGGTTGGTACAGAGCTTTGGGGGTACGGATCGTCCGGATGGAGTTGTACCGACCGGTGGCAGACAGGCGACCAAATTTATGCTTGCGCATGTGGAGTTTCGCCCGAATATGGCCAGCCCCCCAGGGTGGTAGCGTTCGGATTTCTCCCCATATCAGAAGTCCACATAGACGCCGACTATAATGAGTACTCTGTGGGGGGTGCACCGTCACACCCAGACTCCGTAATTTTTTCGAGGACGCTTCGGAAACTCGGCGCAAACCGGGAACGAGCGAACGAACTCATCACCATCTACTTAGCTGGCCGGATGCAGCAAGATAGCTCTCTGGACAGACCGAATGTTCTTGGCGCTTTTCGGCGTTGGATCGATATTTGTGCGAACACAGATCGTGAAGCTCGCGCCGCAGGGCTTGCTTTTGCCGACCAAGTTCTGAGCGCCATCACCGATAGATTAGCGTTGGATTCCACCATCGTCTCTCAGTTTGAGCCCCTCGGAGCTATCATCCGACAAAGCAGGACGATGGGATGGATCTACGAGCATTCTTGGTTAAAACAGGCGCTTGCACTCGATTCGAGTGGTGCAGTGGGTGAATTGGCTCTCATTCTCATGATGCAGAGAGGATTCCAACTCGAGGCTGGTTGCACCTGCGGTGCATGCTTTGGCAGGGTGATTCTGGAGGGTGAAAAATACCTCCCACGTGCAACTGACCCTGAGTTTCAAAAAATGACACATTTTATTCTTGCATACGCATATAGCGACATCGTTGCAATCCATAGCGGTATACCCTCAACGGTCGATGACGATTCCGGCATAGCAATCACCGTCGATCAAGCTCGGTCAAAAGCCGTTGGACATTTTCGCCAAGCCATCTCAGCAGATACGTCATCGGCTGGAGCCCGCATTGCATGGCGAGAAGCTTGGCGACTTGTGGCCACGCTCCCGCCCACAGCGAAGAATTTCGTTTGTGAGGATGAGTAGCTCCGACTGCAATCGCAAAACAACTTCGCCTAACACGGCAAACAACGACGCTGGAATAAGTCATGAGAAATAAAATCCTCGCTCAATACTTTTGTTCACGTGAATGAGAATTATGTGTTCACAAAAGTATTGCGTTGTTTGCCGAGACGTTACACACCATTGGCTTGCTGGGTTACCTCACAAACAGATCTCAGGTGCAACTTGACGAATCTCATTTCCGGTAGCTTGTCGATCATTCTCAGATTGAAGAACCCTGTTACTAGGAAACGCTCGATAACCATAAGGTTTCTCTTGCACCGGTGCTGATGAATGCTAGGGATGTACTCACCCTCAAGATGCTCGTTAGCAACTACGATGGTAATCTTAAAGCGGACGCACGAATCGTCGGAGTGGCCGACGTATCGCAAACAAAGGAAAGTATGCTTCCATCCGTCGCGTTAATGGTGTTGAGTCTCGTTTCATTACTACTTGGATTTTGGTTGTTGGACAAGAACACGCCACCGCGACTACCGGAACAAGAAATTAAGTTCAGCCAGGCTTGGCCTGCAATCACACTAATAGTTCTAAGCTATGTATTCATTTTCTTAGCTGTATTGCGCAGAAGAAAATACAAAAGATTTATTCGCAGACTATGGAGTTCGATACTTCGCAAGTAACGGCAGCTAACACGCGTAACAACGACGTTGGTAGTGTCGCCGCGTGATAAAGCCTCACTCAACGGTTTGTTCTCGGCTATGGGATATTATAGTCCACAAAACCGTTGCGTTGTTACGCGACACGTTAGCCGCAATTGCAGATTCATCTGTAAATGTTTTGTGGCGCACCAAGGTTTCCTGGCACTCACATATCGCTAACAGATCCGGCTAAACGCTGTTCAAATGTGCAGACTTACTGGGAAAAGAACATGTGGATGCTAGTCCTCGTTTCAGTTGTCTCTTGGATAATCCTAACCTTGTTGCGAGTTGGACTCCAACTCTTTCTGGCAAATGGACTAGGAATAAAAAGAGCAAATGGACATTGGCTTTATCTTACGCCTCAGATTATTTTAATCACCATCTATTCGTACGCAGTAGTTGCAATACTCCAGGGCTTTGACAAAGAGTCCTTCCTTGTTCTGGGAGCCATCTGGCTCGTGCTTGTGCTGTGTTTCGAATTCATCGGAGTACTGCTTATTCAAAAGAAGAGCTTAGATGAGATTTTTGAAGGATGGAAGATCTGGAAGGGTCACATCTGGACTTTGGTTCTGGTATCACATCTATTGATGCCGTACATCATCAAGCACATTGTTAAATGATGTTCATGCCATTTGTGGAAAAGCTCATTGTGTTTTTTGCCTAAACGTTAGCCGCAAGCAAATATGCATTTGGGAAAGCGTTTTGCGGCACGAAGGAACGAGAAGCGTGCCATGTTATGCCGAAACCGTATAACACCCTTGCCATCGAGCTGACCGGCGATAACTTGTTTGGGCTTAGCGATTCTGGAAATTCTGACTGGGGCATGTTATATTGCGATGGAGCATACAGTTGTCTTACACGGAAACCATATAAACAACAGTCAGGGCGCATTCAATAACACACATACAAGGAGTAATAAACATGAAACGAGTCACTGGCATCGGCGGCATCTTCTTCAAGGCCAAAGACGCTCCATCACTGCAAGCTTGGTACAAGCGGCACTTGGGAATCGATGTCCAAGTCTGGGGCGGAGCTGCCTTCGATTGGACCGACGCCGATGGCAAGCCGGTTGCAGGCACAACTGCCTGGTTAATCGATCCGCAAGAAAGTAATCACTTTGCTCCGAGCTCTGCTCCCTTCATGGTCAACTACCGAGTGGAGGACCTCCACGCCTTGGTCAAGGCCTTGAAGGAAGAAGGCTGCAACGTGCTCGAGAAGATTGACGAATCCGAGTATGGGAAGTTTGCCTGGGTCATTGATCCAGAGGGAAACAAGGTGGAACTTTGGGAACCACCAGCCGGCCAATAATGTCTCCACCTTACGAGCATCCACCGCGGCCTAATCCGCAAAATGGCGCTCGCACATTGGATAGCCGATGTTGAAACACAGTTTGGCTAATATAAAGTGCTCTCTCCATTGCTCACCGCCACAGCCTACCGATCGTTCGATAGTGGCGATTCGCAACGGCGGTTTGCCTAAACCTTATGCGCAAGCATCAATAAATTGTTCAATAGGAAAATCTCTTTATGCTCACAATAAAGAAAAGCAATTACAATGGAACCGAGTCTCACCGCATGCAAGAGTTGCATGGTCTGCCTCTGGCATCTTTTAAAAGTCGTGCAGGAGCTTTCATTGTGGATTTTCTAATCGCTGCCGTCGTATGTGCACCTATCTTAATGTTCGGTGCTAAACTATTGCAGCGTCTTGGCCTTGTAAAAGAAGATTTGCTTTTGGAGTTTGATTTTGAACATTGGTATAGCATCATTCTTCTCGTAGCATACTTTTCATTTTCAATTTATTATGGCAATGGGAAGACACTCGGCAAACGGCTTATGGGCATTAGAGTCGTTTCTGTTGTACATGAAAAGATCGGCTTCTGGCATGCGGTGGAACGAGCTCTTGGATATGGAGCTTCATTTTTAGAATTAGGATTTGGCTTCCTGCAATATTTCATTGATGCAAACCGGCGAACAGTGCATGATCGTATCGCCGAAACTATTGTCATTCAAGATCGGAAAATTAAAGTCTGATGAACTGCTTGCGGCTATCACGCAAAAAAACGACATTGGGATTGTCGAGGGACAAAAAGCCTCATTCAACAATTTTGCTCACTGGCGATTAGTCAATGAATAAATTCGCAACGGCAGCTTAGCGGCGGGGCAACTTTGAGGAGTGTTCTTTGAGCCATGCGGACAGTTGGGATTTCTGCAGTTTTCCAGAGGCAAGGTTCATCATTATCGCATACGCCTCCTCTTCAGTCGGGCATATTTCCCAACCATTGTTTTGAAGGAAGATGTCCATCAATACAAACGCGACCCGTTTGTTACCATCTACAAATGGGTGGTTCTTGCAGACGTGAAAACCGTACGCAGCGGCCTTATCGAAGAGTGTTTTGTGAATGTATTTGCCACTGAATGTCATCTTTGGCTGGGCAAGCGCAGAATCGAGCAATCCTGCATCCCGGAGACCCGGCTCGCCACCATAACGCTGAAGAAGGTCAGCGTGTATAATCAAGACAACATCCTTCGGTATAAAATGGACCGCCATTATTTCCCGAGAGCGTTGAGCGTATTACGAAATCTCTTGTTCGTGCGTTCATATGCTTTGGCCCATTCAGCAAATTCCGGGTTAAATGGGGTCAACACAACTCCTTCACCCGTTTCAACAAGGTGCAACTCATCACCCTCATTGAGATGATAGTTTTCAACGATTGTCTTTGGCAAGGTGATTCCGAGACTATTGCCCACGCGACGAACGGATGTTTTCAACATTAGCGTTTCCTCTGGTTGTTTGTTATATTATAACAAATGTATTACTCAAAGTCAACTCAACTGCCGCTGCGCATAACACGCAAAAACACGAAATTGGAAGTATCGATGAACAAAAGTCCTCATTCAACAATAATGCACACTTGTATGGCAATTATAAATTCGCAAAATTGTCGCATCGTTTTGCGAGCCGTTAGCCATCATCCACTGCCATCAGAAAGGGACTACGGATCAATATGCAGATAGACAAGGATAAAATAGACGAAATGGTTCTTGCCCTCCTCCACCTCACAGGTTTCGAGAATCATGGGGACTATGCGCGCGTGGAAAGGTCAGGATTGGGATACAATGAATCGACTCCACGAGAAGGGATTCATAAGCGACCCTCGAAGCAAGGCTAAGTCTGTGGTGTTGAGTGATGAAGGCGCGAGACGGTCGAAAGAGTTATTCAAGACTTTCTTTGAAAAGAAGGATTGATCGCCATTTCTATTATTAGGGAGATCATGTGGGCCGGCGGCTTCGACAAAAAGAACTTCTCGAGGAAATCCAACTTGAGCGCACGATGTTGGATGCGACACTCGCACCCATCCCAGCGCGCCTGATGACAAGGGCAGGCGTGACGCGCGGCGGATGGTCGGTCAAAGACATCCTTGCACACATTGTCGAATGGCAACAGATGAATCTCGACTGGTATGCGACGGGCCTTCGCGGTGAGAAACCCGCGATGCCTGCGCCTGGATTTACATTGAGAGAGATCCCTCGTTTGAACGAAATGAGTGATTATCTCCGCGCGAGCACGGCAGCGCACTACTTGTGGGCGCGCACTCGTATTCGCCGGTGGTGGAAAAACAAGCGTGAGGATGTATGAAAGCAGTAACATACACAGAATACGGGTCTCCGGATGTTCTTCATTTCACGGAGTTGGAAAAACCTACTCCCAATGACCATGAGGTCTTGATAAGAATTCGTGCGGCATCAGTAAATCCGCTTGACTGGCACTTCATGAGAGGTGAACCCTTCATCGTCCGCATGATGGCCGGGGGGCTGCTCAAACCAAAGGTCACACGACTGGGCGTTGATGTGGCGGGCCAGGTGGAAGCCGTGGGCAGGAACGTAACACAGTTCAAACCAGGCGACGAGGTGTTCGGCGCATGCCGCGGGGCCTTTGCCGAGTACGCGTGTGCCACTGAAGCAAAACTGGCATTGAAGCCAGCCAATATATCGTTTGAGGAGGCAGCAGCCGTACCGGTGGCGGCAATCACTGCCCTTCAGGGTCTTCGAGATAAGGGACGGATCCGGAGAGGCCAGAAGGTAGTTGTTGATGGCGCGTCTGGCGGTGTTGGTACATTTGCGGTCCAGATTGCTAAATCGTTCGGGGCTGAAGTCACTGCTGTGTGCAGCACAAGGAATGTGGACACCGCGCGATCCATTGGCGCAGACCACGTCATCGATTACACCCGGGAGGATTTTACCCGGAGCGGGCAGCGTTACGATCTGATCATGGGTGCGAACGCCTATCATTCGATTTTCGATTACAGGCGTGCGCTGAGTCAGGACGGAATTTATGTCGGGGCTGGAGGTGGCGGGGAGTCAAAGTTTCCTGGGCATGCTGCTCGGCATGCTTCTTCAATCATTACTGTCACTGATCGGAAGCAAGAAGATGCGTAGCTTTGTGGCGAACCTAAACAAGAAAGATCTGGATGTTCTGAGAGATCTTCTTGCTGGTGGAATTATTGTGCCCGTCATCGATAAACGCTACCCGTTAAGCGACGTGGCTAAAGCCATCCGTTATTTGGAAGAAGGACATGCACGAGGTAAAGTGGTGATAACGATGGAACATCGCAGTGAAACCTAGCTAAGATCACGCGCCCGTTGGCTTTGGTCTTGTGCCGCGAAACGCGTGTTGACAATGGATGAGGTAATTATTAACTTTAAACGTGAAATCACAGCAAGAAATAAAGAGGGAATACAAGGAACGGAAGAAGCCTGCCGGCGTTTTCCAGGTGAAGAATACGGCAAATGGGAAGGTACTTCTCGGGAGCAGCATGAATCTTGAAGGACCATTGAACGGGCATAAGTTCATGCTCACCATCGGACGGCATCGCAACGCAATGCTTCAAAAGGAATGGAATGAATATGGGCCGGCGCATTTCGTTTTTGAAATCCTGGAAGTTGTAAAGGTCAAGGACGATCCGGACTTCAACCTGAGCGATGAGCTGACACTCCTCGAACAGATCTGGCTTGAGAAAGTCCAGCCGTTCGGAGACAGAGGTTACAATACCGACAACAAGATTCGTCAGGTCTAAGATGGTGGTCTCCGAATGATACGGCTTATGTCGATGCGAGGGAATATTATGAAAACGTCCATTGCTGTCTGCCTTCTGATCTCTTCCCTCCTTCTCCTTTCCTGTAATAAGGAGAATTCTCCCGTGTCGGTCCCCAACGTCACAAAAAATGATGGTAGTAACCGGCTATGGCTTTGCGATCGACAGCTCGTTCTACAGATTGTGGTCGGATAGTTCCTGGGAAAAATTCAACCAGGTCGTGACGCTCAATGGTACAACCTACGTTACACTGATCACCAATGATGGCTACGAGTACTACTACAGCCAGAGTGGTTGGGCAGGCTTCAAAGAACAGGGACAATCCCTCATTTTGTTCGATACGCCGATGCCTTCACTTCCGGACACAATGGTCTTCGCTCAAACGTACACTTCAGCAACTTCATTTTCTTATCAGGAATATATCTATTCATTAAAAGTTCAACAAAGCTTGCAGGACACGGTGAGTGTATCTGTTTCGTTCGGTACATTCGACCCCTGTCTCTGGATTAAAACGAAGAGCACTCAATCTGTGAACGGGCAGTCCATGGTGCAAAATCTTCAATCCTGGCTGGCAAAGGGTCCTTCCGATATCAAGGAGATCCTGAGCAACGGATTTACGATTACAATGCTTCGAGGTTGGGTGAATGGCCGATCGTGGGGAACATCCGTCACTAATGGCTTCCCTTCAGCCGCCAGGAGCGAATCCCCTAAGTTCGTAGACCATCTGTTGAAACCGCTCATCGGGAAGTGGCATTTGCGCTTCGGTGCACTCAATTGTTCCACTCAAAGAAAATAGTCTATGGGAACGTACACGGAATTCCGCGGGCTGGACCCTTCATACCGTCTGGGGCCCCCGATTGTCATATGCATGAAGGCCGGCAATGAGAACAACGGCAGCGTTTAGAAACCAGCTATGAAAGTCACTGCCACTTCGACGGGCAATCGCTCCTTTTTCCGCCATCGTGGAAGAACTTATGGCGTTCCAGCGCACGCGGCAAGATTCCGCTCTAAAGGTATTTGGAAGCAAGGTCAGTGCGATGCAATACGATCTCGTTTATCAACAAACCATCGCCTGTGTGCCGGCCGGGTCGAAGGTGCTTGACTGGGGATGCGGGGGAGGACATTTTTCCTACTTCCTCCTCAGGTCCGGGTACAAACTCGTAAGTTTTTCTCTGGAGGATTTCCCCAACATACTGGAGCCCTTCAGAAACTCTTTTGAATTCATTCGGGGTAGCATTGGTGAGCCGCGCCTGCTCCCTTTTGGTGACGAGCAATTCGACGCCGTGTTTAGCATCGGAGTGCTCGAGCATGTTCGTGAAACAGGCGGCAGCGAACCGGAGAGTTTGCGGGAAATTCACCGCATTCCTCAAACCCGGCGGCAAATTCATTTGCGCTCACTTCCCGAACAGATTAACGTGGATTGAATTCTGGCTGCGGTTTTTTCGGTCCTCACAGTTTCACCATCATTACCGGTTCACGAAACGCGACATTGAAAGACTTTGGTCGGATGCCCGGTTCACGGTCAATGGTATTTTCCGCTATGCCTGGATGCCGAGAAATATTCTCAGCAACCGGCTGCCATCTCTGGGGAACAATCGTGCCTCGGTCTTCTGCTACAATGCCCTCGAGAGAGTGGCAAAAATCCTTCTTTATCCCTTCCACCAGAATTTCCTGATCATCTCTGAAAAGCCGCTGTGAGGGAACGGCTCTCCGCGACCCTGCCACTTACTTGACGTGAAATTCGATTCGCCTGTTCTTGGCGCGTCCTTCCGGAGAATCATTCGATATGATAGGATCCTGCGAACCCTTCCCCGTAACGCTGAGCCGCTTTTCGTAGATTCCCTTCTTGACAAACCAATCCTTCACTGCCTGTGCTCTCGCGAGCGAGAGTTTTTGGTTGGATTCCTCTTTCCCATGATTGTCGGTGTATCCGGCGACTTCGACTTCTAATTCCTTGTTGTCCATGAGAGCGGTGTAGAGTTGGTTCAGAGTCACCTCAGATTCCTTTTTCAATTTGGCGCTCCCCGTCCCGAATGTGATTCCGCCGAGGATGACGGACGTTCCCTTCTGTAGAACCATTTGAGGTCTTGGCTCGGGTTTCTTCAACAGCCGGATCACGGAATCCTGAAGCGCGATGTTTGCAAGCTTCAATGAATCAATAGTTGAATCTCTTGACCTCAACTCTTGTTTGAACAGCTCGATTTCCTTGTTTTCGCGCGCAACAAAACCCGGCAAGGAGTCCAGCGGCGTGAAATATTTCTCATCGTCCGCCGTCGAAGATTTCGAACTTTTGCATCCCGACAGCACGACGGCGCCCGCTGCCGTGCACATGATCAGTAAGAGTGGAAACCGCTTCATAGTCAAATATCTCATAGTCCTAGTCGTTTTGATGCTGGAATTCATGACTTGTCTGACTCAATGGAGGTACCTACGGTGAAGGAGATATTTTCCGGAGCGTGAGCCAGTAGGAAGCCAATCCGATCACCCCCACGACGACTCCGGCAACGATCATCTGGTCGGTTGTGAGCATTGGACGTTGAGGGATGGGCGGCGCCGGGCGGCGCGGCGGTTGATATCGATCCCATGGAATCTGCACCACGGATGAAACCGCAAATGTGAACCGGTACTCCTTAGCGGTTTCACCTATGCGGACCGGCAACATGAAGGTCAGCGGGGTGCCGACGAGCCGCTGAATTTTATCGCGTTCGTCCCGCGAGTTCCGGTCGGCGGTCGGCAGCAGGTCGGTTTCCTTCCATTTTGTCCCGTCATAGTAGATTCCCCCTGCAGGCATCACCAGGTCGGTCGTATACCCCAGGGATGGGATGAGCGGGGATGTGTTGCAGAACAAGCTCTCCGCGTACAAGTTGGTTGAATGTCGCACCGGGAAAAATTTCCCGTTCACACCGATCGATGCATTTGACCATTGAACCTCCAGCGGGTCCGGCGAAATATTCTGGAGCTGGAACTTGATCGCCGCATCGTCAATCTTGAACTGGACATAGATGAACTCATCCCGGAACACAAGCGAAGAATCCCCCGCGGGCGAGGTGAGCTTGTACTGATAACGGTACTTGTTTCCCGGATTGGAAGACAGAAACGGCAACTGGCCGCAGGATGTCCAGATGAAGGACAACATCACGGCAATGATCAGTTGCGCGGACCATTTCCCAATCTTTCTCTGCATGTACGTCATGACCTTTACTCGTTTATTGGCATAATAACGAATTATTTCATCAATATCATTTTCTTGATGATGAACTGCTTTGGTTCGGGCGCCCACAGCCGCACGAGGTACACACCCGACGCAACCTGCAAACCCTGGTCGTTCGTACCTCTCCAGGTTACTGTGTGTTGACCGGACTCGTACGTCCCGTTGGCTACCGTGGCAATTCTCTGGCCGTTAATGTCATAGATCTGCACGAGCACCGATGCCAATTTGCCGGCCATATCCGGCACGACGAATTGGATTTGCGTTTCATTGTTGAACGGATTCGGATAGTTCTGCTCAAGCACGTACGTGGTCGGATATTTGCCGGTCGCCATGACCTTCGTATACGGGATGATGATCCCGGCGTTATCTGCCGTACTGACGATCACCTGGCGTACGTCGAAGTCACTCGTGTCAGTTAGGAACAGCGGTAGCCTGAAGATCGATCCAGTGTCGGGAGCGATCATTTCATTGGCACTGTTGTATACCACGACGTGAATCATCCCCAGGGAATCATGCAGAGGAACTTGCATGAAGCTCGCAGGTGCAAACACCACGTCCGGCCTGTCGATAGAAATCGGGTTCTTAAGCTTCATGGCGATCTGAATTCCCTTGACCGGAACATCGTTCATGAGATTGAACCTCAGGCCGTTTGGACTCACATCGAATTCCGCCTGGATGTTCCCTGCGGCCTGGCCGGCCGTGGACGCAGTACTGCGCAGACCGGATGCGCTCACCTTCTGCGCTTCGCGCTCGATCATTGCCAGCGTCTTCGATGCGGCACCCACGGTGTCCCACGATCCGTGCAGGATACCATTGAGCATAATCACCGCATCCCTGACATCGATGATGCCGTCGCGGTTGACATCGGCTCTGATCGAGTCGGCGATGCCGAGATGAATCTTGTGCAGAATCGCATCGATGACGGTCGTCAAATCTGCAACATTGACAAATCCATCATTGTTCGGGTCTCCATAGAGAACAGTCGCTTTTGACCTGAACGTCAATGGACTTCCTGCCAGTCCGGACGAGGTCGCGGCTACGATGTACCCACCGGCGTTTGTGCCGAGGGTCAAGGTTGTCGATGCCTGGCCGTTAGAATCCGTCACGGCCGATGCCGCACTCAGGCTCTGCAGTCGCGCTCCCGCGGGGATGCTGTCGATGGCAAAGGCGACCGCAACATCCGGTACCGGGTTGCCGCCTGCGTCCGTGATCGTTACGACAAACGGCTGTTCCAGGGTATCCATAATCGACATCGTCTGGTTATCGCCCGATGTCTCGAGCATGGCGGCCGCCTGGCCGACGAGTCCGATAGCCCTGAACGTGAGCGGACTATTGCTCAATCCGGCCGATGAGGCCGTGACAACATACGAACCCGTTCTGGTACCGAGTTTCAGGAACGTCGAAGCCTGGCCGAGTGAATCGGTCGTTGAGTTCGTCGCTGTGAGGCTGTCTCCGGCCGTACCCGTCGGCGCCTGCGCAATCGCAAAGAGCACGGATGCACCGCGTACGGGGTTGGCAAAGGAATCCGCAACCGTCACGACAAACGGAGTATGCAAGATCGAGCGCACAATTGCACTCTGTCCGTCGCCCGATGTCATCGCAAAGGACTGTGCCGCGCCGGCCGATGCCTGCGCCGTGAAGGTCACGGGGCTCGCCGGCCTGACGTTCCAGACCGCCTGGACCGTGTAAGCGCCCGATTTCGTACCCAGTTGCAGTCGTGTCGACGCTTGGCCGACAGTATCGGTGCTCGCATTTGCAACGCTCAGGTTCTGCCTGCTTGCACCCGCGGGAGCGCCCGTCAGTGTAAAGTTGACGGACTGACCCGCGACCGGATTCGCGAAGGAATCAGTCAACGTGACAACGAAGGTGTTGGTCAACACGTTCGTGACGACGCCTGTCTGACGGTCGCCCGAGGTCTGAACAAGATACGCCGGGGAGCCCGGTACCGCGTGAGCCGTGAACGTGATCGGGCTATGTGCCAGCCCGTTCGAGACGGCCTGGACGGTATAGACACCCGCCTTGGTCCCCAGCCTCAGCATTGTGGACGCATGTCCGAGGGAGTCTGTTGCCATTAGTGTGTCGGACAAGCCTTCGCCCGTCGTCGCCGCCGGAATGCCGGCAATGGCAAACCGCACATTAACGCCCTTGACCGCGTTGCCAAACGAATCGCTCACGGTCACCACAAATGGATTGGCCAGCAACAACGTCGCGGCCGCTTGCTGGTTATTACCAGACGCCAGAGCCATGATCGTTGCAATCGCAGGTGTTGCCCTTGCCGTGAACGTTACCGGACTGTTCCGCAATCCTGCCGAGGCCGCCTGCACAGTGTACGTACCGATCTTGTCGCCCAATGTCAGGTATGCCGCGGCATGTCCGAGTGAGTCGGTCGAAATCATCGCAGCACTGAGACTATCGCCGGAAGCGCCCGAGGGCACGGACTGGATCGTGAATTGCACGCCCGTCCCCTTCACCGGGTTGCCGAAGGTATCTGTCACCGTGACCACAAACGGATTTGCCAGTGTGCGATGAATTCCCGCTGACTGGTTGTCGCCCGTTGTCTGAGCCAGCACTCTTGCCTGACCCGCGATTGCCATTGCGCTAAACGATACGGGGCTGTTCTTCAAGCCGGCAGAAGCTGCCTGGATCGTGTACGTTCCAACCTTCGTGCCGAATATGAGCGCCGTCGAAGCCCGACCGAGTGAGTCTGACGGTATGCTGGTGACCGTCAGGCTGTCGCCGACGGTACCGGCCGGCCCGGAGACGATCGAGAACCGCACGTTCGTTCCATGGACAGGATTTCCGAACGAATCGCTGACGGTGACGACAAACGGAGCCGGCAGCATCGTGGCGACCATGCCGGTCTGGTTATTTCCCAGCGACATCGCGAGGATGGATGCAGATCCCGCCGCGGCTCTTGCCGTAAATGTGTATGGACTATTTTTCAAGCCGTTCGAAGTGGCCTGTACATTATACACGCCGGCCTTGTTTCCAAGCGCAAGGATGGTTGAAACGTGTCCGAGAGAATCCGTCTGGGCGCTGAGTACACTCAGGCCCTGACCCGTTGCGCCCGCCGGCGCATTCGACACAGTAAACTGAACCTGCACACCCTTGACGGCATTTCCTAATGAGTCGGACACAGTGACGACAAACGGTGCGGCGAGGCTCGTCCCCACCGTTCCGTTCTGGTTGTCACCCGAGGCGAGGGCAAGCACAGAAGGCAGTCCAGGATTCGCCCTGGCGGTGAACTGGACGGGCTTCATTGTATCGGCAGAAGCGCTGACAATATACATCCCTGCCCTATTTCCAAGCGTCAGGATCGTCGAAGCGTGGCCTGCAGTGTCGGTGGAAACGCTTGTCAGGCTGAGGACCTGGCCCGAAGCGCCGGCCGGTATAGAATCGATCGAGAACAGAACGTTCTCCCCTGCCACCGGATTGTTGTTCTGGTCCAGAACGGTGACGATGAATGCCGGCAGGCTGGACTGGACGACCGACGTCTCGCGAACCGCGGATGAAGCGAGTAATTTCGAAGCAAAATATTTGAGTGGTCCGAGCGGATGCAAAGAATCGGAGGCAGTCCACCGGCCGAACGAAGAGATACCCGACTGGGCCAGCGTTTTCGCGGATGTGTCGAGGACGGCCACCTGGGGTCTCCAATTGAGCCCCGCATCCACGGATTTCCACAGAACCAGTTTTGATGGGTTCTGCCCGTTGAGTTCAATGTTGTTATATCCAAAAATGAATGTCGCATCCAGTCCGCTGTTTCTGGCTGCTGTAATATCATAAAACCGTTTGATGGATTGATTACCGTTTCCGTGTGAAGTGACGCCGGACGTCCTGGTGACCGTTGTTGCGCCGGGAGACGGTGCTATCCATGAGAGTAATGATCCGATATTTCCAAAAGTCGAAGAGGTTGTCGCACCTGAAAGGTCGACTGTTTTTTGGATGCTTCCGCTAAAGTATCCCTGTTCCGATAAATTTCCTTTCAAAATCATTACAGAAGTTGAATCGACTTTCAGAGTCACACTGTTTGCAATGGTCACATCCGCATCGACAGTGACATTCCCGGGCACGGTCGATTTCGTCCCGGAACCCGTCAGTGTCAGATAGTTGTATTGCTTTGCCCAAAGAACCTGGTCGCCGCCAAAGTATTCGAACCGGCCGTTGACACTATCGATGCCCGTGGCCGCCCTTTTTACCCGCATCGTGCCAGTGTTGTTGATTGTGCCGGTGTTGATCAGATCCTGCGCCATGGCAGACTCAAGGATAAAGAAGAGTATGCCAAGCACCGCCAGGACGGCAAAGCGCCGCGGACCGCCGTGACCGCGCGCGGCGGCAGAGCCGGAGAAATTCCCCGGCTCTACCCCTGCACGGACACACGCCATTCGTTCTTTAAAGGTATTCATAATGATACCATCAGTGTGTAACTCTTATATTGAACAATGGTGACGAGGTTGCATAACCGTTCAACATATTCCTCATCACCTGTGATCTTGCCGTTCATTATTTCCGTTTCCTGCCATTATCCATCTATCCAGCCGCTTCGATTGCGGCAAAGCGCATCCGCGGCGAAGAGGGAAACCCGCTTCATTGGGGAAAGGAGCAACCACAATCCTCTCCGCAGCCATCGCAATTGTTGAGCAGACAACTGCGATGGTGCCGATGCATTTCTGTCCACAATAATTCAGCCGGCACTCCTTTTGGACCAAACCCGGATCCGGGCCTGTCCTCAGAAGTTGAGTTCGGATGCAACCTGCCCATGAGGATAGGAGCACATCCTCATGACCGCTTGCACCACCGGCCGATATTCCATTATTCATGATTCAACCAATGTTTGTTCTTTCTTTCTTCGCATCATATCCACGTTTTGTGTTGCGTGAAAACACGTGATTCCAAGATCACAATTGCCTGGACTATTGCGCACATCTTCTTATTGAGAGCGCATGGCCTGGTAATGTCCAGCCCAGAGCATCCAGAGAACTGCTCAGAAGCGATATGGTGTGCTCGATTGTTCACGAGACATTATCCATAGCCGTTCTGCATGTTCAAGTATGGGCGAAAGATGACGCGGTCTGACGCCAAACTGCCCGTGTCTTCCTGATCAACCCATGTGCTTCTTGCCATCTAGTTCACCCGGCAAAAGTGATCATTATTTGTTGTGCTTGTTCGCACCCGCACGGATACGGACTGCACCTGTTATTTATCATACTTTATTCCGGACGGCTCATCATCCCTGCCCGTATCATCCCGCACCATTGCGTGAATGCAGGCAAAAGGTCGACTACTCCATCCTCATCATACAATCATGTTCTGCATTGTGTCACATAACACTCTTCGAGCGTTGTGCCCGATGGAGCTTTAGTTACCAACCTGAACAGTACCGGCGTTGTTCAGCGTACCGCCGTTGATCAGGTTGCCGAGCACGAGCAACTGTGACGTTGCCGCATTGACATCAGCGATGACGCCGGAGTTGATCGTCAGGTTGGAAGCCGTACCAACCCGGATTCCGGCCGCGATCTGCTTCGTTCCGCCGCCGCTGAACACAAGCAGATTGTAATTGAGCGCGGGATCTCCTGCCACCTGTTGTGTTCCGGATCCGGCATTGTAGTTAACCGTTCCCGTCGTAAACAGCAAGCCGTTGTTCGTCCCGCCGAACAACATAGCACTGTTGGTGTTGTCCTTCGTTCCGGTGATACTCAGCGTGAAAGTGCTCATATCTGTTGTAATTGCAAGATCGGTCGGTCCGCCGTTATCGAAGTTGCCCGTCACTGCAAGATTGCCCAAGGCCGTCTTGGTCCCGCTTCCGGTCATCAACAGGTTTCCGTACGTCACGCCAGAGGCACCGCCGGCGATCGACTGGCCAGCACCGTCATAATTCCACGTGGAGGCAGTGGCCAAGTTCACAGTTCCCACTGATGTGAAGCTTCCAGCCATTTCTGCATAGCCGCTGTTGAATAATTCGACGCGACCGGTGTTGGCAATGTTGTTCTTGAAGTTCAGACTATCGTGTGTGTCGGCTGCAATACCGCCGGAATTCGTCACGAGGCTGTCGAATTGCATCCACCCTGCGCCGGCAAAGAGTGAATCGCTGGTTGTTAGCTTGTCTTTGAATTCCACGAGTCCATTGCCGCCAAGGATTACGCCGCTGTTTGTCGCCGGATTCGTGAACGTCATCGGGCCGTTGTTGGCGTTCGCCATAATCCGTCCATGGTTGTTCGTCAGTGTTGTTACCGTCAGCGTTCCGCTTCCATTGACGACGTCTCCATGAGCATCAGTCAGGGTAGTAATCGAACCGCCGCTTGCTGAGAGGTTCAACGCCTTTGATGCCGTAATGTCCGTGATGGTGCCGTACGAATAGGCTCCGTTGGCAGTGAAATTGTTCGTAATGCTCATGTTGCCGCCAGTGTGACTCACGGAGTTGTTCGCAATCACATTACCCTGCAGGTCGAACGTAGAAGCGCCATTTGCGGTTAACTTATCATACGTTGTCCCGTAGATGCTCTGGTTACCGCTTGTTTTTGAGTATCGTACCTCGCTTCCGGAAGTCGAGAACGCATAGGGCGAAGGCGCTGCCCCTGAATTTGTGATCGCGCCCTGCAATTCCAGGGTGTTTGTGGAAATGTCAAGCGTTCCTGCCGCAGTGACGTCAAGCAATCCATGGATGGAATCATTAACTGCCGTTGTCTTCGTGCCTGTCCCGGCAACCACCAACGTATCGAAATTGATCGGACCCTGTGCACTTGTGCCGACCGATTGAGCGCCGTTTTTGGCAAGTTGGACGTTTCCGCTGATGGACTTTGCGGTCGAAACACCAGCATTCGTAATGTTGCCTTTTACCAGGTACTTGCCGTTTCCTGTAAAGTTGCCGGTGGTTTGGATGACCAGATCCTGGCCAAAGGACAGACCGGCAAGAACCAGCAAGGCAACGAGAGAGAGAATGATTGATTTAAACATGGTAGTGCTCCTTTTATTGATTATTTGTGAATAATGGTTTATTGTGTTTTGAATAATACTGCCCAAGGCAGAACTTAATCCACCTCGTGTGCTTGATTCGATGCACTTCATTGTGATGCTCCTTTTTCTTTTGTTATCAGTTGTGGTTATCCGCTTATGTCAGCCATTGGCTTTTAGCTTTTAGCTGTTGGCTATTAGCTGCAGGCAATGAACGGTTAACCGGTTTTTATTTACCACTTCATCCGATTGCTCAGATCGGGTTCAGCGGAAGACTCCGTCATCCTACGGTGGTCGGTCATCACGTTGCTTCATGTCAGTACCCTTTCATGATAGTTAACTGGTTATATGGTTAATTAGTTATTGGTTCTTCGTTCTTTGTCATTAGTCATTGGTTATTGGTCAGAGATTAGTTACCGACCTGGACCGTACCGTTATCGTTCAGCGTACCGCCGTTGATCAGGTTGCCAAGAACAATGAGCTGTGAAGTAGCCGCGTTGACGTCGGCAAGGACGCCCGGATTGATCGTCAGATTCGATGCCGTACCGACGCGGATACCGGCTGCGATTTGTTTCGTCCCGCCGCCGCTGAAGATCAGCAGGTTGTAGTTGAGAGCCGGATCGCCCGCGACCTGCTGGGTACCGGACGCCGCGTTGTAGTTCACGGTGCCGGTTGTGAAGAGCAGGCCATTATTGGCTCCGCCAAACAGCATGGTACTGTTGGTATTATCTTTCGTTCCTGTAATACCCAGCGTAAACGTGCTCATGTCTGTCGTGATGGCGAGGTTCGTGGGTCCACCGTTGTCGAAGTTGCCCGTTGCGGTGATGTTCCCCAGGGCTGTTTTCGTTCCACTGCCGGTCATGAGAAGATTGCCGTACGTTACGCCCGACGCGCCGCCGGCGATTGACTGGCTTGCGCCGTTATAGTTCCATGTCGAGCTTGTGGCCAGGTTCACTGTGCCGACGGATGTGAAGCTGCCCGTCATAGATGCGTAGCCCGATCCGAACAGTTCGATGCGTCCGGTGTTTGCGATGTTCGCGTTAAACAAGAGGCTGTCGCTTGTGTTGGCCGCTATACCGCCGCTGTTCGTTACGACGCCGCCAAACTGAATGTTACCCGTTCCGGCGAGCAACGAATCGTTCGTTGTAAGCGTATTCTGGAAATTCACCAGTCCCGCGCCGCCAAGAATGATACCGTTGTTGACGGCAGCATTTGCAAAGGTCATTGCACCGCCGTTCGCCGCTGCGGTGATCGTTCCATGGAGGTTCGTAAGATTCGTGACCGTCAAGGCTCCGCTTCCATTCACAATGGCTCCGTGGCCGTCCGTCACCGTGGCAATGGAACCTCCGGTGGCTGAAAGCTTCAGTGAATCGCTGACGCTGATATCGGCAATGGAATTAAACGTGTATCCTGCATTGGCCGAAAAATTCTGACTGACCGTCAAAGCGCCGCCCGAATGAGTCACTACTCCACCTGCGACAACCGGTCCGAGAAGGTCGAAAGTTGATGCACCATTGGGAGTCAGTTTTCCGTATGTTGTTCCGTAAATGTGCTGGTTGCCGGAGGACTTTCCATAAACGACTTCGCTGTTCACGTTTGAAAAATTGTAGGGACTGGCGCCGGCGCCGCTGTTGCGTATCGTATCCTGGAGGGTCAGCTTGTTTGTGACGATGTTGAAGCTTGGTCCGTTGGCTGTCACATCAAGCAGATTTGCCACTGTATCATTAACGACTGTCGTTTTCACTCCACTTCCACCGATTTGCAGCTTCTGGAAATTGATGGGACCATTACCAGCGATCCCGACCGTTTCAGCGGCCGCACCGTTGATGTTCACGGTTCCGGGAATGAGAACCGACGTCGTGGCAACAAGTGTGTCGTAAATGTTGCCGTGAATATTGTACGTGCCCGTTCCGGTAAAGCTCGCACCATTTCTAATGATGAGGTGCTGGCCAAATGCCGCGCTCGCGATAACAAGCATGACAACGAGTGAGAAAAGCAGTGATTTAAACATTGTGAGGCTCCTTACTTTGTTATTGTTTATTGGTTGTTTGTTATTATGTTCATTGTTCATTATGGACCGACGTTCACTGTTCCGTTGTTCGTGATGGCACCGCCGTGCGTCAGTGTTCCGTTGACCTGGAGCGTTACGCCGACGGCAACCGTCGCAGGCGTGCCCGTGGCGATGGTTACGTATCCATTCGCGGTCGTCGACGTGTTAACACTCTTGGCACCGGTGTTCGAAAAGATGATGTTGTTGTACGTTCCCGGAGTGACGGTTTGCGCTATCGCACCGTTGTATTCAACAGTACCGGTATTGAACACAATGGCATTTGCCGCGCCTGCGAATTGAATCAGGGAGTTGGTGTTGTCCTTCGTGCCCGTTATCGTTAGAGTATTTGTGCCGACGGTAAAGGTGACGTTGTTGTTCGCTGCTCCGCCGTTATCGAAGTTTCCGGATACGACGATATTCCCCGTGGCAGTTTTGGGCCCGGCGGCACCGCTGAGGTTTAGGTTGTTGTATCCCGTGGCGCCGTTGAAGACAGGGACATTCTGGGTAGCGCCGTTGAAATCGACCGTGCTGCCCGTAATCACGTATCCACCAGACGAGAAAGTTGCCGTTGGATTGAAAACCCCGGCAACGCCGATCGTTCCGGCCGGCGCCAGAGTAATGCTGAACGTCGTGTGGGCACCGCTGGTCGTCAGGTTGTAGTAATTGAATGCCGGAATGGTCTCTGCGCCGGTACCGTTGAAATTCACGGTGCTGCCCGTGGTGATATAGCCGCCTGTCGTGAACGTGGCGGTCAAATTGAGCGTCCCTGCGATTCCGATCGTTCCGCTGGAAGCGAGCGTAACGCTGTTCGTCGTCCTCGCGCCGCTGATCGTCAATATGTTGTAGTTCAAAGCATCAATGGTCTGAGCCCCTGTCGCGGAATAATTGACCGTCAGGGACGACAGGGTATTTGTAAGAAATTCATACTGGCTCAGGTAATCCGGCGTCACTGCGGTTCTTGTAACCTGGACAGTCCCCGAACCCGTGATCGTGCCCGCAGCTCCTGCACTGTTGATAACGACCGCCGCTCCGGGGGTAAAAAGTGCGCTTGCGTTAACCGTCATTGTACCGGCAACGTTGAAATTCGTGTTTCCGGAGATCGCTGCAGTTGTATTTGCGAGCGTCAGGTTATTAAAGCTCGTGGATGCGCTGCCGCCGATCGCTTCGGCAACGGTTCCGTTCAGCGTGACCGTTGTTCCCCCGCCGGCGGACAACGTCCCGCCGTTGTTAATCCAGTCTCCTCCCACGCTCAGGTTCGTACCTGCTGTGAAGGTTCCGGAGGTCAATGTCGCCGTTCCGCCGACCGTCATGGTGGCTGGAGCCTTGAAGTTACCGGTCGTCTCTGTAAACGTTCCGCCTACGGTCAGACTCGTCGTACTCCCACCGACGCTATCCGTCTGGCCTGCAGTCTTATTTACTACGATGTTGTTGAATGTCTGCGCTGCCGCAGTTCCATTGATGGCCGCAGAATTTCCGGTAAATGTCACCGTTGCCGTTGTCGGCAGGAACGAACCTCCGTTGTTCGTCCAGTTTCCACCGAGAGAGATGTTGAGTGCGTTGGAGTTGAGAGTGCCCGCATTGATGGTGACACCGCCGTAGACGGTCATGGGATTGGTCATGAGCTGCGCAGTGACCGGCACCGTAGCGTTCAAAACAAGATTTGGCACCGTAATGCTCGAGTTGATCTGAATTGTCTGTGCCGCCGGAGTGGATGCGTCCCCGATCTGCACAATGCCACCATTCACTGTTCCATTGGTACCGCCCGTATTCACATATCCCAGATTTGCATTACCTGGCCTTCGAATGATCATTGTTCCGCCGGACATATTAAAGGTCGACCCGACTTCCGTGATATTAAAGGGGGCAATGCCTGCCACCGTCGAACCAACGGTATCGATAATGAGGGTCCCCGAGGACATCGTGAAATACGTAAGCACGGTTGTGCCGGCATTGTCGCAACGCCCGGCGATGTCCACGGTCCCTCCGTCGATGATTTCCGTCCCTCCATAGGATGTGAGATTTTGATCGGATGCAGTTCCGATGTTAACTTTTCCGGCCGTTGCATGGAAAGTCCCGTAGAGAGTGATTGTTCCCCCTGTCATCGAAACCGTCGCTCCGGCATTGTTCACCCAGAGTCCGGCAGAGAGCGGAATTGTCACGGCCCCCGTGAACGGCGTAATGGTCGCTGCCGTAGAGAGCTTGAACATCCCGTTCGTTAGCGTCAGGAAATTCGTCGGGGTAACGCTGAAATGCGTCGACGTGACTTCAAGTACATTGGAGACAGATGTACCCATATTGAGCGTGATCTTATCAAAATTGGTCGTTCCGCCCGTGCCGGAGATGGTCTGGTTTCCGCTCTTGTTGAAAGTAACATCGCAGACCCGGTTGGCGGCGGGCGCCAGGTTCAGCGTACCGTTATTGACGACATTTCCGCCGATGGTCATCGTATGCGTTGCAGCCGTCGCACCAATGGTCATCGTCGCGCCTGCGTTCACCGTGAGGTTCGCCCCAATCGCAAGGGTCCTTGCCGTGCCGTTGTTCCCAATGGTAAGGTTCCCGCTCGTCCCCTTACCCACAGTCAGCGATTTGGCCGAGCCGTTAATGTCGAGGGTAACCGTCGTAGCATTTGCGACGACCACGCTGTCGCCCGAACCCGGCGCGCAGTTGCAATCCCAGGTGGCGTTTGTGCTCCAGTTGCCCGTCACAACCGACGTGATCGTTTGTCCGGCAAGCGTTGCCTGCTGGCCCGTGAGGGCTGAACTTAACGCGCCTTCGGTGACTGCATAAACCCTCCAATAATACGTCGTGCTCGAAAGCAGACCCGTTACCACCGCGGAATCGGGCCCTGTCCCGGCGCCAGCCCCCGCGACCTGTGTAACAAAGGTGAAATTGATATTATCGGTTGAATTATACACAACGTATCCAATCTCGTTGGTCGCGTTATCTGTCCATTTCACTGTCATTCCCAATTTGCTCACCCCTGAGAAGGAGATCCCCGTTGGTGCCGCCGACGGAGCGGGCGGCGTGAAAATCAACATAGAATTGGACGTGGGCATTGTATTGAGTGCATTCTGCGCGGTGCTATTGAACGTCGTCGAATTGGCAACCTGTTGCGTGAGCAGCGTGGCGGCGGTCGGCGCACCTACAATCGTGCCGTTGATCCCGCATGTATAGGCCAGCGGATATGAGCCGTGGACGGTACCGGTAGTCATGGTTCCGTAAACAAATTGAATGACTCCGCTGGATTCGTATAACTTCACTTGCATGTTTATCGAGTAGGCCGGCGAATTTATGGGTACATCCCACTCATCAAAATTCAACCATTCAACAGTCAAAACCCTGTTCGGAGCGGATCCCGCGACCGTGTATGCCAGACACGTTGCAATCGGAACGGCTTCAGAGTCGGCTGTCCACAAGTCGGCATACAGCGGAGCAAGCGCCAGATTCGTTTCGCCCGCCGTCGAAAACGCGTTATTGTAGTTCGGTCCGTAGGGGCCAGTCCCTCCGTTGTTGCCGTCTGAGGCAGACGCGGAAAAGTCTATCGTTCCGTTGAGGTTTGCCGAGAACTGTGTGTAGCGGACACCGAGATAGTAGAAATCGAATCCGATGGGCGCCTGGTAGCTTCTGTTATCATCGTTCTGGTTGGAGCTTGTGTTTCTCCACGTAAAGAAAGATGGGTTTGAGCCGAAAATTGAATTATACGTTATTCCCGTTGGTGTCCTTGACGGGGGCATAGTTCGCGCAACTCTGGCCCACTGCTTCCGTGCTTAAAGCTATCCATAGCAGGAATCCAGCAGCAACCCCTGCAATCGCAGGCAGCCACCGCCGGGCACAACTCATCCCGGAGCCGCATCTCTTTTCGAGTTGCGTCATGAACATGCGGGACGCTATGGGGAAAACTCTCTTCAACTAATTATGCACAGATGATTATCATTGAGAATTTTGTACTGCTGTTCATTTCTTGCACGTATGGGCTCACAATGCGTCGGCCTCCATTACCTTCAATATTGCGCACCGGCACTTCTTGGAGATGAGACAACAGGCTCCGGTATGACCGGATGACGTTCTGCGGATATGCAATTCCGGTCAATTCACTGACGTAGTCCGCCTGCGCATAAAAATCGAAATACAGAAAATGCGCCAGCCCCGTCGGATCCGCAGGCGCGCTGGGCTTATCATCAAGCGCGATAAGGTAGTCGACCGAAACGCAGACCACCTGCGGCTTATACGTTTCGACTGCGTGCCTCAACACGGGTTCGGGAGTGTGGGAGCCAAGGTTATACACCTTCCATCCGAGCGATTCCAGCAAATGTGCGGTTCCAAAGAGGACGACTTCCTGCAAGCCGTTCGTCCGTGACCCGCAGACGGCGACATTGCCGTTTGGCGGAAGCTTAAATGTGGTAAAGGTGAACTGGAGAAGCGTCTCAAAGATCGATGTGGTGGCAACATGCTTCTCGACCTCAGAGATGACACCTTTAATCCTTGAACTCATGATCTCGCGTGCCATTTTCAACACCACGCTGTCATAAATGTCGACAAGCGTAATGCCCTGCTTGTACCGTCGATGGATATTGTCTTCAAGACTTTCAATATGGTGGCGGGTCGATTCACCCAGATAGGCTCCCCTGACCTGCTCCAGGGTGGCGTTAACAGGCACTTTCGCACCCTGTCTGGAATTTTCCCGGGACACGGGGACATGAGGCGGGAGAATCTCATAGTGATACTTGTTGAGAAACTCCGACACATGTTCGAAAGTAAACTTTCGATGGCCGCCCGGTGTTTTGAAACACTGTAGCCTTCCGCTATCCGCCCAGCGTTTTACCGTCGATTCATTAGCGCGGAAGAGGCGCGCCAATTCCTGTGTCGAATAGTACCGACCGAATTCCAGCGGGTTATGTTTTTTCATAACAGAGTACCCCCGATATTGATTTGAACGATATGTATTGTTTTGCACGATTTGCGCTTCTTGCATTCCATTTGATAAGGTTATAGCATTACTTTAGAATTGAGTGGTTAAGCTTTTCTGGGGAAAGAAAACAAGAAAGCGCGCAACATCTCGTTGCTCGTAATTTTTAGTGAGGTAAATTCGAATTGGGCTAAGCAGATCTACCATCAATTGAGCTATAATTCTCACTATTGTTTATATTGCCGGCACCCATTATGCATCGATCATTATTCCGGCTACTTTTATAAACCTGCAATAATTTACCTCTATTCTCTGACTTTGTCAATACTCCAACGGTTAGAATCTCTTAAGACAAATCTGAGGCAAAATTCGACATTTTTTGCGAGAGGTAATTAACTCAAGGAATCACTCAAAACGGGCTAATCGCTCGCTAAAAATATAGATATGTTCGCCATTAATACATGAAAAGCATGAGGTTGAGGATGGTACTCTACAGCGTGCGCTGTGTCACTCGGTAGGGAATGAACACTTGAAGTTCATGCAATTCAGGAATCGGGGGCTCGCCCCGTCTCCTATCGCCTCCACTATGTTCTAAAGAAAATGCCCTGAAATCAGGTCAGATGCGGCGTTACTTTGTCTACGAGATGTCGTTTCGGTACTGCGCCGACGATCTGCTCCACAACCTGACCGCCTTTGAAAACCAACAATGTGGGGATGCTGCGTATCCCGTACTGCATGGCCGTTTTCGGATTTGAGTCGACATCCATTTTCGTGACCTTTAATTTCCCGTCATAGTCTTTTGCCAGCTCCTCCACGACGGGCGCTATCATCTTACATGGACCGCACCAGACCGCCCAAAAATCGACAAGCACCGGAATGCTCGAATTCAATACTTCGGCCTGAAAATTTGAATCTTCCACCTGAACTGGTTTCATCACATTATCCTTTCCTGAAAAAATCCGCTAGCTAATTTTTGAAAATAAGAAAAACTACAATGATATCCTAACACTCCCGCGTCCGAGGATATTTTCAACATCTGAAATGAATTGGTCGGTGGGTTCAATCGAGAACTTTACGGATTTGAACCGGACCGGGGGTAGTTGTTCTCCCGCGCTCACGCTGATGTAACACCAGCATTTCCCCCGATATCGTTCCGCAACCTCCCGCAATCGCGTAATCGTTTGTTCCGTCACCTCATTGAGATGTAAACGAAAGAGTGATGCTCTTCGTGAACTTCTGCCGTACCTGCTCCATGGGATATACTTCATTGACGATAATGCGAAGAGCATCGCCCGCATGCTCAGCCTTTCCGACAACCATGATCATAGCTTCGGGGTGAAGATTATTTTGGTGGAGCCGGTAAGCATCGGAAAAGATGATACACTCGCCCTTGCCGGAAAAATCCTGCAATGTTGCAAACGCCATCATGTTCCCTTTTTTATCTACTTTCTTCTTGATTGCGGTCACGATCCCGCAGGCACGGACAAGAGCGCCGGGTTTCACGGTCGCCGGGTCTCCGAGTGACGCCGTGGAGAAAGGCGTTCACCTCCAATTCATACTTCAGCAGAGGATGTCCCGAGACGTAGAACCCGAGCACATTTTTTTCCCGTTGAAGTTTCTCACTCTCCGTCCATGAGGTGCACTCCGGCAACGGCGGGAAATGGGAAACTCTCGCCGCGGACATGCCCCCTTCAAAGAGTGTCGACTGGCCGACGAGTTGATACCCCTGGTCATGCTGACCGAACTGGATCGCTTTTTCCACGCATTCAAACAACTGCGCCCGATGCCCACCCAGCGAATCACACGCGCCCGCCTGGATGAGGGATTCGAGCGTTTTCTTATTGACCAATCTGAGGTCTACGCGCCGGCAGAAATCGAATATGTTCTCGAATCGACCGCCTTCAGTGCGCGCCTTCATGATCGTCTCGACCGCACTGACGCCGACATTCTTGATCGCGCTCATTCCGAACCTGATTCCCTGTTGTCCGGCTACGAACTGGACATCGCTCTCATTCACGTCGGGAGGAAAAACACGCAGGTTCATTTTCCTGCATTCCTCGATGAGCTGAACGATATAATCGATGTCGCCGATTTCAGCAGACATCGTCGCCGCCATAAACTCGGCGGGATAATGCGCCTTGATATACCCGGTCTGGTAAGCGATGACCGAGTATGCGGTCGCGTGAGACTTATTGAAACCGTAGGAGGCAAACTTGTTGATCAGGTCAAAAATGTCGCCGCCGATTTTTTTTGTAAATCCGCGTTTGACCGCCCCAGCCACGAACTCCTCCCGTTGCTTCAACATTAACTCCTTGTCCTTCTTCCCCATTGCCCGGCGCATCAGATCGGCTTTTGCCAGCGAAAACCCCGCGACCTCGCTCGCAATTTTCATGACCTGTTCCTGATAGACAATGACGCCGTACGTTTCCTTGAGGATCGGCTCAAGTTTCGGGTGAACGTACTCCATCTTCTGAATCCCCTGTTTCCGCTGGATGAATTCCCCGATCATTTCCATCGGTCCGGGGCGGTACAGCGCATTCATGGCAACCAGGTCACTGATCGACGTCGGCTTCAACTTCCGCAGCCAGTCGCGCATGCCCGAAGACTCAAATTGAAATACTCCCACCGTATGGCCCTTACCAAACAGCTCAAATGTCGGATGGTCGTTTTCCGGAAGTGCATTGAGGTCGAGCTCGACATTATGGTTTTGCCGGATGAGCCGGAGAGCATTATCAATAACCGTGAGCGTCCGCAACCCCAAAAAATCCATCTTCAGGAGACCCGCGTCCTCCAGGTCGATCATGTTGTATTGCGTCATCACTTCTGTTTGCGGGGTCTTGTAGAGCGGGACGTAATCACTGAGTGGACCCGGAGCGACGACTACGCCGGCCGCGTGCGTTGAGGAATTGCGATTCATCCCTTCCAGAACGAGCGAAATATCGATCAGTTCCTTAATTTTCTCATCGGGACTTTCCTTCACCCACTTCAATTCCGGGATTGTCGCCAGCGCTTCCGCGAGCGGCGTCACTTTGCCCTGAAAGACCGGTATGAGTTTGGTAATCGACTCGGCGATGTTCAGAGGAACACCGAGGACTCTCGCAACATCCTTGATCACCGCGCGGGTCGAGAGCGTGCCGAACGTGATGATCTGTGCAACGGAATCCCCTCCATATTTTTTCTTCACGTAATCAATGACATCATCCCGCCGGTTATCTGAAAAATCGATGTCAATGTCCGGCATGCTGATGCGGTCGGGATTGAGAAAACGCTCGAACAGTAGGTCATACTTGAGCGGGTCGACATTGGTAATTCCGAGCGCGTACGAAACGAGACTCCCGGCAGCGCTCCCGCGGCCCGGACCGACGCTGATGCCCATTCCCCTTGCCGCATTGATGAAATCCTGCGTGATAAGAAAGTATCCGGCATATCCCATCTTTTTGATGACGGCGAGCTCATGCTCCAGACGGGCGTGAATTTCCGGAGTTACAGTCGGATAACGGTCCTTCAGTCCCTTGCGGGCAAGCTCATCAAGATACCCTTCGAGTGTCGTCACTCCGGCGTCTTCCGGGATGGGGAAGTTGGGCATGTAGGGCTTATCGGGACCGACGGGATACCGTTCAATCTTCTCTTCGACCTCGAGAGTGGATTTTATCGCTTCCGGATAATCGCGAAACAGGCGGCACATCTCTTCGGCTGATTTGAAATAAATCTGATCTGTTTGATAACGAAGCTGGTGATAATCGGTCGTGTTCAACGCGCTCGAATCCGGAATCATCAGCATGACGTTGTGTGCGATCGCGTGCTCCTGGCGGAGATAGTGGATATCGTTCGTTGCGATCAGCCGGATGTCCAGCTCTTGAGCCAGTTTCGGCATTCCTTCGAGAATCGGCTTCTCTTTGTCAAGGAAGTGATTCTGGATTTCGAGATAGAAATCATCATGGAAAATCTCCTTGAACTCGACACTCATCTCCCGTGCCGCGGAATAGTTTCCGTTCACAAGATGGGCGGCCACGACGCCGGCCGGACAGGCAGACAGGGCCACAAGGCCCTCCGAGTATTGCCGCATTAACTCCATATCGATGCGCGGCTTGTAGTAGTATCCTTCCGTGTGACCGAGGGTGCACAGTTTGACGAGGTTGTGATAGCCGGTGATATTCTTTGCAAGCAATACGAGATGATGGTAGATGCCGCGTCCCAGGCCCTGCGCCATGCTCTTCGCGTTGACCTCCTTGTCGAAGCGCGACCCCTTCGTTACAATGTACATTTCACAGCCGATGACGGGTTTGATGCCGGCTTTCTTCGCGGTCTTATAGAATTCGATCGCCCCGAACATCACCCCGTGGTCCGTCAGCGCCACCGCCGGCATCTTGTTCTCAACGGCGGCCTGGACCAGGCCCTCGATGGTTGCGGCGCCGTCGAGCAGACTGTAGTGTGAATGATTATGGAGATGAATGAATTCCGGCATGAAATGTCTTATAAACTCACGAAATTAACGAGGGCAAAAACACGTTCAGAACTTTCCGACCACTCCGGCCGGGAAATGACCAACGACTACGTCTCCAGGTACTTCTCTATGAGGCTAACAGCCTTACCAATTTCAATGATATCCCGCTTACCCGTCCGCCGTTCTTTGATCTCAACGTTACCGTTGACGACATGCTTCTCTCCAACGATTATCTGCCAGGGCATCCCGAGCAAATCGGCGTCCTTGAATTTGAATCCGGGGCTTACGTCGTTGCGGTCATCGTACAGCACTTCGATGAGCGACTCCTGCAAGCGCTCGTAGAGCTTGTCCGCGACAGAGACCACTTTCTCGTTATCGGCATTCACGACAACCAAATGAACCTGATACGGCGCGAGGGTCTTGCTCCAGACGATGCCGTATTTGTCGTGGTGCTGCTCGATATGGCAGGCGATGATGCGTTCGACGCCAATGCCATAGCTTCCCATGACGATCGGCTTTTCCTTGCCATGTTCATCAAGAAATGTTGCATGCATGGCGTCGGCATATTTCGTGCCGAGCTTGAACACGTGGCCAAGCTCGATAGCCTTTACTACGCGCATGGGTTTTCCGCATTTTCCGCACGGTTCACCGGGCAGAACGACCCGCAAATCGTGATAGCCTTCGGCCGCAACATCGCGCTGAAGGTCAATATTTGCTGTATGATAATCGTTCTTGTTGGCTCCGCTGATAAGATTGTTGGCACCTTCGAGTCGTTTGTCGATGAGAATCCGAAAACCCTTGAGGCCGACTGGTCCGATCGAGCCGGCGTCAGCGCCGGTCAAGGCCTGCAGTTCCTCCGACAGCAACGGACGCGCCTGACCACCCAGCACGGACGTTAATTTCGACTCATTGAGCTGGTCGTTTCCCATCATGAGTACCAGAACGGGCGTCTTTTCCAGCATGTAGACGAGCGACTTGGCGAGTCGCTCCTCACCGACGTTAAGAAATTTCACAAGGTCGTTGATGGTTTTCACGTCCGGAGTGTGAATCTCATCGAGCGACCCGCTGTCTCCTGCACGAGGCGCCTTTGGCATGCTGGAGACAGCCACCTCGAGATTCGCCGCGTACCCGCAGCTATCGCAGAGGACGCATGTATCCTCTCCCGCATCCGATTCGATCATGAATTCCTGGGACGCATTGCCGCCCATCGACCCGCTCGAAGCGCCGACGATGAAGAATTTCAGATCGGCGCGCGCAAAGATTTTCTTGTACGCTTCCGCGTGCAGGTCGTAACTCTTGTCCAAACCCGTCCAGCTCGCGTCAAGACTGTACGAGTCTTTCATGATGAATTGTCGGCCCCGGATGACGCCCGAACGCGGGCGAGGCTCATTGCGAAACTTTGTCTGGACTTGATACCAGATTTGCGGCAGGTCTCGATACGACCGGATATGATGCTTGGCAATGTAGCAGATCACTTCCTCATGGGTCGGCGCGAGGACGAGCGGTCTGTTCTTGATGTGGAAGAGAATATCCCCGAACGCTTTTGCGCGGCCCGTCTCCTCCCACAGCTCAACGGGATTCAGCGCAGGCAGATAAAACTCCTGCCCGTCGATAGCATCCATTTCATCACGAACGATTTCGATTGCTCGCTTAAGCACGCGATGCCCGAGCGGCAAGAATGAATAGATTCCTGCCCCCAGCGGCCGGATCATGCCCGCGCGCAGCATAAGCTGATGGCTCGGCATCACTGCATCGGATGGCACTTCTTTCAATGTCGGAACAAAATACTTGCTTAGTCTCATTTAACTTGGGATTATAGGCATTATCGGCAATTACACATCCTGAAAATAGCCCAGATTGTCATTTGAACTTTGGCAATCCGCAATTCGCAATCGCTCTTGTACCCCCGGGCGGAGTCGAACCGCCGACACGCAGTTTAGGAAACTGCTGCTCTATCCATACTGAGCTACGGGGGCTTGCTCGGTTGCTATTCCCGCTGTCCTTCGTACCACAATGCCGGACCCGCCAATCGTCGGTGAGCCACCAGCCGGAGCATTTTCTCCACTAAGCGCGATCAGAGAGCCATCGGTGAACCATGGCTGCCTCCAACCGACACCCGCACCCGTCGGCGTTCAAGAAACTCGTGCCCCCACTGTGGCGACGCTCCAGCGACTGGGAGTAATTTACAAAAGTTTGGCAAGGAAAACAAGGAAATCCGGGGTTCTCATCTCAACGAAAGACGAAATCGTGCCCACCTCGTACAAGCACTTGGCAAAAGAGAAATTCGCAGATAGATCTCCGACTTCGTTAGATTCCCCAGGGATTTGTTCTCAAGAACACCCGATAATGGACAGGTATCACTTCAAATTATCTGTCTTTTTACTTGACTCCAAAGGAACCTTTTTGTACATTTTCAACAATTAACGTTCTTTCAATCATCAAGGAAAGGGGCTACCGTGCGCCTCAAGACGCTTTGCAACGTGCTTCTCTTGTTTGGAGGAATTCAGTTCGCCTTTCCCCAGGAAGAGGAGCTGATACCACGGACGCGGGATGTCGTGTCCGTGGGATTGAACATTTCGTATTATCATCCATCGCTTGATAATCTGAACAACGCTTTCGCTTTGCAAGAAGAGCTGGCCAATGTCCCGGCCTGGGAAGAATTCGAGGTATCCTACCTTGCAAACGCCAGCATCCGCTATACCTACGATCAAACACATCGCTACAGTCTCGAATTCGGTGGCAGCTATCTCCGCCGGGAACGGGACAACGCCGAAAGCCTCTACCGCATCTACAAACTCGGGCTACAATACAATTACATAGCGGCCAAACGAACCGAAAATTCTCCTGAGGTGTACTTTGGCGGCGGCGGCGGCGGACTGCTCGCGAACTTTTTCCAATCCTACAACAGCACTACGGGAACTTCCCTGCTTCAGAACAATTGGTACCTGGATTTTTGTGTAGGCATGTCGATCGCACCGGCGTCCAAGATTGGTGCCGAGATCGAAGCCCGCTATATGTATGTGCCGACTCTAAGCGACGATAACCTCAACACAAGCGTAAACCTAACATCATTTACTATTGCTTTGGGTCTTGTTTATACTCCTTAGAGCTTTCGTCAAGATATTAAATAACTAATCACCGTCACCAATATAAAAATAGGAGTCACCATGTCATACACAAAGACCTTTTCTATCGTCATTGCAGTTCTATTGACGATCTGGATTGCCGGTTGTGTGAGTGAATCAACTGCGCCGGTCGTTCAGCCCACCAAGGAGATCGCCACATACAAGCCACGAGGGACGATCAGCGGCAAGATTCAAGATCTCTGCACCAACCAAGCTGTCAGTGGCGCCGTGCTTTCGGTAGGCTATGACGGCAATGTATTCACAGTGACGTCGGACCAGTCTGGAAGTTTTTCATTCGCAGATGTGCCTGCTGGCGTCTTCTCGACAACAGGCGGTGGAATGGTCATCACCGGATCGTACACGCTGACGGCTTCACTGGTGAACTATAATGCATCGCAGAGCGATCCGACGAAGCATTACCGTAATTACTATTATCTCCCGGTAACAATCACGTTTACCTCGCTCGTGCCGGGGGATTCACTCGGGGTTTCAGGGCTGGTGGGCAGCGTCCTCTTCAGTATCAGCAATCTGAACACCCAAATCGCCGGTACGATTGTTGACAAGAACATGCAGGCGGTGGCTAACGCCCTGGTCACGTTGTTTGATCAAACGGTCGTTCCTGGCTCTGTGCTGGCGCAGACAACAACGTCGGCGACGGGAGCGTATAAGTTCTCAAATATCGATAACGGTATCAGCGTGAGCATTACAGCAAGGAGTAGCGACGGGTCTTTGCAAACACCGGCGCCGGTCAACCGTTCAATTCCCTGCAATCTTACAAACGACACGCTGCGTTCTCAGGTAACCATCGAACGCATTATGATTACCCCCGTCGATAACGTAAACCCCTTCGTCATTTTGATTTCTCCCGCGAACAACGCCGATGTTGCACCCTCGAATTTCCAGATTGTGTACACTTTCTCGGAACCCATAAAGCAAACCCTCTACACCAGAACGAACATGGGACCAGGATACGGCACTATTCTCGACAATATCACCGTTAACTATAATGGATTAAAAAAGGGGACTGGCGTATTCCCCTTTACAGTACAATGGGATTCCACCTATACCCAGTTTACGGTCTCCCCCCAGGGTGTAGTAGGCTCGGCAAAATACAGCGTAAGCGTCCAGCCGGCATTTTCAAAACTAACAGACCTTGCGGGTAACGCTGTCGTGAATAATCCGACCGTCATCGGCGATTTCGAAACGCTCAATCTCACGACGAATGGTTCGAGCCCCCTGCCCGCAGCACCCGCAGTCGTCCGGCGGTCAATTTCCGGCACGTTTGACCCTCTGGATTATACCGGCGGCGTTGTCGGATTGGAATGGAACTACGACGCCAATGCGCGGAGTTACAACATCTACAAGAGCATCGACGGTGGGTCCTTCACGCTTCTACAGACGAATTATCAGGATATCCAATTTCAGGATAACACCGGTCCCCTCTTTGTCGGCTCGCTCCCGGACCCATTATCCGCCGGGTCGGTGAGCTATAAAGTTGTTGGAGTAAGCAGGGATCTGGTAGAAGGAACGGCGAGCAACGCTATTACTCTCGTTGATGAGGTGAGCCCAAAAGTTGTCTGGCCGGCCCTGACCATCGATTCGACGTCTGCCAACGCCCGGGGCAACGACGTTTACTACATCACTGTCCACTTCAGCGAGCCGTTGAATGTGACTTCTACAGAAACTTCACCCGCAACAAAATACGTTTTCTCCAATACGACGGTGCCGTTGACGGTAACCAAGGCTGATTATCTCGGAGCCGGGCAGGTGTACCTGACAGTAAATTCGCTGGGAGGGCTGAAACCGAATGGCAATTCCCGTCCTGCTTTAACTATACAGAATGCCGTAACGGATCTTCAGAGTAACGTCCTTAACACAACCAATAATGCAAACGTCTATCAATTCCCGATGTACTTCTACGATAGCTTCGAGGCAGTCTGGACGAACGGCGGAACCACTCCTCCGGGCTGGACGGCAAACAATGTCGTGGGAACTGCAAACTGGGCTCAAAAGCAAAATCCCCTCATCGGTCAGGCCGCTCCCGCTGGAAACCTAGCTCAGGATGGGCAATCAGTGGCCACGTTTGCGACAAACGTTACCGCCGGCTGGACGACACGGATTGAAAGCCCGGTGATCGACCTCAGTTCGTCGAGCAACCCATTCCTGGTCTTCTACTACGTCAACACGACGGGAACGGATATCCTTCGCATTCGCGTGTCAACTGATGGCGGTACGACCTGGAATACAATACGGACGCTCACGACAACTCCGAGCAGCTTGTGGGTACTTGAGAGCACGAACTTGACCGGCGCGGCAGGACAATCGAACGTGAAAATCGGCTTGGAAGCCGTTGCCGATAACGGTACGAGCGATATCTGGGTGGACAATGTGAATGTAGTCCAATAGATCCATCGAACCAGCCTTTTTCCCGGGTGAAAGCGGGGCTCCTATGCCCCGCTTTTCTTTTATCCGGGATCGACGTTATCTGACCACCGGATATCAAAACTGGTCTCGTTGCGCGCAAGTCGAAGGAGAAGTTACGAGTCGCAGAAAAAAAAGCTCCAACGGTTTCCCGCCGGAGCTTGTGAAAAAGCTTACAAATAAACTACCGTAGGAGAAGCAGTTTCTTCACATTTGTGTACGTTTTTGGGGGGCCCGAAGAAACTGCATCGGCAGTCAAGCGATAGAAATACACGCCGCTTGAGAGACGGTTCGCGTTGAACGGAACGCGATAACTGCCGGCCGGCTGCTCACCACTTACGAGGGTTTCCACTTCTCGCCCGAGTACATCATATACCTTCAACGATACCCTGCTCACACCCGGCAAGTCGTATGTGATGTCGGTCGTCGGATTGAACGGATTGGGATAGTTTTGACGGAGCGCATACGCCCCGGGAATCCCGTTGCCCCCTTCCTTCGTGACCGCCATGATTGACTGCCACTTTGCATTAGCGGCATCGGCATTCGCTTGAAGACTCGGCAAGTCATTTCCCCCGATGAAAGCGAAACCAACCGTTACGCTGTCGCCACTGTTGATGGTATATGGCCCTGCGCTCAAAACCATGGACCAATCGGATAGCGTAGTATCGTTGGCGGTCAAAATAAATCCCTGCGACATGAACAGATATTTATTCCGGTCGGAGAAGCCGTTGTAGACGTAGATACTGTTGTCAACTGCCCGGTATGAAGCCGCAGTGGTAGGATTCACAAGACACAGTCCGTAATATGCCGACCCGCTCGGATCCCATTGATAGCCCAACCTTCGTGCCGCGTCATAACCGATAAAGTTTGAGGCCGCGTAGACGACATCCCAATCGGCAAAGACCCCGACATAAGCATTGGAAATGACCGAGGGAGAGTTATTCCGGATGTCGTACCGGATGGTAATATAAGCAGCATCCGTTGAATTCTTGTACGCATACGACCTTTGAGTGACGTATAGACCGAGTCGATTGCTTAACGGTATCACGCCCGAGTCCGTGAAAGCACACTTGATGATCTGGTCTGCGGATCCTTCCTTCGGGGAAGAGAACTTTCCATTCGAGGCTACCTGGAAATCGACTCCATTATCGTTTGAATCTCCGTAGGCATTGTCCGACACGTGACTGGGGTCGGTGCCGACCATCAACGTTGCGTGAAACAACGCCGATGGCGTTCCCGCAGGATACTGAAACCCGTCGCCAAATGACACCTGGTCGACATAATCATAGTATCCCAACGACCCGAAGTTCGACACTGAGAACACGACGTTATTGGCATCATGGGTCGCGTAGAGCGGATTGACGAGAACCTGGAAGAACTGGAAATCGCTATAACTCCCGTCCTGATAAATCAACTGAAGATAGATCTGGGCGTTCCCGCCAATGGTGTTGCTGATTTTCAATCGGAACGGCGTGGCAATATTCGTTGCAGTTCCTAACGTCGAGAGCGCTCCGATCGTAAAAGCACTATCAAGCACCTGGAGATTGACAGGATCTGTGGAAATGAGGGTCACCTTGGCATTCGAAGTCGTCGCCGAAAGATAATCTGTGAAGGTTGCATAGATGGCGATCGTCTCCCCGGGCTCAGGAATCCCGTTGTTGTTCCCGCCCGCGGAATCGCTGATCGTATATGAACTCATGCGAACCGACGGCGAGGAATACGTGAGCGCCCTCAGGGCATTGACTCTTCCCCGACCGAGATCATACTGATATGCGGGGCTGTTGACCGAATAAATGTCGTCGCAGGATATCCGCACCTGTTCGCCGACCTGGAGGGCTGTGTATGCGGGATGCATCGACTTCACGAGCGCTGCTATTCCCGAGGTGTTCGGAGCGGAAAACGATGTTCCCGAAGCCAGAGCATAACTGTTCGGATAAACCGTCGTTAGAATACTCTCGCCCGGCGCCATCACATCGACACTGGGGCCGTAGTTCGAGAACGAGGTTGAGAGATGGTCGACGGAATTTGTCGACGCGGCCGAAAGCACATTGTCATATTCGGCGGGATAGAAGGCTTCAATGACGCCATCGTTACCGGCGGCTGCCACAACCAATGTCCCCTTTTGCGTTGCATAATTCACAACTTCCTGCTCGGTCTGCGAGGCGCCGCCGCTTCCGCCAAAGCTGCAATTCGCGACAGCGGCTCCCATGTCTGCCGCATAAACGAGTCCTTGAAGCCAGAAAACGATATATGCTTCGCCGCCCGGCGCCGTGTTGTCGTTGTCCGACGATGTCTTCACCGGGAGAAGCTTGCAAGTATAACCAACTCCGGCAATCCCGGTATGGTTATTCGTTGTGGCCGAAGCGACACCTGCGGTTTCAGTTCCGTGGCCGTTGTTCGAACCTGTCGGGGCGGGATTATTGTCCGGGACAGGATTATTATAGTCGGCTCCTCCAAAATCCCAGCCGTGCCAATCGTCGATATACCCGTCATGATCATCGTCTACACCGTTGAAACGCTTATCACGACCGAGACTGTCCAAACCAGTTTCGCCAGGATTAATATAAATATTGGCAGCCAGGTCAGGATGATCCCATTGGATACCCGTGTCGATCATTCCAATAATAATGGAAGTGTCACCGGTTGAAATGCACCATGCACTATCCAACATCATTTTAGTCAGAGCCCATTGCTGGCTCCGGAGGGAGTCGTTCGCGGGGCAAGAAGTCACCGCATAAATGTACCACGGGTCGGCATACTCGACATCCGGTTGTTGGGAAAGCTCCTTGCACACCGCAAAAGCATCCATCGGAGTGGAGTACTTCATCACATAAAATCTTGTCAGGTCGACCTCGCCCGAACGAGCAGGAGCTGCGTGATTCTCGAAAACTCGCGAAACCGACTGCACTCCATAACGCTGGACAAATTGGTCAAGGCCTGCAACTCCAAAAGAGTGAGCGGCTTTCGCCAGGCCCCTGTTCGGTTTCAATTTGACGATGACCCGGCCGGGAAGATATTGGCGGGTCGCGCTGGACTTTATCACGCTTGCCGACACATTCTTCCGAGAAGGGATTTTCCCTTTTGCAGATGATTTCATCGCCCCCCGGGTATCATTTATGTACAGGCACGAGACGAGGCCGATGAGAACAATGAGTTTTATTTTCATAATTGACCTTTTTACTTTGGGATTATTCTGTTATTACATCATAAGAAAAAACTTCCCGATCACCAAATCAATCTCTGTAAAGCCCTTTTCGGCGGATATAGTGTTCCACTGATAGTGGAACCAGGTATCGGATCGAACCGCCGAGCTTGACACGACGGCGGATATCAGTGCTGGATATTCCAATATTCGGCACATGGACGAAGCGCGCCAATCGTGCAATTTCGTTCTTGCCCGGCTGAACCGCAAACCCCGGCCGATTCATGACAACAACCTCTGCCTTCGTCAGAATGTCCTGCGCCGATCTCCATGTCTCGAATTCCAGGAAATTATCGGCTCCGATGATGAGTGAGAACTTATCGCCGGGATGCCCGGCCGCAAGGGCGTCGAGCGTGTCGATGCTGTACGACCTTCCATCCCGTTTAATCTCAATGTCGGATGCCTGAAACACCGCATTGCCTTCGATTGCCAGCCTCGTCATCTCGAGCCGCTCGGCCGATGGCGCGAGGTTGGGATTATTTTTGTGAGGCGGGTTTGCGGCCGGGATGAACAATACTTTGTCGAAGTGCAACTGATCCTGAACACTTTCCAGAACGATCAGATGTCCGAGATGCGGAGGGTTAAATGAACCCCCATAAATCCCGATGTTCATGCCTCCCCCCGTGTGAACTTATGATGCTTCTCCAGCTTCCTGAGCGCCGCAAACGTCCTGCGGGGGAAATCTGAATCATTTTCTTCCAGGTTCTTCACTTCGTTCCAGAGTAGCTCCACGTTGACCGCAGAATTCAAAGAATACCTCGGATGCATGGGGAAAAGGACCGTGTCCGAGCAACAGAGCCGCTCAAAAAGAGAAGCAGACTCCAGGAACGAATCACCGTGGAGTGATCCCAGCACAGAATCATGGTCGGATTTCATCCCGAGCAGATACCATGTTTTGTCGAACGTCGGACCGATGACCGTACAGTTATCTTCATACGTTAACTGGTCAAGGACGTGCCGGAAAAAGTGCTTCCCAAGAACGGGCTGATGCTCGGTGAGAACGATGAAGCGATCGTAATGCTCTGCCGCTGCATTCTCGGACGCGCTGCGGACCCTTTCAGCAAGAGTACTTCCCTGCATTTCCCGGCACCCGACGCGCTTCAGAAATCTGGTTGCAAACTCTTCGGAGAAGTCCATTCCGTCATGATAGACAAGAACATCGGTATCTTCGAGTTGCAGCAGCCGTTCCACGACATCCTCGAACATCGATCTGGATAAAGTCTCACAGTCGCTCTTCTGCAGGCCCGTGGATACCTGGACGTCATGGCCGACGGCAAAGGATGCGGGTTCCGTAAACAGTATGACTGCGTTTGTGTTTCCCATGTCCGGATCTCAAATAAGTGTCCAAAAATTCTTGAAGTGAAAACAACCGCGAAGAAACCAATAGTAATAATAGAAAGGTAGAACGATAAATGCAAGAATGCGCATCACATTCCACCGGGAAATGAATGACCGGCGCTCATATCGAAATTTGATGGCCAGGAAACAGCCTGCCAGCAGAACCAGGATAAAGACGGTATAAGCGGAAGAGGCAAAAAATATGCTCCAGAGAAGCAACAAAACCGCGACAACGTAGACCGTACACATGCGATGGAGAGGGCGATGGATTCTCCATGGACCTATCCGTTTCACTTCGATATATCGACGGAACAAAGCCGGATAGTTCCGGTGGAGAAGTGGATCGAGAAAATACCTGCGTGCGTGCTTGAAGTAATCGCGAACCGACGGGAACTCCCACGGCCGGGTCACCACCACATCATCAGCGAAAACCAGTTTCATGCCCTTGGAGAGAAGACGAAATCCGAAATCTGCATCCTCCCGAAAATACAGATTCTGGACCGGCTCAAAATACACGGTGCTGAATCCCCCGACGGACAGAAAGGCCTCTTTCTTCACGAACAGGTTACAGGGCAGGAATCCGAACTGGCCCCCTTCTTCAAACAAGCGGAGCGGGGCGTAAGAATCCTGCACGAGCGTTTTCCCTTCCAGGCCGTCGGCGTCCGTCGCAGAAAAATACCTGTACGCTTTCTCAAGCCAGCCAACATCGACGCAGGCGTCGTCCTCCGTGAAAGCAAGAACTTCCCCACGGGCGTACCCTGCCGCAATATTCCTGGCATTGCCCGGACCACCGTGCTTCTCCAAATAAAATGAAATGTTGAGCCCGGACCGTTTTTTGAAGTCAGCCATCGCCTCCGCTGTCCCGTCCGTGGACCCGTCATCGATCACGATGACTTCGAATCGATTCAAAGGAAAAGATTGTCTTTCAAGCGATTGCAAACACTCCCCGAGCATATGTTGCCGGTTGAACGTGGGAATAACCACGGAAAAGTAAACGGATTGAGTCATGCCTTATTTTCTCTCAAGAAGGTTTTCGTATTCCTGCAGGAGTCGAGGAAATTCTTTCTCCCAGTTGAATTTCTCCTCTGCGAGCTTCCGGGCCCGGATGCCCATCTCAACGGCATGAGCCGGATCCCCGTACATTTTCATGATGCCGGCAGCAATGCTCTCAGGATTCTCCGAGTCGACACATATACCGATCTCCTCCTTTTCGATGAGATCCCGATAGCTTGGATAGTCCAACGTCAGGAGAGGAATGCCCATCATCATGTACTCGAACAGCTTGTTGGTCGCGGTCGCGCTGAAGAGATTGTTGCGGCAATCCCCCTTCGCAAAGGCGACACCAACATTCGCCCCGGAACAAAGTTCAAATAATTGCTCACCGTGCGGAATATCCCCCAGATGCAGTATGCGATCCTGCAGTTGATGCTGCGCGACAAAATCGGGGAACCAGGCGGCGAACTGCTCATGCATGGGGCCGGCGAGAGCCAGCGCGACATCGTCAGATGTATATCGCATCGACTCCACAAGTTTGTCCGTAGCCCGCAACGAGCTGATGCCGCCCTGGTAGTAAACAATGAACCGGGCGCCGATACCCCGTTCGACCATTCGCGGCTTCAACGTCGATCGCTGCGGGCGCTCTCTCAGGCGTGAACAATTGAAAATAACGGTGGGCATGCGGGGGGCTGCATACTCTTCAAGATAAACGCGGGCGCGGTTCACTTCGGGAGTGACAATGAGGTCAACGCGGCGTGAAAAAAATCTATCCAGCCTCGACCACAATCGGGCACGCGGGTAGTTGTTTGACTGCTCCGGCCAGAGTTCGTGGGCGCGGTACACGATCGGCTTGCCGCGGAGCCGGGCGGCAACGTAAAGAAATGGGAGAACAACCAGATCGTGCGCAACATACAGGTCGACCTTCCTGAACAGGCTCCAGAAGAATGACCGGAATGCCACTTCTGCATAACGAATGCCTTCGAACGCATCACCGTCCCCGAGGATCCTACGCGAAAGGATCGTCATTCGAGTGAGACGGAGACGAGGGGCCAGATCCTCGCCTGCCGATTGGGCACGAGTGTAACGAATACCGAGAAGCCGGACATCGTAGCCGCGATCTGCGAGGCTCATCCCCTCGTTGACAACGGGTGGGACACTCTCCAGCCCGCTAAACATGCACATCACAACATGTTCTTCCCGGGGACCCGGCGCTCTTCGCACGCGACCCCGAACATATCCGGTGAGCTGCGCGGTCTCCGAAATCATAACCAGCGCCAACATTGGAACAACCTTCCACCGGGGAACTCCCCGAGGCCTGAAAGGTACTACGATCCGGAAGAAACCGAAGACCAGAATTCCAAACGAAAGCAGGCTCAAACCCGGCGAAAAAAATATTCCGAGAATTAGAAGCCATGGAGAAAGAACAAAGACGGTTCTTTTGACATTGAAGAGGGTGTAGAGCCGGGCTTCCCCGTCTCCCCGACCGTACTGATGTTGTTGAATCCAGAAGTCCTTCATCGTCCTCCGGGGTCTCCAGTACACCAGTGCGTCTGGCACTAGGATAAAACGAAACCCCCGGTCCTTAAGCTTCCGGAGAAAAGCCGTATCTTCCCCCCATCTCGTCAGATGCTCTGGAAATCCCCCGACCGCCTTCCAACATTCCTTTTTCAACGCAAGGGACCTCGCGGATGGCAGATACGTGCGGGGATCGAGCTTCTCGAAAGGTCGCTGTAACAAACTCAACCATCGCTCAAATGCCGTCGCGGGATCCATTTCTGACCAGCCCCCGACAACATCGGCCGGTTGATCTTCTTCCATCGGAGCGGCGATTCGTTCCAACCAGTGAACGTCCAGTTTGCAGCCGGCATCCGAGAATGCAATGGACTCATACCGGGCATGTTCTACGGCAACATTGCGGCCGCGTGCTATGTTTGCCCCGGGTTCGACGATTAACTTTACGGTGGGATGATTCGCTGCGAACCGTTGTATCACACCAGCGGTCCCGTCTGCGGAACCCCCATCGACAATAATAACTTCATCCGGCAGACGCGACATGGCAAAAATGGAGTTGAGAAAACTCTCAATGTTGTCCGCCTCGTTGAACACTGTGCAGACGAGGGAAACGTTCATCCTTGACATTCACCCACCTCTCGCCCGGTGCATGCGGCACGTTCTCTGTCACTCATGGGATGCGGCTCTCTTGCCACCGTGACCTTGCCCTACGACCGTGAGTTCGACTGCCCCGAGAAAATCGGCAGCAGCTTTCTCCCATGTGAACTTCGCCGCTTGCTCTCGACCTGTGCGAACCATTTCTGCACGGATCACGCTATTACTCTCCAATTCCATCAGTGTTGCGGCAAAATCCCGACCATCCTCCGGCTCAAAGTAGCAGGCGGCGGCGCCACAAACCTCCGGCAGCGAGGTAGATCAAGTTGTAGCAACCGGACAACCAAGCTGCATCGCTTCCAACGCAGGAAGTCCAAACCCCTCATACTTTGACGGATAGATGAGTGCCTTCGCGCGCTCATAAAGGCCGGCCAGAATGTCATCGGAGACGTATCCCTTTTCTTCGACGAAGCCCGATTGCGTCCCTTCCTGGATGAGGTTCTTAAGCCTGGAAGAAAAATAGTTTGGAGATCCGGTCAGTACGAGTTTGCTCAACAATTTCTTTTCCCGATGAAGGTCGAGGAATACCGTCAAGAGTTGCTCTATTCCCTTCCGGGGATCGTAACCACCGACGTAAAGAAAAAACTCATCGCCCCATTCTGCTCCCAAATGCAATTCGCGACGGCCAATCTCGAGGGTGCAACCCGGATATATGACGTACGGTTCTTTCCTGACGATGAAATGCTTCAAGATCTCCTGCTTCGAGAACATCGAATCCGTGATCAAGAGGTCCGAACGGAAAATGTCGGCCTGTTTTCCTCGTCTATACGCCTCGAGTTCACCGGATGAAGTGAAGTAGTCCGGAATCGTTAGAGGCAGCACATCGTGGAGAGTTGTGATCACGGTCCTGTTCTTTACGAGCGAGGGAATATCTCCGTTACTAGGAAAATGCGCGAGACTGTCCCGACGCAGAAACAACATCACCGGCAAGACCACTTTGCGCCACGCTGCCTTAGGAAGGAATGTCCCCGCCGCCGCCGGGCGGATGGCGGGATCGATCGCCGTCTTGAGCGGTCGCCGGTGAAGCCCCGTAACCACCAATGACGGCATGAGGCGAAGGCAATGCCGGTAGAGGAACAGCGTCACCTTCGCGATGCCGGTGATCGGTTCTTCGAAGACTGTGGCATCAAGGACGATGTTCACGATTCAATTCTCCTTGCAACGATGAAGTAATTCCGGGGCAACATTCGTCCCCAAAACTCAGGACCGGTGAACATGAAAAAGCTCCTGCTCCATGAAACCAGAAAGTTGAAGACAAGTCCCCGGAATCTGCCGGTCAGCACCCTGCGCGTGGACCCCTCGATCTTCATGCGCCTAGCGAAGAGCCAACTATGGGCGACAAAATAATGGGGCGAGTATCGTCCTACGACCTGTTCAACCATCGGTGCGCTAGTTTTTTTTGTGATGTACACGGCGGCAAGACCGGCCGCACCGGAGTTTTGTTGATCGAAGTACCTAACCTCCGCCAGGTCTTCCGGCGCAACTACAAACCACCCCTTCTGTTGCGAGTGGCGGAAGTACCATTCTCTCACAGTACAGAAAGATCTAACTGGATTCAGCATGCCCTGCCACCGTTCTTTATCCATGGTTTGAAACCATCCATGGTTTTCCGCCTTGCCGTATGGAACTGTAATAAGCACGCTTCCACCCTTCTTTACGACTCGCACCATTTCCGACACGGCCGCATGCACCATGTTCTCTTCCACCACAAAGTCGGAAGTGTACTGTGAATTGTCCAAACCAATGTGTTCAAGTGTCGAAATGCACCAAACCCGGTCAAAACTCTCAGACGGCAGCGATGTGTGCGTGATGTCCTCGGTGACAGTGAAGTCGTAATAACGGGAAGCATCAAACGCGGGCTTTGCGATATCGAGCCCCGTGATTATCCTGGGACCGGGCAAATCCAACAACATACGGCGATGGCATGCCATGATATTTGCATACCCGATATCGAGTACTTTCGCTCCACGGAAAAATGAGAGGCGCGTCAGAAGCAATTCCACGACGCGCTCCGGCATGCGTTTGCCAAAGACTTTTGGAAGAACTATGCGGTCGGGAAAGGATCTCGCGGCTGCATCGTAAGCTGAGGCTGAGGCGCGATGAATTCGTTTTTGCAGATCCCCAAAAACGAACGCACGGAGCCTCCCTAATGTTCTTCGCAGCATAATGAAGAGGATCATTTTCGCACGCACATTTTACTGAACCCGTCCCGGTATTTCATCCATGCATACCTACTCACCCGAGCGGCGCAGATTTACCGGCAAAACGCCGATGCGTTTTTCGCAAAAGAATAGCGCCCACAATCAAGCTGCCGACGACGGTACTTACAACAAAGGTGACCGCGGCGCCCACCGGGCCATAGACCGGGAGGAGAATTATCAGCATTGTAAAAACCAAACACAACTGAATAAGATTAACGACCCAGTAGACCCGCGCCATACCAATCGAGTATCCGATGACAGCAACCGGATTGAACAGAATTGCCACACACTGACCCAGTGAGAGGAGCTGTGCAAGGCGCACACTCTGCCTGTATGCTTCACCGAAAATGAACGGGGCGAGCAACGGGACGAACAACGCGTACACGATACCCGCAGCCGCAACCAGAGCACTTGCCTTAAACGTCTTCGAAAGCAAGGATCTCACTTCCTCCATAGAACGCAGTGACGAAGCGCGGGGCCACAATGCGGTATTGAGAGCGCCCAGAACCAGCGTTAGCGGCAGCGCCAATCGCGAGGCCGCGTTGTACAGTCCGATTGCACTTTTGTCAAGATAGACACCCATCATCCAGACATCCAATCGCAGTGTAATCATGACAATGACTGTCGACAGGAGAAGATAGACTGCGAATTGCGAGCCGGTGGCATTGTCGAGAACGCTCTTCTTAGTCTGTTCAGACAATGGGACCTTCCAGATTTCTCTCAATCCCTTCCGTTGAGAAGCGTTTGGCCCCCTTCGTTGGAAGATGGCTTCTCTCGGAACCCGGGACAAGAAAAGAAATGCCCCGATAGCCGCGGCGAGGGCCATAACGGTCACAACTCCAGGAACCGACCAGATGCCAAGCACTGCCAGAATTGCCACTCCAGCCAGAGTGATGAGAGTCTGTCCCGTCAGCACAAACGAATTCATCTTGAACCGTTTCAACGATTGGAAATACAGAGAGGGAACCACTGCCAGTGCTCCGAACACCGCGATGAAAAGTCCGATGCGAAGCGGCAGCGTGAGACCATCGACATGCCAGACCCGGGCGCTCAGAAACGGGGCAGCCAGGAACAGAACCACGACCATCAGAAGCGTAATGAGAAGGCGGAGGCGGAATGCCCAGCGGAGCACTGCCAGCTGGCCGGCAGTGTCGTTATGAGAGGCTGAAAGTGAGGCGTATCGTAGCGCCGTTTGTCCGACTCCCAGGTCGGAAAGAATCGTCACAGAATCAGAGACGCTCGTAACCAGAGCAAATTGCCCCAGCCCCGATGGCCCCAATCCGCGTGCAATCAGGACTGAAGACAAAAACCCAGCGACGGACTTGCCCGCCTGGGGAATCAGAGACACTGCGACATCCTCGACGCCACGGGATGAGCCTCTGATGGCACTGGAGAGCCGTTCGGCAGCTCTTCCAAGCAACCCCCTGGGAATCGGATCTTGAGGAGTCATTGTTTTCTATGGTTTACAGGAGACGCCAGCTCTGAGGATTCTGACATGGAGAGTTCTGCTGTAGGAGACCCTGTTCCAAGAACCTCGATGAGCGCACCAACTCACGAATAGCTGCGGACTGAATTTTCCCCGCTGAGCCACTACGGCGCAACTTGACTTGTTTTCCGCATCTTCACCTGCCTGATCCGGCGCTGGCTTTTTTTCACGACCGTAAAATGAAGGTTATTGAAATTTATCTCTTCCTGCATTTCCGGGATCCTTCCCGTGATTTTATTGAGAAATCCACTCAGCGTGTCATACTCGGCGTCGTCCGGGATAACTTCTCCGAACCGGTCGTTAAAGTCCTTGATGCTGATCCGGGCGTTGATAAGCACGGATCCATCCGTCGATTGCTCTACGTCTTTCAAAACCTCATCGTATTCATCATGAATCTCACCCACGATCTCTTCGAGGATATCCTCCATCGTCACGATTCCCTGTGTTCCCCCAAACTCATCGACCACGACCGCCATGTGTAATTTCTGGCCCTGAAGGTCACGCATCAGTTTGCTGATCTTTACGGATTCCGGCACAAAATACGGGAGTCGTAGAATATCCTGAATAACGATCAAGTCCCGGTCTTCGAGCAGGTTGATGAGATCCTTCGTGTAAATGATCCCGACGATGTTGTCGAGAGATTCTTTGAACACAGGCAGACGGGAGTATCCCTCCTCGGTGACGATGCGGATTAGATGTTCCCGGGGCTTATTGATATCGAGCGCAACCATTTCGGTGCGCGGGACCATGATCTCCTTGGCGGTCGTCGTGGAGAACTCGAAGATGCTTGTTATGAGCTCCTGCTCCGTTTTGTTCAGAACGCCGCTTTTCGCCCCCTCATTTACGATGATTTCCAATTCCTCCGCCGAGTGGTACATTTCTCCCGCGCGGGTGAGTGGAATGCCCAGAAAACGAAGCATGACGTTCGCCGAACGGTTTAAGACCCAGATGACAGGCTTGAAAATCCGGTAGAATAGCTGCAGTGGCAGCGACGTCATGTACGACGTAGCTTCGGCATGGCGGATTGCGTAAGACTTCGGACCCAATTCACCAAGGATGATAAGCAGGAAAGTCAAAATCCCGAAACTGACGGCAAACGAGATGGCATGAAGCGCCCTTTCTCCAACAATGCCGAGTGCCGCGAACGGTCCGGCGAGCAAATCCGCCAGCAGCGGCTCACCGACCCAGCCGAGTCCCAAGCTGGAGAGAGTAATTCCCAGCTGGGTGGCAGAAAGATATGCGTCGATATGTTCGACGATATGCTTCGCTACGACTGCCCTCCGGTATCCCTGCTTGATCCGTTCTTCGAGCTGCGATAATCGCACCTTGACCATGGCGAACTCGGCAGCGACAAAAAAACCGTTTGCCAGAACAAGGAAGAGAATAAAGACTATGTCGCCAAGTACTTCAGCCATCGTATGTTAGCGAAAATCCCAATAAAACTTCGAAAAGGTTCTTTTCCATCCAATTAATGTATCATAAACGGTGACAATTGTCAAACATCGTCAGTAAACAACTCTTTCGAGCACCAGTCCTCTTGCCGGAGCCGACATACCAGCTTCCTTTCTATCTTTCTTCACCATTATTGCTTCGAAATCGCCCGGCGATGTGTATCCCCTCCCGAGGTCAACCATCGTCCCGACGAGCGCACGAACCATGCCGTGAAGGAATCTGTCCGCCTGGATTTCGTACCGCAAGGCCGTGGGCAGTGCCGACCACGACGAATGCGCTATGGTACAGAGATGGTGCTCAACGTCTGCATTTGCTTTGCAGAACGATTCAAAGTCATGGGTACCGAGGATCTGCCGGGCGGCTGTTTGCATGGCGCCGAACTCCAGCTGATACTTAACATGCCAGGAATAGTTCCGGCCAATGGCGGACGGGTTCAGACTGATCAGATACGAATACACTCTGCCTTTCGCGCTATAGCGCGCATGAAAATCGAACGCCACTTCTTCAACTGAATGCACGACGATGTCTTCAGGCAGGAGACCGTTTAACCCTCCTCTTATCTGATCCGCGGAGAGGATGGAATCGGTCCGGAAGTTGGCGATCTGTCCGCGCGCATGAACGCCGGCGTCGGTTCTGCCGGCACCAACGAGATTTACTTTCGACTGGAGTATTTTTTCCAGAACGGATTCTATTTCCCCCTGGATACTCCGGCCGTTTTCTTCAACGGCATCGGAAGAGGAGGCTTGACGTTGCCAACCGACGTAGCCGGTTCCGTCGTACTCGAGGAGCAACTTGATATTGCGCATGGAAAGTACCTGGCTCTGCCGTCGGTCTAAAAATGATGATCGAGGGCGACGTTAGAAGTTTCTCGAAAACGTGATGAGAATCCCATTCGTGTGCTGGATTCCTCCGATGAGGCTGGCATGAACATCGAGTAATGACGATTGTGCAACGTTCTTATTGTGTGAAATAGCATTGCGCGCCGCGTTAATGGCGCTTGCCAGGTGATTGATGACCACTGCCGCGATAACATACCGGGAATCATTGTACGAGTCATCGCTGAGGATACGCAGTTGGCGATAGTGCTCCCGGTTTGCATCGGTGTCCCAGCTCCAGAAACTTGATGAATTGATGTCGTATGTCTGGTATGGATTGCGCTCCCTGAGCATTTCCTGGTCGAATGCATACACATTTTGAAAATTGCCGATATCAATAAAATACTGGTCGTTTTTACCTGCGGTGATAACGCCGGCATGTTGAACCGCGTAGTTACGCGCATCCGTTTGAACCCAGCCCCCATACATCTGAAAACCTGTCCACGTTATCCACAGCGAAACCTCCGCAACCGTGAAATACTTGCCGACGCTGTAGTCTCCCACGTAGAGTTCGCCCATGCCCGGCAATATCAGCGAATAGATTGCCGACAGGGGAACGCTCTTCTTTTCCGACGGTGCACTTGATTCAGAACCCGCAAACGAGAGCGGCCTCCCGAATGACGTCGCCGACGAAGGCGGCCCGAAGAACGACCGTTCGGAGGCCAGCAGAGATCCGGAACAATCAACGAATGACTGAGAGAAGGCAACCCGTGACATAATAATGGTGCAGAGCAGGACATATCTCATAAACGTTCCAGAAATTCTTCGTTCAACATGAATTGGGAAATCGGACGTATTCCCCGCCTACGACAAGACACAATCATAAGAGACCGGTTGTGCGATCGCCCCTCCCCCGACCGGGGTGACTATTTCGCCCCGGCAATGATCGTCTGCCAGACCGATAATTTTTACGTTTCGAATCTCGTTCGAGATCGGCTTTTCCGCCTCCGCTTCAACGCGGATGTAATTCTCCGAGAAACCCGACAGGCGGCCGTTCGCTGACACCGTTTCGAACAACACCTCAAGTTCTCTGCCGACGAAGGAGGAAGAAAATGCATGGCGTTTTTTCTGACTGAGAATCCGCAGCATTTCACTTCGTTCAGCGCGGACTTTCGGTTCGACCTTTCCCGGAAACCCCGCCGCGGGAGTATTCGGTCGTTCAGAATACGTGAACACGTGGAGATAGGATACCGGGAGATCGGCCAGCATCAAATGCGTTTCGTCGAACAAGTCGTCGGTTTCGCCGGGGAATCCAACAATGACGTCCACCCCGATACCTGCATCGGGATCCCGTCGCTTCACATATTCAACGATCTCCTTGTACTCGGGGGTGAGATATCTCCGGCGCATGCGCTTCAACATCGTGTCGCTCCCGCTCTGCAAAGGAATATGAAAGTGATGGCAGATTTTATTGGATTGCATGATGAAATCGACCATCTCCACGGTCAACAGGTTCGGCTCGATGGAACTGATCCGGATTCGTTCAATGCCGTCAACAGCGTCAAGCGCCTCGAGAAGCTTGAGAAGGCTGGTACTCAACATTCTCCCAAAATCGCCGACATTCACGCCCGTGAGAACGATCTCTTTATAACCCCGGTCAGCGAGCGCCCGGGCCTGTTCGAGTACCGCGCTGGATGATTGGCTGCGGCTGCCCCCGCGAGCAAGCGGGATGGTGCAGAATGCGCAGCCGTAATCACATCCATCCTGAATCTTAAGAAACGCCCGTGTGCGGCCGTCGTTCTCCCCGGAGCATGCCGCTTCAAACTCCAGCGTTTCATCGATGCAGGATACAAACATCTGGGGTAGAGCCCTCTTGGTGAAGTTCTGTTCAAAATCAAACACGCGGAATTTTTCTTTCGCTCCGAGCAGCAGGTCAACACCTTCAATGGAAGCAATTTCATCGGGCCGCAATTGGGCGTAGCAGCCGGAGGCAATCACGTATGCATGGGGGGAATGGCGAAGCACACGGCGGATGATTTGACGACATTCACGGTCGGCCCGCTCCGTGACGCTGCACGTGTTCAAGACGACCACATCGCAGGGCTCACCTGATCCGACGACCTCAAACCCGCGGTCGAGGAACTGCCGGCCGATCGTCGAGGTCTCCGCGAAGTTCACCTTGCAACCCAGCGTATGAAAAGAAACCTTCAACATCTTCATAAAATACAAAGAGTTGTCCACAAAGACAACTCTTTGACCTTAGATTGTTGAAAACGGAGTATGTTTACAGCAAGTATTCCGATGGAGGCGATTGTTCGTCCAGAAGGTCGGGTGGAAGTTCAATGGACTTGCCTTCAACGACCGCGACATCCTTCAACGTCATCGGAGACAGCTTATGCTTTTTCACATAATCGTCGATCAGTTTCTGTTCTTTTCCTTTCAGGAAATCGATGACCGAGAGCACGATCTTTTTACTCTCCTTGTCGAATTCGATCACCTTCATATTGAGCGAATCGCCGACATGGAAGGCGTCGGCAATTTTTTTGACGGGAATAGCCGAGAGCTGTGAAACGGGCACAAAGCCGTCGACACCCAGAGGCAACTCAGCAATCAGGCCTTTTTCGATGATGCGAACCACTTTGCCCTCCGTTTCAGTACCGACCTTATAGGCTTCCTCGAAGGAATCCCATGGATTGTCCCTCACCTGTTTATGTCCGAGGGAAATCCTTCGCTGTTCGAACGTCGATCCCGAGAATCACTACATCAATCTTCTCACCTTTTTTCACGATCTCTGCCGGATGGCGAATCTTCTTTGTCCACGACAGATCGGAGATGTGGATGAGTCCGTCAAATCCCTCTTCGAGCTCGACGAAGACCCCGAAGTTCGTCAGGTTCCGGACGATGCCGGTGTGTTTTGAACCGACAGGGTACTTCTGGAGCAGGTTGAGCCACGGGTCGGGCTCGAGCTGCTTCATGCCGAGAGAGATTTTCTTGTTGTCCTTATCCATGCTCAGGATAATGGCATCCACCATCTGACCCATGGAGACGATTTGTGAAGGATGCTTGACGTGTTGTGTCCAGCTCATTTCGGAAATATGAATGAGACCCTCGATACCTTTTTCTATCTCGATGAAGGCGCCGTAGTCCGCCATGGAAACGACTTTGCCGAGCACTTTCGTTCCGACGGGATACCTCGTTTCGATATTTTCCCACGGATGCGGCTGCAGCTGTTTCAAGCCGAGCGAGATGCGCTTCTTGGTCTCGTCAAAGTCAAGCACAACGACATTGATTTTCTGATCCAGTTTCACGATTTCGGAGGGATGATTCACGCGCCCCCATGAAAGGTCCGTGATGTGGATAAGACCGTCGACGCCGCCGAGGTCGATGAACACGCCGAAGTCGGTAATAGCCTTTACGCTGCCTTCGAGAACCTGTCCCTTTTCAAGCTGTGATAGAATCGCGTTGCGCTGGTCCGCGATTTCTTCTTCGATGAGTACTTTGTGGCTGACAACAACATTTTCATTCGGAGTATTCACTTTTACGACGCGGAAATCCATCGTCTTGGACAGGAAGAGGTCGAAATCGCGCACGGGTCGAATGTCGATCTGCGAGCCCGGAAGAAACGCATCAAGTCCCATGAGGTCGACGACCAAACCGCCTTTGATGCGGCGGGTAATCTTCCCCTGAAGGACTTCACCCGTTTCATGCGCCTTTGTTATGCGTTCCCAGATGCGCATGTAGTCCGCCCGCTTGCGCGAGAGGACGAGCTGACCATCCTTGCTTTCGACATTCTCAAGAAATACCTCGACTTCGTCTCCCGGTTTGAGCTCGTCGATGTTCGGGAACTCGGTGAGCGGAACGAGGCCCTCCGATTTGAATCCAATATCGATTGAGACGCCATGATCGTTGATGGAAACCACATTTCCTCTGACGATCTGTCCCTCCTGGACGCTTCCGAAAGTCTGATCGTACAGCTTCGAGAGCTCCTGGTGTTCCTGGTCCGAATACTCGTGCTCCTCGATCTCAGCGATCGCACGTCTCCTTCCGCCATTCATTTTTGGCGCGGGAGAGTTCTTCGGGTTGGATTGGTTCGTCCTTCGTCGGGTCGTGCCTTCCAGTGTCTGTGTCGGTATTTCCTGGTACGGTGCTTCTTTTTGCTCTTCAGCCATTCATACTCCTTCTATGAGAACCATCTGGCTCATTGATCGTTCTCAGATCTCCATCATCGTCATAGCGCGCAAGTCATCAACGCGCCGGACACCGATGAAGACATGTTCGTTGTGAAAGTGTTAATTAGGATGACTTTTTGCAAATTCTTACAGGGTAGCCGGTTGCAGGACGGAAAACATTTCCTCGATCTTGACCTTTACCCGTTCCATCAGCCACTGGGGAGTCGACGTGGCGCCGCTGATGCCCACCGTTTCAACGCCTTCGAACCACTCGGGTCGAAGCTCGGATTCAACCTCCACGAAATACGTTCGTGGATTGGCTTCCTGGCAAATATGATACAGCACTTTGCCGTTCGAACTATTTTTGCCTGCAACGAAAATCATGATATCATTCTGATTCGCGAAATCTCTCAGCTTCTTGTCACGGCCGAAAACCTGTCCGCAGATCGTGTCCTTTGCGTGGAACTCCTGCGCTTCCTCGTCGAAAGAGTCTACGATAATCTCTGTGATTCGCCTTTTGAATTCGTCCCTCAGCTTGTAAAAAGTCTCTTTATCCATCGTTGTTTGGGAGAAGAGTACGGTCTTGCGGGTCAAATCAACCTTGCTGATTTCCTCCAGGGATTTAATGACAATAGCCTTGCCGTCCGTCTGTCCGACCAATGCAATAACTTCCGCATGGTCCCGTTTTCCATAAATCACAACCTGAAAGCCCTGGTCGTAGAATTTCTTGAGGCGCTGCTGCACCTTCCACACCACGGGGCACGTCGCATCGATCAGCTCGATCCCCAATTGTCGGGCCCACGCATAGGTTTCCGGAGGTTCGCCGTGTGCACGTATCAACACCTTGCCATTCTTAATTTTCGGAAGGTCGGCATGAGTAATCGTCTTGAGTCCCTCGTCTTCGAGCCGCTTGATCTCCATAGGATTATGAATGATATCACCGAGACAATACAACTCCTGTCCCTTCTCGAGGGATTTCAACTCCGATTCAGCGATATCGACCGTTCGAACGACACCCCAGCAAAATCCTGCGCTCTTATCGACAGTAACTTTCAAGTAGTTATTTTCTCCGGTTGACCCATAGCTTCTTTTGCTTTTTCCACTATGAACTCGACTTGCTCGTCGATTGTCATGTTCGACGTATCGAGGACAAACGCATCGTCAGCCTTCCTCAAAGGGCTGATATCCCTTTTTGAATCCTGGCGGTCTCGATCGTCAAGCTCTTCTTTCAATGAGCTGACATCTACTTCCACACCCTGCTCTTTCATCTCACGCTGACGGCGACGGGCACGCTCTTCCACATCGGCCACCATGTAAATCTTAAGGTCTGCGTCGGGGAACACGACGGTTCCAATATCTCTTCCCTCCAGAACGATTCCGCTTTCTTCCCCCATGCGGCGCTGTTCGCGCACCATCACTTCACGCACCTTCTTAATGCCGCTCACGGCGCTCACCCTGCTCGTCACCGGCCGGCTACGGATGGCTTTGGTGACGTCCTGATTATCCAGGAGAACCCGCACATCGCCGTCCTCACGACGGAATCTGATCTCGGTTTTCTCCGCAAGCTTTCCGATTCTTGCGTGATCATCCAGAGAAATCTTTTCCTGAAGCACCTTCAACGTCATTGCCCGGTACATAGCCCCGGTATCAATGTGCAAATACCCCAGTCGTTCGGCTGTGAGTTTCGCGGTGGTACTCTTACCCGAGGCGGCGGGACCGTCGATGGCGATGACCAATTTCCTCGATTTCAATGCGGAATCAACTATTTCTGAGCTTGGTAATATACGAAATTCCATGAAGGGAATCAATAGAACAGTTCGCGTCACTCCTGGCTGCACCCTGACCACGCGCCGAAACCATATCACGGATCGGGTAGTGCGATGGAACTTTCAATCTATTTGTCTATATTCATTCACCATGCGCAAATTATCACACGATGAAATTTCCCGGCAACGATTTACGGCAGAGCAACTCAGGACGGCCCAACGCCATCCCGTTTATGTGCTACTGGACAACATCCGAAGCCTCTACAACGTTGGTTCGATCTTCCGTACGTCCGACGGGGCCCGCATTTCCAAGCTTTTCCTGTGCGGTTACACTCCACATCCGCCGCGAAAAGAAATCGAGAAAACCGCCCTTGGTTCGACGCTGACCGTGCCCTGGGAGTATCGCCCCGACCCCATGACAGTGATCGGCGAATTGAAATCCCGAGGCATCCGATTGTGCGTCCTGGAACACACGGATGAGAGCAGGGACTACCATTCCATAGCGAAGAAGGATTTTCCCATCTGTATTGTAATCGGCGGCGAGATCAGCGGCGTATCCAAAGATATCGTCGCTCAGGCAGACACCGCAATAGAGATCCCCATGTTCGGCGTGAAACAATCATTGAATGCAGCAGTTGCCTATGGTATCGCGGTCTTCGAGCTCCTCAGAATTCTGAACTCTCAGACCCCCGACGCATCACTTCTTTGATTTAGAGATTACTTCCCGGATTTTTTCTGTGATCTCATCGGGGTCATACGGTTTCTGGACAAAATCCTTCGCCCCGGCCTTGATGATTTCCGCTTTCAGATTGATATCAAAATAGCCGCTGGCCAGAATGACGTTGACGTTACTTCGTATTTCCCTCATCTTCTGAAACGCTTCCCAGCCGCCAAGTTTCGGCAATCCCATGTCTGAAATGACGACGTCAATTTCGTCTTTGTGGCGGGTGAACACGTCAATGGCTTCAACACCGTCGCGAGCAGTCAACACATGATACCCTCTTGCCTCAAGAAGAGTTTTCATCAAATCCAGCAACATCTCTTCATCTTCGACGAGGAGGAGAGTCTCCGTTCCCCGTTTCTCTTCCGTCTTTTTCATGACCGGGCGTTCACGATTATCCACCATTCCAGCTTGATAGAAAAATATTTTTTTAGAGTGCCCATTCCCGACTTGCCGATTGGGACACAGTTCACATTTCTGCAACCCTTATCTTGAAAGATAGTGAAGCACGGGTTGAGAAGCAACACTAAACCTCATACGGGTAATCATCCAGTGCGGCTCCCAGCCGTTCCAATCCGAATTTCAGCGTCCCGGTGTCGCAGCCGATGCCGATACGAAAATGTCCGGGCATCTCAAAAAAGCGTCCCGGGACCACCGAGGTTTCATACTGTTCTCTCAGGGGCAATTTGTCGACGTCACCTTTTACCAAACGGGGAAAGACAACCGTCCCGAAACCCGGTCGCACAACCTGAATGTCTCTCCGCGAGTCCAGAAAGGCATTCAGCACGGCGTGATTCGCCGCGAGCAGGTCCTGAGAGCGTGCGGCAATCCGGTCCAGATGGGATAATGCAACTGTGCTCAGCTGTTCTGCCGGAAATGGAGCGTTCGCGTAGAACAGATCGTTCAACCGCCAAAGTTTCCGGATGAACCCCGGCCCGGCAAGCACCCATCCGCACCGCAGACCGCCCAACCCGTAGACCTTCGTGAGACTGTTCGTGACAATGAATTCATCCCCGAGATGAATCGAAGACCGTGGAGTTTTTTCGAACAGCGCACCGAGATAGACTTCATCGACGAGGACGTGCGCGCCCACACTCCCGGCAATCTTTCCGATGTCGACCAGTGTATCGTTGCCGGCGACCACTCCGGAGGGATTGTGAAGGTTTGTTACGATAATCAGCTTCGTCCTGGGGGAGACAGCCCGCTTGATCTCATCGACATCAATCCGGAAGTCGTTCTCGAACCGTCGATAGAATCTCCTGATGCTGACATCGAAGTATCGAGCCGTGGACAACAACAGTTCATACGTCGGATGCTCGACGAGAATCTCATCTCCACGCTCAAGAATTCCCGCCATGACGACAAAGTTTGCCATGGATGTCCCAAGAGTCGTCATGACGTTTTCCGACCTGACCTCATATTTTGCAGCAATTGCATTGAGGAGAGGCTCGTATCCATACGGACCGCCTCCGTTCAATTCCAGCTGTTCTATCGCGACCGGCAAATCACTCATCCGGTAATGAAGGATGCCGCTGTTGCAGAGATTGTAACGGCACTGCGAGTGGGTTTTTGCCCACTCCATGTATTCAGAATTCATAACACGATTCATGTTGTTCCTTCCTTTCGATTGCGCCATCGCCAAAAGGGATAGACGGGAATTCCCGAAAGCGCAATGGTTATTCCAGTCGCGGTCTTTGCCGGACACAAGCACATGGTGACGAGAACGGGGACGAGGCCCGGGAGCCGGGCGCCCAGAATCAGGAATGTCGAGTGAACCTGAACCGGCATCAGCGCGTCAGGTCGCTCCCCAGAGTGAAAAATTCCTCCCGCTCGTGAGTATGAATCCGGATGACGCCGGCGCGGACGAGCCGTACGATGATCCGTGAGGCGCGGCGGTCGCTGACGTTCACGAGTCGTCCGAATTCCCGGAGTGTGATCCGTTCATGTTGATCGAGGTAGGTGAACAAACGCCGCTCGTTCTCTCCGATCGCAACTTTGAGGGGCGGTGCGTCGGGGTTCTCATTTTGAAGAATCCTGACAGTTTCCCGGCTGGCCATCACAGTCTTGTCATTGACGCGAATATACACGCGCGTACTTTCCGTCCGGTCGCCGTTGGGCCGGTCGTTCTCATGGTGCTCTCCAAGGAAAAAATGCGGCTTGGTCCTGCTCTCATCGATGTGACAGAGGATGACATCTTTCCCGTCGACGGGAACGATCTCGATCCGCGGATGAATTTGCGGGTCACAGTACTCCCTGCCGGCGGTTTCGATCAAATCGACTTCGGATTTCTCGCTTTCGACCCCAACGATGGAACCGTCATCGTCGACACCGAACAGGATCGTTCCGCCCTTTGTATTCGCGAATGAGATAATCGTTCTCGAGATTTTTTCAGGCGAAGATATGCGCCGCTTGAACTCCACCCGGAATCCCTCCCCTTCCTCTATGAATTCTTCAACGTCACGATAATCCATATCTTATGCCCGGGCCTGGCGATGTTTGAGATTATCCAAATACGACTGAAGGATCATCGCGGCGGCCATTTCGTCGATTGTGTCCTTTGCCTCCCGCTTGCTTTTCTTCAGTCCCAATTCCCGCAGCGTTTGATGAACACGCCGGGTCGTAAAACGCTCATCCCATTTCACGACGGTTGCGCTCACTTCGGCTCCTAGGAGATCGACGAACCGGTCAACCTCGAGCGCCTTCTGCCCTTTTTCGCCTTTTAAATTCAGCGGCATTCCGACCACAATCGTTGAAACGTTGAATTCTTCAGCCAGACGCTTGACTTCACGGACAGCTTTTTGAGAATACGGAATGACACAAATCCCGCGAGCCAGAATGTTAAGCGGGTCGCTAACGGCTACGCCGATGCGTTTGCTCCCATAATCGATTCCAAGATAACGATCCGCCTTCGGCACCGGGATTATTTCACCGAGCCGGTGGATTGATGATCCCGCGCGACGGACAAAGCCGACTTGCCGTCAAGAGGCTTCGAAAGAAAACTCTTGAGCAGCTTGCCCGGTTTGAAGTGTGTTTTCCGTCGCGGCGGCACGAAAATTATTTCGCCGGTGCGTGGATTTCTTGCTTTCGGTTTCGATTTGGTTAGTTTCACTTCGAACACTCCGAAGTCACGAATTTCAATACGCAATTCGGGGCGGGCGCTCACCATGATGTCGCGAAGCGAACACAGAACGCGATCGACCCACTGGGCGGAGTCGGCAAGGTTGGTATTGCACGATTTGGCAACGTATTGGGCGAGATGTTTCTTTGTGTAGGTCGGTGACGTACTCTTTCGTTCCATACTATTACCTTATGTCATTCAAGTAAACGATCGGCGCGCGATACACCTTTGATTTTCCGCAGACGTTCGATGATTCGATCGAGATGCTCCGTATCCTTGACGCTTACGAAGACCAGACCTTCGAACATTGAATCCCGTACGTCGATGTTCACACCCCGTATGTTGGTGTTCTGATACGTGGAAATGGAATGCGCGATGTCGTTGAGCATGCCCGACCGGTCCTCCCCGGAAACCCTGATTGCAGCGGCAAACTCCGCGCCGTTCGCCTGAGGCCAGCTTACCTCGACCATGCGATGCGGCTCGGCAGCTGCGACGGTTGCAACGTTTTTACACGATTTCCTGTGAATTCTAATTCCTTCACCGGTGGTGACAAATCCGATGATCTCGTCGCCGGGAATCGGATTGCAGCACTTGGCGTAATTGTGCATGAAGGTGTCTTCGCTTCCGCCGAGGGAGATGCCACCGGTAATGTTCCTTGCTGTACGGATAAACTGTTCGACCCATCCGGTTTTTTTCTCCTCGTGCGGGGTTTCCTGAGGAGGGTGTTTGATCTTCAAGGCGATGTCTTCCGCGATGACGTTGGGGTCGATCTCGCCGGTATGAATCTTCAGGAAAAATTCCCGCAAAGCGGGCAATGACCGGTCGCTCAACTTTTTGATCAGTTCATCGTCGTTGAGGTGAAGCTTATGTTTCTTTGTCCGTTTCTCCCATTGGTCGCGACCGTCCGAAACAGACTTTCTCTCCTCATCTTTGATCCACCTCCGAATATGTTCCTTCGCCTTGTGCGTAACGACGAATTGCTCCCAGTCAGTGTTGGGCGTTTGCTTTTTGGACGTGATAATTTCGACCTGGTCGCCGCTGACAAGGAGGTGGTCGAGAGGAACGATGCGGCCGTTGACCTTTGCGCTCAGGCAGTGAAAGCCGATATTCGAGTGAACGGCAAACGCGAAATCGACCGGCGTGGCGCCCTTGGGCAGGATTTTCAGCTCACCTTTCGGCGTGAAAACATATATTTCGTCCTGATACAAGTTGAGTTTGAAACTCTCCATCAATTGCTTCGCGGGAGTCTCACCGTCCGCGTGTTCGAAGATTTCCCGAACCCACGATATCCAATTCTCCAGTTCTTCGTCCAGACCGGTGATGTTCTCCTTGTACCTCCAGTGAGCTGCAACGCCATTTTCGGCAACTTCGTGCATCGCGCGCGTCCGGATTTGTACTTCGACCATTTTTCCCTCCGGTCCGACCACCGTCGCGTGGATGGACTGATAGCCGTTCTTCTTGGGAACCGAGATGTAATTCTTGAATCGTTCCGGAATGGGAAGGTAGATTGATGTGAGAATTCCGTAGACGGTGAAGCAGTCGTTCGTATTTTCGGTATCGAGAATCACACGCACGGCAAACAGGTCGTACATCTCATCGAGCGACTTGGTGCGATTCAACATCTTATTATAAATACTGTAGAGATGTTTCGGCCGACCCTCTATCTCGAATTTCAGCTCCTCCGTCTTCAACTGCTTCTCGAGGGGAACGATGAACTTTCTGATATACGATTCCCGTTCCTTGCGCTTCGATTTCAGATGGCGGGCAATGTCTTCGTACTCTTTAGGGAACAAGTACTTGAAAGCCAGGTCCTCCAGCTCCCATTTGATTTTCGCGAGGCCAAAACGATTTGCAAAGGGAGCGTAGATGTCAAGCGTTTCTTTCGCGAGGCGTTCCTGCTTTTCTTTTGGAAGGTACTCGAGGGTTCGCATGTTGTGGAGCCGGTCGGCAAACTTCAGCAACATCACGCGGATGTCGTTCACCATGGAGAGGAGCATCTTGCGGTAATTCTCGGCCTGAGTGACTTCATGCCCGCGGAAGATGTCGGAGATTTTTGTCGCTCCGTCGACGATATCGGCAACCGTATCTCCGAATTCGGCGCGGATATCTTTGATTTCGTATTCGGTGTCTTCGACGACGTCGTGGAGGAGAGCGCTTGCGACCGAAATATTGTCGAGAGGGATTTCTTTAGCGACCACCATCGCGACTTCGTAGGGATGGTTAAAGAAGGGTTCGCCGGAGGCACGCATATCGTTCTTGTGTGCCTTCAAACTGAATTCAAAGGCGTGCCGGATCAGATCCTCATCAACGGAGCGGAGGTTCTTCCGGCACACTGCAATCAGGTCGTCATATTTTTTTCTGAAAAGTCCGTCGCGCATGGGGGAACCGGCACAATCCTAAATCAACAACGAGTGCGAACATCGTAAGTTCATAAAAATCCAATACTTACTACTGAAATATAATCAGGAGCGGAATGAATGTCAAGAACGTCCCTCCCAACGTCCGGCAATTGCGGGTAACGAAAGAAAGAGGCAGTCTAGTCTGTGCCGAACATCCGGTCGCCGGCATCGCCCAGGCCCGGAAGGATATACCCTTTGCCGTTCAGCTCACGATCAAGAGAACATGTATATACCTTGACGTCCGGATGCGCTTTCATCAATGTGCCAACTCCCTCCGGGGCCGCGACAAGGCTGACAAATCTTATTTTCCGGGCTCCCTTCTTCTTGAGAAATGTCGCTGCGGCCACCGCGCTTCCCCCTGTTGCAAGCATCGGGTCGAGAAGCAGCACGAGCGCCTGGCCCAGTCTCTTCGGGAGCTTCAGATAGTAGTCCACAGGACGGAGCGTTTCTTCGTCGCGGTAAATACCGATGTGACCCACGCGGGCGGCCGGAAGAACTTCGACAAATCCTCCGACGAGTCCGAGCCCCGCCCTCAGAATGGGAACGAGGATAATGGATTCTTTCACAACACAACCGGTGGTCTTCTCCAGCGGTGTGACCACGTCCACGCGCTGGACCGCCAGGTCCCTGGTAACCTCATACGCCATGAGGCTGCCCGTTCGTCGGAGAACTGCACGGAAAGTGTTGCTGGGAGTGCGTTTGTCGCGCAGGATTGTGAGGTCGCGCTTCACCAAAGGATGGTCGATGATGATGAGGTTTTTCATGGGAAATGGTTCTAGGTTGACAGTTCGTGGTTGACAGTTCGTGGTTGACAGTTCGTGGTTGACAGTTCGTGGTTGACAGTTCGTGGTTCTTAGTTATAAGTTGTCGGTTCTTGGTTATTCCTTGCTGATTGATCTTAGCTTTGGGATGGATTTCCAGCTAACGGCTAATGGCTAATGGCTAAAAGCTCCTGGTTATTGGCCGCTGGGTCAGAGTTTCTTTTTTGCCTGGTTGGCAGCGACAAGGATCGGATCCCACAGAGGTGCGAACGGCGGAGCATAGATCAAATCCAACCGGGAGATGTCGTCGATCGTGAGCTTGTGCTGTATCGCTACGGCAAGCGCGTCGGCTCGAAGGACGGAACCTTCTCCTCCGAAAACATTCGCCCCCAACAATCGCCCGGATCGCTGGTCGATAATCAGGGTAACGGTAATATTCCGCGCATCGGGCATCAACTTGATCTTCGAGGATGCAACGACGGTCTGCGTGACCACTTGAAATCGTGATTCCTTTGCCTCTGCCGAGCTGAGGCCGACGTGGGCGATCTCAAGCCCGAACACTTTTACGGCAATCGCGCGGATGGCACCCTTGAACAGGGCGCGGCCGCCGGCAGCGTTCTCCCCCGCAACCCACGCCGCCCGGCTTGCGATGGTCGCGAGCGGCTGGTACATCGGCTTGCCGCTGACGATGTTCTTCACTTCGCAACAATCGCCGGCTGCGTAGATATCGTCCACATTTGTCTGCTGTCGTTCATCGGTCGCGATGGCGCCGGTGGTACCGAGACGCACCTTTGCTCCCTTCGCCAATGAAACATTTGGCTCGACACCGGCCGCGACAATCACGATGTCGGTCTCAAAAGTTCCGCGATTCGTGACAACATGCCGGACTCTACCATCGCTGCTCTGCACGAATGCTTCTGTTTTCGCGTTTGTCACAAAATGAACGCCGTTCTGCTCCAGCTCCTCGACAACGCGCTCGCGTGTCCCAGGCTCAAGCCCGGACATGGGCAACCGGTGCCTGTGAATCAGCGTGACGGCCAATCCCTTTGCGCGAAGCGCCTCGGCCATTTCCATGCCGATGTATCCTCCGCCGATGATGGCGGCATTCTTCGGCGATTCGTTCTTGATATAGTTGAGAATACCGAGCGTGTCGTCACGTGAGCTCAACGGGAAGACGTTTCGTCCGTCCTCCCCCTTGACGCCGAGCTTTCTGGGCGTCGCACCTGTAGCAAGGATGAGTTTGTCGTATTCATACTCGACGACACTCCGATTCCTGAGATCACGAACTATTATTTTGTGCCCGGAGGGAATGATCTTTTCGACGAGATGAAGCGTTTTTGCCTGGATTCCTTTCGCCTCCGATAACCGCTCGGGAGTATAGACGACCAGCTTCTCTTCGTCAGCGATCAGGCCGGCAATCGCATACGGCGCTTCGCAAATCCCGTAGGACACCGTTTCAGATGCTTCGAAGAGGATAACTTCGGCATTCGGGTTAGTACGGACTGCTTTCGAAGCGGCGCTCGGGCCTGCTGCGAGACCGCCGACGATGAGAATGCGTCTCCTCTTCATCGCGCTCAATTTTTTCTCCGAAAATAGAATGAAATCGGTACGCCTTCAAAACCAAAATGGTCGCGCAATTTGCGCTCGAGGAAGCGCTTGTAATTGTCTTCTATCATCTCCGGTTCATTGGCGAAGAATGAAAATGTCGGCGGTTCAGTCTTCACCTGAGTAATATAATTGATTTTTATTTCCTTTCCACTCTTGGATGAAGGCGGAGAGGACTGTATTTCTCTCAGGAGGATTTTGTTCAGTGTGTTCGTCGCTATTCGCTTCCGCCGCTCCCCGAAGATGGTTTTTGCCATATCAATCACTTTATAGACCCGGAGCTTTTCGAGCGCTGAAATGAACATGATCGGCACATAATCATACGTGCGCAGGTAGTTCCTGACCGCCAGCTCATATTCTTTCGCGGTCTGATCGTCTTTCTCAACCGTGTCCCATTTATTGACCGCAACGAGGCAGCCACGTCGGCATTCGGCAATCCGTTCCATGATCTTCAGATCCTGCTTGTCGAACCCCATCTGAACGTCGGTGACGAGAACCGCGACATCGCACTGGTCGATACTCTTGAGAGCGCGGATCATGCTGTAGTACTCTATGCTTTCCTTGATCCTGCTTTTTCGCCGCAAGCCGGCGGTATCGACCAGAATGATCTCTTCCTTTTGATATTTGAGAATCGTATCGATCGAATCACGAGTCGTTCCCGGTATGTCGGTAACGATCGCCCGCCGCTGGCCCAGCAGTGCATTCACCAGCGACGATTTGCCGACATTGGGTTTCCCGACAATCGCGAGTTTGAGACGGCTATCGCTTTGCTGTTCGGGAGGGTCAACGGAAAAGGCTTGAGTAAGCTCATCGAGAAAATCGCCCACCTTGCGCCCGATGAGAGCCGACAAAGCGATCGGGCCGCCGAATCCAAATTTGTAAAAACCTGCGACATCTGCCTCCCGTTGTTCGTTGTCCACCTTGTTGACCACGAGGAAGACCTTCTTATGGGACTTCCGCAGGATAGCGGCGATTTCGTCGTCGAGCGGGGTCACACCCGCAATCGCGTCCACGACGAAAACCACAACCTCCGCCTCGTCGATCGATATTTCTGCCTGTTCGCGGATTGCCTGCTCGAAGACGTCTTGTGATTGGGGGACGTACCCTCCGGTGTCGATCAACGTGAAGGACCTGCCGGCCCAATCGGCCGTTCCGTAGTTCCTGTCGCGCGTCACTCCCGGTTTGTCGTGCACGATGGCATGCCGCGAACCCAGAATGCGGTTAAAGAGGGTAGATTTCCCGACGCTGGGTCGTCCGACAATGGCAACGATATGAGACATGAATCCTGGTGGTTAGTTAGTGGATAGAAAAGCACACACTCCCGCCTACGAGCGGCGGGCGTATTGTGTGACGGTCGCGAGCTTCTCGCAAAGTATTTCAAATCCGCTCGACTTGCTGATGTACGCGGCTGCGCCGTGTTGCAGCGCGTATGCCACATCCTCCTCGCGGTCCGATGTGCTCACGATGACCACGGGAATGTCTTTCAGCGACGCGTCGTCTTTGAGAATCTTGAGTACTTCCCGTCCGTCGCGCTTCGGCAAATTAAGGTCGAGCAGAATCAGGTCGGGAAGCGGGAATTTCGAAACGTCGGAGAACGGCGTTTTCCGGAGGAGATAATCGAGCGCCTCCTGCCCGTCGCGCACAACATGAATGGTTCCCGGGAAATTATTGCGGCGGAGGATATATTCAGTGAGCTGGAGGTGTGCGAGATTATCTTCAACGATGAGGATATCGATGTCTTGATCCTTCACGAGTACAGTTGAAATCGATGTTAGTCGGGGAACCGCCGACCTTGGCGCCGGAGGCGCCACGCTCTAGCCGGATTACCCATTTAGAGATTTGAGGTATCTTCCGATACCGCGCGATTTTATAATACGCTCTTTCTCCATTGCTGCGGAGCGCGTCTCGAACTCTTCGACATGGACAATTCTCCATGGAATCCCAGAGCGCGTCGACCGCGTCTCACCGGCATTGTGTTCGCCGAGCCTGTTCTCCACGTTCTTAGCATGACCAGCGTAATATCTTTCCGTCACCATGCTTTGCAGGATATAGACGAAGATCATAGTCGGGGCGGGCGGATTCGAACCGCCGACCTCTTGGTCCCGAACCAAGCGCTCTAGCCGGGCTGAGCCACGCCCCGATTGCAAATTATGTGTGAAGTATTTGAAAAACTCTCAAACCAAACTACCCAAGGCTCTCTGAACCGCCGACCTTGGCGCCGCAGGCGCCACGCTCTAGCCGGGCTGAGCCACGCCCCGATTGCAAATTATCTGTGAAGTATTTGAAAAACTCTCAAACCAAACTACCCAAGGCTCTCTGAACCGCCGACCTTGGCGCCGCAGGCGCCACGCTCTAGCCGGGCTGAGCCACGCCCCGATTGCAAATTATGTGTGAAGTATTTGAAAAACTCTCAAACCAAACTACCCAAGGCTCTCTGAACCGCCGACCTTGGCGCCGCAGGCGCCACGCTCTAGCCGGGCTGAGCCACGCCCCGATTGCAAATTATCTGTGAAGTATTTGAAAAACTCTCAAACCAAACTACCCAAGGCTCTCTGAACCGCCGACCTTGGCGCCGCAGGCGCCACGCTCTAGCCGGGCTGAGCCACGCCCCGATTGCAAATTATGTGTGAAGTATTTGAAAAACTCTCAAACCAAACTACCCAAGGCTCTCTGAACCGCCGACCTTGGCGCCGCAGGCGCCACGCTCTAGCCGGGCTGAGCCACGCCCCGATTGCAAATTATCTGTGAAGTATTTGAAAAACTCTCAAACCAAACTACCCAAGGCTCTCTGAACCGCCGACCTTGGCGCCGCAGGCGCCACGCTCTAGCCGGGCTGAGCCACGCCCCGATTGCAAATTATGTGTGAAGTATTTGAAAAACTCTCAAACCAAACTACCCAAGGCTCTCTGAACCGCCGACCTTGGCGCCGCAGGCGCCACGCTCTAGCCGGGCTGAGCCACGCCCCGATTGCAAATTATCTGTGAAGTATTTGAAAAACTCTCAAACCAAACTACCCAAGGCTCTCTGAACCGCCGACCTTGGCGCCGCAGGCGCCACGCTCTAGCCGGGCTGAGCCACGCCCCGATTGCAAATTATGTGTGAAGTATTTGAAAAACTCTCAAACCAAACTACCCAAGGCTCTCTGAACCGCCGACCTTGGCGCCGCAGGCGCCACGCTCTAGCCGGGCTGAGCCACGCCCCGATTGCAAATTATCTGTGAAGTATTTGAAAAACTCTCAAACCAAACTACCCAAGGCTCTCTGAACCGCCGACCTTGGCGCCGCAGGCGCCACGCTCTAGCCGGGCTGAGCCACGCCCCGATTGCAAATTATGTGTGAAGTATTTGAAAAACTCTCAAACCAAACTACCCAAGGCTCTCTGAACCGCCGACCTTGGCGCCGCAGGCGCCACGCTCTAGCCGGGCTGAGCCACGCCCCGATTGCAAATTATCTGTGAAGTATTTGAAAAACTCTCAAACCAAACTACCCAAGGCTCTCTGAACCGCCGACCTTGGCGCCGCAGGCGCCACGCTCTAGCCGGGCTGAGCCACGCCCCGATTGCAAATTATCTGTGAAGTATTTGAAAAACTCTCAAACCAAACTACCCAAGGCTCTCTGAACCGCCGACCTTGGCGCCGCAGGCGCCACGCTCTAGCCGGGCTGAGCCACGCCCCGATTGCAAATTATCTGTGAAGTATTTGAAAAACTCTCAAACCAAACTACCCAAGGCTCTCTGAACCGCCGACCTTGGCGCCGCAGGCGCCACGCTCTAGCCGGGCTGAGCCACGCCCCGATTGCAAATTATCTGTGAAGTATTTGAAAAACTCTCAAACCAAACTACCCAAGGCTCTCTGAACCGCCGACCTTGGCGCCGCAGGCGCCACGCTCTAGCCGGGCTGAGCCACGCCCCGAATGAACCTGAGTTGGTTAGAAGCTATAAATCGAATAATGTCTAATCCACCCTCAAGGTACAAAAAAACGATGGAAAATAAAAATCCCCCGTCGGCGACCGCCAACGGGGCCTTGCCGCCCCCCAACGAGCAAAGTTGACATTCTTGCGTCGTTACAAAGGCTATCCGGGTGTTGAAAAACACAAAAGGGAGTGTCTCTGCGATCCCGTTCCGAACACCTTCGGAACGGGAGAAGCAGTCTGATGTTTTTGCTTGAAGAGTGAGATTGCTTCGTCGTCCCGCCCTTCTGCGCCAGAGGCGCATCCGCCTCTGGCGGAGACAAGCTCAGGGCGGGACTCCTCGCAAAGACGGGAGAAATGCTTTTCCGACAGCCGGCCAGATCCCACTAAGCAGATTACTGTATTGTAAACACGTTGGACGCGAGGGTATCCGGATACGTCCCCGGTATCAAGCCATAAATCGTCACAACTCTGAACGTGCCGGCTGAAGCAAGTCTGATGTAAACGGAGAACAAGGAATCCGTTTCGATTGCCGTCCAGGCAGGGTATATTGCCAGACATGCTGAATTCCACAATGGCACACCCACAGACCAAACGTTTTCCTGCATTGTGTCAACTCAATAGTCGATCTGTTCACAAGACGGAAAGACGAATGTTGAATCAGTCCAATTGCGAATCTGAAAAAGAACTCTTGCGCTCCCTGAAGATCGCACATACTCGACGGAATCCGTTTTCATGACAAGTGCGCCTTGCGAATGAAGGATCAACTGTCCGTTCTGGCTCACTTTCACCCAGTATCCATGCCCCGGTTCAATAATCGTGGCAATAAAATATCCTTGATTGTAGCCGAAAAACTGAGGCAGCGTAATCGCAGGCGGCACCTCAACGATGCTGTTTACACTTACAGGAAAACTGATCGATCCAATAAGATTCCAACCCGCAACGACATTGATCGTATCCGTGGTTACGACCGTATCATACAAACAGATCGTTTGAGCACTGTCAAACTTCAACCAATAGCCCATGCCCCATCTTAGAGTGTCATCTCTCATGTATCCTCCGCAGTAACAAAAGGCAGCGGACACGGCGGTGGGGAACTGTACAATTGTTCTTCCATCGAACCCCTTCACCGGTAACGAAACTAGATTCCATCCGGCAGAAAAACTGATGCAGACACTGTCATTCTGATCGAGCCGGGATGCTTGATGGAAAGTTCCTGACGCGGTAGGCAAAGCGCCGTTGAAAAGAAATCCCGCAAGTAAGACAAGCAAGAAGCACACAACCCGCCGTGCCACATATTTTGGCACAAGCGGGTTCTTTTTCGAACTCACGGGTTTGCCATCGGACAGATGTAATAACCTCATGATTCGCCCCTAATTGATGTCATACAAAGGTAACGAATTTTCGAATTCGAGTCAAGTGTTCCTCAAAACTTCATTCTGAAAAGATTGTCTTTTTTGCCGTCCACAGCTTGTCTGAAGTTGCGGTGATAATTACTTTTCCAGCTTTAGTTGTAGATTGGATCAACACCGTCGCAATCCCTGCTTCGGCTTCAACAATCGGTGGACTGACAACCCGGGCGTTTCCCGCGAGCTTAAAAGTCACAGTGTTTGTGGCATCCGGAACGGGATGTTCCTGAGCATCGAGCACGTACGCCCGGACAAAGACAACATCAGCCCCATCCGCAGACAACGATTTCGGGCCCGTTGCGACAACAATTTTCAACTGTGCGGGAATGCCGGGAGTGAAGACACTATCCATCGCGACCGCCTTCCCTCCCAGGTACCCAACCGCTTTCAGCTCCCCCGGTTCGTATGTCACCTTTTCGAATGTGTAGGGTGCGTGTTCGAGGTTCCGGCAGTTCCCTCCATCAAAGGCAGTTCCGCCCTTATCGTAATCGGTACCGTACTGTGTATCCGGCCCGCTGTCGGGCTTTTGCCTTGCAACCCTTTCCCCGTTAACGAACAATTCCACTTCATCGCAGTTACTGTAGACAACCACTTTGCGCACCGGCGCGCCTTTCATCCAGTAATTTGCGATGTGGACCACCGGTCCTTGTTCGGTACCGGATGGTTGCTTATCCTCCGGATCGCGCTGACTCTGGAAAAAATAATAGGAGAATTTTGGGAGGCGGAAAATGTCGGCCGGCCCCCAGGCTTCGATTCCGTAGATGATGCCGGCAACGCCGTCAAACATCGCCCAGTTCAGATCTCCGATGCAGCGCGGATAGAGGAGACGATTTTTGTTTTGAGACCACTGGAGATTCCATGCCTGTTGCAGCAGCCCTTCTTCGCCGTCTCCCCGCAGATGACGTGTCGTGCTCGAGCCGCCACCGAATTCATAATCCCCGTACTCGCGGATAAGAAAGGGCCGGTCCGGATATGTGTTGTTATCACGGCCCTTTGTGTCTTCGTCCCAATCATCATAGGGAACATCCCAGCACGCTTTCGTGAAGTACGAATCGCCGCTTGTCAAGAAATTCTCACCGATGAATTCTTCCTTTGCCACTTCCACTTGTGTGCACCGGAATTCTGCCGGCGGATACGCCTCATTCAGACTCATTTCCCAGAGAAGAACGGCGGGATGATTCCGGTCGCGCCGGATCGTTGAGCGAATATCGCGGAACACACGGTCGATAAAGACCTGCGATTTGTTAAAAAATTGCCATCCGGGGATACAGTCCAGAGCAAGAAGCCCTAATTCATCACACGCATCCAGTACTGACGGATCCTGCGGATAATGAGCGAGCCGCACGCAATTCATCCCGGCATTTTTGATCAGCCAGATGTCCCGATAGTTCGCATTCGCCGACAATGCATTTCCGATCCACGGATAGGACATGTGCCTGTTGGTTCCACGAATTCGGAACGGGATCCCGTTGATTTTCAATCCTTCAGAACGGGTCACAGTGAACGAACGGATCCCGATGCGCGTACTCCTTTCGTCTATTGTTCGTCCGCCGTCTCTCAGCACCGTGTGCAATGTGTAGAGATACGGATGGTCGGGATGCCAGAGACGCGGATTCTTCACAACAAGTGCAAGTCCGGCGTGCCGATCAGCATCCCGATGAACATTCAGGAATTCACTTTCCCCGCGGGCGACAATGCTCTGCGCGTCGTCGATAATTTCCTGCACGACTGTACAGGAGCGGTTCACGGTATCATCATTCCTGATATGTGTCTGGATATTCACTTGCGCGGATAGATCGGACACATGTTCGTATGTGACAAATATTCCTCCCCCGTGCGGGATGTTCGCGACAACCGCGTCGGTAATGTGGAGTGGATCGCTCACGTACAATCGGGCCTGCCGATAGATCCCGGAGTAGTACAGAAAATCAAGCCGGCGGACAGGTTTCCCCGGGGGGATGAGTGGATTATCCCGATTATCAACTTTCAGGAAGAATGAGTTGTCTCGACCGTATCTCCCCGATCCACTGATATCGATCGTGAACGGAAGATATCCACCCGCCTGTTGAGATACATATTTTCCATTGAACCAGAACGTCAGTCAACTGCATTGCTCCTCCGAATTCTACCGTGACATGTTTACCACGAAGCGATTTGTCGAGCTTGAACGTCTTGCGGTAATACGCGATACCCTCCCAGGGATTCGCAATGATGAGGGGTTCGATAACAGCAGTGTGCGGCAACGTCACTTTCCGCCATGTATTTTTTGTCAGCTTCTTTAATTCCTCGAGGAGCGAGTGGTCGGGGCTTGCGGTATCGGCCGATGAGGCGACAAATTCTGTGAGAAATTGATCTGTCCAGTTCTTACCCAGGACCCGGGGGGATTTCTTCAGCAGTCCTATCTCGGCGATGCTCGCGAATTGATTGCCGGAATAATTGGATTTCACGACCAGCCTGATGAAGCGTCCTGATCTCGGCTTGAAAAAATTCACAACCTGCATCCGCCGACTATTCTTGAATTCCCCATCGATGACCGGAGCGCCCCACCGGAGCGTGTCCTCGCTGACGTACAGTTCAAAATTCTTGATCATACCGTTTTCATTTCCATCCTGGCGCGGGAGATAGGTCAGAGCACCGATATCATAGGGTCGTCCGAGATCGATCTTCATTTCATGGGGAAGTGGTGCTTCACTCGAACCCGGAATGAGTTTCCATTCTTTTTTCGGAATCTCCTTCCTTCCGGCGACGGCATCTTCCATTTCATCTACCCGGGTGAACTCCCAGCCTTGGTTGAACGTCGTACCATATCCCGACGGCCGTATCAAATGATCCTTGCCGCCCCCCGCCGATCCACGGCAGACCATCAAGAGCGGGAGAAGCACCGTGAGTGTAAAATGACGCATCTTCTCTTTCTTCGATAAACGCACTACCCCTATCAACGACAATCCCCGAGAAAAAAACGACAGATCCAATCAACGACTTCCGGGAAGTCTTTCTCTCCATTCATCCCAAACCAGCGAATGCGATCATCCCGGCGGAACCACGTCAACTGACGCTTGGCAAATCTTCGCGTGTTCTGCTTGATGAGTTCGACCATCCGCTCATGGGTGATGTTACCATGGATATTCTCAATAGCTTCCTTGTATCCAACAGTCTGCAATGAATTCAATGTGGAAGAATAGCCGAGGCGTTGCAACCCTCGTACCTCATCCAGCAAGCCCTGTTCGACCATCCTGTCCACCCTTTCGTTGATACGCTCGTAGAGCGCCTTTCGCTCCCACTGAAGGCCGGCAAAGCGAGGTGTGAATCGTATTTCGATTCGCGATTCCTGAAGTTTTGAAAACGGGATCCCCGTCAGATGGTACACCTCAAGGGCGCGGATTATTCTCCGTTCGTTGCTGGGCAGCATTCCCGATGCGGCGACAGGGTCGACTCGCTTCAGATCGGTGAGAAGAGCTCCTGCCCCTTCTGCCTTCAACCGCTCGGCCAGGGTTTTCCGTAGAGTCTTGTCTGCCGGCGGACCCTCAAAGAACCCATCCACGAGCGACTGGACGTACAATCCTGATCCACCGACCACGAGCGGGATTTTTTTTCGCGAGAAAATATCGTCGATCACTTCACGCCCGCGCTTTCCGAATTCGCCCGCATTGAATTCCCGGTCGGGCGACAGCTCGTTCACAAAATGATGGGGTACGAGAGCCAACTCTTCGGCGCTCGGCTTGGCCGTCCCGATATCCATATGACGATACACCTGACGGGAATCCGCGGAGATGATTTCGGCGTTAAGTTGCCGGGCGAGGAGAAGTGAAACGGGAGTTTTGCCGGAAGCGGTGGGCCCGACGAGGACGAGGACGTCCCTTTTCCCATACGAAATGAGATGTGAGTGATCCGGATTACTCATACCTCATGCCCCGGATCCCCTCAGAGGGACTTCCACCCTTTCTTGCCGATGAGCGGAACGAATTTGAATCCCCCCATTTCCCGTTGTTCATAATGGTCATTCACGCGGCGGATAATGTGAAGATTCTGCACGTCCAAATCTCCGATCGGAATTACCATCACCCCGCCTTCCGCAAGCTGCTGAAGGAGTGGTTCCGGAACTTCCGGCGCGCCGGCGGTGACGATGATGCCGTCAAAAGGAGCGAATTCCTTCCAACCGATGGTTCCGTCGCCGCCCTTTGAAGCGATATCGTATCCGAGTTTTTCGAATCTCGCCCGGGCCTCGGCAAGCAGACCCAAGTGACGCTCGATCGTAAATACCCGTGCCCCCATTTCTGCGAGAATTGCGGCCTGATATCCGGACCCGGTTCCGATTTCGAGAATCCTGCTGTTTGGTTTTACTCCCAGACATTCCGTCATGCATGCGACGGTATACGGCTGGGAAATTGTCTGTGAGGATCCGATCGGAAGGGCACAGTCATCGTAGGCACGATTGGAAAACGGCTCCCTGACAAATAACCTGCGGTCAATGGCGGACATCGCCTCCAGCAATCGCTCATCGAGGATGGATCGTTCCCGGAGCAGCTGAATCATCTCCTCACGTTCGGCATTCACCCGTAAGGACGTCATTCTCAAATGTGGCTTTTGCATGTTGGATGAAGATTACAGGAGGCGCGGGTTACTCATGCGTTTTCATTAAACTCCAAATGGATTTCATTGAGCCTTCCTGTGTACTCGACAGCCGGGAACGCAACTCTCGCCTCAATTCCTGCGACGATAGTCCCCGAATCAACACGCCGTTGTCGGCGATCGAAACGGTCCCGGTTTCCTGCGAAACGACCACAACGACAACGTCTGCCTGCTCTGAGATTCCGAGCGCTGCACGGTGACGCATCCCAAGGACGACATCGCCGATCGTTGCCGTTTGAGAAAGCGGCAGGGTCACCCGCGCGGCTTCTATTGTCCGGTCATGCACAACCACCGCGCCATCATGGAGAGGCGCGCGTGGATTGAATATCGAAACGAGCAGGGCCCTGCTGATCCGGGCCTGGAGTTGAGCGCCGGTCTCGACCAATGTGCGCAGCCCTGTCGTACGAACGATCACCACCAGCATGCCGTGGTGTTTCCGGGCGAGTTCGAATGCCGTGGCGGCGATTTCTTCAATTGCTTCTTCGACATCAACCCGGAAAAACATCCTGACGATCGGGTTGCGCCCGATAAGAATGAGGAGTCTCCGAAGCTCCGGCTGGAACAAGACGATAAAAGCGATGACCCAAATATCCGTGAGCGTTCGCAGGATCCACCCCATTGCTTTGAGGCTTAACGCCTGAGCAAGGAACGACAATCCAACGATCAGAACGAGCCCCACAAAAATCTGGGCCGCAATCGTCCCCCGCATGACGCTGTACAATTTGAAGAAGATAAAAGAAACCAGGGCTATGTCGATGAGATCGACCAGAGTTACGGCAAGGAACCCTATGTGGAAAAGTTCAATATTCATCAGGATTCAGTTCGCATGAGTGCGTCGACCACTTTCGCAGCACGCTTCATCTCTTTGACGTCGTGCACACGGACGATGTTTGCCCCGTTCATGATCGCCGCCGCAACCGCGGCAATCGTCCCCTCGATGCGCTCGCCGACGGGCAGGTCAAGAATCGCGCCGATGAATGATTTTCTTGAAGGGCCGACCATGACGGGTACTCCAAATCGCCTGAACTCCCCAAGCTCCCGAAGAACCGTCAAATTATGTTCGAGCGTCTTGCCGAATCCAATTCCCGGGTCGACGACGATTTGTTCAATTCCGGCCTCTTGAGCCGAGCGGATTCCATCCTGGAGATACGAACAGATCTCGTCGATGAGATTTTCATACTTCGGGTTTTGCTGCATGGTCCGCGGTGTTCCCTTGATATGCATAAGAATGATTGAAGCCGTCCGTTTAGCGACAACTCCTGCGAATTCCCGATCGAAATGCAACCCGCTGATGTCGTTGACGATTGTAGCGCCGGCGTCGAGCGCCTGAGCAGCAACCGTGGATTTGTACGTATCGATGGAGATGGGAATATGAATGGCCTTTGCCAGCCGCTCAATGACTGGAATGACTCTCCGGAGTTCCTCCTCAATCGTGATCGGTTCAGAACCAGGCCGGCTCGACTCGCCGCCGACATCGATGAAATCCGCTCCTTGCTCAACCATTTCCATCCCCCGTGCGACTGCCTTTTCTAAATCGTAAAACAGTCCCCCATCCGAAAACGAGTCCGGCGTTACATTAACAACACCCATGATGTAGGTTCTCGCAAAAAGATCGTACGTGACCGGACCGAATGTGTACGGTTTCCTTATGACGTTCATCTGCATCTTATGGAATCGGCATAGCCTTCAAATGTCGATTCTCCTTCCATCAGTGGTCGCGACATCGTTGCTACGACAACCGACGAATGAGAGAACCGGTGAAACGGCAAACATGTGACAGGAAGACCGGCCGGCGCAAAATGGTATCCCGGAGTGTGGAATACCGTTCAGAGCGTTATGCCGGCCGCTTCTTTGCAGCAAACAGAGCCCGTCTCTTGGCTTTGATTTTCTTGGTCTTCTTGTGGTGCTTCTTCTGAACGTTCATTGTCTTCTTATTCATGTCGGCTTCCGATGATTGATAGCTGATTATGGTTCACTGCAGGAATGATAAAATCCGCAGCGCGGGCAGACGAGTTTGCACTTCCGACCTTCCAGTTTCATTCCACAGTTGGCGCAGTATTGCCAGTAGTGGTCTGTTCTGGCGGCCGGACCGGTCTTCTCTTTCAGATCTGATGATGGAGATGCCGATGGTGTGTTCTCGTTCATGGAATGAAAATACAAGTTTTTTGGGAAGGAAGCAAAACCTCCAATTCTCTTTGCGAACAGGAAACACACCAGGCCCGGGAAACCCTCATCCTCTCTACCTCCCCTTCCCCCATGAATGGTGGAAGGGGAAAATGCGATGTGAAAATCGTATTGGAGCCGTAGAGTCCGATTCGCAATCGGACAATGGGGAGAGGTCACGTGGGGAGACGGTACAAGGTGCGATTCACCTGAAAGGTCGCGAAGTCAAGTTGAATCGCACTTTTCAAATGGAATTGGGGAACGAGACAGGACACCTGGACCTCCTCGTGTGGCTTCGCGCCCTCGTCCGGACGAAGGCGCAAGAGTCACGATCGGATCATCGTGAGCATCATTTTGAATTTTCCGGTCGCCCGTACCGCATGGGGCTTATTGGCGGGCATGACGATCATTTGTCCGCTCGTGAGTTGAAATGGTTTTCCGGCAATGGTAACTTCTGCACTGCCGTCAATGACGCAGGCCAAAGCGTCATAAGGCGCCGTATGTTCACTGAGGGCCTGCCCTTCGTCGAACGCGAAGAGCGTGACGGTCCCAGCCTTTTTGTTCAGGATGGTCCGGCTCACGACGGCACCCTCTTGATAAGCTACCAGATCGAGAAGCGTGCTTGGTTCTGAGGGAATAGTGGACATGGGACACCTATAGTTATCTCAACGCGTCATCAATGGATTTCAGTTCTTGCGTTGAAAAGTTCATCATCTTGAGTCCGGCGACATCATCCTCGAGTTGCCGAACCTTGCTCGCGCCAACGATCACCGATGTAATCTCGTCATGCCTTAGAAGCCAGGCGATCGCCATCTGGGCCAGAGATTGACCCCGACGTTGAGCGAGATCGTTCAGTCTTCGCACCTTCGCCAGCTTTTCTTCCGTGACCTGCGCGGGCCTTAGAAACCCGTGAGGTTTTCCGGCGCGTGAATCGCCGGGAATCCCGCCGAGATATCTATCCGTGAGCAGACCCTGCGCCAGCGGAGAGAATGCAATACCGCCGATGCCTTCATCTCTCAGCGCGTCGAGCAATCCGTTTTCCACCCAGCGATTGAACATGTTGTAGACGGGTTGATGAATCAGGCACGGCGTACCGAGGTCATGCAGAATCCCGGCAGCTTTGCGCGTCAGCTCCGCGTCGTACGAGGAAATCCCCGCGTACAGTGCTTTTCCGCTGCGGACAACATGGTCGAGCGCGGCCAACGATTCTTCCAGCGGCGTGTTCTTGTCGGGGCAGTGATGGTAGAAGATGTCAACGTACTCCAACCCCATTCGCCTGAGACTCTGGTCGAGACTTGCAATGAGATACTTCCGGGAGCCTCCGCTGCCGTATGGGCCATCCCACATCGGATATCCTGCCTTTGTTGAAATGATGAGCTCGTCGCGATATGATTTCAAATCCTGCCGCAGAATTTTTCCGAAGTTTTCTTCTGCCGATCCCGGAGGCGGACCATAGTTATTCGCCAGGTCGAAGTGCGTAATGCCGAGGTCGAAAGCCCGGCGGACCATGGCGCGGGCGGTTTCGAACGAATCTATCGCCCCGAAATTGTGCCACAATCCGAGTGAAATCGCCGGCAGGTTCAAACCACTGCGACCGCAACGACAATACAGCATATCGACGTATCGTGAAGGTGATGGCGATGTTGGCATGGTTTTCCTTGGGCCTGTTCTCAATCGAAATTTACGTTCCACAGAATGCAAGGAAAGGATGTCTGAATCAGAATGTTCAGGATTTTAGAATTAACAGAATTGACCAATAGCCCGCCAAGGCGCTTACTCTTCTGCAAACTTTTTGATTGCATCGAAGAATTTCACAATCGCTTTCGCTTTATTCTTCCCGAATGACACCCAGTGCCAAGGTGTTTTTGGATCCGGTGCGTCTACAGTAGGGATGCGAATGACCGGCTTGCCCTTGTATTCATCGATGACTGGTTGTGCCGGCTTGATTTCGTCTTCCATGTAACACCACTCGATTTATTGAGATAGATTGATGCTGAGAATATAAGAAGATACGGTAAGACTGTCAACACGCCACTATAAATTGAACGTAAAAAGGATTTGATGACACCCGCAAAGCGCTCTGGCTGGTCTAAGTGGACCCCGTGGCCGGCTTCCCGGATTTGTTCAACCTGAAATCTCGGATTAAGATGGTTCAGCTCTTCGGCAACATCAGACGAAACCACACCATTATCACCAAATACGAGGAGGCTTGGAACGTCAATTGCACTCACTAACAGTTTATAATCGGGGTTCGGTGGCGTGAGAACGTCGAAGGCAGCCATGCTTGTTTGAAGTCGTGACTGAGCGGACAGCTCAAGGGTCTCCCCTGACCGATTAGGGTGTCTAGCCTGCGCTTCTGCCACCAACTCATCCAATGACATATTGAGCATTCGCCGATGCTGATCGGCCACATCACTATCGCGAACATCGCGCTGAACTCTTGGACTCAAGAACGTTGGATCAGCTAAGATCAGGCCACGGAGCAGCTTTCGTTTACGACCTGCCACCACGGCTGCTGTCATGCCTCCCATGGAGTGTCCGAGCAGAAAAGGCGGAGAAAGTCTTAGAGCCTTTATAAGGCCGACGACATCCTTTGCATGGTCTTCGTATCGGTACCCGTAGTCAGGCACACTCGACTTTCCGTGACCCCTAGCATCGGGCATGATTACATCATATTCTCCCTCTAGAGCATGTGCCAAGGCAGTCCAGCAGGCTCCGTTAGCAGTTAATCCGTGTAACAGAATTAAAGGAGGCTTGCTTCCTCCGGTTCTCGTATAATGTATCTTAATTCCGTTTGTTTCGCAGATTGCTGCGCTCCAGTCGGTCACTTGTTTTTTCCTTCAAGCAAAATATTCATCGTTTTCCAATGCCATTGAAATTGATGTCAACGTAGCAGCGGAGACCCTGGCATGCAAATGACGCAGTACGCGGCTAACGGTTCGTTGTTGTAGTTACTTAAAGTGTCAAAATGATTTTCACATTTTTACTCAGTCCTCGATTGCCTCAACACCAAGTCCCTTAAGTCGATCAAGGTTCTCCCTCATGGCTTTGAGTTGCGCGGGGGAGTGCTCCTGCCAATCCGTGACCTCACCAGTGACCCGAATCGGATTCCGAGAGCGGTATGACTTTGTTGGATTACCAGGGTACTTCTTGTCCGTCAAATTGGGGTCATCTTCAATCGGGCCATTCGGCTCTACGATATAAATTCTGCCGGGTCCTTCGCCCAAAGCAAGTTCGGCTCCCCAAGTAGCGGCATCCAAAGTGGCGGTTAAGTAGACAAAGGACGCCTTCTTCCTCTTACCGTAGTTTGAGTTAAAGCCGGGTTCGATCAGGTCTCCCGTCTTCAGATTGGTCTTCGTGCCATGATAGAACCTCTGTGAACTCTGGTCGTAGGCAGACTCGATCGACTTGTCCTTCATTCTGTTTGTTTTCATTGTCGTTATATTGTTTGTCAATGTCTTTTCGTGTCTGTTGGGTTGTCGGTTACAATGGCGCCTGACGTCCCGCAAAATAACGCAATATTGCATTCTTATCTCCTTTGCTTGTCGCACCAGACGTGCCGAAACTGATGGTAAGTCTGCCAATTCTGCAACCTTAATTTACTTCGAGAATCTACAAGACTTTGCCGGCATTGTCAACTAGGGCAGGGGAAAAGTCAATTCAACAGGAAAAGTCAATTCAACCAGTTATTGGTTGACGGTACTAAGTTGTCAGTTCGTGGTTGTTGGTACTTTGTCATTGGTTGTAGGGACTGGCATTGAGCCCTTGGCCGTTGGCATTTAGCTTTTAGAATCCTGTCTCTGACTTCTGGCATCTCATCATCTCAACATTGTAATTTCAGGATTCGAGTTTCCGAGGGAATTGTCCACTGGCGCGAAAACAAAAAGCCGGCGTCGCACCTCCATCGCTGGAGCGGTGTCGACAGCCGGCTTACGATGGCCATGAACAGAGTTTTCTAAACCGTTCTTATGATCAACGTCGGGAACGGAATGAAGACTGCAGATTCATTCATTTCGCCGAAGCAAATCGCTTAGCGGCTTCGTCCCAATTCACGACATTCCACCATGCCGCAATGTAGTCGGCACGCCGGTTTTGATACTTGAGGTAGTACGCATGCTCCCATACATCGAGCCCGAGCACCGGAATTCCCTTCGTCTCGGCGATATCCATCAGAGGATTATCCTGATTCGGTGTGGAAGCGACCACGAGTTTGCCGTGCTGGGAAATCAGCCATGCCCAGCCAGACCCGAACCGCGTTACTCCGGCATTCGCAAATTGCTCTTTGAACTTGTCGAATGACCCGAAATCACGATTGATGGCGTTCGCGAGCTCACCGGCCGGCGCGCCTCCGCCTTTCGGCTTCATCCATTGCCAGAATTGAGTGTGGTTCCAGTGACCGCCGCCGTTGTTCCGTATCGCAGGCGACAGCTTGGAGACGTTCTTGAGAATTTCTTCGATGGGTTTCTTGTCCCACTCGGTGTTCTCGATCGCTTTGTTAACGTTGGTGACATACGCGGCATGATGCTTGCCGTGATGAATTTCCATCGTCATCTTATCGACAAACGGCTCTAAGGCATCGTGCGCGTACGGTAAATTTGCTAATGTGAATGGCATTATTCCTGACTCCTTTTGATTGATTGAATGAAATTAATTAACTAGAAAAGAAATACGAGTACTTGAAACGTGAACAAATTCTAATATCGAAATCCCAGACAAATCCTCAATCCCAAATCCGCAATCGCCAATATCACGTGCTATGACTGGATTCCCGATAGAAGCATTCGGGAATGACGTATTGACTTTTGCTTCTTGTCTGCCACGGTCAGTAACTCAGATGTCTCATGCAACGGGCACGGCTGAGAAGATTTCCCGAACCTTCCCCAGAGCCGACACGAGACGCACGACGTCATCCTCGGTGTTGTAAATATAAAAACTGGCCCGGTTCGTCGCCGGAACATTCAGCCACTGCATGAGGGGCTGCGCGCAGTGGTGGCCCGCGCGGATGGCAATTCCTTCCTCGTCCAGAATCGTTGCAACATCGTGGGGATGCACCCCCTTCATATTGAAAGCGACGACACCGCTTCGTTCGGGGATCGGTCCATAGATTTCGATATCCTTGTTCCTCTTCAGTTCGTCAAGCGCGACGCGGACCAGCGTGCGCTCATGTGTCTGAATAGCTTCCATCCCCAGATGGTTCAGGTAGTCAATCGCCGCGCCGAGACCGATCACACCGGCGATATTGGGTGTGCCTGCTTCGAATTTTCCGGGCGGCTCCCGGTACGTTGATCTCTCCAGTTGCACCTCTACGATCATGTCTCCGCCGCCATGGTATGGCGGCATCGCTTCCAGCAGATGAAGCTTTCCGTACAGAACTCCGGTGCCCGTCGGTCCAAGCATTTTGTGGCCGGAGAACGCGAGAAAGTCGCAGTCTATCGCCTGGACATCGATCTTGATGTGGGGCGCGGCTTGCGCACCGTCAATCATGACGACGGCGCCAACCGCGTGCGCTTGTTTAATGATACTCGCAACGGGATTGATCGTTCCCAAAACGTTCGAGACGCAGGTCAGCGAGACAATTTTTGTTCTCGCCGACAGAAGCTGCGGGAGTTTTTCCAGGTCGAGCCGGCCATCCGGCGTCAATGGAATGAACCGGAGCCCGGCTCCTGTCTGTTGTGCGGCCATCTGCCATGGAACGAGGTTACTATGATGTTCCATCACCGACAGCAGAATTTCATCGCCCGGTTTGAGATTGGTCCGCCCCCAGCTGCTCGCGACAAGGTTGATGGACTCTGTAGTGCCGCGGGTGAAAACGACGCTCTCCCTTCTGGTCGCGTTAATGAAACGGCTGACTTTATCGCGGGCGTTTTCATACGCTTGCGTTGCCTCATCGCTGAGTGTATAGGCGCCGCGGTGGACATTAGCGTTATACGTCCGATAATAGTTGTCCATGGCTTTAACGACAGAGTTGGGGCGCTGGGTTGTTGCTGCGCTGTCAAGGTATACCAGCGGTTGTCCTTTCACCGGGCGTTTGAAGATTGGAAAATCTTCGCGTATTTTTTTTGGATCGAACATGCCTTTCATCAAGAATTCCAGCCGGGTTGTTTCCCGGGTGGAGAATTAAACACCGAAGGAATTCCCGCAGCCGCACGTTCGTGCTGCGTTCGGATTATTGAACACAAATCCTTTGCCGTTCAGTCCATCCTGAAAGTCCAGCTGCGTGCCTGAAAGGAAAAAGAGGCTTTTCGGGTCGATGAACATCCTGATCCCTTCTGATTCAATAACCCTGTCATTCTGCCCGGGTTCGGCATCAAAACCCAGAACATACGAAAAGCCCGAGCAGCCGCCGCCCTTCACACCAAGGCGCAGACCATGAGATTCAGGAATGGAATTCTCCTTCCGGATCGTGCCGATATGCCGGGCAGCATTGGGCGTGATGATGATATCCTCTTTCAAATCAGGTTTTTTGAATGTCGTCGTTTCTGCCATTGAAATTCTCCTGTGTTAAAACATTCCGAGTTCAAGTTTTGCCGCTTCGGTCATCATATTCGGATTCCAGGGCGGGTCCCAAACGATCTGCACTTTCACCGACGTTGCCCCCGGGACTTTCTTCGCCTTCATCTCGACTTCGGACGGGAGCGATTGAGCCGCGGGACAGTACGGACTCGTCAGAGTCATTCTCACGACTACACCGCCGGTGTCGTCAACATCAACTCCGTAGATCAATCCGAGCTCATAGATATTTACCGGAATTTCCGGGTCAAAGCATGTCTGGATCGCCTCGATGACCTGTGCCTCGATGATCGTTTTTTCGATTGAGCTGATGACCGCGACCTGCGGCTGCTGAGGCTCTGACGTTTCCATATTCGATTCTTGAGGAGGTGTCATTCGGTCGATACAACTTGCTCTTTCGTTTGAAGCGCCGCGTGGACCGTATGCCATGCGAGAATCGCGCACTTCACTCTCGTCGGAAACTCGGAGACGCCTGAAAATGCAGCCAATTTGCCGAGGTCATCATCCCCGTCCTCGGGATGAATCTCCCCCGTGACCAGCTTGTGAAACTTATCAAACAACGCTTCCGCTTCTTCTTCCGTCCTCCCTTTCAATTCAGAGGTCATGACCGACGCGGACGCCTTCGAAATTGCACAACCGGCGCCTTCAAAACTGATATCCTTGATGACATCGTTTTCCAGTTTGATGTACACCGTATACCGGTCTCCGCAAAGCGGGTTAAAACCTTCCACCTTCCGTGTGGCATCGTCGATTCTGCGAAAGTTCCGCGGGCTCCTGTTGTGGTCGAGGATGACCTGCTGATATAATTCTCGAAGATCGGACATCGGCATTACCGTGCAAGCCGTTCGTGGAGAATCCGGTCGAGGCGCTCACGCACGGCTGCGACACCGACACGCTCCACAACCTCACCGGCAAACGCATAGATCAATATTGCACGGGCATCATCCACACCGACGCCGCGCGAGCGCAGATAGAAAATGGATTCGTCGTCCAGTTGTCCAATCGTGGCGCCGTGCGTGCACTTTACATCGTTCGCGAAAATTTCAAGCTGCGGTTTCGTGTCCACTGTTGCGCCTTCGGAGAGAATGAGATTTTTGTTCGTCTGCTTCGCGTCGGTTTTCTGCGCATCCTCCCGCACAATGATCTTACCATTAAAGACGCCTCTTGACTTCCCGTCCATTATCCCCTTATACATTTCATGGCTATTGCATTTGGGCTTCGCATGGTCGATAACCGTATGATTGTCGATGAGCTGATTACCGGCGACATGGTAAAGACCGTTGAGGGTACATTCCGCCCCTTCTCCGTCGAGAATAGCGACGATACTATTCCGGACCAGCTCACCGCCAAAATTCATTGAGTTCGATACAAAATTGCTGCTCCGGGCCTGCGCGACGTGCGTCAATCCCACATGCAGGGCACCGGTACTCTCCATTTGCAGTTTTTCATGCTCAACGACGGCATTCTCCCCAAGAACGATCTCCGTGACCGCATTTGTAAAATACCGACCGTCGGACAGGCTGACATAACTTTCGATCACCTTCGCCTGGCTGTCTGCCCCGGCGATGATAAGATTTCGCGGATGGGAGGCGAGTTCTTTCCCGGCGCCGGTCGAAACATGGAGCACATGAACCGGGGTTTCGAGGATCGCGCCCTTCGGGATCACGATGCACGCACCATCCTTCAAAAAGGCAGTGCTCAGTGCCGTGAAGGCATTCTTCTCGTACCGGGCATGACGCGCCAGATGTTCGTGCACGACTCCGTTCTCATTCTTCAGCGCATCCGCGAGACGTCCGACAATGACACCTTGCGGAAGTGATGGAACCGATGAGAGATGGGATGCGTATTGACCATTAACAAACACCAACAACGGATACCCGGAATCTTCGAACAGAAATCTTTTCACATCGTTCATTGCGGGGTTGTCCGGTTGATCCTTTACAACCGGGTCGAACTGCACTCCGGTGAAGGATGAAATGTCGGTATATTTCCATTCCTCGTCGCGTGTTGTAGGAAAACCGAGTTCTGCAAACCTGGCAATCGCAGCCTTCCGCACGGAATGGATTTTCGAGCCCGCCTCGCCGTTGAGGCTTTTCTCGAACGACTCGAATCTCGACACGTACCAGTTCTTATTTTGATCGGCGCTTCGCATCGTTTTCTCTTCAGCCTTTACGCATGAGCTTCAACAGGTTCGAATCCTTCCTTCAACCAATCGTACCCTTTTTCTTCGAGCTCGAATGCCAGTTCCTTCCCGCCGGACCGGACGATCCGTCCGTCGACGAGCACGTGCACGAAATCCGGAACAACGTAATTCAGTAGCCGCTGGTAGTGTGTGACCAGGATGACCGAATTCTCCTTGCTTCTCAGTTTGTTGATTCCGTCGGCGACGATTCTCAGCGCATCGATATCCAGCCCGGAGTCGGTTTCGTCAAGGACGCCAAGCTTCGGCTCGAGAATAGCCATCTGGAATATCTCGTTTCGTTTTTTCTCACCGCCGGAGAACCCATGATTCACGGGCCGGGTGAGCAGACTTTCATCCATTTCAACGAATTTGACTTTCTGTTTCACCAGCTTCAGAAACTCCATCGCATCGAGTTCTTCAAGACCGCGATGCTTCCGAATCGCGTTCAACCCCGCCTTGAGGAAGTACGTATTGCTTACACCGGGAATCTCGACCGGATATTGAAATGCCATGAATAATCCCTCGCGGGCGCGCTCCTCGGGTTTCATCGCAAGCAAATCCTTGCCTTCAAACAACACCTGTCCACCGGTGACGTCGTACGACTCGCGGCCGGCGAGCACCTGGGCGAGCGTGCTTTTCCCCGAGCCGTTGGGGCCCATAATGGCATGAACCTCCCCGACACCAACCCGAAGGTCAATCCCTTTTAGTATTTCGTTTCCCTGAACGCTTGCGTGAAGATCAATAATCTGAAGCATAATGAATAATGACTAATGAATAATGACTAATGAATAATGAACAATGAATAATGAGCAATGGGTCAATGAACCAACTAACGACTTAACGATCCAACGAACTAACGATCCAACGAACCAACTAACCAACGAATCAACGAATCAACGAACCAACTATCCCACGCTTCCTTCCAGGCTTATGCCGAGCAGTTTCTGAGCCTCGACGGCGAACTCCATAGGCAGCTCCCGGAACACTTCTTTGCAAAACCCGTTGACGATCATGTTGACGGCATCTTCAGCGGAAAGGCCGCGTTGTTTGCAGTAAAAAATCTGGTCTTCGCCGATCTTCGACGTGGATGCTTCATGCTCGATCTGCGCGGAGGTATTCTTGACTTCCATGTACGGAAACGTATGGGCGCCGCATTTGTCGCCGATGAGCAGCGAATCGCACTGCGAGAAGTTGCGTGCATTCGTTGCGTTACGGGAAATTCTCACGAGGCCCCGGTAGGAATTCTGGCCGTGGCCCGCGGAGATGCCCTTGGACACGATCGTGCTTTTTGTATTTTTCCCGATATGAATCATCTTTGTGCCCGTATCGGCCTGCTGGTAGTTGTTGACCACCGCCACCGAATAGAATTCGCCGACGGAGTTGTCACCTTGCAGGATGCATCCGGGATATTTCCATGTTATCGCGGAGCCTGTCTCAACCTGCGTCCATGTGATTTTCGAGTTTTTTCCGAGACATTTCCCGCGTTTGGTGACGAAATTATAGATTCCGCCCTTCCCTTGCTTGTCTCCCGGGTACCAGTTCTGCACGGTAGAGTATTTGATGGTGGCATTGTCGAGAGCGACAAGCTCGACTACGGCAGCGTGCAACTGGTTCTCGTCGCGCATCGGGGCGGTGCATCCTTCGAGATAGCTCACGTACGCGCCTTCTTCGGCGACGATGAGCGTGCGTTCAAACTGACCGGTGTCGCGAGCGTTGATGCGGAAATACGTCGATAGCTCCATTGGACACCGCACACCCTTCGGAATATAGGCGAATGATCCATCACTGAACACCGCCGAATTGAGCGCGGCAAAGAAATTGTCCGTGGAAGGAACGACCGATCCAAGATACTTCTGAACCAGGCCAGAGTGTTCGCGGATTGCTTCGCTCATCGAGCAGAAGATAATGCCGAGCTCCGCCAATTTCTCCCGAAAGGTCGTCGCGACTGAAACACTGTCGAACACGGCATCGACCGCAACGCCGGAAAGAAGTTTCTGTTCCTCGAGCGGGATTCCAAGCTTCTCGAATGTCTTTCGAATTTCAGGATCCACTTCATCCAGGCTGTTGAGCTTCGGCCTTTTCTTGGGAGCGGAATAATAACGAATACTTTGATAATCAATTGGACCGAACTTGATGTTCGCCCACGTAGGCTCGGATCCCTCCTGTCGCATCTTTTCCCACTGGCGGTATCCCTTCAAACGCCACTCGAGCATCCACGCGGGCTCGTTCTTCGTCTCCCAGATCAGCCGGATGACGTCTTCGCTAAGACCCTTCTTGAATGAATCGTACTCGACTTCGGTCTCGAAGCCGTACTTGTACTCTTGAGTCGCCAGTGATTCGATGGCATTCGATTCTGCCGGCATAGACGAATCCTGTTTCATGACGCCTTTTTCGCGACTCGCGGCAATGCAAACTCCGGGTAGTTCAGCAGCCATGATTGGTGGTCGATTTTCTTGAAGGTGCCGTCCTTTTCGAGTTCAATTCCGAACTCGCGGGCAATCCTTTCGCCGTCCGGGTACATGACTCTTTTGCCATGTTCTTTGAGATAGGCCATGACGCCAAAATGAAAATCCCGGAAGAAGACATTTGATTTATCGTACAGAGGGAACTTTGATTTGAGGTACTTGAGAAACTCCGTTTTATGACTGGTGACGAATTCGAGTTCGTTCATAGGTTTTCCTTTTTGTTAGACGGTGACGGTCTGGCGCTGCTTCTTCACCAGCGTTTGGTACGCCGGGGAAAGCTCCCGCAGTTTGCGGACGCCCTCGACGACGCGCGTTATGACATACTCCACTTCTTCCTCCGTCGTGAAACGGCCCAGTCCGAACCGGACAGAAGAATGCAATCGCTCCTCCGGGAGCCGGAGCGCTTTCAACACATGCGACGGTTCGGGATCAGCGGTGCTGCAGGCCGACCCGGTCGAAACGGCGATATCCTTCATGCTCATGAGGAGGGCATTGTCCTCCACGAACGCGAAACTGACGTTCAAATTGTGCGGCAGGCGATCCGTAGGATGGCCATTCAACGAGACACCGTCGAAATGGGAAACGAACTCCCGGAGCATCCGGTCGCGGAACCCGCTCAACCTCTTCGATTCTTCGGCCATGAGCTCCACCGACAATTCCACTGCTTTGGCCATACCGACAATCCCCGGCACATTGAGAGTGCCCGACCGCATGCCGCGCTCATGCCCGCCGCCGTCCATCTGCATGGCAATCTTCACTTTCGGGCCCGACTGGCGCGCATAGAGAGCGCCGACACCCTTCGGGCCATAAATCTTATGGCCGCTGAACGACATCGCATCGATACACATTGCCGAAACGTTGACGGGCACCTTTCCCACCGCCTGTGTCGCGTCGGTGTGAAAAATAATCCCGTTCTCCCGGCAGACCCTGCCGATCTCGGCGATCGGTTGCAGCGTTCCGATCTCATTGTTCGCAAACATGACGGAGACGAGAACCGTCTTCGGTCTAAATGAATCTCTGAGCCGGTTGACATCCACGACGCCGAAGGAATCCACCGGCAGATAGGTTACCTCAAAGCCCTGTTTCTCCAACCTCCTGCATGCGTCGAGGACAGACTTGTGTTCCGTCTGGACCGTGATAATGTGATTGCCCTTCTGCCGCCTGGCTTCGGCGAGTCCCTTTATTGCCAGATTGTTCGACTCCGTTGCACCGCTTGTGAAAACAATGTCCTTTTGTTCAGCGCCAATTTGTTGGGCGATTCGTGCGCGCGACGACTCGACCGCCTCTTCCGCAATCCAACCGAACATGTGCTGGCGGCTCGCTGCGTTACCAAATTTCTCGGTGAAAAAAGGGAGCATCACATCGACCACCCTCGCGTCGATGGGGGTCGTCGAGTGATAATCCATATAAACGGGAGTCCGCATCACACCATCTCCATGACGGTCATTTCTTCAAACATCTTATTGATGTTGCCCTGAAGCTTCACGAGCGGATCTTTGATCGTGCATGACGTAAAGATAGCGCAATTCTCCGCCGCCTCGGATTCGCACTGGACAATCGTCACATTCAACTTCCCCTCGATAGCATTGATGATCGATGAGACTTTCAGCTCGTGCGGATCGCGCAAGAGCATATAGCCGCCATGCACTCCCTGGTGCGATCCGATGAATCTTTGCTTGGCCAGTTTCTGCATTACTTTCGCGAGGAGCTCGTAGGAAATATGGTATGCGTCAGCAATTTCTTTTGCGGTGAATATATGATGCGGGGGACCGCTCGCCATATGGCGAATCGCCATCAACCCGTACTCCACTTTTTTCGATAGCTGAAACATTCCTTGATCTTTATTTTAAATACGACTTAAAGAGTCCACTTTTGGTGCAAAAAAGATTCCGCGCGTTGCGGAATCATCAATCAAATGAAATATAGGAAAAAATCAGGACATCGTCAAGATTCCAGGAGAATCAATTCATGCTGATTTTCATTTTGCGCCCTTCAACAACGGGTCCATGCAAGCTCACTTCAACTTTATCGAGGTCAATATGGACCAGCTCTTCACAATACGCGCAGATTTTGGAGACTTGGCGGTCAAAATTGATTGGATTTCCACAACATGGACAACTCGTAATAACGATCCCAATGACTCTTGCTTTGTGCTTCACAGTGGGGCCTTCCTTCTTCATAGTATGATAATCCCTAAATTGTGTTGATTCTAAGGGTTTTTTAGCCTTTATGAATTTTCAGATTTGAATATAAACAATTTCAACATCAAAATAAATCCCCTCTGAAAAAATATTATCTGCGTCAGATCCTCGTCCAGCCAAATTCAGACTGTTCCCTCCACATCCTTTACGGCGTTCCGTGCACTAAGTTTCACAGATTTCGCGATTTTTCGGGGGTGCATTTGTATTTCCGCCCTTTTCTCTTTACCTTTTCACTGGATTCGGTATGAATATTGGGATCACGTGTTATCCGACGTACGGCGGTAGCGGAGTTGTTGCCTCCGAGCTGGGCAAGGCTCTGGCTGAGCGAGGCCACAAAATCCACTTCATCAGTTATGCCATGCCGATTCGCCTGGATGGCTTTATCGGCAACATCGTGTACCATGAAGTTGAGATCTCCACGTACCCCCTGTTCGATTTTCCCCTCTACACGCCGGCTCTGGCAAGCAAGATCGTCGAAGTTGCGCGATTCGAGAAACTCGATGTACTCCACGCCCACTATGCGATTCCGCACGCCATCAGCGCATACCTTGCGAAGCAGATTCTGGGGGACAATTCCCTCAAGATCGTCACGACTCTTCACGGGACCGACATCACCCTGGTCGGATTGGAGCCGAGCTATCTTCCTACAATGAAATTCAGCATTGAACAAAGCGATGGCGTTACCGCGGTCTCACGGTTTCTCAAAGAAAAGACCATCACGAACTACAACATCAACAAGGACATCGAGGTCATACCAAATTTTGTGGATACCGCCAAGTACAGGAGACTCGATGCGTCCGCGATACGCAAGACCATTGCCCCGAACGGCGAAAAAATCCTCATTCACATATCGAATTTCCGCGTCGTGAAGCGCGTGCAGGACGTTATCCGGATCTTCCAGCTGGTCAGGAAAAAACTGCCATCTAAACTGTTACTCGTTGGCGACGGACCCGACCGGTCGAGCTGCGAACAGCTGTGCAGGGAGTTAAAGATCTGTGGGGATGTAGAATTTCTGGGCAAGCAGGCGGAGATTATTCCTCTCCTGTCGGCCGCCGACCTCTTCCTGATACCCAGCCAGTCGGAAAGTTTCGGACTTTCCGCTCTTGAAGCTATGGCCTGCGAGGTTCCGGTGATCGCCTCCAGTGTCGGAGGGCTGCCTGAATTGGTCGTCCACGGAGAAACGGGCTACATCGCCGAGATCGGGGACATCGAGCGTATGGCAAAATATGCCGTTGAATTGCTGACGAACATTACGCGCTACAGGTTGTTCTCAGCCGCAAGCCGCAAACGGGCTGTCGACACGTTCAACGTCACGAGCGTGATCGACCGCTATGAACGGTATTACGAAAAAGTTCTCTCCACCAAACCGGTCTCGACAAGGTAACGGGCTATGGAAACCAAAGAACTTCTGCAGTTATTCTTACCGACATTTCTGATACGGGCGACGTTTGCCGTTGTGTGCGGCGCGATCATCGGGGTGGAGCGCGAGCGGCGCGGCAAGCCGGCGGGGTTCCGAACGATGACCCTGATTTGCCTCGGGTCAACGATCTATATGCTCATCGGCGAATTCTGCTATCAAAGATTCAATATTGCGGGTATCGACCCCACGCGCATCGCGGCGCAGGTTGTGACGGGTATCGGATTTATCGGCGCGGGAGCAATCATTCAGTCACGAGGCACGATCACGGGTATGACGACCGCCGCAACGATCTGGGTCGTGGCGGGAATCGGATTGATAGTCGGGGCGGGATTTCCATGGATAGGGTTGATCTGCACATTTCTTGTTCTGGGCACGCTCATTCTTCTGCACAAGCTTGAACCCAAACTCCTCGGCACCTGTCGCTTCGTCCGTTGCGAAGTTGTCTACGTCGACGACGGCGGGCGAACACGTGCGGAGCTGGCCGTCATGTTCTCCGAACACGACTTTGATTTTGCAAAGTTCGAGATCCAGAAAGTCGACCACAAAACCTCCCAGTTGACATTCAGTTATTGCACCACGCATCCCTCCCATCACCGGTTTCTCTCCGAACTCTGGCGTACCCCCGGAATCATTGAAATAACGACTGAGCGGTGAGCGGAGAGGTTTGAGGATTGAGACGGATCTTCAGATCTTCTTTCTCATCATCGGCACGAGCAGGTACCTGTCGAGCGCTGCAATTCCCGCAAAAACTATCAATAGAAAGATTGTCAGATTAAAACTCTCCGAGCCGATGGCGAAGGAGAAGTATTTCCCGCCCCAGGCGTTGAGCGCTTTTATTCCTTCGGAAGTCATCGCACCGGCGCGTTCTCCAATCACCCCTCCCATTCCGACGGATTGCCGGATGTCGGGCCCCTGAATCGTGCCAGAGAAATAGAAGACGGCGTAAACGACTGTCAGGACCAGGATCAGTGAAAGTACGGGTGCCATGTACTTCGCGATGTTCCAGTACACCGCCGGCGCCGGGTCGATTCGCAGACTTGCCATCACACGGCGGGTAAAATCCTTTTCCGCGCGTTCGGGTGGGATCGCCCGAAGCTTCTCGTCGAGCAAACGAAATGTCCGGAGTTTGAGCATGCACTCTTCGCACGACCGGATATGATCGTCAATTGCGCTCTGAGTTCCGCGATCGAGCATGCGGTCAGAGTACTCCCGTAGCACTATTTCTGTCGGATGTTCCATGTTCACCTCATTCATATCGATGGAGCGGTTTGCCCCTGAAGTTCATTCACTAACCTTTTTTGCAATATGGCTCTTGCCCTGAAAAGATGTACCTTCACTGTCCCCAGAGATAGTTGAGTGATCTCGCAGATCTCATTATGGGACAAATCCTGAAAGTAAAAGAGGGAAAGAATCGTCGAATATTTTGCCGGCATGTCATTGATAACACTCTTGAGGTAGTCGACCATATCTTTTCGCTCAAATTCTGTGTCGAGACAGAAGGCCCCGCTCGAAAATGTTCGCGGGCGGAACTGCTCATCGTCATAGCTGGATTCCGGTATCTGTCGTTTGCGCCGTTCAAGCCGGGTAAGGCAAACATTGTACAAGATCCGGTAGAACCACGTGCTGAACTTGGAGGCGCCCTCGAATCGGTTTAAACCGTTATACGCTCGAATAAAGGCGTCCTGCAACGCCTCCTCAGCGTCCTCTCGATTCTTGAGCATGTGAAGCGCGAGCGTCAATCCCCTGTCCTTGTAACGGTCGATAATGACGGCAAAATGCTGTGGCGCGCCGCCCCGGACCGACTCAATGATTTCACAGTCTGAAAGGGACATTACACAAAACTATTCTCAATGTCCAAAATACGAAGCACGAAATCCGAAACCTTAGAAAAGTTGGGATTTACGTTTCAGGTTTAAAGTTTTAGGATTTGAGACATCTGGAGAAATCAAAGAGGCTTGTCATTCTGAGGAGCGAAGCGACGAAGAATCTCGCTTTTTGCCTCAGATTGAATAGTCAGATTCTTCTCCCGTCCCGAAAAGAATCGGGACGGGATCAGAATGACACTCTGATTATTATTTTTCAGGTGTCTCTATTTAGGATTTGTCCCGCTTCTGGATTCCGCTGCGGAGCGGGATTCCAGAAAGCGGAATTTGAGATTTCGATATTCTGATTTAAGATTTGGTTAGTTTCAGGTATTCGGATTTAGAATTCTCATTAAGATTAATGACTCTGCATAACATCACACAGCAGGTTGTTGAAAAACACAAAAGGGAGTGTCTCTGCGAGTAGTTTCATCGCGAAGCAGTCTTATTTTTCCCCCTAAAGAGTGAGATTGCTTCGTCGCTGCGCTCCTCGCAAAGACGGGAGAAATGCTTTTTCAACAGCCTGCTAGTTATTTAGACGGTAAAATGCACCCGTAGGTTACAGGGAGCGGAAAACGAAACCTTGCCCCACAAGTCCGGGTCAAAAGTAGCACAATCAGGAAGAACACTTTCACAAGAAAGGATCTACGTATGCTTGCCCAAGACGTTATTGTCCCGATCTTCTTATTTTGCGCTCTGGCGATACCGTGGATTGTGCATCTGGTCAACCGCCACCGCGAACGCATGGTAATTCTGGAAAAAGGGATCTCCGGCGAAAACATCAAAGCACTTTACGCAAGAGATCTCCGGCGGGATCCCCTCTCCTCACTCAAATGGGGACTTCTCCTCATTCTCGGCGGGTTGGCGGTTCTGGTAGGACGATTTCTCCACGACCGGTACTTCCTGGAGGATGAGATCATGCTCGGATTGATACCGTTATTCGTCGGGGTGGGACTGCTAATATTTTATGCTATCGCCTCGAAGAAAACGAGTTAGCGTGGTTCGAAACACAAATCATGAGGTAAACACACGAACCGACGCTGCGAACGGGTGACGCGAGGTTAGAGTGAATTCCCGAGGCGACTATGGGAATGCCCGTATGAAAAATAGACGATCATACCAACAGCCAGCCAGACGAAGAAGCGCATGACCGTTATGAATGGCAATCCCATCGCCAGATAGAGACAGGAAAGAATTCCTAGAATCGGCACCACCGGCGAAAAAGGCGTTCGGAACGATCTCGGCCGGTCGGGATCCCGTTTCCGCAGGATCAGAATTCCCGCACACACGAGCATGAATGCGGAGAGTGTTCCGATATTGGTTAGATCGACCATCTCATCGATGCTGAAAAACATCGACAGGACGGCGACAAAAATACCGGTCAATATTGTCGAAATATGCGGCGTCTGGAATTTCGGATGAACTTTAGCAAACAGCGGTGGAAGCAGACCGTCACGAGACATGGAGAAAAGTATCCTGGGTTGACCGAGCTGGAAGACAACGAGCACGGCGGTATGCGCGATCACCGATCCGAATGCCACAATCCCGATGAAGAGATTCGACCACTTCCCGATGTCTGCGTACTGCAACGCCATTGTGAGCGGTTTGGCCTGTTCGGTCGCAAGTTTTTTCACCAGTACGGAGTACGGGATAATGCCCGTAAATACCGCCGCCACGACTATATAAATTACAGTGCAGATAATGAGCGAACCGATGATACCAATGGGAAGATCCCGTTGCGGTCTGCGCACCTCCTCGGCGACGGTCGAAACGGCGTCGAATCCTATGTATGCGAAAAAGACGATCGCCGCGCCCGCCTGTATCCCCTCCCAACCGTTAGGCGCAAACGGATGCCAGTTCTCGGTATGGACATATTTCCACCCGATGAAAACGAAAAATCCAAGCACAAGCAATTTCAGCATCACCATGACGCTCGTCATCGATGCGCTCTCGCGAATGCCGATGACCAGGACGACTGTAATCAGTGAGACGATGCCGAATGCAAGGAGATTGAAAACGATCGGCACCCCGAGCAGATGCGGAGCGCTTTCAAGCAAGCCGGGTATGTGCCCGGCAGTCCGGTAATCGGTCGATAGCCAGTCCGGGACGATCAGGCCGAACCCTGCGACAAATGTTTTGAAATAGTTTCCCCAGCTGATCGCGACGGCGACATTGCCGATAGCGTATTCGATGATAAGATCCCACCCGATGATCCATGCCACCAATTCCCCCAACGTCGCGTAGGAATAGGTGTACGCGCTCCCGGAAATCGGCACCATTGCGGCGAACTCGGCGTAGCAAAGTGCCGCGAATCCACAGGCAACCGCAGTCAGAACGAAGGAGAGAATGAGAGCGGGACCGGCGCCGGGGCGTGCGAGGTCCCCCGCGGCGGCTGTGCCGATTGTTGCAAAAATGCCCGCGCCGATGATCGCACCGATTCCCAGCATGACGACATCAAACGCACCGAGGACGCGTTTGAGCTTATGTCCGGAGACCTCGCTTTCATGCATAATTGCATCAAGGTCCTTTGTCTTGAAAAGTCTGCTGAGTGTTCTGTTCGCTGGTAGCACGCGGATTAGTCTAAACTGGAAAAGTCGGTTTGGGCAAGGAGACTATGGCTTAGTGTCTTCGGAAGCAGTTGCCGAAAGCACCACCTTCGCTTCTTCGAGGTCTTTTTCATCCACAAGCAACCGGACTCCTTTCGCGTACTCGAGAAACTGCAGCATACCTCCGGCATCATCTTCCTTGATGAAGGATTCAATCTCAGCGGCCGCAAGCGTCGCCTGGGCAAGCCGAGCCTCCACGTCATCTGTATATACCGAGACACACACAAATTTTTGCATTTGCTTCACCTATAAACTGCATCTTCCGTTCCGGAAATTAATTTCCTTAGTTTAATAAAATATATTTGAAGAAGCAATAGAGCGGGAATGACGTTTTGGCTATTGCCTTTGTGCATGACTGAGCCAATCATTCAGGGGTCTCAGTTTGGAATTTGTCATTAACATCAATGACTCTGCGTAACATCACTATGTTGGTTTCAAATCACTTTCAGTCTGGCGTACTTTAAAAGAAGCTGTTTCCTACCCACAGACGAAAAATCGACGGAAGCTTTCATCAATTCGCCGGTACCGCTGAGAGAAACAATTCTCCCCTTTCCAAATACGTCATGATGGACTGCCATTCCCACCTGGAGGCTCTGAACGGTATCGGTCGCGTTCTCATAATCCGGTATCGGGTCCGAAAAGTAGTCTGAAGACTCACCGGCGGGGACGCGCCGGTTGCTCTTTGGGTTTCCGCTAAACTCATCTCGGGACAGAGAGGAACGATCAGCCGATGTGATTTTTTGAATATGCTCGCCTCCGATCTCGTCGAGAAATCTTGATGGAGAGGGATACGTGACATCGCCATATCGGTAGCGCACGCCGGCGAAGCTGAGGTAGAGGTTTCGCATCGCCCGTGTGATTCCGACATAGAAGAGACGGCGTTCCTCCTCAAGCTCCTTGTTGCTTAACGCCGAGTTGAATAGCGGCAGGAGTCCTTCTTCCAGGCCTGTGATAAACGCAACGGGAAATTCGAGGCCCTTCGCACTGTGGAGCGTCATGAGCGTCACTGCATTATGTGCGTCATCCCAAGAATCGACGTCCGACACGAGAGAGACTTCTTCAAGAAAACTATCCAAACTCCCCTCAGGATGTTCCGAGGAGAATTCAGAGATAGCGGAAAGCAGTTCCTGAACGTTCTCCCAGCGTGCGATGGCATCGGGGGTTCCTTCTTCCTTGAACTGCCGGAGAATCCCGAGGTCATCGACCATGGTTCTTGAGAGTTCGCTCATCGACATGATTGTTTTCAGGTGTTGGTAGCGCTTAAAGAATCCCCCGACCCAGAGGAGCGCTTCTTTTGCTCTGGCACCGATATGGGGAATTTCCGGCGCATAGTGCACGGCATCGAGCAGGGAAAGGCTTTTGTGTCCGGCAAAAGCCTGCAGTTTTTTTACCGTGACGTTCTCCGATCCCCCGGTTGGGATAATTGAGCGTGCGCAGGAAACTCTCGTTGTCGAGCGGGTTCGTGAGAACCCGCAGGAACGCAAGGACGTTCTTGACTTCCTTTCGCTGGTAGAATTCAGTCCCTCCCACAATTGTGTAGGGGATTCCGTTTTTCCTGAGTGCATCTTCGAGAGAACGCGACTGGGCGTTCGTGCGGTACAGGAGCGCAAAATCCTTGAATCCCAGCTTGAGCCGGTAGATATCATCGAGAATTCTCTGGGCGATCCGGATTCCCTCATCCTTATCGTCGGCACATTCCAGAATCGTTACGGGCTCGCCGGTCTGGTTGTCCGTCCAGAGGTTCTTCGGAATCTGGTCGACATTATTTTTGATTACCGAATCGGCTATTGCCAGGATCGTCTTGGTCGACCGGTAATTCTGTTCCAGCCGGAACAACTTCGCATCAGGATAATCGACCTGGTAATCGAGTATGTTTCTGATCTCAGCTCCCCGGAACGCATAAATGCTCTGGGCATCGTCGCCCACGACGCAGATATTTTTGTATTTTGCGGCAAGCTGCTTCAGGAGGACGTACTGGGCTTTGTTCGTGTCCTGGTACTCGTCGACAAGGATGAACCGGAATCGCTCCTGGTAATCATTCAGGATCTTCTTATTGTGGTCGAACAAATGGATGGGCAGCACGAGCAGGTCATCGAAGTCCATTGCGTTGTTTCGTCTCATCGCCTTCTGGTACCGGATGAACACTTTCGCCGATACTTCATCGAACTGGTCGACCGATTGAGACGCCAGCTCCTCCGGCCCGAGCAGCCGGTTCTTCGCACTGCTGATGCGGGAGCGGATTGCTTGCGGATTGAAGTGCTGGAGCGAGATCCCCTGAGCGTTCATCTCGTTCTTTACAACCTTCAACGAATCCTGTTCGTCGTAGATGGTGAAGTTCTTTCCGTAGCCGAGCCTCTCGGCCTCCAGCCGCAGCACACGGGCGAACATGGAATGGAAGGTCCCCATCCAAATCGATTTACTGGACGACCCCACCAACTGCGCGATCCGTTCCTTCATTTCCTTTGCAGCCTTGTTGGTGAAGGTCAGCGCGAGGATTTGATAGGCCGGCACGCCCACCTGGACAAGACGGGCGATGCGGTACGTCAAGACCCTTGTCTTTCCGCTGCCGGCTCCGGCAACGATGATGACGGGGCCTTCAAGGATTTTGACTGCCTCCCGCTGACTTGGATTGAGGTCGCTAAGGAATGACACAGACTCGATTGATGATAATGTTGAAATTAAAATAGCCCATCCCGGTATCTCAGGATGAGCTTGCGATAAAAATGCTGCGGGAACTCAACTCCACCATCTGCGCCGTCCCAGGGAAAAAGATGTCGCGGCAGTCCGTGAGCTTAAAGAATGATTGCCCCTTCCAATCGCAGCAAAAACTCTTTCGTCTTGATGCCGCACGAATAGCCGACGAGGGAGCCATCCGAGCCGATAACGCGGTGGCACGGAATTATGATCGGCAGAGGATTCGATGCTATTGCCCGGCCGACAGCCTGGTACGCCGTGGGAGCGACGACCCGCTTGGCGAGATGTTTATAGGTTACGGTGGTCCCGTACGAGATTTTCGACAGCTCGTACCACACGCGCATCTGAAACGGTGTTCCTATCGGCTCTATGGGGCAGTTGAACTTGACCAGTTTCCCGTTAAAATACCGCGAGAGCTGGTCGATAGCATCTCTGTTCCTCGAGCGGTTGTCGACGACGCTGTCCAGGTCGAAGCGCTGCCGTAGCCAGCCGACAAAGTCTCTTCGACTTTCCCTCGGCACGCTGACCTTGCATACGCCTTTGTCGGTTGAGGCGATGTAAATTCTGCCTATCCGGGAATCAAACGATGTACAATAGAGTCTTGACACGTTTCGTTTCGTGTCTTCACTGCCCTCCGGAAAATCAGCCGACCTTACCTTCCTTTTGAGTGCATTCAGTACTCTCGTTGTTTCGACGGTGGCTACGTCGTCAAGCATAAATTCCTGTGATGAAAAACGTAACTGTGAATATACTTACATCCGGTGAGCGATACAGAAACGATTGACTCGTCGGGGTACAACTCCCGCATCCATGGTGACATCAATCAACGAGTCCGCATCAGAAATGACGCGGTTAATTATAATCAGAATCATAAATAAAAGCAAGAGAAAAATCAGTTCCTGAAAAATAAATTTTCTTCCGTCGCAATCAAAAAATTTTAGCGAACGAAACCGGGGGGACAAATCTTGTTCCATTTTTCCCATAGTGTGAAACCATGTGAAACAACTTTCGGAAATGAAAGCGCAAGCGGTTGTCGCGACGCTCATCGACTTCAAGTAACATCTCTAAAAAAACGCCCTAACTTCCGCTCTGGCAGTATGAATTGTTTGTCCACCGGCCTCGTTCCGTCCATCGTAGCTCATCGTGGCCTGGATGAACTGCGTGAAGCGGTAATCAAAGCTCACCCGCCAGAGCCACGTCATGCCCACGGGCAGGCCGCCGGTGAGCTCAAAGGGAAAGAGAAGAAGCTGCCTGTTCATCTGCACTTCTTCGCGCGAAAAATCCAGCCTTACCTGTCCTTTTGCTTCAAAGGAGTAAACAAGCCTGACCGTTTGATTATTGATGTTGGCGACCGTCGTGTCGAAATTGATGGCTCTGCTGACCCCGATGTTGAATCCCAGTTCGAACTTCTGTTCCGGACGGTATGACCAATCGGTGGTAAGGCTGCTGGACGATATGCTGCGGATTCTCGAACTGGCCCCGGTCGATGCGAGGAGGTCGGTTTTTTGAGCAATGTCCGTTTGGTTGGCAATTTCCTTTACCAGACTCCATCGAACGCGGACAGACTGCTCACGGCTATAGGTTCGCTCATCCTGGAGTGTGAAATCCGTCAATCCTTTCCGCTGGAGAAAGCGCAGCCGCACCGAAAAGGCGCGGCTGTTTTCCAGAAAATAAACGTCCTGTGAAAAGAGGTTGCTGCCCTCGAGCGTCGTCGAATCATTGAGAAAACGACTGAAATGCAGAAGGTAAATTTCTTTTACATCCGATTCGCTGCTCTTCTCGTCGACGCGCGCAATAGTCTCCGTGGAGAGCGTCGAGAGAACTTGTCCCAGCGACGACGACGGCGCCATAATGCGGGAACCATTGATCCTGATTCGCGAACTCGTTTTCAAATCCGTCACAGGGATGAATTGGTCGGAGGGAATAGTCACCGCGACATAATTTCCGTCGAACCGGACAAGCTGAAAATCAGGATCGTCCATGATGCCGTTGTGGTTCACGTCGCCAAGATAGATGTAGTTCCCGGTTCCTATCGGCACACTCTGATACACCCTCTCCAGTTTCGCGGTGCGGTCGGATGCCACTTCATAGAACCATTCCGATTCGATGGCGCGGTCGAAAGGGCTATATCTCGTCTGCGAACGTACCAGAAGAGTCTTAACATCCGTGTTCCCTCGTTGCTTGAAATCATCCGTAAAGGTCCGGTCGCGTAGGCGCAGGTCGAGCGAGGAAGAAAGCGAACTCCACTCACTCAGTTTCCATCCATATTGTTGGGAAAAAATCGTCGACGCCTCCCGCAACGCACCAGCCGCGAGAGAATCTTCCAACCGCCAGCCCAACTCCATGTTGAACGACATCAGTCCGATCTTATCCAGAGAGAGCTTTGGAGCGATCTCATGGAACCGAAAACTTCCAAAGACGAGGGTGTCTTGTCCCGCCCCCTGGAACCATGTTTCGCGGTCTTCGCTTTCGTACCGGATGCCTGGAGTGAATTTTCCGATTGCGTATTCCGCCGACCCGCGCTGGCGCAGCCACGAGCCGGAATTACTCAGCGCTGTATTCTCGCTGTTGATATCTTCAAGGGTATAGTCGACCTTTGGAAGGTTTTCACCCGCCAGCCGGATATTCTCCGTTGACCGGTCGGAGGAAAACTGACTGCCGCGCGTAAGTGAACCGAATCCCCCGCCCACCGACAGTGACTGAAGCGGGCGGTATGTCACATTTCCCTCGCGGAGCGTTTCGTCAACCTTCGCAGAATCGACAATGTCCCATTTCCGGGCAAACTCGACTTCATCGACCCGGTCGAGCGCGACAAAATCCTTGTTCACGTACCGTTCATCGAGAATGACGTCGAGAGAGCCGAGATTCAATCCTCCGACCCGGATGTTATTCGGAGAAAAGGCGAGACCAAACTTTGAGGCCGATCCGATCTCTGCGACGCCAGGTTTGTCGGAAAAAAGGTTCGCGTTAAACTTCGACGTTGCGTATTCACCCGTGACTTTAAGGCCATTCACTACCTCGTAGCCGGCAGCGAAGTCGGCCAGCTCATACTCCTGCGGCATCGGGAGAAGACGCACGGGCGCATAATTCGCCTGTCGAACCCCGATGAACTGAAAAAGCCCCGGCGCGATTCTGACGTAATCGCCATTCCCCGCGCCGACATCGGAAAATGTTATCGTGTACACCGCGTTCAGACTGTCCTGAGGGTTGAACCTGTAAATCGTCAGCGGAACTAATTTCAATGAATCGGGCGAGTAGACCATCGAATCCAGCCGGGAGTATTGGCCCTTCCCCGGGCCGACGGAATCGACCCCCGATTCAGTCGCAGCCAGGCGATTGCTGCCGGCGTTGCCCAGGACGGTTTTGTCGGTATCATTCAAGGTTACCTCGATGGGCGAGTTCATATCATCGCCTTCGCGGAGAAAAGTAGTGCCGAGCGTTAGTTTATCCGACAGGAATTTGTTGTCAGTCTTGAAAGCATAAAAATTTCTCGTGAATTGCTGGTCCGAATATTCGAAGTCCACCGTGATACGGGAGGCCGCAGAGATGAGCCTTCTTGAAGCAAACGTTATTTCCGCGTTTGCATAGTCAATCGTGTAGTCATTGAGCTCCCCGCGCGTCATTTGTTCACCGTCGACGTACACGCGCTCGGTGCCGGCTATCGCGACGATATCCCGCGCGCCGTTCTGGCCGGTCAGCTGGTAGGGTCCTTGCACGCCGTCGAGCCCCTGGAATTGATCCGTTGCAAATTTGCCCCGTGCCGTCGCTCCGGAGATGAGCACATCACCGCTTCCCAGACTCGTTCTGTAGTTGGCCATCGCCTCTCCACCCTGAAGTTTTCTGCTGAGTCGCGCGAATTCGTTGCCATCGAGGTTGAGATTGAAATCGCCCAGGGTGGCGCTCATATCATTTCCGCGGATCTGCACGAATACCTTGTCAATTTCCTGCAGTGTCTGCGTTGTTCCCTCGGGTTGAATCGGCGTATTTTCATCCGTCAGCGAAGCTATAACTTCGACGTTATCCGAGATGTTGCCCGACATTTGCATGCGGAAGCCGGACGTCAGCGACAGGTCGCGATTGGATCCGATGGAAAGCCCGCGAACAATGCTTCCGCTTTTTTGGAGATTGGATCCGAACAAATCATCCACAGAAAACGGCCGGGTCGGTTTTGCAACCGTCCGCTCCTCCTTTGTCAGCGTATCGACCTTCACCACCGGTTCGCGGTGTTGATACTTCGGTTGAAATGCGAAAGGCAGTGAGCTGTACCGCACGGTGAGAACATGCCGGGCAGTCGTATCGGCTTTCTCCGGAAGCAACTTCGACCTCCTGATTGTCACGGCACCGAATCGCAGGTCCAGGAGATAATCTTTTCCGGACTGCAGCCGCGTCGAATCGAGCCACACGGAATCGGTGCCCTCAATGATGAACTGGCGGCCGAGCTGATATGTCGAGTCATGCGCCGTCACCACGAATACTGATTGATGTGAATTGCCGGACCGGGAAGAATCGGTCGTCTGGGCACGTGCCGCCGGAGAGAAAACCGCAAGCAAGCAGATGAAGAGAATCGAGCGTGAAGAGAAAAAGAGGGAACGCATTTAGCCGGCCGATCTTACGAACAAATAAGAGCTATGACACACAAATCCCATCGTCTAGAAATGGTAGCGAAAATTTCGCTGAGATACAAAGGAGGTTGATTTTCTACGGGGCATTCGCTATCTTTTCCACCGAAGAAAACGCCGAAAGGAAACCAATTCATGCCACTCGTTCCACCGTATATAGAATCGCTGCAACCGTACAAACCCGGCAAGCCCATTGACGAAGTTCAACGGGAACTGGGATTGCAGCGTGTGATCAAGATGGCCTCGAATGAAAATCCACTGGGGCCATCGCCTCTTGCCATCGAGGAAATGCTGAAGCACGCCGGGAATCTCCATCTGTATCCCAACGGCGGCTACGACCTCCGCGCTGCCCTTGCCAAAAGATTCCATCTCAAGATTGAGAATGTGATTGCCGGCAGCGGCTCGGAAGGCGTCATGTCCAATATCATTCGCACGTTCCTGTGCGACGACGACGAAGTCCTCACGACCGAAGCGGCATTCATTGGATTTCAGGTGCTCGCGCGGTCGCGCGGCGTACGATACCGTGCGGTCCCGTATCACGACTGGCGGTACGACCTCGAAGGAATTTCGCATGAAATCAACGAACACACCAAGATCATCTACCTGGCGAATCCGAACAATCCTACGGGCACAATTTTTACGAAGCAGGAATTTGAGTCATTCCATAAGAAAGTCCCGGAGCGCGTCCTGATCATTCTCGATGAGGCATATTTTGAATTTGCACAGGGTAACCCCGCCTACCCGGATTCGATGCACTATCGCTACGACAACGTGATCACACTCCGATCCTTCTCAAAAATTTACGGGCTCGCGGGGGTCCGCATCGGCTATGGATTCGCACACGAGAACCTGATTCGTAATCTGCTGAAAGTGAAACTGCCGTTTGAGCCGAGCACACTCGCTCAGGCCGCGGCGATCGGCGCCCTGCGGGATGAGGACTTCCTGCGCCGCTCCCTGGAGGTCAACTCTCGCGGCCTCAAATTCCTTGCCAAAGCTCTCAAGGATCTGGGCATGGATGTGGTTCCGTCGGAAGCGAATTTTGTGATGGCGGTACTCCTTTCCGAGGATGATGTGAATCTACTTTACCAAAAGTTGCTCGAACACGGGATCATAGTCCGCCCACTGAAGTCGTTTGGCCTCCCCCCATGCCTCCGCATATCCGTTGGAACGGATGAGGAGAACCGATTGCTGGTGGAATCACTCAAAAAGATTCTATCAGAATCGCAATTGAAATTTCAACGGAATTGAAGGAGAAAGACGAGGGAGGGGTTCAATGAGGGGTTAGAGTTTAGAGGTTTGGGGATAGGGGTTTGAGTTTCGGGGTTTGGGGTTAGAGGTTTGAGGTTCGAGTTGTGGGTGTCGGGTTAAAGGTCGAAGACAAAGAGTTCAGAGAACGGTTCGACATGAACGACTGTACCGCGAGCAGCAAAGGCAGATAATGCAATGTCCTGGAAGTGCCTCTCAAGAATTTAAGCTCTTAAGGGAAAATCATATGAAACCATTAGCGATTTTTGTATCTCTCTTTATTCTGGCCGCTATTTTTGTGAGTTGTAACTCAAATAGCGTCGGTCCACCAAGCGACAAATATATCACAGGAATTGTGAGAGATAGCGCCGGTAATCCGGTGGCGGGTGCCTTCCTCAATATCAGTTATCGCTTGCGTGACCAACAGACTGGCGGTACCATCGGCGGTGAGTTAGACGGACCCAATCCTGATACTTCCAACTTCACGGAACTGCTCACATTGGATGTTCAAGTGAGAAGCCATGCCCACGTAATACTTGAAAATTACGTCCATCAGTATATCAAAACTATGTTCGATGATACGGTAGAAGCAGGTGTGAATGAAATTCAATTTACAAATAAAGATTCATTGGGTAGGACATTGTACACTGACATGTATTACTGTCAGGTTACGCTCGTGCCTCTAGACACTCTTCAACAGCCGGTAACGCTTACTGATAAAGTACTTCTGCTTATTCCTCAACACCTCTCCAAAAATCCCTCTCCGTTCCTCACAACCGATGGCCAGGGTAGATTCGCGATCCCGCTGTCACGGCTTCCTATCAAAGACACCTTGTTCTTCTTAAGGACCGGAACTCCCGACACCCTACTGTTTGAAGACACTCATCTCCTGTATGCCTTCACGACAACACGGTACGGTTCAACCGATGTCTCAACCGCAAATCCTGTTGCCTACACAATTACAATGACGGACGCAAAATAACAGCGGTGCACCGGTCAGGATTGATTGGCACAGGATAGGAACAGATAAGGATTTCTGTTGATCGGAGAAAGAAAGGCGTGTGTTTCCACAGTAGGACAGATAAGGATATCTGTTTATCGGAGAAAGAAAGGCGTGTGTTTCCACAGTAGGACAGATAAGGATATCTGTCCTACGGCGGGCCGTTAAAACATGAAAGTCCCTACGAAGACCCCGGTGTTGATCATCAACCCCTTGCCGCTGATGTTGCTGGGAACTCCAAAGACGTCGTACGTATCATCCAGCTTCCAGGAAGCGGCTGCCATCCCGCTATAACTGACACCCACACGAACTCCCAGCCAGCGCAGGACGGCATACTCGAGATTGACGGACGGTTGGTATGCAAAGAATGAACCCGTCAATTTTCGTGTGTAATCCTGGGCCGGATTTGTGCTGCCGTATTCGGTCCACAAGCCATCCCAGACCTTCGCCGTTCCATCGTCCCGGGTCATCGTTATTTCCATGCTTCCATGGCCGAGCATGATACCACATGTTGCATCGAGACGCGGGGTAATGGGAACGACGTAGTCAACCGTGACACCTCCGAATCCGACTGAAAGCTGCACGTCCCGCAGCGTATTGCCGCTGAGCGTCTTCGTTTCCAGCGATCCGCTCGCCCCGATACCTCCGACCCGAACATTCGGCAGAAACATGACATAACCGTATCCCTGCCCGCCGTACAGCGGAAGACCGCCCTTTGCCAATGCTCCTGCACTGGCGCTGCCCAGAATCTGGTTGATCGGACCCGGATCAAAAAACAGCCAGAACGGAGTGAACCCTGCCCCACCACCCAGTTTTGACGCTTCATGCTTCGGCGGGAGCGGTTCTTCGTCCTGATCCTGTGCGAAGAGGTTCAAAGGCAGAATTAGTACTATGACCGATAGAAATGCGAAAAATCGACCCATACAGACTCCAGTCTATTAGGAATGTACTAAAACACTCTTGTGAATTTAGGGAAAATTTGGACGAGATTCAAGGTCAGTACCGCCGCATTGACGGATCGACACGTTGCGCCCACGCATCGATACCTTCGACGAGATTCCTGACATTGTTGAATCCATACTCGAGAAGATACTTCACCGTTCGAGCACTCCGGACGCCGCTCTTGCAATAAACCACAATTTCACGCCTGGGGTCCAGCTCGTCGAGACGATCGGGAAGTTGATTCGTGGGGATCAGGTATCCGCCAAGGTTGGAAATCTCATATTCGTACGGCTCGCGGACGTTGAGAAGGAATACGTCATCCCCGCGGTGGAGTTTTGCGTTCAATTCCTCGACAGTGATATCGTGATTATCGTTTTTCGCTTTATTTCCCCGGCCGGATCCGCACGCGAAATCATCGGCGGTCAATTCATGGATGGTCGGATGGTCGCCGCAGACCGGGCATTCGTTTCTCCTTCTCACCGTGAGTTCGCGGAATTCCGACTTCATACCGTCAAACAGGAGCAGCTTTCCACTCATGATTTCGCCTGTCCCGAGAATGAGCTTGATCGTCTCGAGAGCCTGGAGTGAGCCGATGATTCCGGGGAGAACTCCGAGGACCCCTCCTTCCGCGCAGTCCGGCACCAGCCCGGGCGGCGGCGGCCATGGGAACAAGCAGCGGTAACAGGGACCCCGACTACCATTCCCGTCCTTGGCGCAGAAGACACTGAGCTGTCCGTCGAACCGGAAAACGCTGCCGTACACATCCGGCTTGCCGAGGAGAACGCAGGCGTCATTAATGAGATAGCGCGAAAAGAAATTATCGGTGCAATCGATGACCACATCATATTCACGCAGAAATTCGAGGGCGTTGTCAGAAGTGAGTCGCTTCTCAAGCGCATCTATCTGAACGAGCGGATTCGTGTGTTCCAGCGTTTCACGGGCTGATACCACTTTTGACTTCCCGACAGATTTCGTCGAATGCAGAATCTGGCGTTGCAGATTCGTTATGTCGACGACATCGTCATCGACCAACCCAATCCGGCCGATGCCCGCCGCGGCAAGGTACATGGCAGCCGGGGAGCCCAGACCCCCGACGCCCACGATGACCACGCTTGCCTGCCTGAGTTTCTGCTGTCCCTCCGGGCCGACCTGAGGCATCACGAGATGACGACTGTACCGCTGCACCTCCTCGTCGGTGAAATGAAAGGTCTTTCCAATCGGCTTAACTTTTTCATTATCCATTTTTGTAATATAATCCTCAACCGGTTGTGAAACAAACGGTAGTTTTGATGCCGTCCCGATTTCTTTTCCGACAAGAGAAACGTCTCCGGCCGTCGAGAATTGTGTCGCTCACAACCCTCACCCCTTCGATTCCCCTCTCCCATTGGGAGAGGGGAAAGGGGTGAGGGTAAAAGGATGACAAAGCCTGCCACATCCTCCCGAGAAATGAACTGCTCTCTGATTTTCGGGGATTGCAAATTTCGCGTTGCTTCTTGCTGTGGGGTTTTCTATATTGTCCAAAACTTTTGGGCATGTCCATGAAATTCCCATACCTCTTCTGTCTGGCGGTGGCAGTCTTCACCAGTGCAATCGCACAAACAACCGATGAAAGCGCACCGCAGTTCATCTTTCTACCGCCGGGGCTTCAGTTCGCGCCGCTCAAAGCCAATATCCAGGAACCGCGGATCGGTGTTTTCAAGTTTCTCGACGCCTCCGAGATGAAAGTCGACATCGGCAACGCCATCGATGTTTTCGGCCTCGACCTTCCGGCTTCGAACGTGAAATTCAGAGTCGGCATCGACTTCTGGGCCTACGCCTTCACGACCGGAGCGCAGGGGCTACGCCTTCAGATCGACGCCGTCGACGGCTTTTTCGGCGGCAATCTCTCAGTCTCCAAGGATTACGGAAGTCAACAGCTGGAGGCACGACTGCGGATCCTTCACCAGAGCGCTCATCTCGTCGACGGACATTATATTGAAAGCACACATTCCTGGATTGACAACCGGCAACCGATCCCGTTCACGAGGGATTTTGGAGAGTTAACCGTCGCGCACAACGTCGCACAATCGTACTGGCGGACGCGATACTACGCGGGAATGGCCTATGCTACGCTCGTCAGACCCGACGACGTGCAGCGCTATTCATATCTCGCAGGCATTGAGGCCTCCACCGATAAAATCCTCGGCGGTGTCTCGGGAGCCCCCACCAACATTTTCGTCGCTTACCAGATCGACATCCGGGGGACGCCGACGTATGCTTCAACAAATCAAATCCAGCTGGGATGCAAATTCGGAAAGTGGTACGGGAAAGGACCGACATTCTATCTCGCCTACTACAGCGGACAGCATATGTTCGCTGAGTACTACGACGAGAGGATCACCACCATCGGGGCGGGATTCTCGATGGACTGGGATTAGCCTCCATGAGCTCGGCCGGCGGTCACAACCCGAGCTCGGACGCAATCGGCTTCAATGCCCCGATGACGAACGTGATGTGCTCGTCGAGCGGTACACCGAGCTCCTCGCAACCCTTCAGAATATCATCCCGGCTGACGTTGCGCGCAAATCCCTTATCCTTCATTTTCTTCTTCACGGACGACGCTTCCAGGTCGGATATCTTATTAGGACGAACCAGCGAGCAAGCGATGATGAAGCCGCAGAGTTCGTCGCACGCATAGAGGACCTTGGCCATCCGGGTAACGCGCGGGACACCGGTGTAGGGCGCATGGCCCAGGATAGCTATCCGGACTTCTTCCGGATACCCTTTCTCCTTGAGAATCTCGGACCCTTTTATCGGATGGTCGGGAGCCGTCGGATACATTTCGTAATCGAAATCATGCAGCAAGCCGACAATGCCCCATGTCTCCACATCCTCACTGTACTTATGGGCGTAGGCGCGCATTGCCGCTTCGACGGCGTACATGTGTTTGAGGAGGGCATCGTTCTTTGTGTATTCCTTGAGTAGCGCGAGAGATTCAGTTCGGTTCATAATGATTGTTAAGTGTTAACGGCTAGTTGGTTAAATGGTTGGTTGGTCATTTGTCAGTGGTCATCAGTCATTGGTCATTACTCATTGATCATTGGTCATCAGTCACTGGTCATTCGTCAATGGTAACCAGCGAATTTTGACCTATAAGTAATGACAAAGCCCGACGAACGTACTTTAAAGATTGAAAAAATTAGGGAAAGAAGCAATTGACAGTCGTTGCGGGTTCATTCCACGATCTTCTCGACGGCGACGAAGTACTTTTCTTGAAGCCGAAGCGAAACATTCACGAGCCCGATAAGTACGGGCACTTCCACAAGCGGACCGATCACGGCAGCAAACGCCTCCCCGGAACTGATCCCGAAGACTGCAACAGCTACCGCTATTGCCAGCTCAAAGTTGTTGCTGGCGGCAGTAAACGACAATGCCGCGCTCCTCGGATAGCCGGCCCCGAACCTTCTGCCGACATAGAACGAGACGAAGAACATGATGATGAAATAGAATACCAACGGGATGGCAATCTTCACGACGTTGAAGGGAATGGCAACAATGACTTCGCCTTTCAATGAAAACATGACGATGATCGTGAAGAGCAGGGCGACCGGCGTCACCGGACTTATTTTCGGGATGAGCTTCTTTTCGTACCATTCCCTGCCTTTCCGCCGGAGAAACGTAAACCTCGTGATGATGCCCGCAAGGAACGGTATTCCGAGGTAGATGAAAACGCTCTTGGCTATCTGGCCAATGGTAATATCGACTGCGAAGGTCTTCAAACCCAGCCAGGATGGTACGAGGGTAAGAAAGACATACGCATATATCGAAAAGAAGAAGACCTGGAAGATCGAGTTCAGCGCGACGAGCCCAGCGCAGTATTCCGCATCACCTTTCGCCAGATCGTTCCAGACAACGACCATTGCGATGCACCGGGCCAATCCGATGAGTATCAATCCTGCCATGTAGGCCGGCTGATCGCGAAGAAATATGACCGCGAGACCGAACATCACAAGAGGGCCGATGAACCAATTCAATGCCAGCGATAGCGAGAGAATTTTCACGTTTCGAAAAACGTCCGGCAGTTCTTCGTATCTCACCTTCGCGAGTGGTGGATACATCATGAGAATCAATCCTATGGCAATAGGGATGTTGGTCGTGCCGACCTGGAAATGTCCCCAGAAAAGGGATATCCGCGGGTCGACGTAGCCGGCACCTACTCCGACAAACATGGCCAGGAATATCCACAACGTGAGGTAACGATTGAAGAAGGACAACTTCTTCGAGGTGCGTTCCATCCGATCCCGGGATTCGTTCACTCCGATATCATTCATCCGGGACAATACGCGGCTACGAACTGCCGGACTTTCTCCATGATTTCATCCTGGATCTTGCCGATGCGCGCAAGCTTCTCATCTCGTGTCCCGGTCAGCGCGGATGGGTCCGGGAAACTCCAGCGGAGTCTTTCCGTGACACCCGGGAATACGGGGCAACGCTCCGCGCTTGCTTCATCGCACACGGTTACGACATAGTGAAATCTCCTCCCTGCCTTGATGAAATCGAAGACATCCTTTGTCTTGTTGCCGGAAATGTCGATGCCGATTTCCCCCATCGACTCGACCACGAGGGGATTGAGCTTCCCGGGCTCGATGCCCGCACTTTCCACGTCGAAATATGCGCCCCCGATTTGCTTAAGAAACGCTTCCGCCATCTGGCTGCGGGCGCTGTTATGCACACAGACGAACAACACATTTATCTTCTCCATGAATTCTCCTGCATGATAGACTCTGGACGTTGACGATTATTTTTTCTTGGCAGAAACTGTGATCGAAAACAGACCCGCATTGCTCTTGAGTTTGTAGTCGTACCGCTTTTCAGACACGATGGAAACCTGCTGAAATCCGACCATCTCGATGATGCCGAGGTAGTGCTTCCGGTCCACGGCACCGCTTATGCAGCCTGCCCAGAGCGAAGCATCGCGACGCTCGTCTTCGGAGATGACCCCGTCCACGACGATATCGGACACCGTGAATTTTCCGCCTGGTTTCAAGACCCGAAAAATTTCCATGAATGCTTTCTTTTTGTCGGGGACGAGATTAATGACGCAATTGCTGATGACGCGGTCGATCGAATCATTGTCGACAGGCAAGCGTTCGATTTCACCGAGCCGGAATTCGACATTCGTAGCGCTGACTTTGGCCTTATTCCCGTTCGCCTTCTTCAGCATCGCTTCCGTCATATCGACGCCAATCACCCTCCCGGTTTTCCCCACATACCTGGATGCGACAAAACAATCGATGCCCGCTCCGGAACCCAGGTCAAGCACGGTCATGCCCTCCTTCATATCCGCGAACGTGGCAGGCGTACCGCAACCCAGGCCGAGATCGGCCCCATCGGGTATTGCCGCTCTGTCCTCGTCGTTGTATTTCACCGACATATCGACAACAGAGGCGCTGTCGCCGCAGCCACACTTCGACGGCGAACAGCAGGAGCTGATCGACGGGATCACATCGGTTTCTCCTTCCGCAATCCGGCCGTACTTCTCTTTCACGGCCTCCTTGATTTTTGATTCTGTTTCCATTGTGCATTCCTTTCATCAGATGATTTGGTAATGACTGAGAAAATAGCACGCTGTCAGCAGCAGATATTCAATCGTCTGCGCACGTGTTCCAGGGACTGACCGTCCTTCCGGACGGCGCCGTCGTCAATGAACCATCGTGAGAGGGACAAGAGCAATTCCCTGTTGACATGATTCAGTGCTTTTGTGTTAACCCGATAGTAATTCCATTTCCCCCGTCTTTCATCCTGAAGCAAGCCGGCATCGCGGAGGGCGATCAAATGGTGGGAGAGCTTTGACTGTGGCATTTTGAACACAGCCATCAACTCACAGACACATGCCTCCCGGTCAAGCAACAGCAGGAGTATGCGGATGCGGATTTGTTCAGAAACGGCCTTGATCGATGTTAGAATTTCATCCATATGGATCCATCAATTTATATTGATATGATACAAAAATGGGGAATCAGATGCAAGTCACCCCGTATCGGGATGAGAATGATTCGGCGAGGTCGGGGAATGCAACCTTCGCAAGGTCATCCAGGGTCAAAGGTAACCTTCAGCCTTGAATTTACGACGCTGAAGGTCACCTTTTGCTTTCGCCAACCTTGCAAAGGGCTAATGGGGCGGCAGAAGCGCGAACTGAAGTTCGCGGCACATTTGCGACCTTTGACTTTCGAAAGAATATTCCTATATTTCAACGAAATGGAAATTGTCCAGTCAGATATCGCAGAATACCTACTCGACGTAACACCCGAGCGAAGCCAGATCCTCGAGGAAATGGAGAAATATGCGCTTGACCATGACTTCCCCATCGTCGGCCCGCTGGTAGGAAGAATGCTGCATGTCCTCGCTCGCGCCATCCAGGCGAAGCGCGTCCTTGAACTCGGTTCAGGGTTTGGATACTCAGCGTTTTGGTTTGCAAAGGCCGTCGGCAAAGACGGCGAAGTGATTTGCACCGAAGGAAATCAGGAAAACGCAGACCGCGCGCAGGAGTATTTTCGCCGGGGAAAAATCGCCGGCAAAGTGAAATACCTTGTCGGTGACGCCCTCAAACTCGTTGACCAGGTCGAGGGGGAGTTCGATATCATCTTCAACGATATCGAGAAACAGCATTATCCAAAAGTTTTCCGGAAGGTTCTTCCCCGTTTGCGCAGGGGCGGCCTGCTCATCAGCGACAACGTTCTCCGGAAAGGTAAGATCCTCGACCGCAAGCCCGATGCGGGAACCGCCGGCATCCTCACGTATAACCGGCTCGTGTATTCCTCAAGAGAATTGTTCACCACGATCATCCCTCTCCGCGACGGCGTTTCAGTCAGCGTTAAGCTGTGAGGAGTGAGCCATGAGATGTGAGCGATGAGTGGAGGGCATGCCGCCGGGGCCACTGAGAGATGGTTATAACAATTCTTACCGCTGCATTTCTGTTCCTCGTCCTTTTGATTGCCGTCGTCGGGTACAAATCGGTCATTAAGCGCGGATCATCCCCTCAAGATATCAATACAGAGAAGTGCGCTCTCTGTCGAAAGAGATTCGACAAAGCTCATCTCGTCGAGAGGGAAATCGGCGATTACAAGCTGATGTATTTTTGTACGGAGTGTGTGTTGAGGCTGTATGCGGATCTGGGGATGAAGAACTGAAGGCAGAAGAGGAAGTAGTTGAGATGATGAGAAAGGCGGGAAGTTGCGCCGTGAGATAGACGGGTACTTGCGCGGTTGAGATTATGAAAGGGAGAAAAGGCGAGTGGGAGAAGCCAACAGCCAAAGGCCAATAGCTAAAAGCAAGTAGCTGGAAGAGAGAGGTCAGCAGTCATTTGTCATTGGTCACTAGTCATTGGTTGTTGGTTATGAGTTCACGGCCGCGTTGCTACCAGCTTTCTTTTTCAAACCGCATATGTTGCATCCGGGCGATATGCTCGATATCCTCCATCATCTTCGCGTTCCCGCATGTGAGAATGACGCTTTTCTGCTGTTGGATTCTTCCAAATAACTCGCTCCGGGAAAGACGTTGGGGCAGAACCGGCTTCGTCGTTTTCTCGAGCGAGCGCCCGGCTCTCAACTTGTCCTCCATGCCTTCATTCCCTCTCTGTAAGTCTTCCTCTTCTCTTGAGGGCATATCAAAGACAGACCGGAGGATGTTATTTGCCCTCCCCCTTCCCAACGATGGGTCATCGAAATCACGCGGGGCGGGGCGGCTCACCGAAGGGACATAGACAAAATCGAGTTTCCCGGATTTCTCGATTGCGAGCAGCTCTTCGTGGTACCCCAATTCTTCCCTGGTCCGATTGGCGTGGAATAATGTGTACTGAACGGGGGACATCTTGCCGTGAGCGGCCTCGAAATGCAGTTGTTTGATCATCGAAGCGAAAGGCGCCAGACCGCTTCCCGTTCCCACCATCACGACATTCCGGTCATCGTGAACTCGCCTCTCGAGCGTGAATTCACCAACGATCTTATTGACGTATTGAATTCCGTCGTCTTCCCCGGGGTCGATCTTGAACAAAGATTCGGAGAGTCGCCCCTGAATTCCGGCCTCGATCATTTCCAGCGCAACGTAGAATTCCAAGTGTCCTTTCTCCTGAGTTTCGAACGGAGCGGATGAAATCGAGTAAGAACGCGTCACGGGACCGAGTTTTGGAACCCCGGAACCGTCGACTTCATAAGCATATTCGACTCTACCGTCATCGTGGACGATTTTCTTCGTGAGTCGGCAGTGGTCTCTGGACAGGGCTATATGCTGGCCCGCTTTGTATCCTGGGAACGCGCCGGCATCCCCGGGAAGCAATCGAAAAATCTGGAGCGATGCGGACAACGTTCGCACCTGAATGACTTTCCCGGTCTTCCTCTCAGCCATTCTTATTCACTGCCATAACGAAAAAAAAAGTTGGGACGTTTCTCTGGGAAGGCGTCTCACCGAAGTCATCGATTGCATTCGTCGCAGTGCAGTGTGTCCGGTTATCCGCGGATTCTTCATTCCCATTCTTGAGCGCTGGGCCAAAACCCTACCTCTGATGAGGCTGTCCAAAAAGTCTCTTGTCTTGTCATGTTGATCCCGTCGCAGTCTTCCATGCGACGGGAGAAACATCTCAACGCTCAAAAACCATTGAGATTCTTCACGGAGTTTACCCTGAGCGTCCGCGAAGGGTTCAGAATGACAATCACTTTTTCTCACTTTTTGGACAGCTTCATGTGTCTTTACACGGGAATGAACCCCTAAATTGAGATGGTTTTCTTCTAATATCAAGGCGCGAGCTGAAGCTCGCGGGACGTTGGTGATGGGAAGAATCGGAGACATTATTAAGAAGAACAAGATAATTCAAGCTGAGGCCCTGCCGGTCATCCGCCCGGATTGGTAGGCCGTATATCCACCTCGCTCACCATGACGTGGCGCGGCATCGACAATGTATCGACAGCCACCCGTGCAATATCCTGCGCACCCGGAATTTCTCCGGAGCTTTTTGGAGTCCCCGAGGTATGATCGCCGAAACTCGTATCGACCGAGCCGGGGCAGAGCGTTATGACTCGGATGTTGTGCTTCCGGACTTCGAGCATGAGGCTCCGCGAAAATCCGATGAGCGCCCATTTCGTCGCGCCATAGCCGGCCCCGCCGACGAAGGCATTTCTGCCGGCCAGGGAAGCTACGTTGACAATGTCGCCGCTTTTCTGCTTTATCATGAATGGAATTGCATGTTGTGTGCACAGAAAAACTCCGCGCATATTCACCCGCCACATCCTGTCGAAATCATCAACCTTCATATCGACAACCTGCGCGAACGACCCGATGCCCGCGTTGTTTACCAGGATATGAACCGTTCCGAACTCATCCGCAGTCCGGGCGAACAATCTTTGGACGTCGGCATTCTCGGACACATCGGCTTTCACCGCTATTGCTTTCCGGCCGAGTTTCCTGACCTCCCCGGCAACAGCGTCAATTTCTGATTGTGTTCGCGCCGTGACAACAAGGTTCGCCCCGCACTCCGCCAGCGCCAGAGCGATGGCTTTGCCGATTCCCCGGCCAGCGCCAGTCACTACGGCGGTCTTCTCCGATAAAGTCATATCAAGAGTCTTCCTAGTCATTAGTCATAAGTCATTGGTTACCGGTTCTTAGTTCTTGGTTGTTGGTTGATGGTTCTGGAAAATAGGTTATAGGTAGTAGGTTTCAAGTTTCAGGTTTTGCATCAGTCTAACGGCCAAGGGCCAATGGCTAAGTGCTAAGGGCTATTAGCTGTTGGTTCGTGGCTCTTGGCTAACGGCTATTGGCCTTTAGCTATTGGCTATTAGCTGTTGGTTACTGGTCATTAGTCAGTCGATGTCTCCGCGGATGGGGCGAAGGATTATTTCGTCGGTGACAACATCGTCGGGCATGCGATACACTTCGAGGATGACTTCCGCGACGCTTTTCGCGCTCATCATTCGACGCGAGAATTTCCTCCGGTCTGCCCGGCTCCACATACCGGTCTCTGTCGGCCCCGGAAGAACATTCACGACCCTGACATTACTCGGGCCAGCCTCTTCCCGAATGACCCTTGCAATACCGAGCATCCCGGCCTTGGCAGCCGTATACGCGGCAGAATCCTTGAATGTCTTGATGGCAGCCGTGGAAATGATATTGAAAATCCATCCCCGTTTCCGCCTGACCATCGATGGAAGAACCGCCTTGATACACGTGACATGCCCTCTCAGATTCGTCGCGAGAATCTCGTCGAATTCCTTGAGAGAAGTATTCAAGAACGATTTGAAAACCGTGATCCCCGCGTTATTAACGAGCACATCGATTTCTCCAACCCGCTTTTGTATGGTCTTAACGGTACGCGCGATCGAGGCACTGCTTGAAATGTCGCATGGAAACGAGTGTGCACTCCCTCCTGCATCAATAATTTTTGCGGCGGCATATTTCAATTCGCGTGTTGAACGTGCGGAAAGGCAGAACGTCACATCCGATGGAGGCAAATTGCTTTGCAATTTCCCGGCCGATGCCGCGCGAGGCGCCCGTCACCCACACCACAGGTTGTTGAATGTGGACTCTGGATTGCCCGTTCATTGCGAATCAGACGAGCTTTGTACTGATAAGATTCAAGAACTCGTTGCGCGTGCGTTCATCTTCACGGAAGGACCCAAGCATGGCGCTCGTCGTCGCGAGCGAGTTCTGTTTTTCCACTCCGCGCATCATCATACACAGATGGCGCGCCTCGATCACCACGGCCACGCCGTCCGGCTCGAGAGTTTCGTAGAGCGTGTCGGCGATTTGCTGGGTCATACGTTCCTGGACCTGAAGCCGGCGGCTAAAGATCTCGACAATACGGGGGATCTTGCTCAAGCCGAGAATCTTCCCGTTCGGAATATATGCGATATGCGCCTTGCCGTAAAACGGGAGCATGTGGTGTTCGCAGATGCTGAAGAAATCGATGTCCTTCACGAGCACCATCTCGTTGTACTTCTCACGGAAGACGGCCCCGTTGAGTACTTTGTTCACGTCCTGACTGTAACCGCTCGTGAGGAATTCCCATGCCTTTGCCACCCGCGTGGGGGTTCGGCGAAGACCTTCGCGGCCAGGGTCCTCCCCGATTGTTTCCAGGATCACTTTCACCGCTTTTTCAAGAGGCGTAGTTTTCATCATTTCATCTCCGGCAATTCGCCCCGATACTCGGCATAGTTGTTTTGATTCTCATAGACTCTGACCGACCATCAGTCTTCCGGGCTTTATCCTGGGCGAGAGGATGCGCCAGAAGGCGACCGCCAGGTTCTCAGCTGTCGGGACAACATTCTTGAGGAAATCAACGTCGATGTTGAGATGCCTATGGTCAACCTTATCGACAACTTCGCGGTTGACGATCTCGGAGAGTCGCTTGAGATCCATGATCATACCGGTTTCCGGGTCGGGCTCCCCCGCCACCGTCACCACCAGCTCATAATTATGGCCATGTCCGTTCGGATAGGCGCACTTGCCGTAGATCTCCAGGTTCTTTTCGTCCGAAAACTTCGGATTGAAGAGCCGGTGAGAAGCGCAGAAGTGCTCTCTTCTAGTCAGATACATCATGCGGTCACTTGAGCGCCTCGTACACCTTTCCGACCAATTTGGCGGACGGTTTCAGAGTTTTATCGCCTTCTTCCCATTTTGCCGGACAGACTTCATTCGGATGCTCCGCGACGTAGACGTTCGCTTTCATCTTCCGCAGAAGTTCATCGGCATCTCTTCCGACATTGAAGTAGTTGATTTCCGAGCCGACGAGTTTTCCATCGGGGTTGATCATGAACGTCCCGCGCAGCGCCATACCGCTTTGCTCGTCATACACGCCGAACAACCTTGATATCTTTCCCGTCGCGTCCGATCCCATGAGATATTTCACGTTCTTCAGGAGATGTTCGGCCTGTGACCATCCGAGATGGGCGTATTTACTGTCGGTGCTCATAGAAATCACTTCGACCCCGAGGTCTTTGAGCTCCTTGTGAATTTTTGCAAGGTCCGCCAGCTCCGTCGGACAGACGAACGTGAAATCGCCGGGATAGAAAAACAGCACGGTCCACTTCTTTTTCTTTTTTATCGATTCGAGTGTAACCTCGGTGAAATCGATTTTCGTCGGGTCAAACACTTCGATCGTGAAATCCGGGACTGAATCCCCGATGTTGAGTTGTGTTGAATTCATAGATATGTTTCCCTTTATTTGTTGTTATGTGTTTCCAAGAACGAGAGCACTTCATCCGCATGTCCTGCAACTTTCACACCCGGGAAAATATGCACAATTTTGCCCGCCTCATCAATAATGAAGGTTGACCGCTCGATGCCCATGAATTTCTTTCCCAGGAATGATTTCTGCTTCCAGACGCCGTAGGCCTTGATCACTTCCCTCGTCTCATCGCTCAGGAGGGTGAACGGAAGGTCATACTTCCGGATGAACTTTTGGTGAGATGCCGCGGAATCGGCGCTGATGCCGAGGATTTCTGCTCCTTTCCGGCGAACACGCGCGAGATTATCGCGGAACGAGCAGGCTTCCCTTGTGCATCCCGGTGTATTGTCTCGCGGATAAAAATACAGCACGACCTTTCTGCCACGAAACTTCTTCAGAGAAACCGGTTCCCCCTTCTCATCGGGCAACGTGAACTCGGGGGCCGGATCGCCGGCGTTCGGCATCAACTTTCCTTTCGTCATTCAATTGATGGAAGAAAGGGCTTTCATGACCTCGTCGTAGGGAGGTTCAATGCCCGGATTTTCTGAGATCCAGGAATACCTGACGACGCCGCTGTTATCGAGGACAAAAACCGACCGGAAGGCCGCAGCGTATCCCTTCATCCCTGCGAAATCATTCAGAACAATGCCGTATTTTTTGATTGTCTCCCGGTTGTAATCACTGAGCACGGGAAATGTGAGGGAGTTGGCATCCGAGAACGCTTTGTTTGCGAATGGAGAATCCACGCAAATCGCAACCACCTGAGCCTTCAGGTCATTCAGTTTCGAAAGCGAATCCCTAAACGTGCATAACTCTTTTGTGCATACTCCGGTGAACGCCCCCGGGAAGAACGCGAGCACGGTTTTCTTTCCCGCGAACTCTTTCAGCGGGCGGTCAGTCCTGTTTGTGTCCTTCAGAGTAAAATCCGGGGCTTTATCCCCGACTTTGATTGCCATGATGAATTCCTTTCAAAGAACGTTGAATATCTCAGTGATTTACTTTTTGGGTGGCAAGTGAGCCACTCGCACTACAGCTTGGCTCGGGCCTGGTGGCGAGAAAGGACTCTCGCCGTACAGCCTAGTGGCGAGTGAGCCACTCGCACTACAGCTTGGTTCAGGCCAAGTGGCGAGAAAGGACTCTCGCCGTACAGCCTGTTGGCGAGTGAGCCACTCGCACTACAGCTTGGTTCAGGCCAAGTGGCGAGAAAGGATTCTCGCCGTACAGCCTGGTGGCAAGTGAGCCACTCGCACTACAGCTTGGCTCGGGCCAGGTGGCGAGAAAGGATTCTCGCCGTACAGCCTGTTGGCGAGTGAGCCACTCGCACTACAGCCATTGCGCAATAATATACGCACGAGAAGCCCTGAAAGTCAAGGAATACGCTCCACAATGGCTCCCCTGAAGATCCAGAGTCTTGCAGTCCCGATTGAAAGATTAACAAGATGTACTAACAATATCCTCATGCGCGGGCCACCTTTTTAACATCCCTCCGGGAAAAAAAGTTCATGAACGCTTCAGATGTCGAAACGGATGTCCGCGCCGAAATCCTGATCCCTGCTCTGCGTGCCCAGGCCGTCATTGATCTGGTGAGTATACTGGTAATGGACGTCGATATAGATCTGGTGGACAATCTGGTACGTCAGATAAAACTGACCGATGTACGTGCGGATGAGGTCTCCGCCGAGCCAGTCCTTTTGCTCGGGGTCGGTATCCCGGTGCGGCTGGAGGTAGTCGCCGCCGACATTTTCGATCAATTGTCCTTGTGCATTGTAGATATTTGTTCCATGCCGCTGTATCTGGAATCGAACCGAAGCCGACAGTTTGTGCGTGAGCATATCGTCAAGGCGGAAGAACCAGCTTTCGGCGTTCGGGCCGATGGAATCGCCCAAAATTCTCCCGTCGCTTCCGTAGTTGTCGTCACGGGAGCGGCCGTGGGAAAATGTAAACGGCTCGATATGCGAGTATTCGACCGCGAACGTCGTATTGCTCACTCCCAGCGGATCGGTGAACATCAAGCCCACCTGGAATGCATCCTTGTTGTCCCAGTCATTTTTGAACCACTCCTTAAGAAATATATCGTCAAAATCAATCGATGCCTGAAGCTGAACATTATTCATGAAATGCGTCTTGATATCGAACGCCCAGAAATTGTTGTCGCGTTCATCCCGCGAGCGCTGGGCGGATTCAAGAAGTATGAGAGGATTAAGGTATGCTCCGTCGACCGACCGATTGCTGTAGATGATGATTTCCTGAAATCCGATATCGAACAACGACGGGAACGACAGCTCCAACCTGTGAGCCGCAAGATACTTGTCGGCATTCAGCGGTTCGATAAACTTCGCTGAAGTATCGGATGGGAGCGTGAACGTTAGCGAAGACCTCGTCCCCAGCAGCCATGCATGGAGAAACGTGTACTTCAGAGCCTTGTATTCCGCATCGAGACGGATGAACGGGAACACCCGCGGGTTATCGGAGAGGATAATCTTGCTGCCGTAGCCGGTGCCCCACAGTATCCGCTCCTGTCCGATTTCCGCCGAAAGAATATTGCCGTCGTATCTCACATATCCTTCTGAGAAATCGAAATTCTGGACCTCGGGGTCGTTCACCAGCGTATATGCCTGACTGAGAATGTTGTCCCGCAGAAGCACAGCCCTGCTCCCCCAGAATGCGGCGTTCGTACCCTGGATGTAGTATCCCACCTTGTTGTAAATGGTTCCGCGCATTCTCCCGCCGAGCTGAAGGAACTCGGCATTCTGACCGTGAAGCGCATCCCCCGTGCTCCTTCTTGCATCGATCGTCGCCAGCCCATCGACAAAAAAGGTCGTATTCGTATCAGTGTACGCGTAGAGGTATTTCTGTCCCTCGGACAGAAAGAGCCGGTTAGCCATCGAGCCGACATCCGGCTCATCGAAATCCAGCAAGCTGTACACCCCATCCGTTGAGTGGATAATCTCGTATTGAAATTGCAAAAAGAAATCGCCGAGCTCGTCGCGCTCGACCTGGGTGAGCAGTTCCTCCTTCCCTTTGACCCCAACCAGGAAGCCGGCCACCTGCCGCCGGGAGAGTGGAAGAATTGCATCGCGGAAGTGCTGGATGATTCCTTTTACCTCCATTCTCTTCAGGAAGACGTACACCGGATCGACCGTTGCAACATTCTCCGCCTGGGAAAATGCCGAAGAACAGAACAGGATCGTGGCAATTGTCAGAAGAACAAGAACAGCGATGTGTTTCATACTATCCTCTTAGAAATAGAATCCATAGAAAGCCGTATTCGGCACGATGCGGATGCACGGCAGCGGCACGTGAATAAAATTCAACGCTTCACCCAATTTCTTGAGGAATGCAGTCTTCGGCGGAATTATTTTTGTCATGTCCAGGTCCAACCCGATGAAATACACGCGATATGGATCGGGACCGGCGACGTTTCGAGCGGCGTACCCGACTGCAACACACACGAAATCCGGCCAGTACGATGTAACCGCCGGCAAAAGATTATGGACTTTGACATCCATCCAGAACGTTTGTCCCTCATAATCATCGATGACGAGATGCTTCTGGCCCTTGAAACCGATGCCTTCCTTGCTTCCCAGCAGCTGGGAAGGATGGTAGCTGAATTTGAGGTCAAAATTCTGAAGGAACGGCACATAATGCCGGGCGACGGGCCAGGCTGCACCGCCGACATCGGACGCAAAATCGACACGGTCGAATCCCCACGCGGAGAAGCCGTCTTCCACTTCCACATAGGTTTGAAACAGCAAACCGCCCGCGCTCCCCATCCACATGGCGCTCACTTCGGAAACATCCGACCACTCCAGGCAATTGCTAATCACGAATTCCAACGTGTACGCTCCATAGAAGTGACCGATCTTGTCCACATTCAGACCATACACCAGATCTTCCTGGAAATGGAACGGCGCACGATTGTCCCTCCACCAGCCGCTTTGCTGGTAAAAATGGATGAAAACCATGCTCCCCAACAATCCACCTCCGATAAGAGCGAGTCTGTTGTAATTCACCGCGGGGACTGAATCTCTTGGGAAACCTCGGGTCGAGTCGGCGAACATGCTGCCGACGTGAACAGAGCTCAACCCCGGATAGAAGACCTTCACGCTCGCGGATCCGGAAGTTTCTTCAGGAATTCCACAATATGCCCGGCTCCCGAATAACAAGATCAAGGAGAAGAACAGGACACCCCGGGATCCCAGTGGAGGCAACATTTCAATGGAATTAAGTCGCGGAGGCCGGATTCAGAATTTTCTGCCGGAAGTAGTCGAGTGTTTTCTTCAACCCTTCGGCCCTCGTGGTCGCCGGTTCCCATCCAAGGTGCCGGCATGCCGCCGTAATGTCCGGCTGTCTCACCTTCGGGTCGTCTTCGGGTAATTCCGCATAAACGATCGGACTTTTGCTTCCCGTCAAATTGATGATCTCTTCGGCGAGGCGGATGATGGGCAGCTCGTCGGGGTTTCCGATATTTACCGGCTCGTTGATGCGCGAACACAACAACCGGTAGACGCCCTCGACCAGGTCCGCGACGTAGCAGATGCTGCGGGTTTGACTTCCGTCGCCGAAGACGGTCAGGGGTTCCCCTCTCACGGCCTGCGACATGAACGCCGGGATGGCCCTACCGTCGTCGACGCGCATGCGAGGTCCGTACGTGTTGAAAATCCGGGCGATGCGCGTGTCGACGCCATGGTACCGGTGATACGCCATCGTCATAGCTTCCGCGAATCGCTTTGCCTCGTCGTAGACGCCGCGGTAACCGATAGGGTTGACGTTGCCCCAGTACGATTCCGGCTGGGGGTGGACGAGCGGGTCGCCGTAGACTTCGGATGTGGAGGCGAGCAGGAACCGGGCTCCCTTCGCTTTTGCGAGACCGAGAGCCTTATGAGTCCCGAGCGAGCCCACCTTCAGGGTCTGGATAGGGAACTTCAGATAATCGATCGGGCTTGCGGGCGAAGCAAAATGAAGGACGTTATGGACGGGGCCGTTTATGAAAATGAAATTTGTGATGTCGTGGTGAAAGAAACTGAACCGGGGGTTGCCGAGGAGATGTGCGATATTCGCGGTGTCCCCGGTGATGAGGTTGTCGATGCACATGACGCGGTGGCCTTCCGCCAGAAGGCGGTCGCAGAGGTGGGAGCCGAGGAAACCCGCTCCCCCCGTGACAACGCTTACCGTTTCATTGATTGCCATGGACGGGTTCTCTTCCGATGCTGAAGTACGCGAATCCTTTTTCCGCAAGAATTCTGGGATCGTAGATGTTTCGCCCGTCGAAAATCACATGCCTGCGCATGAGCGATTTGATCCGCTCGAAATCAGGGCGGCGGAACTCATTCCACTCGGTAACGACCACCAGCGCATGCGCGCCGCGAACAGCATCATAATTATTCTTGAAGTACTTGACCTTTCCGGCAAAGCGTTTTTTCGCCTCGGCCATTGCAATAGGGTCGTGAACTTGCACGATGGCCCCATGTTTCAGAAGTTCCGTAATAACGGTTATCGAAGGCGCCTCGCGCATGTCGTCGGTGTTCGGTTTGAAGGCAAGGCCCCAGACGGCAATCTTTGTGCCTTTGAGTTTTCCTCCAAAAAACTTGATGATCTTATCGGCGAAAAGCTTCCGCTGGCGTTTATTGACATTTTGCACGGACTCGAGGATTTCGAAATCGTAGTTGTGTTCCTTGGAAGTCCTGGCGAGGGCTGAGACATCCTTCGGGAAGCACGCTCCTCCGTACCCGACACCGGCGAACAAGAACTGCGATCCGATTCGGGGATCCGACCCCACTGCTTTCCGGACCATGTCGATATCCGCGCCCACCCGTTCACAGAGATTCGCGATCTCGTTAATGAAGGAAATCTTTGTCGCCAGAAAAGCGTTTGCGGCGTACTTAGCGACCTCTGCGCTGTGAACGTCCATGATGATGATGGGATTGCCGGTACGGACGAACGGCGAGTAAAGGTCCTGCATGATTTGGGTGGCGCGAGGGCTTGACGAACCCACCACGACCCGGTCGGGTTTCAGGAAATCGTTGACGGCATTCCCCTCTTTGAGAAACTCCGGGTTGGAGACGACGTCGAATTCGACATTTGTCTGACGGCTGATGATTTCCCGGACCCGGTCGGCGGTTCCCACCGGCACGGTGCTTTTGTCCACGATGACTTTGTACCCATTCATGTATTTGCCAATTTTCTTCGCCGCTTCGAGAACATGCTGCAAATCGGCAGAACCGTCTTCCGATTGCGGTGTGGGCAGGGCAAGGAAGATCACATCGGTGTGCTTCACCGCGTGCTCGAGGTCGCTGGTAAAGGACAGGCGTTTTTCCGCGATGTTTTTCTTCAGCAGTTCATCGAGTCCGGGTTCATAGATCGGCGATTGGCTTTTCCGCAGAGCCCGGATTTTCTTTTCATCGATGTCGACGCAGATGACATCGCTGCCGCTTTCGGCGAAGCACGTACCGGCCACCAGTCCGACATATCCTGTCCCAATGACGCTTATTTTCATCGTTTATGAATACTTGTTCCAAGATTTTGTTGCTTACGCGAGGAAATAGTATAGTTTTTTTTTGCGTGAAAAACAATCCTTGCAGGCCTGGTACGGGGTTTGGATGCTCGTTCCCAAATTCCATTTGGGAATGCTCTGGGCACGCGGGCTCGGAGGGAGCTCCGCCAATCCGCCAAGAAGACGGCGGACAGATGCGCTCCCGATCGAAGTTCTTGCGCCGGACAAGGCCATGACTCAACCCCCCTGTTCTGCCTGAGACGAGTCATCCCCCCTTTTTTCAACGGGGGGATCAAGGGGGGTTTGATTCATCCATGCTTCAATGTGCGTTCAAAGGCCAACGCGTCTTTGCGAGCGAAGTCCGCGCTTTTCGGACGAGCGAAGCAATCTGGACGTAGGTCTCTGGCGCACATTTGCATTGTTTAGATTGCTTCGTCGTCCCGACAGAAGAAGTCGGGACTCCTCGCAACGACGGGCGGGCTAAGGTGTCTTCGCGAGTACCGCTGAAGTGGAACTCTTTCGGACGAGATCTACACGTCCGCCAGAAGCATGCGGACATGACGAGCTAAGGAATTGAGGGATCTTACAGGGTGCGGATAACGCGGGCAGGATTGCCGGCCACAACCGTGCGGGGGGGAACGTCCCTGGTCACGACACTGCCCGCGCCCACGACGGCCTCCTCACCAATCGTCACACCGCACAGGATGGTCGAGCTGGTTCCGATCGATGCGCGCCGTTTGACGACCGTGGGGACGACTTTCCAATCCTTTTCGGTTTGAACGGAGCCATCTTTGTTTGTTGAACGGGGATACTTGTCATTGATGAAGGAGACGTTGTGACCGATGAACACTTCGTCTTCTATGGTCACGCCTTCGCAGATAAATGTATGGGTGGAAATCTTCACGTTGCGGCCGATCTTTGCTCCCTTCTGTATCTCAACAAACGTCCCGATTTTTGAATCGTCGCCGATCTCACAGCCATAGAGATTGACAAAATCAAAAATCTTCACGTTCTTCCCCAGCTTGACATCCGGGGCAATCTTTTTAAGATCGGACATTATCGTTCACGCAAGAGTATTGAGACATCTGAAAGATCAAAAATGCCGGAACCCTTTTATCGGGCATCATGGACTGGATTCCCGCTTACGACATGCGGGAATGACGTATTGGCTTTTGCTATTGTTCGGCCGCAGCTAACAATTCAGATCTCTGATTCCGAGACTGGAGGCTAGAGTTTCACAACTTTCCCGCCGCTCTTGAGAGAGAGCTCGGCGGCTTCAAGAACCCTGACAACCCCCAACCCCACTTCACCATCGGTGACGGGCGGGCGGTGCATTTCAATGGCGTTCACGAATTCATCGGCCATCAGACTCAGGGCCTCCGTAGTGTCGAGCTTAGGCGCGTACATATCTCCCGTGCGGTACTGCACCAATGTGGAGTAAATACTCTCCTGGGTGTTGACCTCGACGCCTTTATCATACACTCTGACTTTTTCGCTGGGTTCCATGTCGTCATAGACAACCATCTGCTTGCTTCCGCCGATGAGGATGCGGCGGATCTTCACGGGGGCAAGCCAGTTCACATGGAAGTGGGCAATGAGCTGGGAATCGAAGTGGACGGCCAGGTATGCAACGTCTTCAATGCCGTTGATGTGATGGACACCGACGGCGGAAACTGCGGTGGGTTTGCGACGGAGGATGAAATCCATGATGGCGAGGTCGTGCGGGGCCAGGTCCCACAGAACATTGACGTCGTGCTGAAACAAACCGAGGTTGACGCGCACGGAATCGAAGTAGTACACATCGCCGATGAGGTCTTTCCGGACGATTTCTTCGATCTTCCTAACAGCGCCGGTAAACACGAACGTGTGGTCCACCATGAGAGTCACGTTGCGCTTGGCGGCCTCGTTGACGAGCGCCTCGCACTCGGCAACACTCGCCGCCATCGGTTTCTCGATGAGGAGGTGTTTGTCGTGCTGCAGCGCCTGTATGCCTAAGGGAAAATGCGTCGAGACGGGTGTAGCAAGCACAACGGCTTCCACATCCGATGCAAGGACGCCGTCAAAAGAATCATGGACTTTCACTGTTGGAAAGCGTCGTGCAATGAACTTGCGCCTCGCCGGATCCATGTCGAAGCAGTGAACATCGATCACTCCTTCAGTGGCCGCGAAATTACGGACGAGATTGGGTCCCCAGTATCCTAATCCGACAATAGCGACGTTCATAAACCCCTCGGTGTGTATTTATTCACTTTGCTCCTCTTCCGAAAACCATCACAGGGATGGTTTTCAAGATCAACTGAATATCGAGGAACAAAGAAGCATTCTGTATGTAATAGAAGTCTAGGATGACCATGTCGTTGAAGCCCACGGCGCTTCGCCCGCTGACCTGCCAGACGCCGGTACATCCCGGCATGACGCTCAATCGTTTCTTGTGCCATTCTTCATAATGTTCCCACTCGTAGGGCAGACACGGTCGGGGGCCAACGAGGCTCATATCGCCATTGACGACGTTGATGAGCTGCGGGAGTTCATCCAGGCTCGTTCTCCTGATGAAACGACCGACCCGTGTGATTTTCGATTCATCAACGATTTTCGTCGAACCACTGTCCGGCGATTCCCTGCTCCGGATAAATTGTGCGACCTTCTCCCTGCGGGAATCGTCATCGTCATCGCTCCCGACAACCATCGACCGGAATTTATAAAAAATGAACCGGCTTCCGTTTTTCCCCACCCGGACCTGCCGGTAGAAAACCGGGCCTGCAGAATCAGACTTGATCGCAATTCCTATGAGAAGGAAGACAGGCGAAAGAATCACCAGACCGACAGCAGCCAAAACGGTGTCAAACAATTTCTTATAAAACTCCTGGACAGCTCCCGGAGTCGTCTGGGCCAGCCCCACCACCGGCATCTCACCGTAGCGCTCGGTAAACCTGAATGTCGGGATGATATCGTACAGCGGAGAGACAATCTTGACGTGAGCTTCCGTTCGCTGGCACTTTTCCAGTATATCAAGCAGCTTCTCGGGTGTCGCATGATCGACGCAGACGAATATCTCGTCGATGGCATACTCGTTTGACAGATTCCCGATATCGTCGACCTTTCCCCTGACTCTCAGACCCTGAAAGACGGCAGTTCCAAGCTGGAGAGAATCATCGAGGAAGCCGAGAATGCGCACACCGTACGGGTTGTCGAAAGCCAGATGCGCGGCAACAAGCCGACCCGTTCTTCCGGCGCCTATGATCAAGCCGTTTCTCTGATACAGATTGTAACGAACAAAAAACTTCAAGCCAAAACGAAAAACGATCAGCCGCATTACAACGAGGCCGGCCATGCACATGACAGAAAAGAGTATGACAACAAGTCTGCTGTCGATGATCAGAGGCGATCTGACGAAGAAAGAGACAATTGCCAGGACAAATATAACGTACAGCACAGACTTCGTCAGCCGGACGAGATGGTCGGCGATGGATAGGATGACATTGATCTTGTACAGGTTATTGTACTGAAACACGACCAGCGCCGCCCCGGCGAACAGCATGAACACCAGGAGCTCCGGGGCCACAAAAGGAAAAGCTGAATAAAATGCCGGGCTTGAAGATTCAGCGTGCACTTTCACCGCAACGATGAAAGCGACATTGATCGTCACCCAATCGAGAAACCCCAGTACATATTTATAGGCCGGAAACTTCAATATCCCTTATTACACATTTGAGTTCTGATTAGTTCCCAATGAGACAACGTCCCGAAGGGCAAGGCATTCGTTAAATATACTTAATGTAATAGAATAATACAAGGAAGTCAATGCAAAAGCCGTAATGGCCGTCACATTAAGGAATGGAGGGATTTATGCGGAAAAGAGGCGGGAAATGAGGAGGGTTCTGCTCCACGCTTATTTCAGCGTCCCTGCCTCCGAAGCTCATTTCAGCGTCCTCGCTGAAATGCACTGAGAGATGGGGCCTGGATGCTCGTTCCCAAATTCCATTTGGGAACGCTCAGGCCCAGCAAAAGGTAACCTTCTGCTGAGTGAATTCAGGGTTGAAGGTCACCTTTCAACAAGGATAACATTGCCCACGCCGTACTCATCCCCTGCCCCCTTCTCTACAAGTAGAGAAGGGGAAGCCATTTTGCCGCCAACGTCCCTCTTTAATTTTAGAGAGGGACTACAGCCTGCCCGCCGCACCAAAGCCGTGCTTTGGGCAGGCGGGGGTGAGTTCGACGATGGTCCCTACCGACGTGCGTAGAGTCCGGTCCCCTGACGGGACTCACAGCGCTGTTTTCTTACCGGTCGGAAGGTACAACTCCGTCCGTTTGCGAAACGGACTCTACGGCCCGTGCCTGATTTCCACGTGGTCGGGAGTAGACCTGTCCGCCGTCTTTTTGGCGGAACTCCCTCCCAGCGCCATCAGCAAAAGGTAACCTTCTGCTGAGTAAATTCAGGGTTGAAGGTTACCTTTCATCCAGGGATCAGCCCCGGTAGAATTCCTTCACACTATCCGTGACAAACGCCACCTGCTCATCGGTTAGCTCGGCAAACACGGGGAGTGAGAGACAATCGGCGGCAACGGCTTCGCTGACCGGGAAAGCCCCCCTGGGATATCCGAGGTGAAGGTAAGCCGACTGCAAGTGCAACGGAATGGGGTAATGAAGTCCCGCCGCGACCCCCTTCCCTGCAAGATACTTCTGCAATTCAGACCGTCTCTTTGTTCTGATGGAAAACAGATGGTAGACATGCTCCACGCCGGGGGCTTCATACGGCAATACGAGGTCGCCGACGCCACTGAGTAGTTCCCTGTAGAGTCCGGCAATCTGCCGGCGGCGTTGTGTCCATTGCGGCAAGTACTTGAGCTTCACTCCCAACACGGCTCCCTGGAAGCCATCCATGCGGTAGTTATGGCCCCAGATGTCGTGTTTGTACTTTTCAGCCTGCCCGTGGTCGCGAAGTTTGCGCATGGAGGCGGCAAGAGCGTCGTCATCGGTAATGACTGCTCCGGCCTCACCGTACGCACCAAGGTTTTTGCCGGGGTAGAAGCTGAAGCAAGCTGCTTTTCCGAACTGGCCGACGAACTTCCCGTCGTACTTTGCCAGGTGGGCCTGCGCCGCGTCCTCAATTAGCACAGCGTTTGTACGCTTTGCGAGCTCAACAAGCTCCTTCATCGCTGCGGGCTGGCCGTAAAGGTGCACGGGCAGAATTGCCTTTGTTTTTTTGGAAATCGCCTTCCCTGTGGCTGACGGATCCATCGTATACGTTTTCGGGTCGATATCCACAAAGACCGGTTTAGCGCCCAGCAGAGATATTGCCTCGACGGTGGCTATGAAGGTAAACGGAACCGTGATCACTTCATCTCCTTCCTTGACACCCGCCGCCCAGAGCGCAACATGGAGAGCGTCGGTTCCTGATCCCACGGCCACACAGTGCTTTACACCATGTGCCTTCGCGAACGCTTCCTCAAAGTCGAGGACTGCCTTGCCAAGGATGTACTGGGAGTTGTCAAGAATTTTGTGTATCGCCGAGTCTATTTCGGGTTTGATGGAATGGTACTGCGCTTGAAGATCGACTAATGGAATGTTCATGCAGATTGTTTCTCCAGATTATGAAAAGGCATGCTGATGATATCAGCATACGATTGAAGTCATTTGATTGACAACATTTTTTTGACCTGTGAAAATGATTTTCTGGGACCGGCAATGCCCGTCGCGCTCAGCCTGTAAAAATAAACCCCGCTTGCAAGTCCGGCGGAATTCCATTCGATTGCTCTGTATCCACTTTCCTGAACTTCATCAACGAGGGTCCTCACTTCCTGACCGAGGAGGTTATAAATCTTCAATTGCACCCTGCTCGTGACCGGAATCTGGTAGCGAATGACCGTCGAGGGATTAAAGGGATTCGGATAGTTTTGCTCGAGAGCAAAAACCTTGGGAGTCGGTTGACTGCCCGTCAGTCTAAGGTGAATAGACGATGAAGGGGACGCAACCAGAAGAGAGCCTTTCCCCTTCACGGCTGTCGCCTTCTCATCGACGACCAGCGAGGAAGACACTGACGACTGCTTGATCTCCCACTGCAGATTCAGAGGATACACCGTCGAGGATACAAGTATCGGAATATCTACCGAGTCCTCGCTACCGATCATTTCCACCATCCGATCTGTGGCGAAGCGAACATCAAAGACACCTTTAGGGGGAAGCGGCGGCAATGGGAGCAAACTCCCCTGGCCGCCAGGTTGGGAGGATCCTCCGGCAAGTTGTCCGCCGAAATACAATACCCGGGTATCGCCGGGACCATCAGAAATCGACAACAGGTTCAGTTTCTGGTAATCATTAACTTGAGCATTTTGTTTCTTTGATACACTAAAGTAACTCAGCACAAGCTTTCCGGTATCGCTGACCATTAGCCAGTAAGCTTTCATAGGCTCTAGTAAGCCTGCCTCGGAGTACCCGCCGTCAAAACCGTAGAAAGCAGTCACGAGGCTTTCGGGTGGGACGGGTATAACTGAGGTGCTCGGGATCGGCACGCTCAGGGCTCCTATCATATTCCAGCCACTGGAGACGTTGATCGTGTCGAGCAATCGCTCCCCCCCGACCATGGAAACAGTGTCAGCGGCTGAAAACTTTATCCAGTATCCAAATCCATTCTTCAGAGTATCCTGCGCGACATAACCACCGACATTGTCAAAAACATAAGCACGGGAGATTGCTTTCGGGAACAACGCCGGGAGGCGGTAGTCACTCGCGAGCTTTGGCACGGAGATCAGCCGCCACCCTGCTTCCAGGACCGGATTGGTGAAATCATCTGCAACAACGATGTCATCAATCCGTAGTGACCCGCGAACCACAAATCCGGTAATCCTTTCCACCCGCGAGGGCCACCCGGCCGAGGCAATATCAAGGTCGATATTACGCGCTAGTGTCCTCCAGCTCCCATCCTGATATGCGGAACCGATATGGCAGTAAACATACTGTGAAGAAGCTGTCGTACTCCCGGTATCCGGAGTGTATTGGATGAAGAAGGAATCCGACGCAGAATCCACACATTGGACGTAGAAAGAGAACTGACCACTCGCATTCAGATTGACGGAAAAGCTGTTTCGTATCCAGAGTGATCCCATTTTTTCAACGCCGAATTGTATGCCGTTGGACGTTTCAATGTCCATAACATGGCTGTTCAATACGCTGTCATAAACGGTTCCAACGGTTCCGGTGACCGCGGGCGTCAGGATATCCCATCCCCGGTTCAAAGGTGAATCAGCATACTCAAAATCATCTACTTTTAATCCTTCTTGATCCGGCAAGAATGAGAGCCGCAAAGAATTGTCACTGCGATTCACTTCGGGCCCGATGTCCAACGGATTCAAGATAACCCACACGTTGCGAAACGAAACGGGAATTATATTGAAATGGACTCTGCCTGAATCGTGGCCGTTAATGAAGGCCGAGCTCACATCGAACAGCGTTCCGCTTCCGCTGTCCACCAACGCAGCGCTGCACACGCCCGCCGAATCTCCTGAATTATGAATCGTAACGTCGATTCCGCTGGAATCCAGGTGAACATCACCTTGCCTAGCTGAATAATCGCATGAACCGGCATAATGAATGAAACGAATCTCCGATGTCGTTCGAGCCGCGAGTATGAGATCCGCGTAGAGATCATGCCCGTCGACCGAATACGACTTTGCTGAGCCGTTTACCAGGAATTCCGATAATGTGTAATTGTCGCCGTCGTATTTTTGCACATGGATGATTTTTTTGTAAGACGTGGCGTTGGTTAGAACGGTTTTGTTGCTGAAGACCCAGACACTATCAGAGCCATCGTCGTTTGATTTGCTGAGATACAAGTGCGTCGTGATAAAATCGAGACTCTTCCATTCGGGGGGAACTGCAAGAGCATTTAGTGAATCCGCCAGCCAATCGAACCCGCCGGGAAGTGGGATTTGAAGTATATGCGAGAAGTATAGCGCGGGCCTGCCGAGGAATAAATTGAAGAGTCCAAACATGCGGAAGGATTGGTCCTGCGCACTATCGATTGGATAGATAATCTGTTCTCGGTAATACAGAGGGAAGCCCCCGTAATCACAATTTCCAGGACGCATCCATCCATCCCAGTTCGTGTCTGGGGAAGAAAGAATAGGTTCTAATTGTCCATTCACCGTAGCATTGAAATCGTATTTATTCAGCAGTCTGATGGTCGCGACGGGGGAAATCCCGTAGGGGAATACCATCGTCCTGCTATCCTGCAAACCGATGCTTCCTTCCATCAAACTCAGCTTGGTGAGGCCATCCACGATAAGAAGCTCTTGCTGCGCATAAGATACCGGGGGGTATCCGCAAAGTTGTCTCGTGGAACACAACTCCTCCGAGTCCTGGCTGGTGTACCCGAAGAACTCGTAAGGGGTGTGAAAGTCACCGTGTTGAACAACAGAAAAGTAGTCGGGATTCGCGACGAACATTTTTTCGATAGCAGGCGTATTTTGCCGATTGATAAAATTCTTCGGTATATAGGCAATCGTGGTCTGGAAATGATGGGCCTTCATTTCATCCAGAAGCGCGCCATAGTCCAGTGTACCGGGGACATCGGCGAGAGCCCTGTCATCGATCGTGAAGTTCGCATACCTGCCTGACGGATGCCAGGCACGCCCACCGTACAACAGCTTGATGGTCATCATCGCAGGCAGAAGTTCTGATGCGAACCGGGGAGAGTAGTATGCATACAATCGGTTTGCCCAATGTCGCTGATAAGCGCTGCTGACAAACACCTTCCCGAGTCCCGACGAATAGGAGCCAAAGAATGAAAACTGCGTCCGCGATGAGTCTACCGAATTCATAATGGGAAACACAGTTGAATCTGGCTCGTAGTTCAAAGCCTGGTCGTATGTCGAATCCGGGTTATCGGGGGAGCTGAGAGTTACGCCGGTAAATACATCCGTAAGCTGCGGAAATGAAGATGAAACAATAGTCGTTTTCGAAGGCTGACTTCGGTATTCGGCTCCTTGTATATGGTCATCGGTAAGACTGCGTAATACTGTGTGCGTTCCAACCAGTGGGTTGTCTGAGACATCGAACACCATCGCCACGCCTCCATTATTCACATACTGCTTCAACAGCTGGGACCGCAAGGTGTCCATCGTTTCCAGAGTATACTCGCTTAAGCCTACCATGGGATAGGCGTTGCCGTCCGAATCCACGAACATCGTCGGATCGGATGGCGAGTTTCGCACATCTAGCACGTCAACCGTCAGGCCATAGAAATTCCCAATCAGGATGAGGTCTTTTTCGGAGACGTGTGACCCTAATGTCGGATTTGCGAGGAGCAATACCCGGCTCGACGCTGCCTCCGAGGGGATCGCACCGAAGAATGCCAGCAGAAGTACAGGTGTACAAAAAAGAGACCAAGGCTTCAAACTATTCGATTCCTTTGATTCAGGAAGATGTCTGTTTCTTACAAGAATTGCTGCAAAATAGCAAATAAAGGAGACGCAATCAAGTCAGGAGCGTGGGCTGGTTTAAGCCGTACCCTCCAATGTTGGCCACCCCCCGTATTTCAACAAATCCGTCAATCCGTAACCCCTGATGACTCGCTTCAGCAGGCAAGCTGGCGGTGTACCGCTGCGCAGCACACATAGGCTAGACAGGGAAAGCGTGACCACAATGAGCATTTACCTCAGAATCAAATGGGTGTGGAACAAAGCCACCGAAGGCACTCACTTGAGGCTCACCGAATCTCGAGAGCTGACAATGAATGCGGTGGGATGGTGATGCTGAAACCGCTCTGGATCGGGCCGATATTCACCTCATGCACCATAACATTATTAGCGTCTTTTTCATTGGTGGCATCGATCGACGGGCCAGTCAATTCCCATATCGCCGCTTGCTGGGGCAATAGACCATTCAATGAGATGGCGGCGCTCGCCGAGCGGACCATGTCTTTGTTTTCGATAATAAGACAGACCTTGTATTTCTTCCCGGAGGAATCATTAGGGTCAGTTGGGATGAGGCTGCGACTCGCATTAACGCTAAGATATGGGACGGCGGGGCAAACACGCGGGATGAATTTACTGAGCGTTACATCCCGAAAGAAGGCGCGCCCGGAAATCGCGCCCTTCCCGCTCACTCTCCTTACGGTTATCTGGATCCTCTTCGCGTCCGGCAGAGTAACATAATCCGCCTCAACCTTCGTCCAGTCCTGGGTTCCCCAGACTTCCGGAGTATAAGTCAAGGAGTGGGTCGCATCCCACCCGCGAGCATCACCGATTTGAAAACGAACGCCGCTTCCCGACTCTAACTGCTCCGTTCTGATCCAGCCTGTTAAGTGGTAACCCGCATTCGGATCGGCGGGCATGGTTTGGTAGGCATGGTAGTAATTTACATCTTCGCCGGACTGAAAATCAATCTTGAGGACTTCTCCGGTCATGCTCTGGACAACACCCCTCGGTTGATTGAGTGTCCAGTGGGCACCGATGGGAGTGTCCCCCCCGAGCGATTGCCGTTGCGTTCCTTTTCCCTTTTCCGGGGTCACCCCGTACCCACCATCAGTTTCGTACGCATCGCACTGAACCTGTGCATTGATTAACTCCTGACCAAAATGATCGTGGTAAAGTTGAAAGACATAGTACGGTGGACGCTCTACAAGGTTGTTATTCCGATACGTGAAACCCTTGACGATTCCCCAGTATTCATTGGCAAATTGCCAAAAATTTGCCATAGCGATATTGTTCTTTGGTTGCAGAAACACTCTGATCATTTCTCCCACCAGGAGTGCATCGCCCAGCGTGTATCGATATGGAACCGGCTTATCCTGTACAATTTCCCCGTTGAATTCGGTAACGGCAATAGGTACCGATCGGCCATGACACTCCTGGTTAGTTAGAGCATTAATTTCATCGTAGTAATCTTGAATCTGCGAAGTGCTTGCAAGAGCAACTTCGAAGAGGGAATTTGCATCGGGGATACCATCATTGCGATTGTAGCTTGGTATGTAACAGTGATGAATGACAAAATCCACATTCCCGTTAGCAGCCTCCAACACCCCGCGCCCCCAATCACTGAGCGGAGGAAATCCTGTTGCAACAACCGCTCCGAGCTTGATATGAGGATCAACGGCCTTCATAGCTTCTTGATAAGCAAGGTAATTCTTGCCATACTCAGACGCAGACATCCGCTTACCATGATGGTCGCCATGATGGGTCTCGTTCCCATACTCAAACCAAACCACGTTCCACCGCTTTGAGGAGCCGTCCTTCGTCCGTTGACTCGCCCACTGATGTTTTCCATCGTCAGCGGTGTTCAGGTATTCAACTAGATCGGCTGCATCCTGAGGTGTTCCAAAGTAATCAGAGACAGTAATAACGGGCACGGAATTCATTGACTCACATAAGCGGAGGAATTCCGGTAAACCGAATTGTTGGTCCGGACAACTGGCAACCGGACCAATCGTTTTCTTCCAATCAAACAGATGGGCGGCACAGCCGCCCGGCCACCGAGCGACGGTCATATTCGCATTTTTCGCAAGCATGATCATTTCGGGGACTGGACGGCTTTGGGCCGGGTCCCACATCCCGGCAGCCCGATTAGAATAGTCAGGTGTTGCGTCACTCCATGCCCCCTTTTGATACCCGAGCATATTGTCTCCAAAAACCATCTGGTTGACGTTGCCAAGAACTTCGTTCACATTGACCTGGATCGAGGCTGTTCGAGGTTGGGCAAGGAGCACGCCCGCCGTTAGGGAGAAAAGCAAAGCGAACCACCCAAGAAGGTGGATAGGTCGAGAAGGATGCGTAGTCGTCATAGCCGTGTTCATTCAACAATAATGAGACAAAGGGAGTTTCATGATGGACTACAATAAAGCCCGGCATATTGGGCCGCAATTGTGTGCCAATCGAATTGTTTCTCGCAATGATAGTACAATTGGTCCGCTACTAGACCTGCATGGACGTCCATGAGGGCTGTCTCCAATTTGTCCAGCAAGTCAGAAGGTGTTGAAAGCGAGAAGGCATACTTGTACCCCAACCCGACGATTCCGAGATTCTCGGGAATATCGGAGCACACCACTGTCTTCTTGCACGATATTGCTTCGAGCAACATCATCGACATAGCTTCCACCTCGGACGGAAAGACAAAGAGCCTGCAGTTGCGTATAAGCTCAAGCAACACAGGCTTGGGGACCAATTTTTCGAAGAGAATGATGCGGCTGTCGCTCCCGCGCATCTGTTCGATCTTTCTTGCGTAGCCCGGATCATGAGTAAAGTCACCAACAACAAGGAGCTTTTCCGTAAAATTTCCTTCTTTGTACGCGGCAAGGAGATGGTGCAATCCCTTTGTGGAATCCAGCCTGCCGCACGCGAACATGAGATATCCATACCTGTCAACACCGAATTCTCCCAGGTCGAGTGAAGCAGTGTGTTCATCGTTGTGGGTAGTATCAATACCGTTTGGAATATACGAAATCGGTTTTGACACAACGGACATCATCGCAACGACCTTTGAATGCGAAACCAACGTCAGAGCAACGCAGCATCGAACGAACGCCCGCTCGGATATTCTCAAGAAAATCCTTGCAGCGAATCCCCATTTTGTCCTTTGATACGGGTCGCCGTGAAATGTGCCAATAATCCTCACTCTTCTCCTTAGCCTTAACAAGATGCAGAAGAGACCGAAATCGGAATTGTGCACGTGGGCTACTTGGTATTCCCCTCCCTTGATAAGAAAGTGAAGTGCGCAGAAAAGGAAATATGAAAAAGGTTTGAGGTGCTTGCCCTTGAGGGCGGGAAGATAAATATAGTGGATATTCCTCTCACATTTCATCGTGGGGGGATCTGTTTTCATCAGATAGACGAAGTATTGGTTTGATTGCGGAAGACATGGGAGAAGCTGTTCAACAACCCGATCGGCCCCGGCTGTCGCAGGGATTTTTTTTATCCCCAGGATTGCGATTTTCATTTATGCTCCCATCCCGGGCACATTGCGCCGGGGAACTGGACCGGCTTATCTGTTGAAGAAATCATCGAACTGGGAATAATGGCGGCTCTCCGCCGGCTGTATTGTCCTCTTCTCAGCGGTATCCAAGTACGAAGTTCTCTTTGCGACCTTCTCATCCCGATAGACAATCGAATAGTCCACGTACCGGTCATAATGAATGGGCAACCTTAGCGTCGCTTTGATCTTGTTGAGAATGACCCACATCGTAACTCCCAGCTTTGGCAATTTGGCAAAATGTTTGTTACGCATTGCAGTCTTGGCTGAAGCGACCATCCAGCAGTTTTGCGTGCATGAAGCCACCTTGGACCTGATTCCATTCGAGGGATTGCCGCGGTAGATCTCGTCCCAGGTTTGCTCTTTGAGGTTTCCCATCAGGAGATCGTTCCTCACATTGCACGCATAGACATCGGACCATGGATCGACGAAGATGAAGTCGCTTCCGGCGGTGCAGGGAATCAACCGGTCATGTCCCAGAACTTTGGCAATGAGTCCAAGATTCAGATAGGCCCGGAACCAGTTCTTGACCGACCATGATTTCAGCATTTCTGTTATGAGATTTTCGATCTTTCTGGCGACCTGAAGCCGGTCGTAAATGAAATTGTCGTTCTTATGGAACTGGAAAGCATTATGCAAAGCCGAGGTTGCGAATTCCACGTTGAATTCCTGCGAAAGGTGATAAAGCTCGACTATATCATTGATGTTCTCGTCCTGAAACGTGGTGGCGAAACCCAGGTCCCGGCCTCCGGCCTCGACCAGTCCTTTCATGGCCTCGAGTTTTTTCTGAAACCCGTCCTTCTCACCTCGGATGCGGTTGTTCAACGCCTCGAAGCCCTCGACGCTTATGCGAATCTTGATGTCCGGGTATTTCTTGACGATGGGCAGGAGGACATCTCCGTGCAATCCATTCGTGCTGATTTCGAGCTTCTTTGTCTTCGGATAGAGAATGTCGCAAATCTCCATGAGGTCGGCTCTCAGCGTTGGTTCTCCACCGGTGATATTGAGATAGTCAAAGCCATCGGGAAGCTTGCTCAGGATGGCGGCCGAGACTTCGTAGTCGGGATGCGTGGGGTATTTCCAGATGTAGCACATCGAGCAGCGGGAATCGCAACGATATGTTGTGATGACAGACAGATCCATGGAGTATTCCTAAAAGAACGATAGCATTAACATGATCAAGATCCCTCCGACCAAGATCCAATATAGTGAGGTGAACGGGCAAAAACAAGCTCACAATGAGTTAGCGGCATTCAATGACGGATTATTCTGAAAAGATATGGACAGAAGACGGCTTTCCAACCAGAACTTCACTGGAGGGACAAGTACAACTCGTGAATCGTTTGATAATGACGTTGAGGATCAAACTCCTTCAGCGCGATTTCCCTTGCCGCAATTCCCATTTCTTTGCGCGTGTCTGGCCGGGCCATAAGATAGGCGATTTTGTCTGCCAGCAATTCGGGTGAGCGGGATTTCACAATGAAACCGGTCTTACCGTCCGAGACAAGTTCCGGCAAACCGCCAAGGTCCGTCGCAACTACCGGTTTGGCGGACGCCATACTCTCCATGACGCTGTACGGACAATTCTCATACCACTCAGAAGGGACGACGACGAGGGAACATTCTGCAACGGATCGGGCAAGAACCTCACCAGTGATCCTGCCGAGAAATGTGACATTTGCAAGCCCCTCTCCCCGAACAAACTTCATCAGTTCCTGCTTCTGGTTCCCATCCCCGGCGATCAAGAACTTGATGTTCCTGAGCGACGAAGCAGATCTCAGCAGAGTATGGACGCCCTTCCAGGGTTCAAGACCGCCAAAGTACAGCACATAGCCGCCGTCAGCGCTGTTTTTCACCGGATTTGGCTTGTCTTTTGGCAGCGGGTTGCGGACAAATGAAAGCCGGGAAGTTTCCCAACCGAATTCTTCGAACTTGGACTTCAGAAATCGGCTCGGGGCCACGAACGCTGAAACCCGGCCTGTAATGTTCATTACCCCGTGGGAATACGCCTCGGCCGTCGCCAGGACACTCGCCGGCAGTGATTCCTTCTTGCATGTATGAAAAGTACAGTTGTAAAACCTTCCAGCCAGGCAACGCTCACAAATCTCTCCGTGTGAAAGGAAGTGGGTATTCGGACAGAGGAGTTTGTAATCGTGGAGCGTCCAGACTACAGGAATCTTTCTTCTGGCCAGTTCGAAGAGAACCGAGGGTGTCAGATGTGCGTGAATGTTGTGCACGTGGGCGACATCCGGCTTAATTTCATCGAGAAGAGCTGCAATCTTTTTTCGAGCTCCCCTGGAGTAGATGCTCCTTGACATCACTTTGAAGCCCGTGATGATGTTCTTTTGGGCGTTCAGCTGAGCATAGTCGATCTGCTCGACAAAAAACCGTTCTTCAGGGCAAGGAAGGTTCAAAGGGTGTTTCATCCCGAAGAAAGAAATACCGTGACCGTGGGACCGAAGAATGTCGGCCAGGGTAAACATGTACGTACAATCCCCACCACGGTAGTAGTGGAAGGTATTCACCATGAGGACGTTCATCGACCTTCTCCGAAGTCGGCCTTCGCCTCATCTTGGATTGGGGAATTGACTGGATGTGGGTTCTCGGAGTCCAATGCCTATGCGTTCAGAAGTCCAGCGTACAAGTTTGTATAACCATCGACCATTCGTGCTACTGAAAAATCTTCAAGTATGCGCCTCCGACCTTCCATACCCATATGATGCGCTTCCTCAGGATTCTCTTTGAGCCAGATCAGTTTGTCACACAGTTTATCGACACTCTCGAAGGGAACAAAAAAACCGGTGACGGCGTCTTGCACCAGCTCGTCATTTCCCCCGCCGCTATAACACAACACAGGCAATTCGGACACCATGTATTCCATGATGCTATTGGAAATTCCCTCCTTACAAACCCTCAGATTTGTCAGCAGGACACCCGCGTCCGCAGTCCGTAGGTACGGCATAACATCGATTCCCGCCTCCGGAAAGTGGCAGAGAGATTGGACATTGAGATCTTCCGCCAGCCGTACCACCTCCTCACGACGAGGACCCTGCCCAATGGCCAGGAACGACCAATCACCCGAAGAGCCTCCCGTAGACAAGTGCGAAGCCGCACGAATAAACGTTGAGAAGTCCTTCATTTCATGCATGCGCGCCGCCATCACAACGGAAAACTTCCCATGCTTCGTTTTGCCGTTGCTTCTTGGCTTTGGCACTCTTTCCGGGTCAAACCCGTTATGGATTACCATCCCTCGAGGTGGTTTGAGAGCGTAGGCATTGAGTCCGGCGAGACTGTTGGCAACAACTCTGTCTGCAACTGAATATGAAATCGCGGTTCGATAGCGGTGCCTTTTCCATATTTCGCCTGAGCGTATCGTGCTGTCGACAAGGGGTATCCCTAACATCTTGCAGAAGGGAAAAACCATCCATGTGCTCAGGTGCCCCCATGAATGGACGAGATCCGGCTTGAATGAGTTTATCTGACTCCACAATGTGAAAAATGGCGAGACATCATATCTAAATTTCCTCTTCTTAAGAACAGTCCGCACGCCATAATTCTCAATTACGGAGAGGAAGTCCCCTCCTTCCAGAGCGATCAGATGCTTAGTCCAATTGTCTGGCAAATACCTGAGAAGGAGAGCAAGCTGTCGTTCAGCTCCTCCTGCTCCCAACGCATCAGCCAGAAACAATATCTTCCTACCATGGCCGGGCACACTACTTTGCCCCTAAATTGCGAACGAACCACTTCGCATACTTACGAAGGCCTTCTTCCACTGAATACCTCGGATGGTAACCGAGCACGTTGCGGGCTTTTGATATGTCGGCCAGTGAATGCCGAATATCCCCGGGGCGAAAGTCGGTGTAAACGGGCTCCGACTGAAGTCGGCGTCCCAGTTCTTCTGAAAGGTCATCCCGTATCGAGAGGTAGAGTTGGTCAAGCGTTATCTGTTGTGAAAACGCGATATTAAATACCGAACCGTACGCATCCTTGTTGCCCGTCGTGGCAGCAAGTAACGTAGCCTGAACTGTGTTTTCGATATAGCAGAAATCGCGTGTGGTTTTCCCATCCCCATAAATGTATATGTTCTCGCCTTTGATCACCGCGTTGCACCATTTAGGAATGACGGCAGCATATTCACCATTCGGATTTTGCCTTGGCCCAAATACATTGAAATAACGCAATCCTACGGCCTGAATGTCATAGATTTTTGAAAAGACATATCCGTACTGTTCGTCAACGAGTTTTGACACGGCATAGGGCGACAAGGGATTGCCAAGAACAACCTCGACCTTTGGAAGACCTGGATGGTCTCCATACACGGAACTTGAGGAGGCATAAACGAATCTTTTCACACCGGAGTCCTTTGCGGCAATCAGCATATTCAGAAAGCCCGTTACATTGGAGTCATGTGTAGCTTTTGGGTCCTTAATTGACCTCGGAACTGAGCCAAGGGCTGCTTCATGCACTACAATATCCACATTCCTGCATGCTTCCCTGCAAAGCAAACTGTCACAGATGTCCCCCTTCACGAAGGAGAAGTTTTTACGAAGAGGTTCTTCGACAGTACTCAGGACATTTTCAACGTTCCAAGGACTTCCTGTGGCGAAATTGTCCAGGCCGACCACACGCTGATGGAGTCCGAGCAATTCCTCAACCAAGTTGGATCCAATAAAACCCGCAGCGCCTGTCACCAGCCATGTCTTAGGCGACTGCTGGAGGTCCAGCTTCACTTGATCATATGGAATGACATTATTCACAACATTCTCCGGAATAATTTCTACAGGCGCCAGGCATGAAATCCCGCCTTAGAGAGAACTTTCATATCACAAATACCCTTGACGTCGATGACGACGGCTTTCTTGTCCGCAAGGATCTTGATCTTGGCAAGATCCATCTGCCTTATAGTCTCATGCGCTACGGCGAATACCAGTGCCGCCGCAGGCTTCAGCTGTCGTATTGATACCAGCCGGATACCGTATTCCTTCCGGGCTTCTTCTGGGTCAGCCACAGGATCATAAACTTGCACCCCGGCTCCGTATTGCTGCAATTCTCTCACAATGTCGATCACTTTCGTGTTCCGAAGGTCGCTGCAATTCTCTTTGAATGTGAATCCAAGGACCGTAATGATGCTGCCTCGAACCTGCTGACCGGCACGGATCATTTCCTTAATCGTTTTCTGCGCAATGAATGTTCCCATTCCGTCGTTTATTCTCCGACCGGCCAGGATCACCTGCGGGATGTAGCCCAGCTTCTCGGCCTTGTGCGTGAGATAATATGGATCGACCCCGATACAGTGTCCTCCGACCAATCCTGGCTTGAAATTCAGGAAATTCCATTTTGTCCCTGCTGCTTTCAAAACCGACGCCGTGTCGATTTCCATGCGGTCGAATAATATGGCCAACTCATTGATCAAAGCAATGTTCAGATCCCGTTGAGTATTTTCGATAACTTTGGCCGCTTCAGCGACTTTGATGCTTTCTGCCCGATGAACGCCGGCTTCAACAACGGATCCATAGACCCTCGCGATAATCTTCGAGCGATTCAGCGTCCTGCCCGGAGACAACCTTTTTGATTCTTGAGAATGTGTGTTCCTTGTCGCCGGGATTAATTCGTTCGGGACTGTATCCTACCTTGAAATCTCTGGGGCTCGTGAGGCCCGAGGCCTTTTCAAGTATCGGAACACAGATCTCTTCAGTCAATCCCGGGTACACCGTCGATTCATAGACAACGATATCTCCTCGTTTTAGGACGCGACCCACCGCTTCTGTGGCGCCCTGAAGAGCCATGATATTTGGTTGGTGTGCCTCATCGACCGGAGTGGGAACGGCGACGATATGGAAGTCCGCCTGTTTTAAGTCCGCAAGATGGTTCGTAAAGATTATAGTCGAACTCTCAAACTCCTTTAGGCTAATTTCATTGTTCCGGTCAAATCCCTTACGGAACTCCTCGATACGCCGCTCATTGATATCGAAACCGATAGTTTTGAACTTCTTCGCGAACGCAAGCGCAAGTGGCAAACCAACATAGCCGAGACCGATTACAGAGATGACTCGTTGCCGGCTTCGCATCTCTTTTTGTAGTGACTTATGTGTTTTCATATCATTGGGATGTTTGGTGTCGTTCGAAGAATTTCCATGGTCGGTAGAGTATTGATATTATTTTTCGTGAATGATCTTCACATTAATCGAGCCCAAGCTGACGTTCGCTTCGCCCATTACAAGCTGATCGACAATGTCGCACATGCTAAAGCCAGCCTCCTTCACCGAGTATCTCCTGCTTGTGATAAAAGAACATTGAACCAAAAAGCCAGTCGGATATTCGCAAATTGCGGTGGTTTCAAGTATTGCCGAAACCCGTCCTAGCAGCATTTGCGCCCTCGCAAATTTCCGGCAGATTCAATTCCCCACATTTATCATGAATATAAGCCTTTTCCGCGAAAGTTGAAACAATTTTTTGCGTTGTCGAACTCCAATCCTGGAAGAACAGAGCGTCATCAGAGAGAAGAGAAGATATATTTGTTCGCACCTATCAACACCAATAGAATCTCTCGCTAGGGCGAAACCTCAACAGCTAATCCTACGGTGCATCCCAATACGGCGACGCTTCCCTTCGGGCTCACTGAGTTCTTTTCAAGCTCTTCAGGCAGTGTCCCACATTGGTTCAGAGATGACCAGTGGTGCCAAAGAACGGATAGACCGGGGTATTTTAGGCGGCATTCTTACTGAATTGCAAATCATATCTGAGCATCTGAGAGAATCTCCAAGAATCTTCGACGTGCATCGCTCGCCGAATGATTCTCCAAAACATAATTTGCCAACCTTGAAGAGTCATGCTCATATTCACTCACGATCGACTCTTTCAACAAGTCAATCTGCCCATTGCAGCAAACCCCAAGACGGTTGGTTGTAATCACATTACCGGGATCAACGTAGAGTGAGAATACTGGGGTGCCTGTTATCCACGCTTCAATGAAAACATTGGGAAATCCTTCCATCAGAGATGTCGAGATCAGTGCTTTCGAACCTCCAATCTCTTTAACCGCCTCCTGGTACGGCAAACGGCCCAAGAGACGAACGTTCGTGCATTCCCTTAGTTTATTGTATAACCGATGCGACCCCCTGCCCCGGGGCTTCCCAATTAATTTGAATGTCCGGTCAGGGCACAAATGGATAATCCTGACCATTTCTTTTAAACCCTTCCTGATATCTATCGAGCCAACGAAGGCAAAACCGATCCTATCGCGACTCCTTAGATCAAGAGCGCCGATGTCGATTAGATTGGGAAAGACGTAGACATTTCGTACTCTCTTCTCGATTGCCTTCCGTTGCATCTCATGCTGAACTAGAATACAGTCGGCATTCTTGATCAAAAATGGGAAAATAATCTCGGTCAATGTCCCGCAGATCAACCAGGAGTAGAGTCCTACATTCTGCAGATAAAAGTATTTGATTCTCTCCATGAACCCAAGCACATCAAGATCGGAAGCGGTTGCATAAATAAATTTCGCGTTTAGTTTCCGGGCCACGAATAAAGGGACGATATGCTCAAATGTTCTTATCCTTGCGTAATAGATATCTGCATCCGCCTCGATCATTGCCTTGTACAAGAAATACAAACGGCTTGTAAAGGAACGGAGGATTCTTACGCCACTATTCCACCCTGGGATGGGAGCTACCCTAATGCCTTCACTCGTCGTCACTTGCTCCTTTATGTGCTTGTCTAGTATGATGACTTCATCGCCGCCTAGAGCAAGCGCCTTAGCGAGCAAGGCAATTTGCAGCTCACCACCGCCAGGCGTGTTACCGCTCAGGGAGCCGTAGACTTCACCCCAAAAACAAATTTTCATCTGCGCGTGATAAGAGATTGCGCTGCCTCGCTAAGCGTCAAAGACGGAACATTGGATGCGTTTAGATACTCGAAAAGACCCTTGAGTAGCTCAAATAGAGCATCCACATCTTCTTCTTTGCTCCTGTACTTGGACTTACCAGCCATTAATTCGCTCGAATGAAACATCATTGCTATGAATTCTAGAGAATGGTCCTTTGCTCTATCAACAATTTCTTGCAGTTGCGCTTCAGTTGTCCGGCTGAAAGGGCGCAGCCACACGGGTTGTTCACCCATTAATTTTCGTACAACCTTTTTGGTGACTGACTCCTTCCATCTACAGTAAGTCCTCATCAGTGACTCACTCGCAGAAAAAGGCCACTTTGTAGCCAAAATGGTAACTGGGATTTCGAGGAGCTCCCCCTGATCAGTGTTGAAAAAATAATGCTGAACAGGACTGTCTACAAAATCCGGACCACCATTCCCGTTCGGCAAACCTGGATGCCTCGACCAGTTGACATATGGGGTAACGGAAGAATCTACAAGATACCCGTGTTGCAACAATATACCGGCGCACGTCTCATTGAAACCGAATCTGCCCGATCGAAATGAGGTCGGCCGTATACCGAAAGCAGTTTCTATTTCATGTGTCAATGTTGCTATTTTCTCCCCCAGCAGAGATTCCGTCAATTCCGTTGCAAAAGGATGGTGTCGATCATTAAAACGAAGCCCCGGAACATCTTGGAACGGCGGGGTTGTCCAGGCATGCAAATGTGCTCCAACCTCTGCGGTTTCTCTTTTCAAATAGTCCCTGAAAATTGTCCTTGCATATTCGTCCCCGCATACCTCGGAAGTAACCAGGTATGTCGGCCTGATGGCGCACTTCTCGAATAGTTCTTGGAAACGTGGAATGCTATGAATGTTCTGGGTGGAAAGTGGGATCCCATGGTTCCACTGATTGTCTGCCTCAGTATCAATCGTCAGAATGAATCTCATATTAAGCGGGCTTCGTGGTCTTCAGGAATTCCTCGATGATTGCCCTTCGCTTCGGCCCGTTCTCTTCGGTTATGATCATACCAACTGTGAGAGACCTTTCGAGGTACTCCTTGGCAGACTTGATAATGCGTGCAGGGACGCCTACCGCGACGGAGTTTGATGGAATGTCTTTTGTAACGACACTGCCAGCTCCTATTACGACGTTATCGCCAATTATTACCCCCGGCATGATGATTGAATGTGACCCAATGAAAACATTGCTGCCAATCTTTATCTTGCCAAAGACGTTCAACCCTGGATGCTCCTGCCGGAAGATTCCTACACCACCATCATGCGTGATAAATACTATGTCCTGGGTGAGGGTCACATTGTTCCCAATTTCTATCAAGTATGGCTCCGAACCAAAATCGATCTTTCCCGTGATCCTGACACGGTCTCCAAATTTAACGTTATAGTACTTCGCGTACAAACCTGCCAGATCCCATTGGCCGGTGGTAGCAAACCTATATTTCTGATAAATCCGCCGCGCGATATTCAGTAATTGCTTCATATCCTAATCTTTCAACAAATCACAAATAAATTTGAAGTAGGTGCATAATGAGAAGCTTGAATGCGAAACGTCTATCCGAGTATTTCGTGAATGAATTCAATCCAAATTCAATGTTCAGCCGGCGAGCAGTCACAAAACTACTCGGCCCGACAACCAATTCGTTAATGTTCTATTTAGGGGTCTCCAGATTTTTGCAAACAATATTTCCAGCCTCTTATGCAGACACAACAGCTACTTTATCTTGAATTGAAAATAACGTCGTTTGAAATCCCTCAATTTCCCAAAGTAAACATTTCCAAAAATAATTCCCAAAAGGACAATAATTGCTCTCACAAGACTGCCCCGTAAAGTGATAAGCTTTGTAAAAACATATAAGGCTCTTTTCTTGTCATTGTATGCAATGTATGAGAATGCAGCACAAAACAATAAGTCCTCATAAACATCAGTCTGCTATTGCCCCGTTTCTTCGGACAGTGAATTAAGTTCTTTGCTTTTTTGTAATTCATAACTCTCGATCTTCATCAACGGTGTAGAGTACCCCAGCGAGGAATGCAATCTCTTTCGGTTATAGAAGATCTCGATGTAATTGAACAGCCGTTGGTGTGTGGCCTCTCGTGGCAGATATGGCTCGCCGTGAACGCACTCGGTCTTCAAGGTGTGGAAAAATGATTCCATGACCGCGTTATCGTAGCAGCTCGTCCCATGACTGGAAATGAGCGGTAGATGATGATTCCTTGCCAGGAGCTTCTCGATCATTGCACTGGTGTATTGGCTTCCTCGGTCCGAATGGAAAATGACTTCGGTTGTTGGTCTGTGAGTTACGAGAGCGCTGTTGATTGCGCGACATACCAGTTCGGCATCGATTCGAATGCCGGTTGCCCAACCGACAACCATCCGGGTGAAAAGATCCAGGACAACGGTCAGATACAGCCATCCTTCTACGGTCCAGATGTAGGTGATATCGCTCATCCACACTTGGTGAGGACGCGTGGCGATGTCAAATTGCCGTTGGAGTTTATCCGGGGAATAGCGTGCTTTTGGATCTTTACGCGTTGTCACCCGAAACCGACAATGAACACGGGCTACAATGCCCCCTTTGGCCATTAAACGAGCAATTCGATGTCTACCGCAACTCTCACCCTTGGCCTTCAACTCCCGGAATATCCGCGGGCTGCCGTAGGACTCACGGCTATCGTTATGAACGCTCCGGATCTGCTCCAGGAGTTTCTCATTGGCCATCTCGCGGGCACTCTTATCACCCCGCGCAAAACTGTAATAACCACTCCGGGATACTTTGAGTACCTTGCACATCAAAGCGACGCTATGCACCTGTGCATATTCGGCAATGAATTCGTACTTCATCCGGGCCGTCGCGAGAAGACGGCCAACGCTTTTTTTAGGATTTCGCGCTCCTCCTTCACCTGCAAGAGCTCTCGGCGCAGCTTCTCGTTCTCCATGCCTTCTGCCGTTGTTGCCTTACTGGGCTTCACAGAGCCAAATTTGTCTTGCCATCGTCGAAGCTGGTTCCCACTGACGCCTAAGTCCCGCGACAGCTCGGCGATGGTTCGACCGCCCTCTTCCACCAAACGAACTGCATCAAGCTTGAATTGGCGATCGAATCGACGACGGGCTTTCTTTTCTGTTTCCATGGTTTCGGACACTCCTTTCGTTCCAGAGAATATATCATTTTTTTTGTGTCCGAAAAATCGGGGGAAGATCAGTCCCATACTTTCTGTAATCTTCCAAATACTCCTTTTCGCGCAAGATGGCAATACTACGACGATAGGCTTGTTCGTTCCCATACGCAACGGTTGACATTCTGTCGTCACTTTCCGTGTGATACAATCGTAGCGCATTGTGGACATAATACCTCCGGGCACGTTTGTCTATTACGTACCATAAGAATCCCGGCGGTGTGTTTTCTTTCAAACGATCACCTTGAAGAAGGAGGGTCTTTGTCAATCCCCAATGCTCCCCCCTGCATTTTTGTATGAACGTTTTTACCATCCAAATACTGCTGACTCTCTAATCCACTACCTGAAAATTCTCCCGTTTGTGTATCGATGCAATTACAGGTAATCGCAGTAATTGTAGGGTCAATCTTTTCAGGAACGCTCAACAATGTGCTCAACGCGTTGGGCGTAACCATTTCATCATCACTATCCAACAGTGTAAACCATTCACCACGGATGTTATCCAAACCCGTGTTCAATGCAGCAGCCTGCCCCTTATTCTTCTCATGTCTTTTTATCCGAATCCTTGCATCGTTATACGATGAAGCAATCCCGGCAGTATCGTCATTCGATCCATCATCCACAACGATGAGTTCCCAATCAGCAAAGTCCTGAGCGAGAACGCTCTCTATTGCGCGTCGAATTGTTTTCGCTCTATTGTATGAGCGCATGATGATTGAGACCGTAGGAGCTTCCACCACGTCAACCATTCCTTCCAGATTAAGGTATCAGGAAGTTGGATAGTATTTCTGAATAGTTCCGGAAATGAAAAAAATCCCGAGCCGTGGTCAGTGCGCTGGAGCTTACTTTCTTTGAAATCTGGTCGTACTTCGAAATAATGCCCAGAATTGTTTTTGCGACTATGTCCGGGTCTGTTGTAGTTACCAGGAAGCCATTGACGTTGTCCTTTATAAACAATGGAATGTCACTTGTGTCAGTCGTTAAGACGGGAACTCCCGACACAAGATACTCTCCTAGTTTTGTGGAGAAGCCAAATTGAGCTTGACGGGTTTTCGGGCGTACCAGCAGCAACAGATGGTACCCACGAATTTCAGATGCCAAGATCGACTGGTCCCAAACACCGTGGTATCGTACGATGTCAGCAATGCCAAGTTTGGATGGCAACTCATGGAGAATTCTGCTCTGCTGCTCTTTCAAGACAGGCCCATAAAGATGCAATTCAATCCTCGGATATTTTCTTTTAACTTTGGCCATGGATTCGTAAAGGTCGCCAAAGGCTTCCTTGTCGAGTCGAATTTCGCCAGTGAAACACAACTTGAATACATCGCCCGCACCAAAGGGTGCGATGAATTGCCCGGATTGCTGCACATCCCCACAGAGAATGGGTACCCGGATTATGTTGGGATTGTACCGTGAGAAGTACTTTTCAAGTTTCGTCGAAATTGCAACGATCCCGTCGTAAAACGAGGCAAGGTTCTCCGACAACTTGAATTTCGCCATCATGTAGATCCTCCGACCAACGAAAAACTCGCGATCGTTGGTCAAAGACGAAGTGCGAAGTTCATTAATGTCAGCGTATATTTTAAAACGATTGATATACTTAACAAAGATCAGCGAGGCGATATCCATTGAGACTTCCGGCTGCGGATACAAATAGAAGACCCTTTCTCCTTCGATGTTGCGAGCAATTGAAAGCACTCTCGATAAGTACCGCATCATCAAAAAAAAATGGAAATAGCGGATCATAATTTTGTATGGCAGAGGACGTTTGTCCGTGTATTCTTCGCCTACAACAAAAATATTTGGAAACACCTCGCGCCTATGCCTGTAGTCTACATTCACGTTCAACTTTGATGAACACAAATAGACACCGCAACCGGCGGACGCCAGTGCTTTGGCAACATTCATCATGCGAGACGAACCTGCGCTATTTCCGTTGTAAAGTTTGATGGTGGAAACTATGAAGACACTCTTTCCCATTTACCTCACTGCGGATGATGCACCTGGCGGAAATGATGCGCTCTTTTCAATGTCTGCCCAGTGCTCTTGAAACCATCGAATCGTAACCTTCAGCCCTTCTTGAAAAGGGGTTTGTGGCTCATAGCCGATCAGCGCTTTTGCCCGATCAACGCTTGCCAGCAATCTGCTTTTCGTGTCCCACTTGCGCTTACCGACGATTGCCGTTCCGGCTTTGTTGCCGACTAGATCATTAATCAAATTCGCGAGGTCGCCGATTCGGGTCTCCACTCCTCCCGCCAGGTTCATCTCCGCACCAACCGCCGCTTCAAAGTAGCCGGCGCGGAGGATTCCGTCAACCAGGTCGCCGACATACGTAAAATCTCTTGTCGCATCGGGATTTCCGGTAATGGGCAGGGGCATGCCCTTCATGGCCCAGTAAATGAAATTCGGAATGACATTCCGATACTGGCCCGGGACTTCGCCGGGTCCGTAAGAATTGAAAAATCTGGTCTTAACAACCCTCAAGCCGTGGTGGTGGTTAAAAAAATTTGCGTACAACTCGCCGAGCATCTTCGTAATTTGATACGGGGAAGTCAGATGCAGGGACATGAATTCTTCTTTCAGAGGCAGTGGCGCTTGATGGCCGTAGATCGAACAACCCGACAATGCATAGACCACCTTTTCTGTGCGATTCAAAACGGCATATTCAAAGATCTTCAACGTGCCGAGGCCGTTGGTATGGAGGTCCTTTTCCGGATAGTCTACGGAATTCTGATTGGCAAAAAATGCTGCGAGATGAAAAATAACGCCCGGCTGTTCATAGAAAACTCTCTTAAGGTCGACATCGTCCGACACACTGCCCTTCACGAAGAGGATATTCTTTTCTCTGGGAATGTTCCACTCATACCCTGCTGACATGTCGTCCAGGATGACAACCATTTTTGCCTGCAGTTTCGAGAGCGCCCTGACCAAGTTGGTTCCAATGGAACCGGCGCCGCCTGTGACCAGTATTGTCTTGTCCTTGTAGTAATTTTGATACTCATGCATTGTGAATTCCTTCAGCTTATGTTGTAGACTTTCTTCATCCAAACGATATAACGGTCGAGACCTTCGTCAAGCTTTACAGATGCGCGGTGCTTCAGATCCCGTCTTGACTTGGAATAATCCACGATCTTGACCTTCGTGGTAAACCCCTCCTCGTTGTGGTACTGCGCCAGAGCCGGATGGGCTCCGGTTTTTTTAATAACCATTTCTGCAAGCGTCTTAATGTCGACAACCCACGATTCATCACTCCCGACATTGTACACTTCTCCAGGAACGAAGTTGTCTGCAACGTTGGCAAAAGTCCTGCACGTGTCTTGAACGTAGTCAAAGATACGCTTATGATGAACGTACACTTTGAACGGCTTCTTATGCAGGCAGTTGTAAACAAATATAGGAATCACTCCCCGATATGGACTGTAATACTCATGCGGACCGTAGCAACCAACCGGCCGAACCCTGACTGTCTCGGTCCCAAACATCGAAGCGCTGTTCAGGCACTGCAGCTCTCCAGCCCATTTGGTTATTGCATAATCGTTCATTTGTTTGATCGGGATTTTTTCCATCACATCTTCGGACATCAACCCGTCGTAGTCGCCGTACACTTCGGCGCTGCTGAAGAAAATCATTTTGAAGCGATGGATCTCCTGTAGCCGCAGCACATTCTTTGTCCCGACAACGTTTGTTTTCCACAAGTTCTGGTAATGGTCCTCGCCGTTCCATCTACCATATTCCGCGGCAAGGTGGTATACGTAATCAAATCGGAATTTTTTCAGGAGCCAGTCAAGCTGCTGGTACTCACCGCAATCAATTTTGTAGTGTTGCGGGTCTTCTCCCTGCAAAATGTCGCACGTACATACGTCATGCCTGCGACTTCGAAGTTCCTCTATGAGATTTGTGCCGATGAAACCACGGCCTCCGGTAACGAGTATTTTTGCCATTGGGTCTCCATTAGTTTGATTTCATAAGTTGTTCACCCATCTAAGGATGGCGAGTCATTCAGTGTTGACATGTCGCGGCGGCTTTTCCCGCCACCAGGATGGACGTATAAGTGGAAACAAGATCCCTTACTATCTTACCTTTATCATGGCGGGCGACCGCCCTTTTTCTTGCGTTGGCCGAAAAGGTGTCTGCCAAGTTCTTGTCCATGAGTAACTTTTTAATGGCCTCCGACATCGCCTCTGCATCACCTGTTGGAGTCACAAATCCCTCTTGGCCATCTTTGAGCAGGCTCGGTATTCCGCCCGCACCGGTGGCAACTATGGGAATGCCGAGCATCATCGCCTCGCAGAGACTATTCGGGCTGTTATCCGCGTGCGAAGGATGAAGAAAAACATCACATGATTTCATTTCCCCAATGATTTGATCCGAAGTAAGCATCCCTAAAGGGACCAAGAACGATTCCACGCGTTTCCCATATTTTCGAACCACAATTTTATAAACTTCATCGGCTTTGGAAATGCCCGCTACACGGAATGAAACTCCAAGACCACCAGGATCGCTTAGCCCAAGGGAGCATTGAGCAAGCATCTCCAAGCCCTTATAATTAGACGATCGGATCGTGGACAAGCATGTTCTCTTCTTACTGTTTTGCCTCGTCCAAGACGTATGATAAAAAGCCTCACGTAAAACCTCATCGCAATGATAATACCGAGACTGTGGTGCATATGTCCGGACAATCTCCCTATCCCAATCAGTCCTGCCCAAAAAATGCCTGCATGTTCTGAATATCTTCAATTCCCTTTTTGCCTGGTTCTTCATAATAAAATAGCTATGCAGTAACCCTGAGCCAAAAATAAGTTTCCTTTTGTCGCCGTATCTTGCAATATCAAATTTCGAGATCCCCTGAAAGTACTTCTTTGTAATCTCATTCAAGATTCCCTGCAAATGGATAACAACCGGAACAGTGTTTTCTCCAGTGATGAGTCCAAAGTTCCCTTCCGTTCCAAAAATCTGAATGAGATCGGGATTGAATTCCCTAATCGTTTTCCTCGCATAGTCCAAGACAGTTAAGTCTTCCAATCGGTGCGACAAATTTGAAACCTTGCCTGCAATCCTACCAGAGGCCTTCAGGTAGGGCAATTTATAATAGGACACATTGGCCGACTTGAAATTCAAGTAGCTTCTGTCCCCCCGGCAGAAAGCGATCCCCAGTTCGATGTTGGTTCTTCCGAGGATCTCATTCTTCAGGGATTCGATCCAGCCACCGATATCTGGCACGTCGTAGTTTAGATATCGTGCGGCGTCTCCTGTAGGTATATTCGAGAACCATAATACTTTCATCAATCTCGGCCCAAGTTGTACCGTTTCTGCCCGATCGGAGCCACGGGTGACCCCGTGGTACTCCCTGAATTCTCCAGCACGGCGAAAGTACCCAAACAGCTATTTGCCAATCCCAGCCAGATCCAGAATAACATCTGATAATGAGCAGTTCTTAGGATACTAATCTTTATCTCATTCAATGAGAAAAAGGAAAGCACCATTACGAATGCAAAAATCGGGATGAGCAAGTAGTTTTCTTTTTCTGAATTCTTGATCATTACTTTGATTAATCTGAATAGAGTCACAACGATCATTCCCACGAACGCTATCGATCCCAACCAACCGTAAATCATTGGCAATGACAAATATAGATTGTGAAAATCCGCAAAGTTGATGTCGGGATTGGGAAACCAAGCCATCCTATTGCTTTCCACAATTCCCCACCCATACCCGACAAACCAACTATCGCTCAGGATTCTCGCCACTCCCAGACCATACGCGTATAGCCTGTTCGTCTGTTCCCCAGAAGTGACAGTACTGATGGTGAGATCCCCGAAATTTGTGGCTTCCAATCTTTCCACGAAAAACTCCATATTGAGCAATGGCCCAAAAATTGCAATCAATATGAGAACATACACAAGCAACTTCAGAAGAAGAGCCTTCTTGTCGAATACCCTTGCTTTAATGAATGGACTGAGCACGATAAGAGACATTATTGCTGCACCTGCCAAGATTGCCCCCGACCTATGCGGCGATATTATCAGATTGAACGCGGCGAGTATCAGACCGCTGTATACCAACGACTTCGAAACTCGCAGGTATTTCGTTGTACGAGAAGACATGAGGAAGGGCACAAAAAACAGGAACATCAAGAGAGATTCCTCGTTATAAAGTTCTGAATGCCCGATCATACTCGTTGCCGACAGCCCCCCCATTCCAAATCTCTCGTCGGGTGTGTATAATAGAGGGGACGAAGTTCTTAATACAGCATAATGAATGTTCAATGCGGTTATCAACGAGTACAACAACAGGAAAATGTTTACCTGCATGAAAATCCGAATTCGATTTTCTGTTAGATTTACCTTCCGTGTCAAATTGAAAACCAGCAAGTAACCGAAAAAGGAGATGACACCCAGTAGCATTGAGAACAATGGCATTGAATTCTTGAAAAGCCAGCCCGCCACATTGTTTAACACGAAAATGTACATCAACGCTCTTATTGCTCGATCATCAGTTCTTAGCTGTCCGGCTCCTTTTGTATAGACGTTATAAAATGCAACTGCAAAAAATCCCAACAGAACAAATACGCCTCCCCGCTCCTGCATATAGATGAAGTGATTGCAGACATACAATATCATGATCAATGCGAAAGCATCTTTGCTCCGAATTATGACCAAGACTATCAACAAGAGTAGTACAAAAAACCCGAATGAATTAATGAGCCGATTGTCAACAATCTCCGGAGCAGCCAAATGCCCAATAACCAAGCATAGGATACTCAATGCCAATATATGAATGCTACTCAGGGACTTTGTACGCACGTACTGTATACCAACAAGAACTTTAAGTATATGTTTGTGGGATTAGATGAACGGTGAAAGCGCCACATCTATTTATCCCAAATTCGGGCACTTTTGTTATTTATTATCCTGCTATACTGCAGGGGCCAAAGAACAATCGTTGGAATCATAGGTATGCACATCGCCACTATCACCCCTGAAACCCCCAATTTGAAATACGTCGTGAATGCCATTGCAAATGCAAAGAAGAGTACGGCCTGTACAATCGAGACTATGAGTTGAAGCCTTATCTTTCCAACGCCATTGATGAAGAACACAAATGGAGCCCCCCAACTCAAGATCATCACATACAAACCCATGAATAGGGTGGTCAAGAAAGGGACTTCTACGGCATTACCAACCCAGAACTTGTAAACGAATCCTGAGAGGAGCACCATTATCACCACCAATAAGGCGAATACTAATGACAAACCATTCAGCTTGCGCATGGTCAGTTTGATCCAATCAATATCGCCTTTGCTGTAAGCTTCTGTGAATCCACTCCAGAATGGAGTCATTACTATCATGAAAAACATGGTAGCTGTATTGAAATACTTGTACGCAATGTTGTAAGGGGTAACCTCAGCGGGACCCAGCACCTGAGTTATTATTATGTTGCTCGTCGAGTAGATGACGATTCCCGCAATCTGGATAATGAAAAATTTGAACCCCAGGCTCGTAAGCTCACGTGCATGTGAGAGATCGACCAGCTTAGATGTCGGCCTGTATTCCTTATAAATACCTGTGAACACAATCACATTAGCTAGGAGGTACACCAATAATGGGATGATGGCGAATGCGAGACCCAAGTATAGCAATGAGCCGCTCGTCGTTTTTGAAAGAAGATAAATAACGACTAAGGATATTGCACTCCCGGCCACAACCAGAAGATCATTCACCGCTGGCTTCTGATCGGCCGTGAGCAAGGTACCCACTAACTTCAGAATGAACTGTAGACAAAAGCATGCAACCACAAGAAAAACCAGCTCGTTCAATTCTGCTTGCATAGCCGACGACGTGTTCAAAATCCTCACCCAGTTCAGGAAAGGATTGATCAACAAGAACAAAAGGAAAAATGAAAATATGATGATCGCCAGCATAGCATACGTGGTGCTTACATAAATCCGGGCAGTCTTTTTCTCTCTCCTGGCCATGGCCTCTGCAAACTTATTCCTTAACCCATTCCCCAAACCGATATCAAGAATATAGAACCATCCCAATATCGAGCTAAGAGTTAACCAAATCCCGTATTTCTCTTTGCTTAAGTAGTGAAGGGTAATTGGAACTTGAACAAAGCTGACGACGACACTTATCCCCCTGAGAAGGAATGCGAAAAAGATGTTCTTCTTAGCTCGTACGCTCCGCTCATGGCCTTTGAAAAAAAAATCAAGAATTTTCGTCATTGCCGCAATCATCGAGGGCCCCGGAGGCTTTGCCATGTTTCACTTCCGGCGATGAGAAGAATAGGAGGAATGAATCCGGGTGGCAGTGAAAAACGGGAATTCATGCGAATCGAACTTTTGTTTTCAGCTATCCTTGCCCCGCCTGCGGCTGAACCGAATGGAACTTCGTAAATCAGTCCGAACGGTACGCAAGAGGTCCTTGACCCGAACAACCTCGTCGTGAACCTTTTCATCGTCGCGAAATTTCTCTGACATGACGAACCACGCACATGAAGCTAAGAAGCTTAAGAAGGCGGCGACCATAACCAATATTCTCCGTCTCGGAGAAGCATGGTCCGAAGGCGGGCGAGCAATGTCTAGAACCTGAACCACCGGTGTGTTCTTGATCTCATCGAGCTTGGCAAGCTCATACTGTTTCTTCAATTCAATGAAGAGCGTTGAATTCAGATCGACATCACGGGAGAGCCGTCCTTGTTGCAGCAATAGCTGTGGAGACTGTTCTGGCCTCCGGTTCTTTTCCTGAAAATCCTTCAGTCGTTCCTCTGCCTTTGCGAGATCATCCTTGACTTCTGCCAATCGTTGCTCAAGGAATTTACGCTGCTCACCGGCGTTCGTCTGTCGGAAATTCCTCTGGAAATAATCAAGTTCTGATGTCAATTCATTTGCAAGATCTGCTGCAAACTGACGTTCGCCGGCTGAGACCTCCAGAGAGATGATCAATGTCTTCTTGTCAACCGAGATCGTGATCACTGATGTCCGAAGTTTCTTCAGACATTTCTCAAAATTGAAATTCTCATCCGCGTTGTCAAACTTCCAGTACTCTATCAGGTTTACGAGGCTGTCATACTTCTCCGTTTTGTACTTATGGTAAATCACTCTCCGCAGAACGAACTCGCTTTCCATAATATCCGGATATAACTGGGATGGGGATGTCACAGTCTGGTTGGCATTCAGCCCGATCGCAGTGGCAAGGTCCTTAAAACCCCCGAGTGTTCCTCCCACGCTGTTAAAGAAAGTCAGGTCAGGCATGATCGTCGTGGTCGCCACATAACCATTGGGAAGTAGAAGTGACATCCCGGCAACAAGGACAGCGGCGACCAAAACAACCTTCGCAATTTTGCCACGACGAGACCATAGTGTCTCTAACATCCAAGTGAGATTGCTTAGGGAGAGCTGCTCCTCTTCTGTTGAACCCTGGCCCTGCACAACTTGAGAATGTGTTTCCTGACCGTTCGTCATTTTTTCACCTGGTAGACAATGCATGTGAACGCCGCACCGCTCGTCAAATCTTCTGGTTTCATTTATTCGTTAGTACTTAAGTATGTGAGTATGATAGTACTTAGTTCCTGGTACTTAGTTCTTGGCGGCTTGATGGAGCCTTTGGCCCTTGGCTTTTGGCTGTTAGCTTTTTGCTGCTATGGTTTGAATTCGGGTTCCCCGGGGCGCTTTTTACTTCCAGTCCTTGCGTTTTCAGACTCTCAAGAAACCTCAGGTCGTCCTTGTCCCTATTGCGGTTGACCGCTCTCTTGTTTCTAATAAGGTCTCCAAGTCCGATGTACATGATCGGCACTTCCTTTCGTTCTACAATAATCGTCCTGACGACCTTCCTGCTCCATGCCGCTTCAAACCGGACGCCCTCGATATCATTCAAAAGATCTATACGGTTCGGAGGTATTCCAAACTGGACGACAGTGCTTTTCAACCTTAGTTCTTTCTCATCGTTGATTCCCGGAATGTGGTTGTTCCAGAACTCCCGGAGCGCCTTGAAAAGCAGCCTCGCGTTTTGTGGACTCCGGTCAAAAAACAAATCAATGTCCCCCGTCAATCGTGGATGGCCATAAAAGATGACAGCTTCGCCGCCCACGATGAGATAATGAACCCGATATTGGGCAAGAAGTCGGAGGAACTCGCTTACATCTCTTGAGAAATATGTGTTTCTTTTCACGTCTTTTTCGACCGGACGTCAGGAACCCGGGTTCCGTAAAACCGTCGTTTTAGTTCTTTCGCCACCTTCTGCCGTTGCTCAAGTGTCATGGTGATCTGTTGGATCACGTCCCACTTCGCAGCATCTCTGTGATTTCTTGCCTTGTTTACAATTCTAACCATTGTTCATAGTTCTTGGTTCTTGGTTCTTTGTACTTAGCACTTTGTCCTTCGTGCAGAGGAACGATTTTTTACTTTTTAATTTTTAATTTTGACTTGGTGCGACTTTTGGCCATTAGTTCTTGGTTCTTTGTGCTTCGTTCTTTGTCATTTCTTTCACCCATTCACCGATTCACCACATCTCCCATTCATCCACTCATCATCTCACAATCCTCCATCCTGCATTGCTCATTCATTATTACTCATTATTCATTGATCACTTGTGCGTCACCTGATACACGATATATGCCAGCGTCCCCGCGCTCGTCAGAATCGCAAACGTGTCTTTGATGGTCACGCCCCAATCCACGCCGGGACTCGTCTGCGGAGGAGGCGGAGGAGTTCTATACACAACGATGCTCGCACCGTCTGCCACTTCCGGGTTTCCCCGGAACCAACCGAAGTTGACTCTTTTCGCATCGCCCGTCGGCTGCGTCAGAACGGCGTAGTTCGAGCTGTCCGTCAATCCCCCCGCGCGATTGATGTAATCCATCACATCATCCCCCGCGATGAAAGAAATCAACCCGGGGTCGTTAATCTCACCTGACACCAATACTGTATGAGGAACCGACGGCACGTATACGCTATCCCCGCTATGGAGAACAACATCGTGCACGATATCCCTTCTCAAATATGCCTTTTCGAAATCAAGCAGCATGCGATGTCCGCCGCGATGCAGCTGCGCCCCTCCGAGGTACGAGGTCTTCGTCAGACCCCCCGCACGGTCTATAAGTTCCGAGAGACGCTCTCCTTTCTCCTTGAGAGCATAGACTCCCGGAAACATAATGTCACCTGTGACCCTCACGTCCTGCTGTATTTTGTAATCAGGGTTGGGAAACACGAGAACCTCATCCCTGTGGTGCAGAAGAAACTCGGAGCTTGAGAGCGATGAGTCGGCCGGGCGCTCGTGGCTCCCGCCGTTCTTCATGACCTGAGAAAAGTCGTTGGACAGCCGAGGATGCAGAATCATGGCGAGCGAATCACCTTTGATGCCGCCGGGACGCAGACGGGAAACCTCCGCCTGCAAAATGCTCGCTTCTTCCGTGAAACCGCCGGCCTGAATGATCAGGTCCGAAAGCGTCATGTTGTCCTGCAACAGATAACGGCCCGGCTTTTTCACCTCGCCGAAAATATTGACGTATTTCTCTTTTACTTCGATTGCTTCCATGGAGTATATGCTTACGGTATCCTGGGGCATGAGCTTGATATCGGACTGCGGATCGTCCAGAACTTTCTTCAGGTCGAAGGATATCACGGTCCGCGTAAGCCGGTCATCGTTCAGACGGCTGATGTGGGCGAGGTCGGTGTACGTCTTGGGCTGGATCCCTTTTGCGGCTGCGACGAGGTCGCGAACGGTCTGTATTTTGTCCAGCTCGTACCTGCCGGGTCTCCAGACGGAACCGTCGGCATAGACGTAGTTCCTTTTCTCGTCGAGGATGGAATACACTTCGGCTTCGTCGCCGTCGTAGAGCGCGACGTCGTTGATTTTGTTGTTCAGGAGGTCGCCCAGAGGGACATCGACAACAATCCGGTCCACGACTCCTTTTGTGCGGTCTGCAAACGGCTTCACCCGGTCGATCTGAGCGTTGCCGACATAGGCCGTCGGCAATAACCCTCCGCAGAGGCCGAGAAACTCCGAGAGATTTTCGTCTTCTTTCAATTCATAAATGGCCGGGCGACGGACTTCTCCCCGGATGGAGACCGTCTTTCCCCTCGGGGGAACGAGAATCAGGTCGTCGTCCTGGAGGCGGACGTCGCTCGACTTGTCACCCCTCAGCAGAAAGTCGTATACGTCGACAACTGCCACGATTTTCTTGTCTCTGACCACCTTGACTGAGCGGAGGCTGCCCTGAACACGCGGCCCGCCCACGGCATACAGAGCGTTGAACACCGTCGCATAGCTGCTGATGGTATAGCCGCCGGGATGCTTCACTTCTCCCATGACGAAAACTCTGAGGGGCCGCAGTTTGGCAATGGTGACGTCCATGAAGACTGTCGGAGGGCTGGCAGCGAGTCCGGAATAAAACTTGGAAAGCTGATTCTTGAGCTTGTGCTCGAGCTCGCGAAGGGGCGTTCCCAGAACGAACACCTGACCGACATTGGGAATAAAGACATTGCCTTCCGGGCTAACGTCCAACTCATACTGAAACTCCGCCTGTCCCCAAACTGAAAGCATGAGAGCATCGCCTGGACCGATGAGGTACCCGGGGTCGATGGGACCAACTGCGTTCGGCTCGAAAGCGGCCGGAATATTCTTGAAAATATCGTAGCCGAAGTATTCAAGTCCGTACGCACCTCTCTCCTTCGTTGTGTCGGGAACCTGCGACGGGGGAAGCGGGGTCGGCGTGATAGCCGGTGTCGGCATTCCAATCTTTGTCGTCTCCGGCGTCACGGTCGTAATACCCGTCGCCGAGGGAGCAAGCGCACCGGGGATAATCCCTTTGCCCCCGATGAACTTCGATAAATCGATCCCGTTCTGCTTCGCATATTGCAGGGCTTCGCTTTCGGAGATCCCCATCTGGTCCAGCATCTGCTTAATGTCCGAAGCGCTCATATTATCGAACATACCTTTTTGGTACATTTCGATAAGTTTCGACTTGTCAAGTGTGACCTGGCCATAACTTTCGACGCATGCAAGAGCCATGATGCCAACGATAAGCCACATTCCAAGGATTTTGGTCATATTCCTCTTAAGTAAATTTAGGATAATTTCATAGAACAAATTTGAGCGGAGAGGGAGAGATTCGAACTCTCGGTGAGAACTAGCCCCACACCGGTTTTCGAGACCGGCCTATTCAACCGCTCTAGCACCTCTCCGTTACTTCATTACCCTTCGACTCCTTCGTCCGCAAAAGGCGGACTCAGTCGCTCAGGGTGAATATCTTCCATCAGTAATCTGGGCTGCAGTCGCAAGCAACGGTCGTCACCCTGAGCGAGTCCCGTTGTTCTTTTCAACGGGACGAGTCGAAGGGTCTGGCTCGTTCTTCCTTTTCAATTTTGTCTTCGTCGACCGCGCCAGTTCTTTCAGTGCCGCGAAATCTTCTTTCATGAGAGCTTCCTTCTTGGCTCGGCTCCATTTCTTAATGGTCCGTTCAGCCTCAATTGCATACCGAATCTCCCCGAAGTGTTGGCTCCACAGAAGCCTAATCGGCCGTCGGCTCGAGGTGTACCCAGCATATGAACCGATCTCGTGCTCGGAAATTCGCTTTTCAAGATTTGTCGTGCAACCGGTATAATAGGAACCATCCGAGCATTCGATTATGTAAACCCACGAATCCCTCGTCACTTCAACCTCCCTATCTCTGAACACCCTTCGACTCCTTCGTCCGCAAACAACGCGGACTCAGTCGCTCAGGGTGACGGGCAATCGGAATTGCCATTGGCTCGGCGGATGATCATCACGCCCGCTCCCGATCAATTATGCCCGAAACCACATCAAATAATGTAGTAAAAGCGGCCTTCAAATCAAAACACGGGCCGCAATAACCGCAAAAATGAAGAAAAAGAGGTGATTTTTGTCAGGAGTTAATCACTATCGCCTGGCCGATGCGAATCCGGCTCCCCCGAATTCTGTTCCAGGCCTTGAGGTCGTTCACTGAAACACCGAAAGCGCTTGCAATGCTGTAAAGAGTGTCGCCCTTCTTGACTTTGTACGCCACCGGTTTCTTTTTCCGGGTGGTGTCGGGTTTGGAGGCCAAAGCATGCTTGGTCGCAGCGCTTCTTCTCTCCCCCGTCACGAGTTTCAGCACCTGACCGATCCTGATAACGCTCGAACCCATTGCGTTCCACTGTTGAATGTCCACAGATGTCACACCGAAGTGTTTGGCAATTTTGCTGAGATTATCTCCGGTTTTCACTTTGTACTTCGTCCATGACGATTCGGCCTGTGCTATAAGATGTGATGAATCCGCCCTCGGCCTTGGAGCCATCCGTTTCTGCTGTCCAACATCCGATGATGTCTTGTGCTCTGAAGATCCTTCCGCTATGTTCTGCTTCGTCCATATCGTCAGCTTATCCCCGCTGCGAATAAGACTTCCGTACGGTATGTCATTCCAGACACGCAGGTCGCTTGCGCGGACATTGTAGATCTGGGCAATCTTCCCCAGTGTGTCGCCCTTCTTAATCTTATATACCAACTTTTCTTTGCCTTTCGATCCTGCGTTCAAGAACCTGGTTTTCCGCGAGCTTCTTGACCTACGGCCCGTTGATTCATCAGAGAGACTTAAATTGTACGACTTCAGACTTGACGGAACGGGAACGAGGAGGTCCTTCCCCACAGAAATCCTATGCTTGCTGGCAAGATGATTTGCATCGGCAAGGATGCCGGCTGTGAGACCGTATTTTTTTGCAATGGATGCCAGTGTTTCCCCCTTCCGGACATGATGCACGAGCCAGTTTCTCTTTGCACTGTCGGGAATATTTGCATAATTCTTCCTGAACGCTTCCGAGGTGCCTGCGGGGATTCTGAGCACATAGGATTGAACACCCGGTGGCGTGCAACCCTTCAGGAGTTCCGGGTTCAAATCCTGCAGGGTCGATGCATCTGCGCCGGCGCATTTCGCAAGAAGCGCGATATCCACGCAATCGTTAACTGTCGCCGTATCGAATCTGAGGGAATCTGCATGCTCGACGTCAAATCCGTACCGCTTGGGTTCCAGACCCAGAACGGCTGCTGCGATATACTGCGGAACGTAGTTGCGCGTCTCCCGGGGCAGATGTTTCCGCATCTCCCAGAAATCCATACTGCCGCTTCTGCGAATGGCACGGTATACATTCCCCGGCCCGCAATCGTATGCCGCGAGAGCGAGGTACCAATCGCCAAACTCCTCGTGCAAATCTCTCAGGTGCCGCGCCGCCGCCCGGGTCGATTTTTCAAAGTCCCGGCGCTCGTCATACCAGAAGTTCGATTTCAGTCCGTAGAGCGAGCCCGTCCCTTTGATAAACTGCCACAAGCCGACCGCCCGTCTCCACGATTGAGCAACGGGGTTAACACCGCTTTCGACCATCGTGAGGATGGCAAGCTCTTCCGGTACATGCTCGGCCTTGAGAATTGACCGCATGAATGGGAACAAGCGTTGCCCCCGTGCCAGCCATTTTTCGAAGTGTTCGCGTCCCCTATTTTCGAAGAAATCAATATTCTTTTCGACGAGTCCGTTGATAACAAGCGGAATGGTCGTTGACGTGATGACCCGCCGTGGCTTATCCTCCCCCGCGGTTTGGTTTGCTTCGTCGATCTGATTCAGTTTTTCGCGCAATGCAAAAACGGACGTCTGCGGTCCCAGACTATCGATGCTGGCAATGTACTTCTCGTAATCTTCGATGATGCTGTGACTCAAGTCAGTAAACTCTTGATTGCTGTCGATGTTGGGATAGTATCCCAGCTCATTCAGGATCGCGATCGCGTACTCGAAGTACATCGCGGAGCGCGTCGAATCGCCGCTTTGCTCGGCGTTCAATGCATCCAGGTAGTGCTGGCGGGCACGCTCAGCAGCTCGACGGCGATTGAATCGTAATTGGAGTACGAGAGTGTGGAGGCGGTGTCCATCAGCGCAGAGTGGATGACCGCGCTTGAGAGAGTATCGGGCGGGTCGGGCGCAACGGCCCGGACAGCGGGTTGCTCAGCCTCAGAAGAGGGTTTCGACACTTTTTCGGATGAACAGCCGAAAATGAACGAAACAACCAACAGTATGGTCAGGGATCTTTTCAAATACCAGACAGGTTTATCAAAGATTTCATCATAAAATATATGGGTTTCGGCGAAGAAAGTCAAGCACTTCTTTAGGGGCTTCTTGGTTTGGAGTCGTGGCTCCGTTCATTCCAGGATTTTGTGTAGGAAAATGGAAAGTTTGGAAAACCTGCAACCCCGTAGAGGATGCAAAGCTGGCGCAAGGCCGTCTATGTCCAGATTGCTTCGCTCGTCCGAAAAGAACGGACTTCGCTCGCAAAGACGGGCTGGCCCACCTGTCTTTGCGAGGAGTCCCAACTGTTTCGTCGGGACAACGAAGCAATCTAAACGATGCAAACGGAGCGCCAGGCTGTCTGCGTCAAGATTGCTTCGCTCGTCCGAAAAGAGCGGACTTCGCTCGCAAAGACGAGTTGGCCCACCTGTCTTTGCAAGGAGTCCCAACTGTTTCGTCGGGACAACGAAGCAACCTAGACGGTGCACATAGGCACAAGGTGGTCGGGAGCGAACCTGTCTGCCGAAGCGGAGCGTAGGCAGAAGCGCAGGCGGAGCTCCCTCCCAGCACCCTACAGCGGAATGTTGCCGTGCTTTCGTGCCGGATTGGAGTCGGCTTTTTTCTCCAGGATTTGGAGAGCTCGAATCAATTTCGGACGTGTGTCAAGCGGCTCGATAACGTCATCGACATATCCCCTGCCTGCGGCGATGTAGGGGCTTGCGAATTTCTGGCGGTACTCCTCTACCTTTTCGTCGAGCGCTTTCCCCGGGTCCGTGGCGCTATCGATTTCCTTTTTGAATATAATTTCGGCCGCGCCGTGAGGTCCCATCACTGCAATCTCCGCCGTGGGCCAGGCAAAGTTGAAATCCCCGCGAATGTGTTTCGAGTTCATGACGTCGTACGCACCGCCGTAGGCTTTCCTGGTGATGACTGTGACTTTGGGGACGGTGGCTTCACAAAATGCGTAGAGCAATTTGGCGCCGTGCTTGATGATTCCACGCCATTCCTGATATGTGCCCGGCATGAATCCCGGGACATCCTCGAACACGACGAGCGGGATATTGAACGCATCGCATAATCTGACAAACCGGGCGCCTTTCACCGAAGCATCGATGTCCAGAACCCCCGCCATTTTCGAGGGTTGGTTTGCGACGATCCCGATCGGCTTGCCGTCCAGCAGTGCGAAGCCAACGATGAGGTTCGGCGCAAACAGTTCATGAATTTCAAAGAAGCTCGACCCTTCTCCGTCGCTATCCACAACCAAGCGTATCACGTTCTTCATGTTGTATGGTTTGCCGGGATTCTCCGGAACGATCGAATTCAATTCTTCATTCCGGCGAGCGGGTTGTCTTTCGGCGGTCTGGCAGGCGGACGTTCCTTCCAATTTGACGGGAGGTAGCCCATCAAGGTTCTGATATACCGGAGGCATTGTTTTTCATCTTCACACGCAAAATGCGCCACACCCGACTTTGTGGCATGAGTCACCGCTCCGCCGAGGTCCTCAAATGAGACGTCTTCATGCGTCACGGTTTTCACGACATTCGGACCCGTGACAAACATATAGCTCGTACCTTTTACCATCAGCGTGAAATCGGTGATTGCGGGAGAATAGACGGCGCCGCCGGCACATGGACCCATCACGGCGGAAATCTGCGGGATGACGCCGGATGCGAGAGTGTTTCGCAGGAAGATATCGGCATACCCGCCGAGGCTTGTCACGCCTTCCTGGATGCGGGCGCCGCCCGAATCGTTCAAGCCGATCACCGGGGCGCCGACCCTCATTGCCAAGTCCATAATCTTGCAGATTTTTTCGGCATGCGCTTCAGAGAGGGATCCCCCGAAAACCGTGAAGTCCTGACTGAATATAAAAACCAGCCTACCGTCGATTTTGCCGGAACCGGTGACGACGCCGTCGCCGGGGTATTTCTGTTTCTCGAGGCCGAAGTCATGCGAACGATGCTCGACCAGCGCATCGATTTCATCGAAGGTCCCTGCATCGAGGAGAAGATCGATCCGTTCTCGGGCCGTCAATTTGCCCTTCTTATGCTGGTCGTCGATGCGTTTCTCTCCGCCGCCTAACAAAGCTTGTCGCTTAAGATCCCGGAGTGTCTCGAATTTGTCGTGTTCTTCAGGTTTGGACATGAAATAATTCCTCGGAAGTGTCAGAACCGCTGATGTGAATGATGACCGCTGATTGATATGATAAATACTGATGAAAATGATGTCATGGCTGTTGTCTGCTCCATCAGCTGTTATCAGCTTTTCTCAGCGTAATCAACGGTTCAGACCGCGGAGTGTCAGAACCGCTGATTAAAATGATGAAAATTGATGAGAATGATGTTATCACAGACATCAGCCGTATCAGCGGTATCAGATGTTATCAGCGACATCAGCGGTTCAGACGATTGTATGACGGATAAATGGAGTACTGGATTAATGAGTCAACGGCCTCTGTGTCCCCCATGCCGCCACTTTTCTTTCCATGAAGCCGGGCTTCTCTTCTGCTCCTTCGGCCGCTCGTGAGCTTCCTGAACGAGCGCCGGCAGCTTCACATCGCCGATCGTGCGGAGCGTAATATCTCCGCGGTACGAGAAGAGAATTTGCTGGAAGAATTTTTTTTCTTCACCGACGACGAGCGAGATCGCTTCCCCCTTCTTGCCGGCACGGGCGGTACGCCCGACCCTGTGCGTGTAAGAATCGACGTCCTTTGGAATCTCGTAGTTATAGACATGTGAGACATCTTCAATGTGGAGGCCGCGGGCGGCGACATCCGTAGCGACGAGCACATTGAATCTCTTTTGCCGAAATTCCGCCGTCACGCGCTCGCGCTGGGATTGCGACATGTTTCCATGCAGGCATTTTGCATTTACTCCCTGTCCCGTCAATTTTCTGGCGAGTTTGGCAGTGATATGCTTCCGGTTGCAGAACACCAGGGCAAGGTCCCGCTCGTGCTTGAGAAGATGGATCAAGAGCGGTAAACGCTGCTCGGTTGTTGTCTGATAATATGTCTGGTGAAGCAATTCCGGTTTCACCGAGGAAGCGAACTCCACATGCTTCGGGTTGTGGAGATACTTCTGGCTCAGCTGGGCGATTTCTTTCGAGACCGTCGCGCTGAAGAGCATCGTCTGGCGCTTCTGCGGCATCCATCGAAGGATACGTTCGATGTCGGGGATGAAGCCCATGTCGAGCATGCGGTCGGCTTCGTCGAAGACGAGATACTGGACGGTGTCGAGACGCACTGCACCCCGGTTGAGAAGGTCGATGAGCCTTCCCGGCGTCGCGATGATGATATTGGTGGTTTTGAGCTTCTTCACCTGATTGCCGATGGACACGCCGCCGTACACTGCCGTGATCCCGAGGTGCTTGCCCTGGGAGAACTTTGTGAACTCCTCGCAGATCTGGATGCAGAGCTCGCGGGTCGGTACGAGCACGAGCGAGCGCAAGCCGTCGCTGCGTTTGAGCTGTTCAATGATGGGGATCGCAAAACTGAGCGTCTTCCCCGAGCCTGTTTCCGACTGTGCAAGGACATCGCGCCCGGCCATGATGGCAGGGATGATTTCGTTCTGCACGGGCGTCGCAGTCGTGATGCCATGTTTATCCAGAAGCGCCAACATGGGTTTGCTGATTTTGAGGTGTTCCGATCTCATATGTGGTACTTTCTTAAAATGCGAAAAGGGTGATTACGACAACCAAAACCTGATATAAAATAGCAGCTTGAATGTAAATACCGTGTTCGAATACCGATCACTTGAACTTCCGTCTTGCTGACATGCTTTCGGTCAGCATCTAAACGTCGGCAATTTATAGATCCCGGCTAGAAGCATGCCGGGATGACGGTTTGCTGTGTAACCCTCTCCCTGTCACTTCGTGACATCCCTCTCCCACAAGTGGGAGAGGGACCGAGGGAGAGGGTTACAAACAGTAAGACGAAATCTTCGCGCTTCTTCTACACAACAGTAGCCAGTGCTATTAATCCACTGCCTCAGACTCTACTCCCTCATCCGGAATTTGGCATCTCCGCCGGCAAGTCTCAGCCGCCGCACATCGGGAGCGTCGCACTTCACCGCAGAATATTGTTTGAGAAGTGCCGGAAAATTTTCGGCGGCGGCCGGAGAAACATAAAACACGTAGCAGCCGTCGATCTCTTCGGGTTCCGTGAACATCGTGACGTTGGACGCCGATTTTCGCTGCTTCAAAAGATCGGACACCGCCATCGAGAAATCTTTGTAAATTTCGCGTGCCACCAGGTCGGCCACCCGTATTTGAATCCTATACCAGCTCAATAGACCGCTGATAAATATGATGGAAATGATCCGGTGATTCTCCACTAGAGACGGAAAAGGGGCTACGCAATGGACTTCTCGATGATCCCTCCACCGAGCAAACGATCCCCGTCATACAGCACCACCGACTGACCCGGGGCAATTGCGCGCTTTGGCTGGTCGAACACAACCCTGATACGTCCCTCGCCATTTGCGAAGGCCGTCGCTCCCGCCGGCACGTCTTTGTATCGCACCTGGGCCTGAACGCGCAAACCGCCGTTCAAATTTTCAACGGAAATCAAATTCACATCTCTGGCCACCAACGTCTTGCGGAGAAGGTCGTCTTTGCGTCCGATGCTCACCCTGTTTGAATTCGCGTCGATATCCGTGACATACACTTTTTCCCCGTGCGCTCCCACCCCGCTCCGTTGCCCGATTGTATAAAACGGATAACCGCGATGCTTGCCCACGACCCCGCCCGCAAGCACGATGTCGCCGCCCGAGATCTGCGCTTCGATATGGGGTGCGCGCTCCTTCAGAAAACGCCGGTAATCATCGTCAGGGACGAAGCAGATTTCGAAACTCTCTTCTTTGTCCGCCGTTTTCAGTCCGCGCTTTCGAGCCAACTCGCGAACTTCCGGTTTTGTCAGCTCGCCCAGAGGGAAAAGCGACCTGCCGAGAGCTTCCTGGCTCAATCCCCACAAAGCGTAGGTCTGATCTTTATTGGAATCTCTCGGGCGGAGAAGGTGGTACCGGTTCGTTCGCTTATCGAAAACAACGCGCGCGTAATGCCCGGTCGCGATATGAGTTGCACCGAGGGCATCGGCTTTTTTCAGTAATTCTCCCCACTTGATTTTTTTATTGCAAATCACGCAAGGGTTGGGAGTCCGTCCCTGCAAATACTCTCCGACGAAATTGTCGACCACCTCGCGCCCGAATTCCGTCGTAAAATCCACGACGTAATGCGGGATCCCGAGCTTTACCGCAACCATGCGAGCATCATTGAACGCATCAATACCGCAACAACTTGTCTCGTTGCCGGCGTTACCCCCTACCTCGTCGAAGTTGTAGGTCTTCATCGTCACTCCGATGACATTGAAGCCCTGTTCCAGAAGCAGCATCGCCGCTACGGATGAATCGACTCCGCCGCTCATGGCAACAACAATCGTACCGTGCTCCGTTTTGGTCATAATCGTATATTAAGATACGAAAATGCGGGGGGAGAACCAAGCCTGTGGGTTAAATGGTTAGTTGGTTAATTAGTTAAATAGTTAGTTGGTTAATTAGTTAAATAGTTAACTGGTTAATTAGTTAAATAGTTAGCTGGTTAATTAGTTAAATGGTTAGTTGGTTGGTTGGTTATTTGTCATTGGTCATTACTCAATGATCATCAGTCACTGGTCATCAGTCATTGGTCATTACTCATTGATCATTGATCATCAGTCACTGGTTCGCAGCGAAGGGGTGGATTTCCAGCTAATGGCCAAGGGCTAATGGCTAATAGCTTTTGGCTTTTGGCTTTTGGTCATTGGTCATTGAGTTCAGAAGCGCAGGTCCATCTGGAATCCGATACGATTGTCATGATTGGTCGGCAGCTCGTCGAGTCCGGAACCGATGTTTCTTACATCCTCACGAATGAGGTCCGAGTACTTCAGAGAGAAAGTGAATTCCTCCGAAAGGATGTACTCGGCTTCCAGGTACCACCGCACTCCCCGCCCGTACAGAACCGGGACTGAAAGCTGGCCGGGCAGGTCAGTCTCGCATTCCCCGATCCCTGCGTCATAGGAATCTGTACCGAACCACACGATCCGGAAGTCTGTCATGAGACCGGGGAAACATCGCAGCGCAACGTCCTGGTACATCATCATTCCTTTCTCACATCGTCCCGACAATTGCGTTTCAAAATCCACGGCCTCGACCCGTGCGCGGAAGTTGACATCGGGAGAGAACCGGTAATCTCCGTTGACGCGGATTGCCGTTTTAAGTGTTTTATCGTCGACGCGGACGGACCTTCCTTCTCCATCCGCAATCGTTTGTGGGGTCTCTCCCGCCTTGCGGCTGTAACGAACTTCCATATGAAGCCGCCTGAACGGGGAATACGCACATTGCGCCAGGAAATCATTCCCGGTTGACGGATAGAGCAAGGTCGCCGTCGGAGACGGACATCGAAATTGATCGTAGTAGGACGTGATCGTGACATGCGAAGCCGGTTCAAGCCGCAATCCGAGGTACAGCCCGCGTTCATTCGTTGTGCCGGACCGATCGCCGAAACCGTTCCCGTGGAGACTGAAAAAACCCGGTGGATAACTCCTGAACTCCGAGATGACATCAAGTTCTGGGAACGGTGAGATCATCACGCCGGAGACTCCCGCCAGGGCACTCCGGTTCGCAATGGTCCATTCACCGAAAAGATGGGATTCGGCGGCCTGAAGATCGTAATCGCCGGATAGCATCCTGGTCCCGGCGCCCTGAAATGTCGTGCCAAAATCGAGAAAGCGGGAGTACGTTGCAGTGTAGCCGGTCAAGCCGATTGAATTCACTTCCGATTGATTGTACCGGAGCCTCGCTCCTGCCAGTTCCTCACGGAATGCGTTCCGTTTGGCAATCTCATCATCTGTTCGAAAATATCCCGAAGTGTACAGCGATATAACGTCGTTCGACGCATCGACAGTCCCGCTGTACGATTTTCTCGAATAAAAGACCGTCACCGACGACCGAGGCAAGGCAAGATTGATCGCCCCACCTCTCAGGAATGAATTTTCATCCGCGGAGGCATACGGCACGAGCTCCCGCCCCGATCGTTTCACCGGGGCCACGACGTTCGCGCCTTTGAGAACCTCATAGCCGCGCCAGAGGGCAATGCCCTGTCCGGACTCGACGAGGTAATCGCCGACAATGAAGGATGTGACGGGACCGAATGAGGAGAACCGGAGATATCCGGCCGTGAAATCGTCGAATTGCGGCTCACCGGCATTCTTCGTAAGTATGACCCCCGCCGAAATATGCTCTCCGCGTGTGAGCTTCATTTGCTGGAGTGATTTCAGTGGCGAGCCAATGTACTTCTGCTCTTCAAATCCCCTGGACTGCTGGAGTTGCTGCACGAATCGGGAGCGAATGGTAACCCCCTCCTGCCCGGCGCGGTTGCGGTCATCAAGCTCCTCGCGGAGCGGCGAATTCTCGTTATCGGTCGATTGCTCCACCAATGTCTCAATTTCATTCGCAAGCGAATCACTGACGGATATCGAATCTTCCCTTTCCTGAGCGAGGGCTACACCTGCCACAAGTAACAACGAACAAATGACAAAGAACTTCTTTTCTGTCATTCTTTCACCATCGGATAAGAATCGATCCCTGATGGGTTATGCCGAGTTCCTCATGCATGAAGAAAGCATAATCGATCTCCACGACGCCATGACGAATGCCGATCCCACCTGCGTACTCGGATGGCTGGTCCGATACACCGGCCCGGAGAGCCACGGCGTTTATGATCCTGTACTCAAAACCGAATTTCGTGGATGGGTCGAATCCCGTTTCCTTGACATAATCGAGCGTCAGCGAGAACCGCGGTGTCGGGAGGTATGCAATTCCCATGGAGAACGTCTGCGGCAACGGTTCCCGGGCTTCGCCGATTGCCGGCGAGTTGACACTCTTTGCGGCAATCCCCCACCGCACATGCCGGGAGAATTCGAGAAGAGCGCCCACATCGATTCCGATGGTCCCTGCCGAGCCATAGTTCTGGATCGAGACGGTGTGGTAGTTGAGGTTCACTCCAACGGAGAGGCCGGAAACTTTGTTTGCGTACGAAGCCGTCCACGTGACTTCATGGTAGAGGTCGAAGCCGTACCGCCTGGCGGCAAGTCCGAAAACGCCGAGACGGGTCGGAACGCCGATCGCCAGTGTGCTCCTCCTAAGTTCACTAAGACCAAACTCGCCGGGGGTGTAGAAGAAGGATATTTCGCGCGCCTTGAGATCGGAGAGCCCCGCGACGTTATAGAACATCGCCCAAACATCGTTGGACAGCCCGATGTACGCTCCACCCATGGACGCCGGACGGGCTCCGGCTTCCGTTTGTTCGAACCCGCCGACAGCCAGCCGGTGGACGACCAGCAGCAGAAATGCGATTCTCCCCATGCCTCCCCCTGAAATATGTCGATACGATGGATTTGCCGGCAGCGCCTCAGTATGGAATCATGCCGTCCAGACTAAACCTTCGTGCAAAGACACTGACCCTACGGACTACACGCCCTGTCCACCCCCTCTTCAATTCTCCCCTTGGTAAGGGGGAGACACAAAGGGGGCATGGGCTGCCACAACACTCAAAATTGAAAAAGATGCACTTCCGATTAATTGACCAAGTCCTCCGAAATCCTTATATTGCTTTGCGATGCGCACGTTGTGCAGGTGCTGCATTGCCGGCCGGATTCACGTACCCCCGCCGCACGCTAACTGTGGCTGGCAGGAACCATGGCCCGACGTAACATGTTAAATTACAAAGGTCGATCATGAAGCGCTTTTTCATTCCCCTCATCCTTGTCGTTCTGCTCTCGCTTTCGTCGTCTTTCGCGCAGGAGTTCGACTGCACTGTTACAGTCGATTTACAGCAACTTTCCAATGAGGCACGGGACAATCTCAGCGATTTCGCCCAGCAGATCAACAACTACATCAACAATTACAAGTGGACGAAAGAGAACTTTGGCCAGGACAAGCTCAAGTGCACAATTGAAATTCATTTCCTCACGTCCCAGGGATCGAGTCATTTCACAGCACAGATCTTTATCGGCAGCCAGCGGCCAATCCATAAAGCAGGCAAGAACACGGCGGTGCTCAGGATCAAAGACGATAACTGGGAATTCGACTATGTGCGATTTCAACCGCTGCAGCACGAGACTTTTCAATTCGACCCTCTCGTGAGTTTCATTGATTATTATTGCTACCTCATTCTGGGTTGCGACACTGACACATGGGGATCATCGGAAGGAACGCCGTATTTCGAGAAAGCGATGGAGATCGTCAACAAGGCGCGGTCTGCGGGCAATGCCGGACCGGGATGGGATGTAGTATCCCAAAACGTGTATTCGCGCGGACAATTCATCGATGAGCTTCTCAACACGAAATTCCAACCGTTTCGGGAGGCGGTTTACCGGTACCACTACTGGGGCCTGGACCAACTTTTCAAGTATCCCGACAAGGGAAAAAAGACCATCCTTGCGGCACTAGAGATAATAGGAAATCTCCAGCAAAAAATCAACCAGCCTAGTCTCATCATCAAGACCTTCTTTGAGACGAAGTACCTGGAGATCGCCGACACTTTCACGGGATATCCCGACGCGCAGGTTTTTCAGCGACTCAATGTGATCGACCCGTCACATTCGCAGACGTACGAAAAAGCGCGGCAAGGGATACATTGACGCGGAAAATCTGATTCCCGCCCAGCCTCCACCTATTTTTGCGTAAACGCCACACCCGGCGTCCACACGGTGGTTATGCCTCCAAGTACGTAGCCGTCTTTTCTGAGTTTGAACCATATTCCCGGACGAACCGGCCCGGGTTTGATACGACCTCCAGACCGGAAATGCGACAATTACTTGTCCACTTTGACATCGTACATTCGGTCGCCGACCTGAATACTATTGACAACCTCCATCCCCGAAACCACCTTCCCGAATATCGTGTAGCGCCCGTCGAGATGCGGCTGCGGCGACTGCGTGATAAAGAACTGCGAACCCGGCGTATCTTTGCCCGCGTCTGCCATGCCGAGCATCCCGGCGTCGAACGAGAGCGGCGAGAATTCCGAACGGAGCGTGTACTCCGGCCCGCCCCATCCGTCGCCGCGCGGATCGCCGCCCTGGATGACAAAATTCGGGACCACCCGGTGAAATATCAGTCCGCGGTAGAAACCACGCCGGCCGGCGAGCTTGAGAAAACTCATGACCGTGAATGGAGCGGCATTCTTGTACAACTCGAGCGCAACGTCGCCCCGGAAGGTCTGAAGCACAACATGAACGGTATCGGGAAGCGAGCGCAAGTAATCGAAATCAAAGTCCGTCACCAACGGTTCGTACCAATCCTTCATCACGCGGGAATAGTCCCGTCCGGTGATGGATTTCAGCGCCGACGCCGATGCAAGCGCGACCGACCGGTCGCTTTGTTTGAGCTGATCCAGGAGCGCGCCAACGGCACGGGTGTCACGAAGCTCCCCCAAGGTTGAAGCGATCTCCTGCATCGCCTCGATGTCGTCCGGTGCACGCAAGCGGGAAAGCGTTTCGATGAGAGGTCCCATGGCGCCCGATCGGCGAAAGAGCGAATCTCCGAGAATCGCTGCCGAGGTTGTGATCACAGAGACATCCCCGCTCTGCAAGCCCGCAAGAGCGGCTGCGTAGGTTTGATTGACGAGCGTACTATCGCCGGGATATTTCTCGCTCAGATTCTGGAGACCCTCGAGCGCGGCACACCGCAGGATCGGGTCGCTCTCTTCGATATATGCGATGAGATTCCGCGAATCGGCGGGGGCGCCGCACAAGGCCACGGCCTTCAGTATGTCTGCCTGGAGCTGTGGCGGGGACGATGTCGATGGATGGAGAAAACGCAGCGCGCCCTTTTTTTCCAGTTTAGCCAGACTGATGACCGCCTCACCCTGGATTTGCCACGGGTATTGACGGTCCGCGTTGTCCGACATTCGCTCGATTGCCGAGAACGCTTCCTTCACCGCGCCGGAGGAATCCTGATGACTCACAACGGAGGCGCCGAATGCGGAAAGCGCGGTGAGGCTTATGTACAAGTTCTCAGAATAAAAAGCCCGCCTGAAGGTTTCGACAATTTCATCCTTGCCACGGAGGTTGAAATTGCTCAAGGCTTTCAATGCATTCACCCGCACTCTCCAATCCGGGTCGGCATCCGCCAGCAACCGGAGAGGTTCAAGAGAACTCCTCTCATCCCGAATCTTCCCGAGAAGCGTGGCAAGATGCATGCGCACGATCGGGTCCGGGTGCCGGTAGATCCGGGCAATCTGGTCGATTTCATTCCGCGATTCTTCACGGTCGCCGATTCGCTGCAGTGCATACATCACCTGCCATGGAACTGCGTCCGGCGGACGGATGAACCGCAGGAGATATTGAACCCCGCCGGAGGTCGTCACGTTTCGGATGGCACACCGTGCCATGCACATCGCCAACGACTGCGTGTGAACCTGCGGGAATGTTTCTGCGAATCGCTGGAGAAGATCGTCGAGTCCCCGGCCAGTCGCGAACTTCCCGACCTCTTCGATCAACCGCTCGGCCGCTTTCGGCTGCATCGCGTCGAGGCGATTCCAGATCACGTCGTGTTCGAGCGTCTGGCGGGCGGGTTCGCTGAGCTGGGCCGCCGTCTGCGCAAGCGAAAAGGCGGCGGATAATTCGACCTGGGGGTCCGCGTCCGTCAATAACCGGACGATGAGAGGAAGAACGGTGGTATCCTGAATACTCGCGTACGCACGCACAGCCCTCTCGCGGACTGCGGGGTCGCCGTCCGACAAAAAGCTGATGAGCTTGCCGTCGTGCGGGGTGCGTAGATCCTGCGTGCGAAGAATGATTTCCATCTTCGATTCCCGCTCCCTGGCAGAATCCTGCGAAGATGGTTGGGCAATCAGAATGGCAGGAACGAACAGGAACGCAAAAACTTTCATAATATTTCCCTCAGTGGATTTTACCGATTCCAAAGAGTCTCTTCGCGGCAAGAGTGCTCACCCGGCCGATTTCCTCGATTGATTCACCCCGGATCTCCGCAATTTTCCCGGCGATGAGCGGGATATGCACGGGCTCGTTGCGCTTACCGCGAAACGGCACCGGCGTAAGGTACGGGCTGTCCGTTTCAAGAAGAATGTGTTCCATCGGTATTACGGCGACAACTTCCGCCATGGTATTAGGCCTGTTCGGCTTGACGGGAAACGTGACGGGCCCCGGAATCGAGATGCTGAAGCCCAGGCCGATGACCTTTCGCGCCAGAACAACATCTCCGGGAAAGCAGTGAAACACACCTTTTGAAGGAGCCGGATCGCCGCCGGTGACTTCTTCAACGATACGGAGGGTATCACTTTCCGATTCCCTCGAATGAATGACAACCGGCAGATTTCTCCGGCGGGCAATTTCAATCTGTCGCGCAAAGACCTCCCGCTGTTTTTCGGGTGCGGAATAATTGTAATGATAATCCAAACCGATCTCCCCGATGGCGACAACCTTCGGATGACGGCTTAGTTCTTCGATTTCTTTGAGCGATGTATCACCGACTTTCGAAGCATCGTGGGGATGAAAACCCACGCACGCAAAAACCATATCGTACTTTTCCGCAAGTGCGATTGATTCCCTGCTGGTCGCCAGATCCGTTCCCGGACTGATGATCGATTCGACTCCGGCATCGAGAGCCCTCCCGAGGACTTCGTCGAGGTCATCCTTATAGTCGCTGAAGAACAGATGTGCGTGCGAGTCGATGAACATATTCAGAACATGAATTCAGAGGAATAAGCCGGCATCGCGGGGCAACGGGAACCGGCCGTTCACTTGAGAATGACCTTTATTCTCTCAATCACAAACTGAACCTCATCATCCGTGAGGTGGGGATACAGCGGAAGGCGAACAAGAGTGCCTGAGATTCTGTCGGTCACGGGTAAATTCAGATTGTACAGCCCCAGCGTTTCTTTTGCATAGGGGGACGAATGAAGGGGAATGTAATGGAATGCGGTCCCGATCCCGGATTCCTTCAATTGACTGATGAAAGAATTCCGTTCCTTTTCGCTCCGAAGCAGAATATAAAAAATGTGATAATTTGATTCGCAATAATCCGGGATGACCGGCAGCCCGAGCTTTTCCCGCTGTTCCAACTCCCGGAGTCCTTCCAGATAATCCATGTGAATCTTCTTTCTGCGATCCTGGATCTTGTCAAGGTCGTCGAGCTGAAACAGGAGAACGGCGGCGAGTATGTCCGACAGGACGAAACTGCTCCCGAGGTCGACCCATGTGTACTTATCGACTTCCCCTCGCAGAAAATGAGCGCGATTCGTTCCCTTCTCCCGGATGATTTCCGCACGGCGGCCTAACTGTTCATTGCCGGTTATAAACGCTCCGCCTTCACCGCTTACATAGTTTTTTGTTTCATGAAAACTGTAGATTCCCATATCGCCGATTGTGCCAAGGTACCTGCTTTTGTATTTCGCATTCACACCCTGTGCCGCATCTTCTATCACCTTCAAGCCGTGGATTCCGGCAAGCGCACATATTTCATCCATTTCTGCGGACACTCCCGCGTAACATGTGGGAACGACTGCACGAGTCCTTTTTGAGATCTTTCGCTCGAAGTCCTTCACATCGAGTGTGAGGGTTGTATCATTGACATCGCAAAAGACAGGCCTGGCGCCGGCACGAACGATGGCGTTCGCCGTCGAAACGAACGTGAAACTTGGAGTGATCACCTCATCGCCGGGGCTCAGGTCCAGCATCATCATCGCCATTTCCAGGGCATGCGATCCGGACGTCGTCAGCAACACGTGGCCTGCATTGAATCGTCTCTCGAACCAGAGTTCCACGGATTTGCACACGACTCCGTCACCCCCGAGCTTCCCCGATTCGATGACCTGCCTGATAAATTCAACCACCCGGACATCAACGGCCGATTTATTGAAGGGAATCCTGAGGTCGTCGGCAACGTTTATCGGTGTGCTTGTTTCCATTTCCCCTTTCAGGTTGACGTATAGAACTCAACCAAACGTTCCACGGTCTTCTTCATGTCATGGTTTTCTTGGACGAATGCCCGTGCCGCAACGCCATGCTTCTTTCTGAGCCCGGGATCGTGCAGATATGAAGAGAGCTTCCTGGCGAGATCCCGGCTGTCTGCGACGTCGTAAAGCAGTCCATTCACTCCGTCCTCGATTTGCTCCAGGTTTCCGCTTGCGCCCGCGGCGACGATTGGCAATGACACGCACATAGCCTCGAGAACGGCGATCGAATACAACTCGTCCCTGCTCGGGAAGACGAATACGTCCATTGCGTTGAGATACCCGACAACGTCCCGCTGAAATCCAACAAGCTGAATCTTATTTTCAAGATGATGCTCCGCGACGAAGGTCTGAAGCCGCAAGAGGTAGTCCTCGCATTGCGATTCAAAGGGCGACTCTCCGGGTTTGACGTATCCCTTTCGCGTCGGCTCGCCGACAATGATGAACCTTGTCTTCGCCTGCATTTCCTTCTCAAGATACAGATAGCTCTCTACAAAATCCATGACTGCCTTGCCGGGGTCGATGCGCACCATGGCCCCTACTACCAGCTCTCCCGTCCCTATACCCATAGTAGAACGGATCGCGTTGCGTTTCTCTCCATCGGGCACATAGGCATCCAGATGTCGTCCGTACGGAAGGAGATGAATCTTTTCTTTTGGAATGGGATGAAGCTCCGCCAGACGTGCGTTCAGGCCCCTGGAAGACGAAAAAACACCGTCGACACGCCTGTAGATGTAGCGATGCCAAAAATCGTTTTTGTTTCCGGCGCCCATGTACACGCTCAGAAACAGCTTCCGACGCCGATCACCGCGGAGGGCAAACGACGCAGGCCAGATATCCCGGTGGAAATGCACGTGGACGACATCCACGTCGTTTTCCCGGAGAAGCGACTTGACAAACCGAACCGAAGCCAGGCTCGCCGGAGAATAATTTGGCAGGTAGGTAAACCGGATATTCCTGGCCGAAAGGAACTCCTCAATCTTCGAGTTCGGTTTGCAGATCGCCGCCACATCGCAGCCGGAGGCCCTGAGTGCTTCCATCAACCCGCAGGCATACATCTCCAACCCCCCCCACGAATCCGACGTGCAGAGATGAAGCGTTTTCATGTTCCACAGATCTGTTGTTTCGGGATCAACATGGGTATTTTCTTCTCATCCTGATATCGATCATTTCAATAAATCAGTCGTTCTTAAGATAAACAAGGATCGTTCTAATCCCAAATAAACGCGGCATGCCCTTCTCCGGCCGACGGCCTCATGCCTTTGGTTTCAGCAAGAAGAGAAAATCCAATCCGAACTTATGAAGGCCCGGGATCATTTGCAGATTCCCCTGGATGAACCGGAGCCTGTAATATACGTCTGAATGCTTTTTCTTCGTGTCCTGAACAGGGATCCCGGCGACCCGGGGTGTCTCCTCTGCGCTTCTCGGGAAATAATCTGTTTTCCAGTCTCCTTTTCTCGGCAGGTAGCCGGCGCTTCTCAATCCTCGTTTGAGACTGTAGGTTCTCTTCTTCGTGACCGCAAACCCCATCCGGTCCAACAATCCGAGCAGCGTTCGGGCCGGAAAAAAGAATATATGGCCGTTCTTGCTCCTCGCTGGTTCTTGTTCGGTGCGATAAAACTCCAGCAGGTCCAGACTGTCGTTGAAACCGTTGGGAACGGAGAGATAGAAAATGCCATCGGGTTTGATAATGCGCCTGCACTCCCGCAGCAGGGAGAGCGGGTCGAGCACATGTTCGAGAACATTGTTTACATGGACATAGTCAAAAAACGCGTCCGGGAACCGGGCATCGGCAAGGTCACCCTCCACGACATTGAGGCGGAGAGTTTCTCTGGCAAAGCGGACGGCGCTTGCACCGAAATCCGTGCCGAAGACCTCCCAGCCGGAATGATTCCGGATACCGTTTATGAAGAATCCGGTCGCGCAGCCGACATCGAGAAACCTACCGGTCTTCTTCCACCATTTGAGTCGTGCGGCAAATGCCATTCCTTTCCCTTCCTCCCTCGACCGGTCAAAATCATAATAGGAAGCGTTGTAGAAGGAGGCGAGTTGTCCCCGGGTAGGAAGCGGGTCAAAACGCCTGACGCCGCAGGCCGGGCATTCAACGAGGTCAAAAACAGGGTCGCGAGAGAGGGTTGTCTTGCAAAGGAATACCCCGGGAGAATCATTTCCGCACACCGGACACTTACTCATCCATCACCATCCCTTCATTCAGCCGATAATTCCGCGACAGCCCGACATGTACGGAAGATCCCGTCGTTATTGAACGCTGCTTCCCTCAGCGATGTCCTTTGCAACGGTGAGGATCGTAAGGTTGCCGTCGCTGTCGGACGCCGCAAGCAGCATCCCCTGCGACTCCTGCCCCATCAATTTTGCCGCCTGGAGATTCGCGACAACGATTATTGTTTTCCCGACCAGATGTTCGGGCTCGTAATGCCGGGCGATTCCGGCAACAATCTGGCGTTTTTCCTCCCCGATGGAAATCTGCAGTTTGATGAGCTTTTCGGACTTCGGGACTTTCTCGGCAGCGAGGACTTTCGCGACGCGCAGGTCGATTTTCTTGAAATCGTCAATGGTTATCTGAGGTTTGAGTGGTGGGGTTTGGGATTTGAGTGGAGTCGAGACCTGCAGCTGTTGCACGTGCTTCTCTATACGCTCATCCTCAATTTTTGAAAATAGAATCTCGGGCTTGCCGAGTTGATGACCATCGGGCAAACCATGCAGGAATGAACTTTGCCAGCCTGTTGCCGAGGGAGAACCTCCGAGATTCAGAACTCCCCACATCCTTTGCGCCGTAAACGGCAAAAAGGGTTCGACAAAAATCGCCAGCGCCCGGACGGTTTGCAAACAGAGATTGATGGTCATCGCACACCGTTCAGGGTTTGTCCGCAAAGTCTTCCATGGCTCCTGGTCATTGAAGTACTTATTTGCAAAACGAGCCAGGTTCATTACCTCCAATGCCCCGTCGCGGAATCTGTAATGCTCGAAAAACCCGGCAGCCGCATTTCTTGTCGATTCCAGTTGAATTACCAGGGCATCGTCAGTCGAACCTTCGCCTTTCGTATACAATCTTTGAAAATCCGGTACTGCCGGAACTTTTCCGCCAAAGTTCTGATGGGCGAACGTCATTGTGCGGTTGACAAAGTTTCCAAGTATATCGGCCAGCTCGTTATTCGTTCGCGCCTGAAAATCCTTCCAATAAAAATCGGCGTCGCGGTACTCGGGAAGATTCATCGTCAGCGCATAACGCAGGGTATCGGCAGGGAATTCGGCGAGAAACTCATCCACGTCGATTCCCCATCCCCGGCTCTTCGAGAACTTCTGTCCCTCAAAATTCAGGAATTCATTCGCCGGGACGTTCTCGGGCAGGACATATTTCATGTTGCCGGCATCATTCCATGCCATGATCATTGCCGGGAAGACGATACAATGGAACACGACATTATCTTTGCCGATGAATGCTACATACTTCGTTGTATCATTGCACCAGTATTCTTTCCATTTCCCCGGGTTTCCGATGCGGGTTGCCCATTCCTTCGTCGACGAGACATATCCAAGAACGGCATCGAACCACACGTAGATGACTTTGTCCTCATACCCTTTGAGCGGCACCTGAACACCCCATCGCAAATCCCTTGTTACGGCGCGGTCGGTGAGCCCTTCCTTAAACCATGATTCGCAATACCGGAGCACGTTATCTTTCCAGCCATCCTGCCTGTTTTTCTCTTCGATGTACTGTTTGAGACGAGGCTGGAAATCGCCCAGAGGAAAATACCAGTGTGTCGTTTCTTTCAGAACGGGCGTTTCGCCTGAGACCTTGCTTTTCGGGTCTATCAACCCGGTTGGATTGAGAAACGTTCCGCACTTCTCACACTGGTCGCCGCGCGCATCGGGACTACTGCACACCGGACACGTTCCTTCGACATAGCGATCGGGCAGGAACATCCCCGCGCTTGCGTCAAAAAATTGCTTTTCTTTTTTTTCCTTCAGGACGCCGGCGGCATGCAGAGCCGAGAAGAACTCCCTGGCAGTCTCGTGATGCAGCGGAAGGGAAGTCCGGGAGTAGTTGTCGAAGCTCATGCCGAAATTTTCAAAGGCAGTCTTGTTGAGGGCGTGGTACCGGTCGACAATCGCCTGGGGAGTCGTTTTTTCCTGTTCCGCACTGATGGTAATTGCAACGCCATGCTCGTCGGACCCGCAGATGAACAGAACATCGCGTTTCATCGATCGCTGGTAGCGGACGTAAATATCCGCCGGCAGATACGCACCGGCAAGATGCCCGAGATGGATCTTGCCATTCGCATACGGCAGTGCAGCGGTCACCAGAATACGTTCAGGATTTTTGTTCACATGCTTCCTTTTTCAACTTGCGGTGTTCGCGGTACGTTTGCTTTCAGGGGATTTCGGGAGAATATGCTTCCGTAATTCGATCCCAAGATTCATGAGAATGAGTGGAATATACACATTTTTGTTCAGAAGTGAAATTGCCCGCTGAAGCGAACGGGCGACCGCAGCGTCGTCAATGCCGGAGTAGTGATGGACAAAGTTCCTGAGTGCATCAAGGTCATCGATATTGACAACGCGCCCTGAGCCTTCGCGCGTAGCCATCGTATCTCTCAGCCACGACTGCAGCAAATAGAGGAACTGCTCAATCTCCGACCGGTCCGAACCTGTGGCAACGTTGTCTATCGCTTGCAGGAATTCTTGTCTTTTTCCATAGAGTGCGGTGCGAAGGAAATTCACGCTTTCGTTCCGCAGCTCGAGCAAGGACGGGCCGGTAAGCTCGAGCGCTCGCGTATAGCTTCCGTTGGCCAGCTGGGCAATGACCGCCGCGCGGTTTACGTCGAGTAGTTCACGCGCCACAAGCGCATCCTGAATCTCCACGTCGCGGAGAATATCGAACCGCACATGCTGGCACCGCGAGACAATCGTGGGGAGAAGATAGTCCGGCCGCGCGGTTGTCAGTATCAGCAGGTTATTTTCATGCGGTTCCTCAAGTGTTTTCAGGAGCGCATTCGAAGCCTCATCGTTGAGCTGATCCGCATCCATGATAACAAATACGCTTTTCCCTTTCCCAAACGATTTCAATGAAGAGGTCCGCCGTATCTCCCGGATGCTGTTGACTTTGATCGCATTCGCCTTTGGTACGACGATATCGTGGTAGAGATTTTTGGCTTTCAACGCGAGTTGCTCATTGATAGCCGACATCTGATCGTCGGTGAGTTTCTCCAGCGGCGGGTCGCCCGACACTTCGTTCTTTCCGACCGGGAGCGAGAAAATGAGATGGAGGTTTGAGTGCTGGAGGGACTGGAACTTCATACAGCTGGAGCAAGTATCGCATGCTTCGGGAGCCCCACTCTCACAATTCAACGCTTTTGCTAGCTCGATCGCAAGGGCGTCTTTTCCCACTCCGGCCGGACCTGAGAAGAGATACGCCTGCGCCAGCCGATTCTGACGGAAGGAAGAAATGAGGAGCTCCTTTACCCGCTCCTGACCTATGACGGATTTCCATGCCAAGGAGCGCTCCTAGAATGCCTGTCCGATACCGAACTGGATCACGCCGCTGCCAAGCACATCGCCGAAGAACCTTTTTTGGAAAATAGTCTGCTGTCCCGGAACCTCCTTGGGGTCGTAGACCCGAAGGCCGTAATCGACCCTGAACGGACCGAAGAACGTATCATAGCGGAAGCCGACTCCCGCCGCCATAGCGATCTCTTTCGGCTTAAAGTCCGTGACATCGCTCCAGACGTTACCCGCATCCAGAAAATACACCACCCAGATATTATCGAGACGGACAAAGCCGAGCTTCCCATAGCCGCGGAAATAGTTGACGCGCATTTCCATGTTTGTTTCAAGGATGAAATTGCCGCCATATTGCAACAACGAATCCGGCATAGCCCCCAGGTCACGCGCCCTCCAGCCTCGCACACTTCCGCTCCCACCCGCGAAAAATCGTCTGTTGAGAGGGATGTTTACGGGAAGATCCCTGCTCTCTCCGTATTTGTCCTGGTACCCGACTTTGGCTTTCATCGCGAGTATGTTGTACCGTGTGTTCGTCAGGTCCTGATACCAGCGTCCGAGCAACATGACCTCATAGTATTGCGTGTATGGCAGGCCCGCATGGAGGCCCGGGAGAAGTTTGGGCAGGATGCCGGATTCCCCCAGCGTGATGCTATTGAAGAACCCATCCGTTGGAGAAAAAATATCATTGGTCTTGTCGCGCTGCAGCGTGGCGCTCATAATGGAATTGAACTGGGCCTGGTTTTCGTCACGACTCAACGCGCTCCGTGTGACCGGGTCGGATGTATCGCCGAGGATTTCAGGGCTCACGCGCTCCAGTGTCCAGTCGATTATACCGAACGTGTACGTCGCGAATTTATTGCTCAACCCGATCTTGTTCCTGAGAATCGACAGGATGTACGGTTTCTGTTTCTCCTCGCTAATGGATGACGTCCAGGTGCCGCTCAAATTTCTTGAGAACAGATACGGCTGGAGTACCTGAAATTGCAGTTCCAGCGCTCCCACGACGGTCGGGTCGCGAAATCCGCGACCGCCAAAAAATTCGCTGAAGTTCCATTCCTGGATGGACTGTGTCCGGACGCGAACGTGGGTCGTGAAATTGCGCGCATCGCCGAAGAAATTCCGGTTTGTGTACCCAAGACCGAGGCCGAGATTGAAGGCGTTGTTTTCGTCTGAAGCGCTGAGCTCGGGGGACACCTCGTGTCGCGGCCGGGGACGGACGAACACATCAATCGGAACCGTCGACGAAAACGATGTATCAACGAGCCGGGGATTGTCTACGCGAACAGCCTCAAACAAGTCAAGCCGGTTCAGATTTCGCTCGCTTGAAATCTTCTTCTCACGACTGTACAATGCCCCGGGCTCAATATCGAGCTGGCGGAGGACGATGCCGTCGGTGATATCCGCACGAGGAGGGTCGACATGGATGGACGTTTCGCCGAATTGATACCGCCTTCCCATGACAAATACAAGGACGACACGAAACGCGGCAGTCGTTTTCAATTCCTTTTTCGCCGAATGTTCGTGGTCGAAGTATGCCAGCGGGTAACCGTGATTCCCGAGAAAATCCAGGACCCTGGAAATCTCGGCGACGGCCTGGGATTCTTCATAGGCCCGCCATCGCAGGATGCGCGGTTCCTTTAGAAGTTCTGCCAGCAGATCCCTGGACAAACTGTCGAGGCCGCGGTAGTCGACAGTGTCCACCAGTGAACGAACGTTCTCAGCGATCTCGACGGTCAGGTCTATGGCATGCCTGACGGAATCGACGCGCGTCTCTTCCGTGATCTTCGTGTGATAGAAGCCGTGGTCCCGGTAGAAGTCCGAAAGGGATTTTGCATCGGCGGCGAATTTCTCCTCATCGAAGTACTCCGCTCTAGAACCGAGTTTTTCACTGATCTTGAACAGAAATTTGGGAAACGCGCCCGGCGTTTCCTTTGTCTGCATGACGTCTTTGAGCGCGCCGTCATCGAATGTGTGGTTGCCAACGAGCTGAATCCTGCGGATTTCCAGCGCCTCCCTAGCCGCCGGCTGCGATTCCTGGGCAATGACGATTGGCGGAAATACATCAATGAGGAAGAGGAACCAGAGGAAGGAAACTACCGGAGAATATCGTAAGTACGTATGCACGCTCATCGAAATGATTCACAGGCAACAAAAAACCCATCCGTAAGGATTTGGGATGGGTCTCACAATGAACTTCACAGGCGGTGTAAGTCGGCTTCGTTCGATCAGAAGGTAACTGAATTAGCAACGATCAATATTCGCTCTCATCGCCAAAGAAGTAGTCGGACTCAGTCGGATAGTCGGGCCAGATATCTTCGATGCTCTCAAAGGGCTCATCCCGATCTTCCAACTCCTGGAGATTTTCCAGTACCTCGACCGGCGCGCCGGTCCGGATCGCGTAATCGACTAATTCATCTCTTGTCGCAGGCCAGGGCGCATCATCGAGATACGACGCCAGTTCCATTGTCCAAATCATCGTGTTTGTTGATTGCTCCTTTCAAACCAATTGTCTAGATAAGCAAACAACTAACAAAATAAAGAAGTTCAATTCCGACAACAGAGAATTTCGGCCCGGCATCAATGTCCGCGTATCATCTGGAAACGATTGCTTTCTGATAATCCTGAGCCTTCACATCATCCAAAAAATAATCCATGGGATTTTGGCGAACGCCCCTGAAAGACACCTCGTAATGCAGATGTGGACCGGTCACCAAGCCCGACTTCCCGCATCTGGCGATGAGGTCGCCACGCTTCACATGCTGGCCTTCTTTGACGACCACCTGCGACAGGTGAGCGTACAATGTCTGGTAGTCATACCCGTGGCTGATAACAACCATCAACCCGTACCCGCCGCCGCTCTGGCCGGCCACCTCGACAACCCCGTTCCCGGCGGCGTACACGGGAGTCCCAACGTCGTTGATAATGTCGAGTCCTTCATGAGTTTTATAGATTCCGAGCACCGGGTGCATGCGCATGCCGAACCCTTTGGTGGAATAAAATCCCTCCATGGGTTTGAGTGCGGGAATCGAGGAGAAGTAGTCCTTGTTGAAATCACACTTCTGCAGAATCTCCTGATAATTTTGTTTCTGGAGTTTAGCCTCGCTCGTCAGCCGGTCAATCAATGACGAAGACGATTGCAAAAGGGCGGACACATTGTCGGAAGTAAACCGAAGATCTGTCGTGGCCAGCGCACCGCCGGTTCCACCTTCTTTCGTCTGTTCATCGATCGACGGCAAATCAACCAGCAGGCGCATGCGGTTCCCTTCGCTGTGGAGGTCGTCGAGAGTCCGCTGCAAATCCTTCATCTCCGAGTTGAGACCCGAGAGCCGTTCCTGTAGGACGCCATTCTCATGCTTGAGCATTGCAATCTTATCATGTCCCAGGCCCAGAAAATCAAAGTAGAGATGATTGATCGCCAGGGTCAGCATGATGATGCAGATCGCTGAGCAGAAAATAATTGCCGTCAGCTTCAGCCGGAACCATCGTATCTCCAGGAAACGCATGTCCCCGGGAGAATATGTGTAATATGATATTCGGTGTTTCATTTTTTGTCGGAGTACCGGATCAGCTAATTCCAATCATTTTCAGGAATAATGCACAAAGGTAAAGAATATTTCACTGTTTGTCAAGGATTTTCTGAAATTCTTTAGGATTTATTCAAAATCATGCTCAAAATAGTCAATTGCGCGCTCCCGCGATTGCTTGCTCTTTTCGGCCAAAACGGCGTCCAGTCGGTGGGAAAACTCTTTCGCGGCATCATATCCGTAGTGTTTGAGCAGGTAGTTGAGCGCGATCACTTCGCAAATGACGGTGACGTTCTTGCCCGGGAATATCGGCAACTTGACCCTCGTAATCGGAACATCGAGGATTTTCACGGCTTCGTCGTCGAGCCCCGTGCGCGTGTAGTCTTCGCTGGGCGTCCACTCCATGAGTTCGACAACAATCTCGACGCGTTTCTGGAACCGAATGGCCCGGACTCCGAACATGCTCCGCACATCGATCAGACCGAGACCACGGATTTCCATAAAATGCTTGACGAGATCGGTTCCCGCGCCCATCAGGATTCCCTCACCCTTCCTTGTGATCGTAACGACATCGTCCGCGACAAGCCGGTGGCCCCTCTCAACCAGGTCGAGCGCAATCTCGCTCTTTCCTATCGCAGAGCGACCGACCAGCAACATGCCGATGCCGTATACATCGACGAACGATCCATGGACGACAGTCTGGGGAGAAAACTGGTCATCGAGAAAATCCCCAAGGAAGTAGACGAGCTTTGTTGTTTCAAACGGAGTCTGAAGAACGGCCATCTTGCGTTCCCTGGCAATTTTCAGGAATCCTTCTTCAATCTTGTTCTTGTTTGTCACAATCAAACATGGAATGTCGAACTCAAGAATCCTTGCAAGAGTTTGCAGACGATCATCCCGTTTGAGCTGCTGAAGGTACTTCATCTCCGTATTGCCAAAAATCTGGACCCGGTCGAAGGTGAACAACTGGACGTAGCCGGCAAGCGCGAGGCCCGGACGATGAACGTTCTTGTCCCTGATTTCCTTTTCGAATCCGATCTCTCCCGTCAGAGATTTCAGCCGGAGGCGATCCTTGTTCGCTTCGTAGAGAAATCCGACGGTGATCGACTTCTTCGCGTTTTGCTGCGCCTGGAATTTCATATGCTTTCACTCCGGTCGTTATCGCCGGGCAGAGATTCCTTCATCTTTCGTAGTGTACGTTTATCTTTCGTGCGAAGTTTCGTCTTGTAGCGGTCGAGCTGGCGCTCCAATTTTTCGACGGCCAGGTCCAGCGACTTGAAGAAGTCTTCCGACTTTTCCTTTGCCGTCAGAACCACGCCGAAAACACGAAGGTTGATTTCGGCAATCTTGGTGCTCTTGGGTTTATGCTCATAGCTCAGGATGACGTCGCTCCGGACAATCCCGTCGTAGTATTTGTCCAGTTTCTTAAGAGACGACAGGGCGTGGTCGCGCAGCTCCTGATGCGCCTTGAATCTTCTCGCTGTAAAGTGTATGTCCATCGTGCCATTCCGCCTGATTGTTATTCCGCTCTTGGATGTGATTGCTTGTAGATCTCTTTGAGGCGCGCAACCGTGACGTGCGTATAAAGCTGGGTCGTGGAGAGACTTTCGTGCCCCAACAGCTCCTTCACGGCACGCAGGTCGGCTCCCCGGTTGAGCATGTGTGTGGCGAACGTATGCCTCAACACGTGCGGGCTGCGTTTTTCTAATTCCGAAACCAGTCCGATATATTTATTGATAATGCGGTAGACGCCTTTGGGATACATTCTGAGTCCCCGCGATGAAAGAAAGACCACCCGAGCGTCCCGTTGTCCCGCCTGCGGCATTCCAATCGCCCGCCGCCTGCGAAGGTATTCCAACAACGCTTCTTTTGCCTTTCTTCCGAAAGGGACGATTCGTTGTTTCTTCCCTTTCCCCAGAACCTTGATTGTGTCGTTGCGCAGATCGACATCGTCGAGAGTGAGTCCGATCAGCTCGGCCAATCGAATCCCAGTACTGTACAACAACTCCAGCAGCGCCCGGTCACGGATTCCTTCGAGGGTCGTCGTGTCGGGCAGGTCCATCATTTTTTCGACCGCATGTTCATCGAGAAACACCGGAAGCCTGCGTGGAAGCCTCGGCGAGGCGACATTCAGCGCCGGATTACAAGCGACAATTTTTCTCTTAACCAGAAACTTAAAGAATGAACGCAGAGCGGCCAGCTTGCGGGCGACCGACCTCGCACTCAATCCCTGTTCGCGCAGATCCCCGAGGAAAAACCGGATTGTTGTGCGGTCGACCGCATCGAGATTCATACTCTTCGTCTCAAAATGCCGCAGGAGAAATTCGTGGAACTGCGCCAGGTCATTCTGGTACGATGAAATCGTGTGGGCGGAATAATTCCGCTCCCGTTCGAGATATTCCAGGTATGTTCTCACGACGTTGATCATTCCGTTCACATCACGCCACCGCGGCGGCATCTTCCTTCACGACCTCGGCCTTGCACGAGGGGCACTTCAAATATTCCCCTCGTTCTTTCGAGTACTTCACAACCATGTAGGGAGACCCGCATGTCTCGCACGCCTGGCCGTTGGGTTTATCCCAGGATGCGAAATCGCAATCCGGGTAACGCGAGCAGCCGTAGAACGTGCGCTTTCGTTTTGTTTTGCGCTCAACAATCTGTCCTTCCTTGCACTTCGGACACTTGATATCCATCGAGATCGGTTTCGTGTTCTTGCACTTCGGATAATTCGAGCACCCGAGAAATGTCCCGAAACGGCTCGAGCGCACAAGCATATCTCCGCCGCACAACTCGCACTTCATCCCTGCCAGGTGCTGGTGTTTTTCCCGGTCCTCCGGCAGCGGTTTGGTGTTCTTGCACGCCGGGTATCCGTTGCAGGCCATGAATCTCCCATTTCGACCCCATTTGATGATCATCGGCTTGCCGCAAAGCTCACAGATCTCTTTGGTTGCTTCCTGGATAGATTTCTTGATGGCAGTCGTATTTTTTGAAACCTTTTCCAGGGAACGGCTGAAGGGAAGATAAAAGTCATCCAGAACGGTCTTGTAATTTCGCTTCCCCGAGGCGATCGTGTCAAGCTCATCCTCCATCTTTGCCGTAAACTTTACGTTGAAGATATCGGGAAAACTCGCAACGAGCAGCTTGTTCACTTCCATGCCAAGCCCGAGCGCGAACAATTTGCGGTCACGCTGTTCAACATACTTGCGGTCGATAATCGTGCCGACGATCGATGCGTACGTGCTCGGCCTCCCGATACGGAGTGATTCAAGCGTTTTTACCAGGCTCGCTTCGGTGTAACGAGGGGGTGGAGACGTTTCATGGCGGTGAGTCACAACGGATGCCAGATCCGCCTTTTGTCCCGCGGCAAGACCCTCCGGGAACACTTCATCGACAACTTCGGGATCTTCCTCTTCGATCTTTTCACTCTCACGGTCAACAGCATCATCATACAATTGCAGGAACCCGCGGAACTTGTACCGCGACGATGTGGCCCGAAAACCATACTTCCCGCCTTCCACAATGACCGTGGTTGTTTCCATGATCGCGGGCTCCATCTGACACGCGACGAAGCGATTCCAGATGAGCTCGTAGAGCCGGAACAGGTCCTTCTCCAGATATTTCTTCACCGCACCCGGGGAATACTTGATGGATGTCGGCCGGATGGCTTCGTGGGCGTCCTGGGATGACTTCCCCTTCTTGTACGCCACAGCGTGCTTCGGGACATATTCCTTACCATAGTTCGCAAAGATGAACTCTCTCACCGCCTGGACCGCTTCGGCGCTCAGGCGCGTCGAATCGGTACGCATATACGTAATCAATCCCATTGAACCCTCCTCACCCAGATCAACGCCTTCGTACAGTTTCTGAGCGAGCATCATCGTGCGGCTCGCGGAGAATCTGAGCTTGCGGGAGGCCTCTTGCTGCAGCGTGCTCGTGATAAACGGGGGCAACGGATTCCGCTTGACGTCTCTCTTCTGCACATCGGCAACAGAAAATGACTGTCGTTTAATATCCCCGACATAGCTGTTCGCATCCGCCTCTGAAGGGATATACGTATACCGGCTGCGTGTTCCCTGATGTTCGATCTCACTCAATGTATCCTGCGCCGGGACGATCAGATCCTTGCCGTCGATCCTGAAGAGCTTCGCGAAAAACGACCGGTCGCTGTGCGTTGTGAATTCCCCGACAATCGACCAGTACTCCGTGGGGATGAATGCTCCAATCGCCGTTTCCCGTTCGCACAGGAGCCGCAGCGCAACGGATTGCACCCGTCCGGCGGAGAGCCCGTAGAAGATGGTTTTCCACACAAAGGGGGACACCTTGTATCCCACGATCCGGTCCATGACTCTGCGTGCCCGTTGGGAAGCCACGAGGTGTTCATCGATGGATTCCGGCTTTTGCATGGCCTCCGAGATTCCCCTTTCCGTGATTTCGTGGAAGAGGACGCGGTGGATTCTGGGGTTGAGACCGGAAATTTCCTCGGCGATATCGGCGGCAATCGCTTCTCCCTCCCGATCCGGGTCGGTCGCGATATACACGTCCTTCACGCGGGAAGCGGCCTCTCGCAGTTTCTCGATGACATCCTCCTTGCCCTTCATCACCTCAAAGGTGGGGACATATCCGTCCTCCAGATCTACTCCGAATTTGCTCTTGGGCAGATTCTTGATGTGGCCCACCGAGGCCTGCACGATGAAATTCTTCCCGAGGTATTTGTTAATCGTCTTTGCCTTTGCGGGCGATTCGACGATAATAAGTGATTTATCCATCAATGAGTATTGTGTGGGAAACTGGGATCAATTAATAGTGTTGTCCGAATTGAAGAAAATCCGTCCGCGTTTGAAATCATCCCGGTCCGTGTCAAAAACAATCGATGCGACGATCGCCTTGATTTCGTCGACCGTCAACTGCTCGAACCCGCTGAGCATCGAACGCTCGATCACAAGTTCGAGCTCGGCCTCCGTGATGATATTAAGCTGGCGGAGTTGAATAAGATATCCGAACGCTTCGGGCGGAATCACGAACTTCTCGGCCGAATGAAGAATTCTGAAGGAAGTGGACTGCTGCTTCGACGCGACTTCAAGGAACTTCACGTCGGATCTCAACCGGTCCTGCAGCCAGGTGAAGGCGGTGATGATTTCCTCCTGCGTGTATCCCTTTTGCATGAGCTGAGACAGATCGATTTCTCCGATCGGTTTTTTGGTCTTCTGGACCTCATTCAGCACGTACATCAGTATTTCAACGATCCGTTCCTGAATCATGAATGGGTTTTCAAGAATTGTCGTAAATAGAAATCTTCCGTTTTGCTCATTTTCTTTCTTTGCGGGGGCGTCGTGTCGTTATATCCCAGGAGATGCAGGAGGCCGTGCGTGACGAGGCGCCTGGTCTCTTCGGCAATCGAAACCCGGTACTCCAGCGCCTGCCGCCGAGCCCTGTCGACATTGACGTACACTTCTCCTTCGAGGCGCCGCGCCCGGCCTTCGGCAAGGGAAAAGCTCAACACATCCGTGGAATACCGGTGTTTGAGATACGCCGCATTCATTCCCGCCATTCGCTTGTCACCGATGAATATGACGTTCAGATCGGCATGCAAACAGCCTTCACCCTTAAGAACACGTCTGGCAAGCTCAATAGTTTCCTTCTGCCGCACGCGGTGTTTCGAGTGCGTGTTGAAGACTCTTATTGACTTCATCGGACGTTCTTCTTCGACGATGGTCTTCTTTCAGGAAGGAGTGTTTCCGTGAGTGAGAGCGCAATCCCGGACAACATCACTTCGGGTCCAAGCGTCGTAAAATCCCCCGACAGGATTTCCCGGTCCACATTTGCGTAGAGTGAACATCCGCCCTCCCGTTCCACAATCAATCCCGACAATTTACCGCCGTCCTCGCCGATGAACGTCACCTCATTCAGCATTTCGCTTATGACGAACCCGGAACAAAAATGCAGCTGAAGATGGGCATTCGCGGTGTACACAGAGATCAGATTCCCCCGTTTCTTCCCGATGCGAATGTTCGGATAGATCTCCAGGGCCATCTTCCGGTGGCTCTCCGGATTCTTGAGCTCATACCGGATGCTGTTCCCTTTGCGCTTCGCCGAAACACCCAGCGCCTTGCCCAGTTTCCTGAAATCAGTTTCCTTGAATTCAAATGCCATGATTCTGTCGGTTCGATATCAATGGATCCGCAATAAAAAACCCGACTGTCGGTCCCGCTTGATGGGAGGCAAACACTCGGGGGAGAATTTGCAGATTGCCCGCCCCTTCCCCAGCCATGCCAACGGAGGAGAAAGAGTACGCGACCTTGCCCTGTTTTCCAGCTTCAAATTCTACTTCTATCCCTTTCGCTGCACAAATATACCACCCTGATTGCATCAAAGTCAAATCCATCCTGCAGTACCGATGATTTCTACACTTGAAGTTCCAGTCCCTCGGCGGCTGCCAGGCAATCGAACTTGTAGTGACGATTCTGAATTTCCTTCTGGCATTTTTTCAGGATGTCATCAACTTTGTCATCGCTGTGCGACGGGTCATGATGGAACAGGATGAGCCGTTTCACATTTCCTTCGGCGGCAACCTTGAGTGTAAACAAATAATGCGAATGGCCCCAGCCGACGCGGTCAACGTATTCTTCGGGAGTGTACGTCGCATCATGAATCAATAGATCGGCACCGCGCACGAAATCGAAAATCCGCTGGTTCGGGTCGCCGGCCACGCGGGAGTACTGGTCGATGATCACTTCTTCGACATTCCGGATCGCCATTGCAACCTGGCGGTCGAATGGTTCATTATCGCTGATGTAGACAATCGTTTTGCCGCCGTGGGTGATGCGATACCCGATCGCAAACGACGGATGGTTGACATACATCGTTTTGACTGTTGCGTTTGAGATTTTGAGTTCTTCCTCTTCCACGCGATGAAATTTGAGAGCCGCTTTCAGTTCGTTGAGCTGGACCGGGAAATATATCTTGTTCATCTGGTCCGCGATCATCTTCTGGAGCGTGACCTTGTCCGTTTCACCTCCGATAAACGTAAACTCATTCCCGGAAATAAAGGCGGGCTTGAAGAACGGAAATCCCTGGATGTGATCCCAATGGGGGTGGGAGATGAGCAAATGCGCTTTGATCGATTCTCCGTTCTCGATCAAGGCGTCCCCGAGATTCCTGATGCCCGTCCCGGCATCCAGAATGATAAGTTCATCATTGGGTAATCTGAGCTTCGACGCACGGCGTGTTTCCACCGTATCGAACGGTCGATTTGCCCGGGGTGGGGATGGAACCCCTTGTTCCCCAAAACTTTATTCTCATACGTACCTCTGCTATGATGGTTTCCGATACATGTCTGCGTATTCGACATAGCTTCTCGCAGACTCTTCCAGCATTTTCCTTTCGTCCGACGTCAACTGTCGCGCGACCCTGCCCGGAACTCCGGCAACAAGCACGCCGCCCGAGAATTCGGCGTCGTTGAGAACGACCGAACCGGCCGCAACGAGCGTGTAGGGCTTGATGCGGGCATTGTCCAGAACGATCGCGCCCATTCCAATAAGGCAATTGTCTTCAATTGTACACGCATGAAGAATCGCGCCATGGCCGACCGTTATATTCGAACCCAGAACCAACGGATATTCATTCTGCCGCACATGCAGGACGCATCCATCCTGAATATTCGTGCGCTCTCCGATTCTGATGCAGTTGATATCTCCACGGATCACGGCGTTGAACCAAACACTCGACTCTTTACCGATAACCACATCGCCGATGATCTCGGCGCTATCCACAATGAACGCCGACGGATGAATCTCCGGAGTACGGCCGCGAAAAGGCCTGATCATTTTCCGCTCGTCTCAAAATACTGTGGCGGCTTCCACCCCGGCCGGGTCCATTTCATGAGCTCGAGCCGGACGTTGCCGATCAAGACTTTCATCTTTGCCAGCACCGGGACGTGCGCCGCGTCATTCGAGAACCAACCTTCGAAATCGCCGGTGAGACCGAAGATGCCCACGAAATCAGCTCTGCCGTCAAAATAAACAACGTCGATGGGGTAATCCACCGCATCGATCTTCTGACTCTGCCTCTCGTTCTTGAAGTCCAGATATGTGCTCGCCTTCTTCTCATTCACTATCACCGGGACAGTCATTCCTTTCGTTGAGCTGACCATGCCCCGTGCTAAGAAAAACAGCGACAACCCATCCTGGTACAATGAATTCACTTTGAGCGTGTCGCGTCTTTCGACGGTATCGGATTTTTCGAGACCCACCTCCACGTACACGTTCCCCGACGGATAATCAAAATCATAGATGAACTTTCTCCACTGCTGATCCTCTACTTTCAAGCGCGCTCGAAACCACCGGGCATAGAGTGACTCAGAAATTAAGCTTTCGTAGGTCGTATGAAGGTCTACCAGAGGGACTCCCTTGTACGAATCGATGTATGCCATCGCCCGGTACAGCGTTCTCCCCTCCTTCTGAATCTTCTCCACGACTTTAAGCCGAACCTGTCCCAGATCGATGAACGCATAGCTGACGTTATACGTCAATTCCTCTCCTACTTGAAAAATGGAATCGAACCCCGCCTCACGCGGCGGGCCGCCTTGCTGACCGGCCGTCCAATTCTTCGCATACGAAAATCGCGGGCGTTGTCGCTCCCAGGACAAAGAAAAGTGCGAAACAGCACTTCGTAAGATTTGATGCTACGTTCCGCAACGATTACGATATGCGTAGTGAGTGAAAATTGTCAGCGGAGCCCGGCGATCTTTTCCGCTTCAGGAAACAAAGTCATGCTCTTTTGAAATTGACTATCGTGCGAAAGCATGACGCGCACGGAACCCTGGAACCCCCAAACGTCATGCGCAATCTGGGCTTTTGCGAAATCCTTGATGTACACGATGTCGTGCTTGTACTGTCCTTCGTCTAACTTCACACCTTTCTTCGCGGCAAGGTCGGCCAGTTCCTTGAGCATGTTGTCGTTCACTTCGAACTCACGGGCAAACTTCTTGAGGTCGCTCCCATACTCTTGCCGGATAGACTTTCCATTCCGGTCCATGTAGTGAGCGGTAAAGTCGTCAAACACCCGGTTGCGCCGGAGGTCGACGGCGTAGTGCGTCAGGGTATCCATCCGGACGATGTAATCGGGAGTGATTCCTCCTCCGCCGTAGACAACTCTTCCTCCGGCCGTCTTGAAGGCCTGGCGGGTTGAGTCCCGTTCCTCTTTGTGCTCGACGTTCTCACCCTCGGCCTGGTCCTCGATAACGGCGCTGCGATAGGCCGCATGGTCCTTGCCGTACGGACGCTGGATGAGCCGTCCCGAGGGCGTGTAGTACTTCGCGATCGTCAGGCGGAACGCCGACTTATCGCCCAATTCGAATTGTCGCTGTACGAGACCTTTGCCGAATGTCGTTTCACCAACGATCAGCCCCCGATCCCAGTCCTGAATAGCGCCAGAGACAATCTCGCTTGCGGAGGCCGAGCCATGATCCACCAACACGATCAAAGGCACATCGAGCAACTTGCCGCTGCCGCTGCTCACGTATTCTTCATCAAACTCAGAACGGCGTCCCTTGGTGTAGACGACCTTCTTGCCTGCGGGGAGCATTTCATCGGCCAGCTTGAATGCCTGTTCGAGATAGCCGCCGGGATTGTCCCGCAGGTCGAGAACCATTTTCTTCATCCCCTCTGAGCGCAATTTCGTGACTGCACTGAGGAATTCATCATGGGTCGTCTGGGCGAAGCGGTTAATCCTGACATATCCAACATCGCCATTGTACAGGAACGACGCATCGACAGTATAAATGGAGATCTTGTCGCGGACGATATCATATTCCATAAGGTCTTTCACGCCCGCGCGCGAGACTGACACTTTCACATGGGTCCCTTTGGGCCCGCGAAGTTTTTTGGGAACATCTCCTTCTTTGATCCCTATGCAGGACGTGTCATTGATTTTCAGAATTTTGTCGCCGCCCAGGATTCCGAGGGCTTCGCTCGGCCCTCCGGCGATGGGAGAAACAACGAGTAATGTGTCGAACTCGACCTCAAATTCCACTCCGATTCCCTCGAATGACCCCTGGAACTCTTCATTGATTGCGGAAAGCTGGGAGGCAGGGATATAGACGGAGTGCGGGTCGAGCTGATTCAGCAAGCCGTTTATGGCGGCTTCGACCAGCTTCTGCGTATCAACTTCTTCGACGTAGTATTTTTCCGTGAGACTCAATACATCCTTGAACTTCCCGAGCTGTTCAAAGATGTTGTCGCCGGAGATGACGGTACTGATTTGCATCCCCGTGAGCAGTGCGAGGCAGCAAAAAATCACAACGGTATACGTCGAAAATCGTTTCTTCATGCCTAACTTTCTTAATATTTAACTTAAAAGTATATTTAAAAAAGGAGTGAAAGTCAAATTCTTGCGTCACAGGCATCAATTTGTGGAAATCTAGTTCTCACCCGACTATTATTTGCCCTTATTGTCCCGCCAAAATGCGGCGGGATGCTCATTCCAACAATAATCCCGCCTCCAGCGGGATTAGTTGGAATGGCACTAGCGGACGGGTTTCCAATGATCCGCGACCGAGCGATGCAGCACAAGCACCGCCACCGCATTAATGAACCAGAGCATGGTGATCCAGAGGTAGCCGTACTTGCGGTAGCGGCGGGGTGATTCCCTGACAGTCAGTGACCGGGAAAACGCTATTTCCCCTTCCCGGCGCAATCTCACAAATAAATCGAAATCTTCACCCGCGGCGATTGCTTCATTATAACCACCCACTTTCCAAAATAATTCCCTGCGGACGATCTGGCACTCACCCCTTCCCATTCCCACGCCGATGATGTTGAGTGACCAAAAATAAAGGTTGTAGAAACCATGGAAAACTCTGTCAAGAAAACTCTCCTCGCCCCGGTAGACGCACACCTTGCACGTCGCTGCAGCGATGTGAACGCGGTCCATGATCTCGTTTATGGCGGGAAAGAAATAATCGATGTCGTCAATCAGAGTGTCGCCGTTGATGAACACGAGAATTTCGCCGCGCGCGACGCCCGCTCCGGCGTTGCGCCCGATTGAAATGGTCTGTTTCTCACCGCCCTCATTGGTAATAACCGAATCAGCGTGCGTCCGTGCCACGTCGATGGTGTTGTCGGCGCTGCCCCCATCGCTGACGATCACCTCAAGACGATGGGTACGGCGGAGCTCATCCGTGAACTGCTTCAACGTTTGCGCGATGAGCTTGCCCTCGTGCAACGTGGGAATGACGATACTTATGCGTGGGTTCTCCAATGTGTGCTGCCCAATCAGTAGCTGTTCACGTCTCACCCCGGGCCGGTTAGATACACGGGGGTCCAATAGACATGCACTCTCTCTTGACGAATGGAAACTCAACCTCCGGCGCTACGACCAAACCGAGCCGGTCATATATGGAGACCGACGCATCGAGGATAAATATCTCCGGATCGCCACACTCGACATTCACGTCGCAAATATGAAGCGGCTGATACAGCAAGTCGACATTTGGTATATATATGCTGTCATCGGCTTTGAGGTTCCAATAAACATCCATGGTAAACTGTTCTCCCGGGAGCAGCGTCAATTGTCCATCCTGGATAAGGCTGCGATTCGAGAAATTCTTCACGGAAAGATATATCGTTCGAAAGCGGTTCGGGTCACGTTGCCACCAGATTCTCACCGTCCCCTTCACGTCAACCGAATCCTGGAAGATATCCGTGTACACATTTTCCCCGGTGAGGCGCACATGGACCATCTGATGGCCCGGCGGGGCGACACGGTCGGGCAATTGTTCCACCAGGGTTGTTTGGAACGACAGCACGTTGTCCGGAAATTTGTACGTCGGAAGAGACTCGTTGCACCGCATGAAAATCAGCCCCAGCGAAACGACCGTTAGAGCTTTGACGAGCGTATTGGAAACGCTGAATTTACATTTCATACTTGACTCCAAGAGAAAAGCGGCGCGGGTCATAGTACGCAGAAGGGTCGCCGAGCTGCCCGCCGATGCGTCCGTTCGAATCAGCCCAGCGTGCGTTCAAGGCGTTGAGAAGGTTCGACACGTATCCATAGAACGACAGAGCTGTGAAACCGCCAAGGCTCACCCTTTTCGAGAATTTCAAACTCACCGTGCTGTTGCTCGGCAAACGGGCGTTGTTCGGAATGAACGGCATGGTCGAGTCCATCGGCGTGAAACCATCTTTCGTCGGATAGTACGTGTAAGGTTTTCCGGAACTGAACGACCATACGACGTTTGCCAGAACATCATACGGAAGACTGGCGTCCACTTCAAGCTTCACGGAATGGCGCACATCCCAGCTCAACGGATAGGGAGTATTCGCCACGGGAAATCCCCATTGTGCAAGATTGACTCCCTGGTTCACATAATCGCTCACACCTTCGGTTTGCATCAACGTGTAACTCAAGGATCCGGAGATCCGTTCGGCGCGGTGACGCGTGAGAACAAACTCGAGTCCCTGGGCACTCGCGAAAGCGTTATTGACATACTCGGCATATCCGAAATCGCCGGAGGAGGTGGCGTTTGTCGGCAGGAGAGTCTTCGAATCAATCTGGTCGATGAACTCCTTCTTGAAGTACGTCACGCTGAACATGTCATGCTCATCGAGGCCGTACTTTACGCCGATCTCCCAGGCGTGCGTGCGCTCCGGTTTGAGGTCGGGATTCCCGGTCAGCACACTCACGCCGTTTTTCAACTGCTGCGGATTGATTCCCGAATACAGATAATCGAAAAGGGGAAATTGGAAGTAATGGCCGTAGTTCATTATGAGGAGGACGTTCCATGCGAGAGGGAACGACAGACCAATACGGGGACTAAGCTGCTGCTTCAGCGATGCGGGCACGTAGTTCGTGACTTGAGATTGGTACTGGCCGGTGGCTGTATCGAGCGGCAGGTACTCCACGACAGGACGCTCACTCCGGGGATCCAGGAAATCCCAGCGCATTCCAAGATTCACAACGGCGCCATCGTGCTCAACGATGAGCTTGTCCTGGAAGTAAGCGCTCCCGGAACGGGGATAATAGTGATAGGTCGTGCTGTAATTAAGTTGCGGCAGGTCCGTCAGGACTTTCCCAAAGTACGTGGTCTGCGGCGTATACTTCACAACATCGGAAAAAATATCGTATTGGTTGATCTCAAAACCGAACTTCATGATGTTAAGCTGATTCGGTTGAATGTCAAAATCGGTCTTCAGCGTGTAAATCCCCTGCCTCGAATCCGACCACCACGCTTCATTCCCCTGGGTGACGTATTCAAGAAAGAAGTCGTACTGGTAGGGAGTCAAATTCAGTTCATTTTTTGGCCCGTCACCAATCCGCGAGCGCATGTAGGATTCGGTCAGGCTGGCCGTATAATGGACGTCGTCGGAGAGCGTGTGGGACAAGATCGCAGATGTTCGAATTGAATTACGGCTTTCCGGCGGGAGACCGCCAAGATCGAATCGCCAGCTATATTCGTAGTCGTGCCAGGTTTTCAATGAGTATATTGCCTGGGTGGTTAACCGCACTCTCGGGGAAAGCGTGAAATCGACTTTTGCCAAGCCGCTCAACTCCTGGGAAATGGGCGAATTAAAAAACTTGTCGAAATCCTGCCACCATCGTGTATCGCTTGCCTGGTAGGTCATCGCGCTGAAATAGTGGATTTTTTCCCGGACAATAGGACCGGCGAGGGTCAACTCGCCCTCCGTCATCCGGTTCGTCTGCTGGTCCAGGCTGGTCGGCAGCCAGTCGTCTTTTTCAAAGCGAACCAATTCAGAGAATCGATCACTCCCCCGCCGCGAGATAATGTTCACGACGCCCGAGAGTGCGTTTCCGTACTCAGCCTCGAACCCGCCGGTCTGGATCGAAAACTCCGTGATGGAGCTCTTGGGCAACGAACTTCCCAACCCACCCTCGATGAGGTCTTGTAAAGGCAATCCATCGACGAGGTACACAACCTCCGTTGATTTTCCCCCTCTGACATTTCCTTCGGGGGTCACGCTCGGGAATAATGTCAGCAAATCCTGGACGTTCTGAACCGGCAATTTGTCCACCTGAGACCCGCCGAAAGAGAACGTTGTGCTTGTTTCATCCTTCTCAATGAGAGGCCGTTCCGCGATCACCTCAACTTCACCCAGTTCGACGTTTGTCGGGGTCAATTCCGCGGTAATCCGGCTGCGCAGATCCTGGCGGACGATGACATCCTTGTAAACCATCGGTTGGTATCCGATGCTCGAAAACCGGACGTTATAGGTCCCCGCCTCCACATTGCTGATCCGGAAATTCCCGTCCAGGTCGCAGGCTGCCCCGAGCGATGTTCCGCTGATAACCACACTGGCACCCACAATCGGCTCGCCGGTCTGCTTATCCCGCACCTTTCCTTCTATGGTGCCGGTTGTCCCGGCTCCGCCGGAACTGGCAAACAGGAAAACGGCAAAAAACAAAACTCCTGCGCGCATGCTTAATGCTCGGGCTTCATCTGGGGGAAGAAGATCACATCGCGGATGGATTCCTGATTGGTGAAGAGCATCGTAAGCCGGTCGATACCGATGCCGAGACCGGCAGTGGGCGGCATGCCGTATTCCAGGGCACGCAGGTAATCCTCGTCGAGAACCTGCGCCTCCTCATTGCCCCGGGCCCGCAGCTTCATCTGTTCTTCGAAGCGACGCCGCTGGTCAACCGGGTCGTTCAGCTCGCTGAAAGCGTTGCATAACTCCTGGCCGTTGACCATGGCCTCAAATCGTTCCACCAGGCCCTGTTCCGTTCGGTGCTTCTTGGCAAGTGGAGACATCTCGACCGGGTAATCCGTGATAAACGTCGGCTGTATAAGATCCGGTTGAACCATCGCGCTGAAGATCCCGTCGACCATCGCGCCGGCATCGGCCTTCGCCTCAACTTCCAGATGGAGTTCCTTGACAACCTTCCTCAATTGTTCTTCGGAATAGCCCCGCACATCTCTGCCAATTGCTTCCTTGATGGAATCAAAAAGCGTGATACGTTTCCATGGGCGCGCAAAATCAATTTCATGATTACCCACCTTCCATCGGGTAGAGCCGTTGACTTCGACGGCAAGGGTTGCGATCATCTCCTCCACCAGTTCCATCATCCACAGGTAGTCCTTGTATGCCACATAAAGTTCAAGCATCGTAAATTCGGGATTGTGCGCACGATCCATTCCCTCGTTGCGAAAATCTTTTGCGAATTCATAAACGGCATCCAATCCGCCGACGATGAGACGCTTCAGGTACAGCTCATCGGCAATCCGGAGGTACAGGTCGAACGTCAAGAGCATTGTGGTGCGTAATGAACGGCCGGGCAAATGCGCCGCCGTACATCGGCTGAAGAATCGGCGTCTCAACTTCAACATAGCCCCGGGCATCGAAAAAATTCCGGATGGACTTCGTGATGGCGGCACGCTTGATGAATACTTCCTTCACCTGAGTATTGACGGCAAGGTCGACATACCGTTGGCGGTACCGCAGTTCCTTGTCGGCGAAGGGGTCGTAGACATGCTTGATCCCTTGCTCATCGACTTTCTCTTTTACGACGGGAAGCGGCCGGAGCGATTTTGAAAGAATCTCGAGCCGTCTCGCGTGAACGGAAATCTCTCCCATCTTCGTTCGAAAGACGAATCCTTCCACCCCGACGAAATCACCGATGTCCATGAGTCGAAATGCATCGTAAACGTCGCCGATATCATCCCTCCTGAGATAGATCTGAATTCTCCCCCGGGAGTCCTGGATATGGCAAAACGACGCTTTCCCCATCCGGCGGATGGAGACGATCCGGCCTGCGACCGCCACATTCTGCTGGGGGGCAGTCTCGTTGTAACTCTCAACGATCTCTTTCGAAAAACTGGTCCGGTCGAATGCGTACGGGTATGGATTGATGCCGCGTTTCAGGAGTCTTCGAGCTCCTCACGCCTTCGCCGCATCAATTCATTGAGATCCTCGAAGAGGAGACGGGTCGGTTGGAAACTTTTGGTTAACTTCCACGGGCTATCCAGGATTATGCGAGATTGAATTCCTTCAAAAAATAGCAAAAATGAAGGAAAGAAGCAAGGAGATTGAAATAAAAAACCTGCCGTGCAATCTCGAGAGAGTGCACAGCAGGCAGGCACAATTCTATCCGATTGTCAGGAGGTCACAAGTATTTCGAACACCGGCACGGGTTGTTCGAGTCCTTTCACCTGAATTTCGCCGAGTGACCGGGATTGGACCTCGTCCTTCACTTTCTCGTATGTCGCCTGTGAGACAAGAATACCATCCACGGGCGCGTTCGACTCGAGTCGTTGTGCGAGATTTACATTGGAGCCGAGCGCCGTGTAGGAAAGGCGTCGGGCAGAACCCATGTTCCCCACGATCACCTGCCCCGAGTTGATGCCGATTCGAATCTGCAGCGGGAACTTTCCTTCGGCAATCCAGCGCTCACGGATTTCACGGACCTTGAGTTGCATGGCGATCGCGGCGCGGACGCAACGCAAAGCATGGTCGGGTTGAGGTTCGGGGTCGCCAAAGAACACCATCAGGCCGTCACCCATAAATTTGTCCACCGTCCCGCCGTGTTCGAACACAATGCCAATCATCGCATCGAAATACTCATTTAGTATTTGCCGAACCTGGTCGGGTTTGAGCTTTGCAGAATGAGTCGTGAATCCTTTGACGTCGCTGAACAAAATAGTGAGCTCCTTCTTCTGTCCGGCGGATGTGATCATGTCCGGATTCGCCATGATTTGTTTGACCACCGACGGCGGGAAATACGCTTCAAACGACCTCCGGAGGACTTCCTTTTCTTTCTCCTCGTTGAAATACCGGTACGCCAGCACAATGGACAGCGAGAAGACGATCATGAGCGACGGCCGCAGGATGTTCAGAATAAAATGACCGTAGAGGAAGAGCAACCCCGCGCCGCCGAGATACACCAGCAGCAGCACGACCATGCCGACGGACATCGTGAGGGAGGAAAATCGCAGGGAGAGCCACAGCAGGATCCCCATCAGGATGATTTCAATGCCGAGCATGACCGGTTCCGAGGCTTCCGTCAGAAAATCCTCCTCGATAATCGTATTGATCGCGTTCGAATGCACTCCACCGAGCGGGAAGCTTTCATCCGTCGGAACGGGGCCGTGGTCGGAAGAACCCGTTGTAATTTCATCAACGATCACAATCTTGCCCGAGAGTTCGTCTCCCATCAACTCCTTCTCATCTTCGTTATCGGTAAGATTCCAGACGGTCGCAAAATTGTAATGTTGCAGGAACTCCCAGGGTCCGATGTAACTGACAATCATGCGGCCATGCCGGTCGACAGGAATTGAAATATCGTGCACCTCGGCGCCCGGTTTGTGCGCACCGGTGAGAACGATCGAGCCCGCTTTCACAACGATATTTTCCTGAGGCACATTCAAATAATCGCACGCGACACGTAAGGCAATACTGGGGAAAAAAGCCCCGTCATAATGGATAAGAAGCGGTATACGACGCTGAGAACCATCGGGGTCCGGATCCATATTCAAATATCCCATCCCCTTCAATCCCTTCGAGAGATCCGCGAAAGAGACCGACGGGTTGTAGCCAAAGTAGTAATCCCCTGCGCCTCCTTCGACTTTGACGTTCCATTTTGTGCTCTTGAGAATTTGGATGTTGTCCGGCACGGCGCTCGTATCCACCGATGAGACGGGCTTATCCGCCAGCCAGAATGCCGTACCGACATACATGGTCTTCGCGTACCCTGCGGCATCGGCAAACAAGCTGTCTTCCGTCGGATTCATGCGGGCCGGGAATATGAAATCCCACACCTGGGCGGCGATTTTCATGTCGGCGAGATTACGCGCCACCGCCGCATAATCTCCCCGGTTGAGATAGGAGCCCTTCAATTCTTTAATCGTCCTGTCGGTGATGTCGACATGGACCACGGCCGTGTCGTACGGCGGATGGAACATTTTGCTCGAGGATCGGTACTGGAAGAGACGGTCGACGAGCGAAGAATTCCAGGTTCCGACGACGTCCGGAATGACCCAGAAGAGACCGTAGACGAACAAAAACGAAGCCACGACCAATGCGGTCGTGGCTGCTGCGATGCGTTTATTCTTTATTTTCATAAGAGCGGCTTCGTTATGGCTCCAGTGACCGTATTATTTCTGATGGTCGATGGTGAAGGTCTTAGTGTAAAAACTCTTTGAAGAAATACCCACCTCAACATCGGTGACATCGGGCTGTTTGCTTTGAGGAGTGACGAGTCCACGCACGTTGCCCCCGATATTGATCGGACGCTCGGCCGCCGAGGCGTAGAGCCGGTATTGTTTCTTCGTGCTTCGAATCTGAGCCAAAACCTTTTTCGCCATGTCATTCTTGTACGTTCCCGTTGCCGCAATATATTTCGTATAGGCAACTTCGAAATCCGTCAACCGCTCCGCCGACGCCAGGACGTGAAATATTTCCTTGCCTACATTCTGATCGAGGTAGCTCCAGTCCTGTCCTTTCGGGATGAAGTAATTCTTTCCGACCGTGTAATCCTTCGTAAACTGGGTAAGGGTGTACGGAAATAACAGTTCAAGTCCTCCGCTGGGATCCTGATGAACCACATAAACGAAACACGGCTTGGTAAGCTCGATCACCATCTTGACAGAATCATTGCTGTGCATGATGGTATCTTTTCTGATGGAGACGAATTTTCGATCGCCCTCGGGGCCGACTTTCGCAGCGAATCCCCATTTGAAACCGACCTTGTCATCCTGATGAGATTGTGCCACGGAGGTACGGGCACAAAGGACTGCACAGGAGAGTGCCACAAGCGCGATCTTCAGCAGATTGTGATATCGTTTCATAGTTTGACTCCTTTTATTGTTTAATGAGAAATAAATGACATCGGTAATTCTTTATCGTAATTGGTCTGGCTGCGGGTGGGGTTTTGGTAACCTTTGGTATACCTCTTCACCTGCACTTCAACATAGTTCATCAGCTCGTTAATCGTAACAGTATTGTCGTTGTTTTGATCAGCCTTTCCTTTCAGGCCGTCCAGCAAGTAATACGTGAAAACGCCATGTCCAAATTCAACGGATTCCTGGGAAACCTCGTTCTGGGCGCTGGCAGTAAACACGACAACGCCTGGTTTCGAGTTGGCAAGATTTTTCAGGTACTGGTTGATTTGGTTTGTATTTCCCCCCGTCAGGCCGCGCGTGCCCATTTCGGTGCTGATCGCGCCGCTGTGGCAGGCGTCGGTGAAGACGACGACTCTTTTGGCATTGATGTAACGATCCAGGACCGTCTGAATGTCCCACATCGGGAATGCCGTCGTCCGCAGGAGATTCGGATCACTATCATACGTTAATAGATAGAGCTGTTCGGGCTTGAGAGGGTTCGGAGCGCCGTGACCGGCAAAATAGATAACCACCAGATCACTGTCGATCGCTTGAGAAACAAAATTGTATAGTGAATTGCGGACATTTGCGAGCGTTGCATCCTGGTTCAGGAGAACGTTCATGTGGTCGCTTTCGAAACCCCCTCCTTCCGGAGTCTGAAGAAAATCAGCCAGTGATTTTGCATCGGCATCGGCATAGTTTAGCTGTGGGATGTTTGTACTTGCGTAGCGGGAGATTCCAACAATCACCGCCCACCGCTGCATACCCATCCCCCTATCTTCACCGGGGTTCATTGCATTCGGTCTCCCTGAACCCTGCTGCGTCGTCAGCAACGCGGGTCGCGGCAACGTCGACAACCTGCGGCTGATACCGATCGTCCTTAGGAGTCTCTCCCCCGCCTTCCCAACCGCGGATATCTGGATTTGATTGTATCCATACACGAGCGGAATTTCCACGGTGATTAAATCCCCCGGCAACTTGTTCTTGATTTCACGACTGTTTGCAAGCTCGAGCAAGTTGTTCGAGACCGTAAAGGAAGCCCCTTCGAGCCAGATCTTAAATTTCAACCGGGTCGAAATCTTGTCGACGTCTCCGGAATCAACGGGAGCGATGACCTCTATCGCCTGGTTGCTCGGCAGTCGCCGTGTGGTAATACTCACCAAGCCGCTATTTTCACATTCATCGAACGCCTCCACATCAACCTGCCCGGTTCCGATCGAGTCCATCGTCAACATTTCCTTGAAACCTTTGGTTTTCACCCCCGGCGGGAACCGCAGCGTATCGGACGGGTCAAGGTCAAACATTTTGACCGGGTTGCCGGCGACCACAATCCGTGCCACCATGCTGTCATCGTACGCGACACCCTCGAGAGTATATTCCTTTTGGTAGATCTTTGCAGAATTCGTATTCGGGTCGACAACCGGGCGGGTTATGACAACGGTGGGAGCAATAGTATCCGGCGGAGCATCGAGCATGAGCAGCGTTTTCAGAAGACCGTCCGACGTCGCGGTGCAGATTGCCCTGTCGCTCACGAAGGAAGCGAAGGTGTAATAGCCTCCTGCTAACGAAATCGATTTCAACTGCTCGCCGGTGAACAAGTTGTAGACCTTGAGAGAGCTGTCTTTGGAAGTAGACACGAGCCATCGACTTTTTGGATCGATGGTTAACGATGTGATATCGCCATGTTGTCCAAGGAGGTTATTCCGTACGGCCCACCGCCCCACGTCCCATGTCCGCACCGTTCCATCCGATGAACCGGAACTCAGGAGACGACCGTCCGGACTCATGCTCAGCGCCGTGATTTTCCCGCCGTTCGTCGCAAGGACTTTGGCATCGATTGCCTGCACGAAATCATAGATATGAATATGTCCGTCCGACGTACCAATCGCCATCCACTTTCCGCTGGGATGAAGCGCCCGACATGTGGTTTGTTCTTTGAGCTCAGGAAGTGAAACTACCTTGTCACCGGTAATCCAGTCGCGAATGTCGATGCCGCCGTCGCCGGTCGCAATGATTGCCGCGCTACCTTTCAGAGCATCCAGACCGACAATAGGACTGGATTGGAGTTTCAAAGTTTTTATCAGAGTTCCGCTAACGGAATTCCATGAATGGACCGTCCCGCCGGACGTTCCCGCGAGGAGCGTGCGACCGTCGGATGAAAAACTCAGTACGGAGATCTGACCTTCGGCGCCCTGGAGCGTCGCTTGCTCGGCAAGAGAAGCGCCGTCAAAAAGCTTCAGTGCATTGTCCACCGTTACCAACGCGATCCTGCCGGAGGATTCGTTCACAGCCATCCGTGGCGTATCCGCCTGCGGAACTGAAACCGAATGAGTTTCCTGCATGAAGAGACCGCGGTGCGTGCCTCCAAAGGACAAGGCGCCGGTGGCAAGCGGGAGGAGCAGAATGACCCAGACTCTCGCGGGCACAAGCCGGAGAACATGACGTAGTTTATTCATGACACACGTATCCTTAGGTACCTGATATGAGTATGGATAATTTTCCCGAATCTTATCGAATTCGTATGAACCCCTCAAGAGCCGTGGACTCCTTTGAACAGTTGAGCCGTCAGCGCAAAATGCCGGCGGTTTCTATGGATACTTCTATTTTCGTCATTTTTTCATTCAATGTCAAGTAGCTATGTTGCTATTGTTTCTTGATATTGATTTATCTATATTTAGTGCGTTTTATTATCAAATACTACAAAATCCCTCACGGATATGCTATGAAGACGATCACATTCTCTCTGGGTCTTTTACTCTTTTCGATAGCTTTCGGTTGCATCGCGGAAGGTCAAAATCCATCCGTTCAGATCGTGGCAAGGAAGAAATCGGGTTTGTTCGGCATGGGATCCCCGAAGCTCATGGAAGTTTCCCTATCGAACCAGAATAAAGTGAGTCCCCTCACGAGCGACAACGTCAACGGGGGAAAATATATCTATTTCCTCTGCAAGACGGTAGGCGATTGGGATTTCGATGCCGATTTTGTTAAGGACGACCTGCCAAAGCTTGTCGTTGAACAGGGAGAACAGAAACTCCACGAGGTCTGGAAAGAGGATTTGCCGCCAGAAGGATCAAAAACTCTTGCTCTCGGTTTCCCAAAAAGTCTTCAGCTTCATCAGCCGTTCACCATCAAGCTCGACATCGGGGATGCGCCGAATGAGCAGGAAATACGCGTAGCGGAAGAATTGTGGCCGGGCTATTCTCTGCTGACTTCTCTTGCTTCAAAGGCTGAAAGTCTGGCCAATGGCAAGCAATACAAAGAAGCCATACAGGTGTACAACAGGATTATTCAGAATAACGAATTCAAGATCTTCCCCCGCTACGCCGCCATGCGGAAGCTGCGTTTCCAGCAATTCTCTGATCATCTCGACGGGATAATTCACTCATTGGTAATGACCGTCGCCCAGACCACGCTCCCGTCAAAGGAAAAAATCAATCAGATCGATTCGTATGTGCCTGAGTTCAGGTTCATCGTTGATTCACTGCCGAACGTCGCCTTGCAGGTCAGTCCCCTCGATTCGGTCGTCCATTCACTGACAGTGACGGCGGACAATGCGATCGCCCGCGCCACCACGTGGCGCGACTCTCTGCGGGTCGTCTTCGACAACCAGAATACGCAGTGGATCGTTGAAGGGAACCTAACCGGCGAGAACGCTTACCGGTATCAGCACATTATTCCGGTGCTGGCATTCGCTTTCTCGTCGCTGGATTTCAGCGACACCGCGACCGCTCTGCGGTGCGCTCTCCCGGAGGAAATGCAGACGGCGCTCACGAGATACAATATCGGCGAAGCGTACGAATCCTTCGTGCGCGTGTGCTCCGACCGGTTCCAGCGAAGGCAAACGATGTTCCCGGGGGATTTTCTGGCAAACCTCCGGCGGGACACTTCAGCATTTTCGCTCCCTTACTATTCGATGCTCAAATCGATTGGCGACTTCTATAAGAAAGATTTCTTAAGCTCAAGAAATGAAATCAGGGATGTTTTCCGATCCTGCGACAATCCGGACCTTCTGCCGAGGTTCCATCAACTCAGAATCCTGCTCGACATCAAGCTCGCGCTGGTTCCCCCCGTCGTGCTGACCCTGCTTCAGGAAGCAAAGAAATTGGAACTTAGCAACGATGAAAGCGGAATACTCGACCACTACAAACAGGCGATGAGCATCGCCCCAACGTTTGCCTACCCCGCGTATGCCCTCGCTGAGTACTATTTGAACGCCGGTTTCGCAATTCGGGCTATCCCGTTCTTCGAAAAAGCATACGAGATCGACAAGACATTCCTCCCGGCGTACCGGGAAGAATACAGGTACTATCAGAAGAGCGGCAGCTACAAGCCGATGATTCAAATCCTGACGCTGGCCCTCCAGAATGGAAACGATTTCTGGGAGATAAACTACAATCTCGGGTCCGGGTACATGGGCGACGGCGATCCAGTCAACGCGGCAAAGAGTTTCGAGCACGCGCTGTCTTTGAATCCAAAGAGCTATCAAACGACCGTGCAGCTGGGATTAGCCAAGCAAACAATGAAGGATTACGCCAAGGCCCGTGAGTTCTTCAATAAGGCCATTGAACTTGAACCGGAAAGGCCGGAAGCGGTAGATTACCTGAAGAATCTCGACGATCTTCAAAGAGCGGCGCACTGACCATTCACGCCCCGCGATGATCAATCGCTCGTGAACGCTGGATGTCCGCTGAAGCGGGCGGCATCACGCTTTTCTCTCTTCCCTCCGCCATCCTCACCAGCCCCGGTGCCCGAGCTCCGGGACAAGTTTCAGGCTCAACCGCGCTCTGCCGCCATCATCGCGAATAAAAATCGATCACGCGATTGATCGCCGCAGTGCAGACCGGGTCGAAACCGACAAGGCTCAACGAAAACATCCTGCAATCTGCCGACGGGCGGAAGAGACCCTGCGAAGCGTATCCTGCCCCTTCGAACGCGCCGACGTTTCCAGCATACTTTGTAGTCTTGATGAGCTTTTCCTCGGCCTGGTAGAGCGGTTCCCTCTTCTCATAATAATCAGGGGCGAGCCGGTCGAGCTTCCCGCGTTCGGATTCGAGGCTGTCGTATTGCGTTTTTTCCCATGGAGTCGGGATAGGAGTGGCCGCGCCGACAAAATATTTCCACTTGAGATTATCCTTGTCCGTCAAGGCGGAGATGTTCGGCTCCCAGGGTTCCACTCCTCGCTTGTAGAAATCCGTGTAAGCAACCTGTGAGCTGTAGTATTCGTCGGCAAGCCCGGCGAAAGAATGCCCAAACTCGTGGACGAAGACATAGTCCATTTGCCATTCCATCCCTTCTTTGTCGGTCTTTGTGTAACACGTCGCGTAGAGATTATAGATCCCGCCGCCGCCGTAGCGATCGCCGTTGCAGAGAATATGGATGAAGTCATAGGGAACCGCATCAGCGATATCCCTGAGCTTACGATTTTCTTCGGTCAGCACGTAGCGCGGAGTGTTGAAGGTATTGTACTTCGTGCCGAGTTCATTATTCTTCCACTCGTTCTTATCCGGCTTGTCGATACCGGACTCAGCCGATTCCACCTCGATCAGCCAGACATTGAAATCCTTCCTGCGTTCCTTGAACGGGCTTGTCCCCAAGAGAAGGTCCGTAAAATGCCTGGCATCTTTGCGGAACTTCTCCATTTCATTCTTCGTGTAACCGTCGCCGAGAATGAGAAGGTCGACTTTCTTTTCCGGCGGACCGTTGTTGACAAGCTGGACAACCTTGTATCCGGAGCTTCGCTTCCCGCGACGTATATCTTTCGGAGATTGAGGATCGATGAGGGTGGAAAATATTTCATGAAAGATCATTTGTCGGTCGCGGCGGGATATGGTAAGCTGCACGCTCTGCCGGGGGTACGGAATACGAACGGTTTCATGAAATGTCCGGTATATCCCGTCGTTAGCCTCGTCTGTGGATTGCCATTCGTTGAACAGACACGAGTAGCCGCGCGAAAAAATCATGTCACCTGTCGCAATGTCGAACACGCGCACGAGATACTCGCCAAGATTGAGCGTATCGGTTAAATTCACCTTGCTGCCGGGCCACTGACCGCCCTCGTACACCTGGTCAAGACTGATGACCTCCGACCCTTTCGTGCCGGTATGATAGTAGTCCACACGCATCGTCTTATCGACAAAAAAGCGATCGTACGGCTGCGCGTAGCCGAGGAGTGAGAAGACGAGCAGCAGGCCCGAAATTACGGTAAACAAACGAATCGAATTCATAGATAATACTCCTTCGAGAGATTTATGGAATGAGAGAACAACGTCGTCGATGCGCTCAAAAAAAATGAAGAGCGACGTAGATCAAAGCCGCGATCAACAATATCATGATAAAGAGAGCCAGTACCTTTGAAACAACCCATAGAATCTTGAATGGAAGCCAGAGAGGAAGGAAAAGAATTTTGAGCAGTTTCCCCATAGTGAAGACCCGTCTGGCTAGCGGTCCGTCATTGTAGGTGGTTTCAACGGAACGATCCACCAAGCAATAATGTAACCGGCAAGAACGGGAACGATTCCCGTGGCAAGCGTCAGCACGATTGCGATAAGCCGGACAATGGTCGGATCAATGTCCATCATTTCCCCAATGCCGCCGCAAATGCCTGCGACCTTTTTTTCCGTCGTCGATCGATATAGTCGGGTCATGTGTCGATGTTCACCGGACAAATATAGAAAGGATTTTTAAAATATTCAAATGGCATTCTCGGTTTTTTTTTCGTATCTTTGAATTTGGGTCACGTACTCGATGTTCAACCTCTCACATACCTCATTATGAATGTCCTCGTCCTCAATTGCGGCTCATCTTCAGTCAAATTTCAGATTATTGAGACTGATATTAATCTCATCGAAAAAAATGCTGACCGCCGGCTCGCCGGTGGGATCATCGAACGCGTCATCGGACAAGCGCTCATAACGCTGGAGGTCGTGGGCCGACCGAAAATCCGGCTCGCGGAAGCGATAAAGGACCACCGGAGTGCAATAGACTACATTCTTCGCTGGATTATCTCTCCGGAATCAAAAATTGAGCACATCACCTCGCTGTCCGACATCCATGCCGTGGGACACCGTGTTGTGCACGGGGGCGAAAAGTTTACAATGTCCGTGCTGCTTGATGACAAAGTGGTTGAACAGATCGAAGACAGCATCGAGCTCGCGCCGCTGCACAACCCGGCAAACCTGAAAGGCATCGTGGCCGGGCGCGAGTTGCTCGGCCCGGGAGTGCCGCAGGTAGCCGTTTTCGATACCGCTTTCCACTCAACGATGCCCGAAACGTCGTACCTGTACGCTATCCCGTATCAACTCTATCGCCGCCATCGTATCCGGCGGTACGGTTTCCACGGAACATCCCACCGCTATGTGGCCTATCGCTACCGGCAGGTGGTCGGGATCAAGAATGAAGACACCAACATCGTCACGCTTCATCTCGGCAACGGATGCTCGGCGTGCGCCATCAAGAACGGCGAGTCGCTCGATACATCCATGGGCTTTACTCCGCTGGAAGGTCTGGTAATGGGAACACGCGGGGGCGATATCGACCCCTCTCTTGTCGAGTTCATCCGCCACAAGGAAGGAATGTCGGGCAGGGAAATCGACACGATGTTAAATAAACAGTCGGGACTCCTGGGTATCTCAGGCCTGACGAACGATATGCGCGAACTCATGGACGAGGAACGCGAAAAACAGGACCGGCGCGCACGGCTTGCGATTGATATTTTCTGCATCCGGGCACGAAAATACATCGGCGCCTACCTTGCGGAAATGGGAGGCGCAGACGCAATCGTGTTCACAGGCGGCATCGGGGAGAACAGTCCCGCCATCCGCGAGCGAATCTGTCGAGGCCTCGAATGGATGGGACTCACTCTCGACAAACAACTCAATGACAAGATGGCCGGCGGCAACGAAGGCGAAATCTCAGTCAAGGACTCGAAACTCAAAGCATACGTCATTCCGACAAACGAAGAGCTGCTCATCGCGAGAGACACCGTGAGGTGCGTGAAGAACGTGCCGAGAAGGTGGTAGGAAGTGGATTGATGATGGAAGATGGAGGATGGGGGAGCTTTTGGCTTTTGGCTATTAGCTATTAGCTCTTGGCTATGGCTCTGCGATTAGCTCAAACCTCAAGACCAATTGCTCATTATTCATTGTTCATTACTCATTACTCAGATTTGCCTCCTGATTCGACTTCCGCCCCCGCCAACTCCCTCAGCGCCCTCAATTCTCTCTTCGTCAGATAACGCGACTGTCCGCGGGCCAAGCCTTCATACGATATGCCTCCGTAAGCAACACGGTCGAGCTTCTCGACCTTGTACCCGAGCGCCTCGAACATCCGATGAACCTGCCGGTTGCGTCCCTCATGGATGGCGATGCCGACGACCTTTTTCTTACCGCCCGGAAGAATGTGGATTTCCGCCGGCGCAGTCGTCGCCTCCGATAGCCGAACTCCCTTCGCCAGCCGTTCAGCGTCCCCCGGCTTCAGCGGCTCGTCGAGCGCCACATTGTACACTTTGTTAATTTCAGATTTCGGGTGCATCAACCGGTTCGCAAACTCACCGTCGTTCGTCAGGAGGAGAACACCCGTCGTTTTGCGGTCGAGCCGTCCGACGGGAAAGACTCGCTCCCTGACGTGCACATAGTCCATGACCGTCGCACGGCCACGGTCGTCGCTGGCCGTTGTAATGCAGTCTCTGGGTTTATTCAGAACGATGTAGACAGGCTCATCCAGCGTCACAACCTGTTTCTCATTCACAAAAACGCTGTCCTTTTCGGGGTCGATTCTCATCCCGAGGTTTGAGACAGTTTTCCCGTTGACGCGCACTTTCCCGGATCGTACGAGCTCATCTGCTTTGCGACGCGAGCAAACGCCTGCGTGCGCGATGAATTTGTTGAGACGGACGAGCATTTCCTGTGCAGTTCCTTCTTTCATACACGCATCTTCATGGTATTGTGCAGGGCATTGGAGAAATCGATGAGGCGAGAATCATGTACTGAAGAGACGATTCCAAAAAAAATCATGCTGAATAGTTGAGGAGAAACCCGGGGGAGCTTGCTATCGTTCAACCAGGCGTCTTGCATGCAAACCGGTCACGCGCCTTCATCGGCTTCCGGAGACGGCGGCTCGCTCCCCTCCTCCGGCGGCAATTCGTGCAGCAGGCCATTTTCCGTAACGACGGTCCGGCCGAGTTGCTCTTCAATTTCTTCGTCGGTCTTGCCCATGCGCTTGAGCAGTTCCTTTTCCATCTCGAAACCCTGGTCGGCCATGATCTCTTCGATCTCGCGCGGCTTGGGGAGGTCGGACAGGTCATTGATTCCGAAATGTTTCAGGAAATCCTGCGTCGTCCCGTAGAGAAGCGGTCGGCCCGGCGTGACGGCCCGGCCGATGATCGTCACCAGACCGCGTTCGAGCAGTTTCTGGATCGCATAGTCCGCGTTAACGCCGCGGATGGCTTCAATTTCGGGTTTCGTTACCGGCTGCTTGTACGCAATCACGGACATCGTCTCGAGAACTGCCTGGGATAGTTTTCGTTTCGCCTTCTCCTTGACCATCCGTCCGAGCCACTCCGCAAACTCGGGCATGGTGGCAAATTGAAATCCTCCCGCAATCTGCGTGATACGATACGACCGTCTCGTTTGAACATACTCCGCGTTCAATTCGCGGATGATCCCGAACAATTCATCCTCTTTCAAGCGGATGCGTGGGCCGGCACTCTCCGAAGAGCCGAGGATTTCGATAATTTGTTTCGCCGTTAACGGTTCATCCGACCCGAAGATGAGAGCTTCAACAATGTGATGCTTGCTTTCCGACAGGGGAACTTGTTCCATCAGGCGCTTTCACTCCGTATTCTATAAATTATGAAATCGTCCTCATAGTCCGTTGGACGAATACCGATAATCTTATTTTTCACCATCTCGAGCATGGCAATAATAGTAACAATGATACGAATTTTTTCCGTCATATGCGACACGAGCTCAAAAAACGTCGTCTCCTCCCTCAGCCGGAAAACATCGGCAATGAAGCTCATCTGCTCGTCAATCGTGACATTCAGCAGCTCGATGTCGTGATATACCTTCTTCGGAACGCTGTCAAGAACCTTCTTGAAGGCAGAAATCAGATTGAACATCGTAATATCCTTCAGGCTTTCTTCCTGGTCCTCCAGCGCAATCGTCTTCGTATCGGAATGGAAGTCCTTTCGGTAGAACAGCTTTGTCTGTTCGTGCTCCAGCATCGCGAGGATCGTACTGGCTTCCTTGTAGCGTTTGTATTCCAGCAACCTTCTGACCAGCTCGGCGCGGGGATCTTCTTCTTCCTCTTCCCCCGGTCCTCTCGGGAGAAGCATTTTGACCTTGATTTGCATCAGCTCTGCCGCCATGACAATAAAATCACCGGCGACCTCCAGATCGAGTTCCTGGAGCAGATGCAAATACTCAAGGAATTCCTTAGTGATTTTCGAGATGGGAATGTCGTAGATATCCAGCTCATCGCGCTTGATGAAAAAGAGAAGCAGGTCGAGCGGACCTTCAAATGTCTGGAGCCGGACTTTGTACGTCAATTCACGTCACAGAGACAAGTTATCGAGAAAAAAAAGACGGCCTGTCGAACTCCAGTGACACATGGACTCGCCAAGCCGTCGGGCTATTTCTTATTCTGTTCTCCCACTCATCGGCACTTGCGATGAAGGGAATTACTTCATCAATACCAATTTGCCGGTTTGAACGTCGGAAGCGGATTGCATCCGATAGAAATAAACGCCGCTGGGGAATCCGGATGCATCCCACGGAATCGCATATTGTCCTGCATCGAGCATCCCATCATGCAACGTCGATACGAGCTGACCCAGTGTGTTATAGATTTTCAAAGATACACGGCCCGATTGATTCAAAATGAACGGTATTGTTGCCGTGGGGTTGAAGGGATTCGGATATCCATGTTCCAACACAAATTGGGAATGAATCGCCGCATGCTTCTCTATGGTAACCGGCGCCTCGACCGAAACCGGGCTCTTGCTCTTGTATATTCCGCCCTTCGCCGTCCCGCAGTACAGATAGCCCGCCGGACTCTTTGCAAGTGTCGTCCGGGCATTCCTGAACGTTATACCGGTATCAACCTGCGCCCATGTTGTGCCGCTGTCCAAAGAGCCGAACACACCATTTCCCATCGTTGCCGCATACACCTGGCCGCCGGCAGTTGCCACGAGCGACAAAATGTACTGGAACCCGAGCGGGTATGTAACTTCCTGCCAATACGTCACTCTCACGGGGTTCGTTTTGGATTTGGAAGAATCGAGATACGATATGCGCCGGCACACGCCCTTGTCTGTTCCGGCATATTGTTGACCGTCAGCACCTGCTGCAATCGTATTCACACGCAGAAAATCTCCAAAATTAACGCTATAGAAATAGTTCGATTGGACGGTATCCAACGCGGTCTTACTCTTGATGATTGATCTTGCGTAGTGTATGGAATCGATCTGCAATTTTAGTGTATCGGCACGAAGCGGATGAGTAATGGCCTTGACTCCGTAGCGTGTCACAATGTAAACAACAGAATCCGTTCCCGTAGTATGATACGTCGTGTCCGTATGATGGACAGAATCAATATACACAGAATCAATGGTCAGGGAATCAAGAACGCTAACATTATAATTCGAAAAAATAGAAAAACCGGAGGGGTTCCACGTCGGGCTTACGGCATTCGGCGAGGTGAACATGCCGTCGCCGAAGGTTCCAACAAGAAAATTGTTCTGAGCATCGAATGCCATCGCAAACGGATACATGAAATTGGTAAGAACCGAATTCCAGGTAACTCCTTCATCACTGGAGGAAAAAATCCCGTTGAGACCCGTTGCCACGTAGACGTTGCCCGATCCATCGTAGGTGAAACATGTCACGATGGAATTGGCCGTGTCCGCAAGCGCGCCAACCTTCGCAGAAGTCCAGGTAGTCCCATTATCCGTCGAACGATAAATTGATCCCAGATACGAACCGCCAAAAATTGTCCCGTTTGGACTGATGCTAAGAGAATAGAAATATGAACCGCCCGTACTGTCCTTCGTCCACGTCGTTCCATTGTCAGTAGATTGATAGATCCCGCTCCCGAGAGTGGCGGCAAAAATTGTACCGCTGGAACTTATTGCCAAGTCATTCACGGTGGTAGTAATCGAAGGGATAGAAACGCTTTGCCAGAAGTTCTGACCGCTGGACATTTCCGGGAAAGCAACAAGAAGCAAGATAACCAATGAAGTAGAAACAATACGAAAGCCCATAGCTACCTCAAGAATTTCTATTAATTTTCGGATAGATTATTTGAGAAGCTATCAAAAATATTGATAAAAAGCAAGTCTTTTTTTCAGACTTGACCTATTCCCATGGCATCGCGCACTTCGGCCATTGTCTTGTTCGCCACATCCTTTGCACGATTTTCTCCTTCGTGGAGCACATCCTTAACTTCTTGGGGGCGGGCTTCGTAAAATGCCCTTTTTTCGCGAATTGGGGCAAGGTAATCGATTATTCGAGTCGCGGCATTCCGCTTGCAATCGACGCAGCCAAGCGCGCCGCTCCGACAATCGGCTTCGATCTG